>OY970397.1:372500-2615118 GCA_963720515.1 uncultured Actinomycetes bacterium | reverse complement strand
GAGGGCGAGCGGTTCTACGTCGTGCTCTCGGGCCTCCTGCGCGCCTCGCAGGACGAGCGCGGCGACCGTGGGCTCATGCGCCCGGGCGAGTACTTCGGCGAGGTCGCGCTCCTCATGGACACGCCGCGCACGGCGTCGGTCGCCGCGGTGACGCCGGCGACGATCGCGAGCTGCGACCGCGAGACGTTCGACGAGCTCGTGCGGCCCCTGTTTACGAGCTGAGCCCGCGCGCGTGACGCGCGGCTCTCGTCACACATTCGGCACGAAGCCGGCACGGTCCGTGACAGACACGCGCGGATCTCCGGCTTATGCTGAGGCCCATCCATCACCCGCGCCGCCGACGGGAGCAGGCGCCGCCCTCAGCCGTGTGCGTGACTGGAGATCAGGAGCCGAATGCGTCGAGCACGGCGTCCGAGAGGGCCGGCCAAGCTTCCGCCGCCCAGTCGCCGAATGACCGGTCGGTCAGGCAGGCGCAGGCGATCCCGGCCTCCGGGTCGACCCAGAGGAACGTCCCCGAGCGACCGAAGTGCCCGAACGTCCTCGGCGAGTTGCGCTCCCCGGTCCAGTGCGGCCGCTTGGCGTCGCGGAGCTCGAAGCCCAGGCCCCAGTCGTTCGGATCCTGGCGCCCGAAGCCGGGCAGTACCCCGACGAGCCCGGGGAACACGACGGACGTGGCCTCGGCGAGGGTCTCGGGGGCGAGGAAGCGCGGCGCGAGGAGCTCGCGCCCGAACGCCAGGAGGTCGTCGAGCGGGCCGTACGCGCCGGAGGCCGGCGACCCGCGCAGCTCGGTCGCTTCCATCCCCGCCGGCTCGAGCACCGCCCCGGCGAGGTACTCGGCGAACGGCATTTCGGCGCGCGACGCGACGAGCTCGCCGAGGGCCTCGAACCCGGGATTGGAGTAGATCCGCCGCTCTCCGGGCCTGGCGATCGGCGGACCGTCCTCCATGGGGAGTCCGGACGCGTGCGCCATGAGGTGCCGAACGGTCGAGCCGGGTGGGCCGGCGGGCTCGTCGAGCTCCACGATGCCCTCCTCCGCGGCGACGAGCACGGCCGAGGCGGTCGCGAGCTTCGTCACCGACGCCCAGGGGAGGACGAGCCCGGACGGGCCGCGGCGCGCCAGCACCCCGTCCGGGCCGGCCACGCCCACGGCGGCCGTGTCCACCGGCCAGGACGCAACGAGGTCGAGCGGCTCCACGGCGCGCGATACTAGTCGGGTGACGCTCCGCCGCCTCGTCTCCTCCGGCTCGCCGTACGAGCCGGTCGTTGGGTTCTCCCGGGCCGTGCGGGCCGGGGACAGGGTCTTCGTGGCCGGGACCGTCGCCGTCATGCCCGAAGGCGCCGATCCGCCGGCCGACGCGGGCGACCAGGCCCGGCGCTGCCTCGAGATCATCGGTGCGGCCCTGGCCGAGGCGGGCGCGGCCTTCGAGGACGTCGTCCGCACCCGCATCTACCTCGTGGACACAGGCGACTTCGAGGCGGTCGGACGCGCGCACGGCGAGGTCTTCGGCGACATCCGCCCTGCCTGCACGGCCGTCACCGTCGCCGAGCTCGTGGCCCCGCAGTACCGCGTGGAGATCGAGGCCGAGGCCGTTATCCTCCTCCCGCCGGACGCGCCCGCCTGAGCCCGCAAACCCGCGCGCCCGGGCCCCGCGGGGCGTCGATTCGGCGCCGCGGAGTAGATTTGCGCCCATGAAACAGCTCTATCCGCCCTCGATCACGGGAGAGAGCTTCGCCGCCGGGGGGAGCGTTCTCGACCACAAGTACGGCCAAGGCGACCCCTTCACGCTCGGGGTCGAGGAGGAGTACATGCTCCTCGACCCCGAGACGTTCGACCTCGTGCAGCACGTGGACACCGTCCTCTCGCGCGTGCACGAGGAGGAGTTCGTCCAGCGGATCACGCCGGAGCTCATGCAGTCGGTGCTCGAGATCTCGACCCCCGTCTGCCACACGGCCGGGGACGTGGACGGCGAGCTCCGCAAGCTGCGCGCCTACGTGACCCAGCTCGCGCAGAAGGAGTCGCTCCGCGTCGGCTCGGCCGGAACGCACCCGTTCAGCCTCTTCGAGCGCCAGCGCATCACCGCCCGGGACCGCTACCGCGCGCTCGTCGACCAGCTCCAGTACGTGGCGCGCCGCGAGCTCATCTTCGGTATGCACGTGCACGTCGCCGTAGATGGCCCCGAGAAGGCGATCTCGCTCATGCGCGCGATGCTGAACCACCTCGGCGACCTGCTCGCGCTCTCCGCCTCGTCGCCGTTCTGGCGCGGTGAGCTGACCGGCCTCCACTCGACGCGGCAGATGGTCTTCGCCGCCTTCCCGCGCTCCGGCGTCCCGCCTCGCTTCGAGAACTACGACGAGTACGCGGCGGTCGTCGGGCAGCTCGAGAAGACCGGCTGCATTGCGGACTACACGCACATCTGGTGGGACATCCGCCCGCACCCCAAGTGGGGCACGCTCGAGGTGCGCATCATGGACGCCGTCACGCGCGTCGAGGATGCCGTCTCGATCGCCGCGTATATCCAGGCGCTCGTGAAGCGCTACTCGGACGAGTACGACGCGAAGCAGGAGCTCCCGTCCTTCCACCGCATGCTCGTAACCGAGAACAAGTGGCTCGCCGGGCGCTACGGCCTCGAGGCGCCCGTGATGGACCTCCCGACCGGCCGGCGGAACCGCGTCCCCGTCGCGCAGCTCATCCGGCGCGCCCTGCGCGAGATCGAGCCGCACGCGCGCGAGCTCGGCTCCGACCGCGAGCTCGAGGGCATCAAGGAGATCCTGGCGCGCGGAAACGGCGCCGACCGGCAGCGCCGTGTCTACAACGCGAACCGCGACGTCGCCGAGGTCGTCCGCGAGATCGCCGACGCGACCGAGGACGTGGCCGTGAAGCCGGTGGCCGCATGATCGCGGTCGGCGATCGGGCGCCGAACGTCCCGGTCTGGCCCTCGATGGGGGCCTCCGTCCGCGTGCACGACCTCGCACCCCCGGACAAGGGGCTCTTGCTCCTCTTCTACCTCTTCGACTGGTCGAGCACCTGAACCGACGAGATGCTCCTCCTGCGTGACAGGAGGGAGGACTTCGAGCAGGCCGGGGTCCTCCCCATCGGCATCTCGCGCGACAGCCCCTGGTCGCATGTCGCCTGGTGCCAGGCACTCGACCTGCACGACCTGACGCTCGTCTCCGACTGGAACGCCGAGGCGATTCGCGGCTTCGACGTGGCCCAGGACTACCGTGGGCTCGAGAACGTGGCCGAGCGGTCCGCCTTCGTGCTCGACCACGACCGCATCGTCACCTGGGCGAAGGTCTACGGGACGGGCGAGGTGCCCGACATGGACGAGCTCGTCGCCGCGGCGGGGACGATCGGGTGAGGGTACTCGCCGCGGCCGCGCTCGTCCTTGCGCTCGCGGGCTGCGGCGAGACGGAGGGCGCCGACACCGGCTCGGGCGCCGGAGGGGACACGACCGCCGCTCCGGCGACGATCCTAACGATCTCCGTCCTGCCCAACGGCACCGAGGCGACGCCCATGGAATGGACGCTCGAGTGCGACCCGGCCGGCGGCTCGCATCCGCAGCCCGACGCCGCGTGCGCGGCGCTCGCGGCGCACCCCGAGGCCCTGGAGCCGGTGCCGAAGGACACTGCGTGCACGATGATCTTCGGCGGACCGCAGCGTGCCACGATCACCGGCACGCTCGACGGCGAGGACGTGAGCGCGGAGTTCAACCGCGGCGGCGGCTGCGAGATCGAGCGCTGGGACGCGCTCGCGCCCGTGTTCGCTACCGTCGGCTGATCGTGGACGTCGTCCCGCCGTACCTGCCCGACCCAGACCGGTACGACGGGATGGCCTTCCGCCGCTCGGGGCGAAGCGGCGTCTCGCTTCCCGTGATCTCGCTCGGGTTCTGGCACAACTTTGGGAGCGACCGGCCGCTCGAGACGAGCCGCGCGATCGTGCGCCGCGCCTTCGACCTCGGCATCACGCACTTCGACCTCGCAAACAACTACGGGCCGCCCTACGGGTCGGCGGAGGAGACGTTCGGCCGGCTCCTCGCCCAGGACCTCCGGCCGCACCGCGACGAGCTCATCGTCTCCACCAAGGCCGGCTGGGACATGTGGCCCGGCCCGTACGGAGACGGCGGCTCCCGCAAGTACCTCCTTGCGAGCCTCGACGCGAGCCTTCGGCGCATGGGCCTCGACTACGTGGACATCTTCTACTCGCACCGCCCCGATCCCGAGACGCCGCTCGAGGAGACGATGGGCGCGCTCGCGACCGCGGTGGCGCAGGGCAAGGCGCTCTACGCCGGCATCTCGTCGTACTCGGCCGACCGCACGCGCGAGGCGGCCGCGATCCTCGGCGACCTGGGGGCGCCGCTCCTCATCCACCAGCCCTCGTACTCGATGCTGAACCGCTGGATCGAGGACGAGCTGCTCGACACGCTCGGCGAGCTCGGGGTCGGCTGCATCTGCTTCTCGCCGCTCGCGCAGGGGATGCTGACCGACAAGTACCTCCACGGCATCCCGGAGGGCTCGCGGGCGAGCAGGCATGAGACCCTCTCGCCGGATCTCCTGACGGAAGAGACGCTCGCGAAGATCCGCGGCCTGAACGAGATCGCCGAGACGCGCGGGCAGAGCCTCGCGCAGATGGCGGTCGCCTGGACCCTGCGCGACGAGCGCGTGACCTCGGCCCTCGTCGGCGCGAGCAGCGTCGAGCAGCTCGAGAACACCTTCGCCGCGCTCGACCGCCTCGACTTCGGCGAGGACGAGCTCGCCGCGATCGACCGCTACGCGACCGAGAGCGACGTGAACCTCTGGGCCGAGCAGAGCGCGGTCTAGCTCGGCTTCGCCGTCGCGACGATCCACGCGACCAGGTCGGACGGAGCCTCCGGCGCGGTCGGAGTCGTGTCGAGCAGCCCATGGCCGGCCTCGGGGTAGACGGTCACCGCGAAGTCCGCCCGTCCGAGCTTCTGGAGCAACTCGGCCGAGCGATCGGCGGGAATCGACCGGTCGCCGCCGCCAAACAGCCAGAGCCCCGGCGACCGCATCTTCTCGATGTACGGCATCGGGTCGAAGCCTGACGGGCCAGCGTCCGTGATCTTCTTCTCGGCCTCGGCCTTCTGCTCCGCGGACAGCGGGCCCGGACTCGTCCTCGCCGGCGGCGTCGCTCCAGACGGCCTCCTCCCCGGTCGTCACGGTCGGCGCCGCTCGCGAGCGCCGTGAACGCGGCCGGGTCGGCGAGGCGCGCGTTCGCGAGCGGCACGACCCACCCAGCCTGGCTGACGCCGTAGAAGCCGACGCGCTCGGGATCGACGTCCTCGCGCGACCGGAGCGCGGCCACGGCGCCGTCCGCGTCCGCGGCCAGGAGGTTGAAGTGGTTGTCGTCGCCCGGGCAGCAGTCCCCCTCCGACTCGCCCACGCCGCGCTTGTCGTAGGAGAAGACGGCGACGCCCTTCTGGACGAGGGGAGCCACGATGTTGCCGTAGCCGAGCCGCGGCTGCTCGCCGGCCCCGTGAACCCAGACGACGGCGGGATGGCGGCCGTCCGCGGCCGGCAGGTAGAGCGTCCCCGCGAGCTCGGCGCCCTCGCACGTGAAGTGGACGGCCACCTCCTTGTGGTCGCCGAGATCTGTGGGGTCGCCGAAGGTAGGAGCCGGGTCCGTGCAGCGGGCAGAGGCCGGATCCGACGTCGAGGAGCCGCAGCGCGGCCGCGCCGAGGAGAAGTCCGGTCGCCCCCACCAGGACCACCCACCTTGTGCGCATCGGCGCGAGCCTACTCCTCCGCGTCCCGTGCTCCAAGCGTTGCTGCTGGGACGGCTCGCACCGATGGTCAAGATCGTCGTCGGCCAGACGTCCGCCCGCTACGGTCGGGTCGTGGAGGAATCGACGCACCCGCTTCGGCGTCCCGTGAACCTCGTGCGGGCGGCACTCGTCCTCTTCCTGCTCGCGCTCATCTTCGGCCCGTACTGGCTGCGCGCGGAAGTGCCGGTCTGGCTCCCGTTCCTCGCCCTCGCAGCGCTCGAGCTGCACTTCTTCGTCGGCGCGATTCGCGCGGCGCCGCCCGCGGTGCCCGACCGGGGTCCGCAGCCGGTCGACAAGGAGCTGTACGGCTACCCGGCGATCGACGAGCTCGAGGACGACGAGGAGTACGAGTACGAGGAGGCCGACCCGGCCGCGCCCGCCTGGGACCGGCCGCGCCCGCGTCCGGTGGTGCGCCTGCTCGCCGGAGCCGCGCTGATCGGGGGCCTCGGCCTGCTCCTCTGGCTCGCGAACGGCCGTACCGGCTGGGACGGGCTCTCCGCGACGACCCGAGCCGAGGCGGCGGCCCGGTTCTCGTCCGAGGCGTCGCGCATCGCCGGCAAGCCGGTCGCGATCCGCTGTGACGAGTCCGGGCGGCACGTCGGCGTGGTGCAGCACGCGGACGGCATCGCGACGCGTCGGCGGCAGCGTCGCCTACCTGACGCCGGAGCGTTGCCTCGACCTCTATCGGCTCGCGTTCAAAGACGAGGTCAGACCAAGCCAAACCGCCCGTTCGCTTGCCGTGCTCGCACACGAGGCGTGGCACCTCCGCGGCGTCGCCGACGAGGGCACGACCGAGTGCTACGCCCTCCAGTCCGCCGTCGGGCTGGGGCGGCGCCTCGGCCTGCCCGAGGCGCGGGCGCGGCAGCTCATGCGGCAGCAGCTCGCCGAGAACGGCCTGCGCGGCGCAGCGACCCTCGAGTACCAGGTGCCGCCGGGCTGCCGCGACGGCGGCCCGCTCGACCTCGACCGGACGAGCTCGCGCTTTCCCTAGCCGGGGCCTACATGCCCATGGCGTGGTAGCCGGAGTCGACGTAGAGCGTCGTCCCGGTCACGTTGCGCGCGTCGTCGGAGAGGAGGTACGCGGCCGCGGCGCCGACGTCGTCCGACTCGATCGGGCGGTGGAGCGGCGAGCGCTCGTCGACGATCGCCTCCATCGTCGGAAAGCCGGCGATCGAGCGCGCGGCGAGCGTGCGCACGGGCCCAGCGGACACGGCGTTCACGCGGATGTTCTTCTGGCCGAGGTCCCAGGCGAGGTACTTGACCGACGAGTCGAGCGCGGCCTTGGCGACGCCCATCACGTTGTAGTGCGGCACCGCCCGCTCGCCGCCGAGGTAGGTCATCGTGAGGATCGAGCCGCCGCCCGCCGCCTCCATGAGCGGCTCCGCGGCGCGCGCCGCGGCGACGAGCGAGTACGCGGAGACATCGAGCGCGAGCCAGAAGCGGTCGCGCGGCGTGTCCGTGAAGCGGCCCTCGAGGTCGCGCGCGTCGGCGAACGCGACCGAGTGGACGAGCAGGTCGAGCTTCCCGTCGAACTCCTCCCCCACCCGGGCGAAGAGCTCGTCGAGGCTCGCGTCGTCGCGGACGTCACACTCGGCGACGACCGTCGAGCCGGTCGACTCGGCCAGGTCGCGCACCGACTTCTCGATGCGCTCGCCCTGGTAGGTGAACGCGAGCTCGGCGCCTCCCGCCGCCAGGCGCTGCGCGATCGCCCATGCGATCGAGCGCTTGTTGGCGACGCCGAGGACGAGTCCCTTTTTCCCGCTGAAGTCCTGCACGGCGCGGCGAGTCTATCGTCCTCGCCGTGGAGTCCAGGCGCGTCGCAGTGGTCACCGGAGGGTCGAGCGGGATCGGCGCCGCGATCGCGCGGGCGCTCGCCGGGCGCGGCTTCCTCTGCGTGCTGCTCGCGCGCCGCGCCGAGCCGCTCGAGGCCATGGCGGAGGAGATCGGCGGCGAGGCCGAGGTCTGCGATGTCGCGGACCGCGAGGCGGTGGATGCCGCGGCGGCGCGAGTCGCCGAGCGGCATCCCGCGATCCACGTCCTCGTCCTGAACGCGGGGATGCCGGGCGGCGGCGGGTTCCTCGACCTCACTCCCGAGCGGATCGAGCAGGTGACCGCTGTGAACTACCTCGGGTCCGTCTGGGCGCTGCGCGCGTTCCTGCCGCTCCTCGAGCAAGGCGCGCCCTCCGACGTGGTCACGATCGCGTCCATCGCCGGGACGACCGTCCCGATGACGACGGGCCCGTATGCGGCGTCCAAGCACGCCCAGCTCGCGTTCTCGCGCAGCGTCGCGGGCGAGCTCGCCCCGCTCGGGATCCGCGTCCATTCGGTGAATCCCGGGCCCGTCCCGACCGAGTCGTTCCCGCAGACGAAGGTGCTCGCGAACCCGGTCACGCGGCATGCTGTCGTCGCGCCCGAGCGCGTCGCCCGCGCCGTCCTGCGCGCGATCGACCACGACCGGCGCGAGGTGTTCGTGCCGGGGATCCTCCGCGTGGCCGCCGCGCTTCAGGGCCTCGCGCCCGGCGGGATGAGCCGCCTGGCCGGCCGGTTGCGCGTTTCCCGCCGGGAGCCGCCAGGGAACGACTGACGCCTGCATGCCGAGGCTCAGGCGAAGCGACGTGTCCGGACCCGGGATCGTGCGCCGCGGACGCGGGCGCGGCTTCGAGTACCTGGACGAGGACGGCGAGCGGGTCGACGACCTCGAGACCCTCGAGCGGATCCGCGAGCTCGCCATCCCGCCCGCGTGGGACGACGTCTGGATCTGCCCGTACCCGAACGGCCACGTCCAGGCGACGGGCCTCGACGCGGCGGGGCGCAAGCAGTACCGCTACCACCAGGCCTGGCGCGAGCGGCGCGACCAGATCAAGTTCGACCGCATGGTCGAGTTCGCCCGGGCGCTCCCGGCGCTGCGGGAGCAGGCGGCTCGCGACGTCCGCAAGCGCGGCTTCCCGCGGGCGCGCGTGCTCGCGTGCGCCGCGCGGCTCCTCGACCGCGGCTTCTTCCGGATCGGCGGCGAGGAGTACGCGGAGGAGAACGAGAGCTACGGGCTCGCGACGATGAAGCGCTCCCACGTGACGCTCGAGGACGGCTGGGCGATCGTCTTCGACTACCCGGCGAAGAGCGGCAAGCGGCACCTCCGCTCGGTCGTGGACCGCGACGTCTACCGCGTCGTCGAGGCGCTCAAGAAGCGGCGCGGCGGCCGGGGCGAGCTGCTCGCCTACCAGGCGGACGGCGCGTGGTTCGACGTGCGCTCGGACGACATCAACGCGTACATCAAGGAGACGACCGGCGGCGACTTCTCCGCCAAGGACTTCCGCACGTGGACGGGGACGGTGCTCGCCGCGGTCGCCCTCGCCGTGGCCGGGCCGGTGGCCGCGTCGCCTACGGGGCGCAAGCGGGCGATCACGCGCGCCGTGCAGGAGGTCGCCCACTACCTCGGGAACACGCCGGCCGTCGCGCGTGCCTCCTACATCGACCCGCGCGTCTTCGACCGCTACCTCGGCGGCGTCACGATCGGCGGCGTCCTCGACGAGCTCGGCGACGCAGACGAGCTCGGCGAGCCGGCGTTCCAGGGCGCGGTCGAGGCGGCCGTGCTCGACCTGGTCGAGGGTGACGAGAGCCCCGCGCTCGAGAAGGTCGCCTAGCCCGAAAGACGGAGAGCGGTCTTGCCGAGCGCGGCGCCGCCGATCGCGTCCGCGACGTAGTGGTTCCCGGTCACGAGGACGATGAAGGCCACGAGCGGCGGGTAGCCCGGCGCGAGCCGGCGCACCCAGGGATTCTCGGCCGTCGCGGCGATCCCGGCCGCGGTCACGACCGCGTAGGCGACATGGATGGACGGCATGGCCGCGATCGGGTCGTAGAGCTCGGCGACGAGCCCGTCGAGGTCGAAGCCGCTGACCTCGGCGATCGTGTCCACGAACCCGTCGAGCGTCCGCGGCGGCGCCACCGGGAAGAGCAGGAAGACGGGCTGCGCGCCGAGCGTGCAGGAGAGCGCGGCCCGCCGGAAGCGGTGGAACTCCGGGTCGCGCCGCCGGTAGAGCCGGATGAGCCAGCCCACGGTCAGCCCGACGTTCAGCGTCACGTAGGCGACGTTCAGGGCGGCCACCGAACGGCGGTGGCGGAGAGCCAACCGCTGGAGCGCGGGCTCCCAGTGGATCCCGGCGCGCCGCTCGAGCGCGACCACGCGCTCGGCGTTCCGCGCCGCCCTCGCCCGCCCGTCGCGGCGCATCTTCACGTGGCGCACGGCCATGTAGAGCGCATAGGCGCCGAGCCCGATCGCGACCTCGCGGCGCCCCGAGAACCGTCTGCCCGCGTCGCCCATGCCCACGAGTTTCCCCGATCCCGCACCGTGGAGATACCTTGCGGGCGTGGGGTTGCTCCGCCGTCACGGGTTGCGCTTCGCCCTGGGAACGGCCGCCACGGTGGCGTTCCTCGTGCTGTTCCTCCGTCAGGTGGACCTCGGCGAGGCCTGGCACGAGATGCGCGAGCTCCCCGCCTGGACGCTTTTCGCCTCGCTCGGCCTGATTCTCGTGAACGTCGTGGCGATGACGGTGCGCTGGGGCCTCCTGCTCGAGGGCGCCGGGTCGCGCGTCGGCTTCCGGCAGCTGTTCGCCACCGTCGCGGTCGGCCGTGCGGCGAACAACATCCTCCCCGCGCGCGGCGGCGACCTGCTCCGCATCGAGTCCATGCGCGAGACCGAGTCGATCCCGGTCTTCGTGACCGCCGGGACGCTCTTCGCCGAGCGTCTCATGGACGGCGTCGTCTTCGCCGCGTGGATCCTCCTCGGCGCCCTGCTCGTCGGGAACGGCGGCATTCCGCTCCTCACCGGGATCGCCCTCGCCTCGGGCGTGACGGTCGGCGTCGTCCTCTGCTGGATCGCCGCCCTCCACCCGGACGGGACCGAGCGCTTCCTCTGGCGCGTCTCCCGGCGTCTGCCCGGCCGCTGGCACACGCGCGTCGCCCGTGCCGGCGCGAACTTCGTCGAGGGCCTCGGCGCGTTCCGCGGCGCCCGCCGGTTCCTGCTCGTGCTCGGCGCCTCGGTGGTCATGTGGCTCGCCGACGTCACGATGTTCGCGGTGGTCGGCCACGCGTTCGGCCTCGACCTCGGGATCGGCGCGTACTTCCTGCTCGAGGGGATCGGGAACCTGGCGCTCGCCGTGCCCACGACGGCCGCCGGCCTCGGGAGCTTCGACTACATCACGCTCCTCACCGCCAAGCACGTGGACATCAGTCCGGAGACGGCAACCGCCTACGTGCTCACGATGCACGCGCTGATCGTCGTGCCGGTGACGCTGCTCGGCGCCTGCCTGGTGCGGCCGGCGCTGCCGCGCCTCTTCCGCGGCTCGCACAAGACGGCGGACGAAGCCTCCTAGGCGCGGGCGCTGCGGAACTCGCGGGCGAGGAACGCGACCTCATCCGGTCGTGTGCGGGCGGCCGCGAGCGCGTCCGCGAGGCGGGCGGCGCGGCGCCGGGCCCGCAGGAGATCGGGCTCCACGAAGCGGCCCTCGGCGCGGGCCGCGTGCACCGCCTCGACCGCGGCGTCCTCGGCGCTCTGCTCCGAGCCGCGCTCGACGAGGTCCGGCGACGATCTGGCCGGCGGTGAGCGGCATCGCGAGGCGCAGGAGCCCGAGTGCCGCGCCCTCGACATCGTCCTCGGGCACCGGGGCGAGCGGCGGGAACGCGACCGTGACGCGCGTCCGGCCGCGCACGAGCGGGTCGTAGGCGAGCCCGACGGGCTGGAGCGCCGCCGGCCGCGCTCGGCGCACGAGCGCGCCAAGGCCGCGCTGCACGGGGCCGATCTCGCCGTCCGGCGAAGGACGCCCCTCGGGGAAGAGGAGGAGCTCCATGCCGCCGCGCACGATGTCCACGAGCGCGCGGAAGTCCTGCGCCGCCTCGCCCGGCCCGGCGCGACCAGAACCCGTCGAGGCCGGCGGCGGCCGGGTCGCCGGGCGTGACCGCGCGCCAGAGGAGATCGGCGTACTCGCCGCGGAGCGCCTCGCGGGAGGTCGCCGGCGGCTCGATCCCGCACTCGGCCGCGCGCGTCCGGAACGCGGCGGCGTCGGGTCTCCGGAAGCTGCTCGTCGCCTCTCGCCGCGAGCACTTCGCCGAGCCGCGCGGTCTGCGCGCTCCGGATCGGGTGCACCTCGACGCGCGGCAGGAAGCGCGCGACGTTCACGCGGTAGAGCGCGCGGCGCGCCCGCGGCGAGAGGTCGGGCGGGAAGCCGGCGAAGAAGCCCGGGAGGAACATGTCGTCCCGCGCGGCGAAGCTTGTCGGGTGGCGCCAGAGCCGCGCGCGGCGGTAGAGCGGCGGGCACACGACCGGCACGTCGGTCTCCCGCCGGTGCGTCACGAGGATGAGCGAGCCGCGGGGGATTTCCAGCCGCTCGCGGCCGAGCACGGTGACCCGATGCGAGGCGTGGGAGTAGGTCCACATCCCCGCCGCGACGCCGTGGTAGAGCACCCTCACGCGGATAGCATTGCCGCGTGGCCCGCCTCGCGCTTGGAGACACCGCCCCGCCGTTCAGCCTGCCCGGCACGGACGGCGCCGACCACTCACTGGACGACTACGAAGGGCAGCCCGTTGCGGTCGTCTTCTCCTGCTGCCACTGCCCGTACGTGATCGCCTGGGAGGACCGGCTGAACGCGATCGCGCGGGACTACGCGGGCCGCGCGGGTCTCGTCGCCGTCAACTCGAACCACCACGCGGGCGACTCCTTCGAGGAGATGACGCGGCGCGCGGAGGAGCAGGGCTTCGTGTTCCCGTTCGTCCGCGACGAGTCGCAGGACGTGGCCCACGCGTACTCGGCCGCCCGCACACCGGAGGTCTTCCTCTTCGACGCCGACCGCCGCCTCGTCTACCAGGGCGCGCCCGACTCGGATTGCGAGGATCCCGACGGCGCGCAGCCGTGGCTCCGCCAGGCGCTCGACGCGGTGCTCGGCGGCGACTCGCCCTCGCCGGCCGAGACGGCCGCCGTCGGCTGCACGGTCAAGTACTCCTGAGCCCGTAGCGCACGTAGACCATGCCGTTGCCGAAGCGGCGGGTGTCTGCGAGCTCGAGGTCCACACGGACCCCGTCTGGAAGCGCACGGGTGCCGCCTCCGACGATTGCGGGCGCGAGGAACAGGTGGTACTCGTCGACCAGTCCGGCCTCGATCGCCTGCCCGGCGAGCTCGGGGCCGCCGATCGCGATGTCGCGGTCGAGCTCGGCCTTCATGCCGCGCACGGCCTCCGGGTCGAACTCGCGCTCGATCCGCGTCCTCGCGGTGGAGACGGTCTCGAGCGTGCGCGAGTAGACGACCTTGTCGGCCGCCTGCCAGATCGCCGCGTAGTCCTGCATGTACGCGGGCTGGTCGGCGGGTGGGCGCTCCCAGTACGCCAGTACCTCGTACATCCGGCGCCCGTACAGATGCGTGCCGACGGGCGCTCGAGATCGTTGACGAAGGAGTGCACCTCCTCGTCCGGCCTTGCCCAGTCCCAGTTGCCGTCCTCGTCGGCGACGTAGCCGTCGAGCGAGGCGAGCGCCGAGTAGATCAGCCTGGCCATGTCGCCTCCTTGCGTACCAGATCGAGCGCTTCCTCACGCGTCGCGATCGTCCCGGCTGCGCGCTCCTCGGCGATGCGCTCGAGCATGCGGCCGATCTCGGGGCCCTCGGGCAGGCCGAGCTCGTCGCCGCGCAGGAGCGGCTCGGCCGGGTCGGCGGCGCGGGCGGCCTCGACGGCCGGGACGAGTTCGGTCGCGCCGAGCGCGCTGAGCGCCTCCACGGCCCAGGGCTCGGTGGCGCGCCGGAAGCGGTGGATCGCGCGCGGGGAGTCGTCGGGCGGCCGCTCGGCCGTGAGGAGCACACGCGTGAAGCGGCGCAGCTCGTTCGAGATCGGCAGGCCGAGGAGCCCATCGCCCAGCGCGAGCGCCAGCGCGTAGCCCTTCGTCGGGCACGGTGCGGCGGCGTCGAGGCGCTCGAGGGAGCCTCCGAGCGCGGCGAGAACCCCGAGCTCGTCCAGGCGGCGGATTCCCGGCTCGCCGAGGCGCACGAGCTCGCCCAGAATGCGCTCCCCCGCGGGCTTGCCCGCGAGCGCGGCGTCGCGCCGGACGAGCGCCTCGGTCTCGGGAACGAGCGCGAACCAGAGCTCCTCCTCGAGCCGCACGGCCCGGAGGAGCCGCAGAGGATCGTCGCGGAAGACCTCGTCCGTGACCGCGCGGAGCGCACGCGCGCCGAGGTCGGCGAGGCCGCCGAACGGATCGAGGTACTCTCGCGAGCCGAGCGGGCGCGCGATCGCGTTCACGGTGAAGTCGCGTGTGGCGAGGTCGTCCTCGATCGTCCCGCGAAGCGGCGCGAAGTCCACCGTGTGCCCGCCGCGGAACCCGACGCGCCAGGCGCCGTGGCGCTCCGAGAGTTGCACGAGCGCGCCGCCCGTCCGCTCGGCCCAGGCCCGCGCGGCCGCCTCCGGGTCGGCGGTCGCGACGTCCACGTCGACGATCGGACGGCCGAGCAGCTCGTCGCGGATCACGCCGCCGACGAGGAACGAGTTCTCGCCCGCGACCTCGGCGAGCCCGGCCTCATCCACGGACGACCCTCCGGTCGGCCCGCTCCGGCGGGGTGCGGATGCCGCACGTGACCTCGTAGTTGATCGTGCCGAGCACGTCTGCGTGCTCCTCGGCGAGGACGCCGTCGCCGATGAGCGTCACCGGCGCACCCGCCTCCTCCCCGTCGAGCTCGACCGCGAACGAGTCCATGGAGACGGTGCCGACGACCTCGCGGCGCCGGCCGTCCACGAGCACCTCGGTCCCGGTCAGGCCACGGCGGAACCCGTCCGCATAGCCGACCGGAACGAGGCCGATCCGCGTGGGCCGCTCGACGACGAAGCGGCGCCCGTAGCCGGTGCTCTCCCCCGGCTCGAGCGTGCGGGTCTCGGCGACGAAGCTCCGCCACGAGAGGACGGGCTCGAGACCGTACTCGCCCGGATCGCGGCCGAACGGCGAGAGCCCGTAGAGCGCGACGCCGCAGCGCACCGCGTCGAACGCGGCCTCGGGCAGCTGGAACACCGCGGGCGAGTTCGCGAGGTGCGCGGTCACGCCCGGGAACTGCGCGGCGAGGGCGGCGAAGACGTCGAGCTGGCGCCGCGCGAACGAGTCGTCGAGCGCGTCCGCCGTCGCGAGGTGGCTCATCAGGCCGACCATCCGGTCGCGCGGGGCGGCGAGCGCCTCCTCGGGCGTCATCCCGAACCGCCCCATCCCCGTGTCCACCTTCAGATGGATGTCGACGCCCGCGGGAATGCGGTCGGGCCGCGAGACGGCGACCTCGAGCACCGCCTCGCGCGCGACCGCGTCCTCGCCGTCCGCGAGCGGGCCCATGACGAGGATCCGCGCGGCGGGAAGCTCGGCCCGCAGCGCGGCGCCCTCCTGCGGCGTCGCCACGCAGAGCGCGGCCCCCCCGGCGTCGAGCGCGGCGCGCGCGCAGTCGAGCGCGCCGTGGCCGTACGCGTCGGCCTTCACCACGGCCCAGACCTCCGCGGGCGCGGCAGCCTCGCGCACCCGCGCGACGTTCCGCGCGAGCGCGCCGAGATCGATCGTCACCTCCGAGCGGCGGGGCATGGCCCGGATTGTCGCCGCTAGCGCGACAGGACCGGCGAGAGCGCCTCGATCACGTCGCGCGCGACGAGCCCCGCGAAGCCGTGCCGCTCCGCCGCCTCGCGCGCCGCGACGCCGCTCGCCGCCGCCGCGGCCACGGCCGCCTTCTGCGGATCCATGCCCTTGGCGAGGAACGCCGAGAGGATCCCGGTGAGGACGTCGCCCGTGCCCGCGCTCGCGAGGCCCGGGGTTCCGAGGCCGCTGACGAGGGTGCCGCGGCCGGGGGCGGCGACGAGCGTGTCCGCGCCCTTGAGCAGCACGACCGCGCCCGCGTCGTCGGCCGCGCCGGACACGGCCTCGAGCCGGTTCGCGTCCACCCAGGCCGAGTCGCGGTCGAGGAGCCGCCCGAGCTCGCCGGAGTGCGGCGTCAGCACGGTCGGCGCGTCGCGCGAGAACACCCATTCGAGGTGCCCGGCGAGCGCCCAGAGGCCGTCCGCGTCCACGACCACCGGCAGCTCGATCCGGTCGAGCAGCTCGCGGACGAGCGCGCGCACGCCGTCGCTCCGTCCGAGCCCGGGCCCGATCGCGACCGCGTCGGCCCGCTCGGCCGCCTTCAGGATCCCCGCCGCCGCCTCCTCCACGAGCCGGCCCTCGTCGTCGCACGGCTGCGGAGAGAGCGTCACCTCGACGAAGCGCTGCGCGAGCACGGTCGCCGCCGCCTCGGGAACGCAGGCGCGCACGTAGCCGGCGCCCGCGCGCATGGCGGCCTCGGACGACAGGAACGGCGCGCCGGTGAGCCCGGTCGAGCCGCCCACCACGACGACGAACCCGGCGCTGTACTTGGTGTCCGTCGGCCCGCGGCGCGGGACCGCGGCCAGGATCTCCTCGGTCACGAGCCGGTTCCGCGTCTCTCCGTGCTCCAGCCCGATGTCCGCGACGACGACCTCGCCCGCGCGATGGAGCCCGGGTGCGATCGCGTGCCCCACCTTCCGCCCGTGGAACGTGACGGTGAGCGTGGCCTGCACGGCGGCGCCCCGCGTCCGGCCGGTGGACGCGTCGACGCCGGACGGCACGTCCACGGAGACGATCGGAACCTGGAGCCGGTCGAGTTGCTCGATCAGCGTCGCCGTCTCGCGCCGCGGCGCCCCCGAGAGCCCGGTGCCGAGGAGTGCGTCGATCACGACGTCGGCCTCGGTCGCCACGTCGACCACGAGCACGCCGCCCTCCTTCGCGCGGCGCAGCGCCTCGGCCGCGTCGCCCGCGACCTTCTCCTCCGGCCCCGTGAGGTACACCGTTGCGTGGCGCCCGGCGCCCCTGAGGGCCTGCGCCGCCACGATGCCGTCGCCGCCGTTCGCGCCCGTGCCGCACCAGGCGCAGAAGTGCGCGGCGTCCGGGAACCGCGCGGCGGCCTCCTCCGCGACCGCGACCCCCGCCTTCCACATGAGGTCGAACGACGGGCCCGGATACGCCTCCTCGGCGGCGCGCATCTCCGCCGCGGTGTAGAGCGGCTCCAGCTCGGTCACGGATCGGCCACGACGGCGATCGCCGCCGCGAGCTCCTTCGAGTGCGTCATGGAGAGGTCGATCGCGCCGGCGTTGACGCGCTCGCCCCACGCCTTCGTCCAGCCGGAGAGCCGCACGCCCGGCTTCGGCCGCCCGGCGATCTCGATCTCGCGCCAGGTGAAGTTGACGCCGCAGCCGAGCGCCTTGCCGATCGCCTCCTTGCCGGCGAACCGGGCGGCGTAGTGCTGCGCGGGATTCGGCCGGGAGTCGCAGTACTCGCGCTCGGCGTCCGTGAAGACGCGCTCGCGGAAGCCCGTGCGGCGGAGCGCCCGCTCGATCCGCCCGATCTCGATCAGGTCGACGCCGATCCTCATCGCCCGGCGACGAAGTCTGGCACGTCCGCAACCGAGTCGAGGACGGCGTCCGGCTGCGGGTCGGCCGCGGCGAGGGTGTCCGGCCGGAACTTGCCGGTGCGCACCAGAACGGCCTCGACGCCGATCCGCTTCGCCGCGCCGATGTCGGCCTCCACGTCGTCGCCGACCATCGTGGCGCCGTTCGTCGCCCCGCCGATCGAGTCGAGCGCGCCCTGGAGGAGCGCCGGGCTCGGCTTGCCCACGAGCTCGGCCCGCACGCCTGAGACCTCCTCGAGCCCGGCCACGACGAGCGCGGAGTCCATGCGCGGGCCCGACGCAGTCTGCCACCAGCGGTTGCGGTGGAGGGCCACCAGCCGTGCGCCGCGCTCGAGCTCGGCGAACGCGGCCTCGAGCCGGTCCCACCCGAAGGCCTCGAGGTTCTCGTCCGTCTCGTCCGCACCCCCGACCAGCACGACGTCGGCGCCTTCCTCGACCAGCTCCACCGACTCGGCCAGATCCGCGTGGATGGCGCGCATCGTGAGCGGGAGCACGCGCGACCCGGCCAGGAAGTGCGCGGCCGCGACGGGCACGGTCTCGAGCTCCTCCTCGGCCAGCTCGAACCCGAGGGCGCGCAGGTCGGAGGCGAGCACGGCCCGCGCGCGCACCGTGTTGTTCGTGACGAAGCGGACGGGATGACCGGCCTCGCGGAGCGCCAGAACGGCCTCCGGGGCGTCCGGAACCGCGCGGCCCGAGACCTGGAGGACGCCGTCGACGTCGAGGAGCACGGCGCGCATCGCGGTCGAGTCTACGCGGGCCGCGTTGCCGCGCCTCGTGGCGTCTCCTACCATGGGCGTGCAATGGCGCACGGGCGGCTTGCCTGGCTTCTCTCGGTGCCCCTGACGGCGGCGGGCGGGTACGCCGCGCACGCGTTCGCCCATCGGCTCGTCGCAGGCGCGGGCGCGCACCACCACCACGTGGCGGGCGGCTCGAGCCACTGGCTCGTCTGCGCGGCGGCGGGCGGCGCCGTGGCGCTTGCGGTGCTCGGCGCCGGCGCCCTCGCGAGCTTCCGCACCGGCCGCGCGGCCGCGACGCCCCTGTGGATCTTCGCGCTCCTCCCGCCCGTCGGCTTCCTCGCGCAGGAGCAGCTCGGAAGCGTCCTCGGCGAAGGCTCGGCCTTCGGCCCGGCGCTCCTCATCGGCCTCGTCCTCCAGGTCCCGCTCGCGCTCGGCCTCTACGCGCTCGCGCAGGCGCTGACACACGGCGCGGCGCGCCTCGGCCGCTCCTCCGCGTTCCGCCCGGCGCGGCTGCGCGCCCCGCGCACGATCGGCTTCACGGCGTTCGCGCCGCTCCGGCCCGCACCGCTCGCCCTCTGCTCCGCCGAGCGCGGGCCGCCTGCCCTTCGCGCGTTCTGACGGGAGCGCCGGAAAACCGGCGCGCCGAACGCTGCGAAAGGAGACCCGAGTGTCCAGGAACCCGCTTCGGAAGGGAGCGGTGAGGCGGTCGGCCACGGCAATCGCGATCGTGGCGGCCGCGCTCGCCACGGCGTCCAGCGCATGGGCGCACGCCACCGTCGTCTCGACCGACCCGCCGAACGACAAGATCGTGCCGACCGAGCCGCGCGCGGTCGGGATCAAGTACAGCGAGGCGGTCGAGGCCGGGCCCGGCGCGGTCAAGGTCTACGACTCGAACGCGAAGCGCGTGGACACCGGCGAGCTGAACCACCCCGCCTCGTCCGAGGTCTCGGTGCCGCTCAAGGGCGGCCTGCCGAACGGCACGTACACGGTCGCCTGGCGCGTCGTCTCCGCCGACTCGCATCCCGTCCAGGGATCGTTCGTGTTCCACATCGGCGCGCCCGGCGCCGCGCCAGGCGGGATCGCGAGCGAGGTGCTCGGAGCGGGCTCGCCGAAGACGGTCACGGTCACGTTCGACGTGATCCGGTTCCTCGGCTTCGCGTCGCTCATCCTCGCGATCGGCGGCGTCGTCGCCCTGCTCGTCTTCCTGAAGGACGCGAACCCCGCGCTCCGCCGGCGCCTCTGGGCCGTGGACGCGGGCGCCGCGGGGCTCCTCGCGCTGCTCGGGCCGCTCGTGCTCGTCGTCGAGGGCGCGGCCGGCGCGGGCCTCGGCCTTCGCGACGGCATCTCGTGGAACCTGACGAGCGACGTCCTTGGCACGCGCTTCGGCCACGTCATCGTCGCCCGCACGATCCTCGCCGCCGTCCTCTGCGTCTACGCCCTCATCGTGCGCGGCCTGCCGGAGCGGGACCGCGGGCTCGAGGAGGCGGCGGTCGTCCCGGCCGCGGCGCTGCTCCTCATGCCGGCGCTCGGCGGGCACGCAAGCGTGAGCGGCACGGGCGCGTTCGTCCTCGACGTCGCACACGTGCTGGCCGCGTCGATCTGGGTCGGCGGCCTCGCGTTCATCGTCATGGCGCTCCTCATGGCGGGCGAGGGCCGGTGGCCGCTCGCCTCCCGCTGCGTGCCGCGCTTCTCGACGGCCGCGGTCGGCTCCGTGGCGCTGCTCCTCGTCGCAGGGACGATCAACGGGTACCTCCAGGTGCGCACCTGGAACGCGCTCTGGGAGACGACCTACGGGCAGCTCCTCGTCGTCAAGGTCGCGCTCGTCCTGCCCCTGCTCGCACTCGGCGCGTTCAACAACAAGTTCTCCGTCCCGGCCCTGAAGGCGGGGATCGCCTCGGTCGCCGAGCGGCGCCGCTTCCTGCGGCTCGTCGGCGTCGAGCTCGCGATCATGGCCACCGTCCTCGCCGTGACCGCCGTGCTGGTGTCGGAGCCGCCCGCGAAGGCGAGCGCGGAGTCCGCGACCGGCGCGACGAACGTGGCGTCGATCATCGTCGACCCGTACCACGTGATCGTCACGTTCACGCCCTGGCAAGGCGGGCTCGAACGACATCGCGATCGAGGCGCACGGGCCGAAGGTCGCCGAGCTCACGATGACGGCCTCGCTCCCGTCGAAGTCGATCCCGCCGCAGAAGCTCACGGTGGAGCAGACGGCGGCGAAGCCCGGCGAGACCGACTACGAGGTGAAGGGCGCGAGCTTCGCGATCCCGGGCGACTGGGCGATCGCGGTCACGCTCCGCCAGGACGAGTTCACCGAGGTGATCGGGAAGGGGACGATCAAGATCTCCGCGCCGTAGTGTGCGGGCATGGCGCCGGAGCCGCTGAGAATCACACGCACGCTCGACCTCCCGCTCGGGGAGGTCGAGCTGCGCACGTCGCGGTCGAGCGGGCCGGGCGGGCAGCACGCGAACAAGACGGAGACGCGCGTGGAGGCCCTCTTCGACGTCGAGGCGTCCGAGACGCTCTCGGAGGCGCAGAAGCGGCGGCTGGTCGACAAGCTCGGGCCGGTCGTGCGCGCCGTGGCCCAGGACGAGCGCAGCCAGTCGCGGAACCGCGAGCTCGCGCTCGAGCGGCTGGCGGCGGCCATCGCAAAGGCGCTGCGCCGGCAACGCCCTCGAAGCCCGACCAAGCCCACAAAGGCGTCGAGAGAGCGACGCCTCGAGTCGAAGAAGCGCCGCGGCCGGACGAAGCGCCTGCGGCGCGACCTCGGCGACTAGCTCTGGCTGCGGAAGAGCTCGAGCGCGGCCTCGCGGTCCGGCACGCGCAGCTTGCGCAGGATCCCGGCCACGTGGCTCCGCACCGTTGCGCGCGAGATGACGAGCCGGTCGGCGATCTGCGCGGTCGTGAGCCCGTCGCGCATGAGCTCGAGCACCTGCCACTCGCGGCTCGTGAGCGGCTCTCCCGGTGAGGGCGAGAGCACGGCGCGCCGCCTCGGCCCGCGGTCGCGGAACTCGTTCACGAGCCGGGCGACGAGGCTCCCGGGAAGGGCGCCCTCGCCGGCGACGACGGAGGCGAGCGCGTCGGGCAGCCGGTCGGGGTCGATGTCCTTGAGCAGGTAGCCGGACGCCCCGGCGCGCAGCGCGGCGAAGAGGTCGGCGTCGTCGCGGGAGACGGTGAGCATGACGATCTTCGTGTCCGGCAGCCGGGCGCTGATCTCCCAGGCCGCGCCCACGCCGCCGCCCGGCATGCGAACGTCGAGCAGGCAGACGTCCGGGCGCGCCTCGAGCGCGGCGGCGACCGCGCCGGCCGCGTCGGCCGCCTCGGCGCGGACGGCGAAGCGCCCGTCTTCGGCGAGGATCCCTCGCACGTCGGCGCGCGTCGGCGCGTGGTCGTCGGCGATCAAGACCGCGATCGGCTCGCTCACGCTAGCTCCACCTCCACGGTGGTCCCCGCGCCGACCTCCGAGCGGAGCCGGAAGTCCGCGCCGAGCGCCGCCGCCCGGCCGCGCATGCTCTCCAGGCCGAAGCCTCCCCCGCTCTCCGGCGCGTCCGCGATGTCGAACCCGACGCCGTCGTCCACGACGCGGAGCCGCACGCGGTCGCCGTTCGCGAGCTCGAGCCGCACGACGTTCGCGTGGGCGTGGCGCGCCGCGTTCGCGACCGCCTCGCAGGCGATCCGCACGAGCGCCTCGCGCTCGGGGCCCTCGATCTCGATCCCCGGCTCCAGCTCGAGCTCGAGCCGTGCGCCCGTCCGCTGCGCGACCTCCTCCACCGCCTGCGCGAGCACCTCGTCGAGCGGCTCGTCGAGCGGTCTGGTCAGCGCGGCGATGGCGCGGCGCGACTCGGTGAGCGCGCGCTCGGCGGCGGCGGCGATCTGCTCGGCGCCCTCGCGATCGGGCCGGCCGACAAGCCGTTTCGCGCGGCGCGAGATGAAGGCCAGCTCCTGCGCGAGGCCGTCGTGGATGTCGCGGGCGATGCGGCGGCGCTCCTCGAGCACGGCGGTGTCCGCGAGCGTCTTCCAGTAGCCCTGCACCTCCCGCGCGGCGGCGATCAGGAGGACGACGTAGAAGAGGACGCGGAAGACGTCGGCCGTGTGGATGAAGTGCGTGCCGGCGGCCGGGAAGAGGACGACGTTCAGACGCGAGAACGCTCCGAGCGTCGTTGCGAGCGCGAGCCACCCCAGGAACTCGTCTCCCGTCCGAAGCGCGTTTCGGCCGAAGCCGAACGCGGCGGCCGCGAACGCGGCGAGGGTGACCAGCTGGAAGGCGAGCAGCCCGGCAACGTGGTCGGAGTGGTTGGACCCCGTCGCCTCGGCCTCGCGAAGCGCGGCGTGGGCGCCGTCCCAGGCGACAGCGACGAAGGCAATGGCGACGACGACGCCGAGCGCCAGCCCCGTACCGACGAGGATCCCCATCGAGCGGCCGGGCCGCTTGACGGGGCGGTCGGGCACGAACGCGGCGATCGCGAGCCCGACGCCGCCGAGGAGGTTCCCGGTGACGACGAGGACGAGCGCCTGGTCCCACGCGGGGGTCACGGCTACGAGCACGGCGAGCGCGAACGTCGCGGCCGCGAGGAAGGTCAGCGCGACGCCAAGGACGAGGGGCGCGAGGCTCCGCGCACGGAGGAACCGGCCGATCGCGATGTACGCGGCGGTCGCCGCCATGAGCGAGGCGGCGCCCTCGAGCGCGACGCGCAGGCCCGGCTCCCGGTAGGCGACGTGGAGCGACGGAAAGACCGCCGGCAGCACCGTGGCGGCAATGGCGGCCAGGAGCGTCCCGGCCACGATCAGACGAACCCGAAGCCTCACGGCCTCGAAGTGTGGCACGCGCCCGAGGGCGTGTGTTACTCGACCGTGACCGTCTTCGCCAGGTTGCGCGGCTGGTCCACGTTCAGGCCGCGGATCCGCGCGATGCGGTAGGCGAGGAGCTGGAGCGGCAAAGTCGCGAGCGGCGCCTGGAGGAACGGGTGCGTGCGCGGCACGTAGATCACGTCGTCCGCGTGGTGCTGGATGTCCTCGTTGCCGTCGGTCGCGATCGCGATCACGGACGCGCCGCGCGCCCGAACCTCCTGGATGTTCGACACGATCTTGTCGTAGACGTGCGAGTCGGTCGCGACGACCACCACCGGGGTGTCTTCGGCGAGAAGCGCGATCGGCCCGTGCTTCATCTCCCCGGCCGAGTAGGCCTCGGTGGGGATGTAGGAGATCTCCTTCAGCTTGAGCGCGCCCTCGAGACAGACCGGGAGCCCGACGTGGCGGCCGAGGTAGAGGAAGAAGTCCTCGTCGTAGTGGCGGCGCGCGATCTCCTCGATCGGGTGTCGGCCCTCGAGGAACGTGTCGAGCTTCGCGGGCAGGCCGCGCAGCTCGTCGACGAGGGAGCCGATCTCCTCGGGCGCGAGCGTCGAGCGGGCCTCGGCGATCCGGAGGGCGACGAGGAAGAGCAGCGTCACCTGCGCGGTGAACGTCTTCGTCGCCGCGACGCCGACCTCGATGCCGGCGCGCGTGTAGAGGACGGCGTCCACCTCGCGCGTGATCTGCGTGCCCTGCTGGTTCGTGATCGCAAGCGTGCGCGCGCCGAGCTCGCGCGCGAGGCGCATCGCGTGCACCGTGTCGCGCGTCTCGCCGGACTGCGTGATGCCGATGACGAGCGTCCCCTCCTCGATCACCGGGCTGCGGTAGCGCCATTCGCTCGCGACGTCGAAGTCGGCCTGGACGCGCGCCCACTCCTCGATCGCGTAGCGCCCGACGACGCCCGCGTGGTAGGCCGTGCCACACGCGAGGATGAGGATGCGCCGGACGCCGGCGAGCTCCTCGTCCGTGCCGAGCTCCGGCAGGTCGAGCTTCCCGCCGTCGAGGTGCGCGGCGATCGTCCTCTCCACCGCGACGGGCTGCTCGTAGATCTCCTTGAGCATGAACGACTCGAAGCCGTGGCGCTCGGCCGACTCGTCGTCCCAGTCGATCTCGATCACGTCGCGCTCGCGCACCTCGCCGTCGGTCGCGACGAAGCGCGAGCCGTCCGCGGTGATCGCCACGACCTCGCCGTCCTCGATGAGCTGCATCCGCTGCGTCTCGCTGTGGAACGCGGCGATGGACGACGCGAGGAACATCTCCTCGTCCCCGACGCCGACGACGAGCGGGCACTGAAGCCGCGCGCCGACGAGCATGCCGGGGTGCTCGCGGTGGATGACGACGAGCGCGAAGTGCCCCTCGAGCTGCCGGTACACCTCGGCGACGGTCTGAACCAGGTCGCCGCCGTAGTGGCGCTCGATCAGGTGGGTGACGACCTCCGTATCGGTCTCGGAGGCGAACGTGTGGCCCTCGGCGAGGAGGCTCTCCTGGAGGTCCCGGAAGTTCTCGACGATCCCGTTCACGACGACGGCGACCTCATCGGTGCGGCAGCCGGTGATCGGGTGCGCGTTCTGCTCGGAGACGCGGCCGTGCGTCGCCCAGCGCGTGTGCCCAACGCCGGTCGTCGCGCCGAAGTCGATCGGCTCGACGAGCTCCTTCAGGGTCGCGAGCGGGCCGACGGCGCGGACGAACTCGAGCCGCCCGTCCTCGAGGAGGCCGAGACCGGCCGAGTCATAGCCGCGGTACTCGAGGCGCTCGAGGCCGCCGAGAAGGAGGTCCTTCGCCTGCCTCGATCCGACGTAGCCGATGATCCCGCACACGGTAGGTGCCTCCCTTCGCGCCCCTGACTGCGATACCTGGTGCGAAAACACCACGAGCCCGGGCTTACCCGAGCTCGCGGCGCACTAGGGCGCCGATCGTAGCAGATGCGTGGAGGGCTTTCTCCCGCGATTCGGCCTCCGCAAGCACCCGCACGACCGGCTCCGTTCCGGAGGGCCGCACGAGCACGCGGCCGCGGCCCTCGAGCTCGGCGTTCAGGCGCTCGACCTCGGCCAGAATCGCGTCTGAGAGCGCCTTCGAGCGCACCGGCACGTTCTCGATCGCCTGGGGAAATCTGGGCATGACGGAGGCCAGCTCGGCGAGGGTCTTCCCAGACTCGGTGACCGCCCGGGCGAGCAGGAGCGCCGCCACGAGACCGTCGCCCCCGACGTGCCCGTCGAGGTAGACGACGTGCCCCGACTGCTCGCCGCCGAGGACGCCGCCCTCGCGGTGCAGGGCCTCCAGGACGTAGCGGTCGCCCACGTCGGTCGTGACGACGCGGATCCCGCGTTCCTCCATGAGGCGGTGGAACCCGAGGTTCGTCATGACGGTGACGACGACGAGATCGACGCCGAGGTGCAGCGCGAGCACGGCGAGGATCGCGTCCCCGTCCATCGTCTCGCCGGCCGCGTCCACCGCGAGCATCCGGTCGCCGTCGCCGTCGAACGCGACGCCGAGGTCGAAGTCGCCCTCGACGACGGTGCGCGCGAGGAGCGCGAGGTCGGTCGCGCCGCAGCCCGCGTTGATGTTCTCGCCGTCCGGCTCGTCCGCGATGGCCGTAACTTCGGCTCCGAGGCGCTCGAGCACGCCCGGCGCGAGCCCGGAGAACGCGCCGTTCGCGCAGTCGCAGGCGATGTGGAGGCCGTCGAGCGGACCGCCGAAGCGCGCGGTCACGAGGTCGGCGTAGCGCTCGGCCAGGCCGTCCTCCTCGGCCGGCACGACCGACGCGACGGGCTCGGGCAGATCGGCGAGGATCGCCTCGATCGCCTCCTCCTCCGCGTCGGAGAGCTTGCGCCCGCCGCGGTCGAAGAGCTTGACGCCGTTGTACTCGGCCGGGTTGTGGCTCGCGGACACGACGGCGCCGCAGCCGTCGGCGAGAAGCGCGACGGCCGGGGTCGGCAGCACGCCGCCGACGCGGACGTCCGAGCCGCCGGCGGCGAGCCCGTCGGCGAGCGCGGCTTGGAGCGCGGGCCCGGAGGCGCGCGTGTCGCGGCCGACGAGCACGGGGCAGCCGCCGCTCCAGCGCGCGAAGGCCTCGCCGAGCCGCCGCACGAGCGAGTCGGTCAGATCGGCGCCGGGAATCCCCCGCACGCCGTCGGTGCCGAAGTAGGTGCGCCCGGCCACGCGGGCACGCTACCGATGGCGACCGTTTCACGCGTCTAGCTTGCCCCCGGGGGCCTTCGGCCCCGCTTCCCCCGCTTTCGACACTACCGCGGAATTCGTGACGAGTCTGTGACGCTCTGTCACAACTTCGTGCCGATCTGCGCCGGAAGCGTCACGAGCGGCGGGCTTCGCCCGGCGCTCTCCAGAAGGCTTTCACCCGCCGCAAATCGTCATGGCCCGAGCTGCGCGCCGGATTTGCGGCGGCGAACTAGCGCTTCGAGTACTGCGGCGCCTTGCGGGCCTTGTGGAGGCCGGCCTTCTTGCGCTCCACGATGCGGGCGTCGCGCGTGAGGAAGCCCTCGCGCTTGAGCGACGGGCGGTACTCGGGGTCGGCCTCGACGAGCGCGCGCGCCAGGCCGTGGCGCAGCGCGCCGGCCTGGCCGGAGACGCCGCCGCCGTGGATCCGCGCGCGGATGTCGAACGTGCCCTCGACGCCGGCCGTGCGGAGCGGGGCAGTCGCGACCATCCGCTGCGTCGCGCTCGGGAAGTACTCCTCGAGCGAGCGCCCGTTGATCCACCAGGTCCCGTCGCCGGGGCGGAGGATCACGCGGGCCACGGAGGTCTTCCGCTTGCCGGTGCCGCGGTACTGCGCGAGGTCGCTCATGCCTTCGTATCCATCCGCAGCGGCTGCGGGTTCTGGGCCTCGTGCGGGTGGTTCGGGCCTGCGTAAACCTTGAGCTTCGTGATCTGGCGCCGCGCCAGCTTGTTCCTCGGGAGCATGCCCTTGACCGCCGTGCGGATGACCTCCGTCGGCCGGCGCTCGAGCTGCTCTCGCAGCGTTCGCGAGCGGATGCCGCCCGGGTAGCCCGAATGGCGGTAGTAGCGCTTCTGGTCGAGCTTCTGGCCGGTCACGCCGATCTTCTCCGCGTTCACGACGACGACGAAGTCGCCCGTGTCCACGTGCGGCGTGTAGGTCGGCTTCTGCTTGCCGCGGAGCGTGTCCGCGATGCGCGTCGCAAGACGGCCCAGGGTCTCGCCCTCGGCGTCCACGACGTACCAGCGGCGCTCGACGTCGGTTGCTTTCGCAGTCCAGGTCTTCATCACAGAAAGAGGCGGGGTTACGGGCACCCGCCAACGGGTGCGATGGTAGCAGGAGTCACGCTGCTAGAGCCCCTCTGGGCGCCATTCGAACTCGAGCTCGTGGCGGATCTCGATGCCGTTCGCGCCGACCTCCGAGATCTCGGGCTTGAGCCGGCGCCCCTCGGTCACGGCGTCCGGGTGAAACGCCACCCAGCCCCAGCCGCGCCGCTGATAGAAGCCGATCGCCCGCAGGTTGTCGTTCGTCGTGACGAGCCACGCGCGCCGGAGGCGGAGCTCGGCCGTGTGCGCCTCCACGGCATCGAGGAGCGCGGTGCCGACGCCGCGACCCTCGACGAGCGCCTCGAAGGCGGCGACCTCGAGCTCGTCGCCGTCGATGCGGACGAGCGCATAGCCGGCGGGCCCCCCGTCGAGCTCGGCCGCGAAGCCCGGGAGCGTCGAGACCGGCTCCGTGAGGCGGCCGCGGCTGACCGAGCGGTCGGAGCCCCAGGCGGCACGGATGGCGGGCTCGAGCCAGGCCCGGTCGGCCTTGGAGACCGGCCGGACCGTTACTCCCATGGCTCAGTCCGCGACGACGAGCTCGACGATCCTGGGCGTGCCGTCCACGTTGCGCCAGGTGGACGCGACCGTCGTCTCGGAGTCCTCGCCGCCGTAGCGGATGAGGCACACGATCTCGTCGTCGCGCGTTTCCACGCCTACCACCTCGGCGGAGGTGGTCGGCCGTGGGAGCTGCTTCATCACGTCCGGGGCCTGCGCCTCGGCCTCGCCCGTCAGGTCGCCGCCGGCCTTGCCGAAGTCGCGGTCGACCACGGCCTGTCCGTGGGCTGCCGCACGGTCGCGAACGGTGGTCTCGTCCATGAACGTGATCTTACGGCTCCGCGGGCTGCGGCCGCCACGGCGCCAGGCCGGCGATCGTGATGGCCGGGACGACCGTGAGCACCACCGCGCCGGCGGCGAGCGCCGCGACGCCGAGCGCCTGGAGCGCGTAGCCGCCGATCAGCGCGAGGCTCGCACCGAGCAGGCCCGCCGTGAGGTCGTTGAAGCCGAGCAGCCGCCCGCGCTCGGCCGGCGCGGCGCGGTTCACGAGCGCGGTCGTCGCGGCCACGAACGAGAGGCTCCAGCCGAGCCCGAGACCGAACAGGAGTGCGGCGGTCGCCCAGACGCTCTCGGCCCAGGCGAGCCCGAGCGCCGACACCCCCTCGAGGACGAGCCCGCCCACGAGCGCGATTCCGCCGAACCGGTCGACGAGCCGGCCGACGACGAGCACCAGGGCGTACATCCCGAGCACGTGTGCGCCGATGATCGGGAAGACGGACGACTGCGGGTGATGGTGCTCGTGCGTCACGGCATATCCGGTCAGGTTCATCACCGAGACCATGACGCCGAAGCTCGCCTGCGCCGCGATGAGCGCCGGGACGACGCCGGGGCGGCGCAGGATCTCGCTGAGCGGCGCGGCCGGAGGTGCAGGGCCGCTCCCGTCCGGCGCGATCTGCTCGGCGATCCGCTTCGGGTCGGGCCGGACGAAGAGCACGAGCACGAGGCCGATCGCCATGAAGCCGGCCGCGACGAGCCAGGGCGCCGCGACGGTCGACGTCGTCAGGTCCTTGCCGGCGAAGAGCGGCCCAAAGACGAGCGGGCCGAGGATCGCCCCGAACACCGCGCCGAAGAGGACGACCGCGATACCGCGCGCCCGGCGCTCGGGCGGGTGCATGTCGCCGGCGGCGGCGCGCCCGAGCAGCGCGATCCCGCTCGAAGCGCCGATCAGCACGAATCCGAGGACGACGCCGGCGCCCGAGGACGCGCGGCCCCCGAGTGCGGTGACGACACCGCCCACCATGCCCAGGAGGTAGCCCGCCGCGAGGACCGGGACGCGGCCGCCGCGGTCCATGAACCGCCCGGCGGGAACGGCGGTGAGCGCTGCGGTCGAGAGAAAGATCGCGGGCCCTAGCCCCAGGAGTCCCTCGACGCCCGTCGCGAGCACGAAGGTCGAGCTCGAGAGCGCCGCAACGAGCTGGAGGGTCGCCGACGTGACCGCGGTGGTGGAGGCGAGGAGCACCGTGTTCCGCCGGACCGCCCGCGCCAGTCCGTCGGGTGTGGAGATGTCGGGGGGCACGCGCCGGTTAGCCTAAGGTTCCGGCGTGATTCGCCGCCGCATCGTCGTCCACGGCAAGGTGCAGGGCGTGTTCTTCCGCGAGACCGCGCGGTGGGCGGCCGAACAGCACGGCGTTTCCGGCTGGGTGCGGAACAACGACGACGGGACGGTCGAGGCCGTGTTCGAGGGAAACGAGGAGTCGGTCGGCCAGGCCGCCGCGGTGTTCGAGGAGGGCCCGCCGGACGCGGAGGTCGAGCGCGCGGAGGTCTTCGAGGAGCAGCCCGAGAAGCTGCGCGGGTTCAAGGTCGTCATGTGATCGACGTCCGGACGCTCAAGGACGGAGGCCAGTCGGCAGAGGAGATCGCGACCGTCGTCGCGGACTTCCTGGGCGCGGCGGAGCGCTCGCTGGACCTCGCGCACTACGACTTCAACCTCGTGGGTAAGCCGGCCGAGATCGTCGGCGGGGCGATTCGCGACGCCCTCGGGCGCGGCGTCGCGGTCCGGATCATGTACGACGTCGGCCACCGCAACCCGATCCCGGTTCCGCCCCCGCCCGAGCCGGACGCGAAGCTGATCGCGACGCTCGGAGTCGAGCACAAGCCGATCGCGGGCGTGCCCGACCTCATGCACCACAAGTACGTCGTCCGCGACGGCGATGCGGTTTGGACGGGTTCTATGAACTGGACTGACGACTCGTTCCACCGGCAGGAGAACGTGATCGTGATCCTCGATTCGCCCGAGGTCGGGGCCGCGTACACGGAGGACTTCGAGCAGCTCTGGACGACCGGCGACGTGGAGCGGAGCGGCTTCGTCGAGCCGCACACGATCAGCGTGGACCACACGCCCGTGCGGGTCTGGTTCACGCCGGGCCACGGCGAGGATCTCTCCGCCCGGGTCGCGCGCGCCATCGTCCGCGCGAAGCGCCGCATCCGGATCGCCTCGCCCGTGATCACGACGGGCCCGGTGCTTGGCGCGCTCGCGCAGGTCTCCTCGGAGAAGCGCATCGACCTCGCGGGCCTCGTCGACCAAACGCAGATGCACGGCGTCGTCTTCGAATGGACGCGCAACGGCAACATCTTCTGGAAGCTCCCGCTCCTCCAGATGGCGCTGAACCACGACTTCACGGGGAAGCGCTCGCAGGCGTGGCGGCCGGAGGGCGGCCTGCACGACTTCATGCACGCGAAGGTCACGGTCTGCGACGACACCGTGTTCTGCGGCAGTTACAACCTGTCGCGCTCGGGCGAGTCGAACGCCGAGAACGTGGTCGAGCTCGAGAGCCCCGAGCTGGCCGAGCGCCTGGCTGGCTACATCGACGAGATCCGGGCGCTCTATCCGCCGGTTGATCTCTCGACGCCGGGGTAAGAGCGGCCCATGCCGTTCGACCAGTACCACGAGCCGCCCGAGGAGCTGCCGGAGAAGACCCGGACGTTCGCGCGCCTCGTCGCGTCGCTCCAGGAGGAGGCCGAGGCGATCGGGTGGTACGAGCAGCGCATCGCGGTCGAGAAGGACGCCGAGGCGAAGGCGATCATGGAGAACGCCCAGCAGGAGGAGTTCAAGCACTTCTCGATGGACCTCGAGTTCCTGGCACGGCGCACGCCGAAGTGGCGCGCCGCCCTCGAGAAGGTGCTGTTCCGGGAGGGCGACATCGTCGAGCACGGCGAGGAGGCCGAAGAGGCCGCCGACGAAGCTCCCCCGGACTGAGCCCATCACGAAGCCGAACGCGGCGACGCCGCGCTCGGCTGGTACATCCGAGGGAGTGGGAAGTGCTGCGGACTTCGACTTCTGGCTGGGCGAGTGGCGGGCCGAGTGGGCCGATGGCGGCGTCGGCTCGAACTCGATCTCGAAGACCTTCGACGGCCGCGTCGTCCTCGAGCGCTTCACCGCCCACGCGCCCGAGGCCATGGCCGGGCTCAGCGTGAGCGTCTTCGACCCGGACGCCGACCTCTGGCGCCAGACCTGGGTGGACTCGACGGGCGGCTACATCGACCTGGTCGGCGGCCTCGACGACGAGGGCGTGATGACGCTCCGCCACGAGCGCGACGTGGACGGCGCGCCGATGCACTTCCGCATGCGCTTCGAGAACGTCTCGCCGCGCGGCTTCGACTGGCTCTGGGACGGCTCCTGCGACGAGCAGGCGTGGGAGCCGCGCTGGACGATCGCCTACTCGCGGATCTAGGGCGCCACTACAGAGTTGCGATTACCCGACTGAACTCGTCGTCGGTCGCTAGGGTCGGATGATCTTCCACTGCGACCGAGAGGAGTTCGGCATGGCGTCCATTTCGGAGCGGGAGAGCAGGGAGATCGAGGCGGCAAACGCCTCCGGCACCACTCCGGTCGTCTTCATCCACGGCCTCTGGCTGCTGCCGAGCAGCTGGGCCAACTGGGCGGACTTCTTCAAGCAGGCCGGTTACGCGCCGCTGACGCCGGACTGGCCAGACGATCCGGAAACGGTTGAAGAGGCGCGGGCGAACCCGGACGTCCTCGCCAACAAGACGCTTAAGCAGGTTGCCGACCACACGGCCGACGTGATCGGCGAGCTCGACAAGAAGCCCGCCGTGATGGGGCACTCGACCGGCGGATTGCTCGCCCAGATGCTCGCCGGCCGTGGCCTCTCGGCAGCCACGGTTGCCATCGACCCGGGCGTATTTCGCGGCGTCCTCCCGCTGCCCTTCTCAGTGCTCAAAGGGGTTGGACCCTTCCTGGTGAACCCTCGGTATCGAGGCCGCGCCATCACGCTCACCTTCGACCAGTTCAAGTACGGCTGGACGAACGCCCTCGATGAGGACGAGGCGAAGCGCCTCTACGACACCTACCACGTGGCCGGGTCGGGGATCGCCCTGGCCCAGATGGCCAACGCCAACCTCAACCCCCGGACCGAGTCGAAGGTCGACACGACGAACCCCGATCGGGGCCCGCTGCTGATCCTCGACGGGGAGAAAGACCACACGGTTCCCTGGGCGATCGCCAACGCCGCCTACAAGCGCCAGAAGCGCAACCCGAGCGTCACCGAGATCAAGAAGATGCCCAACCGCGGCCACTCGCTGACCATCGACCACGGCTGGCAGGAGGTCGCGCAGACCGCGCTCGACTTCGTCAAGCGGTTCGTCCCTGCCAAGCCGAGCTAGCAGGCCTCGATCTGCCGCCGGAATTTCTCGGCCGGCGGACGCCTACAGGCGAGAGTGCTCCGCGTTACTACTCCCACTCGATCGTGGCCGGCGGCTTCGAGCTCAGGTCGAGCGCCACGCGGTTCACGCCGGGGATCTCGTTGATCACGCGGCTCGAGATCGTCTCGAGCACGTCGTAGGGGAGCCGCGCCCAGTCGGCGGTCATTGCGTCGTCGGACGTGACCGCGCGGATGACGATCGGGTACGCGTACGTGCGCTCGTCGCCCTGGACGCCGACCGAGCGGATCGCGGGGAGCACGGCGAACGACTGCCAGAGCTCGCGGGCCAGGCCGGCGCGGCGGATCTCCTCCTGCACGACCGCGTCCGCCTCGCGCAGGATCTCGAGCCGCTCCTCGGTGACGTCGCCGATGATCCGGATCGCGAGGCCGGGGCCGGGGAACGGCTGGCGCCAGACCATCTCCTCGGGCAGCCCGAGCTCCTCGCCGACGCGGCGCACCTCGTCCTTGAAGAGCATCCGCAGCGGCTCGACGAGGTCGAACGCCATGTCCTCGGGGAGCCCGCCGACGTTGTGGTGCGACTTGATTTTCGCCGCGACGCCCTCGCTCGACCCAGAGCCGCCCGACTCGATCACGTCCGAGTAGAGCGTCCCCTGGACGAGGAAGCGCACGTCGCCGAGCTTGCTTGCCTCCTCCTCGAAGAGCCGGATGAACTCCTCGCCGATGATGCGGCGCTTCTCCTCCGGATCCGTGACACCGGCGAGCCGCGTGAGGAAGCGCTCGCGCGCGTCGACGTGGACGAGCGGCACGTGGAAGTGGTTCGCGAACGTCTCGACCACCTGCTCGGCCTCGTCCTTGCGAAGCAGGCCGTGGTCGACGAAGACGCAGGTGAGCCGCTCGCCCACCGCCTTGTACGCGAGGAGCGCGGCGACCGCGGAGTCCACGCCGCCGGAGAGCGCGCAGAGCAGCCGCTCGCCGCCGACCTGGTCGCGGATCCGCGCGGTCTCCTCCTCGATCACCGCGGCGGCCGTCCACGCAGGCGGCGCGTCGGCGACGCGCAGGAGGAAGTTCTTGAGGATGTCCTGGCCGTGCGGCGTGTGCACGACCTCGGGGTGGAACTGCACGCCGTAGAGCCCGCGCTTCGGATCCTCGAAGGCGGCGATCGGCGTGGACGGAGAGCCAGCAACCACCCGCGAGCCCGGAGGCGCCGCCGTGACGGTGTCGCCGTGGCTCATCCAGCAGACCTGCTCCTCCGGGAGGTCGGCGAAGAGCGCGCTCTCCCGCTCGGCCGTCAAGTCGGTGCGCCCGTACTCGGCCCGGCCCGTGTGCTCGACGGCGCCGCCGAGGTCGAGTGCCATGAGCTGCATCCCGTAGCAGATGCCGAGGACCGGGACGCCGAGCTCGAAGAGCCCGAGATCCACGTGGGGCGCCCCCTCGGAGTACACCGACGCCGGACCGCCGGAGAGGACGAGTGCCAAAGGCCGGCGCGCAGCGGCGGCCTCGGGCGTGATCGTGTACGGGACGAGCTCGGAGTAGACGCGCGCCTCGCGGACGCGCCTCGCGATCAGCTGCGAGTACTGGCCGCCGCAGTCGACGACCAGGACCGGGCGCTCTTCGGGTGCGGGCTCGGGAAGCGGGACGACGTTGGCGGTCTCGGCCAACCCGTTATCCCATCCCGATCCGCTGAGCCTGCTGGAGCGACTTGCCCTCCGTCTTGATGGCGGGCGCGAGTGCGATCTCCGCGCGCTGGAACTCGTGGATGTTCTCGTAGCCCGTCGTGGCCATCGCGGTGCGCAGGGCGCCCATGAGGTTGAGCGTCCCGTCGTTCTCGCGGGCCGGCCCGACGAGGATCTCCTCCAGGGAGCCGATCAGCTCGACCTTCACGCGGGCCCCGCGCGGGAGCGTCGGGTGGAAGGTGGCCATGCCCCAGTGGTAGCCGCGCCCGGGGGCGTCGAAAGCGCGGGCGAGCGGCGAGCCGATCATCACCGCGTCCGCGCCGCAGGCGACCGCCTTGGCGATGTCGCCGCCGGTGCGCATCCCGCCGTCGGCGATCACGTTGCAGTAGACGCCGGTGTCGAGCAGGTGCTGGGCACGTGCGGCGGCCGCATCCGCGATGGCCGTGGCCTGCGGGACGCCGACGCCGAGGACGCCGCGCGTCGTACAGGCGGCGCCGGGACCGACTCCCACAAGCACCCCGGCCGCGCCGGTGCGCATGAGGTGGAGCGCGCCGTGGTAGGAGGCGCAGCCGCCCACGATCACCGGGACGTCGAGGCTCGCGATGAACTCCTTCAGGTTGAGCGCAGAGCCGTTCGCCGAGACGTGCTCGGCCGAGACGACCGTGCCCTGGATGACGAGGATGTCGAGGCCGGCGTCACGGGCGAGCGGGAAGTACTCGCGCACGCGCTGCGGCGTGAGCGCGGCGGCGACGAGGACGCCGGACGCCTTGATCTCCGCAACCCGCGTCCCAATGAGGTCGGGGTCGATCGGCTTCGCGTAGATCTCCTGCATGCCCGCGGTCGCCTCGGCGGGCGAGAACTTGGCGATGCGCTCGAGCTGGTCGTCGGCGTTCGCGTAGCGCGTGAAGATCCCCTCGAGGTTGAGCACGCCGAGGCCGCCGAGCTTGCCGATCGCGATCGCGGTCTGCGGGGAGACGACGCCGTCCATGGCCGAGGCCAGGAGCGGGAGCTCGAGGAGCTGCTCGTCGAGCTTCCAGCCGATGTCCACGTCGTCCGGGTCGCGCGTCCTCCGCGTCGGGACGATCGCGATGTCGTCGAAGCCGTACGCCTGCCGTGCCTTCTTCCCGAGTCCGATCTCGACTTCCACGCGCTAGCGCCCCTTTCGTTCGGTCCCTGAATGCACAAAGCCCAGGCGCTCGAGTACTCGCCTGGGCGTCCAATCGGGCGTTTCCGCCACCACTCTCATACGGGTCGATCGTATCAACGTCGCAAGACGCAAGCCGCTAGGCGTCTTGCGTCACGGGCGCGAGGCGCTCTACCGAGACGAGCCCCGCGACCCTCGTTGCCTCCTCCGGGTCGAAGCGCCCCGGGCCGGCCTCGAGCACCGACGCTGCACCCGACGCGACCGCCATCCGAACCGTCTCCTCCACGGACTTGCCGCTCAGGCGCCCTGCGAGGAAGCCGGCGAGCAGCGTGTCGCCCGCGCCGATCGTCGAGACCGCGTCGAGCCGCGGCGTGGCGCCGCGCACCCGGTGCGCCTCGCGGTCGTCGCGGACGAGCGCGTAGCAGCCGTTCTCGAGCGTGATGAGGACGTTCCGGGCGCCGAGCTCGGCGATCTCGTCGAGCCCCGCGGCCAGGTCGTCCTCGTCGTTGAACTCGTGGCCGACGAGCGACTCGGCCTCGGCCACGTTCGGCGTCACGAGGTGCGGCTCGGCCTGGGTGCCGAGGCGCAGCGGCTCGCCCTCGGCGTCGAGCACGGTGAGGACCTGGCGGCGGTTCAGCTCGCGGATCGACTCGGCGTAGAAGTCGGAGGCGACGCCGCGCGGGAGCGAGCCGGCGAAGACGACGAACTCGGCGCCCTGCGTCAGGTAGGCGAGCTTCTCGCGGAGCGCGTCGAGCTCCTCGGGCTGCACCTCGGGGCCCCACTCGTTGATCTCGGTGTACTGCTCCGAGAGCGGGTCGAGCACGGCGACCGAGGTGCGCGACTCGCCCTCGATCCGCACGAAGTCGTTCAGGATCCCCTCGTCGGTCAGGTCGTCCACGATCTGCGACCCGTTCCGCCCGCCGAGAAGCCCGGTGCAGACGACGGGCACGCCGAGGTGGCGGAGCGCCCGCGCCACGTTGACGCCCTTGCCGCCCGCGCTCGCGAACGCACGGCTCGCGCGATGCCGCTGCCCGAGCTGGAAGCTCGGCACGAGCAGCGTGCGATCCATGGCGGCGTTGAGGGTGACGGTGACGATCACGGAAAGGATCCGAAGACGGCGCTCAACATGTCGCCTGCCTCGTCGACGGCCTGCCCAGCGTACCACCCGGTCTTCGCACCGAAACTCGCGGCGCCCACGTCGCGCGCCGCCACGAGCGGGACCCTCGCGATGAGCCGTCCCGCCTCCGTCACGCGCACCTCGCCGAGCTTCTGGCCCTTCCGGACGGGCAGCTCCACCATCCTCGGGGCGACGACCGTCTCGACGAGCGGGCGCGTCGCGAGCACGGTGGCGGCGGCGTCCTTCTCCGCCACGAGCTTCAGCGGCTCGTCGGCGAACGGGACGGCCGCGGTCGCGTACGTCTTGCCGCCCTGCACGACCTCGAGCCGCGCGAAGCGGTCGAAGCCCCAGTCGAGGAGCGACGCCAGGTCGGCGTTCCGCCGCGCGCGCGACGGGCTCCCGAGGATGACGGCGTAGACGCTGGTGCCGTCGCGCCGGGCGACCGCGATCTCGCACCAGCCCGCGTCCGACGTGTGGCCGGTTTTCACGCCGTACAGGCCGGAGTAGCGGCCGAGGAGGTCGTTCCAGGTGAAGAGGGTGCGGCTGCCGGCGATCTGCGCGCTGCGCTTGCGGACGAGCTCGCGGATGAGCGGGCGCTGCATCGCGGTTCGCGCGAGGACGAGGACGTCATGGGCGGACGAGAGGTGGCCGGGCGCGTCGAGCCCGTCCGGGCGGACGAAGTGCGTCTCGGTCAGGCCGAGCTCGGCGGCCTTCGCGTTCATCATCCGCACGAAGGCCTGGACGTTCCCGTGCCCGACGTGCTCGGCGAGCGCGTAGGCGGAGTCGTTCGCGCTCTGGATGAGCGCGGCGGCGAGCAGGTCGCGGACGGTGAGCTTCTCGCCCGCGCGCAGGTTGATGGACGACTCGCCGACGACGGCCGCCGGCGCGCCGACCGTGACCGTGTCGCCCGGGCTCGCGTGCTCGAGCGTGACGATCGCGGTCATGAGCTTCGTGATGCTCGCGATCGGGACGCGGGCCTCGGCGTCGTCGGACGCGAGCACCTCCGCGCGCGGGCCGCCCGCGACGAGGAACGAGTGCGCCTGGACGCGCGGGAGGCTTTCGGCCGCGGCGGCGCGGCCCGGCGCGACGAGCGCCGCGACGCAGGCGGTGAGAAGGAGAACGCGGAGCCCCGGCCGCACGTTCGGCAACTGTACCCCCACTACAATCCGGGCTGTGACCGAGGTTCCGTCTCCCGTCGAACGCGCACAGCCGCCCGTCCTCCGGAGCGGCGTCGAGCGCTCGCTCGAGGTGCAGGTCGGCTCGCTCGGCGGATTCGAGCTACGGCCCACGCGCGTCTTCCTCTGGGGCGGCGCCGAGCGGGAGGGCCATCAGCGCGTCGTCGCCCTCGGAGCCGCGCCGCAGGCGCTCGACACGCCGCGCCGTGAGCGCGAGGTGCACGCCGGCCCGATGGAGATCAAGACGCTCGGCAGCCCGCTCATGACCGTCGCGCTCGCGGGCGTCCACGCCGTGCGCGAGTTCCGCCGCGCGCGCAGCGGCAACGACGAGACGCCCTCGCCTAGCTGATCCGGATCTTCTTGCCCGGCACGAGCGCGTTCGCCTCGATGCCCGGGTTCAGCGCGATGAGGTCGTCCACGGTGGTGTTCTCGCGCGCCGCGATCGCCTCGAGCGTGTCGCCCTCCTTGATCACGTAGAACTTGCGGCCCGGCTTGCCCGTGACCGTGCCCGTGCCCGCACCCTGGTTGGCGACCGGCGCCGTCGGCGTGTTGGCGGGCGTCGTGGTCGTCGACTCGTTCTTCTTGTGGTCGAGCGCGCTCGAGACGAGCAGGATCAGGATCGTCGCCGCGAGGAAGAACGCGAGCGGCGCGAGGATCCGCGGCCCCCACGCCGAGAGGCCGCCGCCGCCGCGCTCGTCGCGCTCCTCGCGCACCTGCCGGCGATCGACCTTCTCCTCGGTCCTCTCGTCGCGTCTCGCACGGCGGCGGTCGCGGCGCGACTCGCGCTCCTTGTCGTCGCCCCCGCTGTCCTCGCCCGGCGTCACCATCCGGACGCTGCCCAGACCTCGCGCCGGAGGCGGGCCGCCTCGCCCGCCGCGGCCTTGCGCCAGTCGGCTCCCTCGACGCGGAACGCGTAGATGACGCTTCGGGAGACGGGAACGAGTGCGCTTGCCGGCCCGCTGGTGAACGCGCGGGCGACGTCCGCCGGAGTCGCGCCCTGTGCGCCGACTCCAGGGAGGAGGAGGATCGCCTGCGGCATGAGCCGCCGCGCCTCGCCCACCGCCCGCGGGTAGGTCGCGCCGACGACCGCGCCCACGCACGAGAGCCCGCGGTCGCCCACGAGATCCGCGCCCCAGCCCGCCACGAGCTCCGCCACCTGATGCCAGACGGGACGCCCGTCCGAGAGGGTCAGCTCCTGTACGTCGGCGCTGCCGCCGTTCGACGTCTTCACGAGGCAGAAGATTCCCGTGCCGGACCGGCGGCATGCCGCGAGGAACGGCTCGATCGAGTCGCTGCCGAGATACGGGTTCACCGTGAGCGCGTCCACGAGCGGCGGCGCATCGTCCACGCGCTCGAGGTACGCCTCGGCGTACGCCCGCGCGGTCGAGCCGATGTCGCCGCGCTTGCCGTCGCCGATCACGACGAGCCCAGCCGTGCGGGCGTAGGCGCAGACCTCCTCGAAGGCCGCGGCCCCGTCCGACGCCGAGGGCCTCGAAGAACGCGAGCTGCACCTTGACCCCGACGACGTAGGGCGCGACCGCGTCCACGAGTCCGCAGCAGAAGCGCGTGCACGCGTCGGCCGCGGCGGCCCTGCTCACGTGTGTCGCGGCGCGCAGCTCGACCGGCAGGAGCTCGGGGCGCGGATCGAGGCCCAGCACGAGCTGGCTCGCCTTCGCCTCGACCGCCTGCGCGACACGGTCGCCGAACGTCGTGGCAGCCGTCCGGGGCGGGTCTCCGACCTCCTGCGCCATACGTCGAACTCTAGGCTACGTATGCGGCCGGAGGGGCCCCGGCGCACGCGGCCAGGATGCGATGCCGGTCGAGCGGAAGCACGTCGATCTCGGGCGGCGGCCGCCGAAGGACCGCGCCGACGAGGAGCAGCTCGTCCGCCGCCTCCGGGTCGAGCGCGTCGGCCACCGCGGGCGCCGCGCGGAGGAGCGCGTCGATCTCGAGCGCGGCGCCCGCGTGGCGAGGCAGGCGCCGGGCCGTCACCCGCCCGCCCGCAATGAGGAACGCGTGGAGGAAGCCGTTCTCGGCCGCGGGCGCGAGGAGGCACGCCTCGGTCGCGCGGAGCCGGCCGAGTGCGACGAGGCCGGCGACGACCTGCTCGAGCGCGGAGAGCCGGTCGCGGAGCCGGGCCGCGTCCTCGTAGCGCTGCGCGGCGGCGAGCCGCGCGAGCCTGGCCCGGACGCGCGGAAGCGGGGCCCCGGTCGCGAGGCCGTCGAGCTCCTCCGGAGTCGCGCCCGCGAGCGCCCGCGCGGCGAGCTCGGCGCGGCGGCGACTGCGGATCGGTCCGACCGGCGTCGGCTCCCGGCTCACGCGGACCGCGTCGCCGCGAAGCTCGAGGTACGCGTAGCGGTCGGGCCGCGTCGAGCGCGCGTTCGCGGGCGGGCGCAGCTCGCGGAGCAGGCGCAGCTCCTCGAGCCCGGCCTCGAGCTCCGAGCCGAGCACCCGCCATTCGATCCGCTCGAGCGCGCCGAGCGCCGCCTCGACGGCCGGCCGCTGTCGCCCGGTCCCGAAGTACGTGCGGAGCCGGGCCCGCAGGTCGCGCGCGCGGCCGACGTAGAGCACCTGGTCGCCCGCGCCGTGGAAGAGGTAGACGCCGGGCCGGGTGGGCGCGCCGAACGCGAGCGAGCGCTTCGCGTGCGCCTGTCTCGCGCGAGGCGCGGCGATCCGGCGCAGGTCGCCGACCGTCGTCGCGCCCCGCTCCTGCGCGATCCCCGCGAGCGCGACGAGGATCTCCGCCGTCGCCTGCGCGTCGGCGAGCGCCCGGTGGCACGGCGTGGCCGCGGTGCCGAAGAACCGCGCAAGCGAGGCGAGGCCGGCGCGCTCGATCCGCCCGGCGAGAAGCGCGCGGGCGAGCGGGACGGTGTCCACGACGGGCGCGGCGAGCCGGCGGCCTTCGAGCCGCAATGCCGCGGCGTCGAGGAACGAGACGTCGAAGCGGGCGTTGTGGGCGACGAGGACGCAGTCGCCCGCAAAGGCGAGGAAGCGGCGCAGCGCGACCGCCGGCGAGGGCGCGCGGCGCAGGTCGGCGTCGCGGATCCCGGTCAGCGCTGCGACGGCCGGGTCGAGCGGCCGGCTCGGCCGCACGAGCGTCTCGAATGTCCCGGCCGGCTCGAGCCCGCGGATCCGCACGGCGCCGATCTCGCAGATCTCCGAGGTGCGCGCGGAGAGACCGGTGGTCTCGAGGTCGACGACGACGAATGTCGCCGCATCGAGGAGCAGCTCGTCGGCGCCCGCGCCGGCAAGCCCGACCGCGCCGCCGCTCCAGACGAGGCGCGCATCCGCGGAGACGACCTCGTCGAGAAGCGAGCGGGCGAGCCCTTCGGGCGCGTGGGCGAGGGCGAAGAGCGAGCGCGCCGCCTCGCCCGCGGGCACTGCGCCGTGGCGCTCCTCCACGAGCTCGACGAGCCGGTCCGCGGCGTCCAGGCGAAGTTGCACGGCCCGTCGCACGATAGAACATACGTTCGGACGGCAGGCTCGGCGCACACTGATCGGAGGCCGCCTCGCGGCGGCCTCCGATCACGGCTGGAGAAGGGGCGTTCGAGCTAGTTGCCGCTGGCCTTGAGCGCGGCCTTGAGCGCGCTGCCTGCCGAGAACTTCGGGACTGTTGCCGCAGCGATCATGACGCGCTCGCCCGTGCGCGGGTTCACGCCCTGGCGCGCGTTTCGGTGCTGGGGAGCGAACTTGCCGAAGCCCGTGAAGGTGATGGACTCACCTTCGACGAGGGTCTCTTGCACTGAGTCCAGGAATGCGTCGACTGCCGAGGCGGCATCCCGCTTCGAGAGACCGCTCTTCGAGGCGACGCGATCCACGAACTCTGCTTTGGTGACTGCCACTGCCCTCTCCTCCTAGGTCGCTTGCGCTGACTGGCTCGGAACCGTAACAGCTAGGTCGGAAAGCACGCAACCAAGCGGTTTCGCGCATTCCTCACGCGCCGACGAAGTCCTGCACGGTGAAGAGCGGACGGAGCCGGACCGCGACGCGGGCGAGCGCGTCCACCCCGCCCTCCTCCCGGTCGACGACGCAGACGGCCGTCCGGCACTCGAGCCCTGCGTCGCGGAGCGCCTCGATCGCGGACACCGCCGCGCCGCCGGTGGTGACGACGTCCTCGACCAGGCAGACGCGCTGCCCGGGCTCGTAGACGCCCTCGATCCGGTTCGCCGTCCCGTACTCCTTCGCGTCCTTGCGGACGATGAGGAACGGCAGGCCGCCGGCGAGCGAGGCGGCCGCCGCGAGCGCGACCGCGCCGAGCTCCGGCCCGGCCAGCAGGTCCGGCGTTCCGTCGCCTGCGTTCATCGCCTGAGCGGCGATGCGCTCACCGAGCGCGCGCAGGAGCTCCGGGTGCGTCTCGAAGCGATACTTGTCCAGGTAGTAGGTGGAGCGCCGGCCCGAGCGGAGGACGAAGTCGCCCTCGAGGTAGGCGCGCTCCTTGAGCAGCGCCGCGAGGTCGGCGTCGTTCACGACCGCGCGGCCGAGGCGACGTCGCGGGCCAGCGCGAGCAGCCGCTCGGCGTTGCCGTCCGACGGGCGCAGCGAGACGGCCGAGCCGTCCACGAACCCGAGCTCGACGCGCTCGGGCGAGCCCTTCCGGCGGCGCAGCACGACGGCCGCGGCGGCCGCGGCCGCGAGGAGGACTACGCCCGCCTTACGCATCCGCGTCCTTCCTCGGCGGCTTCCGCGCGGGCGTGGACTTCTTCTGCGCGCCGGTCGCCGCGGGCCGCTTGCGCGGCGCCGGCTTCTTCGCCGCCGGCGGCTCCGGCTCGCCCGCCGCGCGGAGCGTCGCCTTTAGGTCATAGAGCACGAGCCCGGCGACCGGGTCCGGCCGCGTGAGCGCCGCGATTGTGCGCTCCCCGTCCGTGACGAGGAAGACCGAGCCGTCCGCGAGGGTCGCGTGCACCTGCGCCAGGGAGGCTCCTCCGGCGGCCGCGTGGCCGGCCGCGCGGCCGAGCTCGAGCGCCGCGTCGCCCACCTTCTTCGCCCGCGCAGCGTCCTCGAAGGTCGATGCGAGCACCGCGCCGTTTCCGTCCACGATCACGGCGTCGTCGATCTGGGACGAGAGCTCCGTCAGCTCGGCCAGCGCCCGCACGGCGTCCATGGCGGCCAACCTACCACGGCCCCGACCTACACTCCTGCGGTGCGCGGGGTGTCGGCAATCGTCCAGAAGTTCCTCGCCGACCGCGGCACGCACCTCGCCGCGATGATCGCGTACTTCGCGCTCCTCTCGTTCGTGCCCCTGCTCTTCCTGGCCCTGTCGCTCACGGCGCTCTTCGGCTCCGCGGACGAGTCGAGCTACCTGATCAAGCAGCTCCAACGGGCGTTCCCGGCGAGCTCGGTGGACAGCCTGGTCGAGGCGGTGAAGAGCATCCAGTCGAGCGCGACGCTCCTCGGCGTGATCGGCGCGGTCGCCCTCGTCTGGACGGCGCTCGGGTTCTTCAGCGTCGTCGAGTCCGCCCTCAACATCGTCTACGGGCTGCCGAACCGGCCGTTCATCCGCCAGAAGCTCTACGTCCTCGCGCTGACCGCGGCCGGGCTGGCCGTGCTCTTCCTCGCGCTCCTGATCGGGTCGGTTGGCGGCTCGCTGGCGCAGGACGCGGGCGTCGCCGGCGGCATCCTCGGCTGGGTCTGGGGGATCGCGCTCTCAACCGCGCTCGTCTTCGGCGTCGTCTGGTCGATCTACACGCTCCTCACGAACGTCAGGATCGGCTGGCGCGAGACGCTGCCCGGCGCGATCGTGGCCGCGGTGCTCCTCGAGGCGAGCTTCCAGGTGCTCCCGGTGTTCGTGCGGGCGACGCAGGACCTCGCGACCCTCCAGGCGTTCGGCTCACTCGCCCTGCTCCTCGTCTGGATCTACGTGATGGCGAACGTCCTCGTGCTCGGAGCCGAGGTCAACTGGTACCTGGCCCGCGGGCGCCCTCCCGCTAGCAGTTGATGTCGCTCGCCGGGTCCTTGGCGAGCAGACGCTTCGCGAGGGCGCGGAGGACCTTCCGCTCGACGCCGGGCATCCGGTCGAGCATCCCCAAGAACGACTGGCGCGTGAGGACGAAGAACCGGAGAGGGGTCGTGGCCGTGACGGTGGCCGTGCGCGGGATGTCCTCGATGAGCCCGATCTCGCCGAAGAAGTCGCCCGGGCCCATCGTCTGAAGGGGCTGGCCGTCCTTCGTCGCCTCGGCCTCGCCCTCGATGATCACGAAGAACTCCTGGGCCGGCTCACCCTCGCGGCAGAGCACTTTGCCGGCGTCCACCTCGAGGTCCTCCGTGCTCTTGGCCATCTCCCGGAGCTCGTCCTTCGAAAGCTCGGCGAAGAGCGGGCACTTGCCCAACGCCTCGACCTTGGTGTCATGCGGGAAGAGCATGTGCGAAATCTACAACGCCGGTCAGGGTTCTCCTAATAGGTTCGCGAGAAGATTCGCGGCGCGGGCACGGTGGCTGTGGGTGGCCTTCCACTCGTCCCCGAGCTCGGCCACCGTCTGCGACTCCCCCTCGGGGACGAAGACCGGGTCGTAGCCGAAGCCTCCGTCTCCCCGCGGCTCGTGGGCGATCGCGCCGTCGAGCTCCCCGCGCACCGCCAGCTCACGGCCGTCCGGGCCGATCGCGACGAGCTCGGAGACGTAGCGCGCGCCCCGCCCCCCGCCCTCCACGCCGTCGAGCTCCGAGAGGAGCTTGGCCACGTTCTCGTCGTCCGTGGCGTCCACGCCCGCATACCGCGCGGAGTAGACGCCGGGCTGGTCGCCGAGGCCAGCGACCTCGATCCCCGAGTCCTCGCCCACGACCCAGGCGTCCGGCGGCGTCGCGGCGCGGCCGGCCTCGGCCTTCGCGCGCGCGTTCTCGCGGAACGTCGTGCCCGTCTCGGGCGGGAGCGGCGCCTCGGTGAGCCCGATCTCCCAGGCGGGGAGCACGGCGCGGAGCTCGACCAGCTTGTGGGGGTTCCGGGAGGCGAGGAGGAGCCTCACGGGCCCCAGCGGGCGACCGTGACGCCGTTCACCTCGGAGACGGCCTCGAGGAGCTCCGCCGGTGAGCGCCCCGCGGGGATGTCCACCTCGACCCGCATCTTGCGCGTGCCCTCCTCGCGCGAGAACTCGACGCGGGAGACCTGCGCGCCTTGATCCACGAGCGCGTCGAGCACGGGGCCCGCGCGCTCGCCGGCCGCGACGTCCAGCTCGAGCATGCGCGCCTCGCGGCGCAGGCCGCGGAAGAGCGACCCGCCCTCCAGCCTGCGGATCGGCCCGAGCCCGACGAGGACGATTCCGGTGCCGACGAGCGCGGCCGAGTAGTAGCCGGCGCCGGCCGCCATGCCGATCGCGGCGACTACCCAGAGCCCCGCGGCGGTCGTCAAACCGCGGATCGAGCCGCCCTGGCGGATGATCGCGCCCGCGCCGAGGAAGCCGATGCCCGTCACGATCTGCGCGGCGACGCGGCTCGGGTCGAGCGTGATCCCGGTGCCCGCGCCGTAGTCGAACTCACTCCACCCGTAGGCGGAGATGACCGTGAAGAGCGCCGAGCCCGTGCCCACGAGCATGTGGGTGCGCAGGCCGGCTGCACGCTCCCGCATCTCCCGCTCGAACCCGATTGCACCGGTGAGAACCGCGGCGACGACGAGCCGCAGGCAGAGCTCGCCGAAGGAGAGGTCAGGCATTTGCGACGGCGGCGCGCTGCGCCGATGCCATCTCGTCGATGCCCTGTGCTGCGAGCTCCATGAGGCGGGTCAGGAGCTCCGGCGCGAACGGCTCGCGCTCGGCGGTCGCCTGCACGTCCACGATCCGCCCGTCCCCGGTCATGACGACATTCATGTCAACCTCGGCGGTCGAGTCCTCCGGATAGTCGAGGTCGAGAAGCGGCTCGCCGTCCACGACGCCGACCGAGACGGCGGCGATCGTGTCCTCCGGCTCGGTGAATCCGGCCCCGCGCGCGGCGAGAACGAGCGCGACCCAGGCGCCCGTGACCGCGGCGGTGCGCGTGCCGCCGTCGGCCTGGAGGACGTCGCAGTCGAGCCACACCGTCCGCTCGCCGAGGTTCTTCAAGTCGTAGGCGCCGCGGATCGCACGGCCGATGAGTCGCTGGATCTCGACCGTCCGGCCCTTCTGGCGCCCGGCGCTCGCCTCGCGCCGGATCCGCTCGTTCGCGGAGGCGGGCAGCATCCCGTACTCGGCCGTGAGCCACCCCGTGCCCTGGCCCATGAGCCAGCGCGGCACGCCGTCCTCGACGGTCGCGGTGCAGAGGACGCGCGTCTTGCCGAGCGTGATGAGCGCCGAGCCGTGCGCGTTCTCGAGGAAGCCGGGCTCGATCGTGAGCGGCCGGAGCTGGTCGGCTGCGCGGCCCTCGCGGCTCACGCGGCGGCGAGCTCCAGATCGCCGAGGGCGACGGTGTGGACGGCGGGGACGGGGAGCTGGAGGAACCGCTCGCCGAGCGCCGCGAACTCGTCCGGAGCGCCGGTGGTGAGGAACGACGTCTCGCCCACGTGCCCCGGGTCGTTCGGAATCGCCTTGCGCTCGAGCGTCTCCGCCACCTCGCGCGCGGTCTCGTCCGCGGAGAAGACGAGCGTGACGCCGCGGCCGAACACGCGCTCGAGGAGCGGGCGCAGGAGCGGGTAGTGCGTGCAGCCGAGGACGACTGTGTCCACGCCGGCGGCCTTGAGCGGGGCGGCGTACCCGCGCACGGCGGCGTCGAGATCGGTGGTGGACGCCCCCGCCTCGATCAGCGGCACGAGCGTCGGGCACGCGACCGAGACGACCGCCGCACCCGCGTCGAGCGTCCGGATCACGCGCTCGTAGCGCCCGCTCGCGACGGTGCCCTCGGTGGCCATGAGCCCGATCCGCCGCTTGCGCGTCACCTGCACCGCGGCGTGGGCCTCGGGCGCGAGCACGGCCACGATCGGCACCTCGAGCTCCTCCTGGAGGAGCGGCAGCGCCGACGCCGCGACCGTGTTGCACGCGACGACGATCAGCTTCACGCCGGCGCGCTCCAGGTAGCTCGCGATCTCGAGGGCGAAGCGCTGCGTCTCCTCGGCCGGGCGCGGGCCGTAGGGACAGCGCGCGCTGTCGCCGAGGTAGACGAAGTCCTCGTGCGGCATGGTCACGAGGCACTCGTGGAGGACGGTGAGACCGCCGGCCCCGGAGTCGAAGATCCCGATCGGGCGCGGATCCATGCGGCGATTCTACGAGCGGGCCGAGACGGGCCGCTGGTCGCCCGAACGGGCCATGACCCGGTGCCAGGCAACCGTCCATGGCCGTTGCGGCCCGCGGCCGCGCCAGGGCGCTTGGCGCCTCGAATCCCGAGCCTGCGCGTCCGTCGAGATGGCGAAGCGGCCATGTGTCCGTGCCAGGCACCGGGGCAGGTCCGGACGAGACGCGCTGCGCGCACGCGGCCCCAGCCACTAGCGTAGGAGCCGTGCTCGAGGTCTGGGACGGCGGCGACCCGATCGGCGCGGTGTGCGCCTTCCTCGACGAGCACCCGCACGACGGGCCCGCCGACGTCTTTCTCTCCTACCGGATCTCCGAGGAGCTGCGGCGAACGGACACGCCTGCGCCGCCCGAGCCCTGCCGGCTGCCGTACGCGGCCGTGCGGATCGGCGCTGCGCCAGCCGGGAGTGACCGCCTCGAGGTCGGCGACTGGAAGGGAACCTGGGCGCCGGAGGACTACGCGCGCGCGATCGAGGACGTCCGCGCCGCGATCGAACGCGGCGACGTCTACCAGGTGAACCTGGTCCAGCACCTCTCGGCGCCGGCGCGCGGAACCGCGAACGCGCTCGCCGCCCGCCTCGCCCCGCTCCGCCCGCTCCACCCCGCGCCGTTCGTGGGCGACGGCTGGGCGATCGCCTCCGCCTCGCCGGAGCTCTTCCTCCAGCGCCGCGGCGACACCATCCGCACGCGGCCGATCAAGGGCACCCGCCCGCTCGGCGCCTCCGACGACCTTCGGGACTCCGAGAAGGACGGGGCCGAGCACACGATGATCGTCGACCTCGAGCGCAACGACCTCTCGCGCGTCTGCGAGCCCGGGACCGTGCGCTGGCCCGAGTTCATGGCCGAGCGGCGCCAGGCCGCGGTCGTGCACCTCGTCTCGACCGTCGAGGGGCGCCTCCGCGAGGGCGTGACGCTCGCCGACATCCTGCGCGCGACCTTCCCCGGCGGCTCGATCACGGGCGCGCCGAAGATCGCCGCGATCGACCTCATCGCCGCCCTCGAGCCCGTCGGCCGCGGGGCCTCGATGGGCGCGCTCGGCCGCGTGTACCCGAACGGCGACTTCGACCTCGCGCTCACGATCCGCACCTTCGCGCTCGCCGGCGGGTGGCTGCACCTCTGGGCCGGCGGCGGCATCGTCTGGGACTCCGAGCCCGAGGCGGAGATCGAGGAGTCCTGGGTCAAGGCGCGGCCGCTCCTCGCCCTCGTCGGAGGCCGCGTGCCGGCGCTCGCGCACGCATGACGCTCCTCGCGGTCGCGGTTCGCGGGCGAGGGCTCGTCGCGCCGGGCGAGCCAGTGCTGAACGCCGACGACGAGGCGCTCCTCCGCGGGCGCGCCGCCTTCGAGACCGTACGCGTGTACGGCGGGAGGCCGTTCCGCCTGGCGGAGCACCTCGAGCGCCTCGCGGCCTCGGGCGCCCGGATCGGTCTACCCCCGCTCGAGGCCACCGAGTTCGAGTCGCTGGCCGTCGAGGCGCTCGCAGCGGCGGGGGAGCCGGAGGCCGCGCTCCGCCTCTACTGGACGCCCGGCCGGGAGGGCGTGGGCGAGCCGAGCGCGCTCGCCCTCGTCTCGACCATCCCGCCGGATCTCGACGAGCGGCGCGCGCACGGTGTCCGGATGATCTCGCTCCCGCTCGGCGTCGAGCCCGACCTGCGCGAGGCCGCACCGTGGCTCCTCGGCGGCGTGAAGTCGACGAGCTACGCCGTGAACATGGCCGCCGAGGCCGAGGCGCGCGGGCGCGGCGCCGACGACGCCGTCTTCCTCGCACGCGGCGGCATCGTCCTCGAGGGCCCGGTGACCAACATCTGGTGGCGCACCGGCCGCACCCTGTTCACGCCCGGGCTCGAGCTCGGGATCCTGGCCGGCGTCACGCGCATGACGCTCCTCGAGGAGGCGGCCAGGCTCGGCTACGAGGTGGGCGAGGGCGCGTTTCCCCTCGCGGAGCTCGCGGCCGCGGAAGAGGCGTTCACGTCGTCCTCGGTGCGGGAGGTCATGCCCGTCGTCGAGCTGGACGGCGTGCCCGTCGGCGCCGGGACCCCGGGCGAGGCGGCACGCGACCTGCAGTTGGCCCTTCGCAATCGGGCGGCAACGTCCTAAGCTCCGGCTGTGCGCGTCCTGGCGATCATCCACGGCGAGAACGCCGGCCCCGGGATCTTCGGGGAGGAGACGCTGGCAGCCGGCCACACGCTCGAGGTCGCGAGCTTCGCGTTCGGCGACCGGCCGCGCGGCTCGTTCGACGCGCTCATGGTCTTCGGCGGCGCGATGAACGTGCACGAGGTGCACGGGAACCCGTGGATCGACGAGGAGCGCGAGTTCATCGCCGGCGCCCTCGCCGAGGGCGTGCCGACGCTCGGCGTCTGCCTCGGCGGCCAGCTGGTCGCGTCGGTCACGGGCGCGGAGGTCGCGCGCGTGTCCACGCCCGAGATCGGCTGGCACGACGTGACGCTCATGCCCGAGGCCGCGGGTGACCCGCTCCTCGGCGACCTGCCGCTGCACTTCAAGGCGTACCAGTGGCACAGCTACGGCTTCGCCCTTCCGCAGAGCGCCGTCGCGCTCGCGCGGAGCCCGGTCTGCCTCCAGGCCTACCGGCTCGGCGAGACCGTCTGGGGCACGCAGTTCCACGCGGAGGTGACGGGGGCGATCTGCCGCGACTGGATCGTGGACTTCCGCATGGATCCGGACGCGATCGCACAGGGGTTCGACCCCGACGCCGCGCGCGCCGAGGTCGCCGAGCGGATCGACACGTGGAACGAGATCGGCCGCAAGCTCGTCGGCGGCTTCCTCGGCTTCGCCGCAGCGCGGGCCGCGGCGATCGCGGCCTAGCCCGGCTCCCGCCGGCTCCACTCGTGCCAGGAGCCGTCGTAGTTTTCCGCCTTGATGCCGGCCGCCTCGAGCACCGACGCCGCGATGCCCGAGCGCGAGCCCGAGTGGCAGTAGAGGACGATCGGGCCGTCCGGGTCGATGCCGCGCTCGACGAGGAGCGCGCGCACGCCGTCTCGCCCCGCGGCCATCAGGTCGTCGAGCTCGATGTGCACCGCGCCCTCGATGTGGCCCTGCCGCGGGTCGCACGGGTAGCCGTTGCGCCCCTCGAACTCAGGCTTCGTGCGGACGTCGACGAGCGCGACGCCGCCCGCGGCCAGGCGCTCCGCGAGCTCGTCCGCCGTCATCCCGCCTCCCCGAGGAGCGCGCGGATCTCCGCCGCGACCTCGGCCGGGCGCTCGAGCGGCGGGAGATGGCCCGTGCCGGGCATGCGGACGAGCCGGCCGCTCGGGAGGGCCGCGGCCATCGCCTCGGCCTCGGCGATCGGGATCGTCGCGTCCTCCTCGCCGTGCACGACAAGCACCGGCACGCGGATCTCCGGGAGGAGCGGCGTCGAGTCCGGCCGGTCGCGCATCGCGGCCGCCGCGGCGGCGAGCGTCTCGGGATCCTGGTCGAGCGCGATTGCCCGGGCCTCCGCGACGACCGAGTCCGGCGCGCCGGCGGCGAGGAGCTTGGGGCCGACCCGCGCCCAGAGTGCCCCCGGGCCCTCGCCTCGCAGGAGCGCGATCGTGTCGTCGCGCGCGGCGCGGCCCTCGGGCGAGTCGGCGCCGGGCCGGGTGTCCACGAGCGCGAGCGCAGCGATCCGCTCCGGCGCCTGCCGCACGAGCTCGAACGCCGTATAGCCGCCCATCGAGACCCCAACCGGGACGACGGGGCCCTCGGTGTCCTCGAGGATCCGTTCGGCCCAGGCGGCGACGCTCGGCGCGCGGCCCGGTCCCGGGAGCGCGGGGGTGACGACCCGCCCGTCGAGCGCGGCGACGACGCCTTCCCACATCCGCGGGTCGAGCGGGAACGCGTGCAGCAGAACGAGGGTGGGCTGGGTCACTGGGCTGGCGCCGCGGCCGCGCGGCGCAGCAGAGCGTAGACGAGGGCGGCGGCCACGAGCAGCACGAGCCACGCGAGCGAGAGCGACGGGCGCAGGAACGACGGGAAGCCGTCGTCGGTCACGTCGCGCTTCACGAGCTGCTCGCCCCAGAAATCGTTGGCCGCGTTCGCGAGGCCGTAGACGCCGAGGAGCGAGAGGTACGCCGTGAGCACCACGCACAGGCGGGGTCGGGCGACGCGCCCCAGCTCGCGCGTGAGGAGCAGTGCGGTGAGCGCGAGGAGCACGCCGTCGAGCCCGTGGTGGTGGCCGAGGTGGACGGCGCGGAGCGTCCGGTGGCCCGCCTCCGGGACGACCTCACCCGCCTCGAAGAGCCCGCCGAGCGTCCCGTAGAACCCGGCCTCGGCGGCGATCCACGGCGTCGCGGCGACGACGAGGACGATCGCGACGATGATGCGAATGCGGTCGCCCGGCACCCGCCGCGGCGCGCGGCCGCGCCCTCGCGCCAACCACGCGTCGACAGTCAGCCCGAGCGCGAGCGCCACGCCGAGCGCCGGCACGAGGTTCACGACCTTGGCATCGAGGTCGTCCTGGTCGACGACGCCCGGCACGGCCAGGACGAGGCAGAGCGGCGTCGCGAGGAGCGCGACGACGTCGGCGCGCCGGCACCGCAGGCGCTCGGCCGCGAGCGCGGCGATCGGGATCGCGGCGAGCCCGACCGGGAAGTTCAGGAAGACGAGCGCGCGGCCGAGCCCGCCGCGGATCCCGCCCACGCTCGTGTTCCACAGATCGACGGCGGGAGCGTGGGCGTACGTGATGCAGATCGCGAGAGCCACGAGGCCGACCAGCGTCCAGACGACGAGCGCCTCCGCGAGGGCCGGCCGGTCGTCGTCCATCAGGCCACGCGGGCGAGGAGCTCGAGCTCCTGGGCGATCGACGGACGCTCCTCCAGGCGCGCGAGCCAGCCCGCAAGCGCCTCGCGCCGCCGCACGTCCACGTTGAGAAGAGCCTCGATCCGCAGGATCCATGGGACGTACGCGACATCCGCGAGTGAGTACTCGACGCCTGCGAGATAGGGCCGGTCGGCAAGCACCGCGGCGAGCTTGTCGACCTCCGCGTCGAGGCGCGTCGGCGCGTCGGGATCCTCGCCCCGACGGGCGTCGTAGTACGCGCCGGAGAGGTCGTCGAACCGCGAGTACCAGACGCGGACGAGTGCCCGGTCACCCGGGTCGGTGGGCAGGAGCGCGGGCTCCGGCCAGCGCTCCTCGAGGTACTCCATGATCGCGAGCGACTCGGGAAGCACGAAGCCGTCCTCCTCGAGCACCGGCACCCGGCCGCGCGGGTTCTTGTCGTAGATCCAGGCAGGGCGGTCGCGGAGGTCGATCTCGACCGGCTCGTAGCCGATCCCCTTGTCGGCGAGGACGATGCGGGCCCGGGCGCAGAACGGGCAGCGGGCGGCGTCGTAGAGGGTGAGGCTCATCGCGGCAGGTCGGTCGCGCCGGGCTGGCTGCGCGCCTCGTCATAGGTGAGGGTCGCGCCGGGCAGGCCGAAGAGGGCGGCGATCGCGGCGAGCAGCTCGCGCGTAGGCGGGAGCTCGTTGGGCGAGACCGCCGTGCGCGCGGTCTGGCGCACCGCCTCCGCGTCCGCGCCCGTCAGGCGCGCCATGAGCCGCGGGTTCGCGCCGAGCGCGATGACCTCGCCGGGCGGCAGTGGCCCGTAGAACTCGGGCACGGAGAGGTACTCGTCCACCACGCGGCCGCGCTCGAGCGCGACGTAGCGCACGACCGCCCCCTCCTCCGCGCCGATCGCGAGCACGAACGACCCCATGCGATCGGAGAGCTCTCGCGCCAGGCGGCGGAGCAGCTCGGGCTCGCGGTCGGTCAGCTCGTCGTAGACGGACGTCCACCCGTCCCGCGGCGCGACGACGACGCTGCCCTTCGACCCGCCCGGCAGCCGCGGAACGAACTGGCGCACGGCGCGGATGACCGCCTCGACGTCGTCGGACTGGATGTGCACGGAGCCGTAGGACGGCTCGCGCTCGCCGCCGAGGTGCGCCTCGATCCCCTCGACGGGCGCGGTCAGCACGCGCGTGACCTCGCTGAACCCGGCGCGGATCCACGCGTCGCCCGCCTCGTGCGTCGTCTCGACGACGACGTGGTCCTCGCCCTCGGCGTGGGCGCGTTCGACGAGGTCACGGAGGGCCTCCTCGGAGGGCTGCGTCTCGATGCGGATCCGGAACGGCATCTCCGGCGGGAAAGCCTAGACGGACGAGCCCGTCTCGGAATGACGCTTCGCTGCCGGGGTACGCATCCGCGTCCAGTTACACGGCAAGGACGCAGTGTCGCGTTCGTACCCGGAAGGTACGGGCGCGACCGAGGACGCCGCCCTCGCGGCGTCCAGCGCGGCCCGGCGGCTCAAGGCTTCGTTTCGAGACGGGCTCTAATCAGTGCGTGCGCCGACGAGGAGGTAGTGCGCGGCGAGGTTGCGGTGACCCGAAAAGCGCTCGCCGAACGCACGCGTCTCCTCGATCGACACGGGCGCGCCGTCGAGGTAGTGCAGCGACACCGCCTTGCGGAGTGCCAGGTCGCCGGCAGGCCAGGCGTCGGGCCGCCCGAGCTGCCGGGCGAGGAACCAGTCGGCCGTCCACTCGCCGAGGCCCGGGAGCGCGACGAGCTCGCGCTTCACCTCGTCGTCCGGGAGCGCGGCGAGGCCGTCGAGGTCGAGCGGTGCGCGGGCGAGCCCGACCACGTACTCGGCCTTCCGCGTCGAGAAGCCGAGCGCACGCAGGTCCTCGGGCTCGACCGCCGCGGCCCGCTCGCGCGTGGGGAACGCATAGGCGCGCTCGTGCCGCTCGCCGTACGCGACGACGAAGCGGCCGCGGATCGCCGACGCGGCCTGGAGCGAGACCTGCTGCGCCGTGATCGCGGTCACGAGCGCCTCGAACGGGTCCGGGACGAGCGAGGGCCGCAGGCCGCGCAGCCGCTCGGCGAGCCCGGCGAGGACGGCGTCTTGCGCGGCGGCGGCCGCGAAGGCGTCGAGGTCGAACGACCCGCCGAGGAACCGCGCCGTCGCCGTGGAGAGCGCGACGTCGCCCGGCTCGATCTCCACGCCGCCGTCCGCCGCTGCGATCGCCACCTCGCGGCCGTGGAGGACACGGATGACGCGCCCATCCTCGACCACGGTCGCCGGATCGGCGCCGAACGTCCGGAACCGCTCCGTGGTCAGCTCGAAGCTGAACGGCTGCGGCATCCGAACGAGCACGCGGCAAGGCTAGTCACCGGGACCGGCCCGCCGGACGCGGAGATCCGGCACAAAGTCGGCACAGATCCGTGACAGACACGGGCGTCCGGCCTCGATAGCGTTCGTACTGGGCGGCTCGCGCCCCCATTGGGGGAGTCCGTGCGCCGGGGACAGGCCACGGCCGGAAGGGACAGGCGACGCGCCGCGGTCAGGCGTCCAGCTCGAGCGGGGCCGTCTCGAGCCAGCCGAGCACGCGCTCGACGTCGTCGGCGCGACTGCGGAAGTTGAGGATGCAGATCCGGAGGGCGTAGCGGCCGTCGACGCGGGTGGACGAGATCTCCGCGACGCCGCTCTCGGCGAGGCGCCGGTCGAGGTCCGCGTTCAGCGCGGCGAGCGCCGGCTCGTCGTCCACCCCGGCCGGATGCCGGCGGAAGCAGACGACGCCGAGCCGCGCCGGCGACAGGAGCTCGAGCTCGGACGAGTCCTCGACGAGCGCCTGCGCGTGCTGCGCGAGGTCGAGCGTGCGGTCGATCGCGTCGCGGAATGCGTCCACGCCGAAGTAGTGGAGCGAGAGCCAGAGCTTGAGCGCGCGGGCGGAGCGCGTGAGCTGGATTCCGCGGTCGGCGAAGTTCACCTCGACGCCGCCGACCTCGGTGTCCTGTAGGTAGTCCGGGAGGATGTGGAACGCCTGCGCGATGAGCGGGCCGTCGCGGACGATCAGGCAGCCGCACTCGTACGGCTGGTAGAGCCACTTGTGCGGGTCGAGCGTGACCGACGCCGCGCGGTCGATCCCCTCGAGAAGCGCGCGGCCGCGCTCGGTGAGGATCGCGAAGCCGCCGTAGGCCGCGTCCACGTGGAACCAGACGTCCTGGTCGTCACACACCGCGGCGATCTCCTCGAGCGGGTCGACCGAGCCGGTGTTGGTAGCGCCCGCGTTCGCGACCGCGAAGAACGGCTGCCGGCCGGCCTGCACGTCGGCCTCCATCGCCGCCGCGAGCGCATCCGGCCGCATGCGGAGCTCGTCGTCCACCGGGATCGAGCGCACCTGCTCGGGCCGGAAGCCGAGGATCTTCACCGCGCGCGTGACGGACGAATGGGTCTGCGACGAGAGGTAGACGACCGAGTTCTCGGCGCGGCCGCCGGGCTGCGTCTCGAGTGCGCATGCGAGCGCGGTCAGATTGGCGAGCGAGCCGCCGGGGACGAGGACGCCCGACGATTCGACCCCGTAGCCGAGCCACTGCCTGAACCAGTCGATCACGACGAGCTCGACCGCGCTCGCCCCGGCCGACTGGAGCCAGGTGCCGGCGAAGATGTTCGCCCCGCTCGCGACGAAGTCGCCGAGGACGCCGGGCCACGTCGGGGCGCTCGGGACGTACGCAAAGAACCGTGGGTGGTCGTGGTGCCCGGCAAACGGGAGCACGTCGTCCTCGAGCCGGCGCACGAGCTCCTCCCAGTCGGTCGGCGTCTCGGGCGGCGGCTCGCGCAGGCGCGACTCCATCTCGGCGCGCGAAGCCCCACGCCAGGCCGAAGACTCGTCGAGATTCGCGATCCGGTCGACCAGGATGTCCACGACGCGGTAGCCGAGCGTCCGCATCGTCTCCGGGTCGAGATCGAGGCCGGCGGTCTCGGGCAGTCGCTCCGGGGCGCTCACGCTGCAGCCCGGTCGAGCGTGCGGACGATGGAGTGGAAGTCCTCGAAGGGCTCGTACGGGCGGCCGCGCTCGTCCAGCCACTCCGCCAGGCCGCGGCGGGCAAAGACAAGATCCGCACCCTCGGCCGCGCACCGGTCGGAGAAGCCGTCCCCGATGTAGACGACCTCGTCGTCGCCGGCGATCGCGGCCACGGTCGAGCGCTTGCACGGCTCCCCGCAGACCGTGCACGGCTCCTCGTCGCGGAAGCGGATGCGCCAGCCGGACGGGTCGGCGTCCACCGAGTTCGCCAGGAGCTCGAGGTGGGCGAGGCCGGCGTGCGCGAGGATCGGCTCGATCAGCTCGCGGAAGCCCGCGGAGAGGATCACGAGGTGCCAGCCGTTCCGATCGGCCGCATCCACGAGCTCGTGGAAGCCCGGCCGGATCCGCGCGCGCTCGACGACCCAGGGAACGACCTCCTCGAGCGCCGCGCGCACAGGCTCGTACTCGCGCCGGATGACCTCGTGGAGCGACATCGAGCCGCGGTCGAGTCCCTCGTCGGCCTCCTGGAAGATCGCGTAGTCGCCGAACTCCTCGGCGACCGCGTCGAGCGTGTCGGTCTCGGTGACCGTGCCGTCGAAGTCCACCACGACCGTGCGTCCGCTCATGGAGACGATCCTAGTCGGGGCTCGGCTGCGGGGGCGGGCCGGCGCGGGCGAGCAGGATGCCGGCGCCGATGATGAAGCCGCCCGCGAACTGGAGGGGCGTCATCTCCTCGGAGAGCACGACGAGCGCGAAGAACGCGCCGAGGAACGGCTGCAGGTTCGCGTAGAGCGACGCCCGCGCGGCGCCGACCCGGTCGATGGCCGTGAACCACATGACGTTCGTGAAGACCAGCGAGAAGAAGAGGCTGTAGACCCAGCAGAGCCACGCGAGCGTCGAGAGGGCGCCCCAGTCCTGCTCCACGAGCTGCTTCGCCGCCGTGAGGATGAGCGGCACGGCGCCGACGAGAAGGACGAACGCGCTGATGCGGTACGGCGAGTAGCGGCGCATGAGCGGGCCCATCGCCACCGAGTAGGCGGCCCAGGTCGCGGCCCCCACCAGGGCGAGCAGGATCCCGCCGATGTCGCTGGAGATCCCGCCGCTCGCGCCGACGGCGACGAGCACGACGCCCGAGAACGAGATCCCGGCCGCGAGCCAGTGGCGGAGGCGCAGGCGCTCCGACCCGAATGTCCAGGCGATGAGCCCGACGAAGATCGGGAGTGTCCCGAACGTGAGCGCGACCGTCGCCGCGGTCGTCAGCTTGACCGCGTAGGAGAACGACACCTGGTTCAGCCAGATGCCGAGGAGCGCGGCCAGGACCAGGAGGCGGACGTCCGCGCGCTGCACCTTCAGCGACCCCTCGTGCCGGTAGGTGAACGCCGAGAACATGACGCCGCCGACCGCGAAGCGGATGGACGAGTAGGAGAGCGGCTCCCATCCGTGCGTCAGCGCGTACTTCACCACGGTGAAGTTGAAGCTCCAGAAGAGCACGGTGACGAGCAGCAGGATGTCGGCGGGGACCCGGTGGCGCACGCGCGCCGACGATAACCGTGTGCCGCGCGGCCACGCGGTAGAGTCGCGCCATGGCCGAGGCCACCACCGACGACGTGGACTACCTGGTCGGGCCCGCCACGCCGCACTTCGCGTTCCAGATCCGGGCGCGGGTCGCGGACCTCGTCTCGGACCTCCCGGAAGGCCACCCGGTCCGGCGCTACGGCGAGGAGAAGATGGAGCTTCTCGAGCGGCTCGGGCACGCGTCCTCGAAGGCGGAGGACGGCCCTCTCGAGGCCGAGTCGCGGCCCGGCTGGGACCGGCTCCCGAGCCACGCGCCCGCGTCCCCGCCGCACCCGTGAGCGCGTTCGAGGGCAAGTCCGTCCTCGTGACGGGCGGCTCGCGCGGCATCGGGAAGGCGATCGCGCTCCGGTTCGCGTCGCTCGGCGCTGCGCGGGTTGCGATCTCGTATCTCCGGAACGATCGCGCCGCCGAGGCCGCGGCCGAGGAGCTTCGCGCGGCCGGCGCCGAGGTTCTCCTCCTGCGCGGGAACATCGGCGACGCGGAGCGGGTGAAGGGCTTCGTGGACGAGGCTGGCCCGCTCGACGTGCTCGTCTCGAACGCGGCGACGGGGGTCATCCGGCCGATCGCCGAACTGACCGAGAAGCACTGGGACTGGACGATGGACGCGAACGCGCGCTCCCTCTTCACGCTCGCCCGCCACGCCGCGCCGTCGATGCCCGAGGGAGGCTCGATCATCGCGATCTCGAGCCTCGGCTCCGACCGCGTCCTCGACGACTACGCGCTCGTCGGGACGTCGAAGGCGGCGCTCGAGGCCCTGGTGCGCTACCTCGCGGTCGAGCTCGCGCCGCAGGGCATCCGCGTGAACGCCGTGTCCGCGGGGCTCGTCGAGACCGGTGCGCTCGAGCACTTCCCCGACCGGGAGAAGATGCTGGCGCAGTTCCGCGCGCGAACGCCCGCCGGCCGGCTCGTGGAGGAGGAGGACGTCGCGGGCATCGTCACGTTCCTCGCCTCGCCCGAGGCCGAGATGATCCGCGGCCAGGCGATCGTCGTGGACGGCGGCTACTCCGTGCTCGCCTAGCCCGTCCGACTGGGGACGAACCGGCACACATTCGGCGCACTTCGGTCACAGACATGCGCGCATTTCCGGCGCAGCATGATGGCTGGTTGGGGGTGGGCTGGGAGCCCTTATTCCCGCGCGGCTATTCGGTTAGGGAGCTACGAGCCGTTCCGCCCGGGCACGAGCCGCCCGAGCGTGTCCCGCGCGACGTACATCGCGATCTGCGGGTTCTCCTGGAGCCGGCGCATCGAGTACTCGTACCAGCGCCGGCCGTACGGGACGTAGATCCGCAACCGGTGCCCGGCCGCGACCAGCCGGTCGCCGAGCCGGCCCGCCACTCCGAGGAGCATCTGGAACTCGTACTGCTCGGGCTCGAGCTCCCGCGCCGCGACCCGTTCGAGCGCCTGCTCGACGAGCCACTCGTCGTGTGTCGCGACCGCGACGTAGGCGCCCGCATCGAGCAGCGCGTCGAGCGCCGCGACGAAGTTCTCGCGGATCTCGTCGAACCCCTGGAAGGCGATCGCCTCGGGCTCGAGGTAGATGCCCTTGCAGATCCGAACGCTCGGCCTGAGATCGACGATCGCGTCGACGTCGTCGAGCGTCCGCCGCAGCCGCGCCTGGAGCACCGGCCCGACGCTCCGCGACCCGAACCCGAGCTCGCGGAGCTCGCGATAGATCGACAGCGTGTCGGAGGTCGTCGTCGCGTCCTCCATGTCGATCCGCACGAAGCGGCCGTCCTCCTGCGCGCGGCGCGTGAGCCGTGCGAGCAGGTCACGGCAGAGGTCGTAGTCGAGCTTCAACCCGAGCCCGGTCGGCTTCACGCTGACGTTCGCGTCGAGCCCCTCGTCGCGGATCACGCCGAAGACCCGCTCGTACTCGCCCGCGAGGGCGGTCGCCTCCTCGTGCGTGTGGATCTCCTCGCCGAGCACGTCGATCGTCGCCATCCGACCCTTCGCGTTCAGCTCTCGGACGACGCGGATCGCGTCATGGAGCTCCGGCCCCGCGATGTAGCGCGACGAGAGCCGCTTCACCACTGGCCGCGGAACGGCTGGCAGCGTGCGGACGAGCGCGCGGTCTAGGAGAGTCACCCGGCTAGCGCTCCTGCATGAAGCCCTGCCGCGCCGCCGACACGAGCGCGACCGCCTCGGGGAAGATCACGCGCATCGCGTCGCGCAGCGCGATCGCCTGCGCGTCCACCGGCCCTTCGGCCGCGATCCGCGAGAGCGCCGCGCCGGTCAGCTCGACCGCCGTGTTCAGCGTGAGCGTCGCGAACTGCTCGCGCTGCGACGCTTCGACCGCCTCCGACTGCCGCTCGGCGAACTCGCGGAGCGACCGCATCAGGTCGTCCGGGTCGCCGCCGAACGGGAATCCCATTCCGCCTTCCATCACGCCTCCTTGTTCAGGGAAGTCTTGTAGCCATGCTCGACCTCGTTGGCGAGCTCCTCGGCCGCGCCGACGCCCGCCGCCATCGCCTCGGCGAACGGAGAGCCGTGGCCGCCGAGCGCCTGCTCGAGCCGCGCGGCGGCGAGCCCGATCTCGTCGAGGTACGCGGGGCTCGCGAGCCGCGGCGTCTCGCCGACCACCGCCGCCAATTCCTCCGCCGCCCGCTCCGCCTCGTCGATCCCATCCGGGTTCTCCACGCGGCGCAGCTCGGCCAGGCGGGCCCGAAGCTCGTCCAGGTCGCCGCCGCCCGCGCTCTCCTCGGCCAGCTCGCACAGGGCGGCGATGGACACGGCGTCGCGAAGCAGTGTCCGGTTCGACGACCGGCACGCCGTCCGCGTCGAGCGCGAGCCAGCCCAGTCCGTCGCCGTTCTCGTACGCGCAGAGGTACACCCGCGCGCCGAGACCCGGCTCCGTGGGGACGACTCCGGTGAGCGCCTCGCCGTCCTCGGCGAGCGCGAGCGCAGCGTCCCGGGCTGCGGTGATCTCGTCCGCCAACCCCACGCGAGCAACAATAGCCCTGTGGCCTCGCGTTCCGGAGAGCCCAGCGCGCTCGCCCTGCGGCTCTTTGCGCCGATCGCAGGGTCGTACGACCGCTACGCCGCGCTCCTCTCGTTCGGCCAGGACCCGCGCTGGCGCCGCTTCCTCGTGGAGCGCGTCGCGGCGGCGCCGGAGGACACCGTGCTCGACCTCGCGTGCGGCACCGGCGCCATCTCGCTCGCGCTCGCCCGACGCTACGGCTGCTCGGTCGTCGGCCTCGACCAGAGCGCGGAGATGCTCGCCGAGGGACGCCGGCGCGTGGCCGACGCCGGCCTCGCGGACCGGATCCGCCTGGAGGAGGGAACCGCCGAGGCGCTTCCCCATGATGATGCGAGCTTCGACCACGTGACGTCCGGCTACCTGCTTCGGTACGTGTCGGATCCAGCGGAGACGCTCCGGGGCATGGCCCGCGTCGTGCGACCCGGGCGGGCGGATCGCGGCGCTCGACTTCGGCGTGCCGCCCGGGCCGGCGGCCCGCGCCGCCTGGCGTGCCTACCTCGCGATCGGTCTCCCCACGCTTGGCGCGCTCGTCTCGCCCGGCTGGCGCGACGTCGGCCATGTGCTCCGGGAGAGCATCCCGTCCTTCTACGCCCGCTACCCGCTCGCGCAGCAAGTCGAGGACTGGCGCGCAGCCGGGATCCGCGACGTCCAGGTCGAGCGGTTGAGCCTCGGCGGAGGCGTCGTCGTCTGGGGGACACGTGGCGACTGAGGCTCGCCCCGCGTTCTACGCGCTCTCCTCGGGCGGCTGGCGCGACTACGTGACGCTCCTCCACCCGCCCTATACGGCCTGGCATCTGAGCTACGTCGTCGTCGGCGCGGCGCTCGCACCCACGCTCGTCGCCGGCCGCCTCGTGCCGACGCTCGTCGCATTCTTCCTCGCGGTCGGGATCGCGGCGCACGCTCTCGACGAGCTGCACGGCCGGCCGCTCCGCACGGAGATCCCCGAGCGGACGCTCGTCGCGCTCGCTGCCCTGTCCCTCGGGGGCGCGGTCGCGATCGGGGTCTACGGCGCGCTGACCGTCTCGCCGTGGATCTGGCTCTTCGTCGCGGCCGGCGCCTTCGCGGTCGTCGCCTACAACGTCGAGCTCGGTCCGTTCCACGGCGACCTCCAGTTCGCGGCGGCCTGGGGCGCGTTCCCGGTCCTGACCGGCGCCTTCGCCGTGGAGGAGCGGATCTCGGCGGCCGCTGCAGTCGCCGCGCTGTACGCATTCCTGCTCAGCCTCGCGCAACGGCGCCTCTCGACCCAGGTGCGCGACGTGCGCCGCCGGGTCGTCCGCGTAGGCGGGACGATCGAGCGGCGCGACGGCACCACGGAGCCGGTGACGACGGACACGTTGATCGACGCCGAGGAGGGGGCGCTCCGCCTGCTTGCCGCTTCTGCGTGCGCCGTTGCGATCGCCCTAGTCATCATGCAAGTCGCCTGATGGCCTTCGCGCTCGTCCCCCACATGCCGGCGCACATCGACCGACCGGCGCTCGTCCAGCCCGCATCGCGGGAGGTCTCGTTCGGCCGCGTCCGCGGCAGCGTGGACGCCGGAACGGCGCGCGTCGTCGTGCTCGTGGACGGCGAGCGGCGGGCCGACCGGCAGGTGGACGGCGGCCGCTTCGACCTCCGCATCAAGCTTCCGATGCGCGACGTTGACCTCCGCGTCGTCGCCGAGGACGCGCTCGGAAACCACGCGGAGACGAAGGTGGGGCCGGTGCTCGGCCTCCCGGCCGCCGATGCCGGCACGGCGAAGAAGACGTACGAGGATCCGGGCCTCAAGCGTCAGGTCGACGACCTCGTGGACGCCTTCCCGGGCATCGCCGCCGTCTACGTCGAGAACCTCGAGACCGGCGCGGGCGCCGCCTGGAACGCGAAGGCGCGCTTCCCGGCCGCCTCGACCGTGAAGCTCGCGATCGCGATCGAGGTGCTGCGGACGCTCGAGGCCAAGCCGGCCGCGGACTCGTCGCTAGACAACCTGCTCTCCCTCATGCTGATCGACTCCGACAACGCCGCCGCGAACGAGCTCCTCGAATGGCTCGGCGGCTCCGCGACTTCGGGGGCCGAGCGCGTGAACGGCCTCCTCGCCGCGCTCGACGTGGACGACACGCACCTGTACGGCGGCTTCCTCGTCGCGAGCCCCGGCCCGATCCCGCTCACGATCGAGCGCGAGCCGGAGTTCGAGGGGAAGTACACGACCGCGTGGGATCTGGCGCAGCTCCACCGCGACGTGCACCGCATGGCCGGCGGTGAGGGCCCGCTCGCGGAGATCGACGGCGACTTCACTGCCTCGGACGCGCGGTTCCTCCTCTGGATCCTCGCGCACTCGGCCGACACCGGGAAGCTCGACCGCTACGTCGGCGCCGACTCGATCGTCCCGCACAAGGCGGGCTGGGTGACGGAGGCGCGCCACGACGCCGGGATCGTCTACTCGCCGGAGGGCGCATTCGTCGCCGCGGTCATGACGTACACGGGCTCGAACGCGGGCGTCGCCTCGGACGAGCTCGCCGGGCGGGTGGCCCAGACGGCCCGCGAGCGGTTCGACTCCGTGCGCGAGGAGGCGGGCGGCTCGGCGCCGACCTCCTCCGTCGAGGGCTGACGCCGTACCATTCCCGCGATGGAGATCCTGCTCGAGGCCGTCTTCGTGGCCGGTGTCGCCGTCGTGGCGCTGTCCCTCGTGGGCGTGCTCATGCAGCGCGTCGCGCCGCGCACGCTGCTCGTCGCTGACGGGCGTCCTCGCCGTAGCGTCGGCCGTCGCGACCGCGGCGCTCGGCGTCGATCTCGTCACGGACTTCGCCTCCACCGACGCGCTGCTCCTGGCCGCGGGCGGGCTCGCGGCATGCGCCGTGGCGGAGGCGGGGCTCTTCGCACTCTCCCGCGGTCTCATCCGGCTCCGGCAGGAGGAGCGGCTGATCGCGGCGGGCGAGGCGCACATCGAGGCCGTACTTGCGGCCAGCGCGGCGGAGCGCGCGATCGAGCTCGAGCGCACGCTCACGCGGGAGCGCGCCAACACCGCCCACCTCCTGAGCCAGCAGGAGCGGAAGCTGAGCGTCGAGCGGCGCGACATGATCGCGCGACAGGCCGACCGCGCCCGCTCCGAGCTCGCGACGTCGATCGAGCAGGTGCAGCAACGGCTCGAGCAGCGGCTGACCGCGTGGGCAGCCGACCTCGACCGCGGGCAGCGCGTCCTCGAGAAGCGGTTGAACGACCTCGCGACCCGCCAGAACGAGGCCATCAAGACGTACGAGGCGCGCCTCGCGGCCGACTCGGACTACCTGCGCACCGCGACGGAGGAGCAGCAGACCGCCCTCGGGCGGCTGCGCACCGAGCTCGTCTCGGTCGGCGAGGAGATCCTCGAGGCGGGCCGGTCGGACCTCGACCTCCACGCCGACGAGAACCGCAAGGCGCTCCAGGAGCTCACCCTCAAGATGCGCGACAACGAGCGCTCCCTGCGCGAGCAGCTCGATCACGCGGAGTCGGACGCGCTGCTCCGCATCCAGAGCGCCTTCGAGGATGTGGAGAAGAAGCAGCGCGACGCCCTCACGCGCTCGCTCGACCGCGCGGCGAGCCGTCTTTCCGACGACGCCGAGCGCCGCTTCGACACCCAGATCCGGGCCGCGCGCGAGAAGTCCGCGCAGCGGCTCTCGAACGAGCTCGAGAAGGCGATGGAGCAGTACGCACGGGGCGCCGAGAAGCAGATCGCCGACCGGATCGCGGGCACGGCGCAGGACTCGGCACAGCGGCTCGAGCGGCGGATCAACGACATCGTCAAGGGCGCGGAGGCCGGAAACGAGGTGGCCGCCGAGCGGCTCAACGAGATGAGCGACCGGCTGAACGCGGCCCTCGCGCAGGCCGAGCGGCGGATCAAGGAGTTCGAGACGCAGATCGAGATCCAGATGACGAGCCGCCGCGAGCAGCTCGAGCAGGCCCTCAGGGGCGCCGACTCCTAACAGAACGCCGGTTCTCGGCAACTTTTCCGAGAAGGGAACGTCTTCCTGAGGACGAACCAGCGGCGAATGGAAGAGCTCATGGACGACGTCATCACGACAACGGTCGAAGTCGAGCGCGACGAGCGCGCGAAGGTCGAGAGCTGGCGTCTGCACGTCCTCGTCGAGGCCGGGTATCCGCTGCATCTCGCGGAGCGCATCGCCCAGTCCGGCGCCGACCTGCACGAGGCCGTGACGCTCGTGTCCGAGCGGGGCTGCGGCCCCGACCTCGCCGCCGAGATCCTGCTTTAGCACCGGTAGATTGGCCGGGTGAAGCCCGAGCCGACGCAGGAGGACCGGAAGGTCTACTCGGTCGCCGCCTTCAACGAGGGCGTCGCCGGCTGGCTGCGGCGGCTGCCCACCGTGTGGGTCGAGGGCGAGGTCACGGAGCTCAAGCGGAACCCCGGCTGGCAGAGCGTCTTCTTCACGCTCAAGGACGCGAACGGCGGTGCCACGCTCGCGGCGTCGATGCCGCGCGGTTCGTTCGACGCGCTCCGGCTCGACCTCGCGGACGGCGCGACCGTGCAGGTCTTCGGCCGGCCGGAGCTCTTCACCGCGCGCGGGACGTTTCGGCTCCGCGCGCTCTCGATCGAGCCGGTCGGGCTCGGCGCGCTCCTCGCCGGGATCGAGCGCCTGAAGCGCAAGCTCGCGGGCGAGGGCCTCTTCGACGAGGGCGCGCAAGCGACCGCTGCCGGTCTTCCCGCGGCGGATCGGCCTCCTGACCGGCGCCGACGCGGCCGCGCGGCGCGACTTCCTGACCGCCGTCGCCGCCCGCTTCCCCGCGGCGCGCGTCCTCGTCGCCGAGACGCCCGTGCAGGGAGCGGCCGCACCCGGTGCGATCTCGGTGCGCCTCGCCGCCCTCGCGGCCGAGCCGGAGATCGACGTCGTCGTCGTGACGCGCGGAGGCGGCTCGTTCGAGGATCTCCTGCCGTGGAGCGACGAGCGCGTCGTCCGCGCCGTCGCCGCGTGCCCGGTGCCGGTCGTCTCGGCCGTCGGCCACGAGCAGGACACCCCGCTCTGCGACCTCGCCGCCGACGCCCGCGCCTCGACTCCGACCGCCGCCGCACGCCTGGTCGTTCCCGACGAGGGCGAGCTCCGCGAACGGCTCGGCGCCCTGCACGCCTCGGTCGCGCGGGAGGCGACCCGGATCGTGACGACGGCGGGCGAGCGGCTCGCCGCCGCCCACGCCGGCCTTGCACGCGAGGGCCGCCGCACGTTCGTCCGGGCGCGCGAGCGGCTCGAGGCGGACGGCGACCGGCTCGCCCGCGCACCGGCGCTCCTCCTGGAGCGCAAACGCACCGCGCTCGACGCGCTCGCCGGGCGGCTGACCGCCCTCTCACCCCAGGCCACGCTCGGGCGCGGCTACGCGATCGTCCGCACCGGGGACTCGGTCGTCCGGAGCTCGCAAGGGCTCGCCGAGGGCGCGCGGGTGGACGTGCAGCTCGCCGAAGGCGGGTTCGGCGCGCGCGTCGAGGAGACGCGGTGAACGAGGTCGCCGAGCCCACGTTCGAGGAGGCCCGCGAGGAGCTCGAGCGCATCGTCGCCGAGCTCGAGAGCGGCCGCGCCGGGCTCGAGGACGCGCTCGCCCTCTGGGAGCGCGGCGAGAAGCTCTACCGGATCTGCCTCGCGAAGCTCGACGCGGCCCAGGGCGCCGTGGAGGAGCTCGCGAAGCGCGCGGACTCCGCGAAGCCGGCGCCGTGATCGGCTGGATCTACGACCTCCTGTCGCGCGGCGCGGAGCAGGGCGAGATGGGCGAGTGCCGCGAGGCGCTCCTCGCCGGCGTCGAGGGCGACGTGCTCGAGATCGGCGCCGGGACAGGCTGGAACCTCTCGCACTACCGGGCTGCGGCGCGCGTCGTCGCCGTCGAGCCGGACGCGAGCATGGCGAAGCGCCTGCCGGAGAAGGTCGCGCAGGCGAGGGTGCCGGTCGAGGTCGTCACCGCGCAGGCCGAGGCGCTGCCGTTCCCCGATGCGAGCTTCGACGCGGTCGTCTCGACCTTCGTCCTCTGCTCGGTCGCAGACCCGCCGCGCGTGCTCGCCGAGCTCCGCCGTGTCCTCCGGCCGGGCGGCCGGCTCGTCCTCCTCGAGCACGTTCGCGGCGAGGGCCGCACGGCGCGCTGGCAGGACCGGCTGACCTGGGTCCACCGTCGGGCCTTCGGGAACTGCCACCTGAACCGCGACACGCGGACGGCGGTCGGCGAGGCGGGCTTCGACGTCGCCGCCGTGGGCCCCGTCCGGATCCCCGGCTCCCACGCGCTCGTGCGCGACGGGATTCAGGGAGCGGCGATCAGGACCTCTTCGTAGTACTCGCCGTTCCGCCGCCCGGTGCGGCGGTTCACCTGGCGCAGGATCCGCTCCTCGAGCCGAAGGCCCGCTGCTGCGAGGATCCCGTCGTAGAGGCCGCGCGAGTCGTTCACGACGATGACGACCTTCCCGGAGCGGCGGAGCGCGCGCTTCGACCGGCGCAGCACGGCCGCGATGTCCTCGACGTAGCCCTTCACCCCGCGCCCGATCTCCTCCGGGTCGCGCCGCTCGAGCCCGAGGAGCTCGAACGCGTAGGCGTGCTGCTCGTGATAGTCGATGAGCCCGGGATACGGCGGCGAGGTGAAGACGAGGTCCACGGGGCCGGGCGGGTCGGTCTCCCGTGCGTCGCCGTGGAGGACGGTGACGGCGGCGTCCGTGCGGAGGTCGGCGAACTCGGTGACGCGGCGGACGGCGTCGCGGGCGTAGCGGTCGAGGAACTTCGCCGCCTCCGCGACCGGGCGGCAGACGCGGCGGTGCTTGTGGCAGAAGTACTCGCCGCGCACCGGCTCGCGCGGGAAGTCGAGGTCGTCGTGGCGAGCGAGCCGCGCCGAGCGGGCCGCGCGGGAGAGGACGATGCGCCAGAGATCCGGATGGGCGGTGCCGTCGATCCGGGCACGGAACGCGTAGAGCTCGGCGAGGGCCTCCGGCGCGAACCACTGGGCGAGATACCCGTCGCCCTCGGTCGCCGCGGCGGGCTCGAGCGGCGCGGAGACCGCGACGAGGTCCTCGAGCAGCGCCGCCCGGTCGTACTCGGCCGTCTTCACGTCCACGAGGAGGCAGTTGAAGGCGCTCAGGTCGCAGCCGGCGGCGCGGAGCCCGAGCGCGTTCGACTCGACGAGCGTCGTCCCCGACCCGGCGAAGGGGTCCCAGACGAGCTGGCCGGGAGTCGCGTAGCGCCGCAGGAATACCTCGGCGAGCTGCGGGACGAACTTGCCGAGATAGGGATGCAGCCGGTGGACGTGCTTCGTGCGCTCGCGCTCCGGGAGCTCACGCTCCGTCCAGGAGAGTGAGGGGTCCACGAACGGCTGAAGCGCGGAGCGCGGCGGCACGAGGCGACCTTTCGCCGCCGCACGACGAGGACCTGCCCGCGCTATGCTCCCGCCCGATGGCGCGCGCTCCGGTCGAGGTGCTCTGCAACGTCCCGCTCTTCGCGGATCTGGAAGAGGCCGACGTCGAGCGCCTTGCCGACCGGTTCCAGGAGCGCACCTTCTCCGAGGGGCAGACGATCGTCGAGGAGGGCTCGACCGGAACGAGCTTCTTCGTGATCGGTGAGGGCAACGCGTCGGTGAGCGTGGGCGGCGAGCTGCGCGCCTCGCTCGGCCCGGGCGACTACTTCGGCGAGATGGCCGTGATGGACGAGGGGATTCGCTCCGCGTCCGTGACGGCGGCCACCGACGTGCGCTCCTACTTCCTCACGCCATGGGAGTTCCGCCCGTTCGTCGAGGAGCACCCGCAGGTCGCGTGGACGCTGCTCCACAACCTCGCGCGGCGCCTGCGCGAGGCCCAGCACTAGGGCTGGTCCGCGGGTAGCGGGGTTCGGCGGGCGCGTTCGCGGGTACCACGCGACCCATGAGAAACGAATCCCGGAGGGCAGCATGGGCGTAGGCGTGAGCATCTTCCTGATCGCGGTCGGGCTGATTCTCTGGCTCGCCGTGACCTACGAGGCAAGCGGGATCGACATCAACACCGTCGGACTGATCCTCGTGGTGGTCGGCGGGCTGGGGCTTCTCCTGTCCCTGATCTTCTGGTCGACGTGGGGCGGCCTCGGCGGCTACCGGCGGGAGACCGTGGTTCGCGGCGACCCGTACGACCGGCCACCGCCTCCCTACTAGAAGACAAAACGAAGACAAAAACGGCGCCTAAAGTGGGCGCCGTTTTTTTGTGTGGAAACCGAAGCGGCCGCCGGATCTCCGGCGGCCGCTGGTTTCCGTGTTACGTGAGAAATGCGATCAGCAGAATGATGAGAACGATCGCTAGAACGGTTCCGAGTCCGATGTACACGCATACCCCCTTGTTGTGTGCCGGACTCAGTCTTATCCGGCCGGCCCGAGCCGGAAACGTGCCTCAGGCAATTCGTTCGACGCGCTCGTCCACCTGCACGTCGGTGACCTCGGGCATCCGGCGGAGCATCGCGAACGAGAAGCCCTCGCGGGCGAGGAAGATGAGGCCGAGCACGACCCCGACGGAGGCCTCGATCGCCTGGAGGCCGATGCCGTAGGCGAAGCCGTGCGCGTACCCGACCCCGTACGGGAGGAGCGACAGCGCGACCGCCGCCTGGAGGAGCCCGACGTTCCCGGGCCAGAGCGGGAAGACGAACACGAGGTTCATGACGACGAGCACGACCGCCGCTGCCTCGAAGGGCACGTCGATGTTGAACGCCTTCATCGTCACGTAGACCGCGACGAGCTGGGCGGCCCAGGCGCACGTCTGGAGCGCGAGCGCGCCTGCGGCGGGGACCGGCCGGGTCAGCACCGCGAGGCCGTAGCGCGCCATGCGCGCCATCCGGCGAACGGGGCCGAGCTCGTTGATCCCGGTGCGGTTCTGCCGGCGCGCGATCAGAAGGCCGGCGACGAGCAGGCCGATACCGATCCCGAGCGCGATCGCGAGCGCGGGCCGCGCCCAGTCCGGAATCTGCGCGACGTAGACGACGTAGACGACGAGCCCGGCCGCCACGACGACGTCGAAGAGGCGGTGGGCGAAGACGGTGCCGAGGAGCGTCGCCCAGGTGCCCGAGCCGCTTGCTCATCCGGCGGTTGAGGACGATCACCCGCGCGATCTCGCCAACGCGGCCCGGCAGCGCGGCGTTCCCGAGGAGCCCGACGCAGAACGCCGCGAACACGTTCTTCTGGCCCGGACCCGGAGGCGTCGTCGCCTGCTTCACGATGACCTCCCAGGCGACGGAACGGAAGACGATCGACACGAGGTTCGCGAGGACCGCGGCGACGATCCACTCCCACCGGACGAACCGGAACGCGTCCTCGATCACCTCGAGATCGACGCGCCAGAAGACGAGGCCGAGCGTGACGCCGAGGAGGCCGGCGACGAGGAGCGCGCGCCCTCTGCGCGAGCGCGGAACATGGAGCCAGGCGGGCCGGGTCATGCGGCCGCCACCCGCGCGGCCGGGACGGCGGCGAGCTCGTCGTAGATCTCCACGAGGCGCCCGGCGATGCGCTCCCACGAGTAGCGGTCCTCGACGAGCCGGCGGCCCGCGGCGCCGAGCGCCGCACGCCGCTCGTCGTCCTCGAGCAGGGCCACGAGCGCGTCGGTGAGCGCCCGCTCGTCGCCCGGCGGGACGAGCACGCTCGACTCGGGCGTCGCGACGTCGCGGTAGCCCTCGATGTCCGAGGCGACGACGGGCGTCGCGCAGCCGAACGCGCGCGTCAGCACCATGCCGAAGCTCTCGCGGCCGATCGAGGGGGCGACGAGGACGCTCGCGGACAGAAGCTCCTCGGTCAGCGGCTCCTCCGGGATCGAGCCCAGGAGATCCACGTTCGGCGCCTCGAGCCCCTCGCGGCGCAGCAGCCAGCGCACCGAGAGCGGGTCGGCGCCGACGACGCGCAGGCGCGCACCGGTGCGCCGGGCGACCTCCGGCCAGGCGCGGAGCAAGACGGGCAGACCCTTGCGCGGCTCGTTGCGGCCGATGAAGACGACGTGGGGCTCGCGGCCGTGGTGCTCGGCCTCGGCGGGCATGACGACGCCGTTCGACAGCACCTCGACCGGGCCGCCGAGGTGCTCGAGCGCGACCTCGCGGGCGCGCTCGGACACGGCGAGCTTGTGGTCGAGCTGCTCCGCGAGGAAGCCCCAGAACCTGTGCATGTTCGAGTACCAGCGCAGCGTCTCGCCCGCGGAATGCGAGGTCGAGACGACGGGGCAGTCACAGAGCACGAGCGACATCGCGCTCACGATCGGCGTCATCGGCTCGTGGACGTGCAGCACGTCGAACTGCTCGCGCTCGAGCGTTCGGCGGAGGCGCCCGATCGACCTCGGCGTGAGCACGATGTTCGAGAGCGAGCCGTTGGCCGGCACGATCACCGACCGGCCGACGGGGATCACGTAGTCGGGAGGCGGCTCGTGGCGGCCGATGCGCGGGTGGAGCGCCTTCGTCAGCTTCCCGGGCGGGTCGTTCCCGATCAGGATGCGGGCGTCGTGGCCGAGGGCCTGGAGCGTCCGTGCCTGGTGGTCTGCGTGCTCGGGCACTCCGCCCCAGAAGGACCAGGAGAAAGGGACGACGATCCCGACCTTCACATCGGTGGACCCTACCCTCCCGGCGCGCCGTGGCGTTGCGCGGAGGTAGGCCCTCCGGCCCAGCTGACAGGTCACCCTTTCGGGTGCTTCCAGCTGACAGCGCGCGGCCGAGAATAGAGCAATGGCCGCTCGCCTCCTCGCGGCACGCGGGACTGCGACCCTCTTCACGCCGGCACGTCCCCCGCGCACCGCCACCGCCAGCATCACCACCGCCATCGCCCGCCTCGCCCTCGAGCGCCGCGGCGCGTAGCGACCCCGTCGGCCGCCCCGAGCCGCTCGCGTAGACTCGCCGCATGGCGACGACCGAGCCTCGATCCGAAGCGGCGTCGGTCGTCAGCGAGCTCTCCAGGCGCGGCCTCGCCGAGCTCCACACGCACCTCGGAGGCTCGGTCGACCCGGCTGTCATGTGGACGCTCGCGCACGAGCAGGGCATCGCGCTCCCGGTGAAGGACTTCTGGGACTTCGAGGGCCTCGTGTCGGTCGACCCGCGCGGCGTCGAGGGGCTCCCCCAGCTCGACGCGATCTACAAGTGGACGGAGCTCATCCAGTCGAGCCCGATCGCGGTCGAGCGGTCGGTGCACGGCGCGATCGGCGGCGCCTACCGCACGCAGAACATCACGACGCTCGAGCTCCGCTTCAACCCGATGAAGCGAAACCGCGGCGGCGAGCGCGATCTCGACCACATCATCATGGCGGCCATCCGCGGCCTCGACCGCGCGAGCCTCGAGTACCCGCAGGTGCGCGCCGGCCTGATCCTGATGATGGACCGGACCTTCACGCCGGAGCAAAACGCGGTGATCGTCGAGAAGGCGATCCGCTACAAGAGCCGCGGCATCGTCGGGATCGACATCGCGGGCCCGCGGCCCGAGCCCGGCCACTATCCGTACCGCGAGCTCGTGCCGCTCGTCGAGTCCGCGCGCGCCGCGCGGCTCGGCGTGACGATTCACGTGGGCGAGGAGGGCGGCGACACCGGCATCGCGGAGATCGGCGAGGTCGTCGAGCACCTCCGCCCCGAGCGCATCGGCCACGGCATCCTCGCGGCGCAGGACGAGGAGACCATGCGGCTCCTCCACGACGCGGGCACCATCCTCGAGATCTGCCCGACCTCGAACCTCCTGACCCGGGCGCTCCCGGACGAGGACGCGATCCGGGACACGATGCGCACGTTCACCGACCGCGGCGTCCTCTTCACGATCGCGACGGACGGTCCGGAGATGATGCGGACGCACCTGAGCGACGAGCTCCACCTGCTCCTCCGCACGGGCGCGCTCACCGAGGACGAGGTGCGGGCCGCGAACGAGCGCGGCCACGAGTCGTCCTTCCTCGCGGCGTAGCGCTAGGAGCGGTGCGCGGGCTGCCCCGCGAGGGGCGCCGAGAGCTGCGGGAGCCGGACGGGCATCGGCTCGACCTCGCCGACCGCGACCGCCTTCTTGAGGAGCGCCATCGCGTCGTCCTGGCGCCCGAGCGACTCGAGCAGCTCCGCGTGGCGGCGGTAGACGCGGACGAGGTAGCGGTTCGGGTTCCGCTCGAGGAGCTCGGCGGCGAGCTCGAAGAGCTCCTCCGCCCGGTCGGTGTCGCCGAGCGTGACGAAGAGCTCCGCGAGCAGGCTGTAGCTTCGCCCCGCGTCCTCGACGGCGGCGGCGCCGCCGATCACGCCGGAGACCTCCAGCGCGAGCGCCGTGGCCTCCTCGGTGCGGCCTAGCCCGGCGAGCGCCCGCGCCTCCTCGAGGCGGTACTGCGCGATCTCGACGGGGCTCGAGTCGTCGAGCAGCGGCCGGCCGTGCTCGAGGACGTCGAGCGCCTCCTGTGAGTTGCCGCGATCGTTCTCGATGAACGCGACGAGCTGGTGTGCGCGCGCAACCTGGTTGCGGTCCTCCGTCATCTCGACGATCGCGAGCGCTTTGCGCGCGTATCGGGCGGCGCGGTCGACGTCGTCGAGCTCGAGGCGGAGGCGCGACTCGAGCCAGTAGAGGCGCGCGTGCAGGATCGGGTCGTTGATCTGCTCCGCGAGGTCGAGTGTCTGCCTGAGGACCTGCTCGGCTCGGTTGAACGCCGCAGCGTCGACAAGCGCATTCCCGAGGACGACGCTGAACCGCGACGCCTCGACGCGGTCCTTCCGCCGCTGCGCGTCGGCGAGGCAGCGGTCGAAGATCGCGATCGACCCGTTCACGTCGCCGAGCATCGCGTAGACCCTCCCGAGCGTCTCCGCAAGCCGCGGATGGTTGACGACGTCGTCGCCGTAGAGCTCGAGCGCCTGCTCGAGGAGATCCTGCGCGCGCTTCGGCTCGCCCCTGCGGAACGCGATCTGGCCGAGGCCTTCGAGGGCCTGCGCGCGGATCCGATCGTTCTCGGTCTCGTCGAAGGCGCGCTGGAAGTAGAGGGCGGCATTCTCGAGGTCGTCGAAGCGCATCGAGAACTCCGCCTGGACGATGAGGTCGTCCTGCGCCGCAACGCCCGGCTTGCCGGTCGCGAGGAACTCGCCGCTCACCCCGAGCCGCTGGCCGAGGAGCTGGAGCACCTGCAGCGAGGGCGTCCGCATCCCGGCCTCGATGCGCGAGATGTAGGCCGACGAGCAGCCCGGAAAGGCGAGCTGGCGCTGGCTCAGGCCGGCCGCGTCGCGCGCCTCCTTGAGGCGCCGCCCGACGGCCGCCGGGTCGTCTACGTGTGTCGACTTTTTCCTAGGCAAGTGAGAGCCCCCGGCCTGCCATGCCTCCCGCATTATGCGACATCGGCGAGGCTCCTTGGCATGACGGGAGGGGGTTCTGTTGCTGCGCATCGCGAGGGGGAAGCCTCGCCGGAGCCGCGTGCAGCCAGGGTTAGAGCCGGACGATCGCGGGCAAGCATCGCTTCGGTAGGGAAACGAGGTGCCTGCGGGCAACAGGTTCGCATTTCGTACGCGTCACCCAGTCCAGGGATCGCTGGGCTCCTCGATTTGGGCGATTATTCGACCGAAGGGGGCGGCGGAGCGCTCGGCTGGCCCGATTCACCCCGCTTGGAAGGGAGGCCGGCGACGGCATGACGGGTGCTTCGGGGGACGGCCGCAGCGCAGGACCACGAGGGTCGCGGGCCTGGCTTCTGCATTGCCGCGGATGGCAGGTCGAGGATCACGACGGCCGCCCGCTCGGCACGGTCCTCGCCCCGATCTACGAGCACAGCGCGCGCTGGGACCGCCCGACGGCGCTCGACGTCCAGAGTCCGGACGGCAGCCTCACGGTGCCGCTCGACTGGATCGCCGAGGTGGACGAGTCGGCGCGCCGCGTCGTCGTCGCTCCGGGCAACCCGGGTTTACCGGGCGAAGATACGCCGCCGCGGCAATAGCGGCGCCGACCTAGACACGCGAGGATCGCCACATGCTGACGATCCAACCAGAGGGGTTCACGCTTCGGCAGCGCCAGGTGGTGCACCTGATCTCCCGTGGGTGTTCGAACGTGGAGATCGCCGACCGGCTCGGCATCTCGCCGCGGACGGCGAAGGCGCACTCCGACACGCTCCGGACCAAGCTCCGCGTGTCGCGTAGGCGGCAGATCCCGACAGCGTTCCGGGAGCTCACGGGCGAGGACCCGCACGAGCTTCGGGTCCTGCCGATGCCCGCCGACGCGATGCCGGCGATGGCGGCCCCACGCTAGCGGCTCGCCGTCCCCCGCCGTGCCCGCCGCCGATCGCGCGGCGGGCACGGCACCCCTCCCGAAGGACAATGGCGCGCCTGCCGCACAGGCGTTAGGGTTCGGCCGCTGCGGGCTGCAGCAGCATGCCGATCGAATCCCCGCTCCCGCCGCTCTTCCCACGTCACATCCGCCGCCCGCGACTGACGAGGATTCTCGACGCCACCTCGGCGCAGACGATCCTGCTCCTCGCCCCAGCCGGCTACGGGAAGACGACGCTCGCGGCGGAATGGCTCCAGGCGAACGAGCTCGCCGTCTGGTACCGAGCCACGCCGGCATCCGCGGACGTCGCAGCGTTCTCGGTCGGCGTCGCCGAGGTCGTGCAGCCAATCGTTCCGGGCGCCGGCGAGCGCCTCCATCAACGAGTCCGAATCGGAGACGCGCCCGAGCACGCAGCCCGAGCCCTCGCCGAGCTTCTGGCCGAAGACCTAGCGGCCTGGCCCGAAAAGGCATGGCTGGTCGTCGACGACTACCACCTGGTCATGGAGTCGAAGGCAACCGAGGAGTTCGTGGAGACGCTGCTGGCGCTTGCGCCCGTGAAATTTCTCGCAACGAGCCGCAAGCGCCCACCTTGGGCAACGCGTCGCAAAGCCCTTTACGGGAGCATCCTCGAGCTCGGCGCGCCACAACTTGCGATGACGAGCAAGGAGGCTACTCGGATCTTGCAAGCCCTGGCCCCGAGCGAGGCCAGACATCTGATTGCCAGTTCGGACGGCTGGCCGGTCTTGCTAGGACTCGGCTCTCTCGCTCAAGCCGGCGCGGTGCCAGGGGTTGAGATGTCCGAGATCCTCTTCCCCTACCTCGCGGAGGAGGTGCTGTTACAGGAAACGCCCGCGACCCAGGACTTTCTCCTTCGCATATCGCCGCTTCCGAACCTCACTCCCGAGCACGCATCTGCATTGACCGGGAATGAGAGCGCGGCGGACCAACTCGAGCAGCTAGTGCGCTCGGGACTCGCAACGCGCCGTGGGGACACCTATGCCCTGCATCCGCTCCTCCGGGCGTTCCTCCGTGCTCGATTCCACCGAGACTTTGGCTCAACAGCGCAGTCCGTGACCAAGCGTGCGATCGATCTAGCTCGATTGGCAAGGAATTGGGCCGTCGCGTTCGAGCTCGCAACCGAGGCCGGCGCACTCGAGTCGGCAGTCGAGATTGCCGGCGCGGCAACAGAGGATCTCCTCGCATCGGGCCGCCTCGAGACACTCGAGAAGTGGCTTCGCGTCTGCGGACCGCGAGCATTAGCGGACCCAGGCCTCGCGCTTGCCCACGCAGACATTCTCTTCCGGAAGAACAAGCTTGCTGAGGCGGAGTACGTTGCATCTACGGTCGCTCACGCGGTCCCGAAGTCAGATCCGCAAGCCTCACGAGCGTGGTTTCTCGCGGGACACGCAGCTTACGTCAGTGGCGAATTCGCTCGTGCGTACCAAGCGCAGCAGCGAGCCGGAGCCGCTGCGGATCGCCAGCGTGACAAGGTCAACGCGGCGTGGGGTGCGTTTGCAGCAGGCCACGTCCTGAATAGACGAGACACGATCGTTCACCTCGCTGACCTAGAGCAGCTCGCCACTGTGATGCCCGACATCAACACCCAACTGCGAGTCATGACTGCGCGACAAGTGAATGCCGCACGCGACGGCTCACTCGCAGGGATATGGGAGTCGTGGCAACTGCTTCTCCCGCATATTGAAACTGCCGACCCACTCGCAAGCAGTTGCGCTTACGCGAATATTGCCTGGCTTCACGCGTGCCGGAGCGACTACCAGCTGAGCATGCGCTTCGCACAAGACGCCCTGGGAGTCTGCGCCCGCTACCGGCTTGAGGTCGCTTCCCTTCCGTGTCTCTACGTCCTCGGAAGGGCGCAGTTTGGACTCCGTCAGTACGCACGTCTAGAACGGACCCTCGTGCGTCTTGCACTGGACCAATCGGGGCGGAGCGATCCATATATCGCGGCGATCCACACCTGCCTGGCGGTCCGGTACCACCTCTGCGCTGGAGCACCGCAAGAGGCGTTGAGGCTTGCCGCGTACCGGACGAGCCGAAACTCAGATCCGCACGTTGAAGGAGAGATTCTCGCGCTTGGTGCGCTCGCCGCCGCATGTCTTGGCGAGCATTCGGAGGTCGCCGAACTCGTCGGGCGCAGCCGTGAGCTGAGTACCGAGGCGATCGTTCGAATTATCGGCGCTTTCGCTGACCTAATCGGGCTCGAAGATCAGCTGGAACGCGCCGCCGCTCAAGATACGTTGGGACGCACAATCCTCGACGCCGATCGAACCCAGTCACTGGACGGAATGGTGGTCGCCTATCGGAGTTATCCGCGACTCCTCTCCCTCGTCTCGCCGGGCTCTCCAGAGGCGACTGTCACGGCCGGGCTCATGATTCGGGCCCGCGACAAGGCTCTTGCTCGCCAGTATGCCCTTGTGGCCCGGACCGATGTGGATCCAAGCCGCCTCCTCACGCCGCGCGAACTGGAAGTGGCTCGACTACTCCGAGAAGGCTTGACGAACCGTGAAATTGCGAAATGCCTGGTCATCAGCCCCAGCACCGCGAAGGTCCACGTTCACCACATCATGAAAAAGCTCAACGTCGCGACACGTGCCGAGATCGACCTCAAGCTCGACCCTTAGCCCAAGCGCGGCTTATGCGGCTGCAGACGGAATCGCAGTCGGAATCGCCACTCCGGTGCCTGTTTGGGCGTTTAGCGAGAACGACAACCCGTGGCCAGTGGCGTACTCAAGCTCTCGGCCCCGAATCACAGCCTCGAAGGCGGCCACTAGGTTCTCGTCGAACTGTGCGCCCGCACCGTGGCGCAGACGATCCAGGGCGATGGAGCTTGCCAGAGCAGGCCGATACGGCCTTCCAGACGTCATGGCGCTGTAGGCGTCCGCCACGGCGATGATTCGTGCGTAGAGCGGGATCTCAGATCCCATCAGTCCATCCGGATATCCACTCCCATCAAGTCGTTCATGGTGGTATCGCACTACCGTCGCCATGTCACGATATCCGTGCGCACGGCTTAGGATCCGTTCACCGATCGTCACATGCTGTTCCATGGCTTTGCGCTCTTCCGGCGATAGCGGGCCGGCCTTTTCAAGGAGACCGGCGGGAAGTCCCACCTTCCCAATGTCATGAAGCAGACCACAGAGGTGGATCTCATCCTGCTCCTCGGGTGAAAGGCCTAGTTCGCGAGCGATATCTCGCGAGTAGATCGCGACAGCGGCCGAGTGGCCCGCCGTGTATTCATCGCGAGCGTCCAGTGCTGAGATCAGGCCGCTCGCAAACGAGAGGCTTGCTTCCTCGAGCCGACTGTTTGCGTCCCGAAGACGCGCCGCGAGTGCTCGCTGCTCGTTGTAGAGAACGAGAAAACGGTGGGCAGCCAGGGCAGGCGCGATGAATACCAGGACGACCCACGGACTGTGTTGGACATACAGGAAGCCAAGAACGCCGAGAACGGACGCGTACAGCGGGATTGGAGAGTAAGCAAACCGGGCCAAGTTCATCAATGTCGCGCCGAAACGGCCGGGATGCCGGATGGTGATCGTTAGCGAGGCAAGAATCAGGTTCACCGTCGACGCAGTAACGCACGCCACCCCCGCGGCCAGAAGAAACCTCAGAAAGTTCGACTGGACCAACACTGCATGAGCCGCTAGCCCCGCGATACCCGCCATCAGCATGCTCGAAGCCGTCCAGGTGATCCACCGCGCGTATGGTCGCCGTAGGTCTGGTGCTAGGGCGATCGCGGCAACGATCATCGCGGGAAGCGGGCCGAGCACGAGCGCCGCGAACATGATGGGAAGCGCGGACGCGGAGCCCCGGGCATGTACCGAAACCTCCACGCTGGCCTTTTCGGCTGCTACAGCGACAGCGGCAAGCGCCGCGATGGCCCATATCGTTCCGTACGGTGGCCCGTAACGAAACGTGACGATGACCGCTAGGCCAAGGGCTGAGGACATCAAACCGGCGGCGAAAAGCTCGATGCCAGCCGGCCTCCACGCCCTGTGGTCAGGTCGCTCTGGAACCTTGAGACAACCCTCGAACGGTGTTACTGTCGCGCTTGCCGTTGTTGTCCCCGACCGAAGGGTTGAAACCGTGCTGAGCCGTGTTCGATTTAGAGCGATCATCACCACTCTGCTCGTCGCTGCCGCTGCTGGGCAACTGAAGGGTTGGTAGCGCGCACAGCAGTTTGCTGCGCGTCCCATACGTCGCACATCCCTCTAGTGAGGGATTCCACAGGGTGTGCATAACTAGCCGCTTAGGCGGCTAGTTTGCTGCTCACGGGCTGAAATCAGCCGATCAGGCTTCTTCGGAAGCCGATCGCAACTGCGTGGGCCCGGCTTCTGGCCTGGAGCTTTGCGAGCAGATGGCGGACGTGGGACTTCACCGTCTCCTCCGAAAGGAAGAGCCGCTGGCCGATTTCCCTGTTGACAAGTCCCTCCGAGATCAGTTGAAGAACCTCGATCTCGCGCATGGTGGGCTCCTGCTCGAGCTCACGTAGCGGGGCCGTGAACGGGATGACCTCGGCGCTCTGACCGTTGCTCTCACGCCGTGCCGCGACCTCGTCGAACTCGCGGGCATGGGCGAGATACCGGTTCAGGATGTCCTTGCGCTCTGCAGCGTCCATCGCATGGAGGGCATCGGCACCCCCCAAAAAGCTGCACACCCTAGAACGAGGGACACCGACCCCCGCTTTTGTGCACACCGCATCCCCCCAGAACACATGCGGCCCGCACGTGGCGGGCCGCATGGAATCAGGGTTTGCGCCGGTTTTTTAGGCCGCGACCGAGGCGAGATCCCGAATCGCCGCCAGGCGAGCCAGGGCCTGTGCCTCGAGCTGGCGCACGCGCTCGCGCGTGAGACCAAGCTCGTGGCCGATCGCCTCGAGCGTCCACGGCTCGCCGTCGAAGCCGAACCGAAGCTCGAGAATCCGCCGCTCGCGCTCCGGCAGCGCATCCAGTGCGCGCCGGACGCCCTGCTTGCGGAGGGACTCCTCGGCCTCGTCGAACGGGTCGACGGCCTCGCGGTCGGCGAAGAGATCGCCGAGCTCGCCCTCGTCGTCCGCGCCGACGTTCTGGTTCAGCGAGACGGACGCCTGTGCGGCGCCGAGTGCCTCGTCGACGTGCTGGAGCGGCAGCCCGGTGGCCTCCGCGAGCTCCTCCTTCGTCGCCTCGCGGCCGAGCTCGACCTCGAGCCGGCGTGCGGCCCGGCCGAGCTTCTGCTGGCGCTCGACGACGTGGACGGGAACGCGGATCGTGCGGGCGTTGTTCGCGACCGCACGCTGCACGGACTGGCGAATCCACCAGGTCGCGTACGTGGAGAACTTGAAGCCGCGCCGCCAGTCGAACTTCTCGACTGCGCGGTTCAGGCCGAGCGTCCCCTCCTGGATCAGATCCAGGAACGGCACGCCCAGGCCGCGGTAGCCCTTCGCGATGGAGACGACCAGGCGGAGGTTGGACTCGATCATCCGGCGCTTCGCCAGGAGGTCGCCCTTCTCGATCTGCTTGGCCAGCATGACCTCCTCGGAGGCCGTCAGCAGCTTGTGGCGGCCGACGTCGGCGAGGAAGAGCTGCAGGCTGTCGCCCGCGCCGATGACCGACTCAGCCGGTGCGGCGGGCGCGGGGGTTGCGGCCTCCTCCGGCGCTTCGCGCGGGGGGCCGATTTCGTGTCCCTGGGACTCCAGCTCCTGGGTCAGCTCGGCGATCTCGTCCTCGGCGAGGTCGAGCTCGATCGCGAGCGCCTCAAGGTCAGCCGGCTCGATGTAGCCGCGCTCCTCGGCGCTCTCGACCATCGTGCGGGCCTGGGTGGTCTCCAGAAGCTCTGTGGCGGTGTGTTCACTCAAGGGTGGTATCTATCCTTTCGAAAAAGCTCGTCGCATGGGTTTAGACGTGGCGCGACGTACTTACTAACGTTCGCAGCGTATGCCCGATTCCCTGGCAGAGCTAGCAAGGGACGCGGCTCTTAACCGCTCTTAACGGAATTCGGGGCTGGTTCGTTACTCTTTCGCGGCCTTGGCGGGCCTGCGGGGCCTGCGCGCAGGCCGCGGCCCGCCGTTCGTCTCATCTGACGCGTTGTCGCCCTCGGCAGCGTCGGAGTCGGTCTCGGCGGGCGCCTCGGGGCGCGGCTGGCGCGCCCACTCCTCGTCGAACTCGACGCGCCACTTGCCGTCGTCGCCCTGCTCGAGCGCGAGCTTGGCCTTGAACGTCCGCCCGGACCTCCCCTTGAAGCCGGTCACCGGCTTCGCCGTCTTGCGCGTCTCGATGAGCTCCTTCACGACGCTGACGGGCAGCGTCTTGCCGGCCTTCACCTTCCAGATCACGAAGCCGCAGCCCGGGTCGTCCTTCGACCAGCACGAGTAGCCCTTGCGGTTCTCGATGATGTCCTTGCCGCAGATCGGGCACGGGCCGAGGTTGGCCCGCTCGATCTTCACGTCCTTCAGCTTGTCGAGCTCGGCGACGGTCTCGCGCGTGAACTTCTCGATGTCCGACATGAACGCCGAGCGCTCGTCGGCGCCCTGCTCGATCAGGCCGAGCCGGTGCTCCCACGAGCCGGTGAGCTCGGGCGACGTGAGCGGGTGCTCGCCCAGGAGGTCGATCACCTGGACGCCCTTCTCCGTCGCGTGGAGCGCTCGGCCGTCGCGCTCGATGTAGCCCACGTCGATGAGCCGCTCGATGATCGTCGCGCGCGTCGCCGGCGTGCCGATGCCGGAGTCCTTCATCGCCTCGCGGAGCTCCGCGTCCTGGATGTCCTTGCCGGCCGTCTCCATGGCCCCGAGGAGCGACGCGTCCGTGAAGCGGCGCGGCGGCTGCGTCTCCTTGCGGATCGACTCGACCGACGTCGTGTCGACCGCCTCGCCCTGCTCGAGCGCCGGGAGGAGCTGGTCGCCGCCCGAGTCGTCGGCGCCCGCGTCCGGCTGCGCCTCCTCCCCGTACACGCCCTTCCAGCCCGCCTGGAGCAGCACGCGGCCGCTCGTGCGGAAGATGTGCGTCTCGACGGTCGTCTCGACGCGCGTTCGCTCGTATACGGCCTCGGGATGGAAGATCGCGAGGAACCGCTTCGCGACGAGGTCGTAGATCCGGCGCTCGTCGTCGTCGAGCTTGCCGAGCTGGTGGTCGGAGCGCGTCGGGATGATCGCGTGGTGGTCCTCGACCTTCTTGTCGTTGACCACGCGGCCGAGCGGAAGCTTGTCGAGGCCGACGACGTACTCGGCCGCCTTCGTGTACTCGCGGTTCTTGCCGACCATGCTCGCGGTCGGCTTGATCTCGCCGATCAGCTCGGACGTGAGGAAGCGGGAGTTCGTGCGCGGGTACGTGATCGACCTTGTGCTCCTCGTAGAGGCGCTGCGCCGTCGAGAGCGTGCGCCGGGCCGAGAAGCCGTAGAGCGTGTTGGCGTGGCGCTGGAGCGACGTGAGGTCGTAGAGGAGCGGCGCGATCTCGCGCTCCTCCTTCTTCTCGAGGTTCGTGATCTCGCCGCGCTGGCCCTCGACCGCCGCGACGATCGCCGCCGCCTCGTCCTCCTTGATGCGCTTGCCGCCGAGATAGCGGCCGCGGTAGGCGCGGTCGTCGCTCGCCTCGAACCCCGCCTCCACGAGCCAGTACGGCTCCGGGACGAACGCGCGGATCTCCTTCTCGCGGCGCGCGACGAGCGCGAGCGTGGGCGTCTGGACGCGGCCGAGCGAGACCGCGCCGGAGAACGCCGAGCGGAGCCGGATGGACGCCGCGCGCGTCGCGTTCATGCCGACGAGCCAGTCGGCCTCGGAGCGCGACCGCGCGGACTCCTCGAGGAGGTGCATCTCCTCGCCCGGGCGCAGGTGCTCGAACGCTTCCTGGATCGCCTTCTTCGTCATCGAGTTCAGCCAGAGCCGCTGCACGGGCTTCTTGACGCCCGAGGTCTCGTAGACGTACGCGAAGATGAGCTCGCCCTCGCGGCCGGCGTCGCAGGCGTTCACGATGCGGTCGACGTCGTCACGCTTCAGGAGCTTGTGGACGACGCGGAGCTGCTTCTTCGCCCTCTCGTCGTTCGGGATGAGCAGGAACTTGTCCGGGACGATCGGCAGGTCGGCGAAGCGCCACTTCTTGAGCTTCGGGTCGTAGTCCTCGGGCGGCGCGAGGCCCACGAGGTGCCCGATCGCCCACGTGACGACGTAGTCCTCGGACTCGAGGTAGGAGTCGTCCTTCGCGAACGTGCCCGGGAGCGCGCTCGCGAGATCGCGCCCTACGGACGGCTTCTCGGCTATGACGAGGGTCTTACCCACGTGAATCACCTTAGCGAAGGGGGAAAGGGTGGATACTGGCCGGGATGGGCGTCACTCACCCACCGGTCGGCTCCCCACTTTCAGCGTGAACGCCGATCGTCCTCTACTCGCGATCGACGGCGACTCCCTCGCCCACCGTGCGTTCCACGGGGTCCCCGCGTCGATTAAGGGAAGCGACGGAGGGCCCGCGAACATGCTTCAGGGGTTCGGCTCGATGCTGCTCATGCTCTGGGAGCGCGAGCAGCCGCGGACGCTCTTCGTCGGCTTCGACACGCTCACCTCGCCCACCTACCGCCACGAGCTGCTCCCGGCGTACCAGAGCGGCCGCGAGTTTCCGCGCGAGCTGACCGACCAGCTCGACCGGCTCCCGGAATGGGTCGAGACGTTCGGCTTCGCCTTCGGGAAGGAGGCCGGCTACGAGGCGGACGACTTCGTCGCGGCGGCCGCGCTCCAGGAGGAGGAGCGGCACGGGCACACGTTCGTGGTGACGAGCGACCGCGACCTCTTCCAGCTCGCGACCGACCGCACGACGCTTCTCATGCCGAAGCGCGGCGTGAGCGAGCTCGACCGCGTGGGCCCCGCCGAGGTGCGCGAGCGCTACGGCGTCGATCCGGAGCAGGTGCCGGACTTCATCGCGCTGCGCGGCGACACGGCGGACAAGATCCCGGGCGCGAAGGGCATCGGCGCCGTGCGGGCGGCAGCGATCCTGAACGCGCACGGCACGCTCGACGCGGCGATCGAGGACGGCGTCTTCGACGCGCAGGCCGACCAGCTCCGCACGTACCTGCGCATCACGCGGCTCCAGTACCAGGCCCCCGTGCCGCCGCTCCCCGACGCCGAGCCTGACTTCGCGGCCGCGGCCGCCCTCGCCGAGCGCTGGGGCGTAAACACGGTCGCGCGCCGTCTGCGCGAGCACCTCTAGGAACGAGATGAGGGCGCCTCCCGGCGCCCTCATCACCCCTTCTTCGGATCTCGGCGCCCCGGTGGCCGGGGCGCCGAGATCCAGTTTTTCGATCCGTTAGACGACGCGGCTCGAGAGAGCCGTCGGCCGGTAGGAGACCCGGTGGGCCGCCTTGGCCTTCTTCTTCTTCGCGACGCTCTTGGTGACCTTGCAGCCGAGCAGGTTGACCCGGTCGGCGACCGAAACGGTCACCTTCCTGGCCTTCTTCGGCTTCACCTTGAAGGTGACCCCACCCTTGGGGCCGGTCGTGCCCGACTTGGTGATGCCGTAGGTCTTGAGCTGGACCTTGATGCCGACCAGCGCCTGTCCGAGGGTCTTGAGCGTGACCTTGTGCTTGGCCGACTTGCCGACGCGGAACTTGCCGGCCACCTTGACCGTGCACTTCATCAGCTCTTCCTGCGTCTGCGGGTTCATGTGCCCGAGCGTGAGGGCGTGAGCCGCAGCCGTCCCGCCGAGCGAGAACGCCTCGAGCCCACGGCTACCGAGCGGAGCCCAGTCGCCGTACTGCGGGCTGTCGTAGCTGACGTAGACCTTGCCGTTGTACCAGTACGCCGCCCAGGCATTCGCCCGCGCCGCGTCGTTGCCGGCCGGGCGGTTGAGCGGGGTGGCGTTCGCGGTGGACTCGGACGCCGTCGTGTTGACGTCGAACCAGCCCTCCTCGGTCGGGTTCAGAAGATTCGTCCAGTTGACGACGCTCGTGCCTGCGAGCTGCCAGGACGCCGGGGTGAGGTACTTGCCGGCGACCGGGACGATGTTCATGAGGTGCGACGAGCAGCCCTGGTTGGAGTAGCGCTCCCAGCGCGGCTCCTTGAAGGACGTGATCGGGAAGGACGGATCCTTCACGTTGTACACCCAGATCGCACCGCGGTACCAAGGCGAGCGAACCAGGCCCGTGGTACCGATCGCGGACAGCTCGCACTCGTTCGTGGTCGCCGTGCCGTCGTAGTAGCGATCGGCGCCGACCTGCGTGTTGCCGTCCGTGTTACACGAGCCCGCACCGGCGTTCTGGAGCGGAGCCGCAGTGTTGCCACTGCAGTTCGCCCGGCCGGACGCGAGGTCGGAGAACATCACGTACTTGCCATCGTTCGTGAACTGGGCGGCGTTCCACATGCAGTTCGGCGGAACGGCCGTGCCAGTCGTCGTCCGCAGGATGCCGCGGGCGCAGAGATCGATGTACGGGTTCGTGAAGTGGGACTTCACCGTCGGCGAGGCCGGGTCGGTGATGTTGAGGAGGAAGGCGTCGCTGATACAAGCCGCGGCGGCTTCCTTCTTCGGCAGGAACACCGTGATGTCGTGGCAGCCCCGGTAGCCCGGAACGTTCGAGAAGTCGCCGGTGTACCCGGGGATCTTCTGGACATCGCGGAAGAACGGATCCACCTCGCTCATCGCGAGCTGGACGGTCTTCAGGACGTGCGCGCTGGCGGGATTGCCGAGGGGCACTTCCACGATGGTGATCTTGCTGTGGCCGAGCCGGTCGGTCGCGCCATTGCGCTTACACGTGTTGCCGAACGACGACGCCGTCGTGGCCGTCGTGTCGAGCCCGACGTTCGGGAACGACGAGACGTAGAGCAGCACGCGGTTGTGCGCGAGATCCGGCACGAGCGTGTTCGTGAAGGAGCCGCAGTCGGTCGCGACGCCCTTGACGAACGTCGGGCTCGCCGGGTTCGTGATGTCGATGATGCGGATTCCCTCGAACCCCGGAGCCACGGTCGTGACCGGGACGTTGATCGAGTGGTTGCCGCCGGCCGTGCCCTGGAATGTGTCCATCGAGCCGGCACAGGTAGCGGTCGTCTGCGGCCGGTCGATCGAGCGGAACACGAGGTTCTTGTAGACCGACACGTCGCCGTAGCCGCCGTTACAGGCGAAGTCGGCGAGCGGCGTAACGGGGCCGGGTCCGGAGAACGCCGAAGCGCTGAAGGTCCGGATACCCCGCTCGTCGCCCTGGACGATCGTGTTGCCCCAGAACGCGAGGTCCGTGTTCCGCCTGCTGAACTTGGCCTCGAGGGCGACGCCCGTGGACGTCGCGGTCGCTGCCTGGCTCAGGCCGAGCGCCTGGTCGACGCCGCCCGTGAACGTTCCGGGGACCGGAACTGCCGGCGGATTCGAGGCGTTCGGGGAAAGGCGACCGGTGACGGCGCCCGAGGGGACGGCGCTCACGAGGTCGTTGACGGCCGCGAACTGGCCGGCGCCGAGAAGAACGGCGTCGATCACGTTCTGTGCCGTCGTGGTGACCGTGAACGTCGAGCCGCCGCCGGAGGGCGTGAGCCCTGCGCCCGCCGTGAACGTGAACGAGGTGTTGGACGGAACGCTCGCGACCGTGAAGGCGCCGTTGTATGTCCCCGCGCCCGAGAGCGTGACGACCTGGCCGACCTGGAGGCCGTGCGCGGCCCGGGTGTTGACCCACGCCGTCGTCCCGACCTCGTTCAATCCGGCGAATCCAACCGTCCCGCCGCCCGAAGGTGCCAGGCCTGCGACCGGGTTGGTGACCGTGAACGACGTGTTGGTCGGCACGGTGGCGATCGTGAAGTCGCCGTTGTAAAGCGGATCAGCGACGCCCGCGATCGTGATCGGCTGGCCGACCCCGAGGGTGTGGTTGGCGGTCGTCACGAAGGTCACCGTGTTCCCGACCTCGCTCGCACCGAAGAACGTCGCGGTTCCACCGGTCGAGAAGGCGAGACCAGCCACCGTCGTGTAGGTGAACGTGGTGCCCGTCGGAACGGATGCGACCGTGAAGGTGCCGTTGTAGCCGGCTACGCCCACGCCTGCGACGACGACCTTCTGGCCGACAACGGCATTGTGGTTCGCAGCCGTCGTGATGGTCACGGTCGTTCCGGCCTCGCTCGCCCCGATGATCGAGGCGACGTTGGTGCCGGCCGGAGTGATGGTGGCCGAGCCGTTCCCGACGATGCTGTGGCCGGTGGAGCTGCCACCGCCCGAGTCGGGGAGGCCTGCCGTCGGATTGGTGACCGTGAACGTGGAGGTGGTCGGGATGCTCGCGACGGCGAAGTCGCCGTTGTAGCCGCCCGCTCCGACGCCGGCGATCGTGACCGTCTGGCCGACCTGGAGGCCGTGCGCGGCGGTCGTGCCGATGGTGACCGTGTTACCGGACTCGGTCGCGCCCTTCGCGTTGACGGTCCCGCCACCCGACACAGGGACACCGGAGCGAGTCGCCGTTCCGCCGCCTGAGTTGGGAAGACCCGAAGTCGGGTTGGTCACGGTGAACGTCGTGGGGGTCACGCTCGCGACCGTGAACGTGCCGTTGTAGCCGGCGACCGGCACGCCCGCGATTGCCACCGTCTGCCCGACGAGCAGGTTGTGCGGCACGGCGGTAGTGATCGTCACGGTGTTGCCGGACTCGGTCGCGCTGCCCGCCGACGCGGCGATCGCCACGGGGGCGAACGTGTACGTGAACGAGCTCAGAGTCGGGATGGCCGTAACGAGGAAGGTGCCGTTGTAGTCGGCCTGTCCAACGCCCGACACCGTCACCGTCTGGCCGACGGAAAGCCCGTGCGGAGACGTGGTATTGAGAGTCGCCGTCGTGCCCGCCGACGAGACACCCGACGGGAGCTCAGCGACGTTGCCGGCGCCCGAGGCCGCGAGTGCGGTGTTGGTGTTCAACACGGTGAACCTCGTCGTGTTCACGACCGTCGAGACGGTGAAGTTGCCGTTGTACTGCGCCACTCCGACGCCGGTGATGTTGACGCTGTCGCCCACCGCGAGGCCGTGTGCCGTCGTCGTCGTGATGGAGACGACGTTGCCCGACTCGGTGGCCCCATTCGGAGACGCCGCGATCGTCAGGTTGGTCGGGGTCACGGCCCCGATGGCGTTCGAGGAGGTCTGGGCGATGATCCCGATTCCGGTCGCGCCCACTTCGCCGCGGCCCAGGTTGATGGTGACCGCCTGGCCGGCGACGCTCGCTCCGAGGGTGGCTGCGCCGCCGCCCGGATCGTTGTAGGCGACGGTGATGCCGTTGCCGGCAGCACCGGGAAGCCTTGCTGCCCATGCGAGCGTGTTGCTGGCGCCCAGCGGGTCGACCGACACCCCCGCGAGGAGGCCGACGCTCGTGACCGTGGTACCAGGCGCGATGCCGGTTCCCGAGATCACGCTGCCGACCTTGACGGAGCGTGCGTCGACGCTCAGGTTGTTCACGGTCGTGCTCGAGTTGAGATCACCCGTGAACGATGTGGTTGTGAGCCCGGTCGGACTGCTGGCGAGCAGGGTCAGGCCCCCAGTTCCGCCTGAGTCGGTTGCGGTCTGGGCACCTGCGCTCGTCGGCGCCACGAGTGCCGCCAGTAGGCCGAGCGGAAGCGCCAGACGAAGAAGCCTTCGCATGGGCGTTGTCACCTCCGGTGTCGAAAAAAGAAGGGGGCCCGATGGTAAACCACTCGAACCTCTCCGTCTAGATGGAGTAAGGAAGGTGTTTCTCCCGTGAACGCGCGCTCCGAAGCGGTTCCGACGGTCGGTCATCCCGACCTCGCGCGGCTGCATCCGACCGGGTCTCACCCCGAGTCGGAGGAGCGGCTCGTCGCGCTGTATGCGGCGTTCCCGGAGCTCGTCGTCGCGGCGCCCGCGACGGTGGCGCAGATCGAGGTCTGCCACGACCCCGCGTACGTCGCACGCGTGCGTGCGCTGAGCGAGGCCGGGGAAGTCGTCATGGCGGATCCGGACACGGTGGTCGGGCCCACGACGTGGGACGCCGCGCTGCTCGCCGCGGGGGCGGCGATGCGAGCCGCGGAGCTTGGGGGATTCGCGCTCGTGCGGCCTCCGGGGCACCACGCGCTCGTCGACCGGGCCATGGGGTTCTGCCTCTTCAACAACGTCGCCGTGGCGGCCCGGCACGCCCAGCGGGAGCTCGGCGCGGGGCGGGTCGCGATCCTCGACTGGGACGTGCATCACGGCAACGGGACGCAGGCGATCTTCGAGGACGACGCGACCGTGCTCTTCGTCTCGCTCCACCAGTGGCCGTGGTACCCGGGCACCGGCGCGGCCGGCGAGGGCGGGCCGACGACCCTGAACGTGCCGCTCCCGGCGGGGTCCGGAGATGACGAGTACCTGGAGGCGTTCGACCGTCTCGTCGAGCCCGCGATTGCGGCGTTCGATCCCGACCTGCTGCTGGTCTCGGCGGGGTTCGACTCGGCCGCAGGCGATCCGCTCGGCGCGATGCTCGTCACGGAGGCGGGGTTCCGGGCGCTCGGCTCGCGAGCGGCGGAACTCTGCGGACGGATCGCGCTCGTGCTCGAGGGTGGCTACGTCCCCTCGCGACTGCCCGGGTACGTGGCGGCCGCACGCGACGGTGTCGCTCTCGGCACGGATTCGTGACGAAGTCGGCACGAAGGACATCTCGACCCGCGCTTCAGGGCTGGCTAGCTTCGGTGCGATGGGTCTGGTGGGTTGGTTCCGGCGGTTGGTTCGGCTTCTTTGGGCGCGTGCCGCGCGGCCGTGGAGCGCCGGGTCAGCGGGTGCGGTCGCGAGCGAGGGCGTCCGCCGGCGCGGAGAGCTCACGGGCGGCGCGCTCGAGCGCTCTGAGCGCCCGGCGGGCGTCGCGGGCGGCCGCCGTCGCCCGCCGCGGCTCGAGAGCGAACGCCGCGCCGACCGTCGTCCAATGCACCGAGCCGTCGGCGTTCGCCGCGCCGCCGAGCCGGCCGACGCGCCGCGCCGGCGTGTCCGACACCGCACGGAGGACGCCCGCGAGCCGCCCTGAGGTCGCCAGCGGGCCGCTCTCCATGTCGAGCACGTCGGCGCCCGACGCCTCGGCGAGCGCCGCTCGCTCGGCCCGGTCGTCCACCACGCCGCCGGCCGCGCAGACGACGACCGGGCGCGCGCCGGCGACGGACAACGGCGGACCCTCCCAGAGGGTGGACCCGTCCTGCGCGACCACCCGCGTCGCCGTCACGAGCTCGCCCGCGGCAAGGGCGTCCGTGAGCGCGCCCGCGAGACCGAAGGAGACGAGCCGTCCCTCCGGGATCCCCCGGGAGGCGCCCAGCCCTGCCCGCACGATGGGCGCACCGGCGCGCCGAGCGACGCGCTCCTCGGCGGCGAGGGCGCAGACGAGGAGGAGATCTAGTTCAGTGTCCAGGCCAGGCTGCGGACCGTCTCGCGGACGCTCTCGGTCGTCGCGAGCGTCGCGGCGGGCTCGAAGCCCGAGTGGATCGCGCAGTGCTCGCAGCGGTGGTCGTTCCCGGGCCCGTAGCGCTCCCACTCCATCCCGTCCATGAGCGCCTGGTAGGTCGGGAAGATGCCGTCCGTCAGGAGGTAGCAGGGCCCCTTCCAGCCGTAGGGGTTCCGCGTCACCGAGCCCCACGGCGCGCACGGCAGCATCCGCTCGCCGGTCAGGAAGTCCTGGTAGACGGGGCTCGCGAGCCAGCGGTAGCCGTGCTCGCGCACCGACGCGCGGATCTCGCGGAACTTCTCCTCGTGCTCGGCCCGCGTCATCGTGAGGGCCGGGTCGATCTGGGAGTACTGGTAGCCGGGCGCGATCAGCATCCCGTCGATCCCGACGTCGTTCGTCAGGTACTCCATCATCTCGACGACGTCGGAGACCGCGGTCTCCTTGAAGATCGTCGTGTTCGTCGTCACCCGGAAGCCCGCCTCGCGCGCCTCCTTGATGGCGTCCACCGCGATGTCCCAGAGCCCGGGGTAGTCGCAGATGTAGTCGTGGATCTCCTGCATGCCGTCGAGGTGCACGACGAACGTGAGCCGCTGGTCGGGCTCGAATCTCGGGAGCATCTCGACGAGCCTGAGCGCGTTCGTGCAGAGCTGGATGTTCCGCTTCTGCTCGAGGAAGCCGGCCACGACGTCCTCGATGCCCTTGAAGATCAGCGGCTCCCCGCCGCAGATCGAGATCACCGGAGCCGGGCACTGGCGGGCGACGTCGAGGCACTCCTCAACGGTCAGACGCGCCTTGTTCGACTCGTACTCGCGGATCTTCCCGCAGCCGATGCACGCGATGTTGCAGCCGAGCGTCGGCTCGAGCATGACGACGAGGGGATAGCGCTCGGCTCCGTGCTGGGAGGCGACGTAGCGCCCGATCTGGACGGTGCTACGGAGCGGGAACTTCATCTCTCACCTCTTCCGTTGCGGCGGAGCGCCTCGTCGACCGCGCGGGCGAGCGCGGGCTCGACCGGTCCTGGACGATAGCCAAGCACATTCCGCGCTTTCTCGGAGGAGAAGAACATGGGAAGCCGCGCGAGGCGGACCTCGTTCCGGTTCGCAAGTCCGAACCGTGCAGCACCCACGGCGACAGCGTACGGCACCCGGACGTTCGGGCGCGGACGACCCGCCAGATCCGCGACGGCGGCGAAGAGCTCGCCGAGCGGGAGGTCGGTTCCGCCAAGGAGGTAGCGCTCGCCGACGACACCTCGTTCGAGCGCGAGAGCATGGCCGATCGCCACGTCGCGCACGTCCACGAGGTTCAGCCCCGTGGTCGCGGCGTAGCCGCGGAGGCGTCCCGTCGCGACGCCTTCGATCATGCGTCCGGTTGGCGTGGGCTTCGCGTCACCGTCCCCCACGGGTGTCGTCGGGTTGACCACCACCGCGTCGAGGCCCCCCTCTGCGGCCGCGAGGACGAGGCGCTCCGCCTCGAGCTTCGTCCGCTTGTAGGGAACCTCGAGCTCCCACCCGGGCGGTGCGTCCTCCTCCGTCGCCGGGCGGCCTCGGACCGGGCCGCAGGTCCCGGCCGTGCTCGTGTGGACGAGCCGCTTGACCCCCGCGCGCACGCACGCGCGTAGGACGTTGCGCGTGCCCTCGACGTTCACGCGCTCCATCACCGCCGGGTCGGCGTTGTAGCTGTAGAGCGCGGCGACGTGGATGACTGCGTCGCACCCGGCGAAGGCGCGCTCGAGCGCGGGCGGGTCGAGGAGCTCGACGCGGTCGTCCCGAACCTCCGCCCCACGCTCGCGCAGCTCGCGCGCAACGTGGCCCCCGACGAACCCCGACGCGCCGGTGACATGAACCCGCACGGCTCACTCCTCGTGCAACGCCGCGCGGACGCGGCCGAGAGCGAGCACCGGCCAGACGATGCGGTAGAGGTGGTAGCGGATGAGGAAGTCCCGCGGGAAGCCGGTTCCGGTGAACGGCTCCTCGTCCCAGTCGCCGTCCTCGCGCTGCGTCTCGCAGAGGAACGCGACCGCCCGGCGCGCCGCTTCCGAGCGGGCCTCGCCGGCCGCGACGAACGCGAGCAACGCCCAGGCGGTCTGCGACGCGGTCGATTCGCCTCGCCCGCGCCACGCCGCGCCCACCTCGCCGAGGTCGTAGGAGCGGCAGTCCTCGCCGAAGCCGCCGTCTTCGTTCTGCACGCGCCGAAGCCAGGCGACCGCGCGCCGCACCGCCGGGTGGGTCGGTGGGATCCCCGCCGCCGCCAGCGCCGGAAGCGCGGCACCGGTGCCGTAGACGTGGTTGACGCCCCAGCGGCCGAACCAGGATCCGTCCTCCTCCTGCTCGCGCAGGATGTACGCAACGCCCTCCCGCACAGCCCGCGCGTTGCCGGGCGCCCGGACGAGGAGCTCGATCGCGTGGCCGGTGACGTCCACGCTCGGCGGGTCGATGACGAACCCGAAGTCCACGAACGGCAGGGCATAGAGCCAGTCCGACCCGTTGTCGACGTCGAACGCGCCCCAGCCGCCGCCCGACGACTGCATCGCACGGATCCACGCGCGGCCGCGCTCCACCGCGGACCCCGCCATGTCGAGCTCGTCGAGCGCGAGGCCGACGGCGGCGGCGTCGTCCACGTCGGGGTAAAGGTCGTTGTCGTACTCGAACGACCAGCCGCCGGCCGGGGCGCCGGGCAGCCGGACCGCCCAGTCCCCGCGTGCGAGCACCTCCTCGGCAGCGAGCCAGTCGCCCGCACGGCGAAGCGAGGCATCGTCCCCAGGGACGCCCGCCGCCCGTAGCGCCAGCACCGCGAGGGCGGTGTCCCAGACCGGCGACTGGCACGCCTCGGGCCGCAGGCGGTCGCCATCCTCGACCATGAACCGGTCCCAGCCCGCGAGCCCGCGCTCGAGGTATGGCGAGTCCGGGCCGTGGCCCCGGCACGCGAGCGCGATGAGCGACCAGACCCACGGCGGCTGGATCCCGCCCCAGGAGCCGTCGAGCTCCTGGCGGTCGAGGATCCACCGCTCCGCGAGAGCGAGCGCGCGGGCACGGCCGGGCTGTACCGAGCGCCGCTGGTAGCGGAGCAGCAGCCGGTCGCCGAGATCCAGGAGCCCGTGCGGGCGTGGCGGCGGTCCCAGGTCGAGCTCGCGGCACGCGCGGTCCTCGGGCACGGGCCGAACGGGTCGGTAGTGCATCGCGATCGAGAGCGGCACGACCGTCTGCCGCGCCCAGCAGGCGAACGCGTAGACCGAGAACGGCATCCACGGGCGGAGGAAGACGAGTTCCGGCGGAATCTGCGGGATCTCCTCCCAGCGCCAGATCCCGAGCAGCGCGAGCCACATCCGGGTGAAGACGCGGGACGCGCCGATGCCGCCGCGGGATGCGACGTAGCGCCTCGCCGGCTCGAGCCGTGGGTCGCCGCGCTCGAGGCCCGCGAGCCGGAGCGCCGCATAGGCCTCGATCGTCGCGGCGAGGTCGGGCTCGCCGCCGCGGTAGATCGACCACGTGCCGTCGACGTTCTGGCGCGCGAGCAGCTCGTTCGCGCAACGCCGCAGCGTCTCGTCGTCGAGCCGACGGAGGAAGTGGAGCAGGAAGACGTGCTGCGCGGTCATGGTCACGTTCGACTCGAGCTCGCCGACCCACCAGCCGCCCGGCTCCTGCAGGTCGAGCAGGCGCGCGGTCGCCGCATCGAGCGCGCGGTCGAGATCCGGCGGCGCCGCGACGCTCACCTCGCACCACTCCCATGGAGTACACGCGCGCGGGTAACGGGGCCCCTGAGGGCCCCTCGCGGACCAGCGTACGCCGAAACCTGTGCCGTGTCTGTCACGAGCTGTGCCGCAAGGCGCGCAGATGTGTGCCGATTCACGCCGCCGCCGTCCCGTGCCCGTCGAGGATCAGCTGCGCCGCGCGGTGGCCGCTTCGCACGGCGCTCTCCATCGTCGCCGGCCACCCGCCCGTCGAGGTCCAGGCGCCCGCGCGCACGATGCCCTCCCGCCCGGTCTCGGCCGTGAGCCGAAGCGCCGCCGTGCCGGGGCGCCCGGCGATCGTGGCCGCCGGCTCGCGGCTGACACGCGACCAGAGCACCTCGGCCCGCCCGAGCCGGCTGGTGAGGTCGCCCATGACGAGGTCGACCAGGTCGTGCGCGCGAGTCTCGAGGAGCTCGGGCGCGCCGCTCGCCACCACGGTCAGGTACTGGCCGGGCGCGGGGACATGCCGCATGAGCCGGCCGCGGTCGAAGACCCATTGCGCCGGGCTCCCGAGCAGCGCGGCCAGCGGGAAGCGGAGGATCTGCCGGTCGATGAGGAGGTGGACGCTCACGATCGGGGAGTCGTCGAGCGCAGGTTCCGGCTCGCCGAGGAGCCTGGCGCTCTCGGCGGGAGGCAGCGCGAGGACGATCGCCTCCGCCTCGACCCGCTCGCCCTCCGCGAGGATGACCGCGCCGCCGTCGAGCGACGCGACGCGCGCGCGGAGCCGAACGCGGGCGCCGGCGTCCTCGAGCGCCTCCCCTGCCGCATCCCCGTGCATCGTCCCGAGCGGCGCGACCGGGAGCACGAGGTCGCTCGCACCCCGCCCCGCGAGCAGTGCTGTCTGCACGGTGAAGACCGCGAGCGCCGCGCTCGCCTCGTCGCTCTTGAGATTGAGCGCGGGGCGCATGAAGACGTCCCAGAACCGCGCGATCGCCGCGTCCGACTGGCCGAGGCCGCGGAGCAGGTCGCCGAACGTCTCGCCGTCGAGATCGCTCGGATCGAGCCGCCTGAGCGCGCGCGCCGCCCGCGCGACGCCGAGCCGCTCGCCGAACGGCAGGTGGCGGTAGCGGAGCAGCGCGAACGCCCCCTGCCGGATGAGGCCGACGCGGCCGTTCTCGCCGATCACGGGCAGGACGAGCCGCGTGCGGCGAACGGAGTCCGCCTGGCCGACCCGCTGGAGGAATGCGAGGTACTCGGTGCAGCAGCCGAGCGCGATGTGCTGGCCGTTGTCGGGCGGCGGCGGCGGGTCGCCCTCGCGCTCCGGCAGGGTCTGCACCGCGCCGCCGAGCGTCGGGCGCGCCTCGAGGAGCGTGACGTCGTGGCCCGCGTCCACCAGGTCGAGCGCCGCCGCGAGCCCGGCGAGCCCGCCTCCGACGACGACGGCCTTCACGAGCCCGCCGCCTTCGGGACGCGGAGCCCGGCGACGGCGCGGAGCTTGCCGAGCCCGGAGAGGTGCGGCCGCCCGGAGAAGACGTCGTAGCCCGCGTCCCGCATCTGCATGAGCAGGCCGCGGTAGATCCCCGCGAATGTGCGGACGCCGAGCCGCGAGCGCCGGTCGAGGAGCGGGAGCAGCCGAAGGCCGTCGGCGAGCAGCCGGTCCGCGCGTCCCGCCTGGTGCTCCATGAGCGCGCGCCACTCGGGGCCGGTCCGCCCCGCGGCGATGTCCGCCTCGGCGACGCCGAAGCGCTCGAGCTCGTCCCGCGGGAGGTAGACCCGCCCCAGCCGCCAGTCCTCGGGCACGTCTCGCATGATGTTGATCTGCTGTAGCGCGATGCCGAGGGTCTCGGCGCACGGCATCGCGGCGGCCCGGTCGCGCGGGCCGTACACCGCGGCACAGGCGACCCCGACGGAGCCGGCGACGCGGCGGCAGTAGACGGCGAGCTCGTCCCAGGTCTCGTAGCGCGAGCGGTCGACGTCCATGAGCCCGCCGCGGACGAGCTCGGCCAAGGAGTCACGCCGGATCGCGTAGCGCTCCACCGCATCGGCGAGGGCGACGAGCACGGGGTCGTCCGCGCGGGCCGACGGCAGCGCGTAGACGTCGGCGAGGCACGCCTCGAGCGCGGCCCCCCGGCGCTCGGCCGGGAGAGCGCCGTCGTCGGCGATGTCGTCCACCCGCCGCGCGAACGCGTAGAGCGCCGAGATCGCATCGCGCTTGGCCCGCGGGAGGAGCGCGATCCCCCACGCGAAGTTCCGCGCCTCCCGCCGCGTGATGCGCACCGCCTCGGCGTAGGCCTCCTGCACGCTCACGAGCTGGACCAGCTCCCGAAGCGCGAGGCGCGCGAAGGCCAGGCGTGACGGCGACGGCCGCGAGCCGAAGACGTCCCAGCGCGCGTGCTCGAGCGCGTCGAGCGCGGCGAGGCCGCCGCGGGCGAAGAGCGCCACCGAGCGCCCGATCCGCCCGCCGAGTGCGCGCCCGAGCCCGAAGCCTTCCTCGAGGAGCGGCCGCGCTCGTCCGGCCTCGAAGCGGAGGAGCGCCGCGACACGCTCGCTCGCGGGCCCGGCGAGGTCGGCATCCACACAGGCGAAGCGGCGCAGATCCTCCTGCGGGAGGTAGACGCGGCCGAGCGCGAGGTCGCGCGGCGGGTCCTGGAGGAAGTTGACGAGCTGGAGCCCGGTGCAGACGGCGTCGGAGCGCGCGACGAGCTCGGGTTCGCTGCGCCCGTAGACGCCGAGCACGAGCCGCCCGACCGGATCGGCCGAGTAGGCGCAGTAGCCGCGAAGGTCGTCCCAGGTCTCGTAGCGCGAGGTCCGCTGGTCGAGCCGGTTCGCCTCGATGAGGCGCGCGAACGGCTCCCGCGGAAGGGCGCATGCGGCGATCGTCGCGTGCAGGCGCCGCATGAGCTCGGTGCGCGGTGGGCCGTCGAGCTCCCGCTCGAGCTCGTCGAGGAGCGCGAGCCGGTCGCCCTCGGCCTCGTCGCCGATCGTGTCCACGAACCGGGCGAAGCCGTAGATCGCGCGCAGGTGCGGCCGCGCCCAGCGCGGCGCGAGGAACGACGCAACGGGGAAGTTCTCGCCCCCGGCCCGGGCGTCGATCCGCTCGAGCTCGAGCTCCGGGGCCTGCAACACGCCCGGGTTCGGCATTCTTGGATTCTCCCATGCAGCCCGAACGCCGACACCTGGGCACCGCAGCGGATGTGCCGGCCGTGGGGCTCGGCACCTGGCGCGTGTTCGATCTCGCCCCGTCCGAGGAGGGAACGGCGCAATCGGTCGTGGCGGCGGCGCTCGACGCGGGCGCCCGCCTCGTGGACTCCTCGCCGATGTACGGACGCGCGGAAGCGGTGCTCGGACGCGCGCTCGACGGGCGCCGCGACGAGGCGTTCGTGGCGACGAAGATCTGGACGTCGTCGGCCGGCGCGGCGCGCCATCAGCTCGCCGACCAGCTCGGCTACTACGGCCGCGTCGACCTGGAGCAGATCCACAACCTGGTCGCGTGGCACGAGCACCTGCCCTGGCTCGAGGAGGAGCGAGACGCCGGCCGGATCGGCGCGATCGGGGCGACGCACTACCTCCCGTCGGGCTTCGGCGACCTCGAGGAGGTCATGCGCACCGGCCGGCTCGACGCGGTGCAGGTGCCGTACAACCCGCGCGAGCGCGAGTGCGAGGCGCGCATCCTCCCGCTCGCCGAGGAGCTCGGGCTCGGGGTGATCGCGATGCGGCCGCTCGGCGGCGACGGCTCGCTCATCCCGGCGCCGCCCGCCTCGGAGCTAGAGCCTCTCGGCGTCGAGACCTGGGCGCAGGCACTGCTGAAATGGGCGCTCTCGGATCCGCGGATCTCGACCGTCATCCCGGCGACGACGAACCCCGAGCACGCACGCGAGAACGCGCAGGCCGGCTCGCCGCCGTTCTTCGGCGAGGACGAGCGCCGGCTCGTCGAGCGGCTCGCTGCCTAGACGACGCTCGGCCGGCAGGGCCGCCCGGCCGCGGCGTCGATCTTCACGGTGAGGCCCTCCTCCGTCACAGCCCTAGCTCGCGCAGCACCTCGTCCGTGTGCTCGCCGAGCGCGGGCACGTCGCCCGGCTGGGGACGCGCGCCGCCGACCAGGAACGGGACGCCGATCGTCGGCAGCGGCCCGGCCGGCGACCCGACCTCCGCGACGAGCTTCCCGTGCTCGGCGGCGGGATGCGCGAGCACGCCGGCGACGTCGTGCACGCGGCCGCAGGGGATCCCGGCCGCCTCGAGCGCGGCGATCCACTCCTCCGTCGTGCGCGCGGCGAGCTCGCGCTCGATCTCGGGCTCGAGCTCAGCCCGCGCGGCGACTCGCTCCTCGTTCGTGGCGAAGCGCTCGTCCGCGTGGAGATCCGGCCGGCCGAGCACGTCGAGGCAGAACGCGCGCCAGTGTGCGGGGGAGAGAACGGCGAGCGAGACGAGCCCGTCGGCGCTGCGGAACGGGCCGTACGGGCAGAAGAGCGGGTGGCGCGCGCCGGTGCGTTCCGGGAGCTCACCGCGGTGCCACCAGAGGTGCGGGAAGTAGCCGAGCCAGTCCGCCATGACGTCGAAGAGCGAGACGTGGACGTGTGCGCCCTTCCCGGTCTTCGCGCGGCGGGTCAGCGCGGCGAGCGTGGCGACCGCCGCGTACGACCCGGCGCCCACGTCGCAGGCCGAGATCCCGACGCGCGCGGGCTCGTCCTGCGTCCCGGTCACGGAGATGAGCCCGGTCTCGCCCTGCATGACGAGGTCGTAGGCGTTGCGTGACGCCGCCGGGCCGTCCGGGCCATAGCCGGAGATCTCCACGTAGACGACGTCCTCGCGCAGCGTGCGCACGGCCGGCTCGTCGAGCCCGACGCGCGCCGCCCAGCCGGGCGCGAAGTTCTGGAGGAAGACGTCCGCGGACGCGACCAGCCGCTCGACGGTGGGCCGCGTTTCCGGGTCGCGCACGTCGAGCGCGACGCTCCGCTTGCCGCGGTTCACCCACACGAAGCCGGACGAGAGCCCGTTCGCGATCGTGTCCCAGCCGCGCGTCACGTCGCCGCCTTCGGGCGACTCCACCTTGACCACGTCCGCGCCGAGGTCGGCGAGGAGCCGCGTGCAGAGCGGACCCGCGAGGCCGATCTCGCACGCGACGACGCGGAGCCCGTCGAGCAGCACTAGAGGAGCGAGTCGAGGCCGCGCGTGAGGCCGACGCGATCCCGGACCGCCCGTATCGCGAGGAGCGTCCCCGCGACGTACGGCTCGGGGCTCTCGCCCGGGTCGTGACGCAGGACGAGCCGCTCGCCCGGCGCGGCGAAGACGACCTCGGTCGAGACGACGAAGCCCGGAAGCCGGACGGAGTGGATCTGCGTCCCGCCCACCGTCGCGCCACGCGCTTCGACCGGGCCGACGAGCTCGTCGAGCGGGACGCCGCCCGTAGGCGACCGCACCTCGCCGAGCGCCTCGGCCAGCTCGCGCGCGGTGCCGCTCGGCACGTCCGGCTTGCCCGCGCTCGCGTAGTCGATGACCTCCCACGCGCCGATGTGCCGCGCGGCCTCGCGGGCCGAGCGCAGCAGCACCGCCGCGAGGATGGAGAAGTTGCCGGCCGCGACGACGCCCACGCCCGCCTCGCGCGCCCGCGCGTCGATCGCCGCGTAGTCCTCGGCCGTCAGCCCGCTCGTCCCGACGACGACCCCGACGCCGCGGTCGAGCGCTGCGTGCACGTTCGCCTCGACCGCGTCGGCGTGCGTGAAGTCGACGAGGACGTCGGCCGGAACGGCGTCGAGCGCCTCCGCGACGGAGGCGAACACGACACCGTCCCCGGCTGAGGCGCGAGAGACGCCCGAGACGAGCTCGAGGTCGGCGGCCGCGCGAACGGCCTCGGCGACCGGGCCGCCCGTCCAGCCGGTGATCCCTGCGACGCAGACGCGGCTCATGCCCGCGCACGCTATCGCCTAACTCAGAGTACGGTTTCGGACGCCCGGGACAGCGACGGAAAGGAGACGCGATGGCCGCCCTCACAGACAAGAGCCGCGCGCTCATCGACGCACCGAACTACGCGTTTCTCGCCACCGTGGACGAGGACGGCGCGCCGCAGGTCTCCCCGGTCTGGATCGACCGCGACGGCGACACGATCCTCGTGAACACCGCGGCGGGCCGCGTGAAGGACCGGAACATGCGCCGCGAGCCGCGCGTCGCGCTCTCGATCGCTGCCAACGGCAATGCCTACGACAAGGTGGACATCCGCGGCCACGTCGTCGACGTCGTGGAGGGCGACGCGGCCGAGCGCCACATCGACTCGCTCGCGAAGAAGTACACGGGCGAGGACACCTACCCGAACCGGAGCGAGAGCGAGCGGCGCGTGATCTTCCGCATCGAGCCGGACCGGATCCACGGGTGAGGACGGTCCTCTATCTCACGCGCGAGGAGGTTTCGCACCTCCTCCCGCCGGTCCCGGACCAGCTCGACCTCGTCGAGGCGGCGTACCGGGCGGTCGCGACTGGCCGCGTCGAGCTTCCGCCGAAGCCGGGCGTCCATCCGCGGCCGGACTCGTTCATCCACGCGATGCCCGCGTACCTGAAGGACGAGGACGTCGTCGCGCTCAAGTGGGTCTCCGGCTACCCCGCCAACAAGGAGCGAGGCCTTCCGTACATCTCGGGGCTCGTCGTCGTGAACGACGCGGAGACCGGGCTACCGACGGCGATTATGGACGGCGCCGAGATTACGGCCGCGCGGACGGCGGCGGCGAGCGGCGTCTGCGTGCGGCGCTTCGCCCCGGACGGGTGGACGCGCGCGGCGATCCTCGGCGCCGGCGAGCAGGGGCGGTTCCACGCGGATCTCCTGCGCGAGCTCAACCCCGGCGCGCGGATCCGCGCCTACGACCCGAACCCCGAGCGGATCGTCGCACTCGGGCCGGGCGTCGAGGCGGCAGGGAGCGAGGTCGAGGCGGTCGAGGGCGCGGAGGTCGTGGTGGCCGCGGCGCCGATCGTCCAGGACCCTTCGCCGCCGATCGGCCCGGATGCGCTCGGTGAGCGGTGGCTCGTCCTCCCCATCGACTTCGACGCGCTGGTGCAACGGGCGGTGATCGAGGAAGCCGGGCTCTTCGCCGTCGACGATGTCGGCCAGTTCGAGTACTACCGCTCGCAGGGGCATTTCCGCGACTGGCCGGCGCCGGCGGGATCGGTCGGCGAGGCGCTCGCCGGGGACGCAAGCCCTGAGCGCGTCGCGTGCGTGAACCTCGGGATCGGCGCGCTCGACGCGGCGTTCGCGGCGCGGGTCGTCACCGCGGCGCGGGAGCAGGGCGTCGGGCTCGAGCTCGAGCGCTGAGCGATCGGCACGGATTCGGCGCACTCACGTGACAGACACGTGCGCATTTCGCCGATAGCCTGAGCGGCGAGCAGGGGGCGGGTCGGGACCCGTATACAGGCGCGCGCGTCTAACTGTTGCGCTACGCGAGCAGGCGCTCGATCAGCTCGACGTCGATCCGCTCGACCGTCTCGTCCGCGGCGGCCAGGCGCTCCGGGCCGGCGGTGCCGAGGACGGCGACGCAGCGCATCCCCGCCGCCTTCGCCGCCGCGACGCCCGGCGGCGAGTCCTCGAGGACGACGACGTCCGCGGGCTCGACGCCGAGCTCGGCGGCGGCGCGGAGGAAGCCCTCCGGATCCGGCTTGCCGGCGCGCACGTCCTCGACGGCGACGAGCACGGTCACGGCGTCGCGAAGCTCGGCGGCCCCGAGCACCGCCTCGATCTGCTCCCGGGCCGCGCCGGAGACGACCGCGACCGGAACCGACGCGGCCGCCCGCCGCACTGCCGCCCGCATCTCCGGCCCGACGCTCGACCCATCGGCGACGCGCTCCCGGTAGCGGCGCACCAGCTCTGCGACGACCGCGTCGCGCTCCTCGCCCTCGAGCCCGAGCCCGCGCTCGGCGATCTCGCGATCCGAGAACCCCGCGAGCGACGCGTAGTACTCATCGCGCGTGAGCGCCACGCCGCGCTCGGCGAAGAGCGCCTGCCAGAGCTCGCACAGGATCGGCTCGTCGTCCGAGAGCGTCCCGTTGAAGTCGAAGACGAGCGCGCGGATCACGAGCGCCGCCAGAGGGCGAGCGCCGCGATCGACACCGCATCCGAGAGAACGCGCTCGGCGCCGTCGAGCGCCGACCCACTCGAGCTCCAGGTCCTCGTCGTCGTCGAGTACTGCGCTGCCGTCGGCATCCGAGAGACCCGTCGCGCCGTAGACCCAAACGCGCTCGGTCGAGTACGCGGGGACCGCGAGGAACCGGCCGACCTCGCGCACGGCCTCCGCGGCGAGGCCGCACTCCTCGGCCAGCTCGCGGACGGCCGCCTGCTCGTGCGTCTCCCCCGGCTCGACCTTCCCGGACGGGAGCTCGAGCGTCGGCTCCGCCGCACCGCGCCGGGGCTGGCGCACGGCGGCGAGCAACCCGTCGCGCACCGCGACGATCGCAACCGAATCCCCATGCTCGATGAGCACGGGAGCAGTCTAGGATCGCCCGGTGGACCCCACGGCCGTCGCGAAGGAGATCTGGCCGGGCCGACCGCTCCTCGTCGAGGAGCTCGGCGGCGGGATCACGAACCGGAACTTCAAGGTGACCGTGGACGGCGACGCGTTCGTCCTGCGCCTCGGCGGCAAGGACACCGAGCTGCTCGGGATCGACCGCGACGTCGAGCACGGCGCCTCGCTGGTCGCGGCCGCCGCCGGCATCGGCCCCGAGGTCGTCGCGTTCCTGGGCGAGGGGTGGCTCGTGACGCGGTTCATCCACGGCCGCCCGATTCCGCCGGAAGAGATGAGGCGCGAGCGGTTGGCCGAGGCCGCGTCGGCGTTGCGCCTCTTCCACGAGATGGGGCACATACCCGGCCGGTTCGACGCGTTCCGCGTGGTCGAGGCCTACCGCGACACCGCGGCCGCGCACGGCGTCGCGATCCCGCCCGCCTACGACGAGGCGAAGTCGACCGCGGACGCGATCGAGCGCGCGCGGGGCGCCCAGCCCGAGACGCCCTGCCATAACGATCTCCTGAACGCGAACTTCCTCGACGAGGATCGGCCGCCTCTGGATCGTGGACTGGGAGTACGCCGGGATGGGCGACCGCTTCTTCGACCTCGCGAACTTCTCCGTGAACCACGAGCTCTCCGAGGCCGACGAGGCGATCTTCCTGGCCGCCTATGCAGGCAAAACGTCCGACGAGGACGTTCGCGCGCTGCGGCTCATGCGCTTCATGTCCGACTTCCGCGAGGCGATGTGGGGCGTCGTCCAGCAGGGAATCTCGGAGCTCGACTTCGACTTCGCCGACTACGCAATGCGTCACTTCGAACGCCTCGAGAGGACCGCGGCGGATCCCAGATTCCAGCAGGCTTTGACAAGCGCCTGAGCCGCGTGGCTAAATCGCCCATCCCGCGACCAGGAGGCGACATGACGGACGTGACCGGGGCCCCGCAGCACCATGGCAGCGACGAGGAAGACCTAGCACGGTTCGGCTACAAGCAGGAGCTGAAGCGTTCGCTCGGCGTCTTCAGCTCGTTCGCGGTCGCGTTCAGCTACATCTCGCCCTCGACCGGCATCTTCGCGCTCTTCTTCCTCGGGCTCAGCACGATCGGCGGCGTCTTCTTCTGGAGCTGGCCGATCGTCGCCGCCGGACAGCTGATCATCGCGATCGGCTTCGCGGAGCTCTCGAGCCACTATCCCGTCGCAGGCTCGGTCTTCCAGTGGACGAAGTACCTCTCGGGGAAGACCTTCTCCTGGTTCTCGGGGTGGATCTACCTCTTCGCCGGGATCATCACCGTCACTTCGGTGTGCGTGACGCTCCCGCTCGCCCTGATTCCCGCCCTGAACAACATGGGCTGGAATCTCGCGGACAGCCTGGAGAACCAGCGCTACATCGCCGTGATCACGCTCATCTCGATCACGCTGCTCAACATCTTCGGGGTCCGGCTGGTCGCCCTCGTGAACAACACCGGCGTGCTCTTCGAGATCCTCGGCATGGTCGTGTTCGCGTTCATCCTCGCCCTCTTCCACAACCACCAGGGTGTCGGAGTCATCTTCGACTCCGGTGGGACCGACGTGAACCTCTCGACCTTCCTCGTCGCGATGTTCATGAGCCTCTACGTCATCTACGGGTTCGACACGGCGTCGACCCTCGCCGAGGAGACCAAGGATCCGCGACGGGAGGCGCCCAAAGCCGTGATCGGCTCGGTCATCGGCGCGTTCGTGATCGGCGCCATCTTCCTCTGGGCACTGCTGATGGCGATCCCCGAAGGCGGCTCGATCGCTCAGAGCATCGGGCCGGCTGACATCATCAACGCGAACTTCTCGAACGGGTTCGCGACGGTCTATCTCCTGGTCGTCGTGGCCGCGATCTTCGTCTGTTGCCTCGCGATCCAGACATCCACGATCCGCCTCGCCTTCGGCATGGCGCGCGACAACAGACTCCCGGGCTCGCGCGCGCTCAGCAAGGTCAACCCGCAGTGGCACACGCCGATGTGGACGTGCATCGCGATCGGCGGTCTCGCCTTCATCCCGATGCTCCAGTACACGGGCGCGGCGATCGTCGCGATCGCGGCGACCGGGATGATCTATCTGAGCTACCTGATCTGCAACCTCGCCGTCCTGCGGGCGCGGATGAAGGGCTGGCCGCGTACGCCCGCCCCGTTCGCACTGGGCAAATGGGGAATTCCGATCACGATCGCCGGCATCCTCTACGGTGGCGCGATGCTCGTGAACATCGCCTGGCCACGAGCCGCGACGAACCCCACCCCGAAGGAATCCGGAGGCTTGCTCGACTTCCGCATCGCCTGGCTGAACGACATTCCGATCTTCTGGACCGTCGTCGGCGCGGTCATCATCGTCGGCGCGATCTACTTCGTCATCGTCCAGCGCTCGAAGCCGAGCTATCTGCACGCGCCGGAGGGCGAGGTCTTCGCGGACGAGGCCGAGGCGGCGATGGCCGTCGGCGCGAAGTAGGCGCCCGTGCGTGAGCGCGCCCGCGCCGCGCTCGCCTAGGCGGCCGCGGGCCGGCGGCGGAGACGCACGAGCACGACCGCGAGCCCGGCCGCGACGAGGGCTGCTCCCGAGAGGACGACCGCGGCCCAAGGGAAGCCACCGTCGGCCGGCGGCTCCGCGCGCCCCGCTGCAGGCGGGCCGCCGACGGCGTACGTCGCCGTGTCGATCACCGCAATCACGCGCGAGCCGTCGACGACCGAAAGCGTTCCGGCCGCCTCGTCGAGCGAGAGCCGCAGGCCCGACGCGCCGTCGGGCTCCGAGTAGGCAGCCGCTAGATGGAGGTGCTCGACGCAGCGCGCGCGCCGCATCTTCGTGTCGAGCACGTGGACGAACGGGTGGGTGCCCGCGCCGTCGTAGAGCGTGTACGCGAAGCGCCCGTCCGAGGAGGCGGCGCGCGTGACGGGCGTGCCGCGCATGACGTCCCCGACCTCGCGCGGATCGATGATCGGCTCGGGCGCGAGCCGACGGGCCGACACGTCGTAGAGGCGGACGAGGTACTTCGTCGGGTCGTCGGGCGAGATGTACTGGACGAGGAAGATCGAGCGCCCGTCCGGCGAGATTGCGTCGAAGCTGAAGTCGCCTCGAAGGGTGATCGTGCGCCGGACGCGAAGCGCGGGGGTGTCGAGGATGAGGAAGCGCGTGCGTGCGCGAGGGAAGCTCTCGCGCGGCTCGAGCAGCACCAGGCGGCGCCCGTCGCCCGAGATCCCCGCGGCCGAGGCGTCGTAGGCGACGGCCGGGATCGTGAAGCGCCCGCGGAGCACACGCATTGCCGTGACCGACCCGCCGTCGACGTTCACCCGCGCGACCACCGTGGTGCGCCCCGTGTCGAGCGCGACGTAGCGCACCGGCTCGGTCGGCGAGGCAACGCCGGACGGGCCGACGTCCACGCCGAGGACCGGAAGCCCGTCGGCCCGCGCCGCCCCGGGAAGCGCGGCAGCCACGGCCAGCGCGAGAACGAACATCCACCGGGTCATGCCCCCACTACGGCAGCGGCGGGTCTGGAGGTCCGCCTCAGTAGGGTGCGCGCGTGAAGGCGAAGGCGCGGGCGGTGGTCATCGGCGGCGGGGTCGGCGGGGCCTCCGTCCTCTACTGGCTCACGAAGCTCGGCTGGGACGACGTCGTCCTCGTCGAGCGCGCCGACCTGACGAGCGGCTCGACGTTCCATTCCGCCGGGCTCGTCGGGCAGCTGCGCGGCTCGCTCGCGCTCACGAAGATGATGATGCGATCGGTCGACCTCTACCGGACGCTCGGCGACGAGGTCTCACTCGAGACCGGCTGGCGCGAGGTCGGGTCCCTGCGCCTCGCCTCCTCGGAGGAGCGCATGGAGGAGCTCGCGCGCCAGGCCGGCTGGGCGAAGACATTCGGCCTGCCGCTCGAGCTCGTCCCGGCCGAGCGCGCGCACGAGCTCTTCCCGCCCATGACGACGGACGGCGTCCTCGGCGCGGCGTACCTGCCGACGGACGGCTACATCGACCCGAGCCAGCTCACGTTCGCGCTCGCCGAGGGCGCGCGGCGCGGCGGCGCCGAGATCGAGATCAATGCGCCCGCGTCACCGGCATCGGCGTCGAGCGCGGCCGCGTGACCGGCGTCGAGACGGACAAGGGCTCGATCGAGACCGGCATCGTCGTGAACGCGGGCGGGATGTTCGCGCGCGAGATCGGCTCGCTCGCCGGCGTCGAGGTGCCGGTCGTCCCGATGGCGCACGAGTACCTCGTGACCCGGCCGATGGACGTCCCGCTCGACGTGCCGACCATGCGCGACCCGAGCCTGCTCGTCTACTTCCGCGGGGAGTCCGGCGGCCTCGTCATGGGCGGCTACGAGCGCAGCCCGGCGCCGTGGTCGCTCGACGGCATCCCGCCGGACTTCAACGGCAAGCTCCTGCCGGAGGACTGGGAGCGCTTCGAGGAGCTGATGACGAACGCGGTCGTCCGCGTGCCCGCGCTTGCCGACGCCGAGGTGGTGCGCCTCATCAACGGGCCCGAGGCGTTCACGCCGGACGGCGAGTTCATCCTCGGCGAGTCCGAGGTGCGCGGCTTCTGGGTCGCGGCGGGGTTCTGCGCGCACGGCCTCGCGGGCGCGGGCGGCATGGGGCAGCTCGTCGCGGAGTGGATCGTCCACGGGATCCCGAGCCTCGACACGTGGGAGATGGACTCGCGCCGCTTCGGGCCGCACTACCGGAGCCGCGAGTACACGCTCGCGCGGACGGTCGAGGTCTACGCGACCTACTACGACGTGAAGTACCCCGGCCACGAGCGCGAGGCCGGCCGGCCGCTGCGCGTCTCCCCCACCTACCACCGGCTGCAGGAGCTCGGCGCGGCCTTCGGCGAGAAGTCCGGCTGGGAGCGCGCGAACTGGTTCGAGGCGAACGCCGCCGCGGGCGACGAGTCGCTGCGCCCGCGCGGCTGGGCGGGGAAGCTCTGGTCGCCGGCGATCGGCGCCGAGCATCGCGCCTGCCGCGAGGCCGCAGCGCTCTTCGACGAGACCTCGTTCGCGAAGATCGACGTCACCGGCGAGGGCGCGGCCGAGTTCCTGGAGGGGATCACGGCGAACCGCGTCGCTCGCGACGTGGGTCAGATCACCTACACGCAGATGCTGAACGCGCGCGGCGGGATCGAGTGCGACTTCACCGTCACGCGGCTCGGCGAGGAGCACTTCCGCATCGTCACGGGCACGGCGTTCGGGCGGCACGACCTCATGTGGATCCGCTCGCAGCTCCCCGACGACTCGACCGTCTCCGTCGAGGACGTCACCTCCCGCTTCGCCTGCCTCGGGATCTGGGGGCCGGCCGCGCGCGCGATCCTCGAGCCGCTCTCGACCGAGGAGCTCTCGTTCCCGTACATGCGGGCGCGCGACCTCGCGATCGGCTCCGTGCCGTGCACCGCGCTCCGCGTCACGTACGTGGGCGAGCTCGGCTGGGAGCTCTACTGTCCCTCGGAATTCGGATTGCGCCTGTGGGACACGCTCTGGGAGGCGGGCCGCGGGCACGGGATGGTCGCGGGCGGCTACAAGGCGATCGACTCCATGCGGCTCGAGAAGGGCTACCGCGTCTGGGGCGCGGACATCTCCCCGGAGGACACGCCGTTCGAGGCCGGGCTCGGCTTCGCGGTGAAGATGGACAAGGATTTCCTGGGTCGCGATGCGCTCGACCCGGAGCCGGAGCGCCGCCTGGTGGCGCTCCGGCTGGAGGACCCGCGCTCGGTCGCCCTCGGCTCGGAACCGGTGCGCATCGACGGCGAGATCGCGGGTCGCGTGACGAGCGGCGGGTACGGCTACACCGTGGAGCGTTCCATCGCCTACGCGTACGTGCCGGCCGCTGCAGCGACCCCGGGCCGCGCCGTCGAGGTCGAGGTCTTCGGCCGCTGGATCCCGGGCGACGTCGCCGAGGAGCCGCTCTTCGACCCCACGGGCGAACGGATCAGAGCGTAGTGCCGCCGCCCTGGCTCACCCATGTCGAGGAGACGCTCGCCGGCGACGAGGACACGGGCGAGCTCGCGACCGCGCTCGTCGTGCTCGCCGCGGTCGCGGGCGCCAACGTGCCCGTGTCAGACGACGAGCGCCACGGCGCCGCCCGGCGCGCGACGCTCCTTCTCGCCGCGGGCGGGGACCCGACGCGCGGGCTCGACCTGAACGGGCGCGCGGTCGCCTCGATCGCCGACGAGCTCCGCACTGTGGACCGCCAGCTCGCGCTCGAGTCGGGGATCGCCGAACTCGCCGTCCAGGCCAAGGGGCTCCCCCACGTGAGCGAGGCCCTCCACGGCCTGATGCACGCGCCCGAGGTCGCCTGGCGGGCCTACGCGGCGTCGCTCCTCGCGGACGAACTCGGCGCAGACGAGTAGGGTTTCGAGGGGCGCGCCGGGAAGTCTGGTCGGCAACGGGTTTCCCATGAGCGCGTACTCCGACTACTTCCCAGACCTCTTCGCCTTCGCGGCGCTCGTCGTCGCGGCCATCGCCGTCGCACCGCTCGCGGCGCGGATCGGCCTGCCCGGCCCGGCGGCGTTCCTCGGCGTGGGGATCCTGGCGGGTGCGACCGGCTTCGTTCCGGTGGACGAGCTCAGCGCGCTGAACCTCGAGCAGGCCGGGACCGTCGCCCTCTACGCGATCCTCTTCCAGGGCGGCCTCGCGACCGGGTTCCGTGCGTGGCGGCGCTCGGCGCAGCCGATCCTGGTGCTCGGGCTTCCGGGAACGGCGGTGACTGCGGCCGCGCTCGCGGCGTTCGCCCACTACGTGCTCGGCCTCGACTGGGAGCTCGCCGCGCCGGCCGGGATCGCGCTCGCGCCCACCGACCCCGCGGCCGTCTACGCCGTCCTGCGCGGAGCCCGGGCCTCGCGGCCGCGCACGATCCTCGAGGGCGAGTCGGGCGTGAACGACCCGGTCGGGATCTCGCTCATGATCGCCGCGGTGGCCTACCTCGGCCCCGACGACAAGGGCCTCGGCGAGAGCGCGCTCCGGTTCCTCCAGGAGATCGGCATCGGGACCGTGCTCGGCGTCGCGGCCGGGTTCGCGCTCGTCGCAGTCCTGCGCGCGAGCGCAGGACTCGCGGACGAGCTCCAGGGCGCCGGGCTCCTCGCGGCCGCGATCCTGGTCGGCGCGGGAACGGCGACGCTCCACGGCAGCGGGTTCCTCGCGGTCTACATCGCGGGCCTCCTGCTCGCCGACGCGTGGCGCAAGCAGGACGGAAGCCGGCACGTTGCGACCGAGGCCGGCGCGGCGATCGCGGAGCCGCTCCTCTTCGGGCTCCTCGGCGCGGCGTTCGCGACGGCGGTCGGCTGGTCCGAGCTCGGCTACGGGCTCGCGCTCACCGTCGCGACCGCGTTCCTGGTGCGCCCGCTCGTCGCCGCCGCGTCAACCATGCGCGCCGGGCTGACGCCGGGCGAGCGGCGGCTCGTCGCCTGGGGCGGTCTCAAGGGCGCTGTGCCGCTGCTCCTCGCCGCCTATCCGGCGCTCGAGGGCCTCGACGGCGCACGGAGAACCGAGGGGATCGTCCTCGTCGCGACCGCGGCGTCGATCGTCCTCCAGGGCGCGACGCTCAAGCGGGTTGCGCGGGGCGCCCGGCCCGCTGGCCGGGCGCCCACACGCGACGACGCCTACACGCCGGGGACGGTGCCGCCGGACTCGTAGATCTTCTCGATCCGCTCGAGCTCTTCCTCGGTGCCCTGCCTGACGGGGCCCTTGAACCACTTGTTGGCCGAGAGGACCCACCAGCCGCCGAAGAGAAGCAGCGCGCCGCCGACGAGGATCGGGGCGTAGTTCAGCGCCTCCCAGCTGAAGTCGTCGTTCCAGGGCACACTCGAGTGGTAGGGCGGGAGCATGAAGAGGATCACGATGAAGCCGACCCAGAGGATCGCGATGATGTCGATCCACTTGTAGTGCGGGCCGAGGCTCCAGGCGCCGTGCTCGAACCGGTTGCCGAGCCGGAACCGCAGGATCACCGGAAGGATGAACGCGACGTACAGCCCGATCACCGCGATGCCGGTGCCGACCAGGTAGCCGACGAGGTAGTTCCAGTACGCCGGCAGCATGATGAGGGCGGAGAGCACGACGATCGCCAGCACGGACATCTGCGGGACGCGGTTCTTGCCGACCTTGCTCCACATCTGGTGCCCGGGGACGGCGCGGTCGCGCGAGAACGCGAAGAGCATCCGCGACGCGGACGTGACGGACGCGGTCACGCAGAAGAACTGCGCGACCACGCAGATGAAGAGCAGGAACTCCGCCCAGGTCTGGTTCATCGACTCCTGCCAGCTCCACGGCACGAGGAAGCCGAGGTTGTCGATCGCGCCCTGCGTGCTCGGGATCGCGAGCGTCACGGCGACGAGCAGGATGAACCCGAAGATCACCGAGACGACGACGGACATGTACATGCCGACCGCCGCCGAGCGCGACGCGGTGCGCGTCTCCTCCGCCATGTGGGCCGAGGCGTCGAACCCGGTGATCGTGTACTGGGCCATCAGGAGGCCCGTGAGGAAGACGTAGATGAAGACGAAGCCGGTCGTCTTCCCGCCGCCGAATCCGGTGGCGTTCACCGTCTCCGTGAACACGTAGCCGAGCGACTGGTGGTGGTCGGGGACGATCAGGAGGATCGCGACGATCACGACCACGCCGACCATGTGCCAGTACGCGGAGATCGTGTTCAACAAGGCCGTGAAGCTCACCTTCATGAAGTTGAGGAGCGCGGCCGCGGCGAGGAAGATCCCGTAGAGGAGGTAGATGTACTCCTTCTCGTTCGGGTAGTCGAACCAGAAGTTGAGGAGCGCCGTCCCGAACGTCGCGAGGCCGTAGCCGATGGCGGCGGTGACGGCGATCTGCCCGATCAGGTTGAACCAGCCGGTGAACCAGCCCCAGGCGGGGCTGCCGAGCTTCGACGACCAGTAGTAGAGCCCGCCGGCGGTTGGGAACGCCGACGCGATCTCGGCCATCGCGAGCGCGACGATCGTGCTCATGAGCCCGACGAGCAGCCACCCCCAGCTCACCGCGATCGGGCCGCCCTGGCCGAACGCGATGTAGTACGAGGTGAGACACCCCGCAAGGATCGAGATGATCGTGAACGAGATGGCGAAGTTCTGGAACCCGCCCATTGCGCGGAAGAGCTCCTGCGCATACCCCAGGCGATGTAGCGTCCGTTCGTCGTCGAGGTAGTCCGGGGTTCCCGCGGTGCCCGGATCAGCCGCACTCATCCTGACTCCTTCCGCTCGATGGGGGACGAGGGGTATTTACACGGCGTCTCGGATGGGATGTCAAGGATTGGTTCGGTTGCGTGTTTCGGGCCTCCGGCGCGGGTTTGGCGAGCCGCGTCCTGGCCGGTAGCGGGTCTGCCGGTTCGCATCGCGCACTCCGGGCGTCCACGCGCGGCGAAGGGATTCCCCCCGATCGCCGCACCCTTTACGCTCCTCCCGTGCTGACGCTCGAGGAGCTCGGAGTCGCGGTCGCCGACGGCTCGATCGACACGGTGGTCGTCGCCTTCACCGACATGCAGGGCCGCCTCATGGGCAAGCGCGTCCACGGCGAGCATTTCCTCGACGGGAAGCTCGTGGAGACCGGCGTAGAGGCGTGCGACTACCTGATGGCGCTCGACATGGAGATGGACCCCGTCCCGGGGTATGCGCTCACGAACTGGGAGACGGGCTACGGCGACTTCGTCCTGCGGCCCGACCTCGACACGCTCCGCGTGATCCCGTGGCTCGAGGCGACGGCGCTCGTCCTCTGCGACCTCGCGTCGCACTCGGGCGAGGACGTCGCGCCCTCGCCGCGCCAGGTGCTGAAGCGCCAGGTGGAGCGGTCGCGCGCGCTCGGCTACGAGCCTGTGTTCGCGTCCGAGCTCGAGTTCTACCTCTTCAAGGAGTCCTACGCCGAGGCCCACGCGAAGGGCTACGAGAACCTCACGCCGTCGGTGCCGTACATCCTCGATTACCACATCCTCGCGACCACCTTCGACGAGCCGTTCATCCGCCAGATCCGCAACGGCATGCACGCCGCGGGGATCCCGGTCGAGTACTCGAAGGGCGAGGCGTGGCCCGGCCAGCACGAGATCAACTTCCGCTTCGCCGACGCGGTGACGAGCGCGGACCGGCACACGATCTACAAGAACGGCGCGAAGGAGATTGCCCACCTGAACGGCATGTCGCTCACGTTCATGGCGAAGCCGCACCACGACTGGATCGGGAGCTCGTGCCACGTCCACTCGAGCCTCTGGACCGACGGCGCGAACGCCTTCGCGGACGAGTCCGATCTCTTCAAGGCCTATCTCGCAGGGCAGATCGCGAACCTGCGCGAGCTGGCCGTGTTCGTCGCGCCGACGATCAACTCCTACAAGCGCTTCGCGGCCGCCTCGTGGGCGCCGACGACGCTCGCCTGGGGACGGGACAACCGCACGTGCGGGTTCCGGATCGTCGGGCACGGCGGCACCGTTCGCACCGAGACGCGGATCCCCGGCGGCGACGTCAACCCGTACCTCGCCTTCGCCGCGCTCCTCGCCGCCGGCCTCGACGGGGTGGAGAAGGGCCTCGAGCTCGGCCCGCCGCTCGAGGGCAACGCATACGAGTCCGACGCGCCGCGCTTCCCGGGGTCCCTGCGCGAGGCGATCGCCGCACTCGAGGCGGGCGGCATCGCGCGCGGTGTCTTCGGCGACGACGTCGTGGACCACTACCTCACCTACGCGCGGACGGAGCAGCGCCTCTTCGACCAGGTCGTCACCGGGTACGAGCGCGCCCGCATGTTCGAGCGCGGCTAATTTTTCGTGGTGCGGCCGATCATCGGGATCACGACGTACGCCGAGCAGGCGCGGTTCGGCTCGTGGGACGTGCCGGCGGCGATCATCCCCTGGTCGTACGTCGCCGGCGTGGAGCGCGCCGGTGGGCGCGCGCTCCTCGTGCCGCCCTCGCACGACGGCGTGGACGAGACGCTCGACGCCCTCGACGGAATCCTCTTCTCGGGCGGCTCCGACCTCGAGCCGTCGCTCTACGGCGCCGAGGCGCACCCGGAGACGACCGGTACGCGGCCAGAGCGCGACCGCGCCGAGCTCGCGCTCATGGAAGCCGCGCTCGCGCGCGACCTGCCGATGCTCGCCGTCTGCCGCGGCCTCGAGATCCTGAACGTCGCCCGCGGCGGGGATCTGGTGCAGCACCTCCCCGACGTCGTGGGGGACGACAAGCACAAGCAAGAGGCGGGCGTCTTCGCGGACCATGACGTCGAGATCGAGGAAGACACGCGTCTAAGCACGCTGCTGGGGCAGCGTGCCCCGGTGAAGTCGCACCACCATCAGAGCCCCGCAAAAATCGGCAACGATCTCGTGGTCTCAGCGCACGCAGCCGACGGGACGATCGAGGGCCTCGAGGACCCGTCGCAGCGCTTCACCCTCGCCGTGCTCTGGCATCCCGAGGAGGGCGAGGACGCCGCGCTCTTCGAGGAGCTCGTCGCGGAGGCGCGGCGCTACCGGGAGACGCGCGCATGACCACCGTGCTGAACCCCGCCACCGAGGAGGAGATCGCCCAGGTTCCCGAGGCGGGCGCCGACGCGCTCGACCAGGCGGTCGCCGCCGCCAAGGCTGCGTTTCCCGCGTGGCGCGCGGTCGCGCCGGGGGATCGCGCTCGCCTGCTCCGCCGGCTGGCCACGCTCGTCGAGGAGCACGCCGAGGAGCTCGCGCTCCTCGAGACCCGCAACGTCGGCAAGCCGCTCGGCGACTCGCGCGGCGAGGTCGGCATGGTCGCCGACGTCTTCCACTTCTACGCGGGCGCGGTCGACAAGCACCACGGCGCGACGATCCCGGTGGCGGGCGGCGTGGACCTGACCTTCCGCGAGCCGCTCGGCGTCGTCGGCCTGATCACACCCTGGAACTTCCCCCTGAACATCGCGTCGTGGAAGCTCGGCCCCGCGCTCGCCTGCGGCAACACGGTGGTGCTGAAGCCGGCCGAGCTGACCCCGCTGTCCTCGCTCCGTCTCGGCGAGCTCGTCCTCGAGGCCGGGATCCCCGAGGGCGTCGTGAACGTCGTCGCGGGCCGCGGCTCGGTGATCGGGCAGCGCCTCGTCGAGCATCCGGACGTGGCGAAGATCGGCTTCACGGGCTCGACCGAGGTCGGGCGCAGCGTCATGCAGGGCGCGGCCGGGACGATCAAGCGCGTGACCCTCGAGCTCGGCGGCAAGTCCGCGAACGTGGTGTTCGCGGACGCGGACCTCGAGCGCGCGGCGGCCGCCGCCCCGGGCGCGGTCTTCGGCAACGCGGGCCAGGACTGCTGCGCCCGCTCGCGGATCCTCGTCGAGCGCTCCGCCTACGACCGCTTCCTGGGGCTGCTAGAGACCGCGACGCGCGGGGTGCGCGTCGGCGATCCCGAGGGCGACGCGGAGATGGGCCCGCTGATCTCCGCCGACCACCGGGAGAAGGTCGCGTCGTTCGTCGAGGACGACCGCGTGGCCTTCCGCGGCGACGCGCCCGACGGCGCCGGCTTCTGGTTCCCGGCCACGGTGGTGGAGGCCTCGAACGACGATCGCGTCGCGCGCGAGGAGGTCTTCGGCCCGGTCGCCGCGGTAATCCCGTTCGACGACGAGGCCGACGCGATCCGCATCGCGAACGACACGCCGTACGGGCTCTCCGGCTCCATCTGGACGGAGAACGGCGCGCGGGCGCTCCGCGTCGCGCGCGCGCTCGACGTCGGCGTCCTCTCGGTGAACTCGAACACGTCGGTGCGCGTGTCGACGCCGTTCGGCGGGTTCAAGCAGTCGGGCTTCGGGCGCGAGCTCGGGCTCCACGCGCTCGAGGGCTACTCGGAGGTCAAGAACGTCTACGTGTCGACGGAGGGCTGATGGGACGACTGGACGGCAAGGTCGCGGTGATCACGGGCGCGGCGGGCGGCATCGGCCGCGAGGCGGCGATCCTCTTCTCCGCCGAGGGCGCGAAGGTGTGCGTCGCAGATGTCGATGCCGAAACCGGCGAGCTGACGGCGGCGAAATGCCGTGACGCCTTCTTCTGCTCCGTCGACGTGTCCGACCCGGCGAGCGTCCAGGCGCTCTACCGCGCTACGGCCAAGCGCTACGGCGGGATCGACATCCTCTACAACAACGCGGGGATCATGCCCGCCGACGACGCGTCCGTCCTCGACACGGAGCCCGACGCGTGGGACCGCGTGCTCGACGTGAACGCGAAGGGCGTCTTCCTCTGCTGCAAGCACGGCATCCCCCATCTGCTGAAGCGGGGCGGCGGGTCGGTCATCAACGTCGCGTCGTTCGTGGCGCTCGTCGGCGCGGCGACCTCGCAGATCGCCTACACGGCGTCGAAGGGCGCGGTGCTCTCGCTCTCGCGCGAGCTCTCGGTCGAGTTCGCCCGGCGCGGCGTCCGCGTGAACGCCCTCTGCCCCGGCCCGGTCGAGACGCCGCTCCTCATGCGGCTCTTCTCCGACGACCCCGCGGCGTACGAGCGGCGGCGCGTCCACCTCCCGATGGGCCGGCTCGCCCAGGCGCGCGAGATCGCCAACGCCGCCCTGTTCCTGGCGAGCGACGACGCCTCGTACGTGAACGGGACGACCTTCCTGGTCGACGGCGGCCTGACCGCCGCCTACGTCACGCCCGAGTAGCGGCCGCGAGGCTCGGCGGGAAGCGCTCGAGGACCCACGCTGCGTCGAGCGGACGGCGGTAGTACGGCTCGCCGTTCACGAGTGCGAAGTCGCGCCTGCGCGGATCCATCGGGAGCCGCGACTCGGTCGGATAGAACCGGTTGTGGCGCTCGACTGAGCTCGTTCACGGCGTCGAAGCGCTGCCGCTCTGCGGCCCGGCGCCAGCGGCGCGCGAACTCGCCCTCGCACGAGCACTCCGCGGCGAGCTCGACCCAGGCCGCCCGCAGCTCCTCCGCGTGCCGCGCGGTCTCGGCCTCGATCTCCCGCAGCCGCACCATGTACGGGAGCGGCCCGCCGAGCGACGCGACGTAGGACTCGGGCGAGGGCCCGAGCGGCTGCGGCCGTAGCCGGACCCTGCGGCCGCGAAACGGCGCGCCCTCGAGCTCGCGCTCGAGGATCTCCCGCTCGCGCCGGCCGCGCGCCGTCTCCTCGCGCGGGCCCCACTGGCCGAGCAGCCGAAGGCGCTCCCGTTCGTCCACCCCGAAAAGCTAGTCGCGCACGCGGCCGAGCCAGAGGAACAGCGGGTTGAAGAGCATCGTGAGGAGCGACACCAGCCACAGAAGCGGGGCGAAGATGATCGGGAGGATGATCGAGATGATCAGGACGTCCAGCCAGCGGAGGACGCGCGGGCGCAGCCGTTCCTTCACGTACAGGAACATGAGGAGGAGCAGCCCGAGCACCGGGAGGACCGACCACCAGATCGGCCACTCGTTCTCGAAGGCGTTCGTCACCGAGTCGAAGTAGGCGATGAGCGCGGCGACCGCCGCGGTCAGGATCGCGAGGAGCGCCACGAGCACCGCGATCCCGTACACGGGCTCAAGCCGTAGCGGCTTCAGGAACCGCTCGCGGGCCGCGGCGAGCGAGCGCTTGTACCACTTGGGCGCCGAGTCCGACCCGATGTAGGGCGCGACCGCGCCGAACCGCCAGCGCGAGGCGTCCGCGGCAGGCGCGTTCGGCTCGACGAGCGGCTTGACCGGCGTGCAGCGCTCGACCTCGAGGTTGGTCATCAGGTAGCCGTCGAGCATGAGCGAGAACGACTCGGAGTCCGCGAACGAGTCGAGGTCGGTGCGCACTCCTGCGAGGCGGGCCTGCACCGCCTCCGTCACGCCGAAGTCCGCCGAGCGCACCGGGCCGAGGCGCTCGGCCTCGGGGACGTCGATCGACGGCTTCCCGTCGTCGTCGAGCGGGGCGATCACGTCGGCGCGCATGCCCTTGCGGAGATGGCAGAGCACCATCGGCGCCTGCCGCCCGCTCGCGTGCATGAGCTGCTCGTCGCGGATCCGGTCGCCATAGATGTTGATCGAGCGCCCCGCGACGCCCGGGATCCGCGAGGCCGGAAGGTTCTGGTCGCCGAGCTGCCCCGACGCGTCGCTGACGACCAGGTGTGTGCAGTCGTTGTCGAAGAGCGCCTGGATCCCCTGGTTGTCATGGACGCCGCCGTCCACGAGCTGCACCCGCTTGTCCGGGTAGAGCTTCGAGACCGAGAGCGGATGGAAGAGCGTCGGTACGCACGCCGAGGCGGCGACCGCGAGGCCGAGCGGGAAGGTCGCCTGCCGTGCCGTGATCGCCCGGTGGCCGCCCGGCGCCGGGTCCGCGGCGAAGTAGCCCTGCGCGAGCCGCTGGTTCTTGTCCACCTCGCCGGCGATCGCGCGCGTCCGCTCGTCGTTCGCGCGCGGCTCGCCCATCCGCACGACCTCGAAGCGCCAGTTGTGCCCCGTGTTGAGCGTGGTCGCGTTGATGAGGATGATCGGCACCTTGGCGCTCCGTGGCCCGTTGTGCTCGTCGGGCCGGAACGCCTCGTGGGTGTCGCCCGCCGGCTTGATCTTCAGCTCGTCGAGCCGGATCTGCTCGTCGATCAGGTTGAACCAGCGCTTGGGCCGCGGCTCGGGCCACGCAGGCTTGTAGAGGTAGCGGTCGAGCAGGTCGCCGATCCGGTCGGAGCGCGAGTACGACGGCCGCGCCATCCAGAAGTTCTTGAAGAGGTTGGTGAAGATCTGTGCGCGGATGTTCTTGCGGATGCCCTCCATGAACTCCCGCTCGGTGCGCGCGACGACCTCGACGTAGTCGGCGTCCGTGATCTCCGCGTCCGGCTTCGTCTCGAGCAGCCGCTTCAGGTGAAGGTAGTAGAGCGCCCCGAGGATCGAGCCGCCCGACACCGTGGAGATGACCTCCACCCGGCGAAGCAGGCCGACCTCGGCGAGACGGGCGAGCACACCGAGGTGGAAGAGGGCCGCGCGGTGCCCGCCGCCCGAGAGGGCGAGGCCGATCTTGGTGCCGCTCGCGTCGGTGGCGGCAGACTGCGGCTCAGGCTGGGACATGGAGCCCGCCGACGATTCCATGCCGCGGGCCCTGAGTCAATCGCTACTCGACGGTGAGGGTGCCCTTCATCCCCGCCGCCTCGTGGTCGTCGATGTTGCAGAAGAAGGTGTACGTCCCCGGCTTCAGGAAGACGGTGAGCGTCGATGTGCCGCCGTTCTTGACGACCGGTCCCTGCTCCGTGAGCCCCTCGCCCTCGACCGCGATGTCGTGTGCGACGGGCGAGTCGTTGACCATCGCGATCGTCACGCGGCCCGACTTCGCGGTCAGCTTCGTCTTGTCGAACTTGAGCGCGCCGGTCGGGTCCGCGGCCAGGTGGAGGGTGGTCGCGACCGGCGGGGCGGTCGCCGTCGCCCCGCCGGTCGACGTCCCGGGTGAAGACACGGCACCGGAGGTGGTGTTCGTGGCTTCCCCTGTGGCCGAGCTCGGAGAGTTCGGCTTGGACGAGGAGGAGCTCGACGAGCTCCCACAGGCCGTAGCTCCGACGAGGAACGCGGCCAGCGTGAGCGCGAAGAGGGGAGGTCTCATCGTCCGGGCCCAGGATTCCCGCGCACGCCGTGCCCGGCCATCGTCCGAATGGATGATCCGGAGGATGAGCCTGTTGCGGCCCGCCGATCGTCCGTTCGTGGGTTGCGGCCCGGTGCGCACAGGCGGCACCGTTGATACATGGACCGTACGGCGCGGACGGGGTCGGCGTAGCATGAGCGAGGGCGACATGCCAAAGAGCCGAAAGGTCAGCGTGGTCGTCGCGGACGACCATCCCCTCTATCGCGAGGGCGTCGTTCGGGCGCTCTCGGCGAGCGGGCAGGTGGACGTCGTCGCGCAGGCCGAAGACGGGCGGACCGCGCTTGCGGAGATCGCCGAGCGCCGACCGGATGTCGCCCTCCTCGACTACCGCCTCCCCGACCTCGACGGGCTCGCGGTGACGCACGCCGTCGTCCGCGACAAGCTCGGGACGCGCGTCCTCCTCCTGTCGGCGTTCACCGAGGGCGGCGTCGTGTACAAGGCGCTCGAGACGGGAGCGGCCGGGTTCGTCCCCAAGGAGGCGCGGCGCGAGGAGATCGTGGACGCGGTGCTCGCGTGCGCCCGCGGCGAGAGCGTGCTGCCGCCCGAGCTCGCGTCCGGCGTCGTCGCCGAGATCCGCCTGCGCGCATCCCCGAACTCGCCCGTCCTCACGCAGCGCGAGAGCGAGATCCTCCGTCTGATCGCCGCCGGGAAGACGCTCCCGGAGATCGCGGGCGAGCTCCACCTCGGCGTGACGACCGTGAAGACGCACGTCCAGCACCTCTACGAGAAGCTCGGCGTATCCGACCGCGCCGCGGCCGTCGCCGAGGCGATGCGCCGGCGCCTGATCGAGTAGCTTCCGTGCGCCTCCGCCTGCGCTCGGCCGGCCGGCCCGAGGCGGTCTCCGCGAGCGCGTTCGCGGAATCGGAGCGCCTCGTCGCGTGGCTCCGGCTCCCCGCGATCGTGCTGATCGGCGCGGCCGAGCTCCTCCCCCACCCGAACCCGAACCGGCCGGCGTTCGCGATCGCGCTCCTCGTCTACGCGGTCTGGTCCGTGGCCGCGCTCGCGCTCGTGTATCTCCATCCGGTCGGGTCGCGCTTCGCGCTCGCCGCGACCGTCGTGGACGTCTGTGCCGTGACGATCCTCGTCCTCCTCTCCGGCGGCGCGTTCTCCCAGGCGCGCGTCGCGTACTTCATCGTCCCGATCGCGGTCGCCTTCCGCTTCCGACCGCTCGTCACCGCGATCGCGGCGGCCGGGCACCGTGGTCGCCTACCTCGCGCAGGCGCTCGTCCACCCGGCCGCGGCCCGGCCCGAGGCGCTGCGCTTCGTCGCGCTCTTCGCCGGCTTCCTCGCCTGGGTCGGGCTCGCCGCTGTGCTGCTCTCGGCCGTCCTCGCCCGGCGGACGCGGCGGATCGCCGACCTCGCCGTCATGCGCGAGCAGCTCCTCGCCTACTCGCTGAACGCCGCCGAGCGCGAGCGCCAGGCGCTCGCCGAGGGGCTCCACGACCACGCGATCCAGAACCTGCTCTCCGCCCGCCACGACGTGGAGGAGGCGGCGCAGGTCGTCGACCACCCGGCGCTCGGGCGCGCCGAGGAGACGCTCGGCGAGACGCTCGACGACCTCCGTGAGGCGATCTTCGAGCTCCACCCGCAGGTGCTCGACGCGGTCGGGCTCGCCGGCGCGCTCCCGGCCGTGGCCGAGCGAGCGGCGCGACGAGGCGGCTTCCAGGTGCGCTTCGACCTGCGCTCCCGCGATCGCCACCCGCAGGAGCGACTCCTCCTCGCGGTCGCGGGCGAGCTCCTCGCGAACGTGGCTGAGCATGCCGAGGCCAGCGAGGTCACCGTGACGCTCGCCGACGAGAACGGCGAGGTCGTGCTGCGCGTGGACGACGACGGCCGCGGGTTCCGCCAGGCCGACGCGGCGCAGCTCCTCGGCGCCGGCCACATCGGGCTCGCGTCGCACGGCGTCCGGGTCGAGAGCGCCGGCGGGCGGCTCGTCGTGACGATCGGCGCCGGGCGCGGGGACGACCGCCGAGGTGCGGCTTCCGCGCTAGCGCGCCGACGAAGACGCCGCCCTAGGATGCGACGATGGAGCTCAGGAAGGGAACCAAGCGAATCAACTGCGCGTGTGGCAAGCTCGTCGAGGGCGAGGACGACGACGAGCTCTGGGAGCGGGCACAGGCGCACCTCGCGACCGATCATCCGGACCTCGTCGGCAAGGTCTCGCGCGAGGACATCCTCGCGCAGGCCGAGGAGATCTAGGCGGTCGTCGTCGACGCCTCGCCGAGCAGGCGCCGGTAGACGGTCTGCACGGCCGGGCTTGGCGCGATGGCGAGCTCGTCGCGGAGCATGACGCGCAGGCGATCGTAGGCACGCAGCGCCTCCGCCACGTTCCCGCTGCGTTCGAGCGACTCCATCAGGATCAGGTGGCCGGTCTCGCGGAACGGGGCGAGTTCGATCAGCCGCCGCGCACAGTCCGCGGCCTGGGGCAGCGTCGGCCCCCCGAGGCCGAGCCTCGCCGCCGCGAAGCACTCGAGCCCGCGCACCCGAACGTCGTCGAGGCGCCGCCTCCACTCGTCGAGCCACGGCCGGTCATGGCTCCTGAGCAAAGGCCGGCCGGCAACGTGGTAGGCGACACCGGACGGGCCCCAGGCCTCGGCCCACTCGCCGTTCGCCACGTGCGACTCCGCCCGGTGGAGGGCTTCGAGTGCAGCCTCGACGTCGACGAACGCCTGCGCCGGGAGCACGAGCTCGATCTGGGCGCGTCCCGCCAACCGCTCGGGCCCGACGACGCGGCGCAGCTTCGACAACAGCACGCTGAGCCGGGGGAGGTGGTCGGAGGCGGCGTCCTCGCCGTAGACGGCGATCAAGAGCTCGTCTCGGTCGATCCGCCGGAGCCGGTTGAGCACGAGGTATGCAAAGAGCAGCTGGCCCTTGGCGCCCGGCAGCGCTTCCTCGACCCGCTCCCCGTCCAGGGTCACAACGAAGCGGCCGCAGAGCTGGATTCTCGTCTCCCCCGCCTGCGCCATCGTCACCCAGCTTAGAAAGATCGGCGAAAGGTTCGAGAAAGGCGTGGCCGCGACGATGGTCGTGTGTACGTCGCCTCGGTGAATGCCGGCCTCCCGCGGACCGTGGGCTGAAGAGCCGCGACCTGACGCCGCCCGGCCGACCTCACCGTCCACGGCGGTGCCGCCGAGGCGCTTGCGAAGAACGGTAAGCCGCAACCGCGCTCGTGAAAGGAGCTGCGATGCCACATGAACACGCCAAGCCGGAGACCTTCTACAGGTCGCCGGAAGAGGCGATGCACGCGCCTCCCGAGGAGTTTCTCTACCTCGCCTGCTTGCACGAGGGCACGGGTGTCGACGCCCCCGACTTCCTCGCCGTCGTCGATGCCGAAGACGGCCGGATCGTGCACGAGACGCCGATGCCGAACGTCGGCGATGAGCTGCACCACTATGGCTGGAACCGCTGCAGCTCGGCGTGCCACGGCCCTGACCGCTCACACCTGATCGTGCCGGGCTTCCGCTCCTCGCGCATCCACGTCGTGAACGTCGCCGACGACCCGCGCAGGCCGCGAATCGAGAAGGTGATCGAGCCCGACGAGGTCGTACGCGAGACCGGGTACACCCGGCCCCACACGGTCCATTGCATGCCCGGCGACAACGTCGTCATCTCGATGCTTGGCGATGCGGACGGAAACGGCGCCGGAGGCTTCGCCGTCCTCGACGCGAAGACGTTCGAGCTGAAGGGCCGCTGGGAGAACGGCGGCGAGACGCCTCCCTTCAACTACGACTTCTGGTACCAGCCGCGCAAGAACGCGCTCATCTCGTCGGAATTCGGGGAGCCGAACGCCTACGAGAAGGGCTTCGACCTCGACGACGTCGCCGCGGGACGCTACGGGCACCGTCTCCACTTCTGGAATCTGGCCGAGCGGAAGCTCGAGCAGACTGTCGACCTCGGCGAAAGCGGGCTGCTTCCGTTCGAGGTGCGCTGGAAGCACGATCCCGAGGCGGAGGAGGGCTTCGTCGGCGCCGCGCTCTCGAGCACGATGTGGCGCTTCCGGCGCGACAACGGCGGCTGGGCCGCCGACCAGGTGATCTCCGTCGAGCCTGTCGAGCTCGAGGGCTGGCCCTTCCCGGTGCCCGGCGTGATAAGCGACCTCGTCCTTTCGATGGACGACCGCTTCCTCTACTTCGCCAACTGGCTGCACGGCGACCTGCGTCAGTACGACGTCTCCGACCCGAGGAACCCGAAGCTCACGGGCCGGCTTTGGCTCGGCGGCGTGCTCGGCAAGCCGAGCGATGCCGGCCGCGAGCTCCACGGCGGCCCGAACATGCTCCAGCTCTCGTATGACGGCCGCCGCCTCTACGTCACCAACTCGCTCTACTCGACGTGGGACAACCAGTTCTACCCGGAGCTCCGCTCGTGGCTCCTGCGCGTGGACTGCGACCCGAGCGGCGGCATGGAGATCGACCGCGACTTCTTCGTCGACTTCCACGATCGTCCCGGCGGGCCTGCGCGCGCACACGAGGTGCGCCTCCAGCACGGCGACTGCACCACGGAGATCTTCCAGTGATGCTCGCGCATGTCATGGGGCTCCCGATCGAGGAAAGCGTCTTGCAGCTTGCGCCGGCCGGAGCGGCAATCGTGGCCGGGGTCGCACTCGCCTGCCGGGTCGCGCTCGACAAGCTCCGCCGCCGGCTTCGTCACCGGTAACGCAGCTTGCGATCGGTCGATCGAGGCGACTGTGTGTGAAGGCCCTGGGCGCTCAAGGCTCGATGTTCTGGTTCAGCCTGAAGAAGTTGGTCGGGTCGTAGGCGCGCTTGAGCTCGACCAGGCGCTCGTAGTTTCGCGCGCCATAGGCTTGGCGCACCCGGTCGCCGCCCTCTTCGCCGAGGAAGTTCACGTACACGCGCCCCCCGGCGTGCGGTTGCATCGCGTCGAAGAAGTCGCGCGCCCAGGCGATGTGCCGTTCGGGCTCGGGATCGTCCTCGGTCCAGACCGCGTTGATGTTGACGTTGTGCGCGGCATCGCGCTGGCTGAAGGCCGTCTCGTCCTCACCCACGCGGGCCAGCGCCCCGCCGAGCTGGAAGACGATGCAGTAGGACTTGGGCGACGTGAACCCTGATGCGTGCTCGACGAGCGTGTCGATCGCATCATCGGTAAGCGGCGGCAGCTCGACCGACTTCCAGTAGCGGTGCCAGCCGTGCGGCACCATGGGGTCGAACATCGACTGCAAGGCGGTGTAGGGCTTCGGCTCGAGCAGGTCGACGATCGGGCGACCGAACTGCTTGAGCGGGCGGACGACCTCGGCGCCCTCGTCCGGAGATCCCACGTAACAGGCGCCCAACATCACGATCGGCTTGCCGTGCACCTCCTCCGGCAGGAAGGGGAGCGGCGGCGCCACCGACAGGTCGAAGATCGTGGTCAGCTCGTCCGGCGCCGAGGCGATGAACTCACGGTAGAAGCGCAGGACCTCCGGCGCGGCCTCCAGGGGGTGGAAGACTGGTCCAGCGAGGACGATCGGGCCGACCGGGTGTAGTCGGTACTCGAACGAGGTGACGATGCCGAAGTTGCCGCCGCCACCGCGGATCGCCCAGAAGAGATCGGGGTTTTCCTCCTCACTCGCCGTGACGATCTCGCCCTGCGCGGTCACCACGTCCGCGGAGAGGAGGTTGTCGACCGTCGCGCCGTGCTTTCGAGTCAGCCAGCCGATGCCCCCACCGAGCGTCAGGCCCGCGATCCCCGTGTGGGTGACGATCCCGCCGACCGTCGCCAGCCCGAAGAGCTGCGTCTCGCGATCGAGCTCGCCCCAGAGCACGCCAGCCTCAGCGCGCGCGGTGCGCGCCGCCGGATCGACTCGGATTCCCTTCATCGGCGAGAGGTCGATCACGAGCCCGCCGTCACAGACCGCGTGGCCGCCGACGCCGTGGCCACCGGAGCGCACCGCCACGGTTAGATCACGGTCGCGGGCGAAGCCGACGGCGGCGACGACGTCGGCGACGCCGGTGCAGCTGGCGATCCAGGCCGGGCGGCGATCGATCGCGCCGTTCCAGATCGAGCGGGCCTCGTCGTAACCATCGTCTTCGGGGCCGATCACCGTGCCGTGGAGGGAGTCGCGTAGACGCTCGGCGTCGGTGGCCGTCACCACCCTTGCCGTGTCGGTATCCATGCAATCACGGTAGGCGGATGCGTCGCGACCGACTAGACCGAAGTTCGAACCAATCGGTCCGAATTTCGAACCTAATGCCAATCCGGGGCTAGCATTCCTCGAGCATGCGGAGCTACGCGCAGTACTGTCCGATCGCCAAGGCGAGCGAGATTCTCGGCGACCGCTGGACGCTCCTGATCGTGCGTGAGCTGCTGGGCGGCGCGAGCGGGTTCAACGAGCTTCAGCGTGGCCTGCCGGGGATCTCGCGCTCGGTCCTCACCGACCGCCTGCGCTCGCTCGAGCGGGCCGAGATCATCACGCGGCGCACCGGTCCCAAGGGCAGGACGCTCGAGTATCGTCTGACGCTCGCCGGCCGCGATCTGGAGGCGGTTGTGCAGGCGATGGGCGAGTGGGGGGCTACCTGGTCGTTCACTGATCCCCGCCCCGAGGAGCTCGACCCCGACCTCCTGATCGTCTGGATGGCCCGACACGTGGATCGCGAGCAGCTTCCCCCGGATCGCACCGTCGTCCGGTTCGACTTTCGCGATCCGGCGAAGCGCTACTGGATGGTGCTCGAGCCCTCGGAAGTCTCGGTCTGTCTCCAGCATCCCGGGTTCGACGTCGACCTCGAGGTCAGCGTCGACACCGCCACTCTCTACCTCGTCTACCTGGGGCGCGCCGACCTGGGTGCCGCGATGCGGGCGCGCAAGCTGACGCTTAGCGGCCCGGGGCTGCTCCAGCGCGCCTTCGTGCGCTGGTTCGCCTGGAGTGCGTTCGCCCCGGCCAGCCGCCAGGCAGAAGACCGCCGGCAGGCGGCATTGCGACTTGCGGACCCCGAGAGGGTGCGAGTCGAACGGCCGCTGCCGGGTGCATGAGCGTACCGGTGTGATGCGCGACCAAGCCCTCAATAGAAAACCCCCGCGATGCGGGGGTTTTCCGTAGCAGGCCTGTAAGCCGGATTCTGTCGAGGATGGCCATCCATCTGTGCGGCTACCCGGCTCCTCGGCGGGCCGCCTGAGAGCGGAGCCTGTATGCCTTGCACCGGACGGGGTTTGGCTAGCCGCCGTGTCGCCACGACGCTGGTGGGCTCTTACCCCACCGTTTCACCCTTACCTTCGGCGTCTCCGGAGAATCGCCGCTGGTGGTCTCCTTTCTGTGCCACTTTCCGTCGGCTTTCGCCGCCTGGGTCGCCCCAGCGTCCTGCCCTTCGGTGTCCGGACTTTCCTCGAGCCGCGCGAGCGGCCCGCGGCCATCCGGCCTGCTCTCCCAGTGTAGCGACGAGGCCTCGCGGTTAGGGTTGCGCCGATGACGTCCGACCCGCGCGAGCAGGCGATCTCCGCGCTCCTCTCGGAGGAGCGCCGCTACCCGCCGTCGCCCGAGTTCGCCGCGCAGGCGAACGCGCAGCCGGAGATCTACGACCTCTCGCTCGAAGAGCTCTGGGAGCGCGAGGGCCGCGAGCGGGTCACCTGGTTCGAGCCGTTCGGCGAGCTCTACGAGTGGGAGCCGCCGTACGCGAAGTGGTACCTCGGCGGGAAGCTGAACGTCTGCTTCAACTGCGTGGACCGCCACGTCGAGGCGGGGAACGGCGACAAGGTCGCCTACCACTGGGAGGGCGAGCCGGCGAACGAGACGCGGACGATCTCGTTCGCCGAGCTGCAGCGCGAGGCGGTCCGGTTCGCGAACGGGCTCCGCGAGCTCGGCGTCCGCAAGGGCACGCCGGTCGCGATCTACATGGGGATGGTCCCGGAGCTGCCGGTGGCGATGCTCGCCTGCGCGCGGCTGGGCGCGCCGCACACGGTCGTTTTCGGCGGGTTCAGCGCCGACGCGCTCGCCGACCGGATGAACGACATGGAGTGCCAGGTGCTCGTCACCCAGGACGAGGGCTGGCGCAAGGGCGCGAGCGTGCCGCTCAAGGCGAACGCCGACGAGGCGCTCGCGAAGGCGCCGGTCGTCCAGAAGGCGGTCGTCCTACGCCGGACCGGCGGCGACGTCGCTTTCGACGAGGGCCGCGACCACTGGTGGCACGAGCTCGTGGACGCCGCAGACGACGCGCCCGGGTCCTGCCCCTGCGAGCAGATGGACTCCGAGGATCTCCTCTACCTCCTCTACACGAGCGGCACGACGGCCAAGCCGAAGGGGATCGTCCACACGACGGCCGGCTACCTCGTCGGCGCGGCGACGACCCACCACTACATCTTCGACGTGAAGCCCGACTCGGTGTACTGGTGCGCGGCCGACATCGGCTGGGTGACCGGGCACAGCTACATCGTCTACGGGCCGCTCTGCAACGGGACGACGAGCGTCCTCTACGAGGGCGTCCCCGACTTCCCCGACCGCGACCGCTGGTGGGCGATCGTCGAGCGCTACGGCGTGGACGTCCTCTACACCGCGCCGACCGCGATCCGCGCGCACATGAAGTGGGGCCCCGAGCATGCGGCCAAGCACGATCTCTCGTCGCTGCGGCTCCTCGGCAGCGTGGGCGAGCCGATCAACCCCGAGGCCTGGATGTGGTACCGCGAGCACGTCGGCCGCGGCGAGCTGCCGATCGTGGACACCTGGTGGCAGACCGAGACCGGGATGATCGCGATCACCCCGCTTCCGGGGATCACGACGACGAAGCCCGGCTCGGCGACGAAGCCGTTCCCCGGGATCGACGCCGCGGTCGTCAACGAGGTCGGCGAGGACGTTCCCCCCGGTGGCGGCGGCTACCTGGTGCTCCGCAAGCCGTGGCCCGCGATGCTCCGCGGGATCCACAAGGATCACGACCGCTACGTCGAGACCTACTGGAGCCGCTTCCCCGGCTCGTACTTCACGGGGGACGGCGCGCGCGTCGACGAGGACGGCGACTTCTGGCTCATGGGCCGCGTGGACGACGTCATGAACGTGAGCGGCCACCGGATCTCGACGATCGAGGTCGAGAGCGCGCTCGTGGACCACCCGGCCGTCGCCGAGGCCGCGGTCTGCGGCCGCGCCGACGCGAGCACGGGCCAGGCGATCGTCGCCTTCGTGACGCTCAAGGGCGGCGAGGAGGGCTCGGTCGAGATGCTCGAGGAGCTCCGCGACCACGTCGCCGAGAAGATCGGCAAGATCGCGCGCCCCGCGAACATCGTCTTCACCCCGGAGCTCCCGAAGACCCGCTCGGGGAAGATCATGCGCCGCCTGCTCCGCGACATCTCCGACCACCGCGAGCTCGGCGACACGACGACGCTCGCCGACCCGACCGTAGTCACGGAGATCCGCGACCGCGCCGAGGACGAGCGCGAGTCCGCGGACTAGCTACGACGCGCGCGCGTCGATCGCGCGGACATCCGCGACCACCCCTTCGAGCCGCGACCCGCACTCCGGGCAGGCGATCACGCCGCCCGCGTGGAGCACGAACTCGCCGCAGGCGAGGCACTCGAGGCTCGCCCCGCGCGCGAGCGCGAAGAGCTCCTGCTCGAGCGTCCGGTTGAGCGCGATCACGCCCATCAGACGGTCCTGAACACCCCGGTGACGCGGCCGAGCACCTGCACGTGCGCGGGGAAGAGCGGCTCGAGCGCCGAGTTCTCCGGCTGGAGCCGGATGCGGCCGTCCTCGCGGAAGAACCGCTTCACGGTCGCCTCGTCGGCCGCTTCGTCCTCGCCGGCCAACGCGACCACGATCTCGCCGTTCCGCGCCGTCTGCTGCCGCCGGACGACTACGTAGTCGCCGTCCAGGATCCCGGCCTCGATCATCGAGTCGCCCTTTACGCGCAGGAGGAACTCCTCGCCGGCCCCGGACGACAGCGGCTCCGGGACGGCGAGGTGATCCTCCACGTTCTGCTCGGCCAGAAGCGGCCCGCCCGCCGCGATCTGGCCGACCAGGGGGAGCACGTGCGCCCGCGAGTCGACCTGAGCCGCGGCGGAACCGCCGCCGCGCTCACGGCCGACGAGCTCGAGCGCCCGTGGCTTCGTCGGATCGCGCTTGATGTAGCCGGCGCGCTCCAGATTCGCGAGGTGGGCGTGCACCGTCGAGGGCGACGCCAGTCCGACCTCCTCGCCGATCTCGCGCACGGTCGGCGGGTAGCCGTGACCGTCCACGTACCGCGTGACGAACTCGTAGATCTCCTGCTGCCGGGCCGTGAGCATCACCACCACCTCGCCGTTGTGAGGGAACGTATGTTCGCCAGAGTAGCTAGGCCGCCGGACGGCGTCAAGGCATCGGGACGTAGCTAGACTTCGCACCCGCGCGCTGGTGGCGGAATTGGTAGACGCGCAAGGTTGAGGGCCTTGTGACCCGTAGGGTCGTGGAGGTTCAAGTCCTCTCCAGCGCATGACGAAGGCGGCTCCGCGGAGCCGCCTTCGCCGTGTACGAGGAGGGGCGGCTCCGTGGAGCCGCCCCTCGAGAGCGTCGAACCTGTGCCGCGCCCTTACTTCGCCGCCCGCTTGATCGACTTCGAAGGAGCCGAGCAGCCGAGCATGTTCTCGTGGTCGGGCACGGACACCTGGAGCTTGCCCGCCTTCGAGGCCTTCACGGAGACGCTCGCCGTGCCGTTCTCACCAGCGCTGATGGTCTTGAAGAAGCCGGGGGCCTTGACGCTCACCTTCGCGCCCCAGGCGGGCTGGAGGTGCGCCGGGCCGAAGACGTTCACCTTGACGGTGACCTTGCCGGCCTTCTTCGCCCGCTTCGGGCCGCCCGTGTAGGAGACCGAGCAGCGCATCCGGTGCGTGATCGTCTGCGGGTTCTGCTCGTCGAGCGTGATCGACTGCTTCCACCACGGTTCGTTCACGGTCCATATGTGGAGGCCGAAGTCGAGCTCGTTGCAGTAGAGGCTGTCGTTGTACCAGTAGCCCGTCCAGCAGCCCGCGCCGTTCTTTCCTGGGTAGGCCAGCGTAGACGCCGGGGTACTCCGGAGGATCCCAGAAGCCGATCTCGCGCGATCGCCCGGCGTTCGTGATGTCGATGATGTCCTGCCCGCAGTTGTAACAGGAGCTCGCCACGATGTCCCGGTCGATGAACGGGGCCGTGTTGAGCTCGTGCAGGGTGCAGTAGGTCGGCTCGACCTGCCCGCTCCCGGTGGTGTTGATGCAGGTCCCTGCGGGTGCGGGAGGTGGAACTGGCCGACGAGCGTGCCCGTGAACCGGTCGATGATGAAGAGCGTGTAGAGGACCGGATCGTCGTTGAAGTCGCACTCGGCGGCCGAGCCGCCGCCCGGCTCCGCGTCCACGAGCACGTACTTGCCGCTGTAGGTAAAGCCGGCCGTGTGCATCGTCTGGATGCCCGGGTATGTGAACGTCCACTTGACGACCGGGTTCTTGATGTCCGATGACGTCGAGGAGCGTCGCCTGCTGCCCGGAGGGGCATGCGAGCGCGACGAGGTGGAGCTCCTCGAACACGTTCACGTCGTGGCAGCCGGCGCCGGTGCCGCCGGTCGGAAGGAAGCCGGCGAGGTGCGCCTGCTCGGGATGGTCCAGCGGCACCTCGATCAGGTCGACGCGCGCGCCCGGGACGACTCCGCCGAGCAGTCAAGACCCCACTGCGGGTTCGAGGCCGTCCCGTTCCCCTTGGTCATGATCATGTAGAGCTTCTTCCGATGTCGTCGTAGTACTTCGTCGCCGTGTGCGCGCCATTGCACGTTGGGACGCCGATGATCGGCTTCGGGTTCGCCTTGTCGGTGAAGTCGAAGATCGTCAGGCCCTGGAAGCCGACGCTCGTCTCTCCTGGCTGCGGCGATGGCGCACGGCCGGGTCAGATCACCGTTCGGGATATTGCGGCCGCCGCCCTCGTTCACGCGGAAGAGCAGGTTCCCGAACGACGATCGTGTCGCCCTGGCCACCGGGACAAAAGGTGCCCTGTGGGTTCTCGCCCGGAAGCATCTGCGGTTGCGTCGGATCGGACACGTCGAGCACGCGGAACTGGTGTACGACGCCTCGATCGCGAGGTTGCCCTGGAAGGCCATGTCGCTCAGGTAATGCCGCCGTCGGAGTTGGCGTCGCGTGAGGCTCGGCGGCGCCCGCGACCCAGTCGCTCGGGGCGACGAGCGAGCTCAGCCAGATGAAGTTCGGGCTATGCGGCGCATTGCCGTAGTAGAGACCGCTGTACGGGGTCTGCACCGGCAGCGCGCTGGCCGACGGGGCCAGGATCGCTGCGCCTAGGACAACGAGGAGCGTGACGAATCGAAGCAACTTGGTCATTTGCCCGCAGACCTCCGGAGGTCGTGAACGCACACTGGAAAGGGGACGCCGATGGTATTGGATTCTCCGGCGGGTTTCTAGCCTTTGGACCATAAGAAGGGCCCGCGCTCCCTGGGGAGCGCGGGCCCTCTGATCGCACTAGCCCTTTCCGCTTACTTCTTCGCTGCGCGCTTGATCGACTTGGCGGGCGCGGCGCAGCTGTTCAGGTTCTCCTCGTCCAAGGTGCGGACGGTGAGCTTGCCGGCCTTCGACGCCTTGACCTTGACGGTCGCCTTGCCGTTCTCGCCCGTCGTCACCTGCTTGAAGAAGCCTGGCGCCTTGAACTCGACCGAGACGCCCCATGCCGGCTGCGGCTCGATCTCGTGACCGTTGCCCACGATCACGTTCACGGTGGCGTTGGCGGCCTTCTTGGCCTTCTTCGGCCCGCCGGTCACCGTCGCGGTGCACTTGAACGTGTAGGTGGTGGTCTGCGGGTTCAGCTCGTTCATCTTGAGCGCCTGCCTCCACCACGGCTCGTTGACGGTGTAGACCGTGACGCCCCACGAGATGTCGTTGCAGTAGAGATTGTCGTTGTACCAGTAGAACGTCCAGCACCCGAGGCCGTTGCGCTCGAAGGCGCCGGTGACCGGATCCGCCTCGCCGGGCGGGAAGTCGAACCAGCCGACGTTCCGCGGAGCGCGCGGGTTCGTCAGGTCGACGACGCCGCCGCCGAGCCGGTACCCGGCGTAGGTCATGATGTTCCGGTCGATGAACGGCACCTCGTTGATCTCGTGCACGGTGCAGTTCTCGATCGTCTGGCCGCCCTGCGTCGAGAGGGTGGCCTGGACGTTCGGCACGTGGTACTGACCGAGCAGCTTGCCGGTGAACCGGTCGACGATGAAGACCGTGTAGAGGATCGGGTCGTCGTTGTACTCACACGAGGCGCCCGTACCTCCGCCCGGCTCGGCGTTCCAGTAGATGTACCGGCCGTTCCAGCTGAAGTCGGCCGTATGCATCGTCTGGATGCCCGGGTACTGGAACGTCCAGAGGACGTGCGGGTTGCGGATGTCGGCGATGTCGATGAGGCTGCCCTGGTTGCCCGACGGGCAGGAGGTCGCCATCAGGTGGAGCTCCTCGAAGACGTTGATGTCGTGGCAGCCGCCGCCGGTGCCGCCGGTCGGGAGCCAGCCGACGAGGTGCGCATTTTCCGGATGGTCGAGCGGCACCTCGACGACGTCGACGCTCCCCTGTGGCCGCGCCGCGGCCGAGCAGTCGAGGCCCCACTGCGTGCTCGAGCCCGTAGTCCCGCCGCGGGTCATGATCACGTAGAGCTTGTTGTCGATGTCGTTGTAGTACTTCGTCGCCGTGTGGGCGCCGTTGCAGACCGGGACGCCGACGATCGGCTTCGGGTTGTTCCAGTCGCTGACGTCGATGATCGTCAGGCCGACGAAGCCGACGCTCGTCTCACCGGGCTGCGGAACTGCGCAGGGACGCGTCAGGTCGGCGTTCGGGATGTTCCGGTTGCCCTCGTTCACGCGGAGCATGAGGTGGCCGACGATCATGATGTCGCCCTGCGAACCGGTACACCGGACGTTCGGACCGACGCGGGTGGGCGCCGTCGGGTCGCCGTAATCCCACGTCTGGTAGTGGTTGTACTCGCCCGAGATGGCGAAGTCGTGTCCGTTCGGGCCCTCCTGGAAGACCATGTCGGACAGGGCCTGGCCGTTCGTGCCGACCCAGCCCTCGCCCTGCGCAGCGGTGCCGAGCACGGACGAGTTGGCCATGGTCGAGCTCAGCCACACGAAGTTCGGTGTGTGCGGAAGGAGCGGGCCGAGCTTACTGGTATGCGCACTGTTGAAGTCCGTCGGATCCGCAGCCGCGGCCGACGGCAGTGCAAGAAGCACAAGTGCGAGCGGAACGAGAATACGAAGAAGCTTGGGCATGTGCGATCAGACCTCCGGGAAGCTCCTGGAAAGGGAGCCCGATGGTAACCCATCGCCCTGGACGCGTCTAGAGGCGCGATCGCATCCGGCGACCGCCGATCGGGCGGCCGCCGGACTCGCTACTTCCGCTTGATCGACTTCGCCGGCGCCGCGCACCCGAGCATGTTCTCGAGCTCGGGGACGCTCACCTGGAGCTTCCCGCGCTTCGACGCCTTCACCTTCACGCTCGCGGTCCCGGCGAGGCTCGTCGTGAGCTGCTTGTAGAAGCCCGGCGCCTTGACGACGGCCTTCACGCCCTTGGCCGCCTGGTTCGGCGCCTCGGGCCCGCCGTGCACGAGAACCCTGACATTCACCCTGGCCGCCTTCCGCGCCTTCTTCGGGCCGCCCGTGAACGACACGACGCAGCGGAACCGGTTCGGGGTCGTCTCCGGGTTCAGCTCGGTGAAGGTGAGCGCGCGCTGCTTGAACGGCTCGGTCGTCGTCCAGATGTGGAGCCCCCAGGCGAGCTCCTGGCAGTACATGTAGCCGTTGTACCAGTAGCCCGTCCAGCAGCCCGAGCCGTTCGCGGGCGCTCCGGCCGGAAGCCCCTGGTCGGCGGCCGACGGCGCGGTCTCGGGGTCGACCCAGGCGATCTCGCGCGCCGCGCGCGGGTTCGTCAGGTCGAAGATCATCATCCCGCACGTGTAACAGGAGGCGGCCATGATGTTCCGGTCGAGGACCGGGACCATGTTGATCTCGTGGATCGTGCAGTTCTCGGTCGCGCCGGTCTGGAAGCCCTGCGGCCGCGGCACCTGGAGCTGGCCGACCAGCTTCCCCGTCTGGAGCTCGAGGATGAACTGCGTGTACAGGATCCCGTCGTCGTCGAAGCTGCACTGGGCCGCGTTGCCGCCGCCGGGCTCGCCGTTGAAGTACACGTGCTTGCCGCCCCAGCTGAAGTCGCCCGTGTGCATGGTCTGGAGGCCGGGATACGTGAACGTCCACTTCACCTCGGGGTTGGCGACGTCGCTGACGTCGACGAGGCTCGCGAGGCTCCCCTGCGCACACGACATGAGCAGGTAGTGGAGCTCCTCGAAGACGTTCACGTCGTGGCAGCCGGTCGCGGTTCCACCGGTCGGGACGTACCCGACGATGTGCGCGCGCTCCGGATGGTCCAGTGGGACCTCGATCGCGTCGATCCGGGCGCCTGTCACGGTGCCCGCCGAGCAGTCGAGGCCCCACTGCGGCGCGGAGGTCCCCTTTCCTCCGGCGATCGAGAAGATGTAGAGCTTGTTCACGAGGTCGTTCCAGTACTGCGTGATCGTGTGCGACCCGCCGCAGGTCGGCACGCCGATGATCGGCTTCGGATGGGCGAGGTCGCGGATGTCGAAGACCGTGAGGCCGACGAAGCCCACTCCGGTCTCGCCGACGCCGGCAGTCTCGCACGTTCGGTGGAGATCGCCGTTCGGGATGTTGTGGTTGCCCTCCTGGGCCCGGAAGAGCAGCTGCACGCCGCCCCTTCGGAAGATGTTGAGGTCACCCTGGCTGCCCGGACATGACGTGTTCGAGATCAGCGCGCTCGGCGAGTTGATGGCGGCCGGGTTCGAGATGTCGAGCACCCGGAAGTGCCCGTAGCTCGCGGCGATCGCGTGGTTGTCCAGGAAGACCAGGTCGCTGTTGGTCTCCGTGTCCGTCCAGTCCGGCTCGCCGGGGCGAGCCCCGACCGGGACCATGTTCGCGCTGTGCGGCGCGACGGCGCAGCTCGTGTTGGTCTGGTTGTCGCGGCAGAGCGAGGGATCCGTCCAGCCGCCTCGGTACTTCGTCGTCCACGTGGGCGTGGCGGAGGCGATGGTCGGAAGGATGAGAGCGAGGATCGCGGACGCGATCAACAAGCGAACGGGCCTGGGCATTTGCGGCGACCTCCCCGGGCGATTCCTGATGGGACCCCGATCTTAACCACGAGCGTCAACAATTGTCGACCCCGTTTGAGGCGTCGTGCCACACCCCCTCCGCCACCGCTAGCCTGCGCGGGCATGCGTGACCTCTGCCGAGCCGCAGTCGACGAGGCGCTGGCCGCCGGCGCGTCCTATTCCGACGCCCGTGCGCTGACCCGGCGCACGCAAAGCGCAACGACGCGAAACCGCGAGGTCGAGAGCGTCACGGACGGTGAGACCGAGGGCGTCGGCGTGCGCGTTCTCGTGGACGGCGCCTGGGGCTTCGCGTGCCACCCTGAGCTCTCCACCGAGGGTGCCGCCGCCGCGGCCCGGCGCGCGGTCGCCTTCGCGCGCGCGAGCGCGGGAAGAGGACGCAGCCCGGTCGAGCTCGCGCCCGCCGAGCCGATGACGGGCAGCTACTCGACGCCCGTGGAGCGCGACCCGATCGACGTCCCGCTCGAGGAGAAGATCGACCTCTGCCTGCGGACCGAGGAGGCGCTCACCCGCGACGGGATCGGCGTCACACAGACGTTCGTCCGCGCCCTCCGCGAGCGGCGCGCGTTCGCCACCTCGGACGGCGCCGATCTCGAGCAGGAGTTCTTCGAGTCCGGCGCCGGGATGGAGGCGCTCGCGGTGGCCGACGGGATCGTCCAGAGCCGCAGCTACCCGTCCTCGCACGGCGGGTCGAGCTCGGCGGCCGGCTGGGAGTACGTCGAGTCGCTGAACATGGTCGAGGAGGCGCCGCGGGTCGCCGAGGAGGCGCTCGCGCTCATCCGCGCCGACGTCTGCCCCTCGGGCGTGACGACGATCGTCCTCGACTCCGAGCAGACGCAGCTCCAGATGCACGAGTCCGTCGGCCATCCCACGGAGCTCGACCGGATCCTCGGGACCGAGGCCTCCTACGCGGGGACGAGCTGGGTGGGCGTCGAGGACCTCGGCTCGCTGCGTTACGGCTCCGAGCTCATGAACGTGACCGCCGACGCGACGACGCCCGGCGGGCTCGGCACGTTCGCCTGGGACGACGAGGGCATCCCCGCGCGGCGCGAGCCGATCGTCGAGGCGGGCGTGCTCACCGGCTTCCTCACCTCGCGCGAGACCGCTGCGACGATCGGCCGCGAGGGCGGCGGGTCGATGCGCGCGGACCGCTGGAGCCGCATGCCGCTCATCCGGATGACGAACCTCCACCTCGAGCCGGGCGAAGGCTCGCTCGAAGACCTGCTGGCCGACGTTGACAACGGCATCTACTTCGCCACGAACCGGAGCTGGTCGATCGACGACAAGCGGCTCAACTTCCAGTTCGGCACCGAGATCGCCTGGGAGATCAAGAAGGGCAAGCTCGGCCGGATGCTGCGCGACGCGACCTATATGGGCCGGACGCCCGACTTCTGGGGCTCGCTCGACGGCGTCGCCGGGCCGGACGAGTGGCGGATGTCCGGACTCACGAACTGCGGCAAGGGCCAGCCGGGCCAGCACGCGCACGTGTCGCACGGTGCGTCGCCCACCCGTTTCCGGAACGTCCAGGTCGGCGTGCGCTCGTGAGGGAGGCGCCCGCCGCCCTCGAGCTCGCGTCGCGCGCGCTCGCCGCCGTGTCCGGCGACGAGGCCGAGGCGTCGGTCCACCGCGAGCGCTCCGGCTTCGCCCGCTTCGCCGCCTCGACCGTGCACCAGCCGACGCTCGTCGAGGACGAGACGGTCACGCTCCGCGTCGTCCGCGACGGCAAGGTCGGCTCGGTCTCCACCAACCGGACGGACGAGGACGGGCTGCGCGAGGCCGCTGCGCGCGCGGTCGCCGCCGCCGAGAGCGCGCGGCCCGACCCGGCCTTCCCCGGCCTTGCACCGCCCGCTGCGCCGCCGGACGTCGAAGGGTGGGACGAGGCGACCGCGGCGCTTCCGCCTGAGGAGCTCGCCGCGCGCGCGTGGACCGCGATCGACGCGGCCGACGCCATCGGGCTGTACGGCTACTTCACGTGCGGCGAGACCGAGCTCGCCGTCGCGTCCACGACCGGCCTGGGCGTCTCGCAGGCGATGACGGACGCGACGCTCGTCGCGCTCGCCGCGGACGACGAGCGGTCGGGCTACGCGTCCACGTCCGCGTGGCAGGCGGACTCGCTCGACCTCGCCGGCTTCGCCGAGGAGTCGGCCGAGACCGCCGCGCGCACCTCGGACGCGGGCCAGATCGAGCCCGGGACGCTGCGGGCCGTGCTCTCGCCGTGGGCCTTCGGCGAGCTCCTCTGGTACTTCGGCATCGGCACCTTCGGCGCGCTCCCGTTCCTCGAGGAGCGGAGCTACTTCTCCGGACGCGTCGGCGAGAAGATGTTCTCGGAGTCGTTCTCGCTCGCCGACGACGCGCTCGACCCGCGCGGCCTCCCGAAGGCGTTCGACCTCGAGGGGGTGCCGAAGCAGCGCGTGCAGCTCGTCGAGAACGGCGTGGTCACCGACGTCGTGTGGGACCGCAAGACGGCCGCGCGCGGCGGGCGCGAGTCCACCGGGCACAGCCTCGGTGCGGGCGGCTCCGGCTACGGGCCGATCGCGTTCAACCTGTCGGTCGCGGGCGGCGAGGCGGCGAGCCTCGACGAGCTGGCCGAGGCGGTCGGCGACGGCATCTACGTCACCCGGCTCCACTACGTGAACATCGTGGACGCGCGCGAAGGGGTTCTCACCGGCATGACGCGCGACGGGACGTTCCGGATCGAGGGCGGGAAGGTGACGACACCGCTCGTGAACCTGCGCTTCACGACCTCCGTCCCGGCGGTCGCCGCGGGGCTCCTCTCATTGACGCGCGAGACGACGCTCGTGAACACGAGCGACTTCTACGACGAGCGCTACCCGTACGGCGTGGTCACGCCCGCCATCGCGACCGACGCGTTCACGATCGTCGGAACCGGCTCCGCGCCCGGCCTTTAGACGCCCGCGGGAATTGGGGTTAAGCCCCCTCCCCTAGTACCCACGCTATCGAAGATTTCCGCACGTGTCAGTGCCCGGACCGCGCCGAATGTGCGCCAATCGATCCACCGATGCGAGGGACGTTAGAGAAGGTAGAAGAGCACGATCGAGTTGATCGTGAAGAGCAGCGCGACGACGACCGTGAGGCGCGTCAGGTTCCGCTCGACGATGTGCTGGCCACCCTGCGAGGCCGGGGTGAACCCCATGCCGCCGAAGCCGGCGTCGCGGCCGGAGTGCATGAGGATCAGGAAGACCAGGAAGCCGGCGAGCAGCACCTGGAACGCAGCGGAGACGGCGAGCATGGGGCCAGGATAGCGAGAGCGGTCTAGGCGGCCTCGGGCCGACCGGCGTCGACGATCGCCTCGACGAGCTCGGAGGCGATCTTCTCCTTCGTGACGTAGCCGATCCCGCCCGCCGCGCGGGCCTTCGCGATGTCGGCGGGCGCGTTCGAACCGGTGAGGAAGAGGATGCGCGCCTCGGGCGCCTCGCGCACGACCTCCTTGGCCGCGACGAAGCCGTCCATGACCGGCATGGAGATGTCCATCAGCACGACGTCGGGGTGCGTGACGGCGGCGAGGCGCGTGGCCTCCTCGCCGTTCGCGGCGCGGCCGACGACGTCGATTTCGTCCTCGGTCGAGAGAAACGCCTGGACGCTTTCCGCGAACAGGTCGTGGTCGTCGACGATCAGAACCTTCACGGCGGCCACGAGGGCGAGCTTATCCACCGTTTGTATAGAAAAGTCAATGCTCGGCGGCCGTTCGGTCGGCACGGCGGACGCGGAGCCCGCGGTCGACGCCGACGTGCTCGACCTGGAGCGTCGTGTGGTCGAGCCCGAACCGGTCATGCAGCATCCGCTCGAGCTCGAGGCGGATCCGGTGGCAGTCGGCGCCCGGCTCCGACCAGGACGTGGGCGGACAGCGCGGGGAAGCCGCTCGTCACGGTCCAGACGTGCAGATCGTGCGTCTCGACGACGCCCTCGTGGGCGACGATCGCCGCGCCGACCTCGGCGGGCGGCGCGGACTCGGGCGCGCCCTCGAGGAAGATCCGGCCGGACTCCCGGAGCAGCGAGAAGGCGGCGACGAGCGCGAGCGCGGCGACCCCGAGCGAGGCGATCGGGTCGAAGCGGTTCCACCCGGTCGCGAGGATGAGGACCCCGGCGATCGCCGTCCCCGCGAAGGCTGCCGCGTCGGTCGCGACGTGGAGGTACGCGCCGCGCACGTTGAGGCTCCGCCGCTCGGCCCGTGAGAGAAGCATGAGGACGACGACGTTCAGGACGATGCCGGCGATCGCGACCGGCACCACGATCCTCGCGTCCACGTCGAGCGGGTCGATCAGCCGGCGGACCGCCTCGAACGTGATCCAGCCCGCGACGAGGAGCAGCGCGATCCCGTTCACCTGCGCTGCGAGGATCTCCGCGCGCGCGAAGCCGAACGTCCACCGGCCGCGCGCGGGCCGGGTCGCCGCCCACGCCGCGAAGAGGGCGAGGGCGAGCGCTCCCGCGTCCGTCGCCATGTGACCGGCGTCGGCGAGAAGCGCGAGCGAGTCCGCGACGAGTCCCGCGACGACCTCGAGGATCGTGAAGACGAGGAAGAGGCCGAGCGCGATCGCGAGCATCCGGCGGTCGGCGCGCGAGGACGTTCGCAGGTGCCCGTGGTGGTGTGCGTGATCCGCGTGCTCCATCGCGCTCATTGTGCCCGCGCCCGCTCCAGGACCTCGGCCACGCGGCGGGCCTCGCGGCGCACGTCGTAGGGCTCGGCCGCGGCGCGCGCGGCGGGGTTCGGGCGCGGGAGCGCGGCCGCTGCGCGCAGCCCCTCCTCGATGGACTCGACGCTCGTCGGGTCGACGAGGACGCCGGCCTCGAGGGTCACGAACTCGGGTGGCCCGCCGACCTCGGTCGCGACGACCGAGCGCTCCCCGGCCATCGCCTCGACGAGCGCGATGCCGAAGGGCTCGACGAGGCTCGGTTGGCAGACGACATCACTGGCGGCGACCCAGTCCGCCACCTGGTCGTGGCCGACGCGCCCGACCAGGCGGACGCGCTCGCGGCCCTCGAGCTCGCCCCGCAGGGGACCGTCGCCGACGAACGCGAGCGAGCCTTCGCCGAGCCTGGCGAAGGCGTCGGCCAGACGGACAACGTTCTTCCGCGCGTCGAGCGAGCCGACGCAGAGGAAGTGCGGGCCCTCCTGGGACCAGCCGAGCTTCGCGCGGGCCTCGGCCGCGTCGCGCGGGGCGAAGCGCTCGAGATCCACGCCGGCGGAGATGACCTCGGTCTTCGGCCTCACCTCGGGGATGCGGGCGATGAGATCGCCGCGGAGGTACTCGGAGACGCAGATCACCGTGGAGGCACGGCGCACGACGGCGCGGGTCGCCGCACCGACGCCCCGGATCGTGCCGATGTTGCGGACGTCCCGGCCATGCGCCGTGACCACGAGCGGCGCTCGCGCGGCGACCGAGGCGGCCGCGGCGACGGCGCCCGCGGGGACGAGGTAGTGCGCGTAGACAACGTCGGGCCGAGGCCGGACCCCGCTCAGCGCCCGCGCCGTCAGCGCGAGCTGCTTGCCGACGGAGGAGCCGCGGCGATCCACGACCGCGCGCGTGATCTCGTTCCCCATCTCCGCGAGCTCCTCTTCGAGCCGGCGCACGAAGGTCCCGAAGTCGGGGTCCGCGGGCCCCGGGTAGAGCGACGACACGAGCAGGATGCGCACGGCCCCACCATAGGGTGAGGGCGGCTTCCGCCGCCCTCACTGAACGTTGCCGTTTTGGCTAGGCCGCCTCGCGCCAGCGACGCGCCTCGCGATCGAGACGGTCCTGGGCGCGGGCCTTGGTGATGATCTCCTCGGAGGGCCCGAACTGGGCGCGCGCACGCGCGACCCTGGCCTCCGACCAGAGGTCCTCGATGTGTCGAGTGAGCTGCGCGGCCTCCGCCGACTTCACGGCGTCGAAGCCCTCGCCCAGCTCCTCCCACAGGCCGGCGCGCCGCTCCATGGCGTCGTCCAGCTCCCTGCGAATGTCATTCAGGGTTCTCACGTCTATAAAAAACGACGTGGAGGAGGGGTCGTATTCCCACATGCCCGAGGTTCTTGCGGTAGCCGAAGACCGCCGCGTCACCCTCGCCACCCGCGTCCGATTCACTCGGGCGCGACCACGCGCAAACGCCGATGGGAGCAGGGGTTCACCCGAGCGAAGTCGTCGTGCCCGCGAAGCGGGCGGACTTCGATCGGCTGAAGCCGGCGAGAGGACTCGAACCTCCAACCTTCGCCTTACAAAAGCGCTGCTCTACCAATTGAGCTACGCCGGCGGACGACCGGATCGTAGCGGCCGCTAGAGCAGGACCTGGCGCGACTGCTGGTGTGTCAGCACCTTGCGCTTCACGCGCTGGAGGGCGTTGTCGATCGTCTTCGTGTCGCAGCCGAGGTCTTCGGCCATCTCCTCGTAGGAGTTGCCCTCCATGTAGAGGCGAAGCGCGTCGGCCTCGAGCGGCGAGAGGCCCGTGCCGAGCGTGAAGACGAGGCTTTGAAGCTCCTCGGTCGAGATCACGCAGACCGCTGGATCGTCGACACCCGGGCCCGGGATCGCGTCGCCGAGCGTGCAGTCCCCGTCCTCCTGGCCCGCGGGCGTCTGGCTGAACGAGACGTAGCCGTTGAGCGGCTGGTGCTTGAAGCGGGTCGCGGCCTTGATCGCCGTGATGATCTGGCGCGTGATGCAGAGCTCCGCGAACGAGCGGAACGACGTGTCCTTGTCGGTGCGGTAGTCGCGCACGGCCTTGTACAGGCCGATCAGGCCCTCCTGGATCAGGTCGTCGGACTCGCCGCCCGCGATGAAGTACGAACTGGCCTTCAGCCGGACGAAGCCGGTGTAGCGGCGGATCAGCGCGTCGAGCGCGGCGTCGTCGCCGTTGCGCGCGCGGATGACGATGCGGAGGTCGTCGCTTTCGCGCTGGAGGCGCTCGGCGGGACGTACGGCTGCCTGGCTGCGCGGCATGGTTCTCTCCCTTGGGCGGCGGGAAGAGCTGCCCGTACGTCCGGAGCAACCCTAACCCTCAGGTTGAAGGTGACGCGACGGTAGCAGGCCGTTTTCGAAAGATCAAGCACGTTTCCGGCGCCATCGCTCGAGACGCGAACGTGTGTCCGCGTCGAGAGTGTCCTCCACTTTCGTCGTCTTTCGGCCCTCCGACGCTCCGGTGGGCAGCTGCCGAGCTCGACCGCGAAGTCCCGCGACTGCCAGCGCCGGACGTCGATGCCCGCGGTCTCGCGGATCAGCCGGTCGGACGAGACGACCACGACCTCCTCGCGATCCCGAGCCTCCGCCGCCAGGCGCTCGAGCACCTGGTCGGCGTGCGGCGCGTATCGGATCTCGAGCGCGCCGATGGTGCGGTCGGCGCCGGCGCCGTCGAACACGGCGATCCCGCGCGCCCCCTCGCGGGCCACGTAGCCGGCGAGCAGGTCGACGAGCTGCTCCGGGGTGCGATAGTCGCCGGCGTGGAAGAGGTTCCAGGCGTCGAACAGGTAGAGCACGAGGGAAGCATGCAGGAGCGGGCCTATCTCGCCGCGCTCGTGGAGCGGGTGCGCTCGGTGCTCGGGCCGTCGCTCGTCGGCGTCTACGCCGGTGGATCGCTCGCGCTCGGCGACTACGAGCCGGCGCGGAGCGACCTCGACGTCGCCGTCGTCGTCGAGCGGCCGCTCGAGCGGGCCGAGAAGGAGGCGCTCGTCCGCGACCTCCGCCACGAGGCGTTTCCCTGTCCCGCCCGCGGCCTCGAGCTGGTCGTCTACGCGGAGGCGGCGGTGCGCCGTCCGAGCGCCGACGCCGCGTTCGAGCTCAACCTGAACACCGGCCGGGACATGGCGTTCCGCGCCGACTTCGAGCCGGTCGCGGGGGAGCTCCACTGGTTCGCGATCGATCGCGGCGTGCTGCACGCCCACGGGATCGCCCTCGCCGGCCCGCCCGCCGCCGAGGTCTTCGCCGACCCCGGCGCAGAACTCCTGGCGCCGCTCCTCGCGGAGACGCTTCGCTGGTGCCTCGCGGACGGGGCGGGCGCCGAGGCGGTGCTCGCCGCCTGCCGGGCGCTGAGGTACGCGGAGAAGGGCGTCTGGTCGTCCAAGGCGGCCGCCGCCCGCTGGGCTGAGAGCCGGGTCAACGACGGCGAGCTGGTCGCGCAGGCGGTTCGGGCGCGGGCGAGCGGCGAGGGGGTCGATCGCCGTCGGGCCGAGTCGTTCCTCGAGGCGGCGCTCGTCAGGCTCGACGCTGCCGCGCCGCCTCGAACAGGGCAACCCCCGCGGCCACGCTGACGTTCAGCGACGCGACGTTCCCCGCGAGGGGGATCGAGAACGCGTCGTCGCAGGCCCGGCGCACCCCCGGACGGATCCCCTTCCCCTCCGAGCCGAACACCAGGAACACCCCCGTCTTCAGGTCGGCCGACCACACCGGGGTAAGGGCGTTCCCCTCCGCGGCGAGCGCCCAGAGATCGCCCCGCTTCGTCTCGTCGATGTAGCGCCCCAGGTTCACGACGACGCCGATCCGGACGTGCTCGACGGCGCCCGCCGAGGCGCGGCAGACTGCGGCCGTGACGCGGGCGCTCGACCGCTCGGGGAGGACGATCCCGGTTGCGCCGGCGCCATCGGCCGAGCGCGCGACCGCGCCGAGGTTGTGCGGGTCGGTGACCTGGTCGAGGCACACGATCAGCGGCCGCTCGCCGGACGCAAGCTCGTAGGCGTCGGCATAGCGGTAGGGCTCGCAGAAGGCGACGACGCCCTGGTGGTCGCGGGTCAGGGCGAGCTCGTTGAGGCGGCCCTCACGCTCGACGTGAAGTCGAAGTCCGGAGGCCTCGCGGAGCCATGGCTCGGTCGCGAGCGCCCGCTCGGTCGCGTGCAGCTCGAGGATCTCGCGGCGCCCGGCGCGCAGCACCTCCCGCACGGGGCGGCGCCCGTAGACGAGCTCCGGCGCCGCGGTCACGCCTTGGGGATGAGGCGGTAACCCTCGGCCACGTCCTGCACCTCCCACCCCGCGGCCTCGATCTCGGCGCGAAGGCGGTCGGCCTCGTCGAAGTCGCGCGCCGCCCGGGCCGCCTCGCGCGCCTCCGCCAGCGCGCGCACCTCATCCGGGGCCTCGCCGGCCTCGGTCTGCGGCTCGAGGCCGAAGATCGCGAGCCCACGCGCCAGCTCCTCGAGGCGCCCGGCCGCGCGCCACTCGTGGAGGATCGCGAGGGCGGCCGGCGTGGAGAAGTCGTCGTCGAGCGCGGCCGCGAACTCCTCCCACGAAGGCGCATCCGCACGCTGCGCGGCAACCCGGAACGCCGTGCGGAAGTCCTCCCACTGCGCGGCCGCCTGCTCCATCGCCTCGTCCGTGAAGTCCACGGGGCTGCGGTAGTGCGCGCCGAGGAACAGGATGAGGATCGCCTCGCGGCCCCAGCGCTCGAGGGCGTCGTGGAGCGAGACGACGTTGCCGAGCGACTTGGACATCTTCTCCGCGCCGAACTCGAGCATCCCGTTGTGCGCCCAGCGCCGTGCGAACGGGCGGCCGGCGCCGCGCGACTGGGCGATCTCGTTCTCGTGGTGCGGGAAGCGGAGGTCGAGGCCGCCGCCGTGCAGCTCGAACTCCGGGCCGAGGTGCTTCTCCGCCATCGCGGAGCACTCGATGTGCCAGCCCGGGCGGCCCGGCCCCCACGGCGAGTCCCACGAGGTGTCCTCGTGCGGCTTCGTCGCCTTCCAGAGGGCGAAGTCGCGCGGGTCCTCCTTCAGGTCGCTCGGCTCCTGCGCGACCATGTCGTCGAGGTTCGCGCCGGAGAGAGCCCCGTACTCCGCGTAGCGCCCGACCCTGAAGTAGACGTCGCCCTGCGACTCGTACGCGAGCCCGCGCTCGACGAGCGCCTCGATGAGCTCCACGATCTCGGCGATGGTCTCGGTCGCGAGCGGCTCGACGTCGGGGCGGCCGATCCCGAGGCCCTCGGTGTCCTCGAGGTACCACTGCGTCGCCTGCCGCGCGAGCTCGTCGCTCGGGATGCCCAGCTCGCGCGCGGCGTCGTAGATCTTGTCGTTGATGTCCGTGATGTTCTCGACGAGCTTCGCGTCGTAGCCGTTCGCCCGCAGCCAGTTCCGCATCCAGAGGAAGACGATGTAGGGCCGCGCGTTCCCGACGTGGATGCGCTGGTACACCGTCGGGCCGCAGACGTACATGCCCAAGGGCCCGGGAGCCGGCGGGAGCTCCTGCTTCGTCCGCGTCAGCGAGTCGTAGAGCTGCACGGGTCGTAGATTCGCAGACGCCGGACACCGCCAGACGCCTGACCCGCGGCCGCGCGAAATCGGCCCGAGATCGGCACACTCCCGCGCGGACCCGGAGGCGACCTCCGGCTACGCTGCTCTGCGGGATGCGGGTGGCTCCTCTAGGGGCCACAACCCCTCCCAGGGTGGGGGTGTGCCCGGACGTCGAACGTGCAGACGGCCGGGGAGTCCCGGCCGTCTGCGTGCGCCGTCCTAGTGCGCGGCGGCCGCCGCCTTCGCGCTCTCGAACTGCGCTTCCTCGGTCGAGCCCTTGAGGGCGAGCGTGGAGCTCTCGCCTCCCGAGACCGCCTGCGCGACGAGGTCGAAGTAGCCGGCGCCGACCTCGCGCTGGTGGCGGGTGGCGGTGTAGCCGTCCTCCTCGAGCGCGAACTCGTTCTCCTGGAGCCGGACGTAGGCGGTCATGCCCTCCTCGGCGTAGCCGCGCGCGAGCTCGAACATCGACTCGTTGAGCGCGTGGAAGCCGGCGAGGGTGATGAACTGGAACCGGTAACCCATCGCGGCGAGCCGCACCTGGAACTCGGCGATCGTCTCGTCGTCGAGGTGCCGCTTCCAGTTGAACGACGGAGAGCAGTTGTAGGCCAAGAGCTTCCCGGGGAACCGCTCGTGCACAGCCTCCGCGAACGACTCGGCCTCCTCGAGGTCGGGGGTCGAGGTCTCGCACCAGAGCACGTCCGCGTACGGCGCGTACGCGATCGCGCGCGCGATGGCGCTCTCGAGCCCGTTCTCGACCCGGCAGAAGCCCTCCGCCGTGCGCTCGCCGGTGACGAACCCGGCGTCGCGCTCGTCCACGTCGGACGTGAGGAGCGTCGCCGCGAGGGCGTCGGTGCGGGCGAAGAGGACGGTCGGCACGTCGAGGACGTCGGCCGCGAGGCGTGCGGCGAGCAGCGTCCGCACGAACTGCGACGTCGGGACGAGCACCTTGCCGCCCAGGTGGCCGCACTTCTTCTCCGAGGCGAGCTGGTCCTCGTAGTGGACGCCGGACGCGCCCGCCTCGACGAATGCCTTCATGAGCTCGAAGGCGTTCAGCGCGCCGCCGAAGCCGGCCTCGGCGTCGGCGACGATCGGGACGAGCCACTCGCGCCCCGCCTCGCCCTCGGCCCACTCGATCTGGTCGGCGCGGCGCAGCGCGTTGTTCAGGCGCCGGACGAGCGCGGGCGCGGACGTCGCCGGGTAGAGCGACTGGTCGGGGTAGACGTGCTCCGAGAGGTTCGCGTCGGCGGCGACCTGCCAGCCGGAGAGGTAGATCGCGCGCAGGCCGGCCTTCACCATCTGGACGGCCTGGCCGCCCGAGATGGCGCCGAGGGCGGCGACGTGGTCCTCCCCGTGGAGCTGGCCCCAGAGACGCTCGGCGCCGCGGCGGGCGAGGGTGTGCTCGACCTGGACGGAGCCGCGCAGCCGCACGACGTCCTCCGCCGTGTAGGGCCGCTCGATCCCGGCCCAGCGCGCCTCGGTCTCCCAGCGCCGCTCCAGTGCCTGCACCTGCTCGTCGAACCCGCTCACCGCAACTCCTCTCAGTCGATCCGGTCGTAAGCCGGGATGGTCAGGAACTCTTCGAACTCCTCGGCGAGCGCGACGCGGTCGAAGACCTCGCGCGCGTCGGCCCAGCGGCCGTCGCCTGCCTCGGCGAGCTCGGCGTCCTCGAACGCGATGACGTCGTCCCGCTCGATTCGCCCGTGCCGCAGCCACTGCCAGATCTGGGAGCGCGCGATCTCCGCGGTCGCCGCGTCCTCCATGAGGTTGTAGATCGCGACGGCGCCGGCGCCGCGGAGCCAGGACTCGAGATAGCGGAGCCCGACGCTCACGTCGTTGCGGACGCCCTCGGCGGTCACCTCGCCGCCGTCGATACGAACGTCGAGGAGGTCTCCGGCCGCAACAGAGACCTCCTCGATCCGGTCGACCTGGTTCGGGCGATCGCCGAGAACCCGATCGAACTCGGCTCTCGCGACCTCCACCAGATCCGGGTGCGCAACCCACGTCCCGTCGAAGCCCATGCCCGCCTCGCGCTCCTTGTCCTCGCGCACGCGGGCGAGCGCAATCTCGTTCACCTCGGCGTCGCGGCGGCTCGGGACGAAGGCCGCCATGCCGCCCATCGCGTGCGCGCCGCGCCGGTGGCAGGTCGCCACGAGGAGCTCCGTGTAGGCCCGCATGAACGGGACGTTCATCGTCACCTGCGCGCGGTCCGGCAGGACGAACTCGGGCCGATTCCGGAACTTCTTGATGATCGAGAAGATGTAGTCCCAGCGGCCGGCGTTCAGGCCGGCGGCGTGGTCGCGCAGCTCGTAGAGGATCTCGTCCATCTCGAACGCGGCGAGGATCGTCTCGATGAGGACGGTCGCCTTGATCGTCCCCGGCTCGAGCGAGAGCTCCTCCTCGGCGGCGTCGAAGACATCGTTCCAGAGGCGCGCCTCGAGGTGGCTCTCGAGCTTCGGCAGGTAGAGGAACGGACCGGAGCCGCGCTCGACGAGGCGGTGACCGTTGTGGAAGAGGTAGAGGCCGAAGTCGAAGAGCGACGCCGACACCGGCTCGCCGTCCACCTCGAGGTGGCGCTCCGGCAGGTGCCAGCCGCGCGGGCGCACGAGCAGCACCGCGACCTCGTTGTTCAGGCGGTAGGACTTCTCGCCCTGCTCGAGCGAGATCGTCCCGTCGATCGCGTCGATCAGGTTCGCTTGGCCCTCGACGCAGTTCGCCCACGTCGGGGAGTTGGCGTCCTCGAAGTCGGCCATGAAGCAGCTCGCCCCCGAGTTGAGCGCGTTGATGACCATCTTGCGGTCGACCGGGCCGGTGATCTCGACCCGGCGGTCCTGGAGGTCGGGCGGCACCGGCGCCACGCGCCAGTCGCCTTCGCGGATCTCGCGCGTCCCCGGGAGGAAGTCCGGGAGCGCGCCGGCGTCGATCGCCGCCTGGCGCTCGATGCGGGCCGACAGGAGCTCGCGGCGCGTCGGGTCGAAGCGGCGGTGCAGCTCGGCCACGAACGCCAGCGCGTCGGGCGTGAGGATCCGCTCGTCCGCCCCGGTCGCGGGTGCGCGAAGCACGACCCCCGTTGCGGCCTCTGTGCTCACGGTTGCCCTTCTAGTCGCGGTCGTGGTCGCGCTCGCAGGCCTCCGGGCAGTTGCACGGGGCGAGCTCGGCGGTCGTGAGCACGATGATCGACGCGTCGCGGGAGGACTGGGCCTCGTCGCGGTGCGTTTCGGTAGTCGTGATCGCTGCCGTCTGCATCGAAGCCTCCTCCTGGTCGCGGATGAAGCCACGGTACTCGCGGGTCCGATATATAGAAAATCGTTTCTTTCGATGCTTTGTATAATGTTCTTCTATGCAGCTGGCACAGGTGCAGGCGTTCGTCGAAGTGGCACGCGCCGGCAGCGTCAGCCGTGCGGCGGACACGCTCTTCTTCACCCAGCCCGCGCTGACCGCCCGCCTGAAGAAGCTCGAGGACGAGCTCGGCGCGGCGCTGTTCCATCGCACGCCGCGTGGCATGCGGCTGACCGAGGCGGGCGAGGCGTTCCTCCCCTACGCCGTCCGCGCGCTCGAGACGCTCGCCGACGGACGCCAACTCGTGAACGCGTTCGAGCGCGGCGGCGCCGGACGCCTCACGCTCGGCGCCGCGCCGGCGCTCTCGACCTACGTGCTCCCCGCGATCCTCAAGCGCTTCGCGGTCGGGCACCCGCGCGTGCAGGTGAGCGTGCGGACGGGCCACTCGGAGGACGTGCTCGAGCTCGTACTCCGGGAGCAGGTCGACCTCGGGCTCGTGCGTGACCTCCGCCACCCGGACATCGCCTCGGCGCCGCTCTACGAGGACCGGCTCGTCCTCGTCTGCGACCCCTCGCACCGGTTCGCGTCGCGCCGCGGGATCTCGATGGAAGAGCTCGCGCGCGAGCAGCTCATCCAGTTCGAGCGGACGTCGAGCTACACCGAGCTTACGAACGCGCTCTTCCGCGACGCGGGCGTCCGGCCCGAGGCGGTCATGGAGCTCGACAACATCGAGGCGGCCAAGAAGATGGTCGAGGAGGGCTTCGGCGTTGCGCTCCTCCCGCTCACCGCCGTCGCGGGCGAGATCGACGCGGGGCTCCTGCGGCAGGTCGCGCTCACCGACGCGAAGCCGCCGCCCCGCCAGCTCGTCGCCATCCGCCGGCGCGACCGCGGTGCGCCGAGCGGCGCCGTGGCCGCGTTTCTCGACACCGTCTCGTCGCTCGCGGACGAGGTCAGGGCGGCGTAGCCCGGCGCAGCGCCTCGTCGCGCGGAAGCGCGACCAGAAGCGTCCAGAGCTCGGGGCCCCGCTCGGCGCCGGTGAGCGCCAGGCGGAGCGCGCTCAGCTTGCCGCCGCGCTCCCGCAGCGCCCCGATGAGTTCGTGCGCGGCGTCGGGATCGAGCTCGGCGGGTGCGGCCTCGCGAAGCTCGCGGAACGCGGCGAGCGTTTCCGGGGACTCGGTCGGCCTGGGCTCGGGCCGCAGCTCTATCGCCTCCACGACCGCCCGCGCCTCGACGAGGTCGTGCGCACCGCGCAGCGCCGGCGCGAAGGTCGGCGGCGCATCGACGCGCGCGGCGAGCTCCTCGTCGGAGAGCGCCGCGAGCGCCTCGACGGCGAGCCGGGCGAGGCGCGCCTCGTCGAAGTGCACGTCCCCGCGGGGGAGCCCGAGCTCGGCCAGGTAGCTGCGCAGCGCCTCCGGGGGAAGCCCGCGCTCGCGCAGCTCGGCCAGGGAGACCGCGCCGTGGCGCTTCGAGAGCTTCGTGCCGTCCTCGCCGACGAGCAGCCCGTGGTGGATGTACTCGGGCGGCTCGGCCCCGAGCGCCCGCGCGATCGCCTCCTGCACCGGCGTCGACGGCAGGAGGTCCTTGCCGCGGATCACGTGCGTGACGCCGAAGCCGATGTCGTCGACGACCGAGGCGAGCTGGTACGTCGCCGTCCCGTCCGCGCGCACGATCGTAGGGCGCCCCTCGGCGCCGAAGCGAAGGGCGCCGTCCGAGTCGCGCTCGGCCGCACCGGCCTCGACGAGCCGCTCGGCCGCTTCTGCGTAGACGTCGCCGCGCGTGCTCTGGTGCACCGGCCCCTCGTCCCAGCCGATCCCGAGCCAGACGAGGTCCGCGGCGATCGCGGCCTCGGCGCCGGGCACGACCCGCGACGGGTCGGTGTCGTCGATCCGCAGGAGCAGGACGCCCTCGCGCTCGTCGGCGAACGCGCGATTCGCGACCGCAGTGAGCGCGGAGCCGACATGCAGCGAGCCGGTCGGGCTGGGCGCGAAGCGGACGCGGACCATCTACCTACGGGAAGTCGAACCGCGTCGCCGAGCGCGGGTACTCGCGCTCGACCCACGCGAGGGCGAGGCGCGGCCGCAGTGCGTACCAGACCTCGCCGTCGCCCGGCTCCTCGCTCGGGCGCATCGCGTACTTCATCTCGTAGGCGTCGGCGATCGCCAGGTCGAGCGGCGTCTCCTCCACGTCGCCTTCGAGGATCACGACCTCGTCGCCGCTCTCCAGGTGGATGACGACCCGGGGATCGGCGACGAGGTTGCGCCCCTTCCGCGACGCCCGCGAGGTGCCGAAGCGGAGCGCGTCGTCGAGCCAGACGCCCCAGACGGGCACGACGCTCGGCCGCCCGTCCGGGCCCGCCGTCGCGACCCAGTAGTTCCGCGACCCCTCGAGCCGCTCGGCCGCCCAGCTCCAGTCGAGCAGCCCCTCGGGCTCCGGCGTGACCCCGTACGCCTCGCTGAAGCCGGGCCGGCGGGAGGTCGGCTCTCGTCCCACGCCGCGAGCATAGAGGCCGCGCCGGGTAGTGTCCCGCCGACCCCCAGACCGGAAGGAACGTGCATGTACTTCGCATTCGGCGCCATCTACATCGTCCTGTCGATCGTCTTCATCACGGACGTCGTCCGAAACCGCGCCCTGACGACCGCCGGGAAGGTCCTCTGGATCCTCGCGCTGCTGCTTGTGCCGGTCCTCTCCTGGATCGTCTACGGCTTCTTTCGCATGCGCCAGTCGCGCGGGCTCTGAGCCGTGGAGGCCGTGCTCCTCGCCTGGTACGCGGAGCACGGCCGCGACCTGCCCTGGCGGCACACGCGCGATCCGTACGCGATCCTCGTCAGCGAGGTCATGCTCCAGCAGACGCAGGCGGCGCGCGTCGTGCCGCGCTGGGAGGAGTGGATCGCGCGCTGGCCTTCGGTGGAGGCGCTCGCCGCGGCCCCGCGCGCGGAGGTCATCCGCGACTGGCAGGGGCTCGGCTACAACCGGCGCGCAGTCAACCTCCATCGGGCCGCGCAGCAGGTCGCCGCGGACGGCTGGCCCGACGACCTGACCGAGCTCCCCGGCGTCGGGCGCTACACGGCGGACGCCGTCGGCGCATTCGCCTTCGGCCGCGACGTCCTGCCCGTGGACGTGAACATCGGGCGGGTGCTCGAGCGGACCGGCGGGGAGTTCGGGCCGCGCGCGGCCCAGGCGCTCTTCGACCTCGGCGCGACCGTCTGCCTCGCCCGGGTTCCCCGGTGCGGCGCATGCCCGCTCGCGGCCGAGTGCCCCTCGCGCGGGCGCCGCTACGAGCCCGCGCGGAGGCAGGGCCCGTTCGCGGGCTCGTTCCGCGAACGGCGTGCGATCGCGTTGCGGGCCGTCGCGGCCGGGTCGCACGTCGACGACGCGGAGGCGGTCGAGTCGCTCGCCCGCGACGGCCTGGTCGAGGTCGAGGGCGACGCGGTGCGGCTGCCGGCCTAGGCCGCGGGACCGAGGAGCGCGACCGCGTGGGCGGCGAGCCCCTCGCCGCGACCGGTGAAGCCCAGGCCGTCCGTCGTCGTGGCGCGCACGTTCACGAGCGCCGGATCGACGTCGAGCGCGCCCGCGAGCGCGGCCCGCATCTCGTCGCGCTGGCGGGCAATGCGGGGCCGCTCGCCGACGAGCACGCAGTCGGCGCTCACGAGCTCGAAGCCCGCGGCGCGAACGTCCTCGTAGGCCCGGCGGAGCAGGTCGAGCGACGAGGCGCCCTCCCACGTGGGATCCCCCGAGGGGAAGAGCGAGCCGATGTCCCCCAGGCCGGCGGCCCCGAGCACGGCGTCCACGAGCGCATGCGCGAGCACGTCGCCGTCCGAGTGCCCCGCGAGCCCCGGCTCCCCGGGGAACTCGACTCCGCCGAGCACGAGCGTGACGCCGTCGTGGAGGGCATGCGCGTCCACGCCGATTCCGATCCGCAGGCCGCTCATTCCTCCGCCTCGCGGCCGAGCAGCGCCTCGACGATCTCGAGATCCGCACGCGTCGTGACCTTCACGAGCGCCGGGTCGCCCTCGACGAGCCGCACGCGGCCGCCGGCCGCCTCGACGTAGCCGGCGCAGTCGCTCGCACCCGGCACGTCGCGGCCGAGCGCGGCCCGGAGCACGGGGGCGACGAACGCCTGCGGCGTCTGCGCCGCGTAGAGCCCGTCGCGGGGCACGGTCTCCGCAACCGCCTCGCCCTCGGCGCGCTTCAGCGTGTCGCGAACGAGGAGCGCGGGCACCGCGCCGTCCCAACCGTCGCCCAGCCCGAGGATGACGCGCTCGATCACGGCCTCGGAGAGGAGCGGTCGGGCAGCGTCGTGCACGAGCACGACGGCGGCCTCTTCCGGCACGTCCGCAAGGCCGGCGCGGACCGAGTCCGCGCGCGTCTCGCCGCCGGTCACCGACGCGGTCACCTTGCCGGCTCCGAGCTCCTCGGCCAGGAGGATGACCGGCTCCTCCCAGTCCTCGGGCGCGGCGACGACGATCCCTTCGAGCCAATCCGAGCGGTCCAGCCGCTCGAGACTCTCGGCGAGCAGCGGCCGGCCGCCGAGCGGCGCGAACGCTTTGGGGTACTCGCCGCCGAGCCGGTCACCCCGTCCGGCCGCGACGAGGACAGCCCACGCGCCGTCCGTCAGCGCGTCGCGACCGGCTCGCGGGCCGGGGCGCCGAGGACGTCGTCCAGCCAGGCCGCGGCCTCGTCCTCGTCCATGCCCTTGGCGTACATGAGCTCGGAGGCGAGGATCTTCTTCGCCTTCACGAACATCTGCTTCTCACCCGTGGAGAGGCCCTTCTCCTGGTCGCGCAGGGAGAGGTTCCGGACGACCTCGGCGAGCTCGAAGATGTCGCCGGTCTTCATCTTGTCGCGGTTGTACTTGAACCGGCGGTTCCAGTTCTTCGGCATGTTCGTGCCGTCGCCGTGGAGCACCTCGATCACGCGCTCGACCATCTCGCCGTCGATGACCTTCCGCAGGCCGACGCGCTCGGCGTTCTCGGCCGGCACGTTGACGGTCATGTCGTTGTGCAGGATCTGGATGGTCAGGTACTCGCGATCCTGACCCAGGATGGTGCGCGATTCACGCTTTACGACCACCCCGGCGCCGTGATGGGGGTAGACGACCTTGTCGCCGACTTTGTACAAGCTCCCTCCCTCTCTCCAGACAGGGGCGCTTGCCGCGCCCGCAGACACCTCTCCAAGGACAGGGCAATTCTACCTAGACCCGCCTGAAAAAGCCAGGGTTTCCAGGGATTTTATGACGAGCGGCGCGATCGTCCGCTCTGAGCAGGGCTTTTCTAGCGACGGCGCTACATCTGGAGGTAGCGATCCACCAGGTTGTGCTCCTGGAGCCGGCGCAGGCCTTCGCGGATCTCGCGGGCTCTCACGGCGCCCACGCCCTCGACCGCCTCGAGGTCGCGCTGGCTCGCGCGAACGACCGAGTCGAGCGACGCAAAGTCGCGCACGACCTGCCTGACGACGGTCTCCGGGAGGCGCGGGATCTGCGCCAGGACGCGGAAGCCGCGCGGCGCGACGGTGTAGTCGAGCGGGTTCGCCTCGCGCGGATAGCCGAGGAGGACGGCGATCTCGTCCAGCTCGAGCAGGCGGTCCTGCGGGAGCTCGGCGAGCGCCTCGAGGGCCGCGGCCGCACGCGCGGGTTCGCCGGAGAGCTCGTAGTCGTAGACGACGGCGGCTTTCTCCACCGGCACCGACTCGATGAGCTCGACGAGCTGCATCTCGATGAGGCGCCCCTCCTCGCCGAGCTCGACGCGGTTCCGCTCGATCTCGTCGGCCATGCGCGTCGTCATCTCCGCGCGCTGGAGCACGACGAGGACGTCGTCCAGCATGACCGCGCTCTGGAACTCGAGCGCCGTGAGCCGCGTGAGGCCCTGGTCGAGCCGCGTGCGATAGGTCTCGAGCGTCGCGAGCGCCTGGTTCGTCTTGGCGAGGAGCTCGGGGATCTGGCCGAGCTGGTAGCGGAGGTCGCCGATGAAGAGCGTCACCGTCTCGCGCTGCTGGGAGATCGAGAGGACGAGCGTGCCGGTCTGCTTCGCCACGCGCTCGGCGGTGCGGTGGCGCGTCCCGGTCTCCGACGACGCGATCGTCGGGTCCGGCATGAGCTGCACGTTCGCGTACACGAGCCTCGTGAGCTCGGTGTTCACGATGATCGCCCCGTCCATCTTGGCCAGCTCGTAGAGGAGCTGGCCCGTGAGCGGCAGGTCGAGGCGCATCCCGCCGGAGAAGAGGAACGCGAGGTCGTTCGGCTCGCCGACGACGACCAGCGCCCCCGAGTGCGCCCGGATCACGTCGTCGATTCCGGCGCGAAGCGAGGTTCCAGGGGCGACCTGCGAGAGCGCCGCGAGGAGAGTCTTATCCTTCCGGGGATCCGCCCGCATCGAGTCCTAGTGCGATCGCGCGGCGGAGGGTTTCCGCCGGCCGCAGGCGCATTCTGCCAGCCGGGGCTGTGCCTTCCGGCACGATCGCCTCGACGAGCCCCAGCTTCTCGCACTCCGCGAGACGCCGCTCGAGCTGCGGGACCGGCCGGACTCGGCCCGTCAGTCCGATCTCGCCGAGGCACGCGACCGCGCGCCGCACGGGGGCGCCGCGGGACGCCGAGGCGATCGCGAGCGCGACGGCCAGGTCGGCGCCCGGCTCGTCCACGCGCACGCCGCCCGCCACGTTCACGAAGACGTCCGCCTGGCCCAGGGCGACGCCGGCGTGGCGGCCGAGGACGGCGACCAGCATCGAGAGCCGCTTGGGATCGACGCCGGTGCCGACGCGGCGCGGCATCGCAAGATCGGTGCGCGCGACGAGCGCCTGGATCTCGAGCACGATCGGCCGCGTCCCCTCGAGGACGCACGCGACCGCGGAGCCCGGCTGGTCATCGTCGGGCCGCCCGAAGAGGAGCGACGGGTCCTCGACGCCGACGAGGCCCGCCGACGTCATCTCGAACACGCCGAGCTCGTTCGTCGAGCCGAAGCGGTTCTTCACGGCGCGCAGCACGCGGTGCGCGCGGTAGCGGTCGCCCTCGAACTGGAGCACGGCGTCCACCAGGTGCTCGAGGACGCGCGGCCCCGCGACGGCGCCGTCCTTCGTCACGTGGCCGACGAGGAAGACCGCGATCCCCTCCTCCTTGGCCAGGCGCAGCAGCCGGCCGGCGGCCTCGCGCACCTGCGCGACGGAGCCCGGCGTGGAGCCGAGCTCAGGCGCGTAGAGCGTCTGGACGGAGTCGATCACGGCGACCTCTGGGCGCTCGCGCTCGAGCGTCGCGCAGACCTCGTCGAGGTTCGTCTCCGGAAGGATCCGCACCTCGCCGGCGCCGCCAAGGCGCTCGGCCCGGAGCTTCACCTGCGCCGCCGACTCCTCACCCGTGACGAGGATGACCGGGCGCTCGGCGGCCATCGCCCGAAGCGCCATGAGGAGGAGCGTGGACTTGCCGATGCCGGGATCGCCCGAGACGAGCACGAGGCTTGCCGGGACGAGCCCGCCGCCAAGGACGCGGTCGAGTTCCGCCACGCCGGTGGGGAGCCGCTCGGCGTCGGTCGCCTCGACGTCCACGAGGCGCAGCACCGGCCGGCCCGCCGCAGCAAGGCCCCGTTTGGGCGCGGTCGGCGCACGCTCCTCGACGAGCGTGCCCCATGCGTTGCAGGCCGAGCAGCGGCCGAGCCACTTCCCGGTCGAGTAACCGCATTCCGAGCACGCGTACTGGACGGCCGCTGCTTTCGCCACGGAATCGAGTCTAGGCGCCGGTCCCGACGGCGACTGTGCCGAATTCGTGCCATCCAGACCTTGTATCCGTCCGGCAGGCAAGGGAGAGTGCGCCCCGAACCCTCAAGCGGCAACGCGAACTGGAAAGGACGGGCCGAATGGAGAGATTCAACGCGCTGTCGCGCGGGATGCAGGTGATGCTCGTTGGGAGCGTCCTGCTCTTGATAGACAGCTTCCTGGACTGGCAGCAGGTCTCGGGCACCGTGTTCGGCCAGGACGTGTCCGGCGGTGCAAGCGGCTGGCACGGCATCGGCTTCATCATGGGCATCCTCACGATCGTCCTGATCGCCTGGATCGTGGTGCGGCTCGCCGCGGTCAAGGTGGACCTGCCGGTCTCGGACGCGATGACGGGCGCTCTGCTCGGCTTCCTGATCCTGCTCTTCACCGTCGTCAAGTTCTTCGTGGACAACGAGGCGCGCCATTGGCCTGCATGGGTCGGGCTCATCCTCGCCATCGTCATCGCGGTCGGAGCGTGGTGGGCCGTCCAGGAGGCGGGCGGCGTGAACACGCTCAAGACCGAGGCCTCTGGCATGCAGTCGAGCATGTCGGGCGGCTCGAGCTCCGGCGGCGAGTCCGCTGCCCCTCCGCCTGCGGCCCCCCCGCCTGCGGCCCCCCCGCCTGCGGCCCCGCCGCCCCCGAGCGAGCCCGCGGCACCGCCGCCGCCCCCGAGCGAGCCCGCGGCACCGCCGCCGCCGCCGAGCCAGCCGTCTACACCGCCCCCGTCCGTCGATCCAGGCGGAGGAGGCGAGGACCGGCCGGCCTAGCGCCGCAGTCCCAGAACTCCGAAATGTGAAGGGCGGCCGCGAGGCCGCCCTTCGTCATTCCTCGTCGGAGTCGTGCGACTCCGTCTCGTCCCGCGGCTCTTCCGGCGGGACGGTCACCTTCTCGCGTTCGGGCTCCGGGCCTTCGACGACCGAGATCGCGACGTCCTCCGAGCCCTCCTCGCGGTCGACCAGGATGGTCGAGCCAGGCTTCAGGGAGCGGCCGAGGACGAAGTCGGCGAGCGGGTCCTCGATGTGGCGCTGGATCGCGCGGCGCAGCGGCCGGGCGCCCATCGCCGGGTCGTAGCCCTTCTCGACGAGCAGCTCCTTCGCCGCGTCCGTCAGCTCGATCGTCACCTCGTGCTCGGTCATCTGCTCGCGCAGGCGGCGGAGCATGAGATCGACGATGGTGGTGATCTCGGGCTTCGTGAGCTTGTGGAAGACGATCACCTCGTCGATCCGGTTCAGGAGCTCGGGCCGGAAGACCTTCTTGAGCTCGCCCATGATCCGGCTCTTCATGTCGTCGTAGGAGAGGCCGACCTCGTCGGTCGACGCGAAGCCGAGCGACTGGTTCTTCGAGATCGTGGCCGCGCCGATGTTCGACGTCATGATCACGATCGTGTTGCGGAAGTCCACCTTGCGGCCCTGGGCGTCCGTCAGCTTCCCGTCCTCGAGGATCTGGAGCAGGATGTTGAAGACGTCCGGATGGGCCTTCTCGATCTCGTCGAGCAGGAGCACCGAGTACGGCTTGCGCCGCACGGCCTCGGTGAGCTGGCCGCCCTCGTCGTAGCCGATGTAGCCCGGGGGCGAGCCGACGAGCCGGGACACGGAGTGCTTCTCCATGTACTCCGACATGTCCACCTGGATCATCGCGTCCTCGTCGCCGAAGAGGAACTCGGCGAGCGTGCGCGCGAGCTCGGTCTTCCCGACGCCCGAGGGGCCGAGGAAGATGAACGAGCCGGTCGGGCGCTTCGGGTCCTTGATGCCGGCGCGGGCGCGGCGGATCGACTTGGAGACGGCGACGATCGCCTCCTCCTGGCCGATCACACGCTTGTGCAGCTCTTCCTCCATGCGGATGAGCTTCTGCGACTCGGCCTCGGTGAGCTTGAAGACCGGGATCCCGGTCCACATGGAGACGATGTCGGCGATCTCCTCCTCGCCGATCTCGGGCTGCTCGACCTCCTCGGACGAGCGCCACTTCTCCTCGAGCTCGCGGCGCTTCTGCGTGAGCTTGCGCTCCTTGTCGCGGAGGCTGGCAGCCTTCTCGAACTCCTGGTCCTCGATCGCCTTCTCCTTCTCCGCGCGGACCTTCTCGATCTCCTCCTCGAGCTCGCGGTAGCGCGGCGGGGCGGTCATGGTCTTGATCCGCATCCGGGACGCCGCCTCGTCGATCAGGTCGATCGCCTTGTCCGGCAGCTGGCGGTCCTGGATGTAGCGGTCGGCGAGCATCGCCGCTGCGCGCAGCGCGTCGTCCGTGATCGTGCAGCGGTGGTGCGCCTCGTAGCGGTCGCGGAGACCGCGCAGGATCTGGATGGAGTCGTCCACGGAGGGCTCCTCCACCTTGATCTGCTGGAAGCGCCGCTCGAGCGCCGCGTCGCGCTCCAGGTACTTCCGGTACTCGTCGAGCGTCGTCGCGCCGATCGTCTGCAGCTCGCCCCGGGCGAGCGCCGGCTTCAGGATCGAGGCCGCGTCGATCGCGCCCTCGGCCGCGCCCGCGCCGACCAGGTTGTGGAGCTCGTCGATGAACAGCACGATGTCGCCGCGCTGGGTGATCTCCTTCATGACCTTCTTCAGGCGCTCCTCGAACTCGCCGCGGTACTTCGAGCCGGCGACGAGGGCCGCGAGATCGAGCGTGTAGATCTGCTTGCCCTTCAGGATCTCGGGCACCTGGTTCGTGGCGATGCGCGCGGCGAGGCCCTCGACGACGGCGGTCTTGCCGACGCCGGGCTCGCCGATCAGCACCGGGTTGTTCTTCGTGCGGCGCGAGAGGATCTGCATGACCCGCTCGATCTCGGTCTGGCGACCGACGACCGGGTCGAGCTTCCCCTCCGCTGCAAGCTTGGTCAGGTTGCGCCCGAACTGGTCGAGCAGCTTGGAGCTCTTCGACTTCTCGCCGCTCGCGCTCGAGCCGCCCGCGCCGGAGCGCCGGCCGGGGCCGGAGAGCATGCGGATGATCTCGTTGCGGATCTTCTCCGCGTCCGCGTCGAAGTCGAGCAGGATGCGGGCGGCGACACCCTCGTTCTCCCGGACGAGGCCGAGGAGGATGTGCTCCGTCCCGATGTAGTTGTGGCCGAGCGAGAGCGCCTCGCGCAGCGCGAGCTCGAGGACCTTCTTCGCGCGCGGGGTGAAGGGGATCTGGCCGGTCGTGACCTCTTCCCCCTGCCCGACGATGCGGGCGACCTGCGCGCGGACCTCCTCGACGGTGATGTCGAGGCTCTCGAGGACGCGGGCCGCAAGGCCCTCCTCCTCACGCAGGAGCCCGAGCAGGATGTGCTCGGTCCCGATGTAGTTGTGCTTCAGGGCGCGCGCCTCGTCCTGGGCGAGAACGACGACCTGTCGTGCGCGTTCAGTGAATCGTTCGAACAACGCCTCAGTCCCTTCGGGTCGTACGACCCTGCCCATGGTACCGCACTAGGTGGAGGCCAGACCCGGGCCGCCGCGGGGTGTTTCGAAGCCGTAACACAACTGTGTCTTCGGCTCCGACCCCGATCGAGATTAGGGTCAGATCGTGCGGTTCGAGACCACCATCGCCCCCCGCGGCCCCTATTCGCTCGTGCGCTCGGCCTGGGCGCACAGCGATCCGACGCGGCGTCTGCGCGACGGCGTGCTGACGCTCGCGTTCGAGCACGAGGGCGCCGCGCACACCGCGCGCGCGTGGCAGCGGCCCGAGGGCCCGCTCGAGGTGCGGATCGACGGGCCGCGGGCGAGAACGGCGCTCGAGCCCGTCCGGTTCATGCTCGCCGCGGACGACGACCACTCCGCGTTCCTCGCCGAGTTCCGGTCGGATGCGCTGCTCGGGCCGGTGCTCAGGCGCGTGCGCGGGCTGCGCCCGATCCGCGCCGCGACGGTGACGCATGCCCTGCTCAAGGCGGTGTGCGGCCAGCTGATCCAGGCGAGCGAGGCGCGGCGGATCGAGGCCCGGCTCCTGCGGAGCGCCGTCCCGGAGCACGAGGGCCTCCGCATGCCGCCGACGCGCTCGACCTTCGCCGGCGTCGCGCCCGCGTCGCTCGCGCGGCAGGGGCTCGCGGCCCGCAAGGCCGCGACGCTCGTCCGGCTCTCGCGGACCTTCGACCTCGAGCGGCTCCGCGGCGTGCCCTCTCCGGCCGCGGTCCGCCGGATCGAGTCCGAGCGGGGCCTCGGGCCCTGGTCGGCGGGGATGATCTCGCTCTACGGGCTCGGACGCTTCGACCACGGCCTCGTCGGCGACCTCGGGCTGGTGAAGCTCTGCTCGCGCCTGGCGGGGCGCTGGGCGACCGCGGAGGACACACGCGAGCTGCTCGCGCCCTACGGCGAGTGGTCCGGTCTCGCGAGCGTCTACCTGCTCGCGGGCGCGAAGACCTAGGCGGCGGTGCGCGCGACGAACCCGCCGGCGCCGCGGAAGACGCGGTAGGGCGAGTCCTGAAGCGTCTGGCCGACGCGCATCGCGTGCCAGCCGGCGTTCGCGCGCGAGGCCACGGCGAGCTTGGAGAAGCGGTAGGAGAGCCCGTTGCACGTTCCCTTGCCCGCGTTCCAGCTCTCGGCGGTCGCGATGGGCGCCCAGCGGCGATGGCTGCCGGGCAGGTGGATCGGCTCCGAGACGGGCCGTCCGTTCACCCAGACGCGCCACCAGTTGTGCCGGCCGCGCATCTCCGCGACGCCGACGCGGTTCGTCTCGCCGACGCTGACGGCCTTCACGTCCGTGTAGGTGGGCATGCCGCCCGGGCGGGTGACCTCGAAGTAGAGGTGGCTCTCGCCGCCGAAGAAGCCTGAGTAGCCGACCTGAACCCACTCGGTCGAGCCGCCGGGGCCCTGGCCCACGCCGCCGACGCCGACCCAGCCCGCCACGTGGCCCCACGGGACGTCGGGAGTCGAGAGCGCGGTGAGCGTCGTGCGGATCCCGCCGCCGGCCTTCTGGCTGACGACGCCCGCGTACGAGTAGCTCTTCCCGCAGCGGGTCACGGAGGCCTGGGCGGCCGGCGCGGACACCGCGACTGCGGCCAGGACGGCCGAGGCGAGAAGGGCGGCGCGCAGACCGCGCGCAGAACGGCGAGTGTGGATCCCGAGCACGTTCCCGGCATCGGCAGAACGTCCCTCGAATGGGCTCCCTCACGCGAGCGCTCAAGTACCGGAAACGGGCCGCCCCTCGAACGAGGGACGAAACGCCGACGCCCCCGGGATTTCCGGGGGCGTCGGCGTCGAGCTGGTATGTCCGTCGAGCGTTAGCTCCTGCCGGTCAGCGGCGGGAGGAACGGGGCGTTCGCGCGAACCGATGCGTTGCACTTCGACGCGCCGGTGGTCGCCGTGAACCGCACCGTGCCTTGCGCTCCTGGCCGTGACGGGGATCTTCGCGATGCCCTTGGCGTTCGTCCGGACGTTGACCCGGACTCCGGCGCCGCGGACACGGATGACCTTGCCCTTCATCAGGTGCCGGGCCGTGTCACGCAGCGTTGCCGTGACGACGAACCGCCTGCCGACCGTCACCCGAGTGCGGTTCAGCTTGAGCGAACCGCAGGTGGCGGGCGGGATGAACGGCGCCGTGATCGTCACGATCGCCGAGTCGTCGTTGTCGACGAGCGTCGTCTCGATCTCGAAGCCGGAGACGTGCGCCGGGTTCTCGACCGTGCCGACGACGTTCGCCTTGACGACGATCGTGATCGTCACGACCTGGCCCGGAGCCATCGTCCCGATCGAGCAGGTGACCGGCCCGGTGCCCGTGCAGGTGCCCTGCGATGAGGTCGCCGAGACGAAGCTCACCTGGCTCGTCGGAAGCGGATCCGTCATCACGACCTGGGTTGCCGGGAAGGCGCCCGCGTTCGTGACCGTGATCGTGTAGGTGATGTTCTGGCCGAGCAGGAGCGTCTCCGGGCTGGCCGTCTTCGTCAGGATCAGGTTGCCCACGACCCGGTTGCCGAAGTCCAGGTTCGCGCTGACTCCGGTGAGGTTGACCGCGTAGCCGCCCTGGGCGAGCCCGGCGATCGCCGCGCATTTCGTGTTCAGCGGCTGGGTCTGCGTCCAGTTCGGCTGCAGGACCTCGCAGAGCACGTAGTTGCCCGCCGCGAGGCCGTTGATCGCGTAGACCCCGCCGACACCCGTCGTCGCCGAGCCCGCAATCGTGGTCTCGCCGGCGTCGAGCGTGCCGTTGCCGTTGGTGTCGGCGTACGCGCGGATCGTCCAGCCGGAGAGGCCGGGCTCGCCCTCGTCGCGGACGCCGTTGCCGTTCAGGTCGTTGTACTTGACGCCGTTGACCTGCCCGATCCAGTTCTTGATCGCGTTCGGCGAGTCACCGACGTTCGCGTCACCAGTCGCCCGGTTGACCGTCTGGCCGCCCACGACCACCGCGGTCGAGGCACGAACGATCGTCTGGCCCGAGGTGGTGGTGTTGGTCAGCGTGACCGAGCAGGAGCCCGGTCGTCCCGACCGTGGGCAGCTGGCCGCGCTCAGCGAGCCGGGGCCGCTCACGATCGTGAAGTTGATCGACGTGCCCGGCCGGGGCGTTCACGAAGCCGCCCGTGCCGGTGTTGATGTTCACGTGACCCGTGAAGAGGTGCGGATCGCCGAGCTGGTTAATCGCCAGGAGCGGGGAGATCTGGATATTTGCATCCACCCACGTCTTCACCGCGTTCGCCGAGTCGCCCGCGTTCGCGTCACCGGTCTGCCGGTTGATCGTCTGGCCGCCCACGACCACGGCGGTCGAGGCGCGAACCGTCGTGACCCCTGCCGTGGACGGGTTGTTGAGCGTCACGGTGCAGGAGCCGGTCGCCCCGATCGTGGTGCAGCTGGCCGCGCTCAGCGTGCCGGGGCCGCTCACGATCGTGAAGTTGATGACCGTGCCGGCCGGGGCGTTCACGTAGCCGCCCGTGCCGGTGTTGATGTTCACGTGACCGGTGAAGACGTGCGGCTGGCCGATCACGTTCGTCGCCGTCAGCGGCGAGATCTGGATGTTTGCATCCACCCAGGTCTTCACGCCGTTGCCGGAGTCGCCCGCGTTCGCGTCGCCCGTCTGCCGGGTGATCGTCTGGCCGCCGACCACGATGGTCGTCGAGGCCCGCACGGTGGTGACGCCCGCCGTGGACGGGTTGGTCAGCGTGACGGAGCACTCGCCGGTCGTGCCGACGGTGGTGCAGCTCGGGGCGCTGAGCGACCCGGGCCCGGAGACGATCGTGAAGTTGATCGTCGTGCCGGCCGGGGCGTTCACGTAGCCACCCGTGCCGGTGTTGATGTTCACGTGGCCGGTGAAGACGTGCGGCTGGCCGATCACGTTCGTCGCCGTCAGCGGAGAGATCTGGATGTTCGCATCCACCCAGGTCTTCACACCGTTCGCCGAGTCGCCCGGAAGGCCGTCACCGGTCTGCCGGTGCAGCGTGAGCCCGCCGACGGCCACGTCGGTCGCGGCCCGCACCGTCGTGACGCCCGGCAGTGCCGAATTCAGCGTCACGGTGCACGAGCCCGTCGTCCCGATCGTGGTGCAGCTGGCCGGCGTCAGCGTGCCGGGGCCGCTCAGGATCGCGAAGCCGATCGTCGTGCCCGCCGGGGCGTTCACGAAGCCGGAGCCGTCGTTCACGTTCACGTGACCCGTGTAGACGTGCGGCGAGCCGACCGCGTTGGTCGCGGCGAGCGGGGAGATCTGGATGTTCGCATCCACCCAGGTCTTGGTCGCGTTGGCGCTGTCGCCCGCGAGACCGTCACCGGTCTGCCGGTGCAGCGTGAGGCCGCCGACGACCACGTCGGTCGCCGCCCGGACGATCGTGACGCCCGCGCCGGTCGTGTTGTTCAGCGTCACCGAGCAGGAGCCGGTGGCGCCGACCGTGGTGCAGCTGGCTGCGCTCAGCGTGCCCGGGCCGCTCACGATCGTGAAGTTGATCGTCGTGCCGGCCGGAGCGTTCACGTAGCCGCCCGTGCCGGTGTTGATGTTCACGTGACCGGTGAAGATGTGCGGCTGGCCGACCGCGTTCGTGGCGGTCAGCGGCGAGATCTGGATGTTTGCGTCCACCCAGGTCTTCGACGCGTTGGCCGAGTCGCCAGCATGCGCGTCGCCCGTCGTCCGGGTCAGCGACTGGCCGCCGACGACGATCGTCGTCGTGGCCTGCACCGTCGTGATGCCCGGGGTCGAGTTGTTCAGCGTCACCGTGCACGAGCCGGTCGTCCCGATCGTGGTGCAGCTGGCCGGCGTCAGCGTGCCGGGGCCGCTCAGGATCGAGAAGTTGATGGTCGTCCCGGCCGGCGCGTTCACGAAGCCGCCGGTGCCGGTGTTGATGTTTACGTGACCCGTGAAGACGTGCGGGTCGCCGATCGCGTTCGTGTCGACGAGCGGGGTGATCTGGATGTTCGCGTCCACCCACGTCTTGACGGCGTCGGCCGAGTCGCCCGCCTTCGAGTCGCCGGTTGCCCGGTGCAGCGTGAGCCCGCCGACGACGACGTCCGTCGCCGCCCGCACGGTGGTCACGCCGGCCGTGGCCGAGTTGAGCGTCACGGTGCACGAGCCGGTCGTGCCGATCGTCGTGCAGCTCGCGGGCGTGAGCGAGCCGGGGCCGCTGACGATCGAGAAGTTGATCGTCGTGCCGGCCGGGGCGTTCACATAGCCGCCGATGCCCGTGTTCACGTTCACGTGGCCCGTGAAGACGTGCGGGTCGCCGACCGCGTTCGTGTCCGTCAGCGGGGTGATCTGGATGTTCGCGTCGACCCAGGTCTTCACCGCGTTCGGGCTGTCGCCGGCGAGGCCGTCGCCCGTCGAGCGGGTGAGCGTCTGGCCGCCGACGACGACGGTCGTCGAGGCGTTCACGATCGTGGTGCCCGCCGTCGTGTTGTTCAGCGTCACCGTGCAGGACCCTGTCGTCCCGATCGTGGTGCAGCTGGCCGGGGTCAGCGACCCGGGCCCGCTCACGATCGAGAACGTGATGAGGGTCCCGGCCGGCGCGTTCACGAAGCCGGTGCCCGGATCCACGTTCACGTGACCGGTGAACACGTGCGGGTCGCCGACCTCGTTCGTGTCGGTGCCCGGCGTGATCTGGATGTTCGCGTTCGCGATCTTGTAGTTGCCGAAGTCGTTGTCCGAGTCGAGCTGGCCCGACACCAGCGAGATCCCGTAGCCGCCCTTGCCGGCGCCGCCGCAGACGGTGTTGCCGGGGAAGGACTGGACCCAGCCGGTCTGCTGAACCTCGCACACGATGTAGCGGCCGGGGCGGAGGCTCATCGAGTACGTGCCGCCCGCGCCGGTGACCGCGCTGTTCGAGATCGTGATCTCGCTCGCGTCGAGGATGCCGTTCGAGTTGGCGTCGAGGAACGCGTTGATCGTCCAGCCGGAGAGGCCGGGCTCGCCCGCGTCCTTCACGCCGTCGGCGTCGAGGTCGTTGAACTTCATGCCCGACTTCGTCGCGTTGCGGTAGTTCCCGAAGTCGTTGCCGGAGTCCACGTCGCCCGAGGCGAGCGTGATCGCCCATCCGCCTGCGTTCGCGCCGCAGAGCGCGTTGGCGGGCCAGGACTGGAACCAGTTGGCCTGCTGCGTCTCGCAGACGATGTACTTGCCGGGCTTGAGGCTCAGCGAGTACACGCCGCTCGCGTTCGTGGCTCCGCTCGCCGCGACGGTCGTCTCACCGGGGTCGAGCGCGCCGTTGCCGTTCGTGTCGACGATCGCGCTGATCGTCCACCCGGGGAGGCCGGGCTCGCCGGCGTCCTTGACCGAGTTCGCGTTCAGGTCCTCGAACTTCGTGCCTGTCTTGGTCGCCTGACGGTAGTTCCCGAAGTCGTTGTTCGAGTCGAGCTGGCCCGACGTGAGCGTGATGCCCCAGCCGCCGGCGCTCGCGCCGCAGGCCGTGTTCGCCGGGAAGGACTGCGTCCAGTTCGCCTGCTGCGTCTCGCAGACGATGTACTTGCCGGGCGCAAGGCTCAGCGTGTATGTCCCGCCGGAGCCGGTCGTGGTGGTCGCGGCGACCGTCGTGTCGGCCGCGTCCTTCGTCCCGTTCCCGTTCACGTCGACGTACGCGGTGATGCCCCAGCCGGTGAGGCCGGGCTCGCCCGCGTCCTTCACGCCGTCCGCGTCGAGATCCTCGAACTTCACGCCTGTCTTGGTCGCCTGCCGGTAGTTACCGAAGTCGTTGCCGGAGTCTTCGACCACCCCGACCAGGTTGATCGCCCACCCCCTCGGAGCGAGACCCGCGCCGGCGGCGCAGCTCGCGCCGGAGGCGGTCGGGAAGGACTGCGCCCAGCCGGCCTGCAGGACCTCGCAGACGATGTAGCGGCCGGACGGGAACGTCATGGAGTAGTTGCCGCTCGAGTCGGTGAGCGCGGAGGCGGCTGGCGTGACGGCCTCGGCCGCGTCGAGCGTGCCGTTCGCGTTCGTGTCCTTGTAGGCGCGGATCACCCAGTTCTGGAGGCCGGGCTCGCCCGCGTCCCTGATCCCGTTGCCGTTTAGGTCCTCGAACTTCGTGCCGCTCTTCACCGGGCACGTCTTCACGTCGAGGCCGGCGAAGTCCATGAGCGTGGACGTGAACGACGGCGAGCTGCGCGTCTTTACAACCGCGGATGCGGTGCAGGGGACGGCGGTGCCGAGGAGCTGGGTCAGGTTGATCCCGAACTCCGTGAAGGCGTTCGTCGGAATCGTCGTGATCGGGTCGCCGTGCTCGTCGAAGTTCGGCCAGGGGCCGCCGTCGATGTCGGACGTGTTCGCGAGGACGCAGATCGTGTCGGCGGCGTTGCAGCCGAGCGGCGCGGCGGAGACGATCACGTAGTCGGTGCCGTTCCAACGGCGAAGCGTCACGGCGCCGACCGCGCCGCCGTTCTCGAAGTCGACGCTGATGATGATGTCGCCGACCGTCCGGTTGCCGGTGAACCGGCAGATCTCGCCGCCCGGACACGGAACCGCGTGGTCGAGGCCGACGTCCGCCTGGAAGAACTCGTAGTCGATGTGGCTCGCGCCGTTCGGCGAGAGACGCTCGAGGCCCGCGTAGAGCACGGTGTCGCCCGCGGCGTTCGAGGTCGTACAGCCGTAGACGTTCGAGAGGTCGTCCTTCACCGGGCTGTTCCCGGTGCCCCATGTCCAGGTCGGGACGGGGTCGCCGTTCTTGTTCGAGCCGAGGAACACGGTCTGGTCCGTGTCGCGTGCTCGTGGACAGCTCGTCCGCTGTGAACGATCGCAGGCCGCGCCCACGAGGGACTCCCCGGCCGCGTTGAAGCGGCTCGACCAATCGGGAGCCGGATTCGCTGCGCTCGTCCAGGATGTTGCCGTCGAGCTCGAACTGCGGTGTGCCGTGGGTCGCAACCGCGCCCCCGGCGAATACGAGCCCGAACACGAGCCCGACGAGGAGCAAAGCGAACGCTCCCTGAAGATTGGTCTTGCGATGCCGCATCCTCAACCCCTCTTTCATCCAGCGCCTGTGAGCATGCGACGCACGATGTGCCGCTGCCCCCTCTGTGTGTGATGTCCTCATGTGCCGCGATCGGGTGATACCCGAGTCCCTCCTTGGAGGGTGGTCGGGTAATCCCACCACTGGCAGAACGTTCCAGACCGGTGGTCGGTTGCGGCCGATCGAGTTAGCTGAGGTGCCGCTTCCGGGGGATGACCCTGCCCCTCTTTCGAGTCGAATGCTCCCTCACAGGGGTGACCCGGTCAAGGGGGAGATGCTGTTTTCCCTCGTTCGAGGGATCGAGGGTACATGCGGCCCGGCGCCCCCGTATGTTTGAGGCGCCGGGCCGAGGTTCGATTAGCGTCTGTCTAGGGCCTACCGGTGAGCGGCGGCAGGAACGGGGCGATGGCGGCGACCGAGGCGGTACACCGGGTCGCTCCGACGACCGCGAACTTGATCCGGCCTGCACTCCGGGCCGTGATCGCGTAGCTTCGCGATGCCCTTCTTGTTCGTCCGGGCGTTGACCGACACGCCGGCGCCGCGGGCCCGGATGAGCTTGCCCGCCATCAGGTGCCGAGCGGTGTCGCGGACGGTCGCCGTGATGACGAAGCGCCGGCCGACGGTCACCTTCGACCGGTTCAGCTTGAGCGTGCCGCAGGCGGGCGGCGGCACGAACGGGGCCACGACGAGCGTCGGCGTCGACGCGTCGTTGTCCGTGAGGGTCGTCTCCTCCTCGAGGCCGCCGACGTGCACCGGGTTGATGACGGTGCCGACCACCTCGGCCCGGACGACGATGGTGATCGTGACCACCTGGCCCGGCGCCATCGTTCCGATGTTGCAGATGACCGGCCCGGTGCCCGTGCAGGTGCCCTGCGTCGTGCTGGACGAGACGAACGTCACCTCCGGCGGAAGCGGGTCGGTGACGACGACGTTGGTCGCCGTCTGCGAGCCCGCGTTCTTCACGGTGATGGTGTAGTTGATGTTCTGGCCGACGACGACCGGATCCGGCTCGTCGGTCTTCGTGACGATCAGGTTGCCGATCGGCGAGTTGCCGAAGTCGTTGCCCGAGTCGGTCTGGCCCGAGTTCAGCGTGATCCCGTAGCCGGCCCTGCCGAGCTCGGGGATCGCCTGGCACGCCGTGCCGCCCGGGGCCTCCTGGCGCCAGTTGGCCTGGAGGACCTCGCACACCACGTACTTGCCCGGCTTCAGGGTGATCGAGTAGACGCCGTTCGCATCCGTCACCCCGGTGCCCGCGATGGTCGTCTCACCGGCGTCGAGGACGCCGTTGCCGTTCGTGTCGACGTAGGCGCGGATCGTCCAGCCCTGGAGGCCGGGCTCGCCCTCGTCCCGCTCGCCGTCGCGGTTCAGGTCGCGGAACTTGACGCCCGTCTTCGTCGCGTTGCGGTAGTTGCCGAAGTTGTTGCCCGGGTCCAGCTCGCCCGACGCGAGGGTGATGCCGTAGCCGGCCGAGCCGACACCGCAGGCGTTCCCGCTCGGGAAGGACTGGGTCCAGCCGGCCTGCTGCACCTCGCAGACGACGTACTTGCCCGGGGTGAGCGTCAGCGTGTACGCCCCGCCCGCGCCCGTGACCGCCGAGGCGGCGACGGTGTTCTCGCCCGCGTCGCGGACGCCGTTGCCGTTCGCGTCCACGAACGCCTGGATCGTCCAGCCGGCCAGGCCGGGCTCGGGGTTCTCACCCTGCGAGTCCCAGACGCCGTTGGCGTTCAGATCCTCGAACTTGATGCCCGTCTTCGTCGCGTTCCTGTAGTTCCCGAAGTCGTTGTTGTCATCAACCTGGTTCGAGGTGAGCGTGATGCCCCAGCCGCCGGCGCCCGCGCCGCACGCGGTGTTCGCCGGGAAGGACTGGATCCAGCCGGCCTGCTGCGTCTCGCAGACGACGTACTTGCCCGGCTTCAGGCTGAGCGAGTAGACGCCGCTTGCGTTGGTCGTGCCGCTGGCGCCGACCGCCGTGTCCGCGGCGTCCTTCGTGCCGTTGCCGTTGACGTCGACGAACGCGGTGATCGTCCAGCCAGCGAGGCCGGGCTCGCCCGCGTCACGCGCGCCGTTCGCGTTCAGGTCCTCGAACTTCGTGCCCGTCTTCGTCGCGTTGCGGTAGTTCCCGAAGTCGTTGTCCGAGTCGACCGCGTTCGAGGTCAGCGTGATGCCGTAGCCGCCCGCGCCGGCGCCGCACGCGGTGCCCGCCGGGAAGGACTGGTACCAGCCGGCCTGGAGCGTCTCGCAGACCACGTACTTGCCGGGCTTGAGGCTCATCGAGTACGCGCCTCCGGCGCCCGTGACGGCGGAGCCGCCGACCGTGGTCTCACCTGCGTCCTTCGTGCCGTTGCCGTTCTCGTCCACGAACGCGGTGATCGTCCAGCCGGAGAGGCCGGGCTCGCCCGCGTCCTTCGTGCCGTTGGCGTTCACGTCCTCGAACTTGACGCCCGACTTCGTCGCGTTGCGGTAGTTCCCGAAGTCGTTGTCAGAGTCCACCTGGCCCGAGGTCAGGGTGATCCCGTAGCCGGCTCCACCGGCACCGCATGCGGTGCCTGCAGGGAAGGACTGGTTCCAGCCCGCCTGGAGCACCTCGCACACCACGTACTTGCCGGGCGTGAGGCTCATGGAGTACGCGCCCGACGCGTTCGTCACGGCCGAGTTGGCGACGGTGGTCTCACCGGCCTCCTTCGTGCCGTTGCCGTTCGCGTCCACGAAGGCCTGGATCGTCCAGCCGGAGAGGCCGGGCTCGCCCGCGTCCTTCGCGCCGTTCGCGTTCATGTCCTCGAACTTCACGCCGGACTTCGTGGCGTTCTGGTAGTTGCCGAAGTTGTTGTCCGTCACCTGGGCGCCCGACGTGAACGTCTCGTGGTGGAAGCACGGGCTCGGGTAGGAGCAGATCCAACCGTCCTGCTGCACCTCGCGCACGTTGTACGTCCCGGGGTTCACGTCCGCGATGAGGTACGAGCCGTCGGCGGCCGAGACGGCCTTGGGCTCGTTCGGCATCGGGCGCAGCTCGTTGTCGTTGTAGTCGACGTAGATCGTGAAGCCGGGAAGGCCGGGCTCGCCCGCGTCCTTCACGCCGTTCGCGTTCAGGTCGTTGAACTTCGTCCCTGACTTCGTGGCCGTCCGCCAGTTGCCGAAGTCGTTGTCCGAGTCGAGCTGGTTCGACGTGAGCGTGATCGCCCAGCCGCCGGGCGCGAGGGCCGCGATGGCCGAGCAGGCGGTGCCGGTCGGCTTCGACTGCGTCCAGCCGACCTGGGCCACCTCGCAGACGACGTACTGGCCCGGATCGAGGATCAGGGTGTAGACGCCGCTAGCGTTCGTCGTGTCGCTCGCCGCGATGGTCGTCTCGCCCGCGTCCAGGGTGCCGTTCCCGTTCGTGTCCTTGTAGGCCCGGATGACCCAGCCCGAGAGGCCCGGCTCGCCCGCGTCCTTCACGCCGTCGGCGTTCAGGTCGTCGAACTTCATGCCGGTCTTGGTCGCCTTCCGGTAGTTGCCGAAGTCGTTGCCGATGTCCTCCTGGCCCGAGGTCAGCGTGATGCCGTAGCCCGCGGCACTCGCGCCGCACGCGGTGCCCGACGGGAAGGACTGGATCCAGCCCGCCTGCTGCACCTCGCACACCACGTACTTGCCGGGCGTGAGGCTCATCGAGTACGCGCCGGCCCCATCGGTCGCCGTCGTCGCGGCGAGGGTGTCTCCCGCGTCCTTCGACCCGTCGCCGTTGACGTCGTTGTACGCCTGGATCGTCCAGCCGGAGAGGCCGGGCTCGCCCGCGTCCTTCGCGCCGTTCGCGTTCATGTCCTCGAACTTCATGCCGGACTTCGTCGCGTTGCGGTAGTTCCCGAAGTCGTTGTCCGAGTCGAGCTGGCCCGAGGTGAGCGTGATGCCCCAGCCGCCGGGCCCGCCGCACGCCTCGTTCGAGGGGTACGACTGGATCCAGCCGGCCTGCTGCACCTCGCACACGACGTACTTGCCCGGGTCGAGGATGATCGAGTAGACGCCCGAGGCGTTCGTCGTGTCGGTGCCCGCGACCGTGGTCTCGCCCGCGTCGAGGACGCCGTTGCCGTTGTCGTCCTTGAAGGCCTTGATGACCCAGCCCGGGAGACCCGGCTCGCCCGCGTCCTTCTTGCCGTCGGCGTTCAGGTCGTCGAACTTCATGCCGGTCTTCGTGGCCTTCTGGTAGTTGCCGAAGTCGTTGCCGCGGTCGGTCTCGCCCGACGCGAGCGTGATGCCCCAGCCGCCGGCCGTCGGGCCGCAGGCCGTGTTCGCCGGGAAGGACTGGATCCACGTCGCCTGCTGCACCTCGCACACGACGTACTTGCCGGGGATGACCGTGAGGCTGTAGTCGCCCGAAGCGTCCGTCGTGTCCGTGTCGGCGATCGTCGTCTCGCCCGCGTCGAGCGTGCCGTTGCCGTTCGTGTCGACGTAGGCGTTGATGACCCAGCCGGGAAGGCCGGGCTCGCCCGCGTCACGCGCGCCGTTGCCGTTCAGGTCGTTGAACTTCGTCCCGAGCTTCGACGCCGCGCGGAAGTTGCCGAAGTCGTTGCCCGAGTCGAGCTCGCCCGAGATGAGCGTGATCGCGTGGCCGCCCGAGGTGGGCCCGCACGCGGCTCCGGCCGGGAAGGACTGGATCCACGTCGGCTGCTGCACCTCGCACACCACGTACTTGCCGGGCTTCAGCGTCAGCGAGTACGCACCCGTCGGATCGGTCGTCGCCGATGCGGAGAGGGTGTCTCCCGCGTCCTTCGAGCCGTTGCCGTTCACGTCCGAGTACGCCTCGATCGTCCAGCCGTTGAGACCCGGCTCGCCGAGGTCCTTCAGGCCGTTGGCGTTCAGGTCGTCGAACTTCATGCCGGTCTTCGTAGCGTTGCGGTAGTTGCCGAAGTCGTTGTCCGTGTCCTGCTGGCCCGAGATCAGCGTGATCCCGTAGCCGGCGCCGAGGCCGTCGCACGCAGTGCCCGCCGGGAAGGACTGGATCCAGCCGGCCTGCGGGACCTCGCACACGACGTACTTGCCGGGCTTGAGGCTCATGGAGTACGCCCCGCCGGCACCCGTGACCGCCGAGTTGACGATGGTGGTCTCGAGCGGGTCGAGGATCTGGTTGCCGTTCTCGTCGGCGTAGGCGCGGATCGTCCAGCCGGGAAGGCCGGGCTCACCGGCGTCCTTGACGCCGTTCGCGTTCAGGTCCTCGAACTTGACGCCGGACTTCGTCGCGTTGCGGTAGTTCCCGAAGTCGTTGTCCGAGTCGAGCTGCCCGGAGATGAGCGTGATCGCCCACCCGCCGGAGCCGACGCAGACCTCGTTCACCGGGTACGACTGGATCCAGCCGCCCTGGTGGATCTCGCAGACCACGTACTTGCCCGGGATGAGGCTGAGCGAGTAGACGCCGGCCGCGTTCGTGACGTCGGAAGCCGCGATCGGCTCGCCGCCGTCGAACTGGCCGTTCCCGTTCAGGTCGGAGAACGCGAGGATCGACCAGCCGGGGAGACCGGGCTCGCCCGCGTCCTTCGACGCCGTTCGGCGTTCAGGTCGTCGAATTTCATGCCGGTCTTCGTCGCCCGGCGGTAGTTGCCGAAGTTGTTGTCACGGTCGGTCTCGCCCGACTGGAGCGTGATCGCCCAGCCGCCCGCGCCGCCGCACACGGCGTTCGACGGGAACGACTGGATCCACGTCGGCTGCTGGACCTCGCAGACGATGTACTTGCCCGGCTTGAGCGTGAGCGTGTAATCGCCCGCGGCGTTGGTGATGCCGGTCGCCGCGACGGTCGTCTCGGTCGGCTCGAGCAGCCCGTTGCCGTTGTCGTCGGCGAAGGCGTTGATCGTCCAGCCGCCGAGGCCGGGCTCACCAGCGTCCTTCTGGCCGTTGGCGTTCAGGTCGTCGAACTTCGTCCCGAGCTTCTGCGCGTTGCGGTAGTTGCCGAAGTCGTTGTCCACGTCGCGCTGGCCCGAGATGAGCGTGATCGCCCAGCCGCCCGCGCCGCCGCACACGGCGTTCGACGGGAACGACTGGATCCACGTCGGCTGCTGGACCTCGCAGACGATGTACTTGCCGGGGTCGAGGAGCAGCGAGTAGGTGCCGTTCGCGGCGGTGATGTCAGACGCGGCGATCGTGATCTCGAGCGGATCAAGCGCGCCGTTGCCGTTCTCGTCCTTGAACGCCCGGATTAGCCAGCCGCCGAGGCCGGGCTCGCCCGCGTCCTTCACGCCGTTGGCGTTCAGGTCGTCGAACTTCATGCCCGTCTTCGTGGCCTTCTGGTAGTTGCCGAAGTCGTTGTCCGAGTCCACCTGCCCGGAGATCAGCGTGATCCCGTAGCCGGCTCCGAGCGGACCGCACGCGTTGCCGGCCGGGAAGGACTGGATCCACAGCGGCTTCAGGAGCTCGCAGACCACGTACTTGCCCGGCTTGAGGCTCATCGAGTACGCGCCGGTCGCGTCGGTCACGACCGAGTTGACCGGGCCCGGGATGAGCTCGACCGGCACGTCGAGCGTGCCGTTTCCGTTCAGGTCGGCGAACGCGTTGATCGTCCAGCCGGCGAGGCCGGGCTCGCCTGCGTCCTTCGCGCCGTTCGCGTTCAGGTCCTCGAACTTCATGCCCGACTTCGTCGCGTTGCGGTAGTTGCCGAAGTCGTTGTCCGAGTCGATCTGCCCGGAGATGAGCGTGATCGCCCACCGCCGGAGCCGCAGACCTCGTTCGCCGGGTAGGACTGGATCCAGCCCGCCTGCTGCACCTCGCAGACGATGTACTTGCCCGGGTCGAGCGCCAGCGTGTAGACGCCGCCCGCGTTGGTCGCGTCGGCTCGCGGCGATCGTGTTCTCGAGCGGTCCGAGGATCCCGTCGCCGTTGTCGTCCTTGTAGGCCCGGATGACCCAGCCGGGCAGACCGGGCTCGCCCGCGTCCTTCGCGCCGTCGGCGTTGAGGTCGTCGAACTTCATGCCGGTCTTCGTCGCGCGCTGGTAGTTCCCGAAGTCGTTGTTGTCGTCGAGCTGGCCCGAGGTCAGCGTGATGCCCCAGCCGCCGGCCGTCGCACCGCACGCGGTGTTCGCCGGGAACGACTGGAACCACGTCGCCTGGAGCGTCTCGCAGACGATGTACCTGCCCGGCGAGAGGCTCATCGAGTACGCGCCGCCCGCGCCGGTGACCGTGCTCGCGGCGACCGTGTTCTCGCCCGCGTCGCGCGTGCCGTTCAGGTTCGTGTCCACGAACGCCTGGATCGTCCAGCCGGGGAGGCCGGGCTCGCCGGCGTTCTTCACGCCGTTCGCGTTCAGGTCGTTGAACTTGACGCCCGACTTGGTCGCCGCGCGCCAGTTGCCGAAGTCGTTGTCCGAGTCGACCTGGTTCGAGATCAGGCTGATCCCGTAGCCGGCCGCGGTCGGGCCGCAGACGGTGCCCGACGGGAACGACTGGTTCCAGCCGGCCTGCTGCACCTCGCAGACCACATAGCGGCCCGGCTTGAGGCTGATCGAGTACGCGCCGCTCCCGTTCGTCACGCCGCTGCCGGCGATCGTCGTCTCGCCCGCGTCCTTGATGCCGTTCGAGTTCGTGTCGGCGAAGGCGTTGATCGTCCAGCCGGAGAGGCCGGGCTCGCCCGCGTCCTTCACGCCGTCGGCGTCGAGGTCCTCGAACTTCACGCCGGACTTGGTCGCGTTGCGGTAGTTGCCGAAGTCGTTGCCGGAGTCGAGGTCGCCGGACGCGAGCGTGATCGCCCAGCCGCCGGCGTTCACGCCGCAGATCGTGTTCGCGGGCCAGGACTGGAACCAGCCGGCCTGCTGCGTCTCGCAGATGACGTACTTGCCCGGGGGCAGGTTCAGCGTGTAGACGCCGCTCGCGTTCGTCACGTTCGACGCGACGATCGACTCGCCGGGATCGGCGATGCCGTTGGCGTTCGTGTCGGCGAACGCGTTGATCGTCCAGCCGGGGAGGCCGGGCTCGCCGGCGTCCTTGATCGTGTTCGCGTTCAGGTCCTCGAACTTGACGCCGGTCTTCGTGGCGCCCTGGAAGTTCCCGAAGTCGTTGTTCGAGTCGAGCTGGCCCGGAGGTGAGGGTGATCCCCCAGCCGCCGGCGCCGGCGCCGCACGCGCTCCCGGTCGGGAACGACTGCGTCCAGCCGGCCTGCTGGACCTCGCAGACGATGTACTTGCCCGGCGCGAGGCTGAGCGTGTACGTGCCGCCCGCGCCCGTGGCCGTCGTCGCCGCGATGGTCGTGTCGGCCGCGTCCTTCACGCCGTTGCCGTTCACGTCGACGAACGCGTTGATGGTCCAGCCGGACAGGCCGGCCTCGCCGGCGTCCTTGACGCCGTTCGCGTTCGAGTCGAGGAACTTGACGCCGGTCTTCGTCGCCTGCTGGTAGTTCCCGAAGTCGTTTCCGGTGTCGTCGATGATCGTGGGCAGGTTGATCGCCCAGCCGCGCGGCGCGAGGCTCGCGCCTGCGCTACAGCTCCCGCTACCTGCGGCCAGCGCCGGGAAGGACTGGTTCCAGCTCGCCTGCAGGACCTCGCAGACGAGGTAGCGGCCGGTCGGGAACGTCATGACGTAGTCGCCGCTCGCGTTCGTCACCGCGGAGGCCGTCGGGCCCGCCGCGAACTCGGACGCGTCGAGCGCGCCGTTCGCGTTCGTGTCCTTGAAGGCGCGGATGGTCCAGCCGGGGAGGCCGGGCTCGCCCGCGTCCCTCACGCCGTCGCCGTCGAGGTCGTGGAACTTCGTGCCGCTCTTCGTCGGGCACGTCCGGAACGTCGCCGCCGAGAAGTCCATGAGCGTCGACGAGAACGAGGGCGAGCTCCGGGTCTTCACGAGCGCCGTCGAGGAGCACGGGACGGCCGCCGCGCCGAGGATCGCAGTGAGGTTCACGCCGAACTCGGTGAACTGGTTCGGGATGAGCGTCGTGATCGGCGCCGCGTGGTCGTCGTAGCTCTGCCACGGGCCGGTCGAGATCGAGGTGGTGTTCGAGAAGGCGCACATCGTGTCCGCGGCGTTGCAGCCCGCGCCGCTGCTCGAGACGCGGACATAGGAGGAGCCGTTCCACCGGCGGATCTCGACGGAGCCGACAGCCCCGCCGTTGTCGAAGTCGACGCTGAGGATGAGGTCACCGGTCGTCCGGCTGCCGGTGAACCGGCAGATCGTGGCGACCGGGCACGGAGGGGTGTGGTCGAGCCCGACGTCCGCCTGGAAGAGCTCGTAGTCGACGTGGCTCGCGCCGGAGGCGGAGAGGCGCTCGAGCCCGCCGTAGAGCACGGTGTCGCCGGCGGCGTTCGTCGTCGCGCAGACGTACACGTTCGCAAGGTCGTCCTTCGGAGGGTTGTTGTTGGTGCCCCAGGTCCAGGTCGGAATGGGGTCGTCGTTCTTGTTCGAGGAGGTGAACACGGTCCGGTCGACGAGGCCGCTCTGGGACAGGTCGTCCGCTTCGAGGGCGCACGACGGCCCGACGAGCGAGGCGCCCGCCGCGTTGAACCGGGTGGCCCAGTCCGGAGCCGGGTTCGCCGGATCGTCGGCGATGTTCCCTTCCAGCTCGAACTGCGGGGTTCCGTGCGTCGCGACGGCGCCGGTCGTGAAGACCAGGCCGACCGCGATGACAAACCCGAAGAACAGTGCCGCGCTCCTGAGGCGCGCCCCTCCTGAACCGTGCCGCATTGTTGTTCCCCTCCTCAGCTGACCCGTGCAGCAGCAGCGTCAAAGGCGCCGCAGCCTGAGAGTCTTGTGGTGTGCCGCAAAAATCGGGGTGATGCCCCGACCCCTCCTCAGAGGGACTCACTCTCCCTCACTTTGGTGAAACTTCAACCCCTTCCGCCGGGTTCGCATCATTTGGCGGGGTTCGAGCCCACCCGTGTGGAAACCCGCATGCAGAGCCAGGAATTCGCGGGACTCTTGCGATTTTGGCGCGTCGAAATTCCCTCGATCGAGGGATCCCGCGCGGTCAGCGCTCGCGAAGCGCCGGAAAGAGGATCACGTCGCGGATCGTCTCCCGGCCCGTGAAGACCATCGCGAGGCGGTCGATTCCGAGGCCGAGACCACCCGTGGGCGGCATGCCGTACGAGAGCGCCTCGACGTAGTCCGGGTCGCCTTCCTCGGCGGTCGCGTCCCCCGCCTGCCGCTCGGCCTGCTGCATCCCGAAGCGCTCCGCCTGCTCGTCCGCCGAGTTGATCTCCGTGAAGGCGTTGCCGAGCTCCATGCCGCCGATGAAGTACTCGAAGCGCTCGACGATCCGCGGGTCGTCTTCGCGCGCGCGCGCGAAGGGCGAGAGCTCGATGGGGTAGTCGTACAGGATGGTCGGCTGGATGAGGCTCGGCTCGACGAAGTGGCTGAGCGCGTGGTCGACGAGCTGCGCCCACGTCTTGTCCTGCTTCGTGTCCACGCCGCGCCCGTCGAGGGTCGTGCGGAGCGCCTTCTCGTCCTCGGCCCACACGCCCTCGTGCTCGAGCGCCTCGACGAAGCGGATCCGCTTCCACGGCTTCGCGAGGTCGATCTCGGATCCGCGGAACGTGACGGTCGTGCCGCCGAGCACCTCGCTCGCGACGCCGTCCACGAGGTCCTCGATCCGCGCCATCGTGTCCTCGTAGTCCGCGTACGCCTCGTACCACTCGAGCATCGTGAACTCCGGCTGGTGCTTGTACGAGAGGCCTTCGTTTCGGAAGTCCTTGCCGATCTCGAAGACCCGCTCGAGCCCGCCGACGATCAGGCGCTTCAGGTAGAGCTCGGTCGCGATCCGCAGGTAGAGGTCCGCGTCGAGCGCGTTCGAATGGGTGACGAACGGCTCCGCGAACGCGCCGCCGTAGCGCGGCTGGAGGACCGGCGTCTCGACCTCGACGAAGCCGTCTTCCTCGAGCCGCCGGCGCAGCGCGGACACCATCCGGCTTCGGAGGAGGAAGTCGCGCCGGGTCTCCTCGTTGACGAGCAGGTCGAGGTAGCGCTTCCGATAGCGGGTCTCGGCGTCCACGAGGCCGTGGTAGGTGTCCGGCAGCGGCGCGCGGTCTTCGCCAGGAGCTCGAGCTCGTCCACCGCGAGCGAGGGCTCGCCGCGCTTCGAGCGCGCGGGCGAACCGGTGGCGCCGACGATGTCCCCGAGGTCGAGGTCCACCTCCCCCACGCGGTCGGCCGCGAGCAGGAGCTGGATGGAGCCTGACCGGTCCACGAGGTCGGCGAAGACGAGCTTCCCGTGCCCCCGGCGCCCCATGATCCGCCCGGCGACGCGCCGCTTCTCGGCCGCCTCGGCTCCGGGCTCGAGCCCCTCCGCCTCCGCGAGCACGGAGGCAATGTCGACACGATCGGGGAAGCGCTTCGGAGCGGGCGGCATCGCCGCGCGAGTGTATTCGCTCGGCCGCTCAACCCCAGATGCGCCAGCCCACGAAGAGCCCGAGCGCCACAACCCCGCAGACCCTCACCCGCCTGAGATCGTCATGGTCGCGGCGCAGCCGCGGCCGGATGCGGCTCAGGCGGCCTTGACGTCCATGATCTTGTACTTCATGGAGCCGCGCGGCGCGGCGACCTCGACCGTCTCGCCCTTCTTGCGGCCGATGATCGCCTTGCCGACGGGCGACTCGTTGGAGAGCTTCGACTCGGCGGGGTTGGCCTCGGCGGAGCCGACGATCACGTACTCGATCGTCTGCTTCGCGTCGAGATCCCGCAGCCGGACGCGCGTACCGATCGCGACGACGCCCTTGGGGACGTCCTCCTTCTCGATCAGCCGCGCGCGCGAGAGGCGCTCCTCGAGCTGGGCGATCTTCTGCTCGACCATCGCCTGCTCGTTCTTCGCGTCGTCGTATTCCGAGTTCTCCGCGATGTCGCCGAACTCACGCGCGTGGGCGATGCGTTCCGCGACCTCGCGGCGCTTGTCGGTGCGCAGGGTGTCGAGCTCCTCCTGGAGGCGATTCATCCCTTCCGGGGTAAGCAGTACGTCCTTCACGGCAATCCTTCCGCGACCCCTCGAAGCGGCTCACGGGGCGGGGTCGGGCGCCCGTGAGCGGGCGAATGATAGCGGTCGCGTCAACCGTCGCCGTTTCGGGCCTCGGCTACCATTTCCTCCCTTATGCAGGCCAAACTCGACACCCCCTGGCACATCGGGACGGTCGAGATCCCGAGCCGGATCGTGCTCGCGCCAATGGCGGGCGTCAGCGTCCAGGCGTTCCGGCGCCAGGGCCGCAGGTTCGGCGCGGGGCTCGTGTGCTCGGAGATGGTCAGCTGCGCGGGGCTCCAGCACCGCAACGAGCGGACGCTCGGCTACCTGCGCATCGGCGCGGACGAGCATCCGCTCGCCGTGCAGATCTTCGGCGCCGAGCCGTCGGTCATGGCTGACGCGGCGCGCCAGGTCGAGGAGGCCGGCGCGGACATCGTGGACATCAACTTCGGCTGCCCCGTCCGCAAGGTGACGAAGACCGGCGCCGGCGCGACGCTGCTCGACGACCCCGAGCGGGCGTGCGCGATCGTCGAGGCCGTCGCCGACGCGGTGGACGTCCCCGTCACGGTGAAGATGCGCCGCGGACTTGCGAACGGGTCGCGCACGGCGCTCTCGGTCGGGCCGCAGCTGGTCGAGGCAGGCGCCGCCGCGCTCACCCTTCACCCCCGCTCCGCGAAGCAGATGTACACGGGCACGGCCGACCACTCCCTCACCGCGGAGCTGGTCGAGCTCGTGGACGTCCCCGTGATCGCTTCGGGCGACATCACGTCGCGCGCGCGTGCGGAGACGGTCCTGGCCGAGACCGGCGCCGCGGCGGTCATGGTCGGCCGGGCCGCGCAGGGGAACCCGTGGACGGTCGGCGAGATCGCCGGCCTCGCGGACGGCCGGCCCTCGCGCGAGGAGATCGTCGCCGAGCTCCTGCTCTTCATCGAGGACACCGTCCGCGAGATGGGCGAGGAGCGCGCGACCGGGTTCCTGAAGAAGTTCTACGGGTGGTACCTCGGCCGCGGGCGGTTCCCGAAGCCGTTCAAGCAGGAGCTCGTCCAGCTCGCGACGGTCGCCGAGGTCGAGGAGCGCCTGCTCGCGGCCGCGCCCGGCGCCGCCGAGTTGCTCGACGGCCTCCGCGCAGAGCTCCCGGAGGTCGAGCACACGACGCTCGACCTGCCGGTCTCGATCTACGCGGGCGGGTAAATCCGGGCCTCGGGGCTGGGGTGGCGCCCCGGTACGCTTCCCACATGGCAACGGTCGTCACAGGCGAGCGGCGGATCGTCTCCGTCCTCATCGCCGACGTCGTCAACTCGACGGGGATCGGAGAGCGCCTCGGGCCCGAGCGCGCCAAGTTCCTGATGGACGAGGTGCTGCGGCTCATGACCGCGCAGATCCGGCGCTACGACGGCACGGTCGTGCAGCGCGTCGGCGACGAGATCTTCGCCGTCTTCGGCGCGCCGGTCGCCCACGAGGACGACTCCGAGCGCGCCGTCCGCGCCGGCATGGCGATCCAGCGGGCGATCGCGCGCTACTCCGAGGAGGTGCGCTCGGCCTACGACGTCGACCTCGCCGTCCGGATCGGCGTGAACACCGGCCCGGTGGTCGTGGTCCCCGAGGGCGACGGCGACATCGACATCGCCGAGCGCTTGAACGCGATGGGCGACACCGTCAACGTCGCGTCCCGCCTCCAGGAGGTCGCGGCGCCGGGCGAGGTGGCCATCGGCCCCGACACCGCGCGGCAGGTCGAGAGCTGCTTCCTCCTCGAGGACCTGGGCGCGAAGGAGCTCGCGGGGAAGGCGGCCACGCTGCGGACGTACGGCGTGCGCGGCGAGCGCGAGGACCAGCGCTCCCGTCCGGAGGGGCCGCTCGTCGGGCGGGACTTCGAGCTCACCGTGCTCGAGCGCACGATGGACGGCCTGCGCGAAGGGCGCGGCGTGATCGTCTCCGTGATGGGCGAGGCCGGCATCGGCAAGACGCGCCTGGTCTCGGAGATCCGCAAGGAGTACAACGACGTCGTGCGGTTCGTCGAGGGCCGCGCCGTCTCGTACGCGCAGAGCTTCCCGTACTCGCCGATCCGCGACTTCCTGCGCGACTGGCTCGGCGTCGGCGCCTCGACGCCCGAGACGCGCGTCAGGCTCGAGCTGAAGGCGCAGACCGCGGGCCTCTTCAAGGACCAGGCCGAGGACGCGTACCCGCTCCTCGCGACCGTGCTCGGGCTGACGCTCGAGCCCGACGAGGCCGAGCGCATCCGCGAGCTGAACCGCGAGAGCCTCCAGCACCAGACCTTCGACGCGTTCGCCGAGCTGCTCTGCCTGCTCGCCGCGGAGATGCCGCTCTGCGTCGTCCTCGAGGATCTCCACTGGGCCGACGAGTCCACGCTCGAGCTGCTCGAGGAGTCCCTCCAGGTGACCGAGGAGGCCGCCGTCGCGCTCCTCTTCCTCTACCGCACGGAGCGCGAGCACCGCTCCTGGCAGCTCGGCGAGCGCGCGCGCCAGCTCTACCCGCACCGCTACCGCGAAATCGAGCTCCGGCCACTGCCGGGCGACGCGAGCCTGCTGCTCGTCGGCGGCGCCGCGGACGGCGACCTGCCCGAGTCGGTCGCCGAGCTCCTCGTCGAGCGCGCCGGCGGCAACCCGTTCTTCCTCGAGGAGGCGTTTCGCGACCTCGTCGAGCGCGGCGCGCTTCGGCGCGACAACGGCTCCTGGGAGCTCGCGGTCGATCCCGACGAGCTCGCCGTCCCGGCCCTCGTGCAGGGCGCGCTCCAGGCGCGGCTCGACCGGCTCGAGCCGGGGACGCGCGACACGCTCAGCCTCGCGGCGGTCATCGGCCGGACGTTCGGCGTGCCGCTGCTCGAGAAGGTGGAGCCGGCCGGCGACCTCGGCCATGCGCTCCTCGAGCTTCAGCGGCTCGACCTCATCGTCGAGACGCGGCGCCGGCCGTCGCCCGAGTACCGCTTCCGCCACGGGCTCGTCCAGGAGGTCGCCTACGCGACGCTCGTCGAGCCGACCCGCCGGGAGCTGCACCTTCGCGTCGGCGAGGCGCTCGAGGAGCTCCACGCGGACTCGCTCGAGGAGGTCTACGAGCAGCTCGCCAGGCACTTCAGCGAGGCGGACGAGCCGATGCGCGCCGTCGAGTACCTCCTCGCCGCGGGCGACGCGGCCCGGCGGATCTACGCCGACCAGGAGGCGCTCGAGCACTACTCGAAGGCGCGCGGGTTCCTGGCCCGCCTCGGCGACGAGCGCCGCGCCCGCGACACGCTCTTCAAGATGGCGCTCGCCCAGCACCTCGCGTTCGACTTCGAGGAGGCGGAGAAGACCTACGACGAGGCGTTCTGCTGCCGCGTCGAGGACGTGCCGCCGCCCGAGCCGACCGAGCGGATCGAGACCGCCGCGATCCCGCCGGACGAGGTCTCGCCCGGCGACGTCTACACGTCCGAGGGCGGCCAGTTCGTCTCGCACCTCTTCCAGGGGCTCCTGCTCGTCGACCAGGAGCTGAACGTCGTCCCGGCGATCGCCGACAACATGCGCGTCTCGAGCGACGGGCTCGAGTACCTCTTCCGGCTCAAGGAGGGCGTGCGCTGGAGCGACGGCACGCCGCTCACGGCCGACGACTTCGTCTTCGCGTGGGAGAGCCTGCGCGAGGAGGGCGCGGTCACCGCGTTCCTCCTCGACGACCTCGAGAGCGCGAGGGCGCTCGACGACCGCACGATCGAGGTGCGCCTGCGCGAGCCGCGCAGCTACTTCCCCTACATCCTCGCGTCCACCTGGGCGTATCCGCGGCCGCGGCACAAGGTCGAGGAGCTCGGCGAGGACTGGGCCCGACCCGAGAACCTCGTGACCAACGGACCGTTCACGCTCGCGGAGTACGGGCCCGAAGGCGCGCTGCTCGTCGCCAACAAGTACTGGTCGGGCGACCGCGGCAACGTGAAGGAGATCGCCATCGAGTTCGTGCGCAACGCGCCCGAGCTCCTGATCGACGAGTGGACGGCCGGCAAGTACGACGTGCTCCAGTTCCTCGACCCGCGCGCCCGGGACGCCCCGAACACGGTGGTCGAGCTCGTGCCGGAGCTCGCCCTCAGCTACGTCGGCTTCAACCCGAACCTCGCGCCGTTCTCGAACGAGGTCGTCCGGAAGGCGTTCGCGCACGCGATCAACCCGGAGACGCTCCGGCCCGAGGCAATGGCGCTCATGACCGCCGCCGTGAAGGGCGGCGCGATCCCGCCCGCCATGCCCGGCCACTCACACCGCGTCGCCCTCGGCTTCGACCCCGAGCTCGCGCGCAAGCTCCTCGCCGACTGCGGCTACCCCGGCGGCAAGGGCCTCCCCGAGCTAACCCTCGTCTCGTCCAAGTGGGCCGAGGCGGCCGAGGGCCTCGCCGAGCGCTGGCGCGTGGAGCTCGGCGCCCGCGTCACGGTGCGCGAGGAGAAGGGCCACCTCTGGGCGTCGCAGCTCGGCGACGCGCACATGTGGCTCTCCGGGTGGACGGCCGACTACCCGGATCCCGACGGCTTCTTCCGCGGCCTGTTCGGCGCGAGCGGCTGGCCGTTCTACCTCGACGAGGAGATCCAGGGAATGCTCGACGAGGCGCGCTCGCTCCAGACGCAGGGCGAGCGGATGCGCCTCTACCACGAGATCGACCGGCTCTGGGTACACGAGCACGCGGCGATCCTCCCGCTCTTCTACGGGCGCTCGATGCTCGTGCGCCGGCCCTGGATCGAGGGCCTCTGGTCGACGCCGCTCACGCGCGTGCAGCTGAGCCAGGTCGTCGTCCAGCCCCACGGCACGGTCGCCGTCGACGGCAAGCCCGGCCCGACGTTCAAGCAGCAGTCGCTGACGAAGTGACGCCGGGCCGTTAGCCCGCGCCGTCGCGGTTTCGCTCCCACACGAGCCGCAGGCCCTCGAGGGTGAGAAGCGGGTCCACGAGCTCGATCGTCCGCGAGTGCGGGGCGATGAGATCCGCGAGGCCGCCGGTCGCGATCACGCGGGCCTCCTGGCCGAGCTCGGCGCGGATCCGGTCCACGATCCCGTCCACCTGGCCGGCGAAGCCGTAGACGACGCCCGACTGGAGCGCCGCCGTCGTCGAGGTCGCGATGACGCGCTCGGGCGCCACGAAGTCCACCTTCGTGAGCCGGGCGGCGCGGGCGAAGAGCGCGTCCATGGAGACCTCGATCCCGGGCGCGAGGACGCCGCCGACGTACTCCCCCGCGGCGGAGACGGCGTCGAAGTTCGTGGAGGTGCCGAAGTCGACGACGATGCACGGCGCGCCGTAGCGCTCGCGCGCCGCGACCGCGTTCACGACGCGGTCGGGCCCGACCTCGCGCGGATCGTCGTAGCGGATCGGGACGCCGGTCTTCGTCCCTGGCCCGACCACGAGGAGCGGCGCGTCGGCGTAGCGCTCGGCAAAGTCGGCGTACTCGCGGACGAGCGCGGGGACGGTGGTCGAGAGGCACATCGCGTCCACCTCCTCGAAGCCGAGGTCGCGAAGCTCGAGGAGCCGCGTGATGAGCGCGCCGAGCTCGTCGCCGGTCCGCTCCGCCTCGGTGGTCACCCGCCAGTGGGCGACGAGGGACTCGCCGTCGAAGAGGCCGAGGACGGTCTGCGTGTTGCCGACGTCGACGGCGAGCAGCATCGGGCCGGAGGCCGAGCTAGGACTCGTCTTCGCCGGTGATCGACTCGCCGAGCTTCTCGGCGAGCGCCTCGGGCGTCAGCGCGGGCTCCTCGCCCTCGCCGCGGAGCTCCTCGATCGTCACGTCGCTCGACGTGTAGACCTCGGCGCGCGGGATCATCCGCGTCGGACGGTTCTTGTCCCAGACCCACACGTCCTCCATCGTCAGGTGGAAGAACGGGTAGCTCGTCTGCGGGATCACCTTGAGGTCGAGCCGGTTGCAGAGGTACGTCGAGTCCTGCGTGACGACGCAGTAGCGGAACAGGCCGAACACGGCCGTGTACTCGCGCTTCAGGCGAAGCTCGAGGTCCGCCTCGAACTCGTCGAGATCATCGAGGTGCGACATGCACCTGATTCTAGCTCCGCCCGAGGAGCTCCCCGAGGGAGCGTCCGTCGGGCAGCGTGAGAGCGGGGTCGAGCTCGACGAGCGGCTCGAGCGCGAACGGCCGCTCGGCGAGGCGCGGATGGGGCACCGTGAGCCCCGGCTCGTCCACCGTCTCGTCGCCGTAGAGCAGGAGATCGAGGTCGATCGTGCGCGGGCCGAAACGCTCTCCCTCGCGTGTCCGGCCGAGCGAGCGCTCGACGGCGAGCAGCCGGTCGAGGAGCGCTCGGGGAGCGAGGTCGGTGTCGATCGCCGCAGCGCCGTTCAGGAAGCGAGGCTGGTCCGTTATCCCGACGGGGTCGGTCTCGCGGAAGGTGGAGACGGCGACCACCTCGATCCCCGGCTCGCGCCGCAGCGCTTCGACCGCCGCGTCGAGCATCGCGCGCCGGTCGCCGAGGTTTCCGCCGAGCCCGATGTACGCCCGCACGCGGCCACCGTAAAGGTTCGTCGGGGCCCTCTGGGAGGATCCGAGATCCGTCGCTACCATGGGATCAGGGCGCGGTGACGCCCGATCACACGCCCTTGACCCGCCTCCTCCCCATCGGCCGCGCTGGACGACTCTGGCTCGTCTCGGCGCTCGTCCTCGCCGGCCTCTTCGTCGCCGCCGGCCCCGCTGCGGCGGCGCCGCGCCATCCTGCCCTCCATCCGGCGGGACACGACGGCCTGGCCCGCGCACTCCAGACGGGGGAGCTGACGGAGGCGGAGTACGCGCTCGAGCGCGCCCGCTCGCTGGTCGAGCCCGCACGCGCCCGGCATCTCTACGGCGAGATCGATTCCGCCGATCCGCGCGAGGCGACCGAGCTCCTGCGCGACCTCGCGGCGCGCATGGACGAGCTCAGCCCCGCCCAGCGCGCGGTCGCCCGGCGCATCCTCGCCCGCCCGACCGACAAGCGCGACGCCTTCCGCCACTATCGCGCCCCGTCGCGCCACGTGTGCGACCCGCGCATGTGCTACTGGTGGACGATCCGCGGCCAGGACGCGCCGGCGCTCCGCGACGGGAACCGGAACCACGTGCCTGACTGGATCGACTCGACCCGCAAGGTCTTCCAGCAGGTCTGGGCGACCGAGGTCGGCCGGTTCGGCTACCGGGCGCCGCGCTCCGACATCACGTCGCGGAACAACGGCGGCTCGAAGAAGCTCGACATCTACGTCGCCGACCTCGGCTCGGTCGGCCTCTACGGCTACTGCACGAGCGACGACCCGGCCACGCGCTTCCGGAGCTATGCCTCCGCCTACTGCGTGGTGGACGACGACTTCAGCCGGCGGCAGTTCCGCGCCGGCGCGTACGGCAAGGCGGCGCTCCGCGTCACCGCCGCGCACGAGTTCTTCCACGCCGTCCAGTACGGCTACGACTGGCTCGAGGACGGCTGGTTCATGGAGAGCACAGCGGTCTGGATGGAGGACGAGGTCTTCGACAACGTGAACGACAACGTCCAGTACCTCGGCCGCAGCCCGATCAGCGCGCAGCGCTTCTGGCACCCGCTCGACTACTACAACCCCAACAACAGCTCCCCCGACTCGAACTTCAAGTACGGCTCGTGGATCTTCTTCAAGCTCCTGAGCGAGCGGTACGGCCGCGACGTCGTGCGCGCCATCTGGCGCCGCGCCGACGCACGGCCCGGCGCGCCGGACGACTACTCGATCCAGGCGGTCGGGAACGTCCTCGCCGCCAAGGGCGTGACGCTCCCCGACTTCGTCGCCGACTTCGGCGCGACGAACCTCCTGCCGAAGATCGGCTACACGGAGGGGACGCTCTACCCGACGCCGGTGCCGACCACCACGCAGCTCGTCTCGCCGGCCGGGCTTCCGCGCACGAACCCGGGCATCCTCATGCCCCACCTCTCGAACGACTACTACGCGTTCCTGCCGGAGCGGCGTCGAGGACGACCTCGACGCTCACGCTCACGGTCGAGCAGCCGGACGCCTTGACCTCGCCGCGCTCGCAGGCCGTCTACGAGTCGCTGGACGGCAGCACGGTCATCCGGTACCCCGCCGTGCTCGACCCGAGCGGGACGACCTGGATCATCACGGTGCCGAACTTCGGCGAGGCGAAGCGCGTGACGCTCGTCCTCACGAACGGGAGCGCGCGCTTCTCGTGCTGGCACAACCGCGTGTACTCGTGCCAGGGCAACCCGCTCGACGACAACACGACGTTCTTCTACACCGCGACCGGTCAGCTAGACCGGCGTTCGACCGTCGCGGCCGAGTAGGCGACCGGCGGGTCGAGCACGACCTCGGGCTTGCGGACGCGGACCCGCACGCGCGCGAGCGGGAAGCGTTCGAGGAGCGCGTCGGCGCACGCGGCCGCGAGGGCCTCGATCAGCACGTAGGCGCGGGCGTCGGACACCTCGCGGATGCAGGCCGCGACCTCGCGGTAGTCCACCGTGTCGGCCAGGTCGTCGGTCTCCGTCGCGCGCGTGTCGAGCTCGGCCTCGACGTCGAAGAGGAACCGCTGCCCGCGGGCCCGCTCCTCCTCGGTGGCGCCGTGGAAGCCGCGGAGCTCGAGGCCGAAGAGCTCGATCGCGTAGGGCGTCACGCCGCGACCTCGGCGGCGGCCAAGGCCCGGACGTGCGGCGCGACGTCGTGCACGCGGAAGAGCGAGGCGCCGCGCTCGAACGCGACGAGGCTCGCGGCGACGCTCGCTCTCACCGGCCCCGTGAGCGCGTCCTCGTCGCCGAGCACCCGGCCGAGGAACCGCTTGCGCGAGGCGCCGACGAGCACGGGCCGGCCGAGCGCGACGATCTCGTCGAGGCGCGCGAGCAGCTCCAGGTTGTGCTCGACCGTCTTGCCGAAGCCGATGCCCGGGTCGAGCGCGATCCGCTCCTCCGGGATCCCCTGCGCGACGGCGAACGCGAGGCGCTCCTCGAGGAACGCGGCCACGTCCGCGACGACGTCCTCGTAGCGCGGGTCGTCCTGCATCGTGCGCGGCTCGCCGAGCATGTGCATGAGGCAGAGGTAGGCGCCCGAGTCCCCGACGACGCCGGCGAGCTCGGGGTCGGCCCGGAGCGCGGTGACGTCGTTGACCATGACCGCGCCTGCCGCGAGCGCGCGGCGCGCGACCTCGGCCTTGGCGGTGTCGATCGAGACGGGCAGCTCGTCCGCGATCTCCGCGAGGACCGGCTCGACGCGGCGGAGCTCCTCGTCGAGGGTGATCCCCTCGGAGCCGGGCCGCGTGGACTCCCCGCCGACGTCCACGAGCGCCGCGCCCTCGGCCGCCATGCGCCGCGCGCCGGCGACGGCGTCCTCCACGGCGAAGTGCACGCCTCCGTCGGAGAACGAGTCGGGTGTGACGTTGACGATCCCGACGACCGCGGGGCGGGGAAAGCGCGTCTCGAGCGGGGTCACGCGTCCATCGTAGGACGCGCGGGACCTACTTCGCGCCTTCGGGCTCCGGCGGCTGCATCGTCGCGCCCGGCAGCGGGAACGGGCGCGGCTTCGGATCCGTGCGCGGCTTGCGCTCGGGCTCCTTCTCGGGCTCCGGCGTCGGCGCGGGATCGGCGAAGACGCTGTCGGGCGACTCGCCGGCGAGCAGGCGCTCGAACTGATCCTTGTCGATCGTCTCGCGCTCGATCAGGAGCTCGGTGATCTGGTGCAGCTCGGCCATGTGCTCCTTGAGGACCGAGACGGCGCGGTCGTGCGCCTCCTCGATGACGCGGCGGATCTCGTCGTCGATCTCGCGCGCGATCTCCTCGGAGTAGTCCGGCTCGGCGCCCATGTCGCGGCCGAGGAACGGCATGTCGTGGTTCCGGCCGAGGACGCGCGGGCCGAGCTTCTCGCTCATGCCGTAGCGCATGATCATGTGCTTCGCCGTCGAGGTGACCTTCTCGAGGTCGTTCGCGGCGCCGGTCGTGACCTCCTGGAACACGAGCTCCTCTGCCGCGCGGCCGCCGAGCGTCATGGCCATCGAGTCCATGAGCGCGGAGCGCGTCTGCAGGAACCGGTCCTCGGACGGGAGCGAGATCGTGTAGCCGAGCGCCTGGCCGCGGCTGATGATCGAGACCTTGTGGACGTCGTCGCAGTTCGGCAGGTAGTGGCCGACGAGGGCGTGGCCCATCTCGTGGTAGGCGGTCACCTTGCGCTCGTGCTCGGAGAGGAGGCGCGTCTTCTTCTCCGGGCCGGCGATGACGCGCATGATCCCTTCCTCGAGCTCGTGCTCGCCGATCGTCTTGCGACCGCGGCGCGCTGCGAGGAGCGCGGCCTCGTTCACGAGGTTCGCGAGGTCGGCGCCGGTGAACCCGGGCGTGCCGGCCGCGAGCGTGTCGAGATCGATGTCGGGCGCGATCGGCTTGCCCTTCGTGTGCACCTCGAGGATCTTGCGGCGGCCGTTCCGGTCGGGCCGGTCGACGACGATCTGCCGGTCGAAGCGGCCGGGCCGGAGGAGCGCCGGGTCGAGGATGTCGGGCCGGTTCGTGGCGGCGATCAGGATGATGTTGTCCGTCATCGTGAAGCCGTCCATCTCGACGAGCAGCTGGTTCAGCGTCTGCTCGCGCTCGTCGTGGCCGCCGCCGAGACCCGCGCCGCGGTGCCGTCCGACGGCGTCGATCTCGTCCATGAAGATGATGCAGGGGCTCGCCTGCTTGGCCTGCTCGAAGAGGTCGCGCACGCGCGAGGCGCCGACGCCGACGAACATCTCGACGAAGTCCGAGCCGGAGATGGAGAAGAACGGGACGCCCGCTTCACCCGCGACGGAGCGCGCGAGAAGCGTCTTGCCGGTGCCGGGCGGCCCGTAGAGCAGCACGCCCTTGGGGATCCGCGCGCCGAGCGCCTGGAACTTCTTCGGGTTCTCGAGGAACTCCTTGATCTCCTGGAGCTCCTCGACGGCCTCGTCCACGCCGGCCACGTCCTTGAACGTGATCTTCGGCGAGTCGGGCGCCATGCGCTTGGCACGGCTCTTCCCGAAGCTCATCACCTTGGAGCCGCCGCCCTGCACCTGGTTCATGAGGAAGATCCAGAAGCCGAAGAAGAGGACGAACGGCAGGACCCACGTGAGGATCGACCACCACGCGGACTGGCCCGTGCCCTTCGAGTCGAACGCGACGTCGTTCGCCTGGAGCGTCTGCTGGAAGTCGGCCTGCGACTGGTCGCTCGGGTAGTTCGTCTTGACCTTGTCGTTGCCGATCTGCGCGTCGATCGAGCGCGTCTTCGGCTCGAACTGGACCTTCTGGACGTCCTCGGGATGCGTCCGGACCGCAGTGATCAGCTCGCTGTAGGCGATGTGCCTGCGCTGGTCGTTGTTGGGCAGCAACGCCTCGCCCAGGAACCACACCAAGGCGGCGATGATGACCAGCGGAACGATTGCACTGCGAAATAGACGGCTCAAGACGGCTCGGCTCCTTTGGGGAAGGGTAGCAATGAGCTATTCGGCCGCAGCCGCCCTGAGGTTTACCTCTCTGCCTCCGCCGCGAGCTCCTGCCGCAGGACCCCGATGTAGGGGAGGTTCCGGAAGCGCTCCGCGAAGTCGAGCCCGTAGCCGACCACGAACTTGTTCGGGATCTCGAAGCCGACGTACCGGCAGGCCACCTCGTTCTCCCTCCGGCCGGGCTTCGCGAGGAGCGCGCAGATCTCGATCGACGCCGGCCGGCGCGCCTTGAGGAGTCGCACGAGGTAGGAGAGCGTGAGGCCCGAGTCGACGATGTCCTCGACGACGAGGACGTTGCGGCCCTCGATCGAGATGTCCAGGTCCTTGAGGATCCGCACGACGCCCGAGGAGTCCACGCCGTCGCCGTAGCTCGAGATGGCCATGAAGTCCACCTCGCAGGGCAGCTCGATCTTGCGCATGAGGTCGGCCATGAAGAACACGGCGCCCTTGAGGACGCCCACGAGGAGCAGGTCGCGGCCGCGGTAGTCCTCGGTCAGGGTGGCGCCGAGCTCGGCGACCCGCGCGAGGAGCGTCTCCTCGTCGATCAGGACCTCCTCGACGTCGGCGGCCAGGTCGTCGGCCACGTGCACGAGCGGCTCGGTCATGCGGGGGTCCGGTCGGCGACCACGGCGTCCTCCCAGCCCGGGGCCGTCGCGATCCCGGGGACGGCGACCACCTCGTCGCCGCGCACGACGAGCGGCCAGGCCTCGCGCTCCGACCGCGGCACCTTCGCGTCCACGAAGAGATCCTGCACCTTCTTGCGCCGGCTCGCCAGGCGATCCCCCGCGCGCCACCCTCGGACGCGGAGCCCGGGGCGGGTCGGGGTGAGCGTCCAGGCGCCCCAGCGGACCGGCCCGTCGAGGGCGACCGGCGCCTGCTCGAGCCACACCCGGTCGTACTCGCGGACGGCCGTGACCCCTGCGCCGAGATCCACCCGTCGCGAGCCGGTGGGCGCTGCGACGAGCTCGACGAGCGCGCGCTCGACAGGGCGCGGGAGCACCGCGGGCTCGCGCGCGGCGCTGAGCACGTTCCGCTCGGCGGCCGGGTGGAGGCGCCGGAGCGCGGGGACGATCTCCCGCCGGATCAGCCCGCGCGCGGTCGCGTCGTTCGTCGAGTCGCGCCGGACCTCGAGGCCCTCGACGCGGCAGTAGGCCTCGGTCTCGTCGCGCCAGACCGTGAGGAGCGGACGGACGACGCGGTCGTCGCGACGGACGCGGATCCCCGTGGTTGTCCCGCTCGTGGCAAGGCGGTAGAGGACGGTCTCGACCTGGTCGGAGGCGGTGTGGCCCGTCGCGCGCACGCACTCGGGGTGGATCGCGTAGCGGAGGGCACGGAGCTCGGCCTCGGTCGCGGTGCTCGCGGGCGCGTCCACGACCTCGGCGCCGAAGGCCTCGCGGCAGTAGCGCGCGTCGGCCTCGGACTCGGCGCCCCGTAGGCCGTGGTTCACATGGAGTGCCGAGACGCGATAGCCGAGCGCGCCGAGCGCGTGCCAGAGGCACGACGAGTCGGGGCCGCCGGAGACGAGGCAGAGGACGTCGCCGCCGGACGGAAGGAGATCGTGCGCGCGAATGTGCTCCTCGACACGCGCGCGAAGGGCCCCCGTGTCCATGGGGCCATTGTAGGTCCTAGAGGAGCGGGTCGACCGAGCAGCCGCGCTTCGCGAGCGCGGGCTTCGCCTCCACGAGCACCTGGCGCGCGAACCCGGCGAGGCCGAAGGCGCGGTTCATGTGCTCGCCGGCGCTCGTCCGCGCCTTCGCCGCGAGCGCGATCGCCTGGCCGTACTCCCGGAACATCGAGCCGATGAGGCGCTGCGAGAGCTTGAGCGACGGGTCCTGCGGCTTCACGTAGTCCACGCGCTTGGCCGCGTCGCGGGCCTCCTTGACCACCTCGGCCGCGCCGATGTCCCCCGTCTTGAACCCGTCCGCCCAGATGCCGAGCGCGGTCATGTTCGTGGACGCCGTCGCGATGAAGCGCTTGTCGGTGGCGCTGCAGGTGTGGCCCGTGGCACGCGCGTTCCCGCCCCCATGCACGGCGAAGCCGATCGCAAAGGCGAGGACGAGGGCCGCCGCAGAGAGGCCGATGCCGCGCAAACCGTGTCGAACCTTCACGTACGCGGTCCGGGCGCGCCATCACCCGATCGGGGTGGGACCTCCTGATACCCGCGTGTATTAGGGCTCCCAACCCACCCCCAACCAGCCACGATGCTAACGAGGAAAGACGCGCGTGTCTGTCACGGGACCGTGCCGGAAGGCGAACGATTCCTCCACAGGCTCACTCGAAGATGAGCGAGCGGTACGCGATCGTCCGCTGCATGCCGATCGCCTCGTAGAGCGCGATCGCGGGGTCGTTCTCCGGCCGCACGAAGAGGCACACGGTCGGCGTCCGCTCGAGCAGGTTCCGGCACAGGTCGGCAAGACCCCGCCGCGCGTAGCCTCGGCCGCGAAGCTCGGGCTCGACCCAGACCTGCTGGAGCTGGACGGCGCGTCCCGTCCACGCCGAGGCCTCGGCCTTGAAGAGGATGCGCCCCTCCTCGCGCCAGATCCAGCTTCGGCCCTGCTCGACCTGCGAGCGCGTGCGCCACTCGAAGAGCGCCGGGTCACGCGCATACGCGTCGATCCCGATCTCCTCCTCGTACGCCGCCGCGGCGGCCGGGATGAGGATGCCGAGGTCGTCGAGCGTTGCAGCGCGGATCGCGCTCTCGCCCGGTGGCGGCGGCTCGTCGAGGACGTACACGGGCTGGCCGGGCCGGTCGTCGAGCGGCGCGGGCATCCAACGCCGCATCGCGTCCCAGAGCTCGGTCACCGCCGCCTCCTCGCCCACGAGCATGCGCGGCTCACCCGCCGCCGCGAGCTCGGCGAAGCGCGCCGCCTCCCGGCCGGACGGGACGACGTTCGCGCCGACGTGGCAGATCCCGACCACCCGGCCGTCCTCCTCGACGGAGGCGAATCGCCCGAGGCCGCGCCGCGCGACGTCCTCGAGGAAGACGCGCTCGACCGGCTCCTCGGCGCAGAAGTCGAGGATGTTCGCGGGGTCCGGCCGTCGCACCAGGCGCGCCACGCGGGGACCATAGAGCCGACCGGCGCCGCCCGAGTAGAGTCCGCGCGTGCCGATCCACGTGCGGGCCGAGCCCGGCGACTACGCCGAGGCGTGCCTCCTTCCGGGCGATCCCCTCCGTGCGCGCGCCGTCGCGGAGACGTTCCTCGCCGACGTCCGTGAGGCGAACACCGAGCGCGGGCTCCTCGGCTACACGGGCACCTTCGAGGGAACGCCCGTCTCGGTGCAGGCGACCGGCATGGGCGCGCCCTCGGCGTCGATCGTCGTCGAGGAGCTCGTCCGCCTCGGGGTCAAGCGCCTGCTCCGGATCGGCACCTGCGGCGGGCTCCAGCCGAGCCTCGCCCTCGGCGACATCGTCGTCGTCCTCTCGGCGACGCCGAACGACGGCGCCACCGCCGCGCTCACCGGCGGCGAACCGCACGCACCGACCGCCGACTGGGACCTCGTCCATGGAGCGGTGCACGCGGCCAAGACGCTGGGTACGCCCGTCCAAGTCGGCCCGGTGGTGACGACCGACCTCTTCTACGACCCCGACGCCGACCGGGCCGCGCGCTGGGCCGCCCGCGGAATGCTCGCGGTCGAGATGGAGGCCGCGGCCATCCTGACCCTCGGCGCGCTCCGCGGCGTGCAGGCCGGGTGCCTGCTGCTCGTCAGCGACACGATCGGCGCGGACGGCTTCGAACGGATCGGAGACGCCGAGCTCGCCGAGGCGGTCGACCGCCTGGCGGTGCTCGCGCTCGCGACGGTGACCCACCCGTGAGTCGCCTATCGGCTCCCGTGGGGGGAACCATGTTTCCCCCACGTGCCGCCTTCCTTGACCCAGTGGAGGAACCTCCCGGTTCCCCCACACTCCCTCCCCACGCTCATGGGCCAGCGGTCGGCCCGTGAGCGACCTCGTATTCCTGGTGAACCCGGCGTCCGCGAACGGGACGACCGGCAAGCGCTGGCCCGAGATCGCGCATCGCGCTGCGGCGGCCGGGCTCGTGGGCGACGCGCTCATCTCGACGCGGGCGGGCGAGCTTGCCGACCTCACGGCCGAGGCGGTCGCCGGCGGTGCGCGCAGGCTGGTCGCGGTCGGCGGCGACGGCACGGTGTACGAGGTCGTGAACGGGCTCATGCGCGGCGACCCGAACCCGGAGGTCGAGGTCGCGATCATTCCGCGCGGCACGGGCACGGACTTCGTTCGCACGTTCAAGATTCCAACCAAGCTCGACGAGGCACTCGCGGTCGCGCAGCACGGGACGGCGCGCGCGATCGACCTCGGCCATGCCCGCTACACGGCCTGGGACGGCACCGAGGCCGAGGCCTACTTCGCGAACTTCGGCGGCGCCGGGATCAGCGGTGCGATCGCGCGCCGGGCGAACTCGACGACGAAGGCGCTCGGCGGCCGCGTCTCGTTCCTCTGGGCGACGCTCGCGGTGTTCGCGCGCTGGAAGAGCGCCGAGATCCGCGTCGACGTGGACGACGAGCGGCGCGCCGGCCCGATGTTCGAGGTGCTCGCGACGATCGGCGCCTACGCCGGCGGCGGCATGCACGTGACGCCCGACGCGGCGCCCGACGACGGGCTCTTCGACACGATGCTGATCGGCGACGTCACGAAGGCCGACTTCGTGACCACGTTCCCGAAGATCTACCGCGGCCGCCACCTCTCGCACCCGAAGATCGAGGTGCTGCGGGGCGCGCGCGTCGCGATCGACGCCGACGAGCGCCTGCCGATCGCTCTCGACGGCGAGCAGCCCGGCACGACGCCGGTCGTCTTCGACGTCGTCCCGCGCGCGATCCGGCTGCGGGTCCCGGCCTAGGCGGGCGGCGGCGGCTTCTTCGCGGCCGGCTTCCGGGCAGCGGCCTTCTTGACGGCCGGCTTCGCGGCCGCGGCGGGCTTCTTGGCGGCGGCGGGCTTCTTCGCGGCGGCCGGCTTCTTCGCGGCGGCCGGCTTCTTCGCCGTCGTCGCGTCGCCCTCCATCGACTGGAGCTTCTGCTCGAGCTTCTCGAGCCGCGTGCGCAGGTCCTTGATCTGGCTCGCGGCGGCGCCGCTCGAGTTCGCGACCGCCTTCCGCGTCTTCTCGTCGGCCTTGCCCGCCATCTCCATGACGCGCGAGAGCGCCTCCGTCACGCGCGGGTTCTTCGCCAGCTCGTCGATCAGCTTCGTGACCGCCTCCTCGCCGCGATCGGCCAGGCGTCCGAGGGTGCTGCCCTCGTTGCCACGCTTTTCGTTCGCCATCTGCGTCCTCCCTCTCGGTTCCCGAGGACGATACCCAGGGTGCCGAGCTTGCAGACGGACCTACCGCGTGGCGAGGCGGCGGCGCGCGACGCGGAAGCCGAAGAACCCGGCGAGCGCGAGGAGTGCGAAGGGCGCGACCGCGGCGAGCCCGACGAGCGCCCAGCCGGCGACCGTGACGAAGGCCCGCGCCCCCGAGACGGCCGCGTCGGCGACCGCCCAGGTCCCGCCGCCGGCCGGCGCCGCGGCGGGCCGCTCGCGCAGGGAGAGCGCGATCGTCGCGTAGGCGACCTGGTCGTCGATGAGCTGGAGCCGCCCGCGCGCCTGCTCGAGCTCGAGCTGCGCCGAGTCGAGCTGCGCCTGGACGGCGAGCGCCGACTGCACGGTGCGCGCCTGGTCGAGGAGCGCAAGCAGCCGGGCCTCGACGGCCTCGAGATGGCGTGTGCGGGCCTCGAGGTCCACGTACTCGGCGGCCTTGTCGTCGCCGTGCTCCTCGCGCGCCTCGACGCGGCCGAGCCGTCCGAGCGACCGAAGTGCGCGGTCGTAGGTGTCGGCCGGCACGCGGACGACGAACGAGCCGCGCGTCGGCCTTCCGGGACCGCCGCGCCTCGTCTCCGAGCTCGCGACGAAGCCGCCCAGCCCGGTCACGGTCGTCCGCGCCTCGGCGACGGCATCCTCGAACTCCCCGCGCGGGACCGTGAGCGAGAGCGACGCCGTGCGCACGATCTTCGATCCCACCGAGGGGAGGCCGGACGACTTCGGCTCCGCGCTGTCCGAGACCGGCTCGCCCGAGCCGCCGGCCGACGCAGATGCCTCGTCCGAGTAATCGATCCCTGCCGGCGCCCCGGCCGCTGAAGCTCCTGTGCTACCGCCGCTGTCCGAGCCCGAGCAGCCCGTGAACAGGGCGAGCGGGACGAGGGCGAGGACGAGAATTCCTGCGGTGCGAGACATGGTCGGTTGCTCAGACCGGTGTCGCGCTGCAAAAGTTCCCGGCCGTGACGGACTTCACCTTCTCGACCGATCTCAGCGTCCGCTTCAGCGAGACCGACGCGCAGGGCATCTCGAACAACGCCGTGTACCTGAACTGGTACGAGGTCGCGCGCGTCGCCTACCTCGAGCGCTTCGCGGGCGGCTACCAGGGGATGATCGACCAGGGCTTCGAGGCGCTGACGCTCGAGACGCACGTCCGGTACCTGCTCCCAACGCGCTTCGACGACCGGCTCCGGATTCACACGCGCATCAACGACCTGCGCGGCGCCCGGTTCCGGTTCGAGTACGAGATCGAGCGCCTGAGCGACCCGCCCGGGCTCGTCGCCGACGGCTGGACGTCGCACGCGACCGTGGATGCGACCACGCTGCGCCCGACGCGCGTGCCCGCCTGGCTCGCCGAGGCGATCGCCGCGGCCGAAGCCGGCTAGCGACGCCCCGGAGGGCCGGTCGTCGTCGGTGTCGTGCCGGTGGGCGTCGTGCCCGTCGGAGTGGTGGCCGGCGGAGGCGGCGCCGGGGGCGGGGCCGGCGGCGGGGCGGTGACAGGAATCGTCCCGACGCGGATCACCTTCGGCTCGTCCAGCCACGACGTGTACCAGACCTCGTCGTAGAGCACCTTGTCGCCCACGTAGACGATCCGCTGCACCTGAACGGACTGCGGCGGCGTGCCCGACTCCTCGACGACCTCCTCGCCCACGTGGAGCGTCGGGTCGGGCACGCGCTCGACCTCGGGCTCGCCGTCCTTCTTGATCTCGCCCGGGATGCTCACGACGCGGCGGTTCGTGGGCGCGCCGAGGACGCCGATCGTGATGCCGTTGTCGCCGACGTATCCGCGCATCACGATCGCGTGGTTCGTGTCGTTCACGAACTTGAGGTCGACGTCGGGGTAGTTCACCGTCGCGTCGCGGCCGAGCGGGTAGCGGCTGATGTAGAGCGAATGCGCCGTCCGTGCCGTGATCTTGAGCCCGGCCTCCCATGCGGCGTTGAAGACGGTGGTCGCGACCTGTGAGACGCCGCCGCCGTACGCGTCCTTGTACTCGCCGTCCATGATCGTCGGCGCGATGCGGAAGCCACGAGCGGCCGTCCGCGGCCCGACGACGTGGTTGTACGAGAACGTCTGGCCCGGCTCGATCACCGTGCCGTCGATCAGGTTCACGGCGAGCTTCAGGTTCGTGATGCGGTCGCTCGTGCCCGAGTAGAGCGTCGAGTACGAGGCCAGCACGTGCGTGATCCCGAGCCGTCGCGCCTTCGCCGTCGTCAGCTTCGGCTGGACGGGATCCACGACGAGCTCGACCGTCCGGTCGCTCGTCGAGAGCGCGGCGGCGAGGAGGGCGCGCTCGGTCGCCTTGATGTTGAGCGCGCGGCCGGGTGCGCTCGGCGCGATCTTCACGTGCTCGCCGTCGTCGCCGATCTGGTAGTGCGCCGACCGCGGGAGCCGGTTCACGCCGCGCGCCACGCCGGCGAGGTACTTCGTCGCGTAGGGCCCGCCGATCTCGAGCTTCGAGCGCCCTTCGGCCGGCAGGCGGAGGAGCTTGGCGAGCTCGTTCGGCCGCACGATCCAGCTCGCGTCCTTCCACACGAAGCGGACGGGCGCCGAAAGGGCGGCGCGCACCTGCGCGAGCACCGGTTCGAGGTCGTCCGCGTCCACGATGGGATGCGCGACGACGACGGGCAGCGCGACCGGCCGGCGCTCGAAGCCCGCGAGGGCGTGAACGACGAGGTCGCCCGCCTCGCGCCGGTGGAGCGTTCGGCCGTCACGGCCCGGGACGATGGACGGCTCGAGGCCCGCGAGGACGATCGCCGCCTGGCGCCCGGGCCGATCCACCTGCGCGCCCATGCGGTCGAGCTCCTTGGCGAGCCGGGGCTCGAAGACGCTCGCGGCGGGCTCGACGTCGGAGCCGAACAGCCTGAGCTCGAGCCGCTTGAGCCCGCGAAGCGGCAGCGGCCACTCGCCGCGCGAGCCGGCCTCGGCCGCGACTGCCTCCCAGTCCACCTCGGCGTCGAGCTCCTTCGGCGTGAGCGGGTAGCGCTTCCCCTCCACGGTGAAGACCACGGGGACGTTCGCGAGCTCGGCGGCGCGCGCCTGGAGCGTCTCCGCCGCCTGCGCGGGCGTCTGCCCGGCGACGTCCTCGCCTGCGACGGTCACGCCGTTGGCGATGTGCGACGAGCTCCCGGCGAAGACGACTCCGGCAATGAGGAGCAGCGCCGCGACGCCCCCTCCGCCCCAGAGCGCGACCTTCCGCCACGGGACCGCGCGAAGTCGAGCCATTCGACGGCGTGCAGGGCGGCGCCTGCGCACCGGTCCGACATCGACCTCTGCACGCATAGAAGCGCGTGACTCTACCAAGGACCGATCGTCACGAATCGGAGAGCCCGGCCTTCCGCCGCAGCTCGAGGACACGGCGGACGTGCTCGTCGAGGGCGCCGGTCCGCGCGAGCGGCACGAGCGTCTCGATCGCGCGGCGGGCCTGCGCCGCGCTCGTGTAGAGGACGAGGTCGGCGCCGGCCCGCAGCGCCTGCCGCGCCCAGCGGACCGCCCACGGGCCGGTCCGCACGATGGACAGCGAGTCCGTGACGACGACTCCGTCGAAGCCCCAGCTTCGGAGCAGTCGGTACGTCTTCGGCTCGACGACCGCGCGGCGCGCGCCGAGTGCCCTGTACACCGCGTGGCTGGTCATGACGCATGGGATGCCCCCGCGCACCGCCTGGCGAAACCCGCGCAGCTCGCGCGGCACGAGCCGGGCCGGGACGTAGACGGTCGTGTCCGTCGAGTGCGCGGCGGTGCCGAGGCCCGGGAAGTGCTTCGCGCAGCCGAGGGCGCCTCCGGCGGCCAGCCCGCGTGCGAACGCGAGCCCGAGCGCCGGCGCGCGGAAGTGGCGCGCGCCGAGCGGCCCGCTCGCGAGGTCGAGCACCGGCGCGAGGTCCACGTGGACGCCTCGGGTCCGGAGCCCGCGCGCCGTCGCGCGACCCGCCGCGAACGCCTGGTCGCGGGTGGAGTACGAGCGCGCGGGCGCCGCCGGCGACAGGTCGGAGAACGCTCGCACATCGCCGCCCTCCTGGTCCACGAAGACGAGCGTGTCGGCCGGCCGCGCCATGCCGCGGCTCCAGCGCTGGACGAGCACGCCGCCCACGCCCTCGGGCGCCGGGAGCCCCGAGACGACCACGATCGCGGCCTTCTCCCGCGGCGTCATGCCCTCCACCGGGTCGGCAGGCGACGGGCCCGCGAGACCGAGCGCCGCGAGGAGCACTTGGGCGAACGCCGCGAGCAGCAACCTCCGTAGACTAGCCGCGTGGATTTTGACCTCACGCCCGAGCAGCGCGAGATCCAGACGACCGTCCGGCAGTTCGTGGACGACCGAATCCTTCCGACCGCGATCGAGAACGACATCGAGCACCGGCTCGACATGGACGCGATCGCGGGCATGGCCGAGCTCGGCCTCCTCGGGATGGTCATCCCGGAGGAGTACGGCGGCTCGGGCCTCGACTTCGTCTCCGAGGCGCTCGTCTGCGAGGAGATCGAGCGCGGCGAGGCCGCGTTCCGCACGCTCATCTCGGTCCACGTCGGCCTGAACTCGCTCTCGCTACTCCGCTACGCCGACGAGGAGCAGAAGGAGCGCTGGCTCGCACCGCAGGCCCGCGGCGACAAGCTGGCGTGCTTCGGGCTGACCGAGCCCGCGGCCGGCTCCGACGTCGCGGCGATGAAGACGACCGCGATCCGAAAGGGCGACACGTACGTCCTGAACGGCTCGAAGAACTGGATCTCGTACGCGACGGTCGCCGACCACGCGCTCGTCTTCGCGAAGACGGACCCGGCCGCCGCGCACAAGGGGATCTCCGCGTTCGTCCTCGAGAAGGGCATGGACGGGTTCACGGCGGCGGACACCGAGCACAAGCTCGGGATCTGGGCCGGCTCGACGGGCGAGCTCTTCTTCGAGAACGTCGAGATCCCGGCCGAGAACCTGATCGGCGAGGAGGGCCAGGGGTTCGAGATCGCCATGTACGGCCTCGACCAGGGCCGCTTCACCGTGGCCGCCGGCGCCTGCGGGGTCATCCGCGCCTGCCTCGAGGCCTCGGTCGCCTACGCACGCGAGCGCGAGACGTTCGGGAAGCCGATCGGCAAGTACCAGTTCGTCCAGGACATGATCTCGGAGATGGTGCTCGGCTACGAGACGTCGAAGCTCCTCTGCATGCAGGCCGCGTGGCTCAAGGACAAGGGCGTCCGCAACACGCGCGAGACGAGCCTCGCGAAGTGGCATGCGACGGAGTCGGCGTTCCGGGCGGCGCACCTCGCGATCCAGGTGCACGGCGCCTACGGCTACTCGGCCGAGTACGGGATCGAGCGCCATTTCCGCAACGCGCGCGCCCCGATCATCTACGAGGGCACGACGCAGATCCACAAGATGATGCAGGCCGAGCACGCCCTCGGCTACCGGAACCTGAACGGCCGCGACGGCGAGGTCTCGCCGATGGCCGCGTGGGGCCCGGCGCTCCTCGCGCGCTAGCCCGCCTTACGGCCACGTCCGTCTCGGGCACCACGAACCTGGGTTTGTGTTGCATCATTGACGCGTCTTGAGGCCGCCGTTCGTTGTGTTCATGGGAGCGCCCGCGTGCGGGTAATGCAACACAAGCGGCGGTTCGTGGGGCCTCTCGCGGCCGTGGCTCTCGTGGCCGTGCTCGCGGTCGCCCCTGCCGCCTCTGCGCCGCCCGCCAAGGGGCTGCTCGTCCCCGGCCGGTCGCTCGGCGGGGTCTCCGTCGGGATGACCAAGGCGGACGTGCTCCGCGTCTGGGGCTCGCGTCACGGGGTCTGCCGCGACTGTCCGCAGACGACCTGGTACTTCAACTACGAGAAGTTCGTCGCCCAGGGTGCGGGCGTCGTCTTCGACGGCGGCCGCGTCTCGCACGTCTTCACGGTCTGGAGCCCGGACGGCTGGCGCTCGGCGGACGGGCTCGCCCTCGGCGCGCGCGAGGCCGAGGTGGATGCGAAGCTCGTCCTGAACGACGAGCGGCTCTGCGACGGCTACGACGCGCTCCTCGCCGAGGGGAAGACCGCCTCGACCGTCTACTACCTGTACGACGGGCGGCTCTGGGGCTTCGGGCTCACGAAGCCCGGCGCGAACCCGTGCCTGTGAGAACCCCTTTCGGAATGACGCTTCGTTGCCTGGGTGCGATGGGCGTTGCGAGGCAAGGACGCAGTGTCGCGTTCGTAGCCGGAGGCTACGGGCGCGACCGAGGACGCCGTCCTCGCGGCGTCCAGCGCGGCCAGGCGGCTCAAGGCTTCGTTTCGAAAGGGGTTCGTTAAGCCCGAGCGCGGCGGGGAGCGCGGCCAGGGACGGAAGCGTGTCGTCCCGCTCCGGGTAGCGGCCCTCGCGGTCGAGCAGGAACGCCCGCATGCCGATCGCGCGGGCGCCGTCCACGTCGTCGGCAGGCTGGTCGCCCACCATCGCCGCCTCCTCGGGCCGCACGTCGAGGAGCTCGAGCACGGCGCGAAAGATCGTCGGGCTCGGCTTCACCTTGCCGTGGCTCCCGGAGGAGATCCACGCGTCCACGTCCAGCCCGTGGTGGCGCGAGAACTGCTCGAGATCGCGGCTCGCGTTCGACACGAGCCCGATGACGAGCCCGTGGGCGCGCAGCTCCGCGATCGCCGGAAGCACGTCGTCGTAGAGCTCGAAGTTCTCGTGCCGCTCCCAGCCGCGCAGGATCTCGAGCGCGGCGTCGCGGACGCGCGGGCCCTCGCCGCCCATGCCGCGCAGGACGTCCTCCGTGAAGCGCACCCAGATCTCCTCGTCGTGATCGAGCTCGGGATGCCGTTCGACGTCCCGGAAGGCGGCGAGCCTCGCCTCGTCGTAGCGGGCGGGTTCGAGCTCGATGCCGTACTGCGCGGCCGCGTCGCCGTAGCCGTCTGCGCCGAGCAGCGGGCCGGGCCTGGCCAGGGTGAAGTCGACGTCGAGGAGCACGGCCCGCAGGCCGGGGTCAGCCGACACGCGCTCCTTCGGCGAGCCCGCGGTAGGCGCCCGGCTGCCGGTTCGCGAGCGAGGGCAGTTCGCGGCGGACGCGCTCGAGCACGGCGCGGTCGAGGTCGGCCGCGATGACCGAGTCCTCGTCCGGCGCCTCGGCCAGGACGACGCCCCAGGGGTCGACGATCATCGAATGGCCCCAGCTCTCCTTGCCGCCCTCGTGCGTCCCCCACATGTTCGCCGCGACCACGAAGCACTGGTTCTCGATCGCGCGGGCGCGGAGGAGCACCTCCCAGTGGTCGCGGCCCGTGTAGAGCGTGAACGCCGCCGGAACCGCGATCACCTCGGCGCCGTCGAGCGCGAGGATCCGGTAGAGCTCGGGGAAGCGGAGGTCGTAGCAGACGGTGAGCCCGAGCTTCCAGCCCTCCGACGTGCAGACCGTGGTCTCGTCCCCGGCCTCCTCGGCCTCCGATTCGCGGTAGACGTGGCCGCCGACCTCGACGTCGAACATGTGGATCTTGCGGTAGGTCGCGACGAGCTCGCCGTCCGGATCGAGGACGACGCAGGTGTTCGAGAGCTTGTCGCGCCCCTCGCGGATCTCGGTGATCGAGCCGCCGACAATGGTGATCCCGTGCTCGCGCGCCCAGCCGGAGAGCGCCTGCACGGACTCGCCCTCGAGCGGCTCGGCGTTCGCGCGCAGCGTGTCCACGGAGCCGATCGCGTTCCACTTCTCCGGGAGGACGACGAGGTCGGCGCCGCTCGCGGCCGCCCGCGCCACGAGGCGCTCCGCGGTCGCGAGGTTGTCCGCCTTCACGGTGCCGGCGCACATCTGGACGCACGCGACACGCAGCCGGTCGGACATGCCCCTGAGGATAGCCTTGCCGCGTGGCCCGGACCCCTGCCGAGATCCTCGCGGACACGCGCACGATCGCGCTCGTCGGCGCGTCGCCGAACCCGGCCCGGCCCTCGAACAGCGTCATGCGCTACCTGCTCGACGCCGGCTACCGCGTGATCCCCGTGCGGCCCGCGGTGCGCGAGGTGCTCGGCATCCCGGCGGTCGCGTCGCTCGCCGAGATCGACGAGCCGATCGACCTCGTGGACGTCTTCCGCCGCATCGATGCGTGCGCGGACGTCACCCGCGAGGCCGTCGCGGTCGGCGCGAAGGCCGTGTGGCTCCAGCAGGGCCTCGTCTCGGCCGAGTGCCGTGAGATCGCCGAGTCCGCCGGGCTCGACTACGTCGAAGACCAGTGCACGGCGGTCGTGCACACGGTCTTCGTCGCAGGACGCGCGTAGACCCCTACGCGCGGCTAATCGGGGTGCCCGGATTCGAACCGGGGACCTCGCCGACCCGAACGGCGCGCGCTACCAGGCTGCGCCACACCCCGAGGCCGGAATAGGCTAGCGCAATCGCGAGCCGGGACGAGATCATCGCCTTCTGCGACGAGCTTCTCGACGTCGCCTCCTACCCCGACTACGGGCCGATCGGGCTCCAGGTCGCGGGCGCGGACGAGGTCACTCGGGTCGTCTGCGGCGTGTCGGCGTCGCGCGAGCTCTTCGAGCGCGCCGCCGAGCGCGGCGCGCAGATCGTCCTCGTCCACCACGGCCTCTTCTGGGAGCGCGACGACCGCGTCGTCGGCCCGCGCATGCGGGAGCGGCTGCGCGCGCTCTTCGACGCGGACGCGACGCTCCTCGCCTACCACCTCGCCCTCGACGCGCATCCCGAGGTCGGCAACAACGCCTACCTCTGCCGCGAGCTCGGGGTCGAGCCGGAGCGCCGCTTCGCCGACGTCGGCTGGGGCGGGCCGCTCGCCGAGCCGCGCGACGTCGCGGAGCTCGGAGCGCGCGTCCACGAGGTCGTCGGCCGCATGCCGCTCGTCTTCTCCTACGGCCCGGAGCGCATCGAGCGCATGGCGATCTGCTCGGGCGGTGCCGCCCGGCAGATCGAGGACGCGATCCGGGAGGGCTACGACTGCTTCCTGACCGGCGAGGCGGCCGAGCCGACGAAGGCGATCGCGAAGGAGGCCGGGATCCACTTCATCGCGGCGGGCCACTACGCCACGGAGACGTCCGGCGTGCAGCTCCTGGCGGAGAAGATCGCGGAGCGGTTCGGCGTCGAGTGGGAGTTCGTCGATCTGCCGAACCCGGTGTGATTGCCTCGTCCGGGACTGGTGTCTATGCTGTGACCATGGACAGGGAGGCCGCCGGCTCATGAGCCAGGCACCGACAAGCGGAGGTCGCACCACTCGCCCGACTGCGTGAACGCAGCGGGCTTTTTTGTGCCCATCGACGAGAGTGAAAGGAGCCTTTCCGTGGCGAACCATCTGACGCCGGAAGAGTTGTCGAAGGAGCTCGGCATCGACCGCGAGGAAGTCATTCGCGTGTGCGTGCAGGAGTCGATCCCGATCTACCACGGCAAGATCGACAAGTTCCTCTTCCAGGCACAGCTCGCCGCCACGAGCTCCGGAGGCGTCGCAGCGGCCTAGGAGGGTTTGGCGGCAAACGCCTGAGCCGCCCGGCCGCGCTGGATGGCGCGAGGACGGCGTCCTCGGTCGCGCCCGTACCTCCGGTACGAACGCGAGTCTGCGTCCTTGCCTCGCACCCCCCATCGCACCCGGACGACGAGGCGTCTAGCACTAAACCCTCCGAGCGCCGCTCAGTCGTTGTCGCGAATCGCGACGGTGGCGCGTGCGCGAGCGAGCGTCGCGCCCACCGGCTTGCTCAGCCGAAGCGTGAACGCTCGATCCGCTCGTCCCTAGGGTCGCCGAGCACGCGGACCCGGACGGTCTTGGAGAGCTGGCCGGGCGCGAACGTGAGCACACCCGACTTCGCCCGGTAGTCCTTGCCCGCCTTTGCCGTGCCGTTCGCGGTCTTGTAGTGCACGGTGACGGTCTCGCCCACGGGGGCCGAGAGTACGACCCGCACCGACACGAGCTTTCCTCCCCGGTTCCCCTCGCGGACGGAGGCGTTGCGGGCCCGCAGGTTGACGCCGGGACACGCCGCGAGCCCGGTGAGGGTCCACGCGTTGAGCATCCCCGTCTCGCCCGGCGAGTCGTCGACGACCTTGAGCGTCCAGATCCCGTTCGGGTTCTCGCCGTCGAACACGCTCAAGGCCTCCTCCGGGGCGAGGGGCGTCGCGGCGACGAGGTTCGTGTACGTGTGGTCACCGGCCTGCGTGGGGTTCCCCGTGTAGGGAATCGGACTCGCGGGGTCGGCCATGTCGTACCACGTCGTGCCGGTGAAGACGTTGTCGCGGTCGATGCCGTTGTCGGTCGTGAGCGTCGCGACCGTCCCCTTGGGCGACGTCAAGGTGACGTCCAAGTCCGAGGAGAACGTGTGCACGATGTTCGTCGCGACCGCGACCCGCGTGAGATAGCGCCGCGCGCCGGTGACCGCGATCGTGCTCGCGACGCCGGCAGGGGTGTTGTCCGGGACGGCCGCGGCAGCCGTGGTGGATGCCTTGAGGAAGGAGGCGGTCTGGAGCGCCGGCGCCGTCCTGAGGTGCAGCACCCACGAGTTCACCGCGCCGGTGTCCATGCCCCCGTCGTCGATCACCTTCAGCACCCAGAGCCCGTTCGGGTTCTCGCCCTTGAACGCGCCGAGCGCCTCCTCGGGCGCGAGCGGCGTCGCGACGATGAGATTCGTGTACGTGTGATCGGTGGCGAGCGCAGGGTTCACCGGGAAGTACGGGATCGGGCTGCCGGGGTCGGCCTGGTCGTCCCAGGTCGTCCCCGCGAAGACGTTGTCCTGGTCCAAGCCGTTGTCGGTCGTCAGCGTCACGACCGTCCCGGCGGGCGACGTGATCGTCATGTCGAGGTCGGAGGAGTACGTGTGCGACACGTTCGTGTCGACGTCCACGTCCGTCACGACCCCGGTCTTGCCCGAGACGATGACCGCGCCCTGGACACCGGTCGTGGAGTTGTCCGGGATCGGGACCACGACGGGGTTGGTGTACGTCGAGGAGATGGGGGCCGCGCCGCACGCGGCCGGAGGCGGCGCCGGGGCGACGGCCCCGGCCGGAGCGACGCTCGCGGCCGTCCAAGCGCAGGCGGCGAGCACGACGAGCACGGCTCCTCTCCGCATGGCCGCCAACTGTGCGCCGAAATGGCGCACGGGTCAAGGCCGCCGCGAGGCTAGGAGCGCGCCGAGGCGCGCTTTCGGCCGCCCGAGGCGGCGGCCTTCTTGCGGGCGGCCGGCTTCTTGTCGCCGTCGCGCTTGCTCGCCTGCTCGACGCTCGCCTTGAGCGCGTCCATGAGGTCGATGACCTGCGCGGGCTCGGCCGGCTCGGGCGCGACGATCTCCTCGCCCGCGAGCTTGGCCTCGAGCATCGCCTTCAGCTGGTCGCGGTACTCGTTCCGGAACTCCTCCGGGTCGTACTCGCCGGAGAGCGACTCGACGAGCTGCTTCGCCATCTCGAGCTCGGCCTTCTCCACCTTGACCTCGGAGACGACCTCGTCGATCTCGTCCCGCGCCCGCACGTCCTCGGCGAAGAAGAGCGTCTCGAGCGCGAGCGACTCGCCGAGCGGCCGGATGAGGCAGAGGTTCTCCTTGCCCCAGAGCACGAACTTGCCGACCGCGCCGAGGCCCGTGTCCTTCATCGCTGCGAGGAGCAGCGCGTAGGGCGCTGCTGCGCAGGCGCGTCGGCCGGCGCGAGGTAGTACGTCCGGTCGAAGTAGATCGGGTCGACCTCCTCGACGGGCACGAACTTGACGATCTCGACCGAGTGCGAGCGCTGGAGCGCAACCGCCTCGAGGTCGGAGTCCTCGACCATGACGAACTGGCCCTTCGAGAACTCCCAGCCCTTGACGAGCTCGTCCGCCTCGACCTCGCGCTCGTGCTTCGGGCACCAGCGCTTCTGCTTGATCGGCGTGCCGCATTCGCGGTGCAGCGTTCGGAAGGAGACGTCCTTTCGCTGCTGCGCCACGGCGAGGCCCACCGGGATGGTGACCAGGCCGAAGGAAATGGATCCGTTCCAGATCGTGCGCATGTCCAAGAGCGTAGCGGGAGAGCGGTTTTCGTCGCCCGGCCGGCGATCCCTCCACCCGGATTCTTCCTCGTTTGCCGCGAACTCCGATGGGTACCCGCAAACATGAGATGCCGAACGGCGCCGATAAAGGCGAGCGGATTCACCTGCACGTGCCGGACGATCCGGTGGCAATTGCACGCCTGCGGCGCCTGCTCACCGACGTCGCGACGGACGCCGGTCTCTCACGGGAGGCGTCGTTCGCCGTGCGGCTCGCCGTCACCGAGGCGGTCGCGAACGCCCTGCGTCATCCCTCCGGCGAGGGCAGCGCCGAGGTTCGCATCCGCGTCGACGGCGACGGCCTCGAGGTCGAGGTCGTGAGCCACGGCCCGTTCCGGCTGCGCGAGGACATCGCGGCATCCGAGCGCGGACGCGGCCTGCCGCTGATCGTCTCGCTCATGGACGAGGCGGTCTTCTCCCGGACGAACGGCGAGACGTCGGTCCGGCTGCGCAAGCACGCGGCCTAGCTGGGGGAAGCTAGAGCCGGCGGGCGCCGACGTACGTGCTCGCGTACCAGGAGTCGGACAGGCTCGAGATCTTCACGACGTCGCCGGTGTGCGGCGAGTGGATGAACGAGCCGCCGCCGACGTAGATCCCGACGTGGCCGAGTCCGTCGAAGAACACCAGGTCGCCGGCCTGGAGGTCGGAGCGCGAGACGGGCGTCCCGTAGCCGTACTGCATCGCCGCGTTGTGCGGGAGCGAGACGCCGACCTGGCTGTAGACGTACATGACGAAGCCGGAGCAGTCAAAGCCGCTCGGCGACGCGCCGCCCCAGACGTACGGGGTACCGAGGTAGCGCATCGCGACCCCGACCACGCCGCCGTAGCGGGAGGGCGGAGGCGTCGAGGACGTGACCTCGGAGCCGACGGGGTCCCAGGACGTGTTCGACGACGAGCCCTGCGAGGCCGCGACCTGCGCCGCCTGCGCCTGGAGTTTGGCCTGGCGCTTCGCCTCGGCCGCCTGGATGGAGGCGATCTCGCTCTTGATGGAGTTCAGGAGGCGGTGGCGCTCGGAGATCTGCGACTCGATGTCGCGCTTGCGCGCGGCGAGGTCGGCGACGACGGCCGCCTGGCGGCTGCTCTGCGCGGCGAGCTGCTTCTCCATCCGCTTCATGGACGTCTTGGCGCGGACGAGCTCCTTCACGATCCGGGTGTCCGCGGCCGAGACGCGCGTGACCGTGTCCGCGCGGTTCAGAAGGTCGTCGAGGCTCGTGGCGCCGAGGATCACCTCTAGCGTCGTGGTCTCGCCGGTCGTATACAGCGTGACGAGCCGGGCCTGGAGCGTCTTCTGCGCCTGCGTGAAGCTCTTCTTGGCGAGCGCGAGGTGGTAGCGGTTCTCCTTCTCCTGCTTCTTCAGGCTGTCCAGCTCGATCTGCGCCGCGTTGTAGGCGTCCACCGCCTTCTCCACGCTCGCGTCGAGCACCGCGATCTGCCCGAGGACACGGTCGGCCTCGGCCCGTTTCGAGGTTACGGTGTCCGCGGCCGCAGTCGCGGCCGTCAGCAAAATCCCCAGGAGCGCAACGGCGACAACCGCTGCACGAAGGGCGCTGAGCCGCAGCTTTACGACTCTCGACGCCTTAGCCCCGTGGGGCGGGCAGGAGGCTCTGCTCGCCGGCACAGGTGGGCGATGTTAACAAGGCCCCCAGACGAGGGCAAACGAGTACCGCATGAAAACGTGGCAAACGGCACCTTTTTCCGCGTGGTAGGGTGCCGCCCCGTGCGAGCGGCTGCACGAGGCCGCGCGTGTCCCGAACGCCTCGTCGTCGTCGCACTCGCGGTGGCTGCGGTGCTCTTGGGGGCAGGGGGCGCGCGCGCAAACCAGGGCGACACCACGCGTGAGACGCAGCGTCTCCGCACGTCCGCGGACGCCCTGGCCTCGAAGAGCCGCGGCGTCGTGCTCGAGCTTTACGGGCTCCAGTCGGAGCTTGCGCGCTCCGAGGCCCGGCTCGCGCGGCTCCAGGCGCGCTCGGACGAGGTCGCCCGGGAGCGGGAATCGGCCGAGCACGCGCTCGCAGAGGTCAAGCTCACGCTGGCGGCGGCGCAGACGCGGCTCGAGCAGCGCCTGCTCGACCTCTACGTCCAGGGCGAGCCCGATCCGCTCGCCGTCGTCCTCGGGGCGGAGTCCATCGACGAGGCGCTCTCCACGCTCGACAGCATGAAGCGGATCGCGAGCCAGGACGTGGCGGTCGTCCGGCAGGTGCGCCAGGCGCGCGTCGACGTGCGTGAGGCCGTGCATGAGCTCGACCGGCGCTCGGCGGCGCTGCGCGTCCTCGTGGCTCAGGCCGCGAGCGCGACGGCTTCCCTGCGGGCGACGCAGCAGGAGCGCCGGGCCTACCTCGCCTCGCTCATCCGCCAGCGGCACCTCGCCCAGTCGCGCGTCGCATCGCTCGCGAGCCAGGCGTCCGCCGCGCAGGAGACCGCGTCGGGCCTCGGCGGGGGCGCACAGACGGTCTCGAACGGCCCATCCGTCGCCCCGGACACCTCGCCCGGCACGCAGATGACGGTCTCCTCCACCGGCTACGCAATCCAGGGGATGACCGCCACGGGCGTCCCGACCGGCTGGGGCGTCGTCGCCGTCGATCCCTCGGTGATCCCGCTTGGGACGCGGATGACGATCCCGGGCTATGGAGACGGCGTTGCGGCGGACACGGGCGGCGCAGTCGTCGGACACACGATCGACCTATGGTTCCCCACCGTCGCCCAGGCCCTCGCGTGGGGCCGGCGCACCGTAACCATCACCCTGCACTGAGCGTCACTAGAATCAGGCACGACGGCGAGGGAGGAGCAATGACGTCGGTGAGGGCCGAGCCCGTGCCCGACGAGGGGATTCGGGGCCACAAGGAAGGCGAGCAGCCGCGGGTCATCCTGGTGGACGACCACGACCTGTTCCGCACGGGCCTCGTGAACCTCCTCACCGAGCAGGGCGTCCACGTGATCGGCGAGGCCGCGACGGGCGACGCCGCGCTGCGCCTCGTGCGCGACCTGGCGCCCGACGTCGTCGTCATGGACATCAACATGCCGGGCATCTCCGGGGTCGACGCGACCCGCGAGATCGCCGCGTTCGCCCCGCGCACCCGCGTCGTCGTCCTCACCATCTCGGCCGACGACGGCGACGTCGTGGACGCGGTCATGGCGGGCGCGTGCGGCTACCTGCTCAAGGACTCGTCCATCCAGGAGCTGATCGCAGGGATCCGCGCGGCGGCCGCGGGCGAGTCGCTCATCTCGCCGCAGATCGCGACGAAGGTGCTCCAGCTCCTCCGCGCCCAGCAGACCGCGGGCGGACGGGCCAAGCCGGTCCGGGCCGAGCTCTCGGAGCGCGAGCTCGACGTCCTCAAGCTGATCGCCGTCGGCAAGGACAACGCCGAGATCGCGAAGGAGCTCTACATCAGCCCGAAGACGGTCAAGAACCACATCTCGAACATCCTGATGAAGCTCCAGATCGACAACCGCATCCAGGCCGCGGTGTACGCGGTCCGAAGCGGGATCGTCTGAGCGCTAGCGGCGCCGGCCGGCCTTGACGCGCGGGGCCGGCTCCTCGGCCGCCGCCCTCGCGTCGTAGACCGCGCGCCGGAGCGCCGCGAGCTCGCGGCGCAGGCCGCGGAGATCGTCCTCGTTCTTCGCGAGCCGCCCGGCGAGCGTCCGGAGCTCCTTCGCCGTTCCGCCCCCGGCGGCCGACGCGATCTCGCGCTGGATCCGCCCGCTCTCCGCCTCGAGCTCGAGCGCCCGCGCATAGCCGTCCGTCAGCGTGTGCTCCATGCGCTCGAGACGGCGCTCGGGCACGACGTCGTCCCGCCCGGCTACGAGCGCCTCAATCCGCTCGAGGAGGGAGGACAGGTCTTCCATCGCGCGCGCCTGCAATTATCCTGAGGAGTCCCTGACGACTCCATGGGCCGACCGGCCTATCGTGTGGGCTCGGGGTCCTAGCTGAATGCGCAACAGCCGACGTCTCATCGTGCTCGCCGCCGCGCTCGCGGCGCTTGCGGGCGCCTCCACCGCGCAGGCGGGGCTTGCAGGGCGCCTCGACGCGGCCCTCGCCTCGTCGCGGATTGCCTGGAGCCACCAGGGCGGCATCGCCTTCGACCTCACGAGCGGAACGACCGTCTACGAGCACAACGCCGACCGCGCGCTTCGGCCCGCGTCGAACGAGAAGCTGACCGTCGCGATCTCGGTGCTCGAGAAGATGAATCCGCAGAGCCGGATCCCGACCCGGGTCTTCGGCGAGGGACGGCTCGACGGCACGGTCTGGCGCGGGCGCATCCTCATCAAGGGCTACGGCGACCCGAGCCTGCAGCGCGACGACCTCGCACTGCTCGCCAAACGCCTCCGAGCCCGCGGGATCCGCTGGGTGACCGGCGGGATCATCGGCGACGAGTCGTACTTCGACCGCATCCGCGTGGGGCCGGGCTGGAAGCGAAGCTTCTACAAGGAGGAGTCGCCACCGCTCTCGGCGCTCGTCGTAGGGCGCGCCTTCGTCCTCGGCCAGACCGTCGACCGGCCGGCGCTCTCGGCGGCGCACCTCTTCCGCAGCGCGCTGCTCACGGCCGGAATCCGCGTCATGCGCAGCGCGTCGCTCGGGAAGGTCGGGCCGGACGCCGTGCGCCTGGCCGACGTCGTCTCCCCGAGAATCGCCGTCCTCGTCCGCCAGATGAACCGGGAAAGCGACAACTTCTACGCGGAGATGCTGCTCAAGCGGCTCGGCGCCGAGGAGCTCGGCCAGGGCTCGACCGCCGCAGGCGCGCAGGTTGTCCGGGGCGTGCTCAAGGCGCGCGGCGTGCCGCTTGCCGGCGTGAAGATCCTCGACGGCTCCGGTCTCTCGCTCCTCGATCGCATGACCCCGCGAGCGCTCTCCGCGATCCTGCGCTCCGCGTGGAGCGACACGCGCCTCTCGGGGATCTTCTACAACTCGCTCCCGGTCGCCGGCGTCAGCGGCACGCTGCGCGACCGGCTCAAGTCCCCGCCGGCCTACGCCCAGGTACGGGCGAAGACCGGCACGACGAGAAACGCCTCCGCCCTCTCGGGCTTCGTGAAGTCGCGCTTCGTCTTCTCGATCCTCCAGAACGGCTCGCCCGTCCCGGCGACCCGGGCACGGAAGAGCCAGGACCGCTTCGCGCAGATCCTGGCCGGCGCGCCCTAGCGTGACGAAAAACCGGACCGCGTTCGCGGTGGACATGGCCGTCAAGGCGGCGCTCGTCGGGCTCCTCGTGTTTTCGATCACGTTCCCGGACGCGCCCCGGTTCGAGGGCAGGGCGATGACCGGGCGCGCGCTCGTTTACCCGATTTCGGTGCTGATCGTCCCGGTTGCGTGGTGGGTCGTGCAGCGGCGCCGCGGCCGTCCGGTTGCGTATCCGTACGCGCTCGACATCCTCCTCGTCGCGCCGTTCCTCATCGACACGCTCTCGAATGCCGTCGACCTGTACGACTCGATCGGCTGGTGGGACGACGCGGACCACTTCGTCAGCTGGGCCCTCTTTGTCGCGGCGTTTGGCCAGCTCCTCGTGCGAATGCCGATCGGCCGTCTGGAGGCCGCGTCGCTCGCGATCGGCTTTGGCGCGGTCACGGCGATCCTGTGGGAGTTCGCCGAGTACGTGGCGTCCGTCCACAGCGGCTTGGAGGAGGAGGCGGCGGCGTATGCGGGCACGGTCGGCGACCTCGCGCTGGGGCTCGGCGGGTCTTGTGTAGCCGCGCTCCTCACCGTGACCCTGCTCTGGCCTCGGTCTAGTTGACGAGCTTCTCGAACGCGGCCTCCTCGAGGATCTCGACGCCGGCCTTCTCCGCCTTCGCGAGCTTCGAGCCGGGGGACTCGCCGACGATCAGTCCGGTCGTCTTCTTCGACACCGAGTCGCCGACCTTGGCGCCCTTCGCCTCGAGGGCGGCGCGGGCCTCCTCGCGCGTCCAGCGCTCGAGCGTCCCCGTGATGACGTAGGTGGAGCCGGTCAGCGGCCCCTCGACGGGCCGCTCGGCCTCGCCCGCCTCGAACGTGAGCCCGAGGTCGCGGAGCTCGGCGACGAGGCGCTGGTTCGCCTCGTCCGAGAACCACTCGGCGATCGCCTCGGCCCGCTCGGGGCCGATCCCGTCGACCTCGAGGATGTCCTCCTGCCCCGCCTCCATGAGCGCGTCCACGTTTCCGAAATGCCTGGCGAGGTTCTGTGCGGTCACCCAGCCGACGTCCGGGATGTTCAGGCCGAAGAGGACGCGGAAGAACGGCTGGGCCTTCGACCGCTCGATCGCCTCGACCGTGTTCTTCGCGGAGATCTCCGCGAAGCCGTCGAACTGCGCCAGCTCCTCGGCGTCGATCCGGTAGAGGTCGGGCAGCGAGCGGAGCACCCCCTCGTCCCAGAAGCGGCGGACGAACTGCTCCCCGACGCCGTCGATGTCCATCGCGGCCGTGACCCAGTTGATGAGCGTCTCGAGGCCCCGCGACGGGCACGCGCGGTTCGGGCAGCGGTGCATGGCCTCGCCCTCGGGCTTCACGATCTCGGCACCGCAGAGCGGGCAGTTCTTCGGCATCCGGAACTCCTTCGTGCCCCGCGCGTGCGGCCCGGCGGGCCCGACCACCTGCGGGATCACGTCGCCCGCCCGCTGGACGATCACCGTGTCGCCCTCGCGGATGCCCTTGCGGTTGATGTCCTCCTCGTTGTGGAGCGTCGCCCGCGAGACGGTGACGCCGCCCACCTCGACCGGCTCGAGCACGGCCCACGGGTTGAGCGCGCCGGTGCGGCCGACGCGGATCAGGATCTTGAGGAGCTTCGTCTGCGCGGTCATGGGCGCCCACTTGAACGCGCGCGACCAGCGGGGGCGCGAATGGAGCGAGCCGAGGACGCCCTGCTGGGCCAGCGAGTCGACCTTCACGACGATGCCGTCGATCTCGTAGTCGAGCTCGACACGGCGGTGCTCCCACTCCTCGCACGCCGCCGCGACCTCCTCGATCGTCTCGAGCCGCTGCGCGAACGGATTCGTGCGGAAGCCGTGCTCGCGCAGCCAGGCGAGCGTCTCCGAGTGCGTCGCCACCTCGAGTCGGTCGGCGCGGCCGATCCCGTACGCCCACATGGCTAGCGGCCGCGAGGCCGTGATCGACGAGTCCTTCTGACGGAGCGAGCCCGCGGCCGCGTTGCGCGGGTTGGGCGCGAGCTTCTGGCCCGTCCCCGCGAGCCGCTCGTTCAGCTCCCGGAAGCCGGAGATCGGCAGGTAGACCTCACCGCGCACCTCGAGCACGGACGGCAGCCCGTCGCCGAGCATCCGGAGCGGAACCGTCTCGAGCGTGCGGAGGTTCACGGTCACGTCCTCGCCCTGGATGCCGTCGCCGCGCGTCGCGCCGCGGACGAGCACGCCGTCCTCGTAGGTCAGGTTGATCGCGAGGCCGTCGATCTTCGGCTCGATCACATACGCGACCGGCTCGTCGGAGTCGAGGCGCTTGCGTACGTCCTCGGCCCACTTCTCGAGCGCCTCGGAGGTCGTCACCTTGTCGAGCGAGCCCATCGGCTCCAGGTGCTGGACCTTCGTGAACCTGTCGGAGGGCGGGGCGCCGACGCGCTGGGTCGGCGAGTCGGGGGTGACGAGGTCCGGATGCTGGTCCTCGATGGCCGTGAGCTCGTCGTAGGCGCGGTCGTACTCGGCGTCCAGCACCGTGGGATCGTCCAGGACGTGGTACTCGTAGCTCCACTGCCTGAGCCGGTCGCGGAGCTCGGCGGCCCTCTCGGGGGCGGACACGGCCTTAGAGGGCATGGAGGAGCTCCTCCGTGGAGTGGACGATCGTGTCGGCGCCGGCCTCGCGGAGCCGCTCCTCGGCATGGAGGCCGCCCCAGGAGACACCGACGGTGAAGACGCCCGCCGCGCGGCCCGCGCCCATGTCGAACGGCGAGTCGCCCACGAACGCCGCCTCGTGCGGCGCCGAACCGAGGCGCGCGAGGGCGGTCAGGACGGGCTCGGGATCCGGCTTGTGCGCGGTCGTGTCCTCCGCGCCGACGAGCGTGTCGAAGTAGGCGCCGAGGTCGAGGAGGTCGAAGGCGAGCTGCACGGTGCGGCGCCGCTTGGCGGTCACGATGCCAAGCTTGCGGCCCTCGCCCTGGAGCCGCTCGAGCAGGTCGCGGATGCCGTCGAACGCCTCGAGCTCGTCGTGCAGCGGCTCGTTGTGCACGCGGTAGGCCTCGACCAGCTCGTCCACGCGGTGCGCGTCAAAGCTCCGCATCTGGTCGTAGATCGTCGCGCCGCCGACGGCCGCAACGAGCTCCTCGTCGGGGATCTCGCGCTCGAGCACGGTCTGCGTGGCATGCCGGAACGAGGCGAGGATCATCCCGCCCGAGTCGATCAGCGTGCCGTCGAGGTCGAAGAGGACGGTCGGGTAGCGCACCCGGCTGATGCTATCCGGGCGGCCCGGCGCTGCACCGCGAGCCCGAACTTGGCACTGGACCGGCGCCAACTCGGCTCGAATCGGCGCAGACACGCGCGCCTTTCGACGGTAGCCTCGAAGGCGGGCGGTGGGTGGCCCCGCTCCCCACCCTTGATGGGTGGGGACCGCGCTCAGTCAATAATCGACCCGCTCCAGATACAGGCCCCACGGCGGTGCGGTCGCGCCCGCCTCGCTCCGCGGTCGGCCCTCGAGGAGCGCGGCGAAGGCGGCCGGCTCGGGCGACTCGAGCATCGTCCCGACGAGCGTGCGCACCATGTGGCGCAGGAACGAGTCCGCCGTGATCCAGAAGTGGAGCGCGTCGCCGTCGCGCTCCCAGCGGGCCTCCGAGACGGCGCGGACGAACGCGTCGTGGCGCGTCTGGGTCGGCGTGAACGCGCGGAAGTCGTGCTCGCCCGGAAGGAGCGCCGCGAGCTCGGCGAGGTGCCTCTCATCGAGCGGACTCGGATGCCAGAGCGCGCGCCGGTGCTCGAACGGCGACGGCGTGGCGCGCGTCCACACGCGGTAGCGGTACGTCCGCTCGAGGGCCGAGAAGCGCGCGTTGAAGGCGTCCGGCGCCGCCTCGGAGGCGGTCGCCGCGACGTCATCGGGGAGCTCGGCGTTCAGCGCTTCGGCCACGCGCTCGGGCGGCGGCCCGGACTCCGCCGAGAACGACGCGACCTGCCCGCGCGCATGGACGCCCGCGTCGGTCCGCCCGGCCACCGCGAGCCCGCCCCAGACCGGGAAGACCGCGTCGAGCGCCTTGCGGAGCTCATCCTCGACGGTGCGCCGCCCCGGCTGCGCCGCCCAGCCCGCGAACTCCGTTCCGTCGTACTCGAGCGTGAGCCGCACGGTCGCCACGCGCGAGAGGCTAAACCAGCGCCTGGCCCGGTCGTCCTAGTTCCCGTGACCCGAATCCTCGCGGCGGCGCTCGTCGTCGCGGCCCTCGCCGGCTGCTCCTCCGACCCTGCCGCTGCCCCCACGCCGGAGCGCAGCGCCGCGCGGGGGGATCACGCAGGCGCGGATGTCCGAGCATCTCGACGCGCTCCAGGCGATCGCAGACGCAAACGACGGCACGCGCACCACGGGCTCGCCGGGCTACGAGGCCTCGCTCGAGTACGTGGAGAAGACGCTGCGCGCCGCCGGGGTCGAGCCGAAGCGCGTGCCCTTCGACGTGATCGCCTACCGCGAGCTCGCTCCTCCGACGCTCTCGGCGCCCGGCGTCGAGATCGGCGAGGTCGTCGCCATGGAGTACTCGGGGAGCGGCAGCGTCTCGGCGCCCCTCGTCCGGGTCGGCCTCGACGACCCACCCAAGGCGACGAGCGCATCCACGAGCGGCTGCGAGGCAACCGACTTCCGCGGTTTCCCGGAGGGCGCGGTCGCCCTCGTCCAGCGCGGCGGGTGCTTCCTCGCCGTCAAGGCCGCGAACGCCGCCGAGGCCGGCGCGAAGGGCGCGATCATCATGAACGACGGCGCGCCCGGCCACGACGGCGCCATCCAGGGCACGCTCATCCGCCCCGCGACGATCCCCGTGCTCGGGATCGACTTCGACACCGGCGTTCGCCTGGCGAACGCCCGGACCGTGCGTCTCTCGGCTATGACGGAAAGTAGGGAGACGCAGGCGGACAACCTGATCGCCGACCTGCCGGGCACGGGGGATGGGGTCGTCCTCCTCGGCGCGCACCTCGACTCAGTCCCGGCGGGCCCCGGCGTCAACGACAACGGCTCGGGCGTCGCCACGCTCCTCGAGGTCGCCCGCGCGCTGCACACCGAGCCGCACGCCCGCACGATCCGCCTCGCGTTCTGGGGCGGCGAGGAACTCGGCCTCGTCGGCTCGACCGCGTACGCGACCGGGCTCCTGAAGGACGAGCTCGGTCGGATCGACGATGTCGTGAACCTGGACATGGTCGGCTCCGGGAACGGCGGGCGGTTCGTCTTCGACGGGGACGGCTCGGACGGCGGCCCCCCTGGCCCACCGGGATCGGGACGGATCGAGACCGCGCTCGCTCAAGCGTTCGACGCGCTTGGCCTCGAGTCGACGACGACGCCGCTCGAGCCGGGCCGCTCGGACTACGCGGCGTTCGCGGCGGAGAAGATCGCGATCGGCGGGCTCTTCAGCGGCGCCGACGGCCTCAAGAGCGCGGCCGAGGCGAAGGCCTTCGGCGGCGACCCCGGCTCCGCCTACGACCGCTGCTACCACCGCGCGTGCGACCGGGTGGACGGAGTGGACGTCGAGCTCGCCGCGCAGATGGCCCAGGCCGCGGCGCTCGCGGCGCTCTCGCTCGCTCGCGCTTGACATCGCGCTTGGTAAGCACTAGCTTACGGTAAGCAATGGCTTACCAGAATGGCATGAGGGCGCTTTCCGACCCCACCCGCCAGGCGGTGCTCGAGCAGCTGCGCCGCGGGCCGCGGGCGGTCGGCGAGATCGCCGCGGAGCTCCCCGTGAGCCGCCCCGCCGTCTCTCAGCACCTCCGCGTGCTGAAGGAGGCAGGGCTCGTCACCGACGAGCAGGTCGGAACGAGGCGGCTCTACCGCGTCAACCCGAGCGGGCTCGCGGAGATCCGCGCGTACCTCGACGACTTCTGGAACCAGGCGCTCGCGGCGTTCGCCGACGCGGCCCGTGCGCGCAAAGACGAAGAGCAAGGAGGACCGACATGAGCCCCGAGACACAGACGATCGCGGTCACGAAGACGGTCGAGGTGCCGCTCGCCCCCGACGCGGCGGTGCGCCTCTTCACCACGGAGATCGACTCCTGGTGGCCGCGCACCACCCACTCCGTCGGGGAGGAGCACACGACGAAGATCGGCTTCGAGGCCGAAGAGGGCGGCCGGGTCTACGAGGTCACCGACGACGGGACGGAGCACGAGTGGGGGCGCGTCACGACGTGGGACCCGCCCGGCCGCATCGTCTTCAGCTGGTACCCGTCCCGCGGCCCCGAGACCGCGCAGGAGGTCGAGCTCAACTTCGTCGCGTCCGGCGACGGCACGCGGCTCGACTTCGAGCACCGCGGCTGGGAGGTCATGGGCGAGCGCGCCGCCGAGATGGCGGCCGACTACGCCTCGGGCTGGGACACCGTGCTCGGCCGCTACGTGGCGGCGGCCTGACGCTCCGGCGCTTCCTGGCGGGCGGCCGCGGCCGCTCGCCGGGGGCGCCGCTCGGGCACGTAGTCCACGAGCTCGAGGTAGGCCATCGGCGCCGCGTCGCCGGCCCGCGGGCCGAGCTTCACGACGCGCGTGTAGCCGCCGGGCCGCTCTGCGAAGCGCGGCGCGACCTCGTGGAAGAGCTTGTACGCGACGTCCTTCGAGCGCAGGAAGGCGACGGCCTGGCGATGCGCATGGAGGTCGCCCCGCTTGCCGAGCGTGATCATCTTCTCGGCGATCGGGCGGACCTCCTTGGCCTTCGCCTCGGTCGTCTTGATCCGGCCGTGCTCGATCAGCGCGCCCGCAAGGTTCGAGTAGAGCGCCTTGCGGTGCGCCGAGTCGCGGCCGAGCTTCCTTCCTGCCTTCTGGTGGCGCACGAGACTCCTATTCGTCCCTGAGAGTCAGCCCGTGCGCGTTGAGCGTCTCACGCACCTCTTCGATCGACTTCTTGCCGAAGTTCGGGATGGCTGCGAGCTCGTCCTCGCTCTTCGAGACCAGGTCGCCGATCGTCTCGATGCCGACCCGCTTCAGGCAGTTGTACGAGCGGACGCCGAGCTCGAGCTCCTCGATCGGGAAGTTCTCCATCCCGTGCGCCTGGGGCGCCTCCGCCTCGGCCTCGGCACTCGCTTCGCCGAGCCCCTCGATCTTGTCGATGTCCGTGAAGATCGCCAGCTGGCGGATGAGGATCTCGGCCGCCTGCGCGATCGCGTCGCGCGGGTCGAGCGAGCCGTCGGTCGTGACGTCGAGGATCAGCTTGTCGTAGTCCGTCCGCTGCCCGACGCGCGCAGCCTCGACCTCGTACGAGACCCGCCGCACCGGCGAGAAGATGGAGTCGACCGGGATCGTGCCGATCGAGTGCTCCGGCCCGCGGTTCAGCTCGGCCGGGACGTAGCCGCGGCCGCGGCCGATCGTGAGCGTGACCTCGAGGCGGCCCTTGTCGGCGAGGTTCGCGACCTCGAGGCCCGGGTTCAGGATCTCGAGATCCGCGGGAGCCTCGATGTCGGAGGCCTTCACGACGCCGGCGCCCTTCTTCTCGAGGCGCACCTCGATCTCGGGCGAGTCGCCCTCGAGGCGGCAGATCAGGTTCTTCAGGTTGAGGATGATGTCCATGACGTCCTCGCGGACGCCCGGAAGGGTCGTGAACTCGTGCGCGACGCCCTCGATCTTCACCGAGGTGACTGCGGCGCCCTCGAGCGACGAGAGCAGCACGCGGCGCAGCGAGTTGCCGAACGTGTAGCCGAAGCCGCGGTCGAGCGGCTCGATCACGAAGATGCCGTGGTTCTCGTCGACCTCTTCGTGCGTGATCTTCGGGACCTGGAAGTCCATTGCGGTAGTTCTGGTCGCCATACGTTCCTTTCCTACGTTCCTCAGCGACCGCTCTGGGCGATCGCCGGGCCGGGAGTGCCGGCCCCTACTTCGAGTACAGCTCGACGATGAGCTGCTCCTGGACGGGGGTGTCGATCTCCGCCCGCTCCGGGAGCTTCAAGACCTTGCCGGTCAGGTTGTCGTGATCCGCCTGCAGCCACGGGGACACGGAGGCGGTGAGGTCGGTCGCGTCGCGAATGACCTGCTCGGCGCTCGACCCGGGCTTCATGGAGACGACGTGGTCCGGCCGCACCTGGAAGCTCGGGATGTTCACGCGGCGGCCGTTCACGTGGAAGTGCCCGTGCCGGATGAGCTGGCGGGACTGCGCGCGCGAGGCGGCGAAGCCCAGCCGGTAGACGACGTTGTCGAGGCGCAGCTCGAGCATCCGCAGGAGCTCCTCGCCGGTGATGCCGGAGCGCTTCGACGCCTTCTCGTAGTACCCGCGGAACTGCTTCTCGAGGATGCCGTAGAACCGGCGCGCCTTCTGCTTCTCGCGCAGCTGGAGCAGGTACTCGCTCTGCTTGATGCGCCCGCGGCCGTGCTCGCCCGGCGGGTAGCTGCGGCGCTCGACTGCGCACTTCTCGGTCAGGCAGCGCTCGCCCTTCAGGAAGAGCTTCATCCCCTCGCGGCGGCAGGACCGGCACTTCTTGCCGAGGTTCTCGCGGGCCACTAGACGCGCCTCCGCTTCTTCGGGCGGACGCCGTTGTGGGCCTGCGGGGACACGTCCTTCACGCCGAGCACCTCGAGGCCGGCGGCCTGAAGTGAGCGGATGGCGGTCTCGCGGCCGGAGCCGGGGCCCTTCACGAAGACCTCGACCTTCTGGAGGCCGTGCTCCATGCCCTTCTTCGCGCACGAGTCGGCGGTCACCTGGGCGGCGAACGGCGTCGACTTGCGCGAGCCCTTGAAGCCCGCCGACCCCGCGCTCTCCCACGCGATGACGTTGCCGTCCTTGTCGGTCAGCGTGACGATCGTGTTGTTGAACGACGTCTTGATGTGCGCCTGGCCGATCGCGATGTTCTTCTTGACGCGGCGGCGCGTGCGGCCCTTGGAGGCGCGGCGAGGAGGAGCCATCTAGGTCTTTGCCTTCTTCCCGCGGCCGACCGTCTTCTTCGGGCCCTTGCGCGTGCGCGCGTTCGTCTTCGTGCGCTGACCGTTGACGGGGAGACCGCGACGGTGCCGGATGCCCCGGTACGCGCCGATCTCCTGTAGCCGCTTCACGTTCTGGGAGCGCTCCCGGCGCAGGTCGCCCTCGACCTCGAGGTTGTCGTCGATGTACTGGCGGAGCTTCGTGACCTCGCCGTCGGTCAGGTCCGAGACCTTCTCGTCGGGCGAGAGGCCGAGCTCCACCGCGATCTTCCGCGAGGTGGACGGGCCGATCCCGTAGATGTACGTGAGCGCGATCTCGAGCCGCTTCTCGCGCGGAAGGTTAACCCCTGCAATTCGCGCCATTTCCTACCCCTGCCTCTGCTTGTGTCGCGGATTGGTGCAAATGACCAGCACTCGACCATGCCGCTTGATCACGCGGCAGCGGTCGCAAATCGGCTTGACGGATGGGCGGACTTTCATGGGACAGAAAGGAGCGGCCACGCCTAGGGACGGCGAGGGCCGCGACCGGTTCATCGTAGCAAAGAGGCTACGGGCGACCTCGTCAGGATCCGAGGCCCTTCGTCGGTCACCGCGACGGTGTGCTCGAAGTGCGCGGCGAGCGATTCGTCGGACGTCGAGATCGACCACTGGTCGTCCGCGACGAAGACCTCCGCCCCGCCGGCGGTGATCATCGGCTCGATCGCGAGTGTCATCCCGGGCGCGAGCTTCGGGCCATGGCCCGGCTCGCCGTAATTCGGCACCTGTGGCTCCTCGTGCATGGAACGCCCGACGCCGTGGCCGACGAGCGAGCGGACGATCGAGAACCCGGCCTCCTCGGTCACGCGCTGCACCGCGGAGGAGATGTCGCCGACGTGGTTGCCGGACCGCGCGGCCTCGATGCCCGCGGCGAGCGCGGCCTGGCCGACCTCGAGGAGCCGGCGGGCCTCCGGATCGATCTCGCCCACCGCGAACGTGTAGGCGGAGTCGCCGACGAAGCCGTCGAGCGTGACGCCGACGTCGATCGAGATGAGGTCGCCCTCGGCCAGGCGGTACTGCCCCGGGATCCCGTGGACGATCATCGAGTTCGGCGACGCGCAGATGGACGCCGGGAAGCCGCGGTAGCCCTTGAAGGTCGGGACGCCGCCGCGGGAGCGGATGAGCTCCTCGGCGAGCGCGTCGAGCTCGGCGGTGGTCACGCCCGGCTCGACCGCCTCGCCGATCGCCGCGATGGTCTCGGCGACGACGGCGCCGGCGCGGGCCATCGTCTCGATCTCGGCCGGCGACTTGCGGACGATCACTGCGCCGCAGCCGCCTCGAGCACGTTCTGCACCTCGTCGAAGACCTCGTCGATCGAGCGGTCGGCGTGGATCCCGACGAGGTTGCCCTTCCCGCGGTAGTAGGCGACGAGGTCGTCCGGGACGCGCATCGTCTCCATGCGGTGGTGGATCATGTCCGGCGTGTCGTCCTCGCGCCCGGAGTCCTGGGCGCGGACGAGGAGCCGCTGCTCGGCGAGCTCCTCGGGAAGCTGGAAGTTGAGGACGACCGAGATGTCGCGGTCGAGCTCCTCGAGCATCGAGTCGAGCGCCTCGGCCTGAGCGAGCGTCCGAGGGAAGCCGTCGAGGACGAAGCCGTCCTTCGTGTCCGGCTGCGAGAGCCGCTCGCGCACGGGGCCGATCAGCATCTCGTCGGGCACCAGCTCGCCGCGCGCGTTGTAGGAGTCGACCTGGCGGCCGAGCTCCGTTCCGGCCGCGATCTCGGCGCGGATGAGGTCCCCCGTGGCGACGTGCGGGATGCCCGCCTCCTCGGAGATGCGGGCGGCCTGGGTGCCCTTGCCGGCGCCGGGCGGGCCGAGGATCACGATGTCGAGCGGCATGGCGCTCCGGCTACTTGAGGAAGCCTTCGTAGTGCCGCATCATCATCTGCGACTCCATCTGGCGCATCGTGTCGAGCGCGACGCCGACCACGATCAGGATCGAGGTGCCGCCGAGCGCGCGGGTCGTCGCCTGCGAGAACCCGCCGTAGCGGATGAAGAGCGTCGGCAGCGACGCGACGAGCGCGAGGTAGATCGACCCGGGCAGCGTCAGGCGCGTGAGGACACGGTCGAGGTAGAGCGCGGTGGGCGGTCCGGGACGGATCCCTGGGATGTAGCCGCCGTTCTTGCGCAGGTTGTCCGCCTGGTCGGTCGGGTTGAACTGGACCGCCGTGTAGAAGTACGTGAAGATGATGATCAGGAGCGCCTGCAAGAGGATGTAGACGAACGACGACGGCGTGAAGTGCGCGTTCACGAACGACTGCGTGGACGGGAAGAACTGGCCGATCGTCGGCGGGAACGCCATGATCGCGGCCGCGAAGATGATCGGGATGACGCCCGCCATGTTCACGCGGAGCGGCATGTAGGTCGTCCCGCCCGTGGTCATGCGCCGGCCGACCATGCGCTTCGCGTACTGGATCGGGATCCGGCGCTGGCCCTCCTGCACGAACACGACCGCGACGATGATCGCGAGCGCGAGCAGCGGGTAAATGAGGCGCTCGAACGCCTCGCCCTCGTACCAGGCACGGATGCCGCCGGGGAGGCCGGAGAGGATCGACGCGAAGATCAGGAGCGAGATCCCGTTGCCGATCCCGCGCTTCGTGATCAGCTCGCCCATCCACATGAGCAGCGTCGTTGCGGCCGAGAGCGACACGACGATCAGGATGAGGCGGCTCGGCGTGAGGCTGAGCGCGCCCTGGCGGTCGAACAGGTACGAGTACCCGGCCGCCTGGAACGCCGCGAGGATGACGGTCAGGTAGCGCGTGTACTGGTTGATCTTGGCGTAGCCGGCCTCGCCCTCCTTCTGGAGCTGCTCGAGCTTCGGGATCACGACGGTCATGAGCTGCAAGATGATCGACGCCGTGACGTAGGGCATGATCCCGAGCGCGAAGAGCGAGAACTGGCTTAGGGCGCCGCCCGAGAAGATGTTGAGCAGCCCGAGGATCGTGCCGCCCTGGCCGTTGAAGTAGTCCTTGATCGCGGCCGGGTCGACGCCCGGCGTCGGGATCCAGCAGCCCAGCCGGTAGAGCGCGAGGATCAGCGCGGTGAAGAGCACGCGCGAGCGGAGCTCGGGGACGCGCCAGGCGTTGGTGAGCCAGGAGAGCATGCGCTACTCCTCCGTTTCCGCCTCGGCCGCGTCGGCCTCGGGCTCGCTCGTCTCGGGCTCGTCGCTTGATTCGGTCTCGGACGTCGGCTCGGCGGGCTCGCCGCTCGTCTCGGGCTCCGGCTCCGGCGCCTCGGCCTTCGGCTTGGACGCCTTCTTGCGCTTCTTCTTGACGACCGGCTCGCGGAGCGCGGTCGCCGTGCCGCCGGCCTTCTCGAGCTTCTCGCGCGCGCTCGCGGAGAAGAGGTGCGCCGTGACGGTGAGCTTCTTCTTCGTCTCGCCCATGCCGAGGATCTTCACGTCGGTCTTCGTGTTCTTGATGAGGTTCTTCTCGACGAGCAGCTCGAGCGTCACGTCGGCGCCGTCGTCGAAGACGCGGTCGAGGTCGCGGATGTTCACGTGGACGGTCGACGTGCGGTGCGGGCCGACCGGCATCGCGTCCTTGGACGTGTTGCCGCGCTGCTTCGGGTGCCGCATGTAGATCGGCATCTGGCCGCCCTCGAACCCGGGCCGCATGGTGTGCGAGCCCGCACGAGACTTCTGGCCCTTGATGCCCCGGCCGGAGTAGCGCCCCTTGCCCGAGCCGAGGCCCCGGCCCACGCGCTTGCGCGCCTTGCGCGGCTGCGCAGGCTTCAGGGTGTGCAGGCTGAGCTCTTCTTCGATCGTCGCCACTACGTCTCCTCGATCTTCACGAGGTGCCGGACCTTTCTGAGCATACCCAGGGTCTCGGGGCTGTCCGTCCGTTCAACGGAGCGCCCGATCTTGCCGAGCCCGAGGGCGCGCAGCGTGCCGCGATGGCGCTGCGTCTGGCCGATCTGGCTCCGGGTCTGGGTGATCCTAAGCGTCGCCACCGGCGCTTCCCTCTTCGACGGAAGCGCTACCGGGCTGAGCCTCGGCGGGCGCTGCCGGGTCCGACGTCTCGGCCGGCGCCTCTGCGGCGACGGGCTCGGGCTCGGCGGCGGGCGTCTTCGAGATCGCCGGGAGCGGGAGGACTTCGGAGATCCGCTTGCCGCGGATCCGCGCGACGTCCTCGGGGCGGCGCAGGTTCTGCAGGCCGTTCACGGTCGCCTTCAGCAGGTTGATCGGCGTCGGGGTGCCGAGGCTCTTCGCGAGGATGTCGCGGATGCCCGCCAGCTCGAGGACGGCGCGGACGCCGCCGCCGGCGATGACGCCGGTTCCCTCGCTCGCGGGGCGCAGCAGCACCCGGGCGGCGTCGAACTGCCCGATGATCTCGTGCGTGATCGTCTGGCCGTGCTTCGGCACCTGGAAGAGGTTCTTCTTCGCGTCGTCCACGGCCTTCGAGATCGCGAGCGGCACCTCGCGGGCCTTGCCGTAGCCCACGCCGACGCGATCGACCTCGTCGCCGATCACGACGAGCGCCGTGAACGAGAAGCGCCTGCCGCCCTTCACGACCTTGGCGACGCGGTTGATCTCGACCACGCGCTCCTTCAGCTCGCGGGCCTGCTCGGCAAAGTTGCGCTCGACCTGCCGTTCGACACTGCTCAAAACTGGAGTCCTCCTTCGCGCGCGGCCTCAGCGAGCGCCTTCACGCGTCCGTGGTAGAGGAAGCCGCCGCGGTCGAACACGACCGTCTCGACTCCGGCCTTCTTCGCTGCCGCGGCGAGGCTCTTGCCCACCTCGGCAGCCTGGTCGGTCTTCGACCCCTTGAACGACTTTGCAAGCGCCGAGTGGTTCGCCGCGGCCAGCGTCTTGCCGGCCGTGTCGTCCACGAGCTGCGCCTCGATCCCGCGGTTCGAGCGGTACACGACGAGGCGCGGCCGGTCGGCCGTGCCGCTCAGCTGGCGGCGCAGCCGGCGGTGCCGGCGCATCCTCGCGTCGCGTGGGGAGAGGACACCCATTACGCGCGCTTCCCGACCTTGCGGGCGACGTACTCGCCGCGGTAGCGGATGCCCTTGCCCTTGTACGGCTCCGGCGGGCGCACCTTGCGCACCTCGGCCGCGATCTGGCCGACCTTCTGCTTGTCGATGCCCTTGACCGTGACCTCGGTCGGCGTGGGGACGTCGAAGCTGATCCCGTCCGGCGGGTTCATGACGACCGTGTGGGAGTAGCCGACCGAGAGCTCGAGCGCCGTGCCCCGAAGCGCGGCGCGGTAGCCGACGCCCTGGATCTCGAGGTGCTTCTCGAAGCCCTTGGTGACGCCCTCGACCATGTTCGCGACGAGGCTGCGGGTGAGGCCGTGGAGCGCGCGGTCCTCCCCGCGCTCGGTCGGGCGCTTGACGAGCAGCTGCGCCTCCTCCTGCTCCACCGTCATCCGGAGCGGCACGGTCTGCGAGAGCTCGCCGAGCGGCCCGTTTACCATGACGCGCCCAGGCGAGATCGACACCGACACGCCGGCGGGGACTTCGATGGGCTGTCTTCCAATTCGGCTCATGCGCTCACCAGACGAAGCAGACGACCTCGCCGCCGATGCCCAGCTCCTGGGCCCGCCGGCTCGTGACGAGCCCGCTCGAGGTGGACAGGATCGCGGTCCCCATGCCGCCGAGCACGCGCGGAAGCCGGTCCTTCTGGGCGTACACCCGCCGACCCGGCTTCGACACGCGCTTGAGGCCTGAGATGACCCGCTCGCGGTTCCGCCCGAACTTGAGCTCGACGACGAGAGTATCGAACGACTCGCCCTTCTCCACGTGGTAGTCGACGATGTAGCCCTCCTCCTTCAGGAGGCGGGCGATCTCGGTCTTCATGCGCGAGGACGGGAGGCTCACCGTCGGCTGCAGCGCCTTGTTGGCGTTGCGGATGCGGGTGAGCATGTCGGCTACGGGGTCAGTCATCATCGGCGATCACCAACTCGACTTCGTCATGCCGGGGATGGCGCCCTCGTGGGCGAGCTCGCGCAGGCAGATCCGGCAGAGGCCGAACTTCTTGTAGACGGCGCGCGGCCGCCCGCAGCGGTTGCAGCGGCTGTAGGCCTGCGTCTTGAACTTCGGCGTCCGGGCCTGCTTCGCGATCATGGACTTCTTCGCCAACTGTTCCTCCTACTCCGAGCGGAACGGCAGGCCGAGCGCGCGTAGGAGCGCGAGGGCCTCGTCGTCCGTCGTTGCCGTGGTCGTGATTGCGACGTCGAGCCCGCGGACGGTGTCGACGTCGTCGTAGTCGATCTCGGGGAAGATGATCTGCTCGCGGATGCCGAGCGAGTAGTTGCCGCGCCCGTCGAAGCTCTGCAGCGCGAGCCCGCGGAAGTCGCGGATGCGCGGCAGGGCGATCGACACGAGCCGGTCGAGGAAGTCGTACATCTGGTCGCCGCGCAGCGTGACCTTCGTCCCGATGGGCATCCCCTCGCGGATCTTGAAGCCGGCGATCGACTTGGTCGCGCGGCGCAGCTGCGCGCGCTGGCCCGCGATGATCGTCAGCTCGTCCATCGCGCTGTCGAGCGCCTTCGCGTTCGTCTTCGCCTCGCCGACGCCCATGTTGAGCGTGATCTTCTCGATGCGCGGAACCTGCATGATCGAGCTCAGCTCGAGCTCGTCCTTGAGCGCGGCGCGCACCTCGCCGTCGTAGCGCTGCTTGAGGCGCGGCACGTATGTGTCCTTCGTCTTGGTCTTCGTCGCGGCCATCAGCGGTCGAGCACCTCCCCGCAGTCGGCGCGGCGGCAGACGCGGACCTTCCGCGGCCCGTCCTTGGTCTCGCGGAACTCGTAGCCGACCCGCGTCGCGCGGTTGCAGGTCGGGCAGACGACCATCACGTTCGACACCGGGATCGGGTTCGCGACGTCGAAGACGCCGCCGGGCTGGATCTGCTGCCCGCCCATCCGGCTCGAGTCGCGCATGGCCCGCGGCTTGCGGTGCTTCTTCACGATGTTCAGGTTCTCGACGATCACGCGCCGCTCGCGCGGCAGCGACTCGAGGATGCGGCCCTGCTTGCCGCGATCCTTCCCCGTGAGGACCTGCACCAGGTCGCCCTTCTTGATCTTCATGGTCTGGCTCATCAGAGGACCTCCGGAGCGAGCGAGACGATCTTCATGAAGTTCTTCTCGCGAAGCTCGCGCGCGACCGGCCCGAAGATGCGGGTGCCGCGCGGGTTGTTCTGGTTGTCGATGATGACGGCGGCGTTCTCGTCGAAGGCGATGAGCGTCCCGTCGGGGCGGCCGAACGGCTTCTTCGTGCGAACGACGACGGCCTTCACGACCTCGCCCTTCTTCACGGTGCCCTGCGGGGTCGCGACCTTGACCGTACCGACGATGATGTCGCCCACGGCGGCGTAGCGGCGCTTCGAGCCGCCGAGCACGCGGATGCAGAGGAGCGAGCGCGCCCCCGTGTTGTCCGCCACCCGGAGCTTCGTCTCCTGCTGGATCACTTGGCCGCCTCAAGGACTTCCGCCAGGCGCCAGTTCTTCGTCTTCGAGAGCGGCCGCGTCTCGACGATGCGGACGAGGTCGCCCACCTTCGCCTGGCCCTGCTCGTCGTGCGCGTGGAACTTCGTCGAGCGCCGGATGACCTTCTTGTAGCGCCGGTGGGGCCTCGCGGTCTCGACACGGACCACGATCGTCTTCTCCATCGCGTCCGAGACGACGACGCCGCGGCGCTCCTTGCGCGCGCTGCGCTCGTGCTCGGGCTTCGGCAGGCGGACGAGCGGCTTGCGCTCCTTGGCTCCGCGATCCTTCAGCTTCGCCCTGGCCTTCAGGCCCTCGCGCTGCGCGCGCTTCTCGCGCTTCGACTTCGTGGAGCGGCGCCGCTCGCGGACGGGCTTGTCCGTCGACCCCTCGGCGGCCGGAGCCGCGGCGGGAGCCGGGGTCTTGTCCTCGGCCGCCGGCTCCGCGTCCTCGGCGGGGAGTGCCTCCTCGGCGGACGCCCGGCCTCGGCGGCGGGCTCGGCTCCTCGGCCGGCGGCTCCTCGGCGGGGGCTCCTCGGCAGGAGGCTCCTCCGCGACCGGTTCCTCGGCGGGGGCGTCCTCGACGGGCGCCTCCTCCGCAGCCTCGGGCTCGGGCGTCTCCGCCTCGGCGGCCGGCTCCTCGGCCGGGGTCTCCGGCTCGGGGGTCGCCTCGGCCTCAGCCTCGGGCTGCTCGTTCTCGTTCTCGTTCTCTGGTGTGGTGTTCTCTTCAGCCATCTCTACCTTCGCTCGAGCCTGTGCGCGCGCTCCGCCTGGATGGTCAGGATCCGCGCGATGTCGCGCTTCGTGAGCCCGAGGCGCGCCGTGTTCTCGAGCGCGCCTGCTGCGGCCTGGAAGCGCAGGTTGAACAGTTCCTCTCTGCTCTCGGCGAGGCGCCGGTCGAGCTCCTCGTCCGTGAGATCCCGTAACTGCTTAGCCTTCAAAGAGCTCCGCCTCTCGTTTCACGAACTTGGTCTTCACGGGCAGCTTCATGCCGGCCAGGCGCATCGCCTCGCGGGCCAGGTCCTCCGGCACGCCGGCCAGCTCGAACATCACGCGGCCGGGCTTCACGACGGCCACCCAGTGCTCGGGCGAGCCCTTGCCGGAGCCCATGCGCGTCTCGGCCGGCTTCTGGGTCACCGGCTTGTCGGGGAAGACGTTGATCCAGACCTTCCCGCCGCGCTTGATCTTGCGCGTCATCGCGATTCGGGCCGCCTCGATCTGCCGGTTGGTCACCCAGCCGTTCTCGAGGGCCTTGAGCCCGAAGTCGCCGAAGTTGACGAGCTGCTGCCCCTTGGCGTAGCCACGCCTCCGGCCGCGCTGCTGCTTGCGGAACTTGGTCTTCCGCGGCATCAACATGTCAGCTCTCGTCCTTCTTCGTGCGCGTGGCCGGCTTCTTCGCGGCCGGCTTCTTCTCGGCGGCAGCCTTCGGCGCCGCGGGCTTCTTGGCCGCTGCGGGCTTCTTCGGCGCTGCCGGCTTCTTCGCGGCGGCGGGCTTCTTGGCCGCCGCGGCCGGCTTCTTCGCCGCCGGCTTCTTCGCGGCCGGCTTCGGCTCCTCAGCGGGCGCCTCGGCCGGCGCGGGCGTCTCGGCGACGGGCGCCTCCGGCTCGGCCGGTGCGGGCGCCTCGACCTCGGCCTCGGCGGGAGCCGGCGTCTCCACCGGAGCCTCGACGGGCGGCGGGGCCGGGGTCTCCGGCGCGGCCGCCGGGGTCACGGGCGCCTCGACTGCTGCGCCGTCGTCGACGACGAGCTTCTCCGGCTCGGTGACGGGCGGCGCCTCGGCGGGCCGCTGGCCCTCCGTGCGCGGACGATCCTGCCCGCGGCGCGGGCCTCCCGGCCCGCGTCCGCCTCCACGGCGTCCTCCGCCCTGGCCGCGCTCGCGCCGGCGCACCGGCCCGAGACCCTCGCGGTCGGGCGCGCGCCGGCCGGTCTCGCGGCCGGCGGAGAGGCCCTCGGTCTGGGCCCGGCGCCGCGACGAGTCGCCGTCGCGTCCGTCGCCGAAGCCCTCCGGCATGATCTCGCCCTTGTTGATCCAGACCTTCACGCCGATGCGGCCGTAGGTCGTCTTCGCCTCGGCGAAGCCGTAGTCGATGTCCGCCCGGAGCGTGTGGAGCGGGACGCGGCCCTCGGAGTAGCTCTCGGAGCGCGACATCTCGCCGCCGCCGAGCCGGCCGCCGCACTGGATCTTCACGCCCTGCGCGCCCGACCGCATGGCCGAGGCGAGCGAGCGCTTCATCGCGCGGCGGAAGCTGACGCGGTTCTGGAGCTGCTCGGCGATCGACTGCGCGACGAGCCGCGCGTCGAGCTCCGGCCGCTTGATCTCGTTGATGTTGATGTGGACGTTCTTCTGCGTCATCGCGTGGATCTCACGGCGCAGCGCGTCCACCTCGGCGCCGGACTTCCCGATCACGATCCCGGGGCGCGCGGTGAAGATGTCAATCGTCACGCGCTGCTTGTCCTTGCGGATGAGGATGTCGGAGAGCCCGGCATGGCCGAGCTTCCCGTTGATGTGCTCGCGGATCTTGACGTCCTCGAGCACGTACGCCGGGAACTCCTTCGTCCCCGTGTACCAGTTCGACTTCCACGGGTGGATCACGCCGATGCGCAGACCGCCCGGATGAATCTTCTGACCCACTAGGTCTCCTTCTTCTTACGCGTCGTGGACTTCGGCTTGGGCTTGTCGTCGGTCGCGGCCTCCGCCTTCGGCTTCGCCGCGCGCTTCGGCTTCGGCTTCTCCTCCGCGTCGGCCTTCGGCTTGGCGGCGGCGCGCTTCGGCTTCTCCTCCGCGGGCTCGGCCTTCGGCTTCGCGGCACGCTTCGGCTTCGCCTCGGCGGGTGTCGTCTCTGCGGGCTCGGCGGCCGGCGTCACGACGGGCGCGTGGCCGCGCGGCGCGGGCATGAGCTCGCCGTCGGGCCGCGCGAGCGCGATCGTGATGTGGGAGGTCCGCTTCCGGATCCGGGCCGCCCGGCCGCGCGCGCGTGCGCGCCAGCGCTTGAGCGTCGGCCCCTCGCCGACGAACGCGGCGGCCACGATCAGCTCGTCGCCGATGAGGCCGTGGTTCGCCTCGGCGTTCGCGACGGCCGAGTTCAGGACCTTCTCCATGTCGCGGGCCGCGTCGCGCGTGGTGAACGCAAGGATCGTGCGGGCCTCCGGCACGGTGCGGCCGCGGATCTGGTCCGCGACGAGCTGCGCCTTGCGGGGCGCCGTGCGGAGGTACTTCGCCTGCGCGCGGACCTCGGACGGATACGTGTCGACCGACGACATGGCTACCGCTTCTTCACCTGGGCCTGCCGGTCGCCCGAGTGGCCTCGGAACGTCCGGGTCGGGGCGAACTCGCCGAGCTTGTGGCCGACCATGGACTCGGTGAGGAACACCGGCACGTGCTTGCGCCCGTCGTGCACCGCGATCGTGTGGCCGACCATCTCGGGGAAGACGGTGGACGTGCGCGACCAGGTGCGGAGCGGCCGCTTCTCGCCGCTCTCGTTCATCGCCGTGACGCGCGCGATGAGGCGCTCGTCCACGAACGGTCCCTTCTTGGATGATCTGCTCACTAGCGCCTCTCCTTGCCGCGGCGGCGGCCGCGGACGATCAGCTTGTCGGATTCCTTGTGCTTGCGGCGGGTGCGCTTGCCGAGCGTCGGGACGCCCCAGGGCGTGACCGGGTGCCGGCCGCCCTTCGACTTGCCCTCGCCGCCGCCGTGCGGGTGGTCGACCGGGTTCATGGCCGAGCCGCGAACGGACGGGCGCTTGCCGAGCCAGCGGCTCCGGCCGGCCTTGCCGCTCGAGATGTTCTCGTGATCCGGGTTGCCGACCTGGCCCACGGTCGCGCGGCAGGTGAGCAGCACGCGGCGCATCTCCCCGGACGGGAGACGCAGCACGGCGTACGGCGCGTCCTTCGCGACGAGCTGGATGCTCGACCCGGCGCTCCTCGCCATCTGGCCGCCGCGGCCCGGCTGGAGCTCGACGTTGTGGATGAGCGTGCCGGTCGGGATGTTCGCGAGCGGGAGCGCGTTGCCGGGGCGGATGTCCGCCTCGGGCCCGGACTCGATCGTCTGCCCCACCTTGATCGAGGCGGCCGCGAGGATGTACGCCTTCGCGCCGTCGGCGTAGTGGAGCAGCGCGATGTTGGCCGACCGGTTCGGGTCGTACTCGACGGACGCGACCTTCGCCGGCACGCCGTCCTTCGTCCGCTTGAAGTCGATCTTGCGGTAGCGGCGCTTGTGGCCCCCGCCCTGGTGGCGCGTGGTGATGCGACCGTTGTTGTTCCGGCCGCCCTTGCGCTTCGCGGGCTCGAGCAGGCTCTTCTCCGGCTCCGTCTTCGTGATCTCGGCGAAGTCCGAGACGGTGCGGAACCGCCTCCCGGGACTCGTCGGCTTCAGCTTCTTCAGCGGCACTAGACTCCGGCCCCCTCGAAGATCGGGATGCTGTCGCCCTCGCGGAGCTGGACGATCGCCTTCTTCCAGCCGGGCCGCCGGCCCTGCGAGATGCCGCGCCGCTTGGGCTTCGACTGCACCTTGATGACGTTCACGCCCTCCACCTTCACGCCGAAGAGCTCCTCCACGGCCTGGCGGATCTCGGTCTTGTGCGCGCTCGGATGGACCCGGAACGAGTACTTGTTGTCCTCGATCAGGCTGTAGCTCTTCTCGGAGACGACGGGGGCGATCAGGACCTGGTGGAGATCCACTAGCCGGCCACCTCCTCGACGCGCTTGAGCGCGGACTCGCTCGCGAGGAGCGCGCGCGCCCAGACGACGGCGCCGACCTCGAGCTCGGACGGCTCGAGGACGAGCACCCGCTCGAGGTTCCGGAACGACTTGATGAGCGCCTCCTCCTCGGCCTGCGCCACGAGGACGATCGGAAGCTTCTGGCCCCAGTCGGCGAGGAACGCGGCCGCTGCGCTCGTGGACGGCTCCTCGAACGAGGCCGCGTCCACGAGGGCGAGCGTCCCGCGCGCCGCGTGGGCCGAGAGGGCGCCGCGGAGCGCGGCCTTGCGCGCCTTGCGGTTCACCTTGAGCGAGTACGAGCGGGGAGAGCGCGCGAACGCGTGGCCGCCGCCCACGAACTGCGCGGCGCGGATCGTGCCCGCGCGGGCCCGGCCGGTGCCCTTCTGGCGCCAGGGCTTGGCCCGGCCGCCGGAGACGAGGCCGCGGCTCTTCGTCGCGTGCGTCCCGGCGCGGGCCGCCGCGCTCTCCGCGCGAACCGTCTCGTGGATCAGGTGCGGGCGCACCTCGGCGGCGAACACCGCGTCGGTGAGCGTGACGTCCTTCGCCTTCTTGCCGGTCGCGTCGAACATGGGTGCCTTCGGAGCGGCCATCAGCGGGAGTCCTCCCGCACGACCACGGTCGCGTTCTTGTGGCCCGGCACGGCACCGCGGACGAGGAGGAGGTTCTCCTCCGGGTCGCGGTCGACGACGGTGAGCCCGACCTGCGTGATGCGCTTGCCGCCCATCCGGCCGGCCATCTTCATGCCCTTGAACACGCGCGAGGGCGTCGCCGACGCGCCGATCGAGCCCGGCTTGCGGACGTTGTGCGAGCCGTGCGTGACCGGGCCGCGGCTGAAGTTGTGCCGCTTGATCGTCCCCTGGAAGCCCTTGCCGATCGAGACGCCCGAGACCTTGACCTTCTCGCCGGGCTCGAAGGCCTCGACGGTCACGGTCTCGCCCGGCGTCAGCTCGTGCGTCCCGCGGATCTCGACGAGCTTTCGGTACGCGACGCCGACGCCGTTCTTCTTGAGGTGGCCGAGCTCGCCCTTCGTCACCTTGCGCTCGGGCACCTCGTCCCAGGCGAGCTGGACGGCGTCGTAGCCGTCCGCGTCCTGCGTCCGCACGGAGACGACCGGGCACGGCCCGGCCTGGATCACCGTTACCGGCACGACCTCGCCCGTCTCCGGGTCGAAGATCTGCGTCATGCCGAGCTTCTTGCCGACGATGCCCTTCATCCGACTAGAGCTTGATCTCGATGTCGACGCCTGCAGGAAGATCCAGCCGCATGAGCGAGTCGACCGTCTTCGGGGTCGGCTGGTGGATGTCGATCAGGCGCTTGTGCGTCCGGATCTCGAACGCCTCGCGGGAGTCCTTGTCCTTGAACGGGCCGCGGATCACCGTGTAGACGTTCTTCTCCGTCGGCAGGGGCACGGGCCCCGTGACGGTCGCGCCGCTGCGCTGGGCCGTGTCCACGATCTGCAGCGCGGAGCGGTCCAGCTGCAGGTGGTCGTAGGCCTTGAGACGGATGCGGATCTTCTGCTGCGCCATGGGTGGGAAGGGAGGGGCTCGGCCCCTCCCTAGCTGATGACCTCGGTGACGACGCCGGCGCCGACGGTGCGGCCGCCCTCGCGGATCGCGAAGCGCAGGCCGTCGTCCATGGCGATCGGCTGGATCAGATCGATCTCCATGTTCGTGTTGTCGCCCGGCATGACCATCTCCTGGCCGTCGGGCAGCTTGATGTTCCCGGTCACGTCCGTCGTGCGGAAGTAGAACTGCGGCCGGTAGCCGTTGAAGAACGGCGTGTGCCGCCCGCCCTCGTCCTTCGAAAGGACGTAGACCTCCGCCTTGAAGTGCGTGTGCGGGGTTATGGAGCCCGGCTTGGCGAGCACCTGGCCGCGCTCGACCTCCTCGCGCTTGATGCCGCGGAGGAGCGCCCCGGCGTTGTCGCCGGCCTGCGCGAAGTCGAGCGTCTTGTGGAACATCTCGAGACCCGTGACGACCGTCTTCTCGGTCTTCTCGTGGATCCCGACGATCTCGATCTCGTTGCCGGTCTCGATCTTGCCCTGCTCGATCCGGCCGGTCACGACCGTGCCGCGGCCGGGGATCGTCATGACGTCCTCGATCGGCATGAGGAACGGCTTGTCGACGTCGCGCGTCGGCTCCGGGATGTAGGAGTCGACCGCCTCCATGAGCTCGAGGATCTTGGGGACCCACTCGCCGTCGCCCTCGAGCGCCTTGAGCGCCGAGACCTGGACGATCGGGATGTCGTCGCCCGGGAACTCGTAGCGCGAGAGCAGCTCGCGGACCTCGAGCTCGACGAGCTCGAGCAGCTCGGGGTCGTCGACCATGTCCACCTTGTTGAGCGCGACGACGAGCGCCGGCACCTCGACCTGGCGGGCGAGCAGGATGTGCTCGCGGGTCTGGGGCATCGGGCCGTCCGCCGCGGAGACCACGAGGATCGCGCCGTCCATCTGGGCGGCGCCCGTGATCATGTTCTTGATGTAGTCGGCGTGACCGGGGCAGTCGACGTGCGCGTAGTGACGGTTCTCCGTCTCGTACTCGACGTGCGCCGTGTTGATGGTGATGCCGCGCGCCTTCTCCTCCGGCGCCTTGTCGATCTCGTCGAAGCTGGTCGCCGTCGTGTTGGTTCCCTGCTCCGACAGCACCTTCGTGATCGCCGCCGTGAGCGTCGTCTTCCCATGGTCGATGTGACCGATGGTTCCGACGTTGACGTGCGGCTTGGTGCGCTCGAACTTCTGCTTGCCCATGCTTCCTCCGATTCTCCTTTGAGCTAGGTGCCTTGTGCCGTTTCGATGATCTCGCTCGCGATCGACTGCGGCACTTCCTCGTACCGGTCGAACTGCATCGTGAACGTGGCGCGACCCTGCGTCGTGGAGCGCAGGTCGGTCGCGTAGCCGAACATGGTCGCAAGCGGAACATGGGCGCGAATCGCCTGCGCGTTGCCGCGGGGCTCGAGGCCCTCCACCCGCCCGCGGCGGGAATTCAGATCGCCCATCACATCGCCGAGGTATTCCTCGGGGGTCACGACCTCGACGGCCATGACCGGCTCGAGCAGCTTCGGCTTGGCGCGCTTCATGGCCTCCTTGAACGCCATGGAGCCGGCGATCTTGAAGGCCATCTCACTCGAGTCCACATCGTGGGACGAGCCGTCGATCAGCTCGATCCGGACGTCCACGACCGGATACCCGGCGAGCACGCCTGAGTCGAGCGCTTCCTGGATGCCCAGATCGACGGACGGGATGTACTCCCGCGGGATCTTCCCGCCCACGATCCGGTCGATGAACTCGTAGCCCTCGCCGGGCTCGGTCGGCTCGGCGGAGATGACCGCGTGGCCGTACTGGCCGCGGCCGCCCGTCTGGCGGACGAAGCGGCCGACGATCTTCTCGACGCGCTGGCCGAACGTCTCGCGGTAGGCCACCTGCGGCCGGCCCACGTTCGCGTCGACCGAGAACTCGCGCTTCAGACGGTCCACGATGATCTCGAGGTGGAGCTCGCCCATCCCGGCGATCAGCGTCTGGCCGGTCTCCTCGTCCGATTGGACGCGGAAGGTCGGATCCTCGTCCGACAGCCGCTGGAGACCCGCGGAGAGCTTGTCCTGGTCGGACTTCGTCTTCGGCTCCACGGCGACCGAGATGACCGGGTCGGGGAACTCCATGGACTCGAGCCGGATCGGCGCGGTGTCGATGGCGAGCGTGTCGCCGGTCGTCGTCTGCTTGAGGCCGACCGCGGCGGCGATCTCGCCCGCGCCGATCTCCTCGCGCTCCTCGCGGTGGTTCGCGTGCATCTGGAGGATGCGCCCGATCCGCTCGGTCTTGCCGTTGGACGTGTTGACGACGCGGTCTCCGGCCTTCACCTGGCCGGAGTAGACGCGGAAGTAGGTGAGCTTGCCGACGAACGGGTCGGACATGACCTTGAAGGCGAGCGCCGCGAAGGGCTCGTCGAGCGCCGGCCGGCGCGAGAGCTCGTGATCGGTGCGCGGGTCGACGCCGTGGATCGGCGGAACGTCGAGCGGGCTCGGGAGGTAGTCGATGACGGCGTCGAGCAGCGGCTGCACGCCCTTGTTCTTGAAAGCGGAGCCGCCGAGGACCGGCGTGACCGCAGCCGCGAGCGTCGCCGTGCGCAGGGCGCGGCGGATCATCTCGGGCGTCACGGCCGTCTCGTCGGTGAGGTACGTCTCAAGGAGCTCCTCGTCATGCTCGGCCACCGCGTCGATCAGCTGGTGGTGGTACTCGTTCGCCTGCTCGGCGAGCTCCGCCGGGATCTCCCCCGTGTCGAACTTCTCGCCCAGGTCGTCCGTATACGTAATCGCCTGCATCTCGACGAGATCGATGACGCCGCGGAAGTGCTCTTCCTGGCCGATCGGAAGCTGGATCGGAACCGCGACCGCGCCGAGGCGGTCGACCATCGACTGGACGGCGGCGAAGAAGTCCGCGCCGGTCCGGTCCATCTTGTTGATGAATGCGATGCGAGGAACGTTGTAGTGGTCGGCCTGGCGCCAGACGGTCTCGGACTGCGGCTCGACGCCTGCGACTGAGTCGAACACGGCGATCGCGCCGTCGAGGACGCGCAGGCTTCGCTCCACCTCGACCGTAAAGTCAACGTGCCCGGGCGTATCAATAATGTTGATACGAAAATTGCGCCACTCGGCCGTGGTCGCAGCAGAGGTGATCGTGATGCCGCGCTCCTGCTCCTGCGCCATCCAGTCCATCGTCGCGGCGCCCTCGTGCACCTCGCCCATCTTGTGGGTGCGACCGGTGTAGTAGAGGATCCGCTCGGTCGTCGTGGTCTTGCCCGCGTCGATGTGGGCCATGATCCCGATGTTCCGGACGCGCTCGAGCCCCGTCGTCTCAGCCACGGCCATCGTTACCACCTGTAATGCGCGAAGGCCTTGTTGGCCTGCGCCATCCGGTAGAGGTCGTCCTTGCGCTTGAACGCGCCGCCCTGCTGGTTCAGCGCGTCCATGATCTCGTTCGCGAGCTTGTCCGACATGTGCTTCTCGCGCCGGTCGCGCGCGTACGTGACGATCCAGCGCACGGCCAGCGTGCGGGCACGCCGCTGCGGCACCTCGACGGGCACCTGGTAGTTCGCGCCGCCGACGCGCCGTGAGCGAACCTCGAGCACGGGCGTGACGGTCTTCACCGCCTGCTCGAGCACCTCGACGGGCGGCCGGCCGGTCTTCTCGCCCACCGAGTCGAGTGCCGAGTAGACGATCTGCTCGGCGGTGGACTTCTTCCCGCGCGTCATGATCCGGTTGATCATCTGGGTCACGAGCTGCGAGTGGTAGACGGGGTCCGCGGTGAGCGGGCGAACGGGAATCTCTGCGCGGCGCGGCATTAGCTCCCCTTCTTCGCGCCGTACTTGGAGCGCGCCTGCCTGCGCTCGGAGACACCTGCGGTGTCGAGCGCGGCGCGGATGATCTTGTAGCGGACTCCCGGCATGTCCTTGACGCGGCCGCCGCGGATGAGCACGACGGAGTGCTCCTGCAGGTTGTGGCCTTCGCCGGGGATGTAGGACGTCACTTCCATCGAGTTCGTGAGGCGGACGCGGGCGACCTTGCGAAGCGCCGAGTTCGGCTTCTTCGGTGTCGCCGTGTACACGCGCGTGCAGACGCCCCGCTTCTGCGGTGCGCCCCTGAGGGCCGGGGTCTTCGTCTTGGCGCGGGGAGTCTTCCTCCCCTTGCGCACGAGCTGGTTCACGGTCGGCACGCGGTGTCTATCGCTCCTTGGTTCGCATTCGGACGCAAGAAAAGGCCGGGTGGGCGTGGCCCACTCCGAACCTCGGCGTAGGGTACCAGCTTCGGGCAGGCCGCCGCCGGCGGGCGCTGGGGGTATCCGAACGGCAAAAACCGTTCTATTCTCAGACAACTTCCGTGCGTTTTCGGTGGCGACTGCGGCCCGCCGCTCCACGCTACCGGGCACCGGGAGGAAACCCTGAAATGCCCCCGCTGGCCGACAGCCCGATGTGGATCGCCCTTGCCGCCGGACTCGCCGTCGGCGTGGCGGCCGTGGTCGCCTGCGCGATCCTCGTGATCGTTGCGGGGCGACGCCGGCACAGGGCCACGGCGCAGATCGAGGAGCGGCTTCAGACGTCCACGCAGAAGTTCGGTGACCTTGAGAAGGAGCTCGACCGCGCGCAGGAGGAGAACCGCCGCTCGCGGCAGCTCTCGGCGCTCGGCGGCTCGATCGACCTCGACACGGTGCTCTCGCGCACGCTCGAGGCCGCCGGCGAGTTCGAGGGCGTGGACGCGGCGATGCTCGTCGTGGCCGCGGACGAGAACGGCCCGGTCGTCGCCACGTACGGCATGAGCGCCGAGGAGGCGGGGCGCTACCCGGCGATGGGCACGCCGTCCGCGGACGCGCTCGCCGTCGAGATCTCGTTTCGCTACGCCGCGCCCGGGGACGAGGGCTCCGAGCGGATCCACGGCGGTGTCGCCATGCCGCTTCGAAGCGACGGCGACGAGCAGGTCGGGACGCTCACCGTGTTCTGGCGGAACGCGGAGGGCCGCCCGTCCGAGGCCAGCCTCGAGGCACTCGAGCGGCTCGCGGAAGCGGCCGGCCCGGCGGTCGAGAACGCGCGCCGGTTCCGCGAGGCGCGGCGGCTCGCCGACCTCGACGCGCTCACGAACCTGCACAACAGACGCTACTTCCACGACACGCTCGTGCGCGAGGTCGCGCGGGCGCATCGCTACGACCGGAAGCTGGCGCTCGTCATCTTCGACATCGACGACTTCAAGGCGATCAACGAGCGGGTCGGCCATCTCTCCGGCGACTCCGTCCTCGCGCAGCTCTCCGAGCGCGTCCGCTCGGTCGTGCGCAGTGCGGACATCGCCTGCCGGGTCGGCGGCGACGAGTTCGCGGTGATCCTGCCGGAGTCGGCGCTCGCGGACGCCGAGCAGCTCTACCGCAGGCTCCAGTTCGCGGTCACCACGAAGGCGACCGGTCCGGCCGAGCGGCTGCACCTCTCCGCCGGAATCGCCGAGCTCACGCTCGAGGACGACGCCGTGACGTTCTTCGAGCGCGCCGACGAGGCTCTCTTCCGGGCCAAGCAGACCGGGAAGAGCCAGGCCGTCGCCGCCCGGAGTGGCTGAAAGCGAGGCGCCTAGGCGTCTGCACGCCCTTCTCCCCAGCTTCCACAGGCCGCTGGGGATCGTGTCCATGTGGAAGCGGTGAGGAAACGATGAAGGGCGGCCGTCACGGCCGCCCTTCGGATCACGCGTTCTTGTGGAAAACGGGCGCTAGCCCTCCTCGTCGAGCGGGGAATCCACCTCCGGGACCTCCTCGGCCTCCATCGAGGTGCGGCCGGAGCCGCCGTCTCCGAAGTCGAGGTCGAGCCCTGTGAGGTCGAGGCCCTCGCCGTTCGAGCCGATCTCCTCGAGCGCCGCGAGCAGCTGCTCGTCGGTCGCCGGCCGCGTGTAGGCGGCGATCGGGACCTTCTCAGTGGGCTTGATCTCGATGCCGCGGTACTTCTTGAGCCCCGTGGCGGCCGGGATCAGCTTCCCGATGATCACGTTCTCCTTGAGGCCGAGCAGCCGGTCGATCTTCCCCTCGATCGACGCGTCCGTGAGGACCTTCGTCGTCTCCTGGAAGGATGCGGCCGAGAGGAACGACTCGGTCGCGAGCGACGCCTTGGTGATCCCGAGGATCAGCGGCTCGAACGTCGCCTGCTCGCTCTTCGCCTTCTTCACGCGCGCGTTCTCGCGCTCGAGCACGACCTTGTCCACGAGCTGGCCCGGGAGCAGGTCGGTGTCGCCGGCGTTCTCGACGCGCACCTTCTTCAGCATCTGCCGGACGATCAGCTCGATGTGCTTGTCGTGGATGTCCACGCCCTGGGAGCGGTACACGTTCTGCACCTCGCCCACGAGGTAGAGCTCGGTCGGCGTGGAGCCCTTGTCCGCCTTGGCGTGGAGCGCGAGCAGCTCGGCCGGGGCGATCGAGCCCTCGTGGAGCGGATCGCCCGCCACCACCTCGTCGCCCGCCTTCACGAGCAGCCGCGAGCGCCGCGGCAGCTGGTACTCCTTGACCGGCAGCGGCTCGCCGTTCTCGTCGAGCGCCCTCGGGTCGATGGTGATCTTCGGCCCGCGGTCGGTGTCCTCGATGGCCACGACCCCCGAGATCTCCGCGAGCTTCGCGGCGCCCTTCGGGTTCCGCGCCTCGAAGATCTCGACGACGCGCGGGAGGCCGTGCGTGATGTCCGCACCGGCGACGCCGCCCGTGTGGAACGTCCGCATGGTGAGCTGCGTGCCCGGCTCGCCGATCGACTGCGCGGCGATGATGCCGACCGCGTCGCCGACCTCGCAGGGCTCGCCGGTGGCGAGGAAGATCCCGTAGCAGGCCTGGCACACGCCGAACTCGCTCTGGCACTTGAGCACCGAGCGCACCGGCACCCGGAAGTCCTCGGCGCCTTCGCCGAGCTCCTCCTCGATGTGGCGGAGCACGGCGTTCGTGACGAGTTCGCCCTTGTGCGCGAGCGCCGTCTTGCCCGGCTTCCCGTCCTTCAGCGGCTTCATGACGTCCACCGCGAGGATCCGGCCGCCGAGCGCCCGGTTGTACCCGTCCACGGTGCGGAGCGGAAGCTCGATGTGGTCATCCGTCTTGCAGTCGTCGTCGCGGACGATCACGTCCTGCGAGACGTCCACGAGCCGGCGGGTCAGGTAGCCCGAGTCGGCCGTGCGGAGCGCGGTGTCGGCGAGGCCCTTGCGCGCGCCGTGGGTCGAGATGAAGTACTCGAGCACCGACAGGCCCTCCATGAAGTTGGCCTTGATCGGGCGCTCGATGATCTCGCCCTTCGGATTCGCCATGAGGCCGCGCATGCCGGCGAGCTGGCGGATCTGCTTGATCGATCCGCGCGCCCCCGAGTTGGCCATCATGTAGATCGGGTTCAGCTCGTTCATGTTGTCCTGCATGGCGTCCGCGACGGCGTCGGTCGCCTCCGTCCACTCCTCGATGATCCGCTCCTTGCGCTCGTCCTCGGTGATGAGGCCGCGCTCGTACTCGGTCTCGATGCGCTGCACGCGCTCCTCGTACTCGCCGAGGATGGCCTCCTTGTTCTCCGGGATGACGATGTCGTTCTTCGAGATCGTGATGCCGGCCTGGGTGGCGTGCTTGAACCCGAGCTCCTTGATCGTGTCGAGCACCGAGGCGAGCGGGAGCGCGCCGTAGCGGTCGACGAGATCCGAGATCAGGTCGTTGGTCTCCTTCTTCGCGAGCGTCCGGTTGATGAACGGGCGCTCCTCCGGCTTGAAGTTCTCGCCGATGGCGTCCTCGAGCGACCGCCCGACCTCCTCGTCGAAGATGACGCGGCCGGGGGTCGTGAGGATGAGCTCGCTGCCGCGGCGGTACTCGATCGGATCCTGGAGCTTCACCTGCTTGGCCTCGACGGCCAGGATGACCTCGTTCTCCGAGCCGAAGCGCGACGGGTGCGGCTTCATCGCGTCCGCGGTGGTCGCGCCGAGGTCGGTCTCGCAGTAGGTCATGAAGTAGGCGCCGAGGATCATGTCCTGCGTCGGCGTGGAGAGCGGCTTCCCGTGCGCCGGCGAGAGGATGTTGTTCGACGAGAGCATGAGGATCCGCGCCTCCGCCTGCGCCTCCGCGGAGAGCGGCAGGTGGACGGCCATCTGGTCGCCGTCGAAGTCCGCGTTGAACGCGTGGCAGACGAGCGGGTGGACCTGGATCGCCTTGCCCTCCACGAGCACGGGCTCGAACGCCTGGATGCCCAGGCGGTGGAGCGTCGGCGCGCGGTTCAGGAGCACCGGGTGCTCGGCGATGACCTCCTCGAGGACGTCCCAGACCTCGGGCGCCATCGAGTCCACGTACTTCTTCGCCGCCTTGATGTTCTGGACGGACTTCCGCTCGACGAGCCGGCTCATGATGAACGGCTTGAAGAGCTCGAGCGCCATGAGCTTCGGCAGCCCGCACTGGTGGAGCTTCAAGTACGGGCCCGACACGATGACCGAGCGGCCCGAGTAGTCCACGCGCTTGCCGAGCAGGTTCTGGCGGAACCGGCCCTGCTTGCCCTTCAGCATGTCGGAGAGCGACTTGAGCGCACGGTTGCCCGGGCCGGTGACGGCGCGGCCGCGGCGCCCGTTGTCGAAGAGCGCGTCGACGGCCTCCTGGAGCATCCGCTTCTCGTTGTTCACGATGATCTCGGGCGCGCCGAGGTCGAGCAGCCGCTTCAGGCGGTTGTTCCGGTTGATGACGCGCCGGTAGAGGTCGTTCAGGTCGCTCGTCGCGAACCGGCCGCCGTCGAGCTGCACCATCGGGCGGAGCTCCGGCGGGATGACCGGGATCGCCTCGAGGATCATCCACTCGGGACGGTTCTCGGAGGTGATGAACGCGCTGACGACCTTGAGGCGCTTGATCGCGCGGCTCTGCTTCTGGCCCTTGGACGTGCGGATCGTCTCGCGGAGCGACTTGGCCTCGGCCTTCAGGTCGAGGTCCTTCAGCAGCTCGCGGATCGCCTCCGCGCCCATGCCACCCTCGAAGTAGACGCCGAAGCCGTACGGCGAGCCGAAGCGGTCCTTGAGCTCCCGGAAGAGCAGCTCGTCGGAGACGATCTGCTTGACGTCCAGGTCGCTGAAGAGCTGCCACGTCTGCTCGAGCCGGTTGACCGCGTCCACGGCGGCATCGCGGGCGTCGCCGCGGCGCGACTCGATGTCGAGGTACATCTCGCGGACCTTGAGCGACCACTGGACGATCGAGTCGAGGTCCTCCTTCTGCATCCGGCCGTCGGCCTTGAGGCAGAGGTCGTTGGTGAGATCGCGGAGCTCGTCGGCCGTCGCCCCCGGCTCGGCCGTGTCGAGCACCTCGCGGAGAAGCCCCTTGCCGAGGTCCTTCGCCTTGTCGAGGTTCTTCGTGTCGACGCCCTTGACGAGCTCGGCGTCGTCGCCGAGGTCCCCGCCCTCGAAGAGCGTGTCGATGACCTTTCCGATGTGCTTGCGGACGGCGCCCTTCTTCGAGCCTGAGGACTTCTCGTACTCGGCCAGGAGCGGCGCGACCGCCTCGCGGATCTGCGCCGCGGCGTTCGCCACCTGGTCGAGCTCGCGGCTCGAGAGCTGCCGGTCGTCGCGGATCGCGGACGAGCGGACGAGCTCGCGGATCTTCTTCGAGTCCTCGGTGGTGATCTTCTTCGCCACGTCGAGGAAGAGGCCGGCGACGAGCTTGCGCGCCTCCTCGAGCGGCGGGAGCCCCTGCTCCTCCGCCCAGGCGAGCAGGCCGCGGCCCCAGAACTCGTCGTCCTCGTCGAAGTTGCGCTCCTTGCCCTTGGTGAAGAAGTCGCGCCGGCGGGCGAGCCGGTCCTCGAGCGCGGCGAGCTGCTCGTCGCGGTCGACGAAGATGCGCTCGGACTCGCCGCGCACCTTGTCCTCGAGGTCGGCGAGGTCTTCCTTCCGCTTCTTCTTGTCCACGCTCGTGACGATGGACGCGGCGAAGTAGAGGACCTTCTCGAGCTCCTTCGGGGCGATGTCGAGCAGGTAGCCGATGCGGCTCGGGACGCCCTTGAAGAACCAGATGTGGGAGACCGGAGCGGCGAGGTCGATGTGGCCCATGCGCTCGCGGCGCACCTTCTGCCGCGTGACCTCCACGCCGCAGCGCTCGCAGATGATGCCCTTGTAACGGACGCGCTTGTACTTGCCGCAGTAGCACTCCCAGTCCTTCGTCGGACCGAAGATGCGCTCGCAGAAGAGCCCGTCCTTCTCGGGCTTGAGCGTCCGGTAGTTGATCGTCTCGGGCTTGGTCACCTCACCCGAGGACCAGTCACGGATCTGCTTCGACGATGCGAGGCCGATCCGGATCGCGTCGAAGTTGTTGATGTCGATCAATTCGCTTCCTCTCGCGCGCGGGGTTCCTGGCCGGGGCTAGGCCCCGGCCTCCGTGAAATTCGTCAGTCCTCGATTTCGAGGTCGGCGAGGTCCGGCGCTTCCGCGAACGGGCCTGCCTCGTCCTGCGCTTCCTCCGCGGGCGACTCTCCGCCCACGACGTCGGCGCTCGACTCGTCGATGTCCGTCAGTGACTCGTCTGCCGGCATCTGCACCTCGCCGGTCTCGTCAGCGCGCTCCTGTCCCTCCTCGACCTCCTCGGCCGTCGGCGTGCGGCCGGCGGCGCGAAGCGAGCCGGGCGAGAGGTCGATGCCGAGCTCCTCCGCGGCGCGGAGCAACTCGTCGTCCTCCTCCCGGACCTCGATCTCGCCGCCGTCCTCGGCCACGACGTTGATGTCGAGCGCGAGGGACTGCATCTCCTTCAGGAGCACCTTGAACGACTCCGGGATCTGCGGCTCGGCGATGTTCTCGCCCTTGACGATCGCCTCGTAGGCCTTCACGCGGCCGATCGTGTCGTCGGACTTGATCGTGAGCATCTCCTGGAGGGTGTACGCGGCGCCGTAGGCCTCGAGCGCCCACACCTCCATCTCGCCGAAGCGCTGGCCGCCGAACTGCGCCTTGCCGCCCAGCGGCTGCTGGGTGACGAGCGAGTACGGGCCGGTCGAGCGCGCGTGGATCTTGTCGTCCACGAGGTGGAGCAGCTTCAGGATGTACATGAAGCCGACCGTGACCTTCTGGTCGAACGGCTCGCCGGTGCGCCCGCTGAAGAGCTGCATCTTCCCGGAGCAACGCCGCCCGGGACGCCGGGTCTCGTCCACCTTGAGCTTGATGGGCGAGTCGGGGTTCTGCTTCGTCCACTGGACGAGGGCGTCGTCCACCTCGGCCTCGCTCGCGCCGTCGAAGACGGGCGTCGCGATCGGGGTCGAGCCGTTCGGCTTGCCGTCCTCGGTGAAGACGCCGTGGAACGCGGCCCAGCCGAGGTGTGTCTCGAGCACCTGGCCGATGTTCATCCGGCTCGGCACGCCGAGCGGGTTCAGGATGATGTCCACCGGGGTGCCGTCCTCGAGGAACGGCAGGTCCTCCTCGGACACGATCTTCGCGATGACGCCCTTGTTGCCGTGGCGTCCCGCGAGCTTGTCGCCCTCGGCGATCTTGCGCCGCTTCGCGACGTAGACGCGGACGAGCTCGTTCACGCCCGGCGAGAGGTCGTCTCCGGCCTCGCGCGAGAACGTCTTCACGTCGATGACCTTGCCGCCCTCGCCGTGCGGGACCTTGAGGGACGTGTCGCGGACCTCGCGCGCCTTCTCCTTGAAGATCGCGCGGATCAGCTTCTCCTCGGCGGTCAGCTCGGTCTCGCCCTTCGGCGTGACCTTGCCGACGAGGAGGTCGCCGGAGCCGACCTCGGCCCCGATCCGCACGACGCCCCGGTCGTCCAGGTCCGAGAGCGACTCCTCGGACCGGTTGGGGATGTCGCGCGTGATCTCCTCGTCGCCGAGCTTCGTCGTGCGCGCGTCGATCTCGTACTCGTGGATGTGCACGGACGACAGCACGTCGTCCTTGACGAGCCGCTCCGAGATGACGATCGCGTCCTCGAAGTTGTAGCCCTCGAACGGCATGAACGCGACGAGCAGGTTCTTGCCGAGCGCCAGCTCGCCCTGCGCCGTCGAGCTCGCGTCCGCGAGCACCTCGGCCGCCTGCACCTTCTGCCCCAGGCTCACGATCGGCTTCTGGTGGATGAGGGTGCCGTTGTTCGACCGCATGAACTTCGTGAGGTCGTACTCGTCGATGCCGTCCTTCGCCTCGACGACGATCCGCTCGGCGTCGACGTCGGTGACCGTGCCGGCTCGCTTCGCGATGACGACGTCGCCCGTGTCCACGGCCGCGCGGTACTCGAGCCCGGTGCCGACGAGCGGCGCCTCGGGGAGGATGAGCGGCACTGCCTGCCGCTGCATGTTCGCGCCCATGAGCGCGCGGTTCGCGTCGTTGTGCTCGAGGAACGGGATGAGCGCCGTCCCGACCGACACGATCTGCGCCGGGTTGACGTCCATGTACTGGATGTCCTTCGGCTGCGCCGTGACGGGCTCGCCGCCCGGGCCACGGCAGAGCACCGTGTCCTGGCGGAACTTGCCGGTCTTCTCGTCGAGCGGCTCGTTCGCCTGGGCGATCGTGAGCTTCTCCTCTTCGCTCGCGTCGAGGTAGACGATCTCGTCCGTCACCCTGCCGCCCTTGACCACGCGGTACGGGGTCTGGACGAACCCGAACTCGGACACGGTCGCCATCGACGAGAGGGAGCCGATGAGGCCGATGTTCGGGCCCTCCGGCGTCTCGATCGGGCACATGCGCCCGTAGTGGGTCGGGTGGACGTCGCGCACCTCGATCGGCGCGCGCTCGCGCGTGAGGCCGCCCGCGCCGAGGGCGCTCAAGCGCCTTCGGTGCGTGAGCCCGGCGAGCGAGTTCGTCTGGTCCATGAACTGCGAGAGCTGCGAGGAGCCGAAGAACTCCTTGAGCGCGGCCACGACGGGCCGGATGTTGATGATCGTCTGCGGCGTGATGGTGTCCACGTCCTCCGTGGTCATCCGCTCGCGGACGACGCGCTCCATGCGGTAGAGCCCGACGCGGAACGCCTCCTGGATGAGCTCGCCGACGGTGCGCAGCCGGCGGTTGCCGAAGTCCTCGTATTCGTCGAGCTCGGCCCGGATGGGCTCGCGCGAGAGTGCGTAGGCGTCGGCGGCGTAGTCCTTCGACTCCTCCTCCGAAAGCCCGAGGGCCCGCGGGAGGTCGACGAGCTTCTTCACGAGCGCGACGATGTCCGTGGTCGTGAGGACGCGCGTGCCGTCCGGCACGTCGACCTCGAGCCGCTGGTTCAGCTTGTAGCGGCCGACCTTGGTCAGGTCGTAGCGCTTGGGGTCGAAGAAGAGCCCGCGGAGCAGGTTGCGCGCGTTGTCGAGGGTCGGCGGCTCACCCGGCCGCTGCTTCTTGAAGACCTCGACGACGGCCTCCTCCTCGCGCGTGGTCGTGTCCTTGTCCAGCGTGAGCTGGATGAACGGCGAGTTGTCGAAGAGCTTGAGGATCGCCTCGTTCGAGCTGGTGTCGAGCTGCACGCCCGTGGTCGGGTCCTCCGCGGGGAGGGCCCGGAGCAGGGTCGTGATCGGGAGCTTGCGCTTCCGGTCGATGCGGGCGTAGACGACGCCCTTCTTGTCGATCTCGACCTCGAGCCAGGAGCCGCGGCTCGGCATGAGGTTCGCGATGAAGACCTGCTTGTCCGGGTCCTCGGGCTCCATGAGATAGGCGCCCGGGGACCGCACCAGCTGCGTCACGATCACGCGCTCGGTGCCGTTGATGATGAACGTCCCCTGGTCCGTCATCATCGGGAAGTCCCCCATGAAGACGGTCTGCTCGCGGATCTCGCCCGTCTCCTTGTTGACGAAGCGGACGGTCATCGAGAGCGGAACCTGGTACGTCAGGTCCTTTTCACGGCATTCCTTGATCGAGACCGCAGGCGGTCCGAACTCGTAGTCGGCAAATTCGACGGCGAGGGTCCCGGTGTAGTCCTCGATCGGCGAGATGTCGTCGATCGTCTCGCGCAGACCTTCCTTCATGAACCAGTCGAAAGAAGCGCGCTGGATGTCGATCAGGTTCGGTAGGTCGAGAACATGCTTCAGGCGGGAGAAGCTTTTCCGCGGCGGGCGCGGAGCGACCTTCGTGGTCACGTAGAGCGACCTCCTCTAGGCAGGGTCGTAAGCGGTCAACAACTGTGGCAGCGGCAAAGAGCGGCGCGACCCATAAAAGTAGCAGGACCGCCGGTCCTCATGCAAGGCAGACGGGGCGGGGTGCCGCCGTCGAGATCCCACGATAGCAAGGGGCGGTTAACAACGCGAGAGGCGCCCCGGAGGGCGCCTCTCGAAGGGACAAGGCGCGCGCAGGCTAGACCCCGTCCTCCTCGTCCACGACCCCGTCGTCAACTCCGTCATCCGAGCCGTCGTCGACCGTCCCGTCGTCGACCGTCTCGGCGTCCTCGTCCGGGGCGAGCTCTTCAGCGACGCACGTCGAAAGCGCATCGGACTCCTCGCCGTAGAACTCGGCGAAGCCGTCCGGATCCTCATCGCGGTAGTCCGTGCACGCGGTCATCGCGTCCACGTCTGCAGAGACCGTGTCCTCCAGGGCGCCGCGCGCCTTCTTCGAGACGCACTTGCCGAATGCGTTGCGCTTCTTCTTCCCGACGCCGTACTTCGAGCGGAAGACGGCCGGGCGCTTCGTCCGCTCCGCCTTGCAGGCCTTCGCCGCGTTCTTCGCCGCGCCCTGCGCGAGCGCGCGATACGACTGCTTGCACGCGCCGAGCGAGCCGTAGTTCTCCAGGAACGTGGCCTCGCCGACCTGCGCGCGCTCCGACTTGCACGCCGTGGTCGCCGCGTTCGCAGCCGCGACCGACTGGGGAGTGGCAAGCGCCGAAGGGGCCAGCGCGAGCGCAGCCAGCACGACGATCAGGGGTCCGCAGAATCTCATCCGTCCTCCAGGGGCGTTAGGGGCCTCGCCTCCCTGTCGGCGGATCGGCCGGGGACGGCGAGCACCGGGCGTCCCTTGGACGAGGGAAACGCGAAGGGCCGCACTTGGCGGCCCTTCGCGGATCGTGCTTTCGAGCTCGGCGCTACTTGATCTCGACCGAGCCTCCGGCCTCCTCGATCTGGGCCTTCAGGGAGTCGGCCTCCTCCTGGTTCACGCCCTCCTTGATCGCGTTGGGCGCGCCGTCCACGAGGTCCTTCGCCTCCTTGAGCCCGAGGCCCGTGATGGCGCGAACGACCTTGATCACCTGGATCTTCTTGTCGCCCGCGGCCGTCAGGACCACGTCGAACTCGGACTTCTCCTCGGCCGGCGCGCCGCCGTCACCGCCGGCTGCGGCGCCCGGAGCGGCGACTGCGACCGGCGCCGCGGCCGTCACGCCCCACTCCTCCTCGAGGCTGTTCTTGAGCTCGACGAGCTCGAGCACGGTCATCTTCCCGAGCTGCTCGACGAGCTTTGCGGTATCGGTTGCCATTCCTTACTCCTCCTCGGTCTTGTCGTCTGCCGAGGCTTCCGCCTCGGCCGGTTCGTCTGTGTCTGGTTCCTCCGTCGTCTCGGGCTCGCCTTCGGCGGCCGGCTCCTCTGCCGGCGCTTCCGCCTCGGGCTCGGCCGTAGTCTCGGCCTCCGCCTCCGGCTTGGCCTCGGCTTCCGGCTCCTCTGAGGGAGCCTCCTCGGCCGGCGCTTCCGCCTCTGCCTCCGGCTCCGCCGGGGCGCCCTCGCCCTGCTCCTCGAGCTGGCGGATCCGTGCGTCGACGATCCCCACCATGTCGCGGAGCGGCGCGGTGAAGAGCCCGACGATCGCGTTCAGCGGGCCGACGACGGCCGCGACGATCTGGCCGCGCAGCACATCGGTGGGCGGCAGGCTCGCGAGCGTCTTCACCTGCTCGGCGGTGATCACCGAGCCCTGGAGGATCCCGCCCTTGAGCGCGAGGATCTTCGTGTCCTTGGCGCTCTGGTCGAGAGCCTTCGCGACGGCGACCATGTCGCCGCCGGCGACGAACGCGATCGCGGTCGGGCCCTCGAGGAAGTCGTTCAGCTCCTCGATGCCGGCCTCGGTCGCGGCCCGCCTTGTGAGCGTGTTCTTGACCACGGAGAAGCGCGCCCCGTGCTCGAGCAGCTTGGTGCGGACCGCGTCGATCTCCTTCATGTCGAGACCGCGGTAGTCCGCGATGAGCAGCGTGTCCGACGCCTTGAGCCGTTCGACCAGCTCTGCGACGACGCGCTCTTTCTCCTGTTTCAGCATTCCTTCACCTCCTCGAAAAACGTCGTGCCCGCGGAGGGGCACGATCGAGGTGAAGCTCTCGTCGGCCGCCTCGGCTGGTCTTCTGCGCGCGGTGCGCGCTGCCGGCTGTCTCTGGCGGGCGGGTGTGCGCTAGGCCGTGGCCGCTGCGGGCTCCTCCTCGAGCTCGGCGACTACGCCCTTGGTCCTCGTCGGATCGATCTTGATCCCGGGGCCCATGGAACTGGTCAGCGTGACCGAGCGGAGGTAGCGGCCCTTCGCGGCCGCGGGCTTCGCCCGGATCAGCTCGTCCACGACGGCGGCGTAGTTCTCGAGCAGCTGCCGCTCGTCGAAGCTCTTCTTGCCGAGGGAGAGGTGGACGTTCGCACCCCGGTCGGTGCGGTACTCGAGCTTGCCGGCCTTGGACTCGCGGACGGCCTTGCCGACGTCGAAGGTCACGGTGCCGGCCTTCGGGTTCGGCATCTTGCCGCGCGGACCGAGGATGCGGCCGAGCTTCCCGACCGTGCCCATCTGGTCCGGCGTGGCGATCGCGACGTCGAAGTCGTCGAAGCCGCCCTCGATCTGCTCGGCGAGGTCGGCGGAGCCGACGACGTCGGCGCCCGCGTCCTGCGCCTCCTTGGCCTTCTCGCCCTCGGCGAACACCGCGATGCGGACGTCGCGGCCGGTGCCGTGCGGGAGCATGAGCGTCCCGCGGAGCTGCTGGTCGGCGTGCCGCACGTTGAGGCCCGTGTTGAAGTGGACCTCGACGGTCTCGTCGAACTTCGCGGGCGGTGCGTCCTTGAGCAGCCGGACGGCCTGGAGCGGCGAGTGCAGCTCCTCGCGGTCGAACGCGGAGCGCGCCTCGAGATAACGCTTGCCGTGCTTCACAGGTCCACGTCCACGCCCATCGAGCGGGCAGTGCCCGCGATCACCTTCGCGGCTTCGTCGATGTCGCGCGCGTTCAGGTCCACGAGCTTCGTCTCGGCGATCGCGCGGACCTGGTTGCGCGTCAGGCGTCCGACCTTGTCCCGGTTCGGCTCGCCCGAGCCCTTCTGGATGTTGAGGGCCTCCTTGATGAGGACGGCGGCCGGCGGCGTCTTCGTGATGAACGTGAACGAGCGGTCCTCGAAGACCGTGATCTCGACCGGGATGATCCGGCCGTTCTGGGCCTGCGTCTCGGCGTTGAACGCCTTGCAGAACTCCATGATGTTCACGCCGTGCTGGCCGAGCGCAGGGCCGACCGGAGGCGCCGGGTTGGCCTGGCCGCCCGGGATCTGGAGCTTGATGAGTGTGAGGACCTTCTTGGCCATGAGAAATCAGTCCAGCTTTTTTACCTGATCGAAGCCGAGCTCGACCGGTACCTGCCGTTCGAAGATGTTCACGAGCACCTTGAGCTTCTGCTGGTCGGCGTTCACGTCCACGATCTCGCCGTCGAAGTCGGAGAGCGGCCCGGACGTCACCTTGACGGACTCGCCGAGCTCGAACTCGGCGATCGCGCGGGGGCGCTCGGCGGTCGCGCCGGTGTGCAGGATCCGGTCGACCTCGAGCTGCGAGAGCGGCACGGGCTTCGACCCGGCGCCGACGAAGCCGGTCACGCCGGGCGTGTTCTTCACGACCGTCCAGGCCTCGTCCGTCATGTCCATGTTCACGAGCACGTAGCCGGGGAGCACGCGCTGTTCGGTCTGCACGCGCTGGCCGTCCTTCGTCTCGATCCGCTGCTCGGTCGGGACGACCACGCGGCGGAAGCGCGGCGCCTGCCCCATCGAGACGATGCGGTGCTCGAGGTTGGCCTTGACCTTGTTCTCGTGGCCCGAGTAGGTGTTGATGACGTACCAGCGAAACATGTGGACTCCCGTCGCGACCTAGAAGCGGAGAAGCACGTCGCGCACGAGGTGGCTGAACGCGTAGTCGGCGATGGCAAGGTAGGTACCGACGACTGCGATCGCGATGATCACGACGACGGTGGCGGAGGCGAGCTGCCGGCGGCCGGGCCACTCGACCTTCTTGAGCTCGGCCCAGGACTCTCCGATGAACCCGCGGGCGCCGCCGCCCCGCTCGCGCTGGGCGCCGGTCTGGCTTTTCGCAGTCTGGGCAGGGCGGACGGGCGCGGCGCGCTGGTCGCGCGCGCGGGGCGCCGACGCCGGCGCCTGGTAGTCGTCGTTCCTCCGGCGGTTGCGCCGGGTCCGGGACGAGCGGGCCACTAGCGGGTCTCCCGGTGCAGCGTGTGCTTACCGCACCAGCGGCAGTATTTTTTGACCTCGAACCGGTCCGGCGTGTTCCGCTTGGACTTGTTCGACTGGTAGTTCCTCCGCTTGCACTCCGTGCAGGCGAGCGTGATCGCAACTCGTACTCCGGTAGCCACCTTTAATCCTTTGTCTTTCGCCTCAGGTCCGTGGTTCGGATAGCGGCGGGTGGATTCGAACCACCGACCTGCGGGTTATGAGTCCGCCGCTCTAACCGCTGAGCTACGCCGCCGAGCGGCCAGGAAGTCTAGCAGCGGCGAGCTCTCCTCAAACAGGCGCAACGGCGGCAGCGCTAGCGGACGAGCGCGATTCCCTGTCCGGGAAGGTCGGTGACGCCGCCCTCCGCGACGTGCACGACGTTCTCCACCCCGGCCCGCCTCAGGAGGGAGGCCGCGATCGAGCTCCGATTGCCGACCGAGCAGATCACCGCGACCAGCTTGCCGTTCACCGCGAGTCCGTCCGGCGGGCCGTCGCGAAGCTCGTGATAGGGGACGTGGACCGAGCCCGCGACGTGGCCCTCCGCCCATTCGTCGTCGTCGCGCACGTCCAGGAGGACGACGTCGTCGGCGCGGATGTGCTCGGCGATGCCCGGGATGTCCACCATCGCGGTGGCCTCGGTCGGGAGGCCGGCCGAGCTCCAGGCGGAGACGCCGCCGGCGAGGATCCCCGCGATCTCGCGGAAGCCGACCGCCTCGAGCTTCCGGCCCATGCGCCGGGCCTCGTCGTCCGTGGCCGCGGCCGCCACGACCAGGCTCTGCGGATCCACGACCCAGGCCGCGCGGGTGCCGACGGCGGCGCGCACCATGGTCACGTTGATCGAGCCGGGGACGTGGAACGCGTCGAACTCATGCGGCTCGCGGCCGTCCACCAGGGTCGCGCCGGCGTCGAGGAGCTCCTGCACCCGCGTGGGCTCGAGCGTGTCGAGCGGCTGCGCCTTGGTGATGAGCGGCCCGCGGTTCAGCTCGACGATCCGCATGAAGTTCGGCGGCTGCGGCGCGAGGTTGCCGGTCAGCGCACGGACGAACTCGTCCTCGTCGCCGATCCGCGCGAAGCGGTTGAAGCGGCGCTCGAAGCCGATCGTCGAGCCGGGCTTCTCGCTCATGCCCGCGCCGCCGCAGAGCGACCCGCCGATGTGACCCGGCCAGACCTCGGCGAAGTCGTCGAGCGCGAGCAGCCGCTTGAGCGATCCGTACAGGCCGCGGGCCCCGTCCTCGGGCTCGACCGCGAGGTCGGGGCGAGCGAGGTCGCCGACGAAGAGCGAGTCGCCGGTGACGACGAGCCACGGGCTCTCCCCGCGGCTCTCGTCGGCGACGAGGAAGGCGAGGTGCTCCGGGCGGTGGCCGGGCGTGGCAAGCGTGGTGATCGCGACCCCACCGACCTCGACGCGGTCGCCGTCGTGCAGCGGCTCGTGCGCGTAGGCGACTCCGGCATCGGCGGACACGTGGATCTCGGCGCCCGTCGCGTCCGCGAGGCGCCCGTGGCCGGAGACGTGGTCGGCGTGGTTGTGCGTCTCGAGGACGTGCCGGATGGCGAACCCGTGCTCCTCGGCGAGGACGAGGTAGTCCTCGATCTCCCACTTCGGGTCGATCACCGCCGCAACGCCGTCATCGGCCACGACGTAGGACGCGCAGCCGAGATCGTCGTGCAGAACTTGCCGGAAGAACACCGCGAGCGCGATGATAACCCGCTACGATGCCTAGGCAATGCCTAAGAACGCCCTTCCTGCGAGCGAGGCGGCCCGCGCGCTCGGCATCAGCCTCGACACCCTCCGGCGCTGGGACAAACAGGGGCGGATCCGGACGGAGCGGGACAGCGCGAACCGCCGCCTCGTTCCCGCCTCGGAGATCGCGCGGCTGCGCGGCGTCGAGGACGCCGCTGCGCTCTCGGCTCGCAACCGGCTGTCGGGAACCGTCCGCGACGTGCGCCTCGACGGACTGCTCGCGCAGGTCGAGATCGACGTGCCCGGGCCCGCGCGGGTGGTCGCCGTGATCACCCGCGAAGCGGCCGAGGAGCTCGGCCTCGAGCCGGGCATCCAGGCGACCGCACTGGTCAAGGCAACGTCGGTGATGGTGGAGCGGTGAGGCGCCTTTCGGCGCTTCTCGCGCTCGCCGCGGTCGCGGCGGGCTGCGGAGGCGACGGAGGCAGCAGCGGCACCGCGGCGAGCGGCGACGCCCCGGTCGTGCTGGCGGCTTCGTCGCTGACCGAGGTGTTCCAGGCGATTGACCCCGACGCGAAGTTCACGTTCGCCGGCTCGGACGAGCTCGCGTCCCAGATCCAGGAGGGCGCGCCGGCCGACGTCTACGCCGCCGCGAGCCCGAAGTACCCCACGCAGCTGAACGAGGAGGGCCTCGTCGACGAGCCGCAGATCTTCGCCACGAACCGGCTCGTGATCGTCGTCCCGGCCGGGAACCCCGCGGGGATCCAGTCGGTCGCGGACATGGCCAAGCCCAGGGTCAAGGTCGTCGTCGGTGCAGAGGGCGTCCCGATCGGCGACTACACGCGGACGGTGCTCGAGACGATGGGCCAGACCGCCGTGCTCGACAACGTGGTGTCGAACGAGGACGATGTGAAGGGCGTGCTCGCCAAGGTCGCGTCGGGCGACGCGGACGCCGGGTTCGTCTACGTCACGGACACGCAGGCCGCGGGCGACGAGGTCGAGGCGATCGAGCTTCCCGCGTCGGCGCAGGCGAAGGTCGAGTACCCGATCGCGATCGTCACGGACGCCGCTCACATGGAGGCGGCGCAGCAGTTCGTCGACCTCGTCATGACCGACGAGGGGCAGCAGAAGCTGCGGGAGGGCGGGTTCGGGCCGCCGTGAGGCGCGGCTTCGACATCGTCCTCGTCGCCGCGACGGCGTTCGCCCTCGCCTTCCTGCTCCTCCCGATCCTCGCGCTCTTCCTTCGGATCTCCCCCGCGACCCTGATCGCGCAGCTCGGGAGCGAGGCGGCGCTCGACGCACTCTGGGTGACGATCAAGACCGGGCTCATCGCCCACGTCTTCGTCCTCCTCGTCGGGACGCCGGCCGCGTACTTCCTCGCGACGCGCCGCTTTCGCGGACGGAGCTTCGCGATCTCGGCGATCGAGCTCCCGCTCGTGCTTCCCCCCGCCGTCGCCGGCATCGCGCTCCTCGCGCTCTTCGGGCGGCGCGGCCTGCTCGGCGACACGCTGCACGCGGCCGGGATCGACATCGTGTTCACGCAGGTCGCCGTGATCCTCGCGGTCGCGTTCGTATCGGCGCCGTTCTACCTGCGCGCGGCGATCGCGGCCTTCGAGGGGGTCGACCCGCAGCTGCTCGACGCGTCGCGGACCCTCGGTGCCGGCCCCGCGAGGACGTTCGGCCGCGTGGCCCTACCCCTCGCCGGCGGCGGGCTCGGCGCCGGATCCGCGCTCGCGTGGGCCCGCGGCACCGGCGAGTTCGGCGCCACGATCATCTTTGCCGGGAGCTTCCAGGGGGTCACGCAGACCCTGCCGCTCGCGATCTACGCGCAGCTCGACGTCGACCGGCCGACCGCGATCGCAATCGGGGCGCTCCTCGTCTGCCTCAGCCTCGCCGTGCTCCTGGTTGCGAGGACACTTCCCTCATGGACACGCTTCACGTCGATGTCGCTCACCCGCTCCGGGGCTTCCGCCTAGCGGTCGCGCTCGACGTCGGGCGCGAGTGCGTCGCCCTCGTCGGGCCGTCGGGAGCCGGGAAGACGTCCGTGCTGCGGGCGATCGCGGGGCTGCTCCGGCCGGAATCGGGCGTGGTCCGCGCGGGCGCCGACACCTGGCTCGACACGGCGGCGGGCGTCTTCGAGCCTCCGGAGCGGCGGTCGGTCGGGCTCGTGTTCCAGGAGTCGGCGCTCTTCCCGCACATGACCGTGGAGCAGAACGTCAGGTTCGGGCGCCGTGCCGAGCCGAACGGACTCCTCGCGCGGTTCGGAATCGATCATCTCGCGCGCGCGAGGCCGGGCGAGCTCTCCGGCGGCGAGCGCCAGCGTGTCGCCCTCGCCCGAGCGGTCGCCCGCGAGCCGGCGGTGCTGCTGCTCGACGAGCCGATGGGATCGCTCGACACGCGCACGCGTGCGCGCGTGCGCGGGGAGCTCGCCGCGACGCTGCGCTCGCTCGCGCTTCCCACCGTCCTCGTGACCCACGACTTCGCAGAGGCCGCGGCCCTCGCCGACCGAATCGGCGTGCTCGTGGACGGCGAGATCGTGCAGACCGGCACCGCGGCCGAGCTGCTGGCGTCGCCCACGTCGCCCTTCGTCGCGGACTTCACCGGCGCGAACGTCCTGCACGGCTTCGCACGGCCGGGGCCGGACGGGCTCACCGAGGTGGCGCTCGAGGACGGGACGCGGATCCTGTCCACCGATCGCGGCGAGGGCCGCGTCGCGATCGCGGTGCAGCCCTGGGAGATCGCGCTCGCCCTTGCCCCCGACGAGGGCTCGCCGCAGAACCACCTGCGCGGGCCCGTCGAGTCGGTCGTCCCGCTCGGGAACCGCGTGCGCGTGACCGTCGGGCCGGTGACGGCGGAGATCACGGCCGCGTCAGCGGAGCGCCTCGGCGTCGCGCCGGGCGTCTCGCTCGTGGCGAGCTTCAAGGCCGCCGGCGTCCGCCTGCTGCCGGTCTAGCGCCTCCCTACTTCACGCGCGCAGGTAAAGGGAGGTCGCCCCCTCCCTGGTTTCCACGCTATCGAGGATTTCCGCGCGTGTCTGTGACCGGACTGCGCCGAGTGTGTGCCGATGCGTCCACAGGCCCGGCCGCGCTAGAGGGCGCCGCCGGCCGCGGGCGGTGCGGCTGCGGTCTCGCCCGCATCGCCGACCTGGCTGCGGACGAGGTACTCCTCGGCCAGGAGGATGTTCGACGCGTTCGCGCGCTCGACGATCGAGAGGAGCGCGGACATGCTCGAGACCTCCTCGCGCTGCTCCTGGAGGAACCAGTGGAGGAACTGCTCGCCGACGAGCTCGCCCTCGTCCCGGGCGATCTTCGCGAGCTCGACGATCTGCTCCGTCACGGTCTTCTCCTGGGCGAGCGCGAGCGCGACCGGCTCGACGACGTCCTTGAACTCGGTCTGCGGCGCCGCGACACCGGGGATCGTGACCGTCTCGCCGGCGTCGAGGAGGTACTGGACGATCATCATCGCGTGGTTTCGCTCCTCGACCGCCTGGCGGTAGAAGTGCGCGGCGAGCCCGGGGAGCGTCTCGATGTCGTAGTGCACCGCGATCGCGACGTACTGCTGCGACGCGGCGAACTCGCGTCCCACCTGTTCGTTCAGCGCGTCGGCGAACCTGGCCACGGCGCGATTCTACGGGGAGCCGCCGCCTGCACTGCGAGACTGGGCTCGTGGAGGACGACGTGCAGGTCCGCCGGCTCGACGCGCCCGAGATCCGCGCGGAGCTCGACGGGCTCGCGGGCGTCCTCTTCGACTGCGTTGACGGCGGCGCCTCGGTCAGCTACATGGCGCCGTTCTCGCGCGAGGACGCGCGCGCGGTCTTCGAGGACTTCGCCGCCGAGGTCGAGGCGGGCCGGCGACTGCTGCTCGCGGCCTACGGCGGCGACGAGGTCGTCGGCACCGTGCAGCTCATCTACGCGCCGTTCCCGAACCAGCCGCACCGCGGGGACATCGCGAAGCTGCTCGTCCGCCGGTCGGCCCGCAACCGCGGCGTCGGCCGGCTGCTCATGGAGCACGCCGAGCGCGAGGCGCGGGCGGAGGGCCGGACGCTCCTCGTCCTCGACACGGTCACGGGAGACCCTGCCGAGCGCCTCTACGAGCGCATGGGCTGGACGAAGGTCGGGATCATCCCGAACTACGCGCTCTATCCCGACGGGCGACCGTGCGACACCACGGTCTTCTGGAAGGAGGTCTAGCTGCCGCCGATGAGCGTGAGCAGCTTGAACATCGGGAGGTACATGGAGATGATGATGACGCCGACCATCATGCCGACCAGGATCATCATGAGGGGCTCGATGATCGAGGTCAGCGTCGCGATCGCCGAGTCCACCTCGTCCTCGTAGAAGTCGGCGATCTTCCCGAGCATCTTCTCGAGCTCACCCGTCTCCTCGCCGACGCGGACCATCTGGGACACCATCGGCGGGAAGATGGCGATCTCGCTGAGCGGCACCGCGATCGGGATGCCCTGGTGGACACGCTCCTTGACCACGATGAGGGCATCCTCGATGAGGGAGTTGCCGGACGTCGCGCCGGTGATCTCGAGCGCGCGGATGATGTCCACGCCTGAGCCGATGAGCGTCGAGAGCGTGCGCGAGAAGCGCGCCATCCCGACCTTGAGGACGACCTTGCCGATCCCGACCGGCGCCTTGACGCGGATCCGGTCCCACATCCGCCCGCCCTTCTCGGTCTTCTTGAAGCGCAGGAGCGCGTAGATCCCGCCGCCGACGCCCGGGAAGATGATGTACCAGTAGCTCTTCAGGATGTTCGACATCCCGACCACGATCTGGGTCAGCATCGGGAGGTCGCCGCCGAGCTGCTTGAAGATGTCCACGAAGATCGGGACGAGGAACATGAGCATTCCGCAGAGCACCAGCGTCGCGAACGCCAGCACCATGATCGGGTACATCATGGCGCCCTTCACGCGGCGCTTGATCTGCGTCTCCTTCTCGATCTGCATGGCGACGCGGTCGAGGACGATGTCCAGGATTCCGGCCGCCTCGCCCGCCTCGACCATCGAGATGTAGAGGCGCGAGAAGATCTTCGGATGGCGCGCGAGCGCCTCGGAGAGCAGGAGCCCGCCCTCGACGTCCGCCCGGACCTCGCTGATGATCATCGCGAACTTCCGGTCCTCGGTCTGCTCCTCGAGGATGACGAGCGCCGTCACGACGTTCAGACCCGCCTCGATCATGGTCGCGAACTGGCGCGAGAAGATCTGGAGCGTCTTCGGCTTGACCTTCTTGATCGCCGTGAAGCCCTCCGTGGAGGAGGCGCGCTCGTCCAGCGTGGTCGCGAGCAGGCCACGGACGCGCAGCGCTTCGCGCGCCGCGTTCAGGTCCGGGGCGCTGATCTCGCCGTCGAGCTCAATGCCCTCGGCGTTGATGGCAACGTAGGCGAAGGAGGCCATTTCCAAGGGTCAAATCGGCATCACCCCTTCTCCTCTTGAGCGAAACCACGTTTCCGCCGATGTAGTCGGGGATGGACGGCCTCCTGCGGAGAGCGCGCGCGTGCACGCGCGGCGAGGCGGGCTTCGGGATGATCGAGCTCGTCTGCGCCATGATGATCATGTCGATCGGGGTCATGGCTCTCTTCGCCATGTTCCAGACGGGCATGACGGCCATCAAGCGCGCGAGTGCGGTCTCGACCGCCTCGGCCCTCGCCGACTCGGAGATGGAGGGCTACCGGGCGATCAAGTTCGAGGCGATCGGGCTCGGCCAGACCGCCGTGCAGGCCGCCGACTCGACCTACACGAGCGCGACCGCGTACAGGGCGATCTCGAGCCCGACGAACCAGACGAACTCGACGGTCGTCGTCACGCCGTGCGGCTCCTCGCCGTGCACGAACTCGGTGCCGACGAAGACCGTGACGGGGGCCGACAATCGCAGCTACCGCGTGGACACGTTCATCACGTGGAAGGCGATCACGAACTCGAGCGGACTCGCCGGCCGTGACGCGAAGCTCGTGACGATCATCGTCAAGGACGCGACGACGCTTCGCACCTACGCGCGCGTCTCGTCCACGTTCGACCTCTCCACGGGCCTCTAGCCAACCGGCCGCCCGGCCGCCCGGGACACGACGGGGGTCAGACCCCTGGCGTGGCTCCGACGTCCATGGCCCGGCAGGCGCGCTAGCACGGGGTGGCCACGGCCGTTTCGGGCATCACGAGGCCCGGTTTGTGTTGCATCAGGCGCGCGCCGGCCGCCGCTCTGAGTGAGGCCTGCCGCGCATGGGACGCGACGGTCGATGCAATCCAAGCGGTGCTCGTGCTGCCGCCCAGTTCGCCCGTGGCCAGAAGGGACGACGCCCGTGGCGCGGCCCCGCACGAAGAGGCGGCCTGAGGGCTAGCCGACCGAGACGAGCTTGATCACGTAGCGCAGCCCGTCGGGCTGGCTGACGAGCGTGACCGTCTTGCCGACCTTCACGGAGATGGTCGGGTCGCCCGCGGTGAACTCGCCGGAGACGAGTCCGAGCTGGATGCCGCCCTTCGTGACCTTGACGAGGGTGAAGATCGGGTCGCTCTCGGGGAAGTTGCCGTCCTCGGCCACCGTCTCGCTGATCCCGTTGACGTCGATCGTCGCCTTCGTGTACGCGTCGCCAGAGGAGCCGCCCATGCTGCCGCCGGGCGTGCCGGTGCCGGTGCCGCCGCCGGTCCCGCCGGTCGGGGGCTTGTCGCCCGGCGTGGAGCCGCCGGTCGAGGCGGGCGCGTCGGGCTTCGACTCGATGCCCTGACGGAACGGGTCGCGGCCGACGAAGCGGTCGAAGGAGACGAGCTGGCCAGGGCCGGCCGAGGAGACGTCGTCGGTGTCGTCGAGCGAGGTCGCCGTGGGCGCCGCGACCGTGGCCGTCCCGGCCGGCGCGGCCGTGGAGGGCGCGGCGCCGGGCGCTGCGCCCGGGGCGGACGCAGGCGTGGCCGGACCGCCGGAGGTATCGGGCGGGATGACGGGTACCGGCTCCTTCTTCCCACCGCCGGTGACCTGCTTCAGGAGCCCGGGGCCCATGAAGACCATGATGAGCAGGAACAGCGGCACGAGGCCGATCAGGATCTTCTTCTGCTTCGCGGCCTTCTGCCTCTTGAGCGCCCTCTGTGCCTTCGCTGGACTTGCCATCAGGGCGTCTCCCCCACGGCGCCGGCGGTGCCGCCCTCGGCACCCGGCGTTCCGGTGGTCGTCTGGCCGGTCGTGGTCTGACCGGTGGTCGTCGCGCCGGTCGTCGTGGCGCCCGTCGTCGTGGCGCCCGTCGTGGTCGTGGGCGTCGTCCCGGTGGACGTCGTGCCCGTGTCCGTGGGCGGCGGCGCGGTCGTGAGCGGGTTGCCGAAGGTGTAGGCCGACACGGTCACGGTCGCGCTGATGGACGGGAAGCCGTCCTCGGCCTCCGCGAACTGGAGCGCGTCGAGCGTGTACAGCCGGCCGTTCGCCTCGAGCGTGCCCTCGCGGACGGTGACGAGGTTCCGCAAGCGGAACAGGAAATCGGTGAGGTCGTAGTAGTTGCCCTCGAAGGCGAGCGTGATCGGCGTCGAGTAGTAGACGCCGGTCGAGACCTGCGCGCCGGGCGTGATGGAGACGAACTTGACGCCCGCCGACGCCGCGATCGCGTCGAGCTCGAGGAGCACGCCAGGCATGTCCTCCTGGTCCGGCATCGCCTTGGCGAGCCGGAAGAGGTCGGCCACGTTGATCTCGACCACGGGCGTGCCCGTCGGCGCCTTCGCCTTCTCGGCGACCGTGATCTTGTCCTTGTAGTCGGCGATCTGCGCGTCCACCTTGCCGCTCGCGGCGCGCTTCGGGCCGACGATCGCGAACCAGCCCACGGCGACGACGATCGCGAGCGCGACCGCGAGGACGGGCGTCAGGGGGACCTGCTGCTTCACGAGGTCGTGCCTCCCGTCGCCAGCTGCGTCTTGACGACGCCGCCGATCACGAACTGGTAGACGTCCTGGTCCTCGACCTTCGCGGCAGTCGAGCTCTTGAGCTGGACGGACTCGACCTCGGGGAGCACCTGGAGGCGGCTCAGGAACTGCGCAACGCCCTCCTGGTCGCGCGCGACGCCGCCGATCTCGAAGGTCGTCTGGGCGGCCGCCGCGGCGGGGTCGGTCGGTGCGGCCGCGGGCTTCGGAGCGGTGCCCGAGGTGCCCGTGAGGGTCGTCAGCCAGACCTGGTCGGGGAGCACGAGCGAGACGTCGCGCAGGAAGCGGTCCCAGGCGATCCGGTTCGCGAGCGCGATCGCGAGCGCGCCGGTGCGCGTGCCGCGCTCCTGGACGAGCGCGTCGTCGGCCTCGCCGGTCGGCGAGGGGGTCTGCGCCGCGACATCCAGGTCGGCGAGTTGGGTCTTCAGGCCGTCGAGGGTCTGCTGCTTGTCGGCCACGCGCGCGCTCGAGATCAGAAACAGGGAGGCCATCGCCGCCACTAGGACGAGCCCGACGACGGCAAGGACGAGCTGGGCGGTGCTCGGCCGGCGGCCGGTGTTCTCACCCGCGACGTCCCCCGGAAGGAGGTCGAAGGCGCGCATGAGCGGCACCTGCGGGATCGCCGGGGCAGCCGTCGAGCCGCGCCGGGAGCGCTTGGCCTTCGGCTCCTTCGGCGCCTTCTCCTTCGGCGTGTCGTCCTTGCGGCGCCGGAACGAGATCTCACGCCGCATGCCCGAGCCCTTCTCCTTCTTCGGCTTCTCCTCGACCGCGACCGTCTCGTCGACGGGGTCCTTCGGCTTCCGCTTGAAGAGGTCGGAGAGCTTGATCTCCTTCTTCATGTCCATCAGGAGGCCATCCCCAGGCCGACAGGCACGGCGAACGCCGGGCCGATCGGGTCGCGGAGCTTGCGGCCGACGCCCACGGAGAGCGACGGATCGCCGACGCGGACGGTGACGCCGACGCTCGACTGGAGCGTCTCGGCGAGCCCGCCGAGCTGGGCCGTCCCGCCTGCGAGCACGACCTCGCGGATGCCGAGCGAGCCCGGCTGGGACTGGTAGAACTGGAGCGAGGCGACGAGCTCGCGTGCGAAGCCCTGGAGGGCGCCGCGAAGCGTCTCGACGGCTTGCGTGGTCTGCTCGGACGTGAGGCCCTGGATCACGTTCGGGGTCTCGCTGAGCGTGCAGAGCGTCTTCACCCGCTCGGCCTCGTCGGCCTCGAGCGAGAGCGACCGGGCGAGCGCGCCGGTGAGCTGAACGCCGCCCCAGTCGAGGACGCGTGTGAACTCGCAGGTGCGGCCGTCGGACACGGCGAGGATCGAGCGCTCGGAGCCGATCGCGACCGCGACGAGCGCGCTGCGGTCGGCGACCTGCTCGGCCGTCGGGGCCGGGACGAGCGAGCGAAGCAGCGCGAACGCCTCGAGATCCACGCCAGCAAGGTGGAGACCGGCGAGCCGGCACGCCTGGACGTACGCGTCCACGAGGTCGCGGTAGGCGACGACGAGCAGCACGCGCCGGACCGGGAGGCCCTCGGCGTTCACGCTCTCGTCGAGCACCTGGAAGTCGAGCACCGCCTCGTCGATCGGGATCGGCAGCGCCTCCTGCGCGCGGAACCGGACCGCGTTGGCGAGCTGCTTCTCGTCGGCGATCCCTGCGAGCTCGATCGCCCGGACGCCGATGCGGTTGTTCGCGATACCGATCCGGACGGCGCGGCCCGGAAGCTTGTGCTGCTTGAAGAAGTCCTTGAGCGCGGCCGCGAGCCCGTCGACGTCGCGCACCTCGCCGGCCGAGACGAGACCGGCAGGAAGACCGTCGCGCGCGACCTGCACGACCTGCGCGGATCCGTTCACGTTGACCGTGGCGGCCGCGAGCTGCGACGCGCCGATCTTGAGGCCGACGACCGTCTTCCCCATCGCTAGCTCCCCGCCACCCGAAGGCCGCCGGTGTCGGCCGGCTCGACCGCAAGCCCGGCCCGCTGGAGGAGGCCGAGCAGCTGATCGGGGCGGCTCGAGACGTTCATGGCCGTGTCCTGGCTCACGATCCCGCGCATGACGAGCTCGGCGAGCGACTGCTCGAGCGTCTGCATGCCGCGCTTGCCGGCGGTCTGCATGACCGAGTAGACCTGCTCGACCTTCGCCTGGCGGATCAGGTTCCGGACGGCGTCGTCCGGGAGGAGCACCTCGATGGCGGGCACGCGGCCCTGGCCGTCCGAGGTCGGGAGAAGGGTCTGGGTGACGACGCCCTGGAGCGTCGAGGCGATCTGCACGCGCACCTGCTCCTGCTGCGCGGCCGGGAACGCGTCGATCAGGCGGTCGACGGTGGACGGCGCGTCCTGCGTGTGGAGCGTGGCGAAGACGAGGTGGCCGGTCTCGGCGGCGGTCAGCGCGGTCCCGATCGTCTCGAGGTCGCGCATCTCGCCGAGGAGGATCACGTCGGGGTCCTGGCGGAGCGCGCCGCGGAGCGCGTCGGAGAAGCTGATCGCGTCGGGACCGATCTCCCGCTGGTTCACGATGCACTTCTTGTGCTTGTGCAGGAACTCGATCGGGTCCTCGATCGTGATGATGTGATCCGCGCGCGAGCGGTTGATCTTGTCGATCATCGAGGCAAGCGTCGTCGACTTGCCCGAGCCGGTCGGGCCGGTGACGAGCACGAGGCCGCGCGGCTTCTCGCACAGCTCGTAGAGCGAGCTCGGCATGCCGAGCTCCTCGAGCCCCTTGATCTCCGTGGGGATGACGCGGAAGGCGGCGCTCAGGCTTTCGCGCTGGAAAAAGACGTTCACACGGAACCGGGCGATGCCGGGGAGCGAGTACGAGAGGTCGATCTGGCGATTGATCTCGAGGTGCTTCTGCTGGTCCGTCGAGAGCATCCGGTAGAGCAGGCGCTGCGTGTCGTCGGACGTGAACCGGCCGAAGTCCTCCATGCGCGCGAGATGCCCTCGCAGGCGCACGGACGGCTCCGCGCCACTCGTGACGTGAAGATCGGATGCGCCGCTCCCGACCATCTGCTCGAGCAGATCGTCGATGGAGAACACGCTTCCGCCAGATGCCGCGTAATTCAGATCCATGGCTCCCTCCAGCGGGTCGTATCGGCAGGCGCCCTGGAGAACTGAAGGGGGTCAAAAAGGGGAGCCCGTTTCCCTCGTTTGAGGCAGGTCCTGCGCGCCGCGGAGCCCGATAACCGCCGTAGGCCTCTCTGCTGAGGCCTGAGCCAGAACGCCTACAGCTCGATGAGGAGGAACTTCATGTTCAAGCGGCTCAACTCGAGGATTACGAAGAGCAAGAGCGAGGGCGGCTTCACGCTCATCGAGCTTCTCGTCGTGATCATCATCATCGGCATCCTGCTCGCCATCGCGATTCCCAGCTACCTGAAGTTCAGGGATCGCGCCAACGAGTCGGCTGCCAAGGCGAACGTGCGCGCATCGATCCCCGGACTCGAGGCCTACTACGCGGACAACAACACGTACGCGGGTATGACCCTCGCCGGGATCCAGGCGAGCTACGACGCCGGCATCAAGAACATCACCTTCGGCTCGACGCTGAACGCGACCACCTACTGCGTCCAGTCCGTCGTCGGTGCGGCCACGTTCAACAAGAACGGCCCGTCCGCCGACATCGTCACCGGCGCCTGCTCCTAGCCGAGCACGCCAGACGAAGCCTGAAAGGGGCCTGGGAAACCGGGCCCCTTTTCGTTGCGCGAATGCAGATCCCCCCGATGGCGCTAAGGGTCGGGCCTCCCCCGCCCGATACGTGCCGGGAGCCACGTGCCAAACGCCAAGGAGGAAGACACTCATATGCAGCGGCTTCAGAAGCGGATCGCGAAGGGCAGGGGCGAGAGCGGTTTCACGCTCATCGAGCTCCTCGTCGTGATCATCATCATCGGCATCCTGCTCGCCATCGCGATTCCCAGCTACCTGAAGTTCAGGGATCGCGCCAACGAGTCGGCTGCCAAGGCGAACGTGCGCGCATCGATCCCCGGACTCGAGGCCTACTACGCGGACAACAACACGTACGCGGGTATGACCCTCGCCGGGATCCAGGCAAGCTACGACGCCGGCATCAAGAACATCACCTTCGGCTCGACGCTGAACGCGACCACCTACTGCGTCCAGTCCGTCGTCGGTGCGGCCACGTTCAACAAGAACGGCCCGTCCGCCGACATCATCACCGGCGCCTGCTCGTAACGGCGCTGCGCACCACGTTCGGAAAGGGCCCGGGAAACCGGGCCCTTTCCATATCAAGGCCCGGCGCTGGATGCCGATAGAGACAGGGTGAAGTCCCTGCGGTCGAACATGCGGATTCGCGTCCTCGTGCCCACGGCCGTCCTTGCCCTGCTCGGAGTCGCCGTCGGCGCCTTCGCGTTCAGCGGGACGCCCTCGGGCGGCCAGGAGCCGCTGCCGGTGCACAAGCCCGCCCCGGCGGCCGCGCCCGTGGCCGACGTGAAGCTCTCCGCGTGGGCGAAGCAGGCGAACACGATTTGCGCGAACCTGAACGACGAGACCGCGGCGATCCCCGTCCCCCAGAGCCGGACGGAGCTCGTGACGCGCCTGCCGCTGACGCTCGACGCCGCGGACAAGGCGATCGCGGAGCTCGCGCAGGTCCCGGTTCCGGCCGCGGACGCGAAGGAGGTCAAGCTCATGCTGGCTTCCTACACCCGGTTCGTCACGGTCGAGCGCGAGGCGGTCACCGCGCTCCAGGCCGGCGACGTCGCGAAGTTCGCTGAGCTCACCGGCACCGCGTTCCGCGCGAACGACCGCGGCAACACGATCGCCCGCTCGCTCGGCGCCGACGAGTGCGCCGTGGGCGGGACGGACGACACGGAGCTCGCACGCCAGCTCGACAAGCACAAGGTCGTCGTGGCCGTGCTCTACGCGCCCGACGCGCCGCTCGACCGCCTCGCGATCGCCGAGGCGCGCGCGGGCGCGCTCCTCGCCGGCGCCGGCTACGTCTCCGTGGACGTCTACGACGCGAAGGCGATCGCGCGGCTCGCCGCCGAGTACTCGATCCGCGAGGCGCCCACCGTGCTCGTTCTCACGCGCGCGAAGGGCGCCGTCTCCACGTTCTCCGGCTGGGTCGACCGCGAGACGGTCGCCCAGGCCGCCGACAACGCGGCGGTATGAGGGGCGGCGGCGGGGCCGCCGAGCCCGTCCCGGCGGCCGAAGGCGACGAGCAGGAGCTCGCCGTCAAGAAGGCGCGCAAGGACGGCCGTGCGGTCGCGACGATCCGCGCGGTGCAGCGCGGGCTCCAGTGCTCCGTCGAGTGCGAGGTCTACCCCGTGTCCGGCCTCGTGATCGACCCGCTGAACCCCGGGCCGTACGTGTTCGGGACGCCGGCCGAGGCGACCGCGTTCGTGGACGAGGCGGCGAAGGCGCTCACGTACCTCGGCTGCGAGGTGAGCTAGTGGCCACGCGGGCGACCGCGCTTGCCTGGTCGGCCGTCCTCGCGGCCGCGGCGGGAATCGCCGCGACGGATCTCGCGCTTGCAGGCGGCGACGCCGAGTTCTTCCGCCACGCGGGCCAGACGCTCGTGTCGGCGGACTGGACGCACACCTATGCGGACCCGGCCGTCCAGGCGGGGCCGCTCGAGCTCGCGCCGTTCGGCCTCGCGCCGCTCGGCCTCCTCGCGATCGTCCTCCAGGTCGTGGGGACCTGGGCGCTCGTCGCCACGATCTGCCGCCTGCTGCGCGGGCGCGGCCTGCCGATGCAGTGGGTCGTCCTCGGCGCCGGGCTCGCCGTGCTCCTGCTCGACCTCCCCCACTGCGCGGTCGCCGGCGGGCATCCCGCGCAGCTCTTCGTGCCGATCCTCTGGCTCAACGCAGGCATGGACGTGCGCGAGGGACGGCTGCGCCGCGCGGCGCTTCTCGTCGCGCTGTCGGCCGGCTTCGAGACCTGGGGCGCGCTCGGGGTCTGCGTGTTCGCCCTCGCGCCGCGCGTCCGGCCCGCGTTCGCCGCGGCCGCCGGCGCGCTCGCGGGCGCTGCGCTCCTCTACCTGCCGTTCGTCCTCGCCGGGAGCTTCGCGATGCTCGACTACGCCTGGACGGTGACCGGCGGGACGCTCGCGAGCCTCGTGCTCGACCCCGGCGCCACGTTCCCTTGGAGCCTGCGGCTCGCCCAGGCGACCGCGGCGCTCGCGACCGGCGTCGGCGTTGCCCTCGCCCTGCGGCGCACGACGCACGCGCTCGCCGCGAGCCTCGCGGCCGCCGTGGCCGTCCGCCTCGTGCTCGACCCGGTCTCCTACTCCTGGTACTGGGTCGCGTTCCAGACCCTCGTCCTCGCCGCCGTGGCCGAGCTCGCGACCTCGCCTCGCGGCCGCGCGCTCGTCGCATGGTCAAGGCGACGGCGCCGGATGCCGATCTCGCAGGCATGAACGTCGCCTTCGCCGCCCTGGCCTTCGCGCCCGCGCTCGCGATCGGGAGCTTCCTGAACGTCGTCGTCGCGCGCGTCCCCGAGCGCCGCTCGATCGTGAGCCCGCGCTCGGCCTGCCCGGGCTGCGGCCACGTGCTCGCGCCGTGGGAGAACCTTCCGCTCGTGTCCTATGCGCTCCTCCGCGGACGCTGCCGCGGCTGCGAGGCGCCGATCGGCCTGCGCTACCCGCTCGTCGAGCTGGTGACGGCGATCCTCATCGCCGCGTCGTTCCTGCATTTCGGCCCGACCGCCGAGGCGTTCGTCGCGGCGTTCTTCGTGACGGTCCTCGTCGCGCTCTCGGCGATCGACTTCGAGCACCGGATCCTGCCGGACGTGATCGTCCTCCCCTCCTTCGCGGTCGTGCTCGCCGCCCAGACCGCGCTCAACCCCAGCCTCGAGTGGATCCTCGCGGCGCTCGCGGCCTCACTCTTCCTCTTCGCGGCGCTCCTCGCCTACCCGGCCGGGATGGGCATGGGCGACGTGAAGCTCGCCCTGCTCCTCGGCGCGATGCTCGGCCGCTACGTCGGCGTCGGCCTCATGGTCGGGATGCTGGCCGCGCTTCTCCCCGCGATCTTCCTGCTCGCCCGGCACGGTTCGTCGGCGCGGAAGATGGCGATCCCGTTCGGCCCGTTCCTCGCCTTCGGAGCAATCGTTGCTCTCTTCTGGGGCGAGCAGCTCTTCGACGCCTACCTCGGCGTCTTCTAGCCGGCGCGGGACCTCGGCGCGGCTTCGGGCCCCACGTGCCCCCAAGGGGGCGCGAGCCCCCCTGGGATCAACGCTACCGGCGGCTCGGCGGGCGGATTGCACCGGATTTGCGCCGGATTTGCACCGAAATCGCCCTCCCCCGTTCGCTTGATCCCCAGTCTCAGGGATTCGGGCTCCGCGGCCGATAAGAGACCCAAGAGTGGCTAAGGACGACTCCAAGTCTCGCGACGCCGCGAAGAGCGAGGAGGCTGGGATCAAGCCCGTGCCGCCGCCCGGCGCGGGAATCAACCCCAACAAGACGGCGGCCCTGCTCGCCGACTTCCTCGAGACGACCGGCCTGATCGCCCCAGACCGCCTGGCGGAGGCGACCGCGCGCGCGGGCTACGGCTCGCTCGCCGACACGCTGGCCGAGACCGCCGCGGACGGCGCCGTAATCGCCCGTGTCCTCGCCGAGCGGCACCACATGCCCTTCATCGACTTCTCCGAGGTCGAGGTGCAGAAGGAGGCCGTCGAGTCGATCCCGGCGCACGTCCTCGAGCGCGTCGCCGCCCTTCCGTACCAGCTCGACGGAACCACGCTTCGCGTCGCGATCGCCGACCCGAGCGACGTCCACAGGGTGGACGAGCTCCGCCTCGCCACGCGCCACACGCTCGAGATCGGCGTCGCGCCCCGCGAGGACATCGAGCTCGAGCTCCGCAAGGTCGTCCGCGCGACCGAGGTCTGGGAGCGCGCCGCCCTCGTCGAGGACGAGATGGAGCTCGAGGAGGCGGCCGACGAGGACGACGACCTCGAGGCGGACGACGGCGTCTCGGACGCCCCGCTCGTCCGGCTCGTCAACTCGATCATCCTCCAGGCGGCCGAGGACGGCGCCTCGGACCTCCACTTCGACCCGCAGGACGACTCGCTCGTCGTGCGCCTCCGCGTGGACGGCGTGCTGCATGAGGTCCAGCGGATCCCCAAGCGGCTCGCCACGGCCGTGACGACGCGGCTCAAGGTGCTCGCGAAAATGGACATCGCCGAGCGCCGCAAGCCGCAGGACGGCCGCATCGCGCTGAACGCCAAGGCCGCCGGGCGCCTCCTCGACATCCGTGTCGCGGTCCTCCCCTCCGTCGAGGGCGAGATGGTCGTCATGCGGCTGATCGACAAGTCGAAGCGGCTCCCCTCGCTTTCCGACCTCGGGTTTTCCGACGACATGCGTGCGGTTCTCGAGGAGGTCATCCAGAAGCCGACCGGCGCGCTCCTCGTCACAGGCCCGACCGGTTCCGGTAAGTCGACGTCGCTCTACGCGTCGCTCGAGATGCTGAACGACCCGCAGGTGAACATCATCACGGTCGAGGACCCGGTCGAGTACCGGATGCAGGGCCTGAACCAGATCCAGGTGAATCCGAAGGCGGGCCTCACGTTCGCCTCCGCGCTCCGCTCCATCCTGCGTTCCGACCCCGACGTGGTGATGGTGGGCGAGATCCGCGACGTCGAGACGGCCAAGATGGCCATCGAGGCGGCGCTCACCGGTCACTTCGTGCTCTCGACGCTGCATACGAACGACGCGCCGGCCGCACTCACGCGCCTGAACGAGATGGGCGTCGAGCCGTTCCTCACCGCCGCCGCCGTCACGGCCGTCGTCGCGCAGCGCCTCGCGCGCAAACTCTGCACGCACTGCTGCGAGATGTACATCCCGACGCACGAGGAGATGCTGAACGCGCGCTTCACGCCCGAGCAGGTCGCGGCTGCCGACGGCGTCTCGCTCTACCGCAAGAAGGGCTGTCCCCGCTGCAACCAGACCGGCTACAAGGGCCGGATCGGCATCTACCAGCTCATGGTCATGAACGAGGACATCTCACGCCTCGCCTCGGCGCACGCGAGCCGCGAGGAGCTCGAGCGCGCCGGTATGTCAGCCGGCATGAAGTCCCTCTGGGACGACGGCCTCGCGAAGGTAGCCTCCGGGCTCACCTCGATCGAGGAGCTCGGCCGCGTCCTCACCCAGTAGCGAGCGGCGCCTCCACACGCGCAGCCGCGGGCCGGGCGAGCCCCGTCCCTCCGTTCGCGGCGAGCGAACGACCCCGAGAGAGGCGAGGCTCGCCCCGCCTGCGTCGCTAGCCGCTGTAGAGCTGCGGCGGATTCGGCTGCGCGTACACCTCTGGATTCGACGGCATCCCGACCGGGACGGTCGTGATCGTCGGGAAGGTGTTCGCGGTCACGTTGTTGGCGAAGTTGATCGTGTTCCCGACGAGCGGGCCGTCGGCGAACGCGTTGTTCATGAAGGAGATGTTGGAGTTCGCGAAGAGGCCGCCCTGGAACTGCCCGCTGTTGTCGATGGTGACGCCGTTCCCCGTGCCGGCGAGGCCGCCGGAGCCGCCGACCACGAACATGAGCATCTCGGTGTTCGGGTTCCAGTTCGCGAACTCGCAGTTCGAGCCGGACACGCCGCCGCAGAGCTTCCCGTCGATGTACATGCTGCCGCTCAGGTAGATCGTGCCCTGGCCGTTGTACTGGTTCAGCGCGCGGTTGGTGATCTTCGCGCTGCCGTCGATGAAGACGGTCCCCTGGATCGTCAGCGTCTTCGTGGTGGCGTTCCAGTCGATCGAGCCGGCGGGCGCATTCGCCGCCCCGACGCGGCACGTGTACGAGGACGCTGCAGTCAGCTCGAACGCCGTCGGCACACTGTTGTTCCGCACGCCGTCGTTGTCCCAGACCGGAGGCGTCCCGGACTTCGCGCCGATCGTGTTGTTGCAGTCGGTCCTCGGGCCGGGCACCGCCCGCTCGTACCACTCGTCGAAGTCGGCGGTCGGCCGCGCGACGGTCGTCGGAGTGGGATTCACGCCAACCACCCAGTTCGGCCCGTCCTTCTTCGCGTAGATGTGGCGGGAGTCCTGATTGCCGGAGCACGGAGAGCCCCAAGTCCCGCCGCCGTAGCGGCACGACCCGCCGATGTACGCCTCGACCCGCGAGCTCATGTTCGCGTTCGAGCCGATCGAGCCGTTGTTCGCGATGTCGACGGTGCCCTTCACGACCAGCGAGCTGATCTGGACGCTCGAGTTGTTCAGGAGGCAGAAGTTCCCTTCGACATAGAGGCGCGCAGCGCCGAGCACGTTGTTCGAGAGCGACATGTCGCACGTGTTCCCTGTGCGCGTGGCGTAGATGAAGTCCCAGGCCGGGTTGTTGAGCGGCTGGGTGTACGTCGGGGTGATCGGAACCTTCGCCGTGAGCGTGCGCGTGACCTGTCCGGTTGCGCCCGTCGGGTTCGCAATCTTGCCGGTCGACGTCACGTTCCACGTCGTGGTCGCGTAGTTCAGCGTCCCCGACCAGGTGACCGATCCCGCGTCGTACGTCCGCGTCGTCTGCGGGAGGAGGCTCGGCGTAAGTGCGTTGTTCTCAGGCTTGGCGAGGACGGCCATCATCTCGTTGATGCCGGCCTCGGCGAGGTCGTAGGCGCTCGCGTTCTGCTTGGAGAACTGCGCCGCGCGCGCGTTGGAGCTCGAGTAGTAGATGGCGCTCGTCCCTCCGAGGGAGAGCACGCCAAGGATTCCCACCGCCATGACGAGCGTGATGCCGTCTTGGCGCAGGAGTAGCCGCTTGAGTGAACGAAGCCGTTGAGTCATGCCGCAGGGAACTACCGTTGAGTCATTGCCGCAGGGAGTTCCTGAGGACAATGTCGGTCTGAAGGCGCCAGCTCTTCCATCCCTCGATCGAGTTTCGATTCACCCGGAGGTCGACGTGCAGCTTCGCGAGGGTGGTCGCGGACTGGGCCGTGTAGCTGAAGACGCTCGCGTTCGTGATGTAGTCCGCGATCGTCACGCCGCCGCGGCGCAGCCTGTAGCGGTTCGTCGCGACCGACTGCACATCCCAGACGACGTTCGTGATCGCACCCCCGGTGGCGGTCGGGCAGTGGGCCGGAAGCCGAATGGTGACGTTGCTGGCGCTCGTCACGGTGACGAGGTCGGCGCAATGCACTTCGCGGCGTAGCCGGTCGATTGCGACACGCGCCTGCTCCTGCGCCTCGAAGCGCCGGTTCATGTCCACCTGGGCCTTCGACCCCGAAACGAAGAGCGTGGTCAGCGAGGTGACGACCGTGACCATCACGACCATCGAGATCAGGAGCTCGACCATCGTGAAGCCGCTCTGGCCGCGCAGCGCGCGGAGCCGCCGGGTGAGCCGGCTCATCAGGACTTCGAGCGGCGCTCGACCTCGGCAAGGGCGGCGCGCGCGACGGCCGCGCTCTTCGCACCGATGCCCCACCGGGACTGGAGGTCGCGGTCGACCGCGACGAGCGTCTCGAGCGCCTGGGCGCCGCCGCTCCAGCCGAACTTCGCGCCCGTGACGATCCAGGAGTGCTGGTACAGCCAGTAGCGCACCGCCGCGGGGCTCTTGGGCCGGTCGGCGAGGCGCTTCTGGAGGAGGCGCGCGCGATCCGGGAGCGGCATCTCGTCGAGCGGCTCGGCGGGCGCGCCGGCGACGACGAACGCGGGCGTCCGCTTGCCGGGCTCGGCCTTCGACTTCGTGCCGGACGCCTTCGGCTTCGTTCCGGAGGCCTTCGGCTTCTGCTTCTTCGGCTTGGACGGCTTCGACTTGGCGGGCGCGGGCGTCGCGACGGGCGTGCCGGCGACGAGAACGACCGGGGTGCCCGGCTGGGCGGAGGAGTTCTCCGGCAGGCCGCGCTCCGAATACTGGGTGTTGCGCTGGAGGCGGAGCACGATCGTGGGGCGGCCCGTGTCCTCGATCTTCGTCCCGGGCGCGGGAACCTGCGTCGCGACGACGTTCGCCGCGTAGCCCTGGACCGGGCCGTCAACGCGCCAGGCGAAGCCGCCGTCCTCGAGGATGCCCTTCGCGAAGACGTAGGCCTGGCGGCGCACGTCGGGGACCACGAGGATCTGCTCGGTCTTCGCCGCCTGCGTCGCCGCGCTCTTCGACTTGGCAGGCTGATTCCGCCCCGCTGCAGCGAAGGTGATGGTCGACGTCGCGAGAAGCCAGATGACCGTAAGCGCCGCGAGTCGAGGCAGGAGCGCAGAGAGGCGTGCCGCCATACCTCTCTTCCATCGGCATCGAGGGATGACGGTCAATCCCCGTTCGGGGGAGCGTCGGCCCACCCTTTGGGAGGGAAAGCCCTCTAACCGGTCGTGAAGGTGATGACCGGGCCGGCCGACGAGGGCGTCGGCGCCTTCGTCGAGGCGGGGGTCGAGTCCGTCTCGACCACCGTCGGCGCGTCGCTCCAGCTGAACGCGACGCCTGCGAATGACTGGAACCACGGCTCGTCCTGCGGGTAGGAGCTCGTCGGGGAGAACTGGAGGTGCAGGTGCGGGCCGGTCGCGTGTCCGGTCTGGCCCACAAGGCCCACTGGCGTGCCGGCGACGAGCGTCGTTCCCCCGACCACGCGCGGATCGAGGTACGAGAGGTGGCAGTAGACGTAGATGTGCCCGTCCGCGACCTGGAAGCGGAACCCGACGCCGCAGCGGCCGATCGGCTCGGTGTAGGTCTCGAGGACGATGCCGTCGGCGAGCGCGTAGAGCGGCGAGCCCTCCGGCGCGACGATGTCCGCGGCCGGGTAGTCGTGGTGCGTGTGGCCGACCGAGACGACCGACGGGCCGCCTCCGACCGGGAAGACGTACTCGCCCGAGTACTGGGGCCCGCCGAAGCCGACCGACACGCCCGGACGCGTGAACGTGACGATGTTTGCCTGGCCCTCGGCCGCCTGGCGGAGCTCCTCCGCGCGGCTCGCGGCCTCGTTCACCGCCGCCTGCTTCGCGTCGAGCTCGGCGAGCGTGCGCTCGTGCTCGAGGACGAGCTGCGTGACCTGGGCTTCGACCTGCTGGAACTCGACGTCGCTGAGGTTCGGGTCGCCGGCCTGCTGCTCGGCCGCGAGCACCGCGTCGTCGGCCCTGCGCTCGGCGGTCTGCGCGTGCCGGAAGGCGCGCTGCGCCTTGGTGACCGCGCGCCGCGCCTTGGTGAGCTGCTCCTGGAGATCGTCCAGCTGGAAGACGGCGTCGGCCCCGGCCGAGGCGAACCCGATCGCGGAGAGGTCGTAGCCCTCGAAGCCGCCGCCGCCCGAGAAGACGCCCGCGAGGTCGAGCACCTGGCGGACGTACCAGTCCGCGTGGTTGTAGGAGAAGATCGCGCGGGCGATGTCGCTTGCCGCGCCGGACGCCGCGAGGTAGCGCGCGGCTGCGTAGACCGCGTCGTCGGGATCCCACGGGTTCGCGACCCCGTCGCCGTCGGCGTCGAGGCCCCACCGCTCCCACGTGGACGGCATGAACTGCATCCACCCGAGCGCGCCCGCGGAGCTCGGGCCCATGTTGCGCCCGAAGTTCGACTCGATCTTGTTGATCGCGCCGAGCACCTCCCACGGGACGCCGTAGGCCGCGCCCGCGCTCTGCCAGAGGGCCATGAGCTGGTCCTGGGAGCGCACGTCCGGCACGACCGGCGGGTGGGCGAGCTCGAACGAGATGACGACCGAGCCGGGCTGGTTCGGCGTGTCGTAGCCGGGCAGGCCGGAGCTCTGCGCGCCGGCGCCGCCCGCAACGGCGAGCGTCGCGAGGGCGAGCACGAACAGGGGAGCTAGACGACGCCGCATCGATGGATTACGGAGCTGCGACCCGGAGAGCCGCAGGGCTCTCGTCACCGGGCTCCTCGTCCTCGGACTCGTCCGACGCCTCGGCCGCACTCTTCTCGGCCGCTTGCTTCGCGCGGACCGCCTGCTGGACGGCGATCTCGAAGTCGTGGCGGTTCGTCGCGGCGGTCGCCGCGGTCTCGAAGTCCACCTGCTCGTCCAGCACGAGCTGGACCAGGTGCTGCGAGAAGCTCTGCATGTGGTGGAACCCGCCCTCCTCGACTGCGTCCAAGAGCCCCTCGGTCTTCTCGGGCTCACGAATCAGATCCGCGATCCGTGCAGTGTTCACCATTACCTCGACGGCTGCCAACCTGCCACCGTCGCGCTTGGCGAGGAGGCGCTGGCTGATGACGCCGCGAAGGACGCCGGCGAGGATCTGGCGGATCACGAACTGCTTGCCGGGCGGGAAGAACTCGATGAGGCGGCCGACCGTCTCGGCCGCGTCGATCGTGTGCATGGTCGAGAGGACGAGGTGGCCCGACTCGGCGGCCTGGAGCGCGGTCTGCGCCGATTCCTCGTCGCGGAGCTCGCCGATCAGAATCACGTCGGGGTCCTGGCGCAGGACGCGGCGGAGCGCCTCGCTGTAGGACTCGGTGTCGAGCCCGACCTCGCGCTGGTTCACGATGCAGCCCTTGTCCACGTGCATGATCTCGATCGGGTCCTCGACGGTGACGATGTGCTGGCGCCGCGAGGTGTTGATCGAGTCGATCATCGCCGCGAGCGTCGTCGTCTTCCCCGACCCGGTCGCGCCGGTGACGAGGATGAGGCCGCGGTGCTCGTCGGCGAGCCGCTGGACCCCCTTCGGCAGCCCGAGCGCCTCGAACGAGGGTACGTCCTTCGGCACGTGCCGGAAGGCGAACGAGATCGCGCCGCGCTGCCGGAAGCCGTTCACGCGGAAGCGCCCGGCGCCCTCGGCCGTGTAGGCCGTGTCGAGGTCGCCGGTGGCGTTGAACATCTCGCGCTTGACGGGCGACCGCTCGGTCACGCGCACGAGCGCGCCCTCGAGATCCTCGTCGCGCAGCGGCCGCTCGTCGATCGCGACGAGCTGGCCGTCGATGCGCGCCATCGGCGGAGAGTCCACCTTGAGGTGCAGGTCGGAGCCGCCGCGCTGGACGACGGACGAGAGCAGGGCGTTCAAATCCATGGCCTCTCCGCGTATCGGCCGCTCCGTGCGGGTTCTTGAGCGGAGGGCGTGGCTAGAATGCGCGTCCGCCGGGGGAGTACCCAAGTGGCCAAAGGGGACCGGCTGTAAACCGGTTGGCTCCGCCTTCAGAGGTTCGAATCCTCTCTCCCCCACTCGCAGTACTCGAGCGCTAGCGGCGCCGGAGCGACCAGCGGCCGAAACGGGCCTCTTCCTCGCTCTCGCGGCTGGTCCGCGCGAGGAAGCGCATCGTCGCGCCGATGCCGCCGGCAAGGATGAACCCCGCGCCCACGGCGACGCCCGTTGCGACCGGCAGGTTGCGGCGGAGCTTGCTCTTCACATCGGTGATCTCGTGGACCTCGCTGCGGAGCTCCTCGACGGCGTCGGCGAGCTGGTCGCGCTCGCGGGCGAGGTCGCTCCGCACGTCGGCGGCGGTTCGCCCGTTAGTCGGCATGTCCACCTCGCACGGCCTCCTTCGTCAGCTTCGCCTCCTCGATCGCCTGCTCCGGCATCGGCGTCGTCACGCGCTGGAGCCGGTTGATCCCGATCCCGAGCAGGATGAGCGTCGCGACGAGCAGCACGCCGAAGACGATGAAGAGCGCGAGCCACGTGTCGAGCCAGATCGCGATGACGGCGGCGATCGTGGCGAAGAGGAAGCCGACCGTGTAGAGCCCGACGAGCGCCGCGCCGGCCACGAGCCCCACGCCGAGCCCGAGGTTCGACGCCTTCTGCTTCAGCTCGAGGGCGGCGAGCTCGAGCTCGAGCCGCACGATCGAGCTGGCGCGCTCGGAGACCTCCTTGACCGCGCCACCGACGCCCATCCCGTTCTCAGCCCCTGGGGTGGGCATGTCCCCGCCAGTCGATGACCTTCGCGAGCACGATCCCGGCGGCGAGCGCCGCGCCCACCACGATGAGCGGATTCGGGCCGCCCTCGCCGCGCTTCTTCGCGGGCTTCGGGGAGGCCGGAGCGGCCGCGCGCGCCGGCGGCGGGCCGCCGTTCGTCGGCGCCTCCCCTCGCGCGCGCGCGAGGATGAGAGACGGCTTGAGCTTGCGCAGGAAGTCGGCGTCGATAGTCAGATCCTCCGCGATCAGCGTTCCCCAATCGCCGTGGGCCGAAAGCTTTCCGGCCAGCTCCTCGAGCTTGTCCGCTCCCCGCTCGACGAGCCTGTCGCCGCGCGTCGTCACCGCCTGGCCTTCCCGGGCGGATCCTCGCCGGTCGCGATGCGCCAGACGGCCGTCGCCGATTTCCGGGCGGCAATCGCGGCGGCGGCACCGAAGACGGCGAAGAGCCCGTTCCACAAGAGCTTGCGCAGCATCGCAGGGGGACGTTACCAGCGTCCCGATGCACGCAAACGCGCGTAGTCTGGCGCCCAATGGCGACGACGGAGCGGATCGCCGCGGCGACGCACATGGGACCGGTCGAGTTGACCGTCGCCGATCTCGCCCGCTCCGCGGCCTACTGGCGCGACGAGATCGGTCTCGACGAGGTAGGCGAGGACGGCGGACAGGTGTCGCTAGGCACAGGCGGCCGGGAGCTCGTCACGCTCGTCGAGGAGCCTGGCGCGGAGCCCGCCGGGCGGTACACCGGGCTCTTCCACGTGGCGCTCCTCCTGCCCGAGCGCGCCGATCTCGCGCGCTGGATCGGCCATGCGATCCGCGACCGCGTGCCGCTCACCGGCGCGTCCGACCACTTCGTGAGCGAGGCGCTGTACCTCCAGGACCCGGACGGCCACGGCATCGAGATCTACTGGGACCGCCCGCGCGAGGTCTGGGAGGGCCAGGTCTTCCAGCGCATGACGACGCTGCCGCTCGACGTGGACTCCGTGATGGGCGAGCTCGGCGGCGAGGAGCCCGGCGACTTCGAGGGGATGCCCGGCGGGACGACGGTCGGCCACGTCCACCTCCAGGTCGCGGACGTGCAGAAGACGGTCGATTTCTACGACGGCGTCCTCGGCTTCGACGTCACGGCGCGGATCGGCGACCAGGCCGCGTTCCTCTCCGCCGGCGGGTACCACCACCACGTCGGCGGCAACACGTGGAACTCCCGCGGCGCCGGCCCGCCGCCCCCGGGGACGGCCGCCCTCCGACACGCGACGATCGTCGTGCCGGACGCGCTCGAGCTCGACCGGCTCGCGGACCGGGTCGGCGAGGTCGACGAACGAGAGGACGGGATCCTCGTGCGCGACCCCTCCGGCATCGGCCTCCTCGTCACGGCGGCATGAGAGACGACCTGGCGCCGGGCCGTCCGTTTCCGGACCTCGCGCTGCCGGAGCACACCGGCAAGGAGCTCACGCTCTCGGGCATCGCGGCAGGCCAGCCGCTCGTCCTCGCCTTCGTGCGCGGCTGGTGGTGCCCGAAGGAGCAGATCCGCGTGCAGACCCTCGTCGCCATGCAGGACGAGATCACGCGCGAGTACGGCGCGATCGCCGCCGTGACCGTAGACGAGCCGTACGTGAACGGCGCGTTCCGCGCGGGCATCGGCGCGTCCTTCCCGTGGCTCTCGGACGCGGACCGCGCCGTCGCGGAGGAGCTCGACATCCTCGAGCTGACCGACGAGAAACACCGGCCGTTCTTACCGCTCACGTTCGTCTGCGACTCGAAGCTCACCATCAGGCGGATCTGGAACGGCTTCTGGTTCTGGGGCAACCCGACGCCGGAGGAGCTCCGCCAGACGCTCCGAGAGATCACGCGCGACGAGCAGCCGAGCTACGACCCGGTGTCGCTCTGGGCGAACGAGGGCGCGGGCGCGCCCGACGCGGGGATCGAGGCGCCCGCGGTCTGGGTGCGCGAGAACTCGCAGGGACACGAGCTCCAGCGCGGCACGTGGAGCGAGGACGAGCTGCCGGAGCTCGGGGCGCGGGTGTCGCGCTCACCCGTGGACGGCCGCTGGTGGCAGGTGGTGGACATCCGCCGCGTGGGCGACCGCACCGCGATCCACCTCCGCAAGGAGGGCGAGCCGGACAGCGACCCGCACCTCGTGCGGCACCGGATGACCGTCCCGCGCCGCGGGCAGGGCTAGCCGGCGCCGCCGACCCAGGCCTTCGCGGGCTCGAGCTCGCCCGGCTCGAACACGCGGATCTCGCCCGGGATGACCCACGCGAACGCAGCGATGCCCTGGCGCATCCAGTCCTTGTCGGTGACGACGGCGAGCCGCTCCCACGAGGAGCGGTACTTGAGGCCGACCGAGCCCGCGACCTTCAGGTCTTCCCAGAGGGCGCCGAGGTCGAGCCCGTGGAAGTCGTCGAGCGCCTCGACGAGGAAGCTCACCCGCTCGCCCCGCTCGAGCTTGTCCTTGATCGGATCGAGGATCTGGAAGTACTCGTCGCGGTCGATCCTCCCCGAGAGCCGGAACCCGAGGGTTCCCTCCGGCATGTCCGGGATCCGCTTCGACCATGCGCCGACGATAGCGCGGAGTACGCGGCGCGGCAGGAAAGATGCCGACGTGCGTCGCTCACTCCTCCTCGGCCTCGCGATCGGGCTCGCGCTCGCGGACTCGTCCGTCGTCACGCTCGCGCTCCCGGACATCCTCGCCCGGTTCGACCTCGAGATCACGACCGTCGCGTGGGTGCTGATCTCGTACAACCTCGTGCTCGCGCTCGGCGCCGTGCCGGCCGCGTACGTCGCCCGGCGGAGTCCGGCCGCGTTCTTCGTCGCCGGCTCGCTCGTCTTCGCCGCGGCGTCGCTCGTCTGCGGCCTCGCGAACTCGTTCGACCTGCTGATCGCGGCGCGGTGCGTCCAGGCCGCAGGCGGCGCGCTGCTCGTCGGCGCGGGGCTCGACCTGCTCACGGAGAGCGAGGGCAGTGCCGCGAAGGGCGCACGGATCTGGGCGATCGCCGGGATCGTGGGGGCGGCCCTGGGCCCGGCCATCGGCGGCGTCCTCGCCGCGACCGCCGGGTGGGAGTGGATCTTCCTGGTGCAGGCGCCGCTCGCGCTCGCACCGCTCCTCGCCGTCCGCGGGTTCGCGTGGAGGCCGCTGCCGGCGCCGGCCGGGCGGCCGCGCCTCGGCGCCAACCTCGCGCTCCTGCTCCTCTCGGGCGGCCTCGTCGGGGCGCTCTTCCTGCTCGTGCTCCTGCTCGTGGACGGATGGCGCATGTCGCCCGCGGCGGCCGGGCTCGTCGTCACGCTGATGCCGCTCGCCGCCATCGTGGCCGGGCGGTTCGCGGACCGCATCTCCGATATCGCGGTGCGCGCGGCCGCCGGGATCGTCCTCGTCGCGGGCGGCCTTTGCGCGCTCGCGCTCCTGCCGCACGCGGGCTGGGGCTGGACGATCCCGCCGCAGCTCCTCGTCGGCGCCGGGATCGGGCTGACCCTGACCGCCCTCACGGAGCAGGCGCTCGCAGGGCGTTCGGAGCAGGCGGTCCACGGCGGCTGGACGATCGCGTCGCGCCACGCCGGCGTCGTGCTCGGCCTCCTCCTCATCTCGCCGCTCTTCTCCTCGGCGCTCGAGACGAACCAGGAGGAGGCGATCCGCGCCGGCGCCGCGGTCGTGCTCGACAGCCGGATCCCGCCGCTCGACAAGCCGCGCGTCGCCCAGGACGTGCTCGTCGAGGCGAACCAGGCCGAGGGACAGGTGCCCGACATCGCCGCCGCCTTCGAGGACCGCCCGGACACGCCCGAGTACCGATCCCTTCTCGCCGGGCTCGAGGACCAGCTCGACCGCGCGGTGACGGACGCGTTCTCGCTCCCGTTCTTCCTCTGCGCGGCGCTGGCGCTGGCCGCGCTCGTGCCGCTCGCAATCTGGCGGAAGGAGGGCGGGCTGTGAGGCGCTTCCTGCCCGTGCTCGTCGCGCTCGCCGCGGTCGCCGTGGTCGTGGTGACCTACCTCGCGCTCGGGGGCGCGTCCTACAAGCCGACGCCGGTGGCCGACCCGTGCAAGACGCGCGAGTGGCGGAATCCAGGCGGGCTCCAGGAGATCGCCGAGCAGATCGTCCTTTCGGGCCTCGACGGGGCGGCGTGCAAGCTCGGCGTCTCCCGCGAGGAGCTCATGCTGGCGCTCGTGAACGATCGGTCGCTCGACGCGTTCGCCGCGAAGAACGGCATTTCGCGCGCCGAAGCGGAGAACGCGGTACGAGCAGGCCTTCTTCGGGCCGTCGACGATGCGGACGACGCCGGCGCGCTCCCGGGCTTCGCGGCGCCGCTCGTCCGTGCAGCGGTCGAGCGGATCCCACCTCGCCAGGTGCTCGACCTGCTCGAACGACTGCCGGAGCTGGCCGGATTCCAACTCTGAGCCGACGCTAGACTGACCCGCGAGCGCCCTCTTAGCTCAGTTGGTAGAGCACCTCCATGGTAAGGAGGGGGTCGACGGTTCGAGTCCGTCAGAGGGCTCTTAGGAACCATGCGGGATCGTCGTTTCCGGCTCGCATCGCAGCCGGCCGTTAGTTCAGTTCCGGCGCGTCGCCCACTCATGGCCGAGCCCGCCCTCCAGCGCCGGCGCCTTCAAGCGGCGATGGCTCCTTATACAAGCGGTACCCGGCACGAGCGACCCGGGTGCCGCCGCTCATGGATGTTCTGGAGTTCGACCGCCAGCGCGTCGGCCGCCTTCTGCCGTCGAGAGTTTGCGCGCGCTCGAAGTAGGAAAGCGATCGTTCGCAGAAATCAGGGACAGGCCGCTTCTTGGCGTCGATCACAAGGGAGGGCAGCATGCTTGCCATAGCTGGAACGGGTTACGGATTGATCGGTCTCCTCGTCATCATCCTGCTCGTCGTGCTCATCGTCTATTTCGCCCGACGGGCCTAGCAGGGCTGACTCGCTCGCGCCTGATACGCGCGACATCCTTCGCACGCTCATCGCCCAAACAGAGCCCCGCGTTTGCGGGGCTCTTCATCGGGGCGGCGACATTCGAACTCGGGGCCTCCAGTCCCCAGACACATCCGGCTGGATGGCGTCCAAGGGTCCGAGGTGGCGCGAAGTCCGATGGATACGGGGGTTTCGGCGTTACCAATTGGGGACACGCCGCTCCCTGCCGAGAAGCAGCTCTCCGGTCATATGGGCAGTGATTGGGCACCGAGGCCATGGCCGAAACCGCCATCCAGACGGCTCGACGCCCCAGGCTTAGGCCCGGGGTTGGCTGGGCTCGGAGAACGCCGACGGTGAAGCGTCCCGACACGCGCGTTACGATCCGCACAACCGAAAGGGGAGCACCATGGCAGAGCACGAAGAGCTCGACGGCTGCGAGCTCGACTTTTCGGAGAGCCTCACCGCGGAGGACGATGTCGAAGCGCTGCTGGTACCCGCGGGCGAGGATGACGAGGATGAGTCGGAGGGGGACGCTGCCGGGCCGGCGATGGGTGACACGGGAATCGCCAAGAGACTCCGCAAGGCGGGGCTCAAAGTCCGTGAGGTCGACGGCTGGAAGACTCGCGGCCGGGACTTTGCGGGCGCCGCGGCTGCCTTCAACCCAAAGGGCAGCGTGAACCACCACACGGGGACCCCGGAATCGGCGGCTGGCAACGCCCCGACGCTGGGCGTTCTCATACACGGCAGGTCCGACCTCAACGGCCCACTCGCGAACGTGTACCAGACGCGCAACGACACGATCCTGGTCATCGCCGCCGGTACCGCGAATCACGCCGGCCTTCCGGACGGCGGTGTAATACGGGGAATGCGCGGCAACTCGCAGGCGTACGGGCTGGAGATCGAGCACGCAGGTTCGTCGCCCCTGCCTGACAAGCGGCTGCGCATCGCCGCGCGGGTACATGCAGCGCTACTCCTCGGCCGTGACCTACCAGCGAGCCAGGTCGTGCAGCATCGCGAGTGGGCGCCGTCGAGGAAGTTCGACCTCGCGTCGAACTTCGGAACGCTGACCAGTAAAGAGACGAACGTGCAGGCGTGCAACAAGTTCCGCGCAATGGTGGAACAGGAGCTCGACAAGCTGAAGAAGTGACGCCCTTACGAAGTGCGCCCGTTCGATGTCCGTCACGGGCTTGACGAAAAGGCCCGCAAACGCGGGCCTTTTCTCTGGGCGGGTCCCCCGCGCATGTCGCTGACGTGCGATCGGTCAACCTCTTGGTCAACCTCCGGCCGAACGCCGATCCCGCGGGGGGTGCCCCGCAGCGATGCTCGCCTTCGTGAGCGAGCTGAAGGATCTCGCCGACCCGTTGAACCTCAGTCCATAGCCTTCAGGGCGAGAGTGACGGTTCGTCGGGCGCCGACAGGCTCAACACGGCGCCCGCCACCGCGGCGGAGGCGCTGATCTGCGCCTCGAGCGCCCGTAGCCGGACTGCGACGTGCGACTCGGTCTCGTCTCCGACGAGATCGACATCGCCGATGACGTAGACCATGCGCGGCCCGACGATCTCCAGCCGGAGGTAGGTCACCCGGGCGACCTCGGGCGTCTCGAGCAGCGCCTGGATCGCGGCGGAACGAACCCGGGGGTCTGCCTCCTCCCCGACCAGGAACTGACGATTCCTGTTGATCAGTACGACCGCGACGACGGCGAGGAGCACGCCGATGAGGATGGAGCCTACGGCGTCGGGCGTCGAGGAACCCGTCGCCTGATGAGCCCCCAGGCCGACAGCCGCGATGACGAGGCCGACCAGAGCGGCGGAGTCCTCGAAGAAAACCGCTCGGAGCGTCGGATCGGACGTGACCATCACTTCCTCGATCAGGTCACGACCGAGCAAGGCGGCCGCGGGTCTGGCTTGATGGACCGACCGCAGAAACGAGATCCCCTCGAGCACGAAGGAAAGCGCCAGCACCACGTAGCCGACGACAAAGTCAGTCGCCGGCTCAGGCTTGATCAGCTCCTGGATTCCGTGGGTGACCGAAACGGCGGCGCCGGCCACGAACAGGCCGAGCGCCGCGAGCAGGGCCCAGACGTACGCCTCGCGTCCGTGGCCGAGTGGATGCGCACGGTCGGGCGGTCGGTGTGACCGCCGGTTGGCTACGAGCAGGAACACTTCGTTACCGGTGTCCGCCCAAGAGTGCGCGGCCTCCGCCAGCATCGACGCCGACCCCGTCACCACGGCCGCAATCGACTTCGCCACGCCGACGAGGAAATTGGCGCCCAAGGCGACCCACACCGTCCTCGAACTTGCAGACACGCCCGAAGCCGAGGCGTGCGAAAGCGAGCCAAGGAGATCTGTCTCGCCGACGCGTGGCTTGTCGTCAGCCGCTGGGCTCACGCCGCAAGTCTCTCGCACGACGTCCGCCAGCCGGTGCCCTACGCCGCAGCAGGCGGTCCGAACCAGGTGGTCAGCGCATCGGAGAGCCCCACCTGGCTTCCGTCTCCCACCCAGGCCACATATCCGTCGGGCCGGATCACCAGGGCGGTGGGAGCGGTGACCACCCCGAGTGCCGGAAGCTCCCACGGACCTCCGTACTCGGCGTCGACCAGCTGAACCCGATCCGCCCATGGAGCGATGTCGAAGCCGGCGGGGCTCACCGAGGTTCAGGAGCACCGGCCGGGCATCGTGCAGCAGGGTGAAGACCCGCAGCGGGCCGTCGGTGGTCACAAGGTCGAGGTCGGGCATGCGGCGTCCGAGCAGCGGGTGGCCCTCGCCGAGGTCGTAATGGATGTCCAGGCCGGACATCATCGCGGCGAATCGTTTGCGCGGCTCGTCCATGCTCAGCAGCTCGGACACGGTTTCGCGCAGCGCCTCGATGCGATCGTCGACGCGCATGAGCGCGACTTGCGCCATCGTGGTGCGCAGCACGCGGGCTAGCGACCGGGTGGCGCTCGTCGTGGTAGGTGTCCAGCAGGGTTTCCGGCGCCGTCCGGTTGACCACCTGGGCCAGCTTCCAGCCCAGATTCACCGCATCCTGCACACCGGTGTTGAGGCCCTGTCCACCGACCGGGGAATGCACGTGCGCCGCGTCGCCGGCCAGCAGGACCCGTCCCTCGCGGTAGGCCGCGGCCTGCCGGGTCATGTCGGTGAACCTGGTGATCCAGGTGAGACTGTGGATCCCGTAGTCGGTCCCATAGACGGCGATGAGGCCCTCGCTGAGATCGCGCAGGGTGGGCTCGCTCGTGCCGACCTGCGACTCGGTCAGCATGACCCCGACCGTCCCCCCTGGCTTGTAGACCACCTCGCCGTCCTTGATCTCGTACTCGACCTTGCCCAGGGCATGCACGCCCGAGGGAGTGCGGCGAATGCCCAATTCCGGCTCCTCGGTCATCTCGACCTCGGCGAGCAGGCTGCTCGTCGTCGGATCCCAGCCGGGGAACTCGATGCCGGCTGCTTTCCGGACCAGACTGCGTCCTCCGTCGCACCCGACGAGATACTGCGCCCGCGCCGACTCGCCGTCGGACAGCGCGACGTCGACGCCGGTGTCGTCCTGCGCGAAGCCGGTCACTTCGGTGCCGTAGTGGACCGGGACCTCGAGCTCGGCGACCCAGCCGGCGAGGATGCGCTCGATGTGTTTCTGCCACAGCCCGAGCCCGTAGGGATGCCGTGTGGGAAAGTCGCTCAAGTCCAAGCGGGTCGCGCCGAACGCCGCGACCTGAGCCACCTGTCCCTCCGAGAGGAACCGATCCGCGATTCCACGCTGATCGAGGACCTCGATCGTGCGTGAGTGGAGACCGCCTGCGCGCGAGCCGGGAGGTCCTGGCTGGCGCGCCGCTCGACAATGGCAACGTCGACCCCCGCCAACGCCAACTCGCCCGCCAGCATCAGCCCTGTCGGACCTCCTCCGGCGATCACCACCGCATGCTCGGCCATACCGCCACCCCCATCCCCGCAGGTTCTGGTTTCGGCCGGAGATTCTGCAGCACGACCTGGGGCTTGCCGCAAGCGCCCGCCCACTGCTGATCGGTGAGAACACCAAGTCCAGCCGCCGAACACCGGACTCAGGAAACACGCCCTGGCCGTCGTACACTCGGTCGATGCGAGCGTGCCCCAATTGCGGCAGTGAGAACGCCGACGACGCGAGATTCTGCTCTAGCTGCGGGACGGCGCTCACGTCCGCGGAGGCGGCGCGCGAAGAGCGCAAGGTCGTCACGGTGCTCTTCGCCGACCTCGTCGGGTTCACAAGGCGCGCGGAGCAGCTCGATCCGGAGGACGTGCGCGCCCTCGTCTCTCCGTATTTCGCGCACGTGAAGGAGGAGCTGGAGCGCCACGGTGGGACTGTCGAGAAGTTCATCGGCGATGCCGTGATGGCGCTCTTCGGCGCGCCCGTCGCGCACGGGGACGACCCTGAGCGCGCTGTCCGCGCTGCGCTAGCGATCCGCGACTGGCTGCAGGAGCAGGGCAGCGACCTGCACGTGCGGCTGGCGGTCACGACGGGCGAGGCCCTCGTTTCGCTCGGTGCTCGGCCGGCCGAGGGCGAGGGCATGGCGACGGGCGACGTAGTCAATACCGCGGCCCGCCTGCAGACGGCGGCGCCGGTCGACGGGATCCTCGTCGACGAGACGACCTATCGGGCTACCGAGCAGCAGATCGATTACCGCGAGGCCGAGCCGGTGCGCGCGAAGGGCAAGGATGAGCCGGTGCCGGCCTGGGAGGCGCTCGAGGCGCGATCCCGCTTCGGCGTCGACACCGCGCTGGCGCCTCGCGCGCCTCTGATCGGCCGCGAGCGGGAGCTGGACGTGCTCGTCGGTGCTCTCGACCGCGTGCGAGCCGACAGCTCGCCCCAGCTGGTCACCCTGGTCGGGGTTCCGGGGATCGGGAAAAGCCGCCTGGTCTACGAGCTCTTCCAGGCGGTCGAACGCGACCCGGACTACATCTACTGGCGTCAGGGACGCTCGCTCCCGTACGGCGAAGGCGTTTCCTTCTGGGCCCTCGGCGAAATCGTCAAGGCGCAAACCGGGATCCTCGAAACGGACACGCTGGACGACGCCGCCGCCAAGCTGAAGCGCGCGGTGGGCGACCTGGTGGCGGAAGCCGACGCGGCGTGGGTGGTCAGGCACCTGGGGCCGCTCGTCGGGATCGAAAGCGACCAGGAGCTCGATGCAGACCGTCGGACTGAGGCGTCTGCTGCCTGGCGGACCTTCTTCGAAGCAATCGCCGAGGACCGGCCGCTCGTGCTCGTGTTCGATGACCTCCACTGGGCGGACGACGGGTTGGTCGACTTCGTGGATCACCTGGTCGAATGGGCAAGCGGCGTCCCGATCCTCGTCGTCTGCACCGCTCGGCCTGAGCTGCTGACTCGACGGCCCGGATGGGGCGGCGGCAAGACGAACGCGGTGACCGTCTCGCTCTCGCCGCTCGATGATGAGGAGACGGCTCGGTTGCTCGCGGCATTGCTCGACCGTTCGGTCCTGCCCGCGGAGACGCAGACTGCGCTGCTCCAGCGCTCCGGCGGCAATCCACTGTACGCGGAGGAGTTCGTCCGCATGGTTGCCGATCGCGGACTCCTCACCGGCGACGGCGACTTGCCAATGCCCGAGTCGGTGCAGGGCATCGTGGCCGCACGGCTGGACGGCCTTCCAGGCGAGGAGAAGGCACTCCTACTGGACGCTGCTGTGATCGGAAAGGTCTTCTGGCTCGGCGCGGCTGCGAGCATCGGAGGGTTGCCGCGGGCTGCGGCCGAAGACACGCTGCACCGGTTGGAGCGCAAGGAGTTCGTTCGTGGGGAGCGACGCGCATCGGTCGCCGGCGAGACCGAGTACGCATTCCGCCACCTGCTCGTACGCGACGTGGCGTATGGGCAGATTCCGCGTGCGCGGCGAGCCGAGAAGCACGGGCTCGCCGCAGATTGGATCGAGACGCTTGGGCGGCCGGAGGATCACGCTGAGATGCTGGCGCACCATTACCTGACGGCCCTCGAGCTCTCCCGTGCGGCGGGTGCGCCGACTGATGCGCTCGCGGAGCGCGCACGTCCGGTCTTGCGCGAAGCCGGTAATCGCGCCCAGTCTCTAGGCGCGTACCCCGCAGCGAAGCAATTCTATGGCGCCGCGCTCCAGGTGTGGCCGGCCGAGGATCCGGATCGCCCGCAGCTCTTGTTCAAGTACGCATCGATCTCCCACCGTCTCGACTCTGCAGCGGACCCGGGGCTGCTGGAGGAAGCTCGAGACGCGCTCCTCGCCGCAGAAGACCTCGACACTGCTGCGGTGGCCGAAGTCCAGCTGGCGGAGCATGTGTGGCTCCAGGGAGAGCGCGACCAGGCGTTTGAGTCGCTGGACCGCGCAGCAGCCCTTGTCGAAGGACGTCCGCCGAGCCATTCGAAGGCTCAGGTCTTGGGCAACCTTTCTCGCTACCAGATGCTGGCCGGCGAACGAGAGGCCGCGATCACCACGGGCCGTGAGGCACTCGCCATGGCCGAGGAGCTCGGCGGGAACGAGGAGCTCCGCGCGCACGTCCTGAACAACATCGGTAGCTCTCGGGCCTTCGGAGGCGACCTCGGAGGGATCGTCGAGATCGAGAGCAGCGTCCAGATCGCCCTGTCCGTCAACTCGACCGAGAGCATCCGAGGGTACGGGAACCTCGCCTCGGTCATGGCTGATCTCGCCCGCCTCGACCGGCGGCGAGAAATGGTTGCCCTGGGCGCGGCCGAAGCCAAACGATTCGGCGTCGGAGACGATGCCCGCTGGCTCGCTGCCGAGGCCTTGTGGCACCCATACTGGGAGGGGAAGTGGGACGAGGCCCTCGCCGGCCTGGACGAGTTGATTGCAGATTTCGAGGAGCGCCGATACTGGATGGAGGGTCCGTGGCGCTGGCTCCGGGGTCGAATCCATCTCGCTCGCGGAGACGCTATGGCGGCGAAAGCTGACGCGGAGCGCGCACTCGACCGCGCTCGCGCCGGGAAAGACCCCCAGGTTTTGTGGCCGGCACTCGCGTTCGCCGCGCGCGAACGCGCCGCGGTCGACCAAGAGCACGCGCGCGGGCTGACGCGTGAGGTGTTGCGCACCTGGGGCGAACAGGGATACCCGACGACAGGTGCCAGCGAGTGGCTCAGCGACTTCGTCGTAGCGTTGCGGGCGATCGGCGCGAACGGTGATCTCGTCGCGGCGGCTTCGGAGTCACCGTTCTCGACGCCGTGGCTCGAAGCGGCTCTGGCGTTCGACTCCGGCGACTTCGCCGGCGCCGCTCAGCAGTACGCGGACATCGGTTCTCTGCCGGACGAGGCCTACGCGCGCCTCTGTGAGGCGGAGCGTCTCGTGCGAACGGGACGGCGATCGGAAGCTGACTCGGAGCTGCAGCACGCGCTCGCGTTCTGGCGCTCGGTCGGAGGCACGGCGTACGTCCGCGAGGGCGAGGCTCTTATGGCCGCCTCGGCCTAGTTCCCTGACGTCGGGCCGCTGCCGGAGGAGAGGCCGTTCGTCTCGCGCATCGTCCGTCCAGGGGATGGGTCGCCGCTGGGGAGCGACGTACGCTCGCCCCATGCGGCCCGGCAGGTTTCTTGGCGTCCCCTACGACTGGCGCCGTCCCACCAAGGCCCGCTACCGGAGCAGGCTGTGGAATCCTGACGAGCCGCGGCTGATCGTTCCCAGGCCGTGGGGGTGGGGCTGGTCGATCAACCTCGCGCGCCTGTTCAGGCGGCACTGAAACGGACTGCCCTCAGCGCACCGCTTTCTTCACGAGCGCGCCGATCTTTGCCTCATCGGCGGCGGTCAGCTCCTTCAGCGCGAAGGCGATCGGCCACAGGGCGCCCTTGTCGAGGTTCGCCTCGTCGCTGAAGCCGAACGTCGCGTACCTCGACTTGAACTTCTCGGCGCTCTGGAAGTAGCAGACGACCTTGCCGTCCTTGGCATACGCCGGCATCCCGTACCAGGTCTTCGGCCAGAGGACCGGCGCGCTGGCTGTGACGATCGCGTGCAGCCGCTTGGCCATCGCGCGATCCGGTGGCGGCATCTCGGCGATCGCCGCGAGCAGATCGCGTTCCCCGTCCGCCCGGTTCTTGTTCGCGCGCGCCTCCGCCTTCAGCTCCTGGGCACGAGCCTTCATCGCGGCTCGCTCGTCGGCGGTGAATCCCTCGGACGGCTTGCTCTTGGGGGACTTCTGCGTGGCCTTCTTTGCGCTCATCGTTCCCTCCTCTGCAGCTCTCGAAGCAGAGCTTTGCCCTTTGCGGATGCAGTCTCGCCGGAATGGTGCCAATCTGGCGGACCCCGCTTGTGTCGGCACGAGCGACAGGGGTAGGCTCGGGTGAGGTTCCCCCAACGCGCAGAGGAGGCAGGCCGCACACCACCATCTTGAACGGAGGTCGACATGACCAACACGGTCCAGACCGCAACCGACATCCGCCCATTCCACGTCGACGTTCCAGAAGACGAACTGGCCGAGCTTCGCCGGCGCATCGAGGCGACGCGCTCGCCTACCAAGGAGCTCGTCCCGGATCGCTCGCAGGGGGTCCAGCTCGCGACGATGCAGGCGCTCGCGCGCTACTGGACGACCGACTACGACTGGCGCAAGGCAGAAGCGAAGCTCAACGCCCTCCCGCAGTTCACGACCGAGATCGACGGGGTCGTGGTCCATTTCATCCACGTGCGGTCGGAGCACGAGAACGCGCTGCCGCTGATCATGACGCACGGCTGGCCGGGCTCCGTCGTGGAGATGATCGACTCCGTCGGGCCGCTGACGGACCCGACCGCGCACGGCGGCAGCGCCGAGGATGCCTTCCATCTCGTGCTGCCCTCCCTGCCCGGGTACGGCTTCTCTGGCGAGCCGGGCGAGGTTGGCTGGGACCTGGGCCGGACCGCACGAGCCTGGTCCGAGCTCATGCGCCGCCTCGGCTACACCCGCTACGTGGCCCAGGGCGGCGACGTCGGTGCCGGCGTCACCGACGCGATGGGCCGCCAGGGACCCGAGGGGTTGATCGGCATCCATACGAACCTGCTTGTTCCGGCGCTGAGCGGCACCATGCCGACGGACACCGACGAAGAACGCGCCGCGGCCGCGCAGATCGCCACCTTCCGGCAGTCGGGAAACGGCTACTTCGTCGAGATGTCCACCCGCCCGCAGACGATCGGCTACGCCCTGCTCGACTCCCCCGTCACCCTGGCCGCGTGGATGATCGACCACGACACGGACAGCTACTACAAGATCGCCCACGCCTTCGTCGACGGGCGGCCTTCGGGGAATCTCACCCGGGACAACGTCCTGGACAACATCACGACGTACTGGCTGACCGGCACCGGCGCCTCCGCGGCCCGGTCGTACTGGGAGGCCTACGGGCCGGACGCGCCGGCCGCGGGCCGCGAGCCTCTGCCGCCGCCGACCATCCCGTTCGGCTTCACGACGTTCCCCGGCGAGATCTGGCGGACGCCGCGGAGCTGGGTCGAGGCGAGCTATCCGAACCTCATCTACTTCAACGAGGTCGACAAGGGCGGTCACTTCGCGGCCTGGGAGGAGCCTGAGCTCTTCTCCCAGGAACTACGCGCCGCGTTCGGGTCGGTTCGCTGAAGTGGATCAAGTCCCCCGGTTCCCCGCCGCAAGCCACGTGGGCGGCCTCACCCACTACCGGGCGCGGTTCGTGAAGCTGAACGAAGAAGCGACTCAGGCGACCGGAAGCTGATCCTCTTGAAAGGAGGTCGTAATGACCACCGTTGAAACCGCAACCGAGATTCGACCGTTCCACGTCGACATCCCCGACGAGGAGCTCGCCGAGCTGCGCCGCCGCATCGGGGCGACGCGCTCGCCCACCAAGGAGCTCGTCGCCGATCGCTCGCAGGGCGTCCAGCTCGCGACGATGCAGGCGCTCGCGCGCTACTGGACGACCGACTACGACTGGCGCAGGGCCGAGGCGAAGCTCAACGCGCTCCCGCAGTTCACGACCGAGATCGACGGGGTCGAGATCCACTTCATCCACGTCAAGTCGGCTCACAAGAACGCGCTGCCGCTGATCATGACCCACGGCTGGCCCGGCTCGGTCGTCGAGCTGCTCGAGGCCGTCGGCCCGCTCACCGATCCGACCGCGCACGGCGGCAACGCCGACGATGCGTTCCACCTCGTGCTGCCGTCCCTCCCCGGCTACGGCTTCTCCAGCGAGCCGACCGAGCTCGGCTGGGGCGCCGGCCGCGTCGCGCAGGCCTGGCCGGAGCTGATGCGCCGCCTCGGCTACACCCGGTACGTCGCCCAAGGCGGAGACGTCGGCGCCGCCGTCACCGACGCGATGGGCCGCCAGGCGCCCGAGGGGCTGATCGGCATCCACACGAACCTGTTCGTCCCGGCCCTGGGCGGCGTCATGCCGACGGATACCGATGAGGAACGTGCGGCGGCCGACCAGATCGCCACGTTCAGGGCGACCGGGTTCGGATACTTCGTCGAGCAGGCCACGAGGCCCCAGACGATCGGCTACGCGCTGCTGGACTCGCCCGTCGCGCTGGCCGCCTGGATGCTCGACCACGACACGGACAGCTACTACAAGATCTCGAGCGCCTTCGTCGACGGCAAGCCGGCCGGCAATCTCACCCGGGATCACATCCTCGACAACATCACGCTGTACTGGCTGACGGGCACCGGCGCCTCGGCGGCCCGGTCGTACTGGGAGAGCGGACAGGCCACAGCCACAGGCGGCCGGCCAGACCCCGCCGCCTATGACGCTCCCGTCGGCTTCACCACGTTCCCCGGCGAGATCTGGAGACGCCGCGCAGCTGGGTCGAGAAGAACTACCCCAACGTCATCTACTTCAACGAGGTCGACAAGGGCGGCCACTTCGCGGCCTGGGAGGAGCCGGAGCTCTTCTCGGCCGAGATGCGGGCTGCATTCAAGTCACTGCGATGAAACCCACCACATGAGCACCCTCGACACCGCGTATCAACCCACCGTCGCGCGCGACCAGGCGCGCGCGCTCTTCGGCCAGACGATGGGGCTCGTCGCGATCACGGCGGGCTTCTTCGCGGTCGGCGCCTACCTCGCCCGCGACCTCTCCTACGGGTGGGGCTTCGTCGCGTACATCGCGAGCTTCGCCCTCCTTATCGGCCTGAACTACGCGGTCTCCCGCTCCGAGCAGCTCGCAATCGGAATGCTCTTCGGTTTCGGCGCGCTGGTCGGAGTGGGAACCGCGCCGACGATCGCCTACTACGCCTCGACGAACCCCCAGTCGGTGTGGCAGGCGGGCGCGGCGACCGCGCTTTTCATCGCCGGCTTCGGCGCGGCCGGGTACGCCACGCGGCGCGACCTCTCCGGACTCGCCCGCTTGTGCTTCTGGGCGCTCCTCGCGCTGATCGTCTTCGGGATCGTCGCCATCTTCGTGCGCATCCCGAACAGCGCGTTGATCTACTCGATCGTGGGTCTCGTGATCTTCGCCGGGTTCACGATGTACGACTTCCAGCGCCTGAGGCGGACGCAGGACATCCGCGCCGCGCCGCTCCTGGCCGCCTCGATCTTCCTCGACGTCTTGAACGTCTTCCTGCTCCTGCTCTCGCTGTTCAACCGTGACTAAGAGAACGGTGCCAACGTGAGCCTGTTCGGCGACAGTCGCCTCCCCGGCTTCGACGGGGCGACCGGGTGGCTCAACTCGGAGCCGCTCACGGCGGAGGGCCTGCGCGGGAAGGTCGTCCTCGTCGACTTCTGGACGTACACCTGCATCAACTGGCTCCGCACGCTCGGCTACGTCCGCGCGTGGGCCGACAAGTACGGCGATCACGGATTGGTCGTGGTCGGCGTCCACACGCCGGAGTTCCCGTTCGAGCAGGACGTCGACAACGTCCGCGAGGCCGTGAAGGACATGGACGTCCGGTATCCGGTCGCGCTCGACAGCAAGTACGGGGTCTGGCGGGCGTTCTCGAACCAGTACTGGCCGGCCGTCTACATCGCCGACGCGGAAGGACGCATCCGGCACCACCAGTTCGGCGAGGGCGGATACGAGGAGTGCGAGCGGATCGTCCAGCAGTTCCTGCGCGAGGCCGGACGCGAGGGGGTTCCGGACGACCTGGTCTCCGTCGACCCCGACGGGCTCGAGGCGCAGGCCGACTGGACGACCCTCGAGACTCCCGAGACCTACCTCGGCTACGGGCAAGCCGAGCGCTTCGCGTCACCCGGCGGTGCGGAGCTCGACGAGCCTCGCGACTATGAACTCCCGGATCCGCTGAAGCTCAACGGCTGGGGGCTCGCCGGGGACTGGACGATCGGGAGGCGCGCAGCCGTCCTGAACCGGCCCGACGGAAGCATCGCGTTCCGCTTCCACGCCCGCGACGTCCACCTCGTCATGGGGCCGCCCGCGAAAGACACCCCCGTGCCCTTCGTCGTGCGCGTCGACGGCGAGCCCCCCGGCGACGCGCACGGCCTCGACGTCGACGAGGAGGGCCGCGGAACGCTCCACCAACAGCGGCTCCACCAGCTGATTCGCGAGCCAGGATCGATCGCCGACCGCACGTTCGAGATCACCTTCCTCGGCTCCGGGGCCGAGGCCTACGCGTTCACGTTCGGCTAGGCAGACAGCGAGGAGCAGCCGGAGGACCGGTTGGCGCCGGCCTCCCAATACGAAACCAAGGCTACGTCAAGTCCGACTCGAAGAGGCCGGTCTGGTACGCGAGCACGACTGCCTGCACGCGGTCGCGGAGGTTGAGCTTCTGGAGGATGTGCGTGACGTGCGTTTTGACGGTCGTGTCGCTGATGTAGAGCTCGGCACCGATCTCGGCGTTCGAGAGGCCCCGAGCCATCAGCCGAAAGACGTCCCGCTCGCGGTTGCTGAGCTCCCCGAGCTCGGTCGGCGGAGCCGGACGCGGCGTGCGGACAAACTTCTGGATGACGCGTCTCGTGATCGTCGGCGAGAGGAGCGCCTCGCCGTCCGCGACCGTGCGGATCGCCGCGATCAGCTGCTCCGGAGAATCGTCCTTCAGGACGAAGCCGCTCGCGCCGGCTCTCAACGACTCGAAGACGTACTCGTCCAGGTCGAACGTCGTGAGAATCAGAATCCGGGCGGCGTTGTCCGCCGCGAGGATGCGCTCGGTCGCCTGGAGACCGTCCAGCTCCGGCATGCGGATGTCCATGAGGACCACGGAGGGATGGAACCGCGCCGCCTTGTCCACGGCCTCGCGCCCGTTGCTCGCCTCGGCCACGACCTCGATGTCGTCCTCGCCTGCGAGCAGCATGCGAAAGCCCGCGCGGACCATCGACTGGTCGTCGGCGACGAGCACGCGGATCGTCATCGTTCGTCCTGGCCGAGCGGGAGGCGTGTGCTGAGGACGAAGCCGCCTTCGCTTGCCGTTCCGGCGGACATCCGACCCCCGTAGATCTTGACGCGTTCCCGGACGCCGATGAGCCCGTGACCGAGGCCGTCGGTCGTTACGCCGCCGTGGCCGTTGTCGCGCACCTCGATCTGCAGCTCGTCCGGCCGGTAGCGGACCGTCACGTCCGCGTCGCTCGCGTGCGCGTGCTTGAGGGCGTTGGTGAGGCCTTCTTGGACGATGCGGTACGCGGAGAGCTCGATCCCTCGTGGAAGCGGGACAGGCTCTCCGTCCACGTGCAGCTCGACGGGGAGGCCGGCCCGGCCGATCTGGTCGAGCAGCGAGTCGAGGCCGTCGAGGCCGGGCTGAGGCGTGAGCTCGGCCTCGTCCCCGTCGCGGCGCATCGCGGCGAGGAGGCGCCGCATCTCGGCCAGCGCTGTCCGGCCGGCCCGCTCGACATCCCTGAGCGCATCGCGGTCCTCGGCCTGCGCATCGGGAAGCTTGTGCCTGAGTGCGCCGACCTGGAGCACCATCACGCTGACGGCGTGGGCGACGATGTCGTGGAGCTCACGCGCGATCCGCGAGCGCTCCTCCGCCACCGCGACGCGTGCGGCCGCCTCGCGTTCGCGCTCGGCGTGGACCGCGCGTTCCTCGGCCGCCTCGGCCTGCTCGGCGCGCTCGCGCAGGGCGTAGCCGGCGACCCAGGCGACCACGAACCGCAGGGGAATGAAGATGAGGTCGCCGACGGTCTGCGGACCCGGGATGTTCACGACCACGATCAGGATTCCGGCGAGAACGACGAGGAGACCTGCGGCGGCCTTCAGAGGGTTCCGCAGGTTCCCGAGCAGGAACGCGCTTGCCAGGCCGACGACGCCGAGACTGCCGATGAACGCGAGCAGCAGCCCGTCGGTGAACGAGATCGCAGCGGCCAGCACCCAGTACAGCGCCGGAGCGGCGAAGGGGTATCGCCGACGCGCGAAGAGCGGCAGCACGAGGACGGCCACCGTGGGGACTGCGATCCAGAGCGAGGTGGTCGGCGCGCCCGGCGCATTGCGCCCGACGACGAGCTCGAGCATGCCGGCGACCGCCAGGAACCCGATCAAGAGCTCGAACCAGTACTCGCGCGCTACGGGTCGGATCCGGCTCATGTGCTGAACGTATCGCACGCTTTCATGAGGCGCCTCCTACCCGAGTAGGAGTCCGAATCGTCGAGTCGTCGGAGCGCGATTGCGGCCTTCCGACGAGGCGCCCTGCGCATCCGCCTCCTAGCGTCGAAGCCATGGTTTCGACCCGCAACAGGAGGATGGAAATGAGCGTCACATATCCACTCACAGCGACCGCCCGCGCGGACACGGCCGTCTCGACGACTGTCGAGATCCCGCAGCTGCGGACCCGCGGGATCCTCGGCGTCTGGGCCGCCGCCGCCCTGCCGATGGGAGCGCTCGCCTGGCTCGTCGCGCCTGCGCTCGAGGACCGGTTCGCCGGCACCGGCATGGTGCCGTTGATGAAGGCGCTGCTCGTGTGCCTCACGGCCGGGCTCGTCTGGCAGTTCGTTCTCGTCGCGATCCTCGTCCGCCGCGAGCAGGGGACGCTCCGCTGGGCGACGGTCCGCGAGGCGCTCTGGCTTCGCTCCCCGCGAAGTCCGCGCGACGGTCGCGTCGGCGGCCGGATCTGGCTCATCGTGATCCCACTGATCCTGGCCTTCGTAGCCGCGCAGGAGCTGGCCCCATTCGCGGCTCCCGAGAACCGGGACTTCGCGACGCTCGTCGACTCGGACGCCGGCAAGGCGTTCCTCGACGGCGCTTGGGCCTGGTACGGCCTCATCCTCGCGCTGCTCGTGTTCACGACCGTCCTCGGCGAGGAACTCCTCTTTCGGGGGTTCCTCCTTCCGCGGATGAACGGCGCCTTCGGACGCGGCGACTGGGTCGCGAACGGCCTGCTCTTCACCGCCTATCACCTGCACGTGCCGTGGGCGATGCCCGCGACGCTGCTGGACACGTTCACCCTGGCGTACCCGTCGAAGCGCTACCGGAGCGCGTGGATCGGGATCGCGGTGCACAGCGCCCAGAGCGTGTTCTTCGCGATCGTCATCCTCGCGCTCGTTGCCTGACAACTCACCGCGCTTCTCACCAAGTCCAAGTCCTGCGGATCCTCCGGGGTCGCAGGACTTGGCGCGCGCCTAGACGCCTACCGAATATTTCCTGCGCCGCACGCCCACCATGTACGGCAGGCCGCGGCCCGCGAGGGCGACCGTGCGGCCGAGGCGTCCGGGCCAGGAACGATCCGGCGGCGGGAGCGGATACGGGTCCGATTCCCTCGAGATCCTGCGAGAGCTCGTGCTTGGGACAGCCTTCTCGACCAGCACATCGGCGGAGCGCGCCCACAGCTCGGCCCCGCCGCTGACGCATGGTGGAGCGAAGGACGAAAGCTCTCCCTTCGAGGACGCAATCACGCTTGCGCTCGCGACCTCCTGACAGAGCCGCGCCCACGCGCGTTCTCGCCTTCTACCTCTCGCTCCTCGGCCGAGGCGTGATCACAGTCGTCCTCGCCGCCGGCCTGATCACGTTCCTCCTTCTGGTCACCTTCGACCTCGATCGGCCGACGCGTGGCCTCATCCGCGTTCCCGACACGCCGCTCACGGACCTCAAGGCCTCGATGGCACTGCCGCCGGCCGCGGGCGCCCCGTAACGACGGCTCTCATCAGTACCGTTAAGGGGCTATGCCGCTGACGAGAGAAGGCCGGGGAACCGGCCTCGTGGTCGCTATCGACCTGGTCAACACCTGGGACGAGCTCGAGGCCGAGCCCGACCTGATCGAGGGCCTCGACGACGTCCGCTTCTGGCTCACGTGGCACGGCCTCGACGCGGCGGCGAAGGGGATACGAGAGCCGGACGTCGACGCCGTCCGGGCGCTGCGAACGCGCTTCGACGCCGTCTTCGACGCGAAAGACGAGGCAGCGGCGGTTCGGCTCCTCAACGAGCTCGCGGGCGAGTACGGCACGCCGCCGCAACTCGAGCGCGACGGCGGAGGCTGGCGGCTCCGCACGTGGCCCGACGAGCGCGAGGGGCTCCGGTTCGTCGCGGCCTATGCGACGGCGGGCCTGCTCGAAGGGTTCCGCGCGTTCGGCTGGGAGCGCTTCGGCCGCTGCGCCGGCTCGCCCTGCCGCTGCGCGTACGTGGACCGGAGCCGGAACCGCAACCGGCGCTACTGCAGCACCCTGTGCGCCGACCGGGTCGCCCAGGCGAGCTACCGTGCGCGCAAGAGGGCTCGTCCCGCCCCCTCGCGGAGGCGGGACGCCTAGGGTGAGGTCTAGGAGAGCCCCTCGCAGGTGGCCGGGAACTGGCTCGGGTCCTGCTGGCCCGTCGACTTCACGATCGTGAGCGGCGTGAACGGGTCGCCCGCGTCGGCGATGTAGACCAGTTTCCCGACGGCGGCGAAGATCGATCCCTCGCCCGGCGCCGTGAGATGGCCGTCGTTGCCGTTGATCGTCACCGTGACGGTGCCGTCACCGTTCGGCTCGATCACGAACGGCCCGGCGAGCGTCGTCACGAGCGTCTTTCCGTTGGCCGGGTTTGTGTAGGTGACGTGGAAGCTGACTGCGTGCGTCACGTCCTTCCCGTTCGAGAACACGGTCTCGCGGAACGTCCCCTCCGTGTGGAACGTGAACGGGAACGGGCACAGCCCGGCGGGGAACGTGCCGGTGCGGTCGATGTTCGTGACGGTCACCGCCGGCTTGTCGGCGGCCGCCGTCGGCGCGAACACCAGCAGCGTCGTCGCCACCGCCGAGGCTGCAAGAGCAAAGGCCTTCGTCCTCATCTCAATCTCCCTTCGTCAGTGGTATATGACCGTACGGAACTGACGATAGTGCGTCAGGAGCTAAGACGCTTTGGTAGCTGACCGGTTAGACAGGCGCCGGACTGAAGAGATCGTCGAGCGCGGGGTTCTCGATCTGCGCCGCGAGCGACCGGGCCGCCTCGATCGCGCCCGGCTCGCCCAGCCTCGCCCGGTAGATCGTCGCGCGCAGGAGGAGCTCGCGCATCCCGCGGCGTGCGGTCATCTCCTCGAGCTCGTCGATCCAGCGCAGGGCCCCCTCGGCCCGGTGCTCGACGGCGACGGCGCAGAGGGCGTCCAGCGCGTACGCCTCGATCCACAGGTACGTGTCGGGTAGGCGCCGGCAGCGCTTCGGCGCTTCGGCGAGCAGCTCGAGCGCGCGCGGGACGTCGCCGCGCTCGGCCGCGACGAGACCGAGGCCGCGCAGGCCGATGCTCTCCCAGCAAGCGTCGCCGACCTGGCAGCCGAGCGCAAACGCATGCTCGAAGCGCGCCTCGGCGGCGTCCAGGTCGCCAAGGGCCAGGTCGAGCTCGCCGCGGAAGGACTCCGGCCAGGAGACGAACGCGGTCGCCCCGCGCGCCTCCACCTCGTCGAGCGCCTCGTCGAGGACGTGGAGCGCATCCTCGGTCTCCCCGCGAAGCAGGTGGTAGCGGCCGAGCATCGTGAGTGCCTGGGCGAGCGGCTGGGCCGACGGGAGCTTGCGCGAGCGCTCGACGCCCAGGCGCAGGAGCTCCCCGGCCGCGGCGTAGTCGCCCGTGTCGGTGCGGGCGGCGCCGCGGGTCACGTCCACCCAGGCGAGCTCCTCGGTGGCACCGCCCGCGAGCTCCGCCGTCCGCGTGAGCGACTCCTCGGCGCGGTCGTACTGGGCGCGGAGGAACTGCACCCAGCTGATCTCGCGCCAGCCGGTCGCCGCGATGTCGTTCGCGGCCTGCCTGCTCGGCGAGCGTCGTCCCCTCGTGGAGCGCGGCGGCGCCCTCCTCGTCCGTGCCGCGGGCGGAGTGGACAAGCGCGCCGCCGAGCGAGACGAGCGCGCTCGCCAGGAGCTCGAGGTCGTCGAGCCTCCGGGCCGAGGCGACCGCCTCGCGCATCCGCTGGACGCCCGCCTCGACGGCTCCCGCGCCGAGCGCCGCCTCGCCCGCCTCGACCTGCGCAAGCACGGCGGCTCGCCCCGAGACGCGGACCTCCGGAGCTTCCGTCACCGCGGTCGCGGCGCGGAGCGCGGCGGTCGGGTCGACGCCCAGCTCGCGGAGCAGGAGCGCTGCCGACGCCGCCGCCCGGCGCTCGGCCGCTTCGTGATCACCCGCGACGTGCAAGCAGCGAACGAGGAGGACGTGGGCGTTCTCGTCATACGGGCTCACGCGCACGAGCTCCGAAGCGTGGCGGGTCGCCTCCTCGGCCTCGCCGCGTGCAAGAAGCGCGAGCGCGGCCTGGTGGAGCACGGCGCTCGTGATTCCCGCGACGTGGCGGCGCTCGTCCTCGAGCCAGAGCTCGAAGCCGGGACTCGATCGGAAGGCCAGGCCGTCCATGAGCTCGTGGCCAAAGCCGGGGAGCGCCACCGCCTCCATCCACGAGCCCCGGCTGAGGACGTCGACGTCGACGAGCGTTCCCGGGCGCAAGGTGAGCCGGACCGGATCCCCTTCGAGCCCGGCATCGTCGCCCAGGCTGCGCCGGAGCGCGGACAGGGTCCAGCGCAAGGTGCCGAGCGGGTCGTCCGCCTCCGGGAAGAGGAGCTCGGCGAGCCGCTCCCGCGAGGGCGGAATGCGCGAGCGAAGGAGATAGACGAGAACACCCCACGCCTTCTGACCGCGCGGGCGCTCGACGGGCTTGCCCGCACGTTCCAGCCTAGGCGGGCCGAGCAGGTGCACGCTCAGTCCGATTGCGAGCCTCCCATCCTCACACGCTCCGTCACACGCCCTGCGGCGACGCTCCCGCCGACAAGCGTACTCCCCGTTCGAAAGGAGTTCGAGATGCGAACGACGATCGCCATCGTGGCCGTGCTCCTCGCTGCGGCATCGTTCGGCGGTACCGCCCGTGCGGCACACTTCGCGCCATGGGCGGATGCGCAGAAGATCGACGAGATCAACGGCAACAGCGCCGAGCTGAACACGGCGTTCATGGACGGCTGCCCGATCCAGGCGCCGGACGGCCTCAGCCTCTACATGGCGTCCACCCGGCCCGGCGGCCACGGCCTCCTCGACATCTGGGTGGCCCAACGGGACAGCCGGCGCGACCCGTGGGGGGCGCCGGAGAACCTCGGCGAGCCGGTCAACTCGGCGGCCGACGACTTCTGCCCGACCCCGATCCGGGGCGGCGGACTGTTCTTCGTCAGCCGCGAGGCCCTGCCCGGCGCCTGCGGGCTCGGGGACATCTACTTCACCCGGCATCACCCGCGGCTCGGGTGGAGCGAGCCGCAGAACCTCGGCTGCGCGCCGCTCGGCCCGAACAGCGCGCTCGACGAGCAGGGCCCGTCGTACGTGCCGGCCGACGGCTCGCTCTACTTCTCCCGAAGCGGACCTGTCCCGGGTGACGTCTTCGTGAGCGCGGGCCTCGGAGGCTGGGGCTTCGGCCCGGCCGTGCCGGTCGGCTCGCTGAACGACGCCGCGGCGAACGACATCCAGCCGAACGTGCGGAAGGACGGCCTCGAGGTCGTGCTCTCGTCGAACCGCACCGGGTCGCTCGCGCAGGACATCTGGAGGTCGACCCGCGCGAGCCTCGACGGTCCATGGGCGACGCCGGTGAACCTCGGACCCGCCGTCAACAGCGGCGCGGCCGAGACTCGCCCGTCGCTCTCCTGGGGCGCGCGGCAGCTCCTGTTCGGGCGCGCGCCCGGGCCGGAGGGGATGTCCGACATCTACGTGGCGACCCGCACCAGGCGCTAGCGCCGGCGGGCGAGATACACCCCGGCGAGGCAGAGTGCGCCGCCGGCCCACGCGAGGGCCGGCGGCGTCTCGCCGAGGAGCGCCCAGCCGAGGAGGATCGCGACGACCGGGATCAGGTACGTGATCGACGCCATGCGGCCGGCGCTCGTCCGGCCGAGCGCGAACGACCAGGTGGCGAAGCCGAGCGCCGTCGGGACGAGGCCGAGATAGACGACCCAGGCGATCGCGGAGCGCGGGGCGTCGGCCGCCTCGCTCGCGAGCGTCGGCGTGAACGGGAGGAGCACGATCGTGGCGGCCGCGCAGCCGAGCCACGTCGCCTGGAAGGCGGACACGCGCGCGAGCACGGTCTTCTGCAGGATCACCGCAACGGCGTACGCGGCCGCTGCGACGAGGCAGAGCACGACGCCGACGCTGCCGCGGGTTCCCGACTCGGCTGAGGCGACGCCGATCAGGACGCAGCCGGCGAAGGCGACGGCCAGCCCGCCGAAGAGCCCGCGCGGGAAGCCCTCGTGGAGGACGAGGCCGGCGAGAAGCGCGATCAGGATCGGCCCCGTGTTGATCGAGCAGCGACGCCGTCCCGCGTCCACGCGCTGCTCGGCGGCGTTGAGCGACACGCTGTAGACCCCGAGCCACAGCACGCCGAAGAGCGCGATCGTGAAGAGGTCCCGCCGCGCCGGCAGCGACTCGCGCCGCACCAGCGCGACCGCGGTGAGGACGGCGCTGCAGACCAGCAGCCGCCCGAGGGCGATCGCGCCGGGCGAGAGCGAGTCACCGGCGGCACGGATGCCGACGAACGCGGAGCCCCACGCAACGACGGTTACGAGTGCCGCCGCGAGAGCGGGAACGTCCCGAGCCACGGCTGTCGCGGTCGCGGCCTCGGCGCGCGCACTCATCGCCGTTCCAACGCGCGTGCGCTCATCGCCCTTCCAACGCGCGAAGGCCGCGCGGTTGTGAGATGTACGCAGGCCGAGCCGTGGATTAGGGTCCGCGCTCAAGGCGGGCGAGCCGCAGTCACGCGAGGAGGGTGCGTCTGTTCTTCCGGCTCAACAGCGTCGAACTCCGGCTGATCCTCGTCGTCGTGGTCTTCGGCGTGACGGTGTTCGGCCTTGTGCTCGGCCGGCTGATGCGGCACCGGTCGGAGCACCTTCGGGAGCCCTTCGGCGTCCTGCAGGCTGCGCTGCTCGGCCTCGTCGGCCTCGTCCTCGCGTTCGGCCTAGCCCTGGGTGTCGGGCGCTACGAGGACCGGCGCACGGCCGTCGTCGACGACGCGAACGCGATCGGCACGACGTACCTCCGGGCCCAGACCCTGAAGGAGCCCATGCGAAGGGAGTCGCTGGAGCTCCTGAAGCGCTACATCGAGACGAGCATCCGCCTGTCGAACTCGGTGCCGGAGAGCGCTCGAGCCGGCGACGCAGTCGCGGACGGCGAGGCGATCCAACGCGACCTCTGGCGACTGGCCGGGGATTCGCTCGCAGAGTCGCCGGACGCGAGCGCGCCTCGGCTCTACGTCGAGACGCTCAACGAGATGATCGACATGCAGACCGTGCGCGTCGCCACCCTGAACAATCGGGTGCCCGGCGCGGTGCTCGCGGTCGAGGTGTTCGGCGCGGCCATCGCCCTCGGGCTGCTCGCCTTCTACCTCTCGATCCTCGGCCGCGGGGTCTCGCCGGTCCTCCTCGCCGCCGCGCTCATCACGATGCTGCTTCTCGTGACGTTCGACCTCGACCGGCCGACCCGCGGCCTCATCCGCGTGCCCGACGGGCCGCTCACCAACCTCCGCGCCGAGATGGAGCTGCCGCCCGCCGCCACCGGACCACGGCCCGTGAGCGACGCCGGCATCGGCGAGTCGCGCTGGCCGCCCGCGCTCGCGCTTCTTGCCTTCCTCGCGCTCAACATCCTGGTGCGCCTCTGGCTGCCGAGCGAGGAGCTGGTCCACGTGCCGTGGCTCGTCCCGGCGATCGAGGCTGCGCTGCTCGTCGTGCTGATCGCCGGGCACCCGGGCAGCGTCGCGAAGCGCGCACGCTGGCTGCGCCCGCTCGCCGTCACGCTAGTCTGCCTCCTCGTGGCGGCCGCGCTCTGGGCCACCACCCTGCTCGTCTACGACCTGGTCAAGGGGCGCGGCGTGACGAACTCGCCCGAGGAGCTCCTCGGGTTCGGCGCGGTCGTCTGGCTCGGGAACAACCTCTCGTTCGCACTGCTCTACTGGCTGATGGACAGCGGCGGCCCGCTCGCGCGCCTGCGCGGCGGTGCGCCGATCGACTTCGCCTTCCCGCAGCACATGAGCCCGGAGCTCGCCCCGCCCGGCTGGCGGCCCGTCTTCCTCGACTACCTGCACCTCGGGTTCACCAACGCGACGGCGTTCAGCCCGACCGACGTGATGCCGCTTTCGCACCGCGCGAAGTACGTGATGGTCGTGCAGGCGACGGTGGCGCTCGCGCTCTTCGGCCTGATCGTCGCGCGCGCGGTCAACGCGTTCGCGTAGGTCCCCGGCCGGCGGATAGGCCGCCGGCCGGGGACGGAGATCAGTCAGCCGCGGATGCGCATGCCGGCCGCGGGATCCCAGTGCAGGATCTGCGTGTACTTCTGGAGCGGCGCCTCGGGAAGCTCGCCGACCCTCACACCGTACTTCCACGTCTTGGGGCAGATCGCGATGAAGCGGGCGTAGCCGCCGAGACCCCCGCCGAACTTCGGGTACCCGATGTCCACGAGGCAGCCGGTGGGCTTGACCTTGTCGAGGCCCGCGACGCCCTCGGCCTGCGCGAAGCCGTTGTGCATGAGCCAGCTCTCACCCTCGAGCGTCGGCGTCGAGTCCGTGTCGAGCGGCTCGTGGCCGTGGAACAGGATGTGCCGCTGGAGCTGGAGGAACTGGAGCGCGGCCAGCGAGACGCCCGGGAACTGCGTCAGCGTCGAGAGAGCCGGGTCGGGCCAGCGCTTCGACCAGTCGGAACGGACCATCACCACGCTCCCCCGCGGAATGCGGCCGTGCTTCTTCTCGAACCGCAGGATGTCCGAGACCTGGAGGTGGTAGTTGAAGTTCGCCGTGACCTGCGGGACGATCGAGATCACGACCAGCGGCCGGACCGCGAAGGTCGGGGGCAGCTCGTCGATCGCCGCGTACTCCGGCGCCCAGTGCGCGGGCGGGTCGAGCTGCGTGCCGAGCTGGTCGGTCCGCAGGACGTAGCTCGTCGCCTCGAATCCGTCGGCCGCGTAGGTGTACGGCAGCCCCGTGGTCGGGTTCACGGTGGGCGAGAAGGTCGAGTTCCCGAAGCCCGCCCAGACCGGGATCGTCGGCGTGATCGTGTGCGTCATGTCGATGTACTTGGCCTTCCGGAGCGTGCTGTCCCACAGGCGCCAGAGCGACTGGCCGTGGCGGGACTTCCCGTGGCCGTGGTTTGCGGACGCCGCACCGGTGACGGTCAGCGTCACGATGAGCGCACCCACGAGCGCCAGCACGAGCCGGCTCGCGCGGAGTCTGCGATGGGTCATGAAAAGAACCTCCTCGTCGTTGCCTGGGAAGTTCCGCGAATCTACACCGTGCAAACCGAACTCAGCCGCGCGCGGGCCGTGGGACGCGGTCGTAGAGCCGGCGAGCGGTCCCCGAGCGCTTGAGGCGGCGGCGCACGCGAATGCCGGCGACGAGCGTCTCCACGGCGGCGCGGCCGCGCAGAGTGGACGGCAGTCCGATGCCCTCGTGGACCGGGTCGAGCCGGTCGGCGAGCCTGCGCTGGTACGGGGCGGCATCGCCGAGGAACTCGACGCACTCGGCGCCCTCCTCCGCGGCAGACTCGAGCGCCCAGAGAAACGTCTCCGTGCCCGGCGAGTAGCGCGCGAACGCGGGGTCGAACGCCATCGCCACGCCGTACACCGTGCGTTCGAACAGCAGGTGGAGCGAGAAGGCGATCGGCCGCCCGTCGAGTCGCAGCGTCACGAGCCGGGGCACGTCCTCGGCGGCAAGGCGGCGTAGCGCCGCCCGACGGAACTCCTTCCCGACCGGGGTCGCGAACTCGGAGCCTTCGTGCCGGCCGCGCCACCGCAGCGCGTGGAGCCGGAAGGCGTCCTCCAGCCGCATCTCGATCGCGTCGGGGGTCCTGGCGATCGAGATCTCGACGGCGCCGAGCTCCTCGAGCTGCCGCCGCCGCCGCGCGCGATCGCTGCGCGCCTTGTTCGAGAGGCTCGTCCGCTCGAACCCCTCCCACCCGTCCCTCAGGTCGAGGACCGGCCCCTCGAGGCGCTCGAGCAGGTGGAGCGACCCGGCCGGCAGTGTCGCCGCGAGGCGGCTGTCGCCGCGCAGGCCGTACAGGTCAACGAAGTCGTCGCCCGTGGAGCCGATCCGGTCCGCGAGCCCGGTGGCGGTCGACGAATCCTCGCCCGCCGCCACCATCAGGTCGGCAACGGGCGCTGCCGTCCCGCCGAGGAACTGCGTGACCCGGACGCCGAGCCTGCGACCACCGCGGCAGAGGGGAAGCGCGCCGACGAGCCGGTCGCCGCGAAACGCCACGTGCACGGCGAGACGCCGTCTCCCTCCGTAGTGGCGCCACCACTCGAGGAGCCACCCGTGGAGAAGGAAGGGGCTCGGCCGCGGCATCGCCCGCACGAGCTCGTCCCACCGCCCCGCGAGCCCGGCGAACTCGGCCTCGCTCGCGATTGTGTCGAGCAACGCCGGCTCGAGCGTCATCGCCCCGGCCGCAGGAAGAGGGAGGCGAACGTCTTGGCGCAAATCGCGAGGTCGACCGTCAGGGTTCGGTGGCGTAGGTACCAGAGGTCGTACGAGAGCTTCGACGCGGCCCCCTCGCAGTCCGAGGCGTAGTCGTGCCGCAGCTGCGCCCAGCCCGTGATCCCGGGCTTCACGAGCAGGCGGCGGGTGAAGAAGGGCACTGCCTCCTCGAGCATCGGGATGAACTCGGGCCGCTCGGGCCTCGGGCCGACGACCGACATGTCGCCCTTGAGCACGTCCCAGAGCTGGGGCAGCTCGTCGGCGTGGATCCTTCGAAGCAGCCGCCCGAGGCGCGTCACGCGTGGGTCGCGTTCCTGCGCGAAGGCCGGGTGCTCGGCCTCGGCGTCGACGCTCATTGTTCGGAACTTGTGCATCCTGAACGGGCGACCGCCTTCCCCAACCCGGATCTGGCTGTAGATCACGGGGCCCGACGTCAACCGGACGAGTCCGGCGATGACCAGCATGAGCGGCGCGGCGAGGATGAGGACGACCGACGCGGACACGACGTCGAACGTCCGCTTCGCGAAGCGCGTGTACGGCCGCCGCCAGACGTGGACGATGCTCATGAACCAGGTCGGCCGCAGATCCTCGAGCGGGATCCGGCCGAACGCGTGGTCGAAGAAATGCGCAAAGCCGATGACCTTGACGTTCGAGCGCGGCGCGACGAGAAGGTGGTCGAGCGCCTTCATGGAGCTCACGCTGTCGGTCAGCACGATCAGGTCGGGGTGCTGCTCCTCGATGATGCGGGGAAGCTCGGCGACCGAGCCGAGCCGCGCGTCACCCGGCTCGTCGTCCACCGCACCGAGGATCGCGAAGAGCGAATGCCGCTCGAAATCCACCGCCGCCGCGACCGTCTCCGCGCAGCTCGACGGGCCGACGACGAGCACGCGCCGCTTGCCGACCACGCGCCGCGCAATGACCTCCCAGGTCGTCGTCAGCGCGAAGACGCAGATTCCCAGAGCCAGGATCGTCGTGAGGTCCATGCCCATACCGGGGATCCAGAGGGCCACGGCCGACACGCCGATGAGCCCCATGCCGGTCCCGACGAAGCAGCGAACGGGCTCGCCGAGCGTGAGGTGCACGCCGTCGAACGCACTCCGGAGCGAGACGAGCCAGACCGCCCAGAGAAGCGACGCGGTCCCGAGGGCCAGCGCCGGTGAGGGGAACCGGTGCGCCATGAGGACGAAGCACGGAACCCACACGAGCACGGCTCGGCCGGCGGCGGTCCGGACCTTCGGGTCGGCGGCCTTGGCCGCGGCGGCGAGCTCGAAGGCCCACCCGCGGCGAGCCTGGACGAGCCCTTCGTCTGCCCGCATGCCCACATCCGAAAGATTCCCCGCCCATGACTCACCGAGTCCGGAAGTGGAGATCTACGTGGTGGAGGTGAAGCGCATCGCTGTCACCGGGCCGGCCGGAGCCGGGAAGTCACGACTCTCGCGTGAGATCGGTGCCGCCTGGGGGATCGACGTGCTCCACCTGGACACCCTGTTCTGGAAGCCGGGCTGGGTGGAGACGCCGGCCGCGGAATGGGAGGCGGCGCAGCGACGCGAGCTCGAGCGCGACTCCTGGATCGTCGACGCGCAGTACGACGACATGATCCCCGAGTGGCTCGACTCCGCCGACCTGGTGGTCGTCATGGACGCGTCGCCTCTGCGCTGCCTCTGGCGGGTCAGCCGGCGGCGGCTCGACGGAAACGGCGGCCCGGACGCGCCGGCCGGCTCGAAGCCGGGACCCGTCCATCGCTCGCTCGCGCACTTCACCCGGGGCCAGTGGCACTACCGCAGGACGGTTCGCCCGAAGCTCCTCGCGAATTTGGCGCCTCGCCGGAGGCAGCAGCGAGTCGTCGTGCTTCGAACCGCAGACGATGCGCAACGGTTCGTGGCTCACCTCCTGCATCGGGGGGAACCTTCTTGACGTGAGCCCGACTGTGGCCGCAGGCGAACCGAGGCTCGAGACGATCTCGAGCGCCGACGCCTTCGCTCGCTTGGAGGGGGACTGGGACGTCCTCGTCCGGGCCATGCCACGGCCGAGCCCCGTGCTGCTCCATGGCTGGCTGCGCGAGTGGTGGCGGCACTACGGCGAGGAGGGCGAGCTGGCGGTGCACGTCGCCTACCGGGACGGCAGGCTCGTCGGCGCGCTTCCGCTCTGCGTGCGCCGCCGCCGCGGCCTGCGAGTGCTCACGTTCCTCGGCGGAGGCCATTCGGCGCTCGCCGACCTCCTCGTCGCTCCCGGGGAGAGCCTCGCCACCGGACAGGCGCTGGCGGGACGCGTCGCGAGCTCGAATCACGACTTCGCCGACCTCTACGGCCTGCCCGGCGACAACCTGCTGACGCAGGCGCTCGGCGACACCCGGCTTCACCTGGTCGAGCGCGGCGAGGCGCCCGTGCTCGACATCGACGGCACGTGGGAGGACCTCTACCACGCGAAGATGTCCTCGAAGAAGCGCTCGCAGAATCGCCGCCGGATGCGGAACCTCGAGCAGATCGGGAAGGTCGAGGTGGTGGTCGCCCGGACGAAGGACGAGCTCGCGACCGCACTCGAGGATGCCTTCGAGCTGCACGACCTCCGCTGGAGCGGCCGACCCGACGGATCGGAGTTCGCGACGCCGACCGGACGTCGCTTCCACCACGCCGCGATCCTCGCGCTCGCGGACGCCGACGTGCCGCGGATCGTCACGATGAAGGTGGGCGGGCGGCCGGCGGCGTTCCACTACTTCTTCGCGCTCGAGCAGCGGATGTACGTCCACCGCATGGCCTTCGACCCGGCGCTCGCCCGCTTCTCGCCGGGCTGGCTCAACACGCTGGACACGATCGAGGTCGCCGCCAACGACGGCCTGAAGCGGGTCGAGTTCCTCGGCGGCGCGGAGCGCTACAAGCTCGAGCTCTGCGACCGGCTCGAGCCGCTCTACGAAGGCTTCGGCCTGGCCGGAAGCCTCCGCGGCGCGGCAGCGGCGAAAACGCGGGTCGGGGCGATCGAGCTGCGGAAGCGGCTCAAACAGTCGGAGGCGCTGCGCCGCTTCTACTTCGACGGGCTCGCGCCGGCGCGCCGGCTCGCGGGGCGGCTCACATGAGCCGCTACGCCCTCAAGGCGGTCGCGACACGCACCCGCTCGACCGCCTGGTCGCTGCAAAGGCACGACCAGCCGGAGGAGGAAGGTGTGCGAATCCTCTTCTACCACCGGGTGTCCGACGACCGTGACGAGCTGGCGGTCAGCCCGCGGGACTTCCGGCGGCAGATGGACTACCTCGCGACCGAGGCCTACCGCGTCGTCGACGTCCTCGAGGTCGTCGAGCTGCTCGACGAGGGCCGCCCGGCGGCGCGCACGGTCGGCCTCAGCTTCGACGACGGATTCCTGGACGTGGCCGAGAACGCCATGCCGCTGCTCGCCGAGCGAGGGTTCCGCGCGACGGTCTTCGTCGCGCCCGGCGCGGTCGACGGGTGGGCGAAGTTCGGCTGGTATCGGGATCGGCAGCCGCCGCTCCTCGGCTGGGACGAGATCGTCGAGCTCGACCGCGAAGGGACGCTCCGCTTCGAGGCGCACTCGCTGACGCACCCGAACCTCCTCGCCCTCCGGGACGCCGCGGCATGGGAGGAGATCATGGGCTCGAAGGCCGCGCTCGAGGCCCGCCTGGAGCGTCCCGTCCTTGCGTTTTCCTACCCGTCCGGGCTCTACGGGAGCCGTGAGCGTGGACTCGTCACCGCAGCCGGGTTCCGCGCCGCGGTCTCGTGCGAGCCCGGCGTCAACACGAGCGGCACGGACCGCTTCGCGCTCCGCCGGCGGCAAGTCGACCGGCGAGACGGCCTGCTCGACTTTCGGGCGAAGGTCGGAGGCGGTCACGATTCACCCCTGCCGCTCCGCGGGGTGTACCGGCGCCGGCGCTACGGCGTCGACGCCGGGAGCCTGCGTCTCGTGAACTCACGGAGGTAGACCTCGACATGCGCACGCCGGAAGGCATCGAGATCGAACGCCTGCTCGGCGCGCGCACGCCCCGCGGCTCCCAGCCGGCGGCGGAGCCGTGGATCGGCCGTGAGGCGGCGGAGTGCGGCGGCGAGCTCGGTTGGGTCGCCCGGCTCGACGAGCAGGCCCGTCTCGCCGTCCGAGACCTGCTCGGGAACGCCGCCGACGCGGGAGGCGACCACCGGGATGCCCGCGGCCATCGCCTCGAGCACCGAGACCGGATGGCCTTCCGACCTGCTCGGAAGGACGAACACATCCGCGTCGGCGAGCAGCTCGGGAACGTCGCGGCGCTCGCCCGCGAGGCTGACCCGATCCTCGAGGCCGAGCTCGTGGATCTCCTCCTCGAGGCTCCCGCGGTCGGGCCCGTCGCCGACGATCACGGCCTCGAACGAGTCCGGGGGGAGTTCGGCGAGCGCCCCGACGAGCGTCGGGAAGTCCTTCGGCGCCTTGAGCCGGCCGACCGACAGGATGCGGGGCCGTTCCCGCTCGGCGCGGCTCGAGCGCGGTGCGCCTTCCACGTCCACCGCGTTCGGGATCACGACCGTCCGCTCCGCCGCGCACGTCCCCGCTGCGATCCCGGCCTCGCGCTCGTGCTCCGAGACGCAGATCGTCACGCTCGTCAGCGGCTCGACGAGCCGGTCGGCCCAGCGATAGAGCCGCGCCTGGACGCCGGAGTGCGCCGCGAAGGCCCAGCCGTGCACGGTGAAGATGCGGATCGGGACGCGGGCGAGAACCGCGGCGAGCCGGCCGAGCACGCCCGCCTTCGAGCTCGACGCGTGGAGGATGTCCGGCCGTTCGCGCCGCAGCAGCCGGGCCAGCTCGACGAGTCCGGCGAGGTCGCGCCAGGGGCTGATCGGGCGGCGGACGTTCCGCAACGGAACGAAACGGGCGCCGGCAGCTTCGGCGGCCTCGCGGAGCGGCCCGGCCCCGTACGCGGCGACCGCCACGTCGAACCGTGGGACGAGCGCCGGGAGGAGCGACGCGACGTAGCTCTGCGCCCCGCCGACCTCGGCCAGCGTGATGACCAACAGGACCCGGGGTCGCCGCCGGGGGACGTCTGAGGCCATTCCGTGGAAGCCGGTCACATCGTCCGCGCTCCCCGCCGCGTCGAGCCGGCGGAGGCCCTCGCCTGGGCGGCCGGAGGGGCGGCGCTCCTCGGCCTGTTCCTCCTGCTGGGCCTCGCGCTCGGCCGCTCGCCGCTGCCCGTTCCGGTCGTCCTGGGCTTCGGCGTCGGGCTGCTCGGCACCCTCGCCCTCGCGCTCGCCCGCTACGGCACCGCGGTCGCCTTGGGCGTCCTGCTCCTGGCCGTCGTGCGGATCGAGCCTGCGCCCGCGGATCTCGTCTTCGCCGTCCTGATCCTCCTCGCTCTCGTCACCGGGTCGTTTCATCTCGAGCGCGTGCCGCTCAGCGTGACGCTCCTCGTGAGCGGCTTCCTCGCGCTGAACCTGCTCGCCTCCACCGAGGCGGTCGACAGCGCGCGTGCCGCCACGTTCTTCGGGATCACGCTCTACCTCGCGGTGTTCGCGCTCTGGCTCGCCGCCTATGTCTGCTCGGTCCGGCGCGCGCGCCTCGTGCTCCTCGCCTTCCTCGCCGGAGCGGCGCTCTCGGCCGCCGTCGCCTGCCTGGCGCTGATCGTGCCGTTCCCCGGCGCCGAAGCCTTCGTGCGCGGCCCGCGCGCCCAGGGGCTCTTCAAGGACCCGAACGTCTTCGGGCCGTTCCTCGTCCCCGCCGTCCTCCTGCTCATGGAGGAGACGGTCGCCCCGCGGCTGCTCCGGTTCCGCCTGGTTACGAAGCTCCTCCTCCTGTCCGTCCTCGTCGTCGGGGTGGTGTTCTCGTTCTCCCGCGCGGCGTGGCTCAACCTCGCCGTCGGCACCCTTGTGCTCCTCGTCGTGCTCGCGCTCCGCCGCGGCGGAGCCCGCCGGGCGATGACGCTCCTCCTCGTCAGCCTCGTCGCGGGCGTCGCGCTGTTCGGAGTCGTGGCGGCGACCGGGTCGGTCGGCTTCCTCACCGAGCGAGCCGCGCTCCAGGACTACGACACGCAGCGGTTCAACGCCCAGGAGTCCGGTCTCGAGCTCGCGGCCGAGCACCCGCTCGGGATCGGCCCCGGCCAGTTCGAGCGGGTCTCCGAGCTCTCCGCGCACAGCACCTTCGTTCGGTCGCTCGCCGAGGAGGGGATGGTGGGAGCGTTCATGATCCTCGGGCTCGTCTTCCTGACGCTCGGCTTCGCGGCCCGGAACGTGGCCCTCGGGGCCGACACGTACGGCATCGGCTCCGCTGGCCTGCTCGCCGCCTGGTGCGGCCTCCTTGCCAACAGCTTCTTCGTCGACACGCTGCACTGGCGGCACCTCTGGCTCGTCGCAGCCTTGATCTGGGCCGGAACCGCGCTCCGCGCCGGCTACCCGGGGAGGTAGGAGTGCTTCGAGGTCCTCGCACCCACGGTCACAACGCCGAGCGGCTCCACCTCCAGCCGCTCGAGCAGCTCGCGGAGGGCGAGCGCCGTCTCGGGCGTCTGGCGGTCCGGCCTGCAGACGATGAGCACGCCGTCCACCCGCTGGGCGAGCACCTGGCTGTCCACCAGCCCGAGGAGCGGAGGCCCGTCGAGCAGGACGTAGTCGTACTCCGACTCCTTGATCTCCTCGAAGAAGCCGTCGAGCGCCGCGCTCGCGAGCAGCTGCGCCGGATCGGGCGGCGTGCGGCCGCTGGCGAGCACGTGCAGCTGGCCGGAGCCCGTCCGAGCCGCGCTCAGCTCGAAGAGGCCGGCCGTTCCGCCGTTCTGGGCTCCGACGAGCACCTCCGAGAAGCCCGGGGTCTGATCGACGTCGAAGAGCTCGTGCAGCTTGGGCCAGCGCATGTCCGCGGAGACGAGCCACGTCCGGTGCCGCGCCTGGGAGAGCACGAGGCCGAGAGCCGCCGTGACCTCGGTCTTGCCCTCGCCGTGGAGCGCGCTCGTGACGAGCACCGTCCGCTGGCCGGTCGGCGGAAGCCGTCGCCGAAGGGCGGCCTGGAGCGTCTGGTACGCCTCGTACTCGGCGGAGCTGAGCGTCTGGGACCGGTGCCCGAGCGGGCGGCGGACGTAGGGAACCTCGGCGAGCACGGGGAGCTCGAGCAGTCGGCCCATCTCCCGTGCGCTGCCCACCCGCGGCTTGAGCTGCGCACGCGCCAGCACGACGAGCGCCGCGATGAAGAGCGCGGCGAAGAAGGCGAAGACGCCGTTCCTGAGCGGGCGCGGCGAGAAGGGCACGTCCGGCGGCTGCGCGGCCTCGGCGAGGGACAGCTCCGAGCTCGATCCGGCGGCGCTCACGTTGAGATCGGTGAGCCGCTCCCGGATCGCGGCGCGCTCGGTCTCGGCCTGCAGCCCTCTCCTCCCGTCGAGCTCGGCGAGGGCCTCCCGAAGCGTCGCGCGCGCGCGATTCAGCCGCTGCTGCTGCGCCTCGTGCTGCTGCGCGAGGAAGGTGGCGGCCACGACGTTCGCGATCGAGGCCGCCCCCTTGGCCGTGTCGTCCGTGGCGCTCAGGTCGATGATGTCGGCTCTCGGATCGACCGACGAGGAGACCTTGTCGTCCAGCGTCGCGGCGGTCTCACCGGGGATCCTCCGCGCCGCCGCGCTCAGCGTGTTGCGCGTCGTCAGGAGCGCATCGATCGTGGCGAGACGCTTCTCGACGGTGTCGGCATTCTGGGTCTCGAGTGGATCGGACGCGCTCTCGAAGACGATCTTCGCTGTCGCGCGGTAGGTCTTCGGGAGCAGCAGGGAGACGATCACGACGGCGGCCACCAGCGGCACGACGATCAGCGCGATCAAGAGCTTGCTGCGGCGAAGCGCATCCAGGTACCGACCCGTCTCGACCGGCTGGTCGGGCGGGAGCCCCGGCGCCGCGTACCGGACCAGGCCATCGACGCGATCGACCATTTCCATGTAGCTACCGTCGCGCGAACCGGTCGAACCCTGTTTCTCGCGCTCTTGCTGGCGCTCCTCGCGGCGGCCTGCAGCTCCTCGTCGACCGCGCCGTTCGAGCCTCCGGCGTCGTCGAGGCCGCCGGCCGTCGCGTTCCTCGGCCCGACCACGCTCGCGAAGCCGGTGACGCTCGCCGCGAGGGCGCGTGCGTTCTCGAGCCGGATCGTCGCCGTCACGTTCCGGCTCGACGGCCGCCCGCTCGGATCCGACACGACGAGGCCCTACGGGCTCGACGTCGACCCGGCGCTTCTCCCGCCCGGGCGCCATCGGCTCCGGGTCGTGGCGGTGGACAGCCTCGGGCACCGCTCGTCGTCCAGGCCGAGGACGATCACGGTCGACCCGTCGGAGTCGGCCGTGGTGCACGCGGAGCCCGGTCCGAGCTTCACGCGCGCGAGGGACGCGCTGCGACGAGGGGACGTCACCGTGAAACTCGCACCTGGGCGGTACGAGGTGGGCGAGCTCCGGCTCGGTAGCGGCGCGCGGCTGGTGGGCTCGGGCGCGCGAACGGTGATCGCCCCGCCGCCGGGGGCCCGGTACTGGGCGCTCGTCGTCGCGCGGGGGAGCCGAATTCGGATCTCGGATCTCGCGATCGACGGGGGCGGCGGACCCGCCGAGCACTCGTCGAGCGAAGGCGGCATCGCCGTCGCGGTGTTCGACGGGTCGCACGACGTCCGCCTCCAGCGGCTCCAGATCCGGAACGTGCGGACCGACGGCGTCAGCGCCTGGGGCGCGCACTCGGGCGTCTCCGTCCAGGACTCGGTCATCGAGGGTGGCGGAACCGCACACGCCGGCGTCTACACGCTCGGATCGGACCGTTCACGCGACACGAGCGTGATTCGCACGCAGATTCGCGGCTTCCGCTCGTTCGGCATCCTCCTCGGCCAGAAGGAGTACGGACGGCCGAGGGCGGCGTTGTACGGCGTGGCGCTCGACAACGTGATCAGCGACATCCGCGACCCCGACCGCGACGGCTGCGTCACAAGCGCCCGAACGACGAGCGGCTGCGGGACGAACGAGGGCGGGATCTGGACCGGCGGCGTCGCGGCGGCGATCATCGGCAACACGATCCGGCGGGCACGCTGGGACGGGATCGAGACGGTCGGCTCCTCGACGCGGACGACGATCGTCGCCAACGCGATCCGCGACACCCGCACCGGCATCTACCTCGAACACTCGACGAACCAGTCGCTGATCGCGCGGAACCTGATCGTCGATACTCCGACGGGGATCAACGTCGAGTGGCTCCACGACGGCGTCGGATCGAGCCGCAACACGTTCACGAACAACCGCGTCATTCGCGCCGAGTCCGGCCTCTTCGTCGATGTCGGCAGCGACGGCAACCGGATCGTCGGCAACGTCTTCGTCGGCGGCGGACGGCCGGCGATCACGCTCCAGGGGTCGTCCGAGAACGTCGTCCGGGACAACGTCGGGTGCGGCGGGACCCCGGCTCCACTCGTCGGCCTCGAGAGCGCCAGGTGGGAAAGCGGCGCCGTGGCCGACTCGACGGGGAACCGGCTCTCCGCGAACCGGAGCGTGGCGAGGTGCTGAGCTCGGACTCCGTCGCGAAGGACTCGGCGCTCCTGCTCTGGTCCAAGATCGCCGGCAACGCCGGGTTCTTCGTCGCGGTGCTCATGCTCGCGCGCGGCCTCGGCCCGTCGGGGCGCGGGACGATCGCGTTCATCACCGTCACGGCACTCGTGCTGGCCCGCGTCGCCGGGCTCGGGGTCGGCGAGGCGACGACCGTCTACGCGGCGAAAGGGAGCGAGAGGCGCGGGGCGCTCCTCACGAACGTCGTGCTGTTCATGGTCTCGAGCTCGGTGCTCGCCGCGGCGATCGCATGCGCGGCGCTCCTGCTCAGCGGCGGCCAGCCCGTGGGTGTCGGCCGCCCGGAGCTGGCGATTCTCGCCGCCGGGACGCTCGTGTCGGCGCTCGTCGAGGCCGGAGCCGCGTTCCTCCTCGGTTGCGGACGGATCCGGCGGCTGGCGCTCATCACGGCGACCGCCTCGTGGGTCTATCCGCTCCTCCTCACAGCCGTCTGGCTGAGCGGCGGTCTGACAGTGACCCGCGCCGCGCTCGCCTGGGTGGCGACCGAGCTCCTGCGCGCGCTGCGCCTGCTCTGGCACTCGGCGCGCGACATGGCCTTCGTCGGCCCGAACGTCGGGCTCCTCATGGACGAGATCCGGTTCGGGCTTCGGGCCTGGGTGGGGAGCCTGTCGCGCTTCCTCAACTTCCGGATCGACCAGATCCTGATGGGACTGCTGGCGTCCGAGGCGGCGCTCGGCATCTACGCCGTCGCGGTCAACGCGTCGGAGGTGCTGCTCTACCTGCCCGCGGCGACCGCGACAGCGCTGCTGCCCGCGGCGGCACGAGCCGACGACGGCCAGCGAGGTCGGCAGACGCTGCAGGCGTTCCGCTCGGCGGCGCTCGTCACCACCGGCGCAGTCGTCGTCGCCGCGATCCTCGGCCCGCTCCTCCTCCCGGTCGTCTTCGGGACAGCGTTCGAGGCGTCGGTCGAGCCCTTCCTGTGGCTGCTCCCGGGCGCGCTCGGCTTCGCCGCCACGGCGGTGTTCTCGAACGCGCTCATGGCATCGACGTCACCGGGGCTCTCGTCACTCGGGCCCGTCGTGTCGCTGGTCGTGGGCATCGCGCTCGACCTCGCGCTGATCCCGCGGTTCGGCGCGAGCGGCGCCGCCGCGGCGGCAAGCGCGGCGTTCCTCGCCGGCGGCGCCGTCGCGCTCGCCGTGTACGCGCGAAGGAGCCCCTTCGCCTGGCGGGCGCTCCTGCTCCCGCGCCGGGAGGACCTCGACGTGCTCAGGGCGATCGCTCGGCCCCTGCGCGCTCGTTCGTAGCCGCGGTTCCTACTTGACCGCGACGATCAGGACGATGATCGCGACGATCGCGGCAGTGCCGACGAGGAAGAAGTTCGCCGCCAGGGCCGCATTCGTCAGGCGCCCCGGGTTCTGCTTCGTACGCCGGCGCGCTCCGCGCTCCGTAGTGAGGCCCTCGGCGCCGGGCGCCTGGTTGATGGATGTGGTCGCAGCGCCGGGCTGGGGGGCGTCGGGCCCGCCTCGCCAGGCGACGGCGACGGCGAGAACGTCGGTGATGAACTGGTTGAGGCTCACACCCTCACGCTCCGAGGCGCGCGTGAGATCTGCATGCAGCGTCTTGGGCATCCGGAGAAGCAGCCGGCCGCTGTGACTGGTTGCAGACCTCGGCTCCGGGATCTCCCGTTCCTCCTTGAGCGCAACCGCGATCCACTTCGCCATAACGGCCTCGATCGCCTGCAGCGCCTCGTCGGAGGTCCGACCGCTCGCCGTGCAGCCTGGAAGCTCCTCGACGGAGGCCGTCCACGGCTTGCCCTTGTCCTCGCCGTCCCGCACCACCAGCAGGTGGTAGGGCAGCACCGTGTACGACTCGACGGTCCGCGCAGTCTGCTCTCGAACTTCGGTCAAGCGTCTCGCCTCCGCAGCAGGTCGCGTGAAGGTCACTCCGTCATCGCTTCCCTCTAGTGCGAAAACGCACTCTGCGTCATGGTAGTTGGTCCGGGTGCCCGATCGCAGCCCGCAGCTTCGCGAGCGCCCGCCGGGTCAGCCGGGACACGTGGATTTGCGAGATCCCCACACGGCATGCGATCTGCGCTTGACTGAGCCCCTCGAAGTAGGCGAAGCGGAGAAGAAGCCGCTCCCGCGAGTCGAGCACGTGGAAGCCGCCCGCAAGGGCGATGCGGTCCTCGCCCAGCTCGTAGCCGTGCTCGAGGGCACCGTCACGGTCGAATTCACCGTTCTGCCCATCGACCAGCTCCGCGACCCTCGACCTGAGGGTCGGGTCGAGCTCCTGGAGCCGCCGCGGAATCCGGATCGGCCACGCTCGGTCGCGGAGGTGGCGCTTGATCTCCCCGTCGATCGTGGGAATCGCGTAGCTCGCGAGATCGACACCGCGAGCGAGCTGAAACCGGTCGATCGCCTTGATGAGGCCGATCGAGCCAACCTGCACGAGATCCTCGAACTGCTCGCCGTGGCCGACGTGCCGGCGCGCGATGCGCCTCACCAGGGGAAGGTAGAGCTGAATCAGGCGCGCGCGCGCTCGAAGATCGCCGTTCCGGTGGTACTCGCGCAGCAGCCCCCGAACCTCCGCAGTGCGGCGTAGAGCCGAGGCGCCTCGCGTCGTCGGCCGAGTCACAGAGCGCCCGGCGTGCGGCGCGCCGGACGCTCTGGCTGCTACCTCGATTGCGGCTGTTGCGGACACCCAACCTCCGGATGTCGACTTGAACGATTCGAATTTCCTTCCCGACAATACATACGCTAATCCGAATTGTCGAATGCAATCGATCGCTTAACAATCGCACTGTCAACATGTTTGGATTTTGAAAACCTTCTCGTCTCTGTCTACGCACCGCGCCGTGTCGCGACCGCGTCGCCTTTCGACTACCTTCAAGCACCTCAGTGAGAGGAACGTACTGGGAAATGGCCTCTTTGCAGGCTGATATCACATGCCGCGGCGAGCAGTATCACGCGCGATCCTCGTTCTGGTATCAACTCCTTGCCGTGCTGTATCGGTCGCTCTATCCCTCATGGCATCTAGTATTGGATCTAGCGCGCAATGACCGGCGATCGACGGTGGATCATCGGAGAGAAGCCCCGCAGTATCAACCTCGACATCTCATCTCGATGCACGGAAGGCGAGGATTTCGTACGTGTCGCGGCCAGATCCGGCTACACATGGGCTCCCTCGATCGCCGTCACGCGGTTTAGACCCCGGCTGAGGCGGGATTGACACCGTGAGATGCATCGGCTAGTACACGCGGCAGAAGCAAGCGCGGGAGAAGCTAGTTGACTCGCTCCGGTCGAATGTTTTTGCGGAAGGCACCGGTTCTGGTCGTCTTGTGCTGCCTGGGAGCCGCGTCCGCCGGCTCGGCACTGGCCCAGAGCGCGCCCGAGCCCGGACCGCCTTCCTCGCAGGCACCGAGCCCTGATCCCGCGCCCGGCGCCTCGTCGCACACCGTGAGCCCGCCGCCGGCGCAGCCGCCCGCGTCACCGCCTCCGGCTCAGGTGCAGCCGCCTGCGGCCGCGCCTACGACCGCCGCGAGGTCGGAGCGGAGGCCGGCGCGGAAGCGAGACGCGGCCAAGAAGAAGGTCGTCGCCAAGCAGAGTTCGCGACAGGCGGCGAACCGGGCGCTTTCGACGCTCGGGCGCCAGGATGCCGGCCCACGCACGGCGCTCCTGATCGGCGGCCTCGGGCTTCTCGTCCTCGTCCTCCTCGACACCGTCTTCCTGACGCTGTCGACCCGGACGATGCGCAGCGCCCGCTAGTCGGGCTACCGCTCGACGACGAACGTGCTGCGCCCGAGGAGGCGCCCGTAGTGCGCGGCGGAGATCCGCCCGAAGCCCGGCCACACGAACCAGTGGTAGACGCCGGGCCGCAACCGGTACCGGCGTCCGTTGTACACCCAGCTTCGCCGCAGCTGGAAGCTGGAGCGTGAGGGCCAGACGCTCAGGATCTTGTGCCCCCGGACCACCTGGAGGTTGAAGTACGAGGCGCCCCTGACGTTGACCCATGAGAGCCTGGGCGGTGCGCTCGAGGTGATCCGCTGCCCCGGCCCCGGTCGCAGGAGCGCGCCGGTCGCGACGAAGTCGAGCGCCTGCTCGGCGGAGTTCCTCGCCGCGTCGAACGCCGTGACGCGATAGTGGTACTTGCGGCTGACCTTCAGCCCCCGGTCGCGGTACGAGCCCCCAAGACCCCGGAAGACGAGGGTCGCCGCGGCCCCGTTTCGGCCCGGCGACCTCACGATGTCGACGACCTGGGCGCCCGACACCTTCCAGAGGAGGTCCACGCTGCGATTGCCCGGCTTCTTCCGCAGGCCGGTGAGCGTGGGTGCGGTCGCGTCGTACTTGAACGAGAGCGAGGTTCCCCGCACATTCCCGGCGTTGTCCTGGCACGAGCCGATCACGAGCGCGGTTCCTGTGTCAGGCCCCGAGTACAGGGACGACGAGCAACTCGCGACTCCGGAGGTCGCGTCTGTACCGGACGACGAGACCGTGAGCGGCCGGTTGTACCAGCCGTTCGAATCGGGCACGCGCTCCGCCGCGGCGAGGGCCGCGGGCTGCGTCCTGTCCAGCTTGATCGTGACGCTCTTGCTCGTCTGATCCCCGCCGTTCTCGGCCGTGCACGTGCGCAGCGTGCCGATCGTGTCGGCGGTCAACGTCACCGTGTCGCAGCCGGACGACGAGGTCTCGCCGTTGACCTGCCAGTCGACCGTGACGTTGCTCGTGTACCAGCCGTTCAGCCCGAGCACGCCCGTGATCGTGACCGAGATGTCGGGTGGGACCGCGGCCGCACGCGGCGCAAAGAGCAAGAGCCCGACCAGAGGGCACAAGACCACAAGGCGACGAATGTGTCGCCGCCTGGGCCTTAGCGACCTGGGCTGAACGTTCACCCGGATTCCTCCGTTACGCGAGTTCTTTCATCCGCGAGGCTAGTCGTTTTGCAACAGACGCGTCAATCGTGGAGATGCCCATGTTCACTCGTTTCTAGTCGTCGCCTGGAGCTGCTCTAGCCCACGACCGAATACCGGGCCGCCACGAAATCGCCGTTTCGCCCGACCTCCTCGAGGCGCAAGCTCCTGCCGGCGCGGGAAGAGCGGTGCGCCGGCGCCGAGCGTGACGGGCGCGATCGTCACGAGGACCTCGTCGAGCAGCCCGGCGTCGGCGAACTGGGCGGCCAGATCTCCCCCGCCGACGACCCAGACGTTCTTGCCGCCCGCGGCCGCGGTCATCTCCGCGTGCACCGGCGCCGACGTCTCCGCTCGACGAACTCGATCCGCGCGTTCGGCACGACCTGGAGCTCGCGGTGCGTGAAGACCCAGCAAGGCTGCTCGTACGGCCACTTCCACTCCGCCGGATCCTTCCCCGCGAACTCGTGGTCGAGGATCCACTCGTACGTCGTCCGCCCCATCGCGATCGCGCCGACCTCGGCGATGAACGCGCCGTAGTCGAGCGAGCCGCCGGGCTCGCGCGCGCGCGTGAAGAGCCAGTCGAGCGAGTGGTTCTCGTCCGCGATGAAGCCGTCGAGGCTGGTCGCCGTGTAGTACTGCGTGAGGCTCACGGTGCACATCCTTCCTGGGTCGCCTTGCCGTCCGCAGCCCGGGCATTGTGTCCGCGCCGCCGGGTGCCCTATCGTTCCGACCCATGGATGCGGTCGCCGCGGTTCTCGCGCTCCTCGCGGCCTTCTCGTTCGCACTCGCGGCGACCCTCTGGCAGAAGGCCTCGCTCGACCTCGGCGACGTCTCGGTCAAGCACCCGACGTCGTTCTACGTGCTCCTCAAGCAGCCGATCTGGCTGGCCGGGCTCGTCGCCCAGATCGCCGGCGTGCTCCTGCAGGCGGCCGCGCTCGACCGCGGGCGCGTCTCGATCATCCAGCCGCTGCTCGTCACGTCGGTCGTCTTCGCGATCCCGCTCGGGTACTTCTTCACGGGCCAGCAGATCACCCGGCGCCTCGTGCTCGGCGCCGCGATCATCGTCGTCGGCCTTGCGACGTTCGCCGTGTATGCGGATCCGGCCGCCGGCGTGGACGACGCGCCCGGCTCCGACTGGGTCATGTCCATCATCGTGATCGGCGCGATCTGCGCCGCGCTCCTTCTGTTCGCGAACCGCGGCAACCTGACGGCGCGGGCCGCGACGCTCGGGACGCTCGCCGGCGTCCTCTACGGGCTTTCGGCGACGCTCATGAAGCCCGTGGTCGAGAACCTGCACACGGACGGGGCCGCGGCGGTGGTCTCGGACTGGGAGTTCTGGGTCATGGCAGGAGCGGGTCTCGTGGGCTTCGGCTTCCAGCAGCTCTCGCTCTCGACCGGGCGGCTCGTGGCGTCCGTGGCCACCGTGTCGGTGGCGAACCCGATCGTGAGCGTGGCCCTCGGCGCGCTCGTCCTCCAGGAGCGGTTCGACAAGAACCCGCCCTGGCACGCGGTCCTGGGAGCCGCCGGGCTCGCGGTCGCGCTCCTCGGCGCCGTCGTGATCGCCTCTGCGCAGGAGGACGGCGACGTGGAGACGGCCGAGGCCGTCGCGCCCGCCGCCCCCGTGCCCGCCTAGCCTGGCCTGTCCTCACGTCTCTGCGGCGTGCTCGCTAATCGTGTATAGTGAACCGTATGGTTCAGTATCAGCCGGTAGATCGAACCCTCGCCGCACTCGCCGACCCGACCCGCCGGGGCGTGATGGAGCGCCTCGGCCGCGGCAGCGCCACCATCACGGAGCTCGCCGCGCCGTACGGGATCTCGCTCACGGGGATGAAGAAGCACGTGCGCCTCCTCGAGGACGCCGGGCTCGTCTCCACGGAGAAGATCGGGCGGACGCGCGTCTGCAGCCTCGGGCCCCGGCGGCTCGACGACGTCAGCGAGTGGATCGAGCACTACCGGCGGATGCTGGACGAACGCCTCGACCGGTTCGGGGCACTACTCGAGCGAACGAAGGGAGAACCGACATGACCACCGACCAGCAGACACGGCCCGTCTCCGTCACGACGCCGGCCGACCGCGAGATCGTCGTCGAGCGCGTGTTCGACGCCCCGCGCGACCTCGTGTTCGCCACCTTCCACGATCCCGCGCTCATCCCCGAGTGGTGGGGCGAGGGCACGACCGTGGACCGGATGGACGTGCGAAACGGCGGGGACTGGCGCTTCGTCTCCAAGGGCGAGGGCTACGAGACGGCCTTCCGCGGGACGTTCCGCGAGGTCACGCCGCCCGAGCGGTCCGTCCGGACGTTCGAATGGGAGGGCATGCCCGGCCACGTCCTCGTCGAGTCCACGGAGTTCGAGGACCTCGGCGACGAGACGAGGATCGTGACGACGATGCTCTTCCACACCACCGAGGAGCGCGACGGCCTCCTCGCAACCGGGATGGAGCAGGGCGTCAACCAGACGTACGCGCGGATGGACGAGCTGCTCGCGCGACTCGCGTCGAAGTAGCGCTGCGACAGGGGGGCCGCGCTGCGGGCGCGCGGCGCGGCCCTCAATCTTGGATTACGACGTTGTCGCCGGGCCCGCCGTCGAGGACGTCGAACGCCGGTCCGCCGAGCAGGATGTCGTCGCCGTTCCCGCCGAAGATCGTGTCGGCGCCCGCGCTGCCGATCAGGACGTCGTCGCCGTCGCCGCCGTCTTCCGTAAGGAGGAGCACGCCCGCGGAGAGTCCCGAGGCGTCCACGATGTCGTCGCCCGCGAGGGCGTTCGCGCGAAGCAGGTCGGTGGGCGCGGCGTGGGTCACTCCGACCGCCGCGGCGAGACCGAGCACCGAGAGGTCGTCGCCGCTGCCGTCGATGGTGGCGACATCGTCGCCGTTCGTCCCGTCCACGACGAGCTGATCGACGAGCCCGTCGGCCGGCGCAAGGTCGACGATCAGCGCCACGACCGAGGTGCCGCTCAGGTTGTGCGCCGTGATGGTGTCCGCCCCACCGAGCGGGAAGGCCTCGATCCGGTCGATGCCGTTCGCGTCGAGCGTCGTCGCATCGAGGCCGCGGGCGAGGGCGACCCGCATGCCGTTCGCCGAGAGCGTGAACGAATCGTTCGCCGGCGACCCGTTCACCCGCGCCGTGTCGAGGCCGATCTGGCCCTCGACGGTGTCGCTCCCGCCGCCCTGGTTCCAGGTGAACGTGTCGTCCCCGGTGCCGAGGAGCACGACGTCGTTCCCCCCGCCACCGGTGATCGCGTCGTTGCCTGCTCCAGCGTCCACGGTGAGCGCGAGCCGCCCCGCGTAGGACGAGGCGTCGAGCGTGTCGTTCCCGCCGAGGGCGTTCACGGTGAGGCCGTCGGCGCCGGTGCCGTGGGCAATCGTCAGCTGCGCGGGGAGACCAGTGAGCGTCAGGAGGCCTGCGTTCCCGGAGAGGATCACGGTGCTGTCGCCTTCGGTGCCGTCCACCGTCATACGGTCGGCGCCGCCCGTGCCGAGATCCACCTTCACGAACGCCGGAACTGCGCTCAGGTCGTGGACGGTCATCCGGTCGTCTCCGCCGCGCGCCGCGACGTCCACGCGCTCGAGCCGGTTGAGGTCGAGCGCGACCGCGCCGAGGTCGCGCGTCAGTCGGAGCCGCTTCCCGTTCGGCGCAAGGTCGAATGCTTCGTTCGCCGCCGACCCGTCGAACGCGAGACGGTCGAAGCCATTGTTGCCGTCCACCACGTCGTTCCCATTCCCCGGGCCCCAGACGAAGGCGTCGGCGCCCGCGCCGAGGGAGGCCACATCCGCGCCGCCGTTGCCGGTGAGCGAGTCGGAGCCCGTTCCGCCGAGGAGCTTCTCGGCGCCCTCGCCGCCGACCAGGACGTCGTTGCCGGCGCCGCCGCTCAACGTCGTTCGCTCGGCATCCGTGAACGCCCCGCGGCGCTGGTCGATTCGCACGACGTCATTGCCGCGCCCCGCGTTCACGACGATGGCGCCGAAGCGCCGCCGGGCGAACGTGAAGCGGACGTCTCCCGTCCACCACCACCTGCAGGCGGCCGCGGTTTCCGCGCTGGAGCCGAAGGGTGATATGGGTACCCCTCCGGTCGCCGCTCACGACGAGCGTTCGGCCGTTCACGCGCGCGGAGACGTTCGCAGCCGCCACGTCTACCGCCCCGAGGGCGACCACCGCGACGACGACCCCGACCCCCACGCTGCACATCCGCACGACGCGCCCGAGTATAGGACGGGCGATTCTGCCCGATCCAGGAGGGAGGCCCCGTCGCCGGGGCCTCCCGTCCAGACTTCCTATCGAAGCTGCAACACGGCGATCTTGTCCGCGCTCAGCTCCGCGTACCACGGGTTGCCGTTCGGCGCGACCGTGACGCCGACCGGCTCGCTTCCCTTGACGGTCTTGCCCTCGGACACCACGCCGGTCGTCGTGATCCGGGCGACGTTGCCGGCGACGGACTGGGCGAACCAGACCGAGCCGTCCGGAGCGGCCGCGATCCCCTCGGGACCGCGTCCCGGGGCGAGCGGGAACTCGGTCACCGCGTTGGTCGCCGGATCGAAGAACCCGACCGAGTTGTCGAACCGCTTCGTGAACCAGACCTTGCCGTCGGCGGCGACGGTGATCCCCCGGGGGCCGTTCGGGCCGTCGCCCACGGAGGTCTCGGTGATGACGCCGGTGGCCGGGTTCAGCCTGCCGAGCTGGTCGGCGCCGAACTCGGTGAACCACACGGACCCGTCGGGCGCGATCGCGACGTCGAACGGGATGGCGCCCGGCGTCGGGATGGGGAACTCCGTGAACGCATTCGTCGCGGCGTCGAAGCGCCAGATGCTGTTCGTGTTGAAGGCCGCGTAGTAGACGGCGTTGCCGACCGCCGCGACGCCGTTTCCGTTCGCGAGGGAGTTCGGCGGCACGACGTCCGGGAGCACGGTTCCCGACGTCGTGATGCGGCCGAGCCCCGGGTCGTTCTTCGTGAAGTAGAGGATCCCGCCCGAGCCCTGGGCGATGTCGCTCGGGAAGCAGAACTGACACACCAGGAACTCGGTGATCGCGCCCGAGGGCGTGATCCGGCCGATGTGGTGATTCTCGGTCTGCGGCGGGTTGACGTGGCTCTCGGTGAACCAGAAGTTCCCGTCCGAGCCCTGCGTGATCTGCGTCGGGTTGCCGTTCGCCGTCGGGATGCGGAACTGCTTCAGCGTCCCAATCGGCGCCGCCTGGGCGACCGACGCGACGAGCGTCGCGACGAACGCTCCGGCGAGCAGGTACTTCAGTCGTCTCATATCCACCACCTCCGGGTCGGGGAACGGAACTCCGGGCGCGGAGCTGCAGCCGTCCGCGGGGGTTGGGTCGTGTCTGAACCACTACGCCTCGCCGGTGGGTTCGGATTCGATTGCCGGCGAACGCGAGGCCGCTCAAGCGCGGCTAGGCACGGCGCGCGTCGAGCCGGATCGTCCACGGGTCGATCGAAGCGAGCTCGAGGTGCGACGGGATCCACGGATCGGCCGCGAACCGAGCGCGGACGGCCTCCTCCGACTCGGCCTCGACGACGAGCGCCACGCGGTGCTCGTCGGCGAGCGGCCCGCCCAGCACGACGAACCCGGTCTCCACGAGCTCGTCCATGAACGCGGCGTGGGCGGGCCAGCCCGACTGCCCCTCGAGCGGCCGCTCCGGGTCCCACTCGGGACCCGAGCGCCGCTCGAGGACGAGGAACATCGGCACGGGCCGCGTTCTAGCAGAGTGCGCTAGCCCTGCGCGGCGGCCTTCTCGAGCTCGGGGATCTCGATCTTCTTCATCTGGAGCATGGCGGCCATGACGCGCTGCGCCTTCTCCTTGTCGGGGTCGCCCAGGAGCCTCGGAAGGGCGGTCGGCACGATCTGCCACGAGACGCCGAACTTGTCCTTGACCCAGCCACAGGGGCCTTCCTCGCCGCCTTCCGAGAGCGTGGTCCAGTACGTGTCCACCTCGTCCTGGTCCTCGCAGTGGACCTGGAACGAGATCGCCTCGTTGAAGGTGAAGTCCGGGCCGCCGTTCAGGGCGATGAAGGGCTGGCCGTTGAGCTCGAACTCCGCCGTCATCACGGTGCCCTCGGGCCGCGGGCCGGCCGAGCCGTAGCGGCTGATCTCGCCGATCTTCGAGTTGGGGAAGACGGACGTGTAGAAGTTCGCCGCCTCCTCGCCCTCGGTGTCGAACCAAAGACATGTGGTCAGGGGCCTCATCGGTCACGGTCCTTTCGTCCGTTTGCGGTCACTCTCTGTAGACGTACCCAGCGGCGAAAACTCATCGCGCCGCCGAAACCGGAACCGCTAGTGTCCGATTTTCCCATCCCCCTCCCACGCCGCCCCTTCCGGAGGGAACGCAGCACGACCGATGAGTTTCGGGCTCGCCGCCCGTCTCTAGAGAACCCCGAGCGACCAAGGAGAGGCTGATGAGCGATCCCCAGGCTGGAAACAACGACGGCGACCGCCGCGCGGCGCACGAACGGCTTTCGACAGGCGCGCTCGCGCGCTGGACGCGCATGTGCGCGACCCACCCGTGGCGGGTCGTCTTCTCGTGGATCGGAATCGTCGCACTGCTGATCGTCCTCGTCGGGACCGTCGGCGGCAGCCTGCGGGACGAGTTCGAGATCCCCGGATCGGAGACGCAGAAGGCGACCGACCTGATCGAGAAGGAGTTCTCCTCCGAGCAGGGCGGCGTCCTGAACGTCGTCCTCGCCGCCCCGAAGGGCGAGCGGCTCGACGAGGGCGAGCGCAAGGCGGCGATCGAGGGCATCGTCACCGAGCTCCGGTCGGACGAGTTCAAGCCCAAGGACGGCAAGGCCGGGCTCGAGAGCGTGAACGACCCGTTCGAGGACGACACGGTCTCGGACGACGGGCGCATCGCCTACTTCGAGGCGCAGTTCGACCAGACGATCGAGGACAAGGACCGCGACCAGGTCGTCGCCGTCGAGGACGCCGCGCGTGCGGCGGCCGCGAAGGCCGGGCTCGAAGCGGAGTTCAACGGCGAAGCGGAGTTCCCGCCGCTCGAGCAGGGCACCTCGGAGGGTCTCGGCATCCTCGCCGCGATCATCGTCCTGCTGATCCTCTTCCGGACGTTCGTGTCGGCGTTCATCCCGATCTTCCTCGCGATCTTCGCGGTGGGGTGCGCCTTCCTCCTGCTCTTCATCCTCGCGGGCCTGACCGACATCAACACGGTCACGCCGATCCTCGTCTCGATGATCGGGCTCGGGGTGGGCATCGACTACTCGCTCTTCATCGTCACGCGGTTCCGCCAGCTCCTGCACGAGGGGCTCTCGCCGTGCGACGCGGCCACGGAGGCCGGCGCCTCCGCGGGACGCGCCGTGCTCTTCGCCGGCCTGACCGTGGCGATCTCGGTGAGCGGCCTCGCCCTCATCGGCCTCGACTTCGTGACGAAGCTCGGGATCGGCTCTGCGCTCGGCGTCCTCACGACCGTGCTCATCGCGAACTCTCTCCTCCTCGCCGTGCTCTGCCTCCTCGGCCACAAGGTGGATCGCCTGAAGGTTCCGTTCGCGAAGCCCCTCGACGACTCCGAGGCGGGCCGCCAGAAGACGCTCATCGCCAAGTGGGGCCGCTTCGTCACCGCGCACGCGAAGTTCGTCTTCCCGGCCGTCCTCTTGCTCGTGCTCGTCCTCGCGGGGACGTCGTCACTCGTCCGCCTCGGCGCAGCCGACCAGGGGACGCAGCCGAAGGAGCAGACGAGCCGACGCGCCTACGACCTGCTCGCCGAAGGCTTCGGGCCCGGCTTCAACGGGCCGATCCCGATCGTCGTGGACGTGAACGGCGACCAGGGCGCTCCGCAGCGGATCCACGACCGCGTCGAGGGCCTCGAGGACGTCGCGTCCGTCGGCGATCCGCAGCTGAACGACGCGAAGACGGTTGCGATCGTCTTCGTCACCCCGGACTCGGCGCCCCAGGACGAGGCGACCGACAAGCTCGTCGACCGGCTCCGCGACCAGGCTGTCCCGAAGGCGCTCGCCGGCAGCAAGGCAGTCGCCTACGTGTCCGGCCAGACAGCGGCGTTCAAGGACATCGCCGACCAGATCATGCAGCGGCTCCCGCTCTTCCTGCTCTACATCATCGGGGTTACGTTCATCGTCCTCGCGATGGCGTTCCGCTCGATCGTCGTGTCGGCGACCGCCGCGATCACGACGCTCCTGTCGGCCTTCGTCGGCTTCGGCGTGCTGGGGCTGGTGGTGCAGGAGGGCCACCTGCTGGGCCTGACGGGCCTCGACAGGACAGGGCCAATCGAGACGTTCGTGCCACCGATCGCGTTCGCGATCCTCTTCGGCCTCTCGATGGACTACATGGTCTTCCTGATGAGCCGCATTCGCGAGGAGCACGTCCACGGCATGCCCACTCGGCTTGCGATCGAGCACGGGATGGCGGCGATCGGCCGCGTCATCGTCGCGGCGGCGTTCATCATGGGCACCGTCTTCGCCGCGTTCATCCTGAGCGCCGACCGCATCCCGAAGGAGTTCGGCCTCCTGCTGGCGGTCGCGATCCTCACGGACGCGCTGATCGTGCGCATGACTCTCGTCCCGGCGCTCTTCACGCTCCTCGGCGAGAAGACCTGGTACATCCCGAAGTGGCTCGACCGGCTGCTTCCCAACCTCACGATCGAGCCGCCGCACGGCGAGCGGCCCGCCCGCGAGCGCGAGCCCGAGCCCGCGCCGAGCGAAGCCTGACCGAAAGGAGCGACATGCCTGGACAGATGGTGCACATCGAGATCCCCGCGGACGACACCGAGAAGGGGCGTGCGTTCTGGGGCTCGCTCTTCGGGTGGCAGTTCGAGAGCTACCCCGGCCCGTCCGAGTACCACATGGCCCGGCTCGCCGAGAACCAGGGCGCGGCGATCACGAACATGGAGCCCGGCAAGAAGGGCACGCGCGTCTACTTCGACGTCGACGACATCAACGCCGGCGCCGCGAAGGTGCGCGAGCTCGGCGGCGAGGCCGAGGATGCGATGGCGGTGCCCTCCATGGGCTGGTTCTCCGTCTGCAAGGACCCGCACGGGAACGAGTTCGGCGTGTGGCAGAACGACCCGTCGGCGCCCGCGCCGACCGGGTAACCGGGGTCACTGAAAAGAATCGCGGCCGGCGGGGTCCTCACGGACCTCCGCCGGCCGCGGTGCAGTCCTACTAGGACGCGAGCTGGACGCTCTTGGCCTCGGGGCCCTTGTCGCTCTCGCCGGGCTCGAACGAGACCTTCGCGTTCTCGTCGAGCGACTTGTAGCCCTCGCCGACGATCGAACTGTGGTGGACGAACAGATCCTTGCCGCCGTCGTCGGGGGTGATGAACCCATACCCCTTGTCGGCGTTGAACCACTTGACGGTTCCGGTTGCCATAGAAACACCTCCTTGTACTGCTCAGGAACGGGCAGAGGAGGCACAGTGGCGCGCATCCGGTACTCGCTCGGTAGTGAAGCAAGGGTACCAGCCAAATCTGTGCGACACTGGGTGTCGGGGAGGACCGCCGCTTGGAGCGGCTCGCGGAGAGGAGACTGTGGCCGAACTCGCAACGCCGTATGAGGCCCGGCCGCGCATGCGCGGAACCCTGCACGGAGTGGGCTTCGTGGTGGCGATCGCTGTCGGCGCCGTGTTCCTCGCCACGGTGGACGGCCTGCGCCTGGTCGCCGCCGCGGCGTTCGCCGGCTCGGCCGCCGCGATGCTCGCCGCGAGCACGCTGTATCACCGGGTCACCTGGAGCCCGCGGGCCCGGCTCCGGATGCGGCGCGTGGATCACGCGGGCATCTACCTCCTGATCGCCGGGACATACACGCCGATCGGGCTCCTGTGCCTGCACGGGACGACACAGTGGGTCGTACTCGGCATCGTCTGGATCGGGGCGGGAGCGGCGATCCTCACCAAGATCTGCTGGGTCCACGCGCCCAGGCCGCTCACGGTCATCCTCGCGATCGCGCTCGGCTGGGTCGGGATCGCCGCGGTCCCCCAGCTCGCGGACACCGCCGGCCCCACGGCCGTCGCGCTCCTCGCGGCGGGCGGCATCGCCTACACGGTGGGCGCCGTCGTCTACGCGCGCCGCAAGCCGGATCCGATCCCGGCCGTGTTCGGCTACCACGAGGTCTTCCACGCGCTCACCCTGGTCGCGCTCGCCTGCCAGTACGTCGCGATCGCCTTCTTCGTCGTCCGCGTCGGATGACGGCCATCCCGACAGGAGGGAGCTCCATGCACGGAACAATGCTCTGGTTCAACGTCGAGAAGGGTTACGGCTACATCCACACGGACGCCGACGAGAAGCTCTACGTCACCGAAAGCGGGTTCCTGCCGGGCCACGAGGGCGAGCCACGCTGCAAGGGACGGCCGGTGAGCTTCGAGCGGCAGGGCGAGAACGGGGACGCCCATGCCGTGAACGTCGCGTACCTCCCGGCGCCCGACCCGCGCCGCGCTCGGATCCGCCACGGCCGCGGCGGCCGCTCGTTCTGATCTTCGCCCCGCGCTGCGGCACGTCGGCCGTTCGCCGGGTGAGAATCCCGCCATCGCCGTCTTCGACCACCCCGAGTTCGACCACCACGAGCAGGTCCTCTTCTGCCACGACGCGGCCACGGGGCTGCGCGGGATCATCGCGATCCACTCGACCGCCCTCGGCCCCGCCGCGGGCGGCTGTCGCGTCTATCCGTACGCGACGCTCGACGACGCGCTGACCGACGTGCTGCGCCTCGCGCGCGGGATGAGCTACAAGAACGCGCTCGCCGGGCTCCCGCTCGGCGGGGGCAAGGGCGTGATCGTGGCCGACGCGTCCGACCCGGCGAAGGGCGACCTGCTCCGCGCGTTCTCGCGCCACGTCCAGTCGCTCGGCGGCCGCTACTGGACGGCGATCGACGTCGGCATCGGACCGGCAGACGCGGACATCCTCGCCGAGGAGTGCGACTACGTCTTCACGCGCGCGAGCCAGTACCCGGACGGCTTCAACCCGTCGCACTTCACGGCGCTCGGCGGCTTCGCGGGAATCCGCGCGGTGGCCAAGCACGACTTCGGGCGCGACGACGTCTCGGGCCTCCGCGTTGCGGTGCAAGGGCTCGGAAACACGGGCAGCGACCTCTGCCGCCGTCTCCACGAGGCCGGCGCCGAGCTCACGGTCGCCGACGTGAACCAGGCGGCGGTCTGGGCCGTGGTCGAGGCGTACGGCGCCACTGCGGTCGACCCGGCGACGATCCACGCCGCCGACGTGGACGTGTTCGCCCCGTGCGCCCTCGGCGCGGTGCTGAACGACGAGACGATCCCGGCGATCCAGGCGAAGGCGGTCTCGGGCCTCGCCAACAACCAGCTCGCGGAGCCGCGCCACGGAGCCGAGCTCCGCGCCCGCGGCATCACGTACGTCCCGGACTACGTCGTGAACGCGGGCGGCGTCATGGGCTCCTCGACCGTGATCTTCACGACCCCGAACCGCGAGGACTCGATCCGGAAGATCGAGGGGCTGTACGACACGATCCTCGAGATCCTCGAGCGCGCAGACGCGGAGAACCGGCCTCCGTCGGAGGTCGCAGACGAGATGGCGCGCGCGCGGATCGCCGGCGCGTAGCTACTGCGACTTCACGTACTCGACGTAGCCGCGCACGTCCGCGACGGGCTCCGTGTACGCCTCGCCCAGAGTCTCCTCCATTCGGTCCAGGTAGTCCTCGGCCCACTGGGGGAAGTCGTAGTCGATCGCGCGCAGGAACTCGAACGTCGCCGCGACGCGCATGTCGGCGATCGACGGCTGCGAGCCACCGATGAACGGCCGGCCGTCGAGGAAGAACGTGTTGAACACCTCGAGCGGGCCGGCGAGGGCCTCCTCGGCCTCCTTCGCGGCCTTCGCCTTGGCCGCGTCGTCGGCGTCCGACGTGCGCCACCTCGCCCGGGTACTGCGGGAAGCCGAGCGTCGGGTACGTGGCGCGCGCGAGCAGCGGATAGAACGTGCCGATCAGGTAGAACATCGCGCTGTCCACCATGGCCCGCTCGCCCGGATCCTCGGGATAGAACTGCTCGAGGCCGTGCTTGTTGCAGAGGTAGGCCATGATCGCGCAGCTCTCCCAGATCGAGCCCTTCGGGAGACCCTCCTCCTCGAGCAGCGGCGTCAGGTCGGCCGGGTCCTTGGCCAGGAACTCCGGCGTCGACTTCTTCCCCCAGACGTCCAGCTCCTCGTACTCGAGCCCTGCGGCCCGGACGAAGATGCGAGCGGTCAGGTTGTTGACGCTCGGCTTCAGGATGCTCAGCGTGTTCGCAGCCATGACTCCCTCCTAGTACGGGTTCTTCGCCGCACGGACTACGGGGCCGGAGACACGAGGCCCTGCGAGAAGAAGTCGAGCGCGGTCTTCGTCTTCGTCTGCTGCTCGCCCGACAGGTCGACGCCGCGCCCGGTCAGGAAGGCGCGGGCCTCGTCCGAGACGCGCTGGGTGTCGGCCGGGGCGCACTTCGTCGAGAGCTCGAGGATCCGCGAGAAGTCCGGGTAGTTCCAGAGCTCGGCGACGAGCTTCTGCTTGTAGTCGTCCGGCTTGAACTTGAGCTTCAGGACGAGGATCGGGCCGAGGAGCGCGAGGTCGTCGAGCGCGATCCCCTCGGGCGCGTGCGCCTCGAAGAACGCGCGCTGCTCCTTCGAGAACAGCTTGCGGTGCGGGCGCTTGCCGCCGGCGACCTTCTTGACGGCATCGTTCGCCCCGAGCGCGTTCTTCATCGACGCCGAGCAGACGTAGCCGCCCGGCATCGCGTCCACCTCGACGACCATGTTCGGCGAGGACCGCACGTCCTTCGAAAGGTCGCCCGGCACGACCGGCCGCAGCTTGACCACCGAGTCGTCGCCCTTCCGCTGGACACGCCTCGCGCGCACCACGAGGCCGGCCTGGTTCAGGCGGAGGTCGGGTGTGTCGAAGAAGAAGACCTGGCGAAGCTCGGCCTCGAGCGGGTCCATCCCGAGCGCGACGACCGTCGAGCGGTGGTGCTCGTCCGGCACCGTGAGCTTGAGCTCCACGCTGTCCGCGCCCTCGACGAGCTTGAACAGCTCCGCGAGCTCCGCCTCGGAGAGCTGCGGCGCTGCGGATTCGGCGGTTGCCACGTGCCGATCCTAACTCCTCGCGGCCGGTAAGCCGTCGAGAGCGAGCCGCTGGTTCGAATAGCGCTCCTCGCCGGTCAGCTCGCGCCCGAACCACGGAGGCGGCTCGAAGGCGTCTGCGGCGGCCGCGTCGGGGAACTCGATCTCGACCGTCGCGAGGCCCGCGAGCGGTCCGCGGTAGACGTCGAGCTCGGCCGTGAGGTCGCCGAGCGGGGCCGTCCGGCGGGTCTTCTCGAGGCGCCGGCCCTCGGTGAGCGGCCAGAGCGCCTCGAACGACGCCTGCTCGAGCGGCACCTCGACCTCCTCGCGCTCGACCCCGTGGCCGCGCTTGACGGTGATGAGATGGCGGTCTCCACGGCGGCGCAGCCGAACCTCGTCCTCGCCGCCGAGCACGAGGTAGCCCTGGTCGATCGCGTCCTCGGAGTCGAAGGCGAGGTCGGCCGGCACGTGGTCGACGAGGAACTTCCGCTCGATCTCGAGCGCCACGAATGCGAATCTACTCCCGTGGACCTCTACATCGTGCGTCACGCGATCGCAGACGACCGCCACCCCGAGCGCTGGCCCGACGACTCCAAGCGCGCGCTCACCGAGGAGGGGATCGCGAAGTTCCGCAGCGCCTCGCGCGGCCTCAAGCGCATCGTCCCGGACCGTGGACCTCGTGCTCGCGAGCCCGTACACGCGCGCATGGAACACGGCCGAGATCCTCCACCTGGAGTGCGGCTGGCCCGCACCCCAGGAGTGCGCGGCCCTCGAGGCCGTGCGCGCTCCGACCGAGACGCTGCCCATCCTCGAGCAGGAGCGCGAGCGCTCGTCGGTCGCCGTGGTCGGCCACGACCCGCATCTCTCGCGGCTCGCCTCGCTCCTCCTCTGCGGCAGCGAGGACGTGCTCTCGTTCGACCTCAAGAAGGGCGGCGTGGTGGCGCTCGGCTTCACGGGCGAGCCGGCGGCGGGCGCGGCCTACCTGCGCTGGAGCGCCAGCCCGAAGCTCCTCCGCGCGCTCGACCCCGGCCGCTAGCCGCCCTTGAACTCCCACCCGGAGGAGTGCGCGGCCTCCCGGATCTCGCGGAGGCTGAACGAGCCGAGCGCGATCGCCTCGTCGGAGCCCTCGACCTTGAGGAAGGCGTTCGGGTACTTGCCGCCGATCAAGGTCCGCTTGACGTAGAGCGCGCCCGTGTGCGGGAGCGTCGCGGACTTCTTCTGCCCGCTGTGCTGGAATCGGATCTCCTCGGGCGTGACCTCGAGGCGCGCGGGATGCCGCACGAACCAGACCCAGGCCCAGGCGAAGAGCAGGAGGAAGGCGCTGATGATGACCAGGGCGACGATCCGCCCCGTTCCCTCCATGCCGGTGGAGGCGCGCCACAGCACGATGGCCGTGACGATCGTCAGGAAGCCCCAGAGGAAGTTCACCTGGAACTTGCGCTCGGGGACGACCACGATCGGCTCGGTCACGCGGACCGCTCCACGAGCATCGACTTGTACTCGCTCCGGCGCAGCGTTCCCCATGGGACGAGCTCGACGCTGGTCTGGACGACGAGGACCTCGCGCAGCCGGTCGCGGATCGCCTCGGCGAGCGCGTCCTCGGCCGGCGCCTCTTGCCCGAGCTCGACGGTCACGGGCAGGGGCGGCTCCTGCTTCACGCCGGATGCCGTGGGCCGGACGAGGATGTGGCCGCTCACCGTCGGCGCGAATCCCTGCACCACCTCGCGGATCGCAGAAGGGAAGACGTTGACGCCGCGCACGATCAGCATGTCGTCGGTCCGCCCGATGCAGCGGATCCGCGGGCCGGTCCGGCCGCAGGGGCACGGGCTCGTCCTGACGACGACGTGGTCGCGGGTGCGGAACCGGAGCAGCGGCGCGGCGCGGTGCTGGAGGTGCGTGAGGACGAGCTCGCCGCTCGCGTCGTCCTCCAGCGGGAGCGCCTCGCCGGTCTCGGGGTCGATGAGCTCCGCGTGGACGAACCCGCGGGCGCCGAGGTGCATGCCGTCCTGTTCCTCGCACTCGCCCCAGAGCGAGACGCCGATGTCGCCGATCCCCATCGCCTCCGTCACCTTCGCGCCCCAGCCCTCCTCGAGCGCGGCGCGGAACGCCGGCTCGCCGCCGCCCGGCTCGCCCGCGACGAGGACGCGCTCGACCGACGAGTCGCGCAGCTCCGGGAACCGCTCGGCGAGGTGCGCCGCGTACGACGGCGTCAGCACCGCGGCCCCGGGGCGGAGCGCCGCGATCGCCTGCACGAGCCGCTCGGTGTTCCCCGTGCCGACCGGGATGTGCGTGAGGCCGATGCGGTCGAAGGCGGCGAGCGCGGCGCCCGCGACGAAGGGGCCCGCGTTGTACGTGGAGACGATCCGCTGCCCGGCGGCGACGCCGGACGCCGCGTAGCTCCGCGCCGAGCCCGTCACCCAGTTGTGGAGGTCGCCGGTGGTGAGCGGGATCCAGCTCGGCGCGCCGGTCGTGCCGCTCGTCGAGTAGATGCGGACGAGCTCGCCGGGCTCGGCGCAGAGGTGCGCGCCGAACGGGTTCTCTGGCGTGACCGTCGCGCGGAGCTCGGACTTCTCCGTCAGCGGCAGCTCCGCGATGTCCGCGAGCGCGGCCCCCGTCGAGCCGGCGAGCTTCTCGCGGTAGAACGCCGAGCGCTCCCGCAGGTAGGCGAGCTGGACGCGGAAGCACTCGTCGTCGTGGGCGAGCTGCTCCGCCCAGGGCCGGCGCTCGACCTCAGGATCGAGCATCGGGGTCGTAGTCGACGGCCTCGTCGGCGGCCGCGGCCATGCGGAAGCCGAGCGGACGCTCCCGCTCCTCCGCGAGATGGGCGAGCAGGCCCGCCGTCCGCGCGAGGATCGGAACCGCCTGCACCGCGGACGCCGGATAGCCGAGGTCGAGCAGCACCGCCGCCATCGGCATCGCCACGTTCATCGGGAGCGGGACCGCCTCGCCGAACGCCCGCGCAAGCGTCACGTGCTCGCCCGAGACGCCGCGCTCGTCGGCGAGCGCGAGGATCCGCTCGGCACGCGGGTCGGCCTCCTTGTGCACCGGATGGCCGAACCCGGGGATCTTGCCGCCGGCCGCGCGGATCTCGCCCACGACCTCGGCCGGATCGCGGCCGGACGCGAGCGTGTCCGCAAGCAGCCGCGCGCACTCACCCGAGGTGCCGAGGACGACCGGGCCCGCGCCGAGGATCCCCGCCGCGACCGCGCCCTGGAGCGACCCGGGGTCGGCCGCGAGCGTCATCCGCGCGGCGACGTTGGTCGGCATCATCCCGTGCTCGGCGATCGAGACGAGCAGCAGGTCGAGGAAGAAGCGCTGCTCCTCGGACGGCTCGTCGCCGGTCAGGAGCAGGTGGAAGTACTCGGTGAAGGTGAGGCGGCCCATCAAGTCGCCGGTCAGGTCGCGCCCGCGCACCTCTACGCGGTCGGGATACGCCCGGCCGATCCCGCTTGACGCGTCGTCGGTCATATCCCGAGATCCTCCGCGACCAGGCGCGCCCCGGCAACCATCGCCTCGAGCTTCGCGAACGCGAGGCCGCGCGGCAGGTACTTCATCCCGCAGTCGGGTCCGACGATGAGCCGCTCGGGCGGCAGCACCTCGAGCGCCTTCCGGATGCGCGCCGCGACGATCTCGGGCGTCTCGGCCTCCGGCGAGCCGAGGTCGAGCACGCCGACGATGATTCGTCTTGTCCGGGATCGCGCGCAGCACCTCGGGATCGAGCCGCGGCTGGGCCGCCTCGAGGGAGAGCGTGGTCGCGCTGCAGCCTGAGAGCTCGGCGAGGAACGGATAGCCGGCGAGCCGGTTGTGCACGATCGCGGCGTAGCCGAAGCAGGTGTGGAGCACGGTCTCGCCCTCGATCCCGTCGAGCGCGCGGTCGATCGCCTCGATCGCGTACTCCTGCGCCCGGTCGGGGAACGCCTGCAGGTAGGGCTCGTCGATCTGCACGACGTCCGCCCCCGCGGCCTTGAGGTCGCGGAGCTCCTCGTTCACGGCCGCGGCGTAGGCGAGCGCCATGGTCCGCTCGTCGTGGTAGTGGTCGTTCTGGGCCTGCTGGCTCATCGTGAACGGGCCCGGCACCGTGATCTTGATGCGCCGGCTCGTCAGCGACCGGAGGAACTCGACGTCGCGCACCTCGACGGGCCGCGTGCGGCGGATCGGCCCGATGACCCGCGGCACCGGGTTCTCGTGGCCGGTGCGATCGAGCGCGCGGCCCGGGTCGTCGAGATCCACGCCGTCGAGCGCGGTCGCGAACCGGTTCGAGTAGCTCTCCCGCCGCATCTCGCCGTCGGTGATGACCTCCACGCCGGCCCGCTCCATGTCGGCGACCGCGAGCCGCGTCGCGTCGTCCTGGGCCTCCTCGAGGTAGGGCTCCGGCACCCGCCAGAGCTCGCGCGCCCGCAGGCGCGGAGGCAGACGCTCGCCGAGCCGCTCACGGTCGATCAGCCAGTCCGGCTGGGGATAGCTGCCGACGACGGTCGTGACGATCACGCCGCGATAGGTAACACAATGGGAACCCGGACGCAGCGGGCCGGGTATTTGAAGTGGTGCGTAGGCATTCCTCACGCCGGTACGTCGTGGCGGCGCTCGCCGCGACGGCCGCGCTCGCCGGGCTCGTGGCCGCCGGGTGGGCGCTCTGGGTGGACCGGGCCTCCGAGCCTCCGCCACCCGCCGCGATCCCCGCCCCGCCGGCGCCGCCTCCGCCCTCCCTCGTATCGCAGCCGGGCCTTCCGCTCCGCGGCGTCCCGCTCACGAGCCCGACCGGCCTGCGCCTCCTCGTCGCCGACGCGCCCGCGCCCTTCGTCCTCGACGTGGACAGCGGCGAGACCACGCCGATCACCGGCCTGCCGACGGGCGGCGAGCGGGTCGTCTCGCTCGTCCGGGTCGGCGAGGACGCGCTCGTCGCCTCCTACCGGATCTGCACGGAGTGCCGGTCCGGCCCGGTCATGCACTACCTGCTGCGGAACGGAAGCACCGCCGCGACCCCGTTCGCCCGCGCCTTCACGGCGGTCGGCTCGCGCGACGGCGGCGGCGCGTGGCTCTTCACGAACCGCCGGCCGCGCGGGTGCATGATCCGCGAGGTCGACCTCTCCGGCCGTGACCGGCGGCCGCCGCTCCTCGCGAGCTGCAACACGGGCCTCGTCGCCGAGCTCCCCGGCGGGCTCCTCCTCAACTACGCCGGCCCCGGCGGCGTGGAGGCCTACACGGTGCTCGTCCGCCGGAACGGCCGCGAGGTCCGGTACGAGGACTGGCAGGCCCAGCCGCTCGTCGGGAACCTCGTGCTGAGCGGGACCGACCGGCTGAGCGGTCTGACCGTCCACGACATGGCGCGCCGCACGAACCGGCGCCTCTCCTGGCCCGCGTCGCGCGGCTTCGGCGTGGGCAATGCGATCGGCGAACCTAGCGGCCCACGCGCGATAGTGGAGTTCGCCCGCTACTCGCCCCGCCACAGGCTCGACGTCTGGGTGCTCGACACCCGGACGCGCCGCTGGACGCACCTCCCCGACATGCCGGCGGCCATCGTCCCGAAGGAGACCTCGATCCAATGGACGCCCGACGGCCGCGTCGTGATCCTCGACGGACCGGCGCTCGGAGTCTGGCGCCCGGGCGACGCCCATATCGGGATCCGACGCGTGAAGCCGTCGCGGCAGCCCGGCAGCTCGTTCCTCGTCTGGTGACGAGCTACTTCGGCCCGTAGACGTGGACGACGATCCCGCTCGCGAAGCGGTCGACGTCGAGGAGCTCGAGGTGCGTCACGTCGATGCCGTCGATCAACCGCTGCCCGCCGCCGGCGAGCACCGGGAAGACCCAGACGTGGAACTCGTCGACGAGTCCGTTCCCGATCAGCACGCGGTCGAGCTCGCCGGTTCCGTACTTGAGGATGTCCTCGCCCGGCTCGGCCTTGAGCGCCGCCACGGCCTCGCCGACGTCGCCGTCGAGGATCGTCGCGTTCCAGGTGGTCTCCTTGAGCGTCCGCGACGCAACGTGCTTCGGCATCGCGTTGATCCGGTCGGCGAAGTCGCCCTCGCGCGACGGCCACGCCTCCACGAACCCCTCGTACGTCTTCCGCCCGAGCAGCAGCGCGTCCGAGGCGTCGAGCAGCTTGGTCGCGTACGCGGCGTGCTCGTCGTCCCAGTACGGCGGGCTCCAGTTCTGCGGGCTGTCGATGACGCCGTCGAGCGTCATGAAGGTCGATTCCACGAGCTTGCGCATCTCCGGCTCCTTTCGTCGGTTGCTCGATGGTAGGACTCGGCGCCGTGCCGATCCTCATCGCTTGACAGCGGAGCGGAGCCACGCTATAAACCAATCGGTTATCTAACCGATTGGTTCCATGGCATCCGATTCCCTGAGCCTCACGTTCGCCGCCCTCGCCGACCCGACGCGCCGCGCGATCCTCGCCCGGCTCATGGACGGCGCCGCGAGCGTGAAGGAGCTCTCCGCCCCGTTTTCGATGAGCGGCCCGGCGATCTCGAAGCACCTCCGCGTGCTCGAACGCGCCGGCCTCGTCGCGCGCGGCCGCGAGGCGCAATGGCGCCCGGCCACGCTCGAGGCGGCTCCGCTCCGCGAGGTCACCGAGTGGGCCGAGGGGTACCGGAAGTTCTGGGACCGGAGCTACGAACGGCTGGACGCATACCTCGAGGAGCTCAAGGAGGAGCGCACATGAACGAGACGACCTTCGACACCCCGACCGAGCGCGAGCTCGTCACCACACGGTCATTCGACGCGCCGCGCGACCTCGTCTGGGCGGCCTGGACGAGCCCGGAGCACCTGCCGCACTGGCTGCTCGGCCCCGACGGCTGGTCGATGCCCGTCTGCGAGATCGACCTGCGCCCCGGCGGGAAGTGGAGCTACGTCTGGCGCAACGACGCGGACGGCAGCGAGTTCGGGATGCACGGCGAGTACCGGGAGGTCGAGGCGCCCGAGCGGCTCGTCGCGACCGAGGTCTGGGAGGACAACCCGCCGGCGGTGAACACGCTCGTCCTCACGGAGGAGAACGGGCGGACAACGGTCACGCAGACCTCGCTCTTCCCGTCGCAGGAGGCGCGCGACGCCGCGATCGCGACCGGCATGAACGACGGCGTCGCGAAGTCGTTCGACCGGCTCGAGCGGACACCTTCGTACGATGGCCGGATGACCGGGCGGGATGTCGAGGCCGAAGCACGGGCGATCGTCCGCGACGGCCGATACATGACCCTCGCGACCGCGGACGCGAGCGGCGTGCCCTGGGCATCCCCGGTCTGGTACGCGCCACACGGCGATCGCGAGCTCTTCTGGGCCTCGAAGCCCGAGGCGCGGCACTCGCGGAATCTCGCAGCGCGACCGGAGCTCGCGATCGTGATCTTCGACTCGAGCCGCGACCCCGGCGCCACGCAGGCCGTGTACGTCTCGGCCGTGGGCGGGGAGGTCGCCGGCGACGAGCTCGAGCACGGGCTCGAGGTCTACAACCGGCGGTCCCTCGACCAGGGCCTGCCCGAATGGACGCTCGACGACGTCCGGCCCCCCGCACGGCATCGCCTGTATCGCGCAACGGTGACGGAGCTCTTCGTGCTCGACCAGGGCGACTCGCGAACCGCCGTGCCGCTGCCCTAGGTCCCCGAAGCCGAGCTCGAACGCAGCGCCGGCTCGGCCGTGCGTCAACATCCAGGTGGCATGACGTCCGCCGACACGACCGCGAAGCCGCGCCGCCTCTCTCCGAAGCGAGCCGCCCTCTTCGGTGCGGGGATCCTGATCGTCGTCGCGACGTTCGCGTTCTTCCTGCCGAAGATCGCGAACTACGGGGACGTCTGGGCGGTCGTCAAGACCCTGTCGTGGGAGTGGATCGCCGTGCTGCTCGGAGCGGTGGTCCTGAACATCGCCACCTTCGCCCCGCCCTGGATGGTCGCGCTCCCCGGGCCTGCGCTTCTTCCCGGCGCTCACGATGACGCAGGCCTCGACCGCGCTCTCGATGCGTCGTGCCGGGCGGGCTCGCGGTGGGAGTCGCGGGCTCGTACGGGATCCTGCGGAGCTGGCATTTCCCAGGCCGCGACATCGGCCGCGCGGTGACGCTGGTGGGCCTCTGGAACCAGTTCGCCAACCTCGCCTATCCGATCGTCGGCGTCTTCCTGCTCTCGGTCAGCGGCGGGGAGGCGCGGCTGCTCGCGACCGCGGCGTTCGTCGGTGTCGCGATCCTCGGTATCGCAGTGGCCGGGCTCGTCGCCGTGCTCGCGAGCGCCGGCCTCGCGACCGCGACTCGGCGACGCGGCCGCGCGCGGGACGAGCTGGGTGCGCGCGAAGCTGCGCCGCGGGCCGGTCGCCTGGGACGGATCGAGCTTCGAGCGCTTCCGCCGCGACGCCGCCGATCTCCTGCGCCGCCGCTGGCACGCGCTCACGCTCGCGACGCTCGCCGGCAGCCTCTCCGTCTTCCTCGTCCTCCTCCTCTCGCTCCGCGCACTCGGCGTCGGGGCCTCGGAGGTGACCTGGGAGGAGGCCTTCGCCGCCTGGGCGCTCGTCCGGCTCCTCGGCTCGATTCCGATCACGCCGGGCGGCGTCGGGATCATCGAGCTCGGCCTGACGACCGCGCTCGTCGGATTCGGCGGATCGAACGCGGCCGTCGTCGCGGCCGTCCTCGTCTTCCGCTTCCTGACCATCGTCCCCACCCTCGTCGCGGGGCTCCTCTCGACCCTCACCTTCCGCCGCCAGGCGCGCAGGCTCGCTGTCGAGGCTCCGCCTCCGCCCACCGTCTAGGGTTGCCCTCCGCGATGGACGACCTCTCGCCAGGCCGAGATCGACGCGCTGCTCCGCGACCAGGTCGTGGGGCGGATCGGCTGTCACGCGAACGGCGAGACGTACGTCGTGCCCGTCATCTACGCGTGGGACGGCGAGGCGGTCTGGGTCGCGACCGTCGAGGGCCGCAAGACGCAGATGATGCGCGCGAACCCGAGCGTCTGCTTCGAGGTGGACGAGTACTCCGGCCCGGGCGTGTGGCGGAGCGCGATCCTCGAGGGCGACTACGAGGAGCTCGCGGGCGAGGACGCCGAGCACGCTCTCGCACTCCTGCGCGCGCGCTTCTCGGGCGGCGCGGCGAGGCGGCCGCGCGAGACGGGCCGCGAGCCGGTCATCTTCCGGATCCGCGTGCTCGAGGCGACCGGCCGCGCCGTGGGCCGCTAGCGCGGAGGCTCGAGCCGGGACTTCTCGGCGGCGAACTCCGCGTCGGAGATCGCGCCCGTCTCGTGCAGCTGCCCGAGACGCGCGAGCTCATTGAGCCGCTTTTCCCGCGCCCGGTCGGCCTGTGCGCGCTCGAGCGGCGAGCGGATGGCGTCGCCCGGCGAGATGGAGGACGCCTCGGGGAAGTCCCGGAGCGTGAACCGACGGATCGCCTCGAGCCCGATCGCGAGGACGATGAAGCCGACGAGGAGCTGCAACGGCCTGCGCGTCTGGGCCGTCGGCCCCCAGGCAATGAGCAGGAGGAAGAGGAACACGAGCACGCCGTAGGCGATGAGCGGGTTCGCGAGGAACGGCGCGAGCCACTTGCGCGAGGCGGTCCCGGAGCGCGACGGGCCGACGAGCCAGGCGCCGAGGAGCAGGATGAGCCCGGAGACGAGGACCGTCTTGCCGCCGTCCGCAAGGAGGCTCGTGAGGATCTCCCACGCGTCCGAGGCGGCCGGCCGCACCGTGTCCGACTGGACGACGTTGTCCACGAGGTAGCGCCCGAGGATCCCGCGGAGCAGGAGGACGACGATGCCGACGAGGACGGCCGCGATCGCGACCGCGCGAACCTCGAGCCGGCGCCGCCCCGGGACGATCGCGATGGCGATCGCGAAGAGCAGGAACGGGACGACCCAGAGCCAGAGCCCGACGATGTCGAGGATGTGCGTCAGGTCCTGCGCGGTCGAGAGGTTCTCCGCCGACATCACCTGGATCCGCCCGGCGTCGGGCGGCAGGCGCGAGGCGAGGTTGCCGATGACCGCCACCTGGTCGCCGAGCTGCACGACGATCGGGTTCAGGTCGAGAACGAGGTACCCGCCCTCCTCCCGGACCACGGTGGTCTGGTCGTCGAGCAGGCGCACGAACTGCCGCTGGGTGCGGACGAGCGCCTGGACCCAGAGCTCCTGGACGCGCGGCCGCTCGAGGAGGCGCTCCGCAACGCGATCGGCGAGCGGCCGCGCGGCCCCGGCGGCCAGGCCGGCGAGCCCCTTCTGTCCCTCGGGGAGCTGCTGCTCGAGCGCGGCCCTGCACGTCCACGTTCGCGAAGAGCCGTCCACGAGCGTCGCGGCGATCTGGTTCCGGACCTCGCTCGTTCGGCGATGAGCTCCTGCGCCGTCCCCTCGAACGTGTCCGTGTCGAGGGCCTGGTAGCGGATGTAGCTCGCGAAGATCGCGACGATCCCGATGAGCGCGGCGAGGACGACCAGCGACCGGGCGATGATCCTGCGGGTTCTCGAGACCGACGACGGGGCGGCGCTCACGGCGGTGCGAGTCTACGCCGTTTCGGAGACCGCACGAAACCGAGAGCCGCCGTACACTCGTTCACGCCCCGGGAGGAACGACGAAAAGGAGGCGCCGGTGAGACGCATGACCCTCGACGAGTCCGAGTTCGTGGAGGACGCGGGCCGGATGTGGTGGCTCTTCCTGATCACGGGGATCGCGTGGCTCTGGATCGCCCTGATCGTGCTGCGGCTGAACCTCGAGACCGTGTACGCGATCTCGATCCTCTTCGGCTTCGTCGCCATCGGGCTAGGGATCAACGAGCTCATGGCCATCCCGGCCTCGACGACGGGGTGGAAGTGGGCACGCGGCATCCTCGGCGTGATCTGCATCGCCGCCGGGATCGTGGCGTTCTTCCGGCCGGAGGGGACGTTCGTCGCGCTGGCCTCGCTCGTCGCGTGGGTCCTGCTCTTCCTCGGGATCTTCAACGTGTTCGCCGCGATCATGGCCCACGGCCTGCCACTCTGGTGGCTCACGCTGATCATCGGCCTCGTGGAGATCGGCCTCGCGTTCTGGGCGGCCGGCTACTTCAGGGGATCGGCGATCATCCTCGTGGCCTGGATCGCGGCGCTCGCACTCCTGCGCGGGATCACCGAGATCCTCCTGGCGTTCCGCATCCGCGGGGCGCGCAAGGACCTCCAGGCCGCCATGGCATAGGTATCGGGCGGACCCCGCGAGGGGTCCGCCTACCTACCAGTCGAACCGAACCATCAGGGCGTAGATCACGAGGATGTCGAGCCCAATCACGACGACCGAGCCGAATGGGTGCACTGACAGCAGGACCGTCTGCGCCATGAGGCTCACGAGCGCGAGGATGATCCCGGCGGAGATCGACCACTCCCGGCCGCGGAAGATGCCCGCGGCGACGAGGATCTGGAGGGCGCCGACGATCAGCAGGATGACGCCCCAGGTGTCGAGGCTCCCGGCGATCGTCGAGCCCGCGAGGTAGTACGACTTCTTGGTGAGCGCGGCGATGCCATGGAGGGCGTTGACCGCGCCCGCGGCGAAGAGGACGGCCGACGCGAACCCGCGCCAGCCCACGCGTTAAGAGGCTTCCATGGCGGCCCGGTTCTCCGGGTGCGGGCGCGTTCCTCCGTCACGCGCGCCCGGTGCGCCGTTTGATCGGCTTCGGCTTCCCGTTGCTCACGGCAGCGCAGTAGTCTCGCGTGCGTGAGTCTCGTCTGGGGCATCGCGATCGTCGTTCTCGTCGACGCCCTGGCGATCGCGTTGATGCTTCTGGTGCGCCGTCGAGCCCCCGAGGGGAGCTTCTATTCGGACGGCGACCGCGCCTCAGGAGTGTTCGGAGTCCTCGCCACCGGCTTCGCGATCTTCGCCGGCTTCGTCATCTTCCTCGCGTTCTCCACCTATGACCAGTCGCGGGCGGGTGCCGAGGCCGAGGCGCTCATCGTCGTGCAGCAGTACGAGACGGCGCAATTCCTCGGTCCGGAGACCCGCGACCGGCTCGAAGGCGAGCTCGTCTGCTACGGACGATCGGTGGTGAGTCAGGAATGGCCGGCGATGGAGACGGGTGCGCTGGACAAGGAAATCAATCCCTGGGGCTTTGCGCTCTTCCGGACCATCCGTAGCGCCGACCCTACGACGACGGTGCAGGAGTCCGCCTTCGCCAAGTGGCTCGACCAGACGTCGGATAGAGAGGAGGCGCGCCGCGATCGGGTCCACGGTGCCTCCGGGATCACGCCGACGACGATCTGGATCGTGCTCTTCCTGAGCGCGGGGATCGTGTTCGGCTTCATGCTGTTCTTCGCCGACCCGGCCGAGATGAAACGCTCCCAGGCGATGCTCATCGGCTCGGCCGCCACCATCGTGACGGTGACGCTCCTCGCGATACTCGCGCTCGACAACCCGTACCGGCCCGGGCTGGGGAGCATCCAGCCGGTCGCCATGGAGCGCACGCTCGAGATTCTCGACGAGGCGCGTTCCGCGGTCGGGGACACGGGCGAGGTGCCGTGCGACGTCCACGGGGCGGCCGCGCGATGAGGGACCGTGTGGAAGTGGTTGCCACCATCCTCCTCGCCGCCGCAGCGGTGGCGACCGCCTGGAGCGGCTACCAGGCCACGCGCTGGAACGGCGAGCAGGCGAAGGCATCGAGCCGCACGAACGCGATCCGGATCGACGCAGCCCGGGCCCAGGGGCTCGCGCAATCGCAAACACAGGTGGACGTGGCCACGTTCATCCAGTGGGTCGACGCGTTCGCCAAGCACGAGACCGAGCTCCAGGACTTCTATTTCCAGCGCTTCCGGCCCGAGTTCAAGCCGGCGGTCGAGGCCTGGATCGCGACCAAGCCTCTCCAAAACGCCGATGCGCCGCTGACGCCGTTCGCGATGCCCCAGTACAAGCTCGAATCCAACGCGGAGGCCGAGCCGCCTCGACGCCGAGGCGGAGCTGTCGTCGGCCACGGTTCGGCGGAACATCCAGCGGTCGACGAACTACGTGCTCGGGGTCGTTCTCTTCTCGGTCGCATTGTTCTTCGCGGGCACGAGCACGAAGCTCAACGACCCACTGCTGCGGACGATCGCCGTCGGGATCGGCTGCGTCGTATTTTTGGGAACGCTCGTCTGGATCGCGACGTCCCCGATCAGCGTCTCGGTCTGACCTCCGTTACGCGGGCTCGGTCGTGGGCTCCGCCCCGCGGGCCGCATCCGCTGCCTTCAGGGCCGCAACCTGCTCGCGCCGCGCCTTCGTCAGCTCCTGCACGAAGATCTGGATGGTCGCCGCGAGCGGCACCGCGGTGAGCGCACCGAGTACGCCGAGGAGGGCGCCGAAGAGCGTGACCGCGACGATGATGAAGAAGCCGGAGAGGTTGACGGCCTTCCCCTGGATCTTCGGAGTGAGGACGTTGTTCTCGACCTGCTGATACACGAGGACGACGACGAGCATGATGATCGCTGCTGTGACCCCCTCCTCGGCCCAGATCACCGGCACGAGAATGAACCCGGCGATCGTCGCCCCGATGTTGGGGATCATGTCGAGGAGTCCGGCGATGACGCCAAGTGCAACCGCGTAGCTCGATCCGAGCAAGTACGCGGTCGTGCCCTGCGTCGTGCCGGCGATCGTTGCGATGACGATGAGGCCGATCGCCCAGCGCGAGACCGCCGTCGTGACTCGCTCCCAGACATCGAGCCAGCGCTCTTCCTCGCCGGGCGCGAGCACGCTGGCGAGCGACCGCTTGAGATTCGCGACGTCGGCGAGCAGAAACAGGCAGATGAAGAGGATGGTGAATGCCGCGAGGAACACCCCGAAGAAGTCGCCTGCGATCCCCAACACGGACGAGATCGCGTCGGGAACCGACGTGGACACCTGGTTGGCGCCTTCCTGCACGTTCTTCGCCACACCGGAGCCGGCGAGCCAGGAGAGCTCGTCGGAGTCGAGGAGGTCCTCGATGAGCGACGGAAGGTCATGGAGGAAGTCCCGCACGCCCCCGACGAAGGGAACGAGCAAGAGCAGCATGAGCAGCGTCACCGCGAGTGCGGTACCGAGAACGGTCACGGTGGCAGCGAGCCCGCGCGACATTCGTGTCTTCGCCATGACGAATCGGACCGGGTACTCGAACACGAGCCCGAGGAAGATGCCGATGAACACGATCAGGAACGTGTCGCCGATCGCCGCAAAGGCAGCGGCGAGGCCGAGCGCCGCCAGCGCGACGAACACCGTACGCGCCGGAAGGAGGAGCTCGACGCGCCGTGGGCTGGTGGAAGACTCCACGGCGCCAAAGGCTACGCCGAGGCGCGGCTGGACAAGCCCTGCCGGTCGGGTCGGTCGCCGGACTCGTGAATCGATCTTGTGAGCGCGCGCACCGGTGCTACCGCAACCGCTCGGCCATCTCGCCGGTCGGCCCGTTTCGCGGCCGCTTCACGCTCATGATCATTCGCGACGAACAGTCACGTGACCGACGCGGTGAGGAAGGAGAGAAAGGTGACGCCGAAAAGCCCGATCGGACCTTGACGCCCGAGCGCACCGGGTCACAGGGTTGGACATGACGCGAGACGACTCGCGCGACGCCTTCGCATCGTACGCACGCTCGCTCGTGCCGCGATCTCTCGCGGAGGCGGCGCCCGGTCTTGCGTTCCTCTTGCGCTATCCACGCTCGTACCTCCGCTCCGACGTCGTCGCGGGAATCACAGTCGGAGCCGTGGCGGTGCCCTCGTCTCTGGCGATGGCCGAGCTCGCCGGGCTGCCTGTGCAATACGGCCTGTACGGAACGTTTCTTCCGCTTGCGGTCTACGGGCTGCTCGGGACGTCGCGGCAACACGTCGTCGGGCCCGACTCGACGCTGGCGGCGCTGACCGGGGTGACGATCGCTCCGATGGCCATGGTCGGAGGGGAGGTCGACCCGGCGCGTTACGCGGCGCTCGCAGCGGCGCTGGCGCTGGCGATGGGTCTGCTGCTCTTCCTGGCAGGCGCGCTCCGACTTGGATTCGTCGCGGACTTCTTCGGCAAGCCGGTGCTGCTCGGCTACATCAACGGCGTCGCGCTGATCGTGATCTCGTCCCAGCTCGGCAAGCTCCTCGGGATCAGCGTCGGCGCGGACGACTTCTTCGCGATCGTGCGGGAGGTCTTGTCGCACCTCGGCGACGCGAATGGGCCGACGGTGCTCCTGAGCGCAGTGCTGCTGTCGGCGGCAATCGCGACTCGGCGCGTCTTCCCCGTCGTACCCCCGTCTCTTGTCGTGCTCGCGCTCGGACTCGTGATCGCGTCGCTCGTCGATCTGGACGATCACGGGATCGCCGTCGTCGGCGAGGTCGAGAGCGGGCTGCCCTCGGTCGGACTGCCAGGAGTCGGAGCAAGCGACTTCCTCGATCTCGTGCTCCCCGCGGCCGCATTCGCGCTCGTCGCCTTCGCGGATCTCATCGCGACCGTACGCACCTTCGCGCAGAAGCACGGCTACGAGGTGGACGCCAATCGTGAGCTGACCGCGATCGGCGGCGCCAATCTCGTCGGCGGACTGACCGGAGCGTTTCCCGTGTCCTCCTCCAACTCCCGGTCCGCAGTCAACGACTCCACGGGCGCGAGGTCCCAGGCTGCTGTCGTCGTCGCCGCGGTGGTCGTCGGGCTCTTCCTCCTCTTCGCGATGCCCCTGATCGAGCCGTTGCCAAAGGCGGCGCTCGGGGTGATCGTCGTCGTCGCCGCAGCGGGTTTGATCAACATCCGATCGATCTGGCGCCTGCGGCGCGTGCGCCCGGCCGAGGTCGGGCTCGCGCTCGTCGCCTTCGCAGGCGTGCTCGTGTTCGGCGTCCTCGGCGGCGTCGTAGTTGCGATCGCGCTCTCGATCGGCGTGTTCCTCTACCGTGCGGCGCGCCCGCACGATGCCGTGCTCGGCCGCGTCGACGACGTCGACGGCTATCACGACATCGCGCGCTGGGACGCCGCCGAGACGGTGCCCGGTCTGCTCGTGTACCGCTTCGACGCGCCGCCCTTCTTCGTCAACGCCACCTACCTCCGACAACGCGTGCTCGAGCTCGCCGACGCTTCCGACGACGTCAGGTGGCTGGTGCTCAACGCCGAAGCGTGGACCTACCTCGACGCGACGGCGATCGACGTCCTGGCTCGACTCCAGGTCGAGCTCGAGCAACGCGGCATCACGCTCTGTTTCGCGCGCTTGAAGGGACGACAGCGCGAGATCTTCGATGAGACGGGCCTCACCGCCCGGATCGGGCCAAGCCGCTTCTTCCCGACGGTCCGGGCCGCGGTTGCCGCCTACGAGGCAGACGCCGCGGACGAGCGGACGTAGCCCCCCAGGTTGGCGATGAATCTGATTGCTTGATGCTCGGCAGAAACAGGTACGCAGCGGCTTTGGTCGTGACAAAGCTGGAGAGACGCCGCCCTTTAGGCGCTCACCCCCTGGGCCGCGGCGACGGCCGCGCCGGTTTCGTGCAGCGCCAGCTCGTCCTCGTGGGTGCCCGGCTTGAGGTCGAAGACGACCTTCTTCACGGTGCCGGTGAAGGGATACGGCGACTTGGCCGCGTAGGCGCGGTCGACGGGCAGGCCGTTGTCGCGGCCGATGTCCATGCCGGCGTAGCCGCTGAAGCGGACGGCCACCGTCCCCTCCATCCGTCCTTCGCCGATCTGCTCGTCGTTCGCGTACAGGTAGACGGTTCCGCCGGCCATCCGTTCCTGCCGGTCGGCGTCGAACTGCATCCGGACCGTGACGTCCCCGGTCGGGATGGGCTCGGTCGAGACCTGCTCGTACCGCTCGACGCCCATCATCGAGTAGCTGTGGCGCAGATGGCCGTTCTCGTCGACCCAGAGCGAGAAGCCGCCCATCTCGTCCGCCTCGGCGACGATCACGCCCTCGGCGCCGCCCTCGGGAACCGAAAGCGCCGCCTCGATCGCGTACGAGCGGCCGTAGACGCGCGGGATCATCCCGGCAGCGACGTTCTGGACGTCGCCGTAGAACGTCTGGGTCGTGGTCGTCGGCATCGGCGGCAGGATCCCGAAGAACACCGAAAACGCCGCCAGCAGCGGCAGCGCGTTGTGCTTCTCGGCCTCCTCCCAGAAGAGCTCCTTCAGCTCGGCGAGCTTCTCCGGGTTCTCCGCGGCCAGGTCCTTCGCCTGGCTGAAGTCGTCGGGGAGGTAGTACAGCTCCCAGATGTCCTGCTCCGGGTCGTAGGCTCCGGGTGCGAACCTCGCCATCGTCGGCGGCGAAAGGTCCCACGGGATCCGGTCGAGCTTGCAGGCGGCCCACCAGCCGTCCTTGTAGATCGCCCGGTTGCCGAGGATCTCGAAGTACTGCACGGTATGGCGCTCCGGCGCGTTCGCGTCCTCGAAGGTGTGGAGGAAGCTCGTCCCCTCCATCGGCTTTTGGGCGGTCCCGTCTACGACTGTGGGCTCGGGGATTCCGGCCGCTTCGAGGATCGTCGGCCCGATGTCGATGACGTGAGTGAACTGGGCGCGCAACCCGCCGGTGTCCTTGATCCGCTCCGGCCAGGAGACCGCCATGGCGCTGCGCGAGCCGCCGAGGTGAGAAGCGCACCTGCTTGCCCCACTGGAACGGCGCGTTCCCGGCCCACGCCCAGGCGGCAGCGTAGTGCGGCGCGTATGCGTCGGTGCCCCAGGCGTCGAGTCCGCCGTACTGCTCGATCAGCGAGAGCTGCTGCTCGGCCGTGAGGGCGATCCCGTTCTGCATCGTCAGCTCGTTGAAGGAGCCGGTCACCGTTCCCTCCAGGCTCGCGCCGTTGTCCCCGAAGATGTAGATGACGAGCGTGTTGTCGAGCTCGCCCAGCTCCTCGATCGCGTCGAGCAGGCGGCCGACGTTCCAGTCGGTGTTCTCCTGGAAGCCGGCGTACACCTCCATCTGCCTCGCGTACAGCGTCTTCTCGCTGTCAGAGAGAGAGTCCCAGGCGGGGAGCGCGTCCGGTCTCGGCGTGAGCTCCGCATCCGGCGGGATCACGCCTAGCGCCTTCTGCCGTTCGAAGGTCTCCTCGCGGAGCACGTCCCAGCCCTGGTCGAACTTGCCGCGGTACTTCTCGCTCCACTCGACCGCGACCTGGTGCGGCGCGTGCGAGCACCCGGTCGAGTAGTACATGAACCACGGCTTTTCCTGGTCATGGGCGCGTACCTCGTGCAGCCAGCGCACGGCCTGATCGGTGAGGTCGTCCGGCCAGTAGTACCCCTTGCCGTCTTTGGCCTCCGGGACGCCGAGGATCGTGTTGTCCTGCGCGATGAGCGGGTCGTACTGGCCCGCCTCGCCGCCGAGGATGCCCCAGAAGTGATCGAATCCCCACGCGTTCGGCCAGCGGTCGAACGGCCCGGCCGCACCCTGGACGTGATCGGGGGTCAGATGCCACTTGCCGAATCCGGCCGTCGAGTAGCCGTTGGCCTGAAGCGCGCGGACGAACGGAGCGCAGTCCTTCGGCACGCTCGCCGAGTAGCCCGGGAACGGGCCCGGGAAACTCCCCGATCGACCCGAACCCGACGGTGTGGTGGTTGCGACCCGTCAGGAGGGCGGCCCGCGTGGGCGAGCAGATCGCGACGACGTGGAAGCGGTTGTACCTGAGGCCCTGCTCGGCGACCCGCGTCATCGTCGGCGTCGAGACGGGCCCGCCGAACGTCGACGGGTTGCCGAAGCCGGCGTCGTCGATCAGCACGACCAACACGTTCGGCGCGCCCTCCGGCGGCGACGGCGTCATGGCGATCGTCCAATCGGCGACCGACGCGTCCAGGGTTCGGCCGATCGCGCCTCCGAAGTTCGGATCCGGGATCGGCAGCACCGTGCGGTCGGGACTGAACTTCCCCATCGCCTCGGCGAGCGACTCCTTCAATGCACCCATGCCCTGCTTGTCGCCCTGGACGACCGACCGGAGCAGCGCCCCCGAGAGCGCCTGCTCGACACCGACTCGCTGCTCGTCGTCGAAGATCGCGATGATCCCGGCCGATCCCGGCGGCAGGTTCTCGCCGATCTTCTCGTGCAGCTCCTTGTTGACCTTGTTGCCGGCGAATCTCCCCAGGACCCTGCCTGCGACCGCCCCGACGGCGACCGACGCGAGCAGCGGCGGCGCGAACAAACCGACCGCGAGCCCGACGCCACCACCCCAGCCCATCCCCTTGCGGCCGAGGTTGTCGCCGGTCCGCTGCACCGAGACGCTGCCGTCTTCCGCGTGCGTGACGAGGATGACGCCTTCGATCGAGACCTCCTTCTCCTTGACCAGCGCGATGAGCGCCTCGAAGTCCTTCGTCGCCTCGTCGATGTCCTGGTACCCGGCAACGAGGACGTCGGTCGGTGTCTCAGCCATCAGGCCTCTCCCTTCGATCGGGCTCTACACGCGTGAGCGCGCGTCGTGGTTACTCGTCCAGGTTGCAGTCAGGAGCGGCGGCCTTGAGCGACTCCCACGAGGTGCTCACCGCCGCGAGCGAGTCGAGGAGGCTCTGCGCCTCGGTGCTGCTCAGGTCGTCGTCGGCCTTCGCGGTGTCGAATTCCGTGGACAGCGCGTTGAGCGATGTCTCCATGGCCGCGACCGGCTCCGAGAGCTCGGCCGAGGCATCGGTCTTGACGGCCGCGAGATCGGTCTTGATCGTCTCGAGCGACGCGTCGAGGTCGGCGATGGCTCCCTCTCCGGCGGTGAGGTCCATCGCCTGCAGCTTGTCCATGTCAGTGCTCAGCTGCTCGAGGCTGTCACACGCGGCGGGCTTGTCGTCTCCACCGCACCCGGCAGCCGTCAGTACGAGAGCACACAGAACCGCCAGTGCCACGGCCGTAGTGCGCCGCCAACGTCTCAGGTCCTTGGTCACCAGGAGCGCTCCTTTCCTGTCGCGGTGCTCGACTGGTGGTACAGACCGGCTCACTATCGCACGCGCCGCACAGTGTCCACAACCGGAAGCGTGTGTCGTTCTGGTGAAGCTGCTCCGACCGGCGCCGGCTACTCCTCCCGCATGCGCACACCACGCTGCTTTCGACGCTCGTGGTGAAGCGAGCTGTTGAGGATCGGCGAGGTCACGACCAGCCACCCGGCGAAGTACCCGAAGAACAGCAGCGTCGCCACGATTCCGATGCTCCCGTAATACGAGGTCGATTTCTCGAGCTTCGGCACGAGGAACGTGAGGACGCTCCAGTGGAGCACCTGGAAGCCGACGGCAACGAGAAACGCCCCCGGGAGCAGGCCCTTCCACGAGGCGTCGCCGTGCGGGAGCCGAAGCGAGGTCCAGAGCCACAGCCCCGCGAGCGGTGCGATCGCCAGCGTCGCAGCGACGAACCCGACGAACCACGGCTCGTCCCGGAGATACCACGCGAGTCCGACCGCGGCCACGTACCCACAACACAGCCCGGTGAAGACGAGGGAGAGCGTGAGCGGTTTCGTACGCGGCGGCCTTACGTCCCAGGCGAGTGCGTGCAAGAGCACCAGTGCCTTTCCGCCCGTGTATCCCGACCAGAGGAGAAGGGGCAGGCCGACGAGGAGAAGCCACCACGCATCCGCGTTCGTGAGGCGGGCGATGTCACCGATCGCGTTGACGGTCGCCGCCGGCACGCCGCCGCTCGTGAGCGCGTCCTCGATCGAGGAAGCATCACCGAGGCCGAGCGCGCCCCCGACGACGAGCCCGAAAGGCAGGAGCCAGAAGAAGAGCCGGTACGCAATCCCGCCCGCGAGCACGGTCGCCGCCACCGCCCTGTTTCGCTCCATGGTCCGGAACGGAACGGCAATCGAGACGTGCCTCTCGCTCGCGTCAACGGTCCACCTGGCACCCGACTCGGCTCGTCCGCGCCAGCGATCGACGAACCCTTGGGCAGGCGCCTCGCTGCTCGCATCGGCGGCATCTTCCTGACGATCCTCTGCCTCGCTCACGTCGCCCGTGCCGGCATCGCCATATCGGGAGCATCGTATGCCCGGCGTCAGCCGCGGTTCGTCATCCCTCGTGGGCAGTACGGAGGCGACTATGGGCAGCCACGCCTCATTGGCAAGCGAGGGCCGGGAGCCGTTGCGATCGCGACCCCCGGCCTGCATGGGATCCGGCCGTCCGCACGACGGAGGTCCCGGCGGTGTCGGCTACGCCTTCGCCTTTGCCGCGGACTCCTCCGTGATCTCGTCCAGCTCGAGCGCGAGCCCGAGGGCCCGTACGATCTTGCTCCCGGCCGAGGCGACCCGCGCCGTGCCCACGATCGGGGCGACGGCGGCGAGGACGCCACGAACCTGCTCTTCGTCGATGCCCATCTCGCCGGCGACGCCGAGATTGAGCAGATACGAAGCGGGTGGGGCGTCGACCGCGACGAGTGCCGCGATGCGCACGAGCATGAGCGTGTCCTCGTCGAGGCTCGAGACCTCGATCGAGTCCGTCGTCATCTTCGTGAGCAGGTCGAGCAACGGAGTTTCCATGGATTGCTCGCTCATGAGCCCTCCTTGATCGGAGTACCGGACGCCACCGAGCATACGCCTCGGATCTCAGGCTCGCGATGGTTCTTCACCGCAGTAGTGCACGAATGATCACCGCTCGTACACCAGACAGCCGCATTGCTCCACGGAGATCGTTGCCAACCGACCGACGATGGCATGGAGGAGCCGCTGCCGCAGCTCGCCGGAAGAGCGGGCTTCGGAAGGTTCCCCATACGATCGGCGTGATGAGCGCGTCCGTCGGCTACCTCGGGCACGCGAGCGTCCTCATCGACCTCGACGGTGTCCGCTTCGTCACCGACCCGGTTCTCCGGCGCCGCGTCGCATACCTCCGCCGGATGGTGCCCACCCCCGCGACGCCTGAGCACGTGGACGCGATCCTCCTCTCGCACGGCCACCAGGACCACCTCGACCTCGGGTCGCTCAAGCGGCTCGACCGGACCGCGGAGGTACTCGTGCCGAAGGGGCTCGGGACGCTCGTCTCGCGGCGCGGCTTCGGCTCGGTCGTCGAAATCGAGGCAGGCGACGAGCGCGAGATCGGCGGCGTCCCGGTACGCGTGACGCCCGCGCTCCACGGCGGCGGCCGCCCGCCGCTCCGCCCACGCGCGGGCGCGGTCGGCTACGCGATCCTCGGCTCCTCGCGCATCTACTTCGCGGGCGACACGGATCTCTTCCCGGAGCTCGACGGCCTCGTGCCGGACCTCGACCTCGCGCTCGTGCCGGTGTGGGGCTGGGGCCGCCGCGCGGAGAAGGGGCACCTCGATCCCGAGCGCGCCGCGGAGGCCGTGCGGCTACTGCGCCCCCGCATCGCGGTGCCGATCCACTGGGGGACGTACATGGTCGCGGGCGGCCCGTGGCGAAGCGGCCGCGAGCCGGCTGAGACGTTCGCGGCCGAGGTCGCGCGTGTCGCGCCGGAGGTCGAGGTCCGGATCCTCGACCCGGGCGAGTCGACCGAGATCTAGCGGACGCCGGCCCAGTCGGCCGGGACATCGCCCCCGCCCTCGGGCGTCACGCGCGCGCCGATCCGGAGGAACGCCGGGTGCGGCGCGATCTTCCCGGCGACGAGGCACTCCCCCTGCACGAAGTCCGTCGCGCGCGCGAGAAGCCCCGGCGGGACGAAGGAGAAGACGTCGCCGACGAAGGCGAGGTCGGCGCGCGAGTTCATCCGCATGAGGAGCAGGTTGTCGCACTGGCTGAGCGCGTTCTCGGCCACCTTCTGCGGCCGCTGCGTGGAGACGAGGAGGTACAGGCCGAACTTGCGCCCCTCGGCCGCGATGCGCACGGCGAGCTCGGTCGAGAGCGCGGTGAGCGGGTCGTCGGGCTCGGCCGGGCAGACGTTGTGCGCCTCGTCCATGACGATCAGCACCGGCTGCCGCCGCTCGCGCTCGCGCCAGAGCGCCGAGAGGACCGCCGCCGCGACGAGACGCTGCTCGTCCCGCGTGGGCAGCGAGCCGAGGTCGACGACGAGGCAGCGGGCGTCGCCTTCGAGCACGTCGTTCAGGACGGAGATCGGCTCGCCCCGCGCCCAGACACCCCAGTCGGCGGCGCCGAGATTTCGCGCCCGCATGGCGATCGGGGAGTCGCCGGTGACGAGCTCGTCCACCGATGCGACGCCGCCTTCGGCGAAGTCGAGCAGCACCGAGTACTCCTCGCGGTCGGCGATCGGGTCGAGCCGGAGCGCGGCGGCGAGGAGCTCGGGGCCGATGTCCACCGCGCGGAGCGCGAGTCGGTCGGGCCCCTCGCCGGCGCGGCGGACCAGAATGCTCCCGCCGAGCTCGCCGTGACGCGTGACGGCCTCGGCCCCGGCATCGTCGCGCGCCTCACCCAGGCGCACGAAATCCGAGTTCGGATCGAGGACGACGATGCGGAGCTCCGTCTCGTAGAGGAGCCGCTCGAGCACGACGCCGAGCGCGTAAGTCTTCCCCGAGCCGGACTGTCCGCAGAGGAACGAATGCCGGTCGAAGCCGCCCGCGTCGAGCGCGAGCTCGACCCCGGGTGCAAGGGCGAGCTCGCCGACGACGAGCCGGGCGCGCCGCGGCGCGGTCGCCTCCAGGTGCGCACGGACCTCCTCGGGCGCCGCGGGGCGTGCGAGCGCATCGTGGAACGGCCGGCCGTCGCCGGCGAGCACGACGCCGTCGCCCTCGGCCGCGCGAAGCATGATCCGCGTGCGCAGGCCGCCGTCGCCCGCGAACTCCGGCCCCTCGGCGCTCGACGCGGCGAGCGACAGCAGCTGGCCGAGACGCGGCTCGACGCCGTCCTCCTCGAGGACGACGTAGCCGCCGGCCTCGAACGCGAGGCCGTAGAGCGAGGATTGCAGCGAGAACCGGCGCCCGTCGACGGAGGTCGCGAACGGCTGGATCGACTCCTCGAGCTGCCGGCGCAGCGCGCGGAACTCGGACAGCTGGCGCTCGAGATCCATGGGGGGCGAGCCTAAAGGGGTTTCCGGGACGGCGTGCCGAGGAACGGTGGCGGCATGTGGTGGATCATTGCAATCGTCGTCATCGCCATCATCGTGCTCGCCGCGCTGTACTTCATCAGTCGGCGGGCGCAGGCCCGCCGCCTCGAGGAGCAGCGCAACGAGGCGGGCGAGCTCCGGCGTACCGCGGAGGCGCAGAGCAACCGCGCCGACGAGCGGCTCTCCCTGGCGGAGGAGCAGGCGGAGCAGGCCCGGGCCGAGCAGGCCGCCGCAGCCGACCGGCTGCGCAAGGCCGACGAGGTCGATCCGGACGTCGACGTCGATGCCGAGCGCGACACGGCCGACGTCGAGCGCGACCGGACGAACTAGCTAGGCAGCGAAGTAGTCGCGGCGGTGGCGGTCCTCATCGGAGGGCCGCCACCAGTAGCGCGCCTCGACCGCGACGAGCGTCGCCCAGGCGGTTCCCGCGAGCGTGAGGACCGCGGCAACGGCGAGCCCGTAGCGCCGGTTTACGTCGGCGAGCGCGAGCTGCGAGTCCACGCGGAGGTAGAGCGCGAAGAGCGCGAGCAGTGCCACGACGCCGCAGCCGAAGGCCACGGCCGGACCGACGCGCCACGGAATCCAGACGAGCACAGCGGCCGCGACGAGGAGAACGAGCGCGAGGAGCGCGGGCGCCTCGCCGGCCGTCGCCCAGCGCTCGGCCTCGCCCTCGAAAGCGAGCTGCACGTAGGTCCCCGAGTACCGGATGCTCTTCGTCGCGAGCTCGTAGCCGGTTGCCGCGGCGACGCGCCGGTCGGCCGTCACGTGAAGGAACGGCAGCGCGAAGGAGAGCGCCGCGAGCCCGAAGAGGAGGGTCGCGAACACCCGAGCGGGAAGCGGCCGATCGGCGAGCGAGCGCACGGTCCCAGGCTAGTCGGCGGCTGCTACCGTCGGCCGCGATGACCGCCCGCCTCGAGGATCTCCTGCGCGCCGCATTCCCGGACGCGAGCGAGGTCTCGGTCACGGACCGAACCGGGGGCGGCGACCATTTCCAGGTCGTCGTCGAGACCCCGCGCTTCGCCGGGCTTTCGCTCGTCGACCAGCATCGCCTCGTCTACGATGCGCTCGCCGAGCCGCTCGCGGACGGGACCATCCACGAGCTCAGAATCTCGACCCGAGGAGTCGCATGACGCTCAGTGAGCAGATCAAGGACACGATCGAGACCGAGGACGTCGTCCTCTTCATGAAGGGCACACCCGAGCGCGTCCTCTGCGGCAACTCGTCCCGCGCGCTCGAGGCGCTCCGCTCCGCCGGCGCGTCGGTGGTCGCGGTGGACGTGCTGCCCGACCCGGCGATCCGCCAGGAGCTCTCGGCCGTCTCGCAGTGGCCGACGATCCCGCAGGTCTTCGTGAAGGGCGAGCTGGTCGGAGGCGCGGACATCGTCCAGGAGCTGGCCGAGACCGGCGAGCTGCGCACGATCCTCGACGAGCGCCTCGGCGACGGCTGGGACGCGGGCACGCGCGAGGAGCGCGTGGTCGAGGTCGGGGCCCCGGGCCCGCTCCGCCTGGCCTAGCTCAGAGGAGCCACACGAGCAGGATCACCGCGACGATCGCCGCGACGAGAAAGAGCACCACGCCGTAGGCGGCGCGGTTCGGCGCCAGGCGGTTGTCCTCTACCCAGCGATCCACCGGTTCGGCCTTCTTCGTCATCGCGGCCGCGAGTCTAGCTAGGGCTCGGTGTGCACGATGACGTCGGAGACCTCGGGGCGCTCGAGGCGGATGCGCTCCTCGATCGCGCTCGCGCTCGCGTGGGCGTCGGCGAGCGGGCGCTCCGGGTCGAGGCCGAGCGTGAGGAAGACGACGAGGCCGTCATCCGTGCGGAAGAGGCGAAGCTCGCGCGGCTCGCAACCCGCCTCGAGGACGATCCGCCGGACCGCCTCGCGGTCGTCCTCGGAGGCCCAGGCGGCGACCGCGCGGCCCGACGTCTCCTCGCCGAGCGGCTCGAGGTGCGTCTGCACCGACTCGACCTCGGGGAGCGCGGCGTGGATCGCGGCCTCGACCTCGGACGCGACTTCGTGGGCGTCGGCGAGCGGCAGGTCGCCGGGCAGCTTCAGGTGAAGCGAGATCTCCGTGCGCTCGCCCGCGTGGAGCACTGCGACGTTGTGGATCTCGCGCACGCGCGCGACGCTCAACGCGGCTGCGTGGGCGCGCTCGCGGAGCGCCCCGTCCTCGGCGCCGGTCGGCTCGACGTGCACGACGACGTCGCTCCCCGGGAGCGCCCGCTCGACCGCGTCCTCGACGGCGTCGGCGGTCGCGTGGCCCTGGCCGACGGCCTCCTCGGAGGGCACGCCGATGACGATGTCCGCGAAGTGGCGGCCGGCCGCGTAGCGCACGCGCAGCCGCCGGACCTCGACGGGCGGGTCGAGCTCGTCGATCGCGGCGAGGACGGCGGCCTCGGCGCCCGCCGGTGAGCGGTCCATGAGGACGTCCGCGTTCTGGCGCATGAGCCGCGCAGCCGCGAAGAACACCAGGACGGCGACGAAGAGCCCTGCGGCCGGGTCGCCCTTCGGGTGGCCCTGGTGCACGAGCACGAGCCCGAACAGCACCGCGAGCGAGCCGCCGAAGTCGCCGGCGAAATGGAGCGCGTTCGTCGCGAGCGCGGCGTTCTTGTACCGACGTGCTCCGCGCCACGAGACGATGGCGCGGCTCGCGTCGATCGCGATGACGACCCCGATCGTGAGGAACGCCCACCAGGCCGGGTCGACCTCGTGCTGGACGGGACCGACGAGGCGGTCGACCGCGACGATGCCGATCCCGATGCTCACGAGCAGGAGGAACGAGGCCTCGGCGAGCGCGGCGAGGTGTTCGGCCTTCCCGTGGCCGTAGGGGTGGCCCGGGTCGGCCGGGCGCACGGCGACGCCGACGGCGAAGAAGGTCAGGATCGCCGCGGCGAGGTCGGTCCCCGAGTGGGCGGCCTCGGACAGCAGGCCAAGGCTTCCGGACGCGAGCCCGGCCGCGAGCTTGACCACGATGAGCACGACCGCGGCCACGATCGAGACGAGGGCGATACGGCGCTCGGGACGCATCCCGGCATTCTCTATCCTGGGCGGATGGAGGAGACGCCCCGCGCCGGTGCCGTGTACGAGATCGCCTGCCCGCACTGCGGCAAGACGTTCGAGCAAGAGGCGATCACCGGCGACGCCGCGCGCTACGCCGGGTTCAAGTGCCCGCACTGCAAGCTCTTCGTCGCGTGGGAGCGGGTGGACGAGGCCGAGACCGCCGAGTGATCGGCCGGATCTGGCACGGCTGGACGGCGCCGGAGAACGCCGACGCCTACGAGGCGCTCCTCCGCTCCGAGATCCTGCCGGGGATCGACCGGATCGACGGCTTCCGCGGTGCGCACCTCCTGCGCCGCGAGTCGGGCGACGAGGTCGAGTTCGTGACGCTCACCGTGTTCGACTCGCTCGACGCGGTCCGCGCCTTCGCCGGCGAGGACTACGAGGTTGCGGTCGTCCCGCCCGAGGCGCGCGAGCTCCTCGCGCATTTCGACGAGCGCTCGGCGCACTACGAGCTCCGAATCACCTCGGGCGACCTCTAGCCGGCCACGTCCTTTGGCGCCATGTCAGGGGTCTGATCCCTGCCATGGCCGAGGTGGACACGCCCGAACGGCGTCGTCCCTCGGAGACGTGGCCCGGTGCCAGGCAACGTGTCGTGTCCGGAAGGGACACGCGCCGAAGCCGCGCCGCGCCAGGCACGCAGTCAGACGCGTCCGCAGGTCTCGCTTACATGCAGTCTTTGAGCGCCTGCGCCTCGGGCAGGCCCTCGAGCTTCTTCAACGTGTGGTTCTCGATCTGCCGGATGCGCTCGCGCGTGACGCCGAACGCGCGGCCGACCTCCTCGAGCGTCTGCGGCTGGTCGCCGGAGAGCCCGAACCGGAGCTCGATCACCTTGCGCTCGCGGTCGGGGAGCGAGCCGAGGGCGCGATCGATGTCGTCGCGGCGCAGGTGGAGCGAGGCGGAGTCGAACGGCGACTCGGCCTGCTCGTCCTGGACGAAGTCGCCGAGCTCGGACTCCTCCTCCTCGCCGATCGGCTTCTCGAGCGATACGGGGAGCTGCGCCATGCGGAGGATCTCGCGCACCTCCTCGGTCGGGATCTCGAGCTCCTCGGCGATCTCGTCCGGGCGCGGCTCGCGGCCGAGGCGCTGGACGAGCTGGCGCTCGATGTGCACGACCTTGTTCAGCTTCTCGACCATGTGCACCGGGATCCGGATCGTGCGCGCCTTGTCCGCGATGGCCCGTGTGACCGCCTGGCGGATCCACCACGTCGCGTACGTCGAGAACTTGTAGCCCTTGCGGTAGTCGAACTTCTCCACCGCGCGGATCAGGCCGAGCGAGCCCTCCTGGATCAGGTCGAGAAAGGAAAGGCCGCGGCCCAGGTAGGCCTTCGCGATCGAGACGACGAGGCGGAGGTTCGCCTCGGTCATCTGCGTCTTCGCCGCCATGTCGCCGCGCTCGATGCGCTTGGCGAGGTAGACCTCCTGGTCGGCGGTGAGGAGCGGTACCTTGCCGATCTCGCGGAGGTAGAGGCGGAGCGAGTCGAGCGAGGGCTCGACCGTGAGGTCGAGCTTGGGCGGCGTCTTCTCGTCCTCGCCGAGCGAAGGCTGCTCGTGGGGCGGCGTCTTGTGCTCCCGCCCTTCCATGAGCTCGACGCCGTGGTCGATCAGGTAGGTGTAGAAGTCTTCGACTTGCTCCTTGGTGAGGTCGACCTCTTCGAGTCCGGCGACGATTTCGTCGTAGGTCAGGAAGCCCTTCTCCTGCCCCTCGACAACGAGCTTTTGCAACTCCTCGATGTCGGGGAGCGTGATGTCGACCGTGAGCATTCGACCTCGCCTTCTTTCGTTACCGACCGGACCGAGTGGAACGAAAAGAGCCGGCGAGTCTTCCTTTCCCCCGGCTCACCGCGCGCCCGCGCGAGGGGCGAATGGTACACCGACCTGGGGAAAACCGGTACTCGAATTCAGGACCTGGGGAAAACCCGCCCCACTTGCTCACCGCGGCTGTTGATAACCGACGTGGCGAGGCGCTCGCCGAGGCCGAGGAAGAGGCCCGCAGCGGGCCCGGCCGCCCGGTTCGCGCCGTCCTCGACCTTGACCGCGACGCCGGTTCCGTCCGCGAGCCCGAGGCACATGAGGCCTTCGGCCCCGCGCTTGGCGATCGCGCCGGGAACCGCCTGCATGAGGGCGGTGTCGGCCGCCGCGGGGCCGCCGATCAGCACCGGGTTGTCTCGCATCGCGTGCACCACCCGCCCGGCTCCGTCGAGGTCGTCGGAGAGGAGGTGTGCGAACGCGCGCGCCATGGCCTCGAGCGACAGGGCGAACGTGACGACGCCGCACCCGTCCACGGCGGTCGGGATCTGATCGGGCGCCACGCCGGCGGCCTCGGCTACGAGCGCCAGCCCTTCCTCCTGCACCGGATGGCCGGCGAGCCGGTAACCCGCGCGCGGCCAGCCCCGCGTGCGCGCGTGGAGGAGCATGCCGGCGTGCTTGCCCGAGCAGTTGTGGCGGAGCTTCGACTCTGGGTCGAGACCGCACTCGAGGTCGTCGGCCGTCGCATGCGCCCGGGCGAGCAGGGCCTCGACGGCGGCAAGGTGCTCGGCGGAGCCCGTCGTGCGAGGCGCACGCGATGGCGAGCTCCGTGTCGGGCAAGTCGCGCTCCTCGCGCGCGAGCGGAAGCGCCTGGAACGGCTTCGCCGACGAGCGCATGAACGTGACGAGCCCCGGGTCGCCGGCCGAGTCGGTCACCTGCCCGTCGCGCACGGCGACGGCGTGGACCACGTGCTCCGCCTCGACCGTGTCTCCACGCTGGACGACTACCCTGATCGGATCGGCCATCGCCGAGGACCCTAGATGCCGGAATACCCCGAAGTCGAAGCGCTCCGCCGCTCGCTCGACGAGCAGGTTCGCGCGGCGCCCGTCGAGCGCGCCGGGCCGATGCACGTCGCGACGGTCAAGACCTTCGATCCGCCGCTGACGGCGCTCGAGGGGCGCACGCTCGGCGGCGTGCGGCGCCGCGGAAAGCATCTGCTCTTCCCCACCGACACCGGCGACCTCGTTCTGCACATCCACCTCATGTCGGCCGGGCGGCTCTCATGGTCCGAGCCCGGCGGCAAGCGGTCGGCCAAGCCCGCGTTCCAGCTCAACTTCAAGGACGGCGCGGCGCTCGTGCTGACGGAGGCGGGCGCGAAGAAGCGCGCGAAGGTCGGCCTCTACCGGCCCGAGGTGATCGACGATGAGCTCGCCCATCTCGGCCCGGAGGCGGTCGGTCTCGGGCCGGAGCGGCTGGGCGAGATCCTGCGCGGCGACTCGCGGCGCCTGCACGCGGCGCTGCGCGACCAGCGGCTCATCGCGGGCATCGGGCGGGCGTGGGACAACGAGATCCTGCTCCGCGCCAAGCTCTCGCCCTACGCGCTCACGACCGAGCTCACGGACGAGGAGGTCGAGCGGCTCTCGGTGGCGATCGACGAGGTCCTGGAGGAGGGGCTCGAGCTCCGCGAGCGCGGCGTCAAGGACGCGAAGGCCTTCCGGATCCACAAGCGGCTCGGCGAGCCGTGCCCGCAGTGCGGCACCCCGATCGCCCGCGTGGACTTCGAGGAGCACACGATCTTCTACTGCCCGACGTGCCAGACCGGCGGCCGGACGCTCAAGGACCGGCGACTCTCGCGCCTCTTGCGCTGAGGGTTACCCGCGCGCACGGGCGCGTCTGACACGGGCTCCCAAACCCAACCCACCTGGCTCGAGCCTATCGCCGAAATGCGCACATGTCTGTCGCGGACCGTGCCGAATGCGCTGAGAGTTCTCCCCAGGGCCCGCGGGTGGGTAGCACCACCTCAAGTCTCGCGCGGGCCGCATTCCCGCGACGCGACCGCCCGTCCAAGCTCCGATGCGTCACCCCCTGAGACCAAAGGAGCCCATAGACATGATCTGCACCGGCGACACCATCGAGAACCCGATCACGGGTGAGCGCCTTCGCTTCCTGAAGACCTCGCGCGACACCGGCGGCGAGTCCGTCGTCGTCGAGTGCACGATCCAGCCGGACGGCGCCGTCGCCGCGGCCCACGTCCACCCCATGCAGACCGAGCTCTTCGAGGTGCTCGAGGGCACCGTCGCGTTCAAGCTCGGCCGCAAGACGGTCGAGAAGCGCGCCGGCGAGTCCGTCCTCGTCGAGGCCGGCACGGCGCACAAGTTCTGGAACGCCGGCTCGACGCCCGCCCGGTTCGTGACCACCGTTCGCCCCGCCCTCCAGTTCGAGCGGCTGATCGACACGATGTTCTCCCTCGCCGCCGACGGCAAGACGAACAAGAAGGGCATGCCGAACCCGCTCCGCCTCGCCGTGATCGCGAACGAGCACTTCGACGACGTGCGGCTTCCGTTCCCGCCCGCCTTCCTCCAGCGCATGGCCCTCGCGCTCGGCGCCCCGGTCGGACGCCTCGCCGGCTACACCCCCACGTACGACCCGGCCCCGGCGATCGGCGGCCTCGCCGCCGCGAAGGCCTAGCCCGTCTCGATTGCCCCGGCCGGTCGTCGCAGCGGCCGGGGCTTCCGCTCCGTGGGAGAATGAAGGCATGCCGACCGTCCGCTCCGACGAGCCCGCCTACACCGGCGCCTGGCTCGCCTCCCGCCTCGGGATCGAGCCGCGCAAGCTCGACGTGCGCCGCCGCTCGGGCGAGCTGCTCGCGGTGCCCGCCGACGCGGACGGAACCGACTGGGTCTACCCGGCCTGGCAGTTCGACCGCAACGGGCGGCCGATTCCCGCGGTCGAGCGCGTCATGGCGGCGGCCCGCGAGGCCGGGCTCGACGCGCAGGCGCTCGACGCCGTCCTCCAGCGCCGCGACGGGCTGACGGGAACCCACCGGATCGTCGACTCGCTCCTCGAGGGAAACGAGGAGCACGTGCTCGAGACGATCCGCGCCGCCGGCCGTTAGGAGGGTTTGGCGAAACGAGGCGCTCGTCGCAGGGGTGCGATGGGCGGTGCGAGCCAAGGACGCAGGGAGCGTTCGTACCGGTGGTACGGGCGCGACTGAGGACGCCGTCCTCGCGCCGTTCAGCGCGGCCCTGCGGCTCAGCGGTCCTTTCGGCAAGCCCTCCTAGTTCGGCAGCCGCACGACGAGCCGCTCGCCGTCGGCCGTGACGGAGCCGCCGATTGCGCCCACGAGGTCGACCGCGGCCGCCGCGCCCAGCTCGCGGAGGTCCTCCCCCGTCACGACGCCCGGGGCGGTGCCGGCGAGCGGCGTGAGATCGAGCTCGGCGCCGCGCACCGTGACCGTGACGGAGTCGACGCCGCCGTGCCGGCGCGTGGCGCGGGCGAGCTGGCGGATCGCCCTGCGCGTCGAGTCCACCTCGACTGCGACCGGCGCCCCTTCGCCCTCGACGGCGATCCCCTCGCCGCCCAGCTCGGCGGCGGCGGCCTGCGCGAGCTCGAGCGAGTCCACGGTCTCGAGCCGCGGTTCGAAGCGGCCCGCCTGGATCCGCGTCACGAGCGTCAGCTCGTCGAGGAGCTCCGAGATCTGGTCGGACGCGGCCTCGATCATCCCGACGTAGCGGCCGGCCGGCTCGCCGAGATCCTCGCGCGCGAGCGTGCGCGCGAAGCCGTGCACGGTCGCGAGCGGCGTGCGGAGGTCGTGGCAGGCGAGTGCGACGATCTTGGTGAAGCGCGTCTCGTCGCTCATGGGCACGCTGGTACGGTTGCCACGTGGCCGAGAGACTAGCGCCGGCGCCCGATCTGCAGTCCTCGCCGCCCGACGTGCGGCTGGGCCTCTCGCGCGTGGGCGTGACCGGCGTCGAGAAGGCGATCCGGATGGAGCACGCCGGCCAGTCGGCGTTCGTCTCGGCGACGATCGACTGCGTCGTCGACCTCGACTCGGATCAGAAGGGCGCGCACATGTCGCGCTTCCCGGAACTCTTCGAGCAGGCGATCGACGAGGTCGTCATCCCGTCGAGCTTCCTGGTCGAGCGGCTCGCCGAGCACATCGCCGTCCACATCGTCGAGCGCCAGCGCGCCTGCCGCGCCGAGGTGCGGATCCGCGCGCGCTACCCGCTGGAGCGCCGGACGCCGGTGACGGGGCTCGAGACCCAGGAGCTCGTGACGCTCCTCGGCATCGCCGCCGCGACGCCCGAAGGCTCGCGCCGCGCGGTCGGCGTCGAGGCGACCGGCATCAACGCGTGCCCGTGCGCGCAGGGGCTCGTGCGGACGCAGGCGGTCGAGCGGCTCGGCGACGCCGGATTCGACTCCGTGGACGTCGAGCGGATCCTCGAGCTCGTCCCGATCGCGACGCACAATCAGCGCGGCCGCGGCACGCTCGTCCTCGGCTCCGAGCTCCGCGTGGACGCGCAGGATCTCGTCGAGCTCGTGGAGGAGTCCATGAGCTCGCCGATCTACGCGCTCCTCAAGCGGCCCGACGAGCTCTTCGTCGTCGAGCACGCGCACCTCACGCCGCGGTTCGTCGAGGACTCCGTCCGGCTCATGCTCGCGGGCGCGCTCGAGCGCTACCCGGAGCTCGCGGACGCCGACTTCCTCTCGGCCCGCCAGGTGAACTTCGAGACGATCCACGACCACGAGGTGCTCGCCGAGCGCACCGGCACGGTCGGGGAGCTGCGCGCGGAGCTCGCGAGCGGCGAGCCGACGGCGCATCGCACCGAGCTCGAGGAATGGCTTGGGCTAGGCCGCGACGGCCCGGCGGCGTAGCCGGATCCGGTGCTCCGTCCCGGCGCGCAGGCGTCGGATGTTCTTGTGGTGCAGCGCGATCACGGCGACCCCCGCGGCGATCGTGAAGACGAGCACGGGGGTCGAGGCGTCGAAGACGAACGCGAGCACGGGGAGCGCGACGGCGGCGGCGATGGACGCGACCGAGGCGTAGCGGAACACGAGGAAGACCACGATCCAGACGACGGCGGCCGAGAGCGTGGCGAGCGGCGCAAGCGCGAGCCCGACGCCGCCGAGCGTCGCGACCGCCTTCCCTCCGGGCGCGAAGCGCAGGAAGATCGGCCGCGCGTGGCCGAGCATGGCGGCGAGGCCGGCGAGGACTGCAACCAGATCATCCGCGAAGTAGCGGGCGATCAGCGCGGCGGCCGCGCCCTTGGCGATGTCGAGGAAGGCGACGGTCAGGCCGAGCTTGAACCCGAACGCCCGCCAGACATTCGTCGCGCCGGTCCCGCCGCTCCCGACCGTGCGGATGTCCGTGCCCACGAGGACGCGCGGAATCCAGTAGCCGAAGGGCAGCGACCCGAGCAGGTAGCCGAGCGCGACGAGCCCGACGTCTTCGACCGACATGGCCGGGCTAGGGCTCGATCCGGTAGCCGGCGACCCAGGCGTTCACGACGTTCCAGTCCAGGTTGTCGAAGAACGCGTCGATGTAGGAGCCCCGGTCGGTCTGGTAGTCGAGGAAGTACGCGTGCTCGTAGACGTCGAGCGCCACGAGCGGCGTGGCGTTCCAGACGGGGAACGTGTTCTGGGCGTCGCCGATGTAGTTGAAGAGCCGGCGCTCGTCCCAGTCGTAGGCCGTCCAGGCCCAGCCACGGCCCGCCATCCCCGTCGCCTTGAGGTCCGCGCGCCAGTTCGCGGCGCCGCCGAAATCGCGGTCGACGAGCACAGCGAACGCGCCGTCGGGATCTCCCCCTCCGCCGCCGAGGTGCTCGAAGTAGAGCTCGTGGTTCTTCACGCCGCCGACGGCGAACGACAGGTCGACCTTGAGCGCGCGGAGCTCCGAGTAGACCTGGTTCGCGGCCGAGAGATCGACCTCCGCGAGCTTGCCGAGGATCTCGTTCCGCTTCGCGACGTAGCCCTGGTACAGCTTGTAGTGCGCCTCGACCGCGGCGCGCGAGATGCCGTCGAGCTCGAGGAGCTCCGGCTTCAAGGAGCGCGGCGCGATCTCCTCGTGGTTGAACGCAAGCGTGGCCATGGTTCCTCTCGTTCTCCTTCCTCGACGTCCGCGTGAGCTTATCGTGCTACCCGTGAACGACTCCCGTGGCGCTGCGCTCGTCACCGGCGGGACCGGCCGGGTCGGCCGCGTGCTCGCCGAGCGGCTCGAGGAAGCCGGGTTCCGCGTGTTCGCCGCGGGGCGTGCCGACGGCGATCTCGCGACTGCCGCGGGAGCGCGTGGGCTCGTGGAGCAGGCGGCAGCGGACCTCGGCGGGCTCGACCTCGTCGTCCATGCGGCGTCGGCCGGGTTCGAGCCCCGCGAGGTCGCCGACGTGACCGAGGAGGACTGGGACGAGGCGTTCGGCGCGACGGCGAAGGGCGGGTTCTTCGTCGCGCAGACCGCGGCCCCGCACCTCGCCCGCTCCGAGCTCGGCCTGCTCGTCCTCGTCGAGGACGTCGCCGCCTACGACCCGTGGCCGCTCTTCGCGCCCCACGCGGCGGCGAAGGCGGCCGAGGCGATGCTGACCCGCGTGCTCGCCCGCGCGCTCGCACCGGACGTCCGCGTCTGCGGCATCGCCCCGGGGCCGGTGGCGGTCAAGCCGGAGCAGGAGGAGCGGCGCGCCGCGGAGACCCTGCTGGGCCGGGTCGGATCGCCGGACGACGTGGCCGGCGCGCTCCTCTATCTCGTGGAAGCGCCCTTCGTCACGGGCACGACGATCGTGGTGGACGGAGGCCGCATGCTCCATAGGCGCAATCCGTCCGACCCTTGAGTTCCGTATCGCACGCAGGTATGGCTATTGCCAACATGGCGGCAACCGAACGGGACGCCGTCCTCATCGAGCGCACGGGGCAAGGCGACCGCGCGGCCTTCGAGGAGCTCTACCGGCGCTTCGCGCGGCCGGTGCTCGCGATGGCGCTCCGCCAGCTCGGCGACAACGGACGCGCCGAGGACGCGACCCAGGACACGTTCGCGGCGGTCTGGCGCTCGGCCAAGAGCTACCGCCAGGACCGCGGCAGCGCCTCCGCGTGGCTCTACGCCGTGGCGCGCCACGCGATCATCGATCGGGCACGGCAGCGCGTCGAGCCGGCCGCCGAGGCACCCGACATTCCTTCGGGCGAGGACGGGCCCGACGCGATCGCCGAGGCGAGCTGGCTCTCGTGGCGCGTCCACTCGGCGCTAGAACGGCTCCCCGAACGCGAGCGCGTGGTGCTGGAGCTCGCCTACTGGAGCGGCCTTTCCCAGGTCGAGGTGGCCAGCTACCTCGACGTACCGCTCGGGACGGTCAAGACCCGGACGCGCGCGGGACTGGCCCGCCTCGCCGGCCTGCTCGAGGAGGTACGGGAATGATCGAGGGGCGTTCCGCCCCGGAGGGTCGCCGCCCGGCGCCGCTCTCGGAGCTCGTCGACGACGCCGCTCCCGAGGAGCTCGCCGAGCTCGAGCGCATCGACGGCATCCTCCGCTCGGTGCCGGGCCCGCCGCCGGAGCTTCCGCCGAGCCTCCACCACGCCCCGCCTCCGCGCGAGCCGGTCCGCCTCTGGACCCGCCGGCGCGTGACGGTCGCCGTCGCGATCGGCGCTGCCCTCGCTGCGGGCAGCTTCGTCCTCGGCACGCAGCTCACGGGCGGCAGCGGGTTCGACGCGAGGGCCGCGATCACGATGCAGGCGACCAAGAACGCGGCGGGCGCCTCGGCGCTCATCAAACTCGGGCCCGCGGACGCGAACGGCAACCGCACGCTCCGGCTTCGCGTCTCCGGCCTGAAGCAGCTACCGAGCGGCGGCTACTACATCCTCTGGCTCGCGAAGGGCCGCGACTACGCCGCGACCTGCGGCACGTTCTCGGTCGGCCCCGGCCAGACCGATGCCGAGTGGACGGTTTCCTACCGCCTCGCCGACTACGACGCCTGGGTGGTGACCGCGCGGTTCCCGAACCAGCCGCGCCCCGAGGACCCGCCCTGGCTCCTCAAGGCGGACATCTAGAGCCGGGCGGCCGGCGCCGGAGGGGTGACCCCGGCCGCCCTCGGCTCTAGCCCCTAGACGCCGCCGTAGTTCCAGTGGAAGAAGCCCTGGCCGGTGCCGCGCACGTTCACCCACGGCGTCTTCGTCTGGACGCAGAAGGTGATGCAGAGCTGGAACTTGCCCTGCCGCCAGCGGCGGACCGAGCGCTTGCCGACCCCACCGCCCCAGTCGCAGGCGATGTACTCCTTGAAGTCCCAGAGCGGGAAGTAGACGTCGACGGACGTCCCCCGGCAGCGCCGCGTGGCCGACGTGACGTGACCCGCCCGCCAGCACCACGAGAGCTTCTGGGTCATCTTCCAGAGGAGGTTCCCGATGAGGTTCTTCATGCCGACCCAGGCGCGGGCCGTCCTGCAGCCGGACGCGGTCGCGAGCCGGATCTTCGTGGCGTCGAAGGCCTGCCACGTGCCGGAGGCGGTGAGCTCGTCCGTTCCGGCGACGACCGAGACGGCCCTGTTCTTGGCCGCCTTGTCACCGGCGAATGCCTGGCCCGAGAGCCCCAGCGCGGCGAGCACGACGATCGAGAGAGCGAGAAGCACACGCACGACCTGCTCCTTTCCCCGGGGCCGCGCGATCACTGGGCGCGCGGCCCGACCGACGATGCGAACGTGGGCGAAGCTACGCCGGTCTGGGCGAGCGTCCTAGAGCCTGCGACGAACGCTTGCGAAAGGTGTGCAGAACGCTGCCGGGAATTGGCGCGTTTGCTTGCCGCTCGCTTGCGCTTCGCTTAAGAACCCGGCCCGGAATGACGCTTCGCTCTCGGGGTGCGATGGGCGGTGCGAGGCAAGGACGCAGCGTCGCGTTCGTAGCCGGAGGCTACGGGCGCGACCGAGGACGCCGTCCTCGCAGCGTCCAGCGCGGCCCGAGGGCTCAAGGCTTCGTTCCGGGTCGGGTTCGATTAAGGAGCGACGCGGCCGGCCGCTACGAAGGCGCCGTGCGTGACCGGCATCGCCTCGGCGAGGAAGCGTTCGCAGGCATCGGCGTAGCGACGGATCTCGCGCTGGGCGGTCTCCGCCGCGCGGAGCGAGACGAAGTTCATGAGCGAGCGCGCGTTGACCGTCCAGAAGAACTCGGTGTAGGCGCCGACCGGCATCACCGACCGGGCGAGCTCGCGGGCGACGCCCGCCTCGACGAGCCGCTCGTAGGTCTCGAAGGCGTGCTCGTAGACGGCGCGGAGCTCCTCGCGCGTCTGCTCGGCGAGCTCGGGCGAGACCGGCTCGAACGAGTACGCGCCCGGCTTGCCGACCTGCGACCGCACGTCGTCGGCCTCGGGCACGTAGAAGTCGTCGGTCGCCTTGGCGTAGCGCATCGAGAACTCGTTGAACGACCCGACGCGGTGCCGCATCCACTCGCGCGCGACGAAGATCGGGCAGCGAATGTGGAACCGGAAGGCGTTGTGCTCGAAGGGCGTGCCGTGCCTGTCCCGCATGAGAAAACGGATCAGGCCCTCGTCGGACTCGTCCATCACGTCCTTGCGTCGGGCGAAGCTGACCCGCGCGGCGTTCACGACAGAGAGGTCGCTCGCCATCGAATCGTCCAGCCGGACGAAGCCGTGGTCGAGCACCTCGATGGTGTTCTCGGGTATCACGTCGGTCGTGACCGTCACGCGAGCGAGTCTAGCGCCGGCCCATGTCGGCGCATCGGGATTCTCCTACCCGTCCTGGAAGGGCGGGTTCTACCCCGCCGACGCGAAGCCCGAGGACTTCCTCGGCTTCTACTCCGGGCGCCTTGCGACGGTCGAGCTGAACAACACCTTCTACCGCCTGCCGGAGGATGCGCAGTTCGAGCGCTGGGCAGCCCAGACCCCGCCCGGGTTCCGCTTCGCGGTGACGATGAGCCGCCGCTTCACCGGCCGCGTCGAGGGGCTCGAGACGTTCGTGACCGCCGTGCGGCGGCTCGGCGACCGGCTCGGGCCGGTCCGGGTCAAGGTGCCGCAGGCCCGCGACGACGGCTACCTGCTCCTGCTCCTCGGCTCGCTCGACCGGGAGATCCGGATCGCGCTCGACTTCCGCCACGACTCCTGGGACGACCGCGAGGTGCAGGCGCGCCTCGACGAGCACGGCGCCGCCCGCGTGGGCGCGCTCGGCGGCGCCGCGTCCTTCCGCTACCTGCGCTTCCGCGACCCGCCCTACGACGACGCCGGCCTGACGGCGCTCGCCGGACGAGATCCGCCCGCTGCTCGCCGCCGGGATCGAGGTCTTCGGCTACTTCAAGCACGAGGACGAGCCGACGGCTCCCCGGTACGCCGAGCGGCTTGTAGCCTTGCTCGCGACGAAGACGAGAGAGGAGTAGCCATGCCGTTCGAGGTTCCCCCGCTGCCGTACGACTACGACGCGCTCGCGCCGACGATCGACGCGGAGACCATGCAGCTCCACCACGACAAGCACCACCAGGCGTACGTGGACAACGCGAACAAGGCGCTCGAGGGCACCGAGCTCGCGGACAAGCCGATCGAGCACGTCCTCACGAACCTCGAGCGTGCTGCCCGAGGACAAGCAGGCCGCCGTCCGCAACAACGCCGGCGGGCACGCCAACCACTCGCTCTTCTGGGAGATCATGAGCCCCGACGGAGGCGGCGAGCCCGAGGGCGCGCTCGCCCAGGCGATCGCCGACACGTTCGACTCGGTCGACGCGCTCAAGGAGCTCCTGAACGACACCGGCGTCAAGCGGTTCGGCTCCGGCTGGAGCTGGCTCGTCCACGACGGCACCGGGCTCGCCGTGTACTCGACGCCGAACCAGGACTCGCCGATCATGCAGGGCGACACGCCGCTCCTCGGCATCGACGTCTGGGAGCACGCCTACTACCTCACGTACCGCAACCGCCGGCCCGACTACCTCACGGCCTGGTGGAACGTCGTGAACTGGCCTGAGGTGGCGCGGCGCTTCGAGGCGGTCGGCTAGAGCGCGAGCGAGAGCGAGACCGCGAAGTCGCCGCCCTCGTCCGTCCACCACGCACGCGGCTCGAGACCCGCTTCGCCGAGCTCCCGCTCGAGGGGCTCGCGGCGGAACTTCGCGCTGATCTCCGTGTGGAGCTCCTCGCGCTCTGCGAAGCGCACCTCGAGGTCGAGCGTCGGGAAGTAGACGACCTGCTCGGCGACCGAGCGGAGGCGGATGTCCATGAGCTCGCGCTCGGCGTCCCAGCGCGGGACGTGGCGCCAGAGGGAGACGTCGAAGTCGGCGCCGAGCTCCTTGTTCAGGACGTGCAAAAGGTTGAGCGAGAAGCGCCTGGTGACGCCGGCCGCGTCGTCGTAGGCGGCCTCGAGGCGCTCGGGATCCTTCACCAGGTCAGCGCCGAGCAAGAACGTCTCCCCGCGATCCATCGACGGCGTAGAGCGCGGCGAGGAACTCGGCGCGCTCCTCCGGCAGGAAGTTGCCGATGCTCGAGCCGAGGAACGCGATCATCCGCCGCCCGCCGCGCGGCAGCTCGCCGAGATGGCGCTGGATGTCGCCCACGACGCCGCAGACCTCGACGCCGGCGTACTCGTCCGCGAGCGCGGCCGCGCTCATCCGGAGCGTCGCCTCGTCCACGTCGAGCAGGACGATGCGCCGAAGCAGGCCGGCGTCGCGCATGGCATCGAGGAGGAGGCGTGTCTTCTGCGAGGTCCCGGCGCCGAGCTCCACCAGCGTGTCGGCGCCGGACTCCCGGGCGATGTCGTCCGCGTGCGCCTCGAGGATCTCGCGCTCGCGGCGCGTGAGGTAGTACTCGGGCAGCTCGGTGATGAGCGAGAAGAGCCGGGAGCCCTCCTCGTCGTAGTGCCACTTCGGCGGCATGCGCTTCGGCGTCGCGGTGAGGCCCTCGCGGACGTCGTGCTCGAGGGCGGCCTGGCGGTCCTGCGGGCCGAGCAGGACGTCGATCGTCGGTGCGGCGGCGGTCTCGCTCATGCGTCGCGCGCGCAGCGCAGGCCGGCGAAGATCTGCCGGCGGATCGGGTAGTCCCAGTTCCGGAAGGTCGGGCGAGCCACCAGCGGATGCGTTGCCCAGGAGCCGCCGCGCAGCACCCGGTACTCGTCGCCGAAGAAGACCTCCGAGTACTCGGGGTACGGGAAGGCGCTGAAGCCCGGGTAGCCGCCGAAGAGCGAGCTCGTCCACTCCCAGACCTCGCCGATCCCGTCGATCGCCCCCGCCTTGGCGGCGGTCTCCCACTCGGCCTCGGTCGGCAGGCGCTTGCCCGCCCAGCGCGCGTACGCCTCGGCCTCGTGGAACGAGATGTGCTGCACGGGCTCGTCCGGGTCGAGCGGCTCGTCGCGGCCGAAGCGCTTGACGGTTCCGTCCTCCCAGTGGAGCGGGGCCGTCGCGTTCTCGGCGGCGCGCCAGGCGAGGCCCTCGTCCGACCAGAGCCGCTCGTCGGCGTAGCCGCCCGCTTCGATGAACGCCGCCGAACTCGACCGTCGTCACCGGGCGCACGTCGATCGCGAACGCGCCGAGCTCGACCGCGTGTGAGGGCCGCTCGTTGTCGTAGGCCCACGGCGCGTCGTCCGTGCCGACCGCGCGCGTGCCGGCCTCGACGACGGTCTCGCCGGACGAGGCCACGGGCGCAGGCGCACCGCCGGGGTGCGGAAGCCCGGAGAGCTGGATCGTCTGGAGCAGCGTCTCCTGGTGCTGGCGCTCGTGCTGGACGACGAGGCCGAAGGCGAAGCCGCGCCGGAGGAGCGGGTCGTCGCCGTCGAGCGGCGCGTCCTCGAGCGTTCGGAGCGTCCGGTCGCGGACGCGCTCCAGGTAGTCGCGCGCGGCGGCGGGGTCGAGGAGCGGCAGCTCGCCGCGGCCCGCGCGCTCGTGGGCGAACGCGTCGTAGAGGTCGTCGCCCTCGGCGAGCAGCGGCGGCAGGCCGCCGAGCCGCTGGCCGATCCAGACGTCCTCGAAGTAGCCGATGTGCGCGAGGTCCCACACGAGCGGCGACTGGAGCGGCGACCACTGCGTCTGGAGCTCCTCGTCGTCGAACGGGGCGAGCAGCGCGATCGTCGAGTGCCGCGCGGCGTCGAGCTCCGTCGCGAGCGCGGTCCGGCTATCGGTGGACGCGGGCGGCAGCGTGGACTCCTCGTGCGGGAACGTCCCAGCGTACTCACTCGGAGATTCGCCGCGCCGGACGCCGCGGTTCGGTCCACGGCGCGGCGCGACCCCTGCGAAGAGGGGCCGCGCCGCGCTTATCGAGAGCTACCCGACGTGGACCGTGAAGACGTGCTCGGTCCCGTCGCCCAGCGTGAGGACGAACTGGCGGCAGGTGTTCCGCCAGCTCCCCACGTTCCACGAGTAGGTGTACGTCCCGCCGGAGAACGACAGGCTGCCGGACGTCGGCGCGAGCGCGCCGAGCGGCGAGCCGGTCGTGCAGTCCACCTGGCGCGACGTCGGCGAGCCCGCGGCAAGGATCCCGAGGCCCCGGTCGGCGCCGGCCAGCGTGAACTTCACCGCGGCGGTCTTGTTCTGCTTCGCGGTCACCGTGCCGCACCCAGGCGAAGCCGCCGTAGTAGACGTGGTACGTCCGCGTCACCGACGTCGTGTTGCCGGCGTTGTCGGTCGCCGTGACGGTGAACGTATGGTTGCCGACCGGGCTCGTCATGAAGACGCTCGGCCCGAGGCAGCCCGCGACGCCCGAGACGGCGTCGGTGCAGCTGAAGGACGACGCGATGCTCGAGCCGAGCGGGTACTCCCCGCCGGCCGTCGGCGCCGTGATCGAGATCGCGGGCCCGGTCGCGTCGATCGTGAACGACTTCGTCTTCACGGCCTCGACGTTGCCGATCGCGTCCGTCGCGTGGAACTGGATCGTGTGCGACCCGTCGCCGGTGACGGCGATCGGCCCGCCGTACGTCGTCCACGCTCCGCTGTCGAGGAGGTACTCGATCGACGCGATCCCCGCTCCGTTGAAGTCGTTCGCGGAGAGGGTCACCGTCGTCGGCGAGTCGTAGAACCCGTCGAGCCCGGCCGCCGGCGAGAGCGTCGCCTTGGTCGCGGGCGGCGTCGCGTCGACGCTGAAGGTCAGCGTCTTCGTCGTCTCGACGAGGCCGGTCAGGTCGACGGCTCGGAACGTGACCGTGTGCGAGCCGTCGCCCGTGACGTAGAACGGGCCGTCGTAGGAGACGGTCCCACCGCCGTCCACCGTGTACTGGATCGCCGCGACGCCCGAGCCAAGCCCGTCGGTCGAGTCGAGCGCGATGAGCGGCGTCGCGTACGTCCCGCCGTTCGCGATGCTCGGCGTCGTCACCGGCGCGTTGCCGTCCACCTTGAAGGCGAGCGAGTGGAGCGCCTCCACGTTGCCGGCGTTGTCCACGGCGCGGTACTCGAGGAGCCGCGGCCCGTCACCGGAGATGACGAACGGGGCGGTGTACGTCTGGAACGCGCCGCCGTCCAGCCGGTACTCGATCTTCTGGATGCCGGAGAGGCCCGGCGCGACGTCGCTCGCGGTGATCGTCGCCGTCGGCGGCCGGAGCCAGCCGAGGATCGGCGTGCCGGAGAGCGTCGCGTTCGAGGTCGGGGCGGTCGAGTCCGTCACCGTCACCGTGAAGGAACCGCTCGCCGTGTTGCCGCCGCCGTCCTGCCCGTTGCAGCTGACCAACGTCGTGCCGACCGGGAATGACGAGCCCGACGCCGGCGTGCACGTGATCGTCGGGTTCGGGTCGGCGTCGTCCGTGACCGTGGCCGTGTAGGAGACCGGCGTCGTGAGCCCGGTCGCGTCCACTGTGATGTTCGCCGGCAGGTGGAGCACCGGCGCGACGGAGTCCGTGATCCCGCTTGCGACCGCGGCCGAGTAGCCGCCCACGATCGGGAGGATCACCTTCGACTGCTGGGTGTCCACGGTGAGCTGGGCAATCGGCGCTGTCGTGTTCGTGATCGTCGAGTAGCTCACGTAGTTCGACACCAGGATGACGCCGATCTGGTGCCCGGCCGCGAACGTGTAGTCCGTCGGCAGCGTCGGGTACTTGAGCTCGGTGTTGGCGCCGACGGTCAGCGGTGTGTCGGTGAAGTACGACAGCCGGTTCTGCGCGTCGAGGACGCCCTTCGAGACGCGCCAGCTCGTCACGTTCGTCGAGGGCTTGTTCACCTCGAAGTAGCAGGCGTCGTCGATGCCGAACGCCTCACCCCAGCACGTGGACGTGCTCGTCGTCGTGATCCCTTCGCCGTTGCGCGTGATCTTCGGGAACGCGGTCGCGTTGTAGTCCACGATCAGCGTGCCGACGTTCGCCGACGTCTTGTTGAACGACGCGAACGTGTCCACGATCGGCGTGCCCGAGAGCCGGAGCGGCGCCGCGAGCGGCTGGGAGAGGAACACGAGCCGGTTCGTCTGCGACCCGGTTGGGTTCGAGATCGTCGTGTTCTCGGACTGGCCCGGACTGTCGGTGAGGAGCCGCGTGGCGAGGGGTCCGCCCGAGCTCACGCCGAGGTTCCCGGCGACGGCCGTAGTGGCGCCGCCACGGAGGAACACGTTGATCGGCTTCGTTCCGGGGAGCGGCCAGTCGGGCTGGTCCTCGAAGACGTTCGGCGCCGTCTCGATCATGGCCTTGGGCTCGTCCATGATCCCGTTCGGGACACCCTGGAGCCAGTAGTCGAACCAGCGGTGGATCGTCGAGACCCAGGTCGCGCGGCGGTAGTCGAACGGATCCACGTGACCGGTCTGCGTGAACCAGACCTTGCGCGGCACGTTGTTCGCCGCGAGGCCGGCCCACCACTTGGAGAAGTGGTCCGGCTTGACGTTGTCGTCGTTCAGGCCGTGCGACGCGAAGACCGCCGCCTTCACGTTGCCGACGTTCTTGTTGTAGTCGCGATCGTCCCAGAACGTGTTGATGTTCCCGTCCGCGTCGCCGTCGATCAGGCTCATCGCGCTCCGCGAGGCCGCGCACGACGCGTTGTTCGACGGCGGCGCGACGCCGAGGTCCGACACCTGCCTGTTCTGCGTGATCGCGTTCGAGAGGTTCGCGGGGTAGTGCGTCCCGGTGTTCAGGCGGATGCCGTTCGACCGGGAGTAGTCGTACCAGGCGGAGATCGCCGAGATCGGAACGATGGTCGTCAGGCCCTCGACGCCCGTGGCGGCGACGCCGTTCGCGAACGTCCCATCGTAGGACTTCCCGAACATGGCGTTCTTGCCGTTGTCCCAATCGGCCGTGACGGGCGTGTCGCTCGTCGTCTGGCTGTCGTAGCCCGGCGTGCGGCCGCGCAGCCAGTCGATCACGGCCTTGAAGCCTGCGACGTCACCGGGGCCGCCGTGGAGCGGGCAGCCGGTCGACCATCCGGTTCCGACCGCCTGGGCGGCGATGAAGGCGTAGCCGCGCGGGACGAAGTAGTTGTCGTAGTACAGAGGGAACTTGTCCGCCTGCGTCGCGGACGAGCTGTGGAGGAACTCGGACTCGTTGCCGCGGCCGAGCGACGTGTAGTACGGGCTCGTGTCGATGATCGCCGGCACCTTGAGCCCGGCGTTCGTCTCCTCCGGCCGGATGATGTCCACCGCAACCCGGTCGACGACGCCGTCCGAGTTCTGGTCCACGCCCGGCACCGGGATCCACACGCGCTCGCGGATCGCGGTCGAATAGCTGAAGACCGGCTGGGTCACACCGTCCGTGACGACGATGCTCGGCGGGTCGACCGCGGCGGCCGTCCCGGTGGCGGCGAGCGCGCAGAACGCGGTCGCAAGCGCAGCGGCGAGGCGGCCTGCCCTTCGTCCTCTCATGGTTCCCTCCCTGGTGGGGCTTGAGAAAGCCGCAGAAACCGCGTACTTGTATCACGGTTCTTCGCATTTGTAGACCTTGGGATCGGCCTCGGGATGTTTCTTGACTCCTGGGCGAAGGTGGCGTATGAACGGCGGGCCGAACGGCCGGTCGCCGGGACTCGACCAGGGGGCGGCTCCACCGTTCGACACGCCCTGACCCATCAGCAGGAGGTTCATGTGACACGCCGATTGAGCAAGTGGCTCGTGCTCGCGGCCGTCCTCGCCGTCCCATTCCTCACGGCGGGAACTGCCGGAGCGGCCATCGGCCCCCCATGGTGCGGCACCCCTGAGCCCGACGGGGTCGCCGCGCTTCCAGACGGGAGCCTGCCGACCCACCCGGTCGGCAGCTACCCGCACATTCCGTGGTACGCGATCGGGTGCACCCTCGAGGACATCCAGTCGCGCCAGCTCGGCAACCGCATGACGTTCCACGTCAGCGGCCAGTCCGCGCTCGGCAAGGACATGTACATCGTCGTCTTCAACGCCCGCGACACCAAGGCGCAGCGGCGCGATTACGACCGGTGGAAGAAGCTCCGCCGCACCGAGCTCCTTAAGCCGGACAAGGCCCAGCGGCTTCTCGACCACTGGGGCGCGAACTTCAAGATCCCGCTCTTCATCCAGGCCGGGATCCACGGGAACGAGTCCGAGGGCATCGACGCGGACCTGAACATGATCGAGCGTCTCGCGACGACCCCGTACGGGACGGACCCGTGGGTGGACGACGTCCTCGACCACTCGATCATCGTCTTCGACGTGATCCACAACCCGGACGGCCACATCCTCAACCAGCGCGCGAACTCGAACAACTTCGACCTGAACCGCGACTGGCTCACGCAGTCGCAGTCGGAGACGAAGAACACGATTCGCGAGATCCAGAAGTACCTCGCGCCGGAGCTCCTCGACCAGCACGGCTACGTTACGCCGACGCTCGTCGAGGCGACGACGAAGCCGCACAACCCCGGCATCGACTACGACCTCTGGCTCAAGTGGAACCAGTCGCGCATCGACGCGAACGAGGCGGCGATGAACGCGATTGGCATGGCGATCACGCGGCCGATCAACGACTGGTGCTCGGACGGCGATCTTCCGCCCCGTCCGGCATCTGCCCGGACGGCACCACGCCCGGCCCGGCCGTCGCCGAGGGCTGGGACGACTGGGGCCCGTTCTACACGCCGATGTACTCGCAGCTCGTCGGCCTGAACGGATCGACGGTCGAGATGTGCAACTCGACCGGCACCAGCTGCGGCGTGCCCGGCACGACGCTGCCTTTCCCGCGCGGCCGGATCGGCTCGCGGACGGCGCAATACACGGTCGCGGAGTCGACGCTCAAGTTCGACATCGCGAACCGGCACGACCTCATGTGGGACACGGTCGAGATCTACCGGCGCGGCGTCCACGGCGAGGCGCGACCCGCGTGCTGCCCGGCGCCGTTCGACGTGGCGAACAACTGGATGCACGAGTACCCGGATGCCTACGTCATCCCGGTCGGTGCAGGCCAGCGCTCCGACGCCGAGGCGAATCGCCTCGTGGGGTGGCTCTTCTTCAACGGGATCCGCGTGTGGGAGCTCAAGAAGGACCTGTCCTTCGGCGGCAAGAAGTACGAGAAGGGCTCCTACGTCGTGGACATGAAGCAGGCGCACCGCGGCCTCGCGGAGACCGCGCTCGACATCGGTGACGACATCTCGGCCTCCATCAGCCAGCTCTACGCGCCGCCCGGCGCCTGGAGCCACGGCGCGCTCTGGGGCGCGGACGTCGTCCAGATCCCGCGCGGCTCGCACCTGAAGCTGAACAAGGTCGAGCTCAAGAAGCCGAACGCCCTGGGCGGCGGCGTCGAGGACGGTAAGGGCAAGGACAAGAAGCCCGCCTCGACCGACCGCTACATCCTGCGCATCGACTCCGCCTCCGCCGTTCGGGTCCTGAACGGGCTCCTCACGGGCGGGACGGCGGCGCAGCTCGCAACCGCGTCGTTCACGGCCGGCGGTCAGACGTTCCCGGCCGGCACGATCGTGTTCGGCGCCAGCGCACGAGCCGCGCTCGACGCCGCAGGCTCGGGCAAGGGCATCTCGTTCGCGAAGGTGTCCGCCTCCTCGCTCCCGGCCGGCCTCGAGCCGGTCGCGGCACCGAAGATCGCCGTCCTCACGGGCGCGGTCAACCAGGACGTCTGGTCGCTCCGGAACCTCGGGTTCCAGGCCGACCCGATCTCCACCAATACGATCAACACGGCTCCGACCGACCCGCTGGCGGGCTACGACGTCATCTTCAACACCGGCGCGTACCCGGCTGCATCGAACGTAACGGGACGGGCCCGGCTCACGGCGTTCTTCGCCGCGGGCGGCGGCTACGTCGGCGCCGGCTCGAACGGGGCGAACTTCCTCGTCACCGGCACCCAGGTCACGGGCCTCACGCCCGCGAGCAGGACGGGCGCGGGCCGCAGCGGCATCGTGTACTGGGACAACACGGGCGGCGTGAACAGCCCGATCGTCGGCACGTACCCGGCCCGCGACACGATGATCGTCGACCCGCCGACGTGGTTCACGTCGACGCCGGCGAGCTTCTCCGTGGACGCGAAGCTACCGCTCACCGGCTTCTTCGCGGCGGGGCTGTGGCTCCTCGACGCGCAGTCGGCCTCCGCGCCGGGCTCCGCGCTCGTGGCGCACGGCAAGAACACCGCCGACACGGCGAGGCTGACCGTGTTCGCGAACAACCCGCTCTACCGGGCCGACCCCGAGCGCGAGTGGCCTGCGCTCAGCTCGGCCGTCTACTGGGGCGACCAGTAGGCCGGTAGCGCAGACGTGAACGAGCCGAGGGGCGGGGAAACCCGCCCCTCGGCGTTCCGGCGACGGAAGCGCCCGCACGGCGCGACGTGCGCTTCGACCCCGGCACCGCGGAGTAGACTCGCGGCGATGTCCCTCGAGGTTCGGCCTCAACCCGCAGCCCCGGTCGCGCCGCCCCAGCCGCTCGACGACGTGCTGCGCCGCGTGAACCGCATCCGCACCGACCACGGCGTCGATCCGCTCTATGAGCTGCCGCAGGCGTGCACTGCCTGGCAGGGCGGCGGCTGCGTCCTCGAGCGCGCGTTCGCCGAGGTCGGCGTCATCGTGGTCGGCGCGAACCGCGCGTACGGCCACGGCGTCTCCTTCGAGCACGGGCTCGGGGCCTTCGTGCGCGACTACGACGCCGGCCGCTACCCCGAGCTCGTCGCACCACGCTAGGTGCTCCGCCTCCACTACATCCCGACCTCGGCGGCGATGGCCGCACACGCCTCGCTCGCGGAGGCCGGCGCCGACTACGAGCTCGCGCTCGTCCCGCGCGACGAGAACGACCAGAGCCCGCCCGAGTACCTGAAGCTGAACCCGTCCGGCCGAGTGCCGACGCTCGAGGACGGCGACCTCGTGATCACCGAGTCCGCCGCGATCGTCCTCCACGTGGGCGACCGGTTCCCCGAGTCGGGCCTCGTCCCGCCGGTCGGGACGCCCGAGCGCTCGCTCGTCTACCGGCGGCTGATCTTCCTCACGAACACGGTGCAGACCACGCTCATGCGCTGGTTCTATCCCGAGCGCTACACGACCGACCCGGCCGGCGCCGACGCGCTCCGGGCCCGCGCGGCCGAGGAGCTCCGCGTGATCTACGACCGGCTCGACGCCGACCTCGAGGGCCGCGAGTGGCTCGTCGGCGACTCGCGCACCGGCGCCGACATCTACCTCTTCATGCTCACGCGCTGGGGCCGCTTCCAGGAGCCGCCCGCCTGGGACCGTCCGAACCTCCGCGCGCACTTCCTCCGCTCCCTCGAGCTGCCCGGCGTCCGCCGGATGGTCGAGGAGCAGGATCTCGACCTGCCGGACTTCGCGCCCTAGATCGAGCCGGTGAACGTGTCGCAGCGCGCGGCGTTGCCCGTCTCGTAGCCGCGCGAGAACCAGCGGCGGCGCTGCTCCGACGAGCCGTGCGTCCACGACTCCGGATCGACCTGGCCCTGGGTCCGCTCCTGGATGCGGTCGTCGCCGACCGCGCCCGCCGCGTCGATCCCGGAGTTGATGTCCGCCTGCGTGAGCTCGGTGATGAGCCCGCCCTCGACCGCGTGGTTCGCCCAGACGCCGGCGAGGCAGTCGGCCTGGAGCTCCGTCCGAACGGAGCCGCCCTCGGGCCCGCTTCCCTCCTGCGCGCGTGAGAGCGTGCCGAGGAGGTCCTGGACGTGGTGGCCGTACTCGTGGGCGAGCACGTAGGCCTCCGCGAAGGGGCCGCCTTCCGCGCCGAAGCGCGACTGGAGCTCGTCGAAGAAGCCGAGGTCGATGTAGACGTGCTTGTCGGCCGGGCAGTAGAACGGCCCGACCTGCGACGTTGCGTTGCCGCACCCGGTCTGGACCGCGTCCGTGAAGAACACGGTCGTCGCGGGCGTGTACTGCCGGCCGCTCTGCTGGAAGGCGCCCGTCCAGTACGCCTGGATCGAGTTCACGTCGGCGACGATCCGGCAGTCCTGCCGCTCGTTCGCGTCCTCGCCGGTCTGGCAGTTCTGCCGGAGCTCCGCCGAGCCGGGGCCGGTCGAGATCTGCTCGCCCTCGAGGCTCCCGAGCGAGCCGAGCCCGCCGCCGCCCCCGGCGAGCACGTTGATCAGCAGGTAGATGACGAGCGCGGCGACGCCGATGCCTCCGCCGCCGACCGCGAGCCCTCCCGTGCCGGGGCGCCTGCTGCCGCGAACGTCCTCGACCTGCGAGGTGTCGAGCCGGGCGCCGCGCCGAAATCGCATGGAGTACGGAGTCTCCCAGAGACTGGGCGGCGAAACCCGCTCAGGTGCGAATCGTGAAGGCGACCGAGCGCTTCGTGCCGAGCCTGACCGTTCCGGAGGCGCGGCGCCGCCACGAGCTTGTAGCTCCCGGGCGTCGAGCGCCTTGCCGCGGAGCCGGCCCGTGAACTGGAACGTGTTCTTGCCGAGCTTGCTCGCGCGGCCGAAGCTGCCGCGCAGGTGGATGACGCGCGTGCACCGCGGGCTCGTGCGGTTGGATGCCGTCTCCGCGACGCAGCGCCCGCCGACCCGGCGACCCCTCGTGAGCCGGTCGACCTTGAAGACGACCGTCGCGTCCTCGGACAGCCTGAAGGTGACGATCGCGCCGCGCCGCGTCGTTGCGATGCTGCCCCCGCCGCGCGCCGGCTTGAACCGCTTCGGCGCGATCGCGAGGTTGGAAAGCGACGGCCTACGGCTCACGAGCTCGCAGTCCGGCGAGACGCCGTCGAGCGTGTCCGCGGCCACCGAATCGGACCCGTCGCCGCAGATGTCGGTGTCGAGCTGGGCGTCCCGGCTCTTGAGCACGTCGTTGCCCGCACCGCCGTTCAGCGTGTCCGGGCCGCTGCCGCCCATAAGCGAGTCGTTGCCGTTCCCGCCGGTGACCGAGAAGCCCTGCCCTCCGGGGGTCGTGGTGAGCGTGTCGCTCCCGAGTCCGAGCAGAAGCGAGAGCGACTCGAACAGGCTGTAGCCGAGGAGGGCGGCGGCGTTGCGCTTGATCGCCGTCGGGCCGACCGCGAACGTGCGGCCGATCGGATTGCCGTTGTCCACCACGAAGAGGGCGTCCGTGCCGGCCTGGCCGTCGACGGTCACCGGGCCGAGCAGGTTGTCGAGCGAGTTGTAGGGGCTTCGGACGCCGACGGTGAATGTGTCCGCGCCGCCGCCTCCTCGGATTCCGGTCGAGACGCCCGCGCTCGAGCCCTCGATGGCGACAATGTCCGAGCCCGATCCGGCGAGGACCGTGACCTGCTCGACGCCCCCGCCGCCCCACCCGGTCGGCAACCCGGTGGACGGCAGGAGCTGGTGGAGCGGCGCCCCCTGGAGGTTGACCATACGTCCCGTGGAGTCGGCGGAGTCGTCCCAGAGGATGGCGTCCATCCCGGCGCCGCCGTTCACGTTGACGCGCGCCTGCCCCGCCGTGGCCGGCGCCGTGAGGGAGCCGAGTGAGATCGAGTCGTTCCCGTCGCCGGCGTTGACGTTGATGACGACGAGCGAGTTCGAGGCCGAGAACGTCTGGTCGCCGCCGACCGAGGTGCTCCAGTCGTACGCGCTGTTGAACCCTGCGTCGCCGAAGCGGTTGTGGCGGAGCAGGCCGCCGCTCTGGTCGATCGCGAGCGAGTCGCTTGTCGCGCCGCCCGTCATGGTGACGGTCGTCCCGCTGATCGTGGACGTGTAGGCGGCGGTCGCCGCCGGAGGCCCGGCGAGGGTGAGCACGACAGCGGCGATTCCAATCAGCGTGCGGCGGCGCATAGCTATCGAAGCGTACGACGCAACGGGCGCCAAGGCCATCCCCGAAGAGGTTGGTTCGGATCGTTGATCGGCCCAGCGCCGATCGAGCGCCTTTCGGCCCAACAGCCTCCCGCGTCCTCCGTCGGAACGGTCGAGACACGGCCCGGCACCCAGCGCCGAGCCGCCCGACCTTCTAAGAGGAGGCAATGCGAATGCGACACGTCTTTCGGCGCCGAGGCGCCGCGATGTCGGTGCTCGTGCTCGCCGTGGCGATCGGCGTGACGGCGTGTGGGGGCTCGAAGACGAACACCGGAGCGAACAGCGGCGGCGGCGGAAGCACCGGCAGCACGCCGCAGAAGGGTGGGGACTTCCGCACCCAGATCGACGCCTTCGAGTGGACCGGGAACTTCGACCCGACGGGCGAGTACCTGGGCGACGCCCAGGGGATCTTCTCGAACCTCCTGATCCGGACGCTCATGGGCTACAACCACCTGCCCGACGCAGCCGGCAACGAGGTGATCCCGGATCTCGCGGCCGACGCGCCGGAGATCACGGACGGCGACACGACGTACACGTTCACGCTTCGCGACGGCGTCAAGTTCGGGCCGCCGGTCTCGCGGGACGTGACCTCGAAGGACGTCGCGTACGCGTTCCGGCGGATCGGGACTCCGAGCCTCGTGGCCCAGTACGGCTTCTACTACCTGGGCGTCATCAAGGGGCTCCAGGAGTACTCGGACGCCGGCGGGCTCACGGGCAAGAAGCCGGACGCGCCGATCGAGGGCATCGAGACCCCCGACGACAAGACGATCATCTTCCACCTCGAGAAGCCGACCGGCGACTTCCTCTTCCGCATCGCCATGCCGGCGGCCGGCCCCATCCCCGAAGAGGTCGGCAAGTGCTTCACGAACGCGGGCGAGTACGGCCGCTTCCTGATCTCGTCCGGCCCGTACATGGTCAAGGGCTCGGACGCGCTCGACATCACGAGCTGCAAGACGATGAAGGCGCTCTCGGGCTTCAACCCGAACACGAAGCTCGAGCTCGTGCGGAACCCGGACTACGACCCGGCGACCGACACGACGAAGGCGCGCGAGAACTTCTTCGACACCTGGGAGATGACCCTGAACACGAACGCCCAGGACATCTTCGACAAGGTGCGGGCCGGCCAGATCGAGCTCGGCTACGCGGCCGAGCCGCCCGAGGTCATCCGTGAGTACACGACGGACGACTCCCTGAAGAAGTTCTACAACACGAACTCCGGCGATCGGACGTGGTACATCACGATGAACCTGACCCAGCCGCCCTTCGACGACATCCACGTCCGGAAGGCGATGAACTGGATCATGGACAAGGAAGGTCTCCGGCGTGCGTGGGGCGGGCCTCCCAAGGGAGCCATCGCGAACCACATCGTCCCGGACACGATCTTCAACGACGACCTGAGCGACTACGCGCCGTACAAGACGGACGGCGACGCGGGCGACCTCGCGAAGGCGCAGGAGGAGATGAAGCAGTCCAAGTACGACACCAACGGCGACGGGATGTGCGACGCGCCGCAGTGCAAGAACGTGCTGCACGTGACCCGCACGACCGACGTCTGGCGGAACATGACGCCCGTGATCGAGAGCTCGGCGGCCAAGATCGGCATCCAGCTCGTCACGCGGCCGTCGGACGACTCCTACACGATCATCCAGACCATCGGCCGCAAAGTCCCGATCTCGTCCACGCCCGGCTGGGGCAAGGACTACGCGGACGCCTCGACGTTCATGGTGCTCTTCGACTCGCGCTCCACGGCGGCCGAGGGCAACGTGAACTACTCCCTGGTCGGACTCACGCCCGAGCAGGTGAAGGAGTTCAAGATCGACGGGACGACCACCGGCATCCCGTCCGTCGACGCCGACATCGACGCGTGCAACGCGCTCATGGGCGACGAGCGGAACCCGTGCTGGGAGGACCTCGACAAGAAGCTCATGGAGACGGTCGTCCCATGGGTTCCGTACCTGTACGCGAACGCCGACTACGTCATGAGCGACAAGGTGACCAAGTACGAGTTCGACCAGGCGTTCACGACGCCGGCTTGGGCACATATCGCGGTCGGCAGCTGAGCGGCTGATCCGAGAGCCGCAAGCGACAAAGAGGCCGCCCGGGAGATCGGGCGGCCTCTTTCTTGGACCCGAACCTGCGGAGGGGTGAAGTCCGCCGAGTTCGTGTGCTCACAGAATGGGCGACGAAATACCCATGCACAACAGCGGTCGCTTTCCGCTCCGATCGGGAACCGGCGACAACCCCTCCCAACTTTTCGCGCCGCCGTCCGAACGCGTTCTCGGAGGGCCTGGCGGTCGTCCGAGGTTCGCGATGACCCGTGCAGATTCTCGATCAGCCCGCGGCGCTCGCCGCGAGGTCCGCGCCGGGCTCCTCGCACTCCGCGGCGTGGTCGCGGAGAGCGTCCAGAAGGACGCGCTCGGCGTCGCGGAGCGGACGCCCTTCGGCGTGCGCGACCGCGATGAGGCGCGGCGGGAGCGGCGGGTCCACGGGGCGGGCCGGAAGGTCGTCGCAGGCCTGGGCGACGAGCCGCGGCACGAGCGCCGGCGCGACGCCCGCGCGGACGAGCGCCCCGATCGTCGGCGCGTCGGTGAGCTCGAGCCGCTCCGGCGGGAGGACGGAGGCGCGGTCGAGCGCGCGCTCGAGCCGCCGCACCTGGTCCTCGGCCCCGAACATGACGACCGAGAGGTCGCGAAGGGCGCAGAGATCCACCGGGCCCTCCTCTCCGGCCAGCTCGTGCCCGGGCGGGAGCAGGAGGTCGTACGGGTCGCGCAGGATGAGCTGGGTGCGGATTCCCGCACGGCGCGTGGGCAGGACAACCAAGGCCAGATCGAGCTCTCCGGCCTCCAGCTGGTCGAGCAGGTCGGCGGTCGTCCGTCCCTCGCGCGGACAGATGAGCGGCTCCGGGTCGGCGTCGGCGGCGGCCCGGACGAGCGGAGGCAGGAACACCCCGCCGATGCCGTCGAAGAAGCCGATCCGGACGGTGTGCTCTCCCGCGCCGTGTACCTCCAGCCGCTCGCGCGCCTCCTCGAGCGACGCGCGGATCCCCTGCGCGTGGTCGAGGAGCGCGGCGCCGCTGTCCGTGAGCGAGACCCCGTTCGGCCCGCGCGAGCGGTCGACGAGGCGCGCGCCCACGATCTTCTCGAGCGTCGCCACCTGGCTCGACACGGCCGAGCGCGTGTAGCCGAGCGACGCGGCCGCCCGCGCGAACGAGCCTTCGCGTGCGATGGCCTCGAGCGCAGCGAGATGACGCAGCTCGATCCCGAGCCAGTCCTGACCTGCCACGACTGATTGGACGAGCGCGGCGCGTGCAAGTCAGCTATCCGAAATGAAGTCTTGCCGTCGTATTCAGATGTGACGCCCTGGCTCGGAGTCGAGATCCGTCACCTGTCCGCGTTCGACGCGGTGGCGTCCGAGCGGTCGTTCTCGCGCGCGGCGCGAAAGCTCGGCTACACGCAGTCCGCGATCTCCGGACAGATCGCCGCGCTCGAGCGCGCGGTCGGCGAGCGGCTCCTGCACCGCGGCGTGGGACAAGGCGAGGCGGTCCCGACAACGGCCGGAAACCTGCTTCTCGATCACGCTCGCGCGATCTCCGCGCGGCTGCACGCGGCACAGGCAGATCTCGCGGCGATTTCCGATGGAAGACGCGAGACGTTGCGCGTCGGCATTTACCAGAGCGTTGGCGCGACGTTTCTCCCGGACGTGATCGAGCGACTGCGCCGCGAGGCGCCCGAGGTGCGGCTCGAGTTCCACGAGGCGGGGAACGAGCGGCGGCTCGCCGACCTCGTGGACGAGGGCGAGCTGGACGTCGCCTTCTCCGTGCCGCCCGCCGGACGGCCGTCGCTCGCCTCCGCGGAGCTCGTCACCGACCCGTTCGTCCTCGTCCTCGCGGATGAGCCCGCCGGCGACCCGGATCTCTCCCAGCTCACGCTGGCCGCGTTCCTGCCGTGCGCCTCGCAGGCCGCTGCCGAGGAGTCACTGCGTGACCGCGGACTCGACCCCGACCGCGTGCTGCGCCTCGAGGACGCCCGGGCGATCCTCGCGCTCGTCGACTCGGGCGCCTGCAACGCCCTCCTCCCGAGCCTCGCCGTCGGCGAGACGCACCTCGCCGTGCACCGGCTCCCGACGCGGGTCCCGCCGCGCAAGGTGATCCTCGTCTGGCACCGCTACCGGACGATCCCGGCGGCGATGGGGGCGTTCGTCCGCGCGGCGCGTCAGGCCGCGACCGCGTACGTCGCCTAGTCGAGCGCGCAGAGGCCGCGGGCCGGGCGGCCCGCGGCCTCGCGAACACTCACTCGGAGTCGGCGACCTCGGCCGCGACGACGCCGGCGGCGACCAGGTCCTTCGGGTGCACCCACTCGTCGGCGAGCACGAAGCCGCCCGCGCGCACGATCCCCTCGCGAAGCGGAATCGCCCAGCGGTGCTCGATCAGCGCAACCGCCGCGGCGGTGCCGGGCGGAACCGCGTCTGCGAGGTACCAGACCTGCGAGTCGTCGAACGCGTGCCCGTCCTCGAGCTCCTCGGCCCCGAGAACCGCACCTGCCTCGGCACCTTCCTCGCCGGCCACGCCGAAGCCGACGAGCGCCCCGACGATGGCGCCGAACTCCAACGCCTCGTCCTCGTTCAGGTCACTGACGTGGAGGACGTCGAGGTCGCCCTCCTCATCCTTCTTCACGAACATGAGGTCGATCAGGCGCACGATGTCCTCCTCGCGGAGGCGCTTGAGCTCGGCCAGGATCTCTCCTGTGAAATTGTCGCCCTCGAAGCCGAGGACGAGCAGCTGAACCGGTCCAATGCTCACGTGGTCTCCTATCCGCCCAGGATCTTCTGCTTCTGCGCCGCGAACTCCTCATCCGTGAGGATCCCCTGCTCGCGCAGGGCGGCGAGATCCTTGAGCTGCTGAATGGCGTCGTCGCTCATCCCGCCGGCCGCCGGTGCGGGCGCGGGAGCGGCGGGTGCGGGCTGTGCGGCGGCCTGCTGCGCCTCGAGCTCGTCGAGACGGGCCTGGGTGTCGGCGTCCTCCTGCTGCCCGGCCTGCGCGTGCTTGCCCACCGCGTAGGCGGTCCCGCCCACGATCGCGGCGCGGGCGAGCGGGCGCCTTCTCCTCAATGGCATGGTGTCTCCTTTCGGGAAGCGGTACGCCGATGATCGCACGCAGCGGGCGGGCGTGCGTCGCCTTCGCCGTGCTCCGGCCGGGGAGTAGGGTCCCGCCGCGTGGTCCTCCTCATCGCGATCCTCGTCGCGGTCTTCCTCGTGCCGATGCCGTGGTCGCTTCTCGTCCTCGCCGTCGGGCTGGTCGCCGAGGTCGGAGAGATCGTCTGGGGTCGCCGCCTCGCCGGGCGCTGGCGGCCGCGCACCGGGGCCGAGGCGATGATCGGCCGCGAGGCCGAGGTCGCCTCCGCGTGCCGCCCCGACGGGCAGGTTCGGATCCACGGGGAGCTCTGGGCGGCGCGCTGCGACGCCGGTGCCGATCCGGGCGAGACCGTGCGCGTGGACGCGATCGACGGGCTCACGCTCGTCGTCTCGCCGGTGACCGAGACCTAGCGCCCGAGGCCGGCCGGCTTTTCTCGTCCGGACCCGAGTGCGAGGATGCACGCGTGACGACCACCGCCGCTGACACGGTCCTCCCGTTCCACGACCCGTCGCGGAAGCGCCGTTTCGTCAAGGTCGCCGCCTGGCTCGTTGGGATCGCGCTCGCGATCGTCCTGCTCAACCTCGCCGGCGTCGACGTCATCGGCTGGCTCAAGGATCTCTGGGACCAGATCAAGGCCGTCCCGGTCGGCTACATCGTCGCGGGGCTCATCTTCCAGACGGGCGCGACCGTCTTCGCGGGCGTCTCCTACTACGGGATCCTCAAGGCCGCCTACCCGGAGCGAGGTCACGCTCCCGCCGATCGTCGCCGCCTACGCGGTCGGCGTCGCGATGAACAACTTCCTGCCCGCGAACATCGGCACGTTCGTGACGCTCCTCATGTTCGTCGCGATCATCCCGTCCTGCACCTTCGCCGGCGCGATCGCGGCCTACCTCGTCCAGAAGATCTTCTTCACGATCGCCGGGACGTTCGTCTACCTCTACCTCTTCCTCTCGGTGCCGGGCTCGTTCGACGAGAACCTCGGCAACGTCGCAGGACCATCCGCGTCACGGTCGTCCCGATCCTCGCCGGCGGCGCGTTCCTCCTCGTCATCCTCGGCCGGATCTTCTGGCGCCAGGTGAAGAAGCTCTGGGCGCAGGCGAAGCAGGGCGGCGTGATCCTCTCGACGCCCGAAGCGCTACCTGACCCGGGCGTTCCTGCCGTCGCTCCTCTCCTGGCTCTGCAAGCTGGCCGTGATCGGGATCTTCCTCGCCGCGTTCGCGATCCCGGTCACGTTCGAGTCGATCATGTGGGTGACGGGCTCCGGCTCGCTCGCGAACGTCGTCTCGGTCACGCCCGGCGCGGTCGGCATCACGCAGGCGACGAACGCGGCGGCGCTCGCGGCCTGCTGCAACGTGCCGACAGCGACGTGGCCGTCGACTACTCCACCGCCCAGCAGCTCATCACGACCGCCTGGAACGTCCTCTTCGCCGTCATCCTCGCCGTCTGGGTCTTCGGCTGGACGGGCGGCAAGACGCTCGTCGGCCAGTCGTACTCGGACGCGAAGGTGAAGGTCGCCGACCAGAAGGCGCAGCGCGCCGAGAAGAAGGCGGAGAAGCGGGCCAAGCGCGCAGGCCAAGGGCAAGTCGAAGGTCGACTCGCTCCTGCACCGGGCCCGCCGACGACTCGGAGAAGCCGCCCGAATGAGCACGCACGCCGAGCCCGTCGCCTGGCAGCCGGAGCGGCCGAAGATCCGCCCTGTCCGCCTCCTCGTCTCGTGGCTCGTCGCGGCTGCGTCGCTCATGGTCTGCGGCCGCGCTCCTCCCGCGGCGTCACGATCGACAACTTCTGCGGCGCGCTCGCTCGTCGCGCTCCTCGTCGCGGTCCTGAACGCGATCATCCCGCCGGTCCTCGCCGCGCTCCGCCTGCCGTTCATGCTCGTCGCTCGGCTTCCTGCTCATCCTCTTCGCGGACGCCGCGATGCTCGTCGCCGCGTCGCACCTCCTCGAGCACGCGATCACGGTGGACTCGTTCTGGTGGGCGCTCCTCACGGCGCTTCGTCGCCTCGGCGGTCGGCGTCACGATCGACGTCGTCCTCGGCTCGAACGACGACGACACCTACACGCTCCGCGTCACCCAGCGGATCGCGAAGCGCTCCGGCGAGCGCGAGGTCACAGACGCGCCCGGCATCCTCTTCCTCGAGATCGACGGGCTCGCCCTGCCGGTCCTCCAGCGCGCGATGCGCGACGGCAATGCGCCCACCATGGCCCGCTGGCTCGCGGAGGACACGCACTCGCTCGCCGAATGGGAGACCGATCTCTCGTCGCAGACCGGCGCGAGCCAGGCGGGCATCCTGCTCGGCTCGAACGAGGACATCCCGGCGTTCCGCTGGGTGGAGAAGGAGACCGGCCGCCTCATGACCTGCTCGGCGCCGGACGACTGCGCGGAGATCGAGCGGCGCCACGCCGGCCACGGGCTCCTCGTGAACGGCGGAGCGAGCCGCGGCAACCTGCTCTCGGGCGAGGCCGACCACCTGATCCTCACGGTCAGCCGCATGGAGGTGGAGAAGAAGGCGAACCCGGGCTACCGCGCGTTCTTCTCGAACGGCTTCAACGTGACCCGGACCCTCGTGCTGTTCTTCTGGGAGATCGTCCTCGAGGTCTCCGCGTCGGGGCGCCAGCGCCGCCGCGACGTTGTCCCGCGCGGCCACCGCGGCGGGATCTATCCGTTTCTCCGCGCGGCGATGTGCGTCGTCGTGCGCGACCTGATCGTCTTCGGCGTCCTCTCGGACATGATGAAGGGGCGGCCTGCGGTGTACGCGACGTTCTCGAGCTACGACGAGGTCGCGCACCACTCCGGGCTCGAGCGCGCCGACACGCTCGAGGCGCTCCGCAAGCTCGACCAGCAGTTCGGCCGCATCGACCGCGCGCGCCGCTACGCCGCGCGGCCCTACGAGATCGTCGTCCTCTCCGACCACGGCCAGACGCAGGGCGCGACGTTCAAGCAGCGCAACGGCTACACGCTCGAGGATCTCGTCGAGCGCTCGCTCTCGTCCGGCTCGGTGAGCGGCTACGCGGGCGGCGACGAGCAGCACGCGATGGTGGGCCTCGCGGTGTCCGAGGCGACCGTCGGGGGCCCGAAGAAGAAGAAGCAGCCCGAAGAACGACGTCTCCGACAAGCAGGTCGTCGTCCTCGGCTCGGGCAACCTCGGGCTCGTCTACCTCATGGAGGAGCAGCGCCGCTTGACGCGCGAGGAGATCGACGCGCGCCACCCCGAGCTCCTCCCGGCGCTTCGCGCGCACCCGCACGTCGGCTGGCTCCTCGTCCGCTCCGAGGCCGACGGCCCCCTCGCGCTCGGCGCGAACGGGACGCGCTACCTCCGCGACGGCCGCGTCGAAGGGCGAGGACCCGCTGGCGGCGTTCTCACCCGGCTCGCCGGGCCACCTGCTCCGCACCGACGGATTCCACGCACGTCGCGGACATCATGGTCGGGAGCTTCTACGACCCCGAGCTCGACGAGGGCTGCGCCTTCGAGGAGCTGATCTCGTTCCACGGCGGCATCGGCGGCCCGCAAACCCGCGCCTTCATCCTCCATCCGCAGGAGCTCGAGGCTCCCGCCCGAGCCCGATCGTCGGCGCCGCGCACGTGCACGATGTCCTCGCCGGCTGGCGCCGGCAGCTGAACGGCCAGTAGCGCAGGGAAGCGCGGCGGACCGCCGAATCGGCGGCTGTGGACGAGGCGCAGGACGCGACGCGGAGAACCCGTCTCGCCAACGAGCGGACCTACCTTGCGTGGTGGCGCACCGGGCTCACGACGTTCGCCGTCGCACTCGCTGCCGGCAAGCTCGTGCCCGAGCTCTCATCCGGAGCAGCGTGGCCGTACGAGGTGATCGGAGTCGGCTTCGCGCTCGTCGGCGTGCTCTTCATCGCGTACGCCTACGTCCGGCAGAAGCGGGTCGAGGACGCCCTCGCGCGCGGTGAGTACGCGCCCTTCGAGCCGCGGGCCGGCCTCGTGTTCGCGGCGCTCGGCGTCGTGCTCGGGCTCGCGACGATCGTCGTCGTCGTGGCGCATCCAGGCTGAGCTTGCAGCGGCGCGAGCCGCCGTGAGAGGATCGCGCGGTGCCGCTCCTCGCCTTTGGTCCCGGTTGGTGGCTCGCCGGCCCGCTCCTCGCAGTCGCGCTCGTCATCGGGATCGCCGCGATCGTGAGCGTGCTCAAGAACCCGCAGTTCAGCGGCTCCGAGAAGGCGGTCTGGATCATCGCGATCCTGCTGTTCCCACTCCTCGGCGGCGTGGTCTATTTCGCCGTGCGCAGCTCCTGGTAGGTCCCGCGCCCGGCGCGTGACACGCGAGCGCCCTCGTCGCGGCCCGGTCGGATGCGGTGGGAACCTGGATCCGGCCGGGCCGCGTCGGGACCGCGACTAGCCGAGGTCGATCAGCTGGTCCGCGATGGGGAAGACTCCACCAGGACCTTCACGTCCTTGCTCGCCAGGATCGCGTCGAGCATCGCGTACGCCGCCTCGTCGATGGCGTTTGCGGCGAAGTCGACGGCATCGCGTGCGTCGGCCTCGGCCCACTCGGCGCGGAGCTCCGCGGCGTCGAGGTCCTGCGTTGCCTTCGCCTCATCGATCCGTCGCCGAATGCCCCGTTGGTGCTGCTCCCAGTCGCTCTGGATCTTCGACCAATTAGCTTCGGCCTGGTCCGCGGTTGCCTGCGACTTGGCGCGCAACTCAGCTGCGCGGTCGTCGGCCTCCTTGCGCGCCTGGTCGACCTTGGCCGATACCTCGGCCTCGCTCTCCGAAGCAGCGGCGCTGATGCGGCGCTTGGCATCGTCGACCTTCTGTGAGAGCTTGTCGAAGCTGTCGGCTGACACTGACATGTAGGCCTCCTCTGCGTCCGATAATGCCGAGTTCGCGTCGAGTCTAGCGCGCTCGAGACGGCCCCATCCCGCCCGCGTCATTCTCGTTGACGCCCGGAGCCATCCGCTTGGAGCGCGAGCGTTTCAGAGTGAGTCGTGGAGCGCCGGAAACCCGCTTGAATACTGGAGTCGCTGGGGGCCGGCGGCTTGCCGGCCCCCAAGCGTCCGTTGCCTACGAAGCGGCGATGGAGAGTAACGCGGTCGAGTGGTACGGACCTAGGATTTTTTTTTTTTTTTTTTTTTTTTTTTTTTTTTTTTTTTTTTTTTTTTTTTTTTTTTTTTTTTTTTAGGTGACGACGACGAAGATCCAGGTCACCGCGGGCGTCGCCTCGGGAAACCCCTCCCTCGCTGCCCCGCAGCCACGCCTGGCCTTGTCTGGGCTCGCGAACATCCACAGCCCTGATGGCCTTCGCCGACGTCCACTACGCGCGGTGCGGCGAACCGGACATACTCAAAGGGCAACAGCGCAGCCGCCGGAGTATCGACGCAAAGGAGCTCGCATGAGCGAAGTCGAGGTCACCGCCTCGGCGTGGGTCGTCGTCGAACCACCCGGCGTTCACCCTGCTCCGCATGAGTTTGACGCCTGGCAGGCTGCCTGGAAGCTGCGAGCAGAAGCATCGGTGGCCGATGATCACGGCGAACCCCTGAGCGGACTCGCCAAGAAGGCCTGGGGCGTCCATGTGACCGATGCCATCGGGAACTCGTACGCGCCGAGCTTCACACTCAGCAAGGTTGTTGCGTCCGGTCAGCCGGTCGAGGGCTTCTACGTTCTCACGATCCCGGATCTTCGAACACCTCTTTGGATCTCCCCGACGGCGTTCGGAATCGTCATCGACAGCACCGCCGGTGGCCACAAGCGCAAGCTACGCGGCCAAGTCGTCGTCCCCATCCGAGTCCAAGGGCCGACAATTCTTCAGTCACTGACGTTCATGCCGATCTAGCGCCGCCACTGGTCGCGCTCATCACTCGCTCGCGTTCTCGCAGCGCACAGTCCAGCGTTCGAGCTCGTCGCGGCCGGATGCGGAGGGAGGAGCCGTCCCCGCCCGCCGAGCCGGAGCGCCGGAAGCTCGCCGGCCCTCACGAGCCGGTAGACGCTGGGCTCCGAGAGCCGCAGTTGCACAGCGTTCTCACGCGGAGTCAGGAGTGGTCGGATTCGAGCGTTTGCTGTCATCTCAGCCAACGTAGCCTCGGAAGCGGCAGATTCCGGTCGCGTGTTGCCACTCCGGTTGCCACCCCGCCGGGAGCGACTCTCGCCAGGAAAGAGAAAACCCCGCCGGAGCGGGGCTTTCTTGAGAGCCGACGCGCGGACTCGAACCGCGGACCCCTTCATTACGAGTGAAGTGCTCTACCAGCTGAGCTACGTCGGCGAGGGGGTCTCAGTGTAGCCACGAAGGGCGGCCTCCTCGGCAGCCGCCCCTTGTGCTCGATGCCTACGCGGCGGGCTCGTCCGGCGGCGGAGGTGCGGGCTCATCCGTGGCGGCCGGTGCAGGCTCCTCCATGGCGGCCGGAGCGGGCTCCTCGGCCGCGGGCGGAATGGCCGACGGCGCGACCGGCGCGATGCCGATCGAGTGCCACACGCCGTTCAGGGCGCTCTGCATGTAGGAGTAGAGCGCCGGCGAGAAGACGAGGTAGAGCACGAGGCCCAGCCACCCGTTGATCACGGACTGGCCGGTGAGCTTCTGCGTCTTCTGGACGCGCTGGAAGGTCGTGACCGTCGTCCAGAGCGCCGGGACGATGATGAGCGCTCCGGGAAACAGCGCGAGCGTCGACTTGCCGGGGCTGTCGCCAAGCTCGTCGGTGCCGCGCGCGCGGCCGAGGTCGGCCATCTCGCGGTTGATCTTGTACCACCACACCACGAGGTAGACCCCGAGCGTGATGATCGCGAGCACTGGCACCGCGATGATGTTCCGGATCTTCGCGATGCTCCCCGCTTCTGGAATCTGAACTTCCTCGGCCATGCAGGCTCCTCTCCGTTCGGTGCCGATCCGGGTTGAGCCGGACTCTTAGGAACTTCTTCGCCCACTCTAAGGCCCCTCTTACCTCCGCGCGGTGTCATGGCCGGCATGACCCACGAGCGGAAGGAGCATCAGATGGACGGAAGCGCGAAGCGCAAAGCGGCCGCGGGGGCCGCTGCTGTCCTCGCCCTCGCCGGCGGCGGGGCGGCCGTCGCGGCCACGCAGCTCTCGCCGAAGGCGGAGAGCGACGCGGTCGTCGCGGACGCCGCCAAGCAACTCGGCGTCAGTGCCGACGATCTGCAGAGCGCGCTCACGAAGGCGCTCGAGGACCGGCTTGACGCGGCGGTGAAGGACGGGCGGCTCACGCAGGCCCAGGCCGACGAGCTGAAGCAGCGGCTCGAGTCGGGCGACGTGCCGCTCCTCGGCGGCCCGATGGGCGGCCACGCGATGATGGGCTTCCCGCACCTCGGTGCGGCGGCCACGTACCTGGGCGTCTCGGAGAGCGATCTCCGGACGCAGCTCCAGGACGGGAAGACGCTCGCCGACGTGGCGAAGGCCAAGGGCAAGACCGTGGACGGTCTCGTCTCGGCCCTGGTCGCCGACGAGAAGAAGGAGCTCGCGCAGGCGGTCGAGGACGGTCGCCTGACGCAGGCGCAGGCCGACGAGATGCTCGCGGGCGCGAAGAGCCGCTTCACCGACATGGTGAACGGCGAGCGGCCCGACGGGCCTCCCGGCGGGCACGGCTTCTTCGGCGGCCCGGGCGGACCTCCGCCCGGCGCGGACTCCGGTTCCGGCTCCTCGGACGGAACCGGAACCGCGTTCCTGGGGTCGGCGGCTTGATCCTCGGCGCCGGCCAGACGACGGGGCCCGCCGCCGGGCGGCGGCGGGCCTCGCTCGCCACGCGCTCGAGGAGCACGCAGATGCAGAGCAATGTCTCCTGACGAGCGCCGCCGGCGCACGACCGGCTTTCAGGCAATGGGCGTCGAGGTCACGGTGGAGGGCGCGACCTCGAAGGCGCTGATGGACATCGCCGACCTCTTCGGCGAATGGGAGCGTGCGTTCACCCGGTTCGCTCCCGACAGCGAGCTCTCGCACGTGAACGCGAATCCCGACTCCACGGTCGTCGTGTCGGAGACCTTTGCGCGCGTGACGCGCGTCGCGCTCGCCGCGTGGAAGGCCACGGGCGGGCTCGTGGATCCCACGCTCGCCTGCGCGATCGAGTCCGCCGGCTACGACTGCGACTTCGACCTGCTGCGCCGCAACGACCCGCGCCCGCCTGGCGCTCCGTTTCCCGGGCGCGCGGCCGACGTGAGGATTGCCGGACGGCTGCTGCGGCGTCCGCCCGGCGTCCGGCTCGATCTCGCCGGCGTCGTCAAGGCGATCGTCGTGGACCAGTCGCTCCGCATGCTGCCCGGCGAGGGGTTCGTCACCGCAGGCGGCGACGTGGCGACACGCGGCCCCGCGACGGTCGGGCTTCCCGGCGGCAGCTCGATCACGCTCCACGACGGCGGCCTCGCCACGAGCGGGATCGCGGCACGGTCGTGGCAGCGCGGCGGGCGGCTCCAGCACCATCTGATCGACCCTCGGACCGGACGTCCGGCGGAATCGCGCTGGCGGCTCGTGACTGTGGCGGCATCGAGTTGCCTGGGTGCGGACGTGGCCGCCAAGGCCGCGTTCCTCCTCTCGGACGAAGGGCCCGAGTGGCTCGACGAGCACAACCTGCCGGGCCGTTTTCTCGCCGAGGACGACCTCGTCGAGAACGACGCCTGGCGTGAGCACGTCGGCGAGCCTGCGTGGCGCTAGCCGCCGCTCCGGCGCCCTGAGATCGGCACGGTTTCGGCACATCTCGTCACAGACACGTGACGAAGTTCGAGCTAGTCTCGAAAGCGGGGGAAAAGGGGCCGAAGGCCCCCGGGGGAAGTGTCTCTCGCGCGAGGCTCGCTAGGCCTTGGCGGCCTTGGGCCGCGGCCGCTCGTCGAGCTCGCTGCACTCGTCGATCGCGACGTCCACGCTGCGCTCCTCGTCCTCGTAGAGCACCGCGCAGGTGTCGCTGAGGACGGTGTAGCCGGTCACGAGCCCGACGCCCTGCGGGGTCTCGACCTTGCGGCCGACCCGCGGCGCCCGATCGCGGAAGCTCTTGTAGAGCGGATGCTCGAAGGCGAGGCAGCACCGCAGCCGGCCGCAGAGCCCGGTGATCCGCGACGAGCCGACCGGCAGATCCTGGTCCTTCGCCATGCGCAGGCCGATCGGCTGCTCGTGCGACGGGTAGCGGCGCGAGCACATCTTCCCGCCGCAGAGGCCGTGGTCGCCGCACAGGCGCGCGCACTCGCGCGGGCCGACGGCGCGGAGCTCGACGCGCCGGTTCAGCCGCCGACCGAGCTCGGACTGCACGCGGGCCATGTTCGGCCGGCCCTCGGCCTGGTACGAGACGACCGCGCGCGAGCCGTCGAAGGCGAGCTCGACCGCGACCGGCTTCACGTCGACGGACTCCGTGCCGAGCACCTCTCGGAAGGCCCGCATGGCGCGCTTCGCCTCGTCCTTGTTCTCCTCGACGCGCTCGCGGTCGGCCTCGGTCGCGCGCCGCACGACCTTCTTGAGCGGCGCGGACGGCGGCCCGTCCGGTTTGTGGTTCGCCTTGACGACGCGCCCGAACTCGTGGCCGTGCTGCGTCTGGCAGATGACGCGTTCGTTCCACGCGAGCGTCATCGAGCCCGGGTCGAACGAGTAGACGCGGCCCCCATCAGAGAACACGACCCCGACGACCTGGGTCATGCGACCTCCGCCTGGACGAGGCCGTGGAGCTCGCGGCGCAGGCGGACGAAGAGCGCCTCGAGCGCGAGGCCCGACTGGACCTGGAACTCGAACGAGCGCCACGTGTCGCGAACCGCCTCGGCCGCGCCCTCGGCCCTGACGGCGAGCTCGGGCCGGGCGTCCTCGGCGAGCTCGGCGAGGCGGTCCGAGTTGAGCGCCGCGCCCTCTGCGCCCGCACCGACGACGACGAGGTCGCGGTACCAGCCCGCGAGCACGTCGAGCGCCGTCAGCACCTCGTCGCGCTCCGCGCCTCGCTCGGCCCGGCGCGCGCGCTGGTCGAGGTCGCGCTTGGTCTCGCCGGACTGCCCGTCCGCCGCCTCGTCCTCGATCGCCTTGCGCGCCTTCGCGCCCTGCTTCTGCGCGAGCGCGTGAACGGAGCGGGCGGCGTCGCTTGGCTCGAACGCCGGGTCGAGGTACGCGGCGCGCGCGAGATCGAGCACGGTGGCGCGGCGCTCCCCGGCCTTCGGGTCGAGCAGCCGCTCGGCGCGGTCGAGCCGGCCGGCGGAGACGCGGGCCGCGATCTCGAGCGCGTCGCCCTCGACGCCACGGGCCGCGAGGAACGTCTTCACCGCGCCGCGCGAGAGACGCCGGAACGGCACGAGCTGGCAGCGCGATCGGATCGTCTCGGGGAGCGGCCCGAGCTCGTCGGCGACGAGGACGATCACCGCGTAGGACGGCGGCTCCTCGAGATCCTTGAGCAGCGCGTCGGCGGCGTCCTCGTTCATGAGATGCGCGCCGAGCACGAGGTAGGCGCGGCGGCCGGCCTCGAACGGGCGCATGTGGAGGTCGCGGCGCAGGTCGCGGATTGGGTCGATGCGGATCTGGTCGCCGAGCGGCTCGAGGACGTAGAGGTCGGGGTGCGCGCCACGCGCGACTCGGTCGGGCTCGCCGAGCAGCTCGCCCGCGAAGGCGACCGCCGCGCGCCGCTTGCCGACGCCCGGCGGCCCGTGGAAGAGGTACGCGTGCGCCGGCTCGGCGAGCGCGGCCGTGAGGAGGCGCTTCGCCTCGTCCTGCTCAGGAAATGTCTCGAAGCTCTTCACGGATGAATCTCGCGGTGTCGTCGGGGGGAACGGTCGCATCCGCGCGCGTCACGCGCAGGGCGAAGACGTCGGCGAGCTCGCGGTAGGCCTCGTGGACGCGCTCCGCGAAGACGGGGCCCTCGCGCTCGAGCCGGTCCGACTCGGCGCCGCGGCGCCGCGCCGCCTCGTCGAGTGGAACGTCGAGCAGGAACGTCCGGTCGGGCAGGAGTCCGCCGGTCGCGATCAGGTTGAAGTCGAGCACGCGGTCGACCCCCAGCCCGCGCGCGATGCCCTGGTAGGCGAGCGAGGAGTCGATGTAGCGGTCGCAGAGCACGTCCGCCCCGGACGCGAGCGCCGGCGCGATCACCTCCTGGACGAGTTGCGCGCGGGCGGCCGCGAAGAGCGCCGCCTCCGTCCAGGGCGCCATGACGCCTCCGTGAAGCAGAAGCTCGCGGATCTCCTCGCCCACCTTCGTGCCGCCGGGCTCGCGCGTCTCGACGACCTCGCGGCCCTCGCTCCTGAGCTGCGCGGCGAGCAGGCCGACCTGGGTCGTCTTCCCCGAGCCGTCGACGCCTTCGAACGACACGAACATCGCGGAACAGGATACGAGGCGCACCGCCGCTCGTCCTCCCTCCGCCGCCGCGGCGGGCACATTCACAGATAGACGCGCGCGCTCCCCCACCCAGGGTGGGGACCGTCGTCCGCCCTCCGCCCGCTGTCGAGGCTATCGAGGAAATCCGCGCGTGTCTGTGACGGGACCGTGCCGAGTTTGCGCGACGGGGTCAGCGCCCGGCCACGCGCGCGGCGCGCCGCTCGACGACCCGGCCCTCGGCGAGGACGACGACCGTGTCGAGGAGGGCGGCGAGCTCCTCGTCGTGCGTGGCGACGAGGCAGGCCGTCCCGCCCTCGGCCGCCTCCTGGAGCGCGCGCACGACCGCCAGCGCCGAGGCCGCGTCCTGGTGGCCGGTCGGCTCGTCGGCGAGGAGCAGGCGCGGCCGCAGGACGAGCGCGCGGGCGAGGGCGGTGCGTTGCTGCTGGCCGATCGAGGTCTCGAGCGGCGAGCGGTCCTCGAGTCCCGCGAGCGCCAGCAGCTCGACCAGCCTGGCGATCCACGGCCGCGCTTCCTCCAGGCGCCCGACGAGCCGCGCCGGGTACTCGACGTTCTCCCGCACGGACAGCTCGGGCAGCAGGCCGAAGCGCTGCGGGAGCACGGAGACGTCGGCCCACGCGACCGGGTTCCGCTCCGCGCCCGGAACCACGAGTCGCCCGGCGTCTGCGCGATCCCACCCGGCGAGGAGGTTCAGGAGCGTCGTCTTCCCGGAGCCCGACCGTCCGACGAGCCCGGCCAGCTCGCCCGCGCGGACGGAGACTGACACGTCATCGAGCGCGATCACCGTCTCGTCGCCGCTTCGGTAGGACTTCGAGACGCCCTCCGCCTCGGCGACGACGGGGCCCGACGGCGCGACCGTGCGCGGCTCGAGCGCTCCAACCGGATGCGCCCCGTACGCCTTCGCACGGCCGTGCTCGAGCTCGATCGCCTCGTCGGAGGAGGCCGTGACCGCGCGGTCATGCGTCGCGACGACGACCGCGACGCCCCGGTCGACGAGCAGGCGCAACGCCTCGAGGAGCCCGGCGCTCGACGTAGCGTCGAGCTCGGCGGTCGGCTCGTCGCACGCGACGAGGCTCGCACCCGAGACGAGCGCCTGTGCAAACGCGGCGCGCTGCTGCTCGCCGCCCGAGAGCTCCGCCGGGAGCCGGTCGCGGTAGGCGGCGATGCCGAGCATCCCCAGCGCCTCGGCGCCCTCCTCGTCGGACGCGCCCGCGAGGCGCAGATGCTCCGCGACGGTGAGGTGCGGGACGAAGTTGTCCGACGGTCGCTGGAAGACGTAGCCGACCCGGTCGCGGCGCATGAGCCGGAGGGCCTTCGGCGCGAGCCGGTCGACTGCGGTGCCGCCGACTTCGATCTCGCCGGCGGTCGGGCGGTCGAGCCCGGCGAGGAGCCGGAGCAGCGTGGACTTGCCGCTCCCGGACGCGCCGACCACCGCGGTCACGGCCTTGTCCGGGAACTCCGCGTCCACCCCGCGGAGCGCCTCCACGGTTCCGGTTCCCGTCACGTACGTCTTCACGACGCCGGTGAGCGCCGCCGCGGGCTTACTCGCCAAGGCGCAGCACCTCCGCCAGGTTCGCCCGCGCCGCAGCGCGGTGGGCGAGCGCGCCGCCGACCACGGCGACGAGCGCGACCACCGCGGCGCCGAGCGCCGCCACGAGCACGGGCGGCTCGAAGAGCGGAACGGCCGAGATGCTGCGGATCGGCTCGACCTCCGTCAGGACGAGGCGCGCCGTGAGGAGCGCGAGGCCGAGGCCCAGCACGAACGCGACGGCGAGCGCAAGGCCGAGCTCGAGGGTGACGGCGCGACGGTGTGAGCGCGGCCGGAGCCCCATCCGGCGGGCGAGGCCGAACGCGACCGCGTTCCCGCGCTGGCGCACCTGGAGGTAGACGACGACGCCGGCCACGCCGAGGAGCGCGGCGGCGAGCCCGAGCGCCTCGAGGAACGTGAACGTGCGCGTGAACGCCGTGACCTCGGGCTTCGTCTGGGCCTCGCGCGCGGTCGAGAGCGGGAACGGCCGCGCGCTCGAGGCGGCGAGGAGCCGTTCCGTGCGGACGGTCTCGCCCTTGGCCCACATCTCCGTGAACGCGCCGGGGTCGTCGAGCGGGTTGTGAAAGCCGGCCCGCTCCACGGCGGCGACGAACGGATCCTGCGCGACGACGACGAGCGCGCGGTCGCGCGACATCCCGGGAAACGCGCGGGCGGTCCCGGCGACCCGCACCGGGACCGAGCCCGCGGGCATGCGAAGCGTGCTCGCCTTGCCCGGCCCACCGACCGAGACGACCGGGAGCGGCGAGCCGCCCTCCTCGAGCGACGCGAGCAGCGAATCGAGCGAGGACGACGCGAAGCGCCCGTCCCAGTACGCGGTCTCCGCGAACGTGGCCGGGTCGACCGCCATGAGGTCGGCGGGCACGCCGTCGAGCGTGATCGTCCCGGACGAATAGAGCTTGGTCACCTTGGTCACCGGCACCGGCAGGTCGGGAATCTCGCGGTCGAAGCTCGTGAGGCCCTTCACGTCGGCGCCGGTCGAGAGGAGCGACGCCGAGCGGACGGTCTCCCGGTACGAGGAGACGACGGTCTCCGAGTAGGCGAAGATCCCGAGCGCGAGCGCGGACGCGGTCACGAGGAGGACGAGCAGGCGCGGCGCCGCGGCGAGCCGGTGCGCGGCGAGGTACGTCGCCTCGGACGAGCGCCGCACAGTCCGCGCCCGCCAAAGCGCAACCGCCCGTACAAGCGCGCGCGAGGCAAGGCCGGCGACCCCGGCGATCGCGAGGATCGGGAAGAGCAGGAGGTAGACGCTCGGCCGGGCGACGCCGGCCGAGCCGCCGGAGAGCGCACCGGTGTCGAGCAGCCGGTAGAGGCACCAGCCCGCCGCCACGAGCACTGGAAGCTCCCACGGGACCGAGCGGCGCCGGTGCGCGCCGGTGGTCGGCCGGGTGCGCGCTGCGTAGAGCGCGCCGCTCACGATCCCCACCAGGACGAGGCCGACGCCGACCGCGATCGCAACCTTGCCCGCCGCGTCCCGAAGCGCGCCGTGGTCGATCGCGCCCTGCGGACCGGCGAGCTCGACGGTCGCGAAGGCCAAGCCGAATCCGACGAGCGCCCCGGCGACCACGGGCAGGACGGCCTCGAGCAGCGCGCGCCCGCCGACTGCCACCGGGCCGACGCCCCGGGCGAAGAGGAACTCCATCTCGACCCGGCGGCGGGCCAGACCGAAGGCGGCGACCGCCCCGATGACCGCCAGGGCGACGAGCGCGCCGGCGTTCGCGAGCAGGTCGATCGGCCCCTGGACGGTCGCGGTCGTCGTGCGCGCCGCCTTCACCGACCGCGGCAGCGCGCTTGTGTACTCGAGGCGCGTCTGCCGGGTGCAGCGGGTGCAGGCGAACGTGTTGTAGAGGTGGTTGTTCGGCGTCTGGAGCCGCGCCCCGATCCGGTCGAGCCGCCGGGAGATGGACGCGGCATGGGAGAGCACCAGGGAGGTCGGCCGAAGCGGCGCCTCCCAGCGTCCGAGGAGCTGGTCCACGTTCAGCGTGTGGGACAGGTCGATCATGTCCGACTCGTCGGCGATGAGGAGCGTGGGCGGCGTCACATACTCCGGCGGCGCCGGGTAGATGTCGTTGTGAAGGACGCGCCAGTACGGGGCTGGCGGCTCCTCGTAGAGCGCCGTATAGATCCCCGCGATCCGCACGCGCGCCTTGGGGCCGCCGCCGTCGAGGACGAGCGTGTCGCCGGGCTTCGCACCGAGGTCCTTCGCCGCCTCGTTCGAGAGCCAGACTCCGTCCCCGCCGCCCCGCTCCTTCGTGATGTGGTCGAGCGCGCCGGTGCGGGAGACCGGGTGCACGGTGACGGTCCTGAGCGGCCGGCCGGGGAGCGAGGCGACCACCTGGGGCAGGAGGCCGGTGGCGATGAGCGGCCCGACCTCCGGGATCGACTCGATCTCCTTGGCGAGGGCGGACGTGCGGTCCTCGAAGGTCGGCTCGTGGATGATCACGGGCGAGTTCGGGTTCCCCGGAGCCGCGACGTAGAGTCCCGCGCCGTACGGCGTCGCGTGCTCGATCTCGGAGCGCAGCGCCGCGCTGCCCGAGGCCGAGACGAAGAGCGGGCTCGCCGCCGCGGCGACCGCGAGGAGGGCCGCACCCCCGGCCAGCGCCACGAGGAGCCCGGGGTAGCGCCTGAGTGTGAACGGCGCCTTTCGCCACAGCGGGTTCCGCATCATCGCCACGGTACGTATGACGACGGCCGCGCGTTCCAGGTAGGCGCGGCCCGTAGGATGCGTCGCCGTGCGCGCGATCGTCACAGGCGGCGCGGGCTTCATCGGCTCGCACCTCGTGGACGCGCTCGTCGCCCGCGGCGACGACGTCCTCGTCCTCGACAACTTCGCCACCGGCCGCCGCGAGCGGCTGAACGGCGGTGCCCGGCTCGCCGAGCTCGACGTCCGCGAGGCCGACGCGGTGCGGGGCGCGGTCGCGGAGCATTCGCCGGAGGTCGTGTTCCACCTCGCCGCGCAGGCCGACGTCCGCGTCTCGGTCGAGGACCCCGCGTTCGACGCGACCGTGAACGTGCTCGGGACGATCCAGGTGCTCGAAGCGGCGCGCGCGAGGGGCGCACAGGTCGTCTTCTCCTCCACGGGCGGCGCGATCTACGGCGAATGCGAGGAGCCGGCCACCGAGGACGCGGCGCTCGAGCCGATCTCCCCGTACGGCACCTCGAAGCTCGCGGGCGAGGAGTACCTCGCCATGTACGAGCGCCTGCACGGGACGCGGCATGTCGCGTTGCGCTTCGGCAACGTCTATGGGCCGCGGCAGGATCCGCACGGCGAGGCCGGCGTCGTCGCGATCTTCTTCGGGCGTCTCGCGGACGGGCAGCCGCCGCGGATCTTCGGCGACGGGCGCCAGACGCGCGACTACGTCTACGTGGGCGACGTCGTGGCCGCCACGCTCGCGGCGGCCGGCGCGCACGGCGGCGTCTTCAACGTGGGCACGGGTCGCGAGACCTCCGTGCTCGAGCTCGCCGACGCGTGCATGCGGGTGAGCGGGATCGAGCTCGAGCCGGTGTTCGAGGAGGCGCGGCTCGGCGAGCTCCAGCGGAGCGTCCTCGACACCGGGCGCGCCGCCGAGACGCTCGGGGTGCGCGCGGAGACGTCGCTCGACGAAGGGCTCGCAGCGACGTGGAAGTCGGTTGAAGGAGCGGGAGGCAACGGGGCGAACTGATTTGCCCCATGGAGCATCCAGCCCGTTTCTCCGAGCCCCTCGTCGGCGACTGGCGCTCGACCGCCTTCCTCGCCGCCGGGGTCGCCGCCCTCGAGCTCTTCGTCCTCGCGATCCTCGCGTTCGTCCTCATCGTCCGCCCGCTCATGGCGAACGACGAGCCCGCCGCGCGGGCAGCGGCCACGAAGCCGGCGGCCGAGCAGAAGGCGGCCAAGCCCGCGAAGGCGAAGCCGGTCACCGCCCACCGCGTGCGCAGCGCGACCAAGGTGCTCGTCCTGAACGGCAACGGCCTGAACGGCGCCGCGAGCGACGAGGCCGCGCTGCTCCACACGAAGGGCTATCCCGTCGTCGCCACCGCGAACGCGCCGGGCTCGGACTTCCCGCGCACGCTCGTCATGTACCGCCCCGGCTTCCGCGGCGAAGGTGAGCGGCTCGGGCGCGACTTCAAGATCGCGCGCGTGTCGCCGCTCGACGGCCTGCGCGTCGCCGATCTCCAGGGCGCGATGGTCGTCGTCATCGTCGGCAACTCGTAGCGCGGTTCACCTTGGGCAGCCCGGCCGGGCAGCGCTAGCCTTCGTTCGTGACCGACCCCCTGCTCGTCCGCGCGTGTCGACGCGAGCCCGTCGAGCGAACGCCCGTCTGGTTCATGCGTCAGGCCGGCCGCTCGCTCCCCGAGTACCGCGAGATCCGCACACGCTATGACCTCTTCGGCATCGTCGCGCAGCCCGAGCTCTGCGCCGAGGTGACGCTCCAGCCGGTGCGCCGGCACGACGTGGACGCCGCGGTGATCTTCGCCGACATCGTGCTCCCCGCGGTCGCGATGGGCATCGGCGTCGAGCTGGTCGAGGGCGTCGGCCCGGTCGTGGCGGAGCCGATTCGTGCGCGCGGAGACGTCGAGGCACTGCAGGTCCCGGACCCCGGCGAGGCCTACGCATCGGTCCTCGAAGCGATCCGGCTTGTGCGCGCCGAGCTGCGCGACGACCAGGCGGTCGTCGGCTTCTGCGGCGGGCCGTTCACGGTCGCGGGCTACCTCGTCGAGGGGCGCCCGAGCCGCGACTTCGCGCGGACGAAGGCGCTCATGTACAGCGAGCCTGACGTGTGGCACGCGCTCATGGACGTCCTCGCGGACACGTTTGGCGGGTACCTGCGCGCGCAGGGCGAGGCCGGCGCAGATGTCGTGCAGCTCTTCGACTCCTGGGTCGGCGCGCTCACCGAGGACGACTACCGCGAGTTCGCCGCGCCGTACTCCGCGCGGATCCTCGACGCGGCCGGCGTCCCGACCATCCATTTCGGCACCGGCACGACGCATCTCCTGACCGCGATGGCCCAGGCGGGCGGCGATGCGATCGGCCTCGACTGGCGCCTTCCGATCGACCGCGGCTGGGAGCTGGCCGGCCTCGACCGTGCAGTGCAGGGCAACCTCGACCCGGCGCTCCTGCTCGCCCCGTGGGAGCGGGTCGAAGCGGGCGCCGACGCGATCCTCGACGCAGTCGCCGGCCGGCCGGGCCACATCTTCAACCTCGGCCACGGCGTCCTGCCCTCCACCGATCCCGACGTCCTCGGCCGCCTCGTCGCGCACGTCCACGAAAGGACAACCGCCGAGGTGCCGGCGTGACGCACCTCGCGAGAGACTTCCCCCGGGGGCCTTCGGCCCCGCTTCCCCCGCTTTCGACGCTAGCCGAAGAATCGTCACGTGTCTGCCTCGAAATGCGCCTGGTCCGTCACGACCTGTCACGAAAGGCAGACGCGTGAAGACGGCGGTGATCGCGATGGCCTACGGGAGCCCGGCGCGGATCGAGGACATCCCTGCGTACTTCTCGGACATCCGCGGCGGCCGGCCCGTCCGGCAGGAGGCCGTGGACGAGCTGGCCGGCCGCTACCGCCGGATCGGCGCCTCGCCGCTCAACGAGATCACCGAGCGCCAGCGCGCCGCGCTCGAGGCCGACCTCGGACTGCCGGTCTACACCGGGATGAAGCACTGGGAGCCGTGGATCGCGGACGCGGTCCGCCGTGCGCTCGACGACGGGGCCGAGCGCCTCGTCGGCCTCGTCCTTGCCCCGCACTACTCGCGCATGTCGGTCGGCGGCTACCGCGACCGGCTGGCGGCTGCGCTCAATGGGCGCGAGCCGGAGATCGTCTTCATCGAGAGCTGGCACGACCACGAGCCGTTCGTGGACGTGCTCGCGGCACGGGTGACCACCGGCCTCGCAGCGCACGGCTGGGAGGCGGACGGCCACGTCGTCTTCACCGCGCACTCGCTGCCGGAGCGGATCCTGGCCGAGGGCGACCCGTACCGCGACCAGCTGCTCGAGACCGCCGAGCTCGTCGCCGCGCGCGCCTGGCTGCCCGTCGAGCGCTGGTCGTTCGCGTTCCAGAGCGAGAGCGCAACCGGGGAGCCGTGGCTCGGGCCGAACATCCTCGCCCACCTCGATGAGCTCGCGGCCGGCGGCACGCGGCGCGTGCTCGTGGCACCCGTCGGCTTCGTCGCCGACCACCTCGAGATCCTCTGGGACCTCGACATCGAGGCGCGCGAGAGGGCTGAGGTACTCGGGATCGAACTCGATCGGATCGAGTCCATGAACGACGACCCCGCCTTCATCCGCGCCCTGGCCGACCTCGTCCGGGCGGAGCTCCCCGCGTGAGCGCCACGCGCAGCTGCCCGGACTGGCCGACGCTGCTCGAACTCACGCCGGACCTCCACTTCAAGCACTACACGATCGCCGAGGCTCGGCTCCCCGGCGAGGTCCTCGTCGCGCTCGGCGACCTCTCGCCGGACACCGAGATCTGCGCCGACCTCGACCACAACGTCGTGAACGCCGAGCACACCGACGAGCGGATCGTGCGGGCGCTCACGGACAGCCACTGGTACGACCTCCCGCAGTGGATCGCCGGCGGGCGGCGGGGCTAGCGGTGGGCAAGGGCTACGCGGAGGGGCCGGCCGCCGAGGAGCGCTTCGCCGCGCTCGAGCGAGGCGAGGGGTTCGACGTCGGCGGCGTCGCCGAGGACCGCCTCGCGGTGTTCGGCTCGACGTCCGACGAGCCCGAGAAGCACTTCCTCGGCTGGGCGGACGAGGTGGACGCGGACGCGCTCTTCGCCTCCGGCGAGGCCTGGGGGCTCTCGCTCGTCCGCCGGCCCGACAAGCCCTAGACCTCCCTCGATCGAGGGAGCGGGGTACCCCTTTCGGGTCCCGCAATGCCTCGATCGAGGGACGGATCGGCGTGTGGGATACTCGCCGGGCCGCTGACGAAAGGGGACGCATGCCGAAGGCAAGCCGCAACGACCCGTACCTCCGCTTCAACTTCCTGGTCGAGATCGACGGGATACCGCCCGTCGCCTTCAAGTCCGTCTCGGGGCTCGACTCGGAGACCGAGGTGGTCGAGTACCGCACCGGGAACATGAGCGGCCCGTCGAGCCTCAAGCTGCCGAGCCTGCACAAGTTCTCGAACATCACGCTCAAGCGCGGGATGACGCGCGACCTCAGCCTGTGGCAGTGGTACAAGACCGTGCTCGAGGGCCAGACCGACCGGCGAAACGGCGTGATCATGCTGCTCGATGAGTCGCTCCGGCCCGTGCTCCGCTGGGAGTTCCGCGACGGCTGGATCTGCAAGTGGGAAGGGCCGGACCTCGACGCATCGGCGAACGAGGTCGCGATCGAGTCGATCGAGATCACGCACGAGGGCCTGGAGCTCGACAGTGGCTAGCGAGCCCGCGCCCGACGTCTTCCTCGACTTCGAGTTCGAGGAAGGACTGCTCTACGTCGTCGTCGGGAACGCGACGTCGCGACCTGCGGAGGCCGTGGAGATCCGCTTCCAACAGTCGTTTCACGGGCTCGGCGGCGGTGTCGACTTCTCGAAGCTCCGGCTCTTCCGGCGCATCGAGTTCCTCGCGCCAGGCCGGCGGATCCGCGCGCTCCTCGACACGAGCGCCGCGTACTTCGCGCGGAAGGAGCCGACGAAGCTGACCGCGACCATCCGGTTCCGCGACGCCGAGGGCAAGCGGCACGAGCGCACGGTGACGCACGACCTCGCGATCTACCGCGAGCTCGCGTACGTCACCCGTGCGTGACCGCGATCAGGCCGAGGACGCCGACGGCGTAGAGGCACACGGCGATCACAGAGTCGACGCCGAGCCGGGCGACGCGTTTCTGCGGGCGGAAGAGGAGCCCCACCATGAAAACGAGCGTGAGGAGGATCGCGAGCGCCGTCAGGTAGATATCCGTCGCCTGGGCATCCGGCAGCACGGCCTTCCCGGAGATGAGCGTCGCGAGGAAGAAGAGCGTCGGCAGGAACGCGTTGCCGCCGAAGATGTCGCTCACCGCGAGCTCGTAGTCGCCGAGCTTCACCGACGCGAGTCCGGTTGAGACCTCGGGCAGCGACGTCGCGGCCGCGAGGATCGTCGCGCCAAAGATCGCCCCGCTCAGGCCGATCTCGCCGGCGATTCCCTCCCCGCTCTGCTCCAGCCCGACGCCGGCGGCGAGCGTGAGCCCCGCGCCGAGCGCAAACAGGACCATCGCGCGCGACGTCGAGCCCATCTTCTTCGCGGACCGCCGGATGCGCTTGCGGCGCGGCCGGGCGCGGTCCTGCCACGGCAGCCCTCGCCGCGCCCGGCTCACCAGCCAGAGGCCGAAGAGCCAGACGATCACGACGAGCGTGCTCGCCGGGGTCAGATGCGCGGAGGCGAGCGAGGGCGGCAGCTGCGCGCCCATGATCACGACGGCGAGGACGCCGATGACCACGCCGCCCTCGATCAGCAGGATGAGCGAGTCAGCACGCGTCGTGAGCGGGCCGCCCGGCCCGCGGCAGCCGGCGTCGAGGATCGCGAGGACGACGGTCTGGATCGCGATCCCGCCGAGGATGTTCCCGGTCGCGATCCCGAGGTCGCCCGAGACCGCCGCGCTCGACGTGATGGCGATCTCGGGCAGGTTCGTCGCGATCGCGAGGAGAATCAGCCCGCCGAGCGCCTCCCCGAGGCCGAGCCGCTCGGACAGCACGTCGGTCGCGTCGGAGAGCCAGATGCCCGCGATCCAGATGATCCCCGCAGCGACCAGGAAGACCCCGAGTAGCGCGGGCAACCCGAACGAGTCGAACACGCGCGGAGCCTACGCCCGCGCGCGGCGGTTGGGTTCGGCGGTCGCGCCTACCCGCGGTGAACCGGCCCGAGGGCGTACCCGCCCCCCAAAGGGGGTGGGTCTACTGGGTGATGGGACCGGACCTGCGGTCGAACCGTAGCGGCGAGGGTCAGGATGCGGTGTGCCGATTCTGTGCCGATTTCCAGGCCGCGCATTCCTCGGGCATGCACCCGGCGCACGGCCGGTAGCCCGCTGCGACCGCCGTCTCCTCGTCGGCGAAGAAGACCCGGTGCCGGACGTAATGGCCTCGGGCGATCCACCGGGCCGCGCCGGCGCAGTCGAGGCGGCCGTAGATCTTCGTGCGGCGGTGGCCGCCGAGCGTGCCGGGCACAACGGACTCGAACTCGCGCCCGTCGCGGCCGACGAGCCGGTACACGCCTACGCCGGAGCGGGCACGAGGGCGCGGGCCCTCGCCCCGAAGTACACGGCTGCGACGGCCAGGATGACCTCGCTCACGACGAGGAACCAGACGTCGTCACCGGTCGGCTTCGCGACCATGTCGGCGATCACGAGGTAGAGCACGACGTAGTCCAGACGCCCGAAGACGACCATGCGCCGCGAGAGCGCAAGCGACGTCTCGGTCATGCCGCCGTCGCGCTGCACCATCGCCGCAATCTTCTCCGTCTGCGGCTTCACCCACGCGAGCCCGGTGATGAAGGTGATCGCGTAGCCCACGAGCCCGAGCACGATCCAGAGCTTCCCGAACGACCAGAAGTCGCTGTCCCAGACGAGCAGGAGGCCGAAGACGAGGAGGAGCGCCGACGACGGGAGGAAGAACCTGGTCCCGAGGAACGCAAGGTCCTTCATGATCTGCTCGATCGCCTTGTTGTCGTTCGCCCGCTCCGCGCGGAGGCCGAGCAGATGGAACACCGTGCCCGCCCCGACCCACAGGATCGCGCACACGATGTGGCCGAAGACGAGGAACTCGTAACGAGACATCGCGCGGGGTTGTACAGCACGGCCACCTCCGCTTCAAGAACCATGCGGCTCCCGGCGTGCGATCCTACGGGCGTGCTCCAGGAGCTGACGTTCCTCTTCGCGGACATCGAAGGCTCGACGCGGCTCGTCATCGACCTCGGCGACCGCTATCTCGGCGTGCTCGGCGAGACGCGCGTGCTGGTGCGCCGGGCGGTCGAAGACGCCGGTGGTCGCGTCGTCGACGCGCGGGGGGACGAGGTGTTCGCCGTGTTCGAGACGCCCGAGGCCGGCGTCGCGGCGGCGCGCGAGGCGCAGCGGTCGCTGAGCGCCGCGCCGTGGCCCGAGGACGGCGTCGTCCGCGTGCGGATCGGGCTCAACACCGGCATCGCCGCGGAGGACCAGTCGCACAACCTCGTCGGGCTCGAGGTCAACCGCGCGGCGCGCGTCACGTTCGCCGGCCACGGGGGCCAGGTGCTTCTCTCGACGCGGACCGCAGAGCTCGTGGACGCCGAGATGCACGACCTCGGCGAGTATCGCCTGCCCGGCCTCACCGATCCCGAGCGCATCTTCCAGCTCGTCGTGCCCGGCCAGCCCGACGAGTTTCCGCCGCTTCGGTGCGGGCCGCGGCGGCGGGGCCTCAAGGTCGCACTCGCGGACGACTCGGTGATCCTGCGCGAGGGCGTCGCGCGGCTCCTCGAGGAGGCCGGGATGGAGGTCGTCTCCCAGGCGGGGACGCCGGACGAGCTGCTCCTTCAGGTCGAGGAGCACAAGCCGGACGTGGCCATCGTGGACATCCGCATGCCGCCGACCGGAAGCGACGAGGGGCTCCGCGCGGCCCGAGAGATCCGCCGCCGCTTCCCAGAGATCGGCGTGCTGCTCCTGTCGCAGACGCTCGAACCGGTCTTCGCCGTCGAGCTGATCGACGGCAACCCCGTCGGCGTCGGCTACCTCCTCAAGGACCGGGCGGGCGACCTCGAGGAGTTCGCGGCTGCCGTGCACCGAGTCGCCGAGGGCGGCGTCGCGCTCGACCCCGAGCTCGTCCCCGAGATCGAGTTCGAGAACTCCGAGTAGCGCGGCGCGCGGACGCGCCAAATCGGCGCACTTCCGTCACAGACACGCGCGGTCTTCGCCGCTACGCTGAGGCCCTCCTATACACGCGCCGCCGACGGCGCCCCCGGCCGACCTCAGCCGGTGTCGCGTGTACGAGTGGAAGCCCGGGTCAGTTCCAGCGCAGTCCGTCGAGCTGGGCCAGGTCGATGTTCCCGCCGGAGAGGACGACCGCCGTCCTCGTCCCCGGCTCGAGCGGCACGACCCCGGCCCGGATCGCCGCCACCGGCGCGGCAGCCGCGCCCTCGACGACCAGCTTCAGCCGGCCCATCACCCAGAGAACGTTCTCGAATATGAGCTCGTCGGGTACGGAGACGACCTCGTCCACGAACCGCTGCACGAGGTCGAACGTGTTCGCGCCCACGCGCTGCACGCGAAGCCCGTCGATGATCGTCCCACACTCGATCGTCACAACCTCGCCGGCCTCGACCGAGCGCTGCATCGCGGGCCCGTCGGAGGACTCGACCCCGATGATCCGCACGTCCGGCCGCACCGACTTCACCGCCGACGACACGCCGGAGATCAGCCCCCCGCCTCCGATCGGCACGACGATCGCCTCGACCTCGGGCCACGCGTCGAGCACCTCGAGCCCGAGCGTCCCCTGCCCGGCGATCAGGTCGAGGTCGTCGAACGGGTGCACGTACGTGAGCCCGTCGCGCTCGACGAGCTCCCGCGCCTTCTCGTCCGCCTCATCCCAGATCGACCCGTGCAGGACGACCTCGGCGCCGTAACCCCGGGTCGCCGCGATCTTCGAGGGCGTGGCGTTCTCGGCCATGCACACCACGGCCCGCACCCCCAGGAGCTGCGCCGCCAAGGCGACCCCCTGCGCGTGGTTCCCCGCCGAGGAGCAGACGACGCCGCGGCCGCGCTCCTCGTCCGAAAGCGTCGAGAGCTTGTTGAGCGCGCCGCGGATCTTGTACGACCCGGTCCGCTGGAAGAGCTCGGCCTTCAGGCGGATGTCGAGCCCGGTCTCTTCGGACAACGTCCGCGACGTGAGCATCGGCGTCACGTAGGTGTGCGGCGACACCCGCGCACGCGCGGCAACCGAGTCCGGTAGCGCGACCGTGCTCATCCGGCGGGCGCCGCGACCGGCTGCCCCTCCTCGACGCGCAGATCGTCCTTCTTCAACACGACGAGGGTGATGATGACGGACACGAACGCGAAGCAGGCGGCGACCAGGAACGCGAGCTGAAAGCCGCCTACGAACGCCTGCGCCTGCGAGTCCCCGTTCGCAAGCAGCGAGTTCGTGTGCGTCGTCGCGACGGTGGTCAGGATCGCGACGCCGAGCGCGCCGCCGATCTGCTGGCTCGTGTTGATGAGCCCGGACGCAAGCCCGGCCTCAGGCCCTTCGATGCCCGCCAGGGCCGCGATCGAGACCGGCACGAACGAGAAGCCGAGCCCGACGCCGATCAACACGAACCCGATCAGGAGGTCGTTCAGGTACGAGCCGCCGACCGAGATCTGCGTGAAGTACAGGAGTCCGGCCGTGAGGAGCAGGAGCCCGGTCGCGAGCACCGGCCGGACGCCGAGCTTCGTCACGAGCGCCTGCGCCGCGCCCGACGCGACGACCGCGGTGAGCGCGACCGCGAGGTATGCGACGCCGGTCTTGAGCGCGGTGTACGAGAGCACGTTCTGCATGTAGAGCGTCAGCAGGAAGAACATCGCGAAGATCGAGGTGCCGAGCCCGAAGCCGATCACGTTCGCGCCTGTGAGCGTGCGCCGCTTGAAGATCGAGAGCCGCACGAGCGGCGAGTACGAACGGTGCTCGAGCCAGAGGAAGACCGCCATGAGCACGGCCGAGCTCGTCAGCACGAGGATCGTCTGCGCCGAGGCCCAGCCGACGCGGTTCGCCTGCGTCAGCCCGAAGACGAGGAGCATGAGGCTCGAGGTCACGGTGACCGCGCCCCACGCGTCGAAGTGCCGCGCGAGCCCCTCGGCCTTGCTCTCGCGCACGAAGCGCGGGACGAAGAAGAGCGTCGCGATCGCGATCGGCACGTTCACGAAGAAGATCCACCGCCAGCCCGCGTACTCGGTGAGGACGCCGCCGGCGAGCACGCCGATCGCCGCGCCGGAGCCCGCGATCGCACCGAGGATGCCGAGCGCCTTGTTCCGCTCCGCGCCCTCCGCGAAGGTCACGAGCGTGATGGAGAAGACCGACGGCGCGAGGATGGCGCCCGCCGCCCCCTGTGCGATCCGTGTCGCGATGAGCATCCCCTCGTTCACGGAGAGGCCCGCGAGCAGCGAGGTCAGCGCGAAGAGCCCGAGCCCGACGCTGAAGATCAGGCGCCGCCCGAGCAGGTCGCCGAGCCGACCGCCGAGCAGGAGGAACCCGCCAAACGTGAGCGCATAGCCCGAGACGACCCACTGGAGATCCTCGGTCGAGAAGCCGAGGTCGTCCTGGATCGACGGGAGGGCCACGTTCACGATGGACACGTCGAGAACGACCATGAGATACGCCACGCCGAGCGTGGCGAGGGCCTTCCAGCGAAGGGGATCAGGCGTGGGGACGGCAGACACTCGCACTCCTTCCTCTCTGGGTTGAGCGCAGGGTAGAGAAAGCGAGTGCGTTCGCGCGGCGGGGGCCGGAAGCCCCCGCCGCACCACGCGACCTACGCCCCGCTGAGGGCGACGGTGACGGGGGTCGCGCCGTGCGCCCGGCGGTCGGTTCGCGGCTAGCGGATGCGCCAGCGGCGGACGGCCGGCGTAGTGTCCGCGTTCCCCGCCTTGTCGCGCGCGTAGACGCGGAACACGTGGCGGCCCTTGACGAGGCCGCGATAGACCTTCGGGGAGGAGCAGAGGCGCCAGCGCCGCGCATCGAGCCGGCAATAGAACGTCGAGCCCTTCTCGCTCGACGCGAACCGGAACGTCGCCTTGTGCGAGGACGTCGGGCCGGACGGGCCGCGCGTGATCCGCGTGAGCGGCGGCGTCTTGTCGGCCGGCGGGGGCGACGTGTGCACCGGGTAGCTGTACGACCCGCTGTCGGGCGCGGTGTCCGAGTAGTCGACGATGCCCTCCCAGGTCGCCGTGACGGAGAACCGGACGGAGGCGGGGTTGCCGACCGCGCCGAGGCCGACGCCGATCGCGACGTCGGGGGCGGCGATGAACGAGCTGACCGCCGAGGACGGGCCGCCGAGGCCCCAGCCGTAGCCCGTCCACGGGACGAGCGTCGTCGTGTCGGCGACGCGGACGTAGTAGTCGGCGCCGAACTTCGTCGGGTCGCCCGAGCCGGCGCCATTCGTGTCGAGGTAGAGCGTGAACGTGTCGCGTCGAGCGGAAGCCGCCCGCGCGGTTCGGCATGTGCACGGAGAAACTCAGCGCCCCGGCGGTGTTCGTCACCGTGATCGTCTGGATGTCGGGCGCCTGGTCGCCGTCGTCATCGCCCGCGGGATCCGTGTACACGGCGGCCGAGCCCACGGCGGGCGCGGCGAAGGCGAGCGTGAGAACGAACGCGGCGAGTGCGGTACTGCGAAGCGGCATGACTCCTGGCGCCTCCACGGTAGGACAGCTGCCACGAACGCGCAAGGCGAGGTCTAGGATCGCTTACATGCGGAGCCGCGCCGGCTGGATCCTCGGCCTCATGGCCACGATCCTCGCCTACCGCCTCTTCCTGCGCGACTGGCACCTGACCTGGGGCGCGACCTTGGAGGAGGCCGCGGGCACGCTCCCCGGCGACGAGCTCCTCGCCCGAGCCGGACATCCAGTCCACGCGCGCGATCGCGATCGACGCCCCGCCGTCGGCCGTCTGGCCGTGGCTCGTCCAGATGGGCAGCGACCGCGGCGGTGCCTACACGTACGACTGGATCGAGAACCTCCTCGGCCTGCGGATGCGGAGCGCCGACCGCGTGATCCCCGAGTTCCAGGACCTGAAGCCGGGCGACGTCCTCTTCAGCCCGAAGAACGGGCCCGGCATGAAGGCCGAGATCGTGGACGCCGAGCGGACGCTCGCGTGGCGCTCGGAGGACGGCAGGTGGGTGTGGTCGTTCGTCCTCGAGCCGGTGGACGGCGGCACGCGGCTCGTCAGCCGCAACCGGATCGCGATCGGCGACTCGCTCAGCGGCCGACTCGGCATGGCCGTGATGGAGCCCGGCTCCTGGGTGATGGAGCGGAAGATGCTCCTCGGGATCAAGGAGCGCGCCGAGAAGCTCGCCGCTCCCCCTGGTTGACCGGCTCCGGGCGTGTCACACGCCGCGCGCCGCTTCACAGCCCGACGCCGATCATCCGGAAGAACCAGAGCGCGCTCGTGTACCAGACCGCGATCAGGATCCCGAAGAGGAGCCCGCCCGCGGTCGGGAGCACCCAGACGGGGAACCGGTGGAGCCGCACGATCAGCACCTTCGCCGCGAACGCGCCGAAGAACGCGCAGCCGAGGAGCGAGTGGGCGAGCGTGCGCGAGGTCGCGTCCTGGAAGCCGAGCTTGAAGATGCAGTGGTAGGCGACGGGCAGCGTGAGCACGAACGCCGTGCGCCCCGACCAGCGATGCGCCGCGTTGATCCACGGCGGCCGGCTCCACGGCAGCTTCCGGAAGATCCAGGCGGCGCTGAAGATCTGGAAGATCGCAAGCGTCGCGGCCGCGGTTGCGAGCCAGACCTTCATGTGGATCGGGTCGGAGAAGAAGAGCTGGAAGTAGTCCTTCGTCCCGGGCGAGGTGCTCCGGGCGATCAGCCCGACCGTCAGCGCGACGAGCGCGAAAGCTCCGAGGGGGACGAGGAGCCAGGCGGGATCGCGAGTGCGACGACCGAGGCCGGGAGCCACATGAGCCACGAGGCGCCGAGCCTACCGCGCGACGCGCAGCGGCTCAATCAGCCCGCGCGGAACCGGCGCGTCGTGCTCGTGCGCGCGGTAAGCGAGCCGGTTCCTGCGAACCGCGCGGTCACCCGCCAGTAGCCGGTGACCGGGACGCGCAGCTTCGCCGAGTAGCGGCAGCGACCGTCGCGCGCGAGCCCCGCCGGCACGAACTTCGTGACCGACCGCCGGCCGTGCGTCGCCCGCACGCGCACGGCGCCGGAGCACATGGCGTGGTCGAGGAAGAAGCGCGTGAGCTCGCCCGAGGCGGTGAACCGGTACGCCCGCGAGCGGTCGCGCCGGTGGTTCAGGCGGAGCGAGATGTTCGGCCGCGCATGGGTCGCGACGAGCCCGCCGATCGACGGCCGCCGCGGTGTTCAAGGGCGTCTCGTCGTCCCCGACGTAGTTGAGCGGCGGCGCGACGGTGCCGAAGCCGAGCTGCCCTTCGCCGTTGCGCCCCCAGCACTTGACCGCGCCCGTCGCGAGGAGTACGCAGGCGTGCTCCCATCCGGCGCTGATCGACAGAGCGGGCCCGCCGAGCTGCACCGGGCCCGCCGAGCTCGGAAGCTCGTTGTCCCCGATGTCGTTGGCGTTCCCGTAGCCGAGCTGGCCGGCCGGGTTGTCGCCCCAGCAGCGCACCGACCCGCCGACGAGCAGCGCGCACGTGTAGTCGTAGCCGCCGCCCACGGCGATCGCCTTCCGCGCCGAGGCTGCACCGGCCCGACCGTGCCGGGGAGCTCGTTGTCGCCGATGTTCTGGGTGTTCCCGTAGCCGAGCTGGCCGGATTCTCCGAAGCCCCAGCAGCGAACGCTGCCGTCGTCGAGGATCGCGCACGTGTGGTACTCGCCGGCCGTCATCGCGACTGCCGTGCCGGCCGAGGAAGACCGGCGCCGACCGACCCGGGGCTCTCGTTGTCGCCGATGTTGTTCATGTTCCCGTAGCCCAGCGCGCCGAGGCCGCCGGCGCCCCAGCAGAGCACGCTGCGGTTGTCGAGGAGCGCGCAGGTGTGCGCGCCGCCAGCCGAGATCGCGCGCGCCGTCCGGCCCGGGCCGAGGAAGACCGGCGCGACGGAGCCGGGCGTCTCGGTGTCGCCGATGTCCAGCACGTTGCCGTGAGCCGAGCCGGCCGCTCAGACCGCGTCCCCAGCAGCGCACCGAGCCGTCGTCGAGGATCGCGCAGGTGTGGTTCTCGCCGCCGGTGATCGCCCTGCGCCGTCCGGCCCGCGCCCGAGGTCGACCGGGCCGACCGAGCCGGGCGTCTCGTTGTCGCCGATCGTCCTGCACGTTGCCGTAGCCGAGCCGTCCGTCTGACCCCGCGTCGCCCCAGCAGCGCACCGGCCGTGTCGAGAATCGCGCAGACGTGCCGCTCGCCGAGCGCGACCACCATGGCGGTCCGGCCCGGCGCCGAGGTCGATCGGGGCCGACCGAGCTCGGCAGCTCGTTGTCACCGATCGAGTTCGTGTTCCCGTAGCCGAGTCGACCGGCAGTTGCCCCAGCCCCAGCAGCGCAGGCTTCCCGCCGTGAGGATCGCGCACGACTGGTAGCCGTCCGCCGTCAACGGCGGCAGCCTGGAGCCGGTTCGCCTTCGAGGTGGACTGCTCGGCGGCGGCGCTCGAGACGAGGACGAGCGCGGCGAGGCCCACGACGAGCGCGGCGGCGAACCGCGAGCTTGTGCCCCCTAGCCCTCACTCGCAGCGCGAAGCTAACACGATCGTCGGCGCGTGGCAATCCGCACGCGGGTCAGTCGCGTAGGTGTCGACACAGGGCAACGCTTTGGGGAGGAGCATGCACATGTCGATCCGGAAAGCCGCACCGGTCTTCGTGTTCATCGTTCTCGCGCTCGTGCTGAGCGCGCCGGCCATGGCCACGAGCCACCCGGCTCGTCGCCGAAGGCGCCGACCAACCTACGAGTCACCGCCGTCGGTGAGAAGAGCGTCTCGCTCGCGTGGGACGCGGGCAGCGGCAGCTCGTCGAGCTGGTGGTACTGCGTCCAGTCGAGCGGAGCCGGCTGCTTCCGCGTGGATCCGCCGAAGACGACGTTCACGCACCCGTCGCTCACGCCGGGTGCGACCTACACGTTCTCGGTGGTCATCGTCACCTCGAACGGCCAGCGCTCGGCGTCGAGCAACTCGGTGACGGTCACGATCCCGCCTGACACGACGCCGCCGACCACGCCCGTGCTCAGCACGCTGCTGGTCTTCCCGACGCGCGTCCACCTGACCTGGACGGCGTCCACCGACAACACGAGCCAGGTCTTCACAACGCTCTATGTGGACGGCGCCCCCTACTTCGGGCCGTTCATCGGGTTCACCGGCGTGCCCGTCCTGTACCTCGCGCCGGGATCCACCCACACCTTCCAGGTGATCGCGCGCGACCGCTTCGGGAACGCCGCGGCGAGCAACGTCGTCACGGAGACGCTGCCGCCGGCGAACGACTCGGTCGCGCCGAGCGCGCCGACGAACCTGACGTTCTCGTCGGAGACCTCGCCGCCGGAGGCCTGGCTCGACTGGACGGCTGCGACGGACAACCTCGATCCGCACTCGCAGCTCCTGTACGAGGTCTTCGTGAACGGCACGCTCGCGAGCACGAGCATCGGCCTCATCGCGGACATCGTCTACTGCACGGAAACGGGGCCGAACACGATCGCCGTGCGAGCGGTGGACACGTCCGGGAACGCCTCGCCGTTCTCGAACACGCTCATCTTCGTCTGCTAGGGAGACGACCGAACGGCAGCGGTCCCCGCCGCGCGGCGGGGACCGCTGCCTCGTCGCTACATGTGCCGCCCGGCGAGGCGCCTCATCAGGGCGGGCACCCCGCTCATGCGGCCGAGGTCCTGGGCCGCTTGCGAGCTCCGGGCACTGGACGCCGCGGACAGCTCGGGCCGTCCGGGCGTGAAGAGCCAGGTGTCGAAGAGCGCGTCCAGATCCTGATGGGAGACCTGCTCCGCAAGCTGGATGAACTCATCCGTCGTGACGTTGCCTCCCGCACGGGTGGTTGCCCACTTGCGGAGGATCTGGAAGAAGTCGTGATCGCCGACGGCGAGACGCAGCTGCTGCAGCGTCATCGCACCGCGCCAGTAGATCGCGACGTCGAACAGGAGGTCCGGCCCGGGATCCCCGACGATGACCGACCAGAAGGGATCGTCGGGCGGGACGAGGTTGTAGAAGAAGTCGAAGTTCTCCTGGACCGTTCCGAGGCCCTCACGTTCGCTCCAGAGCCACTCGGCGTACGTCGCGAACCCCTCGTTCAGCCAGATGTGCTTCCACTGGGCGACCGCCAGGCTGTCGCCGTACCACTGGTGCGCCAGCTCGTGCACGACGACCGCGTCGGCCTGGAGCGGATCGGTGAAGAAGCCCTTCGAGTAGACCGGCCGCGTCTGGTTCTCGAGCGCGAAGCCGAGCCCGCTGATGTCGTCGACGATTCCGCCCCCGGCCGAGAAGGGATACGGGCCGAAGATGCTCGACTCGAACGCGAGGATCTCCGGTTGCCGCGCGAACGAGGCGTCGATGGTCGGGCCGAGCGGCGGCGGCGTGTCGGCCGCCGTTCCGACGATCCAGTCGTTCGGGTTCGGCTCGCTGCCGGCCGGCGCCCCGGGCACCGTCCAGCCGTCGAACGTGTTCCCGTCGTTCTCGAACGACGTCGTGCCGGCACCGGTCGAGACGACGATGTCGTCGACGAACGCGCCGGGTAGCTGAACGGAGTCGTCGCTCGCGTAGCTGATGGAGACCTCGACGCTCGTTCCCGCGTAGGCGGAGAGGTCGACCCTCCACTGCTCGTAGCCGCCGCTCTCGCCGCTCCTGGCCCACCAGTGGCCGGTCGTGCCCTGCGGCGTGCACGTGCCGTCGCCGTTATCGGTCTGGTAGTGCTCGAGGAACGGGTGCAACCCCAGCCAGTACGGACATACGAAGCCCGTGTCGTCGCTCGTGTGGCCGTTCAGATCGGGAAGCGTCTTCCAGTCCTGCAGGCCGACGGTGTGCGCCTCTACGAAGACGAAGTCCCAGTTCTGCTCGGTGTTGCGGTTGATCCAGAAGGACAGGTTCGCGCCCCCTGCCGGGACGGCGATCGTCCGGGCCAGCCGCTTGAACGCCGGCTGGCTCTGCTGCGAGATGGCGAACTGCTGCCCGGTACGCGGGCTGCCGGTCGGCGCGTAGAGATCCGGGTCGACCGCGTCCCAGTAGCGAATCCCGTTCACCTTGTAGGCGTGCAGGGCGAACTGGCCCATCATGGCGGTGACGAGATAGGAGGCCATCGGTTCCTTCGCGTCCCACGTCCAGGTCGTCCAACCGTTCTTGGTCGTCTGGCCCTCGAGGACGCCGTTGGCGACCGCCTCGACGCCGGCGGGGACGGTCACGTGGAACGTGTAGGCCGCCTTGTCGCTCGGGTGGTCGTTCACCGGATACCACGTGTCGGCGACGTGCGGCTCGCCGACGATGTCCGCGCCGTCGTCGGTGTGGATGAAGCCGCTGATGCCGAACAGGTCGTTGATCGGCTCCGGGACGCCGCGATACGCGATCTTGGTCGTGAAGAGGCTGCCGTCACGCAGGCCGGCGCTGGGCGTGATGACGAGCTCCCCGCCGCTGCGCGTCCACGTGGCCGCCCGCCCGTCGACCTCGACCGAGAGCACCGTGAGCCCTTCGAGGTCGAGGTTGAAGCGCGACAGATTCTGCGTCGCGCGTGCGCGGATCGTGGTGACTCCCTCGACGACGTCCGTCGCCGGGTCGTACCGCACGTCCAGGAGGTAGTGCTGCGTGTCGTACCCGCCGTTGCCGTCGAGCGGGAAGTACGGATCGCCCGCACCAGGCGCGCCGGGCGTGAACGGACCGGGAGCCGCGGACGCGACTCCCGTGGTCAGCCAGGAGGGCGACCGCGACGGCGACCGCGAGTCGAACGATTCGAAGCTTGGGGCGAATGCCTCTTCCGGACATTGGCTCCCCCTTTTCGACCCCTGATTGAGACGCCACACCGAACGTCGGGCCAGCGTCCATGCCTGCGGCTCTGCGTCGGGCGGGATGGCTTCGCACCCCTCTCGCGGGCTATGTCATACCCAGTTCGAGCAAGTCAAAGCGGCACGAATGCGGCCGGGGTGGGCCTCCACCCCGGCCGCAGTTCCCTAGCGGCGAAGCAGCCGCTTGCGGATGCCGTGCATGACCCGGCGCGGGCGCTGCTGCTCGTCCAGCTCGTCCATCTGGGACGAGACCACGACGAGCGCGCCGGTGAGCGCGGGGACGACCCACTGGACGACCCGCAGCCGCTTGAGCGTCTTCGCGACCTTGGGCGGCGTCTCCTCGACGGACGTCGTCGCGGAGCCGACCGGCACGGCGCCTGCCTGCCGGGCGCGGCGGCCGAGGTAGGCCGCGTACGCGTCCGCGGCCATCGCCGCGGCCGTGAGCGCGCTCTTCGCGACGACGAGCCTCGTGAGACTCTGGTCCGAGCGCAGCCGGCGGCGGTTCGCATGCCCGAGCCCGATGGAGCCGAGCCCGTAGGCGGCGATCGCGGCGGCGTGCGCCGGCTGCCAGCGCTTCCAGCCCGCGCCGGCGACCTTGAGCCGCTCGCGCGGCTCCGCCGCCTTCGTCGCGCCGTTCACGCCGACCGCGCCCATCGTCGAGCCGCCCGACCAGAGCGCAAGCCCCGCGTCGTGCAGCGTTCGAGAGATCGTGGTGGTAGCCATGTCCTCCTCCAGTCCGTTTCGCCCTAAGCCCTCCGTTGTCGCCCGAAGGACGAGGCCTAAACGCGGGAACCGGACTCAGCCGGCGTAGGCGTCGCGCTGCCGCCTCCGCCGTGGATCAGGGCGGAGGTCGCCATGACGCGATCTCCGGATGCCGAACGTAGATCCGGTGCTCGCGATGGAGGATCACCTCGTAGACCACCACGAGCGCGCACACCGCACTCACGAGGGCGAGCGCCGCAAGGGCCGGAATCGCGACGGCAACGGGGATCAGAGCGACTAGCACGATCGCCCCGATCGTCCTTCGCCGGAAGATCCGACCGGTCAAGCGGAACAGGAACGCGACGAGCCCGAGCAAGTACAGCGCAGCGCCGCCGCAGAGTGCGACTGCAGGCACCGTGCCGAGCTCGTCGCCGGGGTGAGCGAGCGTCGTCTTCAGACCGAGGGCGAAGAGGACGATGCCGGCGATCATCGGCAGGTGGAGGTAGCTGTACGCGTGCAGGGCAAGCCGCTGCAGCTCGGGGCCCTCGGCCCGCTCCAGCCGCATCCGGCCGAGGATCGCGGCCACGTCGAAGTAGAGCCACCAGAGCGCCGAGATGACGACGATCCCGAGCGCCGCCCCCGCGATCACCTCCGCGTCGAGCACGAGGCCGGCGCCAAGACCGATGGCGATGATGGACTCGCCGAGCGCAATCAGGATGATCAGCCCATGCCGCTCGGCGAAGTGCTCGGGGGCGACCCGCCAGCCGCGCCCGACTCCGACCACGAGCGGGCCGAGGTAGTCGATCGCCAGCGCGAGGAGCCACACTGCGATGCGCTCGCGTCCCTCGAGAAAGCCGGCCAGCAGGATCAGCGACGGGCCGGCGATCGCGGTCGGCGCGAACCGAAGAAGCGAGTCGCGACGGTCGGGCTCGTCTCGAACGACGGTGGCCGCGAGGACGAGATGGAGGAGACGGACGAGGAGATAGGCGATGCCGAACAACACGGCGTCGTCTCCGAACGCGCCCGGCACCGCCAGGCCGACGAAGAGCATGGCGCCCATCGACGCGAGCATCACGAGCCGGACACCGCCCTCGTCGACATCGGTCGCGCTCGTCAGCCACGCGTACACCTCCCACGCCCACCAGAGCGCCGCGAGGACGAGCATTCCGCGGAGCACTCCATGCCACGTCGGATCGGCCGCGAGCAGGCCCGTGACCTGCGTGATCCCGAACACGAAGACCAGGTCGAAGAAGAGCTCGAGCGGCGTGACCTGGTGCTCGCGGTCACGCTCGAACTCGCGGGCGAGGTCGCCGGTCATGGCCCGACCGAGCCTACGGCAACGTGTACTCGATGCGGGCGCCGCGGACGGTCAGGGGCTCGTGTACACGATCGGCGCAGCCGGGTTGAAGTCCAGCTGGGCGTACAGCCAGGGAACGAAGAAGAAGAACGTGCCCGGGCCCGACACGAAGGTGCCTTCCCAGTAGAACGGCGGCGACGAGGTGAACCGCCTCCACCGCACGGTCACCCCGGAGACATTGGGGGTGAACGAGTAGCTGCCCGCGATGAAGTTCCCGAAGGCGACCGGCGTCCACACTCCGGCCGGCACAAGATCGGTACTCGCGGTCCGACTGGCGAAGCCATAGCTCTATCCCTCCGTCATGACCGGCCCCACGCTCCGCCCGGAATGCCCGCGCCGAACGCCGGGTCGAAGAACACCTGCGCGTCAGCCGGAGGAGCCTTCAGAGCCTTCTGCTGATCCAGCGTCTCGCGCTGCAACACGATCAGCACGCGGCGCATGAAGTCCGTCTCGTCCGCGATCGGGAAGAACTTCGGGGGAAAGTACTTCTTCACCTGGGCGAACGTGACCGTATGGCCGTTGTGCTTGAGCTTGCGCTTGCCGCCGGGGCCGAACAGGACGCTTAGGCCGGCCACGGTCTTGATCGGATACTTGAGCTTCGCCTTGCGCGCGCTCAGCACGGCGAAGAACACCATGTCGAGGTCGGGATGGAGCGACAGGACGAGTTTCGCGACCTCGAGCTGTTCGTCGGGACTGTCCGAGGCAGGCGACATCTGAGCACCTCCGCGCTTGCGGTCGACGACGCCGTTGCCGGCCATCACGGCGTCAATGCGCGAACGCGCTGATTACAACCGATCGGGCGCCAGGCAGTCAAGTGGCGCTGAGCGATCCGAGCTACCGCGACAGGCCTACGAGCTCGTACGCGTCCATCGGCCGGGCGAGGCCCTTGAGCTCGAGCTGCGCGACCGGGTTGGCCTCGACCCTCCCTTCGAGCGCGGCATACGTCCGCTGCGTGAGCAGGATCTGCCCGGCCGCGGCCTCGTCGCTCAAGCGGGCCGCGATGTTCGTGACGCTGCCGAGCGCGCCGTAGTCGTACCGCCCCTCGAAGCCGATCCGGCCGAGCGTCGCGTAGCCGGCGGCGATGCCCGCGCCGAGGCCGAGCTCGTAGCCGCGCTTGCGCCAGTCCTCGGCGAGCTCGCCGATCCGCTCGCGCATCGCGAGCGCGAGCCTGGCCGCCTGGAGCTCGGGCTCCTCGATCGGCGCCGGGTCGTTGAAGAACACCATCAGCCCGTCGCCGGCGAAGTGCTCGAGCGTTCCGTCGTGCGCGGTGACGAGCGCCCCGGCGGCCGTGTGGTACTGGCGGACGATGTCGATCAGCTCCTCGGGCTCCGCCGTCTCCGCGAACGCCGTGAACCCGCGCAGGTCGAAGTAGGCGATCGTCACGTAGGCGCGGTGCCCGGCGAGGAGCTGCTTGCCGTCGTCGCTCGAGAGGAGCTCGGCGACCTGCGGCGAGACGAACCGGGCGAGCTCGGTGCGCTGCCGCTCGACCGCGTCCGTGAGGCTCGCGGTCGTGATGGCGATCGCGGCCTGGTCGGCGAAGGTCTTGAGGAGGGCGATGTGCTCGTCGCTGAACGGCCGCTGCTCGCGGCGCACGAGGACGACGACGCCGATGAGCTCCTCGTCGAAGAAGATCGGCATGCCGAGCATCGACCGGTACGGCTGCGGGCCCGGGTACGTGTACTCCTCGTCGACCTCGACGTCCGGGATATGGGCGGGCTGCCCCGTCACGGCGGCGCGGCCGGCGACGGACGTTCGGTCGAGCGTGTGCGGGTGCGCGCGGTCGTACTCGGCCGCCTCGAAGTCGCCGTGGTGCACGACCGCGTGGAGGAGCCCGTCGTCGTTCAGGTGCCAGAGCGCGCCGTGGTCGGCCTCGCAGAGCCGCCGGCAGGCCTCGACCACCTCGTCGAGCACGGGCTGGAGCCCGGACTCGTGCGCGAACGTGTGCAGGACGCCGCTGATCGCCCGCTGCTGCTCGCGCACAGCCTCGAGCTCGCGCGTCAGGTCGGCAATCCGAGCCTCGGGCGCGACGTTCGTCATGAGGCCGAGCCTATCGCGCGCGCATAGGAATCCAGCCGCTCCGCGAGCTCCCGCGGCCGGCTCAGCGCGATGTAGTGGCCGCCGTCCATCTCGTCCGCCTCGATCCCGAGGCGCTCCCGGGCATGGCGTCGAGCCCATTCCGCCGGGAACATGCGGTCGTCGCGGCAGAGGAGGTACCGCGTCGGCACGTCCGGCCAGGCCTCGAGCGGCCACGGCTGCGCGAGCGGCGAGCATCGGCCTGGCCCCGCTCGTGCCGCCTCGCCTCGGCGGCCAGCTCGGGCGGGACGTCGTGGTAGAAGACGTCGTCCTCGCCGCTCCCCTCGTAGCCGGTGTTGGCCCACCAGTCGTTGAACGACTCACCCGGCCGCGGGACCATCCCGGCGACGAAGACGAGCAGGTCGACCGGGATCCGGGCGCAGACGAGCGGCGCCGTGAAGCCGCCGAGCGAGTGCCCCACCACGACGACGTTCGTCCGGTCGCCGACCGCCTCGACGACGGTGTCCGCGTAGTCCCACCAGCCGGCCGAGGCGTCCTCGGTGGGCAGGTCCACCGCGACCGTGTCGTGACCGCGCTCGCGCAGCTCCGGCTCCACGAGATGCCAGTCCCAGGCACTGCTGCCTCCGCCGTGGATCAGCGCGAACGTGGCCATGCTCCGACCGAGCCTATGTCACCTCGGCCGGTGGCTCGGCGAACGAGGTCGCCGGGCGGGTGCCAGTCCGCGAGGCGCGGGAGCCGGGGGCGGCCAGCGAAGGTTCCCGACGGGCGCCGCGGCGCACGGAACGCCACGCCATTCCCTTGGTCGAGCCGTTGAGCACGCCACCGACGGCCCCGGAGGTCGTGGACCTGGAGTGGCGGTCAAATGCAAGACCTAACACCCCGTCGCTCCAGACCGGACATCCTGAGAGCGCACTACTCGACATACACGGCAAACGGCGACACGAGCTCGGCGACGTACTTCACTTCGCGCTGAGCCGCCATTCCCGCATGAGGGACGCGCCTCGCGCAGACCTTGTCAACTCGTCCGCGAAGGTACTCACTTGCGGCGAGCCCCCGTTTGTTGCCAACCGCAACCACATAGTGGCTCAGGTCTATGGTTGCCCGCCCCTCACCACGCATCCTGCACACGAGTGCGTATCTAGATCCACGGACGTGGGCCCCATGCGGTAGGGCTGCCCATGTGACGCCGTCGACGGACATCGCCCTTGCATACCCCCCTCCGGCCGTGTGCTTCGAGGTGGTCTCGACCATGACAAGAATGGCGCGACGCCCGCTTCTTCGCCGCCCGCGCGAAGACCTGCACTTGCGTGCCCGGATGGCAAATCGTCCCGCCGTAACCCCAATAGAAGACGCCAAGCTCGCGTTCCTCGCGCCGTTTCCGCGCGACAATATCCTCAAGGGGTTCACTGGCGTGTACCCCTTACCTTCATGATCAGAGCGAACTCAGCCGTTATCGAATTCAAGTGCTAGCTGCTCGGGTACGCCGTCGAGTCCGATGAAGTGCGGTATGGGTATCGTGACGCGTCCATAGAAGAGCTCTCGTAGTGCGATGGTATGGCTCATAAAGGTACTCTGCGACTGTCTGATTTGACGTGCGACACCAGATAACGCCCGAGCGAGGGTCCGGTTGATCGTCAAGATGGTAGCCGTGCTGTTCAGACAGAATGCGATAACTCGTTACATTCTTTTCCAGCAACGTGTGAAGAACTTGGCGAAGCACCGTGTCGGTCCACGCATAAGCGGAATCATTAGCCGTGATGATGACCCCATGTCCGCCTTTCTTGACGCCCGCAAGGCAACGCTCGACGAAAGCCAGTACGCTTCGCCCGCCGTTATATTGTCCATATGGCGGATTGGTGTGAAACACGTCCGCCGCACCGGTCAATTCGTGCGGAAGCGGCTCAAACACATTGTACGGGTGGAGCACAACCATACGGCTCAACCCAAGCCGTCGAGTCATCATCCGGACAAACTGGAGAACACGCCGATCGAAATCACAGAGGAAGACCCGTCGCGGGGCCGGAACGATTCCAAGGCGCCCGGCGCACAACAACCCGAGGACGAACCCGTCCGAGTCGCCCATGACCAGGACATCCTTGTCTTCGAAGTCTGGAGCCACGCTCCGGATGTGAGTCGCCAGGTCTTCGAGCCGCATGTGTATTTGGTCGTACACCCGTAGTGGCCTCGGACGTCCTTCCATCAACTCATGCAAAAGAACCGCAAGTGGGTCGCTAGGTCCATCAATCTCTTGCTGCCGTGGATACCGCGCAGGAGTTTCCACGTCAGCGCTCCTCCCCCTCAGCGGCAACGGTGCCTTGCTCATTCTCGTGGCCAAGCCATGGGATGATCGAGAGTATCCGCTTCCTTCGACGCGGCAGCGCCGACGTCGGCAGAACTTCTCTGACCGGGATCGCTGACTCCCACGCCTCGTCGATCTTCGGCCCTCGCAGCGTCATGCCACCTCGGGTCGTCTATTTCTTCAACGACGCGGCCCAGGTCGTCGCGAAGAATGTTGCGAAGCTCAACGCGAAGGGCGTACGTCGTCGTCGCGAGCAGAAGGGCCATAACGACGAGCACAAGCGAAACATTCGGCTCATCGGCAAAAATCGCCTCGAGCGCGGCCGCACTAAGCCCAACTCCCGTGATGATGGGCTCCCTTGGGATGACGCCCTTGAGACTTCTCATCCTCCGTTCACTCCGACTTAGCTGCGCAATCGCCGACCCCGAAAGCCCCCGCGAGGGAATTTAGCTCCGCTGGGCGGTCAGAGCGCTTCATGTCGTGACTCAGCTCGAACATCGCTCGGGCATCTAGCTACACCCGGTGTTCTGCCCGCAGTCCCGGCACGTGTAGCAGCTCCCGGTGCGCACCATCCGCCCGCCGCACTTCGCGCACTCCTGCGCGTCGTCCCACGCGTTGAACAGGGCTGACTGGCCGGCCGGGACCGACGGGGCTGCCTCGGGGGGCTTGCCCTCGAGGGTCGACTCCGACTCGGCGAGGCGGGCCCGGATCTCCGGGGTCAGGATGCCGATCTGCTCCTGCTGGTCGGCGGTGAGGAAGCGCTTGCCCATCCAGCGGAACACGTAGTCGGCGATGGACTTGGCGACGCGGATGTCCGGGTCGTTCGTCAGGCCGCTCGGCTCGAAGCGCATGTGCGCGAACTTGGAGACGTACACCTCGAGCGGCACGCCGTACTGGAGGCCGAGCGACACCGAGATCATGAACGAGTTCATGAGGCCGGCGAGGGTCGTGCCCTCCTTGGCGATGTCCACGAAGATGTCGCCGGGCGAGCCGTCGTCGTACAGGCCGACGTGGATGTAGCCCTCGTAGTCGCCGACCTGGAACTTGCGGCCGACCTCCGTGCGCTCGAGCGGCAGGCGCCGGCGCGCGGGCTTGTCGAGCTGCGGGGGCGGCGCCACGGCCTCGGCCGGGCCCTTCCCCGAGAGCGGCTGCGCGACCTTGCAGTTGTCGCGGTAGATCGCGATCGCCTTCACGCCGAGCTTCCACGCGTCGAGGTAGAGATCCTGGACGTCGCCGACCGTGGCCGACTCGGGCATGTTCACCGTCTTCGAGATGGCGCCCGAGATGAACGGCTGGACGGCGCCCATCATCTTCACGTGGCCCATGTAGTGGATCGCGCGGTCGCCGATCGCGCAGTCGAACACCGGGTAGTGCTCGGCCTTCATGAACGGCGCGCCGACGACCGTGTTGCGGTCGTCCACGTACGCGACGATCTCGTCCACCTCGGTCGGCGCGTAGCCGAGCTTGTCGAGGGCCATCGAGACCGTCTTGTTCACGATCGTGATCTCGCCGCCGCCGACGAGCTTCTTCGACTTGACGAGCGAGAAGTCCGGCTCCACGCCGGTCGTGTCGCAATCCATCATGAAGCTGATCGTCCCGGTGGGCGCGAGCACGGTCGCCTGCGCGTTCCTGAAGCCCGAGACCTCGCCCATGTTGAGCGCGTCGTCCCACGACTGGCGCGCGGCGGTGAGGAGATCGGCCGGAACCATGTTCGCGTCCTCGATGTTCCCGACGGCGGCGCGGTGCTTGGCGATCACGCCGGTCATCGCGGCCGCGTTCGGCTGGTAGCCCGCGAACGGGCCCATGCGCGAGGCGATCTCGGCCGACTTGCGGTACGCGCGGCCGGTCATGAGCGCGGTGACGGCGGCGGCGTAGGCGCGGCCCTCGTCCGAGTCGTACGGGAGCCCGCGCGCCATGAGGAGCGCGCCGAGGTTCGCGTAGCCGAGGCCGAGCTGGCGGTACGCCTTCGCGTTCCGCTCGATCTCGGGCGTCGGGTAGGACGAGTAGCCGACGAAGATCTCCTGCGCGAGGAACACCGTGTCCACCGCGTGCTCGAGCGCCTCGACGTCGAGCTCGCCGTCCTCCCGGCGGAACTTCATGAGGTTCAGGGAGGCGAGGTTGCAGGCCGAGTCGTCGATGTGCATGTACTCGGAGCACGGGTTCGACGCGTTGATGCGGCCCGAGTTCGGGCAGGTGTGCCACGCGTTGATCGTCGTGTCGTACTGCATGCCGGGATCCGCGCAGCGCCAGGCGGCGTCGGCCGCCTGCTTGAGGATCTCGCGCGCGGGGACGGTCTTCACGACGTGGCCGTCGGTGCGGGCGGTCAGGTTCCAGTCGGCGTTCGTCGCCGCGGCCTCCATGAACCCGTCCGTGACGCGCACCGAGTTGTTCGCGTTCTGGTACTGGATCGAGCCCCAGTCCGGCGAGTTCAGCGACATGTCGTAGCCGTTCGCCTCGAGGACCCGGGCCTTCTCCTCCTCCTTGGCCTTGCACCAGATGAACTCCTCGACGTCCGGGTGGTCGACGTCGAGGATCACCATCTTGGCCGCGCGCCGCGTCTTGCCTCCCGGACTTGATCGTGCCGGCGGACGCGTCGGCGCCGCGCATGAAGCTCACCGGGCCGGAGGCGTAGCCGCCCTTCGAGAGCTGCTCCGCGGAGGAGCGCAGGCGCGAGAGGTTGATGCCGGAGCCCGAGCCGCCGCGGAAGATGACGCCCTCGCGGCGGATCCAGTCGAGGATCGACTCCATCGAGTCGTCGATCGAGAGGATGAAGCAGGCCGAGCACTGCGGCTTCTCCTCGAACCCGACGTTGAACCAGACCGGCGAGTTGAACGACGCGAGCTGGTTCACGAGGATCGCCTTGAGCTCGTCCTCGAAGGTCTGCGCCTCGTCCTCGTCCGCGAAGTAGTTGCCCTCGCGGCCCCACGCGCCGGCCGTCGTGACGATCCGGCCGATCATCTGCTTCACGGAGGACTCGCGCTCGGGCGACGACATGCGGCCGCGGAAGTACTTCTGCGCCACGATGTTCGTCGCCGTCTGGCTCCAGAACTTCGGGAACTCGACCGCCTTCTGCTCGAAGGCGGGGCCGTCGCGGCCGGGGATCAGCGCGTCGCGGGTCTCCCACTCGACCTCGTCGAAGGGGTCGCGCCCGGGGATCGTGAAGTAGCGGCGAACGCCGAGCTGGCGCTCCCCGTCGGTGACGACGTTCTCGAGCGCGTCCTCGGAAATCTGCGGTGCGGTATCGGTGCGCTCTACGGACGCCATCAAGTCCTCCCAATCGAAGGGTATCTGTATGAGCCTGCCCCGAAGAGCAGGGGGACCCCAGGGTAGAGGTGGGCGCGGACGGATCGAATTTCCCTGCTATTTCGGGGAATTTTAGCGGCCGAGCGCTGCGCTGCGCCGGTTCCGCGACCTGCTTGGACACGGGTTACACTGGTCGGCGAGACCCGTTCCTCGGCGGGGGATTCGCGCAATTTGCGGCCGAGGCGGTTCCGAACCAGAGGAGGGCGATATGCACGATCACACGCACGGCCACACGGCCGAAGCGACTGAATTCACGCGGGATCCGGCGGGCCTTCCCGAGGCCGGCCGGCCCGAGACGATCGAGATCGAAGACGGCGGCGCGGTCGAGCTCCGCGTCGCGCCGGTCAGCAAGGAGATCGGCGACGCGACGGTCCGGATGCTCGCCTACAACGGCTCGATCCCGGGCCCCACGCTCAAGGTGCGCGAGGGCTCGGAGATCGTCGTCGACTTCGCGAACGAGGGCGACCTCGAGGCGACCGTCCACTGGCACGGGCTCCGTCTCGAGAACCGCTACGACGGCACGCACGAGACGCAGGCGCCGGTGCCGGTCGGCGGGCGCTTCTCGTACCGGCTCGACTTCCCCGACGCGGGCGTCTACTGGTACCACCCGCACATCCGCCAGGACTACGGCCAGGAGCTCGGGCTCTACGGCAACATCCTCGTCGTCCCGGCCGAGGCCGACTACTGGCCGCCGGTGCACCGCGAGCTGCTGCTGACGCTCGACGACGTCCTGATCGAGGACGGGAAGATCGCCGCGTTCAGCCCGCACGAGACGACGCACGTCGCGATGGGCCGCTTCGGCAACGTGCTGCTCGTCGGCGGCGAGCCCGAGCTCGCGCTGACCGCGCAGGCCGGCGAGGTCGTCCGCTTCTACCTGACGAACACGGCGAACACGCGCGTCTTCAACGTCGGCGTTGCCGGCGGGCGGATGAAGCTCGTCGGCGGCGACAGCGGGCACGTGGAGCACGAGGAGCTCGTGGACGAGGTCGTCCTCGCGCCGTCCGAGCGCGTCGTCGTGGACGTGCTCTTCGCCGAGCCCGGCGAGGCGCGGCTCGAGCACCGGACGCCGGACAAGACCTACACGCTCGCGACGATCGCCGTGGGCGAGGACGCCGCCGAGCCGCGGCTCGACGAGCGTTCGGCCGGCTCCGCACGAACGCCGACCTCGACCGCCGAGCGGGCGCGGATCGAGCCGTTCCTCTCGGCCGAGCCCGACAAGACGCTGGCGTTCGTGGCCGAGATGGAGATCGAGGTTCCCGAGGGGCCGGTCGTCTACCAGTGCCCGATGCACCCGGAGGTCGTCCAGGACGAGCCGGGGAGCTGCCCGAAGTGCGGGATGAAGCTCCTGCCGGTCGCCGCGCCGACGACGTACGCCTGCCCGATGCACCCGGAGGTCGTGAGCGACGAGGCGGGCACCTGCCCCAAGTGCGGGATGAAGCTCCTGCCGTCGCAGCTCGTCGGCGAGGCGCCCGAGCATCACGCACGGCGGCCACTCGCATGACGCGCCCGGCGGCATCGAGTGGGAGGACGACATGGTCGAGGTCAACCGCATGACGACGGCCGAGAACATGCGCTGGAAGCTCGTCGACCGTGACGACCGGCGCCGAGAACCACGCGATCGACTGGACGTTCCGAGTCGGCGACCAGGTGAAGCTCCGGCTCGTCAACGAGATGGACTCGGACCACCCGATGCACCACCCGTTCCACGTCCACGGCGCGGGCCGGTTCCTCATCCTCAGCCGCGACGGCGTGCCCGAGGCCAACCTGGTCTGGAAGGACACGGTGCTCGTCCGCACTGGAGAGACCGTGGACATCCTGCTCGACGTCACCAACCCGGGCCTCTGGATGGCGCACTGCCACATCGCCGAGCACCACGAGGGCGGGATGATGTTCAGCTTCCGCGTCGTGAGGAGGCCGGCACCGTGACGCCGCGGTGGACGTCGCCGTCATCGGGGGCGGCCAGGCCGGCCTCGCCGTCGGGCACTTCCTCGCAGCAGGGCCGGCCGGCTTCACGATCCTCGAGGCCGGCGACGCGATCGGGCCGGCGTGGCGCGAGCGCTGGGACTCGATCGTCCTCTTCACGCCGCGCCGCTACGACGCGCTGCCCGGCATGCCGTTTCCGGGCGACCCGGAGGGCTACCCGACGCGCGACGAGGTGATCGCCTACCTCGAGCGCTACGCGGCAGGAGTTCGACCTGCCGGTCGAGACTCGGCAGCGCGGTCCGCGCGGTTCGCGCACGCGACGGCGGCGTTCACGCTCGAGCTGGACGACCGGACGATCGAGGCCGACCAGGTCGTGGTCGCGACGGGGCCGTTCCAGACGCCGCGCATCCCGGCGCTCGCGGACGGGCTCGCGCCCGAGGTCGTCCAGACGCACAGCGCCGGCTACCGCGCGCCCGGCGACCTCCCGGACGGGACGGTGCTCGTCGTGGGCGGCGGCAACACCGGCTACCAGATCGCCAAGGAGCTCTCGGCGACGCACGACGTCCACCTCGCCGTCGGCTCGCGCCAGACTCCCGCTCCCGCAGCGGCTGCTCGGCCGCGACCTCTTCTGGTGGCTCACGAAGCTCGGCGTCATGCGAAGGACGGTGGACTCGCGGATGGGGCGGCGGATGCAGGACCGGGACACGCTGATCGGCTCGAGCCCGCGCAAGACCGCGAGGCATGGCGTGACGCTCCGGCCACGCGCCGTCTCGGCGTCAGGGCGCACGGTGCGGTTCGAAGACGGCACCGAGGTCGACGTGGACGCGCGTCGTCTGGGCGACCGGCTTCGGCCTCGACCACTCGTGGATCGACCTGCCGGTCACGGACGAGGGCGGGACGCTGCGGCACCAGCGCGGGGTGACCGACGTCCCCGGGCTCTACTTCGTCGGCCTCCCGTGGCAGTACACGCGGGGCTCGGCCCTCCTCGGCTGGGTGGCCGAGGACGCGGAGTTCATCGCGGAGCGCGTCGCCGAGCGGGCGCCGGTGCCCGCGCCGGCCTAGCTAGGCGGCGCGCGAGTCGGACGACGCAGGCGCCGGGGCCGGCTTGCGCCCCCGGTTCCGCTCGGCGTCCGTGACGGTCACCGTGCGGGTGTGCTCCGTCTTCGCCCAGTTCTGCTTCTTCCGGCGGAAGAGGCCGAGCCAGGCGACCGGGATCCACGTCGGCTGGAACACGAACATGAGCACGAAGCGGCTGAAGAAGCGAGGCGGCACGTGCTCGAGCGCCAGGATCAGGAGCGGGTAGAGCAGGAAGAACGAGCTCAGGGCGAGGCCGAACCAGGCGCCCGGCATCGGGTGGATCGCGAGGGACGTCACGTCCGGGGCGAAGAGCGGGATCCAGATGAAGACGAGCGTCATGCCCCAGAGGATCGTGCGCGTCGGGCCAAGGCAGTAGATCGCGCAGTGGAACGCGCCGGGGTCGCGCTCGCGGAACGCCTTGCGAAGGAGCGGCCCGGTGTAGCGCGTCGCAACGTCCCAGTGGCCCTGCATCCAGCGCAGCCGCTGGCGGAGCGACGCCTTCATCGTGAGCGGCTTCTCGTCGTAGACGACCGCGTCGTGCGCCCAGGTCGGCGTGATGTCGTTCAGGACGACGCGCATCGTGTACTCGAGGTCGTCCGTCAGCGACGTGACGTCCCAGCCGTAGCGCTCGAGCGTCTCGGTCTCGATGCAGTAGCCCGTGCCGCCGAGCTGGCACGGCAGGCCGAGCTGCGACGGGGCGAGCTGGATGAAGCGCGCGAGGATCCAGTACGAGATCGCGTACATGGACGAGACCCAGCTGTCGTCGGGGTTCTTCGAGTCGAGGTAGGCCTGGATGACCTTCTCGCCCTGGAGGAGCCGGCTGTTGAACTCCATGAGCAGGTTGCGGGAGACGACGTTGTCGGCGTCCACGATCACGACCGCGTCGGGGCGCTTGGTGGCGAGCGCGTGCTCCATCCCAGCCCGCACGGCGTGCGGCTTGCCGCGGTCGGTGTCGTTCGTGCGGACGAGGACCTGGGCGCCGGCCTTGCGGGCGCGCTCCTCGGTCGAGTCCGAGCAGTTGTCCGCGACGACGAGGACCTCGAAGAGCTCCTTCGGGTAGTCGATGTCGCGGAGGCTCTTGACCGTCTCGGCGATCACGTGCTCCTCGTTGTGCGCCGGGACGACGATCGCGAACGACTTGAGCGGGACGAGGATCTTGTGCTCGGGCTTCCGGCGGAGGCCCGCCGTCGAGATCCCGAAGAGGTAGACGTTCATGAACAGGAGATAGAACTCGAGGAAGGTGAAGAGCGCCGAGCCGGCGACGACGAGGAGGAAATGCGGGCTCACGCGGCCACCTCGAGGAGCTGGTCGGCGAGGACGGCGGCGATGCGTGCGAGCCGCGTGGCCGTCGCCGTACGGGTTCGGGACTCGCGCCATCCTGGCGTGTTCGGCCGGGTCGTCGAGGAGGCGGGTCGCGGCGGCGACGATGCGCGCCGGGTCGGTGCCGACGAGCTCGAGCGCGCCGGCCTCGACGCCCTCGGGCCGCTCGGTCTTGTCGCGGAGCACGAGCGCCGGGACGTTCAGGCTGGGGGCCTCCTCCTGCATGCCGCCCGAGTCGGTGAGGACGAGGTGCGCGCGCGTCAGCAGGGTGACGAGCTGCGCGTAGTCCACCGGGGCGATCACGCGGACGTTCGGGTGCGTGCCGAGGAGTGCGTTCACCGGGCGGCGCACGTTCGGGTTGGGGTGGCAGGGGAAGACGAAGTCGGTGTCGGGCCGGGTCGTCGCCAGCTCGGCAATGGCGCGCGCGATGCGCTCCATGCCGCCGTCGAAGCTCTCGCGGCGGTGGGCGGTGATGAGGACGAGGCGGCGCTCGGGGTCGAGCTCGAGCGGCAGCACCGGGTGCTCGCGGACGCGCGCCGCGATGCGGACGAGCGCGTCGATGGCGGTGTTGCCGGTGACGTGGATCGCGCCGGGCCGCACGCCCTCGCGGACGAGGTTGTCGCGCGCGCCGGTGGTCGGGGCGAAGTGGAGGGCGGCGAGGCGGCCGGTGAGCGCGCGGTTCGCCTCCTCCGGGAACGGCGAGTCGAGGTCGCCGGTGCGGAGGCCGGCCTCGACGTGCGCGACCGGGATCCGCTCGTAGAACGCGGCGAGCGCGCCGACGAAGGTGGTGGTCGTGTCGCCCTGGACGACGACGAGGTCGGGGCGGGCGTCGCGGAGCACGTCGCGCAGGCCGAGGAGCGCCGCGGACGTGACGTGGAAGAGGTCCTGGCCCGGCTCCATGACGTCGAGGTCGTAGTCCGGGACGAGGCCGAAGAGGTCGAGCACCTGGTCGAGGAGACCGCGATGCTGGGCCGTCACGGCGACCGACGTGACGAAGCGCGGCTCGGCCGCGAGGGCCTCCACGACGGGGGCGAGCTTGATCGCCTCCGGGCGGGTGCCGAAGACCACGAGGACACGAGCGGCCACGTCTCAGGCATCGGCGCATCGCGGGCCCGGCTTGAGCGGGATAATGGCTTGCGTGCTCGGTGAAGCCGCCGCTTTCCTGGCCGTCTCGGCGCTCGTGATCATGACCCCGGGCCAGGACACGGCGCTCACGATCCGGAACACGCTCGGCGGCGGTCGCCGCGGCGGGATGTTCACGGCCGCGGGGGTGAGCGTCGGGCAGGCGGTCTGGTCGGTCGCGACGGCCGCCGGACTCGCTGCTGTGCTGCTCGCATCCGAGACGGTGTTCGACGCGTTGCGGCTCGCGGGCGCGGCGTATCTCGTGTTTCTCGGTGCGCAGGCGCTCTGGTCGGCTGTGCGCGGGCACGCGCGGACGGCGGGCGCGCCGGTGCGAGGGCTCTCGGGCGCGCTCGCGTTCCGGCGGGGGCTCGTCAGCAACCTCGGGAACCCGAAGATGGCGGTGTTCTTCACCAGCCTCCTGCCGCAGTTCGGCGGCACCTCGTTCGCCGCGCTCCTCGGGCTCGGCCTCGTGTTCTGCTGCATGACCTTCGTGTGGCTGACCGGGTACGCGTTCGTGGTCGCGAAGGCCGGGGACGTCCTGCGGCGGACCGGGGTCGCGCGGGCGTTGGATGCGGCGCTCGGCGTCGTGCTCGTGGCGCTCGGGCTGCGGGTCGCGGGCGAGGCGCGCTAGCCACTCAGATAGACGCCCGCGGGTACTGGGGTTAAGCCCCCTCCCCTAGTTCCCACGCTATCGAAGAAATCCGCACGTGTCTGTGACCGGACTGCGCCGGATGTGCGCCGATTCGTCCACAGCGGCGGAAAGGGACTAGAGGGCCCGCCGCGCGAGGCGCCAGTAGCCGGCCATCAGCCGGTTGCAGGCGGTGACGAGCCCGGGCGCGGAGATCGCCGTCGGGTCGAGCACGGGCGTCAGGTAGGACGCGAGATCGCGGTCGGGCACGCGCCGCAGCGCCTGCGTCTCGCGGCGGTGGCGGCGGAGCCAGCGCGGGTGGCCGAGGATCCAGCCCCACGCGCGGAGCTTCTGCTTGAGCCAGTGCTCGCGGAGAGCCAGCGCAGCCGTCGCGACCTCGGCCGCGACGAGCACCGGGGCGAGCAGCCAGAGCAGCCGCCCCGAGAACGCCGACAGCACGAACACGAGCCGGTTGCGCTCGAGGAAGTACCGCTTGGCCGCGTTGCGCTCGAAGTCGTACTCGTGAAAGACGTCGGCGCGCGGGTTCATGACCACGCGCAGGCCTCGCATCCGCGCACGCCACGCGAGCTCGAGGTCCTCGCCGTACAGGAAGAGCTCGTCCGTGAAGCCGCCGAGCCCGCGGAACACCTCCGCGCGAACCGCCAGCGCCGCGCCGGAAGCGAACGGAACGTCGCGGAGCTCCGCCGCCGTCTCGACCGGCTCGCCGTAGCCGCCCACCCACGCGAAGCCGGCCACGTGCACGACGTTCCCGCCGGAGTTCAGCAAGCGTCGGCGAGTCCATGAGCCGCAGCCGCGCCATGGCGATCCCGACCGCGGGATCGTCGAGCGTCGAGGCGAGCGCGTCGATCGCGCCGTCCGCTGCGACGGTGTCCGGGTTCAGGAAGACGAGCGTGTCGCCCGTCGCGACGCGCGCCCCCGCGTTGCAGCCGGCCGCGAAGCCGACGTTCCCCGCGGGCGACACGACCTGCACGCCGTCGCGAGCGCCCGCACGGGTCACCTCGCCGTCCGAAGCGCCGTTGTCCACGACGATCGTCTCGAGGTCGGCGTCCTGGCCGGCGAGCGAGTCCAGGCACCGGGCGAGCGCCCTGCCGGAGCGGTAGGCGACGACGATGACGGAGACGCGGCGTCCTGTCACTACAGCGAGGGATATCGGCTGCCGATAGACGCGACATGAGCACGCCCGCGCCCGTCGCCGACGAGCGTGCGGCCGGCTCGGCGGCGCCCCTCGTCCTCTCCCCGGCCCCGGCGGAGCGGCCTCGCCGGAGCGTCTCCGCGCGGGTCGCGCTCGCCGCCGTCTTCCTCGCCGCCGCCGCGTACCACCTGGCGTGGGGGCTCGGCCACGCGACGCCCGCGGTCTTCACGGACGAGCTCCTGCACTCGAAGCTCGCCCAGGCCTTCGCCGCCGGCCATCCGTTCGAGATCCGCGGCGCGCACGTCTTCTTCCCGGCCTTCCTCCCGGCGCTCCTGCAGGCGCCCGCCTGGCTCGCCGGCGACGCGGGCACGAGCTACGCGCTCGCGAAGGCGCTGAACGCGCTCGTCATGAGCGCCGCCGTCTTCCCCGCGTACTGGCTCGCGCGCCAGCTCGTGCGGCCGGCCTACGCGGTGCTCGCCGCCGCAGCCGCGGTCGCCGCGCCCGCGCTCGTCTACCACTCCTACCTCCTGTCGGAGGCGCTCGCCTACCCGGTCTTCCTCGTGACCTTCGCGGTGCTCGTGCGCGCGCTCGCGCGCCCCTCCTGGCGGATCGGGCTGCTCGCGGTCGCGCTCTCCGGCGTCGCCGTCGCCACGCGCGTGCAGTTCGTGGCGCTCCCGCTCGTCTTCGCCGTGCTGCTCGCGTCGCGCCCGAAGGAGCTGCGCCGCCACGCCGTCCCGGCGATCGGGCTCGGCCTTCTCGCCGTTGCGGCGATCGTGGGCGGAAGCGCGCTCCTCGGCACGTACGCCGGCGTGGAGCTCCTCGACTTCGCCCCCGGCGAGGTCGCGCGCTGGGCCGCGTGGACGGGCGTGCTCGTCCCCTTCGCGGCCGGCTGGGTGCTCGTCCCCGGTGCGATCCTCGGCCTCGGCGCCGGCGCGGTGCGGCCGCGCTCGCGCGAGGAAGGAGCGTTCGCGCGGCTGGCGCTCGGCGTCGGCGCGCTCTTCCTCCTCCAGGCCGGCCTCATCGCGGCCGGGGAGTCGCACCGCCCGCTCGAGCGCTACGCGATCTACCTAGTCCCGCTCGTCGCCGTCGCGTTCTTCGCCTACATCGAGCGCGGCGCGCCGTGGCGGCGCGTCTACGCCGGGATCGCGATCGCGCTCGGCCTCGCCGCCTGGCTCGTGCCCTTCCCGTCGCTCGCCGACTTCCGCTTCTCGTTCGACTCGCCCGTGCTTTCCGCGTACGGCCAGCTCGCGCACTGGATCGGGGATGCGAACGCCGCGACGGTCTTCGCCGCGGTGCCGCTGCTCGCCTCGGCCGCGATCGCGCTCCGTCCGCACGCGGCCCGGACGACGGCCGCGATCGCCCTGGCCCTCCTCGTCGGCACCGGCGCGCTCGCCTATACGGGCGACCGCGAGATGACCCAGCGGACGCGAGCCTCGTTCGCCGCGACGCCGGCCGACTGGCTCGACGGCTACGGCCCCGCGGACTACCTCGGTCTCCCCGGCGCGACCCCGCATTTCTGGTGGACGCTCGAGGCCTGGAACCGCGATGCCGGCCGGCCGATCTGGCTCGACATGCCGCCGCCGAAGAACGACTCATGGGCGGCCGGCAAGGGCGAGATCGCCGCCGACGGCACGCTCCTCGTCGACGGCGCGCCGTTCGCCGGAGGCCGCCTCGTCGTGAACCAGTACGCGTCGCAGATCGAGCTCGCCGGCGCGAACGTCGTCGCCGAGCCCCGGCCCGGCCTCACGCTCATGAACGTGCCCGCCGACGTCCAGGTGCGCTCGCTCGCGACCGGACTCTTCCGCGACAAGCTCTCGACCGGGAACCTGCACTACCGCGCGTGGCCGTCCGCGCAGGCCGGCGTCTACCGCGTGAAGCTCTCGCTGCCGAGCACCCTGGCGGCGCGCACGGTCACGGCGAGCGTCGGTTCCGTGACGAAGAGCGCGACGCTCGAGCCGGGCGGCTCAGTCGTGCTCGAGCTGCCCGCCCGCGACGCGGCGCAGGGGCTCGACGTCTCGACGAACCGGGTGGAGCTGCTCGACGGCAGCACCGCCAACCCGCGCTTCGTCGGCTTCCGCGTCGACCGCCTCGAGTTCGTGCCCGGGCCGGTCACCGCGGGTCTCGGCTTCTAGCAGCGCGAGCCGCTGCGCGAGGATCGCGTTCTCGTCCGAGAGGCGCGAGATCACGGTCGAGTAGTGCAGCAGCACGGCGACGATGAAGATCGCCGCGACCGCGAACAGCGCCGACGGCGCGTAGGAGATCCCGACGAGGCCGGCGAGCGTGTCGAGACCGGAGCGCCAGAGCGAAAGCACGATCATCACGCCGGCGGTGACGAGCCAGAGCAGGGCGTAGCGCTCGCGCAGACGGCGGCTTCGGATCAGCTCGAGCACGATCGCGAGGAGCACGAACGAGACGAGCGCGGCGACGAGCGAGACCTTGAACGGCGTCACGACGAGACCCTCGGCGCGCGGAAGAGCCCGACGAAGAGGGCGAGCATGACCTTCGCCATGTAGTAGACCGAGCGGCCCGCGGTGATCGACGAGCGGCCGGCGGCGCGCTCGCGCATGGTCACCGGCACCTCGACGAGGCGCAGGCGCTCCTTCACGGCGATGACGGTCGTCTCGACCTCGGGATAGTCGTGCGGGTAGTCGGCGGCGAAGAGCTCGATCGCACGGCGGTTCGCGCCGCGGAAGCCGGAGGTCGTGTCCGTCAGGTGCTGACCCGTGATCCGGGAGATCGTGCGAGCGAAGAGGCGGATTCCGAGGCTGCGCGCGAACGGGGCGCGGTACTCGCCCGTGCCGGCGAAGCGCGAGCCGACGGTGAGGTCGGCCTCCCCCGCGACGATCGGCGCGATGAGCGCGGCGAGCTCGGCCGCGTCGTGCTGGCCGTCGCCGTCCACCTGCACGGCGAGCTCGTAGCCGTGCTCGCGCGCGTAGCGGTAGCCGGTCTGGACGGCGCCGCCGATCCCGAGGTTGAACGGGAGCCGCACGACGTGCGCCCCATGCGCGCGCGCCACGGCGGCCGTGCGGTCGCGCGAGCCGTCGTCCACGACGAGGACGTCGAAGCCGGGGTCGGCCGCGCGGATCTCGTCCACGACCGCGCCGACGGAGGCCTCCTCGTCGAAGGCGGGCACGATCGCAAGCCGCTTGGGGCCGAGCGCAGGGAGAGAAGCAGGGGCGAGCGCGAGCTCGGGAGTCACAGGGAGGGAATCGGCCGCGCGGGGCCCGCGCTTGAGCAGTCTGGGGCGGCCCGCACCCCGTCCCCCGCGGACATGGCAGGGGTCTGGCCCCGTCGCGCGCCGGACATGTCCAGATGCCTGGCACCGGGACACGCCCGAATGGGCGTGGCTCGTCGTGGATCCATGCGGCGCACGCGGCGGGGGACATGGCCCCATGCCTGGCACCGAGACACGTCCTGCGTTGACATGGCAGGGGTCTGACCCCCGACCTCGCCGGAGGGGACGTGGCCGTCAGCCGGTAAGCGCCTGCTCGTACACGGCGATCGTCTCGGCCGTGACGCGGTCCCAGTCGCAGAGCTCGCGGACGTGCTCCCGGGCCGCGGCGCCCAGGCGGGCGCGGAGGTCGGCGTCGACGAGGAGCCGGTCGAGGGCGGCTCGCAGGGCGGCCGGGTCGCGCGGTGGGACGAGCAGGCCGGTCTCGCCGTCGCGGACGAGGTCGAGCAGCCCGCCGACCGCGCTCGCCACGACGGGGCGGCCGTACGCCATCGCCTCCGCACAGATGAGCCCGAACCCCTCCCGCCGCGACGGGCATGCGACGACCGCCGCGCCGGCGAGCAGCCGCTCAAGCTCCTCGCGCGGGACGAACCCGAGCGCGGCCGGCACGTGGTCGCGGAGCGGCCCGTCGCCCGCGACAACAAGCGGCAGCCCGCGGGCCGCCTCCACCAGTTCCTCGACGCCCTTCTCCTCGGAGAGGCGGCCCGCGTAGAGCACGTACGGCGGATCGGCCTCGACGCCGGGCTCCGGCGGGATCGCGACGCCGTTCGGCACGACCGCGACGTTCTCGGCCCCGAGCCGGCGCGCCTCCTCGGCGAGCGCCTGCGACACGGCGATCACCCCGCGCGCGGCGCGCAGCACCCCGCGCGCCATCCGCGGCGCCCGCTGCGCGAGCGCGACGTCCGAGCCGTGCAGCGTCACCACGTACGGCACGCGCGCGATCCGCGCCGCGGCTCGCCGTCGGAAGCCAGTGCGCGTGGACGAGATCCGCGTCCCGCGCGGCCCGTCGCACTGCCCGCGCCATCGCCGCCAGAAGCAAGGGCGCGGCCCACGGCCGCCGCCGAACCCCGGCGAGCACGCCGTCGCCGAGCCCGAAGTCGCCGAATCCGGCGCCGGGCGCGAGCACGCCGACCTCGACCCCGGCCGCCCGCAGATGCTCGACCGCGTCCGCGACGAACCGCCCCGAATGCTCGCGGCCGGGCGCGGGGTACGACGTGGTGAGGACGACGACGCGCACGCGCGACGATCCTACGGTTGCACCCGCGCCGCGGGCGGGCTAGGTTCGCGCCATGAACGCCGACGAATCCCTGCAGGACATGCTCGCCCAGAAGGAAGCGCTCGACAAGCTGACCGTGCTCTACACCCGCGCCGAGGAGCTCATGAGCGCGAAGGGCGTCCAGACGCTCGGCGAGGCCGGCCCCGAGGGCGAAGCGCTCGCGACCGAGATCGCGCAGGCCGAAGCGACGCTCGCGGCGCTCCAGGGCGGCGGCGCGGCCGCCTAGCTCGTCGGCGCGGAGACCGGGGCGTCGATGCCCTGCGTGGCGAGCGTGCGGCGCAGGCCCTCGTCGAGCGAGACCTGCGGCTCCCAGCCGAGGATCTGCTGCGCGCGGGTGATGTCGGGCTGGCGCACCTGCGGGTCGTCCACGGGCAGCGCCTCGAACACGATCTCGCTGGTCGAGCCGGTCGCCCGGATGACCGCCTCAGCGAGCTCGAGGAGCGTCATCTCGGTCGGGTTCCCGATGTTCACCGGGAGGTGCTCCCCGCTCGTCGCGAGCAGGTAGAGCCCGCGGATCAGGTCGTCCACGTAACAGAAAGACCGCGTCTGCGACCCGTCGCCGAAGACGGTGACCGGCTTCCCGTCGAGCGCCTGGCGCAGGAACGTCGGGATCGCGCGGCCGTCGTGCGGGCGCATCCGCGGCCCGTACGTGTTGAAGATCCGCGCGATGCACGTGTTGAGGCCCTGCTGGCGGTGGTACGCCATCGCGAGCGCCTCCGCGTAGCGCTTCGCCTCGTCGTAGACGCCGCGCGGCCCGATCGGGTTCACGTTCCCCCAGTAGGTCTCGGGCTGCGGGTGCACCTGCGGGTCGCCGTAGACCTCGCTCGTGGACGCGAGCAGGAACCGCGCGCGCTTGAACTTCGCGAGGCCGAGCATGTGGTGCGTCCCGTAGGAGCCGACCTTGAGCGTGCCGAGCGGCAGGCGCAGGTAGTCGATCGGGCTCGCCGGGCTCGCGAGGTGGAAGACGTAGTCCACGGCCTCCTCGATGAAGACCGGCTCCGTGAGGTCGTGGTTCACGAAGACGTAGTCCGCGCCGTTCGCGATGTGCTCGACGTTCTGGAGCGACCCCGTGTCGAGGTTGTCCACGCAGATGACGCGGTGGCCCTCCGCGAGAAGGTGATCCGTCAGGTGCGAGCCGAGAAAGCCGCAGCCGCCGGTGACGATCGAGGTCGGCATCGCGTCCATGATACGGACCCGCTAGCGCAGGTCCTTGTTCGACTCCATGTCGAACCACATGGCGAAGAGCAAGAGCTGGAGCCCTGAGATGACCAGGAGCGCAACCAGGACGATCGTCGCCGACGGGATCGGGTTTCCGGCGATCCGAAGGGCGGTCTCGACGATCCCGAGCAGGAGCCCGACGCCGAAGAACAGCATCCCGAGCCCGTAGAAGAGGACGAGCGGGTGGAAGTCGCGGATCACGTACTTCTCCCGCATGCGCCAGAAGAAGCCCTTCACGAGCAGCCACGAGATCGACGGAACGACCCTGCGGAGCTTGATGCCGCTGCGCTCGCCCACGCCGTAGATCGGCCGCGACGGATAGTCACGCACGCGCCGGTTCCAGACGTTCAGATGGACGAGCATGTCGTTCGGGAACCCGTAGCGCTTGTAAATCCGGTCGAGGTCGACCAGCTTGAGCGTCTCGAGCGAGACCGCCGTGTAACCGGACTGCGAGTCGGCCACGTGCCAGTAGCCGGACGCGATCTTCGTGAGGAACGAGAGGAGCGCGTTCCCCAGGTAGCGGTTGTGCGGGATGAGCTCCCACGCCTGGCCCGTGAAGAGCCGGTTCGCCTTCGCGTAGTCGCACTCGCCGGTCGCAACCGCGTGCACGAGGGTCTCGAGGTCGTCCGGGTCCATCTGCCCGTCGGCCGCCATGACGGCGGTGACGTCCATCTCGAGCTCGATCGCGCGCTTGTAGCCGGCGACGATCGCGGCGCCGACGCCCTGGTTCTCGGCGTGGGAGATGACCTCGACTCGCGAGTCGGCAGCGCCCGCGCGGGCGGCGGTCGCGTCGGTGGAGGCGTCGTCCACGACGAGGATCCGGTCGACGAAGGGCGGGATCCCGGCCACGGTCGGGCCGACCAGCTCCTCCTCGTTCAGAGCCGGGACGACGACGGCGACGGTCTTCCCGTCGAGCATGCGAGCTACGCGCGGCGGCGCCGGCGGGCGACCGGCTCCCAGAGGAGGGCGAGCACGAGGCCGACGATGAGGCCGATGAAGCCGCCGACGATGATGGAGCTCTTCTTGCTCTGCGCCGGGACCTTCGAGGCCTGCGCCACCGTCACCTGCTTGCCGCGCTCGACGTTTCGCGCAAGCGTGAGGAGCGTCTCGGTGTCGGTCTTGTCCTCGACGAGCTGGCCGCGCCGCTGCTCGGCGATCGAGGCGAGGATGAGGCTCGTGTCCGCGTTCGGCCCGCCGCCCTGCGCGGCCTGGTCGAGCCGGTCGATCGTCGCGTCGATCTCGGCGACCTCGCGGTTGATGCCGTCGAGCCGCTCCTGGAGCGCCTTGGCCTTCGCGTCCACGTAGGCGGAGACCTCGGTGACGACGTTCTCGCCGAGGGCGTTCGCCGCGCGCGCGGTCGTGTCGCCCGCCCACGGGCCGCGGACGGAGATCTGGACCAGCGGGTTCGTGTTCGCGCGGTTCGCGGCAGTCGTGCCGGCCGGGACGATCTGGCGGGTCGCGATGCCACGGCGAAGCGCGCCCGGCCTGACGCCGACCTCGTCCGCGACCTTCTTGACGACCTCGTCGCTCCGCACGATCTCGGAAACCGTGGCCGGGTTCGTCGCGAGGCTCTGGATCTGCGCGTTCCCCGTCGGCGAGAGCGGCTGGCCGAGGTAGATCGTCGTCCGCGCGACGAAGGCGTCGCCGCCGCCGAGCGAGGTGAGGTAGCCGATGAAGGCGCCGACCGCGATCGCGGCGAGGACCAGCCACCAGCGCTGGGCAACGGTACGGCCGAGCCGCCCGAAGTCGATCTCACGCTCCTCGTCGAGGTCGGAGGCCGGGGCGCGCCCGACGCGCGGTTTCACGTCCGGCTCCGCGGTCATTCGCGCGCCGACTGTACCAGCATGGGCGCTGGGGTCATGCCGGTCCCCTGCTTGGCCTGGGGCGGGCCCGCGCGCCGCGAACTGTGCCGAGAGTGTGCCGGAGTGTCACGAATGTGTGCCGGACCGTCACGAGACTGTCACAACCGGGGTCGCGCCGACCCTCCCCCGCGCTAGCGTCGATCGCGTTCACTCACAGACCGACGACCGACAGGAGGCAGGCGTGCGACGAACGCTCACCATGCTTCCGGTCCTTCTCGCGACGCTTGCCGGGGCTGCGCCCGCCTCCGCCTGGACATGGCCTGCAGACGGGCCGGTGCTGCAACCGTTCACCTTCGGTGACGACCCCTACGTGGCGGGGCTCCACCGAGGTATCGACATCCAGGCCGAGCCCAGCTCGGCGGTCCGCGCGCCAGCCTCGGGCGTGGTCACGTTCGCGGGCACCGTGCCGGGCGGCGGCCGGACGGTCACCATCACAACGCCCGGCGGCTACGCGGTGACGCTCGTCCACCTCGGAACGATCGAGGTCGCGGCGAAGGTGCCCGTCGCGGAGGGCGCGGCGGTGGGAACGATCGGCCCGAGCGGCGAGCCGGAGCACCCGGAGCCGTACGTCCATCTCGGGCTGCGCATCGCCACGGACCCGCAGGGCTATCTGGATCCCGCACTGGTGCTGCCGACGCAGACGGTCACGGCGCCGGCGGAGGCCGGCGTGCCCGGAAGTGCCGGGGGCGGGGCCGCAGAGTCGGAGCCCGTGGCGAGCTCGGGCGCTGTCGGCTCCGAGCCTCCGCCTGACGCGGCGCCGGATGCCGCGGCTCCCGTCGCGCCCTCGCCCGTGGATGCGGCGCCCGCGGCCCCCGCGGCGCCCGCCGATCCCGTGACGGTGCCCGTTCAGGCGGGTGCGGCGAGCGGTAGTCCGGCGGAGCCGACGACGACCGCCACGCCCGCGAGCGGGGTCGGCTCCGGGCTTTCGGCGTCCGCGTCGGTCCCGGCGGCCGGGGAGGCCGGCGCGCCGACTGCCGGCGACGCCCCCTCGGCCGGACATGCCGAACGCTTACCTAGTCGTCCCGTGCCGGCGACCGCACCCGCGTCGGCGGCATCACCCGGATCTCCGCGCGAGGCCGATGCGCCTCCGGAGGCTCCGGCCGCGGGCCGCTCGACCGGCGACGACCATCGGCCCGCATCGGCCGCGGCACGTCGCGTCGCGGCGAGCGACGGCGGCTCGTCAGGGCTCCCGGCGGCGCCGCTCGGGCTCGGCGGCCTCGCGCTTCTGGCCGCCACACTCGCAACCGTCCGGCTTGCAGGGCGTCGCTCTCGGGTTACGGCCGATCCCGCGCCCGTGGCGGAGTCGCTGCCGGCCGCCGCCGATTCCGGCGCCGCGGAGAGCGGCGTCGCCGTTCCGCTCGAGCCGGGCGAAACCCGCCTACGCATGCGAGAGCGGCAGCGCAACGCTCCCCGTGACCGCCAGGGTCGCGGAGGCCCGCACCGGTCGCTGCCCGCGGCCGGTCAGCCGGCGTCGGTGCGGACGAGCAGGTAGCGACCGTCCTCGTAGACATGCGGAAGCGAAGCCACAAAATCCCGCGGGTACGGCTGCGTCTTGTCCACGACGAGCCACCCCGCGCCGTAGCGCTCGGTGAGCGACCGCCGCTCCGCGTCGTCGAGGATCCCCCGCGCGAAGAAGCGGAGCACGTCACGCTGGCGGCGGTACGGACGGTTCTGTTCCGTATCCGCCGCATGCGGCGCCGGGGTCGCGACGACGTAGACGGGGGCGAACGCGGCGATCCGGTAGGCCGTGTTCACGGGTGCCAGGACGACCCCGCCGTCCGGCAACCGGTCGAGCGCCGTGACGAGGCCGGGCGTGAGTGCGTACGGGTCGTCCGCGTCCGAACGATCAAGGTCCCCGAACCCCGCGACGGCGACGGGCAGCACGAAGGCGAGAACCATGAGCGCCGCCCACCGGCTGGGATCCGGCACGCGGTCGAGCCACGACCCGGCGAACGCCGCGAACACGAGGACCGCAATTCCTCCGACGACCGCCACCCAGAGCGGCCAGACGGGACCAGCTTCCTCGACGGCGTGCGCGAGGTCGGCCGAGTAGGCGAGCTCGAATCCGATTCCCAACCCGAGCGCCCCGAGGACGCCGGCGATCCTGGCGCGCCCCGCCACGACGGCCGCGGCGGCGAGGACGAACGGAACCGGGAGGAACTGGGCAAGCCTGCGCGACTGCGAGATCGAGAGGAGGTCTGAGAACCGTGTGAACAGCTCGGGCACGAGGAGCACCGCGAGCGTCAGCAGCGTGCCGCCCACCGCCAGGGCACCCCAGCGCCGCCGCACGCCGAACGCGGCCAGCGGCAGGAGCACGAGCGCCGCGACGACGACGGGGCCGCCCCGGGTGACGGCGTCCGGGGCCGCCCGGTAGTTGTCGCCGAAGGTCTGGAGCTGGTCGCCGTAATGAGCGAGGGCCCGCGCGGTCTCGTCCGTGCCCGGACGATAGGAGGCCGTGTCGGCGATCGTCGGGCCCAGCCAAGCCGAGGAAGAGCCCGGCGGGGATCGCGACCGCGAGCAGCGCCAGGCCGAGCGACGCCGCGATCCGCCGGCGCGGCGCCCCGTACGCGAGCCAGACGATCGCGAACCCTGCGAGCGGGACGCCGACGAGCACGAGGTACGTCGGGTGGATCACGACGAGCGCGAGCGCCGCGCATCCGAGCGGGAGCAGCAGCCCGTAGGTCACGACTACGGAGGTAGGCAAAGAGGAGCGCCAGGACGAGCGGGACGAGCAGGCCGCGGGCGAGCGACGAGGGAAGCGCGATCGACTGGTACGTGCCGGTCCCGCCGCGCGAGAAGCCGATCTGGGCCACCTGGGCCGCGAGGGTCGCGACCCCGCCCGCCCAGTGTCCGAAGAGCGACCGCCCAGCGGCGTACGTCGCCGCGAACGCGAGCGGGACGAGCGCGGACCCGAAGTGGAGGACCACCTGCGTCACGTCCACGCCGGCGAGCCGCGAGACGAGCGCCAGGATCCCGTGCCAGAGCGGGAAGGCGTAGCCCGGGTGAAGCCCGCCGTCGCGGAACTCGTTCGCGACGTTGACCGACGAGAGGCTGTCCGCCTCCGCGATCTTCCGCACGCGGGCGAGGTGGAACAGAACGTCGCCGGTCCCGAGCGAGTGCGCAACCCACCACGCGACCGCGCCCAGCACGAGCCCGGCGACGAGGACGCCGAGGAGCATCCGGCGCTCGAACGCCTCGGACCGCGGAGGCTGGGCGCGAGCAGCCGGGACGAGCGCGACGAGCGCGCCCGCGGCGATGAGGCCGATCGTCAGCGAGAGCGTTCCGCCCACCGCGAACGTCACGGCGAACGCGACGAACGCGAGCCCGAGCGACACCGCCACCGCCGCCGAGAGCGCAAGCGCCGGTACCTCGGGCCACCCGACGGCGCGGACGATCAGGCCGCCGGGCAGGACGAGCAAGCAGAACGCCGCCGCGAAGAGCCTGAGGCCGAGGCCGGCGCCGTCGTCCGGGAGCATCCGCGCGAAGAGCAGGACGATCGGCCCGCCAAAGGCCACCGCGAAGACGCGCGTGTCCAGATCGCGGAACGCGGGCCGGACCGACCCCGTCAGCGAAGCCACGCGGCGGCCTCCTCCGCAAGCTCCCCTGCGCTCAGGCAGACGCCGCCGCGCGCCGCGACCGCGTCCATCAGCCGGAAGTAGAGGTCACCCCAGCCGCGGTGGGGCGCGCCGTCGAACCACTCGCTGTGCCAGAGGATCGCGAAGCCCCCGCCCATGTCCGCGGCTCGGTCGAGCAGCGCGAGGATCCGCGGCTCGGCCTGCGCAGCCGTCAGTCCCGCGTAGCGCTCCTCGCCGAGCGTCACGTCCATCACTGCGAGCGGGATCTCCACGAGATCGAGCGGCCGGTCGCCCGCAAGGTCCCAGGGCCGGAACGGCTGCGCGATCCCGGCGCGGAACCCGATCGCGTCCGGGAAGCCGAGCGACGAGTCGTACGCGATCCCGTGTCCGGCGAGCGGAGCCAGGTTCTCGTGCGGCCGCACCCGCAGGTAGTGGTAGCGCTGGCCTCGCACGGCGGCGCCGAGCTCCTCGAGCCGCGCCTTCTCTGCGGCGAGCACCGCGTCGTCGTCGGCCGCGATGTAGCTCCCGTGCAGCCCGATCTCCGCGCCGGCCTTCCCGAGCTCCGCGACGAGCCGCGGGCGCAGCCGGTCGTACGTCTCCGGCGACGGCCCGTCCGCCGGGTGGGCGTGGCCCGCCATGAGGAAGAACGTCGAGCGAACCCGCCGCTCGGTCTCGCCGCCGACAATCCTGCCGAAGCTCCAGTACGGATCCGTCCCGCGCAGCCGGTGGACCGGCGCCGCCGCGAGCGCCGCCGCCTCCGTGCCCGCCTCCCGCCACCGCCGCCTGCCGACCGCCTGCTTGACCCGCGCCGCTCCACCGCGCACGCCGACGCGCGACCAGCGCCAGGGAACGTCCACGTCGTGCGTCAGCGCGACGGCGAACCGTGCGCCGCGCCACCGCGGAGGCTCGACGCCGAGCCGCGCGCGAAGCCGTTCGAGCGGCGGGTCGAGTGGGTCGAGCGCCGACCACTCCGCCAGGAACCGCCCGTGCCCGTCGAGGCGCGCGGGCCGCCCCGGCCAGCCCGCCTCCTCGACCCGCGCCAGATGGAAGAACGCATCCGCGAGCTCGTCTCCGGTCGGCCTCTCGCCGGCCGCGACCCGCTCCCAGGCCTCCGCACGGTACGGCAGGTCGTCTCCGAACCCCACGTCCCGGGCGCCGATCGTGTCGAGCACCCAGCGGGCCCGCCGCTCGACCTCCGGCGGGATCAGGAGCGACGACCCCTGAGCACCCGGACCGCCTGGACGAACGCGGGCCCCGGGTCGTCGAGGGCGAGCACCGCCTCGACGTACGGCGGCCGCACGAGCACCGGCCGGCTTCCCCCGAGCAGCGTGATCGCCCAGCGCTTGCTCGCGCCGTTCGTCCTCGCCGGGGCCGGCCGCTCGCCGATCAGGTCGAGGTAGGCGATCCGCGGCAGGTCGACGCCGCACGCAGCCGCGAGCCCGTGCCACTGCCAGAGCCGCGGGTTGATCTCCATGAGCTTGTACGCGCCGTCACGCGGGTCGCGCTTGAACTCGACCTGCGAGAGCCCGTGGAACCCGACGCCGCGGAGGAGGTCGAGCCCCTGGTCGACCACCTCGTCCACCCAGCGCGCCTCGCCGATGCGGCAGGTCCCCACGCCCGGCGGCGTCTGCAGGAGCTTCCGCCCGGAGAAGAGCCCGAGCGCCTCGCCGTCCTCCGCGAGATAGCTCCCGAGCGTGTAAAGCTCCTCGTCCCCGCCCGGGATGTACTCCTGCACGAGCGGGTCGTACGGCCGGGCGCGCTCGAACGCCTCGTCGAGCTCGGCCCGCGTCTCGCAGCGGAACGACTGCTTGCCGAACGCCTGCCGGAACCCGACCGGGTTCGACGGCTTCACGAGCACGGGAAAGCCGAGCTCGTCGGAAGGCGCGTCGAGCGTCCGCGGCACGGCGATCCCGAGCGCCACGGCGCGCTCGAGCTGGAACCGCTTGCTCTGGATCGGCCCGACGACGTCCCAGCCCGGGAACGGGTACAGGAACCGCTCTCCGAGCCGGTCGCGCGCCTGCGCGATCGTGTTCAGGGGCGCGTCGTGCGTCGGGAAGATCGGCGCGGGCCGGCCGAGCGTGTCGCCCAGCTCCGCGAGGACGTCCACGAAGCCGTCCGGATCCACTGCGGGATCCGGCGCGAGCACCGGCTGGGCGTAGCGCGACTTGAACCCGAGCGCGCCGCGCCGGTGATCGACTGCGACGACCTTCGCCCCGGCCCGCGCAAGGGAGCGGATCGCGGCGAGACCGTTCACCCAGGCGGTGTCGACGACGACCGCTGGCGGGAGCGGGCTCCCGGCGACGTAGCGCGCGACGGCGTCCACACGCGGGATTGTAGGAACGGCGCCCCCGCGACCGGGCCGGCTAGCTCGCCCGCGGGCGCGCGAACATGGGCTTGACGCTCCGCCAGATCAGGATGAGCCCGCCCGGCAGCGCGCTCAGAAGCGTCACGAGATAGAAGAGGAAGCCGGTCGCGAAGGCCGCATCCTTGCTGACGCCGAAGCGCCCGAGGAACGCGACGAAGAACGCCTCGCGCACGCCGAACCCGTTGATCGTGAACGGGACGAGCATGACCAGGAACAGCAGCGGGCCGAGGATCACATAGACGAGCACGGACTCGTTCACACCGACCGCCTTCCCGCAGGCCCAGATCGCGATGATCCGGAGCAGCTGGATGACCGTCGTCACGACGAGCGTCGCGAGCAGCGCGCCGCGGTGGTTGCGGTAGCCGTGCAGCGCGCCGTGCACCCGGTCGAGCACCTGGTCGAGCCGCACACGCCGGGCGAGGGGGAAGATCCGCCGCTCGAGCACGCCGCGCGTCCCCCGCGAGAAGAGCAGGATCACGAGCACGGTGAGGACGGCGACGCTCGCAAGCTCGATCCAGATGAAGACGCCGAGCCCGTCGTAGCGCCCGGCGGCGAGCGCGAGCCCGACCGCGACGAGGAGGAGCGTGGCCGTCGCGCCGATCACCCGCTCGAGCACGACGGCGCCGGCGGCCTCGGCCTTCGCGTCCGGGCGGCGGCGGGAGTGCTCGATGATCCGCACCGCATCGCCGCCGACCGCGGTCGGGAGGATCTGGCCCGCCGCATAGCCGATGAAGTAGAGCTGGGTCAGCCAGCCGATCGGCTCGTGGATCCCCTTCGCGGCGAGCAGAATCTGCCACCGCCACGCCATGAGCACCGTCGTCCCGAGGAAGATCGCAAGCGCGAGGGCGACATAGCCGACGCTGCTCGAGCGGATGAGATCGACCGTCTCGGAGACGTCGATCTGAAGCAGCAGCAGGAGCAGAATCCCGCCTGAGACGGCGATCTGCACTGCGAAGCGGACGCCGCGGCTCTTGGGCACCCGCCGGACGCTACCACCGTCCCCGCGCCGCACCGCGTTTGCGGGGTCCGGGCGCTCCTGCGACAGTACCGGGGCTCGCGTGGCTTGTCGCGTGGGCGGACCGGGGGGAGGTCTCGATGGATGCAGTCGTCGCGGAACGGGTTCAAGTCATCTCCGACGACCGTGAGCACGGCGCCGGCTGGCTGGCGCGCCAGGCGGTCGAAGCGCTCGCCGAGGCGGTGCGCGCGGGCGAGGATCCGCTCGAGGCGGGCAGGGCGCTGGCGGCCGCGCGGCCGGGAATGGCGGCCGTCGCGGGCGCGGTCGGCCGCGTGCTCGCGGCCGGGAAGACGGACGAGCAGCTCCTCGAGCAGTGCTCTGCCCTCATCGAGCGCCGGGACCGCGCCGCGCACTCGATCGCCGCGATCCTGCGCCCCGATCTGGATGGCACGGTCATGACGCACTCGGCCTCGGCCACCGTCCGCGAGGCGCTCGTGTACGCCCAGCCGCCGCGCGTCGTCTGCACCGTGACCGAGCCGAACGAGGAAGGACGCCCGTTCGCGGAGGACCTCACCGGCGAGGGCCTCGCCGTCGACCTCGTGGCCGACGAGGACGCCCCTCACGCGCTCCAGTCCGTTGACCTCCTGCTCCTCGGCGCGGACAGCGTCTTCCGGGACGGCTCCCTCGTGAACCGCGGCGGCACGGCGGCGCTCACCGAAGCCGCTCGCGAGGCCGGGGTCGCGATCGTCGTCGCGTGCGAGACGTTCAAGCTCGCGCCGTTCGATCCCGACGAGGCGGACACGGCCCACGAGCCGTTCGACCTCACGCCCCCGGACCGGATCGATCGCTACGTGACCGACGAGGGCGTCTTCGCTCCGGACGAGATCGCCTCGCTCATCGACCAGACGCCGTTCCTCCGCGAGGGCTACGAGCTCCTGCGCGGCCGCTAGGCGCATCGCGACCGCGTCGGGCCACACCCACCCCTCGGGGGCGGGGAGTGGGGGTCCCGCCCAAGGCGAGCCTAGCCCGGGAGTCCGGCCGCTCGTGTGCCGATTCGCGCCCGCCCTCGCTGCCGAGCCGGGCGCACGTCGCCGGCTCTCGGGAAGACGAAGCAAAGAGCGCAGTATCGTTAGCGCCGTGGCGCCCGCCGTCTTCGTTTCGCCGGCCGGCCGATGACGGAGACGGCCGCGCTTCTCGGCGCATTCGGCGCGTCGCTCGCGCTCCTCGCCCGGACGCGCCTCCTCCTCATCGCCGGGCTCTTGCTCCTCGGTGCGGCCGAGGCGATGCTCGCGTGGCAGCTCCGGCCGGACTCGTTCTCGCCGGGCGTCGCAGCCGGGGCGGGGCTCACCGCCGTCGGCCTCGTCGCCGTGGCGCTGCTCGCAACCGGCTTCGTCCTCCGGCCGGCCGCCGTCCCGATCGTTCTGCTCCTCGCCGCACCGTTCCGCGTCTCGGTGGACGTCGGCAACGAGAGCGCGTTCCTCCTCGTGCCGCTCTACGGGGTGCTCGCCGCCGCGGGGCTCTCCTACATCCTGCGGATGCTGCGAGGCTGGGAGCCGCCGAGCGTGCCGCCGATCGTCGCCGTTCCGGTCGCCGCGCTCGTCGCCCTCTCCGGGCTCTCCGTGCTGTGGTCAGACGACCTCGTGGGACCCGCGATCGAGCTCGGGTTCTTCCTCTTCCCCTTCGCGGCGCTCGTCGCGCTCGTCGCGCGGTCGGAGCTCCGGAGCTGGAGCGCGCCCGCACTCGGCACGGTGCTCGTGGCGCTCGGCTGCCTCTTCGCGCTCGTCGGACTCTGGCAGGTTCGAAGCGGCGACCTCTTCTTCGCACACGATGTCGAGGTCGCGAACCTCTACACCAACTACACGCGGGTGACCTCGCTCTTCAACGACGCGTCGATCTACGGGCGCCACCTCGTCCTCGCGCTGCTCGTGGTCGTTGTCGCGCTCTGGTTCGGACGCGTCGCGGTGCTGGTCGGAGCCGCGGTCGCCGCGCTCCTCTGGGCGGGGCTCTACTTCAGCTACTCGCAGTCGAGCATGGTCGCGCTCTGCGCGGGCCTCCTCACCGCGACCCTCGTCGCCGCCACGCCGCGCGTCCGCTGGATCGTGCTCGCGGTCGGCGCCGCCTCGGTCTTGCTCGCCGGCTCGATCGCGATCGCGAGCGGCCACAGAGACTCGCTCACGCGCTTCACGAGCGGCCGCTCGGATCTCGTGCGCGACACCCTCCACGAGATCCACGACCATCCGGTGCTCGGAGTCGGCATCGGCAACGAGGCGCGGGTCGGCGCGCCGGCCCGGCGGCAGCGCGACTTCGTCCGTACGCCGTCGCACACGACACCTCTCACGGTCACCGCCGAGCTCGGCATCGCCGGAGCCCTCGCGTACCTGGCGTTCCTCGCCTGCTCGGCGCTGCTCGTCGTGCGCGTCTACCGTCGCGATCCGGTGGTAGGACTGACCCTCGGCACGCTCCTCGTCGCACTCGTCGTGCAGTCACTCTTCTACAGCGGCTTCTTCGAGGATCCGCTGACGTGGGGGATCCTGGCGCTCGGCGCGGCGACGCTCACGGCACCCGCGTTCGCCCGCGGGACGGCCCCTGCCGCCGCGCCGGCCGCGGAAGCCGGGACAACCTGAGGGGGCGACCTCGGCCGCTGGCATACTGGCCCCGGGGTCCGTAGTACATGCGTCGCAAGCTCATCATCGCCTTCGGGGTACTTGCCTTGCTGCTCGCCGGCGCGGCGGCGGCTGCCTACATGCGGCTCTCCGACGACGAGCCGGGCGGCGGGCTCGACACGAACCTCGCGGGCGTCTCCGTCTCGACCGCCGCGCTCGAGCCGCCCCCGGTCACCGCCACGGCGCCGCCTCCCCCGCCCGAGCCGCCGGTGCCCAAGGAGGACTGCTGGACGACCTACGGCGGCGATCCGCAGCGCAGCTTCGCCCGAGAGGACACGAGGCTCGGCGTGCCCAAGCGGCCGGACTGGGCGAAGGGGCTCGGCGACCTCATCGAGTTGCCGCCCGTCTTCTGCAACGGGCGCATCTACACGAACCTCGAACGCGGCCAGATGATCGTGACCAACGCGAAGAACGGCCGCGAGCTCTGGCGCTGGAAGGCGCCCGGCTGGCTCGTGTCGTCACCGGCGATCGCGGGTCACCGGCTGATCGTCACCTCGCTCGCGGGGACGGCGACGGCGCTCGACCTCGGCACGCACCGGCCGGTCTGGCAGGTGAAGGCGGCGGGCCCGATCGAGTCGTCGCCGCTCGTGCTCGGCGGGACGGTCTACTTCGGCTCCATCGACGGCCGGCTCTTCGCCGTGAGCGTCGCTACGGGGAAGATCCGCTGGGCCTACGACACCGGAGGCCAGATCAAGGGCTCCGCGTCCGCGTGGGGCGACCGCGTCTGCGTCACGAACTACAACGGCGCGATCTTCTGCTTGAAGGCCGGCGACGGCTCGAAGATCTGGAGCACGTACGTCAAGCGCGACTTCGCGCGGAACGAAAGCTTCTACGCCTCGCCTTCGACCGACGGCGAGCGCCTGTACACCGTCGCGCGCACCGGCAAAGTCGTCGCCGTCTCCGCCTCGTCCGGGCGCATCGTGTGGACGCAGCACATCGGGCTCTACGGGTACGCCACGCCGGCGATCGCCCACGGGAAGGTCTTCGTCGGCTCGTTCGACGGGCGCTTCCGGGCCTTTCGCGCGACCGACGGCGCGCAGGCCTGGTCGACGGACGTCGGCGGCCGGATCATCGCCCCCGCGCTCGTGGCCGGGAACATCGTCTTCGTGTCGACGCTCGAGGGCGACACGTACGGCATGCGGGTCGCCGACGGCAAGAAGCTCTGGCACTTCGGCGCCGGCAAGTACTCGCCGGGGATCGTGACCAACCGGCGCTACTACTTCAGCCTGAACGGCCTCCTCGCCAGCTTCCCCGGCGAGCACAGCCCGAAGGACTAGAGGGCCTGGCGAAACGAGGCGCTCGTCGCAGCGGTACGCATTCGCGTCCAGACACACGGCAAGGACGCAGGGAGCGTTCGTACCGGTGGTACGGGCGCGACTGAGGACGCCGTCCTCGCGCCGTTCAGCGCGGCCCTGCGGCTCAGCGGTCCTTTCGCGAGGCCCTCTTAGTAGGCCTCGACTGCTGACGGCGCCCGGTAGGCCGGGAAGTAGCCGTCGGTCCCGGCGCCGTCCGAGAGCTCGCGGTAGGCGGCCTCGTCGTGGACGACCTTGCCGATCCAGAACTCGCGGCCGGGATGGTCGGAGAAGCGCTGCTTGAACTTCCAGAGCGAATCCTCGCTCCCGCCGACGCCGCTTCCGAGGTGCAGCTCGGCGAATCCGCGCTCCTGCCCCCACCGCGCGGCCTCTAGGAGGAGCACCTTGCTCGCGCCGAGCTTCGCGCCGGTGTCGTCCATGGCGGCGAGGTGGTAGTGGAGCCACGGGCTCGTCGCGAGGATGAGCGTGGAGGCGATCAGCTCGCCGTCGAGCCGCGCGTCGACGCGCACGAGCCGGTTGCCGAAGCCCTCGGCGAGCGCCGTCCAGTACTCGGGCGGGAAGAGGTAGAACCCGCCCGCGTCGCGCTCGCGCATGGTCGCCTCGTAGAGTGTGACGAACCCGTCGAGCGATGCGCCCTCCTCGACCGTGACCTCGATGCCGGCCTTCTCGGCCTTCCGGCAGTCGGCGCGGTGCTTCGCGTGCATCCCCTCGTAGAGATCGGCGCCGGGGTCGAGCGGCCAGGTCGCGGTGTTCGCAAGGCGGACGAGCTCCGCGCCCGGCGCCCCGTAACGCCAGTTCTCGTACAGCGGGTGGAAGCGGATGAACGTCGTGACGGCGCCCTGGTCGCGCGCCCAGGCCTCGTAGGCGTCTGCGAACGCCGGCGGTTCCTCGCCTGACGCGACCGGCCCGCCGTAGCCGTACGGCGTCGTCACGTCGAACCGCCCCTCTGCACCGGGCACCTCGCGAACGAGGCACGGGAAGACGACGTCGCCGTCCTCGAGGTGGAGCAGCACCGGACGCCCCGGATCGAGCACGGCCGCGGCCTCCAGGTAGCCGCGCAGGAGGTAGGCGTCGGCGAGCCCGAGCCGGTCGAGCAGCGGGTCCCAGCCCTCGGCCTCGACCTCGCGAAGCGCCGTCACGCCCCCCGCTCTTCCCGGCTCTTCGCCTTCGCACGCTCGATGTTGAGCGTGTCCACGACGGGAACGGGGTGCGGGCGGAAGAGCTCGCCGACCGTGAGGACGAGGATCTTCGCGTCCACCCAGAGCGACCAGTGGTCGAGGTACCAGAAGTCGAGCTGGAAGCGCTCGGGCCAGCCCATCTCCTCGCGGCCGTGCACCTGTGACCAGCCCGTGATACCCGGCCGGACTGCGAGGCGGCGCCGCTCCTCGTCCGTGTAGTGCTCGGCCTGCTCGACGAGGTCGGGCCGCGGGCCGACGAGGCTCATCTGGCCGCGCAGCACGTTCACTAGCTGCGGCAGCTCGTCGAGGCCGGTCCGCCGCAGGAAGCGCCCGCCGCGGATGAAGCGCGGGTCGTCCTCGACGAGTCCGAACGGGTCCTCGGTCAGCTCGAGGCGCTTCCCAACCTCCATCGCGTCCGGGACCATCGACCGGAACTTGAGCATCGAGAACGGCTTCCCCTTCCGGCCCGCGCGCGGGCGGACGAAGAGGACCGGCCGGCCCGACACGACGAGGATCCAGATCGCGGTCCCGGCGAGGATCGGCGAGAACACGACGAGCAGGAGGAGCGCGAAGAGGGGGTCGAGGACGGTCTTGACCCGCTGCTGCCACGGATGCCGCGTCATCGCCGCTCCGCGAGGAGCTCGTCGTAGAGCGCCTCGTGCTCGGCGGCCGCGGTCTCCCAGGTGAGCGAGCCGCGGGCCGCGCGTGCGCCGGCCGCCGCCTGGGCGAGCTCGGCCTCGTCGGTGAGGAGCTCGACGCAGGCGGACGCGAGCGCCGCGGGATCCTCCGGCGGTACGACCCGCCCGGCGCCGAACTCGCGGACGATCGCCCCGAGCGAGCCGACGTCGGTGACGACGGCCGGGCGCCCGTGGCCGAGCACCATCGCGAGCACGCCCGAGGAGTCGAGCTCGCGGTAGGGCAGGACGGCGCAGGCGGACTCGGCGAAGAGCGCGGCCATCTCGTCCTCGCGGACGAAGTGCAGGCGCCACTCGACGGCGCCGTTCAGGTCGAGCTCGTCGGCGAGCGCGACGAGGGCGTCGGTCGGCTCGAGCGGCTCGCCGGCCACGATGAGCCGCGCGTCCGGCACCTGCCCGACGATCTCGGGGAGCGCGCGCAGCAGCACGTCGAGGCCCTTGTACGGGCGCACGAGGCCGAAGAAGAGGAGCGTCCGACCGGCCGGCTCGCCCGGCTCCTCGGCCGCCGCGCCGTCGAGAAACACCGGGTGCAGGATCCGCGCGAGACGCGCCCGGGCGACGCCGATCTCCTCGAGCTGCGCGACGGCGCGGTCCGAGTGGACGACCACGCGGTCGACGAGCCCGAGCGCCGCGCCCCAGGCCTGGGCGCTCCGCGGCCGCCGCGTGAAGACGTCGTGGGCGGTGAAGACGGTCGGGTAGCGGCCGACGACGCGCTGGAGCCACCGGATGTCGTAGCGCGGGGACGGGAGCCACTGGACGTGCACGACGTCGGGCGCGAGGCGGCGGAGCAAGCGCTCGGAGCGCCAGACGCTCGGCGGGTACTCGGCGCCCTTGACGTACCGGCGCAGGGGGGCCCGCGGGCGGCGCCGCAGGAGCCGCGAGCTCAGCGGCAGGAAGGTCTCGTGGCGCTGGTAGTGGTCCGGCTCGCGCGCCGATCCGTGCAGGTCAGGCGCCGTCAGGAGATGCACGTCGTGGCCGCGCGCGCCGAGCGCGGCGGCGAGGGAGTGGTCGTAGGGCGGCGTGAAGCCGGGTGGATCCAGGATGGCGATCCGCACCGCCGGAGCGTACCGCTCTGCCCGCCCCGGAAGCGCCGGCCCCGCCTAGACTCGGCGCGGTGTCGAGCGACCAGCCGCCCTTCTTCATCGTCGGCGTCGACCGCTCGGGAACGACGATGGTGCGGCTCGTCCTCGACCGCGGCGACGTGGCGATCCCGCCGGAGTCGATGTTCCTCGCGGACTTCGCGCCCGTCCGGCGGGCCAGCGGGCTCGAGGAACCCGACACGGCCGCGGCGTTCGTCGGGTACGTATGGAGCCACCCGCGTGTCCGGGCGTGGAACCTGACCGCGACGCCGCCGGCGGTCCCCCCGGGCCTCACGCCACGACGAGGCCTACCGCTTCGCGGTCGAGTCGCCGTTCCGCGCGTACGCGGCCCAGCATGGGAAGGAGCGCTGGGCGGACAAGACGCCGTACTACCTCGAGTACCTGGACGAGCTCGACGCCGTGTGGCCCGAGGCGCGGTTCGTCGTGCTCGTCCGCGACGGGCGCGACGTCGCGCTCTCGCTCCTCAACGTCCCGTTCGGGCCGAACAACGTCTGGGCGGCCGCGCGCTTCTGGGCCGAGGGAATCCGGCGCGGCCAGGACGCCGAGCGCCGCTTCCCCGGCCGCGTGCTGACGCTGCGCTACGAGGACATCGTCGCGAGCCCGGGCGCGGAGACCGAGCGGCTCTGCGCCTTCCTCGGCCTCCCGTTCGACGACGAGATGCTCGCGATCGAGCGGACGGATCCGGCCAAGATCGACAAGGACAAGGCCGAGTGGTTCACGAGCATCGCCAAGGGAATCGACGCCGCCGGAGCAGGACGCTGGAGGAGCGCGATGTCCCCGCACGACCAGCGACTCTTCGCCGCGCTCGCGGGCCCCGAGCTCGAGGCCGCCGGGTACGAGCCCGGGCCGGCACGCCGGCCGAATGCCCTGGCCTCGGTGCTCTACCGGCTCCAGGACGCCGCCCTCCGGATCGCCAACGCCGTCCAACTGCGGATCGTCACCGAGCGCGGCCGCGAGCTCCGCTACGTCCTTCGCCGCAAGCTCGGCCGCAGCTAGCGGGTGCCGACCGCCTTCTCCCACACGGCGGGCACGCCGAAGCGGAGATAGCGGACGCACGACACGACGGTCGACCAGGTGACGAGCGTGTAGTAGAGGGCGATCCCGGCGCCGGGGATCGGAAGCCGCGCCCGCCCCGCCGCCGCGAGCGCGAGCACGACGCCCTGGGCCGCGAGCGCGGCGGCGTAGATCCAGCCGGAGCCGACGAGCGCGATGCTCGACCCGAGCAGGACGAGGTGCAGCCAGCCGCTCGCGTAGCGCAGATGGCGGTGCGAGACGAGCTCGGTCCCGTAGAGCACCCCGGCGCCGCGGAGCATCCGGCCCTTGAAGAGCATGAGCCAGGCGTGCTCGAGCATCCGTACCTTGCGCTTGTACTCCTCCTCGGTCGAGTACGCGGGCTTCTCGAACGCGTGCGCCTCCGGGTCGTAGACGGCGCGCCGGCCCCGCTGCGTGAGGCTGTAGGGGAACGACATGTCGTGGCCGAAGCGCGGGTCGACGTCGATCCAGTCGGAGCGGCGCACGGCGTAGATCGAGCCGTTCCCGCCGGTGATCGAGCCGAGCCGCGACTCCTGCTTCCGCACCCACATCTCGTAGCGCCAGTAGAGCCCCTCGCGGTTCGAGCCGTCCGGGCGCAGGAGCTTCAGCTGCCCGCAGACGTACGCGACGTCGGGATCGGCGAGGCTGCGGACGAGCAGCCGGAGCGCGTCGGGCGACCAGACGGAGTTCGCGTCCGAGCAGACGATCACGTCGGCGTCCGTGGTCGAGACGGCGAGGTTCTGCGCGGCCACCTTGCCGCCGCGCGGGCACTGGAGGAGCCGGACGCGCGGCTCCCGCTCGGCGAATGCTCGGACGAGGTCGTCGGTCCCGTCCGTGGACGCGTCCGAGGCGACGACGACGTCGAAGAGCTCGGCCGGGTAGTCCTGCTCGAGCAGGTTCTCGAGGCGGCGCACGATCACGTCCTCCTCGTCGTGCGCCGCGACGACGACGGTCACGCGCGGGGTGATGTCGTCTGCGCGAACGCGCCGCGGGCGCACCCGCGCGAGCGCGGCCGCCGCAAGCGGGTAGCAGACGTGCGTCCACGCGAGCAGGCCGAGACTCGCCCAGAAGAGCACCTCGAGCACGATCACGCTGTCACCGTGTCCCTGGCCTCGCGCCGCTCCGCCTCGTGCTCGAAGACCGCGGGCGCGGCCAGCACGAGGAGCGCGAAGGCGAAGAAGTAGTAGAACTGCATCGTCAGGTAGAAGACGTTCGCCGCCATCGTCCCGGTGAGCGCCGCCGCCATCCCCCACGCGAGCGGCCGCACCCGGGCGGCGAGCGCGTCGCCGCGCCGTGCGAGCGCGCGGCCCACCCGCCGGAGGTCTCCTAGCCGGCGGAAGAGGTAGACGAGCCAGGCCGCGAAGAGCGCGGTCCCGACGAGGCCGGTCTCGGTCAGAAGCGCGACGTAGTACGAGTGCGGCCCGTAGTTCGACTTCCCGGTCACGAACTCGTAGTACGTCGCGAACGTGTTCAGCCCGAGCCCGAAGAACGGATGCTGCTCGAGCACGGGACGGATGAGCGAGTAGAACTCGAGGTGGGTCGCCGTCGACGTGCCGCCGCGCTGGGTCCGCGCGGCGAACACGGTCTCGAAGAACCCCGACCGCTGCGCGACGACGGCGGCGAGGACGAGCGCCAGCGCGCCGAGCGGGACGAGCACGCGCGGACGCGCGAGCATGTGCCGGTACGGGATCGCGAGCACGAGCAGCCCGACCGCGATCCCGAGCAGGCCGCTCCGCGAGAGCGTCGAGAGCTCGACGATCGTGAAGAAGCCGAGCAGCACGGCGAGCGGCGTCCGCAGGCGGTGGCCGCGCTCGAGCCGCAGGTAGATCGGCAAGCAGGACGAGAATCGGGATCACGAGCATCACGCCGAGGTGGTTCGGGTCGAGCGTGAGCGCGTTCGTCCGGTAGACGTTCTGCCCGCCGACGATCCCGTAGACGGGGATGCTGCTCCCGCGCCAGACGTGCAGCCGCGACAGGAACTGCTCGTCGAGGTTGCCGCGCCCGCTCTCGATGAAGAAGAGCTGGAGCAGGCCGTAGGCGGCGTTCACCGCGAAGCCGGCGATGAACCACGCGAGCGTTTGCCAGTAGAGCCGCGCCGAGCGCCGCGCGAGGTAGGCGACCGCGGTCACGAGGAGCGCGAAGTGGATCGCGAACTTGACCATCCCCTTCACGTAGAGGTCGCGGTCGTCCGCGGTGCCGAGGTTGTAGAACGCGACCAGGTAGACGACGAGGAAGACCGCGAAGAACGCGAGCACGATGCCGGCCGCACGGGTGAGCGACCAGTCGCGGTGCCAGATCCGATCGGCGAGGAACGCGAGGACGAAGAGCGACGCGGTCACGTCCGAGAGGAAGAGGTCGCCGACGGGCGTCGCGGCCCGGATCTTCGCGAACGTGATCGAGAAGACCGTGGCGAAGAGGAGCGCGTCGATCCAGCGGTTCCCGTAGGTGCGCGTCAGCGGACGACCTCCTCGAACAGCTTGGCGAACCGCTCGGCGCGCTCGCGCCGCGAAGAGCGCCGCGCGCGTCTCGTCCGTGAGGAGCACGGGCTCGAGCGTGTTCTCGCGCCAGCGTCCCTCGAGGTCGGTGAGCGCGGCCGCGATCCCGTCCACGTCGTCGGGCGCGACGACCGGGCCCGCGCCGGTCTTGCGGATGAGGTCGGCGGCCTCGCCGTCCGGCGGCACGACCGCGAGGATCGGCCGCCCGGCGGCGAGGTACTCGAAGATCTTGGCGGAGAGGATCTTGCGCCCCGCCGCGCCGGCCGCCGCGAGCAGGAGCAGGTTCACGTCGGAGTTCCGCTGCAGCTTCGACACCTCGTCGTGCGGGCGGAACGGGACGACCTCGAGCCGGTCGCCGAGGCCGAGGCTCTCGACGTAGGGCGCGTCGGCCGCACGGAGCCCGCCGACGAAGCGGGCACGGGTGTCGCCGTTCGCCGCCCGCGCGAGCGCCTCGAAGAACGGCCTGGCGTTGCGCCGGCTCACGAAGCTCCCCGTGTGCGTGAGGCGGAACCGTTCGTCGCGCCGGTACTCGAGCCCGTCGAAGTCCTCGAAGTCGCAGCCGTTCTCGATCGTGACCACCTTGCCCTGCGGGTTCAGCGCCCGGATCTCGTCCGCGATCCCGTGTGTCGCCGTCACAATCGCGTCGGCGCGCGTGGCGACCCGGCGTGCGAGCCACTTCTCGCCGCGGATGTGGCGGCGCCGGTCGGGGCTCACGAAGGAGTCGCGCAGGTCGGCGACCCACGGCACGCCCGTCCAGCGCTTCGCCGAGAGCCCGGTCAGGTTCACCGACACCGGCGGCGAGGTGGTGACGACGACGTCGATCCCGAGCTTGCGGACGAGCCGCACCGCCGCGGGCCCTGCGGTCACGTGCCAGAGCACGCTGGCGTCGGGGACGAGCACACGGCGGAAGGTCGTCGTCGCGCGGACCCCGAGCCGGTCGAAGCGGCCGGCGCCGTGCAGCTCGTCGGCGCGGAGAAGCGCTCGCGGTCCGACGTTGCGGGCGTGGTGCACGGTGATCCCGGGCGGCACGACGAGGGAGTCGTCGCGGTAGACCCACTTCGGGTCGTCCGGCGCGAGCACGTGCACGTCGAGCCCGAGCTCGGCGAGGTGCCCGGCGAGCTTCAGCGGGCGCTGAACGCCGGCCCCGCCCGCGGGCGGGAAGTACATCGAGACGAGGAGAACCTTCACTCCGAGGGAGATTCTGGCGGGCGCGCATGCTCGCGGTTCCAGTTCTCCGCGAGCTCGCGCAGGCCGGGGCCTTCCGGGCCGCGCCAGGCCGAGTGCGCGTGGAGGCGCATGCGGGCCGGAAATCCGCGGTCGTAGGAGCCGGGCCGCACGCGGTTCGCGACCGCGGAGATCCACGCGCGGGCCTCGTACTGGAGCCCGGTCGCGGCTTCGGCAACGCGCACGCCGGCCGCGGAATGGTGCTCGCGCCAGTAGCGCCGCCGCGACCGCCACTCCTCGGCGATCCGCTCGCGCGGCATCTCGGCGCGCATGACGGTGTCGTGGTGGATCACGGTCGCGGCGGGGACGTACCACCGCTCCCAGCCGGCCTCGGCGAGCCGGAGGCAGAGGTCGGTCTCCTCCGAGTACATGAAGTAGCCCTCGTCGAAGAGCCCGACCTCGTCGAGCGCCTCGCGGCGGAGGAGGAGCGCGGCGCCCATGGCCCAGTCCACCCGGCGGGCCTCCGCGCCCTTCGACTGGACGACGCCGCCGCGCCCGAGCGTGAACGTCGAGAGCGCCGCGACGGTCGGCGAGGGGAAGCGCCAGGCGCTCGTCTGCGGCCGGCCGTCCGGGTAGCGGAGTCGCGGGGCGACCAGGGCTGCGCGAGGGCGCCCTTCGGCGAACGCGTGCAGCGTCGCGACGGCGCCGGCCTGGGGCTCCGCGTCGTGGGAAAGCAGCAAGACGAAGTCGCCGCTGGTTTCCTGGATGACGCGGTTGTGGTTTGCGCCGAAGCCCGCCCGGAAGTCCTGCTCGATCACGCGGACGTCCGGGAAGCGCTTGCGCACGGCCGCGACCGACCCGTCCTCGGAGGCGTTATCGAGGACGACGACCTCCTCGCCCTCGAGCGCGGCGAGGAGCGGCAGCAGCGTCTCGCGCCCGTTGTGGTTGACGATCGAGACCGTGAGGTCGCTCACGCGGTGAAGCTGGCGTGCACGCGGCGGAGCGCGTCGATCGCGTCCTCGATGTCCTCGTCCGAGTGCGCCGGCGAGAGCGGCAACGAGAGCACCTGCTCCCCCGCGCGCTCGGCCACCGGGAGCGGCGCCTGGTCCGGGATGAGCTCGCGGTAGAAGGTCAGCGTGTGGAGCGGCAGGAAGTGGATCGAGGTCGCGATGTTCTCCGCGAGGAGCGCGTCGCGGTAGGCGTTCCGGTCGGCACCGGCCGCCTCGGGGTCGATGCGGACGACGTAGATGTGGAACGCGTGGACGTCGCGCGGGTCGCGCGCCAGGGGCGTGATCCCGGGCACCTCGGCGATCGCGGCGTCGTAGGCCTCGAAGTGGCGGCGGCGAACGGCCGCGTGCTCGTCGATCTTCTGGAGCTGCACCACCGCGAGCGCGGCGAGGAGGTCGGGCAGGTTCGCCTTGAACCCGGCGACGCGGATGTCGTAGAGCGCGCCCGGCTTGCGCCGCATGAGCCGCAGCTCGTGCACGCCCGCTGCGAGCTCGTCGTCGTCGGTCGTGAGGATCCCGCCCTCGGCGCCCGCGACGTTCTTCGTCGCGTTGAGCGAGAACGCGGCGGCCGCGGAGCCCTCGATCGACCCGATCTTGCGGCCGCGGTACGCCGACTCGACCGCGTGCGTCGCGTCCTCGAGGACGGGCACGCCTAACGCCAGGATCGCATCGAGATCCGCCGGCTGGCCCGCGAGGTGCACCGGGACGATCGCCTTGGTGCGCGGCGTGATCGCGGCGGCCACGGCGTCGGGGTCGATGTTGAGGTCGTCCTCCTTCACGTCCACGAAGACCGGCGTCGCGCCGGCATGGACGACGACATTCGCGCTCGCCGGCCACGTGATCGGCGTCGTGATGACCTCGTCGCCCGGGCCGACGCCCATCGCGAGCAGCGCGAGGTGCAACGCGGCGGTGCCGGACGCAAGCGTGACCGCGTGCTTGGCGCCGACGTACTCGGCGAAGCGGTCCTCGAGCTCCCCGGCCCGCGGCCCCGTGGCGATCCAGCCGGTCTTCAGCGTCGAGACGACGGCATCGATCTCCTCGGGCCCGATCGCGGGAGGCTGAAAGCCGAGCAGCGTCTCGCGGCGCGCTCTAGTTTCCATCGGCTCCATCGACGACAAAGCGTATGCGCTCGGCCGCTTCCGCCGCCCGCTCCACCGCCTCCGTGCGCGAGTCGCCCCGCGCCAGGACGAACCCCGCGCGGTCGTGGCCCGTGCGGAGCGGGCCGAATTCCCAGCCGGGCGGGCGGTACGGCACCGCGTCGAGGACGCCCGGGATCCGGAGCGCTTCCGTCAGGCCCTCGACCGCCTCCAACCGGCCCGGCGGGGCAACCAGGAAGCGGACGCACGCCCCCCCGGCGGGGCGCGCTGGCGGGATCGAGACCGAGCGGCCGAGCGCGGCGCCCAGGGCGAGCGCGTTCAGGTCGATGCCGAGCGCGGCCTCGCAAAGCTCCGCGTCGTGGCCGCCGCCGAGCCGCGCCGCGAGCTCCATGACGCGCGGCCCGTCCGGGCCGAAGCGGATCTGCGTGTAGGTCGGCCCCTCGCGGACGCCGAGCGCGTCGGCCGCGGCCCGCGCGGCCTCGACCGCCTCCTCCACCGGCGCCTCGCTCGGCCAGACGTGCGCCAGCGCCACGCCGAACGCGGGCGGCTCGGCGGTGATGCGGTCGGTCACGGTCAGCGCGCGGAAGTCGCCGCCGACGGAGAACGCGTTCACGGTCACCTCCGGCCCGTCCACGAGTTCCTCCACGAGGACCTCGCCGTGGCGCGACGCCTCGGCGGCGAACGCGACCGCCGGCCCGAGCTCGTCCTCGGAGGAGACCACCGACAGCCCGACCTGCCCCTGCCGGTCCGGGGGCTTCACGATCAGCGGCAAGTCGAGGACGGTGGCCGGCTCGGTGACGAGCTCCCAGCGCGGTTGCGGCACGCCGGCCTCGTCGAAGCGCTCGCGCTGGACGATCTTCGAGACCGTTCGTTCGGCGACCTCGGGCGGGAGTGGGTGCGGCAGCCCCAGCCGGGCCGCGATCCGCGCGCAGATCGCCACCGGCCAGTCGATCCCCGGCGCGATGAGCCCGCCGACCTCCTCCTCGCGGGCGACCTGCTCGATCCCGGCCTCGTCCTCGGTCGAGACGAGCGCGTGGCGATCGGCCAGCCGCAGCGCCAACGCCGACGAGTCGCGGTCGCAGACGACCGTCTCGAAGCCCCGCGCCCTGGCCGCGGCGAGCAGCCCGAGCTGCGCCGGGCCCCCGCCTACGACGAGAAGTCGCTGGCGCGGGTCGGGAGGATGGACTCCCACCAGGCCCGATTGTCCACGTACCAGGCGATCGTCCGCTCGAGCCCCTGCTCGAACGACGTTCGCGCCGTCCAGCCGAGCAGCCGCTCGGCCTTGTCGGTCGAGCCGATGTGCCGGTCGACCTGGCCGAGCCGCTCGTCCATGTACGTCTTGAGCTCGCGCGGCTTGTCGAGTGCGTCGAGCACGGCGTCGGCGATGTCGTTCACCGAGATGTCGATGCCGGTCGCGACGTTCAGGACCTCGCCCGCGACGACCTCGCGGTCGGCGGCGATCATCGCCTCGATCGCCTCGGCGTCGTCCTCGACGAAGAGCCAGTCGCGCGAGGCGTGGCCGTCGCCGTGGATCGTGAGCGGCTGGTCGTTGAGCGCCTGGATGATGAAGCGCGGCAGCGCCTTCTCGGGATGCTGGAACGGCCCGTAGTTGTTGAACGGGCGGACGATCACGATCGGCAGGTCGTAGGTGACCCAGTACGAGTAGGCGAGCCGGTCGGCGCCGGCCTTCGTCGCCGCGTACGGGCTGCGCGGGTTGAGCGGGTGGTCCTCGTCCATGGGCGCGGCCTCGGCCGTCCCGTAGACCTCGCTCGACGAGATGAGGATGAAGCGGTCGACGGGTGCCTCGCGGATCGCGTCGAGCAGGATCTGCGTCCCCTCGACGTTCGTCTTCACGAACTCGGCGCCGCCGTCGACGATCGACTTCTCGACGTGCGACTCGGCCGCCGCGTTCACGACCACGTCCACGCCGCCTACGACCTCGCGCACGAGCTCCTGGTCGCGGATGTCGCCGTGGACGAACGAGAGGCGCTCGTGCCCCATGATGTCGCGGAGGTTCTCGAGGTTCCCCGCGTACGTGAGGGCGTCGAGCGAGACGACCTCGTAGGGCGTGTTCGCGAGCAGGTGGCGGATGAAATTCGACGGGATGAACCCGCAGCCGCCGGTTACCAGAACCTTCTTCTGTGGCACCGCGCGAGTCTACCCGCTTGGTGCGTATCGTCACCGGCCTGTACGGCACGCCAGTAAAGTCCCTCCGCGAATGACCCCGCCTCCGCCCGCCGTCGAGTCCGACGCCGCGGAGCCGCGCGCAGGCGCGCGCGCTCTCCCGGATTCCGGGGCGCGGACCAGGGCCCTCGACGCGTGGCTCGCACGGCCCGAGACGGCGATCCTCGGCATCGCGCTCGCCTTCGCGGCCTCGCTCGCGGTGCTGCTCGGCCGGCTCGTTCCGGACGTCTCGTCGAAGCCGCTCTTCGACGACGAGGTGGTCGCCGGTCTGACCTCGATCCGCCCGTTCGGCCAGCTCCTCGACATCGTGCTCTTCGACCGCGGCGGCGCGCCGCTCCACTTCGTGCTGGCCCACTTCGCGCTCGCCGTCGACCCGTCGGTGCAGGCCCTGCGCTGGCTCTCGGTCGTCTTCGCGGTCGCCACGCTCCCGCTCTGCTACGACCTCGGCCGGCGGCTCAGCGGCCGCGTTGCCGGGTCGGTCGCGACCCTCGTCGCCGCGACCTCGTCGATGCTGGCCATCTACGGGACGGTCGGGCGGATGTACGCGCTCTTCGCCTTCGTGAGCGCGCTCGCCGTGGATCTCTTCGTCCGCGCGCTCGAGCGGCGGACCGTCGGCTCGGCCTACGTGGCCGCCGCCGCGGCCCTGCTCCTGCCCGCCGTGCACCCGTACGGGCTCGTGGTCGTCGGGATCGAGGCGATCGTGGCGCTCGCCGTCTGGCGCGGCAAGCCGCTCAAGCCGGCGCTGCCGATGCTCGTCTTCGCCGCCGCGCTGACGCCGTTCGTCGTGGCCGACCTCCGGCTCGGCGAGCGCTTCGGCGTCGGCACGTCGGCCCCGGACGCCGTGGCGCCGCCCGACTTCGCCGCCAAGCAGCTCGGCGAGGCCCTCGCCGCGTTCGCCGGCGGCGCCGGCGTGCTCGCACTCGCGTTCTTCGCGCTCGCGCTGATCGGGCTCTTCGTCGTCTTCAAGCGCCTGCCCGCGTTCGCGGCCTTCGCGCTGCTGGCGCTGGCCGCGATCCCGATCCTGATGATCGTCACGCGCGCCCAGGAGGAGCTCGTCCACCAGCTCTCGCCCCGCCACCTCGTGTTCGGGCTGCCCGTGTGGGCGGCGCTCGTCGGCGTCGGCGTCGCGCGGATCGTGCGCGACCTGCCGCGCGTCGTCGCCCCGCTCGCGGTGCTCGCCGTCGCCCTGGCGGCGTTCTTCGCCCCGGCGGGGATCAGCGACCCGCGCGTCGATGCGGCCGAGTCGCGCGACGCGCTCGCGGCGCCGGCCGCCTGGGCGGGCGAGCGGACGGACGACGGCTCCGTGCTCCTCTTCTACTCACCGGTCTACCTCGCCGCGCTCTCGGACACCGAGGCCGGGATCGCGATCCCGCGCTCCGGGAAGCCGCTCGCGATGGTGAAGCGCGCCCGCTACCCCGTGCCGTCGCTCGTCGCCACGCTCCGGCTCGGCGGGACGCACGTGAACGAGGCGCGGCTGCGAACGCTGCTCGGCCCAGGGAGCGACGCCGCGGCCTTCCCGGACTGGCTCGTCTTCTCGGCGCCGGGGCCGTACGCCTCGCCGCTCGCGCTCCTCACTGCGAGCCGCGACGCGCTCGTCGCCGCGCGCACCGCGAGCACCGGGCGCACGCTCGCGTTCCGCAAGGACGTCCGCGACGGGCTCGTCACCGTGTGCAACGCGCTGGCCGATCTCGGCGAGCCGTGCGCGGCGGATGTGCTGAAGCCCACGCGCACCCGTTAGCGTTCGCGCCCTGGCCACGCGCACCCGCACAGAACGCGAGGCGGCCGGCGAGAAGCTTCCCGGCCTTCGGCCGATCGGGCCCGTTCGGCTGGCGGGCGCGTCCGCCGCGGTGCTCGTGCTCGCGGCCGTCGTCGCGTTCGCCTCCCGCGCGGAGGTCGGCGGAGGCGACGCAAGGGATGTGCACCCGGGCCTCCCGCCCGCGGTGCTCGAGTGGCTCGTCGCCCTCGGCGCCTGCGTCGGGCTCGCCGCGCTCTCGCTCTACCTCCTCGGGCTCCGCTCGCCCCGGCCGAGCGAGGACGACGAGGCGGCGCCGCCGGCGCTCATCCACCCCGCCCTCAAGCTCGCCGCCCAGCTCGTGGCGGTCGTCCTCATCCTCGCCGCCGCGTTCTTCGCCTGGGGCGTGATCGAGCGAGACGGCGGCGGGAGCACCCGGCCGGCGAACCCGCCGCTTTCCGACTCCGACCCGAACGGCGGCCGCCGGGTCACGCGGGTGGATCCGCTCAAGGTCGCCGCGATCGCCGGCATCGTGCTCCTCGTCGGCGGAGGCCTCGCCCTCTGGCTGCGCCCGAAGCGAGGCGAGCGCGGTCCCCGGTCGGCCCGCCGCGCGGTCGCCGAGGCCGTCGAGCAGTCGCTCGGGAGCCTCGCCGACGAGCCCGATCCGCGCCGCGCGGTGATCGCGGCCTACGCCCGGATGGAGCGCGCGCTCGGGGCGAGCGGGATCCCGCGTCGTCCCCCGGAGGCGCCGCTCGAGTACATGCAGCGCGCGCTTCGCCAGCTCCGCGCCGGCGCACGGCCGGTCACCCGCCTCACCGGCCTCTTCGCCGTGGCCAAGTTCAGCGCGCACCCGGTGGACGCCGGGATGAAGGACGACGCGATCGCCGCGCTCGAGGAGGTCGGCCGCGACCTCGCCGACGAGGAGGGGGCCGCGGAATGATGTTCGCGCTCGCAGCCCTCGTCGCGCTCGCGGCGTTCGGAATCGCCGTCGCGCTCGGCGCGCCGGCCGCGACCGCCGCGCAGGTGACGCTGGTCGCGTCGGCCGCGGTCGCCGTCCTCGTGGCCGCCGCCAGGACCCGCGCGTTCCTTCCGCGTCCCGCCTTCCTCTTCGAACGGTCGTCCCAGAGGAGGAGATCGATGTCGCGCCGGCCTCCCTCACCGACCCTGGACGCGCTCGAGTGGACGCTCGTCTTCTCCGCGGACCGCGAGCAGGACCTCTACGTCCGCCTGCGGCCGCTGCTCCGCGACATCTCGACCGCGAGGCTCGCCGTGCTCGGCGTCGACCTCGACCGAAGCCCCGAGGCGGAGGGCCTCCTCGGGCCGGAGCTCTGGTCGATCGTGCGCCCCGACCGCGAGCCGCCCGCCGACCGCCACGCGCCCGGGCCGGGCCTCCCCGCCATCGAGCGGGCGCTCGAAGCGCTCGAAGGGGTCCACGCGTGACGCCGGCGGACGTGGCGGCGAGGAGCGAGCAGATCCTCGACGAGGTGTCCCGCGCCATCGTCGGGAAGCGCGACGCGCTCGAGCTCGTGCTGCTCGGCTTCCTCGCCGACGGGCACGTCCTGATCGAGGACCTTCCAGGGCTCGCGAAGACGCTCGTCGCGCGCGCCTTCTCCCAGGTCGCCGACCTCCGCCTCGCACGGGTTCAGTTCACGCCCGACCTGATGCCGACGGACATCACGGGCGCGTCGATCTTCGACCAGCGGCGCGCGGACTTCGAGTTCCGCCCCGGGCCGATCTTCGCCAACATCCTCCTCGCCGACGAGATCAACCGCGCCCCGCCGAAGACGCAGGCGGCGCTCCTCGAGGCGATGCAGGAGCGCCAGGTGACGGTCGAGGGCGTCACGTACGCGCTCGAGCGCCCGTTCCTCGTGATCGCGACGCAGAACCCGATCGAGTACGAGGGCACGTACCCGCTGCCCGAGGCGCAGCTCGACCGCTTCCTCGTCCGCGTCCGCCTCGGCTACCCGAGCCGCGAGGACGAGCGCGACATCCTCGTGCGCCGCGCGCGGCGGAAGGCGGACGAGGTCGAGCTCGAGCACGTGGTCGGGCGAGACGACCTCCTCGAGATGCAGGCGGCGCTCGAGGAGGTGCACGTGTCCGAGGCGATCGACGGCTACATGGTCGACCTCGTCTCCGCGACCCGGGCGAGCGGCAAGGTGGAGGTCGGCGCGAGCCCGCGCGGGACGCTCGCGCTCCTGAAGCTCGCACGTGCCCGCGCCGCCGTCGAGGGGCGCGACTACGTGCTCCCCGACGATGTGAAGGCGGTCGCCGTGCCCGCGCTCGCCCACAGGCTCGTGCTCCGGCCGGAGCTCTGGGTCCAGCGGATCGCGGCGGAGGACGTCGTCAACGAGTGCCTCGAGGCGGTGCCGGCGCCGCCGGCCGAGGACATCCCGGCCCGCTCGCCGTGACCCGCGCGGCCTCCCCGAAGCTCGGCTTCTACGCGCTCCTCGCGGGCGCCGGGCTCGTCTCGGCCCTCGCCTTCGGCCGGCCCGAGCCGGCGGTCGTCGCCGTGCCGCTCCTCCTCTTCCTCGTGATCGGGCTCGGCCTGGCACGGGATCCCGAGCTCACCGTGGACGCACGGCTCCGGAGCGACCGGGTGCTCGAGGGCGAGGAGGCGGCCCTCGACGTGACGGTCGAGTCGGCGACGCCCGTGGACGAGCTCGAGCTCCTCGTCGCGCTGCCGCGCGGCGTGCGGGACGTCTCGCCCGGCGCGGCGGGCGTCCGGCTCGACGCCGGCGAGTCGCACGTGCTCGAGCGGCGCCTGCGCACCAACCGCTGGGGCGGGTACCGGCTCGGCGACGTCATCCTGCGCGCGCGGGATCCGCTCCACTTGCTCGTCTGGGAGCTCTACGTCCCGGCCCGGGAGCGGCTCCGCGTCTACCCGCGTGAGGAGCGCCTCCGGCAGCTCGTCCGGCCCAGCCGAACCCAGCTCGGCTCGGGCAACCAGGTCTCGCGTGCGAAGGGCGACGGGCTCGAGTTCGCCGACCTGCGCCCGTTCATGCCGGGCGACCGACCCCGGCGCGTGCACTGGCGCGCGAGCGCGCGGCGAGGAGAGCTGTGGGTGACCGAGCTCCACCCGGAGCGCAACGCGGACGTCGTCCTCTTCCTCGATACGTTCGCGGAGGCGCGCCGCCACGACACCGGGACGCTCGACCTGGCCGTTCGCGCGGCCGCCACGCTTTCCCGCGGGTACCTGGCGCAGCGCGACCGCGTCGGGATCGTCGGCTTCGGGGGCGTGCTGCGCTGGCTCCTCCCCGGCACCGGAGCCCAGCACGGCTTCCGGATCGCCGAGGCGCTGATCGACACCGACATCGCGCTCTCGTACGCGTGGAAGGGCCTGGACGTGATCCCGCCGCGCACGATCCCGCCGGGCGCGCTCGTCCTCGCGCTGTCGCCACTCCTCGACCAGCGCACGGTCGGCGCCCTCGGCGAGCTCGCCGGCCGCGGCTTCGATCTCTGCGTGGTCGAGGTCTCCGCCGTTCCGTTCGAGCAGATGCCGCGCGGCGAGCTCGGCGTCTCGCTCGGCCGCCTGCGCGTCCTCGAGCGGGAGAAGGTGCGCCTCGAGTACCAACGGCTGGGGATTTCCGTAGTCGAATGGGTCGAGGGCCGGCCCCTCGCGGTTCCGATCGAGGAGGTGAGGAGATCCAGGCGCTTCGCCCGTCGGGCGCTCGCGTAGGCGCGGGCGCGGCGTCGCTCGCGCTCGCGGCGGGGCTCGTCGCCTATGCGGCGCTGCGCGTCGATCGCGGCGGCGGCGCGGCCACGGCCGGGCTCGTCGGCCTCGCGCTCCTCGCAGTCGGGTTGGTGCTGGCCCGGCCGGTCCCGGTCGGCGGCGGGCTCGCGGCCGTCGCAGCCGCGTACGTCGCGTCGCTCGTCGGCGGCACGGACGCGCTCGACCGGGAGTCGCCCGTCTACGCGGCGGTCTTCCTCCTCACCGCGGAGCTCGCATGGTGGTCGCTCGAGCTCCGCGTCTCGGCGCTTCCCGCGGAGCTCCTCGTCCGCCGGGTCCTCATTCTCGCGGGAGCGACGCTCGGCGCACTCGTCGCCGGCGCCGCCGTGCTGGCGACCGGCCGGGTGGATCCGGACGGCGGGCTCGTGCTCGTCGCGGCCGGGTCGGCGGCGGGCGTGTGCGCGCTCGTTCTCGTCGCGGCGCTCGCCCGGCGCGCGGGACGAACCTAGTCGCGGGGCGTGTCGAGCTCGGCGCCGACCGTGTAGAGCGGCCGGCCCTCGACGTCGCGCTGGAGTCGCGCCAGGTACTCGCCCACGAGGGCGAAGATGAAGCCCTGGATCCCGAGGATCGCGAGGACGAGCCCGGCGAGGAAGAGCTGGCCGGGGAAGTCGCCGCGCGCGATCCAGACGGCGATGCCCCAGATGCCGGCGGTCAGGGCGAGCACCGAGCCGACGACGCCGATCGCCATGCCGGCCCATTGGATCGGCTGCGGCCAGAACCCCGCGAGGACGTGGAGCGCGACCTTGATGAGGCCGGGCCAGGAGTACCGTGACCGCCCGTCGCGCGCCTGGTGGCGGACGTCCACCTCGACGAAGCTCGCACCGGTCGAGAGGACGAGCGCCTTCGTGAACTTCTGCTTGCCGATCGAGCCGGTGACCGGGATGAGCACGTCGCGGCGATAGGCGTTGAACGCACAGCCGAAGTCGGAGATGTCCGAGTGCGTGAAGCTCCGGAGCATCCGGTTCACGAGCTTCGACGGAAGCGTCCGCCGCCAGCCGTCGTCGCGGTCGACGCGACGCCCGCTGGCGACGTCGTTGCCGGCCTCGACCGCCCGGATCAGGCTGACGATGTCGGCGGGCTCGTTCTGGAGGTCGGCGTCCATCGTGACCACGATGTCGCCGCGCGAGCGGACGATGCCCGCGTGCATGGCCGGGTGCTGGCCGAAGTTCCGCTTGAAGCGGACCGCGCGGACGTTCCGATCCTCCGCGTGGATCGCCTCGAGCGCGGCCCAGGTGCCGTCGGTCGAGCCGTCGTCCACGAACACGATCTCGAAGGGCCGCCCGAGGGCGGCGAGCGCGTCGGCGGAGCGCCGGTGCACCTGCCGGATCGTCGCCTCCTCGTTGAAGACGGGGACGACGAGCGAGACGTGAGGGCGCGAATCGCCTTCGGCGCTCAGCAAGACGTCAGGGGCGACCTCGGTCTGCGCCATCGGCCACGAGCGTAGCAACGTCGCCGAATTCGTACAGATTCGACGCGAAATCGGCACACGGCCCGGCGACCGCACGGGCTAGCGTTCGCAGCCGTGGGTGGGTTCGCAGGGCCCACCCCGGGGTGGGGTACGCCGTGGCCGCTACTGACGGACGAGCGTCGCGCCGAGGAAGGCGCCGCTACTGCTGCCGGTAGGCCTCGATGAGGACCTGCGCGACCTCGGGCCGCGTGAACTCCTCCGGCGGGACCTCGCCGGCGCCGAGCATCTCGCGCACCTGCGTCCCGGAGAGGAACACCCGGTCGTCGGGGCCGTGCGGGCAGGTCTTGTCGGACGCCATCTGGCCGCACGCCTTGCACCAGAACGAGTGCTCGAAGAACATCGGCTCGATGTCGAGCTCGTGCGGCTCGAACTCGTCGAAGATGAGCTGCGCGTCGTACGACCCGTAGTACGAGCCGACGCCAGCGTGGTCGCGGCCGACGATGAAGTGCGAGCAGCCGTAGTTCTTCCGGCAGAGCGCGTGCCAGACGGCCTCGCGCGGGCCGGCATAGCGCATGGCCGCCGGGAACGCGGAGACGATCACGCGGTCGCTCGGGTAGTAGCCGTCCACGAGCGTGCGGTAGGCGTCGACGCGGACGGCGGCCGGCACGTCGTCCGACTTCGTCTCGCCGACGAGCGGATGGATGAGCAAGCCGTCCACGGTCTCGAGCGCGCACTTGGTGAGGTACTCGTGCGCCCGGTGGATCGGGTTGCGCGTCTGGAACCCGACGACGCGCTTCCAGCCGCGGTCGGCGAAGCGGGCGCGCGTCTCGGCCGGGTCGTTCGCGATCTCCGGGAACGGCGGCGCCTGCCGCTCGAACACGGTGACGCGCCCGGCGAGGTACTGGTCGGCCTGCGCGTAGAGCCGCGCGACGCCCGGATGCGCGTCCTCGGTCGTGCGGAAGCAGCGCTCGGCCTCGCGCTCCTTGTCGTAGGAGAAGACCTCCTCGACCTCGAGCAGCGGCGAGCGGGCGGCCGGACTCGTCGGCCAGCACGACGCGGTCGCCGGACGGGGCGTCGGCGACGGCGAGGCACACGGGCAGCGCCCAGGCGAGGCCGTTGGCGAGGCGCATGTCGTCCACGACGCCGTCGTAGTCGGCCTTGCCCATGAAGCCGGTGAGCGGCGAGAGCGCGCCGGACGCGAGCATGTCCAGGTCGGCCAGCTCGCGCGGCGTGAGGGTCAGGACCTCGAGCGAGTCGAGGTCGTCGGGGCGCTCGCCGGTGCGGTCGACGAGCTCGCCGCCGTGCGGCGCGATGAGGTGGGTCTCGGTCGCCGTGCTCACGCGTTCACCGCGGTCCGGACGAGCCCGAGCTCCTCGAGCTTCGCGACGACGAGCTGGGCGCTCTCCTCGGCCGACAGCTCCTCGGTGTCGACGACGAGCGCGGGCGCCGCCGGCTCCTCGTACGGGTCGTCCACGCCGGTGAAGCCCTTGATCTCGCCGGCGAACGCCTTCTCGTAGAGTCCCTTCACGTCGCGCCGCGCGCACTCCTCGACGGACGCCTTCACGTACACCTCGACGAACGGCCCGAACTCCTCGACCATCGTGCGCGCCTTTGCGCGGGTCTCCTCGTAGGGCGAGATCGCGGCGCAGATGACGGCGGCGCCGTGGCGCGTGAGGCGCGAGGCGACCCAGCCGATCCGCTCGATGTTCGTGTCGCGGTCCTCCTTCGAGAACCCGAGGCCCTTGGAGAGGTGCGTGCGCACCGTGTCGCCGTCCAGGTACTCGGCGATCGCGCCGCGCGCGTCGAGCTCCGGCCCGACGAGGTGGGCGATGGTCGTCTTGCCCGAGCCCGAGAGCCCTGTGAACCAGAGGGTGAAGCCGCCCGGGCGCACCTCATCCGACTCGGGGTGCTCGTGGGCGTAGATGTGCTCCGTCATGCCGTCCTTCCTTCGAGGTGAATGCCGCACTCCAGCTTGTCCGAGCCGGCCCAGCGGCCCGCCCGCTCTTCCTCGTCGGGCCGCGTCGGCCGCGTGCAGGGCATGCAGCCGATGGAACGGTAGCCGACGTCGTGCAACGGGTTGAAGGGGATGTCGTTCGCCGCGATGTAGCTCCAGACGTCCTCCTCGCTCCAGTCCGCGAGCGGCTGGATCTTCCAGACGCCGTAGCGGTCCGACCGCTCGACCTTCCGCGCGTTCGCGCGCGACGGCGACTGCTCGCGCCGGATCCCCGAGACCCAGGCGTCGTACGGGGCGAGCGCCTCGATCAGCGGCTCGACCTTGCGGATGTGGCAGCAGCGGTCGGGATCGCGCTCCCAGAGGTTCGGGCCCTCGGCCTTGTGCTGCTCGGCGATCGAGATCACGTCAGGCCGGATGAGCTCGAGCCCGTAGCGCTCGACGAGCCGCTCGCGCGTCTCGTAGGTCTCGCGGAAGAAGAGGTGCGTGTCGAGCTCGACCACGTCCATGTCGAGCCCGAGCTCGGAGACCATGTGGACGAGCACCGACGACTGCTTCTGCCAGGAGCAGCTGAGACAGAGGCGCTCGCCGAACTCGGCGTTCGCCCAGCGCAGGAGCTCCTCCGCCGGAAGCGCCTCGATCTCGGCGTCAGTCAGCGACAGGGGCCTCGTGCTCACGGAGCAGCACCTCCTTCAGGGTGTCGGCGCGCAGCCCGAGGCGCAGGGTCTCGAGCGGGATGACCTCCTCGGGCGGGATGTTCCCGAGGTTCACGTCGGCGCCGAACTGGCGCACGAACCAGGCCTGCGAGTCCTTTGTCGGCGCCTCGAAGATGATGTCGTCGACGGGGATCCCGTGGACGATCTCCTCGATCAGGCCGGTGCGCATCTCGCCCGTCGGCCGGAAGACCCCCGCCGTGCCGCCCTCGCGGCTCTCGGTGATGACCTTCCAGGCGCCTGCGGCGAGCTCCTGCTGCATCCACTCGACCCACTGGTACGGCGCGTACACCGTCGCCTCGTCCTTGGAGCCGACCTCGGAGAGGACGGTGAAGTCGTTCGCGAGCTCCGCGATCAGCTCGAGCTTGCGGTCGTGGTCGAGGTCGATCGTCCCGTCGGAGACCTCGACGTGCGAGAAGCGGTTCTCGACGAGCCAGCTCCGGTATTCGTCGAGCCGGCCGCGCGCGACGGCGGCCTCGAAGAGCGTGCCGCCGCAGACGACCGGCGTCTCGAGCGACCGGTAGAGCGCGATCTTCTTCTCGAGGTTCTGGGTCACGTACGAGGTGCCCCAGCCGAGCTTGACCACGTCCACGTAGTCGCCGGCCGTGTCGAAGAGTCCCTCGATCTCGCGCAGGTTCATGCCCTTGTCGATCACGTGGGTGAGCCCGCGGGTCCGCGGCTTGGGCTCGCGCGCCGGGACGTCGAGCCAGCTGCCGTTAGAGCTTGGCATAGAGGGTCTCCAATCGTTTGGCGGCCTCGGCCTGCACGTCGTGGTAGAGCGACGTCCCGTGCGAGTCGATCGCGACGGTCAGCGGGCCGAAATCCTTGACGCGGAACTTCCAGAGGCACTCGGGCATGAGCTCCTCCCAGGCCACCTCCTCGATCTCCTCGATCTGCGTCGTCTCGAGCGCCGCAGCGCCTCCGACGATCGCGAAATAGACCATCCCGAGGCGCTGCATCGGCTCGATCGCCTCGTCCGGCAGGCCGCCCTTGCCGCAGATCGCGCGCACGCCGTACTGCGCGCCGAGCGGCTCGGTGAAGCGCACCATCCGCGCGCTCGTCGTCGTCCCGATGCAGACCTTCTCGTACCGGCCCTCGCCGAGCTTGCGGACGCCCGGCGCGGTGTGCAGGAGGAACGCGCCGTTCAGATCCATCGGCGGCTCGACGCCCTCGTCGAAGATCCGCATCTGCGTGCGGTCGCGGATCCCGATGACGTGGCCGTCCACGGTCACCGAGTCGCCGGCGCGAAGCTCGCGGATCGCCTCTTCGGTCGCAGGGAAGGTCATGCGGACGTCGGCCATCAGGCCTCCCGGTCGAAGTCGACGACGCCGTCGGCGGAGATGTGCGCCGACGCACGGCGGGCGGCCCAGCACTGGTAGTTCACAGCGACCGGGTTCAGGGTCATGTGCGTGTCTGCGTGCTCGACATGTACGGCGAGGGCGGTCACGTCGCCGCCGAGCCCCATCGGGCCGATGCCGGTCTCGTTCAGGAGGTCGAAGAGCTCGCCCTCGAGCTGCGCGACGAGCGGGTCCTCGTTGCGGGTGCCGACCGGCCGCGAGATCGCCTCCTTGGCGAGGTGCATCGCGTAGTCGGCCGACCCGCCGATCCCGACGCCCACGATCCCCGGCGGGCAGGGCTTGCCGCCCGCGCCGACGATCGAGTCGAGGACGAAGCGCTTGATCCCGGCGACGCCGTCGGCCGGGACGCACATCTTGAGGAAGCTCATGTTCTCCGAGCCGGAGCCCTTCGGCACGCACTTCACGTCGAGGCCGTCCCAGTCCGGGACGAAGTCCCAGTGGACGATCGGCACGCGGTAGCCGACGTTCTGACCGGTGTTCTCGCGCGTGAGCGTGTGCACCGTGTTCGAGCGCAGCGGATGCTCGATCGTCGCGCGCTCGGTGCCGTCGTAGAGCGCCTCGTAGATCCGCGCGGGGTGCAGCGGGAAGCGCTCGCCAACGCGGCAGTAGTAGACGGCGATGCCGGTGTCCTGGCAGACGAGGTTCTTCTCGTCCTCGGCCACCTCGACGTTCTTCAGGATCGTCTGGAGCACGCGCTGCCCCGGCACGGACGTCTCGCGTCCCGCCGCCTCGGCGAGCGCGTCGCGGAGGTCCTGCGGGATGTCCTTGAGCGCCCAGACGTAGAGGTACGCCGCCGCGTCCTCAACCGCCTTCTGGATGTCGGTGGCGACGACGGCCATCACGCGGCCGCCTTCGCCGCTTCGGCGCCGGCCCGGCGGCCGAACACGCAGCACTCGAGGAGCGAGTTGCCCATCATCCGGTTCCGCCCGTGCGTGCCGCCTGCGATTTCGCCACAGGCGTACAGCCCCGCGACCGTCGTCTCCCCGTGCTCGCCGATCAGGAGCCCGCCGTTCTGGTAGTGGAGCACCGGGAACGTGAGGATCCGCTCGGCGAGCGGATCGACCCCGCCCGCGCGGTAGCGGCGCAGCATGTACGGGAGCGAGACGTCGGCGTCGGCGGGCGCAATGCGCGTGGTGTCGAGCCAGACGGCCGGGCGCCCGTCGGGCGTCTCGACGCCGCGGCCGGCCTCGACCTCGTCGAAGATCGCCTGCGAGACCTCGTCGCGCGGCCCGAGCGAGTCCGTGAACTCCTCGCCGTCGGCGTTCAGGAGGACGGCGCCATAGGCGCGCGTGGTCTCGGGGATCGAGTAGCCCTGCATCGTCGCCGGCCAGGCGCCGCCGTTCGGGTGGTACTGGAGCGCGTCGAAGTCGCGCACCTCGGCGCCGAGATCGACCGCGATCTGCGTCACCTCGCCGGTGGCGCCCGGGTGATTCGTGGAGAGCTCCCCGCGCTCCTCGGCCACGCGGTAGCAGCGGCCGCCGGCGGCGAGGACGACCGCTCCGGTCTCGACGGTGTGCTCGCCGAGGCGCGCGCGCCAGCCGGACGCGATCGGCTCGAGCTCGGAGAGCGGCGACTTCGGGAGCGTGACGACCTCCGAGGACTCGACCACGTCGCGGAGCGCACCGGTGATCGCGTGCCCGGTGCGGTCGCCGACCTGGAGGAGCCGCTTGCGCGACGCGCCGCCGCAGCGCGCGAGGCGGTAGCCGCCGTTCTCGCGCGTGAACTCGACGCCGGCCTCCTCGAGCCAGGCGATCGTGCCGGGCGCCTCCTCCGTGAGGATCTCGACGAGCCGGCGGTTCGCTGTCTCGTGAGAGGAACGCCACACATCCTCAGCGTGCTGCTCGGGCGAGTCGTCGGGCCCGACGGCGGCTTGAATCCCGCCCTGCGCCTTCGCCGAGTTGCACGACTGGAGCGCGCCCTTCGTCGCGAGCGCGACGCGGACGCCGGACCCCTGCGCGGACACCGCCGCTGCGAGCCCGGAGGCCCCGCTTCCGACCACGAGCACGTCGACGTGAAGGCTCTGCGCCACGACGGTCGGACTATACCGACAAATCGCTAATGCAAACGATAAGTGACGCTTATTTTAGGCAGCGTGGAATTCAGCCGATAACCAGGGCCGTGACCGTTCGCAGCCTCGCCCTCATCTCGATGCTCTGCGCGCTCGCCATCGGCGGCTACCTCTTCGCGCAGCAGATGCGCGACGAGGGCCCGACGTCGCAGGGCGCGAAGAACCTCGAGTCGCGCGCCAGCGCGGCGGCGTCCACGGCGAACTTCCAGGCGGCTGCGCCGGTCCTCCAGGTCTGGTTCGCCGACCACGGCACCTACGCAGGCGCCCAGATCACGCCGTCCTTCGGCGTGGCGCTCGTAAGGGCGGACGCGACGTCCTACTGCCTCCAGTCCGGGACGGGCGCGAGCGCCCAGCACGAGACCGGGCCCGGCGGAACGCCGGCACCCGGTCCCTGCTGAATCGGTAGCTAGCCGCCGTCCGAAGCGTCCGGCTCGGTGAAGCTGGCGGTGTTCTTGCGGACGTCGAACTCGGCCGAAGTCGTCCCGCCGATCGCGCCCTTCTGGTTGACGAGCGTGTAGTCGGTCCGGATCTTCGCGTAGTTGAGACTGAACGAATCGAACGGACGATCGTCGCCGCCCTCCGATCCACTCTCCTGGAACGAGGAGACGAGGACGTCGGTCAACGTCACCTTGTAGAACTCGACGCCAGCAGAGGTCTCGCCGCCCGCCTTGCGGAGCGTGAGCACGGCCGACTTGATGTGCTCCCCGGTCGCGCACGCGAGCCAGATCTTCGGCGACGACTTCTGGAGCATCGACGCGAAGTTGAAGTCCTGGAAGCTCGCCTTCCCGGCTCCGCCGCCGCCCCCGTGTGTCGCCGCACCCGAGTTCGAGACGCCCCAGCTGAACGAGAGAATCTCGATCTCGTCCTTGTGCTTGGCATCGGTGCTCTCGCCGGGGATTCCGTCGAGCTTGAGAAATGCGTCAAAGGCCATAGGTCACCCCGCGATCTGGGTCAGGCGGAGCGTGAACTCCGCGATTTTCCGGTTCATTCGAAGGGCGTACGAGCCGCCCACGCCGTCGTAGCGGCCAGTCCCGCCGACGATCGCGAAGTCGCCGTCGAGGCCGGCCAGGCCCACGCCGACGATCGTGCCGTCGGAGAAGACGAATCGCTGCATCGCCATCGGTGCGCCGGCGCCGGTCAATGCCGCCGTCGTGAAGTTCCCGACCTCGCGGCCCTTCGAGTCGACGAGCGTCCCGTGCGGTGACTTCAGCGCCTTGAGATCCGGAAGCTTGCCCGGCTCCGACGTCGGGTCGTACAGCCGCACGTCGGGCGACGTCAGCGTGAGCGTCGAGCGGCCGGTCGCCGGGGCGGCGGCGGGCTTGGCCTCGCCGCCGTCGCTCAGCTTGGTCGCCGCAACACCCGCCCCGAAGGCGCCTGCGATGAGCAGCAGGCCCTTCGTGACCATCGCACGACGCGTCGTCCCTTCTCCGCCACCGAGGTCGTCGTCGTCATGCGTGACGACGAGCTCGAGCGAAGGTCGGACGACTGCCTGCTCCAGGCCCTCGTCGGCCTCGGGAGCCCGCTGCGCTCCCATCGATCCTTCCATGCGTCAACCTCCTTGCCGCGTCCCGCGCCCGCGGGAAGATGCCGATCTGCGGGCTGCGCGCGATGCTATGACGCGGGGGGCGGGGAATCAACGTCTGTCACCACAGCGAAACCGTCGCGGAGGAGCTCGCGCACGATCTCGGCGCCGCTCGCGAGCAGGCGCTCCTCCGGGGCATCGTGCTCCCGGGCGAGCGCCGTGACGATCTCGCCGACCGGGTGGCTCCCGTCGAGCTGCGCCAGGAACATCGCGGTGAACCCGTCGAGCTCCGCTGAGAACGGGATGCCGACCGAGAGGGTGACGTCGGCGGACTCGAGCCAGCCGTCCGGCCCGCGGCGCAGCTGCCGCTCGAGCGTCGCCCCCTCGACGAGCTCGACGCGTGCGGCCGCCACGGCCTCGTCCGTGGCCAGGCGCTCGGCCGCGTCCGGCCCGGTGAAGAGCCGCTCGACGTGCTCCCTCGGCCGCTCGCGCGGCTCGTTGGGGAGCTCGCGGCTCCGGACCCAGTTCGCGGCGCCGCTCCGGCGGCGGAGGATGATCGAACCGTACGCGAGCGCGCCGATCCCCTCCTTGCGGAAGTAGCCGGTCCAGCGGTCGATCGCCTCCGCGTACCGCTCCTCGTCCGCCTCGAGGTCGCGGTTCCACGCGGCGGCCGTGGTGAGGGGATCCTCGACGCCGGTGTGGAAGATCCAGACGTCGCAGCCCTTGTCCTCGAGCCAGGAGCGCGGCCGGATGGATGGGTCATCGCCCTCCTGGATCCAGCTCGCCATGATCGTCCCGTACGCGCCCTCCTCGAGGAAGCCGGGCAGCTCGCCGACCAGCCGCTCGCTCACGCGGTCGCGCCCGAGGCCGCTGTCGCGGAAGACGTAGGCGGTCTCCGGTGAGATGACGTAGGGCGGGTTCGACACGACGAGCTCGAACGTCTCGCCCTCGACCGGATCGAAGAAGCTCCCCGCCCGGGTCTCGATGTTGTCGAGGCCGTTCAAGGCCGCGTTCAGCTCCGCAAAGGCGAGGGCCCGCTCGTTCACGTCGGTGGCGACGACGTGCCCCGAGTGCTGCGCCGCGAGGACCGCCTGGATCCCGCAGCCCGTTCCCATGTCGAGGGCGCGCGCCACGTCACGGCGCACGGTCAGATCGGCGAGCGTGATCGAAGGCCGGTGGACACCCGCCACGTGATCCGGATGGAGCCCCTCGTGGTCGGGCAGGTCGGACGCGACGAAGATGACGCCGTGCGGGACGAGCCGGACCGCACCCAGGAGCCCGCCGTCCTGCTCGTGCACAATGCCGAGCGCCGCGAGCGCGGCGACCTCGTCCGTGCCGATCTCGCGCTCGGCGTGATCCGGGTCCACGGCGACGTCGAGGAGGAAGAGCCGGATCAGCACCTCGAGCGGCCCCTCGCCCGCCAGGCGCCGGAGGTGCACCGGGCGCTCGCCCTTGCGGGAGAGCACGTCGCCGGACGCGCCGAGAACGTCCGCGATCCCGTCCCGTGCGTAGCCGGCGCGCTCGAGCAGCGCGCGCACGGTCGCGACGGCCGCGGGGTCAGTTCTGGGCGCCGGCGTCTGCTGGGTCACGCGGCGGATCGTACGCGGCGGCCGCAGGCGCCACTACGTCGCGCTCGCTCTCGCGCATCCCAGGCGCGAGGAGGAGCAGGCCGATGACCGCGGAGCCAAGAACACCGGCCGCCACGAGCGTCTCCCGTGCGCCGATCGCCTCCGCGATCGGCCCGGTCAGCGCAAACGAGATCGGGATCAGGCTCAGCGACATCATCCAGTCGAAGGCGGAGACACGGCCGAGGAGCTCCCGCGGCACGCGCGTGTGGATGAGCGTCATCCAGAGGACGAGCCCGACCGTGACGCCCACGCCCCGAATGACGGACGCGAGGACGATCTGCCAGAGGGCGCCGGCGATCCCGAACACGGCGATCAGGCCGATCGCGACCGCCCAGGCGAGGTACATCACGGTCAGCTGGCGGCGCGGCAAACCGCGCCGCCCCATATAGATCGCGCCGAGGACCGAGCCGACGCCGACGGCCGCGAGCGCGATCCCGAAGTCACGGGAGCTGCCGCCGAGGTCGTTCCTGATGACGTACGGAAGCAGCACCTCGACGGGACCGTAGAAGAAGAGCAGCGACACGCCGGCGGCGACGAGCGTCCGCCACAGCCACGCGTGCGCGCGGACGAAGCGGAAGCCTTCCGCGAGGTCGCTGAGCGCGGTGCGCACGCCGAGCTCCGCCCGCGCCGGAAGCGGCCGCGGCCGCATGGCGATCAGGCAGAGGGCGGAGACGACGAACGTGCCGGCGTCGACGAGGAACGCGGTTCCCGCGCCGAGCCCGGCCACCAGAAGCCCGCCCACGACGGGCCCGGTGAGCTGCGCCGCGAGCGGCCGCATCAGCATGTCGAGCGAGTTCGCCTGGACGAGGTGCTCCTGCGGGACGAGCTCGGGCACAATCGCCTGGAACGCCGGCGCGAAGAGCGCCTCGCCCGCGCCGTAGAACGCCACGAGCACGAGCAGGTGCCAGAGCTCGAGGTGCCCCGCGACGGAGAGCACGCCGATCGTCCCGATAGCGAGCGCGCGGACGACGTCCGAGACGATCATGAGCCGGCGCCGGTCGAACCGGTCGGAGAGCACGCCGCCGACGAGGAGGAGCAGCACGTTCGGCAGGGTCCACGCGACGCCGACGACCGACAGCGCGGTCGGGGCGTTCGAGAGGTCGTAGACCTGCCACGCGATCGCGACGAAGTAGATGCCGTCGCCGAGGAGAGACACGGTCATCCCGGCCCAGAGCAGCGCGAAGTCGCGGCTCCCGAGCGGCGCGAGGATCCGCGGGCGGCCGATGCGGGCGCGCACGTTCATCGGTCGGTCCGGCCCACTCCCCGCATCTCCTTCGAGAGCTGCTTCCAGTGGCGCTTCTGGTCGGCCTGCGCGCGGGCGTCGCGGCGGCGCTCGAGGTAGGCGAGCTCCCGGACGAGCTTGCGGTAGCTCTCGAGGCGGTCCTCGGAGAGCGTCCCAGCCTGGACGGCCGCGAGCACCGCGCAGCCGGGCTCGGTCTCGTGCGCGCAGTCGTTGAACCGGCACTGCGCCTCGAGGTCGGAGATGTCGCCGAAGGCGTCCTCGACCGACTCGACGCCGCCCCACAGCGCGAGCTTTCGCACGCCGGGCGTGTCGAGCAGGAGCCCGCCCCCGGGGAGCGCGACGAGCTCGCGATGCGTGGTCGTGTGACGGCCCCGCCCGTCCTCGCGGATCGCCGCGACCGCCTGCCGCTCGACCCCGAGGAGCCGGTTCACGAGCGACGACTTCCCCACCCCGGAGGGGCCGAGGAGCGCCGCGGTCCGGTTCGGCTCGAAGTACGTGCGCAGCTCGTCCACGCCCTCGCCCGTCTTCGAGCTGATCGCGTGGACGGGGACGCCGATGGCGATCGACTCCGCGGTGGCGACGTCGCCCGCCAGATCGGTCGTGAGGTCGCGCTTGGTGAGGACGACCACGGGCGTCGCGCCGCTCTCCCACGCGAGCGCGATCAGCCGCTCGAGGCGGCGGACGTTCAGGCCGTCGGGAAGCGCGGCGACCGCGAAGGCGACGTCGAGGTTCGCGGCGAGCACCTGCTCGACCGACTCGTCGCCCGCGACCTTGCGGACGAAGGCGGTGCGCCGCGGGAGCACGGCCTCGATGGTGCCGAGCACGCCCGCCGCGCCGGGTCGCACGCCGACCCAGTCGCCGGCGACGGGCAGGCCGCCGCGCCCGGCCTCGTGGCGCAGGCGCCCGGAGGGGCGGCCCGGGCGCTCCCCCTCGTCGGTTTGGACGACGAGCGCGCCGCGCTGCTGGACCAGCACGCGTCCGGGCACGAGGCCCTGGTCGCGGAGCGGCGCGAAGTCACGGTCGAGTTCGTCGTTCCAGCCGTAAGGCTCGAGAGACACAGCTAGATCCTCCTGGTCGCACGGAATCGCCGCGGCGAAACCGCGGCACGGACGCGAGGCGCGCCGCTAGCCGAAGACGAACAGGCCGCGACGCGGAGCGGTCAGATCGGTCTTCATGGACACGCCTCCTTCGTCGCGGGACGGAACGGTCGAAGCGTAGCGGAGGATGCGGGCGAGCGCCCTAGAGCCCGAGGCCGCCGAAGACGGCGAACGGGTTGCGCGGCATGACCTCGTAGACCATCTCGCCGCTCGGCTCGACCTCGACCTTGGCGCCGGCCGGCGCCTCGGCGCGCAGCCGCTCGGCGAGCTCGCGGGCGTCCTCCTCGCTCGCGGCGCCGACGAGCACGAACCGGTGCCGCCGGATGAGCGGGATGCCCTCGGACTCGAGCAGGTCGGCGAACCGGTCCGTCTCCTCGGGGCTCGGGAGCTCGACGCGAACCTCCCAGTCCGCGTAGCCGGTCGCCTCGGCCTCGGCCTCCTCGCGCTCGCGGACGCGGTCCTCCTCGGCATCGATCTCGGCCTCGGTCTCGGGCATCGGCGCGTCCACGGCCTGCCAATCCTGGGCGACCGGGTGCCAGCGCTCGAGCATGAGGTCGGCGCCGTCGCCCAGGTCGCGCCGGACGATCGCTTCGGCCGCGTGGAGCCGGTCGGCCGAGTCGGCGTAGAGGAAGACGGTGTCGTCATCGCGGCTGACGATCACGCGGGCGCCGAGCAGGGCGCGCTCGCTCTCGTCGAGGCGAAGCTCGTGCAGCCGGCGGACGAGATGCGCGGCCTCGTCGTCGCCCGGCAGGCGGATCGTCATGCGGAAGTCGTCCGACATCACTGGATCGCGCGCAGGATACGGCGTCCGGCCTGCTGCACGGGGTGGGGAACCAGCCGCTTCCAGTGGAGCGCGCCCGCGACCGTGCGCATGACGCCGAGCGCGAAGCGGTTCCGGACGAGGTCGAGCGTCGAGGCGGGCGCCTTCGTCCCGAGGCTCGTCGTCGGGTAGACGAACCGCACGCCGCGGAAGTCCCGCGACTTGAAGAGGTGTTCCTCGGCGACGCGCTTGACCCCGGGGAAGCCGGTCGTGTCGTGCATCGCGACGACGCCGCCCGGGACGACCTTCGGCACCCAGCCCTCCCAGTCCTCGAGCACGAGGTCGTAGGTGTGGGCGCCGTCGATGAAGAGGAGCTCGATCTCCTCGTGGAAGTCGTGGACGACGTCCTGCGAGCGGCCCTTGAGCGGCGTGACGAGATCCTCGATCCCCGCCTCGGCGACGTGCTTCTCCCACTCCGGGAACGTCCCGTCGGTGTGGCGGTCGACGGCGAAGATCCTGACGCCCGCGCCCGCGCGCGAGCCGAGGCCGAGGCACGTCGTCGACTTGCCCTTCCAGGAGCCGATCTCGACGATCACGCCGCGGCCGGTACAGGCGCGCGCGAGGTCGTAGAGCGTCTCGCCCTCCTCGTAGGAAAGCCAGCCGGGCAGGGAGTCGAGGCGGCGGCGGAGCTCGGGATTCGGCATCGGCGGAGTCCTACCAGATCGACCGCAGAAGGTCGGCGGCCTCCTCGGCGCTCGCCGCCCGCGGATTCATCCTCGCCCCCGGCCGGCGCACCGCGGCTTCGGCCGCCGCGTCGAGCTCGTCCTCGGGAACGCCGAGGTCGCGGAGCCGCTCGAATCCGCCGAGGCGCGCCAGCTCCTCCGCGCGGCCGGCCGCGTCGTCCGTCCCGAGCGCGGCCGCGAACCGTGCGATCTCCGCGCCCGCGACCGGCTCGTTGAAGCGCAGCGTGGGCGCGAGGCAGAGCGCGTTCGCCGCGCCGTGCGCGATCCCGAAGCGGCCCCCGAGTGCCTGCGCCAGCGCGTGCGAGAGCCCGAGGCCGGCACCGGCGAGCGCGGCGCCGCCGTGCATCGCGCCCTCGAGGAGGTCGTGCCTCGCGGCCCGGTCGGAGCCGTCGGCCAGCACGCGTGGAAGCGCATCGCCGATGGCCGCGGCGCCGGCGAGTGCCTCACGGTCGGCGGCCGGGTTCTTGCCCTCGACGTAGAGCGCCTCGGCGCAGTGGGCGAGCGCGTTCATCGCCGTGCCGCCGGTCGCGTCGCGCGGGAGACCGAGCGTCAGCTCCACGTCGTAGACGATCCCGGCGAGGTTCGCGCCGCCGCCGCCGCGCTTCTCCCGCGCGCCCTCGTCGAGCATGCCGTAGCCGTGCGTCCACTCGGCGCCCGAGTACGTGGTCGGGACCGAGACGAGCGGCAGCCCGAGCGCGACCGAGACCGCCTTCCCGGTGTCGATCGCGCTGCCCCCGCCGACGGCGACGAGCCCGTCGGCGCCCTCCGCGGCCCCGATCGCCGCCTCGACCGACGAGGCGGGAACGTGATGGCGAACGCCGTCGAAGGTGCGCCAGGCCGCCAGGCCGAGAGACGTCCAGCGCGGGCTCGTGACGAGGAGCGGACGCTCGATCCCGAGCTCGGCGAGGAGGCCGTCGTAGGCGTCGAGGCCCCAGCGGACGATCACGCGGCCTGCTCCCGAGCGAACGCGAGGAACGCCTCGGCCGCCCGGGTGAGCGTCCGGCCGCGCGGGCGGACGACGTAGAGCTGGCGCGAGGGCTCGACGCCGGCGACGCGCGCGGTCTCGAGCGTCCCCGCGGCGAGTTCGGCCTCGACGGCCGTGCGGGAGATGAACGCGACGCCGTACCCGGCCGAGACCGCGCTCTTCACGGACTCCTGGAGCCCGAGCTCCAGGCGCGACTCGAGGTCGCGGACCTTGAGGCCGGCGCGGCGGAGCTCCTCGTCGATCACCTGCCGCACCCCGGCGCCCTCCTGCATGGAGAGGAGCGTCTCGCCTCGAAGCTCGTCGAGCGGGACGTCGCGACCGGCGAACGCGTGGCCGGCGGGAACCGCGAGGACGATCTCGTCACGCGCGAGCGGCTCGAAGTCGAGCGAGCGGTGCCGGCGCAGCGCGCCGACGACGCCGAGCTCGAGCACGCGGTCGGCGACCTGCTCGATGACCGCCACTGTGTCAGCGATCGTGAGCGCAACCTGAAGCCCTGGGTGTTGGCGGGCGAACTCGCAGAGGAGGAGCGGCACGAGATGCGCGCCCGGCCCCGTGGACGCGCCGATGGCGAGCCGACCGGTGAGCTCGGCGCCGTCCTCGTCGAGCTCGGCGAGCAGCTGTGCCTCGGCGGCGAGCAGCCGCTGCGCGTTCCGGTAGAGGCGCTCGCCGGCCTCGGTCGGCTCTACCCGGCGTCCCGAGCGGTCGATCAACTTGTGCCCGAGCCGTTCCTCGAGCGAGCGGATCTGAAGGCTGACCGCAGGCTGCGTCACGCCGAGCCGCTCCGCCGCCTGAGAGAAGCTCTTGCGCTCGACGACCGCGCAGAAGGCCTGAAGGGCGCGCGTGTCCATAAGCACAGCTTATCCGTCGAATCGCTAGTATCCGCGGCCGTGACCGACAGGCCCCTACGCATCCTCGGGGTCGGCGACGGTCGCTCGATCATCTTCCTGCGGTGGGCCTGGCGGCTCGCGGAGCGCGGGCACGAGGTGCACATCGTGAGCGACCGCATCACCGACCGGCCGGGCGAGCTCGACGGCATCGTCGCGCACGACGTCCGTGCGATCGGCGGGCTCTCGACGCGGATCAAGGGTCTGCGGCGCTTCGCGTTCGCGCCGGCCATCGGGCGCCTCGCCGACGGGCTCGGCATGGACATCGTGCACGGGCACTACCTGCTCCCCTACGGCTACTGGGCGGCGCGCTCCGAGTTCCACCCGCTCGTCCTGAGCCCGTGGAACACGGACATCTTCACGTTCGGCCGTGACCGGAGGCGCGGGCGGAAGTGGGTGCGCGAGGCGGTCGCCGCCGGCGACCGCTACGTGGTGAGCTCCATCGCCAACGCCGACGAGACCGTGCGGTTGGGCGCCGATCCGGCCAAGCTCACGCGGATCGTCTGGTACGTGGACCTGCCGCCGTTCGGGCCGGACAAGCGCGACCCCGGGCTGCGCGCGCGCTTCGGCTGGCCCGAGGACGCGCTCATTGTCCTGTCGCTCAGGAACTACCGCGAGAACACGAATCTCGACGTGCTCGTGCGCGCGTTTGCACGGGCGGCCGCCGAGGTTCCCGTCCGCGCGCTTGGTGCTCGCCGCGCGGGCGGGCGACCTCCGCGGGAAGATCGAGGCGCTCGTCCACGAACTGGGGCTCTCCGACCGGGTGGCGTTCCACTTCGCGGCGCCCGACGAGCTGCCCGCGTTGTGCGCATCGGCAGATCTCGGCGTGTCGATCGCGTCCACCGACGCGACGCCGGCCTCGATGATCGAGTCGATGGCGTCGCGGCTCCCGATGGTGATGGGCGACGCGATCACGATCGACGAGTGGATCACGCAGGGCGAGGGCGGCGAGGTGGTCGGCTGCCGCGACGAGGACGCGCTGACCGAGGCGCTGCTCACGCTGCTGCGCGATCCGGAGCTCCGCGAGCGCTACGGCGAGCGGAACGAGCGCGTCGTGCGCGAGCGGCTCGCGACGCCGCCCGGCGAGGCGCTCGAGCGGGTCTACTACGACCTGCTGGACGAGCGCGCCGCGGCCCACGATTGACACGGTTTCGGCGCAGTTCCGTGACAGACACGCGCGCCTTTTCCGCTTAGCATGATGGCTGGTTGGGGGTGGGTTGGGAGCCCTTAATCCCGCGCGTGAATCAGGTTCCAGGTCGCGCGACTAGCATGGCCGCCGTGCCGGGGTTCCTCATCGTCGTCGTCGACTGCCTGCGTGCCGATCTGCTCGAGCGCCCGCAGGCCGCCTGGCCCGCTGCGAGCGCGCTCGCCGAGCGCGGCGTGCGCTTCGCGAACGCGTACACGACCTGCCCGACCACGACGCCCGCGTTCACCGCGATGTTCACCAGCCGGCCGCCGACGAGCCACGGCGTCCGGGCGCTCCGCGGCGCGAAGCTCGCCGATGCGGTGCCGACCTTCCCCGAGGAGCTCGCCCGCGCCGGCTATGCGACCTGGGCCTCGGTGACCGGGCCGCTGCTCGACAACGTCGGGCTCCTGCGCGGCTTCGGCGAGATCGAGTACCGCGACGTGCCCGACCGGTCCGTGCATTCCGCCTGGGGCGAGCGACTGCTCGACCGCGTGCGCGACGCCGCCGCGGCCGAGGCGCCCTGGCTCGGCGTCGTCCACCTCTGGGACGTCCACACGCCGCGCACGTACCCGCCCGCGTTCGACTCGCGCCGCTACGGACGCACCGCCTACGAGCGCTCGTTCGCCGGGATCGACCCCTGGCTCGGACGGCTCGTCGACGTCGCGGGCGCGGACACGACGATCCTTCTCACCGGCGACCACGGGGAGAACACGACCCTCGAGCCGCACAGCCTTCGCCAGCAGCAGGTCGCCCGCCGGATCCGCGACCGCCTCCCCGTCGAGGCCTGGGCCACGCGCCTGGTCGCCCGCGGCGCGCGCTCCGAGTCGAAGCGGCTGCTCCGCGTCGCGCCCCGCTACTTCTGGAACCACAACCAGACGCTCTTCGAGCGCGACGTCCGCGTGCCGCTCGTCGTCGCCGGACCGGGGATCGAGTCCGGCGTACGCACCACGCCCGTGTCCCACCTCGACCTCGCGCCGACGCTCCTCGACCTCGCGGAGCTTCCGGCGCCGCCCGCCGGCTGGGCCGGGGTGAGCCTCGCCCCCGCGCTGCGCGACACCGCCGAGCCGCCCGCACACCCGATCGTGATGGAGGTCCCGACCGGCGCGCCGAGCGGCGTGCAGACCGTGTCGCAGGCCGCGATCCGCGACGGGAGCTGGAAGCTCGTCACCACCCTCGAGGACGCACGCGTGGCGGACGCGCTCTACGACCTCGCCGACGACCCGAACGAGCGGCGGAACCGCGCCGCCGACCACCCGGACGTCGTCGAGCGCCTGAAAGCGCGCCTCCGCGAGCTGACGACCGAGCGCACGGACGCCGACGCGATGAGCGAGGAGGACGACGCGATCCTCGCCGCCCGCCTCGACGAGCTCGGCTACCTCTAGCGGCACAGCGCGTCGAGCGGCCGGACTACGCTCCCGCACGTGAGCGAGGTTCGCGGCGAGGAGACGCTCGAGCACGAGCCCGAGACCGAGGGCCGCGAACCCGACGCCGACGGCCGCGGCGCGCCGAAGCAGCTCGGGATCGGCGCGCTCGCCCGTGACACCACGATCTACGGCGGGACGCGGGTCCTGCTCAAGTCGCTCACGTTCTTCCTCATCCCGCTCTACGCGCACTACCTGACCCGCGACGAGGTGGGGGTGCTCTCGCTCGTCCTCGCAACCGTGGCGCTCGTGGACGTGATCATCTCGGCCAACCTCGACGGCGTCCTCTCGCGCTTCTACTTCGACCGCGACGACGACCACTGGCGCCGGCAGGTGATCACGCTCTACCTGGTCATCTCGGCCATCTACCCCGCCGTCGTGATCGGCGTCATGGTCGCCCTCGCCGGGCAGCTCGACAACTGGATCCTCGCCGGGGCGGGCTCCGCCGTCCTCTTCGCGATCGCGCTCACCGACCTCTACCTGACGAACATCGTCGACCTGTCGCTCATCCTCGCGCGCCTGCGCCGCAAGCCGTTCACGTTCGCCGCCTACTCGCTGACCCGCGGCGTGGTGCAGGTCGTGCTCGTAGTCGTGTTCCTCGCCGTCCTCGAGCTCGGCGTGAAGGGGATCCTGCTCGCGTCGCTCATCGCGGTGTGCGTCGTCTTCGTCGTGAGCATGCGCGAGTACGTCCACGACCTGACCCGGAACGTGACGCCGAAGGTCGGCCGTGAGATGGTCTCGTTCGCGTGGCCGGGAGTCATCGGCGGGATCTCGTTCTACGCGATCAACTTCGCGGACCGCTTCTTCGTCCGCCACTACCACGGTCTCGCCGACGCCGGCGTCTACGACGTCGCCTACCGCTACGCGCAGATCGTGCTGCTCGCCGTGGTCGCGTTCCGGATGGGCTGGCCGCAGTGGCACTACTCCTGGCTCCACACCGACCGCCACCCGCAGATGGTCGCGCGCGGCGCCAACTACTACTTCGTCGCGGTCGGGTTCCTCGCCGTCGGCGTCGCTGCGTGGATCCTCCCGCTCCTGCACCTGCTCTTCCGGCCGGAGTGGTGGGAGGCGAGCAAGGCGGTCGCGCCGCTCGGGCTCGCCGCGATCGCGACCGGCGCCTACAGCCTCTTCGCCGTCGGCTTCATGGTCGAGAAGCGGATGCGGACGATCCCGGTGCTCGTCTTCGGCGGCGGGCTGCTCGCGATCGGCCTGAACTTCCTGCTCATCCCGCCGTACTCGTTCGTCGGCGCGGCGTGGGCGACGGCGATCGCGTTCGCAGCGCTCGCGCTCGCCGTCGCGTACGTCTCCGGCCGGATCTACCCGGTGCCCTGGGACTGGCTCCGGATCGGCTTCATCTACGCGATGGCCCTCGGCCTCGGGCTCGCCTCGCTCGCGGTGGACGCCTGGATGCCGATGGCCGCCTCGCTGCCGGTCCGGCTCGCGATCGTTGCCGCCTACCCCGCCGCGGTGATCGTGTTCAGGGTCATTCCGCGCTCGGACCTTCGGGCGGCTCGCCGCCGCCTGGCGCGCGAGCCACGGCCAAGTGGCTCCAGCTGAACCGCGGCTGGAAGTCCACCCGGTCCCAGCGCGCGCCCGCCCACTGCGCCGAGCGCATCACGCCGTTCACGACGTGCGTGAGCCCGCGGCGGCGGTACTTCCGCAGCGCGTAGGAGAGCTCGAGCGAGAACGTCGTCCACGCGCCGGCGAGCGGGAGCACCTCGACGACCTCGAAGTCCGTCTCCTCGAGCAGGTGGCGGAGGCCGAACGGGGAGTAGCGGTAGAAGTCGCGCGGCGCCTCGTGCACCGGCCAGATGAACGGCGCGGTGAGGATCGCGTGGCCGCCGGGCGCGAGGAGGCGGCGTGCTTCGCGAAGCGCGTCGGCCGGCCGCTCGAGGTGCTCGAGGACGGCCGAGAGGAGCAGCGTGTCCGCGTGGCCGTCCGGGAGCGGGATCTCGTACGCCGTCGCGACGACGTCGATCGTCGTGCCGCGGATCTCCGGCAGGTAGTCGACGCCGATGTGCTCGGTGACGTACGGCGCGAAGAGCGCGCGCCACGGCTTCGAGCCGCAGCCGATGTCCACGAGCCGCCCGCGGGCCCATCGCTGCGCCGAGTACTCGAACGCGTCCTCCATGACGCGGTAGAGCACGCGGTTGTGGACGCCCTCGTTCGGATGGCTCCACCGCGTCTTCCGCGTGGCGTCGAACCTCGGCCGCGGCTTGGCCGGGCTAGACGAGGCTCCGCCCTTCCATCTCGGAGGGAACGGGCTCGCCGAGCAGCGTGAGGAGCGTCGGCGCGACGTCCACTATCTGCCGCTCGGGCCCGCGGCCGGGCACCGCGCCCCCGCCGGCCAGGATGTAGAGGCCCTCGTGGGCGTGGTTCGCGTCGTCGGGGCCGGTGTCGTTCTCGAAGACGTGCACGGTGCCGGTGCCGACCTGCCCGACGCTCCGCCAGTAGAGATCGCCGAAGTAGACCATGAGGTCGGGGACGATCCCGTTCCGCACTGCGTAGAGCTCCTCGGGGCGGTGCGCGATCGTCCCGATCGGCCGGCCCTCGTCGTCGCCGAGCGCCTCGAGCTTCTCCTTGAGCTCGGTGCGGACGCGCTCGTAGTCCTCGGGTGCGACGACGCCCTCGGGCTCGCGCCCCGCGACGTTCATGAAGAGCCGGCAGTAGTAGCCGCCCTCGCCCCAGGCTGTCGTCTTCGGCCAATCGATCATGTCCGGCGTGAGCCGCGTGGGCTCCGTCGGCTCCTCCTTCAGCACGAGGTAGCCCTCGCGCCGAAGCCACTCGTTCACGCAGATGCCGCCGTCGATCCGCTTCGCGCCGTGGTCCGAGACCACCAGCACCGCGGTGTCGTCGTCGGCGTGGCGAAGGAGCGAGGCGATCTTCGCGTCGAGCCGCTTGTAGTAGTCGAGCATCGCGTTCTCGAAGGGGTTGCCGCGGCTCGTAGAGACGATGCTCAGGATCGGTGAAGCGCCAGAAGCCGTGGTGGATCCGGTCGGTGCCCATCTCGACCATGAAGAAGAGATCCCAGGGCCGCGTCTCGAGCAGGTGCTCGGCGACCTTGAATCGGCGCACGGTCATCTCCTCGAGGTCGGCGAGGAGCTGCTCCTTGTCGTTCGTGCGGAAGTTCGGAACGTCCACCATGTACTCGCCGACGAGGCCCTCGATCTCCTCCTTGAGCTCGGGCGGGTGCGTGTACTGGCGCGTCGTGTCCGGTGTGAGGAAACAGGAGATCATCGTCCCGTTCACCTCGGAGACCGGGTAGGTCTGCGGGCACGCCGAGGATCTGCACGTCGCGACCCGCGCTCGGAGAGGAGATCCCAGACGCGCGGCACCTTCACGGAGCGCGAGTTGGCGAACGCGAGCCCGTCGTAGGAGTGGTCCTTGCGGTTCCGGAAGCCGTAGAAGCCGAGGACGCCCGGGTTCCGCGACGAGGTCATGACCGACCACGCCGGGACGGTGATGGGCGGGTCGCAGCTCCGGAGAACCCCGAAGGAGCCGCGCTCGGTGAGACCGCGGATAGCGGGGAGCTCGTCGAGCCAGCGGTCGAAGACGAGCTGCGGCGGAGCGCAGTCGAGCCCGATGACGAGGGCGCGCGATGGCATGACGCCCGATGCTACGCGCTGGGCGGCGTGCGGCCGGGCGGCAGCGAGTCGAGCAGCTCGCGGGCGAGGTCGGCGCCCACCTCGGCCTCGAGCCGCTCCCGCCCGGTCGGGCGGGGCTCGTCCTCTTCGAGGTCGTCGTCGAGCCCCGGCAGGACGGCGAGGTGGGTCAGGAGGAGATCGTCGCCGCGCATCGTTAGAAGGGAGTATCGCCGTTCCAGCCGCCGACGCCCAGCCGACGCCGACCTACCGTGACGGCGCCCGCGCGATCGCGCCGATCGCGCCGATCGCGTTCGTCTTCGGCTTCTCGTTCGGCGTCCTCGCCGAGGCGGCCGGCATGGGCCGGCTCGCCCCGATCGTCATGTCCCTGACGACGTTCGCGGGCTCGTCTCAGTTCGCGGCCGCGTCGTTCTTCGAGGCCGGCGGCGGGATCGCGGCGGCGATCGGCGCCGCCGTCCTGCTGAATGCACGCTATGCACCGATCTCGCTGACGGTCGCGCCGGGGCTCGGCGGCTCGCGCCTCCGGCGTCTCGTCCTGTCCCAGCTCATCGTGGACGAGTCCTGGGCCGTGTCGCACGTGCGCGGCCGGGTGGACGCACGGCGCCTGATCGGCGCGGGCTGCGTGCTCTACGTGTGCTGGACCGCCGGCACCGTCATCGGCGTCCTCGCAGGCGACGTGCTCGGCGACCCCGAGGACTACGGGCTCGACGCGGCGTTCCCGGCGCTCTTCCTCGCGCTCCTCATCCCGCAGCTCAGGAGCCGCACGCACATCGCCGCCGCGCTCCTCGGCGCGGCGATCGCCCTCGCGCTCGTCCCGTTCACGTCGCCGGGCGTCCCGATCATCGCCGCGAGCGCGGCCTGCCTCGTGGGGCTTCGCCGATGAGCGACGTCTGGACGGTCGTCGCGGTCGTCGGCGCGGCCACGATCGTGCTCAAGTCGGCCGGCCCGGTGCTGCTCGGCGACCGCTCTCTTCCGCCGGTGCTCGACCGCGTGGTCATGCTCCTCGCCCCCGCGCTCCTCGCGGCGCTCGTCGTCGTCCAGGTCGCGGGCGGCGACCGCGAGCTCGTCGCTCGACACGCGCGCGGTCGGGCTCGCCGCGGCGGCGGTGGCGCTGCTCCTGCGCGCGCCGATCCTCGTCGTCGTGTTCGCGGCGGCCGCCGCGACGGCGATCGTCCGCCTGCTGACCTAGACCCGGCGCGGACGCTCCATGAGGGTCGGCGAGGGCTCGCCGAAGCCGAACCTCGCGTAGAGCGGCCCGGCGTCCGTCGTGTGGAGCAGCCAGCGGCAGTCGGCGTACGGCCCGACCTCGACCGTCTCGCGGACGAGCTCCTCGCCGAGACCGCGGCCGCGGAGCTCCGGCAAGACGTAGACGTCGGCGAGATAGGCGAGCGCGACGCCGTCCGAGACCGTGCGCGTGAACCCGACCTGGCGCTCGCCCTCGTAGAGGCCGACGACCCGCGCCGCCGCCTCGATCAGCTGCTCGACGGTCTCGCGCGGCCGCCCGAGCGCCCAGTACGCCTCTTCGGAGAGGAACCGGTGGACGGCCTCCAGGTCGATCCGGTCCCGGTCGTCGTCGAGCTCGAAGCCGCCGTCGAGCTCACGTCTCATCCGCGCCGCCGGAGGGTGACGACGGCCCGGTCGTCGCGGCCGTTCGAGGTGACGTCAAGCACGTAGCGCCCGGGCGCGAGGCGGGCGGGGAGCCGCAGCCGGACGAGCCCCGGCCGTGCCGACCCCTGGAGGGTCTGGCGCGCTCCGCCGAGGCGGGCGAGCACGTACGTGATCCGCTTCGCGTCGGCGCTCACGCGGAAGGCGAGCGTTCCGGGGACGAGGGCGCTCCGGTCCGGGACGCGGAGGGTCACGTAGCGGATGCGGACGTAGACGAGGCGCGACGGATCGGAGAGGTTGCCGGCCGCGTCCGCCACCTGCACCCACGCCGTGTAGGTCCCCTCGGGCGCCGTGTCGCCGTCGATCCGGCCGCGCCAGCGGAGGCTGCCCGCGCCCGCGGGCTGGATCGGCGTCCGCGCGACGAGCGAGCCGCGGACGTACACGCTCGGCGAGCCGGCCTCGCTCGAGCGGTACCGGAAGCGGACCCGGTCGGCGCGCCCGTCGCCGTCGGGCGAGAACGTCTTCGGCGAGGCCGAGACGAGGACCACTCTCGGCGCGCGCGTGTCCACGCGGACGGGTGTCGGGATCGTCACGGCGCGGCCGATGTTCAGCAGGTCGACCTTCAGTCGGTAGAGGCCGTCGCGGACGACCCGACGATGGTTGTCACGGCCTCCCCACCTGAACGTGACCCTCCCCTTCGGGCGCGCGACCCCGTGGGCGAGCCTGCGCACCTCGTTGCCGGCCGCATCCACGATCGACACGTTCATCCGCTGCGGCGTGCGCAGCGTGAACTCGAGCTTCGCGATCGCCTTGGGGCACCGGCAGGTCGGCCCGATGATCCGCGTGAGCGTCGGCGCGGCGATCGGCGAGCGCTCGAGCTTCAGGCGCTCGGTCCGGCCGAACGTCGCCGCGGTCGCGACGAGGAGCACGAGGACGATCGTCGTGACGGCGATCCTGTGTGCCCGGGGCGCCTCGAGCGAGGCCGCGAACCTGCGGAGGCGCTTCACGCGGGAACGCCGGCGAGCGCCTCGCGCACGCAGGCGACGACGCGCTCCTGCTCCTCGGCGCCGATCCCCGCCCAGAGCGGAAGCGCGAGGTTCTCGGCGCCGGCGCGCTCGGTCTCCGGCAAGTCCCCGTGTCCGTAGCCGAGTCCGTGGAGCGCGGGCTGGAGGTGGAGCGGCCGGCCGTAGTACGAGGCGCAGCCGATGTCGGCCTGCTTGAACGCGGCGGCGATCCTGTCCCGCTCAGGCGAGCGGACGACGTACATGTGGTAGACGTGGCCCGGCTCGTCGGCCGGGAGCTCGACGAGCTCGCCCAGGCCGAGGTCGGCGTAGCGGAGCGCAGCCTCGCGGCGCGCGTCGTTCCAGCCGTCGACCTCCTCGAGGAAGATCCGGAGCACGGCCGCCTGGATCTCGTCGAGGCGCGAGTTGTAGCCGACGAGCTCGAAGGTCTGCTTGTCGCGCGAGCCGTGGAAGCGGAGCATCCGGACGGTCTCGGCCAGCTCGTCGTCGCTCGTCGCGACGAGGCCCCCGTCCCCGAAGGCGAACAGGTTCTTCGTGGGGAAGAAGCTGAACGTCGACGCACGCCCGATGGACCCCACCCGGCGGTCGCCGATCCGGGCGCCGAACGCCTGCGCGGCGTCCTCGATCACGCACTTGTGCGGGAGCTCGGCGAGCGAAGCCGGCCGCCCGAAGAGGTGCACCGCAAGAATCGCCTTCGTGTGCCGGTTCGTCTTCGCCTCGACGTCGGCGGGGTCGAGGTTCAGCGTGCGCGGATCGATGTCGCAGAAGACGGGCGTCGCGCCCCGGTGCACGACCGGCTCGACCGTGGCGTAGAACGTGAACGCGGGGCAGATGATCTCGTCGCCGGGGCCGACGCCGAGCGCCTCGAGGACGAGGGCGATGGCGTCGGTGCCGTTCGCGACGCCGACCGACTCGCCGACGCCGAGAAACGCGGCCGCCTCGCGCTCGAACCCCTGCACGTTCGGGCCGAGGATGAACTTGCCCGAGTCCACGACCTCGGCGATCCGCTCGAGCACCCGCTCGCGGAGGGGGGCGTACTGCGCGCGGACGTCGACGAGCGGGATCCCCATCGCCGGGCGAGTGTACCGAGGCCCGCGAGCCGGCCCGGCGGTCAGCCGTGCAGCGTGCGGCGCAGGATGACCGTGCGCGAGTTCGCGGCCGGATCGACCGCGGTCGCGCGGATCACGACCCCGAAGTCGTGGCCGGCGAGCCGCCGGAGCACGCCCGAGCGGAAGTGCACGGTCAAGGGGTCGGCGCCGTTCCGCATGAAGTGCTCGACTCCGGTGCCGAGGAGCCGCCTCATCCCGAGCGCCCGGGCCGCCGCCCGAGTCAGCTCGACGCGAACGGTCACGTCGGCACGCTCCGAGCAGCGCAGGCCGAGCTTGAGCCCGCCGCGCACGAGGCCGCGAACCGTGACGCCGAGGACCGGGCGCACGCGCTCGGTGCGGTCGGTCGAGTCGAACCGCGTCCCGGTCGAGACGCCGGCCCACCAGTTGCCGCCGCTGTGCTGGCCGATGACATCCATCCGCTTGTCCAGGTTCGCACGCCCGGCAACGACGTTCGACCAGCTGATCCCGCGCGCCCAGGCGCCAAAGCTCGCGGACGCGAACGAGCTCCCGGTCGAGCGGAGCAGCTGCCATCGCCCCGTGGACGAGACCCGGCCCACGAGATCGGTGCGCCCGTCGCCGGTGAAGTCCCCGACGAGCACGTCGACCCAGATCGACGCCGGCGTATTCGCCCACGGCGAGATGACGAAGTGCGTCCCGTTGGAGATGCCGACCATCCACCGGCCGGTCGTGCGATTGCGGCCGAGGATGTCGGTCTTCCCGTCCTTGTTGAAGTCGCCGACGTTGAAATCCGTCCAGGTGTCGGGGACGGGGAAAATCCCCCAGTCCGGGCTCGTCGTGAACGCGGTGCCGTTCGACACCTCGACGATCCAGGCACCGGTGTCGGCCGTTGCGGGCAGCGACGTCGTCCAGGCCGTCCTTGTTGAAGTCGCCGACGAGCTGGTCGCGCCAGAAACCGATCGGCCATGCGCCCCAGAGCTCGGCGACGAAGCTGGTTCCGGTCGAGCGGAGGACGTACCAGTCGCCGGTGTCGAGCGACGAGGCGACGATGTCGTCCTTCCCGTCGTGGTTGAAGTCGCCGACCATCTCCGCGATCCACGATGTGAATCGAGCGGCGGGAGTGTGCCCCAGCTCGAAAGGTCGAACGACCGGCGGTTCGAGATGCCGACCGTCCACTGGCCGTCGAACGCGCCGGCGGCGACGTCGTCCCGGCCGTCCCCGTTGAAGTCCCCGGTCAGGATCGTCTTCCAGGTCGGCCCGTCGGCCAGGTCGCCCCATTGCTTCTGGTCGATACGCCCGTTGGGGCTCGACGCGGCGACGCGCAGGAGGTTGCCCGCCGACGTGTACGTCAGGACGTCCGTGCGCTTGTCGCCGGTGAAGTCGCCGCTCCAGGTGGCGAACGCCGAGGGCGCGCACAGGAGCACGCCCGCAGCCGCGACGGTTGCGGCGACGAGACCCCTCCTCAGATGTGTGCTGGCCGAGCGGTGCAGAGCGTTTTAGTGAAGCAGACCGACGCCGCGAGTTCCAGCGGAACTGACACGATCTTTACTCCGCCGCCCGGCGCCGGAGCCGGCGCTTTCGGTGGCGCACCACTAGCAGGAAGAGACCCGCGACGACGAGCGCGACGATGAGGTAGTCGACGAAGCGGGACGACTCGTGGAAGCGCTCCCAGCTCGCGCCGAGCGCGACGCCGATGGCCGCGAGGCCGAAGTACCAGGGCACGCTCCCGATCGTCGTCAACACCGTGTAGCGGCGGAGCGGCATCTCGGCGATCCCTGCCGGGATCGAGATGAACGAGCGCACGACGGGCAGGCACCGTCCGGCGAGGACGGTGACGTCGCCCCAGCGCTCGAACCAGCGCTCCGCCTTGTCCAGCCGCTCCGGGGTCACGTGGAGCCAGCGGCCGTGGCGCTCCAGGTACGCGTGGCCGCCGTAGCGGCCGATCGCCCAGCCGAGGATCGCGCCGAGCACGTAGCCGATCGTCCCGGCGAGGGCGACCGCGAGGTACGCGGCCCAGGTGGACTCGAGTGGCTCCCCGAAGAGCGTGACCTGGTGCCCGGCGAACGCCCCCGCCGCGAGCGCGCCGCCGTAGACCATGACCACTTCGCTCGCCGCGGGCAGGATCGCGTCCACGACGGAGAGCAGGAAGATCGCGTACAGCCCGTAGTCGCCGATCCACGTCGTGACGGTGTCGGTGAGCCCTCCCACGGAGGGGCGAGTCTAGTTACGGGTGGGCGCCCGGACTACGCCGAGCCGGACGCGGGCGGCGTTCCCGCTCGAGTCCTCGACGACGAGCACCGCCGTCCACCGGCCGCGAGGGAGCGCGAGGCGAGCCGAGCCGTGCAGCGCGCGCCGGCCGAGTCGGAGCGTCTTCGCCGTCGCGCCGCGCGTCAGGCGAACGCGCAGGGTCACGTACGGCGTCGTCGGGTCGGTGGCCGTCCACGTGAGCCGGCGTCCGTTGACCGAGGCCTTGACCTCGGGCGGCGTCGTGTCGCGGGCGATCGTGACCGGCGCGAGAACGGCGTGTCCCGCGTTCCCGGCGAGGTCGACCGCGTTCACGACGGGGGTGTACTTCCGCGGCGCGCGTCGGCCGGGCGCCCAGTAGACCGTGTGCCAGCCGGACGGCTCGCGGCCGAGGTCGATCGTCCGTCCACCGACGCGCACGTGGACGGTCGAGATCTTCGAGAGCCAGAACGTGATGCGGACGCGGTCGCGGAACCCGTCCGCGGGCCAGGGGTAGATCGCCGGCCGTGCCGGCGCCGACTTGAAGCCGGGCGGCTCATGCGTGTAGTCGTTGAAGCGCCCTTGCGCGTCTCCCCAGAAGAGGTCGCCGGTGCGCCGCGCGAGCAGCCCGAGAAGATCGACCACGTAGTCGTGGTAGTGGAGCGACGACTCGGCGCCGCCGACCGAGTAGCGCGACCAGAAGCCCGTGTCGAACCGGGGGAAGAGCGTTCGGGCGCTAGTCCGCAGCCGGTCTGCGAGGTCGGTCGCCTCGGCGTTCGATGCGATGCGCCCGTACTCGGCGACCGAGAGTGCTGTCTGGAGCTGCGCGTTCACCACGGCCATCCCGCTGAAGCTGTAGAGCCGGACCCACGGCCCCGCGGAGAGGTTCTGGACCAGCCCACCCGCCGCGAGCCCTCGGTAGGCGCGCCCGGCAGCCGCCTTCAGGGCTTCGTCCTTCAGCTGGCCGCCGGCGCGGACGAGCGCCTGGGCGCCCACCGCCTGGACCATCCCGGAGCTCCACGGCGGATGGCCGCTGCCGTACGGGAAGTAGTACTCCCAGACCTCGCCGTCGCCCTTGCGTACGGCCCGAGCGGCTAGCGCGTCCGCGAGCTCGCGCAGCTTGGCCGTCTGGTTCGCGTTCGCGTACTGGTTCAACCGCCCGACGTTCGCGAGCGGATGGAACTGGAGCCCGTAGCCCCAGCCCGCCCGGTAGACGACTCCGTCGGGGCCGATCACGTCCGTCCCGCTCGCCGGCAGCGGACGCTTCGAGAGGTACGCGGTGTTCTCATCCAGCATCCCGAAGAGCGCGACGACGCGGGCTTGGGTGTAGGAGCCCGCCTGGAGCCGCACGACGCGCAGGACACGCGCGAGCGTCTTCGCGCGGCCCGCGGCCATCGAACTGATCGTCGCCCGCGCGCGCCTCACCGAGGCGTTCGCGCGGTCGGCCTCGCGCTGGGTGATCAGCGTGCGCCGGACGGCCTGGGCGAGTCCCGAGCGGATCGCCCTGGCGTCGTCGATCGGGCGCGCGTTCACCACGATCCGTGCAGCCGTCGCGGGCACCGCAGGCTGCGCCGGCGGCGCGGCGAACGCCGCCGGGACGACAGAGAGCGCGACGAGCGCGCTTAGAGATGCAGCGAGACGGACCACGAAACCCCCGTCTTTCAGGAAAGCACAGCGCCCGGCCGGGCGAAAGCCGGTAGACGCACTCCTTACAGTCCGGCGCCTTCGCGCGGGCTAGTTCCAGGTGCGGACGTCGCGGTAGAGCGTGTCGCGCTGCACGGGGGTCTTGCCGAGCGCCTTGATGGCGCGAACGAAGTCCTCGGTGGTCGCGCGGTAGGTCGTGCCGGCGGCGGAGACGACGTTCTCCTCGATCATGATCGAGCCCATGTCGTCGGCGCCGAAGCCGAGCGCGACCTGGCCGACCTTCAGGCCCTGCGTGACCCAGCTCGACTGGATGTGGTCCACGTTGTCGAGGTAGATCCGGCTCACGGCCTGCGTCAGGAGGTAGTCGAAGGACGTCGGCATCGAGGCGCGCGGCACCTTCGCCGCGAGCCGGTTTCCGTCGGACTGGAACGTCCACGAGATGAAGGCGCGGAAGCCGTGCATCTCGTCCTGGAGCTCGCGGATCCGGCGCATGTGCTCGACCCGCTCCTCGAGGGTCTCGACGTGGCCGTACATCATCGTCGCGGTCGTCGAGATGCCGAGGCGCTGGGCGTCGCGCATGATCCCGAGCCACTCGTTCGTCTTCGTCTTCTTCGGCGCGATGATCTCGCGGACGCGATCGACGAGGATCTCGGCGCCGCCGCCGGGCAGCGAGTCGAGCCCGGCGTCGCGGAGGCGCGTGAGCGTCTCGGGGATCGTGAGCTTCGACCGCCGCGCCATGTGCTGCACCTCGGGCGGCGAGAGCGCGTGGAGGTGGATCGGGTAGCGCGCCTTGATGGACGTGAAGAGGTCCTCGTAGAAGTCCACGCCGAGGTCGGGGTGGTGGCCGCCCTGCATGAGAAGCGCGGTGCCGCCGAGCGCGAGTGTCTCCTCGATCTTCTTGAAGATGACCGGCTTCGGGAGGAGGTAGCCCTCGCGCGTGTCGCCCGGCCGGCGGTAGAACGCGCAGAAGTCGCAGTCCGTGTAGCAGACGTTCGTGTAGTTCAGGTTCCGGTCGATGATGAACGTGATGCGGCCCGGGTCGGTCTTGCGCGCGCGGAGCTCCTCGGCTGCGCGGCCGACGCCGACGAGGTCGCGGCTCTCGAGGAGCGTCACGGCATCGTCGTCGCCGATCCGCTCGCCCGAGAGCGCCTTGTCGAGGACCTCGGCGACCGTCATGCGGTCACCGGCTCCGTGACGAGGAAGCGCAGCTCGGGGACCCGGTCGAGCTCGCCGGCGTCGCGCGCCAGCTCGAAGAACGTGAGCAACCCGGCGCGCTCGCGCGGGCCGAACCGGTAGCGGAGCTTCTCGAAGTAGCGGGCGAGGAAGCCGGGCGGGTAGCCGTAGAGCTCGCTCGCCGCGCGGGCCAGCTCCTCGGGCCGCGCGCGTGCGCTCGCGTGCGCTTCGAGGAGCGCGGCCTCGAGCTCGGCCATGCCCTCGGGCGCGGGGTCCGGGCACGCGAAGACGGCGTAGACCATCGGGAGCCCGGTCTGCTCGAGCCAGAGGCGGCCGAGGTCGTAGTGCGGCGTCGGATCCTCGAACATGGATTCGAGCGCCGCGTCGCCGATGAGAAGCTTGGCGTCGGCGTCCTCGCCGAGCGGGACGTGCTCGGCCTCGGGAAGGAGCACCTTGACGAGCACGACCGAGGTCGCGCTCTCCGGCGTCACGGCGACGGAGCGGATGGACGCAAGCGGCGCGCGCGACACGAGCTGGATCGAGTCCACGGCACCCTCCGAGGAGACGCAGACGCGCGGGAGGATGCGGAGCTCGGACGCGTGGCGCGCGTACTCGATCGAGGAGATCGGCGCGAGGTCGACCCGGCCGTCGAGGAGCGCCTGGTTCAGCTCGGTCGGGACGCCGGAGACCTCCTCCACGTCCGCCTCGAGCGCGAAGAAGAGCGGCGCCATGTTCACGTAGGAGATGCGGCCGAGGCGGATCACGCGCTGCGCTCCAAGGGGTTAGACGCGCGCGTCTGATGAGGGCTCCCAACCCACCCCCATCCGCCGCGAGCATATCGCCGAAATGCGCACGTGTCTGTGACGAAAGTGCACCAAATGCAGGTCAATTGCTCCACCGCCGCACCTCGTTGTAGAGCGTGTCGCGCTGCACGGGGATTCGGCCCGCCTCGCTCACGAACCGCACGAGCTCCTCGACCTTCTGCTCCGTCTCGGTCTTCGCGCCGGCCGCGTGGAAGATCGTCTCGCGCATGACCGTGCCCTGGACGTCGTCGGCGCCGAAGTGCAGCGCGACCGCGGCGAGCGGCATGCCCATCATGATCCAGTAGGCCTTCACGTGGTCGATGTTGTCGAGCAGGAGCCGCGACACGGCGATCACCTTGAGGTCGTCCGTCCCGGCCGTGTGCGTCCAGCCGCGCCGCTCGAACACCGTGTTCTCGGGGTGGAACGCGAGCGGGATGAACGCGAGGAAGCCGCCGGTCTCGTCCTGGAGCTCGCGCAGCCGGAGCAGGTGGTCGACCCGCTCCTCGTAGGTCTCGACGTGGCCGTAGAGCATCGTGCAGTGCGTCGGGATGCCGAGCCCATGAGCGGTGCGGTGCGTCTCGAACCAGATGTCCGGGTGCTCCTTCCCGGGAGCGATCAGCCGGCGCACCCGATCCGCGAAGATCTCCGCGCCGCCGCCGGGGAGCGACCCGAGACCCACCGCCTGCAGCTCGCGCAGCACCTCCTCATGCGTGAGCCCGGAGAGCGTCGTCATGTGGTGGATCTCGCTCGCCGTGAACAGCTTCAGGTGCACGTCGGGCAGCGCCTCGTGCAGGTCACGCACGATGTCCACGTAGTAGTCGAAGCCGACGTGCGGGCTCTCGCCGCCGACCATGTGAATCTCGGTGAACCCGGTCAGCTCGCGCTGGGCGACCGCGTCCGCGACGAGGTCCTCCGGCGTGAACGTGTACGCGTCCTCCTGCTTCTCCGTCTTGGCGAACGCGCAGAACTTGCACTTCACGCGGCAGACGTTCGTCTGGTTCAAGTACAGGTTCTGGACGAAGTAGACGTCGTCCGTCCCGCCCCGCTGCCGCCGCGCGTGGTCGGCGAGCTCGCCGAGCTGGAGGACGTCGTCGGACTCCATGAGCGTGAGCCCGTCGTCGAAGTCGAGCCGCTCGCCGCCCTCGACCTTCTCCCAGATCGCGTCGAGCGCCGTCTGCTGGGCGAGGGTCGCCATCACGCCTCCCTGTCTACCACCAGGTGGGTGAGTGCCGCGAGAGCATCGCGCTCCGCGTCGCCGTTCAGGGCGCCGCGGGCCTCGGCCGCGTACTCGAGCGCGAGCGCCCGGGACGCCTCGATCGCCCCGGTCGCTGCGACGCGAGCCAGGGCATCCGGAACCGGCTCGCCCTCGAGCGCGCGCGCGACCTGCGGGTCCTTCCGGGCCGCCAGGATGAGCGGCAGCGTGGGCGTGCCGTCGCGCAGGTCGATGCCGAGCGGCTTGCCGGTCGCACCCGGCGTGCCCGTGCAGTCGAGGATGTCGTCGGCGATCTGGAACGCGATCCCGAGCGCGACGCCGAAGCGGCCGAGGTGCTCGGGCCCGCCGCCGAGGAGGCACGCGGCCTCGAAGAGCCTCCCGGTCTTGAGCTCGCAGCGGGCGAGATAGTCGTCCACGGACGTGTCGGCGCGGTATGCCTGCCGCCGCTGGAGCGCCTCCCCGCGAGCCAGCGCGAGGCAGGCGCCGGCGAGGCACGCGACCGCGCCCGGGTCCCCGGCCGAGGCGAGCTGCGCGAACGCGCGGGCGAAGAGGTAGTCGCCCGCCGCGCCGGCGGCCCGCTCGCCGTGCGTCGCCCACACGGTTGCGTGTCCGCGGCGGATGGCGGCGCCGTCGAGGAGATCGTCGTGGACGAGCGTCGCCATGTGGACGAGCTCGACCGACGCGCCGGCCGCGAGCGAGCGCTCACCGCCGCGCAGCTCGGACGGCGTCGCGAGGAAGACGAGCACCGGCCGGAGCCGCTTGCCGCCGGCCGCGAGCGTGTCGGCGCCGATTCGCCCGACGAGCCCGGGATGCGAGCCGACCGACTGCTCGAGGCGCAGCTCGAGCACCTCGAGGTAGCTCTCGAGGCCCTGCGCGGAGCGGACGGACGCGAGCGCGCTCATGCCCTCGCCGCCCCATGGAGGGCCACGATGCCGCCCGCCAGCAGCCTCCACTGCACTTGCTCGAACCCGGCGCGCTCCATGGCTGCGCCGAGGTCGGCCGGGCCGGGGAAGCGGCGGACGCTCGCCGGGAGGTACGAGTACGCGGCGCCGCCCGGCAGCACGCGCGCCCATCAGCGGGACGACGCCGTCGAACCAGACGCGGAAGAACGGCCGGAGGACACCATGCGGCTGCGTGATCTCGAGGCAGCCGAGCCGCCCGCCGGGGCGGAGGACTCGCGCCAGCTCCGCCAGGCCCGCGTCGAGGTCGGGCACGTTCCGGATGCCGAACCCGACGGTCACGGCATCGAAGGAGCCGTCCTCGAACGGCAGCGCGGTCACGTCGCCCTCGACCCACTCGATGTCCGGGGCCTTCGCGCGCGCCCGCTCGAGCATCGCCGGAGAGAAGTCGAGCCCCACGACGTCGCCGCCGGCGTCGCGCGCCGCGATCGCCAGGTCGCCGGTCCCGCAGCAGGCGTCGAGCACGCGGTCGCCGGGCCGGACGACCGCGCGCGCCGTCAGCCGGCGCCAGCGCTGGTCGAGCCCCGCGGTCATGACGCGGTTCATCGCGTCGTAGACCGGCGAGATCCGGTCGAACATCCGGCGGACCTCGGTCGGCGGCAGCGTTCCGGTCGCGCTCATGACGATCCCCATCTGCCCGATAGTTCGTTCGCCACGCCGATCTGGTCGAGCGCACGCGCCACGACGAAGTCCACGAGGTCGCCGATCGACTGCGGAGAGTGGTAGAAGCCGGGCGCGAGGAAGAGGATCACGGCGCCGGCCTGCCGCAGCTTCAGGAGCCCCTCGAGGTGGATCGCGGACAGGGGCGTCTCGCGCGGCATGAGGACGAGCTTACGACCCTCCTTCATGGCCACGGAGGCTGCGCGGTGGATCAGGTTGTCCATCGCGCCCGCCGCGAGCGTCCCGACCGTCGCCATGGAGCAGGGGCAGACGACGTAGGCATCGACCTGCGCCGAGCCCGACGCGTAGGGCGCGCGGAAGTCGTCCGGCGCGTGGACGGTGACCCCGGGATGCCCGGCCACCCGCGAGAGCACCTCGTCGCGCCCGAGGTCGGGATCGCCGTAGAGCTCGGTCGCGAGCACCTCGACCCCGGCGCCCGACGCGCTCACGCCGACCTCGCAGCCGGCGTCCGAGAGCGCCTGGATGAGGCGTGCGGCATAGGGAGCGCCCGACGCGCCCGTGATCCCCACGAAGACGCGCATGGGCCTAACCGCTTGGCTTCGCGTTGAGGAACGTGCCGAGCGCGGTCAGCTCCTCCTCGGTGAGCGCCGGGAACGCGGGCATCGCCGTGCCGGGCTTGACCTCTTGCGGGTTGTGGATCCAGCGCTTCCAGTACTCGACGGAGCGCCCGAGGTCGGAGGCGTGCGAGATGTTCGGGCCCGGCCCAGCCGCACCCTGGTTCCCGTAGGTGTGGCAGTTCAGGCAGCCGACGGTCGCGAAGAGGTCGGCGCCCTGCACCACCTGCGGGTCGTCGGTGCTGACGTTGTTCCCCTCGAGGAGCGCCGTGCCGGTCGTCGAGCTCGCCTCCTCGGCCGTTGCGCCCTTGTACGTGAGGACGCCCATGGACGCGATCACGAGGAGCGCCGCGACGACGGCGACCGGGCGGTGCGAGAGGCGCCGGTCGAGCCGCCGGTCGATGAACGGCAGCGCGAGCAGCAGGATGATGCAGATGGTCGGGATCCCGACCGTGCCGAGGATCACCGAGTCCGGCCACTTGAAGATCCGGAGGAGGTAGAAGAGGAAGTAGAAGTACCAGTCCGGCCGCGGCACGAAGTTCGTCGTCCCGGGATCGGCCTCGTCGGAGTAGCGCGAGCCGAGCCAGCCCGAGTCGCCCGCCTCCTCGCCCGACGTGAAGTACCAGACGCAGGAGAGCCCGATGATCACGGACACGACGACGAGGCTCATCACCGTGTCGTGGAACATCGCGTACGGGTAGAACGGCTTCCCGCGCTTCTTGACGTCCTCCTTGTAGCGCTCGAATTGCTCTCGCTGCTCGGCGTTGCTCACGCGACCGTCTCCTCGGCCTGCTGCTCGCCGCGCGGCGCGGGCTGCACGAGCCCCTCGCGCGCGGGCTTGCCGTTCTTCGACTCGTCCTCGTAGCCGCCGGCGACGTCAGACCACGGCGGCGGCGTGACGCCGAGACGCACGACGAGGTAGAGGTGCAGGGTTATGAGCCCGATCAGGGCGCCGGGGATGAGGAGCATGTGTAGCGCATAGAACCGCGTGAGCGTGTCCGATCCAATCTCGGCACCACCTCGCAGGATGTACGCGATGAACGGGCCGGCGATCGGTGCGGTGGCGTTGATGTTGATGCCGACGACGGTCGCCCAGTAGGCCGTCTGGTCCCACGGGAGCAGGTAGCCCGTGAAGCCCTCGAGCATCCCGAGCAGGAGGATGGAGACCCCGATCAGCCAGTTCAGCTCACGGGGGTACTTGTATGCGCCGAACAGGAACACGCGGCCCATGTGGAGGAAGAGCAGGATGATGAAGACGCTCGCGCCCCACTTGTGCATGCCGCGGACGAGCCAGCCGAGCGTCAGGTCGTTCGTGATGTGCTGGATCGAGGAGTAGGCGTTCTGCGGGTCGGGCTTGTAGTAGAACGCCAGCACGACGCCGGTGACGAGCTGGACGATGAACGCGGTCAGCGTCGCGGAGCCGAGGGTGTGGAACCAGTTCGTCTCCTTCGGGACCTTGCGGAAGAGGAAGTACTTGATCCCGCCGATGAGTCCGGAGCGCTCCTCGAGCCAGTTGACCGGCGCGAGGAGGAGCGGGATGAGCTTCGAATCGTTCTTCTTCGCCATCGCCTATTGCCCCGGCACGTAGGGGTAGAAGTACTGCTCCGGGCCGTCGACGTGCACGCCCGGGTCGTGGTGCGCGTAGGCCGTCATCGTCGCGTTCGCGCCGGTGCCGTCCACCTCGCCGACGGTGAAGACTTGGCCCAGCACGAGCTCGCCGTTGATGATCGAGTACTCGTAGCGGTCGAGCGCGTGCACCGGCGGGCCGGCGATGCGGTTGCCCTCGGTGTCGTAGGCGCCGCCGTGGCACGGGCACGCGAAACCGGACGGCGCCGTGTCCGCGAGCAGGACCTTGCCGCTCTTCGTCTCGACCGTCTCGACCTCCTTCGACGTGACGCCGGTCGGCTGCACCGGGCAGCCGAGGTGGACGCAGCGGTTCGAGATGATCGTGAAGCTCGGCTGCCCGTCCTTGGCCGGGCCGTTGTAGCGGATGAAGGCCGACCGGCGGGCAACGTCCTCGGGCTCGTCCGTCACCGACTTGAACTTCGTGATCCTCCACTGGTTCTCCGGGAAGTTGTCGAGCGGCCCGAGGTTGACGTCCTCCGAGCCCTGGTCGATGAACGACGGCGCGAGCGCGAAGCCGATCACGGGAAGCGTGACGAGCCCGCCGATGAGGGCGCCGATGCCGAGCGTCGCGCCCTCGAGGAAGACGTTGCGCGGGTAGCCCTCGGCCTCCTCGTAGCCCTCGTCCTCCCCGGCAGCCCCGGCGCCGGGCGGCGCGGGCGCCGGCTTCCCGCGCATCTCGTGCGTGACCTCCTGGATCCAGCGGAACGCGCAGACGAGCGCCAGGAGGCCGCCGATCCCGACGATCAGCCAGCTCGTGATGACGAGGCCGAGCAGGACGAGCGCGATGCCGAATGCGAAGGCGAACGGCCAGATGCTCGGTGCCGGAGTGTGCGGCCCCTCGTCCCGCCGCTCGTCGTCCTCGCCGGGCCGCTCTAGCTCGTCGGCCAACCTCTCCCCTTCCCGGTTCCGCGCGGTGTTACAAGCACCGGCGATTCTCCCTGCTCTTGCGGCGATGTGTCAAAGACGTAGCTTCTGCCGCAAGCCCTTGGAAACACGGCCATTTTCAGGGATTTCGGCGCCGAAGCCGAACTCGGCCCAGCGCGCCGTCACCGCGTCACGAACCTCCTGCGTCATCTCGATCGGCTCCGGCCAGCCGCGCCCGCCCTCGTCGTCGGTCTTGTGCGTCGCGTCGATGCCGAGCTTCCCGCCGAACGACGGCGCCACGGCCGCATGGTCGAGCTGGTCGAGCGGCCCCTCGGAGAGCATCACGTCGCGCTTCGGATCGACGTTGGCGCAGACGTGGAAGAACACCTGCTCGTAGTCGTGCACGTCCACGAACTCGTCCACGACGACGACCGACTTCGAGAGCGACAGCATCCCCAGCCCCCAGATCGCATGCATGACCTTGCGCGCGTGGCCGGGGTACGCCTTGCGGATCGAGACGATCACGCAGTTGTGGAACGCGCCGGCGACCGGCAGGTCGTAGTCCACGATCTCCGGCACGGTCATCCGGATGGCCGGCAGGAAGATCCGCTCCGTCGCCTTGCCGAGCCACGCGTCCTCGGCGGGCGGGACGCCGACGACGATGGACGGGTAGATCGCGTCGCGCCGCATCGTCATCGCGGTCAGATGGAAGACCGGGAACGGCTCGGGCGGCGAGTAGTAGCCGGTGTGGTCGCCGAACGGCCCTTCGATCCCCGTCTCGCCCTTCTCGATGTAGCCCTCGAGGACGATCTCCGCGTTCGCGGGAACCTCGAGGTCGACGCTCGTGGCCTTCACGAGCTCGACCGCCTCGCCGCGGAAGAAGCCGGCGAGCATGAGCTCGTCGATGTGCTTGGGGAGCGGCGCGCTCGCCGAGTAGGTCGTGATCGGGTCGCAGCCGAGCGCGACCGCGACCTCGAGCCGGTCGCCCATGCCGCGCCAGTCGGCCGCGCCGTCCTTGTGGATCTGCCAGTGCATGAACGTCGTGCGCGCGTCGATCTTCTGCATCCGGTACATGCCGACGTTCCGCTGGCCGGTGCGCGGGTCGCGCGTGATGACGGCCGGAAGCGTGATGAACGGCGCGGGGTCGCCGGGCCAGCAGTGCTGGATCGGGAGCAGGTCGAGGTTCGGCTCGAGCACGACCTCCTGGCAGGCGCCGCGCGAGACCGTCTTCGGCATCGAGTCGGCGAGCTGCTTCAGCTTGCCGAGCCCCTTGACCTTCTCGATCAGGCCCTGCGGCGGCTGCATCTCGAGGACGTTCGAGACGCGCTCGCCGAGCTCGTCGAGCCGCTCGACGCCGAACGCGAGCGCCATCCGCCGCTCGGTCCCGAACTGGTTCACGAGAAGCGGGTGCAGCGACCCCTTCGGGTTCTTGAAGAGGAGCGCCGGCCCGCCCGACTTCACGGTCCGGTCGACGATCTCCGTGACTTCGAGGTACGGGTCGACCTCGGCGTCGATCTCGTGGAGCTCGCCCTCCTTGCGCAGCAGGTCGAGCCAGGAGCGAAGGTCGGCCGGGGGCACGGGGGCGAGTCTACGGCGTGTCGCCGTTTCAGTACGCGCGGTGAGAGGCCTTGCGCGCCTTGCGCCGGTGGCCCAGGTACCGGAACGTCTGGCCGAGCAGGATCACGCCGATGAAGATGAGGGCGACGATCAGCATCCCCGTGATGATGTGCTTGCCCTCCTCCGCGACGGACTCCTGGGCGAGCAGGCTGGCGGCGAGCGCGGTCATCGACGGCGATTCTATGACAGGCGCACGCGGTGGAGCGAGAGGGCCGCGTCGACCGCGTCGTCACCGGCGGTAGCGCGGGCGAGCGCGGCGAGCGGCGCGGGGTCGCCGGACTCTCGCAACGCGGCCCGGGCGGCCTCCAGCTCGCCGTCCCCGCTCCCGAGCCGGGCGAGCGTCGCGGCCCAGAGCACGCCGTCCTCGTCGGCCGCGCCGTCGCCGGCCTCGGCCCGCACCTGCGCGCACAGTGAGATGAGCTCGGCGAGGTCGGCGACGACGCCCACCTCGCGGTGCTCGGCCACGCGGACGAGTCCGTGGGCGTAGAGGTAGTCGCCGAGCAGGATGCGGGTGTCGCGGTCGGCCGGGGCGAAGAGCCGCGGCCGGCCGTAGTGCATGAGGTAGCCCTCGTAGATCGTCTCGAGCCCGAGCGCGTGGCGCTCCGGCGCGAGCGGCGAGAAGACGGGCACGAGCTCGCGCTCCTCCGGCGGGCGGAGGGCGGCGGCCCAGAGCGGGCTCTCGCCGGCCGCCTCGGCCGCGATCGTCTCCCAGATCCCGCCGGGAACGGCGGTCAGAGCCATGCGGCGACGTCGGGCGCCCAGTAGGTGACGATCGCGTCGGCGCCCGGCCCGCTTGATCGCGACGAGGCTACTCGAGCGCGGCCTGCCGCTCGTCGAGCCAGCCCTGCGCGGCGGCCGCCTTCACCATCGCGTACTCGCCGCTCACGTTGTAGGCGAAGAGCGGCGCGTCGAACCGGGCGCGCGCGGCGGCGATCACGTCGAGGTACGAGAGCGCGGGCTTGATCATGATCGCGTCGGCGCCCTCCTCGAGGTCGAGCTCGCACTCTCGCAGCGCCTCGCGGACGTTGGGCGGATCGAGCTGGTAGCTCCGCCGGTCGCCGAACGCGGGCGCCGAGTCGGCCACCTCGCGGAACGGGCCGTAGAACGCGGAGGCGTACTTGGCCGAGTAGGCGACGATCGGCGTCCGCTCGAACGTGGCGTCGTCGAGCGCGGTGCGGACCGCCGCGACACGGCCGTCGAGCATGTCGCTCGGACACACGACGTCGGCGCCGGCCTCGGCATGGCTGACCGCTGTGCGCGCGAGCAGGTCGAGCGACGCGTCGTTCACGATCTCGCCGTCCTCGACGAGCCCGCAATGGCCGTGGTCGGTGTACTCGCAGAGGCAGACGTCCGTCATGAGAACGAGGTCGGGCACCTCGGCGCGAAGCGCGCGAAGCCCCCGCTGCACGATCCCGTCATCGTCGTAGGCGCCCGAGCCGACGTCGTCCTTCTCCTCGGGGATCCCGAAGAGGAGCACCGCGCCGACGCCCAGCGCCTGCACCCGCGCGGCCTCGGCGACCAGCTCGTCCACGGAGCGGCGCGAGATTCCGGCGAGGCCGGGGAGCGGCTCGGAAACCGCTTCGCCCGGACACACGAACAGGGGGAAGACGAGATCGGCGGAGTCGAGCCGGGTCTCTCGCACCAGCGAGCGAAGCGGCGCGGTTCGCCGGAATCTCCGAAGCCGCGTGACGGGGAAGGTGGCCATTCGGGAAAGGGTAGCCGCCTCCCCGTCGCCGGCCTAACCGCGGCCCTTGCGGACATGATTGCTCGGGGCACCACGAACCGCCGCTTGTGTTGCATCACCAGCGCGGCGACGTCGCGCTCCCGCGTGATCTCGAATGGATTCGGCGCTCATCTGACGCAACACAAGCGGTCGTTCGTGATGCCAGAGACCGACGTGGCCGGAGAGGACTCCTAGTACGACCGCGGCAGCCCAAGCACGTGCTGGCCGACGTAGGCGAGCACGAGCGTGTTCGTGATCGGCGCGACCTGGTAGAGCCGCGTCTCGCGGAACTTGCGCTCCACGTCCACCTCGACCGCGAAGCCCCAGCCTCCGTGGGTGTCGAGGCAGACGTTCGCGGCCTCCCACGATGCGTTCGAGGCGAGGAGCTTCGCCATGTTCGCCTCGGCGCCGCACGGCTTGCCCTCGTCGAAGAGCGCTGCCGCCTTCCAGCGCATGAGGTCGGCCGCCTCGACGGCGACGTGCGCCTTGGCGATCGGAAGCTGCACGCCCTGGTTCGCGCCGATCGGCCGGCCGAACACCTCGCGCTCGCGGGCGTACGCGGTCGCCTTCTCGACGAACCAGCGCCCGTCGCCGATGCACTCGGCCGCGATCAGGATCCGCTCGGCGTTCAGCCCGTCGAGCAACTGGCGGAAGCCCTGGCCCTCCTCGCCGATCAGCGCCTCCGGCGGGACCTCGACGCCGTCGAGGAACACCTCGGTCGTCGCGTGGTTCATCATCGTCGGCAGCGGCCGGATGGTCAGCGCTTCGCCGGCCTCGCGGAGATCCACGAGGAACGTCGAGAGCCCGTCGGTCGGCCGCTCGCCCGTCCCGGTGCGCGCGATGACGAGCATCAGGTCGGAGTGGAGCGCCCGCGACGTGAAGACCTTCTGGCCGTGGATCCACCAGCCGCCGTCGGTCTGCTCGGCCCGGGTCTCGATCGAGCCGGTGTCCGAGCCCGAGTTCGGCTCGGTCACGCCGAACGCCTGGAGCCGCAGCTCGCCCGAGGCGATGCGCGGGAGATACGTCTGCTTCTGCTCCGCGGAGCCGTGCCGGAGGAGCGTGCCCATCACGTACATCTGCGCGTGGCACGCGGCTGCGTTTCCGCCCGACGCGTTGATCTCCTCGAGGATGGCACTCGCGGTCGCGAGCGAGAGCCCGCCGCCGCCGTACTCCTCGGGGATGAGCGCCGCGAGCCAGCCGGCCTCGGTGAGCGCGGCGACGAACTCCTCGGGGTAGCGGTCGGGCTCGAGGCCGCGCCAGTACTCGACGCCGAATCGGTCGCAAAGCTCACGGACCGCCTCGCGCACCTCCCGGATCTCGTCCATGCGCACTTGTACCACTGTGGTAAGAACGCGGTCTGCTTCGCGTCGGCGTGGACATCGGCGGGACCTTCACAGACCTGTGCCTGGCGGGCGAGCGCGGAGTCGTCGCGGTCGGCAAGACCCTGACGACGCACGACGCGCCCTCCGAGGCGGTCGAGCGCGTCCTCGTAGAGACGCTCGAGGCCGCCGGCGTGGCGATCGAGGACGTGGAGCTGGTCGTCCACGGGACGACGCTCGTCACGAACGCGATCATCGAGCGCAAAGGGGCGCGGACTGCCCTGCTCGCCACGCGCGGGTTCCGCGACGCCGTCGAGATCGGCCGCGAGAAGCGCTACGAGCTGTACGACCTCCAGGTCGAGCTGCCCCGCCCGCTCGCGCCGCGGCACCTGCGCTTCGACGTGCCGGAGCGGATCCTGGCGGACGGCAGCGTCGCCGAGCCGCTCGACAAGGCGCACGTGGAACGGCTTGCCCGGGAGCTCGAAGCTGCGGGGGTCGAGGCGGTCGCGGTGTCGTTCCTCCACGCGTACGCGAACGACGCGCACGAGCGCGAGGCGCTGGCGGCGATCGAGCGCGCCGCGCCCGGGCTGCGCGTCTCGCTCTCGTCCGAGGTCGTGCCGGAGATCCGCGAGTTCGAGCGCACCTCTACGACGCTCGCGAACGTCTACGTGCAGGAGCTCGTCGAGCGTTATCTCGCCGACCTCGCCGGGCGGCTCGAGCGGCTCGGCTTCCGCGGCCGGCTCGCCGTGATGCTCTCGGGCGGCGGCATCGCGATGGTCGAGACCGCGTCGCGCTTCCCGGTGCGGATCGTCGAGTCCGGGCCGGCAGCCGGAGCGCTGGCCGCGGCCGCGCTCGGCGCGCAGGCCGGCGTCGTGGACCTGCTGTCCTTCGACATGGGCGGCACCACGGCGAAGCTCTGCGCGATCGAGGACGGGCGGCCGCTCGTCACGGACGACTTCGAGGTCGATCGCGTCTACCGCCTGAAGCGCGGCTCCGGGCTCCCGCTCAAGGTTCCGGTGATCGACATGATCGAGATCGGCGCAGGCGGCGGATCGATCGCGCGGGTGAGCGCGCTCGGGACGCTCGCCGTCGGGCCGGACTCGGCGGGCGCCGAGCCAGGCCCGGTCTGTTACAGCCTCGGCGGCGAGGAGCCGACGGTCACCGACGCCGACCTCCTGCTCGGCTACCTGGACCCCGGCTACTTCCTCGGCGGGCGGCTCGAGCTGGACGTGGACGGCGCACGCCGGGCGCTCGAGGAGAGGATCGCCGGGCCGCTCGGCCTCTCGCTCGACGAGGCCGCCTGGGGCATCCACCAGATCGTGAACGAGAACATGGCGAACGCCGCGCGGATCCATGCGGTCGAGCGCGGCCTCGACCCCCGCGCGCTGCCGCTCTTCGCCTTCGGAGGCGCCGGGCCGGTGCACGCGCTCGGCGTCGCAACCGCGGTCGGCTCGCCCTCCGTGATCGCGCCCACCGCGGCGGGCGTCGCGAGCGCGATCGGCTTCCTCACGGCGCCCATCGCGTTCGACTTCGTCCGCACGCGGCGCGTGCTCCTCGACGAGCTCGACGCCGCGGAGGCGGAGGTGCTCTTCCGCGACATGGAGGCCGAAGGCCAAGACCTGCTCGGCATCGAGGAGGTCACACACCGGCGGAGCGCCGACCTGCGCTACGTCGGCCAGGGCCACGAGCTGCGGATCGAGGTGGACAACCTCGCCACGCTCGGCGACGCGTTCGCGACGCGCTACCGCGAGGTCTACGGCCACGAGGGCCCGGCCGTCCCGGTCGAGGCCGTGAACTGGCGCGTCGTGTCGAGCGGGCCGGTCCCGGAGCTCGACCTCACGCCGGCGCGAAAGCCCACGGGCGATGCGCTCAAGGGCGAGCGGGACGCGTACTTCCCCGGCGGTCGCCGCAGCGTCCCCGTCTACGACCGCTATGCGCTGGAGCCCGGCAACAGGATCGCCGGCCCGGCGATCCTCGAGGAGCGGGAGTCCACGCTCGTCGTCCCGCCGGACCGAACGGCCGAGATCGGCCCCGGGCTCGAGGCGGTGGTGCGATGACGCTCGACGCCGTCTCGCTGGAGGTGATCGGCAACCGCCTGATCTCGATCGTGAACGAGCAGCAGGCCGCGCTCGTCCGCACGGCGTTCTCGACGATCGTGCGCGAGTCCGAGGATCTCGCCTGCGGTGTCTTCGACCCGCGCGGCTGGATGGTCGCGCAGTCGCTCACCGGCACGCCGGGCCACATCAACGCGATGGCGACCGGCATGCGCCACGTCGTCGAGGCCTACCCGGAGGAGCGGCTCGAGCCGGGCGACGTCCTCGTGACGAACGACCCGTGGCAGACGAGCGGCCAGGTGAACGACTTCACGGTCGCGACGCCGGTCTTCCACGGCGGCCGCGTCGCCGGCTGGTTCGCGAACACCTGCCACGCGGCCGACGTCGGCGGCCGCGTCCTCTCCGGCGAGGCGCGCGAGGTCTTCGAGGAGGGCCTGCGCCTGCCGATCATGAAGCTCTTCCACGCGGGCTCACCGAACGAGGAGCTGCTCGACATCGTGCGCGTCAACGTGCGGACGCCGGGCGAGACGGTCGGCGACCTCTATGCGCAGACCGCGTCGAACGACGTCGGCGCACGCGGCCTCGTCGCGCTGCTCGAGGAGGTCGATCTCCCGACGCTCGGACCGGCGTCCGACGAAATCATCGGCCGCAGCGAACGCGCGATGCGCGACGCGATCCGCGAGCGTCCCGAACGGCGTCTACGAGGCCGAGACGTGGAGCGACGGCTTCGAGGAGCCGATCCGCATCCACGCGACCGTGACCGTCGAGGACGACGAGGTCGCGATCGACTTCGCGGGCTCCTCGCCGCAGAGCGGACACGGGATCAACGTCGTCCTCAACTACACGCACGCCTACGCGTCGTTCGCGATGAAGGCCGCGTTCGCGCCGGACGTGCCGCACAACGAGGGCTCGTTCCGGCCGGTGCATGTGACCGCGCCCGAAGGGTCGATCCTGAACGCGCAGCCGCCCGCGGCCGTGGGCTCGCGCCACGTGATCGGGCACTTCATCCCCGGCGTGCTGTTCAAGGCACTCGCGCCCGCGCTGCCCGGGCGGCTGCTCGCCGGCGGCGCAGACTCGATCTGGCTGAACGTGATCCGCGGGCAGGTCGGCGGCGACTGGTTCACGCTCAGCCTGTTCATGGCCGGCGGCGCCGGGGCGCGGGCGACCAAGGACGGCCTGTCGGCGACCGGGTTCCCGACCGGCGTCGGCGGCGTGCCGGCCGAGGTGCTGGAAACCCTGACGCCGCTCGTCCAGCACCGCCGCGAGCTGCGCACCGACTCCGCAGGCGCGGGCCGGATGCGCGGCGGCCTCGGCCAGGCGACGGAGCTCTCGTGCCTGAGCGGCGAGCCGTGGACGATCTCGGCGCTCATCGACCGCACGCGTTTCCCGGGGAGCGGCATCGAGGGAGGGCGCGACGGGGCGCTCGGCGAGTTCGCGAGCGCAAGCGGCGAGCCGCTCGCGCCGAAGCGGCTGATCACGCTCGACGCGAACGAGCGCATCCGGCTCTACCCGGCGGGCGGCGGCGGCTACGGCGAGCCGAAGGAGCGCGACCCGGAGCTCGTCCTGCGCGACGTCGTGGACGGGTACGTGTCGATCGAAGCCGCGGAGCGCGACTACGGCGTCAAGATCCGCTACACGGGCCCGCCGGACGCGCTCGTTCGGACACCCGACATGTACGAGAGGAGCTAGGCATGGCAAGGCTGGAAGGCAAGGTCGCGATCGTCACCGGCGCGGGGCACGGGATCGGCGCGGCGATCGCGTCCCGCTTCGCCCGCGAGGGCGCGCGGGTCGTGGTGGACGACGTGGACGGCGAGCGCGCGGAGGAGATCGCCCGTGCGATCGGCGACGCGGCGATCCCCGCATGCGCCGACGTGTCCCGGTCGGAGGACGTCGACCGCCTGTTCGCCACGTGCGTCGAGCAGTTCGGCCCGCCCGACGTCCTCGTCAACAACGCGGGCCTGATCGACGTCGAGCGCCACGTCCTCGAGGCGGACGAGGAGTGGTGGGACCAGGTCATCGACGTGAACCTGAAGGGGCAGTTCCTGTGCGCGCTTGCGGCGGCGAAGCTGATGGCGCCGCTCGGCCGCGGCTCGATCGTCAACCTGTCGAGCGGCGGCGGCCAGCGCGCCCACCGCGGGATGGTCAGCTACGACGCGGCGAAGGGCGGCGTCGACGGCATGACCCGAGCCCTCGCGCTCGACCTCGCCCCGTACGGCATCCGCGTGAACGCCCTCGCCCCGGGCGCGATCAACGTGATGGGCCTCTCCGAGGAGGAGGCCGCGCGCCGCGGCGAGACGGTCCCGCTCGGCTACGTCGGCGCAGCCGAGGACCTGGCCGGCCCCGCCGTGTTCCTCGCATCCGACGAGTCGGCGTACATCACCGGCGTCGTCCTCTCCGTGGACGGCGGGCTACTGGCCCAGCAGCGCTCGCCGCAGACCGACATCTTCCCGCTCGACCACTTCCCGCGGTTCTAGGTGACGTCGGCTTCCCAGACGAGGCGCCAGGTGTTCTTGCCGACGACGCCGTCGACGAACAGCCGCTTCTCGCGCTGGAACGCGCGCACGACCTGCTCCGTGCGCTGATCGAACTTGCCGGTCGTCGGGAGCTTCCAGCCCCGCTCGACGAGCCGCGCCTGGAAGAGCTTCACGTTCGGATCGGTCTTGCGCGCGAAGCCCTTGCGGTCCATGTCGATCCCCGGGAACGGCGGGGCCTTGGCGCCCTTCTTCTTCGCGCGCTTGACTTTCGGCTCCGGGTTGACGCCGTTGTTCACCTCGACCCAGAGCGCGACCGCCTGCTCCTGGAGCTTGCGGTCGAACGTCTCCGGCTTCGGCTTCCCGCCCTCGTTCGGGGCGAGCGAGAAGTGCATCGCGTCCTTCACGCTCCGCCACGCTCCGCCCCAGCCGAACCCTTCCGACGTGAAGCACTGGATGAACTCCTTCGGCATGTCCGTGATGACCGCGCCGCGCGTGAACGGGTTCTGCTCCGGGTTGATGTCCACCGCGACCGCCCAGGAGTGCGCCGACATCGAGGTGCCGCTCGTCGTCCTCCGGCAGTTGTAGCTCTCGATCCGGTTCACGTCGTAGTCCACCGAGTAGGCCTTCATCGCTGCGCGCAGGAGCTGGTTCGCCGCGCGCTTGTCGAACGGGATCGTCTTTCCGAAGACGGTCACCGGAACGTGGCTCGTGCGGCGGCAGGAGGGGCCGTAGAAGGGCTCGAGCCCAGAGGCCATGCGGTCACGATCTCATGCCGGGACGACCTTGACAAGAGGCTGTCCCGTCCGGCTCCCCTGGCACGGTTGGAGCGGAGGACGCATGGCAGGAAGCAGGCCGTACGACCACCACGGGGACGCGTCCGGCCGCGCCGGGCCCCCAGTCGACGACTGGTGGCCGACTGACGGCGCCCTCGCCCTCGAGTGGGAGGAACCCGACGAAACGCCTCCGCGGAGGGCCGCTCCCCAGTTGCTGGTGGTCCCGACCTCGGGTACCGTCCCGCCGATGGCTTGGCCCGAAGCACCGGGACTCGCCGGTCGTGCCGCGCTCAGGGCGCAGCAGCGGGCCCATGTCCGCAGAGCCCGTAGGCTCGCCGCCCTCGTCCTGCTCGCAGCCGTTGCGCTCGTCGTGCTCCTGCTGACCGGCTTCTCCGCGTTTTCCGGAACGCAGAGCAGCGGCGTGGACTCGCCCACGGGACCCGCCCCGGCACAGCGGCTCCTGCCGTCGGGCCCGCCGCGGCCGCAGGTGATCGCGACGCTCGACACGCTCCGCGTGCAGCTTCCGATCAACCAGGCGCGCGTGACGGCGATCGGCTACCACGCCTCCGGCGCGACGCTCCTGCCCTTCGACCCGGTCGGCTCGAGGGCGAACGCCGGGCTCTTCGGGCGGCTCGCGCACCGGATTCTCGGGGACGACGGCTCGGGCGTCCGCTACTACCAGGTCGAGGGCGGCGACGGCCCGAAGACCGGCGGGCTCGACATCGGCGCCCCGGTCGGCACCGACGTGTACGCGCCGGTAGACGGGACGATCGTCTCGATCTCCGACCGGATCATCGACGGCAAGGCGCACGGCAGCGTGATCGAGATCGTCCCGTCGGGGACGCCGGGCGCCGTGGTCGCCGTGTCGAACCTCTCGATCGACCCGTCGCTCACGGTGGGCATGACCGTCGTCTCGAGCGCGACGAAGCTCGGCCGCCTCGTGGATCTCTCGAAGGTCGAGCGGGCCGGGCTCGAGGCGTACACGAACGACAAGGGCCAGCACGTGCACCTCGAGGCCCGCCCCGCCGCCTCGGTCTCCGCTTCGGGCTAGCCGGCGCGAGTTGCGGATCCTCTTCCTAGGCGACGTCTTCGGCGCCCCCGGACGCCGCGCCGTCGAGAGCCGGCTGCACGAGCTGCGGGAGGAGCTCGAGGTGGACGTCTGCATCGTGAACGGCGAGAACGCCGCCGACGGCGTCGGGATCACCGCGAAGCTCGCGGAGAAGATCCTCGCCGCAGGAGCCGACGCGATCACGACCGGAAACCACGTCTGGCGCCAGCGCGACATCATCCCGTTCCTCGACTCGAGCGACCGGATCGTGCGCCCCGCGAACATCGCCTCGCCCGACGCGCCGGGGCGCGGGCTCGCCGTCGTCCCCGCGGAGGACGGCACGCCCGTCGCGGTCGTGAACCTCCAGGGCGCGCTCTTCATGGACACGGCCGTGCACCCGTTCCGGATGGTGGACGAGCTCGTCGCCGAGGCCCGCCGCGCGACGCCGGTGATCCTCGTGGACTTCCACGCGGAGGCGACGAGCGAGAAGGTCGCGCTCGCGCAGATGCTCGACGGGCGCGTCACCGCCGTCGTCGGCACGCACACCCACGTGCAGACGAACGACGCGCGCGTGCTCCCCGGCGGGACGGCGGCCATCACCGACGCGGGGATGACCGGCCCGCACGACTCGGTGATCGGCGTTCGCTCCGAGCTCGCGATCCGGCGGATGCAGACCGGGATGCCGGTGCGCTTCCACCCGGCGGACTCGGGCGTCCGTATCGAGGGCGTGCTGATCGAGTGCGGGACCGACGGACGCGCTACGGACTGCCGCGCGGTTCGGGTTCCCGTCGCGTAAGCGCCAGCAGCGCCCCGAAGAGCGCGACCAGCAGGAGGTCGCGGAGCAGCACGAGCCAGACGACCGGCTCGAGCGACGTCACGTTCCAGTAGCGGTAGGGGAACCAGAGCTGTGTGACGACGAGGGCCGCGGCGCAGAGCCCGCCCGCGAGCGCCCAGCGCCGCCCGGCCGCGAGCGCGACGACGGGGACGAGCCAGACGAGGAACTGCGGCGACAGCACCTTCCCGAAGGCGACGAACGCGGCCACCGAGGCGGCACACGCGGCGACAAGCTGGTCCACGGTGCGGCTCGAGCGCGCGAACACGATCCAGACGGCGAGGAGCGCGAGCGCCTGGAGGACGGTCTGGATCGTCGCGAGCCGGTCGGGCAGGTCGCCCGCGAGGTTCTGGGAGCCGTACGTCGTGACGATCGTCGGGTCGTACAGGTGCATCCGGTTCCCGACGAGGAGCGCGGAGGAGCCGAGGCTCTCGAGCTGGAGCGGCCGGTCGGTCTGCCGGGTCACGCTCTCCCAGAGCCCGTGCGGCGCGAGGATCGCGAACGGGCCCACGATGAGCACGACCGTCGCGGCGAAGATCCCGAGCGCGACCAGCGTCTCCCGCCGGCCGCGCCGACGCCACAGGTAGAGCGCGACCACCGGGAGCAGGACGACCGGGTAGATCTTCGCCGCCACGGCGACGCCGAGTACGCCGAGTCCGAGGCGCGGGCGTCCGGCGAGAAGCGCGGCGAGGGCGCCGGCCGTGAGCGCGGCTGGCCAGAGATCGAAGCGGGAGAGAAGCAGCGGCCCGAGGAGGAGCGGAAGCAGCGCGGCGAGCCCGACGCCCGCGGCGAGCCAGAGGGGCGCGACCCGTCGCGCCGCGAGCCCGGCGGCGACGAAGCCGACGAGCGCGGCGCCGCAGACGAGCATGAGCGCCTCGAAGAGCCCGTCGTAGTCCTCGTCCGATCCGAGTGCCGGCAACACGAAGACGGGGAGCGCGCCCGGTGGGTACTCGAGCGAGAAGTCGCGGTACGGCACCTGACCGTCGGTCATCGCGTCGCCGTACGACTTGTACGTCGGCGTGTCCACGATCCGAGAGCTCGCGAACGGGCCCGTGTGGAGGAGCACCCAGCCGAGCGCGAAGACGGCGATCCCGGCGGCGGCCGCGCTCGCGACCCGCACCGGATCAGCCCGCAGGAACCAGCTCTCGGACCGGGCGATCATCGGCCTCCGCCTCCTCGTCCGGCTTGTCCCGCCAGGGCGCGACGGCCAGGAACGCGATCGCGGCGAAGGGGAAGAACCACGGAATGTAGAGGTAGAACCAGTGCGTCAGGGTCAGCTCGAACCCGAGCAGGAGCACAGCCGAAAAAGCGGCGATTTGCAGCGGGTTCTTCTCCTTGGGAACGAAGTAGAGCGCGACCGCGGCCACGAGCAGGGCGACCTTGATCGCGCTCTGGACGAGGTGGAGGTCGGGGTAGCCGTACTGACCCCAGTCCCAGATCGAGAACGGCGAGGGGCGGTCGAGCTGCCAGCCGAAGGTCCGGTCCCAGAAGACCCGCGAGGCGTGGATCGGATCCGGCTCGAGGAGCAGCACCCAGAACGCGAGCAGCGTGGCGAGGATGACCCCGCCCTCGAAGAGCGCGAGTCGGCGCCCGGTGTCCTTGCCGGTGCCGCGCGGATACGACGCCCAGAGCGGCAGGAGCAGGAGCGCGCCGAACTTCGCCCAGCCCGCGAGCGTCACGAAGGTGCCGGCGGCGAACGGGGACGAGAGCAGCCAGAAGCCCCACACGAGGAGCGCGGGCATGATCGCGTCGTTCGAGTTCGAGCTCGACGCGTACTGCGTGAAGGGATAGGCCGCCCAAGCGAAGGCGAGCGTAACCGCGAGCCGGTTGCCGCCGAAACGCCGCCCGACGAGCGCGAGTCCGACAAGCGCGAGTAGGTCGAAGAGGATCGCGGTCAGATGGGCGGCCGGGAGGTTGTCCCACTTGCCGCTCCAGCCGAGCGTGACGAACGCGGGGATGTACCCGATGTACGTGACGGGGCCGTACGTGTCGCCGCGCCCGTTGGCCGACTCGCACCGCGCGTTCGTCTGGATCCGGTCGCGGACGTACCCGTCCGTGTCGGCCGCGCCGCACTCCTTGCCCGAGTCGGTCGGCATGTGGCCGTACGGGGACTCGCCCTCGACGACGATCCGCTGCGCGCCGATCACGCCCGCGTAGCCGACGTCGATCACATTCGACTTCGCGACGTTCAGGCCGGTCCGGAAGCCGACGAGGAAGATCGTCATCCCGAGCAAGAGCCAGATGGGCCAGACCGGCTTCGAGGCGGACTGGCGGCGGCCGTGCCACCCGATCCACGCAAGCCGCCCGACGAGGTAGAGCATCGGCGGGTACACGAGCGGCATCGCCTTGAACACCTCGCCCTGGTTGAAGAAGTAGAGCGAGATCCCGAACGAGAGCAGCACGAGCAGGTCGAGGTTCCGGATCGAAAGCGGCTTGCGCAGGTTGGCGAGGCCGAAGAAGAAGAGGAGCGAGAGGCCGACCCAGATGAAGGGGTTGTTGATCGAGCGCCCGAACGCGCCTGGGTAGCCGCGCGCCATCTTCCAGGCGACCTGCGGGCCGGTCCACGCCTCGGTCACCTTGCCGGATGAGTCGTCCACCCGCGCGAGAACGATCTGCCCGGCCTCGCCGACCGTCCAGACCTTGACCTCCCAGTTGCGGGCGTCCTTCTTGTAGACGGCCTGCTTCGTGAGCGTCTTCGCGTCGTAGCGGCCGACCCAGTCGCGGATCTTGGGATAGGCGAGCGCCGCGGCGATCGCCTCCTTCTGGTTCAGCCGCGTCTGGTCCTCGCCCTTGGACGGGACGAACGGCGTGCCGATCAGGTTCCCGTTCGCGTCGTAGACCGGCGCGGTCGGCTGGGTCTGCGCGGCCGCGGCGGTCCCTGCAGCCGCGAGCGCGAGCCCGGCCGCGAGGACGCAGACGGCGCGGCGCTTCAGTGCCGCCGGAAGCTCCACAGCTTGTTCGCGGCGAAGTTCCACGGGGTCACGAGCACGATCGCGACCGCCTGCGCCGGGATCTTCCCGACGCCGAGCGCCACGAGGATGCTGAGGAACGCCAGGTTCGCGCCGAGCGCGATGGTCGAGACGAGCAGGAAGCGCATGCCCTGGTACACGAGCCGGCCGCGCTGGTGGTGGAACGTCCAGAGCCGATTCCACATGTAGTTGTTCGTCACGGCGACGAGGAACGAGCACACCGCGGCGACCAGATAGTTGACGTCCGCGTGGAGGAGCAGCGAGTAGACGACGAGGTTGACGACGTAGCCCGAGGCCCCGACCGCGCAGAACTTGGCCAGCTGCACCCAGTTCGCCGTGCGCCGGAGCGCCGGGTGGAAGCGGGCGCGTCCGGTCGCGGGTGCCGCGGCAGCATCAGGCTCGGGCATTCAGGAAGGGTACGGCCTGCGCCCGCTAATCGAACTGGGTAGGCGGCGGCACGCCCTCGCCGACGAGCGGCACGAACCGGCACGCGACGGAGCGCAGGACGGCCGGGCCCTCGGGGCTGCGGACCGCGATCACCAGGCGCTGGCCCATCCGGTTCCCGAGCGGGATGACGATGCGCCCGCCGGGGACGAGCTCGTCGTAGAGCGCCTCCGGGATCTCCTTTGCGGCCGCCGCGACGGTGATCGCGTCGTAGGGCGCCTCGTCGGGGAAGCCGACCGACCCGTCGCCGACGTGCACGTGGACGCGCTCGTAGCCGACGTTCCCGAGCCGGCGGCGCGCCTTCTCGGCGAGCGCCGGGAGCCGCTCGATCGTGTGGACGTCCGCGCCGAGCTCGGCGAGCACCGCCGCCCCGTAGCCCGAGCCCGCGCCGACGTCGAGCACCTTCTGGCCCGGCCGCAGGGCCGCGGCCTCGGCGATGAGGGCGACCATGTACGGCTGCGAGATCGTCTGGCCGAAGCCGATGAGGATCGGCTCGTCCTTGTAGGCCCGCCCGCGCAGGTCCGCGTCGAGGAACGCCTCGCGCGGCACCTTGCCCATGGCGTCGAGCACGCGCTCGTCCTCGATGCCGCGCCGGCGCAGCTGCTTCTCGACCATCGCGGCCCGGGCGGAGGCGTAGTCAGGCACGAGCCTGGTCCGGCGCGGGCTCGGTCATCGAGGCCGGCGGGGCGATTCCGAGTGCGGTGAGCGCGAGTGGCGCGAGGTCCACGACGCGGAGGCCGCCCGGGAGCGAGAGTCCCGCCGCGAGCACGGGGACGGTCGAGTCCCCGGCGGTGAGCGAGCCGTGGCTTCCGCCCCCGGCGTGGTGGCGTCCGCCGAGGTCCACGAGCTCGACGCCGAGCGGCGGCGAGACGAGCACGTCGCCCGCGTTGGGGCAGCCGAGCGCTCCCCAGACCCGCTCGAGCGCGTTCGGGTAGAGCGCCGGGTCGAGCACGTCGGGATCGCCGGACGTCTCCCACCCCTCCGCGGACGGGCGGAAGCGCAGCTCCTCGCCGTCGCGCCGCGCGATCGCCTCGCCGTCCTCGCGGAAGAGGACCACGTCGGCGGCAGGCGAGCCGTCGAGCCGCTCGGCCACCGCGCGCGCGTCGAGCGTCGCGCCGGGGAGGCGGTAGATCATCCCGAACCGGTTCGACGCGGTCACGGCGAGCTCGGCCTCGCGGGGATCGCCGCGCCGTCCGCGCAGGAGCTCGAGGTCCGCGAAGGCGTCCTCGAGCTGCACGGCCTCCTCGACGTCGGTCTGCCCGTGGTCGGCGCAGACGAGCACCGCGTAGCGCTCGAGCAACGCGTCCACGCCGCCGGCCGCCTCCGCCAGGCGCCCGACCGCGGCGTCGGCGTTCGCGAGTGCGTCGAGCGCATCGTCCGGCCCCGCCACGTGGGACGCGTAGTCGAGATCCGGGAGGTAGAAGACGAGGAGATCGAAGCCGTCGCGCGTCACGAGCCAGCGCCCGATCCAGCCGGCGTAGGCGTCGATCGAGCCCGCGACGCGCGAGCGGATCGCAAGCGGTGCCCCCGTCTCGTCGGACTCGAAGAGGTTGAAGAAGAAGAACCGCTCCGGCCCGTAGACCGCCTCGTACCAACGGTTCTTCGTCGCGAGGACGGGCAGACGGATCGGGTGGCGCGTGCGGCCGCGGTAGCACGTGAAGTTGATCGCAGCCGATACGCGGTCCGCGTCGGCGACGGCCTCGAAGACGGTGGTCGCGCTCGGGCTCACGTGCGCGTGGTTCATGTCGAAGACGGCGTCGCGGAAGGCGCGCCGGGCCCCGACCGCGCGCATCGCCGGGAAGGACGAGCCGTACTCGACGATGCGCTCCTCGCCGCGGTGGTACCAGGCGAGGCCCGGGATCGCGTGCACGTCCGGGTAGGCGCCGGTCGCGATCGAGGTGAGGCAGACCGGCGTGACGGACGGGAAAACTGTGGTGCCGTGCGCGTAGCTCCCGCGCTCGGCGAGCTCGGCGAGCACCGGCGTGCGCCCCGCCTCGAGCGCACGCTCGAGGAGCCCCGGCGTCAGGCCGTCGATCACGACCAGGATGACCTTCTTCGACGGGATTCCGTCAGTCCTTCGCGAGGATGCGGAGCCCGGCGTAGCGCTGGTCGGCGCGGCGCCGCAGCCGCGCTCCGAGAAGCGGGGCGAGGAGCGCCTCGAGGTAGCCGAGGAGCGGCACGAGGGCGATGAGGCCGGCTGCGAGCGTGGCGGCGGGGATGGCGGCGGCGGCGAGCCGGCGGAACGAAAACACGCCGAGCGCGAGGCCGGCGAGCGTCCCGAGGACGGCCCAGAGCGTCACGAGCGCGGCGATCACGCCGGCCGCGACCGCGACGACGGTGGCGACGCCGACCGCGAACTCGCGGCCCCGCTCACCCGGGAGCCCCGGGATCCCGGCGGTCACGCCGAGCCCGACGGCCACGCCCACGAAGTACCAGTCCCAGACCCCGTCCACGCGGCCCAGTCTAGCCCCCGACGTTTCGCCCGCCGCCGCAATGGGAACGGCTTCCAGGCCAATGCAGCGCGACGACTCCCTCCCGCTCCTCCTCTTCTTCACGCTCCCCACCTCGGGCCCCGCCCGCCGGATGGAGAGCCTCCTCGCGCACCTCGCGCGCAAGGAGCGGGAGCGGCTCCAGGTGTCGCGCATCGACGCCTCCGAGCGTCCCGAGCTGACCGAGAAGCTCGGCGTGACGGCCGTCCCGACGCTCGTCCTCATCAAGGACAAGAAGCCGGTCGACCGGATCGAGGGGCGGGCAAGCGCCCCGCAGATCGAGCGGATGCTCGAGCCGTACCTGGCCGAGCCCGCCAGCGCTGCTGCCTAACGGCAAACCGGTCCGCCTCATCCGTCGTAGGGTCCCACCGAATGGGCCGCCGAGCCTCTGGTCGGCGACCCCGACCTTCCCCCAGGGAGAGGAGGAGGAATGGTTCGCAGGCGCAAGCTGTACGTCCTCGGAGCGATGGCGGTGCTCGCACTCGGTGCGGCGGCATACGCGGTCGCGAGCCCGCCGAACAGCGGGCCGGTCATCCCGAACACGAAGCATTTCCACGCGGACCTGAACGGGTTCCAGGAGAACCTGTCCGTGTCCACGCAGGCCTTCGGGACGTTCGACGCAACGCTCGTGGACGACGACACGTTGCACTTCGTCTTCCGCTACGAGGGCCTCGAGGGCGGGAACTCGCTGTTCGCGCACGTCCACTTCGGGTCGCGCGACCAGAACGGCGGCGTCTCGTACTTCTTCTGCGGCGGGAGCACGAAGCCCACGCCCTGCCCGAACGTCTCGGGCGAGGTCGAGGGCGACGTGACGGCGGCGGACGTCGTCGGACCCAACGGGCAGGGCATCGAGCCCGGGTCGTTTGCGGAGATCATCCGCGCGATGCGCGCAGGCACTGCCTACGCGAACATCCACACGACGCGGTGGCCCGGCGGCGAGATCCGCGGCCAGATCAACAACTCGAACCAGCACGAGCCGGAGTAGCTGGTCAGCCGAGCGGGGCCCGGTGAACCGACCGGGCTCCGCTCATCCTTTCTAGGGCGATTCGAGGCGGGCGATGACGTCGAGCAGGAAGGCGGTCGCGCGGACGCCGTCCACCACCCGGTGGTCGAACGTGCACGAGAGCCAGCCGACCTTGGCGATCGTGACCGCGCCGTCGCGGACGACCGGGCGCTCGGCGATGCGATGGAGGCCGAGGATCCCGACCTCGGGGTAGTTCACGAGCGGCGTGGCGAAGAGCCCGCCGAGCTTGCCGCCGCTCGACACGGTGAAGGTGGAGCCGCGCAGCTCCTCGGGCTTGAGCGTCCCCGTTCGGGCGGCCTCGGACAGGCGCGCGGACTCCGCCTCGAGCTCGTCGAGGGAGCGGGAATCAACGCCGCGCACGACCGGGACGACGAGGCCCTGGTCGGTCTGCACCGCGAGACCGAGATCGAAGGTCTCATAGAAGACGATCTCCTCGCCGTCGAGCCGGGCGTTCAGCTCGGGGACGGCGCGCAGGCCCTCGACCGTCGCCGCCAGGAGGTACGGGAGGTAGCTCCGCTCGCCGCGGACTCCGTCGAGCGCGGTGAAGTCGCACTCCTCGACGACGGTGACTGCGGGGACCTCGCGGTGCGACGCGGTGAGGTGCTGGGCGATCAGCTTCCGGACGCCGCGGAGCGGCTCGCGGCGCTCGCCCTCGGCGGCGGTCGGCGCGGGCGCCTCGCCGGTCGCGGCCGCGCGGATGTCGTCCTCGGTGACCCTGCCCTGCGGCCCCGTGCCCGCGACGGTTGCGAGGTCGACGCCGAGCTCCTGGGCCACGCGGCGGACGAGCGGTGTCGCGCGGACGCGGTCGCCGGCGGGACGCGGCACGGGCGGCGGCCTTCTGGGGCGCAGGCTTCTCGGGGACCGCGGCGGGCGCGCTGCCGTCGCCGCCGATGACCACCAAGACGGTTCCGACAGGAACCGTCTCGCCCTCGCCGACGAGGATGCTGGTGACCGTCCCGGCCGCCGGCGAGGGGATCTCGACCGTGGTCTTGTCGGTCTGCACCTCGACGAGCGGCTGGTCTTCTTCGATCTCGTCGCCCTCCGCGACGAGCCAGCGCGCGATCTCGCCCTCGGTCAGGCCCTCGCCCAGATCCGGGAGCTTGAACTCGTAGGCCATCAGGCGCCGGAGGATAGTCGCGGGAGCCCGATCCACGCATCCGCGGGCGCGATCAGCACGCGGAGGCCGACGCGCCGCTCCCCGTCGCGGAACTCCCAGAGCGCGACCGCCTGCGCGCCGGGCGGAACGCGGCCGGTCGAGTCCGCAGGGACATAGCCGGCCTGGAGGCGCCGCTCCTCGTCCCAGATCCCGATCGCGTTCGGGTCGTGCTCGTTGTCGGGCTCGGGGACGAGCGCGAGCCGCCGGCCGGGCGCGAACGCGTCGTCGGCGAGCGCGTCGGGCCGATACGAGGCGCCCGCGACGTGGACGACCAGCAGCCGCTCGTCGTTCCAGCGGACGGCCTCGCTCGTGGCGGCGTCGCGGAGCCAGTAGCCGGACTCGCCGCGCTCCAGCCAGAGCCGAAGCCGCTCGGCCACGGCTCAGAACGCCAGGAGCCTGCGCGCCGCGTCCACGATCCGCTCGACCGAGGGCATGTACGCGTCCTCGATTTGCCAGTACGGATACGGCACGTCGTAGCCGGTCACGCGGAGGACCGGGCCGCGCAGGTCGAGGATCGCCTTCTCCGCGAGGATCGCCGCGAGCTCGGCGCCGAAGCCGGCGACGCGGGGCGCCTCCTGGACGATCACGACGCGACCCGTCTTCCCGGCCGAGGCGAGCAGCGCGTCCTCGTCGAGCGGCTTGAGGGAGCGGATGTCGAGCACCTCGACGGACGCCTCGCCCGCGAGCGCGTCGGCGGCCTGCTCGGAGAGCGGGACCATCGAGCCGTAGGCGACGAGCGTGAGATCGGTGCCCTCGCGCGCGAGCGCGCGCCTTGCCGAGCGGGACCACGTGCTCGCCGTCGGGCACCTCGCCGCGAAGCGTCCGGTAGTGGAGCTTCGGCTCGAGGACGACGACGGGATCGGGGTCGCGGATCGCGGCTGCGAGGAGGCCCTTGGCGTCGGCCGGCGTGGACGGGATCACGACCTTGATCCCAGGCGTGTGCACGTAGTAGGTCTCGGGCGAGTCGTCGTGGAGCTCCGGCGCGCGCACGCCGCCGCCGTACGGCATGCGGATCGTGATGGGGAACTCCATGCCGCCGCCGGTGCGCCAGCGGTAGCGCCCGACGTGGGTGATCAGCTGGTCGAGGCAGGGGTACGAGAACGCGTCGTACTGCATCTCGCAGACCGGCCGCCAGCCCGCCATGCAGAGCCCGACCGCGGTACCGAGGATCCCGGCCTCCGCGAGCGGCGTGTCCACGCAGCGGTCGGCGCCGAAGCGGTCGCGCAGGCCGGCGGTCGCGCGGAAGACGCCGCCTGCACGGCCCACGTCCTCGCCCATGACCATGACGTCCGGGTCGCGCTCGAGCTCGACATGGAAGCAGTCGTTGATCGCTTCCACCAACAGCCGCTCAGCCACTGGAGCCTCCGAGGATGCGGCGCAGCTCGGCCAGGTCGTCGGCGAGCCCGGGCGGCGGGGCGCCGTACGCGTGCTCGAAGACGAGTCCGATGTCGGCGGGCGGCTCGGCCTCGGCGGCCGCGATTCCGGCGCGCATGACGTCGGCCGCCTCGGCCCGGATCTGCTCGGCCGCCTGGTCGGTCAGGACGCCGACGCGCTTCAGGTAGCCCTCGTAGCGCCCGACGCACTCGCGCGCCCGCTCCTCCTCGACGCGCTCGAGGTCGATGTATGCCTTCGGGTCGTCGGCCGTGGCGTGCGGGGCCGCGCGGTACGAGAGCGCCTCGATGAAGGTCGGCCCATCGCCCCGGCGCGCCCGCTCGACCGCCTCGCGCGTGGCCTCGTAGACCGCGAGCACGTCGAGGCCGTCCACGCGGATGCCCGGGATCCCGTAGCCGGAGGCCTTGTCCACGAGCGCCTCGGCATGCGTCTGCGCCGAGACCGGCGTCGAGATCGCCCACTGGTTGTTGTTGCAGAAGAGGACGAGCGGGGCGCCGAAGACACCCGCGAAGTTCGCGCCCTCGTGGAACGCGCCCTCCGAGGTCGCCCCGTCGCCGAAGAAGACGAGTGCGGCTGCGTCCTCGCCCCGAAGCTTCTTCCCCCAGGCGAGCCCGGCCGCGTGCGGCACCTGCGTCGCGATCGGCACGCAGATCGACGCGACGTTGTAGTCGGCCGGGTTCCACCAGCCCGCCGGGTGTCCGCGCCACCAGGAGAGCACCGTCTCGGGCGGCATCCCGCGCAGGAGGCCGATCGCCGACTCGCGGTAGGACGGGAAGATCCAGTCGTCGTCGCCGAGCGCGTAGGCGGAGCCGGCCTGCATCGCCTCGTGGTTCCAGAAGATCGCGTAGGTGCCGATCCGGCCCTGGCTGTGGTAGACGACCGAGCGCTCGTCGTACGTCCGCAGCAGCACCATGTCGCGGTAGAGGGCGAGAGGTCGGCCTCCGTGAGCCCCTCCACCTCGCCGTCGGGGACGGACTCCCCGTCGCCGATCACGCGCCGCAACTCGTGCTCCGCCGGGAGAACCTGCGCCACGCGGCCCATTATCGCGGCACGAGCACACGCAGCGAATGCCGCTCGGCGCGGAAGGTCGCGGCCGTCACGTCGCCGACGTCCTCGCCGTCCAGCTGGAGCGGAGTCGGGCTCGTCCGCCTCGATGCGCAGCTCGTCCTCGTCGTGCGCGCGGAGGATCCAGCGGGCCCGCCCGCGGCCGGAGAGCGCGAAGGGCAGCGCGCCGATCCGAAGCGGCGAGAGCTCCGCGGGCGCGGCGAGGTCGAGGCCGAGCTCGAACCGCGCCTTGGGCGCGACGTGCAGCGGGACCGGGCCCGCGTAGGTGTACGGATCGCAGTTCGCGACGATCGCGAACGCCGCGCGCCCATGGCCGACGACCGTGAGCGCGGGCCCGACGCGACCGCGCCGGGCGACGAGGAAGCGGCCGAGCTCCAGCGCGAACGCCGTGTCGCCGGGCCGCCGTCCGCTCGCGCGGCCGCGCTTGTCGATCGCGCGGACGAGCTCGGCGTCGAGCCCGACGCCCGCCCCGAAGGCGAAGCGCCGGTCGACGCTCACCGCGCCGTCGAGCGTGCCCTCGACGCGTCCGGTGGAGATGATCCGCTCGCGGCCGAACCGGGCGAGCGTGCGCGCCGCGGCGAGGGGGTCGCGCGGAATGCCGAGCGCACGCGGGAGGACGCTCGTCCCGCCGCCCGGGAGGAACCCGAGCGGCGTCCCCTTGCGCACGCCGTTGACCACCTCGTTGAAGCCGCCGTCCCCGGAGAAGACGTAGATCCGCTCCGAGCGCTCCGACGCCTCGGCCGCGAGCTCGGTCGCGTGGCCGGGCCGGGTCGTGAGCAGCGTCTCGAGCTCCCCGACCTCGGCGAGCTCCCGCTCCACGGAGGCGACCAGCTCCGGCGTGACCCCGGACGCCCACGGGTTGACGATCAGCGTCGCGCGCACGTGCGCAGGCTACGCAGGCGTCGAGTAACCGCGCATGCCGTCGATCATGAGCACGAAGAACGCGTCGGCGAGCGCGTCCGTGTCCTGGCCGGGCCGAAGCCACGTGTAGGCCCAGTTCGCCGCCGAGAGGAAGAGCCGCGCAGCGACGGTCTCGTCGAGGTCGGTGCGGAGTTCGCTGCCCTCGCGGCCCTCGCGGAAGAGCGCGCGGATCCGCTCCTCGTAGCGGCGCCGCTCGGCGACGATCTCGTCGCGCCGCTCGCCCTCGAGGTAGCGCCACTCGCGGACGAAGACCGTGGCGACGTCGAGCTGCTCGGCGACGAGCGCGAGGTGGCCGCGCAGTGCGAGCCGGAGCTTCTCGGTGGCGGGGATCCGCTCGGGGATCGCGTCGAGCGACGCGTGGAAGGCGGCGGCCCCGTCGCGCATGGTCTCGTAGAGCAGCTCCTGCTTGCCCTCGATGTGCGCGTAGAGGGAGCCCTTCTGGACGCCGAGCGCCTTCGCGAGGTCGGCCGTGGACGTGCCGTGGTAGCCCTTCTCCGCGAAGAGGCGGGCGGCGTGGCGGGTCAGCTCTTGCCTGCGTGGACTGCTAATCTGGCCACCCTAACGACCGTTAGGTAGGAGGAGCAAATGGCGCCGCGGACGGAAGACGAATTCGTCGAGTACGTGCAGTCGGGCGGGATGGTCGAGCAGGGCGACTGGATGCCGGACGACTACCGCGCGAAGCTCATCAAGTTCATCGAGATGCACGGCAACTCGGAGCTCATGGGCGTCCTGCCCGAGCGCGAGTGGATCCTCCGCGCGCCCACCCTCCAGCGGAAGCTCGCGCTGACCGCGAAGGTGCAGGACGAGGCCGGCCACGCGCAGCTGATCTACCAGGTCGTCGCCGATCTCGGGAAGCCGCGCGAGGCCTGCCTCGACGACCTGATCTCGGGCAAGGCGAAGTTCCACAACGTCTTCCACTACCCGACGAAGACCTGGGGCGACGTCGGCGTCATCGCCTGGCTCGTGGACGCCGCGGCGATCATCTCCCAGAAGGCGCTCCTCAAGTGCTCCTACGCCCCGTACGCGCGGATCATGAAGAAGATCTGCTGGGAGGAGTCGTTCCACATCCTCCACGGGCGCGACGTGATCCTCGCCCTCATGACCGGCACCGAGGAGCAGCGGGAGCTCGTCCAGGAGGCACTCGACCGCTGGTGGCAGCCGCTCATGATGTTCCACGGGAACCCGATCCCGGCCGAGAGCGACCCGATGTTCCTCTGGCGGATCAAGAGCCAGCAGAACGAGGAGGCGCGCCAGCAGTTCCTCGACGGCTACGTCCCGCAGATCCGCGAGCTCGGCCTCGAGATCCACGACCCGAAGCTCGGGAAGAACGAGGAGACCGGCGTCTGGGAGTACACGGAGCCGGACTGGGACGAGCTCAAGTCGGTCGTGACCGGCCACGGCCCGATGACGGCCGAGCGCCTCGGCTTCCGGCGCATGTCGCGCGACGAGACCGCCTGGGTGCGGAGGGTCGTACTCGCCGAGGCGGCGTAGTGGCCGTCTGGGAGGTCTTTCGCCAGGAGCGCGAGGGGGCTGCGTTCCAGCACGGCGGCTCGGTCGAGGCGCCGAACAAGGTCTTCGCCGACGCGTACGCACGCGAGTTCTACGGCCGGCGCGCCGAGTCGTTCGCGCTCTGGATCGTCCCGCGGGCCGAGATCATGGAGGTGCGCGAGCCGTACGTCGCCGACGTCTTCGACCGCGACTACCGCCGCGTGGACGGCTACTCGCTCAAGGTGAAGCTCAAGGAGGCCCGTGAGCTCGCAGGCACCTCCAAGCGTTGACCTGCTTCTGGAGCTCGCCGACGACGAGCTCGTCCTCGGCTGGCGGGACTCGGAGTGGACGGGCATCGCGCCGTTCCTCGAGGAGGACGTCGCGTTCTCGTCGATCGCGCAGACCGAGATCGGCCACGCGCGCGCGTTCTACGAGCTGGCCGCGGCCGAGTTCGGGACGACCGCGGACGAGCTCGCGTTCGACCGCGCGCCCGCGGAGTACCGATCCGCGCCGTTGGTCGAGCTTCGACCTCGTGCCCGACTGGGCCCGCACGATCGCGCGGCACTACCTCTACGAGACCGCGGACGCGATCCGGCATCGAGGCGCTGCGGGCGTCGTCCTCCGCCGACGTCGGCGGGCCTCGCCGAGAAGATCGCGCGCGAGGAGGCCTACCACCAGATGCACGCGCAGATGTGGGCCGACCGGCTGGCCGAGTCGGACGAGGGCCGCGAGCACCTGACCGCCGGGCTCGACGAGCTCTGGCCGTACGCGCTCGGCCTCGTCGAAGACGAGCCGAGCGTGACGCGTTCGTCGAGCGCGCGCTCGCCGGGCTCTCCGGCTTCGAGCCTCCGTCGAGCGACGCGGTCGAGCGCGGTGGCACGCGGACGACTGGCCGGCGCTCTGGGACGAGATGACGATGGTGCGCCGCTCGGTGCCGGGGGCCACGTGGTGACGACCGAGCAGGTCTGGGACGCGCTCGGCGCGATCCCGGATCCGGAGATCCCGGTGATCTCGATCGTCGAGCTCGGTGTCGTGCGCGACGTCGCGGTCGAGGGCGAGCGGGTGCGGATCGAGTTCACGCCGACGTTCCTCGGCTGCCCGGCCCTCGAGATGATGCGCGACGCGATGGCCGAGGCCGTGCGCTCGCTCGGCGGCGAGCCCGAGGTCGTCGTCACGAACGAGGATCCGTGGACGAGCGACCGCATCACGCCCGAGGCGCGCGAGAAGCTCCGCGAGGCCGGCTTCGCCCCACCGGGCCCGCGCCCTGCGAGCGGGACACTCCAACTGGTGGACATCCAGCGCGGGGCCTTCCGCTGCCCGTACTGCGGCTCCACGGAGACGCGGCTCGACAACCTGTTCGGCCCGACCCCGTGCCGCTCGATCCGCTACTGCGAGAGCTGCCGCCAGCCGTTCGAGCAGTTCAAGACGATCTAGCGGCGCGCTCTGCGGCGATAGCGTCTACGCTATATGCCGTGAGCCAGGAGCGTCAGCCTCCGATCGAACGAATCCGCGCCCGGCTCGCCGGGGCCGAGGACGGCTGGTTCTTCGCACAGATCGCGCAGCAGGTGTCGGACCGGCGCAAGGAGCAGGGGCTCTCGCAGGCGCAACTCGCCGAGCTCTGTGAGACGACCCAGTCCGCGATCGCGCGGCTCGAGAGCGGCGGGCGGCCGCCGCGGATCGACACGCTCCTCAAGATCGCGAACGCGCTCGAGTGCGACCTCGTCGTCGAGCTCCGGCCCCGCTGATGCGCGCCGCAGCGGTCGCGCTCCTCGCCCTTGCGCTCGCCGCGGGATGCAGCGGCGGCGACAGCCGGCTCTCGAAGGAGGAGTACGCGCAGCAGGCCGACGCGCTCTGCACGAAGTACGACGCCGAGCTCGCCAAGCTGCCCTCGCCCCAGAGCCTCGACGCGCTCGCGGCGATGGCCGTTCAGGCCAAGGCGATCGCGGCCGAGGGCGCGGCCAAGCTCCGGGCGCTCAAGCCGCCGAAGGAGCTCGAGTCGCAGGCGAACCAATGGCTCGCGCGAAACGACGAGAACGTCCGCGACATCGAGGCGATGCGCGCGGCCGCAGCGGCCAAGGATCAGACGAAGGTGCAGGAGATCGCGCGGGACGCGGCGCGCAACGAAGCCAAGGCGGACGAGCTCGCCCGCAAGCTCGGGCTCACCGCCTGCGCGTCGGCTAGCGGCCGCTGAAGCGCGGGTCGCGCTTCTCGAGGAACGCGGCGACGCCTTCGGAGAAGTCCTCGGTGCGGGTCGCCGCCGTCTGGAGCTCGGCCTCCCACTCGAGCTGCTCCTCGAGCGTAGCGGTGCCGGCCCGGTCGAGGAGGCGCTTCGTCATGCCGACCCCGCGCGTCGGCGCAGCCGCGTAGCCGGCCGCAACTTCTGCGGCTCGGCCCGGGAGGGCGTCGGGCTCGACGACCTCGGACACGAGGCCCCACTCGAGCGCCTCGTCGGCCGTGAGCTTGCGCCCCGACGTCATCCACTCGAACGCGCGCGCGTAGCCGAGGAGCTGCGTCACGTACCAGGTACCGCCCGAATCCGGGACAAGGCCGATGCCGATGAACGCGGGGACGAAGCTGGCGGCGCTCGACGCGATGCGGATGTCGCAGCCGCACGCAAAGCTCAGGCCGGCCCCGGCCGCGGGTCCGTTCACGGCCGCGATGACCGGCTTCTCGAGCGCACGGAGGGCGAGGACGTTCGGGTGGTAGGCGCCGCGCAGGCGCGCCCCGATGTCGCCCGCGTCGTCGCGGAACTCGGACAGATCCTGCCCGACGCAGAAGCCGCGTCCGGCGCCGGTGATGACGACCGCGCGCACCTCGGGATCGCGCGCCTCCTTCAGCGCCGCGCCGAGGGCCTTGTGCATCGCGCCGTTGAACGCGTTCAGGACGTCGGGGCGGTTCAGCGTGATCGTGAGGACGCCGCCGTCGAGCGCGCTCAGGACCTCGGGCTCGCTCACCTGGCTGTCCCTGCCGCGGCGGTCATGCCGGACATCGTAAGCACGCGAGAGTCGACACGCCTCCGTGACGGTTTCGGCACGATCGCACGACCCCTGGGCCGATAGCGTTCGTGCAGGGGCCCCGCGCTCCCCCCGTCGGGGAGTGCGTCCTCGCAGAGGACATGGCCGGTCGGGACGCGGCCCGGGAAGACGGCGCCGGTCGCGCTGCGCGAGCTACTTGCCGCGGAACTCGGGCGGGCGCTTCTCGCCGAAGGCCTTGAGGCCCTCGTGCGCGTCCTCGCTCGCGAAGGCGAGATACAGGAGCCGTCGCTCGTGCTCGAGACCGTGGTCGAGCGTCGTGTCGAACGCGCGGTTGACGGCCTCCTTGGCGAGGCGTTGCGCGACCGGGCCCTTCGACGCGATCTCCCGCGCGACGCGCTTGGCCTCGTCGAGCCACGCTTCCTTCGCCACGACGCGGGCCACGAGGCCGGCCCGCTCCGCCTCGCGCGCGTCGAGCATCCGGCCGCTCAGGATCACGTCCATCGCCTTCGCCTTCCCGACCGCACGCGTGAGCCGTTGCGTGCCGCCCGCGCCGGGGATGATCCCGAGGCTCGTCTCGGGCTGGCCGAACTTCGCGGTCTCCGACGCGACGATCAGGTCGCAGCTCATCGCCAGCTCGTTGCCCCCGCCGAGACAGAACCCGGAGACCGCCGCCACCAGGGGCGTCCAGAGCTTGCGGATCGCATCCCAGCGCTCGACCCGCCGCGCGTAGAGCATGTCGATCGCGGACGCGTCGGCCATCTCGCCGATGTCCGCGCCCGCGGCGAACGCGCGCTCGTTCCCGGCGAGGACGATGCAGCGCACCGCCTCGTCGCCGTCGAGCTCCGCCAGCCGCGCGACCAGGTCCTCCATGAGCTCGTCCGAGAGCGCGTTCAACCGGTCGGGCCGGTTGAGCGTGACGACCGCGATCGGGTCCTCGCGCTCGACGAGGACGAGCGACTCGCTCACGAGCCGACCACCTCGTAGATCCGCCACGAGCCGGGAACGCCGCGAAGCTCGGTCTCGCCGTGCGCGGCGAACTCGAGCTCCGAGCCGGCGACGAGGTCCTTGACCGTGCTCGAGACGAGCACCTCGCCGGCGCCGGCGAGCGCGCCGATCCGGGCCCCGACGTGGACGGCGATCCCGGCGATCCCGTCGCCGACGAGCTCGACCTCGCCCGTGTGCACGCCCGCGCGGATGTCGAGCCCGAGGCCGCGCATCGCGTCGACGATCGCGTTCGCGGACCGGACGGCGCGCGCGGGACCGTCGAAACGCGCGAGGACGCCGTCGCCCGACGTGTCCACGACGATCCCGCCGTGGCGCGCGACCTCGTGCCGCACGAGCGCATCGTGCCGCTGAAGCAGCTCCCGCCAGGCGTGATCGCCGAGCTCGGCCGCCCGGTTCGTCGAGCCGACGACGTCGGTGAAGAGAACGCTCGCGAGCACGCGGTCCACGGTCGGCCCACGGCGGACGCCGGTCAGGAACTCCTCCGCCTCGTCGAGCACCTGATCCCCGTCGATCCACGGAAGATGCTGGTCGCCCGAAAGCTCGATGAAGCGGGCGTCGGGGATGTGGTCGGCGAGATACCTGCCCTCGTCGACGGATGAGTCGCGATCGAAGGTTCGGTGGAGGACGAGCGTCGGCACCTGCACAGTCGGCAGCACGTCGCGAACGTCCACAAGGCTGTTCATCAGGATGAGGTCGCGCGCCGCGCCGGGGCTCGCGCCCGCTCGCGCCCGAGCCTGCCACCAGCGGACGAGCTCCTCGTCGGCGTTCGGAGCCATCGTGCCCAGGTCGCTCTCGGAGCCCCAGTTCGCCTCGATCTCCTTCGCGTACGCGACCCGGACCTCATGTGGGTCAGCCCAGGGGTAGTCGTCGTCGGGGTCCTGGCGCTTCGCGTACGAGCCGTAGAGGACGAGGGCGCTGGTTCGGTCCGGATACGTCGCGGCGAACAGCACGGACATCGGACCGCCCTCGGAGTAACCGAGCAGCGCGGCGCGCTCGGACGACGTCGCGTCCATCACAGCGCGCACGTCGTCCATCCGGGTCTCGAGATCGGGGACGCCCGCGGGGCGGTCGGAGAGGCCCGTCCCGCGCTTGTCGAACCGGATGAGCCGCGAGAACGACGAGAGGCGCTCGAGGAAATGCGCCGAGCGGGGCTCCTCCCAGTCCAGCTCGAGGTGCGAGAAGAATCCCGGAACGAGTACGAGATCGAGCGGGCCCTCGCCCGTGACCTGGTACGCGATGTTGACGCCGTCGCTCTTCGCGTACTGCGTTTCCGGTGAGACGCGCAAGGCGGCCGCCATCCTCCGCGCCGCTACTTGCCCTTGTCGACGAACTTGCGCACCGCGGCCTGCGGCTCCTCGGTCGCCATCGAGAGGGCGAGCCAGTCGCGCGCGTGGTTGATCGTCTCGTGCCACGCGAAGTCCTTCCAGAAGTTCAGGTGCTGCTTCGCGTACCGCGTCGTCTGCGGGAGCTTGCGGACGAGGTTCTCGACCACCGCGTCCACCTTCGCGTCGAGCTCGGCCGCGGGAACGGCCCAGTTGACGAGCCCCCACTCCTCGGCCTTCTTCGCCGGGAGCGGCTCGCACATGAGGACGATTTCGCGCGCGCGGCGGTCGCCCACGAAGATCGGAAGCCACTGCGTCGCGCCGCCCGCCGGGACGGAGCCGTGCTCAGGCCCGACGTGGCGGATGAACGAGTCGTCCACCATCACGGCGAGGTCGCAGGCCATCTGGAGCTCGTTGCCGCCGCCGACCGCCATGCCGTTGATGCGCGCGAGCGTCGGCTTCCCGATCTCGCGCAGCCGGTCGTGCGCGTCCTTGAACGCGCCGAACCACTTCCAGTACTCGTTCGGGTTGCCGAGGTACTCGTCGGCCCAGGACTTGAGGTCGGCGCCGACGCAGAACGCCCGGCCCGCCCCGGTCAGAACGACGACGCGGATCTCGTCGTCGAAGGACGCGTCCTCGCAGGCCCGCGCGATCTCACGGAGCATCTGGTAGTCGAAGGCGTTCAGGATCTCCGGGCGGTTGAACGTGATCGTCGCCCGCGGGTAGGCCTTCTCGTACACGATCTTCTCGAAGCCGAGCTCGGCGGGATCGACGGGGCGCGGGTGGGTCGGCTCGGCCATCGGCCGCGATGCTAACGGGCCTGGAAACCCCCGGCGTTATCTCCTACCCTCATTGGCCTGTCGGCCCCGGAGAAGGGAGTACCAAATGGCACGCACGCCACTCGCCGCGCACCTGCAGGACATCGCCGCCGAAGAAGCCGTCGCGCACGGACTCACGCGCCGCGACCTCTTCCGCACGGCCGGCGCCGCCGGCGCCGGGCTTCGCCCTCGCAGGGACGCTCGGCCGCGCGACGGCCAACGCCGCCACGGCGCCGCGCATCGCCATCGTCGGCGCGGGGCTGGCGGGACTCTCGTGCGCGCTCGACCTGCGCCGTGCGGGCTACGCGGCCGACGTCTACGAGGCGTCCGACCGCATCGGCGGCCGCTGCTGGACGATCCGCGGCGCCTTCGCGGACGGCCAGATCGCCGAGCACGGCGGCGAGCTCATCGACACGGGCCACCTCCAGATCCGCCAGCTCGCATCAGCCCTCGGCCTGACGCTCGACAGCCTCTTCGCGGGCGAGGCGAAGGGCACGGAGATGCTCGGCTACTTCGACGGCGCGCCATACACGTTCGACGAGGCCACGAACGACCTGAAGGGCGTCTGGCAGAAGCTCCACATGGACGCCTCGGCGGCGAGCTTCCCGACCACCTGGGACTCCGTGACCGAGCGGGGCGCCCAGCTCGACTCGATGTCGATCGTGGACTGGATCAACGAGTCGGTCCCGGGCGGCATCGGGTCGAGGCTCGGCCAACTCCTCGACGTCGCCTACAACATCGAGTACGGCGCCGAGTCGAGCGTCCAGAGCGCGCTCAACCTCGTCTATCTGCTCGCCTACCAGGGGCCGGGGAACCTGCGGATCTTCGGCAAGTCGAACGAGAAGTACCACGTGCGCGGCGGCAACGACCAGATCCCGGACCGCCTCGCGGACACGATCGGCCCGGAGCGGATCTCGCTCGGGACGAAGCTGGTCGCGATCGCACGGAACGGCAACGGATTCGACCTCCAGCTCACGAAGGGCGGCAGCTCGTTCAAGGTCACGGCCGACCGGGTCGTCCTCGCGCTGCCGTTCACGCTCCTCCGCGAGGTGGACTACTCGAAGGCCGGATTCGAGCCGCGCAAGGTGACCGCGATCAAGGAGCAGGGGATGGGCACCAACTCCAAGCTCCACGTGCAGTTCTCGCGGCGCCACTGGGTCGGGCTCGACTCGAACGGCGAGACGTACTCGGACCGCGGCTACCAGAACACATGGGAGGTCTCGCGCTCGCAGGCGGGCACGTCCGGGATCCTCGTGAACTACACGGGCGGCACGATCGGGGCGAGCTTCGGCAAGGGGACTCCCGACTCCCGCGCCAAGCAGTTCCTCGACCAGATCGAGCCGGTGCTCCCCGGGCTCAAGGCGACCTACAACGGCAAGGCGACGCTCGACTTCTGGACCGGCAACCCGTTCACGAAGGGCTCGTACTCGTACTGGAAGGTCGGGCAGTACCAGCGCTTCGCGGGGATCGAGCGAACGCGTCAGGGCAACTGCCACTTCGCCGGGGAGCACACGTCGATCGACTTCCAGGGCTACCTGAACGGCGCCGTCGAGACGGGCCAGCGGGCGGCCGCGGAGATCCTCGGCGACTTCAAGAAGGCGCTAGCCGGTCGCCTCAGTAGGCTCGGCGCGTGTCCGGGAACGCCGGTGCGGTCGCGTTCGCCCTCGTCGCGGGCGTGGCCGGCTCGATCCAGGTCGTCGTGAACGCGACGCTCGGCCGGCGCATCGGCGTCGTGGACGCCGCGGCGTTCGGCGCGGTGGTCGCGATGCTCGTCCTCGTCAGCGCCACGTTCGTCGTCCGTAGCGGCGACGGTGTCACCGCGGCGTTCAAGGAGCCGCCGTGGCTCTGGCTCGGCGGCGTGATGGGCGCGCTGATCGTCACGGCGATCGCGTACAGCCCGCCGCGCATCGGCGTGTTCGCGACGATCGGGATCATCGTCGCGGGCCAGCTCGTCATGGGCGCCCTGATCGACGCGTTCGGCCTGTTCGGCGTCGAGCGGATCCCGCTGCATCCCGCGCGCGTGGTCGGGCTCGTGTTCCTCGCCGCGGGCGCGCTGCTCGTGCTCAGGCGCTAGAGGCCGAACGGATTGACCGGCTTGGCGCCGGTCTGGACGAGCACGCCCTTCGACTCGAGGTACATGTCGAGGGTCTCGAGGGCGGTCTCGCGGCCGAAGCCGGACTGCTTGTAGCCGCCGAACGGAATGCCCGGGAACGCCGAGTACGGCATGTTGATCCCGACCGTGCCGGCCTTGATCCGGGCAGCGACACGGTGGCCGCGCGCCGGGTCCTGCGTCCACACGGTGGCGACCAGGCCGTACTGCGAGTCGTTCGCGAGCGCGATCGCCTCCTTCTCGTCTGAGAACGGGATCGCGACGACGACCGGACCGAAGATCTCCTCCTGCGCGACCGACATGGAGTTGTCCACCTTTGCGAGCACGGTCGGCGGGTAGAACGCGCCCTCGCCGTCGCTGGGCGCGCCACCGGTGACGACCTCCGCGCCGGCCTCGCGGCCCTGCTCGACGTAGCCGTGCACCTTCTCGCGGTGCGTCTCGGAGATCAGCGAGCCCATCTGCGTCTCCGGCTCGAGCGGGTCGCCGACCGCCACCCTGCCCGCGGCGTCCGCGAGCCGCGCGACGAAGTCGTCGTAGACGGACGCCTCGACGAGGATCCGCGAGCGCGCGTCGCAGCTCTGGCCGGCCGAGTAGTAGATCGCGTACGCGGAGCTCGGCGCCGCGTCGTCCAGGTTCGCGTCGGCGAAGACGATGTTCGGGCTCTTGCCGCCGAGCTCGAGCGAGAGCCGCTTCACGGGCTCCGAGGCGAGGCGCATGACCTCGCTCCCCGAGCGCGTCGACCCCGTGAACGAGACCTTGTCCACGCCCGGGTGCGACACGAGGTAGGCGCCCACGGTCGGCCCGTCGCCGGGCACCACGTTCACGACGCCGGGCGGAATCCCGACCTCCTCCGCGAGCTCGGCGAGCCGGAGCGCCGACAGCGGCGTCGCGGGGTCGGGCTTCAGGACGACCGTGCAGCCGGCGGCGAGCGCCGGCGCGAGCTTCCAGGCGGCCATCATCACCGGGTAGTTCCACGGGACGATCTGCGCGCAGACGCCGACGGGCTCCTTCAGCGAGTAGTAGAGGAGCGACCCGCCGATCGGGTGCGACCGGCCGGCGATCGTCGCGATGGTCGACGCGAAGAAGCGGAAGTTCTCGACAGCGACCGCGACCTCGGCCTTGACCGACGAGATCGCCTTGCCGACGTTGCGCGTCTCGAGCTCGGCGAGCTCCTTCCGGTTCGCCTGGATCGCGTCGGCGAGCGCATGCAGGAGCCGGGAGCGCTCGTTCGGCGAGACGCGCGCCCAGTCGCCCGCGAGCGCCCCGCGCGCCGCGTCGACGGCGCGGTCGACGTCCTCGTTCCCGGCCATGGCCGCGCGCCCGAGCGCCGCGCCCGTCGCGGGCTCGATCAGGTCACGGATGTCGCCCGACGCCGGCTCGACGGACTCGCCGCCGATGTGCAGGCCGTACTCCTTCGCCGCTACTGCCATCGCTCGGGACGATAACGGCATGGGCGACCCCCGGGAGGTGGTTGCAGGTCGCCCATTTTCCGGCTAATTGGTCGCGGCAGCGGCGGCCGCCGCGACCAGGAAAGCCGGCCCCTTCCAACCCGGAGCTTCTCTGGACGATGCCATGCCCCTCCGAAATGGAGGGAAAGCTCCTACGCTGTCAGTGGCCGCGATCCCCCGTTCGCGTCCACCGCCAACATACGCTCTTGGAAGTTAACGGCAAGTCCCGTATCCAAAGGCTTGCAAGTTCTTTACGACCCTTCAAAAAGTGCAGCTTGGCCCTGGCCGACGCCTACGCAGAGCGTAGCCAGTCCGTAGCCGCCGCCGCGCCTTCCGAGCTCGTGCAGAAGCGAGACCACGAGGCGGGCGCCGCTCATGCCGAGCGGGTGCCCGAGCGCGATCGCGCCGCCGTTCACATTGACGCGTTCCGGGTCGAGACCGAGCTCGCGGATCACCTGGAGCGACTGCGACGCGAACGCCTCGTTGAGCTCCACGAGCGCGAGGTCCGAGACCTCGATCCCGCCGCGAGCGAGCACCTTCCGGACGGCCGGGATCGGCCCGATTCCCATCACCCGTGGGTCGACGCCGGCGACCGCACTCGCGACGAACCGGCCGAGCGGCTTCGCGCCGAGCTCGCGCGCCCGCTCCTCGCTCGCGATCACGAGCGCCGCGGCGCCGTCGTTGACGCCGCTCGAGTTCCCCGCCGTGACCGTGCCGCCCTCGCGGAACGCCGGCTTGAGCGCCGCCAGCTTCTCGGCCGACGTGTCCGGCCGCGGATGCTCGTCGCGGTCGACGTCGCCGACGGGGACGAGCTCGTCGACGAAACGCCCCGCCTCCTGCGCGGCCGCCCAGCGGCGATGGCTCTGCAGCGCGAACGCATCCTGGTCCTCGCGCGTCACGCTCCAGCGCTCGGCCACGTTCTCCCCCGTTTCGCCCATCGACTCGAGCGGGAAGAGCGCCTCCATGCGCGGGTTCGGGAACCGCCAGCCGAGCGTCGTGTCCCACGCGGTGCGGTCGCCGCGCTCGAACGGGCGCGCGGCCTTGCCCGTGACGTACGGCGCACGCGTCATGGACTCGACGCCGCCCGCAACGAACAGGTCGCCCGAGCCGGCGCGGATCGCGTGACAGGCCTCGACGACCGCCGAGAGCCCGGACGCGCAGAGCCGGTTCACCGTGATGCCGGCGACCTCCTGCGGAAGCCCGGCGAGCAGGGCGGCCATGCGCGCCACGTTGCGGTTGTCCTCGCCCGCCTGGTTCGCGCAGCCGAGATAGACGTCCTCGATCTCCCCCGCCGGGACGCCGGACCGCTCGACCGCCTCGCGGACGACGAGGGCCGCGAGATCGTCCGGCCGCTCGCCGGCGAGCGCGCCGCCGTAACGCCCGATCGGCGTGCGAACGGCAGAGAGAATCACGGCATCCGGCATGCGGCTCAGTCTATGGCGATGCTCCTCGCCCGCGCCTCGAAGCCCCTGCTCGTCGCCACGCTCGCCGCGGCGCTCGCCGGCGGCTGCGGCAGCGACGGCGGGAGCGGCGCCGGATCAACCGGGACCGGCGCAGCCCGGACGGCCACCACCGAGACGTCGGGGAACCTCACCCTCTACACCGTCGACTCGGCCGGGTTCGCGATCGGCGCACCGAAGACCTGGAAGGGGATCGACAGCGACACCACCGCCGAGGGGATCGAGAAGGCCGCCGGCGACAACGCGACGATGAAGCGCATCTTCGACGCGATGCGCCAGACGGGCACGAAGGTCCGCTTCGTCGCGGCCGACCCGAAGACCACCGGCGACTTCTCGACCAGCATGAACGTCGTCGTGGAGCCGGTCCCCGCGACGATCACGCTCGACGCCTACGCCGAGGCGGCGAGCAAGTCGGTGTCGTCGGCCCTCGGAGCGAGCCCGAAGGTCGAGAAGGTCACGCTCCCGGGCGGCGACGCGGCGCAGTTCTCGTATTCGATCAAGCAGGCGGGACGCACGCTCGAGTACGTCCAGTACGCCTTCATCCGCGACGGCAACGCGTACATCGTCACGTACACGACGGTGCCCGAGACCGGCAAGCAGTACGACGAGCTCTTCCGCGAGTCGGCCGAGTCGTTCCGGATTCTCTAGCTAGGCGACGAACTCGATGCGCACGTGGTGCTCGATCGCCCCGGAGCGCTCGGCGCGGTCGAGGAGTTCCTCGACGGCCTGCTTGCCCTCGTCGCCGTACTCCTGCGTGAGCCGGTTCACGTACATGCCGACGAACCGGTCGTTCAGCTCGGGGTCGATCCCGCGGCCGAACTGCATCGCGTACTTGAGTGCCTGCGGCCGGTTGTCGAGCCCGGCCTCGATCGACTCGGCGAGGACCTCGGACAGCTCGTGCAGCGTCTCCTCGCCGAGGTCGCGCCGCGCGACGTTGATGCCGAGCGGCAGCGGCAGCCCGGTCTCGATCTCCCACCAGTCGCCGAGGTCGAGGACGCGCTGGAGCCCGTGCTGCGCGTACGTCAGCTGGCCCTCGTGGATGAGGAGCCCCGCCTCCGCGCGGCCCTGCTTCACCTCGCAGATGATCTGGTCGAACGGCACCTCGCGGTAGGAGTACTCCGACCCGAGGAAGAGGCGGAGGGCGAGGAACGCGGTCGTCATCCGGCCCGGCACGGCGATCTCGATGTCCCGCAGCGCCTCCGGGTCGAGCGGCTCGCGGGCGACAACGATCGGCCCGTAGCCGCGGCCCATGCTCGCCCCGTGCGGCAGGATCGCGTAGTGCTGCTGCACGTACGGGTAGGCGTGCAGCGAGATTGCGGTGACCTCGAGCCGGCCCTCGAGCGCCCACTCGTTGAGCCCCTGGATGTCCTTGAGGACGTGCTCGAACTCGAATTGGCGCGGATCGACGGTGCCCGAGGCCAGGCCCCAGAACATGAAGGCGTCGTCAGGATCCGGGCTGTGTCCGAGGCGAATCAGCAAGGCGGCGAGGGTACCAACCTGCGGACGGCCTCGTAGCGAGAGGCGCTAATGGCCAACCGATCTACGATTCCCCCATGTCGAGCCACGAGCTCAGCGAGGCGATCCAGGACTACCTGAAGGAGATCTACAAGCTCGGCGCCGAGGGCGAACGGGCGACGACGTCCGCGATCGCGCGCCGGCTCGGCGTCGCGCCCTCCTCGGCGACCTCGATGCTGAAGAAGCTCGCGGCGCTCGGGCTCGTCGTACACGCCCCGTACCACGGCGCCGAGCTGACCCGGGAGGGCGAGCTGATCGCGCTCGAGGTGATCCGCCACCACCGGCTCCTGGAGCAGTACCTCGCGGAGACGCTGGGGCTCTCGATCGACGCCGTCCACGCCGAGGCCGACCGGCTCGAGCATGTGATCTCCGAGGAGCTCGAGCGCAAGATCGACGAGGCGCTGGGGTACCCGACGCATGATCCGCACGGCGACCCGATCCCCGACGCCGAGCTGAAGCTGGCGCGCGCGACCCTTCGCCCGCTGGCCGAGCTCGCACCGGGCGAGGAGGCGACGGTGCGGCGCGTCCCGGACGGCGACGCCGCGGTCCTCCGCCATCTCGCCGAGCTCACGCTCGTGCCCGGCCGGCGCGTGCGCATGGGCGCGTCGGTGCCGAACGGCGACCCGGTGCTCGTCACGGTGGACGACCGCGAGCACGCGATCTCACGCGAGCTCGCCGGGCAGATCGGCGTGGCCTAGCGCGCTACTGGCCGCGATGGCCGAAGAACCACTGCTCCAGCGGCTTCAGGAGCTCGTCCTCGGTGAACGGCAGGACGTGCTCGTTCACGCCCTCCTCCTCGGAGACGGAGAGGTCGTCCTCGAGACAGCCGTTCGCGGACTCGAGCGCGTCGCCGAGCTCGAAGCCCTCGAACACGTAATCGTCCGACCGCGTGGCGCCGTTCGTCCGCTCGCGGAAGTTGACGGCACGGCCGACCGCCCAGAGCGCGCCCGGGCGCCGCTCGATCCAGACGACGATCTCGTCGCGGGCACCGTCCTCACCGACGCCGTGGAGCGTCCGTTCAGCGAACCTCATCGCCCCCGAGTGCAGCACGCCTCCAAGGATACAATCGGCCCGTGGGATTCTTCAGCCGCCTCTTCGGGCGCGATGACGACGGCGAGTCCGACGAGGTCCAGCGCGGGATCTCGAAGGAGGAGGCGCTCGCCGCGTACGTCGTGCGCGAGCACAAGCTCGGCCGCGACATCAACGAGATCCTCGAGGATCCGTATCTCAAGAACCGCACGACCGACGAGCAGCGCCACAAGCTGCTCGACCGCCCCGAGGTGATCCGCGCGATCGGCGAGGACACCGCGGCCACGGCGCGCGAGCGCCCGAAGAGCTAGCGCGGCACTAAATCTCGGTCCCGATCCCGCGTTCGCGGGCGCGGTCGAGGACGAGCTTCCCGACCGCGAGGTCCTCCGCCGCAATGCCGAGGCTCTTGAAGAGAACGATGTCGTCGTCGGAGGCTCGGCCGACCACCTCGCCCGCGACGACCTCGGAGAGCTCGTGCACCTCGAGCCAGTCGAGGACGCCGCGCTCGACCGGCTCCACCAGGTCGCCGGCCTCGAGGAGCGCCTGCTCGCGCGAGTCGCAGCAGACGAAGGTCGCGCGCTCGAGCACGGCGTTGTCGAGCTCGCGCGACTGGATCCGGTTCGCGCCGACCGCGCAGACGAGGGCGCCGGGACGGAGCCACTCGCCGCGAAGCACGGGGTCGCGCGAGGACGTGACCGTGACGACGATGTCCTGCTCGGCCGCGTCGCGGTACCACTCGGCCTCCTCGGTGCCGAGCCGCTCGGCGAAGTCGCGGCGCCGCTCCTCGTTCCGGCAGAAGACGACGACAGTCTCGATCCCGGGGAGCGCCGCGCGGATGCACTCGACCTGGCTCTCCGCCTGCCACCCGCAGCCGATCACGCCGAGCGTCGTGGCGTCGGACTTCGCGAGATGGCGGACGGCGACGGCGCTCGCGGCCCCGGTGCGCCGCTGGCCGAGGCGATCGGCCTCGATGAGGGCGAGAAGCTCGGGCCGGTCGGTCGCGTAGAGCGTGACGAGGAAGCGGTCGCCCTCGGCAAACGCGACGTAGCTCTTGAGGCCGGCGACGCCGAGCTCGAGGTCGACCGCGGCCATCGTGTTCAGCCTGCCCTCCTCGAGGCGCAGCCGGAAGCGCGGGCGGATCTCCACCGCGCCGCGGGCGATGCGCGCGAAGCACTCCTCAATCGCGACCACGGCGTCGGCCGGCGGGAGCAGCTCCTCGACCTCGGATTCACGTAGGAGGAGGGCCAAGGAGCCGCGTAGTCTAGGGCGCATGGCTGGCGCGCTCCGTGTCCCGCTCGAGGCCTTCGGGCCCGACCGCCGCGCACAGGTGGCCGGGATCGCGGTCTTCCTCGACGGCCAGCGGGCCTACGCCCTCGACGCCGCGTGCCCGCACGAGGGCAACCCGCTCGTGCACGGCGACCTCGCGGGCGGCGTCCTCACCTGCGCGTACCACCTGTGGCGCTTCGACATCGAGACCGGCGCGTGCCTGCACGGCGACCGGCCCGTACGCCGCTACGAGACCCGGGTCGAGCCGGACGCCGTGGTCGTGCTGATGGATTAGCGGCACAGAATCGGCGCACTTCGGTGACAGACACGCGCGAATTCCGGCGATAGGCTGAGCGCGGATGGGGGTGGGTTGGGAGCCCTCATCAGACGCGCGTCTACCTGGTTGGGCTTCGACACGAGCGGCGGGCTTCCCGGCGCTCTCGTTGCTCGGAGGATCGGCACGCGAGCCACGCCGTCGCAGCTCGCGTCCGACTCGACCCGACCGAAGTCGTCATGCCGACCGCGAAGCGGACGGCGGACTTCGGTCGGAAGTGCGCCCGAGAGGATTCGAACCTCTGGCCTCAGCCTCCGCAGGGCTGCGCTCTATCCCCTGAGCTACGGGCGCGCGGCGACCTAGTGTACCGGCCTAGCTTGGGCGCCCCCGACGGCGAGCACCGCGTCGGCCGGCACCTCCGTACGGACGTAGGCGAGCGCCACGACGTGGCCGTCCTCGCGCGCTGCGCTCGTCACACGGCCGACGCTCTTCTCGCCCAGGAGCACGTCCGTGTCGCGCGCGGGCGGCTCCTGCGCGTCGAGCTCGAGCACCCGGAGGCCGCGGTTCGCGTGGCCGCGGTACTCGAGCCGGGCGATCGGCTCCTGGCCCGGGTAACAGCCCTTGGTGAAGCTCACCGCCCGCTCGACGAGGCCTGCCTCGGCCGGGAGCACGCGGTCGTCGATCTCGTGGCCGACCCGGGCGGTTCCGGCGCGGATGCGGAGCACCTCGAGCTCGTCCTCGTCGATCTGGCTCGCACCCTCGGGCACGCCCGCGTCCACGAGCTCGAACCCGGGCGAGCCGTAGGACGAGGTCGACACCGCGAGCCCGCCCGGCGGCGGCTCCGCGCCGAGCACGAGGACGCTCGAATGCTCCTCGGCCTCGATCTCGGCCCGCGCCGCGAAGCGGAACCGCACGAGGTGGTCGCGCACGACGTCGCCGAGCTCGGCCTCGGTGATCAGCAGGAAGTCCTCGTCGGCGCGCCGCACCACCATCGAGCACCGCGATCACCCGCGCCTTGGCGGTCAGGAGGAGCGCCTCGCACGATTCCCCCGCCGAGAGGGCCTCGACGTCGTTCGAGACCATGCGCTGGAGGTAGTCCTCGGCGCCCGGGCCGCGGACCCCTACATACGCGCGCGCGAGGGGTGCGAATACCGGTTCTGCGGGCACGGGGCCAGTATGCCGCGCCGCACCCGGGTCACAGCCGCACCTTCCCTCAAACCAGGGAGCGCGCCACCGGAGAGCCCCGCCGATACAGGCTTCGTGGCCGGCCTTCTCGGGACTGTCAGCCGCCGTCAGCTCATGGCGCTCGCGGCGTTCGCGACCTTGGTCGCGTGGTTCGGCCTTCCCGGAACCGCCTCGGCGAGCGAGAAGGTCGCCGACAACGCTTCGAACGTCGCCCTGCGCGTCGACGCGAAGGGCCACGCGGTCGTGGACTACTCAAAGGCAGGCCGGCGCTGGCACGTCGTCTACTGGGGCGCGCTGAACGCCCGCCCGCCGTCGGCGACGCGCCCGCAGGTCAAGTTCAGGGTGGACTACTCGGGCGGCTTCAAGAAGCTCGGCTCTCCGCTCTGGAAGACCATGAAGAACCGCTGCCGGCCGCTACGACGGGCCGAAGCTTCCGTGGTTCGTGGCGGCGTGCAAGGCGCCGGACGGCAGCTACTGGGCGCTGCAGCAGTTCAAGCGCCTGCTCCCCAACCTGGGCGTCGACCCTTGGCTCCCCCGCCACCGCGCCCGCGAGCTCCAGCTCTCGCACTGGACGGGCGAGCTCCCCAAGCTCGACGTGTACGCGGACTGGGTCATGAGCTTCCGCTACCACGAGCTCTTCGGCCGGCTCACGTATCGCGGCAAGGCCGTCTTCGGCTACAAGTCTTCGCTCTCCGGCGAGCCGCTCGACACGTACGGCCGCCTGATCTTCCTGGACACGTACAACTCGCGGCTCGGCGCAGGCTGGAAGCGCGAGAACTCGTTCCTCGCGCGGCGCAAGGGGTCGCCCGGGCACTTCTGTTACATGTTCGTCCAGCGCAACCGCTACGGCGGCTATCCGGCCGGACCGCCCGGGCCTCCGGCGAACGGCGAGCGCTACCGCCTCACGTCCCGCGGGCCCGGCGTCACCCCCGTGATCATGACGGTGGTGGACGGCCTCCAGGACTACGACGTCGATCCCGACGCCGACCGGATCGAAGCAGCGATGAACCCGCTCGAAGACGGTCGTCGTCGGCGACGACTCCGGCTGCTTCACCAACTGACCGGGCCTACCGGCCCAGCTAACGAAGAGGGCCCGGCATGCGCCGGGCCCTCTTCGAAGCGCTTCCGCGTGAGCGGAAGGGCTACATCATCCCTTCCATGCCGCCCGGCATCCCGGCCATGGCCGGCTGCTTCTCGGGCGCCTCGGCCACGACGGCCTCGGTGGTGAGGATGTTCTTCGCGATCGACGCGGCGTTCTGGAGCGCCGAGCGCGTGACCATCGTCGGGTCGATGATGCCGGCCTTGACGAGGTCCTCGTACACACCGGTGTCGACGTTCAGGCCGTGGCCCTTCGTCCCGGTGCGGATGTTGTTCACGACGATGGAGCCCTCGAGACCCGCGTTGTAGGCGAGCTGGCGAATCGGCTCCTCGAGCGAGCGCACCACGATGGCGGCGCCCGTCCTCTCGTCGCCCTCGAACTTCTCGAGGTCGATCGAGCCCGCGGCGTTCAGGAGCGCGACGCCGCCGCCCGGGACGATGCCCTCCTCGAGGGCGGCCCGGGTGGCCTGCAGCGCGTCCTCGACGCGGTGCTTCTTCTCCTTCATCTCCGTCTCGGTGGCCGCGCCGACCTTCACGACGGCGACGCCGCCCGAGAGCTTCGCGAGGCGCTCCTGGAGCTTCTCGCGGTCGAAGTCGGAGTCCGTGTTCTCGATCTCGGACTTGAGCTGCTTGATGCGGCCCTTGATCCCCTCAGGATCGCCGGCCCCGTCGATGACCGTCGTCGTGTCCTTCGTGACGACGACCTTGCGGGCGTGGCCGAGCTGGGTGATCTTCGTGTTCTCGAGCTTGAGGCCCATCTCCTCGGTGATCACCTCGGCGCCGGTGAGGATCGCGATGTCCTCGAGCATGCGCTTGCGGCGGTCGCCGAAGCCGGGGGCCTTGACCGCGACGGCGGTGAACGTGCCGCGCAGCTTGTTGACGACGATCGTGGCGAGCGACTCGCCCTCGACGTCCTCCGCCACGATGAGCAGCGGGCGTCCGGCCTGGATGACCTGCTCGAGCACCGGGAGGACGTCCTTGACCGCGCCGATCTTCTGGTTCGCGACCAGGATGTACGGGTCGTCGAGCACGGCCTCCATGCGCTCGGGGTCCGTGATCATGTACGGGGACAGGTAGCCCTTGTCGAACTGCATGCCCTCGGTGAACTCGAGCTCGAGGCCGAAGGTCTGGCCCTCCTCGACGTTCACGACGCCGTCCTTGCCGACCTTCTCGATCGAGTCGGCGATCACGTCGCCGATCTCGCGCTCGCGCGCGGAGATCGTGGCGACCCGGGCGATGTCCTCCTTGCCCGAGATCTCCTTCGACTGCGACTTGAGATCCTCGACGACCAGCTCGACGGCCTGCTCGATGCCGCGCTTGAGCGACATCGGGCCGGCGCCGGCCGACACGTTCTTGAGTCCCTCGCGGACGATCGCCTGGGCGAGGACGGTCGCGGTCGTCGTCCCGTCGCCGGCGACGTCGTTCGTCGCCGTGGCGACCTCGCGGACGAGCTGCGCGCCCTGGTTCTCGAACACGTCCTCGACCTCGATCTCACGTGCGATCGTCACGCCGTCGTTCGTGATCGTCGGGGCGCCGAACTTCTTGTCGAGCACGACGTAGCGGCCCTTCGGGCCGAGCGTCACCTTCACAGCGTCGGCGAGGGTGTCCACGCCGCGCTGCAACGCGCGACGCGCTTCCTCGTCGAACTTCAGCTCCTTGTGAGCCATGCATTCACCTCTCTTTGACTAAGCCTTCGCGCCCGCGGGCTCGCGGGTGCCAACGACCTTCGCGAGCACATCGGACTCGCGCAGGATCAGGTACTCGTCGGTGCCGAGCTTGATCTCGGTCCCGCCGTACTTGGAGTAGATGATCTCCTCGCCTTCGGCGAGGTCGATCGGGACGTACTCCCCGTCTTCGTTCCGCGAGCCGGGGCCCACGGCGAGGACGCGTCCCCGCTGCGGCTTCTCCTTCGCCGTGTCGGGCAGGACGATCCCACTGTCAGTGGTGTCCTCCTCGTCGAGAGCCTCGACGATCAAGCGATCGCCAAGCGGCTTCAGGTCCATGCGGCCCTCCTTTCGGCCTTGTGTGTCCGGTGGCTGGCACTCGCAGCTTCGGAGTGCCGACACCCATGCTACACAAGCAAGCGAGCGCCGATCAGGAATGTTCTGGCACTCTCGCACCGAGAGTGCCGACGCTCTGGGAGGCGCGGATGACGCCGAGAAGCGTGACAGCGCAGGCCAGCGCGCCGAGGCTGTAGGCGACCGGATCGCCGACCGTCTCGCCGAGCAGGCCGCCGAGCGCGGGCCCCGCCATCGCGCCGAGCGCCCACGCGCCGTTCATCACGCCGTAGGCGAGCGGGAGCGCGAGGCCGACCCGCTCGGCGCCTTCCGAGAGGAGCGCGAGGCCGGGCGTGAAGAACGTGCCCCACGAGACGGCGGCGACGAGGACGAGCGCGGCGAGGACCAGGGCGCGGTCGGCCCAGCCGAGCGCGAGCGCGACCGTGATCCCGACAGGAAGGGCTATCCGGAGCGGCGCGAGCGCCCCGCGCCGGTCGGCCATCCGCCCGATGAACGGGTTCAGCACGGCCTCGAGGCCCGCGGAGCAGAAGAAGAGCGCGCCGATCCCGATCGCAGCCCAGCCGAGTTCGTCGAGCTTGAGCGACGCGAGGACCGACATCGTCCCGAAGAGGAGCGCGGCGAGGAACATGAGCCACATCCCGCCGAGGAACCGGTGGTCGCCGAACGCCCGCTGGAGCGCGCCGAGGCTCGGCGAGCTCCGCGCCGCGCCCGGGACGCGGGCCCCGATCGCCACGACGATCACCGAGATCACGGCGACTCCGGTGAACGCGGCCCGCGTCCCGACGAGCGAGGCGACGCCGCCGAGGACAGGGCCGAGGAGCGCGCCGAAGATCGCGGCGCCGAGCGCGGTGCCGAGCATCTCCCCGCGCCGGTTGCGCGGTGCGGCGGCGATGAGCCAGGAGAGCCCGCCGGCCCACGAGAGCGCGCTGCCAAGGCCCTGCGCGAACCGCGCGAGCCCGAGCGTCCATGCGCTGTCCGCGAATGCGAACCCGAGGCTTGCCGCGCCGATCACGAGAAGCCCCGCGAGCGCCGCGCGCTTCGGCCCGACCCGCGAGGCGACGATCCCAGCCGGCACGGCGCCGAGGAGCACGCCGAACGCATACGAGGCGACGAGGAGCCCGGCGCCCGTCTTCGAGAGCCCGAAGTCCTCCGCGTAGTCCGGCAGGAGCGGCGTGAGCGCCGCGAACAGCATCGTGTCCACGACGACCACGGCGGCGACGACGAGGAGCAGGCGGCGCATGGCGCCGACGCTACCTGGCCCGACCGGCGCTACGGCCTGGGCGCGTCGATCTTCTTCTCGATCCGGTCGAGCCGCTCGACGAGGTCGTCGAGCTTCACGATGGTCGCATGCGCATCGGCCTGTCCCATTCGCCGCCGGGCGGCCTCCACGAACGCCGCGGTGACCGACGCGGTGATCACGGTGATGAACCCGATCCCCGTCAGCATCACGATCGCAGCCAGGATGCGCCCGGCGGGCGACTCTGGCACCTTGTCGCCGTACCCGACCGTCGTCACGGTCTGGACGGCCCACCAGAGTCCCTGGCCGATCGTGTCGAAGCTGGCGCTGTCGATCTGCCGCATGAGGATGCCCGCGACGACCGTCACGAGCGTCGTCACGGTCGCGATGATCAGGACCGCACGGCGGATGGTCAGGCCGGCCTCGTTGCCGAGGACCCGGCGCATGCTGATCTCGCGAGGCACAGCGCATGGTTCGCTCTGGCGAACGCCGACCCTGCCCTACCATCGGGCGATGCGGCGCGAGTTCTCCGCAGGCGGCGTGGTCGTCCGGAAGCTGCGCGGCGGCTGGCACCTCGCCGCGATCCACCCGCGCGGCCGCAAGCCCGGCGTCTGGGCGCTCCCGAAGGGGAACATCGCGCCCGGCGAGGACCCCGCGGCCACGGCGGTGCGCGAGGTCGAGGAGGAGACCGGGATCGAGGGCACCGTGGTCTCGAAGCTCGGCGACGTGAAGTACGTCTACACCTGGGACGGCGAGCGGATCTTCAAGGTCGTGAGCTTCTTCCTCGTGCGCGCGAAGCGGGGCCGGCTCGGCGCGATCGACCCCGAGTTCGCGATCGAGGTGGACGAGGCGCGCTGGCTGCCGCTCGCCGAGGCGCCGAAGCTCCTTGCCTACGGCGGCGAGCGCGAGATGGCCGAGCGCGCCCTCGCGGAAGTCGAAGGGGACGCCCGGACGCTCTAAGATGCCGCGGACGCCGCGTGAGCGCGGATCGCCTCTATGTACGCCCTCAACTTCTACTCCCCGATCGTCTCGGATCAGCTCCGCTCCCGCAGGAAGACGGCGACCATCCGGCTCGGCGACAAGTCCGGGAAGTACAAGAAGGGCATGGTCGTCCAGGTGCTCGTCGGCACCCGCTTCGGCCCGCGCGAGCGGATCTTCGACGCGGTGATCGACAAGGTCGAGGTGAAGAACCTCGGCGAGCTCTCTCCGCGCGAGATCGAGCACGACAACCCGGAGATCCGCCGCCCCGAGGAGATGGCCAAGTTCCTCTCGCAGCTCTACAACCGCGAGGTCACGTCGGACACGACCGTGACGACGATCCACTTCTCGGAGATCCTCCACCCGGGCTTCTCCGCGTTCCACCCCGGCTAGGGCGCGCTACTTCCCGAGCTTGCGGATGGTCACGCCGCCCGGCGCGGCCGGACGGAGCTCGCCGCCGCACTCCTCGCACTCGACGGCGAACATCGACGCGATCCGCGCGCCGCACTCCGGGCAGCGCACCCGCAGCTCGCCGCCGCACTGCGGACAGGCGCCGGGCAGCTCGGCCTCGCCCTCGGCGATGTAGCGCTGCGCGTGGCCGCAGCCGAGGCAGAACGCGACCCAGTCGCCGAGCGTTCGCCGGCGCTCCTCGCGCAGCCAGTTCGAGGCCTTGCCCATGCGTCCATCCTGCCGGACCGGCCCGGGCCGAGACGCTAGAGTTGCCCTCGTCGGCCCAAGGAGAGAGGACAGGAATGGCGATTGCGCGTGAAGCCGAGCCGGTCGGCTCGTTGAAGGAGGTCCGCGAGGTGGGCCTCGACCGCGAGGACCTGCTCGCCGTCTACCGCAACATGCTGGTCACGCGCGCGATCGAGGAGCGCGGCCACATCCTCTACAAGCAGGGCAAGATCCCGGGCTCCTTCTACACGGGCCGCGGCAACGAGGGCGCGGCCGTGGGTGTCGCGACGGCCATGGGCCCGAACGACGTCGGCACGCCGCTTCACCGCGACATGGGCGTCCACGTCACGCGCGGCGTCGAGCCCTGGCGGATCTTCGCGCAGTACATGGGCCGCGAGGGCGGGCCGACGCGCGGCCGGGACGGGAACGTCCACATGGCCGACTCGAACCTCGGCCTGATCGCCATGGTCAGCCACCTGCCCGCGATGCTCCCCGTCGCGGTCGGTTGCGCGCTCGCCTTCCGGATCCGGGAGGAGCCACGCGTCGCGGTCGGCTGGTACGGCGAGGGGGCCTCCGCGCGCGGCGACGTGCACGAGGCGATGAACCTCGCCGGCACGCGCCGGCTCCCGATGGTCTTCATCTGCGACAACAACCAGTGGGCCTACTCCACGCCGACGCACATCGAGTACGCGTGCGAGCACCTCGCCGACCGGGCGGAGGGCTACGGCTTCGAGGGCGTCGTCGTGGACGGCACCGACGTGCTCGCCGTCTACCGCGAGTCCCGCCGCGCGATCGAGAAGGCGCGCGCGGGCGAGGGCCCGACGCTCATCGAGTGCATGACGCTCCGCATGGAGGGCCACGCGGTGCACGACGACGCCTCGTACGTCCCGAAGGAGATGTTCGAGGAGTGGGCCAAGAACGACCCGATCGAGCGGTTCCGGACGTGGCTTCGCGACAACGCCGAGCTGACGGACGAGGAGGAGGGTGAGATCGCGGCCCGGATCAAGAAGACGCTGAACGACGCGATGGCGCTGGCCGACGAGAGCCCGCTGCCGGACCCCTCCACCGTCACGGACCGGGTGTTCGCCTCGGTCGAGGACCTCGACACGCCCCACCACAAGTAATGGCCGTCAAGACCTACCTCCAGGCGATCTCCGACAGCCTCCGTCAGGAGATGCAGCGCGACAAGCGCGTGTACGTGATCGGCGAGGACGTCGGCGTCTACGGCGGCGCGTTCAAGGTGACGCAGGGCTTCCAGGAGGAGTTCGGCCCGTGGCGCGTGATCGACGCGCCGCTCTCCGAGACCGCGATCGTCGGCAGCTGCACGGGCGCCGCGATGATGGGCCTCCGCCCCGTCGCGGAGATGCAGTTCGCGGACTTCATCTCGTGCGCGTGGGACCACCTCGTCACCGTCGCGGCCAAGCAGTTCTACCGCGCGGGCACGCCGATCCCGATCGTCGTCCGGCTCCCGTCCGGCGGCGGCTTCTCGGGCGGCCCGTTCCACTCGCAGAACCCGGAGTCGAGCTTCGCGCACATCCCCGGCCTCAAGTGCGTCTGCCCGGCCACGCCCGCCGACGCCAAGGGCCTCCTGACGAGCGCGATCGAGGATCCGAACCCGGTTCTCTACTTCGAGCACAAGCACCTCTACCGCCGCATCAAGGACGAGGTGCCGGAAGAGCGCTACACGGTGCCCTTCGGCGAGGCGCGCATCGCCCGCGAAGGGTCGGACATCTCCGTCGTCACCTGGGGCGCGATGGTCTACACCGCCGAGGAGGCCGCGCAGACGCTCGACTCCGACGGCGTCTCGGTCGAGGTCATCGACCTGCGGACGATCCTCCCGTGGGACCGTGACGCGGTGCTCGCATCGGTGAAGAAGACGTCCAAGGTCATGGTGCTCCACGAGGACACCCGCACCGGCGGCTTCGGCGCCGAGATCTCGGCGACGATCACCGAGGAGGCGTTCGAGGATCTCGACGCGCCCGTCAAGCGCGTCACCGCGCCGGACACACCGGTGCCGTTCTCGCCGCCGCTCGAGAAGGCGTACATCCCGCAGGTCGACGACGTCGTCGCAGGCCTGAGAGAGCTGGCGGAGTACTAGGCCCTATGGCGACACAGACGGCAGTGGACGTGGTGATGCCCCAGATGGGCGTCTCCGTCTCCGAGGGGACGATCACGAAGTGGCTCGTGCAGGAGGGCGGGACGATCGAGGCCGATGCGCCGCTCCTCGAGATCTCCACCGACAAGGTGGACACCGAGGTGCCGAGCCCGGCCACCGGCGTCGTACAGCAGATCCTCGTCCAGGAGGGCGAGACGGTCGACGTCGGCACCCGGCTCGCGGTCATCGCGCCCGAGGGCGCCGAGGTCGCGCCGGCGGAGACCCCGCCCGAGCCCGCGACCGCCCAGGCCGCCGAGGAGACCGAGGCCGCCTCGAGCGCCGACGGCGAGACCGCGGTCGCCGAGGAGGCGCCCGCTCCGGCCCCTGCCCCCGAGCCCGCGGCTGCGCCCACACCCACCGAGCCCGCGCCCGCGCCGGTGAACGGCGGCGGCGAGAAGACGTTCGTTTCGCCCGTCGTCGCACGCATCGCGGCCGAGAACAACGTGGATCCGACACAGGTTTCCGGCACCGGCCGCGGCGGCCGCGTGACGAAGAAGGACATCCTCGCGTTCATCGAGTCCGGAGGAGCGCAGGCTGCGCCTGCGCCCACGACGCCCGAAGCTCCGGCTCCGGCAACGCCGGCTCCCGCAGCGGCTGCACCCGCCCCGGCGGCGGCTCCCGCGCCGGTGGCACAGGAAGGCGAGCAGTTCGAGCCGATGTCCGCGATGCGCCGGGGCATCGCCGAGCACATGCGCCGCTCGCTCGACACCTCCGCGCACGTCACCTCGGCGATCGAGGTGGACATGTCGAGGGTCGTCGCGATCCGCGAGAAGCTGAAGAAGGAGTACCAGGCGGCCTACGGCGTGAACCCGACGTACCTCGCGTTCGTCGCGCGCGCCACGGTCGAGACGCTCAAGGACTACCCGTGGGTCAACGGCGAGATCCGCGACGGGCAGATCGTCACCCGCCCGTTCGTGAATCTCGGCTTTGCGGTCGAGCTCACCGACGGCAAGGGCCTCATCGTCCCGGTGCTGAAGAACGCGGAGACGCTGAACCTGCTCGGGATCGCGAAGGGCGTCGTCGACCTCGCCGCCCGCGCACGTGACAAGAAGCTCCTCCCGGACGAGGTCGCCGGCGGCACGTTCACGATCACGAACCCGGGCGGCTACGGCACGTTCCACGGGACGCCCGTCATCTCGCAGCCGCAGTCGGGCATCCTCGGCACGTACGCGGTCGTGAAGCGCCCGTGGGTGATCCAGGACGAGATGGGCCAGGACGTGATCGCGATCCGGCCGATCATGAACCTGACGCTCACGTACGACCACCGCCTCGTGGACGGCGCCTACGCCGGCCGCTTCCTCAGGGATCTCAGGCAGCGCCTGGAGACCTGGGATGAAGCGTCGTACTAGCCCGCGGCTCGTTCGACCGGGACTAGGCTGAGGTCGTGGCGCGGCCCGCGTATCTCTTGAACCTCGGCGTGACGCCGTACATGGAGGCGTGGGATCTCCAGCGCTCGCTGGCCGCGGCCGTCTCACAGGGCGCGATCCCCGACACGGTCGTGCTCCTCGAGCACGCGCCCGTCGTGACACTCGGCCGGCGCACCGACGACGGCGAGCTGCATGTGCCGGAGAGCGCCGAGGTCGAGGTCGTGGAGACGAACCGCGGCGGGAAGTCCACGTTCCACGGCCCGGGCCAGCTCGTCGCCTATCCGATCTTCGACCTCAACCGGCACGGCCGCGACGTCAAGCGCTACTGCCGCGACCTCGAGGAGTCGGTCATCCGCACGCTCGCCGGGTTCGACGTCGAGGCGACGCGAATCGAGGGCCTGACCGGCGTCTGGCTCGAGTCGCCGCCCCGGAAGATCTGCTCGATCGGCGTCCACATCTCGCGCTGGGTGACGACGCATGGCTACGCGCTGAACGTCGACCTCGACCCGGCGCCGTTCACGGAATGGATCACGGCCTGCGGCCTCGAGGATGCAGCGTTCACGACGCTCGCGCGCGAGGCCGGACGCACGGTCACGGTCGACGAGGTGCGCCCGGCGGCCACGGCCGCGCTCGAGGAGATCTTCGACCTGCGCCTCGAAGCGCTCCCGGCCGAGTCAGGGCCGGACCTCTGGCCGCAGCCGACCCACGAGCGCCTGGCTCCCACGACCTAGCAACAGACTGTTGCAAGCCCAAGGGCTCCAGGGGGCGTTCAGCTAGCACCAGCCGACCGTTCCCCATCGGTCGCCCCACGACTTAGCAACAGTCTGTTGCAAAGCGAGTTCGGAGGCGGATCACCCGCGCGGCGGGTCGGGGAGGAGATCGAGCGCCTTCAGCATCGCGTCGCCCGGGGGCCGGAGCCGGAACGAGATCTCGAGGAGCACTTGGCCCATGGACGGACTCCGGCCGCGCCGCTCGCGGTACGCGTGGACGAGAACGCGCACCTGTTGGTAGCTCGGCCGCGGGACGTGGAGGTGGTCTGCCACCTCACCGAGCGCTCGGTGCGTGTCAGCGATCGGGATCCGCCGGTGATCGAGCCGCTCCAGCGCCGCAACCAGGCGCGGATCGATTCGAGGCGCGGAGACCGTCACCCCTTGAGCATCGCGCCGGCCGAATCACGCGTGTGCGATGAATTCGCGCCGTTTCTGACCTTGCAACCAGTCTGTTGCTACGCGGCGGCGGCGGCGCGGCCGGCGACGTTTTCGGACTCGAGGAGCGCGTCCACGACCGCCGGGTCGAACTGCGTTCCGCGGTTCTTGACCAGCTCCGCCATCGCCTCGTCCCGCGAGAGCGCCTTCCGGTACGAGCGGTCGGTCGTCATCGCGTTGTAGGCGTCGCAGCAGGAGACGATCCTCGCTACGAGCGGGATCTCCTCGCCGGCCAGCCCGTCGGGGTAGCCGGTGCCGTCCCAGCGCTCGTGGCACGAGCGGACGATCCGCCCGATGTCGCCGAGCAGGCCGCCGACGCGATGCAGCATGCGCTCCCCCTCGACCGTGTGCGTCTCGATGATCTGGCGCTCCTCGGGGGTCAGCGAGCCGGGCTTGTTGATGATGTCCTTCGGGATCCGCACCTTGCCGACGTCGTGGAGGAGCGCGGCGAACTCGGCATCGCGGCGTTCGCGCACCGACAGCCCGAGCTCGTCGGCGACGGCCAGCGTGAGGTCCACGACGTCGCGCGAGTGCGCGCCCGTGTACTCGTCGTCGGCCTCGACCACGTCGCCGAGCAGGAACACGGTGCCGCGGTAGGCGTCACGGAGCTCGAGCTCGGAGTCGATCCGGACGCGGCGGTCGCGTGAGAACACCCCGAGCAGGAAGATCAAGGGAAGGGCGAGCAGCACCGCCCACGGGGACTCGACCGCCGCGAACGCGACGGCGAGGCCCATCGGCGCGAGGCCCGCGTCGATGACCCAGACCGACGCCATCTGGCGAAGGTGGAGCCGGGGCGGAACGCGGAGCACGCTCCATTCGCGGAGCGCGGGCACGGCGAAGTCAAAGGCGAACTGGGCGCCGAGCGCGACCGCGTAGAGCGGGAGCTGCGACATGGAGGGTGGGCCCTCGCCTGCGATCCCGAGCACCAGGGCGGGCCCGACTGCGTGCCAGGCGTTCCCGACGTGCAGCGCGATCCGCTCCGGGTGGAGCCGGCCGCGCGTCACGTCCACGAGGCTCGCGGCGGCGATCGCGAGCGCGACGACCAGGGGCACCATGCCCACCGGGAGCACGAAGAGCATCGGCACGAGGATCAGCTGCGTGGGGACCGCGCTGCCGGTCGCGATCTCGAAGTCGAGACGGAACGCGAGCGCGTAGGTGCCGACCAGAAGAAGCACAGCCCAGACGGACGGCGTACGCGCGGACGGGATGAGCAACGCCATCGAGATGCCCACGGCGAGCAAGAGCAGGTCGGACACGACGAGGGCGAACCGCTCCCCGCGCGCAAGCTGGTTCAGCCGGCGGGCGCGCCGCTCCTCGATCGAGCGCTGCACCTCGAGATCGAGGCGTCCGCCCGCGCTTCCCCCCGCGGAAACCGCACTGGCCACGTCGAAAAGATCGGCTCGCATGGGCGTCTGCTTGACCCGCTCCCTCGAACGAGGGATCAAGAGCGGCCCCAAGGCACCCCAAAGGGTGATAGCGAGCCCTCCCGGCCGCATGGACACTGAGAGGACTCACTACTGCGGACGCTTTCATCGGGAGGAAGACTGTGGGTAACGGGACGGGACGCATCGGAGGGCTCTTGGCACTGACCACCGCGATCGTGGCGCTGGCGGCGCCGGGCTCGGCGAGCGCCGGGCTGCTGACGACCGGCACGTCGTCGAACTGCGATCCGGACACGACCCAGGCCTTCGAGGACTGGGGCGACACCTCGCAGTACCGGCTCGTCCCCGGCGGCACGTTCGAAGGCACGAATTCGTGGTCGCTCGCTGGCGGCGCGAAGACGGTGGCCGGCAACGAGCCGTTCGGCGTCGTCGACGGCACTCGGTCGCTGTACCTCTCGTCGGGCGCGACGGCGACGTCGCCGACGATGTGCTTCACGTTCGGCGACTGGCACGCGCGCTTCCTCGTCCGCAACACGGGCAGCACCGGCGCGCGGCTCGACGTCGACATCCTGGTGCGCAGCCTGCTCGGCGTGGTCAGCGTCCTCGACGGCGGCTCGGTCCGTGCCGACGGGACGTGGGACCCCTCCCCCGAGGTCAGCGCGCTCCTCACGAACCTCGGCGGTCTGCTCGGGCTCACGCGCTCGGTGTCGTTCCGGCTGCAGGCAAGCGGCTCCGGCGCGGCGTTCCAGGTGGACAACGTCTTCCTGGATCCGTTCAAGAGCGGGTAGCCGCGGCGCGAGAAACTAGACTGGCGGCGATGGAGACCTCGCTTCCGGTCGCCCCACGGCCTCGCCGCCCCGAGTGGATGAAGGTTCGCGCGCCGAGCGCGAACAGCCGCTACTTCGAGGTGCGCAACCTGATCCACGGGCAGGGGCTGCACACGATCTGCGAGGAGGCGCGCTGCCCGAACATCGCCGAGTGCTGGGGCCGCGGCACCGCGACGTTCCAGATCCTCGGCGAGACCTGCACGCGCGCGTGCCGCTACTGCTACGTCCACTCCGGCAAGCCGTCGGCGCCGCCCGACCCGCTCGAGCCGCTGCGCCTCGCGCACGCCGCCGCGCAGATGGGGCTCAAGCACGTCGTCGTCACCTCCGTTGACCGCGACGACGTCCCCGACCGCGGCGCCGGTCACTACGCGGCCACGATCCGGGCGCTCAAGGCGAAGCTGCCCGAGGCGTCCGTCGAGGTGCTGACGCCCGACTTCCTCGGTGTCGAGGAGGAGGCGCTCCAGACCGTGCTCGGAGCGCGCCCCGAGGTCTTCAACCACAACATCGAGACCGTGCGCCGGCTGCACCGCAAGATGCGCGGCGCGAAGGCGTCCTACGACGGCGCGCTCCATCTCCTGGCCCGCGCGAAGGAGCTCGCCGACTACCCGGTGCTCACGAAGTCCGGGATCATCGTCGGGCTCGGCGAGACGAACGACGAGGTGGTCGAGACGCTGCGCGACCTGCGCGAGAACGGCGTGGACGTCGTCACGATCGGCCAGTACCTGCAGCCGTCGGCGAAGCACGCGACGATCGACCGCTGGGTGCATCCCGACGAGTTCCGCTGGTTCCGCGAGCAGGGCGAGGAGCTCGGCTTCGGCTCGGTCTTCTCCGGCCCGCTCGTTCGATCGTCCTACCGCGCCGACGAGCAGCGCCACGCCGCCGAAAACGGCGGCCGCGCGGTCGCCTACTAAGGAAAGAGCCGCCCGGAGGCGGCCCTTTCCCGTTCGGGTCCGAGACCGGACTAGCCGGTCACGTGGAACTCCCGCACCACCTGGGTGATGCCCGGCGTGACGTTGGACGTCATGCCGGCGACCGAGTGGTAGACGCCCTCCTTCTTCGCGGAGGCGTCGTACTCGATCGTTACGGAGCCGCCGGCAGTCGGCGGAACCAGGTTCACGGCCCACTCCGAGCCGTTCGCGGGCTGCGGCGAAATGTTCTTGCCGCTCGTCCCGTTCCGGTTCTCGGCGCCCCAGTTCGAGCCCGAGCCCGGATCGCCCGCACCGTTCGTACCGTACGAGAGCGTGATCCCCTCCGTGGAGGGAGACGCGCCGTACTGCAGCCAGATCTCGAACGTGTGCGCGGTCGGGTTGGAGAAGTTCCGGACGTTCGCCCAGTCGATGACGATCCAGTTGTTCGTCCCGTCGGTGAGCGTGCCGATCCGGATCGCTCCGGCCGCGGCCGGGTTGAGGTCGGTCCACCACGGCGCGACCGTGTTGTTCGGTCGGGCCGCGTTCGGGAACGTCTGCGGCACGTACACGATGTCGCTGGCGTCCCCTCCGCCGATCACGACGTAGCCGTTCGAGACGACGCCGACGCGCGTGTACTGCTCGCCGCCGTACCAGAACGCCGGCACGTTGAAGTTCGTGATCGTGTCGTCGCCCACCCCGGCGATCGGCGCGATGCCGAAGGCCGACAGGGGCAAATAGCCGCCCGCCGGCCCGACGGTTGGAGCGATCGACGTGACCTGCGGCGGGACGACCGGAGACAGGGTCCCCGTCCAGAGGACGCCGCTACTCGTGGCGGTCGTTCCCGCGGGTCCCGTGACGTTCGAGTAGTCGAGCCCCTTGCCCTTGTCCGGGCTCGTGATGCTGAGCGTCGTCTCCGCGGCAATGGCCGCGAAGTTCGTCACGGTCGCCGAGCAGTGGGCATGGCCCGTCCTGGCGGCGAACGTCGCCGTATCGCACGTGTGGCTGAGGGTGACCGCGCCCTGCCGCTTGTTGAACGCGACCGGGATCGTCACCGAGTTGTAGCCCTTCGCGTTGGGGTCGAGCGTGATGCGCCCGAAGTACTGGCCGTTCGCGACCGCGGGTGCGCTGATCACGATCGGGAACGTGAGCGTGCCGCCCGCGTCCACGTGGAGGACGTGGTTCGAGTTGCCGACGGTGATCGACGCGCCGGCCGGCGCCTCGGTCAGGACCTTGAAGTCCTGGTCGGCCCCGGAGACGTTCATCGCCGTCCTCGACGTCCCGATCGTCCCCGTCATCGTCGGCGCGTCAACGCTCGGGATGTTGAGGTCGATCCGGTGGAGCGGGTTCCCGGCCGAGGCGACGAAGTCCTCGAACGTCTCGTCGAAGACGAGCGTCGGGCTCACCGCCTTGTTGGCCCGGATGCCGCCCGCGCCCGCGTCGAACGGATCCGCCGGCGTCACGCCGTCCTCCTTCAGCACGTCCTGCTCGGACGAGGTCATGAGGGCGGACTTGATCATCGCCGGCGTCCACGTCGGGTGCACCGCCTTGACGAGCGCGGAGACGCCCGCCGCGTGCGGGCTCGACATGGACGTGCCGCCGATGGCCTGGAAGAGCTGGCCGGGCGGCCCGCCGAGCGGCGAGACCGGCGTCGGCGTCATGCCGGCGACGATCTGGATGCCCGGCGCCGTGATGTCCGGCTTCACGAAGTCGGCCTGCGGCCCGCGGGACGAGAACTGCGTCATCACGTCGCCGCGGATCGTCGTCCGGACTCCGGTGGCCCAGCTCCCCATCACGCCCGTGTGGCTGTTGATGAACGCGAGGAGGCCGCTCGGGCCGTCTACGTGAATCGTCGGGACCCAGTGGTTGTCGGTCATCACGAACTCGAGCCCGGCGTTGAACAGGATCATCCCGACCCCGCCGCCGTTCCTCACGTTGAAGCTCTTGAGGACGCGGTTGGGGGTGCGCTGGCAGACGACGATCTTCCCGGTGGCCGCGCCGGCGGGGATCGTGTTGACGCAGGCCGCGTCCACACCCGGGATCGACGTGGCGAGGATGACCGGCGTGGGGCCGATGCCCGGCGTGATCGTCGATCCGACCAGGTCGAACGTGTCGCCGTTCGACGCGGTCAGGTGGAGCGTCGAGCGGTTCGCCCGGTTCGAGGTCGAGGCGCCGACCGTGGTGACCCAGGGGCCGCCGTGGTCGACGGTGCCCGCGCCCGGCCCGGCGTTTCCGGCCGAGGCGTTCACCGAGATGCCCGAGTGGAACGCGTCCAGGAACGCGATCTCGACCGCGTCGGTGTACGGGTTCGCCCCGCCCGAGATCGAGTAGTTGATGACGTCCACGTCGTCCGTGATCGCCTGTTGCACCGCTGCGACCGCGTCCGAGTTGAAGCAGCCCTGCTCGAGGCAGATGCGGTACATGATCAGGTGCGCCCCGGGCGCGATGCCGCTGATCGGGCCGCGCTCGATCCCGAAGATCGGAGCGCTCGCCACCGGGTCGCCGGCGGCGGTCGAGGACGTGTGCGTCCCGTGGCCGTCGGGGTCGCGGGCCGAGCAGACGCGCGTCGTCTGGTTGCAGTACTCGCCCGGAAGGGCGCCGACGACCGCGAGGTACGTGCTCGTGAACGCGTAAGCGCCCACGAGCTTGTTGTTGCACGCGAACGTCGGGCCGAGGTGGGCGACGTCGCTGCCGTCGCCGAACTGGCAGCCGTACGTCCTCGACGGGGCCGGGAGGCCCGTGTCGCGGAAGGACTGATGCTCGGGCCAGATGCCGGTGTCGATCACGCCGACGGTTGTGGTCTCGCCGGCGTGGATCGAGCCGCCGATCGTCGGCCAGACGTCGGTCGCCCCGAGGAACTGCGGGGTCGCATCCGTCTGGGGCTGCTCGAGGCGGTCGCGCTGCACCGCGACGACGCCGTCGAGGGAAAGGAGCGTCGAGACGGAGTTCGCCGGCACGGTCGCCGCGACGCCGCCGTACACCGTCTGGAAGGTCGCATTGACCGTCGCGGACGGCACGGCCTTCTCGACCGCGGCCGAGATCGAGCCGGCGACCTTCGCCGTGTGGCGCTCGTAGGCGTCGACCGCGGCCTGGTTCTTCTTCAGCGACTTGCCGGTGGCCGACGGGCTCGTCGCCGCGAGCCCGGCGACGCCGCCGGTATAGGACGCCGTGGAGTCGAAGTCGTACTTGAGGAAGACGCTGACCGGCGCCGAGCTCGTCTTGCCGAGGAGCGTCGGGTCGGTCTTGGCCAGGTAGCCCGTGTCGGACTTCGCTCCGGTGAAGGTCGAGTCCGGTGTGAGGGCCTGCGCCGCGAATCCGCCCGGTCCGCTTGCCGCCGAGCTGGCGACGACGAGCGTCGCGAGCACGGCCAGCGGGACGGCGAGGCGAAGCCGACGGTGGGACCGCTGCCTTCGTGCGTTCACTGGTTCACCCCTTCTCCCTGGTTCGGGTAATGACGTGACTGCCGCGCCTTTCGACGACTGTCTCTGCGCCGTCCCGGGGCACGACCAGCCAGGACGGTAGGAGACTCCGGTGACCGTTGTCAAGACCCCGCTCAGTAGGCTGCGGCCGTGGAGATCGCCGAAGCGCAGGCTCTGTGGTCACCAGCAGGTCCCTACCTCAACACGGCCACGTTCGGATTGCCGCCGCGCCCGGCCTGGGAGACGCTCCAGGCAACGCTCGAGGACTGGCATCACGGGCGCACGAGCTGGGAGCACTGGAGCGACTTCACCGAGCGGGCGCGCACGGCCTTCGCGCAGATGATCGGCGTCTCCGCGCGGGACGTCGCCTGCGGCGGCACGACGTCGCAGCACGTCGCCGTGGTCGCGTCGTCGCTCCCGGACGGCGCCCGCGTGCTCGTCCCCGAGAACGACTTCTCGTCGCTCGTCTTTCCGTTTCTCACGCAGGCCGACCGCGGGGTCCGCGTGGAGACGGTCCCGCTGGCGCGGCTCGCAGACAGCGTCACGAAGCAACACGACGTCGTGGCCGCGAGCCTCGTCCAGTCGTCCACGGGCGAGGTGCTCGCGCTCGACCACGTGCTCGCCGCCGCCGAGGACGCGGACGCGATCGTCGTCCTCGACGCGACCCAGGCGTGCGGCTGGCTCTCGTTCGACGGCAGCCGCGTGCACGCGCTGGCGGCCCACGCCTACAAGTGGATGTGCTCGCCGCGCGGGACGGCGTTCTTCTCCATCCGGCCCGAGCTCCAGGAGCGGCTGCGCCCACACGCCGCGAACTGGTGGTCGACCGAGGACCCGTTCGGGACGTACTACGAGAACGAGCTCAAGCTCGCCGAGAGCGCGCGGCGCTTCGACACCTCGCCGGCGTGGTTCTCTTGGGCGGGGACGGCGCCGGCGCTCGAGACATTCGTCGAGATCGGCATCGACGCGATCCACGAGCACGACGTCGCCCTCGCCAACCGCTTCCGTGCGGGGCTCGGCCTCGAGCCAGGGAACTCCGCGATCGTCTCGGCCGACGTCCCGGGCGCGGAGGAGAAGCTCGAGCGCGCCGGGATCAAGGCGGCCGTCCGCGACGGCCGGGTCCGCGCCTCGTTCCACGTCTACACGACCGAGGCGGACGTGGACGCCGCGCTCGACGCGCTACAGAACTGACCGCGTCCAGCCGTACGCGTCGGGGCCGAGCATCCGGCCCCAGTTCGGCCCGATGATCGCGCCTCGGTACTGCGTGCCCCGCCAGTACGGCCGGATCCAGAGCCCGAACTCACCGGCCTCGGGGGGCCGGTGCGTGAGGACGCCCATCATCCGCTTCCAGCCGCCGCGGCGGAACGTGTCGAGGTAGACGTTGCGGCTCAGCTTGTCGAGCGGCACGCCCTAGGGCGTGTTGCGGTAGCCGTAGATCGGCCGGCCGTGGAAGGTCGCGCGGCCGTGGACGACCTCGCTCCGCCACCTGCAGCACGTCGCCCAGAGCTCGAGCTTGGTCGGCGCGCCCATCCAGCGGGAGAGGCGGAGCTCGACCTGCCCGCCCCTGAGGCGCCGCCACGCCTGGAGCGCCCAGAAGCGGCCGGTCGGACCGACGCGCAGCTGCTTCATGAACGGGATCGCAACGGCGGTCGTCGGCTGCGTGACGTCAGCACCGGGTGCAGCCTTGCCCCAGGTGACCCGCCCGAGCGGCGAGACCTTGGCCTTGTGCCAGGCGCCGGCCTTCCAGTACGTGACCGTCGCCCAGCCCTGGGCGTTCACGCGGAGGGAGCCGTGCTTGGCGTCCCCGGCGATCTTGATCGAGGCGTCCGCGGCGCCCGGGAGCGCGAGCGCGCAGAGGACGGCGAGTGCGGCGACGAACCTCATACGTCCAAGGTTCCACGCCCGGGCGGCCGGTACGCCCGATGTTTCCAGGATCTTTACGGGCTAGAGGGTGCCGCCGCGCGTCATCGCGCGGTAGTCGAGCGCCTTGTCGAGCGTCGCCTCGTCCACGCCCTTCTCGCGCGCGACCTCGCGCAGCGAGCGGCCGCTCGACGCAGCCTCCTTCACGATCTCGGTCGCGAGGTCGTAGCCGATGTAGGGGTTGAGCGCGGTGGCGGCCGAGAGCGTCAGCTCCGCGTAGTGCTCGGCCTGCTCGCGGTTCGCCTCGAGCCCGTCCACGCACTTCTCGGCGAAGAGGCGGCTCGCATTCGCGAGGAGCCGGATCGACTCGAGGAGGTTCCGCGCGATCAGCGGGATGAACACGTTCAGCTCGAAGTGGCCCTGCAGCCCGCCGACCGTGATGGCCGCGTCGTTCCCGATCACCTGCGCGGAGACCTGCGTCACGACCTCCGGGATGACCGGGTTCACCTTGCCGGGCATGATCGAGCTGCCCTTCTGGAGCTCGGGGAGCCGCAGCTCGGCGAGCCCGGCGCGCGGGCCCGAGCCCATCAGGCGGAGGTCGTTCGCGATCTTCGTCAGCGAGACCGCGACCGTCTTGAGCGCGCCCGAGGCCTCGACCAGCGCGTCGCGTGCGGCCTGCGCCTCGAACGGGTCGGCCGGCGGCGAGATCGTGAGCCCCGTCTCCTCGGAGAGCCTCGCGCGCACCCGCTCCGCGAACTCGGGATGCGTGTTGAGGCCGGTGCCGACCGCCGTCCCGCCGAGCGGGATCTGGCCGACGCGGCCGAGCGTGGACTCGATGCGCGCGATGCCCTGGCGGACCTGCGCCGCATAGCCGCCGAACTCCTGGCCGAGCGTGACCGGCACCGCGTCCATGAGGTGCGTCCGCCCGGACTTCACGACGTCGCTCGAACTCGACCGCCTTCGCCTCGAGCGAGGAAGCCAGCCGGTCGAGCGCGGGCAGCAGGTCGCCCACGAGCTCGCCGAGCGCGGCCAGGTGCACGGCCGAGGGGAAGACGTCGTTCGACGACTGCCCGAGGTTCACGTGGTCGTTCGGGTGCACGCCCTCGCCCGCGAGCGCGGCCATGACCTCGTTCGCGTTCATGTTCGAGCTCGTGCCCGAGCCGGTCTGGAAGACGTCGATCGGGAACTGGTCGTCGAACTCGCCCGCCGCGATGCGGTCGCCCGCCGCGGCGATGCGCTCCGCGAGCTCCGGGTCGAGCAGCCCGAGCTCCGCGTTCACCCGCGCGGCCGCCGCCTTGATCCGGCCGAGCCAGCGGAGGACCGGCACCGGGATCGGCTCGCCGGAGACGGGGAAGTTGGCGACCGCCTTCACGGTCTCGCTCCCCCAGAGCTCCTTCGGCGCCGTGTCACTCACGGCGCGAGTCTACCCACGGCCAGCGCGTCCTTTGGAGCCATGGCGGAGGTCTCACCCCTCGGCTCCGCGCAGGGCCCGGTGCCTGGCACCCCTATCGCAGGCGTGCGCTGAGCGCGACCCAGATCGACGCACGGCTGACGCGCATGACTGCACCCGTTGCGACCCGCGTGTCCATTCCGGCCATGACACGTTGCCTGGCACCGGGACACGTCCGCGGTGCACACGGCAGGGGCCTGACCCCTGACGTGGCCGAGAGGGTCAGATGGCGAAGAGGCGGGCGCGCCGGTCGACCGGCCGCTCGCGGATTCCGCGCCGAACACGCTCGGTCAGCGCGGTGGACGGAGCCCAGCCGAGGTACCCGCACCGCGGGCACTCGCCGGGATCGAGCCTCGTCTGGACGGGCGGCGCGTCGACGGCTCTCGCCTCGCCGCAGCCCAGGCACTCGATCCGAACGGTGGTCGCGTCCATCCCCCGTTAGATCGGGCGGCAGCGCGCCCGGGAGGACGCCCAAAGGGGGGAGCGGCTCGTACGCCTAGTCGGTCGAGTACTTCGGCTGGACCTTCTCGCCGCGGATCTTCGCGATCGCGTTGTTCGCGGCGATCGCGGCCTCGCCGAAGCCGATCGTGATCAGCGTGATCTTGCCGTCGTAGCCGGCGACGTCGCCCGCGGCGTAGATGCCCGGGATGGACGTCTCCATGGACATCGGGTTCACGAGGAGCTGGCGCTTGCCGTGGAGCTCGACGCCCCAGTCGGCGATCGCGCCGAGGTGCGAGTGGAAGCCGAGGAGCGTGATGAGCGCCTCGCAGGGCACCTCCTCCGTCTCGCCCGTCGCAGTGTTCTCGACGATGAGCTGTTCGACGGTGCCGTTGCCCCGCACCTCGCGGACCTCGGCCGGGACGATGATCCGCACCTTGCCCTCCTCCTCGAGCCGGCGCGCCTCGGTGACGCTCGACTCGAGCGCGCGGAACTTGTCGCGCCGGTGGACGAGCGTGATCGGCAGGTTCGCGGTGTCCTGGAGCCCGAGCGTCCAGTCGAGCGCCGAGTCGCCGCCGCCGACGATCACGCAGCTCTTGTCGCGGAAGACGTCCTTCTGGCGGACGAAATAGTGGAGGCCGTTGCCCTCCCAGTCCTCGATTCCGTCGATCCCGAGCGTGCGCGGCTCGAAGGCGCCGTGACCCGCGGTGACGATCATCGCCTTGCTGGTGACCTCGGCGCCCGACCCGGTCTCGATCGTGAAGAGCTCGCCGTCCTCGGACGCGGTCCGCGTGAGCGTCTTCACCTCCTCGCCGAGCATGACCTTCGCGCCGAACTGGAGGCCCTGCTCCGCGCAGAGGTCGACGAGGGCCTGGCCGCCGATCTTCGGATGGCCGGCCACGTCGTAGACGTGCTTCTCGGGGTAGACCGCGGCGACCTGGCCGCCGAGCTGCTCGAGGCTCTCGACGATGCAGACCGACGCCTCGCGGTGCCCTCCGTAGTACGCGGCCGCGAGCCCCACCGGCCCGGCCCCGATCACCGTGATGTCGTAGGTCTCCGCCACTACGGGCGAAGGCTAGCCGCTCGCTTCGCGATGACGCTTCGCGGCAGGGGTGCGATGGGCGGTGCGAGGCAAGGACGCAGCGTCGCGTTCGTACCTGGAAGGTACGGGCGCGACCGAGGACGCCGTCCTCGCGCCGTTCAGCGCGGCCCTGCGGCTCAAGGCTTCGTCGCGAAGCGGGCGGAACTAGTGGCTACAGCCGGAACCGCAGCCGCCGGAGTGTCCGGCCGTTGCGTACTCGCCCTCGCCCACGCCTTCCTTCGCCTGGAAGGAGGAGCCGCAGCCGCAGGCCGCCTGGACGTTCGGGTTGTTGATCGCGAAGCCGGCGTTCATGAGCGTGTCCTGATAGTCGATCTCCGAGCCGAGGAGGTACGGCGCGCTGAACGGATCCACGACGACCTTCACGCCGTGCATCTCGATCTCGTTGTCGCCCTCCTGCGCGCCTCGGTCGAAGCCGAGCGCGTACTGGAACCCGGAGCACCCGCCGCCCTCGATCGCCACGCGGAGCACGCTCGCACCCCCTTCGGGGTCCTCGGCGAGCAGCTCCTTGATCTTCGACGCGGCGTTCTCGGTGAGCGTGATCATCCTGGGCTGAGTGTAGCAGCGTGCCCCCGAGGCGAAACCCCGCCGCGGAGGGAGCTTGTAACGGGTGTTGCTGGACAAGAACTCCCCGCTCAGAGCGATATTTTCCTCGCGGGCGCCGGGTCGCTTGTAACGGGTTAGTATGGCGCGGGATTCGCGTGCTGCTTGCCGCTCTCTCCGACTGGTTCCCGTTTCTCGCGTACGCGTTCTTCGCCCTCGCGATCCCGCTCTCGATGGTCGCGATGTCGTTCATCTTCGCGGCGCCCTCCCGGAAGAGCCGCTCGCGCGCCATCCCCTTCGAATCGGGCGTGTCCATGGGGCCGGTGTCGATGCAGCAGAAGTTCACCGTCAGCTTCTACTTGACGGCGATGCTCTTCATCGTCTTCGACATCGAGATCGTGCTGCTCTTCCCGGTCGCGGTGGTGCTGGAGCGCATCGGGACGTTCGCGCTCGTCGAGCTCCTCTTCTTCGTCGGGATCCTCGCGATCGCGTACGTCTACATCTGGCGGAAGGGAGCGCTCGAATGGCGGTAGAGCGCAAGAAGAGCCTCGCCGACTACGGCCTGAACTCCGAGCGGATCCTCATGGAGAAGGTCGGCCCGAAGAAGGGCGAGCCGAGCAAGTTCGAGCAGGAGCTCGGGAACCTCGAGGAGCGCCTCATGCTGACGACGATCGAGAAGGCCGTCGCCTGGGCGCAGCGCGGCTCCATGTGGCCGGACACCTTCGGGCTCGCCTGCTGCGCGATCGAGATGATGGCGATCGTCTCGTCGCGCTACGACGTCTCGCGCTTCGGGATGGAGGTCTTCCGCTCCTCGCCGCGCCAGGCCGACCTACTGATCGTCTCGGGCCGCGTCTCGCACAAGATGTCCGCGCCGCTCCGCCAGATCTACGACCAGATGCTCGAGCCGAAGTGGGTCATGGCGATGGGCGCCTGCGCGAGCTCGGCCGGCATGTTCAACAACTACGCGGTGCTCCAGGGCGTGGACAAGATCGTCCCCGTGGACATCTACGTGCCCGGCTGCCCGCCGCGGCCCGAGGCCGTCCTCGAGGGGATCGTGCGGCTGCACGAGCGGATCAAGGCGGGCGTCCCGCCGGCCTACGAAGTCCGGCGGGCGGCCGAAGGATGAGTCCCACCGCCGTCGAGAGCATGCCCGGGTTCATGGAGCGCGAGGAGGCGCTCGGCGAGGTCACCGTCACGATCGAGCTCGCGCAGCTCCGCGACGCCGCCCTCTACGCGCGCGACGAGCTCGGGTTCAACTTCTGCTCCGATATCACGCCGACCGACTACCTCGGCTGGGGCCGAAGCGGCGTCGCGGGCTACTGGGGCTCGCCGACGTCACCGCGCGACCTGAACGCGCCCGGCTCGTGGGGGCTCCAGCAGATGCCCGAGCCGAAGCCGAAGCGCTTCTGCGTCGCCTACCACCTCCTCGCGCTCGGCCCCGAGCCCCGGCGGATCCGGCTCAGGGTCTGGTGCGACGAGGGCGAGCCGGTGCCGAGCGTCGTCTCCGTCTGGCCGACTGCGGACTGGTTCGAGCGCGAGGCCTGGGACATGATGGGCATCGCGATCGAGGGGCACCCGAACCTCCAGCGGATCCTCATGGACGAGGACTGGGAGGGCCATCCGCTCCGCAAGGACTATCCGCTCGGCGGCGAGCCCGTCCGGTTCTCGGAGGAGGAGTGATGGCCGTCGCCGCGCGCACGCCGATCTACGAGGGCACGCGCATCCCGTCGCCCATCCCGACCGTGCTCGCGGTGGATCCCGCGCTCCTCGAGGAGGGCGACATCCTCGAGGTCAACTTCGGACCGAACCACCCGTCCACGCACGGCGTCCTGCGCCTGATCGTCGAGCTGAACGGCGAGCGGGTCGAGGGCCTCGCCGCGGTGATCGGCTACCTCCACACCGGGTTCGAGAAGAACATGGAGGCGAAGACGTACTGGAAGGGGATCACGTACGCCCCGCGGATCGACTACGTCTCGTACCAGAACAACGAGCTCGTCTACGTCCTCGCGGTCGAGAAGCTCCTCCAGATGGAGGTCCCGCCGAAGGCGACCTGGATGCGGATGCTCCTCTGCGAGCTCAACCGGATCCACTCCCATCTCGTGTACCTGGGGACGTCCGCGCTCGAGCTGGGAGCCGTGTCGATGTTCTGGTACTGCTTCCGCGAGCGGGACGCGATCCTCGACCTCTTCGAGATGGTCTGCGGGTTCCGCATGCACACGCGGTACTTCCAGGTGGGTGGGCTCGCCGAGGACATCCCGGCCGGGTTCTACGACGCGTGCCGCGAGCTCTGCGACTACCTGCCGGCGCGGATCGACGAGTACGAGCAGGTGCTGACCGGCCAGCAGATCTGGCTCGAGCGCACCGAGGGCATCGGGCTCCTCTCCGCCGCCGACGCGATCGCGCTCGGCCAGTCCGGCCCTGTCCTGCGCGCCTCCGGCGTGGACTGGGACCTCCGCAAGTCGCAGCCCTACCTCGCCTACGACGAGGTCGACTTCGACGTCCCGGTCTACTGGAACGGCGACGTGTACGACCGCTATCGCGTGCGGGTCGACGAGATGCGGGAGTCCACGCGGATCGCGAGCCAGGCGCTCGAGGCGATGCCCGACGGGCCGTGGATCTCGGACGACCGCAAGGTCGTCCTGCCGCCCCGCCACGAGCTGCACACCTCGATGGAGAGCCTGATCCACCACTTCAAGCTCGTCACCGAGGGCTTCCGCGTCCCCGAGGGCGAGGTCTACGTGCCGATCGAGTCGCCGCGCGGCGAGCTCGGCTGCTACATCGTCTCCGACGGCGGCCCGAAGCCGTGGCGCATCCACTTTCGCGCGCCGTCCTTCGCGGCGCTCGAGGCGACCGCGACCGCCTCGCGCGGGTCGCTCATCGCCGACCTCATCGCGATCGTCGGCTCGCTCGACGGCGTCATGGGCGAGGTCGACCGGTGAGCGCGCTCATTTGCGGGCTCGCATCGCTCGGGAGAGAGAAAGATGCAATAGCGACCGCTGCAGGAGCTCGCGTCGCGCTATCCGTCGTCGCGCTCGGCCGTCATGCCCGCGTTCCACCTCGCGCAGGCCGAGCACGGCTGGCTTCCGCCCGAGGCGCTCCGCGAGGTGGCCGACGCGCTCGACCTGACGCCCGCCTACGTGATGTCGATCGCGAGCTTCTACGACATGTACGACCTCGAGCCCACGGGCACGCGCAAGATCGCCGTCTGCACGAACGTCTCGTGCGCGCTGAACGGGGCGCAGCAGGTGGTCGAGGCGTTCGAGCGCGAGCTCGGGATCTCGGCCGGCGAGACGACCGGGGACGGCGAGTTCTCGCTCACGACCTTCGAGTGCCTCGGGCGGCTGCGGCTGGGCGACGGTCGTCGCGCTCGACTGGCGCTATCGCGAGCACGTGAGCGCGGGCGACGTGCCCGCGATCCTGGCCGAGCTCCGCGGCGGAGAGGAGCCCCGCGATGACGCTTAGGGACGTCCTCCTCGCGCACCCGGACCGCGACCTCACGCAGCTCGCCGAGTACGAGAAGACCGGCGGCTACAAGACGCTCAAGAAGGCGCTCAAGAGGAAGGGTCCCGACCTCGTCGAGCAGCTCCTCGAGTCGAGCCTGCGCGGCCGCGGCGGCGCGGGGTTCCCGATGGGCCGCAAGGCGAGCTTCATCCCGAAGCCCGACCAGACGACGAAGCCGATCTACCTGACGGTCAACGCCGACGAGTCCGAGCCCGGGACGTTCAAGGACCGCGAGCTCATGCTCAAGATCCCGCACGCGATCATCGAGGGCGCGGTCATCACGTGCCACGCGATCGGCGCGGACACCGCCTTCATCTACCTGCGCGGTGAGTATCTCGACGAGCTCGACGTGATGGCCAAGGCGCTCGACGAGGCGCTCGAGGCGGGCTACGTCGGCCCCGAGGTCATGGGATCGAAGACGTCTGTCACGATCGTCATCCACCGCGGCGCGGGCGCGTACATCTGTGGCGAGGAGACCGCGCTTCTCGAGTCGCTCGAGGGCAAGCGCGGGCAGCCGCGCTCGAAGCCGCCGTTCCCCGCGATCTCGGGCGTCTACGCGTCGCCGACGCTCATCAACAACGTCGAGACGATCGCGACCGTCCCGACGATCATCGCGATGGGCGGCGCGGAGTACGCGAAGCTCGGCGTCGAGAACTCGGCCGGCACGCGGATCTTCTCGCTCTCCGGCAACGTCGTGAACGGCGGGAACTACGAGCTCGAGCTCGGCACCCCGCTCCGCGAGCTCGTCTACGACATCGGCGGGGGCATTCCGGACGGGCGCGCGCTCAAGGCGGTCATCCCGGGCGGCACGTCCATGCCGGTGCTGAACGCGGACGACATCGACACGGGGCTCGACTTCGACTCGATGGCGAAGGCCGGGACGATGCTCGGCTCGGGCGGGGTGGTCGTGATCGACGACCGGGCCTGCATGGTCCAGCTCGGCCTCCGGGTCGCGCAGTTCTACATGCACGAGTCGTGCGGCAAGTGCACGCCGTGCCGCGAGGGGACGCGCTGGATGGTGCAGATCCTCGAGAAGCTCGAGGAGGGCCGCGCCGAGCAGGGCGAGCTCGACCTGCTCCTCGACGTCTGCGACAAGATCCTCGGCCACTGCCTCTGCCCGCTCGGCGACGCGGCTGCGATGCCCATCGCGAGCTACGTCGCCAAGTTCCGCGCCGAGTACCAGCGCCACATCGACGAGGGCGGCTGCCCGTTCGGCGGCGAGTCGTCGCTCGCGGGCGTCACCGCGCCGGTCGACCAGCACCACGCCCACCTGCGCGGCCAGATCGAGGTGCCCGTCCCGTGAGCGCGCCCGGGCTCGTCACCGTCACCGTGGACGGCCGCGAGGTCCAGGTGCCGCCGGGCACCGGGATGGTCGAGACCGCGCTCGCGGCGGGCGTCGAGATCCCGGTCTTCTGCTACGAGCCGCGGCTCGGGCCGCCCGTCGGCGCCTGCCGCATGTGCCTCTGCGAGATCGAGGGGATGCCGAAGCTCCAGGCGGCGTGCACGCTGACGGCGCAGGACGGGATGATCCTGCGGAGCGCGGCGACGAGCGAGCAGGCGGCCGAGGGCCAGCAGGCGATCCTCGAGTTCATCCTCCTGAACCATCCGCTCGACTGCCCCGACTGCGACAAGGGCGGCGAGTGCCCGCTCCAGGACCTGACCTTCCGCTACGGGCCCGGCTCGACCCGCATGCACTTTCCCAAGCGGACGTTCGACAAGCCGATCCCGATCTCACCGACCATCACGCTCGACCGCGAGCGCTGCATCCTCTGCTACCGCTGCACGCGCTTCTCCGAAGGCGTCTCCGAGGACCTGCAGCTCGTGGCGGCGAACCGCGGCGCGCAGTCGATCATCACGACCTTCGAGGACGAGCCGTACCGCGCGCACTTCTCCGGGAACGTCACCGAGCTCTGCCCGGTCGGCGCGCTCCTCCCCTCGACCTACCGCTTCCGCGCGCGGCCCTGGGAGATCGACAACGTGCCGACCGTCTGCGGGCTCTGCCCCGTCGGCTGCAACGTCTGGGCGACGACGCGCGAGGGCAAGGTGCACCGGATCCTCTCGCGGAACCATCCGGAGGTGGACGACGGCTGGATCTGCGACAAGGGCCGCTTCACGTTCGACCACCTGCGCGCGCCGGACCGGATCACCGAGCCGCTCCGGCGCGTCCGGCGGCGCGGCTTCGAGCCCGCGTCGTACGAGCAGGCAGTCGAGGAGACCGCGCGCGCGCTCGGCGAGGCGGACGGCTCGGTGGTCGTCGCGTTCTCCGGCAGCGAGTCGATCGAGCAGGCATCTGCGCTCTCTCGCCTCGTGCGCCAGGGCCTCGGCGGGAACGCCGCGCTCCTCCCGGACGACCTCGACCCCGCCGTGGACGCCTTCCGGGCGCCGCTCTCCGCGATCCGCGACGCCGAGATCTGCCTCGTCCTCGGCGACGACCCGGTGGTCGAGCGCGCGCCGCTCGTCGACCTCTGGCTGCGGGCCGCACGGCGAAACGGCGCGGAGATCGCGACCGTCGGACCGTCCGGCTCGATCCAGGTGCCGCCGGAAAGCGCGCCGTCCGTCTGCTACGACCTCGTCCGCCTGGACGCCTCGGAGGAGCTGCACGACCTGGCGCGCCGCCTGCGCGACGCCGGCCGCGTCGCGATCGTCTGGTCGGGCGACGACCACGACCAGGGCCGCCATGCCGCCGCACTGGCGGCGTCCCTCGAGCTCGGCGACGGCTCCGGGCTCTACGTGCTGCCCCGCACGCCGAACGGGCGCGGGGTCGCCCGCGCCTGGCGCGAGGCCGGCGAGGGCCGCGGCGACGAGCCGCCCGCCGAGGGCGAGATCGGCGCACTGATCATCTCCGGGGACGAGGCCGCCTACGACCCGCGCGTCGCCGAGCTCGCCGAGCGCGCCCGCTTCGTCCTCGCCACGTCGATGTTCACGGGCGACCACACGCTGTGGGCGCACGTCGTCGTCCCCGGCACGAGCTACCTCGAGCGCGACGGCACGGTCGTGAACCTCGAGGGCCGGCCGCAGCGCCAGCGCCGCGCGGTCGAGCCACCGTGCCCGGACGAGCTCGAGTTCCTCGCGCGCGTGGGCTACGCGCTCGCGATGCCGATCGCGCCGTGGGCGGCCGAGGCCGCGCCCGAGATGCACGCCGAGCTCCCCCCGCGCGCCTCGTTCGACGAGGGGCCCGATCTCGCGCCGTTCGCCGAGCCGAAGCCCGGGGGCGCGGGGCTCGCGCTCGTCAGGTTCCGCCCGCTCTTCTCCGGGCCCGGCGTGGAACGGATCGAGCCGCTCGCCTTCCAGCGCCCGCCGGCCGAGATCGAGCTCTCGCACGCCGACGCCGAGCGCCTGGGCGTCGCGGCCGGCCAGACCGTCTCCGTGGGCACGAACGGGACGACCCGCGAGCTCCGCGCGCGCGTCAACCGCCGGCTCATCGAGGGCGTCGCCCGGATCGCGGACGAGCACGCGGTGGGGCTCGGCGAGCGCGTCGAGGTGACGACGTGACGCTCGTCCTCGCGCAGACCCAGCCGAACGAGCCGTGGTGGATCGACGCGATCAAGGCGTTCCTCATCATCAACGTCGTCCTGCTCACGTTCGCCTACCTAACGTGGGTCGAGCGGAAGCTCCTCGGCCGGATGCACCTGCGCTACGGCCCGAACCGCGTCGGCCCCTTCGGGCTCCTCCAGCCGATCGCCGACCTCGTGAAGCTCCTCCGCAAGGCGAGCTTCTTCCCGGTCGCCGCCGTGGACGTCCTCTACGTGCTCGCGCCGGCCGTCGCCGCGTTCACGGCGCTCGCCGCGTTCAGCGTCATCCCGTTCGGCGGCACCTGGACGATCGCGGGCTACTCGGTGGACGGCGTCGTCGCCGACGTGAACATCTCGCTCATCCTGATCTTCGCCCTCGGGGCGATCGGGATCTACGCGTTCGTCGTCGCCGGCTGGGCGAGCGAGTCCAAGTACTCGCTGCTCGGGTCCATGCGGACGTGCGCGCAGCTCGTCTCCTACGAGGTCTCCTTCGGCCTCGCGGTCATGGGCGTGATCCTCATGGCCGGGACGCTGCGGCTCACGGACATCGTGGCCGCGCAGGAGGCGGACATCTGGTACATCGTCCCGCAGTTCGTCGGCTTCCTCTGCTTCTTCGTAGCCGGGATCGCCGAGACGAACCGTGCGCCGTTCGACCTGCCGGAGGCCGAGCAGGAGCTCGTCGCCGGCTACCACACGGAGTACGGCGGCATGCGCTGGGGCCTCTTCCAGATGGCCGAGTACATCAACATGGTCACGTTCTCCGGCCTCGCCGTGACGCTCTTCCTCGGCGGCTGGCACGGGCCCGTCCTCCCCGGCCCGGTCTGGTTCCTGATCAAGCTCGCGATCTTCATCTTCGTCTTCATGTGGCTCCGCGCGACCCTGCCGCGACTGCGCTACGACCAGCTCATGAAGTTCGGCTGGAAGATCCTCCTTCCGGTCGCCACGCTCAACGCCGTCGTGACGGCCGTCCTCATCACGGTGTTCTGATGAGCCCGCAGCCGATCCCGTCGCTCAAGGGCTTCGCCGTCACGTTCCGGCAGATCTTCCGGAAGCCGATCACGCAGCAGTACCCCGAGTACAAGCGCCCGGTGTACCCGCGCTTCCGTGGTCGCCATCGCCTGCACCGCCACGAGAACGGCCTCGAGAAGTGCGTCGGCTGCTCGCTCTGCGCGGCCGCGTGCCCGGCCGACTGCATCCGCGTCGTCGCGGCCGAGAACACGCCGGAGAACCGTGTCTCGCCGGGCGAGCGCTACGCGCGGATCTACGAGATCAACATGAGCCGCTGCATCTTCTGCGGCTACTGCGAGATCGCGTGCCCGTTCGACGCGATCACGCTCGGCAACGAGTACGAGCTCTCCGAGTACAACCGCGACGACCAGATCTACACGAAGGAGATGCTCCTCGCCCCGCCCGTGAAGCAGACGCCGGTGGCCGACGCCGAGCGCTACGACACGCCCGAGCCGGTCTGGCAGCGGGAGTCCTGATGGAGTTCCTCGTCTGGACGGTCTGGATCCTCGCGACGACGGCGCTCTTCGCCTCGGCGCTCGCGGTCGTCCTCTTCCAGAACCCGTTCTTCTCCGCGCTCGCGCTGATCGGGAACCTCGCGTCGCTCGCGGTCATGTACCTGCTGCTCGCGGCGGAGTTCGTCGCGGCGGCGCAGGTGCTCGTCTACGCGGGCGCGGTCGTCGTCATGTTCCTCTTCGTCATCGCCTATCTCGGCGGGCGCGCCGACGCGCCCTTCGCGGGCGGGCCGACGTTCATGCGCGCCGCCGCGGTCGTGGCGGCGGGGGCGATCGCGGCCGAGGTGATCGTCGTGATCGTCCTCGCGGCGGGCGGCCAGCTCAGCGACCCGGCCGAGGTCTCGGACGCGTTCGGCTCGCCCGCCTCGCTCGGCGAGCTCTTCCTCTCCGACCACCTGCTCGCCTTCGAGGTGACCTCGATCGTCCTCCTCGTGGCCGCGGTGGGCGGCGTGATCCTCGGCTCGACGGTGCCGCCCGCGTTCCGGAGCGAGGCTCGGCAGGAGCGAGTCGGACCGTGAGCGGTCCGGGGATCGCCAGCTACCTGATCGTCTCCGTCATCCTGTTCGCGATCGGCGCGTTCGGGGTGATGGTCCGCCGCAGTCCGCTCATCGTGCTGCTCGCACTCGAGGTCATGCTGAACGCCGGGAACCTGGCGCTCATCGCGTTCGCGCGGCAGACCGGCACCGAGGACGGCCAGATCTTCGCGCTCGCCGTCATGGTCGTCGCCGCGTCCGAGGCCGTCGTCGGGCTCGGGCTGATCGTGGCTATGTCGCGCCTCAAGGCCGACCTCGACGTCGACAAGCTGACCTCGCTGCGCGGATGACCACCGCCGCCTGGATCTGCCTGCTCGCGCCGGCGTTCGCCGTGCTCGCCATCGCGCTCGCGGGCGACCGGATCACGCGCCGCGAAGCCGGCTACCTCGCGGCGGGCTCGACCCTCGTGTCGTTCGTCGCCGCGGTCGTGTGCTTCGTGCTCCTGCTCGGCAAGGATCCCGACGCGCGCAGCGAGAGCTCGACCCTCTGGACCTGGCTCTCGGCGGGCGACCTGCGCTTCGGGTTCACCGTGCTCGTCGACCCGCTGAGCGTCTTCATGATGCTGATCGTCTCCGGGGTCGGCTTCCTGATCCTCACGTACGCGATCGGCTACATGGCCGGCGACGTGGAGGAGCGGCGCTACCACGCGTACAAGGCGCTCTTCGTCTTCTCCATGCTCCTGCTCGTCCAGGCGGGAAACCTGCTGCTCCTGCTCGCCGGCTGGGGCATGGTCGGCCTCTCGTCCTACCTGCTGATCAATTTCTGGCACCAGCGCGACGCCGCGGTCGCGGCCGGCAAGAAGGCGTTCGTCATGAACGCGATCGGCGACGCGACCTTCGTCCTCGCGCTCTTCATCCTGGTCGAGAAGACCGGCACGCTCGACTTCGACGCGGTGTTCTCCCAGGCGGACGAGGCGCTCGGCGGACAGTCCTCGACGCTCGCGGTGCTGGTCGCGCTCGGGTTGCTCGGCGGCGCGGTCGCGAAATCCGCGCAGATCCCGCTCCACACCTGGCTCCCGGACGCGATGGAGGGTCCGACTCCCGTCAGCGCCCTGATCCACGCGGCCACGATGGTGACGGCCGGCGTCTACCTCATCGCGCGTACGAACCCGCTCTTCGAGCTCGCGCCGGCGATCCAGGACCTCGCGGGAATCCTCGGCGGGATCACGATCGTCTTCGCCGGCCTCGTCGCGCTCGTCCAGACGGACATCAAGCGCGTGATCGCGTACTCGACGATGAGCCAGATCGGCTACATGTTCGTCGGCGTCGGGCTCGGCGCTTACGGCCCCGGCCTCTTCCACCTGATGACGCACGCCTTCTTCAAGGCGCTGCTCTTCCTCGCGGCCGGCGTCGTCATCCACGCGCTCGCGAACGAGCAGGACATCCGGAAGATGGGCGGCCTCGGCCGCGAGCTGCCGCTGACGACGCGGCTCTTCGTGATCGGCGCGCTCGCCCTCGCCGCGATCCCGCCGTTCGCCGGATTCTTCTCCAAGGACGCGATTCTCGGGAGCGCGGTCGAGGCGGGCACGCTCGGCTGGATCCTCTGGGGCCTCGCCGTCGTCGGCGCGTTCCTGACCGCGCTCTACACGTTCCGGCTCGTCTTCATCGTCTTCGGCCGTGAGCCGAACCCGTACGTCCGCGAGCACCTGCACAAGGAGCGCTACGAGGGCCCCGTCGTGATGATGTGGCCGGTCGCGGTCCTCGCGGTGCTCTCGATCGTCGGCGGGTTCATCCAGATCCCGCTTCTCTGGGATCTCGTCACCGAGTGGATCGACCCGGTGGCCGAGTCGATCGGGGAGGCGTCGGGCGCGCTCGCAGTCTTCTCCGCCGGGATCGCCCTCGCCGCCGCGCTCCTCGGCGTCTGGCTTGCGAGCGTGCTGTACCGCCGCCCGTCCGAGGAGCCCGCGCGGATCCGCGCGCGGCTCCCGCGCACAACCGCCGCGCTCGAGCACAAGCTCTACTTCGACGAGGTCTATGACGCCGCGTTCTACGAGCCGTCCGTCGAGACTGCGCTCTTTCTCAGGGACAACGTCGAGGATGCGTTCATCCTCGCCTCGCTCGGGGAGCTCGGCGATGCGACGCGGCGCGAGTCCGGCCGCGTCGCCGCGCTGCAGACCGGCGCCGTCCGCCTCTACGTCCTCGCCGTGGCCCTCGGCCTCGCCGCCCTCGCCGTCGCCTTCCTCATCGCCTCGTGATCACGACCGCCCTCATCCTGCTCCCCCTCGCCGGCGCGCTCCTCCTCTGGATCGTGCCCTGGCCGACCGCGCGTGCCGCCGGCGGGACGGCGCTCCTCGTCGCGCTCGCCGAGCTCGCCCTGTGGGTCGTCGCGGTGACGAAGATGGACTTCTCGGCGGGCGGGCTCCAGCTCTCGACCCAGACCGAGTGGTTCGGCGACCTCGGCGTCTCGTACAAGGTCGGCGTCTTCGACTACTCGCTCTGGCTCGTCGGCCTCACGGCGTTCGTGACGACGGCCGCGGTGATCTACGCGATGTGGGCGGGGCGGACCCGGCCGCGCGCCTACTTCGGGCTCCTGCTCTTCCTCGCGGGCGCGACGGTCGGTGTCTTCACCGCGCAGGACCTGCTCCTCTTCTACGTCTTCTTCGAGGCGATGCTGATCCCGCTCTACGTCCTGATCGGCGCCTGGGGCGGCGAGCGGCGGGGCACCGCGACGCTCAAGTTCATCCTCTACACGATGGCCGGCTCGCTCCTGATGCTGGTCGCGATCATCGCGCTCGGGCTCTCGAACGGCACGTTCGACATGACGAAGCTCGACACGAGCACGAACACGTGGATCTTCCTCGGGTTCGTCGCCGCCTTCGCCGTCAAGGCGCCGCTCTGGCCGTTCCACGGCTGGCTGCCGGACGCCTACCGCGAGGGCCCGGCCGAGGTGTCCGCGCTCCTCTCGGGCGTCGTGTCGAAGACGGCCGCCTACGGCCTCATCCGAATCGTCCTGCCCACGTTCCCCGACAAGGTGGCGGACTTCCGCGGCGCCATCCTCGCGCTCGCCGCCGTCGGGCTCATCTACGCGTCGCTCGTCGCCTTCCGCGCGCCCGACGTGCGCGGCGTCATCGCGTACTCGAGCCTCGCGCAGATGTGCCTGATCATCATCGGGATCTTCGCGTTCAACGACTCGGGCCTCGACGGCGCGCTCCTCCAGATGGTGAACCACGGCCTGATCTCGGCCGGGCTCTTCCTGCTCGCCGGGATGGTCGAGCTCCGCACCGGCACCGGCGCGTTCGACCGCCTGGGCGGCATGGCGCGCGGACGGCCACGGCTTGCGACGCTGCTCATCGGGATCGGCGTGATCGCGCTCGCCGTGCCGTTCTCGGCCGCGTTCGCCGGCGAGTTCCTGATCCTGAACGGCGTCTTCACGCGCGGCTGGGGCTGGTCGGTCGCGGGCGCCGTCGCGATCGTCCTCGCCGCGATGTACGTGCTCCGGATGATCTCCGGCGTCCTCCACCGCGAGCCGGGCCCGGCCGTGACCGAGAGCGCGCTCGACCTGCGCGCCGCGGAGGTGAGCGTCGTCGGCGCGCTCCTTGCCGTCCTCATCGTCCTGTCCTTCTGGCCAGCCGGGATCACCGACCACTCGTTCGGGAGCGGCCCGGCGCGCGACCTCGTCAGCCAGGTCGGAGGCCGTTAGATGTTGGTCGCGGCGTTCACGAAGCCGGACATCGACTGGGCCGCGCTCGCGCCCGAGCTGATCCTGCTCGGCGCGGCCGCGATCACGCTCGTCGTCGGCGTCTTCCTCCCGCTCCGCTGGCGCCGCCCGTTCTGCGCCGTCGTCTCGCTGCTCGCGCTCGTCGGAGCCGGGATCGTCGCGGGAATCCTGTTCGGGATCGATGACGAGCCAAGCTCGCTGATCCGCGACTCGCTGCGGCGCGACCGCCTAGGCGAGCTGGCGCAGGTCTTCCTCTGCGCGACCGGGGTCCTCGCCGTCGGCGTCTCGTACTGGCAGACGCGCGCGCCGCGCGCTATCGACGTGCCCGCGCATCTGTCGGACGACCGAGAGCGGATCGCCGAGTACTTCACCCTCCTCCTCGCGGCCGTGGCCGGCATGGCGTTCTTCGTCCAGGCCTCGACGCTCATGACGCTCTTCCTCGGGCTCGAGTGGTTCTCGATCGCGCTCTACGTGCTGACCGCGCTCGCGGTGGACCGGCTCTCGTCGCTCGAGGCCGGGCTCAAGTACCTGATCGTGGGGAGCTTCGGCTCGGCGATCCTGCTCTTCGGGAGCGCGTTCGTCTACGGCTCGACCGGAGAGCTCACGTTCGACGGGATCGCCGGCGCGGCGCCCGGCACCGACCGGCTCTTCTTCGTCGCCGGCCTCGCGATGATCCTCGTCGGCCTCGCGTTCAAGGTCTCGGCCGCGCCGTTCCACATGTGGACGCCCGACGTCTACGAGGGCGCGCCGACCCCGGTCACCGCGTTCATGTCGGCCGCGACGAAGATCGCCGCGCTCGTCCTCACGCTGCGCCTCCTCACGACCGCGTTCCCGAGCGAGGCCGACCTCTGGACGTGGGGGCTCGCGATCATCGCGTCCATCTCGCTCGTCTGGGGGAACCTCGCGGCGCTCGCCCAGCTCGACCTGAAGCGGCTGCTCGCGTACTCGAGCGTCTCGCACGCCGGCTTCCTGCTCATGCCGATCGCCGCCGGCAACGCGATCGGCGGCCGCGCGCTCGTCTTCTACCTCATCCCGTACGCGGCGATGTCGCTCGGCGCCTTCGCCATCGTCGCGGTGCGGGAGCGCGAGATCGGCCGGGCGGTCACGATGGAGACGATCGGCGGGCTCGGCTGGGAGCGCCCGTTCCTCGGCGCGACGATGGCCGTCTTCATGTTCGGCTTCATCGGCCTGCCGCCGTCGGGACTCTTCCTCGGGAAGTTCTACGTCTTCGCCGCGGCCTACGAGCGCGGGTGGACCTGGCTCGTGATCGTCGGCGTCATCGCCACCGTGATCTCGGTCGCGTACTACCTGCGGGTCGTCCTCGCGATGTACGCCACGCCGGAGCTCCGCCTCGCGCCGGCCGGCGGCTCGCCACCGCACGACGTGCCGCTCACGAGCGCCGTCTTCCTCACCCTGGTCGTCACCGTCGGCAGCCTCGTCTTCGCGAGCCCGCTGATCGACCTCGCACGGCACGCCGCCGAGTCGCTCACCTACCCGTTCTGATGCGCGTCGTCGTCCTCGGCGGTGGCATCGCCGGCGAGTCGTTCGTCAGCGCGCTGGCCCGCCACGAGACCGGCGCGGAGGTCACGCTCGTCGAGCGCGAGCTCGTCGGCGGCGAGTGCTCCTACTGGGCGTGCATCCCGTCGAAGACGCTGCTCCGCCCGCTCGAGATCGTCGCCCGCGCGCGTCGCGCCCCCGGCGCCCGCGAAGCAGTCGGCTCGGTGAACCCAGAGGACGTATTCCGCTGGCGCGACCAGGTGTCCGCGAAGGACGACACGAGCCAGGTGAAGTTCGTGTCCGGGAAGGGCGCCGAGGTCGTGAAGGGCGAGGGCGTCGTCGCCGAGCCGGGCCTCGTCCGCGTGGGCGAGCGCGAGCTTCCCTACGACCACCTGGTCATCGCGACCGGCTCCTCCGCGGCCACCCCGCCGATCGAGGGCCTCGACGACGTCGAGCACTGGACGAGCCGCGAGGCGACGGCGTCGAGCGAGGTGCCTGAGCGGCTCGTCATCGTCGGCGGCGGCGCCGTCGGCTGCGAGCTCTCGCAGTTCTACGCGCGGATCGGCTCCCAGGTCACCCTCATCCAGGGCGGGCCGTCGCTCCTCGACCGCGTCGACGCCGAGGCCGGGGAGCTCCTGGCCGAGGTCCTCACGGAGGAGGGCGTGGACGTCCGCGTGGACACGCGCCCCTCGGCGGTCGAGTCGGACGGCGACATCGTGCGACTCAGCTGCGAGGGCGCCGCCGAGCCGATCGAGGGCACGCAGCTCCTCGTCGCCACGGGCCGCAATCCGCGCAGCGAGGGGTTCGGCTTCGAGCGCCTCGGGATCGAGCTGGAGCGCGGCGCGGTCCAGGTGGACGACCGGCTGCGCGCGGCCGACGGCGTCTGGGCGGTCGGCGACGTGACCGGCGTCTCGCTCTTCACCCACGTCGGCAAGTACCAGGCGCGGCTCGCGGCCGAGAACGTCGCGGGCCGGGACCACGCGGCCGACTATCGCGCGATCCCGGCGTCGGTCTTCACCGACCCGCAGATCGCGTCTGTCGGGGACACGTCCGGCAAGGACGCGATCTCGTCGAAGTACTCGATCGAGCACGTCTCGCGGGCAAGCACCTTCGCCGACCCGAAGGAGCCCGGCTTCGTGAAGCTCTTCGCCTCGCGCGAGCGCCGCGTCCTCGTCGGCGCGGTGTGCGTCGGGCCCGAGGCCGGCGAATGGCTGGGCCAGCTCACGCTCGCCGTGCGCGCCGAGGTGCCGGTCGAGACGCTGCGCGACACGATCCAGCCGTTCCCGACCTTCTCCGAGGCGATCTTCTTCGCCGCGCGCGACCTCGACCTTTGACGTAGGTTCTCACCTGCGATGGCCGCTGCCGGCTCCGAGATTGACTCGCTCTCCCGCCTCGCCCTCTTCGCCGAGCTGACGCGGCCCCAGCTCGAGCGCGTCGCGCACACGTACGACGAGGACATGTTCGCCGAGGGCCAGCGCGTGCTCCGCAAGGGCATGAGCGGCTCAGGGCTCTACGTGATCCTCGACGGGGAGGCGCGCGTCGTGCTCGGCGATCGCGAGCTCGCCAAGCTCGGCCGCGGCGAGTTCTTCGGCGACGTGTCCGCGCTCCTCGACACGCCGCCCGTCTCGGACGTCGTCGCCGCCACCTCGCTCCGCTGCCTCGTGATCCCGCGGGAGGAGGTCGAGCGCTTCCTGCTCGACCACCCGGCGGTCGCGGTCCGGATGCTGAAGGTGAGCCTCGAACGGCTCGCCGGCGTGCTCGAGTGGCAGGGCTAGGCCCACCGCCCGGCTCCTACCCGGTCGTCGTCGTCGGCAGCGGCCCGGGGGGACTCCAGACGAGCTACTGCCTGTCGCGGCTCGGCGTGGACCACGCCGTCGTCACGGCCGACGAGGGGCCCGGCGGCATGTTCCGCCGCTACCCGATCTTCCAGCGCCTCCTCTCCTGGTCGAAGCCCGACGCGCCCGTCGAGCGGACGACGCGCGAGTACGAGTGGTTCGACCACAACAGCCTGCTCTCCGACGAGCCGCAGTACCGCGCGCTGGTGCCGGCGCAGATGGACCGCTCGTTCTTCGTTCCGTCGCGGCCCGAGATGGAGGCCGGGCTCGCGGCGTTCGCCGACCAGTGCTCGCTCCCGATCCGGTACGGCTGCACGTGGGAGTCCACGCGGCGCGAGGACGACGGCTCGCTCACGCTGACGACGAGCGAGGGTGAGTACCGCTGCCAGGCGGCGGTCTTCGCGCTCGGCGTCACGGAGCCGTGGAAGTCCGACATCCCCGGCGTCGAGGACGTCCCGCACTACGTGGAGACGGGCGCAGCCGCGCGACTACGAGGGCAAGCGGGTGATCGTGATCGGCAAGCGGAACTCCGGGTTCGAGATCGCCGATGGCCTCCTCCCCTGGGCCCGTCAGGTGCTGCTCGTCTCGCCGCGCCCGACGCAGACCTCCGTGCTCGCGCTCTCGAGCGTACGGGTGCGCTACCTCCAGCCGCTCGAGGACCACGGCCTGGGCGGCGGGACGCTCGCCCTCGACGCCGCGATCGAGCGCGTGGAGAAGACGGAGGGCGGGTTCCGGATCTTCGCGACCGGCACGACCCGGCCGTGCGACCTGGCGCTCGACTGCGAGGCGGCGATCGCGGCGACCGGGTTCCGCACGCCGCTCCGCGACCTCGACCGGCTCGGCGTGCTGACCGTCTCCCAGGGCCGGATCCCCGCGCTGACCCCGTTCTTCGAGGCGACCGGCTCGCCCGGCATCTACTTCGCGGGAAACGCGACCCAGGGCGCGCCGGGCCTGCGAAAGCACGGCGTCGGCGCGAGCTCGGCCGCCGTACACGGCTTCCGCTACAACGCGCGCATCCTCGCCCGGCACCTGGCGGAGACGCGCTTCGGCGTTCCGCCTGACCGGCCGGCGATCGCACCGGACGACCTCGTGCCGTTCCTAGCCCACGAGCTCACGCACGCACCCGAGCTCTGGACGCAGAAGGCCTATCTCGCGCGCGTCGTGTCCTTCGGGGACGAGGGCCCGCGCGACGAGGGGATCGAGCCGCTCGCGCACTTCGTGGACGCCTCCGGGCCGGACGCGCTCGCCGCGACGGTGGAGACGGACGCGGCCGGCGACATCTATCCCGTCCTGTACGTGCGCCGCGGCGGCGAGATCGACGAGCGGATCCTCGGACCCGACCCTGTGAACGCGTTCGACAACCCGGCCTACGTGCGCGCGCTCACCGCGGCCGTCGCCGATCTGACATGACGGAAGGCCGGGCCCGCGGGGCGGTGTGGGCGCTCGCGCTCGCGGCGCCGCTCGCGGGACTCGCCCTCCTCGTGCTCGCGCCCGACCTCGACGCGCACTGGGAGGACCATCCGACGCACTTCTGGCTCGTGCTCGGGTCGGCGGCGACGAGCGTCGTCCTCGCCGTGCTGACCGGGGACACGGCCCGCCGCCGCCTCGACGCCCGCCTCTTCCTCGTCTCGCTCGCGTTCCTCGCCGCCGCCGGCTTTCTCGGGCTCCACGCACTCGCAACGCCGCAGGTGCTGCTCGAGAAGCCGAATGCGGGCTTCGTCGTCGCGACCCCGGTCGGTCTGCTCATCGCGTCCATCTTCGCGGCAGCGTCGTCGCTCGAGCTCTCGCCCGAGGCCTCGTCGGCGCTCGTCCGCCTCGCGACGCCGATCCGCGCGCTCCTCTTCGCCGCGATGGCGGGCTGGGCGATCGTGTCCCTGCTCGAGATCCCGCCGCTCGACGAGGCGCTCCCCGAGGAGGAGGCGCGCGGGTGGCTCCTTGCATTCGCGATCCCCGGCATCGCGCTCTACGCCTTCGCCGCGGCGCGCTACCTGGCGCTCGTCCGCCGCCGCCCGGCCGCGCTGCTCGTCGCCGTCGTCTCGGCGTACGCGCTCCTCGCGGAGGCGATGCTCGCGATCGCGCTCGCCCGGAACTGGCACGCGAGCTGGTGGGAATGGCACGTGCTCATGCTCCTCGCCTTCGCCCTCGTCGCCTGGTTCGCGCGGAGGGAGTGGCGCGAGGAGCGCTTCGCCGACCTCTACCTCGACTCGACCGTGGGCGCGACTCGCGACGTGAGCGTCTTCTTCGCCGACCTCGAGGGCTTCACGACCTACGCGGAGAATTCGAGTCCCGATGACGTAGACGCGCTCCTTGCGGAGTACTTCGCGGCCGGCGTCCCGGTCGTGCGCTCGATGGGCGGCGACGTGAAGCTGATCGGCGACGCCGTGATGGCGACCTTCAACCAGCTCGGCGACCAGCCCGACCACGCGGTGCGCGCGACGCGCGCCGGGCTCGCGTTCCAGGAGGCGGTGGCACCGATCTGCGCGGCCCATCCCGACTGGCCCAGGTTCCGCGTCGGCGTGAACACGGGCGAGGCGCACGTCGGCGTCAGTGGCGCGGCGGGCGGGCGCGAGTACACCGCCGTCGGCGACACCGTGAACCTGGCGTCGCGTCTCGAGGGCCAGGCGAAGGCGGGCGGCGTCGTGGTCGGCGCCGAAACCTACGGCGCGCTGCCGGACGGCACGGTCGCCGAGCCGCTCGGCGGCGTGCGGGTCAAGGGCAAGGAGGACGAGGTCGAGGCGTACGCGGTGGTGTCGCTACCGCCGGCGGGGGGCGGCGGCCGAGGCCAGCGAGGCGACGCCGAGGCACCCGACGACGACGAGCCCGACGAGCACGGCGGCCGGGGCTAGCCCGGGAGCGACGTCCTCGAGGGCGCCCGGCGAGCGGGACGCGGCGCCGAGGAAGAACAGGAGCACGAGGAAGCCGCTGAGCGCGCCCTCGAGCCGCGGCGCCACATCGTCCGGATCCACGATCCGGTCGAGTGCGGCGAGTCCGCCGACGACCGCGACCGGGATCCCGGCGAGGAGCAGGTAGAAGGTCAAACCGTGGGCGCCCGCGCGCTCGGCGAGCAGCGCAGCGAGGAGAAGGAGCGCGGCGGGCGCCACGGTTCGGGAGAGGGTCCTGCGCGATGCGGCGGGCATCACGTGCAGGTTCGCTCCACCCTCGGACGTTCCTGCGTTACCCTCGGCCCCGGAAACGGCGCGAAAAGGAGGACGAATGCCAGGCGTCTCGCTCACGTGGCTCGGGCACGCGGCCTTCCGGGTGGACACCCCGGGCGGCAAGCGGATCTACGTCGACCCGTTCCTCGACAATCCGAAATGCCCCGACGCCGAGAAGACGCCCGAGCGCGTCGACCTGATCGCCCTGACGCACGGCCACGACGACCACGTCGGCTCGACCGTCGCGCTCGCGCAGGAGTTCGGCTGCCCGGTGATCGCGCTCGTCGAGCTGAGCGGCTGGCTCTCGGGCCAGGGCGTGGCCGGCGACCTGCCGGCCCCGAACAAGGGCGGCACGGTCACGTGGGAGGGCATCTCGTTCACGCTCACCGACGCAAACCACTCGTCGGGCGGGCCGAACGGCGAGTACCTCGGCGAGCCGGCCGGGATCGTCATGCGCTGCGAGAACGGCACGTCGATCTACTTCGCGGGCGACACGAACGCCTTCGGCGACATGGCGCTCGTGGCACGCCTCTACGCGCCCGACGTCGCCGTGCTCCCGATCGGCGGCCACTACACGATGGATCCGAAGGAGGCCGCGCTCGCGCTCGAGCTCCTCGGCAACCCGCGCTGCGTGCCCTGCCACTACGGGACGTTCCCGATCCTCGCCGGCACGCCCGACGAGCTGCGGCAGCTCGCCCCGGACGCCGACGTGATCGCGCAGGAGCCGGGCGAGACGGTGGAAGTGTGACCGTCCGAGAGCGCTGGTTCGGCTCGACGGGGACGCGGGTTCCCGAGATCGCGCTCGAGGGCGACGAGCGGGTGCCGCTCGGGGACGCGCTCGTCCTCGAGAGCGTGACGGAGGTCGAGGTCATGCACGCCGCGCACGTGAAGGGCACGCCGGTCGTCGTGCGCGCCGCCGACGCCGCGTCCGTCCAGCTCGCGCTCGCCCGGCCCGAGGTCTGCTGCGTGCTCGTCCCGGCGAACAAGCCGGAGCTCCTCGAGCTCGACCTGCGCAAGCTCACCTATGGCTAGACCCTCCACGTACTCGATCGTCGCGTGCGACCTCGAGCGCGGCGAGTGGGGCGTCGCCGTCCAGTCGAAGTTCCTCGCGGTCGGCTCGGTCGTCTCCTGGGCCGAAGCCGGGGTCGGCGCGATCGCGACGCAGGCCTATGCGAACCCGCGCTACGGGCCGGACGGTCTTGCGCTGCTCCGCGAGGGTCAGCGCGCGCGGGCGGTCGTCGAGAAGCTGACCGGCGACGACGAGGGCGCCGCGGACCGGCAGGTCGGCGTCGTGGACGCTTACGGCGAGAGCTCGACGTACACCGGCAACGACTGCTTCGAGTGGGCAGGCGGGCGCACGGGGCTCGGCTACGCGGCGCAGGGCAACATCCTTGTCTCCGAGGCGACGGTGGACGCGCTCGCGGAGACGTTCGAGTCCGTCGAGGGCCCGCTAGCCGAGCGGCTGATCGCGTGCCTCGCGGCCGCCCAGGCGGCGGGCGGCGACCGGCGGGGCCAGCAGTCGTCCGCGCTCCTCGTCGTGAAGGAGGGCGGCGGCTACGCGGGGATGAGCGACGTCGCGGTCGACCTCCGCGTGGACGACCACCCAACGCCGATCGAGGAGCTCGCGCGGCTCTACGAGCTCCAACAGCTCTATTTCGGCGAGACGCCCGACGAGGAGTGGCTCGACGTGGACGACGATCTGCGCGCCGAGCTCACCGAGCGCCTCGCAGCCCTCGGGCACGACGGCGACCTCGACACGGCGTTCCGCGCCTGGACGGGCGCGGAAAACCTCGAAGACCGCACGAAGGGCGTCGAGCGGATCGACCCCGTGGTGCTCGCCGAGCTGCGCAAGCGCTAGCGCACGGGCCGCACGACCAGGTAGCCGGGTCCGCTCCGCGAGCAGGCCCTGAACGGGAACGGCACGATCTTCGACCGGAACGCGTTCGGGGGGAAGACGCGCAGGCCCGCCGCTGTGACGGGGCCGCAGGTGGCGGCGGGGAAGTTCCCCGCGTTCACGATCTGGAGCGTCGCCGTCCGCGTCGCGCCCGCCGGGAGGCGGACCGTGTGCGGCGTCACGGAGTGGTCGCGTGCCGCGGCGCTACCCAGCCGGTGGCCGGCGAGATTCACCCCGGAGACGCCGGGATAGCCCGTGAGCGTGCATGCGTGCCCGGACAGGTTCGTGAACTTGAGCTGGTAGAACGTGCTGCCCGCGGCGCCGCTGCCCTGCGTGTTCAGCCAGACGACGAGCCCGGACGTGGCGCACCTCGACGTGGCGCCGGTGCCCGCGTTCGCGGGGCCGATCGACCCACCGGCGAGCGCGAGCACCGACACGAGGGCCGCTCCCATCATCCCGCCGATCAACCGCTTGGACGAGGAACCGAACGAACGCATGTGGCGCTCCTTTCCGACCGGATGGCGACCCTGACCAGATTGTGCGCCCGGACGCGTTGCGAGCGCGTTAACCCGATCCCGGCAGGCGCCGCCCGGCCGCACGTTCGCGCAGCGCGGGCACCGGGTCGCCCTCGGGCCGAGCGACGACGAGCAGCGCGCCATACGTGCCGACGCCGAGCGCGTCCACGAGCGCCTGTAGCCCGGCCGCGAGGGCGAACGCCTTGTACGCCTGCTCGCCGCCGAACGGGACGAGATCCTCGGGCTGCGCGAGCCCGGCGATGACGTCGCCGTGCGTGACCTTGCCCATGGACACGTCCGCGACGAGCGGGGCTCCGTCGGATGAGGGCACGCCGATCGCGATCGGGTTCGTCCCGACGAGCGGCTCCCCGCCGTCGGGATGGGCGAGCCGCGGCGGCGAGGTCGTCGTCAGCCAGGCGCAGAGGCCGCCGTCGGCGAGCCGCCGCACCCAGTAGCCGAGCGCGCCGGTCGGGAAGCAGTCGGCCGCGACGACGACCCGCGCGTGCTCGGGCGGCGTGGCGAGCTGGGCCTCCACCACCCGGGCCAGCGTCAGGTAGCCGACCGCGCCGCGGCCCTCCCAGCGCTCGAAGCCCGGCTCCGCGACGACGCGCTCGGGCACCGCGGCCGGCTCGAGACCGGGCAGCCCGGCGAGCCAGTCGATCCGCGCGACGCCGTGGCCGGGCTTCCCGCGTGCGTCCGAGTCCTCGAAGTGGTCGGCGAGGACCGCCGCGTCACGCTCCGAGAACCCGAGCCGCCGAAGCCTGTCGAGGGTGTCGGTCAGTCTTCCTCGTACCGGAACGCGATCTCGTACATCTCGACGCTCGCGCGGCTCCCGGAGCTCGAGTCCGGACTCATCTCGTTGAGCGCCGCGTCGCCGCGCTTCATGCCTTCCTCGTCGCCGAAGGTGACGATGCCGAGGCTCGTCCCGTGCTCGCGATCGACGAGGACCAGGACGCCCTTCGAGTCCTCGAGCCCGGCCGGCTTCTCGCCCGACTCCACGTCGCGCTTGATGCCGGCCACCATCCCGTCGATGTCGGCGGCCTCGAGCCCTTCGAACCGTGCGATCCGTGCGTACATGCGAGCGCTCCTTCCGTGGATGCCAGCTACGGGCCGTACAGTAGAGCCCCGGACGAAAGGAGATGCGATGACCGGCAAGGCCGACTTCACCGAAGAGGAATGGACGAGCGTTCTGCAGGGCCCGCCGACGGCCGGGATGATCGTCGTCACCGCGCAGAAGGGCGGACTCTTCCGCGAGACGCTCGCCCTGGCCAAGGCCTACGGCGAGGCCCGCAAGGAGCATGGACAGAGCGAGCTCCTCGACGAGATCATCGCGGCGAAGCCCTCGTTCGACCGCGGAGGCTCGCACTCGCCCGAGGAGCTGAGGGCGACCGGCCTCGAGCATCTGCGCGCCACGGTCGCGCTGCTCGAGCAGAAGGCGACGCCCGACGAGACCGACGCCTACAGGCGCTTCGTGGTCGACCTCGCCGGCCGGGTCGCGAACGCGCATCGCGAGGACGGGGTGAACGTGAGCCCCGCCGAGCAGGCCGCGCTCGACGAGATCGAAGCGGCGCTCGGCTAGCAGCGCCGTGGCTCCCGCCCTCCTGGCCCACGGTCTCGCCAAGCGCTACGGCCGCGTCCAGGCGCTCGGCGGCGTCGATCTCGAGGTCGGGACGGGCGAGCTCGTGGGCCTGCTCGGCCCGAACGGCGCGGGCAAGTCCACGCTCGTGAAGATCGCCTGCGGGCTGGTGCGCCCGACGAGCGGACGGGCCGAGATCTGCGGCGCGCCGGCCGGGTCGCACGCCGCCCGCGCGAGCCTCGGCTACCTCGCCGAGCTCTTCCGCTTCCCCGGCTGGTACTCGGCCGACGAGCTCCTCCGCCTGCACCAGCGGCTCGCGGGGTCGCACGGCGGCGAGGCGGAGCGGCGCGAGCTGCTCGAGCTCGTCGGGCTCACCGACGCCCGCGACCGCAAGGTCGAGACCATGTCGAAGGGGATGCAGCAGCGGCTCGGGATCGCGCAGGCGCTGGTCGGCGATCCGCGCCTCCTGCTCCTCGACGAGCCGACGAGCGCGCTCGACCCCGCCGGGCGGCGCGTCGTACGCCGGCTGCTCGAGACCCTGCGCGACCGCGGCGTGTCCGTCCTCCTGAACTCGCACCTCCTGAGCGAGGTCGAGCTCGTCTGCGACCGGGTCGTGATCCTCCTGAACGGCGCCGTTGCGGCAGCCGGCACGCCCGCCGAGCTGGAGCGGCCGCAGGGTGTCGAGGTCGAGACGAACGGCGGCGTGCGCCGCTACCCGGACGCGACGCGCGAGGACATCCCGAGGATCGTGGCCGACCTCGTCGCCGGTGGGGAGCCGGTCTACGGCGTGCGGCTCGTCGCGCCCACGCTCGAGGAGGCGTACCTCCGCGTCGTCGGAGAGGACCCGACGTGAGAGGGGTGGCGATCATCGTCGGGTACGCGCTCGAGGAGAGCCTGCGCCGCAAGATCTTCGCCATCGTGGTCGTCCTCACGGCGGCGTTCCTGGGCCTGTACGGGCTCGGCGCCGAGAAGGCCTTCGACGAGGTGGACACGTTCGACCCGGGAAACCCGGCGCTTGCGGTCGTGGACGAGCACACGCTGGCCGGGCGCGACCCTCCTCGGGCTCGCGATGTTCGGGACGCTTTTCCTCGGCGCCGTCCTCGCGGTCTTCCTGACGCTCTCGGTGGTGCGCGGCGACGCCGAGCGCGGGCTGCTCCAGCCGCTCGTCGTGCGGCCGCTCGGCCGGAACTCGCTGCTCGCCGGACGCTTCGTCGCCGCCGCGTCGGTCTGCGCGGTCTATGTCGCGCTCGTCTTCGCGGGCGCAGCCGGCATCACCTACTGGGCGGGCGGGTGGTGGCCCGACCAGTTCTGGCTCCCTGCGGCCGAGCTTGCCGCCGCGGTCGTCCTCATCGCGGCGCTCTCGCTCGTCGGCTCGGTCTTCCTCACGGCCACGGCGAACGGGATCGCGGTGTTCATGGTCTTCGGCGCCGGCCTCGTAGCGGGCCTCCTGGGCCAGATCGGGGAGGCGATCAACTCGCAGACGCTCATCGACGTTGCCGACCGCACGTCGTGGGTGCTGCCGTTCGAGGCGCTCTACCAGGACGCGCTCGACGCCATCAGCTCGAAGAGCTTCGGCCTGACCGCCCAGGCGCTCCAGCTCGGCCCGTTCGGCGGCGCCCAGTCGGGCGGCGCGTACCTCTGGCCGTGGACCGTCGTCTATCTCGGGATCGTCGCGGTCGTCGCCGGCGTGTTCTTCGCGCGCAAGGACCTCTAGACCGTGTAGGCACGCTCGGCGGCGGCTACCATGCCCGCCGAGTGATTCGCTGCACCGTCGCCGCCGCGCTTGCCGCCCTCGCCGTCCTGGCCGCTGGCTGCGGCAAGGACGAGGACCCGGCGCAGGCGTGGGCCGACGGGGTCTGCTCCTCGCTCACGACCTGGTCGGACAGCGTGAACGCGAGCGTCGACTCGCTGACGACCAGCAACCTCTCGGAGGACTCGCTGAACGCCGCCGTCGACGATGTGACGAGCGCGACCAACACGCTCGCGTCCGACCTGAAGGACCTCGGCGCGCCGGAGACGGACTCGGGCGAGAAGGCACAGCAGCAGGTCACGGACCTCACCGACCAGCTCACCGCCGCCCAGGGCACGATTGCGAAGGCGTTCGAGGGCGCGAACGGCGTGAGCGAGACGCTCGCCGCAGCGTCAGTCGCGACCGCGACGCTCAGCTCGTTGGTGACCCAGGTGACGTCGACCTTCGACGAGCTCGAGCAGAGCGGCTCGGATTCCTCGGACGAGCTGAGTACGGCGTTCAAGAACTCGGACGAGTGCAAGCCCGTCCGCGAGCAGCTCGACAGGCTCCAGGGCCAGTAGCCGCGACGGCGACGCGGCTCCGGCGATGGGCCGTGCAGGGATCGAACCTGCGACCTTGGGATTAAGAGTCCCCTGCTCTACCAGCTGAGCTAACGGCCCTGGGATCGCGATTCTAGCGGCGTCCGGACGCCCGGCCTCCGACGTTCCGACCGGCGCCGCGTCCCCCGCGCACAGCCCCTCCCAGGGTGGGGACCTCTCCGCCCGCCGCCCGCTGTCGAGGCTATCGGGGAAGCCCGCGCGTGTCTGTCACGCGACCGTGCCGATTCGCCGCGAGCTGTGCCGAAACGGGGCTACGCGCTGCGCGGCTTGTGCGTCTCGGCCGCGTCGTGCAGACGGCGTGTCACGTACCACTGGACGTCACGGCCGGCGCGGTAGCCGACCGCGAGGAGCGAGGCGCCGGTGAGAAGAAGATGCTTGGTCATCGTGGGACTCGATACATTCGCGCGCAGTGCGCTCTGTCCTTTCAGTCGTCGGCAACCGGCCGCAATTCATCAAGTCCGCTCCCCTGTCAGAGGCATTCCGAACCGCCGGCATCGACGAGGTCGTCCTCCACACGGGCCAGCACTACGACCCGGAGCTCTCGCAGGTCTTCTTCGAGGAGCTCGGCCTCGAGCCGCCCAAGCATCGCCTCGAGACGGGCTCCGGCACGCATGCCGAGCAGACCGCGCGGATGCTCCCCGGGATCGAGCAGGCCGTACTCGCCGAGCGACCCGACGCGACGCTCGTCTACGGCGACACCAACTCGACCCTGGCCGGCGCGCTCGCCGCGGCGAAGCTCGACGTTCCCGTCGTCCACGTCGAGGCAGGGCTCCGATCGTTCGACCGGACGATGCCGGAGGAGCTGAACCGCGTGCTCGTCGACCAGCTCTCCACCGTCCTTTTCGCACCGAGCGACACGGCTGTCGAGAACCTCCGGCGCGAGGGGATCACGGAGGGCGTCCACCAGGTCGGCGACGTCATGTACGACGCGAACCTGCGCCTCGGGCCGATCGCGCGCGAGCGGTCGAGCGCGCTCGCGGACGCCGGGGTTGAGCCCGGTGCGTACACCGTCCTCACGCTCCACCGCGAGGCGAACGTCCGACCGGAGCCGCTGCGCGCCGTTGCGGCCGCGCTCGCCGAGCTCGACGAGCCGGTCGTCTTCCCCGCGCACCCGCGCACCGGCGCGCTGCTCGCCGACGAGGGCATCGAGCTCCCGGCGAACGTCCGTCTCCGCCCGCCCGCCGGCTACCTCGACTTCGCCGCGCTCGCCTCGCAGGCCCGCGTCATCGCGACCGACTCGGGCGGCGTGCAGAAGGAGGCGTACTGGTTCGGCGTCCCGTGCGTGACGCTCCGCGAGACGACCGAGTGGACGGAGACCGTGGACGCCGGCTGGAACACGCTCACCGGGACGGATCCGGCGCGCATCGTCGCCGCCGTCCGCACAGCCGCCCGCCCCCCGGAGCACCCGGAGCTCTACGGCGACGGACACGCCTCGGAGAGGATCGCGGCGCTCCTCGGTACGATGGGCCGCCGATGAGCGGCGAACGGATCCGGGTCGGGCTGGCCGGCCTCGGCTACTGGGGCCCCAACCTCGCGCGGAACTTCGACGACCTGCCGGGCGCCGAGCTCGCCTGGATCTGCGACACGGACGAGGAGCGGCGCGACCGGTACGGCGCACGGTTCCCCAAGGCGCAGGCAACCGCGAGCTACGACGACTTGCTCGAGGACGACACGCTCGACGCGGTCGTCATCGCTACGCCCGTACCGACGCACGCAGATCTCGCCCGCCAGGCCCTCCGCGCTGGCAAGCACGTCTTCGTCGAGAAGCCGATCGCCCTGACCGCCGCCGACGCCGAGGGCGTATCGGCCCTCGCCGAGGAGCGCGGCCTCGCGCTGATGCCGGGTCATCTCCTGCTCTACCACCCGGCCGTCCGCGCGCTCAAGGAGATCGTGGCGTCGGGCGACCTCGGCCGTCTACTCGTCGTCTACGGGAACCGGCAAAACCACGGGAAGATCCGCCGCGACGAGAACGTCCTCTGGAGCCTCGGCGCCCATGACCTCTCGGTGATCCTCGACCTCGTGGGCGAAGAGCCGGACGAGGCCGTCGCCCGCGGCGAGTCCTTCCTCACACCCGGAGTTGAGGACGTCGTTTTCTGCTACCTGCACTTCCCCTCCGGCGTCGTCGCGCACATGCACCTCTCCTGGCTCGACCCGCACAAGATGCGGAAGCTCACCGTCGTCGGCGACCAGAAGATGGCGGTCTTCGACGACATGGACTCCGACCGGAAGATCACGGTCTACGACAAGTGGCCGGAGGGCCCGACCGACACGTACGCGGAGTGGGTGGCACGCACCGGCGACATCTGGAGCCCGAAGATTCCGAACGACGAGCCGCTTCGGCTCGAGTGCGAGCACTTCCTCGCGCTCGTGCGCGGCGAGGCCGACTCCGAGCCCGCACGGACGAACGGGCTCGCGGTGGTGCGCACGCTCGAGGAGCTCCAGCGCTCGCTCGAGCGGGAGCGCGTGTGACGCAGATCGCCGAGACCGCGGTCGTCTACCCCGGCGTCGAGCTCGGAGAGGACGTCGTCGTCGGCGACTACGCCGTGCTCGGCAAGCAGCCGACGCTCGGGCGCCGCTCGACCGCGAAGCGCGAGGACCTTCCGCCGCTCGTCGTCGGCGACGGCTGTGCGATCCTCGCCGGGGCGATCGTCTTCGCCGGGACTCGGCTCGGATCCGGCGTGGTGGTCGGCGACCAGGCGTGCGTCCGCGAGCGCTGCGAGATCGGCGACGACGTGGTCGTCGGCCGCGGCTCGCTCGTCGAGAACGACACGACCGTCGGCGCGCGCACGCGCATCCAGGCGGACGCCTACGTCACCGCCTACTCGACGCTCGAGGAGGACGTGTTCATCGCCCCCTGCGTCGTGACCACCAACGACAACTTCATGGGCCGCACGGAGAAGCGGCTGGAGCTGATGAAGGGCCCGACGATCCGACGCGGCGCGCGGATCGGCGGCGGCGCGGTGCTCCTCCCCGGAATCGAGATCGGCGAGGAGGCCTTCGTCGGCGCCGGCGCGGTCGTGCTGAAGGACGTCCCCGCGCGCGCGGTGGTCGTCGGCAACCCGGCGCGCCAGATCCGCGACGTTCCGCCCGACGAGCTGCTCGGCGCCTAGCGCCGCTTCGGCGCCGGCACCACCGAGAGCCGGTACACGCCGCTGCGGCCGCCCGTCTGGCGCACCTCGACGAAGAACCAGCCCGCGCGGCCGGAACGGAAGACGATCCGCTCGGTCGCGCCGAGCCGCCGCGAGAACGCGGCGAGATTGCGGCTGCGGACACCGGCGGAGCCGATCGCGATCGTCTTCGGCCGCCAGAGATACAGGTCGGCCTGGGCGCCGGCCGCGCCGCGGAGCCGGATTGCAATCCGCTGGTGGAGCCGAAGCTTCACGCGGTAGACGTCTCGCGGGTCGTCCCAGCGGTCGAGCACGGCCGTGAGGCCCGAGCCGATCGCACCGAACGAGGCCGCCTCGCCGGCCTCGTCGTTCGGCTCGCGGACGTCGGCGGGCGGAACCGGCTTCGGCACCGCCGCGATCGCGCGGCCGACGTTCAGCCGGCCGTTCCCCGAACGGGCGTCGCGACCGGCGACGCCGATGTCGTCCGCGCTTCCCTCGAGGAGCGACGTGACCTGGTTCGAGCGAAGCGCCGGGAGCCCGAGGCGCGCGCGCTCGCCGACGACGACGGCGGCCGCGGCGGTCGCGAGCGGGGCCGAGAACGACGTGCCGCGCGGCGTCCGGTACGTGACGGTCCGAGCGCAGAGGGTGTAGCCGACCGCCTCGCACTCCGGATCGGACCTCGGGATCGGGTAGGTCGAGGCCATGTCCACGCCCGGCGCGGCGAGGTCGACGAAGACCTTGTCGCGGTTCGAGAAGAACGGCGTCTCGCTCGTGTGGTTGAGGGCGCCGACGCCCAGCACGTGCGGGAGCGCCGCCGGGTAACTCGCGTACTGCTCGGGGCATGCGGTAGCCGTGCAGTTCCCGGCCGCCGCGACGACGACCACGCCGTGGGCGACGGCGTACTCGACCGCCGCGTGCTCGAGCGCGGAATAGGAGTCCCGCTTCGGGTTCGTCGGATCGCGGGGGCCGCCGAGGCTGAGATTCACGACCTGCGCACCCTGGTCCACGGCCCAGCGGATCGCGTTCGCCTCGTTGGCGACCGAGATGCCGCTGCCCCCGTCGGTCACCTTGGCGACGACGAGCTGGACGGGGATCCCCACGCCGGCGATGCCCTCGCCGTTGTCGAGTGCGCCCGCGATCTCCCCGGCGATCACCGTGCCGTGGCCCACGTTGTCCGTGAGCGCCGAGCCGCCGACGAAGCTCCGAGACGCGGCGATGCGGCCGAGGAACTCCGGATGGGTGCCGTCGATGCCCGAATCCACGATCGCCACGCGCACCGGCGGCATCGCAGGCAGGGCGGTCCAGGCGTCGAACGCGTGGATCGCCGGCAGGTACCACTGGAACGGGAGGAGCGGATCGTTGGGCGCGAACGCGAGCGTCCGGGTGCGCGCGTCCGGCTCCACGTACTCGACGCCTTCGAGTGAGCCGGCGTCGGCGAGCGCGGCGCGCACGTCCGGCACAGCGACCACGGCGGCATCGAGCGGGCCGAGTTCCTGGACGACCGAGCCGCCGAGCGCGTCCGCCACGGCCGCGGGATCCGTACCGCCGGCGAGGCCGACGGAGATCCGCCCCGGCGCGGCCGCCGCGGCCTGCGCGCCGAGGAGCGCGCCCGCGAGCGCCGCGACGAGGACGAGTTTCACGGGGCCACCGTGAGCGAGGCGCTCGCGCCGGGCACGAGCCCCCCACCAGGTGCCGCAAGCGCCCGGTACGTCCCGGGCTTCACGGCGAGACGCGCGCGGAACCGGCCCGCAGCGTCTGTCTCATCCTGCGCGATCGTCTTCCAGCGCCCGTCCACGAGCCGCTGAAGCTTCACCACGATGCCCGCGCGCTTCGGGACGACGACCCCCGCCAGCGCATGGCGCGCGTTCCGTACGGCGAGCGTGACCGCGGGCGCGACGCCGACCTTCACCGACGGGCCCTTGGCCTTCGCGGTGGCGATCCGGTAGGTCGTCGTCACGGTCGGGTGCTGGGAGAACGCGACGGGGCCGTTGGCGGCCTTCACCCTCCCGACCTGCACCCAGGCGCCCTTCGTCGTCCGCCGCTCGAGCCAGGCCTGCGCGAACCCGCGCGCCACGCCGTGGAGGCGGGCCGTCTGGCCGATCGTGATCCTGCCCGGCCCCTTGAGCGAGAGGACGCCGATCGAGAACCAGGTCGAGCGAAGCCCGAGGCGCGACTGGAGAAGCGAGCCGGAGACGACCGACGTCCCCTTCCCGCCGATGAACGTCACGTTGCGGACGCGCAGCGAGTTGTTCCGCTTGACGAGTGCGTCGAGGAGCGCGCCGCGCGGGGCCGACCCGCCGAGCGTCCTCGCCATCTGCGCCGCCGAGTATCTGAACGGGCCCCAGTTGTGGTACGGGGAGAGCGTGTCGTACGGGTCCGGAACCGAGACCAGGTACGGGAAGCCGGTCCCGCCCCAGATGTCCTGCACGAAGGCCGTGCGCCCGCCCGAGGTCGAGTGGAAGTACGTGTGGGCCACCTTGCCGCCGTACGTGAGGATCTGACCGGCGGTCGCGTCCACCGCGGCGGTCGTGGGCGGATCCTCGGAGGCGGCGCCGCCGTAGACCTGGCTGCGCGTGTCCGCGTAGAGGTCGAACGTGCCGCCCGTGTTCTTCGAGGCGAGCGCGTAGGAGCGGGCCGCCACGGCCTGGGCCTTCAGGGCCTCGGGCGCCCAGCCCGACGGCATTTCGTTCGGGACGACGCCGTAGACGTACTGGTCGAGCCCGACTTCGTTCACGGCCGACATGCGGCCGCCCGACGAGCGGACGACGAGCGCCCCGCGGTACGCCTTGCCGCCGACCTTGAGGTTCCTCGTCCCGCGGATGAACCGCACCGGGCCGGCGAGGTCGTGCACCTTCCCGGCGACGGTGATCCGCAGCCCCGGTCCGAACGTGACCGACCCCGCGGGAATCTGAATCGTCTTGTTAGTTCCGTCCTTCGCGCTGAACGCGGCCGCGGAGCCAATCGTGAGCTGTGTCCGCCCGTCGGCGACGAGCACGCGCACCGAGGTCACGGTCGAGGGCTCGAGCTTCGTCCCCGGGTAGTAGTGCGCCAGGATCCAGTCGTAGGTCTTGTCGGCCTTGAGCGCGTAGCCCTGCGCCCCGTACTGCGGCATGCCGATCCCGTGGCCCCAGCCGTGGCCGGTGACCACGAACAGCGGCGCCGCCCCCGCTGCGGGCGCAGCGCAGAGCGCGATGACAAGGATGGCGAGCAGCCGACGAGTCACGCAGGAAACCCCGTTTGAGGCTAGCCAGGGGTCGTAAGGATTACCTAAACGAAGCCTTGAACCCTCCCGGTCGGTTCCAGCGTTTGACAGGTGCGCGCTCTGGTATCCCTGAGAGATGCCGTCGACGCTCCAGGGCCTCCCGGCGCGCTATCTACGCGCGGAGCGCATCGCCACGGGCGGGATGGGCGAGATCTACGTGGCCGACGACGAGACGCTCGGCCGCCGCGTCGCGATCAAGGTGCTCGCCGAGCGCTTCGCCCGCGACGAGTCGATCCGCCGCCGCTTCACGCGCGAGGCGCTCGCGGCCGCGCGCCTCTCTGGCCACCCGCACATCGTCACCATCTTCGACGTCGGCGAGGCGGACGGGCAGCCCTTCATCGTCATGGAGTACCTGCCCGGCGGCACGCTCGCCGACCGGGCGAGCAGGGGGCCGGTCCCGCAGGCGCAGGCGCTCGCCTGGCTCGGCGGCGCCGCGGCCGCGCTCGACGAGGCGCACCGCCACGGGATCGTCCACCGGGACGTGAAGCCCGCCAACCTGCTGCTCGACGACCGCGACGAGGTGCGCGTCGCCGATTTCGGGATCGCCCGCGTCGTGGACGAGGCGACCTCGGGCATGACGCTCACGGGCACGGTGCTCGGCACCGCGGGCTACCTCTCGCCCGAGCAGGCCCGCGGCGAGCCGGCGACGCCCGAGTCGGACGTCTACGGACTCGGCGTCGTCGCCTACGAGCTCCTGACCGGCGGGCGCCCGTTCGAGGGCGGCTCGGCAACGGCCGAGGCTTCGGCACACATCCACGAGCCGGTGCCGCCGGCCTCGGCACGCGGCGTCGGCCTGCCGGTTGCAGTGGATCACGTCTTCGACCGTGCGCTCGCCAAGGATCCGCGCTCGCGCTACCGCACGGCGAAGGACTTCGTGGACGCGCTCGCGGCCGCGCTCGCCGGAACCGCCGCGACGCGCGTCATCCCGGCCGCCGCTCCTCCTCCGAGGGCGCGTCCGCGGCGCAACCTCGCGTGGATCCCGGTGCTTCTTCTCCTCCTAGCCGCCGGTGCCGGAGCGGCGCTCCTCGCGGCCGCGCTCATGAACGACGATCCACCCGCGGCACCGACGCAGCCCGCGGCCCAGAGGATCACGGTGACGCAGACGACCAAGGGCGAGACCGTGCGCGAGACGGTGACCACCACGGCGCCGACGGTCGCGCCCTCGCTCGGCGACGCCCGCTCGCTCACCGACCAGGCGACCGCGGCCCTCCGTGCCGGCGATTACGCGCAGGCGGCCTCGCTCGCCGAGCGCGCGCTCGCGACCCTGCGCGGAACCGGCGACATCTACGAGGCCTACGCGTACTTCGACGCGGGCGCGGCCTACGCGGCGCTCGGTGAGTGCGACAAGGCGCTCCCCTACCTCGAGCGCTCCGAGGAGCTCCAGGGGAAACGGAAGGAGATCGACCAGGCGCGGAAGCTCTGCCGCGGCGGCGGCGAGGGGAACGGCTAGCCGAGCCGCTCGGCGTATTGACGCTCGTAGTACGCGCGGTACTCGCCCGACTTGAGCGGCTCCCACCAGGCGCGGTTCTCGCGGTACCACGCGACCGTGTCGGCGAGGCCGTCGGCGAGGCGGCGCGCAGGCTCCCACCCGAGGCCACGCAGCTTCGCGGAGTCGAGCGAGTAGCGTCGGTCGTGGCCCGGGCGGTCCTCGACGTGGCGGACGAGCGTCTCGTCGCGCTCGGTCAGCTCGAGCAGCCGGCGCGTCAGCTCGAGGTTCTCGAGCTCCTCGCCGCCGCCCACGTTGTAGATCTCGCCGGGGCCGCCCACGCGGAGGACGAGCTCGATCGCCGCGCAGTGGTCGTCCGCGTGCAGCCAGTCGCGCGTCTGGCGCCCGTCGCCGTAGACCGGCACCGGCTCGCCGTCGAGCAGGTTCGTGACGAAGAGCGGGATGAGCTTCTCCGGGTACTGGTTCGACCCGTAGGTGTTCGAGCCGCGCGTGATCGACGCGTTCACGCCGTAGGTGCGGACGTAGGCCAGCACCTGGAGGTCGCCACCGGCCTTCGAGGCCGCGTACGGGCTCGACGGACGGAGCTCGTCGCCCTCGCGCGAGGCCGCGCCGGGCTCGACGTCCCCGTAGACCTCATCGGTCGAGACCTGGACGAACCGTGCACCGGACTCGCGCGTCCATTCGAGGAGGACGTGCGTGCCGAAGACGTCCGTCCGGATGAAGTCTCCGGCCTCGAGGATGGAGCGGTCGACGTGCGTCTCGGCGGCGAAGTTGACGATCGCCTCGCAGCCGGCGCCGGCCTTGGCGACGGCCTCCGCGTCCGCGATGTCCCCCTGGTGGAACTCGTGGGCGACGCCCTCGAGGTTCGCCGGGTTCCCTGAGTAGGTGAGCTTGTCGAGCACGACGACCTCGTCACCGCCCGCAGCGAGGCGCTTGACGAAGTGGCTCCCGATGAATCCGGCGCCGCCGGTGACGAGGATGCGCATGCCCTGATCCTAGAGGGGTCGCGGCCTCTGACATAGGACGAGGACAACACGATGATTAGCGCCGGCGAGCGTCTCTCGGGCGCGCGATGTCGAGCCGGCTACCGGCTGAGCCGCGCCAGGCATTCGCGAAGCCCCTCGCGCCAGTGCGGAAGACGCGGCGCGTCCGGATGCTCGCTCCGCAGCACCGAGTACGCCGGGCGCGACGCGGCCGCACCGTACTCCTCGGTCGAGATCGGAACCACGCGGCAGGCGAGGCGGGCCTCCTCGAAGATCGCCGCGGCGAACTCGGCCCACGTGCAGTCGCCCTCGGCCGCGACGTGCCAGATGCCCTGGGGCCGCACCAGCACCTCGCGCATCGCCCCCGCGAGGTGTCGGACGTAGGTCGGGCACCCGCGCTGGTCATCCACCACGCGCACCTCGTCGCGCTCGGCGCCGAGGCGCAGCATCGTCCGAACGAAGTTGTGGCCGGTCGGCCCGAAGAGCCAGGACGAGCGGACCACCCAGCCCTCGCGGATCTCGCGCTCCCCTGCGAGCTTCGTCCGACCGTAGACGGAGAGCGGCGCAGGCTCGTCGGACTCCACGTATGGCGCGCCCTTTGCGCCGTCGAAGACGTAGTCGGTGGAGAAGTAGACGACCGGGGCACCGAGCGCGACCACGTTCCGCGTGCCGCCGACGTTCACGGCCTCGGCGCCGATCGGATCGGCCTCGGCGCCGTCCACATCCGTCCAGGCCGCCGCGTGCAGCACGAGCGAGGGCCGCGCATCGACGGGCGCCGTCACGTCGAGCTCCTCGCGGGTACGGGCGTCCGCCTCGGGAAACTCCTCGGCCAGCGCGGCGCCGAGCTGCCCGCCGGCCCCCGTTACGAGGAGTCCCGCGCCGAGAGGATCGGCGTCTCCGTGCTCCACAGGTGCCTCACGCGCGGGTCGTCCCACGGGACGCCGTGCTCGTCGGGGTCGCCGGGGTCGTACTCGGCCGTGACGTGGTAGCAGAACAGGAGATCGGTGAGCGCCTCGAAGCCGTGGGCGTAGTAGCCCGGCACGTAGAGCGCGACCTGGTTCCCGTCGCCGATGTCCTCCGTGTAGTGCTCGCCGGACTCGCGGTCGAGCACGACGACGCGCGCGCGCCCGGTCAGGCAGACGAAGAGGTCGTCCTGACCGCGCTCGTGGTAGTGCAGCCCGCGGATCGTGCCCGCGCGCGAGAACGAGATGTTCGTCTGCACGGTCGGCTGCGGAAGCTGCGAGGCGCGGCGGATCTCGATGAACCAGCCGCGGTCGTCCTCCCAGACGTGGAGCGGGATCCGAAGGAGGCCCGGGAGCGTCGTCGTCGTGCTCACGCTTTGTTCGCCCCGTTCGCGCGGACGAAGTCGTTGACGGCGTAATAGGCGTCGATCGACTCGCCCGCGTCGCCCCAGAACCCGTCGAGCACGTCGTACTCCATCGTGCCCTGGCCCACGTACCAGTTGTTCACGTCCGTGATCTCGAGCTCGCCGCGGGCCGACGGCTCGAGCGTCGGGATGATGTCGAAGACCAACTCGTCGTAGAAGTAGATGCCGGTCACGGCGTAGGGGCTCGGCGGGTCTTTGGGCTTCTCGACGATCCGCACGACGCGCTCGTCGCCATCGAGCTCGGGCACCCCCAGGTGGCGGAGATGTCCAGCATCCTCTTCGCGCGCAAGCAGGATCCGCGCGCCGCGCTCCTGCGCCTCGAATGCCACCACCGACGCCCCGAGCGATCGCTCGACCACGTTGTCCGCGAGCATCACGCACACCCGCTCGCCTCCGGCGAAACGCTCCGCGAGGCCGAGCGCCTCCGCGATCCCACCGGCCTGCTCCTGATAGGCGAACGAAAGACGGTCGATGCCCCACTCGTGGCCGTTGCCAAGGAGCCGCAGGAACTCACCCGCGTGCGTCCCGCCCGTCACGAGCATGACGTCCGTGATCCCCGCGCCGACTAGCGCCTCGATCGAGTACGCGACCATCGGCCGATCGTAGATCGGGAGCAGATGCTTATTCGTGATCCGCGTGAGCGGATGGAGCCGCGTACCGCTCCCGCCTGCGAGGACGATGCCCTTCATCGCGGCGATTCTAGGCGTCGAGCTCGCGCCGGAACGCGTCCGCGGCCTGGCGGCCGTACACCGCGAAGACGACGCGCTCGAGGTTCTCGCCCTCGAACGCCCGCGCCTCGGCGACCATGATCCGTGCGCAGTCGTCGAGCGGGAAGGCGCCGACGCCCGTCCCGAACGCCGGCAGCGCGAGCGACTCGGCGCCGAGGCCGTCCGCCGTGCGGAGGCAGCTCTGCGTCGTCTTCGCCACGAGCTCGGCGTTCGTCTTCAGATCCTGGCCCATCACGGCGCCGTGGACGACCCACTTCGCGTCGAGCTGGCCGGCGCCCGTTACGACCGCCTCGCCGAGCGGGATCGGCCCCTGCGCCGTCGCCTCGTCCTCGATCTCCTTGCCGCCGACGCGCTTGATCGCGCCCGCGACGCCCGCGCCCATCCAGAGCCGATCGTTCGCGGCGTTCGCGATCGCGTCCACCACGAGGGCGGTGATGTCCCCTTCGACGACCTCGAGCCTCATCGGCCTGCCGGGCTCGGCGCCGGCGTGCGGCGCGGTTCGAGGGGCGACGGCTTGACCCGCGCGAGACGCGCGACGCCGTCCGGAAGCCACCAGTTCCACCGGCCGAAGAGCGCCATGGCGCTCGGCACGAGGAGCGCGCGCACGATCGTCACGTCCAGAAGGATGGCGATGGCCAGGCCGAAGCCGAACTGCTGGAGCCCCACGATCGATCCGGCGACGAATCCCATGAACGCGGCGAACATGATGAAGCCGGCGGCGGTCACGATCCGCCCCGTCTTCGCGAGGCCCATGGAGACGGCGTACTCGTTGTCGTGCGTCTTGTCCCACTCCTCCCGCATGCGCGAGACCAGGAAGACCTCGTAGTCCATCGAGAGCCCGAACACCATCGCGAAGATGAAGATCGGAATCCAGCCTTCGATCTGGTCGAAGCCTATGAGGCCCACGCGGTCGGCGGGGCCCCAGGAGAAGAACGCCGTCAGGAGCCCGTACGCGGCCAGGATCGAGAGCAGGTTCAGGAGGATCGCCTTGAGCGGCAGGACGACCGAGCGGAACGCGCGCAGGAGCAGGATGTAGGTCAGCAGCAGCACGCCGAGGATGAGCCACGGGAACGCCTTGTACGACTGGTGGAGGAAGTCCACGCCGCCCGGCGGCCCGCCGCCCGCGTACACGGACGCGGAGCTCGGGAACCGCGCGGCCGGGACGATCTCGTCGCGTAGCCGGTGCACGAAGTCCTGCGCCGCCGGCTCGCCGTAGTCGCTCTTGCCGATCACGTCGACGCGCAGGTAGCGCGCGGTCTCGTCCACGTACTGCGGCCCTTCGGCGAAGTCCACTCGGGCGACCTCGGGGTCGGCGCGGAGACCCTCCTCGAGCCGGGCGAGCGCGGCCTGCACCTTCGGATCCTCGGCGCCGCCGGGGCGGCCCGTGTCGATCGCGATCGTCGTCGGCGAGATCGCACCCTCGCCCACCGCGTCGGCGATCACGTTCAGGCCCTCGACGCCCTCGAGGTCCTGCGGGATCCCCTTGTTCGACCCCGGCCCGAGCTGGAGCGAGAAGACGGGGATGGCGAGCGCGAGGAGGAGCGAGGTCGCGCCAACCGCGTACCAGACCGGCCGCCGCATGATCGAGCGGGCGAGCCGGTACCACATGTTCTCGTCGGACTCACGCCGGTCGGTGACAGAGCGCGGGAGAAGGCGCACGCGATCGAGCGGGCCGGCGACGAGGTAGAGGAGCACCGGCAGGAGCGTGAGCGCGGCGACGATCGAGACGAACGGGATCGCGAAGCCGCCGATCCCGAAGCCGCGCATGAACGGCAGCGGCATGAAGATCATGAGCGCAAGCCCGATCCCGACCGCCGTGCCGCTGAAGACGACTGCCCGGCCCGCAGTCTCCATCGTCCTGACGATCGCCTCGTTCTTCGTCTTGCCGGTCGCGAGCTCCTCGCGGTAGCGGTAGACGACGAGGAGCGAGTAGTCGATCGCGATCCCGAACCCGATCAGCATCACGAGGTTCTGGAGATACGTCGTCAGCTCCATGAAGTGCGCGAAGACCCAGATGATCGAGAGCGTGGCCGGGATCGACGCGAGCGCGAACATGAACGGCACGAGCACGGCGGCGGTGCCGAAGACGAAGAGCAGGATGAGGAACGCGATCGGGATCGCGATCGCGAGCTCGCCGATCTTCAGGTCGTGCGCGAAGACGGGGTCGAGGTCGTGCTCGATCGCGGCCTGGCCGGAGACCCACGTCTCGGCGCCCGGGATCGTCCCGACGGCGTTCCGCATCTCGTCCGTGTAGCCCTTCGCGTCGGCCGGCTCGAGGTTCGAGACGATCGTGGCGACGACGACCCGGTCGGACACCGGCGTCACGCCCGCAACCTTGCTCGTCGGCAGCTCCTTGGACGCACGCGCGGCCGCGGCCTGCACCTCGGGAACGAGCGCCTCGGCCGAGCCGGGCTTCTCGCCGCGGACGACGAGTGAGAACGACCCTGTCGTCTTCTGGCCGAAGTGATCCTCGAGGATCGTCTCCGCACGGGCCGTGTCGGTGCCGGGGAGCGTGAAGCGGTTCGTCAGCAGGTCGGCCAGGCCAGACATGGCCATGAGCGACACGGCGAGCACGACGAGCCAGACCGCGACGACGGCCCAGCGGAAGCGGATCATGCGGCGGGTCCAGTCGGCCATGGCGCTCCGACGAAACCTAGCGACCCCTAGACTCGCCCTGGGCGGTTTGGTGGACGCCACTCAGGTAAAACTCCCCCGACACCAATGGAGAAAGGAACGGCCATGAAGGAGCGAGTAAACGACGCGGTCGAAACCGCTCGGCCCTACGTCGAGCGGATGGCCAAGGACGAAGAGCTGCACGAGCACGTGAAGAAGGCCTACGAGTCTGCACGACTGATCTACGACGACCTGATCGGGCCCGCGGGCGCGACCGGGGTCGCGCTGAAGGTCGCGCGCGACAAGGACATCCAGGACGAGCTCCGCATGACGCTCGACGAGCTCCGCGCGGCAGGGCGGCGGGCGCGCGGCGCCCAGGAGTCGCACGCCGGGCGAAACGTGACGCTCCTGCTCATCGGCGTCGCGATCGGCGTGCTCTTCAATCCGATGACCGGCCCCGAAACGCGCGGCTGGCTCAAGGAGAAGGTCTTCGGGCCCGACGAGCCGTTCGAGTTCGAGTCCGGGACGAACTCGTCGCCGGCGCCGAGCGAGTCGTAGCGCCGGTCCCCACGCGATAATCGGGCCGGTGGCCCGGACCGACCACTACGCCTTTTGCTGGGGCTGCTCGCTCGGAACGGGCGGGCTCGAGTTCGAGTGGCGCCTCGAGGGCGACTCGCTCGTCGCGGAGCACACCGTCGAGGAGCGCTTCCAGGGCGCGCCCGGCGCCGTGCACGGCGGCATCGTCGCGTCGCTCCTCGACGAGGCCTGCTCGCAGGTCGTCGTCCCGGTGCTCAGCCCGGCGGTGACCTCGCGGCTCGACCTCCGCTACCTCGCGCCCGTGCCGATCGGCGAGCCGCTGCGGATCGCGGCACAGCTCGTCGAGTCGGACGGCAAGCGCGCCGTCGCCGAGGCAACGATCCAGGAGGAGTCCGGCCTCCTCCTCGCGCACGCGCGCGGGGAGCACATCCTCGTCCGCCGGGAGCACTTCCTCCAGACGCCGGGCGGCCGGGCCCGCGGCGTGGACTGGCTACCCGGCTAGCGACTGGCCGGGCCGGTCTCGTCCGGCAACGGCAGAAACGGGCGCCACGAACTGATGCTTGTGTTGCATCACCGGCGCGGATTTCTTACCGCAGGCAGCCACACGCGGCGAACGAGAACCGCGGTTGTTGCAACACAAGCGTGGGTTCGTCCTGCCCCACGCGAACGTGGCCGCTAAGGACTCCGTGCTACGGATGCCCGCGCCGCTGGATTCGGTAGATCGTCCCCCGCTCCCAGTCGGCGACGAGCATGGCGCCCTTCGCGTCGAAGGCGAGCGCGAGGGGATGCGCGAAGCCGGTGGCGAAGCGCGAGACGCGGCCGGACGGGAGCGCGACGAAGTCGACCCGCCGGCCGTGCCGGTGCGAGAGGTACTGGCCCCAGAGCGCAACGAACGCGCCCGCGCGGTAGTTCGCCGGGAACGCCGCGCCCTTCGCGAACGCGATCCCGTCCGCGGACGAGTGCGTCTCGAGGTAGGCGACCGGCCGCGTGACCCCGCTGCACGGCCCGCGCATCCGCTTCTGGAGCCAGCTCGGCCAGCACGCCGGCCAGCCGTAGAACGCGCCCTGCTTCACGCGAACGAGCATCTCCGCCGGCTCCGGCGCCGAGGCGTTCGGCAGGTCGTCGCGCCCGTTCACGGTGGCGAAGAGGCGATTCGTTCCCGGCCGGAACGCGAGGCCGTACGGGTTCCGGAGCCCGCGCGCCACAATCCGGAAGCCCGTCCCGTCGGGCTTGATGGAGAGCACGGCGGCGCTGCGGCGATCGGACTCCGCGCACGCGTCGCAGGTCGAACCGCTTCCGAAGTAGAGCCGTCCCTCGGGGCCGACGACGACGTTGTCCTGCTGGTGACGCCCGAACGGCAGACCGCGGATGAGCGCGTGGCGCCCGCCGAGGCGCCCGCCGGAGAGCGTGAACCGGTCGAGCCGCCCCTGCTCGGAGACGAAGAGCCGGCGCCCGATCCACGCGAGGCCGAGCGGCGTCGGGAGCCCGCGGAGCATCACGCCGGGGCGACGCGTCCCGGGCCCGACGCGGACGACCCGGCCCACGTCCTCGGTCACGTACAGGCGCCCGTCCGGGCCGAACGCCATCGCGGTCGGGTGGTTGAGGCCGCGCGCGTAGACCTCGGCGCGGAACGCGGACGGCACGTGGATGGCCGTCGCGGCCGGGAGCGCGGCTGGCGTCTGGGGCTCCGGGGCACGCGCCGACTGGGAGCCGCAGCCCGCGGCGACCACGACGAGCGCGAGCAGAGCGGCCGCGCCTCACGCGGCCACCGCCCGCACCGGCATCTTCTTCAGCGCATTCGTGAAGTTCGAACGCACCCGCTCGACCGGAGCCGGCCAGCTCCATGGATGCGAGCCGCGGCAGAAGCTCGTCGAACATGACCTGAACCTCGAGCTTCGCGAGGTGGGCGCCGAGGCAGTAGTGCGGCCCGCCGCCGCCGAAGATGATGTGCGGATTCGGCGCGCGGCCCGCGTCGAAGCGGTACGGGTCGGCGAAGACCTCCTCGTCGAAGTTGGCCGAGCCATACCAGACGACCACCTTGTCGCCCTCGCGGATCGTCTCGCCGCGTAGCTCGACATCGCAGGTCGCCGTGCGGCGGAAGTGCAGCACCGGGCAGCCCCAGCGGAGGATCTCGTCGGCGCCCGTCTTCCAGGCGAGCTCGGGGTCGCGGCGCATCCGCTCCCACTCGAACGGATGCTCGATCAGCGCGAGCATCCCGTGCGCGATCGCCTGCCGCGTCGTCTCGTTCCCGGCGACGACGAGCAGGAGGAACATCGTGTCGAACTCGCGCTCGGTCAGCCGCTCGCCGTCGATCTCTGCGTGGACGAGCCGTGACACGAGGTCGTCGCGCGGGTCGTCGCGCCGCTGCGCCGCGATCGCGTGGCCGTACTCGAAGAGCTCGAGCGCGGCAGGGCTCCGGAACGGGACGAGCCGGTACTGCTCGCTCTCCGGCGAGTCCGGGAGCACGTCCGCGAAGTCCGGGTCGGTGTTCGCGATCAGCCGGTCGCCCCAGTCCACGAGCTTGCCGGTGTCCGACTCGGGCACGCCGAGCAGGCGGCAGAGCACGCGAATCGGGAGCTCCTTCGCGATCTCCTCGATGAAGTCGAACTCACCGAGGGCGAGCGCCTGTTCGAGGATCTCGCGGGAGAGCTCGCGCAGCGCCTCCTCGTAGACGCGGATCGCGCGCGGCGTGAACGGGTCGTTGACGAGGCGGCGCAGGTGGCCGTGGCGCGGCGGGTCGGTCTCGAGCATCGACGCCCGCGCGGCCTTCTGGTCCTCTTCGAGATCCTCGAGGTTCGCTCCCTCGCCCGAGCAGTACGTCTTCGTGTCGCGCGAGACCGCGACGACGTCCGCGTGCTTCGTCACGCACCAGTAGCCCTTGCCGCCCGGCCAGTCGTACCAGTAGACCGGCGCCTCCCTGCGGAGGAGCGCGAAGGTCTCGTGCGGGATGCGCTCGACGAACGCGTCGTTTTCGAGATCGACGCCCTCGAGCATCGTCGCGGAAGCCATGCCTGACAGTATCCGCACGGTGCACGCGACACGCTTCATCCACCCGCACGGCGCCGTACGGTTCGGGCGGCTCGAGGAGTCGTCGGTCGTCGATGCTGGTTCCGGCGCGTTCGTCCCCTCGCGCGAAGGGTGGGCGCTCGTCGAGCGTGCGTCGGGCGAGGAGTACGCGCGCGACGCGGTGCGGTTTCTCGCCCCGGTCGCGCCCGCGAAGGTGATCGGGATCGGCCTGAACTACCGCGACCACGCGGAGGAGTCCGGGCTCGGGCTCCCCGACGTGCCCGCGCTCTTCGCGATGTGGTCGTCAGCGCTCGTCGGCGACGGCGCGACGATCGTCGTCCCGCCCGGCGAGACGCGGCCGGACTACGAGGGCGAGCTCGCGCTCATCCTCGGCCGCACGGTGAAGGACGCGACCCTGGAGGAGGCCGCGGCCGCGATCGGCGGGTACGCGGCGTTCAACGACGTGTCCGGCCGGCGTGCACAGTTCGAGACGCCGCTGCGCCAATTCACGCTCGGCAAGAGCTTCGACACGTTCGCGCCGCTTGGGGCGATCGCGCCCGCCGCAGGCGTGGACCTCGGCGCACTGGGTATCCGCACTACCGTGTCGGGCGAGGTCCTGCAGGAGTCGAACACGCGCAACCTCATCTTCGGCCCGGCCGAGCTCGTCGCGTACTGCTCCATGGGGACGACCCTCGAGGCCGGCACCGTGATCGCGACCGGGACCCCGGCCGGCGTCGGCGACGCGCGCGAGCCGAAGCGCTACCTCGAGGACGGCGACGTGGTCGAGGTGTGGGTCGAGGGCGCCGCGACGCTGACGAACCCGGTGGCGCGCTGATGGAGCAGCGGCTCTCGCTCGTGACGCTCGGGGTGCGCGACCTCGAGCGGTCGCGCGCGTTCTACGAGGCGCTCGGGTGGAAGACCGGTGCGGCGCCCGCCGACGACGTCGTCTTCTTCCAGTCCGGCGGGATGATCCTCGCGCTCTGGTCGCGCGGGTCGCTCGAGGAGGACTCCGGGGTCACGGACTCGGGCGGCTGGGGCGGCGTGACGCTCGCGCACAACGTCCGCTCGCCGGCCGAGGTGGACGCGGTGATCGCGGAGGCCGAAGAGGCGGGCGCGGAGATCCCGCGCCACGGCGCCGAGACCTTCTGGGGCGGCTACTCGGGCGTCTTCGTCGACCCCGACGGCCACCCGTGGGAGGTTGCGCACAACCCGCACTGGACGATCGAGGACGACGGCTCGACGCGCCTCGGCTAGCTCAACGGCAGCCGGTACAGCACGCCCTCGGTCGTGTCGGCGATCCAGAGCGAGGTCTCGTCCGCGACGAGGCCGTGGACGTCGAACGGCTCCGTCGGCGTCACGCTCTCGACCGCGCCGTCCGCGGTGACCCGCTTCAGGTCGGAGGCGGTCGGGAAGCCGCTCGCGTCGATCTCCGCGCTGCGCGTCGGCACCCAGAGCGCACCGTCGGCCGCGACGACGTCGATCCCGCTCACGTCGAGATTCACGGTCTGGAGAACCCGGCCCGTGGACGGGTTCAGCTTCAGGAGGTCGGTGCCGCGACCGGTCACCCACAGGCTGCCGCCGAGCAGGGCAAGCCGTTCGGGCGCGCCGGTTCCGCGGAGCGTGGTGAGCGTCCGCGCCTTGTTCGTCCGGGTGTCGATGTGCACCAGCTTGAGGTCGCGGTGGTTCGCCACCCAGGCGCTCGTGCCCGAGAAGACCATGTCCGCCGGGCCGTCGCCGACCGCGACGCGCGCGACGACCTTCTCGGTCTCGGGCGAGACGCGGATCACCTCGCCCGTCGCATCGTCGATCGTCCAGACGGAGCCCGCGCCGGTCCAGAGGTTGTAGGGCGCGCTCGCGGCGACGTCGATTCGGCTCGCGATCTCGCCGGAGTCCGGGTCGATGCGGTACAGGGTCCCGTCAGTGTCGAGCGCCCACAGCGAGTCGAAGCCCGCGACGACCGCGACCGGCTGCGCGTCGAGCGCAACCTCCTCCCCCATCGCACCCGTCGCGGCGTCGTGCGGGACGAGGCGCGACTCCTCCTTGCACGCGACCCAGATCGTCGAGCCCGTCGCCGCGACGACCATCGTCGGCCAGTAGTCGCCGCCCGCGGCGCAGGTCTCGTACGCCTCGGCGCCTGGAAGCTTGCTCTCGACCGGAGCGGCCGACTCCGGCTCAGGCTGCGTGGCGGTCGGCGCCGGCGACACGGACGAGGCGCCGGTCGACGCCGGTCCGCCGCTGCAGCCGGCCGCCGCAAAGCACCGCGCACGCGAGGGCCACGCTCCTCCACACGACTCGTGGGACGCCTCCTCCGATTCGTTGGCCCGCGCGCGTTCGGAAAACTGATCTACGCTTGGGTAACCCTCGTCGCACGGGCGCTCCGCGTCCAGACACACGGCACGGAGCAACTCGCGTTCGTACCAGGGCGCGACCGAGGCCGCCTCGCGCCGTCCAGCGCGGCCGGGCGGCACAGGCTTATTCCGCCAAACCCTCCTAGCGGGTAGCCCGCTCATCCAGGCGCGGAAGACCTCGACGCGCTCCGCAGGCCACTTCTCGTCGCACGGCATCGAGCCGTTCTCGACCCGTTCGTAGATGTGTTCCGCGTTCTCGCGGACCGACTCGTAGGAGCGCAGGTCGAAGGCCCACTCCATCGCCTCGACGTCGGCGTCGCGGAAGAGGGGCGAGATGTCGCGTGAGAAGGACGGCTCAGAGGGCATTGGCGTACTCCTTCAGCTCCCAGTCCGTGACCGCGCGCGCGAAGCGATCCACCTCGCTCCGCTTCATGGCCACGAACGCCTTGACGAACTCCGGGCCGAGCATCTCACAGAAGCGGGTGTCGGCCTCGAGCGCGTCGAGCGCCTCGCCGAGCGAGAACGGCACGAGCGGCCTGTCGTCGAGCTCGTAGGCGATCCCGTCCACGCCCGCGCCCGGATCGAGCTCGCGGTCGAGCCCGTCGATCCCGGCGTAGAGCATCGCCGCGGAGCTGAGGTAGGGATTCGCGGCCCCGTCGCCGGCGCGGTTCTCGATCCGCGTGGCCTTGCCGCGCTCGCGCGGGATGCGCGCGTAGACCGTCCGGTTGTCGTGGCCCCACGTCACGTTCCACGGGCCGAACGCCTGCGCGAGAAACCGCTTGTAGGCGTTGATGGTCGGCGCAACGATCGCCGTCATCCCGCGGGCGTGCTCGAGCTGCCCGGCGAGGAAGCGGCGGCAGACGTCGGAGAGCCCGTCGGCGCCGTCCGGGTCGTCGAACGCGTTCGACCCGTCCTCGTTCCAGAGCGACAGGTGGAGGTGGTAGCCCGAGGTGCCGAGCTCCTGGATCGGCTTGCCCATGAACGTTGCGACGAGCCCCGCCTGCGCGGCGATCTCCTTGACGGCGAGCTTGAAGAGGTGCGCGTCGTCGGCCGCCCGGACCGCGTCGTCGTGGCGCAGGTTGATCTCCCACTGCGAGCCGGAGAACTCCTGGTTCGACGCGACGTACGGGAGGCCCATCGCGCGCACCGCGTCCTCCATCTTGCGCAGGACGCCCTCGGCGTCCACGCTCGGCGACTGCGTGTAGACCATCCCCGGCTGCTTCGCGTACTGCTCGAAGCCGGTCTCGGTTCGGCGCAGGAGATAGAACTCGAGCTCGTGCCCGGCGACCGCGCGGAGCGAGCGCTGCTCGAGCTCCGCGACGGCGCGCTTCAGGAGCTGGCGCGGCGATGCGGCGAGCGGCTCGCCCTCGAAGACGACGTCGCCGATGACGATCGCCGTGCCGCGCTCCCACGGCGCGAGCGTGAGCGTCTCGAGGTCGGGGACGATCTGCGCGTCGCGGAAGTCGACCTCGGGGCCGAGCCCGGTGCCCTCGATCACCTCGCCCGCGTGATCGACGCAGAAGGCGCCGGCTGAGACGTTCATCCCGTCCTCGCAGAGCTCGTCGAGGAGCGCGGCCGGGACGACCTTGTTCCGCGAGACGCCGAGCAGGTCGGTGAAGTGGATCCGGACGCGCTCGACGCCTTCGTCGTGCACCCGCGCGACCCGCTGCTCAGCGGTCATGGACACGCCGACATCCTGCCTTACTCGACGCCGCGAAGCAGCCGCGCGGCGATCCCCTGGATGGTCGCCTGGCCGTACTCGAAGCTCGGGTTCGCGCGCGTCAGGATCGCGAGCGAGATCCGCCGGCCGCCCTTCGTCAGGAGCGCGACCTGGTTCGTGATCCAGCCGTCCGAGCGCGGGAGCCAGCCGCCCTTGAAGTAGGGGTGGAACGTGGGCGGCGTCGCGCGCGGGATGCCCCAGCGCTGGGACGAGATCACGCTCCCCAGGAGCTGGAGCGCGTAGGCGCGGTGCCGCTTCGGGATCAGCCAGTCGATGTGGCGGAAGAACCGCGCCTGGTCGCGTGCGGTGATGTCCGACAGGCCCCAGGACGAGGAGAGCGTGAAGTGGCGCATGCCGGCGCGGCGCGCGACGTCGTTGATTGGGCCCGGCCCGAGGCTGTTGAAGATCGACGTCGCGGGATCGTTCGCCGACCAGCGGATCATCGGCTCGAGCAGCCCGCGGTCCGAGCTCGTGAGCGCGCGGTCGCGCACGGACGACTGGTTCAGGTACGCCACGAGCAGCATGGCCTTGATCGTGCTCGCGCAGTCGTTCGCCCGGTCGGGGAAGCGCGCGTGGATCTGCCCGCCGCCATCGATGACGGCGAACGACTCGACGCCGGAGCGGGAGTTCGCGTAGCGCGTCGCGGCGGCGACGTTGGCGTCCCAGTCGGGCGCGGCGAGCGCCGTGGATGGCGCAGCCAGCCCGGCCGCCAGACACGCGATGACGAACAGCCGCTTCATGGTCAGCCCGGCGTGCGCCCCAGCGCCTCGGATTGGCCCCGCTCGAGCTCGATCGCCTCGGGGTCGAAGCGGAAGTACGTGCGCGGCGGCAGCGTGCCCCAGACGTTCGACGAGTGCGGCGTGTCGTCCCAGTCGCGCGGCTCGTGGTTCGGGGCGAGCTGCTCCATGTCGGCGTAGAGCTCGACGATCAGATCCTCCTCGGGCACGCGCACGTAGGCGAACAGGCTCGCGGCGACGCCGTGGCGGCCCGGCCCCCACACGACCCAGCGGCCGTGCTTCGCGAGGTGGTCGAGCAGGACCCGCATCTCGCCGATGTCGCGCAGCTCGAAGGCGAGATGGTGGAAGTGCGCCGGCTCCTTCTCGAGCATCGCGAGCACGTGGTGGTCGGAGTTCAGGTGGAGCCAGATGCCCTCGTCGCCGAGCCGGTCGGTGAGCCGGAAGCCGAGCTCGTCCATGTAGAACGCGGCGAGGCTCGCCGCGTTCCCGGTGAGGACGTTCACGTGGCCGAGCTTGCGCGGATGGAGCGCCGGGAGGTCCTTGCTGCGGCGCGCCACGTCCGGGAAACGCGACTCCGGCTCCGTCCACGGGACGAGCTCGACGCCCCAGCCGTCCGGATCTCGGAGCTCCGCCGCGGCCTCGCCGGGCGCAAGCTGCCAGCCGGCGTGGTCGAACCCGGGCCGCTCGCCGGACGCGACGAGCTCGAGGCAGTAGTCCTCGAACGCGCAGGCGAGGAAGACGCGGTCGTCGCGGCGCTCGCGCACCGTCAGACCGAACTCGCGCGACCAGCGCTCGCCCGCCTCGTCCAGGTCGAAGACGCGGAGCGCGACGTGGTGGATGCCGGTGAGCCCGGGCGGCATCAGGGCCTCCGCGCGACGGTCTTCACGTCGGCGTAGAAGTCGAAGCTCCACTCGCCGCCCTCGCGGCCGATGCCGGACGCCTTGGCGCCGCCGAACGGCGCCCCGAGGTCGCGCGCGTAGAAGCAGTTGATCCAGGTGGTGCCGGAGACGAGCCGCTCGCCGAGCCGCTCCGCGCGGGCGTCGTCCTGGGTGAAGACGGTCGCCGTGAGCCCGTACTCGGTGCCGTTGGCGAGGGCGATCGCCTCCTCCTCGTCCGCAAACGTCTGGAGCGTGAGCACGGGGCCGAAGACCTCGCGCTGGACGATCTCCATGTCCTGGCGCACGTCGGTGAAGAGCGTCGGCTCGTAGTAGAGGCCACCGAGCTCCGGGGAGATCCGGCCGCCCGTGACGAGCGTCGCACCCTCGGCCTGGGCGCGCTCGACGTAGCCCTCCACGCGCGCCAGGTGCTCGCGGGTGATGAGCGGGCCGATGTCGGTGTCCGGAGTCGCGCGGGTCGCCGAGCCTGCGTGCCGCGACGCCGGCGAGGAAGCGCTCGGTGAACTCGTCCGCGATCGCCTCGTCCACGAGGAGCCGCGTGCCGGCGAGGCAGACCTGGCCCGCGTTGTCGTACTGGTACGTGGCGGTCTCGACGGCGCGGTCGAGGTCGGCATCCGCGAAGACCAGGAACGGGCTCTTCCCGCCGAGCTCGAACGAGACCGGCGTCAGGTTCGCGGCCGCCGCGCGGGCGATCTCGCGTGCCGTCTCGACCGAGCCGGTGAAGGAGATCCGCGCGAGGCCCGGGTGCGCGACGAGTGCGGCGCCGGCCTCCTCGCCGATCCCCTGGACGACGTTCAGGACGCCGGGCGGCAGGCCCGCGTCGCGGGCGATCTCGCCGAGGAGCGACGCGGTGAGCGGCGACCACTCGGCCGGCTTGAGGACCGCGGTGCAGCCGGCGGCGAGCGCCGGGCCGACCTTCCAGGTCTCGAGCATGAGCGGCGCGTTCCAGGGCGAGATGAGCGCGGCGACGCCGGACGGGTCGCGCCGAACGGCGTAGTGGGTGCCGTTCGCGTCCCAGGCGCGGCCCTCGAGGTCGAGCGCAAGCTGCGCGAAGAAGCGGAAGTTGAGCGCGGCCCGGGCCATCAGGCGCAAGCCGGTTGGCCTCGAGGAGCGAGCCGTTGTCGAGCGTCTCGACCTCGGCGAGCGTCTCCTGCCGCTCCTCGATCAGGTCGGCGACGGCGAAGAGGTGCTTGGCGCGACCCTCGGGCCCAAGCGCGGCCCAGGCGGGAAAGGCGTCCTGTGCCGCGGCGACGGCGGCGTCCACCTCGGCCGCACCGCCGCGCGCGATGTCGGCCAGGTGCGCCTCGTCGATCGGCGACACGTCCGGGAACGTCTGCGAGGACGAGACCCGCTCCCCGCCGATGAAGTGATCCGGCGAGACCTCGACGCCGGCCACAACCGCCGCGGCCGAGGCAGTCATGTCCGTCTCCGCCCCATATCCCCACCCTGGGTGGGGAGTGTTCCGCCCGCCACCCGCTGTGAGCCTATCGGGGAAATCCGCGCGTCTCTGTGCCGATTCTGTGCCAATTCGTTCACACCGTCTCTTCCGGCACGGCGAGTGCGACATGGCGTGCGTTCGCGGAGTCCGCCGGCATCACGCCGACGTCGAGCAGGTCCTCGGACGCCTCGACGATCCGGTTCGACAGACGGCCGATACCGTCCACCTCGACCTCGACCGTGTCGCCCGGCTCGACCGGCCGCGAGTTCGCCGGCGTCCCCGAGAGGAGGATGTCGCCGGGCTCGAGCGTGATGAGCCGCGACAGGTCGGCGAGCATGTAGGCGATCGGCCAGAGCAGGTCGGCGGTCGAGCCTTCCTGCACGACCCTGCCGTTCACGAAGGTGCGGAGCACGAGCGCCGCCGGGTCGACCTCGTCAGGGCCCGCGACAGCGGGCCCTACAGGACAGAAGCCGTCCTGCCCCTTCACGCGCAGCATCGAGCCGCGGTCGGCGTGGCGGAAATCGTGGACGCCGAAGTCGTTCGCCGGCGCGTAGCCGGCGACGTAGCCAAGCGCGTCCTCCTGAGACACTCGCTTCATCCGCCGGCCCACGACGACGGCGACCTCGCCCTCGTAGTTCAGGTAGCGGCAGCCGCGCGGACGGACGATCTCGTCGCCGTGGCGCGCGAGCGTCGTCGGCGGCTTGAGGAAGTACGACGGCTCGTCCGGCGTCTGCGCGTCGTACTCCTCGACGCGGCTCGGGTAGCTCAGGTGGACGCCGATGATCTTCGTGGGCGCGAGGTCGACCGGGCGCGTCACTCGACCCGCCGCCCGCCGGTCACCGTGTAGCCGAACGAGAACCAGAAGCCCTTGCCGACCTCGACCGGCGCCAGGTCGGCGAGCTCCTCCGCCGGCGCCTCGAAGAGCGAGAGCGTCGCATCGCCCTCCCAGACCGGAGAGATCTCGCGGTCCTCGCCGCCCGCCCACACATGCTCGACGAGCGGCTCGCCGCCCTCCTCCCAGGCGGGGAAGAGCCGCGTGTTCCAGAGCGGCGGCGAGTTCACCGTCGGGCCGTCCGCGGACGGCCCGGTGAGCGTGAGCGTCGCCTCGGCAAGGCGCCGGTCGTTCGCGGCGAGCGAGGCGCCGAAGCGGCCGCCCGGCTCGAGCCGCGGGCCCGCGCGCCCGACCGTCACGGGCCGCGTCATCCAGATCGAGCCCGGCTTCTTCGGGAACCCCTGGACGAGCCCCCGTACCAGCGGCATGCCCTGGTCGACCCACATGAACGGGCAGCGCGTGACCGGCTCGCCGCGATAGCTCGCCGCGAGCACGACGAAGAACTCCTTGTACTGCGCGCGCACCGGGTCGAGAAGCTCCTCGCCCGAGTCCGAGCACGACTGCCAGTCGACGAAGATCGCCGCGGCCGCGCCGAGGTCCTCACCCGGGTCGAGCTCCGGCGGCAGGAACGTGCGCGCCGCCTCGGGGTCGCACGCGGTACTCGACGATCAGGAAGTCGCCCGAGTAGTGCCAGGGCGGCGGCGGGACGAGCGACGACTCGCCCGTCCGCGTGAGCGGCAGCGACCAGCCGGCGAGACGCTGCGCAGCGTCCACGTCCACGGCCGCGCTACCCCCCGGAGTCCGCGCCGATGAGCCCGGGGGCGATGGAGGTCGTCGGCTCGCCGAGGAGGGCGGGGAGCTCGAGCCGCCGCGCGAGCTCGACCGGGTCGAGGCCGCTCGCGCTCGCGATGTCCACGGACTGGAGCGGGACGACGGACGGCGGCGGCGCCTCGCCCGCCTCCGGCGTGCCCCAGTCGTAGGACGCGTCCGCGACGCGGTGCCACGCGAGCAGGTACGTGTACGGGTCGACCACGCCGTCGTAGCCGAGGCCGAGCAGCGCGGCCGGGTGGATCTCGAAGTGCAGGTGCGACGGCGTCCCTACCGCGTCACCGGTCGCGCCGACGAAGCCGATCACGTCGCCCGCCTGGACGCGCGCGCCGTTGTAGGCGAGCGGCGAGAACGCGGACAGGTGCGCGTAGTAGAACTCGTTCCCCTGGTTGTCGCGGAGCCAGACGCGGTTCCCGCCGAGCGTGTTCCAGCCGACGAGGAAGAGCGTGCCGTCCGTGATCGCGAGGATCGGCGCGCCGACGGGCGCGAAGATGTCGTTGCCGTGGTGCCAGCCGGTGTCGGCACGGGCGGCCGCGAAGTCGTCCGTGAAGCTGGCCGGGCCGTAGACCGGGAAGACGTAGCCCTCCGGTCGTCAGCTTCGGCTTCACGTTCGGCGGCGGCGACTGGACGATCGGCGGCGGCTTCGGCTTCGTGCCGGGCGGAGTCGGCTGCGGGTCGTGGGACGGCGACGTCGTTGCCGGCGGCGGAGGCGGCGCGGGCTGCGCGGCCGGCTTCGGCTTCGGGGTGACGCTCGCCTTGGCCTCCGAGTAGCCGACGAAGAGCTCGGTCCCGGCCGGGAATCCGCCGTGCGCGGCGATCAGGTGGACGTGGAGACCGGCGACGAAGGTGCGGCGGCCGACGCGCGGAGACGCGTCCTGCTGGACGGCCTGCTCGAGCAGCACGGCATAGCCCCAGTCGGCGAGCGGGAACCGTGCGTTGCGCGTCGCGCGGACCGGCTTCCCGAGGAGGGTGACCTCGGCGAGCCACGAGCCGTCGAGTGCGCCCGAGGCACGCGCCGTGGACGCCTGCGCGACCGCCTTCGTGCTCACCGCGCCGATCGTGATCTCGCCGCCGAACAGGGAGACCGTGCGGACGGTGGACGTCGCCCACGCGTTCGCGCGGGTCGCGGCCGCGGCGCTCGCGCGCGACCACACGGCGCCGGTCGTCACCGCCCCGCTCCCGTAGGTGAGCGAGCCGGAGGTCGCCTGCTGGGCGGGCGGCGCGAGCGCCTCGGCGAGGACGTCCTCGGTGCCGTCCGGGAGGACGACGCGGACCGCGAAGGCGCGGGCGTTCGCCGCCGTCTTCGCCGGCTCGGTCGCAGCCGACGCGGGCACCGCCGCGAGCGCGCCGAGCACGAGCAGGGCCGCAATCGCGGTACGTGCGCGCATCCGCCCAAGGGTAACGGCACCCGCCGGGCACTGCGACCCCTACCCGCGCAAGGACGTGTACGCAAGCCGTGCGGCGGTCAGGAGGAGCAGGACGGCGAAGAGCGTGCGGAGCACCGAGTCGGAGAGGGAGTCCGCGAGCACGGCGCCGGCGGCCACACCGACGCCCGACGCGAGCCCGGCGATGAGCGCCGCCCGAGCGTTCACGTTCCCGTAGCCGGACTGGCGCCACGCGCCGACGGCGACGACGGGGATGATCGCGGCGAGAGACGTCGCCTGGGCCTCGAGCTGGGTGAGTCCCACCACGAGCACGAGCGTCGGCACGAACAGGATGCCGCCGCCGACCCCGAAGAGCCCGGAGAGGACGCCGGCCCCGAGGCCGAGCACGAGCGCGAGGGCGATCTCGGTCACTCGAGCAGCAGCCGGATCGCGACGACGACGATGAACGCGGCGAAGGCGAGGACGAGGAACCGCGACGAGACCCGCCGCTGAAGCCAGATGCCCGCAGAGCGTGCCGAGGGCGGCTGGCGCGCCGACGAGCGCCGCGTCGCGCCAGTGCACCTCGCCGAGGGCGGCAAACGCGAGCATCCCGAAGACCGCCGTGAAGCCGATGACCGCAAGCGAGGTTCCCGCCGCCTCGCGCGGGCCGAACCCTGCGGCGGCGATCAGCAGCGGGACGACGATGATCCCGCCGCCGACGCCGAAGAGCGCCCCGAAGAAGCCGCCCGCGATCCCGATCCCGGCGAGGAGTGCGACCGAGGGAAGCGCACGGGCCACGCGGTCATCCTACGAGGGTCTCCCATGGGTCTCGTGTGGAGCGATCGGCACGAACTCGGCACGGCTCCGGCACAGACACACGCGGATTTCGGCGATACGCTCACAGCGGGTGGCGGGCGGATCGATCCCCACCCTTGGGTGGGGCACGCACGCGTCTATCTGTTGCAATACGCGCATGCCGGTGGACCCGACTCACGCGCGACTGCTCGCACGGCTTGCGGAGGCGCCGGAACGCAGCGCGCTCATCCTCGACGTAGACGGGACGCTCGCACCGATCGTCGCACGGCCCGAGCTCTCGGCGATCCCCGAGGAGACACGCGCCGAGCTGCAACGGCTCGCCGACACCTACCTCCTCGTCGCCTGCGTGAGCGGCCGGGCCGGGCCGGACGCGGCGAGGCTCGTCGGCGTTCCCGGGATCCGCATCGTCGGGAACCACGGGCTCGAGCTCGCGCCCGAGGCTGAGGCGCTCGCGTCGCGGATCGCTGCCTTTCGCGACGAGGTCGCCCTTCCGGTCGAGGACAAGGGCCTCTCGCTCTCGTACCACTTCCGCGAGGCGGGCGACCAGGCCGCTGCGCGAGCGCAAGCTCGAGGACGTCGCCCGCCGCGCCGAGGCCGCCGGCCTCGTGCCCCGGTGGGGCCGCAAGGTGCTCGAGATCCGCCCGCCGGTGGACGCCGACAAGGGCACCGCTGTCCGAACGCTCCTCGCCGAGTCCGGCGCGACCCGCGGCCTCTACGCGGGCGACGACGCCACCGACCTCGACGCCTTCGCGGGCCTCCGCGCCGCCGGGCTCGAGCACGCGGTGTGCATCGCGGTCGCGTCGGAGGAGGGCCCGGACGACCTCACGAACGAGGCCGACCTCACGGTGGACTCGCCCGTAGAGCTCGCGGACCTGCTCCGCGAGCTCTAGCGCAGCAGGAACCCGGTGCCGAGCTCGTCGGCCGGGTCGAGCGTGAACTCGTGCGTCCCCGTCCGGAACGCCGAGCCCGCGATCTCGGTCACGACGCCGGCCTCCACGACATCCACGACGTGCGCCTCGAACTCGGTGCCGACGATGCTCCGGTGCCGCAGCGTCGCACCGCGGTCGAGTTCGCCGCGCGAGTCGAGGAGCGCGAGGCGCGCCGACGTCCCGCTCCCGCAGGGCGAGCGGTCCACCTCGCCGTCGGCGAAGACGGTGACGTTGCGCTGGACGAGCCCGGCCGCGTCGCCGCCCTCCGGCTGCCAGAAGATCACGCCGTAGATCCCGCGGATCTCCGGCTCGTCGGGATGGACGACCTCGTGCTCCGCCTCGATCGCCCGCTTGATCTCGCGGCCCGCCTCGATGAGCCTCGGAAGCGACGTACGCGTCAACCGCGAGCCCGAGCTCGGACACGGCCACCGACGCGTAGAAGGCCCCGCCGTACGCGATGTCCACCTCGACCCCGCCCCCGTCGACGCCCTCGGCGAAGATCCAGGCCGGCACGTTCCGGAAGCGCACACGCTCGACCCGGCCGTCCCGCACCGACGCGAAGACGGGCAGCCGCCCGGAGGGGACGTCCACGATCAGCTCGGTCTCCGGCTCCCGCGAGGCCACCAGCCCCTCGTCGATCGCCCAGGTCGCGAGTGCGATCGTCCCGTGCCCGCACGCCGTGGAGTACCCCGCGTTGTGGAAGAAGACGACGCCGAGATCCGCGCCCGAGTCCTCGGGCTCCGTGACGAAGCAGCCGTACATGTCCGCGTGCCCGCGCGGCTCGTTCACGAGGAGCCGCCGCACCGCGTCCACCCGCTCCGCGGCGAAGCGCCGTTTCTCGAGGATCGTGCGACCCTCGAGCGGCTCGACGCCGCCGGTCACGATCCGGAAGGGCTCGCCGGCGGTGTGGTAGTCGACCGCCGTGACCTTCACGCGGCCGCCTCGCGCAGCAGCGCCCAGGCATGGGCGACGTCGGCCTCGGTCGTCCGTGTGTTCCCGATCGCGAGCCGCATCACGTACCGGCCGCCGAGCTTCGTGTGCGAGAGGTACGCCTCGCCGGTCGCATTCACCCGCTCCATGAGCGCCTCGTTCTCCTCGTCGGATGCGTCGCGCCGGAAGCACACGACAGAGAACGGGTGCGGCGCCGCGACCTCCCAGCCGGGCTCGGCCTCGACCCAGGACGCGAAGAGCTGCGCGAGCCGCACGTGCTCGCGGATGAGCGCCTGGAGGCCGTCGCGCCCGTAGCAGCGGATGACCGTCCAGAGCTTGAGCGAGCGGAACCGCCGGCCGAGCGCGGGTCCGTAGTCCATGAGATTCGTCACGTCCTCGACGCCGGTGCGGAGGTACTCGGGCACGAGGCTGAACGCGTCGCGGAGCACCTCCGGGCGCCGCGTGAAGAGGACGGAGCAGTCCACCGGCGTGAACATCCACTTGTGCGGGTTCACGACGAGCGAGTCCGCGCGCTCGACGCCCGCGATCGCGCCGCGGAGCTCCGGGCAGACCATCGCCGAGCCGGCATAGGCGGCGTCCACGTGGAGCCACGCACCGTGCTCCGCGCACACCGCCGCGATTGCCGGGACCGGGTCGACGGAGGTGGTCGACGTCGTCCCGACCGTCGCGACGACCGCCGCGGCGCCCTCGACCGCGTCGCCCAGTGCGTCCACGTCCATCCGGAACTCCGCGTCCACCGGGACCTTGCGAAGCTCCAGGTCGAGGATCCGCGCCGCCTTGTCCACCGACGAGTGTGTGTGCTCCGAGCAGACGACCGCGCCGTCGGGGCGCAGCACGCGCGCCGCCGCGAGCGCGGCCAGCGTGGACGTGGACGCCGTGTCCTCGATGTGGCCGTGCAGGCCCGCCGGGAGCCCGAGCAGGTCGATGAGCCAGTCGCAGACGAGCTCCTCGAGCTCGGTCGCGGCCGGTCCGGTGCGCCAGAGCATCGCGTTCACGTTGAAGGCGGCCGAGAGGAGCTCGGCGAGGATGCCCGGCTCCGATCCCGTGATCGCGAAGTACGCGAAGAAGCGCGGATGGTTCCAGTGCGTCGTGCCAGGGACGATCACCTCGTCGAGGTCGCGGAGCACCGCCTCGAACGGCTCGCCCTGCTCGGGCGGCGCCGCAGGGAGCTTCGCCCGCACCTCGCCCGGCTCGACCTGCGCGCGCACGGGGAGCTCGCGCAGCGACTCGAGGTAGGTCGCGACCCATTCGACGGCGAGCTGCCCGTCGCTTCGGAAGTCGCCCGTCACGGCTTCTTGAGCTTCCGCACCTGCGCCCACGTGCGCGTGTTCACGACGTCGTCCTTCGTGAGCCAGCCGCGGCGCGCCTGGAAGACGCCGAGCTCCATGTTCTCGAGCTCGTGGATCCGGTGCGCGTCGGTCGAGACGACGATCTTGACCCCGGCCTCGACCGCGGCGCGCGCGAGCGAGTCGCGCAGATCGAGCCGGTCTGGCTGCGAGTTGATCTCGAGGAACGTCCCGGTCTCCACCGCACGCGCGAAGACCGCGTCGAAGTCGAGGTCGTAGGGCGGCCGCCGCGAGATCTTCCGGCCGGTCGGGTGGCCGATGCAGTCCACGTGCGGGTGGTCGAGCGCGGCGAGCACGCGCTTCGTCAGCTCGTCGCGCGGCGCGTCGAAGCCGGAGTGGATCGAGGCCATGACCCAGTCGAGCCCGGCGAGCGCCTCGTCGTCCATGTCGAGCGACCCGTCGCGCCGGATGTCCACCTCGACGCCGCGGAGGATCTCGATCCCCTTCGCGCGCTCGTTCGCCGCCGCGATCTCGGCCGCCTGGCGCTCGAGGTTCCCGTCCCTGAGCCGCCGTGCGTGATCGCAGATCGCGATGTACTTGCGGCCGAGCGCCTGCGCCGCCGCCACCATCTCGTCGAGCGAGGCGCGCCCGTCCGACCAGGTCGTGTGCATGTGCAGGTCGCCCTTCACGTCGCCGAGCTCGACGAGCGCCGGCAGCTCGCCCCGCCGCGCGGCCTCGAGCTCGCCGCGGTTCTCGCGGAGCTCGGGCGGGATCCACGCGTAGCCGAGCCGCTCGTACACGGCCGCCTCGTCCTCGGACGTGAAGAGCTCGCCCGACTCCGTTTCCTGGATCCCGTACTCCGAGACGGAGAGCCCCTCCTTCACGGCGGCCTCGCGGAGCGCGACGTTGTGGTCCTTCGACCCGGTGAAGTGCTGGAGCAGGTTCCCGTAGGCCTCGGGTGGGACGACGCGGAGGTCGAGCCGAAAGCCGTCGTAGGTCGTGACCGTCGCCTTCGTCGGGCCGTGCGCGGCGACCTCGGCGACGCGGGCGAGGCCGACGAAGTGCGCGATCAGCGCCGGCGCGTCGGTCGAGGTCGCGATGAAGTCGATGTCGCGGCTCGTCTCGCAGCGGCGGCGCGCGCTGCCCGCCTCCGAGACACGGACGCACGCGGGGTGCTCGGCCAGCTCGGCGACGACCTCGCGCACGACCGGCAGCACGCGGCCGAGGAGGACCCGCCCGGCCTCGTCGCTCTTCTTCGCGGCCGGCTTCGCGAGGGCGGCGAGCACGCGCTCCTCCGTCTTCGCGCCGAGTCCGGGAAGCTCGCGGAGCCGCTCGGTCTCGGCCGCGACCCGCAGCTCGTCCACCGACGTGACCCCGAGCTCGGCCCAGACGAGCCGCGCGGTCTTCGGGCCGAGACCGGGCACGTGCATGACGTCCACGAGCCCCGTCGGGAGCTTGTCGCGGAGCTTCGCGAGCGCCCGCAAGTCGCCCGTCTCCGAGTACTCGACGATCTTGCCCTCGATGGTCGAGCCGATCCCTGGGATCTGCGTCGCCTTCCCGTCGATCGCGAGCTGTGCGACCGGCGCGGCGGACTCGCGGATGCGCGAGGCGGCGCGCCGGTAGGCCGACAGGCGAAACGCGTCGGCGCCGTCCAGCTCGAGCATGTCGGCGAGGAGCTCGAACTGCTCGGCGAGCGCGGCATTGGTGGGAAGGACGGGATCCGCCGCCATCGGGGCGATGATATGCAGCGTGCGGCTCGCCATCTGCCTTCCGACCTACAACGAGCGCGAGAACGTCGAGGCCATGGTGCGCGCGCTCGGCGAGGTCTTCGCCGCGAACGGGCTCGACGGCTCCGTCCTCGTGATCGACGACCACTCGCCGGATGGGACGGGCGCGCTCGCCGACACCCTCGCCGCCGAGCTCGACTGGGTCTCCGTCCTCCACCGCGAGCGCAAGGAGGGCCTCGGCCCCGCCTACCTCGCGGGCTTCGAGCGCGTGCTTGCCGGAGACGCCGGGCTCGTCATGGAGATGGACTGCGACTTCTCGCACGACCCGGCCGACGTGCCGCGCCTCGTCGCGGCGACCGAGAGACGCCGACGTCGCGATCGGCTCGAGGTACGTGGAGGGCGGCGGCGTCGGCAACTGGGGCCTCGTCCGCCGGGCGGTCAGCCGCCTCGGGTGCCTCTACGCGCAGGTCCTCCTCGGCATGCGCGTCCGCGACTCGACCGCGGGGTTTAAATGCTACCGCCGCGCGGTGCTCGAGGCGATCGACCTCGACCGGATCGAGTCGAAGGGCTACGCGTTCCAGATCGAGACGGTCTACCGGGCGCTCCGCAAGGGCTTCCGCGTCGTCGAGGTGCCGATCACGTTCACGGATCGCGAGGAAGGCAGCTCCAAGATGAGCCGCGGCATCGTGGGGGAGGCGATCGTCAAGGTGCCGGCGCTTCGGGTCGCTGCCCTGACGGGACGGCTGTAGCCGTCGGTATATTCCGCCGTCGTGTCCGACATGCTCCAGCTCACCGACGAGAACTTCGAGCAGGAGGTCCTCCAGGCCTCGAAGCCGGTCGTGGTGGACTTCTGGGCCCCCTGGTGCGGCCCGTGCCGGATGATCGAGCCGATCCTCGACGAGATGTCCGTCGACCACGGCGACCGGGTGACGTTCGCGAAGATGAACGTGGACGAGAACCCGCAGACCGCCGCCCGCTTCAGCGTCCTCTCGATCCCCATGGTGACCCTCTTCGAGGGCGGCGAGGCGAGGGACACGGTCATCGGCGCCCGCCCGCGCAGCCACTACGAAGGCGCGTGGGAACAGTGGCTCGCACCCGCGCCGGGTTAAGAACGCGCTAACCCGCGTCCGCAGGGGTCTCGATCGGTGGCGCAGGCCCCGAAGCTCTCGCTAGCTTCGACGTGACCATGCTCGATCGGCTCATCAACTTCCTGAACGACCACACGCCCCTGTCCTCTCCGGTGGGGCGCGCCGTCGTGATCGTGCTCCTCTTCGCGGCGGCGTGGGTCGTCGCGCGCGCGGCCGCGGCGATCGCGGCACGCGTTCTCACGTGGCACGACCGCCGTCAGGCGGACGTCGAGGAGCTACGGCTCAGCGAGAAGATCGCCACCCTTAAGCGGCGCGAGACGTCGGTCGCCATCGTCCGGACCTCGATCGCCTACGTCGCCTTCGCGATCGCCGGGATCCTCTCGATCGCGCAGGTCACGGGCGGCGTCGACCGCCTCGCCACGATCGCCGGCGGCGTGTTCGCCGTCCTCGTCGCAGCGTTCATCGCGCAGCGGTTCCTCATCGACGTGGTGGCCGGCTTCGCGATGTTCGTGGAGAGCTGGTACTCGGTCGGCGACACGATCGTCATCCACGCGAACCAGGAACTCCAGGGCGTCGTCGAGGACCTCTCGCTCCGGCGCACGCAGCTCCGCACGGTCACCGGCGAGGTCATCAACGTGAACAACTCGTCCATCACCGCGGTGCGCGTGATCCCGTCCGGCGCGAAGGAGTTCGCGCTCGAGCTCTTCGTCTCCGACCGCGCCGACGGCGAGGATCTGGTCGAGGCGGTGGGGCTCATGGTCCCGGAGGGCCCGACGACCTTCATCCGCCGCCCCTGGATCGAGCAGATCGAGGAGCTCTCACCCGCGCTCGTCCGCGTCACCATCCGCGCGACGGTCGCGCCGGGACGCGAGTGGCTGGCCGAGAACTTCTTCCCGGATCTCCTGAAGGAGCGGGCGCACGACGAGCTGATCGTCCACGGCCCCGTGATCCTCACGGTGGACGAGCGCGCGCTCCACTCGTTCGCCCGCGCGAGCGCCGCGACGCGCTGGAACCAGCGCCGGCTCGAGCACGCCCGCGACGTCGCCTGAGTACGGCCGGCGGGGCCCGACCCCGACACTGATGCATCACGACTTCGTCCCCAGACGCGTGCGTGAGCTCGACCCCGGCCGGGGCGGGCTCACGTCGTCGCGAAATGCTCCCAGCCCGAGACGTCGAGCGGCGCTCCGTCCCGAAGGAGAGCGACGCCCTCGCCCTCCTCGCAGCGACCGACGACCGTGAACCGCTCGACGAGCGGGTCGGCCGGGTCGAGCGCGGCCAGGAGCTCGTAGTCCTCGCCCTGCGTCCAGAACGGCTCGTCGCTCTCGGGCAGGTCCGGCTCGAGCGGGAGGCGCTCGACCTCGACGACGAGCCGGCAGCCGGACTGCTCCGCCATGCGCGCCGCGTCGGCGGCGATCCCGTCCGAGAGGTCCATGAGCGCGTGCGCGGTCGGCGCGAGCACCTGGCCCGCCTCCAGGCGCAAGGGCGGGCGGCGGTGGCGCTCGACCAGCGCGTCGAACCCCGTGAGCGAGTGATGCAACACAAAGTGCCCGGCGGCGGATCCGCCCAACGCGCCCGTCACCACGAGGACGTCGCCCGGTCGTGCGCCCGCTCGGCCCGGCACGCGGTCCGAGCGCCCGAGCGCGGTCACGACGACCGCGAGCTTCTCGGACGCGCTCGTGTCACCGCCGACCACCGGGACGCCCGGCTCGTTCAGCCCCTCGTAGAGCGCGAGCACGTCGTCTGCCTCGGTCTCGGGCGGCGCCCCGAGCGAGACGAGCAGCGCGTCGGGCTCGGCCCCCATCGCCGCGAGGTCGCTCAGGTTGACTGCGGCGGCCTTGTAGCCGAGATCGCGCCAGGAGGTCCAGTCGAGCCGGAAGTGGACGCCCTCGACGAGAATGTCCTGCGTGACGACCCGGCCGGCGCCGAGCTGCGCGCCGTCGTCGCCGATGTCGCGCGCGAGGCCGCGCCGCTCGAGCTCCCGCAGGAGCCCGTGCTCACCCAGATCTGACAGCCGCAACGCCCAGCACGTCGACCGGGCCCGAGCCCGCGCCGATCCGGTAGCCCTCACGCACCGCGCGCGTCGCGATCTCGGCCGCGCCGCGGGCCGCGTCCTCGAGCGACTCGCCGCGCGCGAGGAGCGCGGTGAGCGACGCCGAGTGCGTGCACCCCGCGCCGTGCGTCGTGTCGTCCCCGTAGCGCTCGACCGGGATCGGGATGTGGCGCTCCCCGTCGAAGAGCCAGTCCACCGCCTCGGCGCCGTGGCCTCCGGTCACGAGGACGGCCCTCGCCCCCCGGGCGTGGATCCGCTCGGCCAGCTCCTCGCGGCGCTGCTCGTCGCGGTAGGGAACGCCGGCGAGCGTGCACGCTTCCGTGAGGTTCGGCGTCACCACGGTCGCGAGCGGGAGCAGACGCTCGACCAGGACCGCGACCGCGTCGTCATGCAGGAGCTTCGCGCCCGACGCCGCGACCATGACCGGATCCACGACGAGCGGCACGGGATGCTCGGCGAGCCACGCCGCGACGGTCTCGACGATCTCCGGGCTGAAGAGCATCCCGGTCTTCGCCGCGTCCACGCCGATGTCGTCCCAGAGCACCGCAAGCTCGGCGCGGATGAACTCCGGCGGAGCCTCGTGGATCGCGCGCACTTCCGTCGTCGACTGCGCCGTCAGCGCGACGATCGCCGACATGCCGTGGCAGCCGAGCGCGGCGAAGGCCTTGAGGTCGGCCTGGACGCCGGCGCCGCCGCCCGAGTCGGACGTGGCGATCGTGAGACAGCGCGGTACGGACACAATCGGCTCCCTTCGCCGGCATGACCCGGATCAGGTTCGGCGGGTCTGTTCTCAGCCCCGTGGGGCACCCCGGTACGACGAGCCTAGCACCGGGCATGCTTCCTGCATGACGCCGCCCGAGGAGCTCTTCACCGGCAGCCGCTACCGCCTCGCCCGCACGGTCGAGGGCGTGCTGATCGGCCTCGCGCCGGTGGGGCTCGTGCTCGTGCTGGCAGGATGGGCCCCGCTCGGCGTCGCGCTCTTCGCGATCGGCACGATCGGCGCCACGATCGTCCACCTCGCGGTTGGAATCGGCGGCTACCGGCGCGCGATGCACGCCGAGTGGCCGAAGGTCCCGCCGCTCGAGGACGACGACTGGTAGCTCAGGCCGACGACACCACGTCGTAGTGCGTGACGTGCATGTCGCGCTCGACGAGGAACTCCTCGTCCTCCGGGTAGTAGTGCGCGACCTCGATGTCGTCGCCCGCGAACGCGCGGATCGAGTCGCGCGAGTCCCAGTACGAGACGACGACGATCTCCGTCCGCTCGCCCTCCGGGCGGAGCCAGATCTGCGCGCCCTGGTTCCCCGGCGTCGCGACGAGCTCGTCGATCCCCGTCTCCTGCACGTACGCCGTGTAGCGCTCGGCGTCCTCGGACCTGATCCAGCCTCTCCAGTATCTCGCGACCACGGGTCCTCCTCCCGGTCGGCTTGAATGGCTCCATGGCGGTCGACGTCCTCGCCTGGGACGACCTGCTCGCAAGCGAGGAGGTTGTCTACCGGACCGATCTAACGCCGAACGCGGCGCGTCTCGTCCCGGTTCCGGACTCGCTCCACCCCAAGCTCGCGGCTGCGTTGGCCGCGCGGGGCATCGACGCGCTTTACGCACACCAGGTAGCCGCGTACGACGCGGCCGTGCGGGGCGAGCACGTCATGGTCTCCACCGGGACGGCAAGCGGCAAGACGCTCGCGTTCAACCTTCCCGTCCTCGACACGCTCGCGGGCGACCCGAAGAGCCGGGCGCTCTACCTCTATCCGACGAAGGCCCTGGCGCAGGATCAGGCCCGCGCGCTCGCCGAGCTGGCCGTTCCCCGGGTGCGCGCGGCGATCTACGACGGCGACACCGAGAGCGAGCGCCGCTGGCAGATCCGCAAGTGGGCGAACGTGATCCTGACCAACCCGGACATGCTCCACGTCGGCGTGCTCCCGCACCACGACCGCTGGGGCGACGTCCTCCAGAACCTCCGCTACGTCGTCATCGACGAGGCGCATGTCTACCGCGGGGTTTTCGGTTCACATGTGGGGAATGTGCTGCGACGGCTGCGCCGCGCGGCCGCGATCTACGGCGCCGAGCCGCAGTTCCTGCTCGCCTCGGCGACGATCGCGAACCCGGGCGAGCAGGCAGCCGCGCTCCTCGGGCTCGACGTCACCGTGGTGGACGAGGACGCCTCGCCGAGCGCCGAGCGGACGATCGCCTTCTGGAACCCGCCGCTCCTCGACGAGGAGCTCGGCGTCCGAGCGAGCGCGCTCGGCGAGGCCGCGCGCATCCTCGCCACGCTCGCCTCGAACGGCCTGCGCACGATCTGCTTCGCCAAGAGCCGCCGCGCGGCCGAGCTCGTGCACCGCTTCGCCGTGGATCGAGTGGACTCGGAGACGGCGAAGCGGCTCTCGCCCTACCGCGCCGGCTACACGCCCGCCCAGCGGCGCGAGATCGAGGGGCGGCTCATGGCCGGCGAGCTCCTCGGCGTGACCGCGACCGACGCGCTCGAGCTGGGGATCGACGTCGGCGCGCTCGACGCCGCGATCTCGGTCGGCTTCCCCGGAACGGTCGCGAGCCTCCGCCAGCAGTGGGGGCGCGCCGGGCGCCGCTCGCACGGGCTCGCCGTCCTCGTCGCGGGCGAGGACGCGCTCGACCAGTTCTTCATGCGCGAGCCCGAGGCCCTCCTCTCACGGCGCGTCGAGGCGGCAATCCTCGACCACGCGAACCCACGCGTCCTCGACGGCCACGTCCTCACGGCGGCCTACGAGGCGCCGCTCGACGATGCCGACGCGGCCACCCTCGGCCCGGAGGCGCTCGAGCGCGCCGAGTACTTGGTCGAAACCGGCGACCTGGAGAAGACGAGCGCCGGGTACGTCTTCGCAGGACGCGACTACCCGGCCGCCCGCGTCGGCCTGCGCTCGACGAGCAACGAGTCGTTCGCGATCGTGGACACGGAGACCGGCTCGATCCTGGGGACGGCCGAGGTGGAGCGGGCCTACTCGTCGCTCCACGAGGGCGCGATCTACCTGCACCTGGGCGAGTCCTACCGCGTGCTCGCCCTCGACCTCGAAGCACGCGCGGCCCTCGTCGAGCGGTTCCGCTCCGACTACTACACGCAGGCCAAGAAGGAGTCCGAGACCGCGATCGTCTCGGTCGAGCTCGAGGACCGGCGCCTCGGCCTTGACGTCTTCTTCGGCCAAGTGACGGTCACCGAGCAGGTGGTCGCGTACCAGAAGAAGGCGATCGCGGACGGCGCGACACTCGACCTCGTCGGCCTCGACCTCCCGCAGACGACGTTCGAGACCGAGGCGATCTGGTTCGTGCCCGAGCCCGAGCAGCTCGCCGGGCTCGAGCGGATGCCGCGGCTCCTCGGCTCCCTCCACGCGGCCGAGCACTCGATGATCGCGCTGCTCCCGCTCTGGGCGATGTGCGACCGCTGGGACATCGGCGGGCTCTCGACCAACCTGCACTTCCAGACCGGGCGCCCGACGATCTTCGTCTACGACGGCCACGCGGGTGGCGTCGGGCTCACTCGGCGCGGCTACGACGAGTTCGAGGGCTGGGTCGCCGACACCGCGCGGCTCCTCGACGGCTGCCCGTGCGACCACGGCTGCCCGTCGTGCGTCCAGTCGCCCAAGTGCGGGAACCTGAACGAGCCCCTCGACAAGGCCGGCGCGCTCGCGCTCCTGGGGCGGATGCTGGCGGCGCGGTGATCCCGCTCGAGCTCCGCACCGAGCGGCTGCTCCTGCGCCAGTGGCGCGACGACGACGCCGAGCCGCTCGCGACGGATCTACGCCCAGCCCGAGTTCCTCGAGCACATGCGGCCGCAGACTCCCGACTGCAGCGCGCGGCCAGATCGAGCGGTTCCGCCGCGAACTGGGCCGAGGACGGACTCAGCCAGTGGGCGGCCGAGGACCCGGAGACCGGACAGCTGATCGGGCGGCTCGGCCTGCTACGCCACCACGACTGGCCGGTCTCGGCGGACCCGGTCGAGGTCGGCTGGGTGCTCGACCGCGCCTACTGGGGCCGGGGGCTCGCCACCGAAGCGGGGCAGGCGTCGCTCGACCTCTGGCGCACGAAGCTCGACGACCCGCAGCTCATCTCGATCACGACGCCGGAGAACGTCCGCTCGCGCGCCGTCATGGAGCGGCTGGGCCTCACCGAGCGCGGTACGACACATTGGCACCAGTTGGACGTCATCTGGTACGCGGTTGATCGCTAGCTGTCGATTTTCGGGAGTCCCGTTCGTCGTAGAGTCGAACACTCACGAAAGGAGAGACCGTGCACTACATGCTTCTGATCTACGGCGACGAGGCGGCCGGCAACGAGCGCTTCCAGGCCATGTCCGACGAGGAGCGCGGCGAGATGATGGGCCGCTGGAACTCCTACACGGAGGAGCTCAAGGCCGCGGACGCCTACCGGTCGGGCGACGGGCTCCAGCCGAGCCCGACCGCGAAGACGGTGCGGGGTAACGGCAACGAACCGCTCGTCACGGACGGGCCGTTCGCGGAGACGAAGGAGCAGCTCGGCGGCTTCTACGTGATCGACGTGCCGGGCGAGGCCGAGGCGCTCGAGTGGGCGTCGAAGATGCCGAACCTGCCGCACGGCTCGGTCGAGGTGCGCCCGGTGATGGTCTACGACGCGTAGCCGGCGGAGCAGGCGTGCGCTACATGCTTCTCGCGTACTCGCCGGACGTTGCCTGGGCCGCGGACTCCGGGCCCGGGCTGGACGTGGCGGGACGGGGCGAGCTCGTCGGCTCGCATGAGCTCGCACCCGTCTCGACCGCCACGTCGGTCCGCGTCTTCGACGACGACACGGTCGTGACCGACGGGCCGTTCGCCGAGACCCGGGAGCGGCTCGCCGGCTGCCACGTCGTCGAGGCGGACTCGCTCGACGAGGCGATCGAGATCGCGGCACGCATCCCGCAGGCCCGGCACGGCGTAGTCGAGATCCGGCCGGTCGCCCGTCCGGAGGCGGCGGCGTAGAGAGCAAGGTCGCATCCGTCTTCCGCGAGGAGTTCGGCCGCACGGTCGCCATTCTCGCGCGGGCGCTGCGCGACCTCGACCTCGCCGAGGAGGCGGTCCAGGACGCGTTCGCGACGGCGGTCGAGCGCTGGCCGCGGGACGGCACGCCGGCGAATCCGGGCGCGTGGATCCTGACCACCGCACGCAACCGGGCGATCGAGCGCATCCGGCGCGACCGAACGCTCGACCGCAAGCGCGAGCTCCTCGCCCGGCTCGAGGCCGACACGACGACCGACACCGACATGGACGACACGGCGATTCCCGACGAACGGCTCTCCCTCGTCTTCGCGTGCTGCCACCCGGCGCTCGCCGTCGAGGCCCAGGTGGCGCTCACCCTTCGTCTCCTGGGCGGTCTCACGACGGAGGAGATCGCCCGCGCGTTCCTCGTCCCGGAGGCGACGATGGCGCAGCGGCTCGTCCGCGCGAAGGCGAAGGTCCGAACGGCCGGGATTCCCATCCGCGTGCCGCCCGCGCACCTCCTCCCGGACCGGCTGCGCCCCGTGCACACCGTGCTCTACCTGATCTTCAACCAGGGCTACGGGCCGCCGCCCCGCGACGAGCTCCTCGACGAGGCGATCCGCCTGGCGAAGCTGCTCGCCGTCCTCATGCCCGACGACGCGGAGTCGCTCGGCCTGCTCGCGCTCATGCTCTTCCACGACTCGCGGCGCGGCGCCCGGCTCGACGAGGACGGCGACATCGTCCTCCTCAGGTTCCAGGATCGCGCCCGCTGGGACGAAGAGCGCATCGCCGAGGGGCGTCGGGTGCTCGACCGCGCGATCCGGCTGCGGCGGCCAGGGCCGTACCAGCTCCAGGCGGCGATCTCCTCGCTCTACGCCGACGAGCAGGTGGACTGGTCCGAGATGGCCGCGCTGTACGCGCGCCTCGCCGAGCTCTCGCCGTCTCCGGTCGTCGAGCTGAACCGCGCGGTCGCCGTGGCGATGGCGGAGGGGCCGGCGTCCGGGCTCGCACTCCTCGACGACCTCGACGGGCAGCTCGGCGAGTACCACCTCCTGCACTCGGCGCGCGCGGACCTCCTCGGCCGGCTCGGACGGACGGAGGAGGCGGAGCGGTCCTACCGGCGTGCACTCGAGCTCGCGCCGAGCGACACCGAGCGGCGCTTCCTCGAGCGGCGCCTGGCCGAGCTCGGGACCTAGGAGGGTTTGGCGTTATACGCCTCGTCGCACGGATGCGATGGGGGGTGCGAGGCAAGGACGCAGACTCGCGTTCGTACCGGATGTACGGGCGCGACCGAGGACGCCGTCCTCGCGCCGTCCAGCGCGGCCGGGCGGCACAGGCTTATTCCGCCAAGCCCTCCTAGTCCTAGTCCTCGTCGTCGTGCCCGGCGTCGCCGCTGGCGCGCGTGTAGCTCGTGCGCCACTGCGCCGTCTCGTCCATGCCGATCCGCTCGATGCGGCTGACGAACCGGTTGAGCGCCTGCTCCTCGGTGCCCGTGTACGGCCCCGTCCGCGTCTCGTACTGGACGAGCTCGCTCTTCAGGGATTCGGCCGTGAAGGCGAAGCGCGCCTTGTTCTCCTGCCAGCCGTAGATGCCGACGAGCGCCGCCGAGATCGCGGCGCCCGCGGCGGGCAGCGCCTGGAGCACGGGCGAGAGCTCCGTCCAGAGGATGAGGACAGGGGTGATCGCGCTCAGCACGACCGCGAGCGTCTGGAACACGCGGTAGAGGACGCCCGACGAGACCGAGTACCTCGAGTACCAGCGGATCTGCTCCTCGGCGCGCTTCGCGGCCGCCTGGCGGCGGACTTCGAGCTCGTCGGTCACGGCCGGAGTCTCGCAGGTCATAAACGAAACGGGGCCCGCCGTAACGGGCCCCGTCTCATGGGCTGTGAGGGCGTTAGAGCGCTATGGACAGCGCCGAACCTGCTCGCCGTTCGTGCAGGCGTCCGTGCCCGGACCGCCGTCGATGCGGTCAGTTCCGGGACCGCCGTCGATGGTGTCGTTGCCGTGGTTGCCAAGCAGCACGTCGTCCCCGGCCTCCGCAGCGTTGCCGACCGTGTCGGCGCCCTGTCCGCCGGAGAGCCAGTCGTTTCCGGTGAACCCGGCAACGATGTCCGTGCCGCGTCCGCCGTAGGCCTTGTCCGTCCCCTGGAAGCCCTGGACGGTGTCGGTGCCGGGGCCGCCGTAGAGGATCTGGATACCGAAGTCGCTTGCGAAGACCGTGTCGTTGCCGGGACCGCCGTAGACCTTGTCGTTCCCGGTCTGACAGCAGCCGAGGGTGCCGCCGTCGGTCACGTCGTTGCCGGGACCGCCGCGCACCCGGTCGTTCCCTTCGCCGCCCTGCACGGTGTCGTCGCCGCGACCGCCGCGGACGCAGTCGTTGCCGCCAAGGCCGTTGATCGTGTCGTTGCCGCCGCGACCGAGGATCAGGTCGTTGCCGGGCGTCCCGTTGAGAACGTCGTTGCCCGCGGTGCCGCGGATCACATTCGGATTCGGACACGCCGCGCCGAACGGCGAGTTGCCCGCTCCGGCCGCACCGGTCATGACGACCGCGACCAGCGCGACGAGCGAGGCAAGCCCTAGGCCAATAAATCTTGTCTTCATCTCGAGCCCTCCCTCGAGAAATGCCTGTCCGCCAATCGGGCAGGACCGGTCGCACCGTAGTCGCGACCTGTCAGGAAGATGTCAAGCGTTTGAGAGCAAGTTCCACGGCCGCCTCGGCGCTCGCCGCGTGCTCGATCCCGTCCCCCTCGAGCTCCCAGCCGGGATCGAGGATCACGACGGGCCGGCCGAACACACGGGCCAAGCCGATCTCGGCGAGCGTGCCCCAGTGGCCGCCCACCGCGATCGCGACGTCTCCGGAGGCGACGACGGCGAGGTTCCGCGCGTGGCCGACGCCCGTGGCGACGACGTGGTCGGCCCACGGGTTCGCGGCGGCCCGCGACTCGCCCGGAACGATCGCGATGGTCGTTCCGCCGGCCGCCTTCGCCCCGCGGCAGGCCGCGGCCATGACCTCGCCGAGGCCCCCGGTGACAACGGTGCAGCCGCGTTCCGCCAGGAGGCGGCCGACCTCCTCCGCACGCTCCTCGTGCTCGGTTCCGCTGCCGATCACCGCGACCTGAGGCGCCATCGGAGCTGAACCTAGCCCTGACTCGCGCCGTTGTCACGCCAAGCGAAGTACCCCGAACGGGGGTGGCGGCCCCTAAGTGCCAAGAGGTACATCTGTTGTCGTGCCGACGCTTCTGCGGCCCCGGCCGAACTTCCCTGTCGTGCTGTGCGCACTCTGCGCCGCGGCACCGGCACTGATGATGCTCGCCGTCGGCAAGCATCACTTCACGCTGAGCGGGACGTTCCACTTCGCGGCAGTGGGCGGAAGCGCCCTCGCTGCGACGGCCGCGTCGATCGTGCTCACCGTGATCGGCGCACGCCAACAGGACGGGAGGACGGTGCTCGTTGGAACCGCCTTCGCGACGATGGCGGCGCTCCTCTTCCTGCACGGGCTCGCCTCCCCCGGCGTCCTCGTCGGCTACAACGGCCTCATCGCGCTGAGCGGCGGAGCGACGCTGCCCGTCGGCGCCGCGGTGCTCGGCCTCTCGAGCATGCGCGCCTTCCGCGGCCCGCGCGCGGTGCTTCCGCTCGTCGCACTCCAGACCTTCCTGCTCCTGGCGATCGTCGCGGTGGGTGTCGTCGGGCTCGCGAGCCCCTCGCTCGTGCCGGCCGTGCCCCAGGCCGGAAGCACCACGGCGATCGTGATCGCCTGCGCCGGCCTCGCGCTCTACGGCACGCTCTGCTTCCGCGCCCTCGACACGTTCATCCTCACACGGCGCGGAACGGACGCGATCGTGGTCGTCGGCCTCGCGTTCCTCGGCACCGCACTGGTCGCGGCCCTGACGCTCCAGTACTTCCAGCTCGGCTGGTGGATGGGCCACGCGTTCGAGCTCTTCGGGCTCGCGCTCGTCGCGGCCGCCGTAGGACTGGACCTCGGCCGGACGTACCAGTCGCGTCCGCTCACCGGCGGTTTGCCGGCGGCGGACCTCGTCGCGGCGGAGGAGGCGTTCCTCGGCTCGCGCGTCCGCGCGCTCACGCTGAAGCTCGGCGACAAGGACGAGTACACGGAGGAGCACACGCGGCGCGTGGCCCTCCTCGCGGTCCAGGTAGGCGAGGAGCTCGGGCTCCCGCCGTCGCGCCTGCGCTCCCTCGCTACCGGCGGCCTGCTCCACGACATCGGCAAGCTCGCGGTTCCGGACGCGATCCTGAAGAAGCCCGGCCCGCTCGACGACGAGGAGTACGGCGTCATCAAACGGCATCCCGAGTGGGGCCACCACCTGCTCGGCGAGCTCGGCGACTTCGGCCCCGACGTGCGGCGCCTCGTGCTCGACCACCACGAGCGGCTCGACGGCACCGGCTACCCGCGCGGCCTGACGCAGGCCCAGCTCGACCTCGAGACGCGCGTCCTGATGGTCTGCGACGTTTACGACGCGCTCTGCTCGACGCGCGTGTACCGCGACGCCTGGACGCACGAGCGGGCGATGGATCTCCTGCGCAAGGACGCCGGCTCGCTCTTCGACCGGCGCTGCGTCGAGGCGCTCGAGCAGGTCACCGCGCGCGAGCACGGCGCGGCCCTTCCCGTCGCCGTCTAGCGCCGGCCGGGTCACCCTCGGGCACGCAAGAATGCGTCCGCATGCGCAGGCGCGACGCACTCGGTGGCGCCGTCGTCCTGTCGGACGGCGACCGGATCCCGACCGAGTCGCTCGTCTGGACGGCGGGCGTGCGCCCCACGCCGTGGACCGGCGGGCTCGGCCTCCCCGTGGACGAGCGCGGCCGCATCCGCGTCGAGCCGACGCTCAGGGTCGAGGGCCGTGAGCACGTCTGGTCGCTCGGCGACTGCGCGCGCGTCCCGAACGAGGCGACACCGGCGTCCCCGACCCGCCGACATGCCAGCACGCACTCCGTCAGGCTCGCCGGCTCGCGAAGAACCTGCGCGGCGAACCCAGGCCGTACCACTACCGCATGCTCGGACAGGTCGCGACGCTCCGCCGCCACAAGGGGATCGCCGACGTCCTGGGCCTCCGGCTGCGCGGCTTCCCCGGCTGGTTCGTCACGCGGACCTACCACCTGTACCAGCTTCCGCGCTTCACCCGGAAGCTCCGCGTCGTCGTCGACTGGACCGTCGCGCTGTTCTTCCGCCGCGACATCGCCGAGCTCGGGATGCTCGGCCACCCGCACCGGCTCGGCGACACGGACTAGGAGTGCTGGAAGATCGCCTCGCCCGTGACGGGGTCGACCAGGTACTCACCGGGCACGTACGGCGTGCCGCCGCAGCCGCTGTCGCCTCCGATGAACACCCGCGCGCGCCCGTCGGACGCCCACCCGAGTTCCTGCGATCCGGGCGCCTCGGTACGGAAGTCGCGATCGCTCTCTCCGGTCACGGGACGCGGCCGCCCGCCTGCTGCCGGGATGAAGAACGCGTAGCCGACCTCGCATTCGGTCACCCATTCGCCGAGAAGCGTCGCGCGATCCGGCGACAGGGAGAGGCTGCGCCAGCGTCCGATCGAGCTCCCGCCCTCGTAGCCCTCGCCGAACTCCACATCCTGGCGCGGCTCCCAAGCGACCGGCATCCACCCGTCCGCAGTGCGTCGCTGGACGACGTACCGGTTGGCGTCCGCCGTGACGCGGTTGCACACGCGGAACCCGGGCGCGCGCTTCGACCGGGTGCAGTGAAGTCCCAGCTTCGGCGTATACGGATCGGCCACTGGCGTCGGTGGCGGAGGGGGCTGGACGACGGTCGTGGGCGGCGGCGGAGAGGCACTCGTCACGGGCGCGGGTACGGGCGACGCGTCGGAAGCGCATCCGGCCCCCCCGAATGTGACGACTGCCGCGGCGGCCAGCAGCGCGGAGCGCACGCCGGGAGTGTGCCCGCGCGCGCGGCGTGCCGCAACCGGCCGAGCGAGGTGGAGGGGGAGCGCTCGCCCGACGGCGAGCGCTCCCCCGATTGACGGTCTAACGCTACTCGGCCTCGACGAACTGGAAGAACGCGCGGTGCTGCAGGCCGTCCTTCCGAGTCACCACGAGCTCGCGGCACGTTCCGACCCAGTCCTCCTGGGTCTTCCACGTGTACGTGTACACACCCGTCGAGCTCCGCGAGAGACCCGAGTTGCCCGAAGGCGAGGTGTCCTGCGGGTACTCGCGCGGCGTGATGCGAGCACCGATGCTCGGAACCTGCAGCGTCGCGCAGTCGACCTTGCGCGAGAACGGCGAGTTCGTCGGCATCAGAATGTCGAGCCCGGTGGCGCCGGTCGCCGTGAAGCGAGCCGGCACCGTCCTCCCTGCGGCAACGAAATTCAGGTTCCCGTACATCTGCTTGATCGGCTGCAGGAAGCCGCGACGGCAGTCCGGATGCGTGTCGAACCCCTCGGTGCCGTCGTCGCGGCTGGTTCCGCCGCCGATGGCGCTGTAGCCGACGCCACGGCGGGAGAAGCTGGCCCAGATGGAGCACGCATCGCCCTTGTTCTCGCCGGCGCCGCCGCCCGCGAGGACGTTCGCCGAAGCGACGATCGCGTCACGAGAGCGGACGAACGTCGGGTTGCAGCCCTGGAACTTGAGACCGTCGACCATGTACTGCATCGCGCGGGTGTTCCCGCCCGTGTCCCAGGCGGCGTAGATGTTCGGCGCGAAGCCGTGCTTGTCGATGAGGTCCCACGTGTAGTCCCAGAGGATCGCGGCCCACGCGTGGCCGATCCCGTGCGGGACGGCGAGCGAGCCTGTGATCCAAGCGTTCGTCTTGATCGAGTCGTACGTCGCCGGCTGGATCGTCATGTTCCGCGTGTAGGGGCGCGGGCGGATGCCGGCGCCGTGCCGATCCGGCTGGAAGAGAGCGTACGGGCCCATTCCACGCGGCTGCTGCGGATCGTCGAGTGCCGGGTCGAGCATCGACACGTTCGCCACGTAGTCGCTCCAGCCCTCGCCCTGCTGCTCGGCTCCGCCGAGGCAGTTCGCGCCCGGTCCGCCCGTCAGGCGGGTGGACAGGCCGTGTCCGTACTCGTGGAAGATGATCCCGTTGTCGAAGTCCCCGTCGCGGATCCCCGGGTGGTTCGGGTGCTTCCGCACGGTGCCCGACGTCGGGCCCGCGAGGATGGCGGCGCGGATCGCGTCGCCGGCCGACTGCGTGACGGCGACCGACGGGATCGTCGGCGGCGCCGTCGTCTGCGAGCCGGTCAGGATCGTCGTAGAGTTCGTTCCGCCGCCGGACGCGAGGACGAGCGCGATCGCGCCCGCCGCGCTCGCGGCGCGGCCCTTGTCGATGTTCTGGCAGCCAGTGTTGTTGCCGGTCGCGACCGCGATGCTGCCGGCAGCCCCCGCGTAGTCGCCGGCGACGCAGCCGTTCCCGACGTTCACGAACTGGCCGGAGATGCCCGTCGTCCGGGCGGGAGGCCCGTAGCGGGCCCAGCCGGCACCGAAGTCGCCGACGCCCGGGACGGAGACGAGATTCTGGCTTCCGAGCTGGTTGCCGGGCCACAGGAACATCTGCATGCGGCCGGCGCCGGGGCTGAAGTTGGCGTTGTTCGTGCCGTTGCCGTCGGCGGCCTCACAGCGGACGTAGTCGCCCTCCGGCCCGCCGACGTTCCCCGGGTCGCGACCGTAGTTGTTTGCCTGGTAGTTCCCGGAGACCTCGTCCCAGCCGCGGATGTAGAGGAGGTCGTGGAACGTGTTGCACCCGAAGAACAGGTTCGTGACGACCGCGTCGCGGTACGCCTGCGAGTGCTCGTTCAGGTCGATCGGGTTGTCGAAGAGGAGACTCGCGCCGCCGCCGACATCGGCGCCGAAGTCCGGTGCGTTGTTCGTGTCCTGGTCGAGGTACGCGTGGGCGTTGTTCCCGCGCGTGATCGTGAACTCGGCGCCGGGGGCGCCGTTCGTGTCGTGCCAGCCGAACGGCGAGCCGAGGCTGTCCGCCGGGTTGCAGACGAGCCGGCGGTCGCCGTCGTTCGAGCTCTCGAGCGCGAGGTCGTAGACCCGGTAGCACGAGCCGTCTAGGACCGGGCTCAGCGAGAATCCGCGGGCCGGCGCGTACGCGGTCGCGGCCGCCGGGAGCTTGCCGCCGTGGACGCCCGCCGCGAGATCCTCGATCTCATCGGTGATCGTCTCGTCGACCTTCTTCAGGAGCTCGCCTGTGCCGGCGTCCACCGTCGCGGTCCAATAGCTCTCGTCGGCGGTGCTGTCGATCGAGAGCTGCCACGCGAGCCGGAGCCCGTCGGCCGTCGGCTGCCAGCCGAGGCGAGCCGGAATCGCCGACTCGGAGATCCCGCCGTTCGACAGGAGGGCCGTCCCGGTCCTCAGGTCGAGTTCGAGGATCTGGAGGCCTTCCGGAGCCGCGAGCCCGAGCTCGTCAGCCGCGGCGACGACGGCGTCCGCGGCCCCGAGCCGCTGGGAGTCCGCAGCGACCGTCAGCCCGCGCACGAGGGTTCCACCGGTGAAGAGCACCGAGCCGTTACTGCCGACGTTCACCGTCGCGTTGCCACCGAACACGTCCAGGCCGTCATAGCGTTGGACGACGTTCACGTGGGTGACGCCGTTGTGGTTGTCCGTGTACGAGCTCGTCACCCCGAGCTGGCTCACGTCCGACGCCGCGACGCCGAGCTCGCCTGGGTGCGCGCGGAGATGCGCGAAGGCAGTTTCTTGCGGGGTTGCTCCTGCGGCAGCCGGCGCCGCGACAAGCCCGAGCGCGACGGCGAGCAGCAGGAGGACACCCTGTCCGATGGGTGGCATGCGAGTCTCCTTCCTGGCGAGAAGGCCGCAGCGCCGCCACTCTTTCAGAGATTCACGACAAAAGTCAACAAGGGCGAGGCTAGCCCTCGAGCGCGGCGAGGGCGTCCGTAAGCGACTGCTTGCCGGAGAGCACCGGCGCGAAGATGTCGCCCTCGCGCTGCACGCGCTCCCGGACCACCTCCATCGTGAAGTCGCGCAGGTCGAGCCCCTCCTTCACCTCGTCCCAGTGGAGCGGGGTCGAGACGGGCGCGCCGGGATGGGGTCGCACGGAGTACACGGACGCGATCGTCTTCCCCTCGCCGTTCTGGTTCGCGTCCACGAGCACCCCGCGGCGCTTCGCCTTCGACCACTCGGTGGTCACGAGCTTGGGATGGAGGCGCGCGAGCGTGCCGGCCACGATCTCCGCGAAGTGGCGCGTGTCGGCGTAGGTGTGCCGGCGCGTGACGGGCACGAGCACGTGGATCCCGTCCGCCCCGCTCGTCTTCGGGAAGCCCTCGAGCCCGAGCGTGTCGAGGAGCTCCTTGATCCTGCGCGCGACCTCGACGCACTCGGCGAAGCCGGAGCCCTCGGACGGGTCGAGGTCGAAGAGGCAGAAGTCCGGCCGGTCGGGCTTGTCCACGCGGGAGTACCAGGTGTTCAGGTCGATGCAGCCCATGTTCACCATCCAGAGGAGCGCGAGGTCGTCGTTCACGAGCGGGTAGGCGATCGTCCGCTTCTCGCGGGTCGCACGCGACGTCGAGCGGTACGAGACCTTCGGGATCCACTCCGGCATGTGCTGCGGCGCGTCCTTCTGGAAGAAGTGGCCGCCCTCGATCCCGTCGGGGAACCGCTTCATCGTGAACGGCCGGTTCTTCAGGTGCGGGACGACGAACGGCGCGATCTCGCGGTAGTAGCCGAGCAGGTCGCCCTTGGTGATCCCGTCGTCCGGGAAGAACGCCTTGTCGAGGTTGGACAGACGCAGCACCCGCTTGCCGCGGCGGATCTCGGTCTCCAGCGGACGTTCTCGGCGCACCTCTTCAGCCTCCTTGTCGTCGCGCAGCCCGTCGTAGCGCGGCGCGCGCAGCCGGTTGTCGTGCGTCCACTCCGTGAACGCGACCTGGGCGACGAGCTTGGGCGACACCCAGACCACGTCGTCCTTCTTCACCCGCGGCATCTTCGGCACCGGGTCGAGCGGCGGCGTCTTCCGGACGAGCGGCCGGAGCTTCGCGAGCAGCCGCTCGATCTCGCGCTCGTCGAAGCCCGTGCCCACGTTCCCGACCCATTCGAGCTTCCCGCCGCGCTTGACAGCGAGTACGAGCGCGCCGAACGACGACGCGCGGCGGCCCTGGCCCTTCGTGTAGCCCACGACCACGAACTCCTGCCGCTGGAGGCCCGGCTTCACCTTGAGCCAGTTTCGGCTCCGCTTGCCGGGCTCGTAGACGGACGAGAGCTTCTTGGCCATGACCCCCTCGAAGTGCTGCTCGACGACCGCGGCGGCGAGCGCGGGCCCGTCGTCGAAGGTCTCGGAGAGCTTCACCGTCCCGTTCCCTCGGTCGAGGATCGCCTCGAGCGCGGCGCGGCGCTCGCGCAGCGGGAGCCCGATGAGCGGCTTCCCGTCGAGCTCGAGCAGGTCGAAGACGTAGTAGGCGAGCGGCCGGTCGCCCTGCTGGAGCCCCGAGAACGTCGGGCGGCCCTCGTCGTCGAGCGCGCAGACCTCGCCGTCGAGAACGCAGTGCGGCGTGCGGATCGCCTTCGGCAGCTCCTTCGCGACCGCGGCGAAGCGCTGGGTCAGGTCCTGATCCTTCCGGCTCCGCAGCTCCGGGTCGCTTCCGCGCAGATACGCGACGGTGCGGAAGCCGTCCCACTTGACCTCGAACGCCCAGCCGCGCCCGGCCGGGAGGTCCTCGGCGAGCGTCGCGAGCATCGGCGCGTAGTGCTCGGGCTTGCCCGTCGGCGACACCGCCTCGTCGGGCTTCTCGCGCTTGCGGATGAGGAGCCAATTCTTCTCCTGCCCGCCGAGCTTCGCCGGGACGAGCGTCCAGAGCCCGTCGAGCCGCTCGCCGTGGAGCCGGACCGTCAGCCCTCCGTCAGGCTTCTCCTCCACCAGCTCGTAGGTGCCCGCGTCCCAGATCTCGACCGTCCCGGCCCCGTACTGGCCCTTCGGGATCTCGCCCGCGAAGCTCGCGTATTCGAGCGGGTGGTCCTCGACGTGCACCGCGAGATGGCGCTCGCCGATCTCGAGTGGCACGCCCTTCGGGACGGCCCAGCTCGCGAGCGCTCCGTCGCGCTCGAGACGGAAGTCGTAGTGGAGCGCGCGCGCCTGGTGGCGCTGCACGACGAAGATCGGCGCCTTGCCCTTCTTCCGCTTGCCGCCGAACGGCTCCGGTGTCTGCTTCCGGTCGCGCTTGCGCTCGTACTCGCGAAGACGGGCCACGCGCGTAGCTTGCCGGATGATGTTTGGACACCGTCGACGCGGGTAGCAAACCGGTGCCGATCTGGGGGGTTGGCTCCTGAGGCCGCCGTATGGCGGCCTCAGGTTGTTAACAAACCTCTGGGGAGATCTCTGTGGAAGCTGGGGAAAGGATCGCGTTTACCCCGTGAACACGCCCATTGCGCGAAATCGCGCTCTACGTGATGAACGCCTCTTGTCAACATTCGTGTCGGCGACGTCGGCGAGCGCGGCGTCCAGTCCATCGGCGAGAAGCGTCGCTGCGGCGTCCCAGTTCTCGTGCGCGCCGCCCTCCGGCTCGGGCACGACGGCGTCGATCACACCGAGTTCGAGGCAGTGGCGGGCGTCCGGCTTGAACGCCGCCGCCGCCTTCTTCGCCTCGCTCGCGTCGCGCCAGAGAATCGCGGCGCAGCCCTCCGGCGAGATGACCGAGTAGATCGCGTTCTCCTGCATGAGCACCCGGTCGGCGATCGCGATCGCGACCGCGCCGCCCGAGCCGCCCTCGCCGATCACGCACGCGACGGTCGGGATCCCGAGACCCATCATCTCGAGCTGGCAGCGGGCGATCCAGCCGCCTTGGCCGTGCTGCTCGGCGACGACGCCCGGGTAGGCGCCGGGCGTGTCCACGAGGGTGAGGACGGGGAAGCCGTGCCGGTCGGCGAGCCCCATCACGCGCATCGCCTTGCGGTAGCCGGCGGGGAGCGGCATGCCGAAGCTCCGGTCCTGGCGCTCCTGGAGGTCGCGGCCCTTCTGGTGACCGACGAGCGCGACGGTCCGGCCGCGGAAACGCGCAAGCCCGGAGACGATCGCCCGGTCGTCCGTGAAGGTGCGGTCGCCGCGCAGCTCGACGAAGTCGTCGCACATGCGCTCCACGTAGTCGAGCGTGTACGGCCGGTCGGGATGGCGCGCGAGCTCGACGGAATGCCAGACCTCGTCGGCGGTCGGCTCGGCCGCGATCCGCTCGATCTGCTTCTCGAGCCGCGCGAGGTCACCGGTGACCCGGACCTTCCCGAGGAGCGGAACGTCCTTCAGCTTCGCGATCCGCTCGCGGAGGCGCAGCTGCTCGATCTCGTTCTGGTCGGGCTCAACGGCCATTGCGTCCGTCCATGAAGAGGGCGAGGAGCCGGCCGATGTACGGCCGGAGGTCGGGCCGGCGCACGATCGCGTCGAGATGCCCGAAGCGCGCGTTCGCCTCGGCCTGGCCGAAGTCGTCGGGGAGCTTCTCGCGGGTCGTCTGCTGCACGACGCGCGGGCCCGTGAAGGCGATGAGCGCGCCGGGCTCCGACACGGTGACGTCGCCGAGCGACGCGAAGCTGGCCAGCACGCCGGCGGTCGTCGGGTGGGTCATGACGACGACGAACGGCGAGCGTGCCTCACGCAGCGTGTCCACCGCGGCCACGGTCTTCGGCATCTGCATGAGCGAGAGGATCCCCTCCTGCATGCGCGCGCCGCCCGACGCGGTCACCGTAATGAGCGGCACCCGGCGATCGGCGGCGCGCTCGGCCGCGCGGGCGAGCTTCTCGCCGACCGCGCTTCCCATGGAGCCGCCCATGAACGCGAAGTCCATGACGGCGAGCTCGCACTGGCGCCGCTCGATCGACGCGGAGCCCGCCACGACCGCATCGCCGAGACCGGTCGTCATCTCGGCCTGCGCCAGCCGCTCCGTGTAGGCCTTCAGGTCGAAGAAGGAGAGCGGGTCGGCCGAGCGGAGGCCGGCGTCGGACTCGGCGAACGTGCCGCCGTCCGTGAGCTGCGCGATCCGGTCGCGGGCCCGCACCGGGTAGTGGTAGTCGCACTGCTGGCAGACGCGCAGGTTCGCGTCGAGCTCATCGTCGCGATAGTGCGACCCGCAGCGTGGGCAGGTATTCGGATGCTTCTTGCCGTCTTCGGGAGGCGGCTCGCGCCGATCCTCGATGGAGACGTCCAACCGGTCTGCCATCCGCGTAATCCTACGTCGGTTCCGCTAGAGGCCGAGCGCGCGGGCAAAGCGGGTCAGCGGCTCGACGTTCGACTCGTCGCCGGCGACGCCGGTGAACCCGGCACCGGCGAGGGGCTTCGCCGCGACGATCCGCTCGAGCTCGGCCGCGACCTCGTCGCTCGTCGGCCCGCCCGGCTCCGGCATGAACATGCGGACGTCGCCCTCGGGGACGAGCACGTCCACGTCGAGCGCGACGTAGACCGCGTCCACGCCGTCGAGCGCGGCCGGAATCCCGTCCGCGTCCCGATGGACGCCGGCGTCCGCGATGAACTCCTCCTCGGGCGGGTCGAGCGCGCGAGCGCCGACGAGCGCGACGTCCCCGGCCGCGACCGCACCGCCGTCGATCAGCATCCGGAGCGGCATGCCCCACGCGTTACCGCTCGGCGAGGACGCGGGCGTGTTCAGGTCGCCGTGGGCGTCGAACCAGACGACCGCGATCCGGTCGAAGCGGGTCGCAAGGCCTTCGACCGTGCCGACGTGCGAGCAGCAGCAGCCGCCGAGGACGAGCGGCACCTCGGGGAGGTCCGCGGCGAGCGCGAGGCTCTGCGCGCCGAGCGTGTCCTCCTCCACGACGAGCGCCTCGGGGAAGGGAAGCGGCAGGCTCGCGGCGGCGACCATCTCCTCGCCGCCGTCGCCCCACGCGCGCGGGACGCGGACGAGTCCCGCCCGGTACTCGCTCCCGCAGGAATGGCACTCGTACTCGGCGCCGAGGGCCACCGCCGTGAGCGTGTGGCAGTCGGGACACTTGGCGCGAAGGTGCGACATCACTTGGAGATGATGCCTTCGAGTGCGTCGCCCAGGCCGGTCAGGTCGGTGAGCTCGGCCGCGCGCGGCAGATCGGTCTCCTCGCCGAGCCGGTTGATCCAGACGGCGGGCAACCCGAGCTCCTGCGCCGGGGCGAGGTCGTGGAACGTGCTCGCGGCGACGTGCACTTGGCGCGCCGGATCGACGTCGTCGCGCTCGGAGAACCGCTGCCAGTGCCCGTGCGCCGGCTTGTAGGAGCCGACGTCGAGCGCCGTGATGGTGAGGTCGACCGGGGTGCGGATCTGGAGGAGCGACGCGTTGAGGAGATCCGGCTCGGAGTTCGAGAGGATCGCGAGCTTCCAGCCCCGCTCGCGGAGCTCGGCCAGCTCGCCGGGCACCTCGGGGAACGCGGGCCACGCCGGCAGCGACTCGGCGAGCGCGCGCTCCTCGCCGGCGGGAAGCTCCAGGCCCTCGGACTCCGCGAGCAGCCTGAGCGTCTGCGTGAGCACCTCGGAGTACGGTAGGTCGCCGTCGAGCTCGACCCGCGGCTCGATCTCGTGGTAGCGCTCGAGGAGCTCGTCCGCATCCGCGTCGGGCCACAGCCGCTCGAGCTGCCCGCGAATCCCGCCGTTCCAGTCGACGAGCGTGCCGTAGCAGTCGAAGGTCGCCCAGCGCGCGCTCATTGAGCTACTCCTCGAACTTCTTGATGACGAGGCACGCGTTGTGCCCGCCGAAGCCGAAGTTGTTCGAGAGCGCCACGTCCACCTTCACCTTGCGCGACTCGTTCGGGATGAAGTCGAGGTCGCACTCGGGGTCGGGGACCTCCTGGTTGATCGTCGGCGGGACGATCCCGTCGCGGACGGCGAGGATGCACGCGATCGCCTCGATCGCGCCGGACGCGCCGAGGCAGTGGCCGGTCGCGCCCTTCGTGGACGAGATCGGCGTCGAGCGCGCCTTCTCCTCGCCGAAGGCGAGCTTGATCACGCGGACCTCGCTCGCGTCGCCGATCGGCGTCGACGTGCCGTGCGCGTTCACGTAGTCCACGTCCTCCGGCGAGATGCCCGCGTCGTCGAGCGCCATCTTCATCGCACGCGCGGGGTGCCGGCCGGTCGGGTCCGGCTCGGTCACGTGCTGCGCGTCCGAGGAGAGCCCGTAGCCGGCGACCTCGGCGTAGATCTTCGCCCCGCGCGCCTTCGCGTGCCCGAGCTCCTCGACGACCATGATCCCGCCGGCCTCGCCCATGACGAAGCCGTCGCGCTCGAGGTCGAACGGGCGGCTCGCCTTCTCCGGCGCGTCGTTGCGCCGCGAGAGTGCGCGCATGGCGCCGAACCCGGCGATGCCGACCTCGGTGATCCCGGCCTCGGTGCCGCCGGCGAGCATGACGTCCGCGCGGCCGAGCCGGATCGCGTCCACCGCCTCGCCGACCGCCATGTTCGAGGCGGCGCAGGCCGTGCACTGCGAGGTGAGCGGACCGCGGGTGCCGAGCTCCATCGAGACCCACGCGGCGCCCATGTTCGGGATGATCGACGGGATCGACTGCGGATTCACGCGGTCGGCGCCGCGGTCCTTGAGCGTGTAGGCGCAGTCCTGGAACGCGCCGAGCCCGCCGATGCCGGTCGCGACGGAGACGCCGATGCGCTCGGTCTCGGGGGCGATCTGGATCCCCGAGTCGGCCTCGGCCATCCGCGCCGCGGCGATGATCATCTGGGCGAAGCGGTCGATCTTGCGCGCCTTGCGCCGCTCGATCCACTCGGTCGGGTCGAAGTCCTTGAGCTCGCAGGCGAACTTGACCGGGAAGTCCGAGGCGTCGAACTGCTTGATCGGAGCCGCGCCCGACTCGCCTGCGGTGAGGTTCTTCCAGTAGGTCTCGGCGTCGTTTCCGAGCGGCGTCACGGCACCGATCCCGGTGACGACGACGCGCCTCTGGCTCCCGTTCTCCCTCATCACATTCCCAAGCCGCCGTCGACGAGCATGACCTCCCCGGTCACGAAGCCCGCCTCGTCGGAGCAGAGGAACCGTACCGCCGCGGCCACGTCCCGCGGGGCGCCCAGCCGGCCGAGCGGCGTCGCCTGGAGCAGGAAGCCGCGCCAGTCCTCCGGCAGGTTCTCGGTGAGCTCGGTCTCGATGTAGCCGGGCGCGATCGCGTTCACGCGCACGCCGCGCGGGCCGAGCTCCTTCGCGAGCGCCTTCGTGAAGCCGATGATCCCGCCCTTCGACGCCGCGTAGTTCGTCTGGCCCGGATTGCCGTGGACGCCGACGAAGCTCGACATGTTCACGATGGCGCCCGAGCGGCGGCGCAGCATCTTCCGCGCGACCGCGCGGCAGGAGTGGAAGACGCCGTCCAGGTTCGTGGAGATGACCTCGCGCCACTCCTCGTCGCTCATGCGGGCGATCAGCGTGTCGCGGGTGATGCCGGCGTTGTTCACGAGGATGTCGATGTCGCCGAGCTCGCCCTCGACCGCCTCGACGAGCGCCTTCGCCTGCTCGGCGTCGGCCATGTCGCCCGCGAACGCAACGCCGCCCGCCTCGCGCGCGACCGCCTCCGCCGCGTCCTTGCTCGAGCGGTAGTTCACGGCGACCCGCGCGCCGCCGCGGGCGAGCTCGAGCGCGATCTCCGCGCCGATGCCGCGCGAGGCGCCGGTGACGAGCGCGACGCGGTTCTCGAGCGAGCAGAACTCAGGCATGGGACAAGACTTCTTCGAGCTTCCGCAGTCCGTCGGGTGTCCCGACAGACACCGTGCGAAGCGAGCGGTCGATCCGCTTCACGAGCCCCGCGAGGACCTGGCCGGGGCCGATCTCGACGAACGTCTCGGCTCCCTCGGCGACGAGCGCGCGCACGGCCTGCGTGAAGCGGACCGGCGCGGTCAGCTGGTCGACGAGGATGCCTCCGAGCGCGTCGGCGTGCTCGAACTCCGCGGTGACGGTGGACATGAACGGCGGATCGGGCTCGGCCCAGTCGATCGCCTCGGCCTCGGGTCGCAGGCGGTCTGCCGCGCTCGCGACGAGCGGCGAGTGGAACGCGCCCGAGATAGGAAGCTTCACGGTCTTCCGCGCGCCGGCCTCGGTCGCCTGCTCGAGCAGCGTGTCCACCGCGGCCGGCTCGCCGGAGACCACGAGCTGGCCGGGGCAGTTGTAGTTCGCGGGCCACACGCCCTCGATCCCGGCGGCGATCTCCTCCACCACGTCGTCGTCGAGCCCGATGATCGCGGCCATCGCGCCGGGACGCTCCTTGGCGGCCGCGGCCGTCGCCTCGCCGCGGACGCGGACGAGCCGGATCGCCTCCTGGGCGGGAAGCGCGCCGCACGCCGCAAGCGCCGAGTACTCGCCGACTGAGTGGCCGACGACGGCGTCGGCGCGGATCCCGAGCGTCTCGACCGCGCGAAGGCAGGCGACCGACGTGGCGACGAGCGCGGGCTGCTGCACCTCGGTGCTCGTCAGCTCCTCGATCGGCCCCTCGAAGCAGACGCGGGCGAGGTCGAACCCGACCGCCTCGGCGGCCTCGTCGTAGACCTCGCGCGCCGCGGGGAACGCCTCGGCCACCTCGCGTCCCATGCCAACCTCCTGCGAGCCCTGGCCTGGGAACCCGAAGACGAGCTTCACGACGCGGCGCCCCAGGTCATGTAGGCCGAGCCCCAGGTGAGCCCGCCCCCGACGGCGCTCATGAGGACGCGCGTGCCGGGCTCGAGCTTGCCCGCCGCGTGGGCGTCCGCGAGGGCGAGCGGAATCGACGCGGCCGACGTGTTGCCGTAGCGGTCGATGTTGATGAAGACCTTCTCGGTCGGCAGGCCGAGGTTCTTCGCAGCGTGGTCGATGATCCGCTGGTTCGCCTGGTGCGGCACGTAGAGATCGACGTCGTCCACGGTTGCGCCGCAGGCCGCGAGGAGCTCCTCGGCCGAGGTCACCATGAGCCGCGTCGCGACCTTGAAGACCTCGCGCCCGTTCATGCGCACCCAGTGCTCGCCGTTCGCGACCGTCTCCGCGCTTGCCGGTGTCCGCGAGCCGCCCGCCGGGAGGTAGAGGTCGGACCCGTGGCTCGCGTCCACGCCGAGCTCGAAGCCGATGAACCCGCCGTCGTCCACGCGCTCGACCACCGCCGCCCCCGCGCCGTCGCCGAAGAGGATGCAGGTGGAGCGGTCGGTCCAGTCCACGATCTTCGAGAGCGTCTCCGAGCCGACGACGAGCGCCTTCTTGGCCACGCCGCCGGACACGACGCCGTGCGCCTGGGAGAGGCCGTAGAGGAAGCCGCTGCACGCGGCGAGCGTGTCGTAGGCGTAGGCGTTCTTAGCCCCGAGCTCCTCGGCGAGGATGGCGGCTGTGCTCGGGAAGAGCATGTCCGGCGTGGACGTGGCGACGACGACGACGTCGAGGTCCGCCGCGTCCACGCCCGCGTGCTCGAGCGCCTGGCGCGCCGCCGGAAGCGCGAGGTCGCTCGCGGCCTCCGTGTCGGCTGCGATTCGCCGCTCGCGGATGCCGCTGCGCTCGACGATCCACTCGTCGGAGGTCTCGACCATCTTCTCGAGGTCGGCGTTCGTCAGCACCCGCTCGGGCACGTTCACGCCGATCCCCGTGATGCCGACGCGGGGCCCGCCGTCGACGCAGGCGATCACGCCTGGGGCTCCGTGAGCGCGAAGGTGAGGGTGCCGCGCACGGCGAGCTCGCCGTCCACGGTGGCGCGGGCCTTCCCGCGGCCGACCGGGCCGCGCACCCGCTCGAGGACGCACTCGAGCTCGAGCGTGTCGCCGGGGCGCACGAGGCGCTTGAAGCGCACGTCGTCGATCCCCGCGAAGAGCGCGAGCTTGCCCTTGTTCGCCTCCTCGGAGAGGACGGCGACGGCGCCGGTCTGGGCGAGCGCCTCGACCATGAGGACGCCCGGCATGATCGGGTTCCCGGGGAAGTGGCCGGCGAGGTACCACTCGTCCTCGCGGACGTGCTTTCTCGCCACGACGCGCACGCCGGGCTCGATCTCCGTCACCTCGTCGAGCAGGAGGAACGGGTCGCGGTGCGGGAGGATCGCCTCGATCTCGGCGCGGCCGAGCGTCGTCACGGCCTGCCGCCCACCGGATCGGCCGGAGTCGCCGCGGGCAAGCGTTCCTCGAGGACCGCTCGCATCCGGGCGCGGCCGCGGTGGACGTAGCACTTCGCCGTGCCGACGGGCAGGCGCAGCGAGTTGGCGATCTCCTCGTAGGAGAGCCCCCGCACGTCCCGCAGGACGACGACCGCGCGCTGGTCGGCGGAGAGCCGCCCGAGCGCGGCGACGACGTCGCGGCGCAGGTCGCCGAGCGCCGAGGCCCAGGCGGGATCGGACTCGTCTCCGGCGACCTGGTCGATCGTCGGCAGCGGCTCGGTCTGGCGGATCCGCTTGCGCTCCTGGAAGTCGCGGCAGGTGTTCACGGTGAGGCGGTGCAGCCAGGTCGAGAACTGCGCGTCGCCGCGGAACTGGCGGAGCTTCGTGCAGAGCTTGACGAGCGACTCCTGCGCGGCGTCGCGCGCATCCTCGAGATCGACCATGAGCGACGAGGAGATGCGGTTGACGCGCGGCGAGTAGCGCTCCACGAGCACGTGGAGGGCCGGCCGGTCGCCGGCGCGCGCCTTCGAGACGAGCGCGAGGTCGCTGAGGCGCCGGTAGGCCTGGAGGATGGCCACGGGGATCCGCTCCTCCGGCAGTCGCATGGCCGGGATGCTCGGCTGCATGTGGGCTAGTCTAGTTCGCATGGGTGCGGGCGCAGCGGGCGGGGCCGACTCGCTCGCGGCCGACTCCGTCGAGCCGCTCCTCACCGGCCGCTTCGGGCGGCCGTACACGTTCCGGGAGTCGTGCGAATCGACCCAGGTGCTCCTCGGTCCGGAGGATCCCGAAGGCGCGGCAGCGGCCTGCGACGAGCAGACGAAAGGCCGCGGACGGCTCGGCCGGACGTGGGTCACGCCGGCGGGCTCGGCGATCCTCGTGTCCGTGCTCCTTCGGCCCCCGGCGGAACGGCGGGCGCCCGAGCTCTCACTGGTCGCCGGGGTCGCGGTCGCGCGAACGGCCGAGCACGCGCTCGGGCTCTCGGCGCAGATCAAGTGGCCGAACGACGTCATGGTCAACCGGGCAAAGGTGGCGGGCGTCCTGGCCGAGGCGCGCGACGGCGCTGTCGTCCTCGGCGTCGGCCTGAACGTGAACCAGGGGCGGGACGAGCTCCCCGCCGACGCGGTCACGCCACCCGGGTCGCTCCACACGGTCGACGGCGTCCGGCGCGACCGCGCACCGCTCCTCGCCGCGCTCCTCGCCGAGCTGGAGGCGCAGTACGACGCCTGGACGGGCGGCGGGCTCGACGCGGTCTACGACGAGCTCGGCCCGCGCGACTTCCTCCGCAACCGCCGGGTCACCGTGGACGGCGCGACCGGCAGGGCGATCGGAATCGACCGCTCCGGGCGGCTCGTCTTCGACGTAGGCGGCGAGCAGCGCTCGGTCGAGAGCGGCGACGTGCGCTACGAGCGCTGAACGGCGGCCGAGACGGTCCTGCCCTGGTTCTCGGCCGCGTCCTTCGCGGACGCGGTGACCGAGGCGGGCCGGACGCGCCGCCACACGTTCGTCACCCCGGCGCCGGCCTGGAAGCGGAGGGTCACGCGCCCCATGACGAGGACGACCGCCGCGGGCTCGTTCAGCCGGAAACGCACGCGGGTGCCGCGCCGCTCGCGCCGTGCGGACAGGATCTGGAGCTTCGGCGCGGCCCGGTCGAGGACGAGCGGTAGGGAGAGCGCACGCGTCCCGAACGCTGCCGAGGCGTCCACGCGGATCCGGTACTTGCCGTCGCGGAGCGCCGAGCCCAGGACGCGGCCGTCCCACTCGAGCTTCTTCTTGCCCGCCGTCTGCCGCCCCGAGAGGAGCGTTCCGACCGGCTTCGAGCCCGAGAAGACGCGAACCGTGACGGCCGCGTCGCGCTCGAGCGTGAAGGCGACGGTGGCGACCTCGCGGCGCCCGTCGCCGTTCGGCGAGAGCGGCGTCGGCCCCACCGAGAGCGACGCGAGCGTGCGGTCGAGCGTCAGCTTCGTGCGCCGGGTCAGCTGCTCGGGCCCGGCGGTCACCTGCGCCGCGAGCGTGTACATCCCGTCCGGGACTGCCTTGCCCGTCCCGTCGCGGCCGCCCCAGGAGATCGTCGTCCGGCCCGTCCCGAGCGCCCGCGCCGTCGCGATCGTCGCGACCTTCGCCCCCACGGTGTTCTCCAGCCAGAGCGCGAGGAACGCCGGCTTGGAGACGCCGACCGTCACCTTGACGCGGTCGGCGACCTTGTCGCTGTTCGGCGTGAAGACCGCCGGCGCGACACCGAACGTGGAGAGGGAAAGCGGGGGCTCACCGAGGGTTCCGGTCGCCACGCGGACGTCGGCGCCGGCGGCGATCGTGAACCGGTAGAGCGCCACAGGTGCGGCGGATGAGTCCCAGCTCCAGTCCACGGCGGTGCCCGTCCCGGCGCCGGACGCGACGACCGTCCCGTCGGCGCTTCGCACCTCGACCGTCCACGGAAGCGCGACCGAGAGGCGCGCCGTGAAGCGGACCGGCCCGCCGAGCGCCCCGATCGCCTTCGGCTCGAAGATCTTCGGGCCGCCGGTCGCGAGCGCGGTCGCCGCCAGCTTCGGAAGCTGGTTCCAGAGCGCGGTGCCGGGGCACGCAGTGAGCCCGGTGTCGCGATGGCCGGAGACTGCCCTCAGGTTCACCGCCGTCCCGGGCGGATATCGCGGGCTGCCGAGCGACGTCCAGACGAGCCGTGAGGTCGGATCCACGTGCGCAAGATCGAGCCGCCAGGCGAGCAGGTTCGCGATCGCGGTCACGGCGGCCGGCGAAGCCTTGGCGGAGGAGTACGTCCCGAGCATGGCGACGCCGACGCTCCCGGTGTTGAACCCCTCGGCATGCGCGCCGATCACGTTCTTCGCGATGCCGCCGCGCCGGCCCTCGAAGGTCCGGCCGAAGGGGTCGACGAGGAAGTTGTAGCCGATGTCGTTCCAGCCGTTCGAGCGCACGTGGTAGACCTCGATCGCGCGCACCATGGCGGCCGACTGGGCGGGGCTCGTGGGCGTCCCGCCGGCCGTGTGGTGGATGACGGCGAACGCCACGCGCGAGGCGTACGACGGCGAGCCGCGCACGATCCGCTCGTTCGCGCCCCACTGCTTGCGGGTGATGATCGCAGGCTGCGTGGGCGCGGCCGCAAGCGCCCGGGGATGCGGCGCGCGCGTCACGGGACTCGACACGTAGGCGACGCGGACACGGGTCACCGACCCGGCCGTGCGGATCTGGATCCTCCGCGCTGCGGCCCGTCCACCACGGGCTGCCGAGCCGCCAGCCGGCGCGGGCGCGCGCCTCGCGGCTTCCGCGGTTCGGGAGATCCTCGGCCTCAGGCGCCGCGGCGTGCCAGGCGCTCCAGCGGCCCATGAGGGAGGCCGTCCGGAACCACACGCCGCCGGTGCCACGCCAGTGGAGGCCGACGAGATCGAAGCGCATAGGTGCGGCACGTGCCGGCAACGTCACCGGCTCCGCCGAGTACGCCCGCGGGGCGAGCGGCGGAAGCGAAACGTCGCGCTCGAGGAGCCGCACCGACGCCGAAGCGGGAGCGGCGAAACCGAGAGCGCAGACGAGCGCGAGGATGAGCGGGCGAAGCAAAGGCATCCAGGGCTCCGTACGAGGGGACCACACGGCCTCCTGCGGGACAAGGCTCCCGGAAGGACGCAGATACAATGCTTACAGCGTCTCCCATGACTTTCCTGCGTCCATTTCTCCTGCTCCTGGCGGGGTTTTCCGTCGCCGTAGGCCTGGCCGGCGCCGCGGGGGCGCAGAACTCGCAGGATCGCCCCCGCGTCCTCGCGGTCGAGTTCGCAAACGACGTGAACCCGATCACGCAGGAGTACCTGACGGGCGCGATCGACCGGGCGAACCGCGAGCACTACGACGCCGTGGTCATCCTCACCGACACGCCCGGCGGCCTCGACTCGTCCATGCGGGCGATCATCAAGAAGGAGCTCGCGTCCAAGGTCCCGGTCGTCCTCTACGTCTATCCGGAGGGCTCGCGGGCCGCCTCGGCCGGGGTCTTCCTGGCGATGGCCGCGGACGTCGCCGCGATGGCGCCGCAGACGAACATCGGCTCGTCCACCCCGATCCAGTCCGGCGGGCAGGACATCTCGAAGGACCTCCACCGCAAGGTCGTGAACGACGCGGCCGCGTTCATCGGCGAGCTCGCGAAGGAGCACGGCCGGAACGAGCAGTGGGCGCGCGACGCGGTCGTGAAGGCCTCGAACGTCGGCGCGACCACCGCGCTCGAGGACCACATCGTGGACTTCGTCGCGCCCGACCTCCCGACGCTCCTCGACGAGATGGACGGCTACACCACGAAGCCCAAGGGCATCGTCATGCACACCGCGAACGCGGAGATCGACACGGTCGAGATGAGCCTCTGGACGCGCGCCCTCGACCTGCTCGTGGATCCGAACCTGATCGTCCTGCTCATGTCGATCGGGCTCCTCGGGATCACGTACGAGATCATCGCGCCGGGCCACATCGTCCCCGGCGCCTTCGGAGCGATCGCCCTTCTCCTCGGACTCTTCGGGCTCCAGGTGCTGCCGATCAGCCTGACCGGCCTGCTGCTCATGCTGCTCGCGTTCGGCTTCTTCGGCGCGGAGGCGTTCGTCACGAGCCACGGCGTGCTCGCGATCGCCGGGACCGTCTGCTTCGTCCTCGGCTCACTCCTACTCTTCAACCCGGCCGGCGACGCCTACCAGGTCTCCGTCTGGGTGGCGCTCGCGATCGCCGGGACGCTCGCGGTGCTCGTCGGCATCGCGCTCACGAAGGTCGTAGCGCTCCGCCGCACACGCCCGCAGACGGGGATCGAGGACCTGATCGGCGAGGTCGGCGTCGTGCGCCGCGCGCTCGATCCGGAGGGCTACGTCTTCGTCCACGGGGAGCTCTGGCGCGCGCGAACCGAGGGCGATCCGGTTCCCGCCGGCGCGGAGGTGCGCGTGGACGCGCTCGACAGCGAGCTCGGCCTCACCGTGTCGCCGGTCGCGACCGCGGTCCCCGTGCCGGCCGCGACGGCGTAGGATGGCGGCGTGACCGCCGGGCTCATCGCAGTCGCAGCAGTTCTCATCATCGTCCTGTTCGTTCTCTCGGCGGCAGTCAAGGTCGCACGCGAGTACGAGCGCGGCGTCATCTTCCGGCTCGGCCGCCTCAAGTCTCCGCCCAAGGGTCCGGGCCTCTTCCTGCTCATCCCGATCGTCGACAAGATGGTCCGGGTCGACCTCCGGACGGTGACGCTGAACGTCCCGCCGCAGGAGGTGATCACGAAGGACAACGTGCCCGTCCGCGTGAACGCCGTCGCGTACTTCCGAATCATCGACCCCGAGAAGGCGATCGTGCAGGTCGAGAACTACATGGTCGCGACGTCGCAGATCGCGCAGACGACCCTGCGGAGCGTCCTCGGCCAGCACGTCCTCGACGAGCTCCTCTCGGAGCGCGACAAGATCAACGCGATCCTCCAGCAGATCATCGACGAGGCCACCTCGCCCTGGGGCATCAAGGTCTCGATCGTCGAGGTGAAGGACGTCGAGATCCCGAGCGGCATGCAGCGTGCCATGGCCCGGCAGGCCGAGGCCGAGCGCGAGCGGCGCGCCAAGGTCATCGCGGCCGAGGGCGAGTTCCAGGCGTCGCAGAAGCTGCGCGAGGCGGCCGACGTGATGAGCGGCAACGCGATCACGCTGCAGCTCCGCTTCCTCCAGACGATGCTCGAGATCAGCTCGGAGCGCTCCACGACGACGTTCCTTCCGCTGCCGCTCGAGCTCTTCAAGCCGTTCCTCCAGCCGCCGCCCGGCGACGCCCCCAAGTCCTGACCGGCGACGCTCCGGACGTCCGGCGCGACCCGCTCTCCGGACGGCTGGTCGTGGTCGCGCCCGGCCGGGCGAAGCGGCCCGGCGCCGCGCTCGAGGCGCGTGCGGACGAGCCGGCCGACGACGCGCCGTGCCCGTTCTGCGAGGGGCACGAGGCCGAGACCCCGCCCGAGACGCTCGCGCTCGGCCGGCCCGAAGGGTCGGCGCCGGACTCGCCCGGCTGGCAGCTGCGCGTGGTGCCGAACCTCTACCCGGCGCTCGAGCGGCAGGAGGTGGTGATCCATGTCCCGCAGCACGCGCGGTCGGTGGCCGAGCTCTCCGTCGAGGACCTCGCGATCGTCGCCGAGGCATGGTCGGCGCGCGCGGCCGCGGCGCAGGAAGAGGGCTTCCCGTACGTCCAGGCGTTCCTGAACGAGGGCCGCGAGGCCGGCGCGAGCCGTGCGCACACCCATTCGCAGCTCGCGTGGCTCCGCGAGGTCCCGCCCGCGGTCCGCGCGGAGTCGGACGACGCGCTGCCGAGCTTCGTGCGCGACGAGCTCGAGTCGGGGCGCCGGGTGATCGCCGAGCGCGACGGAGTCGTCCTTCTCGCGGCCTATGCCGGGCGGCTCCCGTACGAGCTCCTGATCGCGCCGGTCGAGCACGTCGACGCGAGCCCGTTCGGCTCACCGCTCCTCGCGACCGCGCTCGAGCTCCTCGGCGACGCGATCCGCCGCCTGCGCGCGCTCGAGGGCCCGGTCCCGCTGAACGCGTGGCTCCACGCCGGCCGCCACTGGCACATCGAGGTGCTCCCGCGCCTCTCGGTCCTCGCGAGCCTCGAGCTCGGCGCCGGGATCTACATCAACACGCTCCCGCCGGAAGAAGCGGCGGAGCGCCTGCGCTAGCTCTCGTCGTCGACCGGGCCGAGCGCGTCTGCGCCCGGCTCGCCTTCGGGGTCGAGCGTCGTGTCCTCGTCGATCGTCTCGACCGGGCCGATCACGTCGAGCTCGCCCGCCACGAGCGCGTCCTCCGCGGACGCCTCGGCCAGGACGTCCTCGGTCGAGTCCCCGTTCGGCTCCTGCTCGACAACCGTCGCAAGCGTCGAGACCTGCTCCTCGCCGCGCAGGCGCATGACGATGACGCCCTGCGTCGAGCGGCCGAGGCGCTTCACGTCCTCGACCGGGATCTTGATGACCGTTCCGGCGTTCGACATGAGCATGATCTGGAGCCCGTCGCGCACGACGAGCGCGCCGGCGAGCTGGCCGCGCGCCTCCGTGAGCTGCACGGTCTTGACGCCCATCGAGCCGCGGCCCTTCGTCGGGTACTGGTCGATCCGCGTGCGCTTGCCGAAGCCGTTCTCGGTGACGACGAGGAGGTCCTCGTCGTTGCGCGCGATCGACGCGGCGATGACCTCGTCACCGGCGCGCAGCTTGATCCCGATCACGCCCTCGGTGGCCCGGCCCATCGGCCGCACCTGCTTCTCGGCGAACCGCGCCGCCTGGCCCTTGCGCGAGACGAGCAGGATGTCGTCGTCCCCCGACGAGTGGAGGACGCCGACGAGCTCGTCGCCCTCGCGCAGGCGGATCGCGATGATCCCGTCCGCCTTCAGGTTCGTGTTGTAGTCGAGGAAGCGCGTCTTCTTGACGACGCCCTTGCGCGTCGCGAGCACGAGGAACTCCGCCTCTTTGAAGTCGCGCGTCGCGATGAGCGTCCGCACCGACTCGCCCTGCTCGAGCGGCAGGAGGTTCACGATCGCACGGCCCTTCGACTGGCGCGACCCGAGCGGCAGCTCGTGCACCTTGAGCCGATACACCTTGCCGAGCGAGCTGAAGAAGAGCAGGTAGTCGTGCGTGGAGGCGACGACGAGGTGCTCGATGTAGTCGTCGTCCTTCATGTCCATGCCCATGACGCCGATGCCGCCGCGCCGCTGCTCCCTGTAGGTGCCCACCGGCAACCGCTTCACGTAGCCCGAGCGCGTGATCGCGACGACCATGTCCTCCTCGGCGATCAGGTCCTCGAGCTCGAAGTCCTCCTCGGCGGCGATGATCTCCGTCCGCCGCTCGTCGCCCTTGCCGTAGACGGTCTTGATCTCGAGCAGCTCCTCGCGGATGAGCGCGTCGATCCGAGCGGGGTCGCCGAGGATCGCGCGCAGCTCCGCGATGCGCTCGACGAGGTCCGAGTGCTCGACCTCGATCTCCTTCCGCGCAAGCCCGGTGAGGCGCGCGAGCCGCAGGTCGAGGATCGCCTGCGCCTGGATCTCCGAGAGGGCGAACTCCTCCATCAGGCCGGTGCGCGCCTCGTCCGAGTCGGCCGAGTTGCGGATGAGCGCGATGACCGCGTCGAGGTTCTCGAGCGCGATCAGGTAGCCGGCGAGGATGTGTGCGCGCTCCTCCGCCTTGCGCAGCTCGAACTTGGAGCGGCGGGTGACGACCTCGCGCTGGTAGTCGAGATACGTCCGGACGAGCTCGAGAAGCGTGAGCGTCCGCGGGACGCCGTCCACGAGCGCGACGGCGTTGTAGCCGAACGTCGTCTGGAGCGCGGTGTGCTTGTAGAGCTTGTTCAGGATGACCTGGGGCACCGCGTCGCGCTTCAGGTGCACCTCGAGGCGCATCCCGGAGCGGTCGGAGAGGTCGCGGATGTCCGCGATCTCGGGCAGCACCTTGTCGTTGACGAGCGCGGCCATCTTCGCGATGACGCCCTCGTCGCCGCCCTTCTTGACGCCGTACGGCAGCTCGGTGACGACGACCGCCGTGCGACCGCCGCGCAGCTCCTCGATGTGGGCGCGAGCGCGCATGACGATCCGGCCGCGGCCGGTCCGGTACGCGTCGCGGATGCCGCCGCGCCCGACGATGATCCCTGCGGTCGGGAAGTCGGGGCCGCGGACGTGCTTGTGCAGGCGGTCGACGTCGATCTCCGGCTCGTCGATCATCGCGACGACCGCGTCGACCGTCTCGGCGAGGTTGTGCGGCGGGATGTTCGTCGCCATCCCGACGGCGATCCCCGAGGAGCCGTTCACGAGCAGGTTCGGGAAGCGCGAGGGGAGAACGGTCGGCTCGGTGCGCGACTCGTCGTAGTTCGGGGCGAAGTCGACGGTGTCGGCGTCGATGTCGCGCAGGAGCTCGGTCGCGAGCCGGGTCAGGCGGCACTCGGTGTACCGCATGGCGGCCGCCGGGTAGCCGTCGATGTTCCCGAAGTTGCCCTGGCCGTCCACGAGCGGGTACCGCATCGAGAACGGCTGCGCGAGCCGGACGAGCGTGTCGTAGATCGACTGGTCGCCGTGCGGGTGGTAGGAGCCCATCACGTCGCCGACGATGCGGGCGCACTTCTTGTACGGCCGGTTCGGCTGCATGCCCGCCTCGTGCATCCCGAAGAGGACGCGTCGGTGCACCGGCTTGAGCCCGTCGCGGGCGTCCGGGAGCGCGCGCGCCACGATCACGCTCATCGCGTAGTCGAGGAAGCTCGCGCGCATCTCGGTCTCGAGCTCGCGCGACTCGATGCGGCCGGGGCCCAGTGGCTCGATCGTCGTCATCGGCGGCTACACGTCCAGGAAGCGCACGTCGCGTGCGTTCGACTCGATGAACTGCCGCCGCGGCTCGACCTGGTCGCCCATGAGCACCGAGAAGATGCGGTCGGCCATCGAGGCGTCCTCCACGTCGACGCGCATGAGCGTGCGCCGGGCCGGATCCATCGTCGTCTCCCAGAGCTCGCTCGGGTTCATCTCGCCGAGGCCCTTGAAGCGGCTCACCTGGATCCCGTCCTTGGCTAGGCCGAGGAGCTCCACGCGGAGACCCTCGAACGTCGGGACCGTCCGCGTCTTCTTGCCGGCGGTGACCGTGAACGGCGGGCGCCCGACGTCCTCGACGAGCTTCTCGTAGGCGCGGCGGAGGCGCTGGTAGGAATCGAGCTCGAAGATGTTCGACGGAACGTCCACGAGATGGGCGGCGCTCGTCTCGCGCTCGATCACCTTGATCCGGAAGGTGTCGGCGGAGCGCGGCGCGACCGACTCGAACTCGAAGCCGTTCGTGAGCTCCGGGAGCGCGGCGAGGACGTCGTCGGCCGACGCGACCGGCAGCTCGATCAGGCGATGGTCGATGATGAACCGCCCCGCCTCGGGGTAGTCGCGGAGCTCCGATTGGAACTTGGCCGTCCAGCCCTCGAACGTCGCGAGGTCGCGTGTGAAGCGCGCCCACCGCGACTCGGTCATCCGGAAGGCCTCGCCCTCGCGGGCCGCGACCTCCATGTCCTTCACGCGCTCGCGGACGAGGAGCTCCTCGAACTGGGTCTCCTTCTCCACGTAGCGCTCCTGGTTCCCGACCTTCACGCGGTAGAGCGGCGGCACGGCGATGTACACGTGGCCGTTGTCGAAGAGCTCGGTCATGTTCCGGTAGAGGAACGTGAGGATGAGCGTGCGGATGTGCGAGCCGTCCACGTCGGCGTCGGTCATGATGATCACGCGGTGGTAGCGGAGCTTCTCGAGGTCGAACTCGTCCGCGATCCCCGTGCCGATGCCCGTGATGATCGCCTGGATCTCGGCGTTCGAGAGCACCTTGTTGATCCGGTTCTTCTCTGAGTTGATCACCTTGCCGCGCAGCGGGAGGATTGCCTGGAACTGGCGGTCGCGCGCGTCGATGGCCGACCCGCCGGCCGAGTTGCCCTCCACGAGGTAGAGCTCGGCCTCGGCGGGGTCGCGCGTCTGGCAGTCGGCCAGCTTGCCGGGCAGCGAGCCGCCGTCCAAGGCGCTCTTGCGCCGCGTCAGCTCGCGCGCCTTGCGCGCCGCCTGCCGGGCGTCGCGGGCCGCGATGCCTTTCTGGATGATCTGCTTCGCCTCCGCCGGGTTCTCCTCGAGGAACTCGGCCAGCTTCGCGTTCACGGTCTGCTCGACGAGGCCTCGCATGAACGGGTTGCCGAGCTTCGTCTTCGTCTGCCCCTCGAACTGCGGGTCGCGGAGCTTCACCGAGATCACGGCTGCGAGCCCTTCGCGCACGTCCTCGCCCTCGAGGTTCTCGTCCTTCTCCTTGAGCAGGCTCTTGTCGCGCGCGTACTTGTTGAGCGTGCCGGTGAGCGCGCCCTTGAAGCCGGAGAGGTGCGTGCCGCCCTCGTGCGTGTTGATGTTGTTCGCGAACGAGAAGACCGACTCGACGTAGGAGGCGTTCCACTGCATGGCCACCTCGACCGCGCCCTCGTCGGTCTCGTTCTCGAGGTACACGACGTGCTTGTGCACCGTGTCCTTCGCGTCGTTCACGTAGGCGACGAAGTCGCGGATGCCGCCCTCGGCGTAGAACTCCTGGCGCTCCTCGAGCTCGCGCGCGTCCACGAAGACGATCCGCAGGCCGCGCGTGAGGAACGACGTCTCGCGGAAACGCTGCGCGAGGATCTGCGAGGAGAAGTCGAGCTCCTCGAAGATCTCGTCGTCGGGGAGGAAGCTGATCGTCGTGCCGGAGTCGCCCGGCTCGGCGTCCCCCACGATCTGCATGTCCGTGGTCGGGGCGCCGCGCGCGAACTCCTGGCGGTAGACCTTGCCCTCGCGGCGGACCTCGGCCACGAGCCACGCGGAGAGCGCGTTCACGACGGAGACGCCGACGCCGTGGAGGCCGCCGGACACCTTGTAGCCGTCGCCGCCGAACTTCCCGCCCGCGTGGAGCTTCGTCAGGACGACCGTGAGCGCCGGCAGGTCCTGGTCGGCCATCACGTCCACGGGGATCCCCGAGCCCCAGTCCTTGACCGTCACCGAGTTGTCCGGATGGAGCGTGATCTCGATGCGCTCGTTGCGGCCCGCGAGGGACTCGTCGACCGAGTTGTCGACCACTTCGTAGACGAGGTGATGGAGCCCTCGCTGGCCCGTCGAGCCGATGTACATGCCGGGGCGCAGGCGGACGGGCTCGAGGCCCTCGAGAACGGTGATGTCCTTTGCGGTATAGGTCGTTTCAGCCACTAAAAAACCCCTGCTCCGGGGCTGTTTTTGCTACCCCGGCAGTGTATCAGAGCGAGCGGTCGTCAGGACGGCTCAAACGGCGCGCCAAACTGGCCGCCGCGGCCCGCGCGACGACGGCTCTGAGTTCGTCGTCCTCGATGCCCGCCGCGAGCCGCTCGCCCTCCGCCCGATCGGCCTCGGAGGCCTCCGGCGGCGGCGCCGTCTCGGCCCCCGCCGGCTCCGCGGTCCCGCGCTCCGGAAGGCGGCCCGGGACGAACGTGAGCGCCTTCGGCACGGCGTCCCCGAGGGCTTCCCCGAGCCGGGCGCGGATGTCCGCCTGGAGCTGCGTGAGCTCGAACGCCCACACGCTCGACGAGGCGTGGACGACGAGCGCGCCGTCGCGGGTGAGCCGCGCGGGCCAGGCGTTCTCGGCGATCGCCTCGCCCACCGCAGCGGGCCACACCGCCACGATCTCCGCCATCGCCGCCGACGGTCCGAGCCGCCCGAACTCCTCGAGGATCGACTCGCCGAGCGTCCGCAGCTGCCAGCCGCCCCGCTTCACGCGGCCTTCGCCTCGCCGGGGGTGACCTCGACGACGAGATCCGGCTCGGGGCCGCCGGACGGGACGGCCGTGCGCGAGGTCGCGGTGAGTACGGTCTGGCCGCCGGGCGGAAGCGACGCGAGCAGCGCGCGGCGGCGGTGCTCGTCCAGCTCGCTCAGCACGTCGTCCAGCAGGAGCAGCGGCGGGGCGCCGCGCCGTTCGGCGCTCAGGTCGGCCTCGGCGAGGACGAGCGCCAGCACGGCCGTGCGCTGCTCCCCCTGCGAGCCGAAGCTGCGGAGGTCGCGCTCGCCGGCGGAGATGGGCGCGTCGCGCAGGTGCGGCCCGGCGGAGGTGATGCCGCGGGCGAGGTCGCGGTCGAGCCGCTCCTCGAGCGCGGCGACGGTCAGCGGCCGCTCCTCGTAGCGGAGCTCCGCGTCCTCGAGCCCGAGCGAGCCGGCGCGTTCCGTGAAACGAGGCCCGAGCGTCCTGACGAGCGCGGCACGGCGGGCGTCGAGCTCCGTCCCGAGCTCCGCGACCCTGGCAGTCCAGGGCGCGACCGCGTCGAGCGGGCCCGCGCCTGACCGGGCGCGCCGGAGCGCCTCGTTCCGTTGCGCGAGCGCGCGGCCGTACTCGCCGGGCAGCTGCGCATGGGTCGGCTCGAGGCGGCCGAGCATCCGGTCGAGGTAGGCGCGGCGAACGGCCGGCGGGCCCTTCACGACCGCAAGCCGGTCCGGCACGAAGACGAGCGCGGAGAGCCGTGAGCGGAGCTCCTCGGCGCTTCCGAGCGCGGCGCCGTTCAGCCGCAGCCCCTTGCCCTCCGCGCGGCCTAGGGTCACGTCCGTCTCGACCGGCGAGCCGTTCTCCGAGCCCGCGAGCACGATCCGCGCCGAGTCCTCGCCGAAGCGGACGAGCCGCGCGTCGACCCGCGTCCGCGGCGAGAAGCCCTGGCTTCCCACGTGGAGGGCCTCGAGCAGGTTCGTCTTCCCGACGCCGTTCGGCCCGACGACGAGCACGAGCCCGGGAACCAGCCCGAGCTCCAGGCGCTGGTAGGAGCGGAAGTCCCGCAAGGACACCCGCTCGACGAGCACGCGGCCGCCCGCGGCGCCGCTCAGCCGGCCAGCCGGATCGGCATGATCAGGTACAGGAAGTCGTCGCCCTCGCCCTGCACCAGGCCCGGCCGAAGCGGGCTGATCAGCTTGAGCCGCACCTTGTCGTCCGTCACGGACTCGAGCCCCTCGCGGAGAAAGTCGGCGTTGAAGCCGATCTCGAGCGCGTCGCCGCCGTACTTCACGGGCAGCGACTCGCGCGCCTCGCCGACGTCCTGCGTCTGCGCCGTCACGGTCAGCTCGCCCTCCGCGAAGCGGAGCCGGAGCGGCGACTTGCGCTGCGCCATGAGCGACGTGCGCCGGACGACGTCGAGGAGCTCCTCGCGGCCCACCTCGACCTCGGACTCGAAGCTCTCCGGGACGAGCTGCTTGTAGTTCGGGAACTGGCCGTCGATCCGCCGCGCCGTGAGCGTCACGCCCTCGACGGAGAAGACGACCTGGTTCTCCTGGATCCCGACCTCGATCGTGTCGCTCGTCGCCGCCTGCGCGATGCGGGCGAGCTCGCCGAGCGCACGCGCCGGCACGATCGCCTCGAGCTCGCGGCCGGGGCCGCCCTCGAGCGCGGTCTCCTTGACGCTCAGGCGGTAGGAATCGGTCGCCGCCATGACGATCTTTCCGTCCTCGAAGCGGACGAGGATCCCGGTGAGCACCGGGCGCGACTCGTCCCGCGACGCGGCACGGCTCACGCGGCCGACCGTCTCGAGGAACGCCTGGCGATCGACGGAGAACGCCTCGCCGCCGTCCAGATCGGGGAGCCGCGGGAAGTCCTCGGCGGCGAACGTGTTCAGGTCGTAGGCGGCAGGGCCGCACGTGAGATGCGCGAGACCCTCCTCGGCGCGGTACTCGAGCGTGACCTCTCCCGGAGGCAGGAGCCGCGCGATGTCCACGAGGAGGCGCCCCGGAACGACGACCGTCCCGTCGGACTCGGTCGCCGCGTCGAACGCGAGCCGCACCGAGAGCTCCATGTCCGTCGCCGCGAGCGTCAGCCGCCCACCCTCCGCCGTGACGAGGATCCCGGTCAGGACATGCACGCTCGTGCGCGTCGAGACGCCGCGTCCGACGACCGCGAGCTTCTCCGCCAGCTCCTCGCTTCGAGTGGTGACCTTCATGTGTGTGCCCGCAACGGTATCGGTCGTCATCTTCTTAAAGAACCTCTCGTAGTAGTAATAGGCGTGTGGGTCCCGGGGACGACGTCGCGAACCTCGCACCGGACAATGGATTGCGCGGTGGACGGCAGGTGGGGAGAACTACGGTCGCTCCACAGGGCCCAGCTCGCTTGCGCGGTGTCCACGGTTCGGCGCACAGGATCTCCCCAGCGTTCTACCGCGCCTGCTTGATGCGCGCGGTGAGCTCCTGCACGAGGTTGTAGACCGAGCGGTCCTCCTTGATCAACTTCGCGATCTTGGAGGTCGCGTGGATGACCGTGGTGTGGTCGCGCCCGCCGAACTTCTTCCCGATCTTCGGAAGCGAGGAGTCGGTGAGCTCGCGGCAGAGGTACATCGCGACCTGGCGCGGATAGACGATCGACTGCGACCGCCGGTCGCCGGTGAGCTCCTGGAGCGTCATGCCGAACCGCTCGACGACGAGCTCCTGGATCCGCTCGACCGAGACCTCGGGCATCTCGCCCTGCGGGAAGACGTCCTTCAGCACCTCCTGCGCAAGGTCGCCGGTCATCGGCCGACCCGTCAGGGACGAGAAGGCGACCACACGGGTGAGCGCGCCCTCGAGCTCGCGGATGTTCGTGGACACGCGGCTTGCGATGAACGTGAGGAGCTGCGGGTCGGGGATGTGCGTCCCGTCCGCGTGGACCTTCTTTCGGAGGATCGCGATGCGGGTCTCGAGGTCGGGCGGCTGGATGTCCGTGATGAGCCCCCACTCGAACCGGGAGCGCAGGCGCGCCTCGAGCGTCGCGATGTCGCGCGGCGGCCGGTCGGAGGAGATGACGATCTGCCGGCCCGCCTCGTAGAGCGAGTTGAACGTGTGGAAGAACTCCTCCTGGATCCGCTCCTTGTGCTCGAGGAACTGGATGTCGTCCACGAGGAGGACGTCGTAGTGGCGGTAGCGGTGCTTGAAGCCCTCGATGCGCTTGTCGCGGAGCGAGTTGATGAAGTCGTTCATGAAGGCCTCGCTCGTGACGTAGCGCGCGGTGAGTCCGGCGCCGTGCTCGCCGATGTACGCGGCGATCGCCTGGAGGAGGTGCGTCTTGCCGAGGCCGGTGCCGCCGTAGATGAAGAGCGGGTTGTAGGCCTGGGCCGGCGCCTCGGCCACTGCGAGCGCGGCCGCGTGTGCGAAGCGGTTCGACGAGCCGATGACGAAGCGGTCGAAGGTGTACTTCGGGTTCAGCCCGGTGCGCTCGCGCCGTTCGGGCCGCTCGCTCTCGGCGCTCCAGCCGGGCGCGCCGTCCGAGGCGGGCCAAGGGGTCGGCCCGACGCTCGGGGCCGGAGCGACCGGGGCTGCGACGATCTCCACGTGACGGTCGCCGCCGAGCGAGTCGCGCACCGCGGCCTCGACGAGCCCGCGGAAGTGGTTCTCGATCCAGTCGCGCGTGAAGTCGTTCGAGACGGCCACGACGAAGACGTCCTCGTCGAGGGCATCGCCCTTGGCCTCACCGAACCAGGTGCGGTAGGTGTGCTCGTTCAGGGACCCTTGGAGACGCCTTGCAACGTCGGTCCACAGGGTCTCCGCACTCAGCTCGAGAGGTTGCTCCACTCGCCTTGACTCGCTCCTTCCGGTGCCTCGCGAAGCGGCGATCCTACCAGCCGTGCTCTGGGGCCACAATGGATCAGCCTGGGGATAACGCTAGAGGCCAAAAGCGCATGCTTGCAGGGAATTCGTGGTTTTCCACAGCCATGTCCACACTGTGGACATCCCGTGCGAGGGCGCATACATGAGCGCTTCACCCTGTGGATTTCTCGTAACCAAAATTTCGGGCCGGGAGGCATCGAAGCGGCCGGCGAGCCGGCGGGCCTTCTCTATACTTGCCCGGCGGCCGGGCGCCCCGCCCCGCCGCCTTGCAGGCAATCATTCCCCCGTTGGGGCTCAGCTCGGAGAGACGTGAAGCGCACCTATCAGCCAAACGTGCGCCGGCGGAAGCGCCGGCATGGATTCCGCGCCCGGATGTCTACGCGCGCGGGCCGCGCCATCCTGAAGCGGCGTCGCGCCAAGGGCCGGAAGCGGCTCTCGGCCTGAGGACTCGCGATCCGGTGACACGCCGTTCTCGCCTGACCCGCTCGCGGGACTTCGACGCCGTCTACCGCAAGGGCCGGTCCGTCTCGACCCGCTACCTCGTCGTGTACACGTTCCCGCGCGAGGACGATCTCGCGACGGGCGAGGGCCCGCGGCTCGGGCTCGCGGTGTCGCGGAAAGTCGGCGGCGCGGTCGCCCGAAACCGGCTCAAGCGGCGCCTGCGCTCGGTCTTCGACGAGCTCGCCGGCGGCCTCAAGGAGGAGCAGGACATCGTGCTCTCGGCACGGCCGGGCCTCGCCGAGGCGGCCGAGGAGCGCGGCCACGAGTGGCTGACCGAGCAGGTCGGCGAGGCGCTTCGCCTCGCGGAGCGCGGAGCGCCCGCATGACCGCGATCCCGCGCCTCCTCATCCGCGGCTACCAGCTCCTCGTGAGCCCCCTCATCGGGCCGCGCTGCAAGTACTACCCCACCTGCTCCCAGTACGCGCTCGACGCGCTGCGCGAGTTCGGGCTCCTCCGCGGAGTCGTGCTCGCCGGCTGGCGGCTCCTGCGCTGCAACCCGTGGAGCATGGGCGGCGTCGACCACGCGTGCGACCAGCGCGTCTTCGGCCGGCACGAGCACCGCCATCCGAGGAGCACGCCGTGATCCTCGGCTCGATCCTCACGCCGCTCGAGAACGTCCTCACCGACGTCCTCATCTGGTTCCACGGCACGATCGGCCTCTCGTGGGCCTGGTCGATCGTCGCGCTCACGATCGCGGTCCGGATCGTCCTCGTTCCGCTGACAGTCCGGCAGATCCACTCGATGCAGCGCATGCAGATCGTGGCGCCGGAGATCAAGGCGATCCAGCAGAAGTACAAGAACGACAAGCGCCGCCAGCAGGAGGAGATGGCGCGCCTCTGGAAGGAGCACGGGATCAACCCGGCCGCGTCGTGCCTGCCGCTCGTCGCGCAGCTGCCGGTCTTCTTCGCGCTCTTCTACGTCCTCCGGCACTTCGAGGACAACGTCACGCCGCCGCCGACGCCGGCCGAGCTCGGCTTCCTCCACCTCGTCCCGAACATCGCCGACACGGCGAAGGACCACTGGTCGGGGATCCTTCTCATCGTCCTCTACGTGGCGAGCCAGCTCGTCTCGGCGCTCCTCACGCCCATGCCGGACAAGACCCAGCGCGCGATCTTCATCGCGCTGCCGTTCGTCTTCGTCTTCTTCGTCATCAACTTCCCGGTCGGGCTCATCATCTACTGGGTGACGACGAACCTCTGGACGGTCGGCCAGGGACTCGTGACCCGGCGGCTCCTGCCGAAGCCCCAGCCGTTGCCGAAACGGAGCTCGAGGACGCCGTCCCAGGAACCCGAGCCCGCCGCGGACGGGGTTCCGGCCGGCGCACCCGCCGTCGCGCCGTCGGGCTCGCGCTCCGGCTCGGGTCAGCGCAAGGTGCGGCGCCGCAAGAAGCGCGGGCCCCAGGCGGGCCGGCGATGAGCGAGACCTCCGGCGAGTCGCTCACCGCGTCGCAGGTCGAGGCGACCGGCGAGACCGTGGGCGAGGCCAAGTGGGCCGCGCTTCGCGAGCTCGAGGGCCGCTTCCCCGGGCTCGACAAGCGGCGCGTCCGCTTCCAGGTGCTCGCCGAGGGCGAGCGCGGGCTGCTCGGCGTCGGGTACACGCCGGCGCGCGTGCTTGCCGAGGCGCTGCCCGGTGCGCAGTCGGGCGGCGAGGCGAAGCGCGAGCGAGAGCCGCAGGCGCCGCGCGAGGAGCCGGGCTCGCCCGAGGCCAAGCTGCGCGAGTTCGCCGAGGCCGTGTGCTCCGGGCTCGGCCTGCGCGCAACCGTGACGGTCTCGCACGCCGACGAGGTGCTCGTCGCGCGGATTTCCGGCTCCGACCTCGGTCTCCTGATCGGCAAGCGCGGCCAGACGATCGACGCGATCCAGTACCTCGCGAACGCGGCCCTTCGGTCCGACGGGACGGCGCGAGAGGTCGTCGTTGACGCCGCCGGCTACCGGGCGCGGCGCCAGGCGACGCTCGAGCGCGCGGCCGAGGAGGCGGCGCAGGAGGCGCTCGCGTCCGGCGGGTCCGTTCCGCTCGAGCCGATGTCGGCGCCCGAGCGGAAGATCGTGCACCTCTACCTCCAGCGCCGCGGCGGGGTCTCGACCGAGAGCGACGGCGCCGAGCCGAACCGCTGCGTGGTCGTCTCGGCCGGCTCGCCCGCCGTGGAGGAGTGACCGACCCGCGGCTCGAGCGCTGGCTCGCCGCGCTCGTCTCGACGCCCGGCCTGACCGGGGTCCGCGACCCGGACGAGGCGCGGCGCGTGCACCTGGACGACGCACTCGTCGCGCTCCCGCTCCTCGGCGACGGGCCGGTCGTGGACGTCGGCTCGGGCGGTGGCTCGCCCGGGCTCCCGCTCGCGGCCGCACGGCCCGATCTCCGGTTCGACCTGCTCGAGGCGAGCGCCAGGAAGTGCGCCTTCCTGCGCGCGACGGCTGCCGAGTTTGCGAACGTCGAGGTCGTCCAGGCCCGCGCCGAGGCCCACGCGCGCACAGCCGGCCGCGACGCCTACGGCACCGCGATCGCCCGTGCACTTGCCCCGCCGCCGGTCGCAGTCGAGTGGTGCCTGCCGCTCGTCGCGCCGGGCGGCCGCCTCATCCTCTTCGCCGGCGCAGACGGACGCAGATGCCGCGGCCCGCGCGGCGGCGGAGGTTGCCGGCCGCCTCGTCGAGACGGTCGCGGACGAGACCTCCGAGCGGCGCGTCTTGCTGCTCTTTGAGAAGACGGGCCCAACTCCGGAGCGGTTCCCGCGCAAGGCGGGAACCGCGCGGAAACGTCCACTCGCCTGAGTAGCCTGGAACCCGTGTCCGGACGGGTCTTCGCGCTTGCGAACCAGAAGGGCGGCGTCGGCAAGACGACGACCGCCGTGAACGTCGCCGCCTGCCTCGCGGAGGCCGGCGAGCGGACGCTCGTCGTCGATCTCGACCCGCAGGCGAACGCCACCTCGGGGCTCGGCGAGCGCGCCAACGGAACCTCCTCGGTCGACCTCCTCGACGGCGTGGAGCTCGCGCGGATCGTGAGGCACACGCGCTTTGCGAACCTCGATCTCGTGCCTGCGACCGGTGATCTCGCCGGCGCCGCCGTCGAGCTCGACCGCCTCGGCGTGGACTCCTATCTCGCGCGCTCGCTCGCGCCTGCTCGCGAGGCGTACTCCTTCGTCTTCCTCGACTGCCCGCCGTCGCTCGGCCCGCTCACCGTGAACGGCCTCGCAGCGGCCGACCGGGTGCTCGTGCCGGTGCAGTGCGAGTACTACGCGCTCGAAGGGTTGACGCAGCTCCTCGACTCCATCGAGCGGATCCGAGCAGGGCTCAACCCGCGCCTCTCCCTCGCGGGGATGGTCCTGACCATGGCCGACGGGCGCACGCGCCTCTCCGCCGACGTGGCAGGAGAGGTGCGGCGCCACTTCGGCGAGCTCGTCTTCGACGCGGTCGTCCCGCGGAGCGTGCGTCTGGCCGAGGCGCCGAGCCACGGGCTGCCGATCACCGCCTACGACCCGCGCTCCCGCGGCGCCGACGCCTATTACCGGGTCGCAAGCGAGCTCGTGGAACGGATGGGGCGAACCGTGTCCCGGCCGCTCGCGGAGTCCCATGTCTAGCGCGTCGCCGAGCCGGCGTGGCCTCGGCCGCGGGCTCGAGGTGCTCCTCGGCGGCGCCGGCGAGACCGAGCTCGCGAAGCTCCCGCTCGGCCAGATTCAGGCGAACCCGCGCCAGCCGCGCCGCAAGGTGGACGCCGAGGCGCTCTCCGGTCTCGCCGAGTCGGTCCGCGCGCAGGGGATCATCCAGCCGGTCGTCGTCCGCCCGATTGAGGGCGGGCGCTACGAGCTGATCGCCGGCGAGCGGCGCTGGCGCGCGGCCAAGGCCGCCGGGCTCGCCACCGTCCCCGCGCTCGTGCGCGAGACGGACGACCGCGAGTCGCTCCTTCTCGCCCTCGTCGAGAACGTCGCCCGCGAGGATCTGTCCGCGGTCGAGGAGGCGCGCGCCTATGCGCTCCTCCAGGACGAGTTCGCGCTGTCGCTCGGCGACGTGGCGGAGCGCGTCGGCCGGTCGAAGCCGTCCGTCTCGAACCGCCTGCGCCTGCTCGAACTGCCGGACGACCTGCTCGATCTGGTCGAGCGCGGCCAGCTCTCCGAGGGTCACGCTCGCGCCGTGCTTGCCGTGCCGGGGAACGAGGAGCGGCGCGCGCTCGCGCGGAGAATCGTTCGCGAGGGGCTCTCCGTTCGAGCCGCCGAGCGGGCCGCCCGGTGGGCCGGCGCAGCGACCAAGCCGCGCCGTGCTGCACCGGTCGACCCCGAGCTCGCGGGCCGCGCCCGCACCGCGCTCGAGCGGCTGACCGGCGCGCCGGTGAAGGTGGGCGCGCGGCGGATCGAGATCGCGTTCGCCGACGAGACCGCCCTCGCGGAGCTCGTCGAGTCGCTCGAACGATCGGCGTAACCCGGGGCGGCTTTTCGCCGTTGGATAGAGGTGACGCCGCCACACCCCTGGACAGGCACGCTCGATTCCCTCGAGGTCATCGCGGCTCACGACCCGACACGCGAGGTCGTGCTGCGCATCGCCGCGCTCGCCCGCACCGGCCGGCTGCCGCACTTCCGCAACGTCGTGATCGCCGACCCGGAGCTCGACGAGGAAACCCGCGCCTGGGTGCTCGACCTCGCGCGCGACGAGGCGTTCCTCCTGGCCGCCGAGCTGTACCTCGTCCGGTCGCGCGAGCTCAATTAGCCCGTCGCTAGAATCGGCCGGCGCGGGCGATTAGCTCAGTTGGTTAGAGCGCCGCTCTGATAAGGCGGAGGTCCCTGGTTCGAATCCAGGATCGCCCATTTCGCCGACCCGAATCCGGCCGTGGCGGCGGGCTGAGCCCGCCGCCAAACGGCGAATCGGATCAGAAGGTCGCTGCGCCGCGGCACGTCTGGCCGCCGCGGAGTGCGACCGCCCTCGCGACGATCCGGTCCGCGCCCGCGCCGTTCGCGAGCAGGCGGCGGAGCTCGAACGAGCCGCTCGGCGCGGCGGTCGTCTTGATCGCCGTCGCCACCTTCACGCCGTTGCGGAAGAGCGTCACGCGCCAGCGGCGGCCGTTGCGGTTCTGATCGACCTCGAACTCGGTCTCGATGCGGCCGTTGTCCGCCTTCAGCTTCAGCTTCCACGTCGCGGCGCCGCTGCAGTCGCCGCGCTTCACGATCTCGCGGCCGCCGCCTCGGGCGCCGGCACCTGGAACGGCGACGAGCGCCACGAGCGCGACGAGCATGGCAAGCACGAGTGCCTTCGTTCGCATGCGGATTCCCCCTTGGTTCGTTCGCCTCGGTTCGGGGAGGACTACGGGCCGGGCCGAAAAGGGGATTGCGGGAGCCGCGTTCCCGGGCGTCACTAGAATCAGACTGGGTAGCCGCGGATGCAGGAAATGGTCATCTACGGGGTCAGCTTCGACATGGTCGGCAAGCAGCCGATCGTGCTTTTGAAGACGGCCGACGGGAACAAGTTCCTCCCGATCTGGATCGGGCACCCCGAGGCTGCGGCCATCCTCATGAAGCTCCAGGGCGCGACGACGCCGCGGCCGATGACTCACGATCTCTTTACGGAGATGCTCACGCAGCTCGACGCGCGCGTCGTCCGGATCGCGGTCACCGAGCTCCGCGACAACACCTTCTACGCGATGATCACGATCGCCGTCGACGGGACGGAGATCGAGGTCGACTCGCGCCCGTCCGACGCGATTGCGCTCGCCGTTCGCGCCGACGCGCCGATCTTCGCCGCGCCCGAGGTGATCGAGGAGTCCGCGATCGAGTTCGAGCAGGCGGAGGCCTCGGACGAGGAGCTGCTCGAGCAGTTCAAGGAGTTCCTCGACGAGGTGAAACCGGACGACTTCCAGGAAGCCGAGGACGGCGAGGAAGCGGAGGAGGAAGAGACCTAGCTAGGCCGCCGGCTCGCCGGCCCGCGTCTCGAGCAGCTCGACCTGGCGCTTCGTGAGCGCGAGCACCGCCTCGAAGAGCTCCCGCAGGCCCTCCTCGGTGAGCGGCCCGGAGCTCGCCCGCAGCAGGTAGCGCAGCATCCACTCCTCACGGTCCGGGTCGAGGAAGTCGTAGCCCCGCGAGGCCTTGTACTCCTTCATCCGCGCGACGAGCTTGATGCGCTTGTTCATCGCCTGGACGAGTGCGAGGTCGTTGTCCGAGATCTCCTCGCGGAGCTGGCGGACGCCGGGATCGGAGCCTGGTTCTTCGGGCGCCATGGGCGGCCCAGATTACGCGAAGACGTCGATCTCCGTGCCGATGCGCGCCCACCGCCGGTAGAAGGCGTAGGCGAACCAGAGCGGGGTGCGGACGCACCCGTGACTCGCCTGGTAGGGCGGCACCGACGCGTAGCCGTGGATCGCGAAACCGCGGAGGAAGTAGAGCGAGTAGTACATCCCCTTCGCGTTCGTCCCGGGCCCGAGCCGGTAGACGTGGAAGCGTCCGACGGGCGTGTTGCCGGTGGCCCCGGTCGAGACGTGCGAGACGTTCACGACCTTGCCGTTTCGCACCTCGTAGAGGATCTGCTTCGTCTTCGAGACCTCGATGTGTGTGCCGTGCGGGTTGAAGGCCCGCGGCACGGTGGCCCGAGCGAGGCGGGTCCAGAGGTACGAGGACACGCGGCCCGTCCGGGCGAGGCCGTTCACCTTCTGGAAGGCCATGACGGCCGAGTAGGTGTCGTAGCCGTACACGCCGTTCGGGCCGACGAGTGCGTAGTGGAGCTCGTGCAGGCGCCGTTCGAGCGCGAGGACGGAGCGCCCGGTGTCGCCCCAGGCGAGTCTGGGCCCGCGGACGCCGTACACGCGGGAGCGGCGAACCGTCGCGAACCCGGTGGCGGGCGTGAGCGCGAGCGTCCAGCGCAGCCGGCGCGGAACCGGCGTCGGCAGGGTGGCGGAGAAGCGTCCGACCGCGCCGATGCGCACGCGGCGTGCCTTGCCGAGGACGTGCAGCGTGAGATGGCCCGCGGTTCGCGGTTGGATGCGACCGGTGAGGAGGAGCCGTGAGCCGACCGTGCGCACGCCGCGGACGCGCGTCGTCAGCCTCGCGCGCAGCGCGATCGAGACCGGCGCCGAGACGACCGTGGTCGGCCCGACCGTCGCGTCCGCCACGAACGTCCCCGGCGACCTGAAGACGACCGCGGCCGAGAAGGCGCCCGAGGCGTCCGTCGTCGCCGTCGTGACGATCTGCGGCGAGGGGCCCGCGGTCGAGATCCGCACCTGGACGCCGGGCTGCGCCGGCTGGAGCGCGCCCGTGAACGCCGCGGTGCGTCCGAAGGCGACCGTGCCCGGGGCGGTGAGGGTCAAGGTCGCGGCGTGGGCCGACCCCGGCAGCGCCAGCCCGACGAGGAGGAATGGGATGGCGCGCCGCACCGAGGGCATTTTGCATCCCCCGGTCGGCTGTTTCTAGCTTGCCGGGCCGTTGTGCAGCGAGATCGCGAGCGCGGAGAGGACGCCGATCGCGTTGTAGGTCGCGTGCGCGACATACCCGGGCCACACGCTCTCCGACCGGTAGCGGAGCCAACCGAGCAGCACGGCGAAGAAGCCGAGCGGGAGGAGCCCGGCGAGGAGCCCGTGCACGAGCGCGAAGACGAGCGCCGTGCCGCCGATGGCGACGACCGGTCCGGCGAACCCGAGCACGCGCACGCCGAGGCCGCGGAAGAAGAGCTCCTCCGCGAAGGGCACGACGAGCACCGTGACCAGGCCGTTCAGCGCGAACGCGGGCCCGCCGCCCGGCACCCAGTGCTCGGGGACGAGCCCCTGCTCCTTGCCCGCGTGGAGGAACGGCTCGAGGAGCCCCGACACGACGATCGCCGCGACCGCCGAGGCTAGAGCGAGCCAGACGTACCGTCCCGGGAAGCGCACGAGGCCGAGGGCGCGCGGGGCGTCGCCGAAGAAGCGCCCTCCGCCGTAGGCGATCCCGACGATGAACGCGGCCTGGACGATCGCGGCGATGGCGAACGAGTACTCGAAGAAGAGGTTCTGGTCGTCCGGCGCGCTCGCCTGCGTTGCGAACGCGAGGATCGCGAAGAGCCCCGAGATTCCGAGCCAGAGTGCGAGGGCGCGGTCGGACCTAGACCAGGGCGAGGGCGTGGTCGAAATCGGCGACGACGTCGCTTCCATCCTCACACCCTACGGAGACGCGGAGCATGCCCTCGCCGATCTCCAGCTCGACGAGCTGCTCGGCCGAGAACTGCCGGTGGCTCGTCGACGCCGGGTGGTGGACGACCGTGTCCACGCCGCCCAGGCTGGTCGCGCGCAGGGCGAGCTCGAGGCCGTCCATGAGCCGTTCGCCCGCCTCGCGCCCGCCGCCCACCTCGAACGAGAGCATCCCTCCCGAGTCGGTGAGGAGGCGCAGCCCGAGCTCGTGCTGGGGGAAGCTCTCGAGTCCCACGTAGAGGACGCGCTCCACCTTCGGATGCCCCTCGAGGAAGCGCGCCAGCTCGAGCGCGTTCGCAGACTGGCGCTCCATCCGAAGCGGCAGCGTCTTGAGCCCACGCCGCAGGAGGTAGGCGGGGAACGGGTCGAGGATCCCGCCGGTCCGGTGCTGATAGCCGCGCACCCGCTCGAGGAGCTCCTTCGACCCGGCGGCCACGCCCGCGCTCACGTCGTGATGGCCGTTCAAGAACTTGGTGGCGGATTCGAGCACGAGATCCGCGCCGTGCTCGAGCGGCCGGCAGAGCGCCGGGGAGGCGAACGTGTTGTCCACGAGGAGCAGGCTGTCGCCCTTTGTCGCCGCGATCGCGTCGAGGTCGGCGAGCGGGAAGCCCGGGTTCGCGAGCGTCTCGACGTAGCGGACGTTGGCCGGGCGCTCCCACTGCGCCGGGTCGGTCGCGTCGGCGTAGACCACCTCGACGCCGATCCCGCGCAGCTCGTTCTCGCAGAGGAGGTACGTCGTGCCGTAGAGCTGGCGCGCGGCGAGGAGCGTGTCGCCGGGGGAGAGCACGGTGAAGAGCGAGGCGGAGATCGCGGCCATGCCCGAGGAGAACGCGAGCGCGGCCTCGGCGCCCTCGAGCTCGGCGAGCGCGCCGTTCAGCTCCTCGACGGTCGGGTTCCGCGTGCGCGCGTACGTGAATCCGTACTCCTCGTCGACCATGGCCTTCCCGAACTCGGCGGCCGTCTCGAACGAGAAGGTGGTCGAGGTGACGATGGGCGGCGCGACCGGGTCGCCCGGCCCGCGGGGGCGTTTGCCACCGTGGATCGCGCGTGTCGAGAGTCCGTGTCGCCGCTCCGTCATGCCGCCTCCGCTCCGAGTCGCGCGGGAAGCGTACTCACCGGAGTCGGCGCGAACCGCATTCCCACCGCAGCCGCGCCGAGCCGGTCGGCCGCCGAGTCGCCGATGTGGAGCGCGCGCGACGGCACGACGCCGAGCCGGCGGAGGGCCAGGAGGAACGGCGCCGCGTTCGGCTTCGGCGCCACCGCCTCGGCCGAGCTCACGATCGTGTCGAACCTCTCGGCGAGCCCCGCGCGGGCCAGAGACTCGGGGAGCGAGATGTCCCAGTTTGCGACGCACGCGAGGCGGAGCCCCATCGCCCGCAGCCGGTCGAGCCCGAGAGCCGCGCCGGGAATCTCCTCGAAGACGAGCCCCCCGAGAAAGTCGTCGACGAACTCGGCCGGCCCGAGCGGAGCGTCGAGGGCGCCGAGAAAGACGCCCACGCACTCGCGCCGGAGCGCTGCGAGCGACTCCGGCGTCCGTCCTTCGTGGGAGCGCGGCACGTACACCGCGACCTCGGCTGCAAACGCCTCGGCCACCGTGGCGGGATCGCGCTCGATCCCACGCGCGGCGAGGGCGGCCTGAAGCGGCGGCACCGGGTCGCGCAGCTCGAGGATCGTGCCGAGCGCGTCCACCGTCACGGCGTCGAGATCGCGCATGCGCCGAGTATCGCCCCGGCAGGCATCGGGCGGCCGTGGAAGAACAAGTCCGGGACGCATGGACGACACCTGGCAGCGCATCGCGATCGCCGGCGCGATCGTCATCGCCGCGCTCATCCTGGCGCGCCTGGTCGACCGTGCCATCATCGGCCACCTGAACCTCCCGCCGAAGGCGTTGACGCGCTACCGCGTCCTTCGGCGCAGCATCACGGCGGCGATCGTCGCGATCGGCGTCCTCTCGGCGCTCTTCGTCATTCCCGAGTTCCGCGCCGTGGCCGGTGCGCTCCTCGCGTCGTCGGCGGTCATCGGGCTCATCCTCGGCATGGCCGCGCGCTCCACGCTCGCCAACTACATCGCCGGGATCAACATCGCGTTCACCCAGCCGCTGCGCCTTGGGGACGAGGTCCGCGTGGAGGAGGCCGAGGGCTCCGTCGAGGAGGTCGGCCTCACCTACACGATCATCCGGACCCCCGGCGGCGCGCGCTACTACGTCCCGAACGAGAAGCTCGCATCCGACACGATCCGCAACCAGACGATCGGGCGAACGGAGCACATGGTGGAGGTGACCGTCCCGGTTCCGCTAGCCTCGGACCTTGACCGGGTCCTCGCAATTGCCGAAGACGAGGCCAGGGCAGCAGGACACGAGGAGACGCGGACCATCGCACGGGTCAAGGACTTCGACACGACAGGCGAGCCAGTCGCCGTCATAACGCTGGAGACGTGGGCGCCGGCCGGCCAGGCCGCGGCGGTCGAGGCCGACCTCCGCCGGGCGGTCCACCGCCGGCTGCGCACCGAAGGGGTGTTCTAGATCCCGCCGCCACGGGGCAACGGTGGCCGCGGCCCGAACGGGCGCGGTTCGAACGGGCGACGGACGCGCAACGGGAACGGCATCGGGAACGGCAAGCAGGCCCGCGCGGTCGGCACGCGGCGGGAGCGGCAGCGCCGGCGCAAGGCGCGTCGCCAGACCCGGCGCGCCGTCCTCATCGGGCTCCTCGTCGCCGTCCTCGCGCTCCTCGTCGCGATCGGCGCGGGCGCGTTCACCGGCGCCTCCGCGGCGCTCTCGTGCGACCTCTCGTCCCTCCGCCCGGTTCAGATCGGCTCGAACTCGTTCATCTACGCCGCGGACGGGTCGCTCCTCGGCTCTATCCCGGCCGAGCGGAACCGCCAGCCGCAGAAGCTCGAGAACATGTCGCCGTGGATCGGCCAGGCGACGGTCGCGATCGAGGACCGGCGCTTCTACAGTCACATCGGCGTCGACGTCTCGGGCGTCCTGCGCGCCGCCGTCAAGAACCTCGAGGCGGGGCAGATCGTCGAGGGCGGCTCGACGATCACGCAGCAGCTCGTCCGCAACCTCTACATCGGGAACGAGAAGTCCTTCAAGCGCAAGGCGAAGGAGGCCTGCCTCGCGATCAAGCTCGACGCAAGGGAGTCGAAGGACGAGATCCTCGAGACCTACCTGAACCAGGTCTACTTCGGAAACCACGCGTACGGGATCGAGGCCGCGTCGCAGACGTACTTCTCGAAGCCGGCCGCGAAGCTCTCCCTCGTCCAGGCGGCGCTCCTCGCCGGGCTGCCGCAGGCGCCGTCCGTCTTCGACCCGTTCAACAACCCGTCGGAGGCGGTCGCGCGACGAAACGAGGTCTTGAAGGCGATGCTCGACTCGCGGGACATCGACCAGGCGCGCTACGCGAAGGCGAGCGCGCGGCCGCTCAAGCTGAAGCGCGGCGAGCTCTACACGAAGATCCGCGAGCCGTACTTCTTCTCGTTCGTCCGCGACCAGCTCATCAAGGAGTACGGCGTGAGCACGGTCCGCAGCGGCGGCCTCAAGGTCTACACGACGATCGATCCGAAGTTCCAAAACGACGCCGTGAAGGCGATGCGCGAGACGCTCAACGACGGCTCCGACCCGGCGTCGGCGATCGTCTCGATCAACCCGACGAACGGTGCGATCCGCGCGATGACCGCGGTCTCGCACGAGAAGAAGAGCATCCAGTTCAACCTCGCCGCGCAGGGCCGGCGGCAGGCGGGCTCCGCGTTCAAGACGTTCGTCCTCACGAAGGCGATCGAGATGGGGATCGACCCCTACAAGACGGTCTACCTCTCGGCTCCCTTCCGCTGGCAGCCGGACCCGACCTGTTCCGCGTCCGTCGACCCGAACTGCGTCTGGGACGTCGCGACGTACTCGAACTCCTACTCGGGCCCGATCACGATCAAGTCGGCGACCCTCGCCTCGGACAACACCGTCTATGCGCGCCTCACGCTCGACCTCGGCCCGGAGACGATCGCCGAGATCGCCCACCGCATGGGCATCCGCACGAAGCTCCAGCCGGTCGCCTCGATCGGACTCGGCTCGAACTCGGTCTCGGTGCTCGAGATGGCCTCCGCGTACGCGACCCTCGCGGCCGGCGGTGTCTATTCCGAGCCGATGGCGATCCGCAAGGTCGTCCTCGCGAACGGCAAGGAGGACGACGAGGCGGGCTGGGGCAAGCCGAAGCGCAAGCGCGTCCTCTCCGATGGTGTCGCCTATGAGGTGACGAGGATCCTCGAGGCGAACGTCCTCGGCGGTACGGGCACGGGCGCCTACTTCGGGCGGCCCGCGGCTGGCAAGACCGGCACGACCGAGAACTTCGCCGACGCGTGGTTCTGCGGGTTCACGCCGCAGCTCGCGACCGCGGTCTGGGTCGGGTACCCGAACGCGCAGGTCGAGATGACGAACGTGCACGGGATCGCCGTCGCGGGCGGCACGTTCCCGGCCACGATCTGGAACCTCTTCATGTCGGCCGCGCTCGCGCAGGCGCCTGTGCTCGACTGGTCCTTCCCGAAGAATCCGGTGGACTGGGAGCCGTTCAAGGGCCAGTACGCGATGTCCGGCGCACTCCCCTCGACGAGCGCGTCCACGTCGACGGGCGCGACGACGCAGACCGCGCCGACGACGACGGCGCCCGCACCCCCGACGCACCCGACGACGGTCGCGCCCGCCTCCGGCGCCTCCGCCTCCCGCGCCGCCGGCCCCGCCTCCCCCGCCGCCTCCGACGACCACGGGGACGAAGCGGTAGGTCCTCGGGGGACGGCGGGGTAGCGTATGCCCGCCGTGACCGCCGAGCTCATCTCGTTCGCCGACGCGCAGCGCCTCGTGCTGGAACGCGCGAAGCCGCTCGAGGCGGAGCGGGTTCCGATCGAGCGCGCCGCGGGCCGTGTCCTCGCCGAGCCGGCCGCCGCGGCGACCGACCTGCCGCCGTTTCCGAGCTCGGCCATGGACGGGATCGCGGTGCGCGCCGCCGACACCGCGGGTGCGCCCGTGACGTTGCCGCTCGCGGGCGAGGTGGCCGCCGGCTCGCCCTCTGCGACGCCGCTTGCCGCCGGCCAGGCGATGCGGATCGCCACGGGCGGCGCGGTTCCCGAGGGCGCCGACGCTGTGATCCCGGTCGAGCGGTTGACGTTCGCCGAGGGCGGAGTGGAGATCGGGACGCCGGCGGAGCCCGGCGCCAACGTGCGCGACCGGGGTGGCGACGTGCGCGCAGGCGATCCCGTGCTCGAGCCGGGCGCGGCGCTCGGCCCGGCGCAGGTGGCAGCGCTCGCCGCCGCAGGCGTGGCCGAGGTGCGTTGCACGAAGCGCCCGCGGGTCGCGATCCTCGTCACCGGCTCGGAGCTCCGCCAGCCCGGTGAGGAGCTCGGTCCGGGTCAGATCTACGAGTCGAACGCCCTGCTCCTCGCGGCCGGTCTCGGCGCCGCCGGCGCCGTCCCCGCGCAGCTCGGCGTCGTCCCGGATGATCCCGACGCGCTCGCGACGGCGCTCGAGCGTGCGCTGCTCGGCTTCGACGTCCTCGTGACGTCGGGCGGCGCGTCGGTGGGCGAGCACGACCTCGTCCGCGCGGGCCTGCGCGACCAGCGGGTCGAGGAGCTCTTCTGGGGCGTCGCCATGAAGCCCGGGAAGCCGGTGGCGTTCGGCGTTCGCCGCGACCACCTCGTGTTCACGCTCCCCGGGAACCCCGTGTCCGTGCTCGTCACGTTCGCGACCCTCGTACGCCCTGCGGTGAACGCCCTTCTCGGCCTGCCCGACCCGCTGCCGCGCGGTGGCCGGGCGACCCTCACTGCGCCGCTTCGCCGCGACCCGGTTCGCCAGCAGTTCGTCCGCGCGCGCGTGCACGGCGACGAGGCCGACCCGCTCGTCGGCCAGGAGTCGCACATGGCGGTGCGCTCGGGCCGAGCGAACGCGCTCGTCCCTGTGGAGGTTGGCGAGGGCGAGATCTCCGCCGGGGACACCGTCCGCTTCCTCGACCTCTAGTCCACAGGGCGAAGCAGCGGCGGCTCGTCGGTGGCCGGCGCCTCTTCGGGCGCCCGCCGGACGTGTCGCAGCCGGTCGAGCGTCGAGTGGAGCGGTCCCCCGGAAGGACGCTCGCCGTGCGCGGGGTACGGCGCGTAGCGGCCGACGGCGACCGCGCCGAGCTGTCCTGCCGCTGCGGCCCAGACGAGCGTCGACAGCACCAGCACGGGTGCGACGTAGCCGACCGAGACGAGCGAGAGCACGTACCAGATCGCGTCGAGGCCGAGGCCGAGCCGGATCGCGAACGAGCCGAACAGGATGAGCGGCCCGATGAACCCGGCTGCGTAGATGGCGAACCGTACGAGCGGCTGGTTCCTCGAGACCTGCGGCAGCCAGAGCCAAGCGTGGAGCGACGGCAGGACGAACAGGAGCGCGTACGGGTTCGCCGCCGCGACGAGCAGGCCCACCACGGCGAGCGCGAGGAGCGCGGCGAGATGGCCGCCGAGCTCCTCCTCCCGGACGATCCCGCCGCGCGGCACGAGCCGCGGGCGCGCGAAGAGCCACCCGGCCGCGGAGAAAAGGCAGAGGACGACGAGCGCGGCGGCCGGCCAGTCGCCGACGCCCGGGACGTTCGGGTTCGGCGGCCGGGCCTCGCCGGAGCCGAGCAGGCCGGCGACCGCGAAGAGCGCGAAGAGCGCGCCGGCCCAGAGCCAGACGCACACGCGCGTCGCCAGGCTGCGGAGCGCCGGCCCGAGCATGATGCGCCGTCGGCGGCAGCGGGCGAAGAGGTCGACGGTCGCCACGAGGAACGGGAGGAGTGCGGCGACAAAGAGGAACTGGAGCGCCCAGCCGCGCACGATGCGGTCGCCGACGTAGACGTACGACTGCGTCCCCCGGGCGAGCTCGGCCGAGTCGTCGAGCCGAAGCAGCAGATCCTGCGCCGCCCGGCCGAGCTCGCCGAGCTGCGCGGGAGCGATCGCGTCGACCGTGTCGCTCTCCGGCCGGGGCGCGAGCTCGCCGGCCGTCCCGAGTGTCAGGGACGGTGTCCCCCCGGCAACGAACGGTCCCTGCTCGTGGAGCGTGAAGGGGAAGCCGAGATCGATGAGCTGCGCGAAGGCGCTCGCGTGCTCGGGGCGGCGCTTGGACTCGAGCTCGACGGCATCGGCCGCGGTCGCGACGAGCGCCGGCGCCGGGGAGCGTGGCTCGTCGCCGCCGATCAGCATGCGCGGTGGGTCGCCGCTCGCAAGCGCGTCGAGGTTGACAACCGCGATCACCGACGCGGCCCCGCCCACCACGCGCCGGAGGATCTCGGGGTGCTTCGCGAAGCGTGCGGCGCCAGCGCCGTCGATCGCACCGGCGTCCGTCGAGAGGAAGAGGAAGGTGTGCTTGCGGTCCACGACGGCGAGGTCCCGTGCGAGCTCGAGGAGCGCCGCCGTGCCGGTTCCGTTGTCGTCGGCTCCCGGCGACAGTCCTTCGTTGTCGCGATGGGCAACGACGACGATCGTCCCGGGGGAGGCGCCGGGCGCGACGGCCATGAGGTTGACGAGGTCCGTGTTCCCGAGCTCCGGCAGGTCGGCAGTGAAGGTGTCGCGCTGCGCGGTCAGCCCGACGTCGCTGAAGCGCTGCTGCATCCAGTCGGCCGCCTTGGCGGCGCCCGTCGTCCCGGGGGTCCGGTTCGGGTAGTCGCGGGCGAGCTCGCTCGCGAGGCTGAGCGCCGTTCCCTGGTCGAAGGTGGGCTCGAAACGCGGGGGCGGAAGGGGGCGCGGCTGGCCCACCGTGAACGCCACGACGAGCACCGGAATGGCAAGCGCGGCCCATGCGGCGCGGTAGAGCCGCACGGAGACGGGGCGGTCGAGAGTGCCTGGTCGGCGCCGCCGCACGTCGGGGGCAGGCCTGCGTGGAGGACGCCCGCCGCGATCGAAACCGGGCGTGGACAAGACCTGGATGGTAGTCCGTGGAAGGGCGGATCGTCACGAGACGCACGCGCGCGGGCCCTATCCTGTGAGCGTGACCCCCGGTGCGACGATTCTCCTCGTCGACGACGAGGAGTCGATTCAGAAGCTCCTGACCTATCCGCTCGAGCGCGACGGGTACCGCGTGGTGCAGGCGCGCGACGGCGAGGAGGCGCTCGAGCGCTTCCGCGACGAGCGGGTCGACCTCGTCCTGCTCGACCTCGCGCTGCCCAAGGTGGACGGCCTGGAGGTCTGTCGGCGCATGCGGGCCGAGAGCGCCGTCCCGATCCTGATGCTGACCGCGCGCGACGACGAGATCGACAAGGTGCTCGGCCTCGAGATCGGCGCGGACGACTACATCACGAAGCCGTTCTCGATCCGCGAGCTCCGCAGCCGCATCCGGGCCGCGATGCGCCGCGCGACGCTCACGCCCGCGGCCGAGCCGGCCGAGCTGATCGAGGCGGACGGTCTCGCGATCGACCTGCCGCGGCGCACGGTCGAGATCCGCGGCGAGCAGGTGCAGCTCACGTACCTCGAGTTCGAGCTCCTGCGCACGCTCGCGGCCGCGCCCGGCCACGTGTTCACGCGCCAGGCGCTCCTCGACAAGCTCTGGGGCGGCTCGGCGTTCCGCGACCCGCGCACGATCGACGTCCACGTCCGCCATCTGCGCGAGAAGATCGAGCGCAGCCCGAGCGAGCCCGAGTTCATCTTCACCGTGCGCGGCGTGGGCTACCGCTTCCGGGACAGCTGATGCACGGCCGGATCCTGCCGTTCCGCGCGACGCTCAGCGTCAAGCTGGGCCTCGTCCTCTTTGGCGCGGTCGCGGGCGCGCTCCTCATCGTCTACCTGATGATGGTGCCGCGGCTCGAGGACCGGCTCGTGAACGCGAAGATCCGCGACGTCCGCAACGCCGCCGTGCCCGTGCGCAACCAGATCCGCCGCCAGCAGGAGGCGGTTGTCGCGACCGAGGACGCCGTCAGTGCGGCCGCCTCCAACCTGAACGGGCGGGTCGTCTACCTGGCGCGGGTCGACCCCAGCACGCTCGTCCCGCAGGCGGACTCGAACCCGCTGCGCGGCGACAGCGTCACCGGGGATCCGATCGCCCTGCAGGCGACCGACCTCGGCTACGTCGTCGCCGGGCGGGTGAAGCGGAACGGGCGCGAGTATGCGGAGGCAGCCACGCCCGTGAGCAGCCAGGGCACGGTGCTCCTCATCGCGCCGCTCGACGACGCGCTCGCGAACGTGCGCCTCGTGCGGCGCGCGCTCGTGATCGCCGGCCTCGTCGCCCTGCTCGCGGCCGCCGCCACGGCGTACTTCGCCGCGTACGGGCTGACCCGCCGCCTGCGCCGGCTCGAGGCGGCCGCCGACCGCATCGCCGCGGGCGACTTCTCGCAGCCGGTCGCCACAGGAGGCGACGACGAGATCGCCGACCTCGCACGAGAGTTCGACCTCATGCGGATCCGCCTGGCCGACCTCGACCGTGTGCGCCGCGAGTTCATCGCCAACGCCTCGCACGAGCTCCGGACGCCGCTCTTCTCGCTCGGCGGGTTCCTCGAGCTCCTCGACGACGAGGACCTCGACCCCGAGACGCGGCGCGAGTTCGTGGCCGAGACCCGCATGCAGGTCGACCGGCTCACCCGCCTTGCGACCGACCTCCTCGATCTCTCCCGGCTCGATGCCGGCCAGCTGCACGTCGAGCGGGGGACGATCGACCTCGCCGAGTCGGCGCGCACCCTCGCGGAGGAGTTCCGCGCCGTCGCGGAGACGAGCGGGCATCCGCTCGCGGCCGCGGCCGACGGCCCGGTGAGCGCGGTCGGCGACGCGGAGCGGGTGCTCCAGATCGGCCGCGCACTCGTCGAGAACTCGCTTCGCCACACGCCCGAAGGCACGCCGATCGAGGTGCGCGCGGGCAGTGAGAACGGCCGGGCGACGCTCGAGGTGGAGGACGAGGGGCCCGGGATCCCCGCATGGGAGCAGGAGCGCGTCTTCGAGCGCTTCTACCGCTCGCCCGGCGGAATCGCCTCGGGCAGCGGGCTCGGGCTTTCCATCGCCGCGGTGCTCGCAAGCCGCATGGGAGGGCGTCTCGAGGTCGATTCGCGGCCCGGCCGCACGGTGTTTCGGCTCGACCTTCCGGCAGGGGGCGGCGCGATTCCACGGGAAAACGCCGACCGCGCCGAGCCGCAGCCCGTCTAGCCCCTTCGGGTGACGGGTTTCGGCCCGGGCTGACTACTCTGAAACGGTGCGCGGATCCGCCGTAGCGGTCATCGCCGTCGTCTGCGCCCTGCTCGGCGGCGCGCTGGCGCTCGCTCTGGGCGAGGGCGCGGGCTGGCTCGGCAACGGCACCGAGACCGTGGTCGTGCGCGCAAACGGCGCTGCGACGGCCGTCTCGCAGGTGGAGACCAGGAAGCGGGACCCGACAGGCGCTTCCCGGCACCGGTTTCGATCCGGCCGCGATCTACAAGGAGCGCGCCGGCGGTGTCGTCACCGTGTTCTCGGTCTTCGGCGCCGCCTCCGCGGGCAGCCTGAGCGGGGAGGGCACGGCACAGGGCTCGGGCTTCGTCGTCTCGGACGACGGCTACATCCTCACGAACTCCCATGTGATCACGACCGCGGGCGAGGGAGAGTCCACGGCACCGCCCAAGGCTGCCGACAAGATCTACGTCGAGTTTCGCGACGGCGACCGCGTCGAGGCGAGGATCGTCGGCTGGGACCTCTACGACGACGTCGGAGTCCTGAAGGTCGATCCGAAGGAGCATGAGCTCCGCACCGTGCCGCTCGGCGACTCGAGCAAGGTCGTGGTCGGCGAGCCCGTGGCCGCGATCGGCAGCCCGTTCGGCCAGACGAGCACGATCACGGCCGGGATCGTCGGCGCCACGGAACGCGCGATCGACTCGCTCACGTCCGACTACAGCCTGGTGGACGCGATCCAGACGGACGCGCCGATCAACCGCGGGAACTCCGGCGGGCCGCTCTTCGACGCGCGGGGCCTCGTCATCGGGATCAACGCGCAGATCCGCAGCGACAGCGGGACGGCGGAGGGCGTCGGGTTCGCCGTGCCGATCAACTCGGCCGTTCGCTCGATGGACCAGCTGATCGCGTCGGGTGCGGTGCACTACGCCTGGGTCGGCGTGCGCACGCAGACGGTCACCGCCGCGCTCGCCGAGCATCTCAAGCTGGGAACCGAGCAGGGCGCGGCCGTGCAGTCGGTCGTCAAGGGGAGCCCCGGGGAGAAGTCGGGCCTCAAGGCGGGCGGCACGACGAAGGAGTTCGGCGGGGTCCCGATCCGCGTCGGCGGTGACATCATCGTCGCGATCGACGGCGAGCCGGTCACCACGTCCGAGGACGTCGTCCGCGCCGTGACGCAGCGCCTCCCGGGCGAGGTCGTGATGCTCACGGTCGTGCGCGGGACGAAGCGCGAGGAGATCAAGGTCAAGCTCGGCGAGCGCCCCGCAAATCCCGAGCTCGGCTAGCCGAGGCGCGAGCTAGCCTCGGCGCCGGTGGACGACGCCGACCTCATCCTGCTCGGCGACAACCTCGAGGTCCTGCCGCGCTTCCCCGACGGGAGCTTCCAGCTCGTCTACGCCGACCCGCCGTTCAACACCGGGCGCACGCAGCGCCGGCTGACCCTCGCGACGACCGTCGCGGAGGACGGCGACCGGACGGGCTTCGGCGGGCGCCGATATCGCACGGAAACCCTGGCGGAATCGGCGTTTGCGGACTCCTTCGACGACTACCTCGGCTTCCTCGAGCCGCGGCTGCGCGAGATCCGCCGCGTCCTCGCGGAGTCCGGAACCCTCTATTTCCACGTGGATTACCGCGAGGCGCACTACTGCAAGGTGCTGCTCGACGAGCTCTTCGGCCGTGCGTCGTTCCTGAACGAGATCGTGTGGGCCTACGACTACGGCGCCCGGCCGCGGCGTCGCTGGCCGGCGAAGCACGACACGATCCTCGTCTACGTGAAGGATCCGGGGCGCTACCACTTCGACGCGGAGGCGGTTGAACGGGAGCCGTACATGGCGCCAGGCCTCGTCTCCGCCGAGAAGGCGGCGCGCGGGAAGCTTCCGACGGACGTCTGGTGGCACACGATCGTCTCGCCCACCGGGCGCGAGAAGACCGGGTATCCGACCCAGAAGCCGGAAGGGATCGTGCGCCGCATGGTGCAGGCCTCGACGCGGCCCGGCGACCGGTGCCTCGATCCGTTCTGCGGGAGCGGCACGCTCGGCGCCGTCGCGCAGGCGCTCGGCCGCCGGTTCGTCCTCGTGGACTCGAACCCGGAGGCGGTCGAGGTGGCGCGCCGCCGGCTCGGCCTCGCGGATGTGCAACCATCGGCGGCGGATTTCTCCAGGTGAGCGGAGGTTTGCGGTTGCAGAGTGGGGGGAAACGGCGCGGGGCGGAGGAGGGGCCGCCTGAGACGACATGAGCCCGGAATCGGACACCCGCGTGGTCGCTTTGTCCATTCCGGCCAAACCGGAATACATCGTCCTGTGCCGGCTCGCGCTCTCCGGCCTCACGCAGGTGCGTCCGTTCGAGCCCGAGACGCTCGCCGACCTCAAGCTTGCGCTCACCGAGGCGTGCACGAACTCGATCCGCCACGCGTACGAGGACGGCCGCCAGGGCGGCGTCGACGTTCGCTATGAGCTGAACGGCGAGGCGATCGCGGTCGAGGTGAGCGACGCCGGCTCGGGCTTCCTGCGCGACCCGGCCGACGTTGCGCCGGGCGAGCTCGACGAGGGCGGGCTCGGCATCGCGATCATCGAGTCGGTCATGGACGAGCTCGTCATCGAGTCGACCGCCGACGGCTCGCGGCTCCGCTTCGTCAAGTACCTGTCCTAACCGGCTGGACCCCTAGCTATCCTCGCCCGGGTGCAGCTGCAGGAGGTGAACGTCGGGCACAAGGCCCTCGGCGACTACGCGACCATCGCGAGCCGTGGCCTCATGGACCAGATCAAGACGCTCGCCGCCCCGCTCGAGGGCCGCCGCGTCCTGCATCTCTCGGCCACAGCGTTCGGCGGCGGCGTCGCGGAGATCCTCTACACGCTCGTCCCGCTCATGCGCGAGGCCGGTCTCGTCACGGAGTGGCGTGTCATCTACGGCCAGGACGAGTTCTTCGACGTCACGAAGACGATCCACAACGCGCTCCAGGGCGCGGAGACCGGGCTCACGGAGGAGCAGAAGCGGATCTTCGTCGAGTACAACCGGATGAACGCGGAGGCGCTCGAGGGCGAGTACGACTACGTGATCGTCCACGACCCGCAGCCGGTCGCGATGATCGAGCACGCGCGCGCCGCCGGGACGAGCTGGATCTGGCGCTGCCACATCGATCTCTCGGCGCCGAACCGCGAGGTGCTCGAGTTCCTCACGCCGTGGATCGCGCGCCACGACGCATCGGTCTTCCACCGGCGCGAGTACGTCCCGACGGCTGTCGAGATGCCGCCCGCGTACATCTGGCCCCCCGCGATCGACCCGCTCGCGCCGAAGAACATGGCGCTGTCGGCCGAGGATGCGGCGTACATCGTCGACCAGTTCGGGATCGACGTCGACCGGCCGCTCATCACCCAGGTCTCTCGGTTCGATCCCTGGAAGGACCCGCTCGGCGTGATCGAGGCCTGGCGCCTCGTCCGCAAGGAGTTTCCGGACGTGCAGCTCGCCCTCGTCGGCTCGATGGCGCACGACGATCCCGAGGGCTGGGACTACTACAACCGGACGGTCGAGGCCGCCGGCGGCGACCCGGACATCTTCATCCTCTCGAACCTGAACAACGTCGGCTCGGTCGAGGTGAACGCGTTCCAGGTGCACTCGCAGGTCGTGCTGCAGAAGTCGATCCGCGAGGGCTTCGGCCTGACCGTCACCGAGGCGCTCTGGAAGGGGCGGCCGACCGTCGCCGGCCGGGTCGGCGGGATCGTCGACCAGATCCAGGACGGCGAGACGGGGTACCTCGTGGACTCGGTCGAGGAGTGCGCGGACCGCGTCATCCGGATCCTGCGCGACCCCGAGGGCTCGCGGGCGATGGCGCGGCGCGGCAAGGAGTACGTGCGCGCGCACTTCCTGACGCCGCGGCTCCTGCGCGACTGGCTCGCGCTCTTCACGCTTCTCGGCGGCCACGAGTCGGACGAGGCGCGCGACCTCCTCGGCGCCGGCGCGGCGGGCTAGCCTCCCGGCGCGCGGTACGGTGCCGGTGTGCCCGACCGGCGAAAGCTGATCGTCGTCGCGAACCGCGGTCCCGTGGGGTTCTCCCGCGACGCCTCCGGCGAGCGGATCGCCGCGCGCGGCGGCGGCGGGCTCGTCACCGCGCTCTCCGGCCTTCTCTCCCACCACGACGTCACGTGGATCGCGAGCGCGATGTCAGACGAGGACCGGGAGGCCGCACGCGAGGCGGGCGGCTCCGCGTTCGGCGAGACCGCCCGCGACGGATCGCCCTACCGCCTCCGGCTCGTCGACCACGATCCGCAGGCCTACGACTGGTACTACAACGTCGTCTCGAACCCGACGCTCTGGTTCGCCCAGCACTACCTCTGGGATCTCGCCTACGCGCCGGACTGGGACCACGGCCTCCGGCACGCCTGGGAGGAGGGCTACGTCGCCGTGAACGCGCGGTTCGCCGAGGCGGTCGCCGACGAGCTCGAGCGCGACCCGTCTGCGGCCGTGCTGTTCCAGGACTACCACCTCTACTGCGCGCCCGCGCTCGTCCGCGAGCGGGTTCCGGACGCGACGCTCGGCCACTTCGTCCACATCCCCTGGCCGCAGCCCGACTACTGGCGCGTCCTCCCCGAGCCGATCCGCCGCCAGGTCCACGAGGGGCTGCTCGCGAACGACGTCGTCTCGTTCCACACGGAGCGGTGGCTCATGAACTTCCTGCGGAGCTGCGCCGACCTGACCGACGCCGACGTCGACTTCGAGCGCCGCGAGGCGCGGATCGGCGACCGGAGAAGCGCGGTGCGCGCACGGCCGATCTCGATCGACCCGGAGGAACTCGCGGACGTCGCCGAGAGCGCGCCCGTGCTCTCCGCCGAGGCCGCGCTCGTGGGGCAGCGGCCCGAGTTCCTCGTGCTGCGCGTGGATCGCACGGACCCGTCGAAGAACGTCGTCCGCGGCTTCCGCGCGTTCGAGCTCTACCTCGACGCACATCCCGAGATGCACCGACGCGTCACCATGCTCGCGCTGCTCGACCCGTCCCGGCAGGACATTCCGGAGTACGCCGAGTACCTCGGCGCGATCCAGCGCGCCGCGCGCGTCGTGAACGACCGCTTCCAGCAGGAGGGCTGGCAGCCGCTCGAGCTCGTCGTCCAGGACGACTTCTCCGGCGCCGTCGCCGGCTACAAGCAGTACGACGTGCTGCTCGTGAACGCGATCTTCGACGGCATGAACCTCGTCGCCAAGGAGGCGCCGGTCGTGAACACGCGCGACGGCGTGCTCGTCCTCTCGGAGAACGCGGGCGCACACGAGGAGCTCGGCGCATGGGCGCTCACTGTGAATCCGTTCGACGTGGCCGGGCAGGCCGAGGCGATCGACGAGGCGATCCGGATGCCGGCGGACGAGCGGCGCGCGCGCATCGAGGCCATCCGCGCGCACGTCGGCGAGCACGACATCGCGGCGTGGATCCGGACGCAGCTCGAGGATCTCGACGAGGCCCGGGCGGTCGTCCCGTGAGCGAGCTCTCCCACGTGGACGACTCCGGCGAGGTGCGCATGGTGGACGTCGGCGGGAAGCCGGCCGTCGCGCGGCGGGCACGCGCCGCCGCGACGGTTCGGATGCGCGCCGAGACCGCGGCGCGGCTGCGCGACCTCCCGAAGGGCGACGCGCTCACGACCGCGCAGGTGGCCGGGATCATGGCCGCCAAGCGGACGGCCGAGCTCATCCCGCTCTGCCATCCGCTCCCGCTGACGCACGTCGGCGTGACGCTCGAGGTCGGCGAGGCGGAGGTGACGATCGAGGCGACGGCCGAGACCACGGCGCAGACCGGCGTCGAGATGGAGGCGCTCACGGCCGCGGCGGTCGCCGCGCTCACGATCTACGACATGGCAAAGGCGATCGATCCGGACATGACCGTGGACGGCGTGCGGCTCCTCGAGAAGACGAAGGGATGAGGGCCGCGGTGCTCACGGTGTCCGACGGCGTCGCCCGCGGGGAGCGCGACGACGGAAGCGGGGACGCGCTCGAGGAGCTCCTCGCCGGCGAGGGCTACGAGGTCGTGCGGCGCGTCGTTCCTGACGACCGCGCCGAGATTGCCGGCGCGCTCCGCGAGCTCGCCCGCTCGTCGCGGCTCGTGCTCACGACCGGCGGCACCGGGCTCGCCCCGCGCGACGTGACGCCCGAGGCGACCGCGGACGTTCTCGACCGGACCGCGCCCGGGATCGCCGAGGCGCTGCGCGCCGACTCGATCGCGAAGACGCCGCACGGGCTCCTCGGCCGCGGGCTCGCCGGAACCGTGGGCGCGACGCTCGTCGTGAATCTCCCCGGGTCGACCGGCGGGTGCCGCGACGGGTTCGCCGTCCTGCAGCCCGCGCTCGCCCACGCGCTCGCGCTGTTGGCCGATGAGACAACCGAGCACGTCCAGACGTGAACGCCGTCCTCCATTACCCGCGGCTCTTCGCCGCGCTCGTGAAGGTCGAGCACACGATCTTCGCGCTCCCGTTCGCCTACGTCGGGGCGATCCTCGCGGTGGGCGCCGTCCCGAGCGCGCACGACATCCTCTGGATCACGGTGGCGATGATCGGCGCGCGCAGCCTCGCGATGGCGCTCAACCGGCTCATCGACGCCGAGATCGACGCGCGCAACCCGCGCACGGCCGGACGCGAGATCCCGCGGGGCGCGCTCTCCCGCGTCTCGGTGATCGCGTTCTGCGGGCTGTCGCTCGGGGTCTTCCTCCTGGCGGTCTGGCAGCTCGATCCCATCGTTCGCTGGCTCTGGCCGATCCCGGTCATCGCGTTCGTCGTCTACCCGTACCTGAAGCGCGTGACCTGGCTCGCGCATGTCTGGCTCGGGCTCGTGGACGGGCTCGCACCGCTCGGCGCCTGGCTTGCGATCACGGGAACGGCGCCCTGGGAGGCCTGGGCGGTCGGCGGCGCGGTCGCGCTCTGGGTGGCCGGCTTCGACGTCCTCTACGCGCTCTTCGACCTCGACGTGGATCGCGAGCAGGGGCTCCACTCGTTCCCCGCGCGGTTCGGCGTGCCGGCGACGTTCTGGGCCGCGCGGGCGGCGCACGTGGGCACCGTGGCGCTGCTCGCCGCCGCCGGGTTCGGGCTCGCGGTCGGCCCGCTCTACTGGGTCGGCGTCGCCGCGGTCGCCGCGCTTCTCGCCTACGAGCACACGCTCGTTTCGCCGGGCGATCTCCGGCGGCTCGACGCCGCGTTCTTCACCATGAACGGCGTGATCGCCGTGACGTTCTTCGCCTTCGTCCTCCTGGACGCCGTCGCGTGATCCGCGCGCGTGCCCTCGAGCGGCGCTTCGGCGACAAGCGCGTGATCGCCGGGCTCGACCTGGACGTGGCCGACCGCGACTTCCTCGTCGTCACCGGGCCGAACGGGTCGGGGAAGTCCACGCTCCTCGGCCTGCTCGCCGGGCTCCTTGCGCCGACCCGGGGCGAGCTCACGGTCGCCGCCGCGCGCGGCGAGATCGGATTCCTCGCCCACGAGGCGCTCGTCTATCGGGAGCTGACCGCGCTCGAGAACCTCGAGCTCTACGGCCGGCTCTACCGTGTGCCCGAGCGGCGCGAGCGGATCGGGATGCTGCTCGAGCGCTACGGCCTCTGGGAAGCGCGCCACCAGCGGGTCGCCGAGTTCTCGCGCGGGATGACGCAACGGCTCGCGCTCTGTCGCGCGCTCCTCCACGACCCACGGCTCGTGCTCATGGACGAGCCCTACTCCGCGCTCGACACCGCCGGCGCCGAGGTGCTGGACGCCGAGCTCGAGGCGCTCGCCGGCGAGCGGACGCTCGTCGTCTCGACGCACGATCCGGCCCGCGTGGGCGGCCTCGCCACCCAGGAGCTCGCGCTCGCATGAACCGCTATTTCGGTGACGTCGCCGCGCTCGCGCGGACGAACCTGCGGCTCGAGCTGCGCTCGCGCGACACCGTGCCGTCGCTCCTCCTCTTCGTCGTCTCGACCCTCGTCGTCTTCCGCTTCGCGCTCCCGGCGGACGCCTCCGACCTCGCCGCGATCGGGCTCCTCTGGATCGCCGTGCTCTTCACGGCGCTCCTCGCGCTCACCCGGGCGTTCGTGGCCGAGCGGGACCAGCGCGTGCTCGACGGCCTCGTGCTCGCGCCGTGCGACCGGAGCGCCATCTGGCTCGGGAAGGCGCTGTCGATCCTCACGTTCCTCGTCGTCGTCGAGCTGATCGCGCTGCCGGCCTTCGCGCTCTTCTTCGCGCCGGTGGACGCCGCCACGGTCGCCGCGTTCGCGCTCGCGGACATCGGGATCGTGGTCGTCGGGACGCTGCTCGCAGCGATGGCGGCGGCGAGCCGGGCGCGTGAGCTGCTCCTCCCGCTCCTCTTCCTACCCCTCGTGATCCCGGTGATCGTGGGCGGTGTCGGAGCTAGCGTCGAGCCGGATCCCGGCCGGTACCTCGCCTTCCTCGGGCTCTACGACGCCATCTTTGCGATCCTTGGGTGGGCCAGCTTTGAGTACGTCGTTGCGGAATAACGCGGGGCCTCTGGCCTCCATCGGGGCCGCCGTGCTTCTCGTCACGGGGATCGTGCTCGCCCTCTACTGGGTGCCGAACGACGCCGACCAGGGGTTCAGCCAGCGGATCTTCTACATCCACGTCCCGGTCGCGCTGACCGCGTACGCGGCGTTCGGCTGGGGCGCCTGGAAGGCGCTTCGGCTCCTCTGGACGCGCGATTCCCGCTACGACCTCGAGAGCTACACGGCGATCCACATCGGGACGATCTTCGGCGTCCTCACCCTCGTCACCGGGTCGATCTGGGCCCGGATCTCGTGGGGCGTCTGGTGGAGCTGGAGCGAGCGGCAGCTCGTGCTCTTCCTCGTGCTCTTCCTCTTCTACTCGGCGTACTTCATGCTCCGCTACTCGGTCGAGCCGGGGCCGCGCCGGGCGAACATGTCGGCGGTCTACGCGCTCTTCGGCGTCGTCCTCATCCCGGTCTCGTTCCTCGCGATCCGGCTCGCCGAGGGGTTCATCCACCCGGTCGTCTTCACCCGCGAGGGGCCGCAGATGAGCGGCTCGATGTTCTTCACGTTCTGCGTCTGCCTCGCCGGGACGCTCGTGCTCGCGTCGGCGCTCTACCTGAACGAGCTCGCCGGCAAGCGGATCGACGCGCGGCTGCGCGAGCTGCGCGAGGCCCTCGCGTGACGACGTCCGAGAAGTACGTGACCGCGGCGTACGTGGTCGTGCTCGCGGTCGTCCTCCTCTACGTGGTCGTCTACTCCTTCAAGCTCCAGCGGCTCGGCCGGCAGGTGGAAGAGCTCGCCGAGCTCGCCGCCCGCCGCGACGGAGCCCCGGCTCGTGATCCTGAGACTCGGGTCGCGCGGCAGTAGGCTCGCGCTCGCGCAGGCCGAGCTCGCTGCCGAGGCCCTGCGCGCCGCGAACCCCGACCTCGACGTCGCGCTCGTTCCGATCACGACCGCCGGCGACCGCGACCGCACGAAGCCGTTCGGCGAGATCGGCGAGCGCGGCGTCTTCGTGAAGGAGATCGAGGAGGCGCTCCTCGCCGGGCGGATCGATGTCGCGGTGCACTCGGCCAAGGACATGACCTCTACGGACACGGCCGGGCTCGCGGTCGGCGCGTACCTGCCGCGCGAGGACGCGCGTGACGCGCTTGTGCGGCGCCGATGCGGTGCGAACCGGCATGCGGATCGGCACGGCTTCGGTCCGGCGGCGGGCGCAGCTCCTCGCGCTCGAGCCCTCCGTCTCGGTCGAGGGGCTGCGCGGCAACGTGGACACGCGGCTTCGGAAGCGCGGGGAGCGCGGCCTCGACGCGATCGTCCTGGCGGCCGCGGGACTCGACCGGCTCGGGCTCGACGCGGAGATCGGGCTCCGGTTCGACCCCGAGGACATGGTCCCGGAGGCCGGCCAGGGCGCGCTTGCGTTGCAGGTGCGCGCGGCTGACGCGGGGCTGGTTGCGGCGGTGGACGACGCGGAGACGCACCGTCGCGTCGCGGCCGAGCGCGCGTGCGTCGCGGCGATCGGCGGCGGGTGTCTCGCCCCGGTGGCGGCACATCACGACGGCACCGAGCTGGTCGCGCTCGTCGCGGACGAGGACGGCGCGTGGATCGAGAAGCGCCGCGGCGACGATCCGCTTGCGCTGGCCGAGGAGCTCCTCGCCGCCACGGCCGGGCGCACGTGAGGGTCGCGCTCACCCGCGCGTCCGGCGGGAACGAGGGGCTGGCCGCGCTCCTCGATGGGTTCGACGTGGTCGAGTGTCCGCTGATCGCGATCGAGCGGATCGACGGTCCGCCGCTTCGGCTCGCCGGCTACGACTGGCTCGTCCTGACGAGCCGGCACGGCGTGGATGCGCTCCACGCGCGGCTCGACGGGTCGCTGCCGAAGGTGGCGGTGGTCGGGCCGGGAACCGCGGAGGCGCTGCGTGCCCACGGGGTCGAGCCCGATCTCGTCGCACGGGTCTCGACGCAGGAGGGCCTTGTCGCCGCGCTCCCGCCCGAACCAGGCCGCGTGCTCTTCGCGGGTGCGGAGGACGCGCGCGACGTGCTCGTTCGCGAGCTCGGCGCGGAGTTCGTGCCGCTCTATCGCACCGTGGCGCTCCGGCCTGAGCCGTTTCCCGACGCCGATCTCGTCGTGCTCGCATCTGCCTCGGCGGCGCAGGCGTTCGCCGCGCTCGCGATCTCCGCGCCGGTCGTCTCGATCGGCCCCGTTACCTCTGCGGCCGCGCGCGAGGCAGGGCTCGACGTCGTCGCCGAGGCCGAGACGCACGACGTGGAAGGGCTGGCGGAAGCCGTTAGGCTCGCCGCATCGCGCCTCCGCGGACAATCACCTTCCTGACCGATTTCGGCCTCGCGGACGACTTCGCCGGTGTCTGCCGCGGCGTCGTGAAGCGGCTCGCGCCCGACGCCGAGGTCATCGACATCACGCACGGCATCGAGCCGCAGAACGTGCTCCAGGGTGCGCTCGTCCTCGCGAACACACTGCCGTACATGCCGGCGGGCGTGCACGTGGCGGTTGTCGACCCGAAGGTGGGGAGCGACCGGAAGGCCCTTTGCGTCGTCGGGCCGGAGCGGCTCTTCGTCGGCCCCGACAACGGGCTCCTGCTCGTCGCCGCGGACAAGCTCGGCGGCGTCGATGCCGCGTTCGCGCTCGAGAGCGAGGCGCACAGGCTGAGCCCGCTCTCGCACACGTTCCACGGCCGGGACGTCTTCGCGCCCGCCGCGGCGTACCTCGCGACCGGCCTCGACCCCGGGGAGCTCGGACCCGCCGTCGACCCGGCGTCGCTCGTCCGCCTCGACCTGCCTTGCGCCGAGGTCGGGACCGGCCGTATCCGTGCGACCGTGCTCTACGTCGACCGTTACGGGAACGTGCAGACGAACGCGACCGGCGAGGATCTCGCTGCGGCCGGGTTAGGGCCCGGCGCGAAGGTCGAGATCGACGTCGGCTTCGAGTCGTACTACGCGAAGATCGCAGACACGTTCGCCGACGTGCGGGGCGGCGACATCCTGCTCTACGAGGACTCGTACTGGAACGTCGCGCTCGCGATCAACGGCGGGAACGCCGCGGAGATGCTGGTCGTCCGGCCGGGGACCGAGCTCCGCATCCGGCTCGCATGAGGCCCTGGCTCATCGCGTTCGGCAAGCGCTATGCGCGCTTCGCGACGCGCGTGGCCGTCTCGCACCCGCGGTTCTGGCCGCTCGTTCGCGCGCCGCTTCGCTGGAACTTCGACCACATCGCGCCTATGTGGGACGCCTGCCGGGCGGGCTCCGACCTCGGCCCCCTGGACGCTGCGGTCGCGGCAGCGGGTGGAGAGCCGCGGCAGATTCTCGACCTCGGCACCGGGACCGGCCTCGGCGCGCGCCACCTCGCCGGGCGCTTCCCGGACGCCGAGGTCGTCGGCGCCGACCTCTCGCCGGTCATGCTCGACGAGGCACGGCGCCTGACGCCGCCCGAGCTCGGGTCGCGCGTCCGCTTCGAGGAGGCCGACGCGTCCCGGCTGCCATTCGGCGACGGCGAGTTCGATCTCGTCGTCCTGCTCAATATGATCCCGTTCGCGCGGGAGCTCGCGCGCGTGACCGCCGACCGCGGCGCGGTCGCGATTGTGTTCTCCGGCGGGGCCGAGACGCCGATCTACGCGCCGCCCGAGCAGCTCCGGCGCGCGCTCACCGGTGCCGGGTTCGCGTCGGTCGAGGAGCTCGACACCGGCGCGGCCACGACGCTCCTCGCGCGGCGCTGAACGAATTTCTTGCCGAGCGGCCGGTCGAGGCCGTAGGTTCCGGACGTCAAATGACCGACGGGGGGCAAGGAGGCGCGATGGGCGAGATGGCAGCACCGCTCCGGCAGTCGTGGCTGGAGCGTCACTTCCGCTTTGCGGAGAACGGGACGACGCTCGGCCGCGACACGGCGGCCGGAGCGACCACGTTCGTCGTGATGTCCTACATCATCTTCGTGAACCCGGCGATCCTGAACCTCGGCGGAGACGGGTTGCCCATCCCGGCCGTCGCGGCATCGACGTGTCTCGTCGCCGGCGTGATGACGATCCTCATGGGTCTCGTCACGAATCGGGCGTACGCGATCGCGCCGGGCCTTGGGATCAACGCGATCGTGGCGTTCAGCCTGGTCGCGGGCGCAGGGCTCGGCTTCCCGGAGGCGATGGGAATCATCGTCATGGAGGGCGCGCTCGTCACGCTGCTCGTGCTGCTCGGGATGCGCGAGAAGATCATGCATGCCATCCCGCTCGAGCTGAAGAAGGCGATCGCCATCGGCATCGGCCTCTTCATCGCGTTCATCGGCCTCTACGACGCGGGCATCGTTCGAGTGGGGGCGAACCCGCCGCCGGTCGAGCTCGCGCCGCTCACCACCTGGCCGGCGTTCGTGTTCTTCGCCACCCTCACGATCATGGTCGTGTTGCGGGCGCTCCGCTTCCGCGGCGACCTGCTCGTCGGGATAGTGGTGGGAACGCTTCTCGCGGTCATCATCAACAAGGCCACCGACTACGAGGCGTTCGGGCAGGCGGCCCGCTGGCCGAGCGATGTCGCCCAGCGGCCGGACTTCTCCCTGCTCGGCGAGTTCAGCTTCGACGCGTTCGCCACGATCGGCGTCGTCACGACGCTCGCCTGGGTGTTCTCGCTCTTCCTCGCCGACTTCTTCGACACCATGGGAACGCTCGTCGGCGTCGGCAAGCAGGCGGGATATCTGAACGAGAAGGGCGAGCTTCCAGGCATCCGTAGGCCGCTTCTCGTCGACTCGGTGGCCGCCATGGCGGGCGGCGCCGCGTCGGCCTCGTCGGCGACGACCTACATCGAGTCGGGCGCCGGCGTGGGGGCGGGAGGCCGAACGGGGTGGGTGAGCGTCGTCACGGGCGCGCTCTTCTTCCCGTTCCTCTTCTTCGCCCCGTTGATCGGGATGGTGCCGTTCCAGGCCACCGGCCCGGCGCTCGTCCTCGTCGGCTGGCTCATGATCACGACGCTCACCGAGGCGGAGGGCGTCGCGGAGCACGAGGCCGAGGGCGAGAGCCCGCGGAAGATCGCCGGGATCGACTTCACGACCCTCGCGATCGGCTTCTCGGCCGCGCTCATCATCATGCTCATGCCGTTCACGTTCTCGATCACGAACGGCATCGGCTTCGGGTTCATCGCCTACGTCGTGATCCGCATCGCCCAGGGCGAGTGGCGCAAGGTGCACCCGCTGATGGCGATCGCAGCCGCGTTCTTCCTTCTGTACTTCCTGATCCCCGTCATGCAGGACAACTTCGGCTGGATCTAGGTCAGTTTGCGGCGGCGGGCCTCGCGTCCGCCGCCGCAAATACCTAACGGTCCGTCACACATTCGGCGCAGTTCCGCGACAGACACGTGCGTCTTTCCGCAGTAGCATCGTGGCTGGTTGGGGGTGGGCTGGGAGCCCTCATCAGACGCCCGCGTCTACCTCTCTTCGGCTCGGCACGAGCGGCGGGCTTGGCCCGTCGCTCCGAGAAGTGTTGAGGATCGGAACGCGAGCCCTTTGCGATGCGGTTCGCCGCCGGTTTGACCGACCGGAAGTCGTCTTGCCCGCGAAGCGGGCGGACTTCCGGGCGGGAATGGCGAGGGCCGGATTTGAACCGGCGACACCACGGTTTTCAGCCGTGTGCTCTACCAACTGAGCTACCTCGCCGCGGTCGCGCCAGTCTAGCCAGATACGCTCGCTGGCCATGCTGCGCGACGTTGCGATCATCGGGGCCGAGCTCGACCTGGGCGCCGGGCGCCGCGGCGTGGACATGGGCCCCTCCGCGATCCGGTACGCGGGGCTCGGGGAACGGATCGCCGCCATCGGCGTCTCCGTCCACGACTGGGGGAACGTCGAGGCCCCGCTTCCCGAGATCACGGAGGAGGGGAGCGAGCGGGCCCGCTTCCTCGGCGACATCCGCGCGACCTGCGAGCGAATCGCGGCGCAGGTCGCGGAGGCCTCGCGCCAGGGGCTTCTGCCGCTTGTCCTCGGCGGCGACCACTCGATCGGGATGGGCTCGGTCGGCGGCCTCGCCTCGGTCGCGGGGAAGGGCGCGGCCATCTGGCTCGACGCGCACGGCGACCTCAACACGCCCGCGACGACGCCCAGCGGGAACGTCCACGGGATGGCGCTCGCGGCCGCGCTCGGCCTCGCGCCCGAGGAGTTCGAGAGCGACGCCTGGCCGCTGCCCGCCCTCGACCCGAACCGGACGTCGCTCGTCGGCGTGCGCTCCCTCGACCAGGGGGAGCGGCAGGTCGTCAAGGATCTCGGGCTCGGCGTCTACACGATGACCGACGTGGACCGCCGCGGCGTCGAGGACGTCATGCGTGACGCACTGCAACGTGCCGAGGGCGCCGCGTTCCTGCACGTCTCGCTCGATATGGACGTGATCGATCCGGACGTCGCACCCGGCGTCGGCACGCCTGTACGCGGCGGGCTCTCCTACCGCGAGGCGCACCTCGCCCTCGAGCTCGTTGCCGAGTCCGGCCGGCTCTCGGGGCTCGAGATCGTCGAGGTGAACCCGATCCTCGACCGGATGAACGAGACCGCCGACCTCGCGGTCGAGCTCGCGGCGAGCGCCCTTGGGGCGCGCATCCTCTAGGGTCCTTGCGTGGGATTCCTACGAAGGCTTTTCGGCGAGGAGGACGCGGCGGAGCGCGCCCGTCGGGACGCCGCCCAGCAGGGCCAGCCCGTGGAAACGTCCGGGTTCGCCGAGCCGCCCGGCATCCCTGGGGTGACCGGTGACCTTCCGTGGGAGAACGAGGTCGAGGTGGACGACGACGACCCGGCCTGGACCGTCGTGCGCTTCCCGGCCCCAGATCTCGACCCTGACTCGCTCGAGGTCGAGCGCACCGAGGGCAAGGTCACCGTCCGCGCGTCGGCGAGGTCGTCCGAGCGGGCCGACGCCGACTTCGTCCAGACACTCGACTTGCCACCGGAGATCGACCCGGCGCGAGTCGTCGTGGACGCCGAGCCGGACATGATCGTCGTCCGGGTCCCGAAGAGCTAGCTCAGCGCGAGGAACTGCACGACCGCGTCCGCGGTCTCCTCGTACGCATCCCAGAGCACGATGTGGTCGCCCGAGACGGTCACGACCGTGAGGTCGTCGCCGAGCGCGGCTCGGAACGCGGCGACGTGCTCCGGGCGCGTGTAGTCGGCGTCCTCCGCGACCACGACGAGCGTTGGGCAGCCCGGCGGTGTGGGCGGTGCGGCGGCGAGCTCGCCCCACATCGTGATCACCGCGGGCGGGAAGTACCGGGGCCGCAGGCGGCCGTCCGCCCCGCGCTCGACGTGCTGCTCGAACTCCTCGTCGAGGAACGCCTGCGGGACGCGGGGAGCCGCCTCGCGGCGGAAGGCGAAGAACGCTTCCGCGTCGGCGAAGGAGCGGTCGCCGCGGTCCTCGTCCGCACTCTCGCGCGCGTCCTCGGCGGTCAACTGGACGGCGGCGTCGAGGAGGATCGCCCTGGGCACGAGATCGGGCCGCGCCGCGGCGAGCTCGAGGACGAGGCGTCCGCCGAACGAGTGCCCGAGCCAGACGGTGGGCCGCACCTCCTCGCCGAGTTCGATGACGCCGGCGAGCTGCGCCGGGATGCTCCACGGCGGATCCCAGGTCGAGCGGCCGTGGCCGCGCAGGTCGGGGGCGACGACGCGGAACCCGGCCGGCACGAGCCGCTCTTCGGCCAGGCGCCGGAAGCGTCCGCTATGCGCCTGGATTCCGTGGAGGCACACGATGGCGGGCGACCCGGGTTCGCCCCAGCGCTGAACGGCAAGCGGCACGGCGCGAATCTACCGGGCAGATCTCACAGACCGCCGTCGTTACACGTTTCACCCGTCGATGCCGCGCCGAGCCCTCCTCCTCATCGCCCTTGTCTCAGTGCTCTGGGGCATCCCGTACCTCTTCATCGCGGTGGCGTTGGACGACCTGTCGCCTGCCTGGGTCGCGTTCGCGCGAACGGCGCTTGCGGCGCTCGTGCTCCTGCCGATCGCGATCCGCTCGGGCGCGCTGAGCGGCCTGCGCGAGCGTGCGGGCTGGCTCGTCGTTCTCGCCGCGGTGCAGATGGCCGCCCCGTTCATGCTCCTCGGCTTTGCGGAGCAGCGCATCCCCTCGTCGCTCACGAGCATCCTCGTCGCCGCCGCGCCGCTCATGATCGCCGTCCTCGCGCTCGGGCTCGACCCGTCCGAGAGCGCATCGGGCGCACGGCTCGGCGGGCTCATCGTCGGTCTTCTCGGAGTCGCCTTCCTCGTCGGGTTCGATGTCGGAACCGGCTCGGGCGCGCTCCTCGGCGCGCTCGCCGCGCTCGGCACCGCGCTCGGGTACGCGTTCGCCGCCCTGCTCCTGAAGCTGAAGTTCAAGGGCCGCGACGGCCGCGGCGTCGTCGGGATGACGACTGGGCTCTCCGCACTCATGCTGCTGCCGTTCGCCGCGCTCACCCTGCCGGCGTCCGCGCCCTCGGCCGGAGCGGTCGGAGCTCTCGTCGTGCTCGGGCTTGCCTCGACCGCCGGCGGCTTCCTGCTCTTCTTCCGCCTCCTGGCCAGCATCGGCCCCGGGCGAGCGTCGGTGGTCGCCTACCTCGCGCCCGGGATCGCCGTGCTGCTCGGCGTGGTCTTCCGGGACGAGCCGTTCGGCGTGTCCACGATCGTCGGCCTTGGGCTCATTCTCCTCGGCTCGCGGCTCGCCGCCCGGGCGCCCGAGCCGAAGCCGGTCCCGATCGGCGCGCCCGCGTTCCGCCCGACCGGCCGCTAGCCGGCGGTGTCCTCGCCCGATTCGGACGGCTCGTAGTACGTCCGCCCCTTGAGCTCGTCCGGCAGGTGATCGACGTCGTATCCGGCTGGGTCCTTCGTCGGCATGACGTAGCCCTCGCCATGACCGAGCTTCCCCGCCGAGCGGTAGCTCGTGTCCCGGAGCGACTTCGGCGGACGGGCCGCGCCGTGCTCGCGGACGTCGCGCGCGGCTGCGCCGAGCGAGGCGACGACCGAGCGCGACTTCGGCGCACGCGCGAGGTAGATCGTCGCGTGGGCGAGATTCAGGCGCGCCTCCGGGAGGCCGACGTGCTCGACGGCGTGCGCCGCCGCGACCGCGACGAGGAGCGCCCGGGAGTCCGCGAGGCCGATGTCCTCGGAGGCGTGGACGATGAGCCGCCGCGCGATGAAGCGCGCGTCCTCGCCGCCCTCGAGCATCGCCGCGAGGTAGTAGAGCGCCGCGTCCGGATCGGAGCCGCGGATCGACTTGATGAACGCCGACGTGAAGTCGTAGTGCGCGTCGCCGGCCTTGTCGTACACGAGCGGCCGCTTGCGGGCGGCGTCCTCGACCTGCTGCTCCCCGAGGGGCTCGTCCGCTGTGCGCGCCGTCGCCCACGCGAGCTCGAGGATGTTCAGTGCGGCGCGCCCGTCCCCGCCCGCCCGGCGTGCGATGAGCTCGGCGATCTCGCCGGAAACCTCGGCGCCCAGCTCCTCGGCTCCACGCTGGACCACGACCAGGAGGTCGTCCGCGGAGAGCGGCTCGAGCTCGTAGACCTGCGAGCGCGAGAGCAGCGCCGAGTTCACCTCGAAGTACGGGTTCTCGGTCGTCGCCCCGATGAGCGTGACGAGCCCGCTCTCGACCGCTGGAAGGAGGGCGTCCTGCTGCGCCTTGTTGAACCGGTGGATCTCGTCGAGGAAGAGGATCGTTCGCTGCCCGGTGCCGCCGAGGCGGTCGCGGGCCTCGGCGAGCACGCGGCGGACGTCCGCGACCGACGCCGAGACGGCCGAAAGCTCCTCGAACTCCGCGCCGGTCGTCGCGGCGACGATCCGCGCGAGGGTCGTCTTGCCGCTCCCGGGCGGCCCGTAGAAGATGGCCGACCCCACGCGGTCCTCCGTGATTGCGAGCGCGAGCGCAGTGCCGGGCCCGACCACCTTCTCCTGGCCGACGAAGTCCTCGAGCCGCGCAGGGCGCAGGCGCGCGGCCAGCGGCGCCTGGCCGGGAAGCCGCGAGTCGGCCGCGTCCGAGAAGAGATCGGCCACGGCCGAAGTATGCTCGCGCGATGGCGTCCGGGACCCTGCGCGACGAAGCGGTCGAGCTCCTTCAGGAGCTGATCCGGCTCGACACCGTGAATCCGCCCGGGAACGAGACGCGCGCGGCGGAGCTTCTGCGGGACTACCTCGAGGACGCCGGAGTCGAATGCGAGCTGCTCGCGCGGGACCCCGAGCGCGCGAATCTCGTTGCGCGGATCCGAGGCCGCGGCGACGGACGGCGGTTGCTCTTCCTCGGCCACACCGACACGGTGCTGGCCGACCCGTCCGAGTGGACGGTCGACCCGTGGAGCGGCGAGATCCTCGACGGATGCGTCTGGGGCCGCGGTGCGCTCGACATGAAGAGCCAGGTCGCGGCCGAGGCGGTCGCCGTCGCGACGCTCGCGCGCGAGGGATTCGAGCCCGAGGGCGACCTCATCCTCGCCGCGACCGCCGACGAGGAGGTCGGAACGACCGGCTACGGGCTCTCATGGCTCTGCGACGAGCACCCCGACGCCGTGCGAGCCGAGTACTGCGTGAACGAGGGCGGCGGCGACCGCGTCATCGTGCGCGGCCAGCCGCTCTACCTCTGCGCGGTCGCGGAGAAGATGAGCTCGCCGTTCCTCCTCCGCGTCCACGGGCGAAGCGGGCACGCGTCGATGCCGGGGATCGCGGACAACGCGCTCGTGAAGGCCGCCGCGCTCGTCGAGCGGCTTGCCCTGTATCGGCCGGCGCGGCGCCTCCTGCCCGAGACCGAGCCCTTCTTCCGGGCCGTCCTCGGCGGCGTCCCGTCGGCCGACGACCTGGAGGCGCGCCTCGACGGGCTCGACCCGGCCGTCGCGGCGATGGTCGAGCCGATGCTCGGCCTCTCGATCTCGCCGACCATGATCGACGCCTCGCACAAGAGGAACGTCATCCCCGGGACCTGCGAGGTCGTCTGTGACTGCCGCCTGCTGCCCGGGGACTCGCAGGCCGAGGCGGAGGCCTCCATCCGTGCGTGGCTCGGCGAGGGCGACTACGACTTCGAGTGGATCGAGGGCGTCGGCGGGTCGCGCTCGGCCGTGGAGACGCCGCTCTGGTCGGCGATCGCGGCGTGGGTCGAGCGGGAGGCGCCTGGTGCCACCGCGGTGCCCGTCGTGCTTCCGGGCTTCACGGACAGCCACTACCTGCGCGAGGCGTTCGGGACGATCGCGTACGGCTTTTTCCCCATGCGCGCGATGAGCGCCGAGCTCGCGTCGCGCCTCGTCCATTCGGCCGACGAGCGGATCCCGGTGGACGACGTCGAGCTCGGGACGCGGTTCCTCCTGGACATCGCACGCGCCGTCGGCGCGCCCGACTGAGAATCGGCGCACTTCCGGCTCAGATTCGGCACAAACACAGGGGTTCTCCGCCGGTACGGTCGATGGCATGGCGTCGATCGTTCTCGGATTTCTGTGGTCGGGCCTCGCGCTCGCACTTGTCGCGCTCCGGCGCGGGCGGCCGTGCGTACACTCGGGCGATGGCGAGCGAGCGGGTCCGGCTGGGCGGGATGGCCCTCGAGAACGGCGTCCTCGTGCACGGGCCGCGCCACTGGGCCTGCGCCGTGCGGACGGAGTCCGGCGACGTCGCCGTCGCATCCGGGCGCAAGCCGCTTCGCGCGGCCGACATCGGGAGCCGCGCGCTCCAGGCACCAGCACGCCTGGCCGAGGTCTTCGCGCTCCTCCCGGTCGTCCGGCGAAAGCTCCCCGAGGCGAGGCTGCCCTACGAGCGTCCCGTGCTTCTCTTCGGCCTGGCCGGCACCGCGCTGGTCGTCCGCCGCCTGCGCCGCACCCGCCTGACCCCGGTGCTCCAGGAGAGCCTCGCGGCAGCCCTCTCGCTTGCGCCTGCGGTGCTCGCCGTGCGCGGGACGGCCCTCGCCGCGTACCACGGCGCCGAGCACATTGCGATCGGGACCTACGAGCACGGCGAGCCGCGGACGCGGGAGCACGAGCGATGCGGGTCGCACCTGGTCGGCCCGCTCGTCGTCACGACGGTGGCCGGCGGGGTCCTCGCGCGCGCGGTTCCCCGGGCGTTCCGGCCCGTGGCCCGTGCCCTTGCCGGGATCGCGGCGGCGGGCGCCTCGGTCGAGCTCTTCAGCTGGATGGTGCGGAACGAGGACCACCCACTCTCGCGTGCGCTCGCGAGGCCGGGCCATGAGCTCCAGCAGCGCGTCCTCACCGCGGAGCCGTCGGCCGAGCAGCTCGAGGTCGCGGAGGCGGCGCTCGCCGCGTGCCTCGAGCTCGAGGCGCCCGGCGCCGCCTGAGCGCTGCGGCCCGCAGGGTCCAAGCGCCCCCGGCGTAGAATCGAACGCGAGATGGCGGTCGAGACCCGTCAGCGGAGGCTGCCGCCCGACATCTTCGACCTCCCGGTCGAGAAGATGCGGGAGGGCTACTACACGGACGCGTACTTCAACTCGACGCGCGATGTCCTGCTCGCCGACGAGCGTCACCCCCGTGTCGTCATGCAGGTCTTCCAGAAGAAGCACGCGGTGCTCGGCGGCATGGACGAGGCGATCGCCGTCCTCAAGCTCTGCTCGGACGACTGGGAGGCGCTGACGGTCCACGCCCTCTACGACGGCGACGAGATCGGGCCGTATGAGACCGTGATGACGATCGAGGGCGACTACACGCTCTTCGCGCACCTCGAGACCGTGTACCTCGGCGTCCTCGCCCGGCGAACGCTCGTCTCCACGAACGTGCGGAAGGTCGTCGAGGCGGCGAACGGAAAGCCGATCCTCTTCTTCCCGGCGCGGCACGACCACCACCGGGTGCAGACGGGCGACGGCTACGCGGCGCACGTTGCGGGCGCGATCGGCGTCTCGACCGACGCGCAGGCCTCCTGGTGGGGCGGCCGCGGGATCGGCACGGTCCCGCACGCCCTCATCGCCGCCTACGGCGGAAACACCGTGCTTGCCGCGTCGAAGTTCGCCGAGCACTCGGACCCTGACACGAACGTCACCGTCCTCGTGGACTTCGAGAACGACTCCGTCCGAACGTCGCTCGACGTCGCGCGGGCGCTTGGCGACCGCCTCTGGGGCGTGCGGCTCGACACCTCGAAGACGCTCGTCGACCGCTCGCTCTGGGCGGAGATGGGCTACTTCGATCCGCGCGGCGTCAACCCCCGGCTCGTGGAGAAGGTGCGCGCAGCGCTCGACGCCGAGGGGTTCGAGCGCGTGAAGATCGTCGTCTCGGGCGGCTTCGACGTCGAGAAGATCCAGGAGTTCGAGCGGCTCGGCGTCCCCGTGGACTCCTACGGGGTCGGCTCGGCGCTCATCCGTGGCGAGAACGACTTCACGGCCGACGTCGTCCTCACCGACGGCCGTCCCTCCGCCAAGGTCGGGCGGCGCTACACCCCGAACGAGCGCCTCGAGCTCGTCCTTTAGCCGGGCCCCGCACCCGCCGATACGCGGAGGGTGGATCCGCTGTTCGACGTCCTCCGCTACCTGCTCGCGATCATCTATACGTGGGGGCCGCTGATCTTCATCGGGCTCCTCGTGTGGCTCATGTGGAAGGCCGTCGGCCTGATGCCCCGCGTGAAGCCGACCGAGGTCGTCCCCGACTCGAAGACCGCCGTCACCTGGGCCGACATCGCCGGAGTGGACGAGGCCGCGTCGGAGCTTCAGGAGGTCGTCGACTTCCTGCAGGATCCGAAGCGCTTCGGCCGGCTCGGCGCGCGCGTCCCGAAGGGCATCCTCCTGTACGGCCCGCCCGGCACGGGCAAGACGCTGCTCGCGAAGGCGGTCGCGCACGAGTCCGGCGCGACGTTCTACTCGCAGAGCGCGTCCGCGTTCGTCGAGATGTTCGCCGGCGTCGGCGCCGCCCGCATCCGCAAGCTCTTCGAGAAGGCGCGCCAGAACGCGCCCTCGATCGTCTTCATCGACGAGCTCGACGCTGTCGGGACGCGCCGCTCCGGCATGGGCAACAACCGCGAGCACGACCAGACGCTGAACCAGCTGCTGGTCGAGCTCGACGGCTTCCAGGGCCCGGCGCAGGTCGTCCTGATCGGCGCGTCGAACCGCCTCGAGGACCTCGACCCCGCGCTGCTTCGCCCCGGCCGCTTCGACCGGCAGATCCTCGTCACGCCCCCGGACCTCGCCGGCCGCGAAGCGATTCTCGCCGTCCACACGCGCGGCAAGCCGCTCGGCGAGGACGTCGACCTGGGCTCCATCGCGCGCCAGACCGCGGGCCTCACCGGAGCCGACCTCGCGAACATCTGCAACGAGGCGGCGATCTTCGCGGGCCGCGCCTCGCGGAACCAGGTCGACCACGACGACTTCGACGCCGCCATCGAGCGCATCGTCGCGGGGCTCCAGCAGCGCCGCGTCGTCACGGAGAAGGAGAAGCGGATCCTCGCCTACCACGAGGGCGGTCACGCCCTCATGTCGCACCTCGTCGGCGAGCCGATGCCGGTGCAGAAGGTCACCATCGTCTCTCGCGGCCAGGCGCTCGGCTACACGCTGAACACCCCGCAGGAAGACCGCTACCTGCACACGAAGGACGAGTTCTGCGACCTCATGAAGGTCATGCTCGGCGGCCGCGCCGCGGAGCAGATCGTCTTCGGCGCGGTCACGAACGGCGCCGCGAACGACCTCGAGCGCGTCACCGACCTCGCCCGCCGCATGGTGTTCGAGTTCGGCATGGGCGAGAACGTCGCGTCGCGCACGATGCGCGCCGACAACTACGCGCTCTCCGAGCACACGAAGCAGGTGCGCGACGAGGAGCAGGCCCGCCTGACCGACGACGCCTACCAGGAGGCGCTGCGCCTCCTCTCCAAGCACCGCCGCGCGCTCGACAGGATCGCCGTGGAGCTCCTCGAGAAGGAGACGCTCCACCGGCCCGAGCTCGCGGTGCTCCTCGAGGGCGTCGAGACCGAGTCCGACTCGTCCGCGTCGGTCGGCACGCCGCGCGTCGTGTCGCTGCCGGCACGGCCGTACACGCCCGACTCCTGAGCGAAGTCGCCGCGCCGCCGCGAAGCGAGCGGATACGATCGCCCGCGGTGCAGATCCGCGGAGTCCACCACGTCGCGATGGCGGTCGAGGATCTCGGCCAGGCCGTCGAGACCTACGAGCGTCTCTTCGGCGCCGAGGTCGAGGTCCGTGGTCGCATGGACGATCAGGGTGTCGACGCCGTGTACCTCCGCGTCGGCGCCGGTCGCATCGAGCTCGTCGCGCCGCTCGCCGAGGACACGCCGGTCGGCCGGTTCCTCGCGAAGCGCGGCCCGGCGATGCACCACGTCGCCTTCGAGGTGGACGACATCGCTGCGGCGGTCGCCGACCTCGCGGCGAACGGCGCGACGGTGATCGATGAGCCGCGGCCGGGCCTCGCGGGCAAGCTGGTCGCGTTCGTGCATCCGGATTCGGTGCACGGCGTCCTCGCGGAGGTCGTGAGTGGCTGACGAACGCGTCCAGCTCGAGATCGCCTTCACCGGCGGCCAGACGATCAGCGTCTCCGCGACGGTCAAGGCGGCCGACGGGCTCACCGCCGCCCTGGCCGCGGACGAGCCCGTCTACGAGCTCGAAGGGGAGGAGAACGCCCACTACGTCCTCCCGCTCCGCTCGATCGTCTACGTCAAGCGCTCCGCGCGCGAGATGCGGATCGGCTTCGGCAGCGCCCGCTAGCGGCCTTCGGCCGCCGGTTGCACTTCTCCGATTCTCTGCTTATGTGCGACGAAGGGACCTACCCCGTCCGGGTGAGGCCGAGTACCGAGATCGAGGGGTTGCCGCGGTGGCGATGCTGGCGGAGCGAACGGGGACGACGACGCCGACGGCCGAGCCGGCCGAGCGTGTCCCGACAGTCCGGGTCAAACGGCTGGTGGCCCAGGCCCAGACCGGCAGCCGGGACGCCTTCGAGGAGATCTACCGGATCCACTTCGACCGGATCTACGGCTACCTCCGGCTCTCGGTCGGCAACCGGCACGACGCGGAGGATCTGACGAACCAGACGTTCATTCGCATGCTCGAGTCGATCGACCGCTTCGTCTGGCGGCAGGTGCCGTTCTCGGCCTGGCTTTTTCGGATCGCGCACAACCTGCTCATCGATCACTTCCGTGCGAGCAAGCGCACGACGCCCGAGGAGGAGCTCGAGTACCCGGACGTGCTCGAGGCGTCCGCCGAGGACGAGGCCATGACGGCGCTCGGGCACGAGTCGATGCTGAAGCTGATCGGCGGCCTCTCGCCCGACCAGCGCCAGGTGCTGACCCTGAAGTTCGGCTTCGACTTCGCGAACGCGGAGATCGCCGCGATCCTCGGCAAGTCCGAGGGCGCGGTGAAGGCCCTCCAGCACCGCGCGATCGGGACGCTCGAGCAGCGGCTCGAGCACACCCACGCCTAGGCCCGTCCCGTAGCCTGCGGGCCGTGGCGCTCCAGGCCGGCATCGTCGGACTGCCCAACGCAGGCAAGACGACCCTCTTCAACGCGCTCACGCAGGCCGGGGCCGAGATCACGGCGTACGCGACCGTCTCGGACAAGGCCAACGTTGGGATGGCGCCGATCGCCGACGAGCGGCTCGGCCAGGTCGCCGCGGTCGTCTCGGCGCGCAAGGTGACCCCGGCCGCTGTGCGCCTGGTGGACGTCCCCGGCACCGGCCGCCAGCTCCTCGGCGGCCTGCGCGAGGTGGACGCGCTGCTCGCCGTCCTCAACGGCTTCGCCCCGGACGCGAGCCCGGAGCGCGACCTCGAGACGCTCGAGCTCGAGCTCCTCGTCGCCGACCGTGATCACGTCGAGCGGCGCCTCGAGCGGGTCGAGTCCCAGGCCAAGTCGGGCGACCCGAAGCTGCGCGCCGAAGCCGACGAGCTCCGGAAGCTCATCGGCCACCTCGACGACGGCGGCGCGCTTCGCGACTTCGGCTCGCCGCTCCCGCCCGAGCTCGAGCCGTTGACGACGAAGCCGATCGTCGCGGTCGAGAACGGCCCGCGCGGGATCGACCTGAAGCTCGAGGCCGAGCTCGCCGAGCTGCCCGACGAGGAGGCAGCCGAGTTCCGGGAGGGCCCGTCCGCGCTCGGAACGATCGTGCCACAGCTCTTCGAGGCGCTCGATCTTCTGAGCTTCTTCACGGCGGGCGAGAAGGAGACGCGCGCCTGGACGCTTCGCCACGGCCAGACCGCCCTCGACGCCGCGGCCGAGATCCACACCGACATCGCGCGCGGCTTCATCCGCTGCGAGGTGATCGGCTGGGCGGACCTCGTCGAGTGCGGCTCGCACGCCGAGGCCGCGAAGCGCGGGCTCCAGCGCCTCGAGGGCAAGACGTACGAGGTCGCCGACGGCGACGTCCTGAACATCCGCTTCAACGTCTGAGCTTCCGCGGCGCCCGCGCGCGAATCGTCACGCGTCCGCCTGCGAATCGGCGCACGGCGGCGGCGCTCGTCGCCGTAGCGTTCAACCCACGTGAATACGGGACCCTCCCCCCTCCCTGGGCGGGGGGCGGGGAGTTCGGGCGCGGCCCTCGCCGTGGTCCCGAGCCGCCCGGCCGGCTAGTCGAGCTGCCAGGCGTCGTCGCGGATGACCGGCGTGGCCGTGCCGTCGGCGGCGAGGCCGTCCACCTCGACCTCGGGCCCGCCGATCATGAAATCGGTGTGGAGCGTCGAGGTCGAGATGCCGCGCTCGGCCTGCTCGTCGGACGAGAGGTCGCCGGCGCCCGCGACCGCGCCCGAGAACCCCTGGCCGTAGGCGATGTGGGCCGTCGCGTTCTCGTCGAAGAGCGTGTCGAAGAACGTGATTCCGGTCTGGCCGACCCGCGACGAGCCGTCCACCAGCGCGATCTCGCCGAGGGTGGCCGACCCGGCGTCGGTCGCGACCTGCGTGCGAACCACATCGGCCCCTCGCGCCGCCTGGACGTCCACGGCGCGTCCGCCCTCGAACCGGATCTCCAGCCCCTCCACGATCGTTCCCTGGAGGAAGAGCGGCCGCGTCGAGCGCACCGTGCCCTCGGTCCGCTGCGAATCCGGGGTCGTGTAGACCTCCTCGGTCGGCATGTTCGGCACGTGCACGCGCCCCCACACCGTCTCGGCGCGGGCGCTCTGCCAGGTCGAGCCGGGATGCAGGCCGACGGTGAGGTCGGTGCCGGGCCCGCGGAACCGGATCGCGTCGAAATGCCGCTCGTTCAGCGCAGCAGAGCGGCCGACGAGCCGGGCGACGTGGTCGTTCCAGGCGGCTACCGGGTCGGCCTCGTCGAGCCGCACGGTGTGCCTGATCGCCTCCCAGAGACGGTCCACGTCGGGCTCGCCGAGGACGGTCTTCGCCCAGCCGGCGGTGGGGTACGCGACGATCGCCCAGTTCACGAGGCTTCGCGTGACCTGGTGAAGGAGGAGCGCGTCCTCCTCGTGGAGCCGTGCGCGCGCGAGGCGCGAGCCGTCGACGCCGTCGAACAGGTGCGGATCGGGGTGGCCGCGCACGGTGAGGTACGCGTTGTGCTCCATCGAGCGCCGGCGGTCGAGCCGCCAGGGCGGCGACCAGCCGAGCATGTCGTCGGGGCCGTCCTCGATCATCGTGCGCCGCACGGTCTCGTCGAAGTAGAGGACGTCGACGTAGCGCGCGCCCGCGGCGTATGCGCTCTTCGCCACCGCGCGGACGAACGGCGCGTGCTCGACGTAGGCGCTTATGCCGACCGTCTGGCCCTCCTCGACGTTGAGGGCGACCCGGACGACCAGGTCCGCGTACGCCTCGATGTCTGCGTCGGAGATCGGCACGGCGGCGAAGCCTAGTCCGAGACGAGGGCGATCCGCGCCGCCTCGCGCCGGAACGGCTCGAGCTCGGCCGGCCGGCGGGCGGCTTCCTCGGCCAGCAGGTCGAGGTCGGCCGGGATGCGGTCGGCGACGCCGGGCGTCGCGCGCAGGCTCTCCCAGAGGCCGCGGTTCATGGCTTCGAGCGCGGTGAGGCCCTCCAGCTCGACGAGCCGGCTGAGCGGCGAGTAGTGGACGATCCGGCCGTTCAGCTTGAGTCGGCCGAGCCGCTCGGCGACAGCCCCGGCCGCCTCCTTGGCGCGGTTTCGCCGGACGCCGAGGGCCTGCATCGCGACGAGGAGCGTCTCCTTCTCGGCGGCGAGGTCGCTCGCGTGGCGCTCGAGCAGTGCCCCGAGGTCGGAGCCGCGGTTCGAGCGCGCAGCCCGCCGGGCGAGCGCCGCTGCCGCCGTCGCGCCCGCCAGATGGTCGTTCAGGTAGATCCGCAGGAGCCGCGGCGTCTCCACGCCGCCAACCTACCCGGGTTACTGTGTTTCGACCGGGAGGGTCGCCGCGGCGGCGTCGAGCTGGTTCGCGTGGAAGAGGACGAGGGCCTCGGCCGTCCGGCTCGCCCGCGCGTCGTGATGGCAGGCGACCGCGTGCAGGAGCTCGGCGCGGACGTCGGCGTCGAGGGCCTCGGAGCGCTCTTCGATCAGCCGGAGTCCGAGGTGGACGTGCCCGAGCAGCCGCCCCTCGGGAGTCGGTACCGGGAAGGCGGCGGGCCCGAGCTCGATCGTGCGTCCGGCGTCGTGGAGGAGCGCGGCCGCGATCAGGAGGTCGCGCCGGAGCCGCTTGTGCAGGTCGGCGGTGTCGCGGCAGAGCGTCGCGACCGCGACCGAGTGCTCGAGCAGCCCGCCCGCGTACGAGTGGTGGCGGTCGGGTGTCGCGGGGAGCGTCCGCAGACGCTCGCGGTAGGCGTTGTCGCCGGTGAAGGCCGAGACGACGGCCTTGAGACCCGGGTGCGCGACCTCCTCGGCGAGGAATTCGAGGAACCCGTCCAGCTCCTCGAGATCGCGCCTGGCCGCGGGCACGAGCTTGCCGGCGTCCACGCCGGGCGCCGGCTCGAGCGAGCGGACGTCGAGCTGGAGCCGGTCACGGAACCGCTCGACCCGCGCGAGCACGCGGACGGCGTCGCCCTCGCGGCAGCGCCGGTCGAGAAGCTCGACGTCGCTCCACACGCGCCCGTCGATCCGCCCCGTCGGGTCGGTGAGCTCGAGCGCGAGGTACGGGCGCCCGGCCTTCGTGCGGAGCTGGCGTTTCTTGGCGAGCGCGTATACGCCTTCGACGATGCGGTCCTCGACGAGGTCCGCGATCGCGGCGGAGGCGAGGTCGCCGCCGGCACGTCCCGGCGCCGCAGCCTGCTGGAGCGCGACGCTCACCACTCCGAGTGTACGAGCGGTCCCGGACGATCTCGGGCTCCGCTAGCCTCCGGCCGGTGCCCCGGATCAAGCCCTTTCGCGCGCTTCGCTACGACCCCGCGGTCGCCGGGCCGCTCGAGTCCCTTCTCGCGCCGCCCCACGACGTCATCTCCGACGAGCGCCGCGACGAGCTCCTGGCGGCGAGCCCGTACAACGTCGTCCGGCTGATCCGCCCGTCCGACGTCGAGGACGCAGGGCGTCTCATTCGCGACTGGCAGGACGAGGGCGTGCTGACGCGCGAGCCGGAGCCCGCCGTGTGGGTCATGGACGAGTCCTTCACGGGCCCGGACGGCGAGGCGCGCACGCGTCGGAGCCTCCTCGCGCGCGTCCGGCTCGAGCCCTACGGCGAAGGCGAGGTGTACCCGCACGAGCGCACCTTCGGCCGCCAGAAGGCGCAGCGACTCGAGCTCCTCCGCGCCACCAACACGAAGCTGTCGCCGATCTTCCTCATGCACGACGGCCCGTCGCCGGACGACCCGGCCGCGCCACCGGAGATCGAGGTCGACTTCGACGGCGTCCACGTGCGCCTCTGGCGCGTGCCCGAGCCGGCTGCGACGGCGCTCGCCGAGTCCATCCGCACGCCGCTCGTCATCGCCGACGGCCACCACCGCTACGAGACCGCGCTCCGCTACCACGAGGAGCAGGGGACCGAGGAGACGGCGCATGTCCTCGCCGCGCTCGTCAGCCGCACCGATCCCGGGCTCGAGATCTTTCCCACGCACCGGCTCGCAGGCGAGCCCGTGCCGGCGCTGAACGGCCGTTTCCGGGTGACGGCGGTCGGCGACCCGCTCGCCGCGCTCGACGGGCTCGGCCGGGAGCAGCCGGGCTTCGTGCTGCTCGACCGCGACGGCGCTCGCCTCGCCGAGGCCGAGTCCGACGGGACGCCGGTGGGCGTCCTCGACACGGCGGCGCTCGACGGGCTCGAGCTCGCCGACGTGCGCTTCACCCCGAGCGCCGCTGAGGCCGAGGATGCGGTCCGCGAGGGCCGGGCGGCCGCGGCCTTCCTCGTTCGAGCGCCGACCGTGGACCAGGTCGAGGCCGTCGCGCTCGCCGGTGAGGTCATGCCGCAGAAGAGCACGTACTTCTTCCCGAAGCTCACGAGCGGCCTCGTCCTCGCGCCGTTCGACGAATGACGCCGGCCGAGTGGCTCGACGTGTGTCGCCGTGCAGGCGACGCCGTCGCCCGCGCGCTCGAGGCGCTGCCGACGCGAGAGGAACGCGAGCTGGGCGTCGGCACCGGCGAGGGCGGCGACGAGACGACCGTGGTGGACGCCGAGGCCGAGGGCGCCGTGCTCGGGGTGCTCGAAGACGTGGCCGCCGGCGGCGCCGAGTTCACGGTCCTCTCCGAGGAGCTCGGCGAGCGGACGTTCGGGCGCAACGAGGCCGGGTGCTACGTCGTGGTGGACCCGATCGACGGCAGCGTGAACGCGAAGCGCGGCCTTCCGTTCTATGCGCTCTCGATCGCCGTCGCCGACGGGCCGACGATGGACGACGTGGTTGCCGGCTTCGTCCGCGACTACGGCACCGGCGAGGAGTGGACGGCGATCCGCGGCGAGGGCGCGTTCCTGAACCGCGAGCCGCTCACCCTCCCCGGCCCCAAGGACACGATCGAGATGCTGGCGCTCGAAGGGACGACGACCGAGCTCATCGCCGCGCACCTGCCCGCGTTCCTCGGCACGGCCGAGCGGACCCGTGTGCTCGGCTCGCTCGCGCTCTCGCTCTGCCACCTCGCCGCTGGGCGCGTGGACGCGGTGTGCTCGCTCAAGCCCGCCCGGTCGGTGGACATCGCCGCCGCGCAGCTCCTCCTCCACGAGCGCGGGATCGCCATCGACCTGCCCACGAACCGGCCGTTCGGCGAGGCGAAGCTCGACCTCGTCGGCCGCTCGCAGGTGGTCGCGGCCGGGACGCCGGAGCGCTGCGCCGAGCTCGCCGTGCTGCTTGGCTAACCGACGACGAGCGGGATCTTCACCTCGTGCGACGGCTTTCCGTCGCCGTCGGCGTCGTCGTCCGCGAGCACGAGGGTGATCTTGGCGCCCGGCTCCGCGTCGAACGAGACGCGCTTCGCGAACGTGCCGCGGCAGCCGGTCCCGCACGTCGCGGTCGTGAACGTCGAGGCCAGCTCGTTGCCGCCCTCGTCGAGCACCTTGATCGTCACGTTGGCCTCGAAGACGTCGGCGGTGCCGGTGACGGTGAGCGGGCTCTTCACCGGGTCGAGGCCGGTCGGCGCTCACGACGACGATCGCCGGGAGGATCTCCTCGTACGCGTCGCTCCGGGCCTGCGGGTTGGGCGGTGCGCCGGCCACGGGCTTGCCCTCCACGGTCAGCTGCACCTTCTTCACCGTCGGGAACTGCGTCAGCGTGTAGACGACCTGGCCGACCCGCGCGCGGTCGACCGTGCCTTCGGCGAACTGCGTGCTCAGGTCGAGCGTCGCGGTGCCGTTCGCAAAGCCGAGGTCGTGCACCTCGGTGCCGGCCGGGATCGTCGTGTCGAGCCCTGAGCCGGAGGGTGGCCCGGCGAGCAGGAGCTTCATCGCCTCGGTCAGGACGCCGAGCGTCTTCTCGCCCTCGATCCACATGGGCGCGAGGTTGCCGTTCTTCGTAAACCAGACGTGGTAGCCGACCGTGTCGGCGGCGGCCGGCGTTGTACCAGTGTCGGCGGTGGTGGGCATTCCGCCGGTCGGCGTGCCCGACGTGGGCGTGCCGGATGTCTGCGCCGCGGACCCGGTTGCGCCCGACTTGTCGTCACCGCAGCCGGCCGCGGCGAGGGCGAGACCCGCGGCGAAGAGCGCGGCGAGGAGCCGAAGCGTCATTCCGAAAGCCTACGCACCGCGGCTGCCGAGCTTCGCGTCGAGCCGGGCCTCGAGCGCGGCCTCGACCTCGGGCCAGTCGTCGTTCGTGACCGCGTACCAGGCCGAGTCGCGGAGCCGGCCGTCGCGGACGAGCATGTGCTTGCGCGAGATGCCCTCGAACTGCGCGGGCAGGGCGGCGAGCGCGGCCCGCGAGCGCTCGTTCCGCGCGTCCGTCTTGAACTCGACCCGCATGCAGCGGACCGTCTCGAACGCGTGGCGCATGAGGAGGAGCTTCGCCTCGACGTTCGCCCCGGTCCCCCACTCGCTCGACGCGAGCCACGTCCAGCCGATCTCGACGCCGTCGTGCTCCGGCCGGATCGTCATGAACCGCGTGCTGCCGATCGGCGTCCCGTCCGAGGCGCGGAGCTGCGCGAACGGGACCTCGACGCCCGCCTCGGCGTTCCCCAGCGCCGTGTCGAGCCAGGCCGCGAAGGCCTCCTCGGTCGTCGGCTGCGCGATCGGGAGCCAGCTCCAGATCTCCGGATCCTGCATCGCGTCGTAGAGCCCTGGCCCGTGGTCACGGCGGAGCGGCTCGAGGACGACGACGCGGCCTTCGAGGCGGGCGGGGAGGCTGGCGGGATCGATCAAAAAAATGCGTGGTAGCAGGGAATTTCGGGCGTCCGGTGCGCTGCTAGGGTAGATCACGTGACGCCGACCCGCGACGACATCCTCACCGCGCTCGAGCGCGTGATCGACCCCGAGCTCCACCGCTCCGTGATCGAGCTCGACATGGTGCGCCGCGCCGAGGTCGAGGGCACGCGGGCCGAGGTCGAGATCGCGCTGACCACCGCCGGCTGCCCGCTTCGCGCGAGCTTCGAGACCCAGGTCGCGGACGCGCTGCGCCCGCTCGGCGTCGAGTCCGTCGGGCTCACGTTCTCGGTCATGACGCCGGAGGAGAAGACCGCCCTCACGACGCGGCTGCGCGGCGGCGTCGCCGAGCGCACGCCGGGGATCTCCGTGGACGCCTCGACCCGCGTGGTCGCGGTCGCGAGCGGCAAGGGCGGCGTCGGCAAGTCCTCGCTGGCCGCGAACCTCGCCGCCGCGTTCACGACGCTCGGGCAGCGCGTCGGCATCGTGGACGCCGACGTCTACGGCTACTCGATCCCGCACATGCTCGGCGTCCACCAGCGGCCGATCACCGTGGATCGGATGATCGTCCCGCCCGTCCGCGGCGACCTCAAGGTCATGTCGATCGGCTTCTTCCTCGACGACAACGCGCCGGTCATGTGGCGAGGGCCGATGCTCCACCGGGCGCTCGAGCAGTTCCTCTCGGACGTCCACTGGGGCGAGCTCGACACGCTCGTCGTGGACATGCCGCCGGGCACGGGCGACGTCGCGATCTCGCTCGGCCAGCTCCTCCCGCGCGCCGAGGCGCTCGTCGTCACGACGCCGCAGCGGGCCGCGCAGCAGGTCGCCGTGCGGGCCGCGCAGATGGCGCGGAAGACGAACATGCGCCTCCTCGGCGTCGTCGAGAACATGGCGTACATGACCGGCTCGGGCGAGGAGCTCTTCGGCTCCGGCGGCGGACAGGCGCTCTCGGAGGAGATCGAGGCGCCGCTCCTCGCGCGGATCCCGTTCGACCCGCGCCTCGCCGCGCTCGCCGACGAGGGCGAGCCGATCGTCCTGGCCGAGCCCGACGCCGAGGTCTCGCAGGCGATCGTCGAGCTCGCACGCACGGTCGCGGAGAGCAAGCGCGAGCGCGGCGTCGGCATCGTGAAGCCGCTGCCGCTCGTCTCCTCCTAGTCCGCCCGGTCGCGCCGTGCGGCGCCCGACGGCTTCGACTCCGGCGAGCCGCGCTGAGGGCGCGCACACGCGTGGAATCATCCGCGGCGGGCGACGGAAAACGCGACGTGGCGAACCGCACTTAACCCCTGCTGGTGCGGCCCTCGTTCGGGGTGCGGGTTCGTTAGGGTTCGGGCCGCTCGGGCATGCGTAGGCGCGCGGTCATCCAGATGGTTCTGATCGGCCTCGTGGCCGGGGTGATCACCTTTGCGTTCGCGTACTTCATCCCGTGGCTTCCGGACGCCGCCTCCACCCAGGCGAACGACGTGGACGAGGTCTTCTGGTTCGTCGCGATCATCTGCGCGGTCATCTTCGCCATGGTCGCCGGCGTCGCCGTCTACGAGTGCTGGAAGTTCCGGGCGCCGCCCGACGACATGGACGACGGCTCGCCGATCCACGGGCACACGGGCCTCGAGATCGTTTGGACGGCGATCCCGACCGTCCTCGTCATCGCGATGTCGGTCTTCAGCGCCGTCGTCCTCGCCGAGATCACCGACACGCCCTCGGACTCGAAGCGGATCGAGGTCACGGCGCAGCAGTTCGCGTGGAGCTTCAAGTACGCCGATCCGGAGCGCACGACGGGCGAGCTCGTGCTCGAGGTGGACAAGCCGATCGAGCTCCTCATCACGTCGAAGGACGTGATCCACTCGTTCTGGGTGCCCGAGTTCCGCATGAAGCAGGACGCCGTGCCCGGCGTGATCACGACGCTGACCATCACGCCGACCAAGGTCGGCACGTACGACCTCATCTGCACCGAGCTCTGCGGGCTCGGCCACGCCGTCATGCGGTCGCAGGCGCGCGTGCTCTCCGCGGCCGACTACGCGAAATGGGCGGCGGCGAAGCCCCCGGCCGCCGCCGGAGGGGCCGGCGGCGCCGCCGACGGCAAGTCCATCTTCGCGAGCGCCGGGTGCGCGGGCTGCCACACGTTCAAGGCCGCGGGCGCGACTGCGGAGGTCGGTCCCGACCTCGATAAGGTGCTCGCCGGGAAGGACGCGGACTTCATCCGCGAGTCGATCGTCGATCCGAACGCCGAGATCGCTGCCGGATACCAGCCGAACGTGATGCCGTCCACCTTCCAGGACTCGCTCTCGAAGGAGCAGATCGACGCGCTCGTCGAGTTCCTCCAGGGGTCGGCGACGCGATGACGACCGTGGCCGCACCCGAGCAGGTCCACGCACCGCCGTCGAGCGGGCCCCGCGGCCTCAAACGGCTGCTCGCGCCCGGCTGGCTGCGCGCGGCCTGGACGACTCCCGTCGGCTTCCTCGTCGGGACGGGAATCGTCGCCGCGTGGCGCGCGATCCTCGGGTGGGACCCGCTCCTCCTCGAGCCCGTGTGGATCACGGTGCTGATGGTCACGACGCCCCTCGGTTTCCTCGCCGGGATCGGCGGCTTCGACTACTGGGCTTACTGGATCTCGGGCCGCCCGTCGCGCGCCGAGGACCACTCGGGACACGGCGCCTACTCATGGCGCGACTACTTCCGGGTCAACACCGACCACAAGGTGATCGGCGTCCAGTACCTCGTGACGACGATCTTCTTCTTCGTCGCCGCCGGCCTCCTGGCGATGTTCATGCGCGCAGAACTCGCGCAGCCCGGCATGCAGTTCGTGTCCACCCAGGCCTACAACGGCCTCTTCAGCGTGCACGCCTCGCTGATGATCTTCCTGTTCGTCATCCCCGCGTTCGCCGGGCTCGGGAACTACGTGATCCCGCTCATGATCGGCGCGCCCGACATGGCGTTCCCGCGCCTGAACGCCCTCTCGTTCTGGCTCCTCCCGATCGCCGGCCTGATGATGCTCTCGAGCTTCATCATCGGTCCGTTCGCGGCCGGCTGGACGAACTACGCGCCGCTCGCCGTGCAGCAGCCCGACGGGAACCTCATGTTCCAGATGGGCGTCCAGTGGGCGGGCGCGTCGTCGATCATGACCGCCCTCAACTTCCTGGTGACCATCATCACCATGCGCGCGCCGGGGATGACCTTCTGGCGCATGCCGCTGCTCGTCTGGGCGAACTTCGCCACGTCGACCCTCGTCGTGATCGCGACGCCGTTCATCGCCGGCTCGCAGTTCTTCATCCTCTTCGACCACGTGCTGCACACCGGCTTCTTCGAGCCGGCCAAGGGCGGCTACGTGATCGGGTACCAGCACATCTTCTGGTTCTACTCGCACCCGGCCGTCTACATCATGATGCTGCCCGGCTTCGGCATCGCCTCGGAGGTGATCTCCGTCTTTGCACGGAAGCCGATTTTCGGCTACCGGCTGATGGCGTTGTCGCTGATGGCCATCCTGATCCTCGGGTTCTCCGTGTGGGCGCACCACATGTTCGTCAGCGGCATGGCCGCGTGGCTGCGCGTCCCGATGATGGTGACGACGATGATCATCGCCGTCCCGACCGGCATCAAGGTGTTCTCGTGGCTCGCCACGATGTGGGAGGGGAGGATCCACTTCAAAACGCCCATGCTGTTCGCCATGGGCTTCCTCACGATGTTCGTCATAGGCGGGCTCTCGGGCGTCTACCTCGGCTCCGTGCCCATCGACATCCACGTGAGCGACACGTACTTCATCGTCGCCCACATCCACTACGTCCTCTTCGGCGGCTCGCTCTTCACGATCTTCGCCGGGATCTACTTCTGGTTCCCGAAGATGACCGGGCGGATGTACAACGAGCGCCTCGGGAAGATCCACTTCTGGATGACGTTCGTCGGCTTCAACCTGACGTTCTTCCCCATGCACTACATCGGGATCCGCGGGATGCCGCGCCGGGTCGCCGACTACGACGCAGCCTTCGGGAACTGGAATTTCTTCATCTCGATCGCGTCGTTCGCGCTCGGAGCGTCGACGCTCGTCTTCCTCTACAACATGATCACGAGCTGGCGGTCGGGGCCGATCGCGCCCGCGAACCCGTGGCGGTCGCTGACGCTCGAATGGCAGGTGTCGTCGCCGCCGCCCGTCTTCAACTTCGACGAGATCCCGCAGGTGGTCGGGAGCCCGTACGAGTACGGCACGCCGGGCGCGCGCCACGCGATCGTGCACGGCGAGCCGACCACCGAGGGCCACAAGCCCGCGCCGCTCGAGGAGCTCGTATGAGCGAGCGCGCGGACGGCGTCCGCCACATCCTCGTGCTCGCGAACGAGACGGTCGTGGGCCGATCGCTCCTCGACCTCCTGCGCGAGCGCGCGGCGGAGGGGCCGATCCGGGTCACCGTCATCAGCCCGCAGAACGCTCCGCGTGCCGGGTACGTCGTCTACGAGGACGAGCGCCGCTCGGCCGCCGAGCGCCGCCTCCGCCGGACGCTCGACCTCTTACACGAGGCCGGCATCGCGGCACGTGGCGCGGTGGTCGACCCCGATCCCGTGCACGCGCTCCGTGACGGGCTCGCGGAGTACGAGCCCGACGAGGTGATCATCTCGACGCACCCCGAGACGCGCTCGGGCTGGCTGCGCGGCGACCTCGTCGAGCGGGCCCGGCGGATCGCCGACCCGATCCCGGTCGAGCACGTCGTCGTCGACCTGACCGAGCCGCGCGAGCGCGCGCACGTCCTCGTCCTCGGGAGCGAGACCGTCGTCGGCGCGCCGGTGCTCGCGGCCGTGCAGGAGCGAGCCCGCCAGTCGCCCGCCGAGTTCACCGTCGTCGTCCCGGCCGACCCGCCTGGCGCCGAGAACCGCGTCGACCGGACGCTCGCGCAGCTCCACGCCGCGGGCGTCGAGGCCACCGGCCGCGTCGGCGATCCCGACCCAGTCGCGGCCGCGATCAACGCGGTCCACGACGAGCGCGTGGACGAGATCATCCTCTCAACGTTCCCGCATGCGACGTCGGGCTGGCTCCGCCGCGACGTGCCGGAGCGGATCCGCAAGGAGACCAAGCTCCCTCTCACGCACGTCGTCGTCGAGCCCGCGGAGGCGAGAGCCTGATGGAAGCTGCGTCGGTCTCCCCCGGACACGAGCACGAGCACCACGGGCCGCCCACCGCGAACGTCAGCTCGCGCGTGGACGCGCGGCTCCTCGGGATCTACCTCTTCATCGCCTCGGAGATCATGCTCTTCGGGTCGTTCTTCACGGCGCTCTTCTTCGTGCGCGTCGTCGTCCCGCACGAGAGCTGGCCGCCGCCGGGCTACCACCTGCCGGTCTTCCTCGCGTTCCTGAACACGATCATCCTCGTGACATCGAGCTTCTCGATGCACTGGGCGCTCCAGTCGATCAAGCGGAACCACCGCGCGGGACTCATCGCCGGGCTCTCGCTCACCTTCCTGCTCGGGCTCACGTTCCTCTGCATCCAGCTCCGCGAGTACTCGCGCATCGGCTTCGGTCCCGGGTCGGACGCCTTCGCCTCGACCTTCTTCGGCCTGACCGGCCTGCACGGCGCGCACGTCTTCGTGGGGCTCAACCTCCTCGCCTTCGCGCTCGTCCGTTCGATCCGCGGGCACTACGGCCCCGAAGGCCACGACCACCTCGGCGTCGAGATCCCCGGGATCTATTGGCACTTCGTGGACGTAATGTGGATAGTCGTGTTCACGGTCGTGTACGTGATCTAGGGGGAGCCGCGTGCGAAATCCGCTGCGAACGGAAGCCGAGGCCTTCAGCTTCGTGCTCGTCGTCGTGGCGCTCGCGGCCGTCGTCGGGCTCGCGGTCTGGCTCGGCGGCCCGAAGGTGGGGTTCGTCGTCTTCCTCGCGCTCGCGGTCGGGATCGCCGTCGGGTTCTTCCTGAAGAGCGACCCGAAGGTGACCGAGCCGGCGGTGTGGGACCGGCACCGCCCGGACGGCGTCCATCGCGTCCTCGTCGTCGCGAACGAGACCGTCGCCGGCACGGCGCTCCGCGACGAGGTCGTCGCCCACACGAGTCAGGGGCCGTCCGAGGTGCTCGTCGTCACGCCGGCGCTGAACTCCCGGATCCGGCACTGGACGTCGGACGAGGACGGCGCGCGGGCCCAGGCGCAGGAACGGCTGGACGCGTCGCTCGCGGCGCTCCGGACGGCCGGCGTGGGCGCGAGCGGCCAGGTCGGCGACGACGACCCCCTCCAGGCGATCGGCGACGCGCTCCGCGCGTTCCCCGCGGACGAGATCATCGTGTCGACCCACCCGCCGGGCCGCTCGAACTGGCTCGAGCGGGATCTCGTCGGCCGCGCGCGCGAGACCTACCCGTGCCAGATCACCCACGTGGTCGTGGATCTCGAGCGCGAGCGCGAAGCCGGCTAGCCGCTCGTCGAGTCGACGACGTACTGCGCGAGCGCCTTGATCTGGGCGTCCGTGAGCTGGCCCTTGAAAGGCGGCATGCCGCCGCCGCCGTTCGTGATCTGCTCGATCGCGGCCTGGAGCGAGGGCTTCAGGTCGTCGAGGTTCGGGCCCACGGTCCCGGTCGTCCCGGCGGCGGCCATCGTGTGGCAGCTTCCGCAGCTCTGCGTGAACATCGCCTTCGGATCCGACGCCGCCTGCGTGCCCGTCCCGGTGGACGTCGCGCCGCCCGCGACGGCCTTCCCTGCGACCGAGGCGACGTAGGCCGCCACATTCGTGAGCTGCTGCTCGGTGAGGTAGTTCGCCTTGTCGTCCGGGTCGTCGAACTGCGGCATCGGCGCGCCCGGGATCTTCATCTGCTCGAGGACGACCTCGAAGATCGTCGAGTTGTCGAAGCCGTCCTCCCGCGCGTACTTGAACGCCTCGTCGAGGTTCGGGCCGACCTGCCCGTTCGTTCCGGCGTCGGCGAGCGTGTGGCAGCTCCCGCACTTCTCGACGAAGAGCTGCTTCCCGTTCGCCGTGTCGGCGCCCTGCGTGGACGTCACCTTCTCGCCGCAGCCTGCGGTGAGGAGCGCCGCCGCGGCCGCGAGCACGGCCGCGAGGCGGAGGCTAGGCCTGCGCCGCGGGGGTGTCGGTCGCCTCAAGGGCCTCAGAGCGAGTCGCGTGGATCGGAAAGACCTTGTCGAGCCCCGTGATCTCGAAGATCTTCATGATGTTCTGGTCGCTGCAGACGAGCAGGAGCTGCCCACCCTCGGTGACGCAGGCGCTTCACGCCGCCGACCAGCACGCCGAGCGTGGTCGAGTCGATGAACGTCGTGTCCGTCAGGTCGACGACGATCGTCTTCGCCCCGTCGCCGATCGCCTCGAGGAGCGCCTCCTTGAACTCCGGGGCGGTGTAGAGGTCGACCTCCCCGGCGAGTGCGATCACGTAGGCGTCGCCGTCCAGCTTCTCGGTCTTGATCTCGAAGTTCATCGGAAAGCCCCCCGTCGCATTGAGCGCCGTACCTTACCCGGTACGGACGTTCCGCTTACCCGCCGGTCGTAACCGTGGGAGCGCTTGCGGCGGCCGCTTGCTGGGCCTTCTTCTGCTGCTCGATCTGCTTGATGATCTGCTTGACCTGATCCGCGTTCGGATCGTCCGGCGCGACCACGAGGAACTTCTTGAACGCGGCCAGGCCGCCGTCCAGGTCGCCGCTCTGGGCCTTCGCGCGGCCGAGCTCGGTCAGGAAGCTCGTGTTGTCCGGCTGGAGCGTTGTGAGCGTCTGCCAGATCTCGGCCTCCTTCGAGTGCGCGCCCGACGCCTCGACGGCCGCGTCCGAGTAGGCCTTCTGGATCTTCTGCTGCTCGAGCTCGGAGATCTGCGGCTGCCCGAGCGCCGTGCCGAGCTTCGAGCTCGGGTTGATGATCAGGTTGTCGAAGAAGGCGCCCGAGTCCGAGGACTGGACGGCCTGCGCGCGCTGCTCCGCCGCGGTCGCCTTGATGAGGTACAGGCTGGCGAGCTGCTGGAGCGCGTCGGCGTCCTTCGGCTTGAGCGCCGTGTAGGCCACGAGCGCCGCGATCGCGTCGTCCGTCCGGTTTGCGGTCTGGTACGCGTTTGCGAGCTCGAGCTGCGCGGCCGCGTTCTTCGGATCCTTCTTCACCTTGGCCTGGGCGGCGTCGATCGACGGCGTGCCCGTGGCGCTCTGCGTGTGGAAGAGCTGGGAGATGTAGTCGCCGATGCCCGAGCCGCCGGCGCCGACGCCGAGGAACGCGAACGAGAGCGCGAAGACGAGCGCGAGGAACGCGAAGACCCACTTCGCCCGCTTGCGCAGGCGAGGGAAGAACATCAGGTCTTCGGGGTTGGATGTCTGGCGCCGACCATGCGGCCGCGCGCCTCCGCGGCTTCGTGCCGAAGCTTTTGCCACGCCATCCCTCCCTTCCTGTACCGGTCTTCTCCGTCGACGATGGTGCGCTCTACGCGCCCGGGGGATCCTCCGAAGACGACCGCCGCGGCGGGGTCCTCCCAGGGCAGGTAGGGCGACCCGGCGAACGAGACGACGGTGAGGTCGGCCCGCTTGCCCGGTGCCAGCGACCCGATCTCGTCGGCGAGACCGAGCGCGCTTGCACTTCCAAGCGTAGCGGCTCTCAGGGCGCTTTTCGCGCTTAGTGCGTCAGGCCGCTTCTCGCGGGCGCGCGCGAAAAGGACCGCGGCGCGCAGCTCGGCGAACATGTCGAAGGAGGGAGTCGAGGCCGGGCTGTCCGTTCCGAGGCCCACGCGGACGCCGGCGGCGAGCAGGTCGGCCAGGGGCGCGATGCCGCAGCCGAGCATCGCGTTCGAGCGCGGGCAGTGCGCGACGGCGACGTCGTGCTCGGCGAGGAGCGCGATCTCCTCGGCGTCCACCTGGACGCAGTGGGCCGCCGTCATGCGCGGCGAGAGCAGGCCCTCCGCGGCGAGGTGGCGCACGGCCGTCTCGCCGGGCGGCTTGGGGAATTCGGGGACGTCGAGCCACGACCCGCTCCCCGCGCGCATCCAGTCCTGCTCAGCCTGCGACTCGGCGAGATGCGTTGCGACGGGAAGACCGAGTTCGGTCGCCGCGCGATAGAGCGCCGTCGAGCAGGTGTAGGGCGCGTGCGGCGAGACGCCGAGCCGGACGCGGTCGGAGAGGTACTCCTCGATCTCGGCGTGGGTCGGCTCGAACTGCTCGGCGATCGCGTCCTCGTCCCCGAAGACCTCGAGGTGGACGATCGCCCGCAGGCCGAGCTCGTCGCAGGCGGGCGCCGCGGTGCCGGAGAAGCTCGCGTCGCCGACCGTGGTCATCCCGGACGCTAGGCACTCGGCCGCTCCTAGTCGTGCGATCGCGAGCGCGTCGCCGGGCTCGAGCCGGCGCTTGCGCTCCACGTGCGTCGCGATCCAGCGCTCGAACGGCTCGCCGTCCGCGAAGCCCGGATAGACGGCGTACTCGAGGTGCGAGTGCGCGTTCACGAGCCCCGGCAAGATCACCGCGTCGTCGAAGCGCTCGCCCTCGCCGAGGTCGTCGCGCGTGCCGACCGCCCCGATCCGGTCTCCCTCGAGCGCGACGGCGCCGTCGCGGATCGGCTCCCCGTCCACGGGGAGCACCCAGTCCGCGGAGAGGATCCTCACTCGGTGCCCGTGAGCGGCTCGGTCGGCAGCGACCCGGATGCGTGCCAGCGCTTCTCGAAGAAGACCGACGCCCAGATCGAGGCCTCGAACAGGATGAGAAGCGGGATCGCCTCGAAGGCGAGCGAGATCGGGTCGACGGTCGGGAGGAGCGCGGCGAAGACGACGATGAGCGCGACCCCGATCCGGCGGTTCCGCCTGAGCGTCGCGGACGTGAGCACCCCGAGCCGCACGAGGGCGAGGATGAAGATCGGCAGCTGGAACATGAGCGCGGAGGCGAGCAGCCCGAGCGTCACGAAGGAGATGTAGTAGCTGGCGCGGATCTGGACGTCGTAGAGCTCCGAGTCGTAGTTCACGAGGAAGTTCAGCGCCTTCGGCATGACGACCCAGTAGCCGAACGCGAGCCCGGCGGCGAGAAGCGCGGTCGCGATCGCGACGAAGATCGCCACGATGCGCTGCGAGTGCTCCGTGAACGCCGGGGCGAGGAAGCTCCAGATCTGCCAGAGGATGACCGGGAGCGCCAGCAGGAAGCCGGCCGCGAGCGAGACTTTGAACGACGTGAAGAACGGCTCGGTCACGCCGAAGGTGACGAGCTTGCGTCCCTCGGGGAGCGGCTCCTCGAGCCAGCCGACGATCCGCTCGTGGAAGGGGAAGGCGATGCAGATCCCCGCGACGAGCGCGAGGAGCGACACGATCATCCGCGAGCGAAGCTCGTCCAGGTGCTCGACGAGCGTGGCGCTCTCACCGTGCCGGAGCCGACGCGGCAGGCGGGCCATGGGCGCCGCCTAACTCGAGACGTGCTCGGTGTCGGCCGGTGGCGCGGGCGGCGGAGCCGCGGGAGCGGCCGCCGGGGGAGCGGGCGGCGGCGCAGGCGCCGTCGTCTGAGCGGGAACCTGCGGCCGCTCGTCGACGTCGTCGACCTTGGTGCCGGTCACCGCATCCTTGAACTCGCGCATTCCGTGGCCGAGCGACTTGCCCATCTCCGGCAGCCGCTTCGCCCCGAAGAGCAGAAGCAGGACGGCGAAGACGATCAAGAGCTCCCAGATACTCAATCCGCCTGGCATGGTTCGAGGATAGCAGCGGCCCGGTGTGGGCAACACCCTTTACGAGACCCGGTCGGACGAGGGGTAGTCGGTAGACTGGGTCGCGTCACGAGCCCACCGGGCTCACCCTGCAAATATCGGCAGAAGGGCTGTTAAAGCTTGGCTTCGCTCGAGATCAAGAACCTGCACGTCAGCCTCGAAGGAGGAGGCCCCGAGATCGTCAAGGGCGTCGACCTCACCGTGATGACGGACGAGGTGCACGCGATCATGGGCCCGAACGGATCCGGGAAGTCCACGCTCGCCTACGCGCTCATGGGCCACCCGGCCTACGAGATCACCGAGGGCGAGATCCTGCTCGACGGCGAGAACGTCGTGGAGATGAGCGCCGACGAGCGCGCGCAGCGCGGCCTCTTCCTTGCCTTCCAGTACCCGCACGCCGTTCCGGGGGTGACGATCGCGAGCTTCCTCCGCTCCGCTGTGAACGCGACGCGCAAGGCGCGAAACGGCGGCGTCGACGATCCGGTCCGCGTGCCCGAGTTCCGCAAGGAGCTCATGGCCGCGATGGAGTCGCTCGACGTGTCGAAGGACCTCGCCGGCCGGTATCTCAACGACGGGTTCTCCGGCGGCGAGAAGAAGCGCGTCGAGATCCTGCAGATGGCCGTGCTGAAGCCGAAGATCGCCGTGCTCGACGAGACCGACTCCGGGCTCGACATCGACGCGCTCAAGGTGGTCGCGGGTGGCGTGAAGAGCCTCGTCGGCCCCGACATGGGCGCGCTCGTAATCACCCACTACCAGCGGATCCTCAACTACATCACGCCCGACTACGTGCACGTCTTCGTCGGCGGGAAGATCGTCGCCGAGGGCGGCGCGGAGCTCGCGCACGAGCTCGAGGCCGAGGGCTACAAGGCGTTCGGCGTCGAGGAAGAGCCAGTCCGCGAGGAGGTGACCGCATGACCGCCGTTACCGAGACCGAGATCGTCAAGGGGATCGGCTCCGACTACGAGGTCAAGTACGGCTTCCACGTCGCGGAGGACTACTTCTTCAAGTCCGGCCGCGGCCTCTCGCACGAGCTCGTCGACGCGATCTCGTCGCACAAGGACGAGCCGGACTGGATGCGGAAGTTCCGCCACCAGTCGCTCGACTACTTCTTCGCGCGCCCGCTCCCGACGTGGGGCGGCAACGTCGCCGAGATCGACTTCGACAACATCTACTACTACATCCGCCCGACCGAGAAGCAGGCCGACAAGTGGGAGGACCTGCCCGCGGACATCAAGGACACGTGGGACAAGCTCGGGATTCCGGAGGCGGAGAAGAAGTACCTCGCCGGCGTCGGCGCCCAGTACGAGTCCGAGGTCGTCTACCACAAGCTCAAGGAGGAGCTCACCAGCCGCGGCGTGCTCTTCCTCGACATGGACTCGGCGCTCCGCGAGCACGAGGACATCGTCCGCGAGTACATGGGCACGATCATCCCGCAGAACGACAACAAGTTCGCGGCGCTCAACTCGGCCGTCTGGTCGGGCGGCTCGTTCATCTACGTGCCGCCGGGCGTCCACGTCGACCTGCCGCTCCAGGCCTACTTCCGCATCAACGCGGAGAACATGGGCCAGTTCGAGCGCACGCTGATCATCGTCGACGAGGACGCGTACGTGCACTACGTCGAAGGCTGCACGGCGCCGATCTACTCGTCCGACTCGCTGCACTCGGCGGTCGTCGAGATCGTCGTCAAGCCGCGCGGCCGCTGCCGCTACACGACGATCCAGAACTGGTCGAACAACGTCTACAACCTCGTCACCAAGCGGGCCGTGGCCTACGAGGACGCGACCATGGAGTGGGTGGACGGGAACCTCGGCTCCAAGCTGACCATGAAGTACCCGGCCATCTGGCTCATGGGCGAGCGCGCCCACGGCGAGGTGCTCTCGATCGCCTTCGCGGGCGACGGCCAGCACCAGGACGCGGGCGGCAAGTGCGTCCACGTCGCGCCCAACACGACCTCGGTCATCACGTCGAAGTCGATCTCGAAGAACGGCGGCCGCGCCGGATACCGCGGCCTCCTCGAAGTGGCGAAGGGCGCCTCCGGCTCGAAGTCCAAGGTCGTCTGCGACGCGCTCATCCTCGACGAGGACTCGCGCTCCGACACGTACCCGTACATCCGGATCGACGAGAACAACGTGGACATCGGCCACGAGGCCACGGTCTCGAAGATCGGCGAGGAGCAGCTCTTCTACCTCATGTCGCGCGGCCTCTCCGAGTCCGAGGCGTCCGCGATGATCGTCTCCGGCTTCGTCGAGCCGATCACCAAGGAGCTGCCGCTCGAGTACGCGGTCGAGCTGAACAGGCTGATCCAGCTGCAGATGGAGGGGTCCGTCGGTTGATCTCCCGCGTTGACTTCGTCGGCATCCCCTCGCGGGACGCCGAACGGTCACGCGCGTTCTACGTCGAGACGCTCGGGTTGCGGCCAGACGACAACGCGCGCTTCGAGATGTGGGCCGGCGACACGTGCTTCGGCATCTGGGAGCCGGAGCGCATGGGCGCCACGTTCGCGCCGCAGAAGAACGCGCACCCCGCGCTCCACGTAGACGACGTCGCCGCGGCCCGCGCCGAGCTCGAGGCGAAGGGCGTCGAGTTCACCGGCGAGATCTTCGACTCGGGCGTCTGCCACATGGCGTTCTTCACCGACCCGGACGGGAACGACCTCATGCTCCACAACCGCTACGCCCCGCGTGCCTAGGCCCGAGCTCCTCGAGCGCTACGGCGCGATCCCGTTTCCGGACACAACGCAGGAGGCGTGGCGCTTCACCGACCTGCGCGGCTTCGACCCCGAGGCGTTCGCCGCCAACGGCGCGACCACGGTCGCGCGGCCCGGCTCGATGCTCGACCTCGAGGTTTCCGGGCTCGCCTCGGTCGGCGAGGCCGGGATCGAGATCGAGCGCGCGCCCGACGGCATCACGTTCGAGCCGCTCTCCGACGACCATCCGCGGTTGCACGAGCTCGTCGGCACGGACGAGAAGTTCGCGGCCCACAACGCGGCGCTCTGGCAGCACGGGCTCCTCGTCCACGTCCCGAAGGGCGTCGTCCTCGAGAAGCCGCTCTACGTCCGTATCGCGTCGAGCGTCGCGGACTCCTCGCTCTTCTTCCGCCTGCTCGTGATCGCGGAGCCCGAGTCGCGCTTCACGCTCGTCGAGGAGTACGTCTCCGAGTCGCCCGACCTCCCCGCGTACACGAATGCGGCCGTCGAGCTCTTCGTCGGCCAGGGCGCGAAGCTCGAGTACGTCTCCATCCAGAACCTCTCGCGCGAGACCTGGCACTTCGCCTCGCACCACGCACGCGTCGAGCGGGACGCGGAGCTCGACTGGGTCGCCGGCGGCTTCGGCTCGAAGAAGGGCAAGACGCGGATCCAGAACGACCTCGCCGGTCCGGGCGCGACCTCACGCGTGACGGGCGCGTACTTCGCGGACGGCGACCAGCACCTCGACTACGACACGTTCCAGGAGCACATCGCGCCGAACACGGAGTCCGACTTCGCGTTCAAGGGCGCCCTCCGCGACTCGGCCACCGCGGTGTGGCGCGGGATGATCCGCGTCGAGGAAGACGCGCAGAAGACGAACGCCTACCAGGAGAACCGCAACCTCCTGCTCTCCGAGAACGCGCACGCGGACTCGATCCCCGGCCTCGAGATCCTCGCGAACGACGTGCGCTGCACGCACGGCGCGACGATCGGCCAGGTCGACCGCGAGATGCTCTTCTACCTCATGGCCCGCGGCCTCTCGCGGGCGGAGGCGGAGCGCCTCATCGTGCGCGGCTTCTTCAACGACATCCTCGACAGGATCGAGCTCGAGCCCGTGCGCGAGGCGCTCGGCGACGTCCTCGAGGCCCGGATACCCCAAGCCTGATCCCGATTTCCCCTGCTACCGTGTTATGTGCAAGCCAAGAGCGCGTGTTCGGTTCGGCCACCTTGCCCTTCCTTACCACAGCTCGTGAACGTGAGTAAGGAGGTGTTTCCATGGCAACCGGAACCGTGAAGTGGTTCAACAATGAGAAGGGCTACGGCTTCATCAGCCCGGACGACGGATCGAAGGATCTCTTCGTCCACTTCTCGAATATCGCCGGACAGGGCTACAAGTCCCTGAACGAGGGCGACCGCGTCGAGTTCGAGGCCCGCGAGGGTCAGAAGGGCCCCGAGGCGGCCGAAGTCTCCATCGTCGGCGCGTAGGAACTCGCGAGCGGGGCCGCCCGGTTCGCGGGCGGCCCCGGCTCCGACCAGTAGAAAGGCAACGGATGGAAGAAAAGATCGAGATGGAGGGCGAAGTGGTCGAGGCCCTCCGGAACCGGATGTTCCGCATCAAGCTCGACAACGGCCACGAGACGCTCGGCTACACCGCCGGCAAGATGCGGCGCTACCGCATCAGGATCTTCCCGGGCGACCGGGTGAAGATCGAGATTTCGCCCTACGACCTGAATCGTGGGCGGATCGTGTACCGCTACAAGTAGCCGGCTAGTACCCGTAGCCGCCTCCGCCGGATGTGCTGGTGGTCGTGACGGCGCCCGGCGCTGCGACGTGCCAGGTGAAGCTCTGGCCACCGAACGTGTCCTTGGCCCCGTCCCCGGTCACGGTGTCCGGGCCGGAGTCCTCGGCGAACGTGTAGAGCGGCTTCCCGTCGAACGTGACCTGCGTTGCCCCGTCGGGGCGCATGACCGTGCCGAGCTTCGCGGCGACGGCCGAGCTGCCGGTCGGCGTGCTCGTCACCGTCAGCGGAACCCAGATCGCGGTGCACCCCTCGGTGCACATGATCGTCCCGCTCTTCTCCTGGTCGGGTGAGTAGAGCGCCATCCCCTTCGAGTCGACGAGGACGGTGCCGACGCCCTGGACGTCGGCGGTCGAGACCGTGTCGCTCGACCCGGTGGTGCTCGCGGCGGGCGAGGCCGCGTTGCTCGAGCCGCCACAGGCGCTGAGCGCGGTGACGGCGACCAGGGCGAGCACTGCTGCTACTGCTGCGTATGTCCTGGATGTCTTCATGTCCAGGGATACGGGCCGGTCCGGGCCGGGGATGTTGGGCCTCGGTTAACTCGGCCCGAGGGGCGGGGGCTACCATGAGTCCGATGGCCGTTTCCACCCAGCCGAAGCTGGATGCGCGCGCGCTTCGCGCCGACTTCCCCATCTTCGACCGGCCGATGAACGGGAAGCCGCTCGCCTACCTCGACTCCTCGAACTCCTCGCAGAAGCCGCGCGCCGTGCTCGACACCGTGCGCGAGTTCTACGAGACCTCGTACTCGAACGTGCACCGCGCCGTCTACGAGCTCGGCGAAGCCTCGACCGCGGCCTACGAAGGCGCGCGGGAGAAGGTGCGCGCCTACGTGAACGCCGAGTCCACGCGGGAAGTGATCTTCACGCGCGGCGCGACCTCCGCGCTCAACCTCGTCGCCTACGCCTGGGGTCTCGACAACCTCGGGCCGGGCGACGTCGTCTGCGTGACCGAGCTCGAGCACCACTCGAACTTCGTGCCCTGGCAGTACATCGCCGGGCGCACGGGGGCTAAGTTCGTCGCGATTCCCGCGGACGGTGGCGAGCTCCAGCTGGACGCGCTCGACGCGATCGAGAACGTGAAGGTGCTCGCGGTCGGCTACGTGAACAACTCGCTCGGCACGGTGAACCCGCTCGACAAGCTCATCCCCTGGGCGCACGAGCAGGGCGCGATCGCGGTCGTGGACGCGTGCCAGGCTGCGCCCCACCGCAGAGTGGACGTGCAGGCGCTCGGCGCCGACTTCGTCGCGTTCACCGGCCACAAGATGTGCGCGCCGACCGGCATCGGCGTCCTCTGGGGGCGCGCCGAGCTCCTCGAAGCCATGAGCCCGTTCGAGCTAGGCGGCGAGATGATCCGCTCCGTCTCGGTGGAGGAGACGACGTGGAACGAGCTGCCGAACAAGTTCGAGGCCGGGACGCCGCCGATCGCGCAGGCCGTCGGCCTCGGCGCCGCGATTGACTACCTGGAGGGAGTCGGACTCGAGGCAATCAGCGACCACGAGCACGAGATCGTGGGGTACGCGACAGGCGTGCTCTCGGAGATCCCCGGCGTGACCATCCTCGGCCCGCCGCCCGAGCGGCGCGGCGGGATCATCTCCTTCGACGTCGAGGGCGTCCACCCGCACGACGTGGCGCAGATCCTCGGCTTCGAGGGCGTCGCGGTCCGCGCCGGCCACCACTGCACGCAGCCGCTCATGCGCCGCCTCGGCCTCGCGGCCACGACGCGCGCGAGCTTCTACCTGTACACGCTGCCCGAGGAGATCGACAGGCTTCGGGACGGGCTCCACAAGGTACGGTCCACGTTCGCATGAGCGAATTCGAGTCCATGTACCGCGAGGTGATCCTCGACCACTACAAGAACCCGCGCGGGCACGGGGTGATCGAGGGCGCCGACGCGCAGGCCGACGGGCTGAACCCGCTTTGCGGCGACGAGGTCACGATCTACGTCGAGTTCGCCGAGGACGGCGAGACGATCGAGGACGTGAAGTTCCGCGGCCAGGGCTGCGCGATCAGCCAGGCGGCGACGTCGATGCTGACCGAGCTGGTGAAGGGCCGGAAGGCGGGCGAGGTCGCTGCGATGCCGCGCGACGAGCTGCTCGACGAGGTCGGCATCCCGCTGAGCCCGATCCGCCTCAAGTGCGCGCTCCTCGGGCTCGGCGTCCTCAAGGTCGCACTTCATCGCGCCAAGGGCACGCCCCTCCCGGAGGAGTGGGCGGGCATGGACGAGCTCCAGCTCACCTAGTTGACCGAGATCCGCGTCTGTCCCGTCGAGGAGCTGCCCCCCGGGACGATGAAGCTCGTCCCCGCCGGGCAGATCTCCGTCGGCGTCTACAACGTGAACGGGAAGCTCTGCGCAGTCGAGGATCGCTGCTCCCACGACGACGGCCCGCTCGTCGAGGGCGAATGGGAGCCGGACCGCGGCGTCGTCATCTGCCCGCGGCACGGCTCGGCGTTCGACATCTGCAGCGGCAGGGCGCTCACGCTGCCCGCCTACCTGCCCGTCGAGACCTTCCCGGTGCGCGTCGAGGACGGGTACGTCGTCGTGGATGTCTGACTGACGTACGATTCAGGGATGAGCAACCGCGAGGAACGCGTCGCGAAGAACGAGACGCTCTTCCGCGAGGTGAACGAGCGGATCCGCGACGTCACGAGGTACGAGGGCGAGGTCGAGTTCCTCTGCGAGTGCGGCGACCCGACGTGCGCGGAGCCGGTCGTGATGTCCGTCCCCGAGTACGAGCGGGTGCGCGCCGACGCGACGCACTTCCTGGTCGTGCCCGGCCACGTCGTGCCCGACGTCGAGCGCGTCGTCGGCGGGACCGACCGCTTCATGATCGTGGAGAAGCGCGAGGGCGAACCGGCCGCGATCGCGGTCGAGACCGACCCCCGCTCGTAGTGCTCGACGACCAGGTGCGGGAGGTGCTCGCGCGCCTGGAGCGCGAGGACGACGAAGAGCGCGAGCGCGGCCTCGACGTCATGCAGCGCTCCCGCGCCGTCGCGCCCGCGACCGGCCGGTTCCTCTTCGCCCTCGTAGCGCCGAACACCGCCTGCGAGGTGCTCGAGATCGGTGGCTCGCGCGGCTACTCCTCGATTTGGCTCGGCGCCGGCGTCCGCTACCTCGGCGGGCGGGTCCTCTCGCTCGAGAAGGACCCGCCGAAGGCTGAGGCGTGGCGCAAGAACGTGGAGGACGCCGGCCTCTCGGACTGGGTCGAGCTTATCGAGGGCGACGCCTACGAGATCCTCGCGTCGCTCGAGGACATCTTCGACGTGGTCTTCCTCGACTCGGAGAAGGACGACTACGAGGCGCTCTTCGCCCTTGGCGCGGGAGCGGCTCGAGCCCGGCGGGCTGGTCGTCGCGGACAACGTGCTCTCCCACGTCGAGACGCTCGGCACCTACAGCGAGGCCCGCCAGGCCGACCCCACGCTGTCGAGTGTCACGCTGCCGCTCGACCGCGGGCTCGAGTTGTCGGTCGTCCTGTCGCCTCCTCTATAGTTCGGGTACCACGGAAAGGAGGTGGTCCGACTGATTTCAAGTGACAGTACGGGCAGTGGAGGTACTCGCTCGTAGGGGCGTGTCCCCGAGACCCAAGGGGAATCGCCTAGCCAGCGTAGGGGGCCGAGCGCTCCTGCGAATCCAGGCGAGATACCAACTGTTTAGTAGACGGGGCCCTTCGGGGCCCCGTCGTTTTTGTTGGGAGCGCACGACGAAGCGACGCTGAGCCGCAGGGCCGCGCTGGAACGCGCGAGGCGGCGCCCTCGGTCGCGCCCGTACCTTCCAGGTACGAACGCGAGTCTGCGTCCTTGCCTCGCACGCCCCATCGCACCCCTTCGACGAGCGGCGCTCCGTCGCGCCTCCTATTTGGTGACGGCGCGGCGGAGCTGCTCGTCGAGCGTGATCGGCTTGACGCCGAACGCCTCGCTGGCGGGGCCGGGGTCGGCGACGTTGTCCTCGAGTTCGAGCATCGTGAGCGCGTCGCGTGTGAGGGGAATGCCCGTCGGCAGGCGCTCGACCACCGCTGCGCCGGCGCGGGTGAGGCCGATCGGCATGTGGAATGTCGCGCGCTTCTTGCCGAGGACGCGCTTCATCCGGTCGTAGAGCTCGTCCCAGCTGACGGCGTCCGGGCCGACAAGGTCGTACGTGCGGTTGCCTGGCTCCGGCACGGCGACCGCCGCGGCGAAGAATGCGGCGACGTCGTCCACCCAGATCGGCTGCATCCGCTTCGTGCCGACGATGGGCGCGACCGGCGAGAGGCGGAGCGCCTTGAGCAGGAGCTGGAGCATGCCGCCGTCGGGGCCGAAGACGAAGCTCGGCCGGAACGCGACCCACGGGATGCCGGACGCGGCGACCATCTGTTCCTGCTCCCACTTGGCGTGGTAGTAGGGCGCGACGTCCTTGTGCGCCTCCGACGTGCCGAGCGCGCTCATGAGGACGAAGCGCTTCACACCCGCGGCCTGCGCGGCGGCGACGAGTTCGCGCGTGCCGCCGATCATGATCCGCTCGTACTTCTCCGGCTGGCGCACCATGATCCCGACGAGGTGCACGACCGTGTCGCACCCGGCGACGCCTGCGCGCAGGGTCTCGGCGTTCGTCACGTCGCCCGGGTAGAGCTCGACGCCCCAGTCGGCGAGGCGCCTCGCGGACTTCGACTCGGCGTCGCGGACGAGCGCACGCACGTCGTTTCCCGCGGCGCGCAGCGCGTGGACGACATGCGGCCCGACGAAGCCGGTGCCGCCCGTCACGAAGACCTTTCCGCCCGCGGTGCGGGACGAAGGGTCTACGGGGTCGCCCTCGGCAGCCATCGCTACGACGGCGAGCCCGTAGAGCTTCGCGCCTCGCGCGCGAAGTTCTGCCAGTAGCGGCTCGGCGTCGGGCCCGTCTGGCCCTGGTACTTGGAGCCGAGCACGGAGGAGCCGTACGGGCTCTGCGCCGCCTCGGTCATCTGGACGAACGAGAGCTGGCCGATCTTCATCCCCGTGTAGATCGTGATCGGGAGGTTCGCGACGTTCGAGAGCTCGAGCGTCACGTGGCCGTCCCAGCCCGGGTCGATGAAGCCGGCGGTCGAGTGGATAAGGAGCCCGAGCCGGCCGAGCGACGACTTCCCCTCGAGCCGTGCGACCAGGTCGTCCGGCAGCGTGATCCGCTCGAGCGTCGAGCCGAGGACGAACTCGCCGGGGTGGAGGATGAACGGCTGGTCCTCGTCCGAGATCTCGAGGAGCTCGGTCAGATCCTCCATCGGCTCCTTCACGTCGATGAACGGGTAGCGCGAGTTCCTGAACACGCGGAAGTAGCGGTCCACGCGCACGTCCAGGCTGGACGGCTGGATGAGATCGTCGTCGTACGGGTCGATCCCGATGCGGCCCTCGTCGAGCAGCCGCCGGATCGTGCGGTCGGACAGAACCATCTCGATGCGCAGCCTACTGGCTCGTACTAAGCTCCTCCCCATGGCGACTACCTCATCCATCAGGCTTCAGACGGACATCCCCGGCCCGGCGAGCAAGGCGATCCTCGAGCGCACCGCGAAGGTGATCGCCGAGCCCCTCTCGATCTACCTCCAGCTCGTGATCGACGAGGGCCACGGCGCGCTGCTCACGGACGTGGACGGCAACACCTTCGTGGACTTCACTGGGGGAATCGGCTGCCTCGCGGTCGGACATTCGCACCCGAAGGTGGTCGACGCGGCGCAGGAGCAGGCCGCGCGTTTCTCCCACACGGACTTCACGATCATCCCCTACGAGAACTACGTCTCGCTCGCCGAGCGGCTCGCCGCGATCACGCCGATCTCGGGCGACCTCCGCGCCGGGTTCTTCAACTCGGGCGCCGAGGCGGTCGAGAACGCGGTCAAGTTCGCCAAGTCGTACACGAAGCGCCCGGCGGTGATCGCCTTCGACGGCGCCTTCCACGGCCGCACGCTCATGGCGATGAGCCTCACGTCGAAGACGCACCCGTACAAGGCCGGGCTCGGGCCGTTCGCGCCCGAGGTCTACCGCGTCTCGTTCAACGACCCGTACCGCGGGCCGGACACGGCGACGACGCTCGCCGAGCTCGAGCGGGCGTTCAAGACGCGCGTCGCCGCCGAGGAGGTCGCCGCGATCATCTTCGAGCCCGTCCAGGGCGAGAGCGGCTTCATCACGCCGCCCAAGGAGTTCGTGCAGGGCGTCCGCAGGATCGCCGACGAGCACGGGATCGTTCTCATCGTGGACGAGGTCCAGACCGGCTTCGGCCGCACGGGCACCATGTTCGCGATCGAGCAGTTCGGGATCGAGCCCGATCTCATGACGGTCGCGAAGTCGATCGCCGCGGGCTACCCGCTCTCCGGCGTCATCGGGCGGGCGGACATCATGGACGCCCCCGCGGACTCCGCGATCGGCGGCACCTACGTCGGCAACCCGGTCTGCATCGCGGCCGCCCACGCCGTCCTCGACGTGATCGAGGAGGAGCGGCTCGTGGAGCGCGCCAGCGAGCTCGGCGACACGATCCGCGGCCGCATGGAGAGCTGGCGCGAGCGGTTCGGCTGCGTCGGCGACATCCGCGGCCTCGGTGCGATGCTCGCCATCGAGCTCGTCAAGGACACGGAGACGAAGGAGCCGGATCCGGACCTCGCGACGGCCGTCGTCGAGGCGGCCGCTGCACGCGGGCTTCTGATGCTGAAGGCGGGGCTCTACGGCAACTGCATCCGCGTCCTCGTCCCGCTCGTGATCACCGACGAGCAGCTCGACGAGGCCCTCGGCGCCTGGGAAGAGGCGTTCGCCGAAGCGACCGGAAAGGCCTAACGGCTCACAGTCGCGCGCGGGGAGGCAGACTTCCCGGGTGAAGATCGGCGAAGAAGTCGCGAGCCGCTACACCCTCGAGGGCGTCCTCGGGAGCGGCGGCATGTCGACCGTCTACCGCGCGCACGACGCGGTGCTCGAGCGCGACGTCGCGCTCAAGATCCTCCACGACACGCTCTCGGACGACCCGGAGTACGTGGAGCGGTTCCGCCGTGAGGCGCGCGCGATCGCGCAGCTCTCGCACCCGAACATCGTCCGCGTGATCGATCGCGGCCAGGTGGATCGCTGCGAGTTCATCGTCTTCGAGCTCGTCCCGGGCGACAACCTGAAGGAGCTGCTCGAGCTCCGCAGCCGCCTCCCGGTGCTCGAGGCGCTCCAGCTCACGCTCGATGCGGCGCGCGGGCTTGCGTACGCGCACGAGAACGGGATCGTCCATCGCGACGTGAAGCCGCAGAACGTGATCGTGGACGGCGACGGCGTCGCGCGGGTCATGGACTTCGGGATCGCGCATGCGGTCGACCCCGACCAGGGGCTCACGGAGACCGGCGCGATCCTCGGGACGAGCGACTACCTCGCGCCCGAGCAGGCGGTCGGCGGGTCGGTCGACGAGCGCACGGACGAGTACGCGCTCGGCGTCCTCCTCTTCGAGCTCCTCACCGGCGAGCTTCCGTACCCGGGCGACTCGCTCATCACAGTCGCGATGCGCCACGTCGCCGATCCTGTGCCGAGCGTGCGTGAGTACCGCGCCGACGTGCCGCCGCGCGTCGAGGCGCTCGTCCGCCGTGCGATGGCCAAGGATCCCAACGACCGATTCCCGTTGATGCGCGACTTCATCGCCGCGCTCGAGGTCTCGATCGCCGAGGCCGCCGCGGCCGGCGGGCGCAGGCTCGACGACGACCTCGCTGACACACTCGCGCCGGGCGCGTCGGTGGACGGGCGCCCGACGCGCCGCGAGCGTCGCCGCCGGCCCGTGCCGTGGATGGGCCTCGCGGTCGTCGCCGTTCTCGCCGCGGGGATCGCGGCCGTCGCGGCGCTCGCGACCGGGCGGATCGACCCGGGCGGGAACGACGCGAACGTCGCCGCGCCGACGAGCGTCAAGCTGAAGGCGCTGCGCGACTTCGACCCGATCGGCGGCGACCGGGAGCACCCGGAGCGCGTGCCCGACGCGACCGACGGCGACCCCGCCACGTCGTGGACGACCGAGACCTACGGCAACTTCGAGAAGGACGGCGTCGGCCTCGTCCTCGACGCGGGCAAGCCCGTCGCGCTCTCCGGAATCGTGGTCACGTCCGACGAGCCCGGGTTCACGGCGCGGATCAGGGCCGGCAACAAGCCCACCGGGCCGTTCACGGACGTGTCACGCGAGCAGGCGGTCGCCGACCGCACGACCTTCGAGATCGACACGAACGGCAACGAGTACCGCTACTACCTGATCTGGATCACGGACCTCGACCGCCGCGCGCACGTGAACGAGGTCACGGTCGCCGACTAGCGTCCCTGGCCCCGCACTAGCTTTTGCATACGCGGGGTTGTCATAATCGGCGCAAGCTGCGGCGCGTCCAGCGAATCGCTGTCCGGGGGGTCAGCGTAGGAGGTTCGAGATGGTAGCCCGCGCCCGGCAGCAGCCCAGGCGGTTCACCGTTCTTGCCGCGCTCGGTGCGGCACTCGTCTTCGTCATCGTCGTCGCGCTCGCGCAGTCGGGCCCGGCGGCGCACGCAACCTCGGGCGGCGACGCCTACAGCGTCCCGATCGTGGTCGACACCAACCCCGACCCGAACATCGTCGAGACGACGATCGTCGCCGACGAATCCACCGTGGACATCGGCAACGGCGTCACGGCCCACGCGCAGACGTACAACGGGCAGATCCCCGGCCCCGAGTTCCACCTGAAGGTCGGCGACAAGGTGATCGTCCACTTCGAGAACCACCTCGACTCGTCCGTCACGGGGATCCACTGGCACGGGATCGAGCTGAACAACGCGAGCGACGGCACGCCGCTCACGCAGAACCAGGTTCCGCCCGGCGGAACCTTCCTCTACACGTTCAAGGTCCCGCGGCCCGGGATCTACTGGTACCACCCGCACCACCACTCCTCGATCAACCAGGTCTTCAAGGGCCTCTACGGGACGATCATCGTCACCGACCCGAACGAGGCGGCGCTCCAGGCGTCCGGCGTGCTGCCCTCCGCGGCCGACACGCACACGCTCGCGCTTTCGGACACGACGGTCTGCAAGGCGCCGGGCTCGAACGACGCGGTGACCTTCGACCCGACGCTTCCGCACGTGAGCGGCGGCGCGCTGCCCGCCAACCCGGGTCCGTCGCCGACGGCGCTCTGCGAGACGGCGCCGGTGGACGAGATGGCCATGCCGCGCGGTCCGTTCGCTGCGGGCGACATCCCGAACATCCAGAAGGCCGGCACGTCCGGCACGGTCGGCGAGGGCCAGACCGTCCTGACGAACGGCGTGAACGTCGGCGGCCGCGCCGGCACGCCGTCCTCACCCGGCGCTCTTGCCGCCGGGGCGAAGACGCTGAACGTTCTCGCCGGCCAGGGGGTCCGCCTCCGGATGGGCAGCGAGGCGACGACCCGCTTCTTCCGGCTGCGGCTCACGACCTCGACCGGCGCGCTCGTGCCGCTCGTCAGGGTCGGCGGCCAGGGCGGGCTCCTCGACAACGCGGTCGTCGAGGGCGGCGTCGTCAGTGGGTTCGACTTCGACTACGACCAGGGCGAGATCCTCGTCGACCCGGGCGACCGGGCCGATGTCGTCGCGGCCATCCCGGCCTCGGCGACCGGCGTCCTCACGATGTGGACCGAAGACTTCGAGCGGACGGGGCTGGGCTTCGCGAAGATCCCGACCGTTCCGGTCATGCACCTGAACGTGGTCGGAACGGCCGCGTCGACCTACACGATCGCCAACGGCACGCCGCTTCGCGCGGCTACCGGCGACCCGGTCGAGACGCTCGGCGCGCCCACCGGCACGCTCCTCAACCCGGCCGCGTTCGCGCCGCCCAAGCCGGGCATGTCGGCGCAGGACATCAAGCTGACGAACACGGGCAGCTCGCTCGGTGTGGACTCGATCCTCGGCGAGCACGACCCGACGGGCGACTACACGCTGGTCGACCAGCCGGACTCGACGCGCTACGCGAAGCTCGGCGACACGCTCGAGTTGACCGTGACGAACATGACCGGCGCCCACCACCCATTCCACCTGCACGGGTTCTCGATCCAGCCGATCAGCCTCACCGACACGGTGCCCGGAGCCAACCCGCCGATGCCGGACGTGAGCCCGGGGATCGGCCCCTCCTACACGTTCCCGTACCGCGAGTTCAAGGACAACGTGGACGTGCCGGGCGGCTACACGCTGAAGTTCCGCGTGCGGCTCGACGACCGGCCGCTCATGGACGGCGTGACCCCCGGCGGCGGCCTCGGCCGCTGGGTGTTCCACTGCCACATCTTCTTCCACGCGAGCTTCGGGATGATCTCCGAGTTCGACGTGGTCGCCGCGGACGGCAACGAGAAGCCGACGGTGAACTCGAATGTCACCGCCGTCTCAGTGAACGAGGGCCAGGTGGCGACCGTGCACGGGACGTCGCACGATCCCGATGGCGATGCGGTCACCTACAGCGCGTCGCGCGGCACCGTCACGGACAACGGCGGCGGGGCCTGGACGTGGAACTTCGCGACCACGGACGGGCCGGACGAGGACGGGCTCGTCTTCGTCACGGCAACCGACTCAGGCGGCCGCAAGAGCCAGGTCGCGTTCCAGCTGAACGTGGCGAACCTCCCGCCGTCGGTCTCGATCACGAGCCCGACGAACGGGCAGCTCTTCCAGCTCGCCGACTCGGTGCCGGTCACCGCGCCCTTCACGGACGCCGGCACGGGTGACACGCACACGTGCTCGATCGACTGGGGCGACGGCGTCGTCGCGCCGGGTGTCGTCGTCGAGGCGGCCGGGTCCGGGACCTGCACCGGCAGCCACACGTACGCGACCGGCGGGCTGAAGACGATCACGGTCACGGTCACGGACGACGACGGCGGAGTCGACTCCGCCCAGGTCACGATCGACGTGAACACCCCGCCGGACTGCACCCCGGTCACGCCGGACATCGGGAGCCTGTGGCCTCCCAACCACAAGCTCGTGACGATCACGCTGTCGGGGGCGACCGATGCCGACGGCGACACCGTCACGCTGACCGTGACCGGCGTCACGCAGGACGAGCCGATCAACGGCACGGGCGACGGCGACACCTCGCCCGACGGTGCGCTCGTGCCCGGCCACTCCGACCAGGTGAAGCTCCGGGCGGAGCGCAAGGGCAACGGGGACGGTCGCGTCTACCGGATCGCGTTCGGCGGCGACGACGGGCGGGGCGGCACCTGCTCGGCCGTCAAGAACGTGATCGTCGTACACGACAAGAAGGACACGACCGCCATCGACTCCGGGCTCGTCGTCAACTCGCTCTAGGGCATTTCGGGGGCCCGCCTTCGGGCGGGCCCCCAACCGCCTAGAACTTGAGCGACGAGCGGCGCTCCTGGCGCTCGAGCGCGAGCGCGACCAGGCGGTCGAGGAGCTCCCCGTACGGGATGCCGGACTCGGCGAAGAGCTTCGCGTAGACGCTCGTGGCCGTGAAGCCGGGGATCGTGTTCAGCTCGTTCACGACCACCTGGCCGTCCGGGCGGACGAAGAAGTCCACGCGGGCCATGCCCTCGCAGTCGGCGGCGACGAAGCTCGCGACCGCGAGCTCCTGCACTCGGGCCGTGGCCTCGTCCGAGATGCGCGCCGGGACGACGAGCTCCATGCCGCCCTCGTCGTACTTGGCCGCGTAGTCGTACCAATCGCTCGCGAGCGGCACGATCTCGCCGACGAGCGACGCGATCGGCGCCTCGTTCCCAAGCACGCTGCACTCGACCTCGATCCCCGCCACGAACTCCTCGAGGAGGATCTTCTCGTCGTGCTCGAACGCGAGCGCGACGGCGGCCTCGAGCTCGCCCGGCTCGCGGACGATCGAGATGCCGACGCTCGAGCCGAGCCGCGCCGGCTTCACGACCACGGGGAACCCGAACGGGCTCTCGACGCGGCCGCGGTCCCAGCGGCGCACGGTGAGGCTGCGCGCGACCGGAATGCCCTTGTCGCGCATGACCGACTTGAACTGGTCCTTGTCCATCGAGAGCGCCGAGGCAGCGACGCCCGACCCGACGTATGCGACGCCCGCCAGCTCGAGCAGGCCTTGCACAGTGCCGTCTTCGCCGAACGGGCCGTGGAGGACCGGGAAGACGACGTCCACGTCGCCGAGCGGCTCGGGCGCGGTGCCGTTCGTCGGCACGGGGAGCCGCGAGCCGCCGGGCTCGAGCTCACCTTGGGTCTCGCCGCTCGCGAGCGCCCAGCGCCCGTCGCGGCCGATTGTCACCTCGCGCACCTCGTAGCGCTCCGGGTCGAGCCCCCCGGCGACCGACCTGGCCGACGCGATGGAGATCTCGTGCTCGCTCGAGCGTCCGCCCTGCAGCACCGCGACCCGGATCCGGGCCATCGCGCTAGGGCCCCCGGCGGCGAGGCGTCGCGAGCGTCGCCACCGTGATTCGGACGGTGCTGCCCGGCGAGGCGCGGACGCCGCCGGACGGGTTCTGGTCGACGACGAGGCCGTCCTGCGTCGGATCGGCGGTCGGCTCCTCGACCGTCGTGACCACGAAGCCGGCGTCCTCGAGCGTGCGCTCCGCGGTCCCCTGGTCCTGGCCGATCACGTTCGGTACCGCGACCGACTCGGGGCCGGTCGAGACGACGATCGTGACGACGGAGCCCTTCTGCGCATCCTGGCCGGGGCTTGGGCTCTGGGACGAGACGAGCCCCTTCGGCGTGTCGTTCGAGGCCGCCGACGAGGCCGACACCGTGAAGCCGGCCGCCCGGAGCTCGGCCTCGGCGCTCGCCTGGGACTGCTGGAGCACGTCCGGGACGGGCACGGTCTCCGTCCCCTTGGAGACGGTCAGTGTGACGGTCGAGCCCTCGATCACCGACTCGCCGGCCTTCGGGCTCTGCTTCACGACTTCGCCGAATGGCTTCTCGGAGAAGACTTCCTTGCGTTTTGCCTTGAGCTTCGCCCCGGCCAGCGCATCCACCGCCTGGTCGTAGGGTAGGCCGACGACGCCCGGCACCTCCGTCTTCGGCGCGCCCTGGGAGACGACGATCGTGACCGTCTCGCCCTTGGGCAGCTTCGTCCCGTCCTTCGGGCTCTGCTCCATGACGAAGCCGGCGTCGAACTCGGTGCTCGACCCGTGCTCGACCTGTGCCTCGAACCCGAGGTTCTCGATCTGGGCCACGGCCTGCTCCTCGCGGAGCCCGACGAGCGGCGGGACCGCCACGGGCTTCGTGTCCTGGAGCTCGTCCTGGACGCGCGAGTAGACGTACCAGCCGCCCGCGACCGCCGCGGCGATGAGGGCAAGCGCGATGAGCCACGCGGGCCAGCGGCGCCGCTTGCGCGGGGGCTGCCCGCGGTAGCCGTAGTCCGGCGGGTAGCCGGGCGGCCGGCGCTGCGCGGGCGGCGGGCCCTGCGGCGGGAGGACGCGCGTGCCGGCGTCGGGCGAGAGGATCTGCGTCGCCGCGGTGCCCGTGAGGACCGCGGTCGCCGCCGCCGAGGTCTCGGGTGAGACCGGAAGGCCCGCCTCGAGCCGGTCGAGGTCGGCGGAGAACTCGTCCGCGGTCTCGTAGCGCTCGTGCTGGTCCTTGGCGAGCGAGCGCAGCACGATCTGGTCGAGCTCGGGTGGGATCTCGGGCCGGAGCTCGGACGGCGGGTGCGGCGTCTCGTTCAGGTGCTTCATGGCGATCTCGATCGGCGTCTCGCCCGTGAACGGCGTCTTGCCGGTCAGCATCTCGTAGAGCACGACGCCGACCGAGTAGAGGTCGGACGCGGCCGTGACCGGCGCGCCGCGGGCCTGCTCCGGCGAGAGGTACTGCGCGGTGCCCATGATCGAGCCGACCTCGGTCATCTGCGAGGGGCCGGCGCGCGCGATGCCGAAGTCCGTCACCTTCAGGCGGCCCTCACCGTCGATCAGGATGTTGTGCGGCTTGATGTCGCGGTGGATGATCCCGTGCCGGTGGGCGAAGCGGACCGCCGCAAGGATCTGCTTCGCGTAATCCACCGCCTGGGCGAGCGGCAGGGGGCCCTTGCTCATGATGAGCTCCTTGAGGCTCTCGCCCTCGACGACCTCCATGGCGATGTACGCGCGCCCCTCGCTCTCGCCCCGGTCGTAGATCGAGACGATGTTCGGGTGCGATAGCGACGCGGCCGACTTCGCCTCGCGCCGGAACCGCTCCGTGAAGCTCTCGTCGTCGGCGTAGCGGTCGTTCAGGATCTTGATCGCGACGCGCCGGCCGAGGTCCTCGTCCTCGGCCAGATAGACGTTCGCCATGCCGCCCGCGCCGAGCTTGCGGAGGATGCGGTAGCGCCCGTCGAAGAGCGTGTTGATCAGGGTGTCGGAGATCGCCATGTCAGGGTCCAGCCTATGGATTCGTCCTCAGAAGCGCTTCCAGCACGGCCTTTGCGATGGGCGCCGCCGTGGTGCCGCCGACGCCGCTCTGGTCCTGGAGATAGACGGCGACCGCGAAGCGCGGGGCGTTCGCGGGCGCGAAGCAGATGAACCCGGTGTCGTTCTGCCCGGCGCGGCCGGTCTCGGCGGTCCCCGTCTTCCCGGCGACGGGCACGCCGGGGATCTGGGCGGCGGTGCCGGTCCCACCCTCGACCACGGCTTCCATCATGGGCACGAGGGCGGCTGCCGTGGAGGCCTTCATGACGCGGCGGATCTCGCTCGGGTTCGTCTTCGAGATCACGTTCCCGTCGGGCGCGACGATGCGGTCCACGGAGTGCGGTTCCATGAGGATCCCGCCGTTTGCGACCGTCGCGGCCACCATCGCCATCTGGAGCGGCGTCACGAGTAGGCGCTCCTGGCCGAACGCGAGCCGGCCTGGATCCACCTGGTTCAGGTCGCTCGGGTCGAAGAGGCGGCCGCGGAACCAGAGGCCGCTCGGCGCTCGCTCGCCGGCCGGGGTCTCGAGCGGCGGCCGCTCGTAGAAGCCGTAGCGCTTCGCGTACTCGAGCACCTTCTGTGGGCCGAGCTTCTTCCCGATGTTGCAGAACACCGAGTTGATCGAGTGCTGCACCGCCTCGGTGAAGTCCACGCGGCCGAACGCCTCGGGGCCGTCCTGGTCGGCGAAGTTCGAGACGCGCTTCCCGTACTCCTCGCAGTAGCCGGGGTCGTCGAAGGTCGAGTCCGGCGTGTAGGCGCCCGAGTCGAGCGCCGCGCTCGCGGTGACGATCTTGAACGTCGAGCCGGGGATGAAGACCGGTGAGGGAAGCCCCTGCGACGCGCGATTCAGGAGCGGCGCCGGGTCGGTGCAGATCGGCGGCGCCTGCACGGCGCGCTTGAAGTTCGTCTCGATCAGGTTCGGGTCGTACGTGGGTGAGGAGGCCATGACCAGCAGGCGTCCGGTCCTCACGTCGAGCGCCACCGCCGCGCCGCACTTCCCGAGGAGCGCGTTGAGCGCGGTGCGCTGGGCGGGTGGGTCGATCGTCGTCACCACGTCGTTGCCGCGCCGCGTCAGTCCCTTGAGGGAGTCGAGCGTCCGGTCCACGAAGGTCGAGAGGTCCGCGTTCGACCCGGTGAGGTAGTCGTTCAGCGACTTCTCGAGCCCGGTCCGGGAGCGCTCGATCGTCGAGTAGCCGACAAGGTGCGCCGTGAGGCGGTTCTGCGGGTAGACGCGGTAGAACCAGGTCTCGCCGCGCACCTCCTTGCGGCGGTTCCGCGCGAGCAGCGTCTTCGCGTCCGCGGCGAAGATCTTCCCGCGGTCGATCTTGAGCTGGCGGACGATGACGTTCGGGTTGCCCTGGCGCGCCTCGAGGTCGGGCGCCTTCCAGAGCCAGTACGACGACATGCCGATGAGCGCGATGAAGAGCGCGCAGAAGACGAGGAAGAGGCGGCGGATCTGCTGGTTCATCGCTCCTGCGCCTCGTTCACGCGGTTGGACACCATGAGGAGGAGCGCGAGCAGGAGGAAGTTCGCGACGATCGACGACCCGCCGTAGGAGACGAACGGCAGCGTGATCCCGGTGAGCGGGATGAGGCCCGAGACGCCGCCAACGATGATGAACGCCTGGATCGCGAGCGTCGCCGTGAGCCCGGCCGCGAGGAGCTTCGAGAAGCCGTCCTCGGCGAGCATCGCGACCCGGAAGCCGCGGAAGCAGAAGACGAGGTAGAGCAGGATGATCGCCGCCGCGCCCGCGAGGCCGAGCTCCTGCGCGAGCGCCGAGTAGATGAAGTCGGTGTCGAGGTACGGGATGTACGTCCCGCCGTCGGGCTTCACGAGCACGCCCTCGCCGAAGCCCGTCCCGAAGATGCCCCCGGCGGCGATCGAGTAGATCGACTGGACGAGCTGGTAGCCCTTGCCGTCCGGGTCGGCCCAGGGGTGGAGCCAGATGTCGATGCGGTCTCCGACGCGCGGGACGACGTGGTAGAGCGCCCAGGAGCCGAGCGCGAAGAGCCCGAACCCGCCGACGACGTACTGCCAGCGTCCGGTGGCGACGTAGAGCATCGCGATGAAGATCGAGAAGAGGAGGAGCCCGCCCCCGAGGTCGTTCGACTGGAAGAGGATCAGCATCGCGCCGCCCCAGACGAGCAGGAGCGGCCCGAGGTGCTTCGCCGACGGGAGGCCCAGGCGGCCGTGGCCCATCGCCAGCATCTCCCGGTTGTCGCGCAGGTAGCCGGCGAGGAAGACGACCATCAGCACCTTGGCGAACTCGCCGGGCTGGAACGCGATCGGGCCCGCGTGCACCCAGAGCCGCGCGCCGTTGATCTCCGTTCCGATGCCCGGCAGCGCCGGGAGGAAGAGCAGCGCGATCGCACCCAGGCCGAGGAGGTACTTCACCGAGTCGAGCCCGCGGTAGTCGCGGATGAAGAGGCACGCGAGGGCGAAGACCGCGACGCCGACGACGACCCAGACGCCCTGGCGGAACGCCTGGTTCGGCTCGATCCGGTAGATCATCGTGAGCCCGATCGCGGTGAGGAGCCCGCCGATCGGCAGGAGGTACGGGTCGGCGTAGGGGAGCGTCGCGCGCAGGACGAGGTGCGCGGCGAGGAAGAGACCGAGGAAGAGCGCCGAGTAGGTGAGCGACGTGGTCGAGAACTCGGGCACGTCCTGGCTCGCGATGTAGACCGACGCGAAGCCGGCCACGGTCAGCAGGCCGACGACCATGAGGTTCAGGAGCTCGCGGTTCCGCGCGGACATGGGGTTACGCCAGGAGGAGCAGGTAGGCGGCGACGGCGAGCGCCGCGATGAGAAGCAGGAGCACGAGGGCGAAGAGGATCTTGCGTCCGCGGCGGCGCGGTGCGGGCGCAGGCTCCGGCTCTGGCTCTGGCTCCGGGCCGGGCGGCGGCTCGGGCGGCGCGGCGGCCGCAGGTGCGGCGGGCTCGAGCCCGGAGAGCGTGTCCTCGAGGTCGATGTCGTCGCCGGGGTCGCCGTTCGTGGCGATCGCCTGCGTCTCGTCGAGCTCCGGGTCCTCGCCCTCGTCGATGCGGAAGAGGATCACGGTCACGTTGTCCTCGCCGCCGCCGCGGTTGGCCGCACGGACGAGCTCGCGCGCCGCCTCCTCGAGGCTTGGAGCACCCTCCACGATGCGGAGGATCGCGTCGTCGGTGACCATCGTCGTGAGCCCGTCGGAGCAGAGGAGGTAGATGTCGCCGGGCTCGGCCTCGACGACGAGCGCGTCCACGTCCACTTCGGGGTCGGTGCCGAGCGCGCGGGTGATGACGGAGCGCTGCGGGTGGGCCTCGGCCTCCTCGGGCGTGAGCCGGCCGCTGCGGACGAGGTCGGCGACCAGCGAGTGGTCCTCGGTGAGCTGCGTGAGCTCGCCGTCGTGGAGCCGGTACGCGCGCGAGTCGCCGACGTGGCCGATGATCAGGCGGCCGCCGTCGAGGAGCGCGGCGGTGACCGTCGTGCCCATCCCGGACGCCTGCGCGTCCTCCTGCGACCGCGCGTAGATCCGCCGGTTCGCCTCCTGGACGATCGCGGGGATCCGCTCCTCGCCGGGGAGGTCGTCGGCCTCGTGGTACTCCCGGAACGCCGCGGCCGCGAGGCGCGAGGCGACCTCGCCGGCCCGTGCGCCGCCCATGCCGTCCGCAACCACGAAGAGCGGCGAGTCGAGCACGTAGGCGTCCTCGTTTCGCCGCCGCTTGCGGCCCGGGTCGGTCGCTCCTGCGCGCTCGCCGATTCTCATCGCTCGAAGCGGAGCTCCGTTCCGCCGATCGAGAGCAGGTCGCCGTCGTGGAGCTTGTACCGCCCGTCCACGCGCTCGCCGTTTGCCCAGGTGCCGTTCGTGGAGCCGAGATCGACGAGCCACACGCCGTCCCGCGCCGACTCGATGCGCGCGTGATGGCCCGAGGCGTACTCGTCACTGTCGAGCACGGCCGTGTTGTCGTCGGCGCGCCCGAACGTGAGCGGCACCGGCCCGGGCTCGAAGACCTTGCCCAGCTCGATCGACGGGCTCGCCATCACGACGAGGCGTGCCGGCGTGAGCTGCTGGTCGACCGGAAACCCGGCGGCGCGGGCCTGTGCGGGCGCCATGACGAAGCTCTCCTGCGGCACGCTGAGATCACGCGACGCCGACTTCACCACGCGCCAGATGAAGAGGTAGAGCAGGACGAGAAAGGCCGCCTTGAGTGCGAGGAGGATGGGCTCCAGGAGGCTCTCCTACCCGGGGATCTCGACGCGTACCTCGGTGCGGCCGATCGTGATCCGGTCGTCGTTCGTGAGGCGCGCCCGGTCGACCTTGTGGCCGTTCAGCTCGATCCCGTTGGTGGAGCCGAGATCCACGACCCAGAGGCCGCCGTCCTCCCGGCGCACCTCGGCGTGGCGGCGGGAGACGTTGGGGTCGTCGATGCGGATGTCGCACTCGCGCGAGCGGCCGAGCACGAGCGCGGACTTCGTCAGGTCGTAGCGGGAGCCGTTCACGAGGAGCGCGGCCGGCTGGTGCGCGAGGCCGAGCGCCTCCGCCTCCTCGGCCGAGACCGCCGCCGTGGCCGCGGGCGGCTTGTAGATCTTCGTCGCGCCGACCGCTGGCGCCGCCTCGACTTCGGGCTCGGCCGCGGGCTCGGAAGGAGCGTCCGGCTGGGCCTTCTTCGCGTGGACCATCCGCGTTGCGATCCCGAACTCGCCGAGCGAGAGGTCGTCGTCCTCCTCGAGCAGTACCCGAGGCGTCGAGAGGAGCGCGTAGCCCTCGCGGCGCGCGTGCTCGGAGAGGTAATCGGCCAGCTCGGTCAGGAGCGCGTCCTCGGGCGGGAGCGCCTCGCGGTCCTCCGGCGAGAGATAGAGGACGTACTCGTTCGGCACGTAGACGCGCGACACGGACACGGTCCTGTGCTCGTCCATCTCCTTCGCGAGCTTGCGTGCGAGCTCGACCGGCTGCACGTGCGAGCGGAACGCGCGGCCGAACGCGCCCTCGACGAGGGACTCGATTCGATGCTCGATGCTGCGGAACACGCCCACGCGGGGATTCTGCCCGCCGGGGCGGAGTCTTCGTGCCGCTAGACCGCAGACGCCGCTCGCGGAGCGGGCTTGACCACCGGCCAGGCGGCCCAGAAGGCCGCGGCCCAGATTCCGGGGGCGAGCGCGCCGGGCGTCGTGATGGTGCCGGAGAGGGCGGGCCCGAGCGCGGCGGCCGCGAGGACGGCGGCGCCCCAGAACGCCGCGCCCCAGAGGCCGTGCTCGCGTGCGCGGGGAAGCGTGAGGGTCGCCGCGGCGAGCACCGCCGCCTCGAGCACGAGCGCGGGCTCGGCCGAGAGCGCGCCGAACACGGCGCCCGCGGCGGCGAGCGGGCTGCCGGTCTCCGCGAGGCCGAGGCTCCCGGGCAGCGCGTCCAGCGGGAACGGCCCGCCGGCGACCGCGGCGACCGTTGCGGCGGCGAAGCAGGCGGCGGCCGCGGTCGCGGCCCGCCGCGCGGAACCCGTCGCCCGCAGGGCGATCACCGGGACGAAGCCGAGGAAGGCGAGCGGCGCGAGCAGCGGCCCGGTGGCGAAGAGCAGTCCCGCGAGCGGGTCGTCCGCGAAGAGCACGAACCAGGCGATCCCGAGGGCGGCATATGTGAGCGCGAGCCCGGTGGCGACGTTCCCGAGCGGGAGGACGGGCGCCGCGAGCGCGAGCGCGAGGCCGAGACGCGGCGAGTGGAGTGCGGCGGCGGCCGCTGCGAGCGCCGAGGAGGAAGGGCCAGGCGCCGGGGAAGAACGGGAGGAGGAGCGTCGAGCCGGCGACGAAGAGCGCGGCGAGGGCGGCGTGCGGAGCGCGCTCGCGGAGCGTCGCGGGCGAGGTCACCGGCTGCGGGCGGCGCGACCGCGCGGCGAACGTCTCGCGCAGCGCGTCGCCGAGCCGCCGGGCGGCCGGGCGGCGGCGGGGGTCGATGGTGAGCATCCGGTCGACGAGCGCGCAGAGATCGGCGGGAAGGTCGGGCCGCACGGTCGCGAGCGGCGGTGCGCCCTCGCGGATCCGGTTCACCGTGTCCACGGGCGAGGCGGAGGTGAACGGGTGGCGCCCGGCAAGCGCCTCCCAGAGGAGCACGCCGGTCGCCCACACGTCCGCGGCGCCCGTCGCCTCCTTCCCGTCCAGCCGCTCGGGCGAGACGTACGCGAGCGTCCCCGGAACGTCGCCCGCCGCCGTCAGCGTGTCGGCCTCCTCGAGCGTCGCGAGCCCGAAGTCGAGCACCCGCACGTCCGGCTCGGGCCCGTCCGCGAGCATCACGTTCGCCGGCTTCACGTCGCGGTGGACGACCTTCTTCGCGTGCGCGTGGGCGAGGCCCTCGAGGATCTGCGCCGCCGACTCGACCGCGGCCGCGTCGTCGAGCGACCCGCCGACGAGCGCCTCGCGGAGCGTCCGTCCCTGCACGTACTCGTAGGCGACGTACATGTGGTCCTCGTCGCGGTGGAGCGCGAGGGCGCGCAGGCAGCGCGGATGGCGCAGGCGCGTCGCGGCCTCGACCTCCCGCTCGGCGCGCGCGGCCGCCTTTCCCTCCCGGCGCACCACCTTGAGCGCGATCTCGTGTCCTGTCTCCTCGTCGCGGGCGAGCCAGACCGAGCCGGAACCGCCGCTGCCGAGCGGCCGAAGCGGCCGGTAGCGCCCCGCTACGAGCGGTGCAGGGCCGTGGTCGTCCGTTGTCGCCGCCGCACGGGACATGACGGCCGACTTGGCCGCCCGCGCTCGAAGTCCTGCAACTGCGGGGATTCCGGGGAGAGCGCTGGTACACTCGCGCGAACTTTCCCCGGCCTAGAGATCGCCGTGTTCGAGCACGAGCGCACAGAATCAGACCCCATTGAGTTCGACTTCTTCGACGACGCGCCGTCGTCAGAGGCGACGCGTCGCGACGAGGAGCCGCCCCGCCGCCGCCGCCGGATCCCCCAGGGTCCCCCCGGCGGAGGCCAGCCCCTGCTCCGCCTCGCGGGGCTGATCGCCGGCGGGATCCTCCTCGTCGTCGTCCTCGTGATCTGGGTGAACGCCTGCCGCGAGGATCAGAAGAAGGCGCAGTACGAGGACTACATGACCGAGGTGGCCAAGATCGGCGGCGACTCCGCGCAGATCGGGGCGGACCTGAACAAGCTCCTGTTCGGGTCGGGCGCGCAGATCGAGGAAGTCCAGACGCAGATCGCAGGCCTCCGCGACCAGCAGAGCCAGACGGTCGAGCGCGCCGAGTCGCTCGACGCGCCCGGGCCGCTCCGCGAGCAGCAGCAGGCCTTCGTCGAGGCGCTCCAGCTGCGCGTCAGCGGCCTGAACGGGCTCGCGCACGAGTTCGACCGCGTGACGGGCACCGAGACCGGCGACGACGAGGGGAAGCTGCTCGCGCAGCAGTCCGAGCGCCTGGTCGCGAGCGACGTCGTGTACGAAGACTTCTTCTCGGCGCGCTCGAAGGACGTGATGGACGGCCAGGGTGTCGTCGGCGTGTCCGTGCCCGAGTCGGACTTCGTCTCGAACGCCGAGCTCTCGAGCCCGGCGTCGTGGCTCCTCATCCTCCAGCGGCTCACCAGTCCGCCGAGCTCGGGCCCCGGCGCGGGCGCGCACGGCAACGGGATCGACTCCGTCCGCGTCCTTCCGTCCGGCACCGAGCTCTCCCAGACCGAGGACAACAAGATCACGGTCGCGCAGGATCTGGCCTTCGAGGTCACCGTGAAGAACTCGGGCGACAACCAGGAGACGCAGGTCAAGGTCACGCTGACGATCCAGCAGAGCCCGGCGCCGATCAAGAAGGAAGCCACGATCCAGGTGATCAACCCGGGCGAGACCCAGACGGTGACGTTCTCCGACCTCGGCAGCCCCGAGTTCGGCCCGGTCATCCCGGTGAAGGTCACGATCGACCCGGTGCAGGGCGAGAAGAACGTGGCCAACAACACCGCCGAGTTCCCCTGCATCTTCACGCTCGAGTAACCGTCGCTTGTCGGACACCGCAGTAGCAGTGATCGCCATCGTCGCGGCGGCCGCCGCGCTCGTCGCGCTCGGCCTCGCGGTCGCCTTCTTCGTGACCCTTCGCCGTGTCCGGAAGGGCCAGTCCGTCGTGCTCGGGAACGAGAAGGACGACCTGGTCGAGTTCGCCGTCGCGCTCCAGGCCCGGATCGACGACGTGCACCGCGCCGTGGACGAGCTCGGCCTCGCGCTCACGCGGATCGACAAGCGGATCGACGGCTGCGTCTCGCACACGTCGATCGTCCGCTACGACGCCTACGAGGACGCCGGCGGCCACCAGTCCGCCTCGCTCGCGTTCCTCGACGCCGCCCGCTCCGGGATCGTCGTCAGCGCCATCCAGGGCCGCGACTACGCGCGCATCTACGTGAAGGAGCTCGACCGCGGCCGCGCCCCCATCGCCCTGTCTCCTGAAGAGCAACAGGCGGTAGACAGAGCGATGGCTGGGTAGGCTGTCCCTCGATGTACCGGAAGGCTGAGATGCGCCCCTTCCGGGCGGAGGACGAGCCGCTCCTCTTCGGCCTCGCGAACCTCGACCGCGGCGCCGACGAGCGGACGCTCGGGGTGCTCGAGCACGAGACCGTCTTCGTCGCCGAGGTGGAGGGGTCCGCGGCCGGCTACGTCGCGCTCGATCACGGCGAGCGGGCGGATCTGCATCGACCAGCTCTTCGTGAGCCCGGACCACGAGGCGGAGGGCGTCGGCCGCCAGCTCCTCGAGTACGCCGAGGGGTTCGCCATCTCGCGCGGCGCGACGGCGCTCCGGGTCGTGGTCTCGGAGGACGACGACCGGGCCGTCCGCTTCTACCGCGGCCGCGGCTTCGTGCCGGTCGGCGAGGATCTTCTCGAGCTGGTGCTTCCGCGCCCGTAGGCGCGGAGGCGGACGCTACGATTTCCGCGCGATGAGCCACGTGCTGGTGCTGAACGCGAGCTACGAGCCGCTGAACGTGTGCAGCGTGCGGCGTGCTCACGTCCTCGTGTGGAAGGGCAAGGCGGAGGTGATCGAGGATCTCGACAAGCCGCTGCGGTCCGCCGCCCGCGACTTCGTCTGGCCGCACGTGATCCGGCTGCTCAGCTACGTCCGCGTCCCGAAGGCGATCCAACGGAAGATCTCCCGCCGGGCGCTCTTCGCCCGCGACAAGTGGCGCTGCCAGTACTGCGGCACGGAGACCGGCAAGCTCACGCTCGACCACGTGAAGCCGCGCAGTCGAGGGGGCGAGTCCGTCTGGGACAACGTCGTGACCTCGTGCGGGCCATGCAACCTCCGGAAGGGGAACCGCACGCTCGAGGAGGCCGGCATGCGCCTCCACCATCCACCGCGCGCCCCGGCCCCGACGCTCTTCGTGACGCTCAGCGCCCCGCGGATCCCGGACGGCTGGGAGCCGTACCTCTCCGCCTTCTCCGCGGCCTGAGCTTCTCGAAGCGCTGGAAGCCGTCGGCGGACCGATGTAGACTGCGAAGCGTTGTGAGGCGACGGTGCCTCGGGCCGACGGCCCGGGGCTCTTTGCATTTAAAGGAGGGACGTATGGCGATGGTCGAGCACGAGAAGGACACCGGCAGGGCCACTAGCGACCCGAAGGACCGCAAGAAGGTCCTCGACGCGGTGAACGAGCAGGGCGTGAAGTTCGTCCACCTCTGGTTCACCGACATCGAGGGGCATCTCAAGAGCTTCTCGATCACCCCGGCCGAGCTCGAGGACGCCCTCGACGACGGCATGGGCTTCGACGGCTCGTCGATCACGGGCTTCAACCGGATCGAGGAGTCGGACATGGTCGCGATCCCGGATCCCGTGACGTTCCAGCTCATGCCGAACGGCGACGTGAAGGTGGCGCGGATGATCTGCGACGTCGTCACGCCGGACGGCAAGCCGTACGAGGGCGACCCGCGCTACGTCCTGAAGCGCGCGGTCGAGCGGATGAAGGCGATGGGCTTCGACACCTTCAACGTCGGCCCCGAGCTCGAGTACTTCCTCTTCGAGGACGACAAGGGCACCGTCCCGCTCGACGAGGGCGGCTACTTCGCCATGACCGCGCTCGACGCCGCCTGGGAGCTCCGCAACGAGACGATCACCGCGCTCGAGGCGATGGGCATCCCGATCGAGTACGTCCACCACGAGGTCGGGCCCTCCCAGCACGAGATCGACATGCGCTACTCGAACGCGCTCGACATGGCCGACCACACGATCACGTACCGCCTGATCGTCAAGGAAGTCGCGAAGAAGGCCGGGTACCACGCGACGTTCATGCCGAAGCCCCTCTTCGGCGAGAACGGCTCGGGGATGCACACGCACATGTCGCTCTTCAACGGCTCGAAGAACGCGTTCTACGACGCCGACGACGAGTGGAACCTCTCCGCGGTCGGCAAGGCGTTCATCGCCGGGCAGCTCCAGCACGCCCGCGAGATCTCGGCGATCTTCGCCCAGTGGGTGAACTCCTACAAGCGGCTCGTGCCGGGCTACGAGGCGCCGGTCTACGTCGCCTGGTCGCGGCGCAACCGCTCGGCCCTCATCCGGATCCCGCTCTACAAGCCGGGCAAGGAGCAGGCCACGCGCGCCGAGATCCGCTGCCCCGATCCCGCGTGCAACCCGTACCTCACGTTCGCCGCGCTCCTGCACGCCGGGCTCGAGGGGATCGAGAAGGGCTACGAGCTGCCGGCCCCGATGGAGCAGAACCTCTACAACCTGACGGCGGAGGAGCGGCGCGAGCGCGGCATCCTCGCGCTGCCGGAGACGCTCGGCGAGGCCGTGGACGAGCTCGCAACGTCGGAGCTCGCACGCGAGGCGCTCGGCCAGCACATCTTCGACGCCTACGTGAAGATCAAGCGCAAGGAGTGGGACGAGTACCGCATCCAGCTCACCCCCTGGGAGATGGAGAAGTACCTGGCCGTGCTGTAACTCCCTCGCGCCTCACGCGACACGGCGGGCCGCCTTCGGGCGGCCCGCTTTGCGTTCCGGCCCGGCGGTTGTAGGCTGGATCCGGCGTCCGCGCTTCCCTTCGGGGAGGCGGGGAATGACTGACGGCCGACTGCGAGCTGTCCTGCGGACGGCTCGTGGTCGTTAAAGCGCGCCGCCGGTCATGCCGAGGATCTGGCCGGTCCCGACCTGCCGGTCGCCCTCGCGAAGCTCGAACTCCGCGCCGACGTGCATCGAGGGGCGAAGCTCGTCGAGGAAGAGGAACGTGATCTCCCCGAGGCCCTCCGTGCCCGGCTCGAGGGACTCGCGTCTTCGTGAGCCCGAGCTCGACGCCGTAGACGAGCGGCTTGCCCAGGGAGAGCGGCCCGCTGCTCGACGGCCAGAGGGCCGCGTCCTCCTCCGTCCAGAGCTCGCCGAACCACGCGAGGCCGCGCCAGCCCGGCGTCAAAGGCGCCTCGCGCCCGCCCTCGCCCGCGTTGAGGAGCCGGACGTCACACGGCATCGTGACCGGCATCGCGTTCCGCCTCGGCTCAGTCGGGCTTCGCGCCCATCGCCCACACCGTGACGGTGTAGATCGCGATGAGGAGGAGGACAAGCACGGTCGAGATCCGGACGAGCGTCGAGCGGTCCTTGCCCCGGCCGAGCTGCCGGACGCCGAGTCCGGCGAGGATGGTGGCGATGAGGAGCAGCAGGCCGCCCAGCTCGGAGGTGATGTAGCCGATCCCGATCCACGCGGGGTCGTTGTCGTCGCCGAAGCCCTCCTTGTCGCGGATCCACTCGGCCGCGAACCGCATGAGGAACCACGCCGGGATGCCGACGATGAGGAGCGTCCTGAATGCGATCCGGCTCAGCGAGAGCTCGGCGCCGGGCTCGCGGCGCTTCCACGCGACGACCAGGTACGCGGCCGCGGTGACGAGCGCCCCGACGAGGAGCACCGCGCCGAGCACGTGCAGGAGGAGCGGGAAGTTCCAGGCGTCTGGGCGGACGGCGGCCAGCATCTCAGGCACCCGGTTTGAAGATCATGTCGAGGAGCAGGAGGAAGACCGCGACGAGGGAGACGATGTGCAGCGTGAGCGCCCGGCGGTCGCGGAGCATCGCGTTCAGCTCGGGGCTCGGCGCGTCGTTCCCCGACTGCACGAGCTCCTTGGCCCGCTCGCCGGCGGCGGCGTAGATCTTCCCCGACCGTGCGCCGGTGCCCGCGAAGATCGCCCAGAGGACGATCGCGGCGATGATCCAGAAGTCCCAGATCGCGTAGCTGTCCTTCTCGAACGCGAGCCAGATGCCGAGCAGGAGGACGCCGATCGAGCCGATGCCGACGAGGATCGAGCCGAACTTGCCGATCCCGTTCATGCGCGCAACGGCGCTCGGCACGTCCAGGTTCCACGAGGTGATCACGAGGACGGTGAAAAGCACCACGGCCGCGACGAGCGCGAAGGCCGCGAGCAGGTGGAGCGCCAGGAGCCAGTCGGACAGATCCACGCCGGCGCGACCTTAACGCATGTCGGGGTCGGAAGCTATGCGGCCTATCATCGACCGCGTGGATTCGTCGGCACGGCACCTTCGCCTGATCACCGAGACGATCGCGGCGGTCAACTCGACGCTCGACCTCGACGAGGTCTTCGAGCTCGTGGCCGCGAAGGTCGCCGAGGCGCTCGAGACGGACGCCTGCTTCGTCTACCTGTACGACGAGCCGGCGGACGAGCTCGTCCTGCGCGCGTCGTTCGGCACGCGCGTCGAGGACATGACCCGCGTGCCGAAGATGCGGCCGGGCGAGGGGATCACCGGGACGGCCGCCGCCGAGCGCGCGCCCATCGCGATCTCGAGCGCCGCGCACCTCGACCCCCGCTTCAAGCCGTTCCCGAACCTCCGCGAGGAGGAGTACGAGTCCATCCTCGCAGTGCCCGATCCTCGCGAAGGACCGGCTCGAGGGCGCGCTCAATGTCCGCACGCGCGAGCCGCACGAGTTCACCGGCGCCGAGATCGACCTGCTGATGGCCATCGCGGGCCAGGTCGCACAGGCGATCGAGAACGCGAAGCTCTACGCGAGCGCGCAGCGCCGGGTGGCCGAGCTCGAGGCGCTCGCGCGGATCTCCGAGGCCGTCTCGGAGTCGCTCTACCTGGAGGAGTCGCTCTCGGCCATCGTCCGGACGACCATGGCCGCGGTGGACGCGACGGGCGCCGCCCTCGTCCTCGAGGACGGGCGGATCGCCTGGCCCGAAGGGCGCGCGGGCAAGTACGCGGTCCGGCTGCCGCTGCGGTTGAAGGGCCGGGAGATCGGCGAGCTCGTCTGCGACCGCGACACGCCGTTCTCCGACGAGGACCGGCGCCTGCTCGCGTCGATCGCGAACCAGGCCGCGGTCGCGCTCGAGCACGGGCGCGCCGTCATGCGCGGCGTCCTCGCCCAAGAAATCCACCACCGCGTGAAGAACAACCTCCAGACGGTCGCGTCGCTGCTGCGGCTCCAGGCGCGCTCGCCCGGCACGGACGCGCGCAAGGCGCTCGAGGACTCCGTGAACCGCATCCTCGCCATCGCGGCGGTGCACGAGGTGCTGACCGAGCAGCGCGACGACGACGTGGACCTCGGCGAGCTCGTGGACCGGCTGCGCGCCACCCTCGTGCAGGGCGTCGGCGCAGGAAAACACGTGGAGTCGCGGCTCGAAGCGGTCTCGCTGCACGGGGCGCAGGCGACCGCGGTCGCGCTCGTCTTCTCCGAGCTCCTCTCCAACGCGCTCGAGCACGGCGGCGGCGAGGTGCTGGTCGAGCTCGGCCGGCGAAACGGCGCCGTGCGCCTGGCGGTGTCCGACGACGGCGAGTGGTCGGACGCCTCCGAGGACGGCACCGGGCTCTCGATCGTCCGCGCCCTCGTCCACGAGGAGCTGCGCGGCGAGCTCACGCTGACGGACCGCGACGGGCTCTGCGCCGAGGTCGTGTTCCCGGCGTGAGCGAGGCGCCGATCCCCGGCATGGAGCGCCTGACGCTCGTCGTGCTGCGCCGCCCCCCGGACGCGACGCCGTACCCCGAGGAGGAGCTAGACGGGATCCAGGCCGCGCACCTGGCGTTCCTCGCGGAGCAGCAGGCGCGCGGCGCCCTGGCGGCCGCGGGGCCGTTCCGCGACCACTCGGACGAGTCGCTCCGCGGGCTCTGCGTCTACCGGACGGGCGTCGAGGAGACCCGCGCGATCGTCGCGGACGACCCGGCCGTCCGGGCGCACCGCATGACGGGCGAGGTCGTGACCTGGTGGTTCGGCGCGGGCGAGGTGCGGATCGCGGAGGACTAGTCCTCCGACCACCAGTCGGGAACTGTCTCCGGGTCGTTCTCGTGGTGCGTGCCGAATGCGAGGTACGTGAGGCCCTTCTCGCCGGCCTCGAAGCAGCGCATCGTGTCGGGGCTGACGCGAATCGCGTCCCACTCGTTCAGCACGACGATGTCGTTGTCCACCTTCACGCGGCCCGATCCGGCCACGACGACGTAGACCTCCTCGTCCTCGCCGTGCTTGTGGCCGAACGACTGCCGGACGCCCGGCGCGAGGCGTTGGTAGCTGACGCCGATCCGCTCGGCGCCGAGCCTCGTCCGGGCGAAACGGGCCTCGACGTCGGGTGCTAGGCCGCCCTCGACCGCCGAGTCCTCGACCTCGGTGCGCATGTTCGCCTGTGCCCAAGTCATGCGAGCCACCTACCCGGCCGGGCAGTTCCTAGACTCAGCGCATGCGGATCCTCCTAGCCGAGGACGAGACGATCATCCGGCTCGACCTGCGCCAGCTCCTCGAGCAGGCCGGGCACGAGGTCTGCGCCGAGGCGCGCGACGGCGAGGAGGCGGTCGAGCTCGCCGCGAGCGAGCGCCCCGACCTCGCCGTCCTCGACGTGAAGATGCCGAAGCTCGACGGGATCGACGCGGCCCGGCGGATCCTCGCCGACCGGCCGATCCCGATCGTGATCGTCACCGCCTACGGCCAGGAGGAGCTCGTCGCGCGCGCGGTCGAGGCGGGCGTCTTCGGGTACCTCGTCAAGCCGTTCCGCGAGGCCGACCTCCTGCCGGCGATCACGGCCGCGAAGGCGCGCCACGCCGAGTTCGAGGCGCTGCGCGAGGAGGCGGAGTCGCTCTCCGAGGCGCTCGCGACGCGCAAGGTCGTAGAGCGCGCGAAGGGGCTCCTCATGGAGCGCGAGGGCCTCTCCGAGGAGGAGGCGTTCGCCCGCCTCAGGCGCGCGAGCCAGTCGTCCAACCGCCCCATGGGCGTCGTGGCCGAGGCGGTCGTGGCGACGTTCGGAGACCAGTGAGCGCCGAGCGCCACATCGTCGCCTGCGGTGGCATGACCGACGCTCACGGCGACGCGCTCGAGGCCTACGTCGTCGGACTCGCCGGCAAAGACCGGCCGCGCATCGCGTTCCTCCCCACCGCGACGGGCGACTCGGCCGAGCGGATCGTCCGCTTCTACGCGTCCTTCGGGGACAAGGCCGACGCGACCCACGTGCCGCTCTTCGACCGGACCGGAGACGACCTGCGCGCGCTCCTCCTCGCCCAGGACGTGATCCAGGTCGGCGGCGGCAACACCGCGAACATGCTCGCCATCTGGCGCGTGCACGGCGTGGACGCGATCCTGCGCGAGGCCTGGGAGGCCGGGATCGTCCTCACCGGCGTGAGCGCCGGCGCCATCTGCTGGTTCGAGGCGTGCGTGACCGACTCGTTCGGCGGAACCGACGCGCTCGAGGACGGCCTCGGCTTCCTCGCCGGAAGCATGTGCCCGCACTACGACTCCGAGCCGGGCCGACGCCCGGTGTTCCAGCGGCTCGTCGGCGAGGGCTTCCCCGCGGGCTATGCGGCCGAGGACGACGTCGCGCTCCACTTCGTCGGCACGGAGCTCTCGGCGGCGGTCTCGCCGCGCGAGGACGGCCGGGCGTTCCGCGTCGAGCGCGTGGACGGCGAGGCGCGCGAGACCGAGCTGCCAGTCACCCCCATCGGCTAGGCCCCTGCCGCTTCCGGCCAAGGCCGTCTTGGGCCTCACGAACTCGGTTTGTGTTGCGTCACTCGTGCGTGCGATCCGCCGCGGCCAATGGGTCGACGCCGCGGGGCGCGGCTCAGTGATGCAACACAAGCGGTCTTCGCGGTGCCCCATGCGGACGTGGCCGGGGCGGGCATGGACGGATGTCTGGCCCCGGGGCAAGGCGCTCGCGGGCCCGGGCTCGTGCGTTAGCGTCCGCGGGGATGTCGGTGCTCGACTCCCCGGACGCGCGGCCCGCGCGCGTGATCGAGATCCGCGACGAGTCCGTCGGGCTCGACGCAGTCGTCGTCATCGACCACGAGCTCTTCGGGAAGTCGGCGGGCGGAACGCGCATGATCCCGGACGTCACCGAGGAGGAGGTCGCCCGCCTCGCGCGCGCGATGACCTGGAAGCTCGCGGTCGCCCACGTGCCGTACGCCGGCGCGAAGGCCGGGATCCGCTTCTCGGGCGGCGACCGCGCCGCGATCCTCGCCGCGTACTTCGCGCGGATCGCGGAGATCGACGGCTTCCTCACCGGGCCCGACATGGGCACGTCCCCGGACGACTTCGAGCACGGCCACTCCGACGGCTCGCCGCCGCTCTGGGCGCAGAGCTTCGAGGGGATGCACATGGACGACCTCGCCGTGGGCCGCGGCATCCTCGGCGCGACCCGCGCCGCGCTCGCCCGGATCGGCCGTCCGCTCGAGGACGCCGCGATCGCGATCGAGGGCTTCGGCAAGGCCGGGGCCGGAACGGCGAAGGCGATGCACGACGCCGGTGCGCGCGTTGTCGCCGTCAGCACGATCGAGGGCGCGCTCGTCGACCCGGACGGCCTCGACGTTCCGCTCCTCCTGGGCCTGCGGCGCGAGCACGGCGACCGGCTCGTCCACGAGGCCGGGCTCGAGGTCCAGCCGCGCGAGGCGCTCTTCGGGGTCGAGTGCGACGTGCTCGTCCCCGGCGCGCGGCCCGACGTGATCACGGCCGGCTCCGCGTCCACGCTCCGCGCGGCGGCGGTCGTCCCGGCCGCCAACATCCCGTACGCCGACGGTGCGGTCGAGGCGCTGCACGATGGAAGGCATCCTCGCGCTCCCCGACTTCGTGTCGAACGCGGGCGGCGTCCACCTGTACGAGGCGCCGCCGTGCAAGGGCGACGATCCGGAGGCCTGCCTCGACGCCGTGGAGCAGCTCGTCGCCGAGACGGCCGCGCGGGTGCTCGACGCGGCGCAGGCCGCGGGGACGACGCCGACCGAGGCCGCGCTCGAGGTCGCGCGCGAGTTCCTGCGCACCGCTCGCGCCTGACCCGGTTTCTGCCGATACCTGGAACGTGAACTGGACGCAGAGGACGGTCCTCGTCGTCGACGACGACGCGGCGACACGCGAGCTGCTCGACCTCGAGCTCAGCGCATCGGGCTACGCGACGATCTTCGCCCGCGACGCGAGCGGGGCGCTCGCGATCGCAAGGGCCGAGCGGCCCGACCTGATCGTGCTCGACGTCATGCTCCCGGGCCAAGACGGGTTCGCCGTCCTCGAGCAGCTCCAGGAGGCTCCCGAGGACGACCGGATGCCCGTGGTCGTCTTCACCGGCGGCGACGCGGACACGAGCCACGACCGGGCGACAGCGCTCGGCGCGGCCGGCTTCCTCGCGAAGCCGTTCGGGACGGACGAGCTGCTCTCCGCGATCGAGAACGCGCTCGGCCCGCCAGGCGACTCCCTCTAGGCCGAGACCTCGTCCACGAGCTTCTCCCAGCGGGCCAGCAGTGCTTGCAGGTCGTCTCGCGCCCGGCGATGCGCGGCGATCGCGTCCACGTCGCCCCAGTCCTCGGCGAGCCGCGTCTCGAGCGTGACGATGAGCGCCTCCTGTGCCTCGATCCGCGCCTCGAGGTCCTCGAGCTCGCGTGGGCGGGAGTCCGGCTTCGCCCGCGCCGGCTTCGGCCTCGGGGCTGCCCTGGGCGCGGGTTCCGGCTCGGGGGCAGCCGCCCGTTCCTCCCGCTGCTCGACGTAGTCCGCCCAGCCGCCGTCGTACTCGGCGACCGTTCCGTCCTCGATCGCGAGCGTGCGCGCGGCGACGGCGTCGAGGAGCGCGCGGTCGTGCGACACGAGGAGGACGGTTCCCGGGAACGCCTCGAGCGCGGCCTCGAGCGCCTCGCGGCTCTCGAGGTCGAGGTGGTTGGTCGGCTCGTCGAGAACGAGGAAGTTCGCGCCCGACGCGACGACGAGCGCGAGGGCGAGGCGTCGCCGCTCGCCGCCCGAGAGCGCGCCGACCCGCCGTTCGTGGATGTCCCACCCGGAGAAGAGGAACCGCCCGAGCAGGTTCTGCGCCTCCGGTCGGTTGAGCCCGGTGACGCGCTGCGTCTGCGCGAGGACGGTCAGGTCGTTGTCGAGCTCGACCTCGTGCTGGGAGAAGTACGCGGGCTCGACGCCGTGGCCGATCCGGACCGAGCCTGACTCGGGCTCGCGCCGGCCGAGCAGCGTCTCGAGGAGCGTCGTCTTCCCGGAGCCGTTCGGCCCGACGAGCGCGACGTGCTCGCTCCGCTCGAGCGCGAACGAGGCGTCGTCGAGGAGGTGCTTCTCGCCCGCCGAGACGTCGAGGCTCTTGGCCTCGACTACCGTGCGGCCGCTGCGGGGCGGGCGCAGGAAGTCGAAGCCGAGCGTGCGCGTGCGGCGCGTGAGGAGCGCGGCCTCGCCCGACGCGCCGGACTTCTCCTTCTCCAGGCGGCCGATCTGCGTCAGCTTGGCCTGTGCCTGGCGGGCCTTCGACTTCTTGTAGCGGAACCGCTCGACGAAGCGCTCGAGCCGCGCGATGTCCACGGCGAGGCGCTCGGCGGTCTTCTGCGCGTGCGCGGCCCGCTCGGCCTTCTCCCGGCGCCACGCGTGCCACGGGCCGGGGAAGTACGTCGCCTTGCCGGCGACCAGCTCGAGCGTGGCGCTCGTGACGGCCTCGAGGAACCAGCGGTCGTGCGCGACGAGGATGACCGCGGCGTCGAGGGAGCTGAGCTCGCGCTCGAGCCACTCGAGGCTCGCGACGTCCAGGTGGTTGGTCGGCTCGTCGAGGAGCAGGAGATCGGGATCGCCGCCCAGCGAGCGCGCGAGCGACGCGCGGGTCAGCTCACCGCCCGAGAACGTCTGGAGGCGCCGGTCGAGGTCGCCCTCCGTGAAGCCGAGGCCGCGGACGACCGCCGTCGCGTGGTCCCGCCACGCGTAGCCGCCCGCATGCTCGAGCCGCGCCTGCGCCTCCGCGTAACGGGCAAGCGTCGCCTGGTCGTGGGCGCCTTCGCTCATCGCCGTCTCGAGGCGGCTCAGCTCCTCCTCGATCGCGACGAGGTCGGCGGCGCCGGAGAGGACGTACTCGCGCAGCGTCAGCGCGCGTTCGAGCGGCGGGCGCTGGTCGTGCAGCGCGACGCGCGTGCCCTTGGAGAGGACGAGCTCGCCGCCGTCGATCCCCGTCTGGCCGGCGAGCATGCGGAGCAGCGTCGTCTTGCCGGCGCCGTTCGGCCCGGCGAGCGCCACGCGGTCACGGCGCTCGGCCTTGAACGACACGCCGTCGAAGAGCACGTCGCCCGAGAGCTCCTTGCGGAGATTGGAGGCGATGACGACTGCCATCGCCACATGGTCGCACGCAGGGTCTAGCGCCTGGCCGCGACCGGAGCGCCGACGAGCTCGCGCGCTGCGTAGGCGATCGCGTCCGCGTCGATCCCGGCCGCCGCCATGAGCTCGGCAGGCTTGCCCGAGCCCGGGAGGCTGCGGACGCCGAGGATCGTGACGCGCGGACGCTCCTCCGCGTCCGCGAGCGCCGCAACGACCGCCTCGCCGAGCCCGCCCTCGGGCCAGTGGTCTTCGACGGTGACCATGCGGCCGTCGGTCGCCTCGGCGGCCGCGTGCAGCGTCTCGGCGTCGATCGGCTTCACCGAGTAGAGGTCGACCACCCGCGCGGAGATGCCCTCCTCGGCGAGCGCGTCGGCGGCCTTGAGCGCCTCGTGCAGCGTGATCCCGGCGCCGACGAGCGTGACGTCATCGGAGTCCGACGAGCGCACGACCTTGGCGCCGCCGATCGGGAACTCCTCGTCGGCCCCGTAGATCACCGGCGTGTTCGCGCGTGTCGTGCGCATGTACGAGATGCCGTCGAGCTCGGCCATCGCGGCGACGAGGGAGGCGGTCTGGTTCGCGTCGCATGGGTAGAGGACGGTCGAACCGCCGACCGCGCGGAACTCCGCAAGATCCTCGAGCGCCATCTGCGACGGCCCGTCCTCGCCGATCGAGACGCCGGCGTGCGAGCCGCAGAGCGCGATGTCGGCGTGGCTGATCGCCGCCATGCGGACGAAGTCGTACGCGCGGGAGAGGAAAGCGGCGAACGTCGAGGCGAACGGCTTCCAGCCGCGCACCTGGATCCCGACCGCGGCCGCGACCATCTGCTGCTCGGCGATGTACATCTCGAAGTAGCGGTCGGGGTGCGCCTCGCGGAACTCCTCGGAGAAGGTGGAGTTCGAGACCTCGCCGTCCAGGGCGACGACGCCCTCGCGGCCCGAGCCGAGCGCGGCGAGCGCGTCGCCGTAGGCCTTGCGCGTCGCGACCTCTGCGCCGCCCACCTCGTACGTGGGGAGCTCGAGCTCGCCGACCTCGAAGCGGTGCGGCTGGTCCGGCCCCTCGGGCTTCGCCACGTCGACGACGATATTCCGCTCGCCGCCGAGCTCCGCGATCGCCTCGGCCGGGTCGTCGAGCGGTTTGCCGTGCCTGCCGTTCACGTTCTCGACCGCCTTCACGCCCTTGCCCTTGAGCGTCTTGGCGATGACGGCGACCGGTCGGCCGGTCACTGCGGCCGCCTCCTCGTAGGCGCGGTCGATCGCCTCGACGTCGTGCCCGTCGATCTCGATCGCGTGCCAGCCGAACGCCTCGGCCCGGCGTGCGTAGGAGTCGAGGTCCCAGCCGTGCATCGTCTCGCCCGTCTGGCCGAGCCGGTTCACGTCGACGATCGCGATCAGGTTGTCGAGCTCGTAGTGCGACGCGTGGTCGAAGGCCTCCCACATGGAGCCCTCGGCCATCTCGGAGTCGCCGCAGAGCACCCACACGCGGTAGGGGAGCCGGTCGAGCTTCTTGCCCGCGAGCGCGACGCCTACGCCGATCGGCAGGCCCTGCCCGAGAGACCCGGTCGCGACGTCCACCCACGGGATGATCGGCGTCGGGTGGCCCTCGAGGCGGCTCCCGAACTGGCGGAACGTCAGGAGCTCCTCGTCCGAGATCGCGCCGGCCGCCTTGAAGATCGAGTAGAGGAGCGGCGAGGCGTGGCCCTTGGAGAAGATCAGGTGGTCGTTGCGCGGATCCTCGGGCCGGTCGAAGTCGTAGCGGAGGTACTTGTCGAGGAGCACGGCCATGAGGTCGGCCGCGGACATCGAGGACGTCGGGTGCCCGGAGCCCGCGGCGGCGCTTGCCCGAACGGAGTCCACACGGAGCTGCTGTCCCAGTTCGCGCCACCTCTCGAAGTCGTTCATGGTCCTCGCCTTTCCATCGCAGGGCTCCCCAAACGCTGTTGATTCTAGGTGCGCGGGGCACTGGGGAGCCGCGCGGCTTCCTGGGCCGTTTTGGCGCTCCGCTTCCCGTGTAACCTCCGTCGCAGGAGGCCCCTGTGAAGGTCGCACTAGCGTTCGATCACCGAGGGACGAAGCTTCGCGAGCAGGTGCTCGCCGACGTGGCCGCGCTTGGCCACGATGCGGTCGACCTCGGCACGGACGCACCGGAGCCGCGCATCGACTATCCGGACAAGGCACTCGAGATCGGCGAGGCGATCCGCTCCGGCGAGGCCGAGCGCGGCATCTTCGTCTGCGGCTCGGGCGTCGGCGCCTCGGTGGCGGCGAACAAGCTGCCCAGGATCCGCGCCGCCGTGTGCCACGACACGTACTCCGCGCACCAGGGCGTCGAGCACGACGATATGAACGTGCTCTGCCTGGGCTCGGAGGTCATCGGGGCGGAGCTCGCCGGAGAGCTCGTCCGCACGTTCCTCGCCGCGCGGTTCGACGGCGGCGAGCGGTACGTGCGCCGCCTCCAGAAGATTCAGGTTCTCGAAGACACGACCTGGGAAGGAGCGCTAAGTGGCTGACTCCCGTCTCCATCATCTGGCCGAGCTGGGCCAGAGCCCGTGGATCGACTTTCTCTCGCGCGACCTGCTCCACCGGGGCGAGCTCCGGCGGATGATGCGCGACGACGCCATCGTCGGCGTCACGTCCAACCCGACCATCTTCCAGAAGGCCATCTCGAGCGGGCACGCCTACGACGACCAGCTCCGCGAGCTGGCGGCCGACGAGGACGACCCGAAGGAGCTCTTCTGGCACCTCGCGATCCGCGACGTCCAGGAGGCGTGCGACCTGCTGCGCGAGGCCTGGGAGAACGGCGCGCGCGGGCGCGACGGGAACGTCTCGCTCGAGGTCGAGCCGGGGCTCGCCTTCGACACGCAGGGCACGATCGACCAGGCGCAGCAGCTCCACGAGCGCGTGGACCGGCCGAACCTCTACGTGAAGATCCCGGGGACGAAGGAGGGCCTGCCCGCGATCGAGGAGATGATCTCGCGCGGCCGGCCGATCAACGTCACGCTCATCTTCGGGCTCGACCGCTACGCGGAGGTGGCCGAGGCCTACATCCGCGGGGTCGAGCGGCTCGTCGAGGCGGGCGGTGACCCGTCCACGGTCACGTCCGTCGCGAGCTTCTTCGTCTCGCGCGTGGACACCGAAGCCGACCGGCGCCTCGACGAGATCGGCGGCCACGACGAGCTGAAGGGCAAGCTCGCGATCGCGAACGCGCGGCTCGCCTACCAGCGCTACCTCGAGCTCTTCTCCGGGGAGCGGTGGGAGACGCTCGCCGGGCTCGGCGCGATCCCGCAGTACTGCCTCTGGGCGTCCACGTCCACGAAGAACCCGGAGTACCGCGACGTCATGTACATCGAGGAGCTCATCGGCCCCGACACCGTGAACACGATGCCGCAGGAGACGATCGAGGCGTTCCAGGATCACGGCGAGGTCGAGGAGCGGCTCACGCAGCGGGTCGGCGAGGCGCAGCGCGTGTTCCAGAAGCTGGAGGCCGCGGGGGTCGACTACGCGGACGTGACCGACACGCTCGAGCGCGAGGGCGTCGAGAAGTTCGCCGACTCGTTCGAGGAGCTGCTCGACGGCATCCGGACGACCAGCCGCGAGCTCGTCACAGCGTGAGCGTCGCCCCGTGAGCGTCAAGACCGCGTCCGAGCTGGTCCGGGGGATCTGGAAGCACGACGCGTCGGTCTGGACCGGCTCGGGTGAGGACAAGTGGCTCGGATGGCTCGAGGAGCCGACGCGGATGCTCTCACGCGTGCCCGAGCTCCTCGCCTTCGCGGGCGACGTCTTCGAGGACGAGATCGACGACGTCGTGCTCGCCGGGATGGGCGGGTCGAGCCTCGCGCCCGAGGTGCTCCGGCGCACGTTCCACGGCGACGAGTTCCACGTCCTCGACACGACCCACCCGGACGCGATCCACGCGCTCGAGGACGAGATCGACGTCTCGCACACGCTCTTCCTCGTCGCGTCGAAGTCGGGGTCGACGCTCGAGACGCAGTGCCACCTCGCGTACTTCTGGGAGAAGACCGGCGGCAACGCGGCGCAGTTCGTTGCCATCACCGACCCGGGGTCCGGGCTCGAGGCGCTCGCGGCCGAGCGCGGGTTTCGCACCACGTGGCTCGGCGACCCCGAGATCGGCGGGCGCTACTCCGCGCTCTCGGTCTTCGGGATGGTCCCGGCCGCTCTCCTCGGCGTCGACCTCATGCGGTTCCTCGAGCGCACGCACGAGATGGTCGAGGCATGCCGGCTCGAGGAGGGCAATCCGGGTCTCGAGCTCGGCGAGCGGCTCGGCTCGGGCTGGCGCGAGGGGCGCGACAAGGTGCAGGTGAACCCGACGCCGGGCGGCTTCGGCCTCTGGGTCGAGCAGCTCCTCGCAGAGTCCACCGGCAAGCAGGGCAAGGGGCTCATCCCCGTGCCCGGCGAGGACGTGGACGGCGCCGACCGCCAGTCGGAGGAGGTCCGGATCTCGGACGCCTACGAGCTCGGGCAGGAGTTCTTCCGCTGGGAGTTCGCGACCGCCGTCGCGGGCGCGCTCATGGAGATCAACCCGTTCGACCAACCGAACGTGCAGGAGGCGAAGGACCGCACGAAGGCGATCCTCGACTCGGGCGAGGAGCCCGCGCTCGACCCGGTCGGCTCGGTGGAGGACCTCCTCTCGCAGGCCGGCGAGGGCGACTACCTCTGCGTCCAGGCGTTCGTCGAGCCGACCGTGGAGGCGGAGCGGTGGATCGACGCCCTGCGCGAGCGGGTCCGCGATGGACTCGGCATCGCGACGACCGCCGGGTTCGGGCCGCGCTACCTCCACTCGACCGGGCAGCTTCACAAGGGCGGGCCGCCCAACGGGCTCTACCTCCAGGTCGTGGACGAGCCTGAGGATCTCCCGATACCCGAGCACGACTTCGGCTTCCGGCGGCTCATCCGCGCGCAGGCGGCCGGCGACTTCGACGCCCTCCGCGAGCGCGGCCGGCGCGTCGCGCGGGTGGGCGTAGAGGACATCGCATGAAGCTCGGAATGGTCGGGCTCGGCCGCATGGGCGGCAACATGACCGAGCGGCTCCGCCGCGGCGGGCACGAGGTGCAGACCTACGACCGGAGCGGGAGCGGCACCGCGCAGTCCCTTGCCGAGCTCGTCGACCAGCTCGAGGCGCCGCGGGCCGTCTGGATCATGGTTCCGGCGGGCGACGCGACCGAGGAGACCGTGCGCGAGCTCGTGGAGCGCCTCGACGGCGGCGACGTGATCGTGGACGGCGGCAACTCGAGGTGGACGGACTCGAAGGACCGCGCCGCGCGCGGCGGCGAGAAGGGCGTCCGGTACCTCGACGTCGGCGTCTCGGGTGGGATCTGGGGCCTGACCGAGGGCTACTGCCTGATGGCGGGCGGCGACGACGAGGCGGTCGCGCTCCTCGCCCCCGCGTTCGAGACGCTCGCGCCGCCGGACGGCTGGGCCCACGTCGGCCCGTCCGGTGCGGGGCACTACGTGAAGATGGTCCACAACGGGATCGAGTACGGGCTCATGCAGGCCTACGCCGAGGGCTTCGAGCTCATGCACCGCTCCGAATACGAGCTCGACCTCGAGACGATCTCGGGCATCTGGGGTCACGGCTCCGTCGTCCGCTCCTGGCTCCTCGACCTCCTCCACGAGGCGTTCGAGAAGAACGGCTCCGACCTGGCGGAGATCGGCTCGGTCGTGGACGACTCCGGCGAGGGCCGCTGGACGATCGCCGAGGCGATCGACCGCGCCGTGCCGGTGCCCGTCATCACGGCTGCGCTCTACGCCCGCTTCGCCTCGCGCGACGACGAGAACTTCGCGGCCAAGGTCGCGGCCGCGCTCCGCAACGAGTTCGGCGGCCACGCCATCCACGCCGCCGAGGGCGAGAAGCCGGCATGACCGAGACCCAGGCGCCGCCCGAGACCGAGACGGCGGAGAACCCGCTCCTCAAGGGGCTGCGCCGCCGCCGGACGCCCGAGCCCTGCATCCTCACGATCTTCGGCGCCTCCGGCGACCTGACGCAGCGCAAGCTCTTCCCCGCGCTGTACTCGCTCCAGCTCCGGCATCTGCTGCCGGAGAAGTTCGCCGTCGTCGGCGTTGCGCGCAGCGAGATGGCGACCGAGGACTTCCTGGAGAAGATGAAGCGGGCGGTCCAGGAGCACGGCCGCGACGAGTTCCGCGAGGACGTGTGGGAGTCGCTCGCGGCGGGCGTGCGCTATGTCGCCACCGACTTCTCGGACGACTCGGGCTGGCAGGCGCTCGGCGAGACCCTCGGCGATCTCGACGAGGAGCGCGACACGAAGGGGAACCGCGTCTACTACCTGGCCGTCCCGCCGAGCGCGTTCGACGAGATCGTCGAGCACCTCGGGCGCAACCGCGACACGGGTGGCTGGACGCGGATCATCTGCGAGAAGCCGTTCGGCCACGACCTCGAGAGCGCGCGGCGGCTGAACGCCCTCCTGGCCACGTACTTCACGGAGCAGGAGGTCTTCCGGATCGACCACTACCTGGGCAAGGACACCGTCCAGAACCTCGTCGTCCTGCGCTTCGCGAACGGCATCTTCGAGCCCGTCTGGAACCGCCAGTTCGTCGACCACGTGCAGATCACGGTCGCCGAGGAGCTCGGCATCGAGGGCCGCGCCGGGTTCTACGAGGAGGCCGGCGCGATCCGCGACATCGTCCAGAACCACCTGCTCCAGCTGCTCGCGATCACCGCCATGGAGCCGCCGATCGCCTTCGACCCGGAGTCGATGCGAAACGAGAAGGTGAAGGTGCTCCGCTCGCTCCACACGCCGGGCCCGAAGCACATCGTCCGCGGCCAGTACGGGCCGGGCTACATCGAGGGCCGCGAGGTGCCCGGGTACCGCGAGGAGGAGGGCGTCAACCCGGAGTCCGAGACGGAGACGTTCGTGGCCGGGAAGCTCTACGTGGACAACTGGCGCTGGGCCGACACGCCGTTCTACTTCCGGACGGGCAAGCGGCTGCCGAAGCGCGAGACGACCATTGCGATCCAGTTCAAGCGCGCGCCGAAGCCGCCGTTCGAGGCGGGCTCCGACGAGGGCCTCCGGCCGAACGTGCTCCTGCTGCACATCCAGCCCGACGAGGGCGTGTCGCTCGCGATCGGCGCGAAGGTACCCGGGCAGGGCATGACCATTCGCACGGTCCACATGGACTTTCTCTACGGCGGCGCGTTCCGCGTCGGACTCCCCGAGGCGTACGAGCGGCTGATCCTCGACTGCATGCTCGGCGACGCGACGCTCTTCATGCGCTCGGACGAGGTGGAGGAGCAGTGGGCGCTCGTGGACGCGATCGTCGCGACCTGGCGGCGGGACAAGCCGACGTTCCCGAACTACGCCGCGGGCACCTGGGGGCCGACCGCCGCGGACGAGCTCCTCCACCGCGACGGCCGCAGCTGGAGGCGACATTGATCGAGAACGCCCGGATCCGCGACATCGAGCGCGAGCTCGCGCGGCTGCGCGACGAGGCGACCGACACCGATCGTGCGCCGAGCCTCCGCACGAGCGTCATGACCCACATGGCCTGGGTCCCGGAGCCGTGGCAGGACGCGGCGGTTCGGACGCTCGGCGGGCTCGAGGAGCGCCATCCGTCGCGGACGATCCTGCTCTTTCCCAAGTCGGACACCGGGCGCGACGAGCTCGACGCGGAGGTGGACCTCCGGCGTTTCGGCGGCGCGAACTCGCCGCTCGGCGTGTGCGTCGAGGTCGTGACGCTGGAGCTCCACGGCTCGCTGGCGCAGCACCCGGCCAGCATCGTGACGCCGCTCCTCATCACCGACCTGCCCGCGTTCCTGCGCTGGCGCGGCCCCCTGCCGTACGGCGCGCCCGAGCTCGAGCAGCTCGTCGAGGTCGCGGACCGGCTCATCGTGGACTCGGGCGAGTGGGACGATCCGGCCGAGGGCCTCGCCGGACTCCCGGAGCTCTTCGACCGCATCGTGGTCTCCGACATCGCGTGGGAGCGGACGGAGCCGTGGCGGCGCTCGCTCGCCGACCTCTGGCCCGGGATCGCCGAGCTCGACACGCTCGCCGTGTCGGGCCCGCGCGCGGAGGCGCTCCTCCTGGCGGGCTGGCTCTCGGGGCGGCTCGGCCGCGATGTCGTCCTCGAGCGCGACGAGGCCGCGGAGCTCGAGGAGGTCGCCGTCGACGGCGCCGCCGTCGCGCCGGCGTTCCTCGACGTGCTCTCGCCGAGCGACCTCCTGTCCGACCAGCTCGAGGTCTTCGCCCGCGACCGGATGTACGAGGAGGCGGTACGGAGCTTCTCGAGGGTCTCGACCTAAGCGAACTTGCCGCCGCATGGATCGCGGAGCGATCCATGCGAGGGGGCAAGTTCACTATTGCCCTCGCGGGCGGTTCGACGCCGCGGGGAGTGTACGAACGGCTTAGAGCATTCCAGCTCGACTGGTCGAGCTGGAATGTCTGGTGGAGCGACGAGCGGCTCGTTCCGCCCGAGCACCCGGACTCGAACGAGCGCATGGCGCGCGAGGCGCTCCTCTACCACGTGCCGATCCCGTGGGAGCAGATCCATCCCCTGCGCTCCGTGGACGTCGAGCTCCCGGAGCGCTTCGACCTCGTCCTCCTCGGGATCGGTCCGGACGGACACACGGCGTCGCTCTTCCCGGGGGATTCCGCGCTCGAGTCGACCGACCCGATCGCCTACGTCGAGCGGCCGGGCATGCCGCCGTACCACCCGCGGCTTACGTTCACGTATCCGACGATCGACGCCGCTCGGACGGCCGTGTTCCTCGCGGGCCCGGACAAGCGGGAGATCGTGGAGCGGGTGTTGGCCGGGGACGAGTCGCTGCCCGCGTCGCGCGTGAACGCGGAGGAGACGGTGATCCTCAGCGCGTCCGGTGACGGACGACGCTGAAGGTCCGCGGCACGATCTTCAGGTACTGCGGGTCGCTCCAGGTCATGCCGCGCTGCGAGGTCGGCAGCGTGCCGTCCACGCCGCGCACGCGGTAGTACCAGACGCCCGGCTGCAGGGACATGATGTCCGCTGTCGCGCGGGTCGTCAGCGTGCCGAGGGCCTTGAACGGGTTCGCCTTCTTGCTCCACTGCACCTGGTAGCGCGTGGCACCCGGCGCCGGCTTCCAGGCGACGATGACGCGCCCGAAGAACGACGGCTTGTCGGTCGTGGCGCCGCGGATCTCGCCGGCGCCGGTCATGCCGGAGAGGTACGGGACGCCGCTCGCCTTCTCGATCACCGGGGCGCTGGTCTTGCCGAACGAGATGACGCGGCCCGCCTGGCAGGCGTCCTCGGCGAACTCGACGTCGTGGTACTCGACCTTGTTGTCCGGCGTGACCACCGGAACTGCCGGGACGACCGTCCAGTAGTAGCGGCTCTCGGGCCAGTCGTTGTCCCAGATGCCGGTCTTGCGGTCGGCCGTCGCGTTCTGAGGCAGGTTGTCGTCGTCAGGGTCGCTCGGTACGCCGTCCTGTGTCCCGGCCGCGTAGACGCGCTCGTGGCCCGCGTCGTAGACGTCGCCCTCCTTGTCGCTGTCGCCGAGGAAGACGCTCCCCGCGGCAGCGAGCCCGGTCGGGCCGCCGGGAAGCGCGAGCACACCGCTCGTCCGGGGGACGTAGGCCGGGCTGCCGACGAGGTCGGAGACGTGGACGCGGTTCACGCAGTCCTCGTCCGTGAAGACGTAGACGTGGTAGAGCGGGCAGGTGACGCCCGGGGCTGCGGCCTGGACGCTCGGCGGGCAGTCGCCGGCGCCGTCGAGCGCGTAGCGGCCGGTCCACCAGTACCCGGGATTGAGCTCGTGGGGGTCGGTCCCTGGGCTCCCGATCGTGTTCTCGACGTCGGTCGAGCGGCTGCGCGAGATGGAGCCGCTGAGGTCGATCGGCGTGGAGGAGATCGTCGGGGGCTCGTGGGTCGTGAAGGTCGGACTCCACGGTCCGTACGACACGGCGGGGAGATGGTTCTGCGCCTTGCCGACGAGCCTGCGCATCGCCCGTACGCGCCACGGGATGTCCTGGCCGCCCCAGGCTGCGAGGTCGTTCGTGAAGGTGTAGTACTCGCGCAGGTCTGCGGCGGTCGTGGCCGTCTTGATCTTCTTGGACTTGCCGTTCGCGAGGTCGTAGAGGAACGCGACCTCGTAGCCGGTTGCGCCGTCGACGGGCGTCCAGCGGATCGTTCCGGGCCTCGGGTTCGCGCCGCTCGAGAGCGAGAGTGCCGCCGCCGGCGACTTCATCCGGAAGCCGTAGCGCGTGCTCCACGGGGTCGCATCGCCCTGGACGTGGGCGCGGACGCGCGCGAAGAGCGAGTACGGGTTGCCGGTGATCCACGGGAGTGTGAGCGGGACGTCCGTGACCGGCGAGAAGAGCGAGTCGCTCTCCCAGACGATCGCGTTCTCCGTGAAGTTCCGGCTGGTCGAGAGCTGGAACTCGTAGCGTCCCGCGCCCTTGACCGGGTTCCACGAGAAGGATGGCGTGCGCGAGAAGGTCGGGATCGCGGCCGCGGGCTCGTTGGCCCGAAGCAGGAACGCGTGCAGGTCGCCCGGCGCGCTCGCCGCGTTGGCGGCAGGCGCGAACACGAGTCCGAAGAGCAGGCACACGAGAATCCGCAGGCGCATCGCTTCTGGATGTGTCGGCAGCCCTCACGGCCGTGCGCTCCCCTAAACGGGGGAGAGAACCCGCTCCAGCGCGAGGCCGGCGGCCAGGACGAGGCCGTCGTCGCCCGGCCGGCCGATCAGCGAGATCGAGGCCGGAAGGCCGTCCTCGGCCGGGCCGCACGGGATGGCGAGCACCGGCCAGCCGAGTGCGTTGAACGGGAACGTGAGGCGGATGACGGACCAGCGGAGGTCGATCTCGGGCGGCCCGGCGAGCGGCGCGACGAAGGGGAGCGTGGGCGCGAGGATCAGGTCGAACGGCCGCGCGGCCTCGATCGCCTCCTGGCGGTACGAGCGGCGCGCGGCGGCGGCGGTCTCGTACTCCTCGTCGGTCACGGCGAGGCAGCGCTCGATCTTCTCCCGGACATTGGCGCCGTACCGGTCCGCATGCTCCGCGTAGAGCTCGCGGTGCACGTCCGCCACCTCGCGCATGAACGCCGGGGAGACGTGCTCGGGGAGCGGGAAGACGAACGGGCGCGCGTCGGGGAACTTCGCCGCCGCCTCCTCGACGCGCGTGCGGACAAGCGGCTCGGCCAGCGTCGTCCAGGCGACCCCGACCCGCAGGCTCGTGCGGGGAACCTCCTGCGGCTCGACCTCGGGCGCGAGGGCGGCCATGGCCTCGATGCAGCCGGAGACCGTCCGCGCCATCGGGCCGACGTGGTCGAAGCTCGGCGCGAGCGGATAGACGCCGTCCGCGGGAACGAGGCCGTGCGTGGGCTTGAACCCGACGATGCCGCAGCACGCGGCCGGGATCCGGATGGAGCCCCCGCTGTCCGTCCCGAGCGCGACATCGCACATGCCGGCGGCGAGGGCGGCCGCGTTCCCGCCGCTCGAGCCGCCCGGGATCCGCGCCGGGTCGAGCGGGTTCCGGACGTCGCCGAAGTGCTCGTTCTCGGACGTGATCCCGTAGGCGAACTCGTGCAGGTTCGTCTTCCCGACGATCGCGTGGCCGGCCGCTTCGAGCGCCGCCACCGACGACGCCGACCGCTCGGGCACGTGGTCGGAGAAGATCGCGGAGCCGTACGTCGTCCGCATGCCCGCCGTGTCCACCAGGTCCTTCACGGCGAGCGGAATCCCGGGCTCGGCCGCGGCCTCCTCGTGCACCGTGATGAACGCGTTCAGCTCGGCGTTCCGAGCCCGGATCGCCTCGAGCGCCTCCGCGGTTCTCACGCTACGACAGCGAGTCGTAGACGATCGCGATCACCATCGAGCCCGCGATGAGCAGGAGGATGAGCGCGAAGAGCGCGAGGCCGAGGCGGTTGTTCTTGCGTGCGAGTTCCGGATCCATCAGATGATCGGGTCGAGGGCGAGGGCGACGAAGAGCAGCGCGAGGTAGAGGAGCGAGTACGAGAACAGGTGACGGGCGCGCGCCGGCGTAGTCGCCCGCGCGAGCGCGATCGCGAGCCCGAGGAACACGGCGCCGAGTACGACCGCCGAGCCGAGGTAGACGAGCCCGACCGTGCTCGCGAGCACCGGGAGCAGCGAGATCGCGACGAGGACGACCGTGTAGCGGACGATCGCGCGGGCCGTCTCGCGCTCGCCGCGCACGACGGGCAGCATCGGCACGCCGGCCGCCTCGTAGTTCCGGCGGATGAGGAGCGCGAGCGCCCAGAAGTGCGGCGGCGTCCAGAAGAACACGATGAGGAAGAGGAAGAGCGCGGGCAGGGTCAGGTTCCCGGTTGCGGCGGCCCACCCGACCACGGGCGGGACCGCGCCCGCGGCGCCGCCGATCACGATGTTCTGCGGCGTCGAGCGCTTCAGCCAGCGCGTGTACACGAGGACGTAGAACGCGCCGCCGACGATCGCGAGCGCCGCGGCGAGCACGTTCACGAAGCTCGCGAGCACGACGAACGAGAGCGAGAGGAGCGCGAGCCCGAACTCGAGCGCCCGCGCCGGCGCCACGCGGCCGGACGCGACCGGGCGCTTCTCCGTCCGCGAGCCCATGAGCCTGTCGATGTCGCGGTCGAGGACGTGGTTGAGGGCCGAGGCGCCGCCGCACGCGAGCGCGAGGCCGCCGAGCGTCGCGAGCGTGAGCCCGAGCGGAGGCCAGCTCTCGTAGCCGAGCACGAGGCCGCCCCAGCCCGTGAGCAAGAGGAGCGACATGATCCGCGGCTTCGTGAGCGTCATGTAGTCGTGCCACGGCAGCCGGCCGAGCTCGACCCCGCCGCGGAACGCGAGCGCCGCCGTGACCACCGCCGCGGCCAGGGTCAGTGCGCCGAGCGCGACGTGCAGGCCGGACACCCACCCGGCGTCCGTCAGCGCGAGCAGCCCGCCGACCGCGATCTGCACGACGAAGAGCCCGAGCGCGAGCGCCGCGGCGCCGACGAGGCCGCGATCGTCGCGATGCCCGAACCAGGCCGCGAGGAGCACGCCGACGAGAAGGGCGAGCGCGGTGAGCACGCTGGCCTCGTGCGAGCGGGCCCACTCGCCGGTCACGACCACGACGCCCACGGAGAACGCCGACGCGACGGCGGTCAGGCGGAGCCACGAGCCGGGGCGCATGCCGCTCATCGCTGCCTCGCCAGCCGCATGCGCAGGTCGCGGAGCGGCCGGGCGCTCGTGATCGGCGGCAGCTTCCGGTCGAAGTTCTCGGGCGGCGGCGGCGACTCGGCGTACCACTCGAGCGTGTCCGCGGTCCACGGGTCGTTGCCCACGCGAGGCCCGCGCCGCCAGCTCGTCCACATGTTGTAGAGGAAGATGAGAATCGCAACCGCCATGATCCACGATCCGATCGTCGAGATCAGGTTGTAGTCCTCCACCGCGCCGTGCCGGTCGTACGTGTAGATGCGCCGCGGCATCCCCATGAGCCCGGCCAGGTGCTGTACGAAGAACGTCACGTTGAAGCCGATGAAGATGAGCCAGAAGTGCCATTTGGCCAGGCGCTCGTTGTACATCCGCCCGGTGATCTTCGGGAACCAGTAGTACGTCCCGGCGAAGAGGCCGAACGCGGTGCCGCCAAAGAGGACGTAGTGCATGTGGGCGACGACGTAGTAGGAGTCGTGCGCCTGGTAGTCGACGGGGAACGCCGCGACGAAGATCCCCGACAGGCCGCCGATCGTGAAGAGCCCGATCAGGCCGAGGCAGAAGAGAAGCGGCGCCTTGAAGCTCAGATAGCCGCGCCAGATCGTCGCGAGCCAGTTGAAGATCTTCACCGAGGTCGGGATCGCGACCGCGAACGAGGTCAGCGCGAAGAAGCCGTTCAGCCACACGGGCAGGCCGACCGTGAACATGTGGTGCGCCCAGACGAGCATCCCGGCGAACGCGATCCCGATCGACGAGAACGCGACGGCGCGGTAGCCGAAGATCGGTTTTCGCGAGAAGACCGGGATGATCTCGGAGACCATCCCGAACGCGGGCAGGATCATCACGTAGACCTCTGGGTGGCCGAAGAACCAGAACAGGTGTTGATAGAGGAGCGCGCTGCCCCCCTCGTCCGGCAGGAAGAAGCCTGTGCCGGTGCGCCGGTCGAGGAGGAGGAGCGTCACGGCCGCCGTGACGGACGGGAGCGCCAGGATGAGGAGCACCGCGTACGTCTCGATCGTCCAGACGAAGAGCGGGATGCGCATCCAGGTCATCCCCGGGGCGCGCATGTTGTGGATCGTCACGATGAAGTTCACCGCGCCCGCGAGCGACGAGATCGTCGTCAGGTGGATTCCGAGGATCCAGAGGTCCTGGCCGACGAACGGCATGCCGCTCGTGCCCGGGCCCGAGAGCGGCGGGTAGGCGTACCAGCCGGCCTGTGCCGGGCCGCCCTTCACGAAGAAGCTCGACATGAGCACGAGCCCGCCCGCGACGTAGAACCAGTAGGACATCGCGTTCAGGCGCGGGAACGCCATGTCCTTCGCGCCGATCATGAGCGGTACGAGGTAGTTCCCGAAGCCCGCGAGCACGGGGACGATGAACAGGAAGATCATCGTCGTCCCGTGCAGCGTGAAGAGGCCGTTGTAGGTGTCCGGCCCGACGATCGTCTCGTTCGCCTGCATGAGCTGCAGGCGGATCACGAGCGCCATGACGCCGCCGATCAGGAAGAACAGGTAGGCGGTGACGATGTAGAGGATCCCGATCCGCTTGTGGTCCACGGTCGTGAGCCACGAGATGACGGGGCCCTGGCGCCAGTCGGGCGTGATCGGCGGCGCGGCGCTAGCCTCCACCGGAGGCTCCTGCGAGCGTCGGGTTCGACTTCACGTATGCGATCAGCGCCGCGATCTGCTCGTCCGTCCAGCCCTTGCCGGTCGGCGGCATGTAGTTGTCGAGCCCGGGCGTGTCCTGGCCGTTGTAGAGCAGCTGCTTCAGCGCCTTCGGGTCGCTGAGCGTCGCGTTGCCCGCGATCGCCGGCCCGATTCCGCCCTGGCCGTCGAGGCCGTGGCACTTGGCGCACGACGCCGTCCACTCATCCTGGCCGACCGCCTCCGCGTCCGCGCCGGGGGCGTTGTCCCCGAGCCACGCGGCGTAGTCGGCCTCGGAGAGGACGTGCACCTGGAACGTCATGTGGGCGTGCTGGATCCCGCAGAACTCGCCGCAGACGCCCGAGTCGAAGTCGCCGGTCTCACGTGCCGTGAAGTTCAGCGTGTTCGTCTTGCCCGGGATCGCGTCGCGCTTGCCCGTGACCTCGGGCGCCCACCAGCTGTGGTCCACGTCTTCCGAGCGGATCACGAGCTGCACGGCCTTGCCGACCGGGATGTACAGGTCGTCGAAGGAGAGCGCGCCGTTCTCGTAGCGGTACTCCCAGTAGAACTGGTGCGCCGTCACGTCGACTTTCACGACCTCCTCGCCCGCGGACGGGTTGGCCTGGACGTCGGGCACCTGGCTGAACGTGAAGATCGCGAGGCCGAGGAGGAGCACGGCCGGGATCGCCGTCCAGATGATCTCGATCCTCGTGTTCCCGTGGATCTGCGGGCCCTCGAGGTCGTGCTCGTGGCCGGCCCGCGAGTGCTGGAACCTGAAGATGAACCAGAGCAGGGCCAGCTCGATCATGAGGAACACGATCGCGGCCATGACGAAGACGACCCAGTAGACGAAGTTGATCGTGTCGCCGGACTTGGTGATCGAGTCGGGCGGCGCCACCCCGGGGATCGCGCCCAGCCCGAGCACGAGCGGCGCTGCGAGAACGAGGGCGCCGAACAGGCCGAGCAGGACCGGGACGAGACGGCTTCCGGGCATCCGCGCGCGATTCTACGGGGCCTTGTGGCGACTCAGCCACAAAGCAACGTACGAGGCTTACTGACCAGCGTTGGCACCGCCCGGAACGCCCGCGACGCGGCGCATCTCGCCCCGCCCGCTCTTGCCCGTACTCCCGGTACGGGCTGCAACCGGGCGAGCCGAGCTGCTTGGTCGCGAGCGCTCCTGACGGCACCCAATCTGGCCAGCAAACCTCGTAGCTCATTCGAGGGATTGCAAATCCCCCTTCCTGTGGTTCAGTTGGAGGAGAGCCTCCTACCTCTTTCGGGAGAGTGGGCGGGGGGAGAGCGCAAGTCGCAACGGTGGGGAGTACGGCGCACGTGTGACGGTCTAGGCTTCGGCGCTGCGGTGGCCGAAGCCTGGACTGTCCCGCTTCCAAGCGATGTGCGCGAGCCGTTCGAGGTGTTTGTGAACGGCGTCCTTCAGGTGCGCGGAGACGACTACGAGGTCCTCCCCGGCGCCTTGTCGTTCATGCGCCCCCTCGCGCAGGAGGGGCGGCTCGGCTGGGTGCGCTGGACGAGCATGTTCCTCGGCGTGGCCGGTACCTACCGCAAGCACGACACCGTGGACGTCGCCTACACGGGGCCGAGCGGCCAGCGGCGGGTCGCGAGCGCCCTGCCCGTCGTGCCGCCGGATGCCGCGGAACGGCCGGACTAGCGGCCGATACGCTCACGGGCATGCGCGGGCTTCTCCTCTTCGGCGACACCGAGCGCTCGGCGGCGCTTCGACACGAGATCCCGCTCGCGATCCTCGATCCGATCGCCTTCGCCGAGGGTGACGGGCGCCGCTACGTGATGACGAGCATCCTCGAGCACGACCGCGTCGCCGCCGCGCTGCCCGGCGTCGAGGTCCTCGACTGGTTCACACTCGGCTACCGGGACCTCGTGAACGACGGCATGTCCTTCGCCCAGGCCGACCGCGAGATCGTCGTGCGGATGCTTGCGCAGATCGGGATCGACGAGGTGGTCGTCCCCGGAGACCTGCCGCTCGCCATGGGCGACCGGCTCCGCGAGGCCGGGGTCGCGGTCACGATCGACGATCGAGCGGTCGAGGCGCGGCGCCGGGCGAAGTCGCCCGCCGAGCTCGACGGAATCCGGGCGGCCGCTCGCGCGGCGGAGGCCGGACTGGCCGCCGCCTCCGCGCTCCTCGCCCGTCGCCGAGCCTGGGGCCGAGGGCCGGCTCGAGGTCGGCGGCGCGCCGCTACTCGCCGAGGACGTGCGCGCCGCCATGCGGTCGGCCTGCGCCGAGCTGGGTGCGCCGTGCCCTCCCGACGTCACGGTTGCGTCCGTCTGGCAGGGGTTCGGGCACGAGCCGGGGAGCGGCCCGCTCCCGGCCGGACTCCCGGTCTTCGTGGATCTCTGGCCGCGCGACGAGGCGAGCGGCTGCTGGGCCGACATGGCGCGCACCTTCCTCGTCGGCGAGCCGGTGCCGGAGCACGCGGAGGGGATCGCCGAGCAGGAGCGGCTCGTGCGGGAGGCGTCCGCGAGGGCGCACGAGCTCATCCGCCCGGGGGTCACGGGGCGCGAGCTCTACGACGCCGTATGCGACCTGTTCGAGGCGGCCGGCCACGCGACACAGCGGACCACGGAGTCCGCCGGCGATCCCGACGGCTTCCAGTTCTCGCTTGGCCACGGGGTCGGTCTCGAGGTGCACGAGGCCCCGCTCCTCGGGCTCGCGGGTCACGACCCGCTCGTCGTCGGCGACGTCCTGGCGATCGAGCCGGGTCTCTGGGACAAGCGCTTCGGCGGCGTGAGCTTCGAGGACCTCGTGCTCGTGACCGACGACGGCTGCGAGCTCCTCACGTCGTTTCCGTACGACCTGACCCAGGCCGAGTCCTCGGCGCCCGAACTCCCAAGCAACAGACTGTTGCAAGGCTGACGGGCGAGCGCGCTCTAGGCTTCGCCTCGTGAGCGCCCTCGTCTCCCGGTTCGAGCGGATCTGCGGCGCGGCGCACGTCTTCACCGACCGCGACGCGCTCCGCACGTACGAGTCCGACGGGCTCGGGCACCTCCGCGCGCTGCCGGCCGTCGCCGTCCTTCCGGGCACGGCCGAGGAGGTGCGCGACGTCGTGCGCGCCTGCCACGAGGCCGAGGTGCCCTGGGTCGCGCGCGGCGCGGGAACCGGGCTCTCCGGCGGCGCGCTGCCGGTCGTGGACGGCGTCCTCATCGGGCTCGCGCGGCTCCGGCGGATCCTCGAGGTCGACCTGCCGAATGCGCGCGTCGTGGTCGAGCCCGGCGTCGCCAATCTGGCCGTGTCCGCCGCGGTCGCGCCGACGCACTTCTTCCCGCCGGACCCGTCGAGCCAGGTCGTCTGCACGATCGGGGGAAACGTGGCCGAGAACTCCGGGGGCGCTCATTGCTTCAAGTACGGGTTCACGACGAACTACGTGACCGGGCTCGAGGTCGTCCTGCCGGACGGCGACGTCGTCGAGCTCGGCGGCAAGGAGCTCGACCGGCCGGGCCTCGACCTCGTCGGGGCGTTCGTCGGCTCGGAGGGGACGCTCGGCGTCGCGACCCGGATCACGCTGCGTGTCGTTCCCGCGCCCGAGTCGGTGCGGACGCTCGTCGCGTACTTCGACTCGATGGAGGCGGCGGGCGGCGCGGTCGCGGACATCGTGGCCGGCGGCATCGCGCCGAGCGCGATCGAGATCATGGACAACCTCTCCCTGCGGGCGGCCGAGGCGGCCGTGCACGCGGGCAACCCGCTCGACGTCGCCGCGGCCCTGATCGTGGAGCTCGACGGCCCCGCGGTCGAATGTCGCGCCCGGGTCGAGGCCGTGCGCCCGCTCCTCGAGGCCCGCGGCGCGCGCGGGCTCCGGGTGGCCGAGGACCTCGCGGAGCGCGAGCTCATCTGGCGCGCGCGCAAGGCGGCGTTTGCGGCGATGGGGCGGGTCGCGCCGTCGTACTACGTGCAGGACTCGGTGGTTCCGCGCACCCGGCTCGCCGAGGTGCTGGGCCGGATCGAGGAGCTCTCGGACGAGTACGGGCTCGCGGTGGCGAACGTCTTCCACGCGGGCGACGGCAACCTGCACCCACTCGTGGCCTACGACGCGTCGAAGCCGGGCGACTCTGAGCGGGCGGAGGAGCTCGCGGGCCGCATCGTCCTCGCCTGCGTGGAGGCGGGCGGGTCGATCACGGGCGAGCACGGCGTCGGCGTGGACAAGAAGCGCTACCTCCCGGCCATGTTCGGCGAGGACGACCTCGCCGCGTTCCAGAAGCTCCGCTGCGCGTTCGACCCCGACCAGCGCGCGAACCCGGGAAAGGTCATGCCCACGCCGCGCCTCTGCGGCGAGGTGCCGGGCCCGTACCGGCAGCATCCGCTCGAGGCGGCCGGCGTGGCGGAGCGGTTCTAGTGGACGCGCGGGAGATCGCAGCGGCGCTGGCCGAGTGCGCGGCGGCCGGCAAGACGGTCCGTGCGCGGGGCGCCGGGACGAAGTGGGACTGGGGCGGCGCGCGCGAGCCGGACGTCGTTCTGTCCACCGTGGGGCTCGACGGGATCGAGCACGTGGCCGGCGACCTCACCGCCGTCCTCGGCGCCGGGGTGCGCCTTGCCGACGCGCAGGCCGTCTTCGCCGAGGCCGGGCAACGGCTTGCGCTCGACCCGCCGCGCGGGGCGGCCACGATCGGCGGCGTGCTCGCGACCGCGGACTCGGGGCCGCTCCGCCACCGCTACGGCGCGCCGCGCGACCTGGTCCTCGGCGCGACCGTCGCGCTCACGGACGGCACTGTGGCGAAGGCGGGGAGCCGCGTGATCAAGAACGTCGCCGGGTACGACCTCGCCAAGCTCTACGCCGGCTCGCTGGGCACGCTCGGCGTCCTCGTCGAGGCGGTCGTCCGGCTGCACCCGCTTCCGCAGGCGACGGCGACCGTGGTGGCGGAGTCGGACGATCCCGCGGCGCTCGCCCGATCGTACGCCGCGCTCGCCGCCGCGCCGCTCGAGCTCGAGGCGCTCGACGTCCGCTGGGCCGATGGCTCGGGCACGGTGCTCGGCGCAGGTCGGCGGGGTGCTCGCCCGCGCCGAGTCCGTGCGGGCGGTGGCCGGGCTCGACGCGCGCATCGAGGAGGACGACGCCGCGCTCTGGGCGGCGCAGCGCGAGGTGCAGGAGGACGCGGTCGTTCGCGTGTCCGGGCTCCCGGCCGAGCTCGAGAGGACGCTCCGCACGGTGGACGAAGCCGGCGGGTCGCTCGTCGGGCGCGCCGGGGTGTGGTGGGTCGCGGGCGCCGACCTCCCGGGCTGGCGCATCCGCGAGCCGTGGCCGGAGCCTGCGCCCGCCCTCGCCCGCCTCGCCGGCCGGGTGAAGGCGCGGTTCGACCCGGCAGGCGTCCTCGCGCCCGGAGTCGCGGTCGCGTGAGCGCCTTCGACGCGCACCGGCCGCCGAGCGCCGCGGACATCGACACCTGCGTCCACTGCGGCTTCTGCCTGCCGACCTGCCCGACATACGTCCTCTGGGGCGAGGAGATGGACTCGCCGCGCGGACGGATCGTGCTCATGAGCTCCGCCCTGCGCGAGACGGACGTGCTCTCGGAGGCGATGGTCACGCACTGGGACCGCTGTCTCGGCTGCATGGCCTGCGTCACCTCGTGCCCGTCCGGCGTCGCCTACGACCGGCTCCTCGAGGACACCCGGCCGCAGGTCGAGCGGAACCATCGGCGCGGGTTCGGCGAGCGGATGCTGCGCCGGATGCTCTTTCGCGCGTTCACCGATCCGCGGCGGCTTCGCCGGACGGCCGCCGCTCGCCGGTCTCGCGCGACGGCTCGGCGCGCGCCGGCTAGGCCGTGCGCTCCCCGACGGCTCGCGGCTCGGGGCCGTCCTGCGGCTCACGCCCCGCGCCTCCGACGCGCGCGTCCAGAAGCTGACCCCCGCGCGCGGCGAGCGCCGAGGTCGTGCCGGCCTCCTCCTCGGCTGCGTGAACCGCGTCTACTTCGCAGACGCGAACCGGGCGACCGCCGAGCTGCTCGCCGCGGAGGGCTGGGACGTCTACGCGCCCGAGCGCCCGGCGTGCTGCGGCGCGCTCCACCTGCATTCGGGCGAGGAGGGGGCCGCGCTCGCCCGTATGCGCGAGACCATGGACGCGTTCGCGAGCTGCGACGTCGTCGTCACGAACGCGGCCGGCTGCGGGTCGGCGCTCAAGGACGCGGGGCGCCTCGTCGGCGACGACCGGGCGCGGGCGTTCAGCGCGCGCGTCCGCGACGTGTCCGAGCTGCTCGCGAACGCCGCGGCACCGCGCGGCCGGATCGACGTCCGCGTCGCCTACCACGACGCGTGCCACCTCGCGCACGCCCAGGGCCTGCGCGCCGAGCCCCGCGCCCTGCTCGCCGCGATTCCGGGCGTCGAGCTGGTCGAGCCCGCCGAGCAGGGCCTGTGCTGCGGCTCGGCCGGGCTCTACAACATCCTCCAGCCGAAGGCCGCGGCCGACCTCGGGCGGCGGAAGGCGGCCGCGCTCGCCGCGACCGGCGCCGACGTCGTGGCGGCCGGCAACCCCGGATGCGCGCTCCAGCTCGAGACCTATCTCGAGGAGCTCGGCTGGCGCGGCGAGGTCCTTCACCCCGTCGAGCTCGCCGCACGTTCGGCAGGGCTCACGCCTCATGCGCGGAATGGAACGAGCCGTGGGAGGATTCGGCGCGAAGAGGCCTGAGCCGTCGAGCCGCGCTGGACGGCGCGAGGACGGCGTCCTCAGTCGCGCCCGTATCACCGATACGAACGCTCCCTGCGTCCTTGCCTCGCACCGCCCATCGCACCTCGACGACGGAGGCTCGTCACACCGAACCCTCCTAGCTATGCTCAGTAGCGGGTGAATCCCACGCAGCTCGAAGATCTCAATTCCGGATACGTCCGTGAGCTCTTCGTCGAGTACCTGAACTCGCCCGAGTCGGTCCCGCCCGAGTGGCGGGCGCTCTTCGACTCGGCCCCCGAAGAGCTCACCCGACAGCTTCCCGAGGCCCTGCGCCGAAACGGCGGAGGCAATGGCGGTGCCGCGCCTGCGCCCGCCCCTGTCGCCGAGCCCGCCGAGGCTGCCGAGCCGGACGAGGAGCTCCTCGGCGGCGTCGCCGCGGCGATGGCGCTCGTCAAGGCGCACCGCATGCACGGCCACCTGGCCGCCCGCCTCGACCCGCTCGGGAGCGAGCCGACCGGCGACCCCGCGCTCGACCCGGACCGGCTGATCCCCCAGCTCACGCCGGAGCTCCAGTCCCGCATCCCGGCGCGACTCCTGCGGCTCTACGTCGAGGGCGACACGCTGCTCGAGGCGCTGCCGCACCTGCACGAGGTCTACTGCGGGACGATCGCGTACGAGATCGAGCACATCTCGAACCACGAGAAGCGCGTCTGGCTCCGCGAGGCGATCGAGTCGGGCCGCTACCGGCAGCCGCTGCCGCCCGACGACCGGCGCGCGCTCCTGGTCCGGCTCACCGAGGTCGAGGGCTTCGAGCGCTACCTGCGGCGCGTCTTCCTCGGCCAGAAGCAGTTTTCCATCGAGGGGCTCGACGTGATGATCCCGATGATCGACGAGGCGATCGAGCTCGCCGCCGGCCAGGGCGCGGGCGACGTCGTCATGGGCATGGCCCACCGCGGCCGTCTGAATGTCGTCACGCACACGATCGGGCGCCCGTACTCCGTCGTCCTGCGCGAGTTCGAGGGCGAGCGCGTCATCGAGGCGGTCACGCACGACCCCGAGGGCGGCACCGGAGACGTCAAGTACCACCTCGGCGCCGAGGGCGTCCGAAACACCACCGCGGGCGAGGTGCGCGTCAAGCTCGTCTCGAACCCGAGCCACCTCGAGGCCGTGGACCCGGTCGTCGAGGGCACGGCGCGCGCCTTCCAGACCGACCACTCGAAGGTGCAGGAGGTCCACGACCCGACCGCGGCCATGGCCATCCTGATCCACGGCGACGCGGCCTTCCCCGGCCAGGGCGTCGTGGCGGAGACGCTTAACCTCCAGGCGCTCGACGGCTACACGACCGGCGGAACGCTCCACATCATCGCCAACAACCAGATCGGGTTCACGACCGACCCGCGCGAGGGGCGCTCGACTCGGTACTCGAGCGACGTCGCGAAGGGCTACGACGCGCCGATCGTCCACGTGAACGCCGACGACCCGGAGGCGGCGATCTCGGCGATCCGCCTCGCCATGGCCTACCGCGAGAAGTTCCGGCGCGACGTCGTCGTGGATCTCGTCGGCTACCGGCGCTTCGGCCACAACGAGGGCGACGAGCCGGCCTACACCCAGCCGACGATGTACGAGACGATCGAGAACCACCCGCCCGTGCGCGAGCAGTACGCCGCCCGGCTTGCGGAGGCGGGCATCGTCCCGGCCGAGGAGTCCGCGGCGCTCGACGAGGCCATGCAGGCGCAGATGCGCGTCGCCCACGACGAGCTCAAGGCGGCCATCGCGGAGAACGGCGGCTCCCAGCGCCGACGCGGGCCGGGCGGCGCCGGACTCGTGGATCCCGTGACCGCGGTCCCGGCCGAGCGGCTCGCGGAGCTGAACCTCCAGCTCCTCGAGGTACCGGACGGGTTCACCGTCCACCCGAAGCTCCTGAAGCAGCTCGACCGGCGTCTCGACACGCTCGGCCCCGACGGCGGGATCGACTGGGCGCAGGGCGAGGCGCTCGCGCTCGGCTCGCTCCTCGGCGACGGCGTCCCGGTGCGGCTGACGGGCCAGGACACGGAGCGCGGGACGTTCGCGCACCGTCACCTCGTCCTCCACGACGTCGAGACCGACGAGCGCTACGCGCCGATCCAGCACCTCCCTGGCGCCAAGGCCGCGATGGAGCTCCACAACTCGCCGCTCTCCGAGTATGGCTGCCTCGGCTTCGAGTACGGCTATGCGGTCGCGACGCCGCAGGCGCTCGTTATCTGGGAGGCGCAGTTCGGCGACTTCGTGAACGGAGCGCAGATCGTCCTCGACCAGTTCGTCGTGTCGAGCCTGTCCAAGTGGGGCCAGACGTCGCGGCTCACGCTCCTGCTCCCGCACGGCTACGAGGGCAACGGGCCGGAGCACTCGAGCGCGCGCGTCGAGCGGTTCATGCAGCTCGCCGCCCAGGAGAACATCCGCATCGTGAACGCGACCACCGCGGCGCAGTTCTTCCACCTGCTCCGCCGGCAGGCGCTGCACCCGAAGGCGCGCCCGCTCGTCGTCCTCACGCCGAAGAGCCTCCTCCGCTTGAAGCAGGCGACCTCACGCGTCGAGGAGCTGAGCGACGGCCGCTTCTTCCCGATCCTCGACGACCCGCGGCTCGACGACGAGGCGCGCCGCACCGCGCACCGGCTCGTCATCTGCAGCGGGAAGATCTACTACGACATCGCGGGCCACGAGAGCCACACGGGCACCGACGGCGTGGCCGTCGCGCGGCTCGAGCAGCTCTACCCGTTCCCCGTGTCGGCCTACGACGAGCTCCTCGCCCGGTACCCGAACATCACCGAGGTCGTCTGGACGCAGGAAGAGCCGCAGAACATGGGCGCCTGGCGGGCGATCCGGCACCGCCTCGAGGAAGGGCTCCCCGCCGAGGTCGATCTCCGCTATTGCGGCCGGCCGTGGCGCGCGGCGCCGAGCGAGGGCTATCCGACCGCGCACCTGGTCGAGCAGGACCGGATCGTCACCGACGCGCTCGGCGTCTAGCGTTTGACGTCGCGGGCGCGCGGCGGCAGGATCAGTGGCATGAGCGAGCCGGCGGCCGCACCGCCCAAGCGCCGGCGCTTCGGCCTCGGCCGGATCGTCCTCCTGATCCTCGGCATTCTCGCGATCCTGATCGGGCTCGGCATCGCGTCGGGCGGCGGCGTTGTCCTCTACGCCGACCAGGCGCTGCGGGACTCGAGCGGCTACATGACCACGCGGAGCGAGCCGCTCACCACCACGCGCAGCGCGATCGTCACGGACTCGGTCGACCTCGACCACGAGTGGCCGGACGTCTGGTTCGCCCGTCACCTCCTCGGCAAGGTGCAGATCCACGCGACCGGCACCGGCGGCAAGGACGTCTTCGTCGGCATCGGCGAGGACGATGCGGTGGACGCCTACCTGGACGGCGTCGGCCACGACAGGCTCTCCGACATCAACGTCGACCCCTTCCGCCCCGAGTACGAGCCGACGGAGGGCGGGTCACCCGCGACACCGCCGGGTGACGCCGGGATCTGGGCCGCCTCCGCCGAGGGGCCGGGGAGCGTGACGGCGACCTGGAAGCCGGAGGACGGCTCCTGGTCGGCCGTGCTCATGAACGCCGACGGCACCCCCGGGGTGGAGGCCCGCGTGTCGGTCGGCGCCAGGGCGGGCTTCCTGCTCGGGTGGGCGCTCATCCTTCTCGCCGTCGGCCTGCTCGTGCTCGCGGTCGGCGTGCTGCTCCTCTACCTCGCGTTCCGGGGACGCGGCACCGCGGTCGGCGCGCCGGTGACGGCCGGGGCCTCGCTCGGGCCCGACTCGCCCGTCGGCCTGCGCGGCGAGCGCGATCCGGATCTCAGCCGCTGGCTCTGGGTCGTCAAGTGGCTCCTCCTGCTCCCCCATTACGTCGTGCTCGTGTTCCTCGGCCTGGCGGCGTTCCTCCTCACGATCGTCGCGTTCTTCGCGATCCTCGTCACGGGCCGCTACCCGCGCGGGATCTTCGAGTTCAACGTGGGCGTGCTGCGCTGGACGTGGCGCGTGATGTTCTACGGCTACTGGGCGCTCGGCACCGACCGCTATCCGCCGTTCTCGCTCGGGGCCGAGCCCGACTACCCGGCCACGCTCGACGTCGCGTATCCGGAGAAGCCGCTCTCGCGTGTCCTCGTCCTCGTGAAGTGGTGGCTGCTCGCGATCCCGCAGTACATCCTCGTGGGCATCTTCGTGGGAGGGTGGGCCTGGGGCGCGCACCGCTACGGGTGGTACTGGTGGGGCTTCTCGGGCGGGCTCGTCGAGCTGCTCGTGGTGTTCGCCGGGGTCGCCCTCGTCTTCACCGGGCGCTACCCGCCGGGGATCTACGACTTCGTGCTCGGCCTCGACCGCTGGGTCTACCGCGTGATCGCCTACGCCGCGCTCATGACCGACCGCTACCCGCCGTTCCGGCACGACCCGGGCCCGACGGAGCCGCCCGCGGTGACGTCACGCGCCGACGACGAGACTCCATCCACGGGCGCGGAACCACCATCCACGGGCGCGTCTACCTAGGGTCCCAGCCCACCCCCAACCAGCCACGATGCTATCGCCGGAGTGGTGCCGTGTCTGTCACGGGACCGTGCCGGATGTGGCCGGTTTCTCCCCAGGCGGCTAGCCGACGGCCAGCACCGCGGAGCCGCGGATCCGGCCGGCGCGGAGCCGGTCTAGCGCCTCGTTCGCCTCGGCCAGCGGGAAGACCTCGATCTCCGTCCGCACCGGGACCTCAGGGGCGAGTGCCAGGAACTCCTCGCCGTCGTGCCGTGTGAGGTTCGCGACCGAGCGGATCGACCGTTCCTCCCAGAGCAGGCTGTAGGCGAACGACGGGATGTCGCTCATGTGGATTCCGGCGCAGACGACCGTCCCGCCCTTCGCGAGCGCGCCGAGCGCGAGCGGGACGAGCTCGCCGACCGGCGCAAAGATGATCGCCGCGTCGAGCTCCTCCGGCGGCGCCTCGTCCGTCCCGCCCGCCCACTCGGCGCCGAGCCCGCGCGCCAGCTCCTGCCCGTCCGAGTCGCCCGGCCGGGTGAACCCGAAGACCCTCCGCCCCTGGTGGCGGGCGACCTGCGCGACGAGCGTCGCGGACGAGCCGAAGCCGTACAGGCCGAGCCGCTCGGCGTCGCCGGCGAGCCGCAGCGACCGGTAGCCGATGAGCCCGGCGCAGAGGAGCGGCGCGGCCTGGAGGTCCCGGATAGCTCTCCGGGACCGGGAAGCAGAAGCGCTGGTCGGCGACGACCGCCTCCGCGTAGCCCCCGTCCAGGTCGTAGCCGGTGAACCGCGCGTGGTCGCAGAGGTTCTCCCGGCCGGAGCGGCAGTAGCGGCACTCGCCGTCCGTCCAGCCGAGCCACGGCACGCCGACGCGGTCGCCGGGGGCGAAGCGCGACGCGCCCTCCCCCGCCGCCGTCACGCGCCCGACGATCTGGTGGCCGAGCACGAGCGGGAGCTTCGGCTCCGTGAGCTCGCCGTCCACGATGTGGAGGTCGGTCCGGCAGACGGCGCACGCGGCCACCTCGAGGAGCACCTGCCCCGGACCCGGCTCGGGTGTCGGGAGGTCGCGCAGCTCGAGCGGCTCGCCGGCGGCGGCGAGCACCATGGCGCGCATCAGTCCTCCGCGGGCCGGTCCCAGGCGAAGACCGTCACCGCTGTCCGGGGTTTCCCGGCCATGAGCGGTTGCCAGGCCTTGCCCGCCTTCCACATCGCCGGGTCGCTCGCCCGCACCGAGAGCGTCGCGGGAGTGCCCTCGGGCGACTCGAAGACGAAGACCGCCTCCTTCTCCGTCAGGTGCACCCGGTGGTGGTCGAAGTGCGAGCCGGTGAGGTCGAACGGTGGGCCGCCCTCGAGCAGCCGCCTGGCCTCGTCGTGCGTGCCGTCCTTGAGCGGGATCACGACGACGAGGCGGTTCATGCCGAGGAATCTACCCGGCGAGCCATCGATCCAACATCGGCCGGAGCTTCTCCGGGACGAACCTCTCGTCGGTCGCGATGAGCCCGCCGACGGCGAGCGTCACACCGCCGGCGATCGCCACTACGCCCCACGCGCCGGGCGGCTCGAGCGCGAAGAACCCTTGCGTCCCGCCGTAGGAGAGGACGATCGCGTAGACGACGAGGAGCGCCGCGCAGAGCATCCCGACCATCGCCGCCCGCTTCGACGTGGACGCCTCGAGCACGAGCACGAAGTAGAGGCCGAGCAGGACGAGCACGGTCAGCGCGACCGTCTGCGCCTCCACGAGCGGGAGCCCGGCCACGTTCAGCGCGAAGAGGTACGCGGAGATCACGCCGAGGCCGGCCGCCGTCCCGGCCGGGAGCGCGAAGCGGGCGACCTCGCGCAGGAACCGCTCGCTGCCCCACGGCCCCGAGCTCGGTGCGAGCGCGAGGAAGAAGCCGGGCACGCCGACCGTGAGCGCCGCGGCGAGGCTCAGGTGGCGCGGCAGGAGCGGGTACGGCGTTGTCGTCAGGCCGATCACGAGGATGAGGAACGCGGCGAACACCGACTTCGTGACGAAGAGCTTCGTCACCCGCTGGACGTTCCGCAGGATCCCGCGGCCGGAGACGACCATGGGCGGCACGGCCGCGAAGTCGCCGTTCACGAGGACGACGTCGGCGACGCTCCGCGCCATCTCCGAGCCCGACCCCTGGGCGATCGCGAGGCGCGCCGCCTTGAGCGCCGGCACATCGTTCACGCCGTCGCCGACCATGGCCACGTAACGCCCGTCGTCGCGCAGGCGCTCGACGAAGCGGCGCTTCCCCTCGGGCGAGATGCGGCCGACGACGCCGACGTCGAGCGGCGGCGAGTCCTCGCGGCTTCCGTCCACGGGCCCCTTCCCCACGGGGATCCCGGCGTCGCGCGCGATCGCGGCGACCGTCGCCGGCGCGTCGCCCGAGAGCACCTTCACCTCGACGCCCTCGCCGCGCAGGAACGCGATCGTGTCGCGCGTCTCGGGCCGGAGCTCCTCCGCGAGGACGACGAGGCCGAGCGGGCGGAGACCCGGTGGGGCGCCGTCGCCGTTCGGCTCCGCGAGCCGCGCTCCGGTCGTCCCGAAGGCGACGACGCGCCTGCCGTCCGCCTGCTCGGCGCCGACCCGGTCGGCGAGCGCACCGAGCGGGAAGCGCTCGGGCGCCCCGAGCACCCAGCCGGCGCCGTCGATCCGAAGCGCGCTCCAGCGACGGGCCGAGGAGAACGGCACGTACTGGTCCGGCGTCGCGGACTCGGACGGGATGGCCGCGGCGATCGCCTCGAGCGTGCCGTTCCGCGCCGGGGAGCTCGCCGCGAACCGGCCGAGGGCGCGGCGGAGCTCGGCCTCGTCGGCGTCGCCCGCGGCCTCGACGCCGACCACACGGAGCCCGGGCTGCGTGAGCGTCCCGGTCTTGTCCAGGCAGATCACGTCCACGGCGGCGAGGGACTCGATCGCGTTCAGCTGCTGCGCGAGCGCCCCGCGGCGCGCCATCGCGAGCGCTGCCGCGGCGAAAGTCAGGCTCGTGAGGAGGATGAGCCCCTCGGGGATGAGCGTGACGATCCCGGCCACGGCCGTCGTGACCGCCTCGTGGATGGACGCGTCCCGCTGCCAGAGCGAGTAGAGGAAGATCGTCCCGAGCGGGACCATGAACGCGACGAGGATCAGCAGGAGCCGGTTGAGCGTCCGCTCGAGCGGCGAGCGCGGGTGGCGGAACTCGCGCGCCTCGCCCGCCAGCCGCTGCGCGTAGCTGTCCGCGCCGACCGCGGTCACCTCGTACGCGCCCGCGCCCTCGGCCGCGAACGACCCCGAGCGGACTTCCTGCCCGGCCCGCCGCGCGACCGGCGCCGACTCTCCGGTGAGGATGGACTCGTCGAGCGAGAGCGCGCTTGCCGAGGCAAGCGTCCCGTCGGCCACCACGGAATCGCCGGCCTCGATGCGCACCAGGTCGCCGGGCACGACGTCCTCGACCGCGACCCGGCGCGGCTCCCCGTCACGAACGACCGTGGCGTGCGGCGCGATCTCCGCGGAGAGCCGGTCGAGCGCGTGCTTCGCACGGAGCTCCTGGCCGATCCCGATCGCCGAGTTGGCGACGAGGATCCCGAGAAAGAGCGCGTCGCGCCAGTCGCCGAACGCGAGCGTGAGCCCGCCGAAGACGGCGAGGATCGCATTGAAGACCGTGAAGACGTTGGCGCGGACGATGCTCGCGGTGGAGCGGCTCGTCGCCGGAGCCGCCGGCGGCCCGCGCTCCGCGAGCCGTCTTGCCGCCTCCGCGCTCGTGAGGCCGGTCGTCGTCACGCCCCGATTGTTCCGCACGCGGGCCGCGCAGGGGATTCGGCGTAGACTCGCCGCCGTGTGGGCGCGGGTCAGCATCTACCGCGGGGACGACGAGCAGGTCGAGCAGGCGGTCGAGCTCTTTCGGACGGACGTCCTCCCATGGCTCCGCGACGCGACCGGATTCCGCGGGGCGCTGATCCTGAACGACGCGGAGGCGGAGCGCTCGCTCGCGATCACGTTCTGGGACTCCCGCGAGGCCGTAACCGACCCCGAGGCGAGCGGCGTCGCGCTCCGCGACGAGGTGTCGGCGACGGTCGGCTCGCGCCTCGAGGCGCAGGAGTTCTACGAGGTGCTCCTGGCCGACGGCCTCGGGTCGGAGGTCGACGCCGGCCGCTGACCGGTTGCGCGGCGACCGCGCCGCGCGTTAGCGTCGCATCACCCGCAACGGAGGAGGCTCCCAATGGTCGGCCCGCCCACACCTGACCCGTCGTACGCTCGGCCCCGCGCGCACGATCCGCAGTACTCGGGCACGCTGGAGACGAAGGAGGACTGGGTGAGCCTCGCCGCCACCTCACTCGTCCTCGGCGGCATCCTGAGCGTCATCTGGGGCCTCGTCGCGCTCCGCAAGGGCGACTTCATGGACGAGAGCAGCCTCATCTGGAAGAACCTCACCGCCTGGGGCTGGTTCTCGCTCCTCCTCGGCGTTCTCCAGTTCGTCGGCGCGAGCCTCGTGAACAAGAAGACGGCGCACGCGCGCCTGATCGCACTCGTGCTCGCGATCATCGCCATCCTCTTCGGCTTCCTGTCGCTCGACGCCCGTCCGGTCTGGTCGATCATCGCGCTCGTCGTGAACGCGATCGTCCTCTGGGCCGCGACGGTGCACGGGCGCGAGCTCCGCTGAGCCGCGGGCCCGTCCCGTCCCCGACCGCGACGATACTGCCGTGCAGGAACGATCTGGCAGCTCCAGAAGGTGACCGCCTGGGAGCTTGCTGATCGGCCGCAGCGCCAATTCGGCACGGAAAGGAGCGCAGGACCATGTCGCAGTACGAGAGTGAGCCAGCGGTCTCGGGGTGGGCCATCGGAGGGATCACGTTTGCCGCAGCCCTCCTCTTCATCGTCGGCGTCTTCGAGATGATCTCGGGCATCTCGGCGATCGCGAAGGACTCGATCTTCGTCAAGACGCAGAACTACGTGTTCAACCTCGACACGACCGCGTGGGGCTGGATCCACCTTATCCTGGGTGTCCTGCTCTTCCTCACGGGCCTGGGCCTCTGGAGGCGGGCCACGTGGGCCGGCGTCGTCGGGATCATCCTCGCGATGCTGAGCGCAATCGCGAACTTCTTCTGGATTCCCGTACTACCCGTTCTGGGCGATCATCCTGATCGCGCTGGCCGTCTGGGTCATCTGGGCCCTCACGCGCCCGGGCGCGATCCGGGCGTAGCTCTTCGGCCCTCCGGCGCCGGTGCCTAGCGGTACCGGCGCCGGAAGAGGCCGTACGCGAGGAGACCTGCCGGGATCGGCAGCCAGAACGACGCGAGCCGGTAGGCGAGGGTCGCGACGAGCGCCTGGCTTCCGCCGACGCCGGCGAGGGCGAGCGTTCCCGCGAGGCCGGCCTCGACGAAGCCGAGCCCGCCCGGCGTGAGCGGGATCATCCCGAGGAGCTGCGCGGCCACGTACGCGAGCAGGATCACGGACGGGTGCGGCCGCGCGCCGACCGCATAGATCGCGGCGACGAGCGCGAGGTAGTCGAAGAGCCACTTGCCGAGCGACGCCGTGACGGCCGTCTTCCAGCTCGCGCCGAGCGCGGCGCGGATCGCGTCCCGCTCGACGACGAGCCGGTCCGGGAGGTCCTGGACCTCGTCGTGCAGCGACGGGATCCGCGTGCCGGCCGCGCGCGCCACCTCTCCGACGAAGCGGAGCGGGCGGTCGAACGCGAAGCCGAGGGCGGTGGCGCCCGCGAGGACGACGAAGACCGCCGCGCCGAGCCAGGCCGACGTCGCGAGCGCGTGGTCGACGGGCGTCCCGCGCAGGATCGCGGGCAGCGCGAGCACGGGCAGGGCGAGGAGCGTGCCGAAGAGGAGCGCCGACGAGGCGCCGACGCCCGACGCGACCCGCCCGCCCGGGACGCCGCAGCGCACGAGCATCTTGTACTGGAGCGCGCCCGCGGTCGCGACGCCGCCCGGGACGACGCGCCCGAGCGCGTTCCCCGCGAGCTGCGAGGTCGCGACGGCGTACCAGCTGCGGGTTCCGACCGCGATCCGCTGGAGCGCCCAGGTCGCGACGAAGCTCGCCGCTACGAACGCGACCATGGCGCCGAGCCACGCGGGCGAGAGGTCGAGCACACGCCGCCACGACGTGAAGACGTCGAGCAGGCCCGGCAGGAGGACGTAGATCGAGATCGCCGTGATCAGCAGGAAGACGCCGCGGACGATGAGCGTCCGCCCGGTCCAGCGTGGAAACCGCCGCCGTGTCCCGGGGGCCGCCTGCGCCTCGTCCACCATTCCATGGCGACTCTATTCGGCGGGGCGGCTCAGATAGCCTGGCACGGTGCCCGACAAGGCCGAACATCTGACCAAGAAGCAGAAGGACCAGCTCCAGGCCGAGCTCGCCGAGCTCGAGGGGCCGCGGCGCGCGGAGATCGTCCAGGCGATCAAGACGGCGCGCGGCTTCGGCGACCTCTCGGAGAACTACGAGTACCACGCGGCGAAGAACGAGCAGGGCCTGAACGAGCGCCGCATCACGATCCTCCGCGACCGGCTCGAGCGGTCGGTACTGATCGACGAGAAGGCCGCGGCGGCGTCCGACGCCGTCACGGTCGCCTCGAAGGTCACGATCAAGCGCGACGACGGCGAGACCATGGAGGTCGAGATCACGAGCGTCGGCGGCGTCTCGCCGGACTCGCCGCTCGGCAAGGCGCTCATGGGCGCGAAGGTCGGGGACGAGGTCGCGGTCGCGGCACCCGGCGGCTCGTGGAGCGCCCGAGTCGTCTCGATCGGGCACTAGCCGGTCTTCAAGGCGCCTGGCGGCTCGTCGGGTGTGGACGCCCCTCAACGCTCGAATCGCTGATACGTGTTGACGGCGGGCGCCATCTCTGGACTCATGGTGGCCGACGCTTTTTCGCAACAAGGGGGCTCGAATGCGCAAGCTTCGTTGGGCGGTAGCAGTCCTCATCCTCGTCGCGCTCGCTGTTGCCGTCCCGCTCATCGCGGGGCGGATCTCGTCGGACGACTCGAAGTCCGCCGAGCACGCGGAGCAGGAGAGGGAGAAGGAGGGGCCGCTCGTTCACGGCATGCTCCGTGAGCGGGCCCACGAGACCGAGGAGCAGGAGGAGGCCGAGGAGGAGGGCGGCGCCGAGGGCGAGGTGACCGAGCTCTACTCGGACCGCGCCTATCCGGCCAAGGAGATCCCGATCGAGCTCATCCAGGGCGCGATCGCCGCGAACGCGAAGATCGACGCGCGCGGGGCGAAGCTCGGCTCCAAGTGGGACTTCGTCGGGCCCGAGACGCTCGACGTCGACCGGCTCGGCACGCAGACGTTCGGGAAGCCCACGCAGTGGTCGGGCCGCGTGACGGCGCTGGCGGTGGACCCGAAGTGCAAGCCGCAGGAGTGCACGCTCTACGTCGGGGCGGCCGGCGGCGGGGTCTGGCGCTCCAAGAACGCGCTCGCTGCGAACCCGGCCTGGAAGCAGATCTCGGCCGGCATTCCGACGAACGCGATCGGCTCGATCGCGATCGACCCGAACGACCCGACCGGCCGCACGATCTACGTCGGTACGGGCGAGGCGAACGGGAGCGGCGACAGCGAGGCCGGGCTCGGCCTCTACAAGACGACCGACGACGGCGCGCACTGGTCGCGCGTCCCGGGATCGTTCGCCGCGGCGAACAACCGGGCGATCGCGTGGGTCGCGATCGAGCGGGGGAACGCGAACCACATCCTGCTCGGAACCAAGTCCGGCGTCCGCGGCATCGGCTCGAACTCGACGAGCACGGCCACGGTCGCGGCGGACTCGCCCCCGGTGGGCGTCTACGCGTCCACGGACGGCGGCGCCACGTTCACCCTGACGCAGCCGGGCTCGATGACCGAGGTCAAGTTCGACCCGACCGACCCGAACGTCGTGTACGCGGCGCAGGCGAACGTCGGCCTGATCCGCTCGACCTCGGGCGGCGCCGCAGGCAGCTGGCAGACGATCTTCTCGCTCAACCGCGTCCGGTTCACGTTCGACCCGGTCGCGCTGCCGGACGGGAAGACGCGGATCTACCTGGGCGACGCGAGCGGCGGCGGGCAGGGCGCGCAGGTCTACCGGACCGATGACGCAAGCCAGCCGGCGGCGACGCTGACCGCGTCCAACAACGCGGCCTGGACCCGGCTCTCGAACTCTGCGGAGGGCACGCCGGGCTTCGCGGTCTACAACTACTGCAACACGCCGCTCGTCGGCTCGCAGTGCTTCTACGACATGTTCGTCGTCTCGCCCGCCGAGCGGCCCGACATGGTGGTGGTCGGCGGCCTCATGCACTACGAGGAGCTGAAGCCGTACGCGGCCCCGGGCGGCATGCGCGGAAACGGGCGTGGCGTGCTCATGTCGATGGACGCCGGCGCGACGTGGACGGACGTGACCGGCGACGTCGGCGGCGAGGCGATGCACCCGGACCAGCACGCGGGCGTGTTCGTGCCCGGCAACCCGGATCAGTTCTTCGTCGGGAACGACGGCGGCGTCATCCGGACGAGCGGCCAGTGGGCGGACGCGTCGGCCCAGTGCGACACGCGCGGGCTGAACGCCGCGTTCCTCGCGGACTGCCACCGCTGGCTCAAGCAGATCCCGACCGAGCTCAAGGTCGTGAACGCCGGGCTCGCGACGCTCCAGATGACGAGCATCTCCGTGAGCCCGTTCCGCCTCGACAGCGCGCTCGCGGGCACGCAGGACAACGGCACGCTGTCGTTCACCGGCTCGCCGAAGTGGTTCCTGCCGCTCACCGGTGACGGAGGCGACTCGGGTTCGACGCGGTCGACCCGAACCTCGACTTCCACACCTACACCGGCGGGCAGATGGACGTGAACTACAACCAGGCGGATCCGACCTCGTGGCTCTGGATCGGCGACCGGTTCATCGTCAACTTCCCGGAGTCGATCCGCTTCTACGCCCCGGCGATCTCGGATCCGGTCGCGACGAAGACGATCTACGTGGGAGCCCAGCGGGTGTGGCGCACGCAGACCGCGGGCGGCGACCGTGCCTTCCTCGAGGCGCACTGCAACACGGCCATCGGGGAGTTCCCGAGCGACCTGCTCTACACCGGCCCGTGCGGCTCGCCGGAGAACTGGCCGCCGCTCGGCTCGGTCACGCTGACGGGCACCGCGTTCGGCACGACGAAGAGCGGGAGCAACATCTCCGCGCTCTCGCGGGCCAAGGACGCGGGCACGCTCTGGGCCGGGACGGGCGCGGGCCGCGTGCTCATCTCGAAGAACGCGGACGCGGCGGCGCCGGGCGTCACCTTCACCCGGGTGGACACGGCGGCGCAGCCCGCGCGGGTCGTCTCGTCCGTGTACGCCGACCCGACGAACGCGAACCACGCGATCGTCACGTACTCGGGCTACAACGCGACCGCGCCGACCACGCCGGCGGGCCACATCTTCGACGTGGTCTACGACCCGGCGGCCGGCACGGCCACGTGGAAGGACATCTCCTACGACATCGGAGACCAGCCGGTGAACGACGCGGTGCTCGACGTCGCCACCGGGGACATCTACGTCTCGACCGACTTCAACGTCGATCGCCTGGTCAAGGGAACCCAGACGTGGATCCCGGCCGCGGACGGCATTCCGCCCGCGGCGATCTCGGGGCTCACGCTCGCCGGCGGAAAGCAGTCCGGCGACCGGCTCCTCTACGCGGCCACGCACGGTCGCGGGGCCTACCGGCTCCGGCTGAAGTAGGACGTACGAACGCTGCTGCCGCGCCCCACGTACCGGGGCGCGGCAGCAGCTTCATTTCGTTCAGCGGAGGCGGAGGGTCAGCGACTTCTCCGCCGGAACCTGTCCGAGCCGTGGGAGGAGGAGGCTCTTGGCGGTCGCGTAGAAGACACCGCGCTGCCGGGCGTGCCCGAGCGCCCAGTTTCCGCGAGAGGTCGTCTTCACGGTCCCGATCCGCTTGTCCGGTCCAGGGCGGACCTTCCAGACCGTGACGGCACGGTGGCTGTGGAACTTCGCGAGTCCCTCCGCGAAGAGCCAGCCGAAGAACCGGTGGTTCGCCCTGTCGTACGCGATGGTCAGCGAGCGGTCGCGGAGCGGACAGCCGTTCGGCCTGCCCAGTCCCGCGAGCGCCGGGCACTTGTCCGTCGGAATCGCGACGAGGTCCTTGTCCAGGTCCGACGCGGTCAGCCCGTTGTAGAGGATGACGTTCGAGTTGCAGCCGGGCGTGACGAGCGTCCAGGCGTACAGGATCGTCCCCTTCGGGCGCTCCAGGGTGAAGTCGAGCCGGAACGGCCTGTTCGCCGGGATCGGATACGTGCCCATGTTCGTGACGGCGCCGTAGGTGAAGTTGTTGAAGACGCTCCAGCTAGTCGCGCCGTTCGTCGAGGTTGTGGCCTGCTCGTTCATGTAGATCAGATCGTCGACGGTCACGACGGTGTGGACGATGTACGCTCCCCCGTCGAGGTTTGCCTTGAACACGCCCATGGAGAAGTTGCTGCTTGCGCAGCCGGTCGCGTTGATCGTCTGCACCTGGAACGACTCGCCGGCGGCAAAGCTCGGCGCCGCCGTCCAAAGGCTTCCGACTACAGCGGCGACCGCGACCAAACCGTACTTCGTTCTCACTAGACCCTCCTCAGTAGATCGTCCCCGGGATCTGAGTCTAGGACAGGTCGCGGGCGAACTCCAGAACTTGGTAGGAGCGCCGCGCCGCGCCCGACCTGCGCGGGCGCGGCTCCCGAGACAGTCGCAGGAGCCTCAAAGGATTTCTCGACCCGAAGTCGTCATGGGCGCGAAGCGGCCGGACTTCGGGCCGCTAGTGCCCCCGGCAAGAATCGAACTTGCGCACGCGGTTTAGGAAACCGCTGCTCTATCCACTGAGCTACGGGGGCTCGGGGCGGGGTATCGGCCCTCCCGCCGGGTCAGTGTAGAGCCGCCCTCGCCGGGCGAGGCGTCGCAATTGGGCGCGCCGAGGAGTATGGTCGGCTGCAGGCGTCTCCTTTTTTTTCGCGTCCGGTTGCGACGGAGCAGGGGGCGCGGGAAGGAGCGGTCGACATGGTCGCCAGGGCAGTCGCGGCAGATGCGGGCCGGCGCCGCTCGCGCCCGCCCGGGCAGCCGACGGTCCTGGCGGTCGGACTTGCGGGGTGCGCCGCCGCCGCGGGCTGCGTCGCGCTCCTCCTCGGGACGGGGGCCGAGGGGCGGATCCCGCATGCGGCTCTCGTCGGCTGGATCACCGTGGGGTACGTCCTCTGCGGGCTGATCGCCTGGGAGCGGCGTCCCGAGAGCCGCCTCGGCCCGCTGATGATCGTCGCCGGCTTCGCGCCCTTCCTGTCGACGCTCTCGGCCGCGCCGCATGACCTCCCCTACACGGTCGGAGAGGCGCTCCGCGTTCTGCCGGTCGTGGTCTTCCTGCACCTGTTCCTCGCGTATCCGACCGGCCGGCTCGACCGGCGGTTCGAGCGGATCCTCGTGGCGGCGGCGTACGCGCCGCGCTCGGGCTCCAGCTCGTGCGGATGGTGCTCGACGGCTTCGGCCCGCGAGAACCTGCTCGGTGCGGTCGAGCGGCGCCACGCCGCCGCGTCGTGCGCGGTGCACAGGTCGTCGTGCTCTGTGCGTCGCGCTCGCCGGGATCGCGATCCTGATCGCCGGACAGCACGGCGCGAGCCGCCCCCTCCGGCGCTCGCGCGGGCTTCTCGTCGACTCCTTCGCCCTCGCCCTCGTCACCCTCGCCGCCGCGTTCGCCCTGCGAGCCTCGGCAGTCCTGCGGCGGCGTCGATCCGGCTTCGTCGCCTTCTGCTCTCATCGGCGTCGCGCCGCTGCTCTTCCTGCTCGGGCTCTTCCGGGCCAGGCTCGCCCGCTCGGCGGTGGGCGGGCTCGTCGTGGAGTTGCACGACGACCCCGCGCCCGGTGACCTCCGCGACGCCCTCGCCCGCGCACTCGGCGATCCGTCCATCTCGCTCGCCTACTGGCTCCCCGACTTCGGCATCCACGTCGACGGCGCCGGCCGGCCCGTCGAGGCGGCGCCCGCGGGCACGCGCTCGGCGACCGTGATCGAGCAGGACGGACGGCCCGTAGCGCTCCTCGAGCACGACGCGGCGCTCGACGACGAGCCGGAGCTGCTCGAGGCGGTCACCGCGGCGGCCGCGATCGCGCTCGAGAACGCCCGGCTGCACGCGGAGCTCCAGGCCCGGCTCGAGGACCTCCGCGGATCGCGCGCGCGGGTGATCGAGGCCGGCCAGCGGGAGCGCCAGCGGCTCGAGCGCGACCTCCACGACGGTGCGCAGCAGCGGCTCATCGCGCTCTCGCTCGACCTGAGCGTGCTCGGCCGGCAGCTCGACGGCGACGCCGACGCGAAGGCGCGCCTCGAGCACGCGAGGAGCGAGATCGCGAGCTCGCTCGAGGAGCTCCGCGACGTCGCCCGCGGGCTGCACCCCGCCGTGGTCAGCGGCCATGGCCTCCCGGTCGCGCTCGAATCGCTCGTGGCAGCCGCGCCCCTCCCCGTCCAGCTGACGGTCGCGCTGCCCGGCAGGCTGTCCGAGCAGCTCGAGGTGGCCGCGTACTACCTCGTCTCCGAGAGCCTCGCGAACATCGCCAAGCACGCGCACGCGACCTCCGCGACGCGTGGACATCGCCCGCTCGAACGGTCAGGTCGCGGTCGAGATCGTGGATGACGGGATCGGCGGCGCCGACACCGAGGCGGGGTCCGGCCTGCGTGGGCTCGCCGACCGCGTCGAGGCGCTCGGGGGCAAGCTTCGGGTCTGGAGCCCCGAGGGCGGCGGGACGCGCGTACGGGCGGAGATGCCGTGCGAGTAGCGATCGCCGAGGACAGCGTCCTCCTCCGCGAGGGGCTCGTCCGGCTGCTCGTCGACGCGGGCTTCGAAGTCGTCGCGCAGTGCGGGAACGCCGAGGAGCTCCTGCGCGCCATACCGAGCTACAACCCGGATGTCGCGATCGTGGACATCCGGCTGCCGCCGACCCACAACGACGAGGGACTGCGCGCTGCCCTCGAGATCCGCGCCTCCCACCCGTCGGTCGCGCGTGCTCGTCCTCTCCCAGTACGTGGAACTCGGCCTCGCGCTCGAGCTCCTCTCGGAGTCGGCCGAGGGCGTCGGCTACCTCCTCAAGGACCGCATCGGCGACGTGCCGGAGTTCCTGGCCGCCGTGCGCCGCGTGGCCGAGGGCGGGTCCGCCCTCGATCCGATCATCGTCTCGACGCTCCTCTCCCGGCAGCGGCCCGACGATCCGCTCGCCCAGCTGACGCCGCGCGAGCGCGAGGTACTCGCGCTCATGGCCCAGGGAAGCTCGAACCAGGGGATCGCCGACAGCCTGGTGATCACGCTGCGCGCCGTCGAGAAGTACGTGTCGAGCATCTTCACGAAGCTCGGGCTTCCGTCCACGGGCGGCGAGTCCCGCCGCGTGTTGGCCGTGCTCGCGTTCCTGCGGTCGTAGCGCCTCGAAACACACCAGAAACCCGCCCCCCGAACGGCCGGTTGACCGGCTTTCCCGTGGACCGGACGGGTGGGAGCCTCGTAGGAACCCCCGAGAGGAGCCCCGATGAAGACGCGCATCATCCAGGACGAGCCCGAGCCGAAGGCCGACCAGGCCGGAGGCCCCGCCGCCGAAGCGCGCGACGAACGTCGCAGGCCGCATGGGCCGTTGGAGCGCCAAGCACCGGAAGACCGCCATCTTCGGCTGGTTCGCGTTCGTGATCGTGGCGTTCTACCTCGGGAACATGGTCGGGACGACGCAGATCGACCTGGCCACGTCCGGCGTCGGCGAGTCGGGCCGCGCCGACAGGATCCTCGACGCGGGCTTCAAGCAGCCGGCCGGCGAGACCGTGCTCGTCCAGAGCACGACGCTCACCGTGGACGACCCGGCCTTCGCGGCCGCGGTGACGGACATCGTCGCGAAGGTCTCGGCGATCAAGGTCGTGCAGGACGTCCGCTCGCCGCTCGACCCCGACAACACGGGGCAGGTGGCCGCGGATGGGAAGTCCGTGCTCATCGACTTCAAGATCAGCGGGGACCGCGAGGACGCGGTCGACAAGATCGATCCGGTCATCGCCGCGGTCAGCGGGGTGCAGAAGGCCAACCCCGAGCTCTTCATCGGCGAGTTCGGCGTGAGCGCCTCGAAGGAGGTCAACGCCGCCTTCACCGACGATCTCAAGAAGGCCGGGCTGCTCTCCATCCCGGTGACGCTGATCATCCTCATCGCCGTCTTCGGCGGCCTCGTCGCCGCCGGGATCCCGCTCCTGCTCGCGCTCACCGCGATCTTCGCCGCGTTCGGGCTCGTCGCGCTTCCGAGCAGCTGGATCCCGATCGACGAGACCACCTACGAGGTGATCCTCCTCATCGGCCTGGCGGTCGGCGTGGACTACTCGATGTTCTACTTGAAGCGCGAACGGGAGGAACGCGCCGCCGGGCGCAGCGAGGAGGCGGCGCTCGAAGCGGCCGCCGCCACGTCAGGCCGCTCCGTGCTGATCTCCGGGCTGACCGTGATCGTCGCGATGAGCGGCATGTTCCTCGCGGGCGTGCAGGGGATGTCCGCGTTCGCGTCCGGGACGATCATCGTCGTCGCGGTCGCCATGCTCGGCTCGCTGACCGTCCTGCCGGCCGTGCTCTCGGTGCTCGGCGCCAAGGTGGATCGCGGGCGCGTTCCGTTCATCGGGCGTCTGCACCGCAACGACGGGAACACCCGCGTCTGGTCCGCGATCATCGATCGTGTCCTGCGGCGGCCCGTGATCTCGGTCGTCGTCGCCGGAGGCTTCCTGGTCCTGCTCGCGCTGCCGGCGCTCCAGCTCAACCCGGTGCAGGGCGGGACCGACACGTACCCGCAGAGCCTGCCCACCATCAAGGCCTACAACAAGATCCAGGAGGCGTTCCCAGGCGCCGAGATCCCCGCGAACGTCGTCGTCAAGGCGAAGTCGCTCGACACGATCGAGATGGAGGGCGCCGTCGGCAAGCTGCGCCAGAGCGCGCTCGCGAGCGGCGAGATGTTCGAGCCGATCACGGTGGACGTGAACGAGGCCGGGACGGTGGCGAACATCGCCATCCCGGTGGCCGGCGACGGGACGAACGCAGCCTCGGAGGCCGCGCTCGCCACGCTTCGGGACCGGATCGTGCCTGCCACGGTCGGCGCTGTCCCGGGCGCGGAGGTCGGCGTGACCGGCTTCACGGCCGAGTCGAAGGACTTCAACGACCGGATGTCGTCCGTCGCTCCGTTCGTCTTCGGCTTCGTGCTGCTCCTCGCGTTCGTGATCATGCTGTTCGCCTTCCGCTCGATCGTGATCGCGGCGAAGGCGATCGTCCTGAACCTGCTCTCCGTCGCCGCCGCCTACGGCGTGATGGTGCTCGTCTTCCAGCACGGGTGGGGCAAGAACATCCTCGGCTTCGAGTCGACGGTCGGGATCGACGCGTTCCTCCCGATCTTCCTGTTCGTGATCCTGTTCGGCCTCTCGATGGACTACCACGTGTTCATCATCAGCCGGATCCGGGAGGCCTACGACCGTGGCATGTCCACGGAGCGGGCCATCTCCAGCGGGATCACGACGACGGCCGGCGTGGTGACGAGCGCGGCGCTCGTCATGGTCTGCGTCTTCTCCGTCTTCGCGACGCTCCAGATGCTGATCTTCAAGCAGTTCGGCGTCGGCCTCGCGGCGGCGATCCTGATCGACGCGACCGTCGTCCGGGCGGTGCTTCTGCCGGCGTCCATGAAGCTGCTCGGCGACTGGAACTGGTACCTGCCGAACTGGCTCGAGTGGCTGCCGCACCTCGAGCACGGCGACCCGCCCGAGCCCGACGTCAAGGGCATTCCCGCGCCGGCGCCGGCAGGCCGGTGACCGACGCGGCGCACGCGCTCGCGGCTCCGTCTCGGGCAGGCGTAGGGGCACTGCTCGGGACGGAGACCGCGGTCGTCCGCGTCGCGCTGGGGGTCGTCGCGCTCCACGTGGCCGACGACGCGTTTCTCCAGCCGGGGCCCGGCAACTCCGCTGCCGACCATCTCGCGGGCGGCCTCGTGCCGCTCGCCCTCCTGATCGGCGTCGCGGTCGTCTACCCGCGCTTGCGTGCAGGCTTCCGGGCCTCCCTCGCGCTCGCGTTCGGCGTCCTCGCGATCACGACCGGCACGGAGGCGGCCTACTACGCCACGCACGGCGGGATGTCGGGCGACGACTACACGGGGCTCCTGGCCGTGCCGGCCGGCCTCGTGCTCCTCGGCGTCGGCATCGTCACGCTCTGGCGGTCCCGCCGGACGGACGACCGGCGGCTCTGGCGGTACGTCCGGCGCGTCCTGCTCACGGTCGCGGGGCTCCTCATCGTGGGACTCGTTCTCTTCCCGATCTCCCTCGGCTACGTCGTGACGCACACCGCGCGGGCGGAGTCGCCGCCGCCCCGGCTCGGAGCCGCGTACGAGGATGTCGCGTTCACGACGAGCGACGGTCTTCGGCTCGAGGGCTGGTACGTCCCTTCGAAGAACGGCGCGACCGTCATCGCCTTCCCCGGCCGCGCGGGCGCGCAGAAGCAGGCGCGCATGCTCGCCGCCCACGGCTACGGCGTCCTGCTCTTCGACCGCCGCGGCGAGGGCGAGAGCGAGGGCGACCCGAACGTGTTCGGCTGGGACGGCGCGCGCGACCTGCACGCAGCCGTCGCCTACCTCCGGACGCGGCCGGACGTCGATCCCGAGCGGATCGGGGCGATCGGCCTCTCCGTCGGCGGCGAGATGCTGATCCAGGCGGCCGCCGAGTCGGACGCGTTCGCCGCGATCGTCAGCGAGGGCGGAAGCGGGCGCTCGATCCGGGACGATTACGCGAATGCGAGCGGAGGGCAGGCAAAGGCCGGCGTGATCGCGTCGCCGCTGCCCATGCTCGCCCTCGCGACGGCCGTCTTCACCGACGGCCTGCCGCCGCCGAGTCTCGAGAGCCTCGTCCGGAGGATCGACGGGACAGCGGTCTTCTTCATCTACGCCAAGCACGGCCAGGGCGGCAGCGAACGGTCGCCGAACCGCCGCTTCTACGCCGTGGCACGCGAGCCCAAGGAGGTCTGGGAGGTACCTGAAGGCGACCACATCGGGGGCATCACGGCACGACCGGCCGAGTACGAGCAGCGCGTGATCGGCTTCTTCGACCGCGAACTCCTCGAGCAGTCATGACGCCGGGGCCGCACCCGGCAAGGAGCAACCAAGACGTCGCATGACGGGACGGCCCGAGGGCCGCCGACGACGCCACCTGATTCACGACCAGCGAGGAGTCTTCCAGTGGAGACGCTCGAAGTACAGGCAGAACAAAGCAACTCGACGGCGTGCTGCTTCCCGTCGTCTCGGCGCACGAGCTGAAGCGGTGCTTCGGAACGGGAGACACCGCGGTGAACGCGCTCTGCGGCGTGTCGGTCGAGGTCACGGGCGGTGAGCTCACAGCCGTCATGGGCCCGTCGGGCTCCGGGAAGTCCACGCTCATGCACATCCTGGCCGGGCTCGACAAGCCCACCTCCGGCGACGTCTGGATCGGAGAGACCGAGATCGGCGGGCTGAACGACACGGAGCTGACCAGGCTCCGCCGCAAGCACATCGGCTTCATCTTCCAGTTCTTCAACCTGCTCCCGATGCTCACCGCGCGGGAGAACATCGTCCTCCCGCTCGCGATCGCCGGCGAGAAGCCGGACGCGGACTGGATCGACGAGCTCACGACGGCCGTCGGCCTCACCGACCGGCTGACGCACCGCCCGGCCGAGCTCTCCGGCGGCCAGCAACAGCGCGTCGCGATTGCCCGCGCGCTCGTCTCGAAGCCCACGGTGATGTTCGCGGACGAGCCGACCGGCAACCTCGACTCGAAGACGAGCTCGGAGATCCTCGAGCTCCTGCGCGAGTCGGTCTCGAGCTACGGCCAGACCACGGTCATGGTCACGCACGACGCCACCGCGGCGTCGATCGCCGACCGGATCCTCTTCCTGGCGGACGGGAGCATCGTCAGCGACCTCGGCCCGTCCAGCCCGCATGAGATCCTCGAGGCGCTCGAGGGAGTGACGACCCGATGATCGGCGTAGCCCTCAAGGGCCTCCTCGGCCGCAAGCTGCGTGCCGCACTCACGGCCTTCGCGATCGTCCTCGGCGTCGCGATGATCAGCGGCGCCTTCATCCTCACGGACACGCTCAGCCAGAGCTTCAACGGCATCTTCGAGGAGTCGTACAAGACCACCGACGCCGTCATCAGCTCGAAGCTGGCCATCAAGGTGGACGACGGCTCGACCGAGGCGCCGGCGTTCTCCGACAGCGTCCTCGACCAGGTACAGGACCTCCCCGGCGTGCGCGCGGCCGAGGGGTCGATCGACGACAACGCTCAGCTCGTCGACGCACAGGGAAAGGCGATCGGCAAGCCGGATGACAGCGTCGCGGTCGGGATCGATCCCGAGGGCGACCAGTCGCTGAACGCGCTCAAGCTCGTCTCGGGCGACTGGCCTCGCGAGGGCGAGATCGCCGTCGACGCGTCGACGGCGAAGAGCGAGAGCTTCAAGGTCGGCGACACGGTCGGCGCGTTCGCGGACGGCCCCGTCGCGGACTACAAGCTGAGCGGGATCGTCCGCTTCGGGACGGAAGACGCGCTCGGCTCGATCACGATCTCCGTCTTCGACCTCGCGACCGCCCAGCGGCTCTTCGACAAGGAGGGCAAATTCGACCTGATCTCCGTGGGCGCCGCAGACGGCGTCTCGGAGACGGAGCTCGCCGCAGCAGATCACGCCGCTGCTCTCCGAGACGACGCAGGTGAAGACCGCGACCGCACAGGCCGCCGCCGACAGCAAGGAAACCCAGGACGGCCTGAACTTCATCAAGTACTTCCTGCTCGGCTTCGGCGGGATCGCGCTGTTCGTCGGGAGCTTCGTGATCGCCAACACGCTCGCGATCACGGTCGCCCAGCGCATGCGCGAGCTGGCCACCCTGCGCACCCTCGGCGCCTCGCGCCGTCAGGTGCTCGGCTCGGTCCTGCTCGAGTCGCTCGTCATCGGCCTCATCGGATCGATCCTCGGGCTGTTCTTCGGGCTCGCGATCGCCGTGGGCCTGATGTCGCTTCTCAAGGCGATCGGCATCGACCTGCCGAGCAGTGGCTACGTCTTCTCGACCCGGACGATCGTCGTCAGCATCGCGGTGGGGACGCTGGTCGCGATCCTCGCGAGCCTGCGGCCGGCCTTCCGCGCCACCCGCGTCGAGCCGATCGCGGCCGTGCGCGAGGGCGCGGTCCTGCCGCCGTCGCGCTTCGCGCGGTACGCGCTGGTCACGTCGGCGATCGTCGGCGCGGTCGCGATCGGGCTCTTCTCGTACGGCGTGTTCGGAGACGGCCTCGACCTCAAGGTTCGGATCGGCGCGCTCATCCTCGGCGTGCTGCTCATGTTCGTCGCGGTCGCGACGGTCGCGTCACGGATCGTGCGTCCGCTCGCCTACGTGCTCGGAGCACCGGCTGCGCGCTTCGGCGGCGCCGCGGGCAAGCTCGCCCGCCAGAACGCGGTCCGGAACCCGTCCAGGACGGCGTCCACCGCGGCCGCCGTGATGATCGGCCTCGCGCTGATCACGTTCGTCGCCGTCATCGGCCAGGGCTTCAAGTCCTCGTTCTCGGACGCGGTCAACACGCTGTTCGTCGCCGACTACTCGGTCTCGGGCGGCACCAACGGTCAGCCGCTTACGAATCAGGCGGCCAAGGCCGTGGCGAAGGCCCCCGGTGTCCTCGAGGTGTCGGAGATGCGCACCGGCGAGGCGAAGGTGGGCGGGAAGAAGGTCCTCGTCAGCGGTGTCGACGCGAACGTGACGAGGGTGGTCGACGTCGACTGGGCGAACGGCTCGAGCAGCATCCCGGCCCGGCTCGGGTCCGACGGGACGTTCCTCACCAAGCGGTGGGCCGACGACCACTCGCTGACCGTCGGCTCCCCCGTGGACGTGAAGATGCAGACGGGCAAGACGGTTCGGTTCCACGTCATCGGCATCGTCGATCCGCCCAAGGGGGGCTCGCCGTTCGGCGACGTCTCCATCTCGACGGCGGCATTCGACGCGTCGTTCGCCGACCACCGGAACGACCTCACGCTGGTCAACGTCCAGGGTGGGCCTTCGGACGCGAACACGGCGGCGCTCGAGAAGAGCCTCGCGGCGTTCCCGGCGGCCAACGTCGAGACCCGCGAGGAGTTCAAGAGCTCGCGGACGAAGCAGATCTCGCAGTCGCTCCAGATCCTCTACCTGCTCCTCGGCTTCTCCATCATCGTGAGCCTCTTCGGCGTCATCAACACGCTCGTGCTCTCGGTGTTCGAGCGCACGCGGGAGCTCGGGATGCTGCGGGCGGTCGGGATGACCCGCCGGCAGGTGCGCCGGATGATCCGGCACGAGAGCGTCGTCACCGCGCTGATCGGAGCGACGCTCGGGATCATCGTCGGGATCTTCCTCGCGATCCTCACGACGCTCGCGGTCTCCCAGTACGGGATCGTGTTCGCGGTGCCCTACGGGACGCTCGTCGTCTTCGTCTGCGTCGCGATCCTCGCCGGGATGCTCGCGGCGATCCTGCCTGCAAGGCGCGCATCGAAGCTGAACGTGCTGGAGGCACTCCAGTACGAATGAGCGAGAACGTGGCGATCCAGCCCCGGCCCGGCCTGCACGTGCGGGTGGCCGACTACGTGCAGACCGAGGCCGGGATCGTCGCCGTCGCGCTCGGCGCGATCGCGCTCCACATCGTGGACGACAACTACCTGCAGCCGCAGCCCGGAACGTCGCCCGCCGACCATCTCCTGAGCGGGCTCGTCCCGGTCGCGATCCTCGTTGCGGTCGCGGCGCTCTACCCGCGCCTTCGGGCCGGCCTTCGCGCCGTCGTGGCCATGACGTTCGGCGCTCTCGGCATCGCGTTCGGCGCGCCCGGCGCGTATCTCGTGCTCGACGGAAGCGCCTCGGGCGCCGACTACACCGGGCTCCTGTCGATCCTCGCCGGCGTCGTCCTCCTCGTGCTCGGGCCGGTCACGCTCTGGCGGAACCGGCGGACCGGAGGAACCCGGCGGCGGCGCTACGCCAGGCGGGCGCTCGAGACGGCGGTCGCCGCGGTCGCCGGCCTCTTCGTCGTCGCGTATGTCGTCTTCCCGGTCGGGTTCTCGTATGGCTACACCCACCTCGGCCGCACCGGCCCGCCGCCGGCAATCGGCGTCCCGTACGAGTCCGTCACGGTGACGACGAGCGACGACCTCGACCTCGTCGCGCGCTACGTCCCGTCGAAGAACGGCGCGGCGATCGTGATCTTCCCCGGCGCATCCGCAGTGAAGGAGGCGCGGATGCTCGTGGACAACGGCTATGGCGTGCTCATGCTCGACCCGCGCGGCCAGGGGAAGAGCGAGGGCGACCTCGTCCGCTGGGCCGGCGACCGCGACCTGATCGCGGCCGCCGAGTACCTCCAGGGCCGGCCCGACGTGGACCCGGAGCGCATCGGCGCCCTCGGGTCGTCGGTCGGCGGGGAGATCCTGCTCGGGGCGGCCGCGCAGTCGACCGCGTTCAAGGCGGTCGTCTCCGAGGGAGCGGGGTTCCCGCTCGGCGACGTCGACCTCGAGGGCCTGGAGGGCGCTGTGGCCACTCCGGCCTGGGCGATGATGGAGCTCGCGAACACCGTGTTCTCGAACCACGGCCCGCCCGAGCCGATCGTCGACACGATCGGCGAGATCTCCCCGCGCTCGGTGTTCCTCATCTACGCCGATCCCGGGATGGGCGGGGAGACCATCAGGCAGCCGAAGTACTTCGCCGCTGCGGGTGAGCCGAAGTCGATCTGGCTCGTTCCCGGCGCCGAGCACACGGGCGGGATCGACGTCGCGCCGGACGAGTACGAGCAGCGGGTGGCCGGGTTCTTCGACGAGGCGCTTCCAGCGGGCTAGGCGGGCTGGCTCCGGCGCTCGCCCGGCAGGGTGACCCGGAACGACGCGCCGCCCTCCTCGCCATCCTCCACCCACGCCCGGCCGCCCTGGAGCGCCGCGAACTGGGCGACGAGCGCGAGCCCGATGCCGGTGCCCGGCGCCGCGCCCACGTCGTTGTTGCCGCGGGTGAAGAGGCCGAAGATGTCGTGCTTTTGCTCGTCCGGGACGCCGGGGCCTCCGTCGTCCACGCGGATGAGCACGCCGCGCTCCCAGGGGGCGACCGAGACCGCGATCGGGGTGCCGGCGGGCGTGTGCTTGACCGCGTTCGCGATCAGGTTCTCGACGATGCGCTCCGTCTTCGCGGCGTCGATCGTCGCCACGACCGGCTCGACGTGGATCTCGACGGGGTGCCCATCCTCCCTGTGATCGGCCGCGAGGCGGGTGACTAGCTCGCCGACGTCGGTCTCCGCGAGCTCGGCATGCGCGCGGCGGCGGCGCAGCAGGTCGAGGTCGAGCAGGTCGGCGAGGAGTCGCTCGAGCCGGGCGGCCTGCTCGGCCATGCGGTCGATGACCTCGCGCGTCTGCTGCTCCGTCAGCTCGTCGCTCCGCGCCCGCAGCGTGAGCGCGAACCCGAGGACGGCGGTGAGCGGGGTCCGTAGCTCGTGCGAGACGGCGACGAGGATGTTGTCGCGCAACTCCTCGACGAGGAGGCGGTCGGTGATGTCCTGGCCCGTCCCGACCATGCGGACGGGCTCGCCCGCGTCGTCCACGATCACGCGGCCGCGACCGTGCACCGTCCGCTCGTGGCCGTCGTCGAGCACGATCCGGTGCGTGTAGTCGAACGACTCGCCGGTGTCGAACGCCTCCTGCACGATCTCGCGGACGCGGTCGCGGTCGGCCGGGTGGATGCGACGGAGGTAGTCGGAGTACTGGAGCCCGGCCGGGGTGCGCGCAAGGCCGTAGATGCGGTAGAGCTCTTCCGACCACGTGATCTCGTCGCGCCGGATGTCCCACGTCCAGCTCCCGATGTGGGCGAGCTCCTGCGCCTCGCGGAGGGTGGCCGTCGCGGCGCGGTGCGCCTCCTCGGCTTGGTCGCGCTCGCTGAGCGTCGCGCCGAGCACGAGCAGGCTGACGGCGACGAACGCGAGCAGCGCCTGGAGGATCTCGACCTGCGTCGTCGGCGCGAGGTCGCCGAGCGGCGTGTCGCCCGAGACGACGCCGGCGACGGCGAACGCCGTGACGATGAAGCTCGCGGTCGCCGCGCCGAGCTGGTGGAAGCGCAGGGTCGCCCAGACGAGGAGCGGGAAGACGAGGTACGGATAGCGCCAGAGGCCGCCGAGGAAGACGACCGCGCTCACGGCGGCCAGCGCGGCCATGAGGCCGAGTCCCTCCGCGATCTTCGCGTTCGGCAGGCCACGCGGCAGGCGCGACCAGACGAGGATCAGCGGCGTGACGAGGAGCGCGCCCATCGCGTCGCCGAGCCACCAGAGGAGCCACGCCTCGCCGTAGGGCGACGCCGCGTCGGAGCCCGAAATCGCGAGCGTCGTGACTCCGTTCGTCGCGGCGATCGTGGTGGCGAAGAGCCCGGCGAGGAGGGTCAGCGCGAGCACGTCGCGCGCCCGGTCGAGCGCGTTCCGGAACCCGACGCGCCGCAGGAGCCACGCGCCGACGACCGCCTCGAGCGTGTTCCCCACCGCGATCGCGGCGGCGACCCAGATCGAGACCCCGCTCGTGGCGTTCGCGATGAGCGCGCCGGCCGCGACGGCGGGCCACATGCGCGGCCCGAAGATGAGGAGCGCCGCGAGCGCGATCCCGGTCGGCGGCCACACCGGCGTGATGACGCCGTGGGCGACGGAGAGATGGATCCCGAGCTTGGCCGCGGCCACGTAGATGCCCGCGACGACCGCCAGCGTTACGAGCTGCCTTGCCGCAGGAGGCCGGACGAGCGTGGTCTGGGAGGCTGCGGTGCTGCTCACCCTCGCGCCGGACGCTACTCCCTTTGGCGGATCAGACGAGCCGGCGCTCGGCGATGCAGTCGCTTGCCCACGCCTCCACGGCGGGCACGATCCGCGCCGGATCGCCCTCGGGGAGCTCGACGCGCACCTGGCTCACGGCGGCACCCCCGTCGGGGCCGAAGCCGTACCGGCGCTCCGCGACGACGGCGAACGAGGCGATCTCCTCCTGGAGCGACGCGCCGAGCCGCTCGATCTCCGCCTGGGTCGCCTCGCGCCCCGCGTGGACGCCGAAGTTGACGACGACCTCGCGGCGGCCGTCGGGGACGAAGAGGAGCGTGGAGTCGGACATGGTGCTCGTCATACCTCGCGAGGCTCCCAACGGAACACGCGGAGGGCGACGACGAGTCCTGCGATCCCCCAGGCGACGAGGACGGCGAGGTCCGTCGCGGACGGATTGCCCCCGTCGATGTAGAGGTCGCGGACGAGGTCGAGCAGGTACGTGAGCGGCGAGACGTCGGCGACCGCCTGCAGGAACGAGGGCAGCGAGTCCACCGAGAAGAAGACGCCGGAGATGAAGACCAGCGGAAGGTAGATCGCGTTCACGAGGGCCGAAGCGCCCTCGTCGCTTCGGACCAGGCCCGTGAGGGCGAGCCCGAGCGCCGCGAACACGATCGCGCCGACGAGGAGGGCGAGCGCGAGCCCGAACGGCGAGGCGGGGGCGCCCGCGTCGAGCGCCTGGCCGATCGCGATGAGCGCCGCGCACTCGAGCGTGAGGACGACGAGCGTCGAGACGATCACGGCCGCGAGGTAGACGGACGTGGGCAGCGGCGTCCCGCGCACACGCTTGAGAACGCCAGACTCGCGCCTGAGCACCATCGTGATGGAGAGCCCGGCGAACGCCGTCGCGACGACGCCGTAGCCGAGCAGGCCGGCCAGCAGGTACGTCGAGCCCTTGATCCCGTCGATGTCGTCGTCGCCGTACACCGAGCCGAGCAGGACGAGGAAGATGATCGGTAGGAGGAACGTGAAGAAGGCGGCCTCGCGGCTCCGCCAGTAGAGGCGCTGCTGGTTGCGCAGCTCGCGGGCGAAGACGCCGCTCACTCGGGCTCCACTTCCTGCGTCAGCTCGAGGTAGACGTCCTCGAGCGAGCGGCGCTGCACCTGGAGGCCCTCGAGCTCCTCGCCTCGCGCGAGCGCCTCCTCGGTCAGGTCGTGCAGCACGCGGGTCGGCTCGTCCGTGTCGAGGACGATCTCGTCGCCGTTTCGCCGGTAGCGGATCTCGACCGTGCCCTCCCCCGCGAGGAGCTCCTGCGGCGATCCGGTCAGCGCGATCCGCCCGTCGCGGAGGATCGCGAGGCGGTCCGCGAGCGACTGGGCCTCCTCGAGGTAGTGCGTCGTCAGGAGGATCGTCTTGCCGAGCGCGCGCAGGCCGCGGATCGTCTCCCAGGCGTGGCGGCGCGCGGCGGGGTCGAACCCGGTGGTCGGCTCGTCGAGGAAGATCAGGTCGGGGTCGCCGACGAGCGCGAGCGCGAGGTCGAGGCGGCGAAGCTGGCCGCCCGAGAGCGTCCGCACGCGTGCGTCGCGCTTCTCCTCGAGGCCGACCAGGGCGACGACCTCGACCGGATCGCGCGGCGCCGGGTAGTAGCCGGCGAAGAGCTCGACGATCTCGCCGACGGTGAGCAGCGGGTAGACGGCCGAGGACTGGAGCACGATCCCGATCCGCGCGCGGAACTCCGAACCTGCCCGCTCGGGGTCCTCGCCGAGGACGCGCACCTCGCCGCCGTCCCGCGTGCGGTAGCCCTCGAGGATCTCGACGGTGGTCGTCTTCCCGGCCCCGTTCGGGCCGAGGAGCGCGAACACCTCGCCCTCGGCGATGTCGAGGTCGAGCCCGTGGAGGACCTCTCGCTGGCCGTACGCCTTGCGCAGGCCCTGCACCTGAATCGCGCTCGCCACCGCGGGCGAGCATAGCCACGGCCCACGGAACGGCCGCGTGCGACCGCGACAGGGTTCGCGGAGGATGCGCTACGGTCGTCGAGGTGCATCGCCCTGCACTCGCCGTTCCGCTCGTCGTTCTCGCGTGCGTCGTCGCCACCGCGGCCGCATGGGCTGCGACGACCGCCGATCCGCCGCGCGACACGAAGGGCAGCCACTGGCCGGGCCCCGGCTTTGTATGGGGCACGTCCGGGCCGTGCGCCGGGAACTGGATCGACACGCGCACCGGCTCGTGCGGCGAGGGCGACTACGCCCAGGACGAAGGCCCGCTCCTCGACCTCGTGAAGATCGGCCAGTCGCGCAAGGCGGCGATCGTCACGCACACCCTGACGATGCGGAGGAACTGGGCGACGACGCTTCTCGGGCCGGCGCGAGGGGGCCAGATCTCCCTCTACCTCTCGACCGACCGGGACAAGACCTTCGAGCGCAGGCTCGACCTCTATCTCAAGCGCGGCAAGCTGGCCGCGATCATGCGGAACGCGAAGGGCCGCTCCGTAGGCATACCGAGCGCGAAGCGCGTGGGGCGAAACGGGGTGTCGGTGTCGTTCAACCGCTCGCTCCTCGGCGCAGGCGTGAGGGCCTACCACTGGCTCGCGTTCTCCGGGATCGGGTGCCGCCAGATGTACAACCTCTGCGGCGATCGCGCGCCCAACGCTTCGCTCGCCGCCGCGCGAGCCCGGTAGCCGGCGCGGGCGGGAGCGCACCTGATTGACTGCGCGCGTGGCGACCTTCCGCTACGTCATCGCCGACGTCTTCACGGACACGGCGCTCTCGGGGAACCAGCTCGCCGTCTTCACCGACGCGCGCGAGATCCCGGAGGAGCTGCTCCAGCCGCTCGCCAAGGAGATGAACCTCTCCGAGACGGTCTTCGTCTTCCCCTCGGAGGATGCGCACGCGAAGATCCGCATCTTCACGCCCGGGACCGAGCTGCAGTTCGCCGGCCATCCGACGCTCGGCAGCGCGTTCATCCTCGGCGGCCCGATGCAGCTCGAGGAGATCGTGCTCGAGACGGGGAAAGGGCTCGTCCCGGTGCGGCTCGAGCGCGAGGGAGCGCGCATCGTCTTCGGGCGGATGACCCAGCCGATCCCGGTCTGGGAGCCGTTCGAGCGGGCCGACGAGATGCTCGCGGCGCTCGGTGTCGAGCGGGCCGAGCTCCCGGTCACGCTCTACGACAACGGCATCCAGCACGTGTACATCGTGCTCGAGAGCGAGGAGGCCGTCGCCGCGCTCCGACCGAATTCCGGCGCGCTCGCGGAGATCGCCGGCTACGCGGGCTCGGTCTGCTTCGCCGGCTCGGGGTCGCAGTGGAAGGCGCGGATGTTCGCACCCGCCGACGGGATCATGGAGGACCCCGCAACCGGCTCGGCGGCCGGCCCGATCGCCGTCCACCTCGCACGGCACGGCCGCATCGCCTGGGGCGAGGAGATCGAGATCACGCAGGGCGTCGAGATCGGGCGGGCCTCGAAGCTCTACGCGCGCGCCGACGGCGAGGGCGACACGGTGGAGCGGGTCGAGGTCGGCGGGTCGGCGGTCATCGTCGCCCGCGGCGAGTTCAAGCTCTAGACGGGCTAGGCCGGCCCCGCGCCCTCGATCACGATCATCCGCGAGGTCGCGGTCTCCTCACGGATCGCACGCACGGGCGCATAGTCCGCGGAGTCGTGCCAGGCCTTCGCCTGCTCGTACGTCGGGAACTCGAGGACGACGAAGCGCTTGAGATCCCAGTCGCCTTCGAGCACCTCGCTCCGGCCGTTTCGGATGACGTAGTGGCCGCCGTGGCTCGCGATCGACGCGGGCGCGGCCTCGATGTACTCGGCGTAGCGCTCCGGATCGTGGACGTCGATCGAGACGACGATGTACGCGGGCATGCGCGAACCCTACTGCGGCGCGAGCGCCCGGATCGTCTCGATCAGGAGACGGACGTCATCGTCGCGCGTGCGCCAGTTCACGAACGCGGGGCGGAAGGCGACCGTGCCGCCGTAGCGCGTCGTGCCCGCGTAGACCGTGCCCTGCGCGAGCAGCGCCTCGCCCGCGCGCGTGTTCAGCTCGTCCAGGTCCTCCTCGGCGACGCCGGGCGGCCTGAGCCGGAAGCAGACGATGTTGAGCGGGACGTCCGCGAGGCGCTCGAGGTCGGGCGCGGCGTCGACGAGCTCGGCGCAGAGGCGCGCCTGGCCGCAGTTCCGCTCGACCAGCTCGCGGTAGCCGCGCCGGCCGTACGCGTCGAGCGTGGCCCAGACGGCGAGCGACCGCGCGCGCCGCGAGCTCTCGGGCCCGAGGAACCCGAAGTTCGGGCGGTCGGGATCCTCGTCCGGCAGGTACGCCGCGGTGGCGTTGAAGACCGGGAAGAGGAGCTCGCGCCGTTTGACGAACGCGAAGCCGCAGTCGTACGGGACGTTCAGCCACTTGTGGCCGTCGGCGATCACCGCGTCGGCGCGCTCGACGCCCTCGGCGAGGGCCGCGTGCTCGGGCGAGACGCGGGCGAAGAGGCCGAAGGCGCCGTCCACGTGGAGCCACGCGTTGTGCTTTTCCGCGAGGTCGGCGAGCTCGGGGATCGGGTCGAAGTCGCCGGCGTTCACCTCGCCTGCGGTGGCGAGGATGAGCGCGGGCGCGCCGCCGAGCTCCGTGAGCGCGGCATCCACCGCCTCGACGTCGATCCGTCCGACGGGGTCGCGGGTGAGGATCCGGACGCTCGAGCGGCCGATGCCGAGCATCCCGAGCGCCTTGACGGCGGTCGAATGCACGTAGCCGCCAGCGAACACGGGCACGGGAGGCAGGCCGGGCAGGCCCTCCGCGTCGACGTCCACGCCGTGGCGCTCACCCCACCAGCGACGCGCCGCGGAGAGCGCGGTGAAGTTCGCCTGGGTCGCGCCGGTCGTGAGGACGCCGCCCCAGTCGGCGGGTAGCCCGAAGAGCTCGCGGAGCCACCCGAGCGCCACCCGTTCGAGCTGCGAGCCGAGCGGCGACTCGATCCAGGCGAAGGTGTTCTGGTCGAGCGCCGACGCGAGCCAGTCCGCGCCGAGCGCGGCCGGCGTCACCCCGCCGGTGACGAAGTGGAAGTTGCGCGGGCCCGCGGATGCGACCGCGGCCTCGAGTCCCGGGCCCGAGAGCCGCTCGAGCGTCGCGAGCGCGCCGTTCCCCTCGTCGGGGAGGGGGCCGCCGAACGCCCAGGCCGCCTCCTCGAAGCCCCCGCCGTGCACCGGCGCGTCGTCGAGCGAGGCGAGGTGCGCGCGGGCGCGCTCGACGACGAGCGTGAGGGCCGGGTCGAGCTCCGAGCGATCCACAGCGCGACTCTAACCCCAGGCGACGTCGCGGATCTCGGGGAGCTCGACCCCGAGCGCGCGCCAGAAGACGCCGCCGTTGCGCGAGACGTACAGGCGGTTGCGAGCGCCGTAGAGCATGTCGTCCGGCGTCGGGCCGATCGCCACCGCGCGGCCGATGGGCAATCCCGCGCCGCGCTCGTTCCACGTCGCCCCCGCGTCGTGCGACACGAGGAGCGGCGGGCGCGAGTCCACCGCGAGGACGATCGTCGCGTCGCGCGCGTCCACGTCCACGAGCGTCTCCGAGACCCACCCGGGCGCGACCTCGACGGGGCGCGGCCGCTCGACCCGCCCGCCCGGCTCGTGGCCCGCGAGCTCGTCCTCGTCCGCGGTGTCACCGACCTCGACGAGGTAGAGGCCGTCCTCGCACTCGGCGAGCGCGATCACGCCGGCTCGGCCGCCGGGCGGCGCACCAGCCGCTCGAGGCCGATCGCCGCCGAGGCGAGCGCGAACGCGAGCGCGAAGCTCGGAAGCGAGGCCCCGATCTGCGTGGACGGCGGGTTCGTCCGCTCCACGAGGTCGGTCCACCAGGACGGCCCGATCGGCCCGATCCACTGGTAGAGCGCGAACCCGGCTATCCAGGCGACGAACGGGCCGACGCGGAGGCCGGGCGCGGCGAAGAAGTCGCGGCCCTCGTAGCGCCGGCCCGAGAGCAGCCAGTCGGCGAGCAGCACGCCGAAGAGCGGCACGAAGAACGAGCCGAGGAGGAGCAGGAACGACTGGTAGTTCGCGAGGTCGATCGTCAGCGCGCCGACTGTCGCGAGCACGGCGATTCCGGTCACAAGGACCCGCTGCGGCGCGCGCGGCACGAGGTTCTGGAGGGAGACCGCGGTCGAGTACACGTTCGCGAACGCCTCGTCCGCCTCGTCGATCGTGACGGCCAGCAGGGCGAGCGCGCTCGCGAGCCCGGCGGCGGCGACCGCGGCCGGGATCTCGGTCGGCTCGCTGAGCCCGCGGTCGAGCACGATCACGGCGCCGAGCGCGAGCATCCAGAACCCGCCCAGGAAGTAGCCGGCGCCGGAGCCGACGAACGCGGCTCGCCGGCCGACGGAGAAGCGCGTGTAGTCGGCCGCGAGCGGGATCCAGCTGACGGTGATCGCGATCACGAAGTCGACGCCGAGGAAGAACGAGGTGCCGCCCTCGCCGGGCTGGTTCCAGAGCGCCGAGAGGTCGGCGTGCGAGAGCCCCCACCAGGTCAGGTAGACGAGCGACGCGAGCACGAGCCAGATCGCGAACTTGCGGATCACGCGGCGCACGACGCCGACCGGGCCCATGAGCGCGAGCGCCAGCGCTACGGCCCCGGTCACGAGCGTCCAGAGCGTCTTCCCGCCGAAGCCGAAGAGCTCGTCCGAGAGCGCGCTCGCGGCGGCCGCGATGATGATGATCTCGAACGTCGCCCAGCCGAGGCACTGCGCGATGTTGAGCCCGCTCGCGACGTAGGAGCCGCCGCGGCCGAGCGGCGCGCGCATGACGACCATCGCGGGCACGCGGGCGTCGGCGCCGATCAGCCCGGCGACGCCGAGCATGAGGTTGCCGACGAGCGAACCGACGAGGATCGCGAGCAGCGCCTTCGGGAGCGACATGGCGGGCACGAGCGCGGCCGCGAGGACGAGCACGAGCAGGCTCACGCCGAGGTTCGCCCAGAGCATCGTCTGGTCCACCGTCGTGAGCGTCCGGAGCCGCTCCGGAACCGGCGTGACGCCCCAGGATCCTTCGGTCTTCACGGCCCGAGGAGGCGCAGGTCGAAGCCGGCCGGCGCATGGACGTTCAGCATCCGCGCGGGCTCGTCGCTCTCGTTCGCGAAGGTGTGCAGAACACCGGGCGGGACGAGCACGAACGTGCCCGGGCCGGCGGTCACCCGCTCGTCCTCGATCTCGAACACGAACTCGCCGTCGAGAACGTAGAACGAGTCGTCCTCGTTCTCGTGCGTGTGCATCTCCGGGCCTCGCGAGCGCGGCGTCTTCGTGACGATCGAGAGGTTGAAGCGCTCCGTGTCCGCGCTCTCGGCCAGGAACTCGACGTTCCCGACCCGCTTCCCTTCGCCCGGCTCGACCACGACGGCCCCCTTCACCGTGCGCTTCATGCGGCCACGATACGGATTTGCTCCGCGGCCCGGCGCAGGGCGTCGTCGGTGAAGAGATAGGGCGCCGCGTTGCGAAGCTCGTGCACCGGACCGTCGAGCTGGTCCGAGCCGGAGGCGCCGTTCAGCGCGTAGCGGAGCGGGATCTCGTGGCAGCAGATGAAGACCCGTTCTGCGTCGAGTGAGAGCGTCTTCTCGAAGGCGTCCGCGTAGCGGTGGGCGGCGTCGTCGAGGGCCTCCCCGTCGGGAAACGGGTCCTTGCGCGTGTGAGCGCGCTTGTACGCGCGGTACTCCTCGAAGGGCGCGCCGTCGAGCGAGCCGACGTCCACGTCGTCGAAGAGCGGCTCGACGACGAACGGGATGTCGCGCCCCTCGAGGGCGATGGCGGCCGTTTCGCGCGTCCGCTGGAAGCGCGTGTGGAGGCAGAGGTCGATCGGCACGTTCCGGAGCTGGAGCCCGAGCTCGCGGGCCTCCTCTCGGCCGCGGTCGGTCAGCCCGACGGGCCGCTCCGGGTCCCCGCTGATGCGGCCCTCGCGGTTGAGCGTGGACTCGCCGTGCCGGGCGATCACGTAGAGGCGCACGGGCGGGGAGGTTAGACGACGAACGTCTCGCGCCGAGTTTCGCCGCGGGCGAAGCGGCCGACGTCGAACGCGGAGAGGTCGAGCGTGGGCGTGCGCCCGGCGACGAGCTCGGCCAGGTGCTCGCCCACCGCCGGCGCCTGCTGGAAGCCGTGGCCGGAGAACCCGGTCGCGTAGAGGAACCGCGACGGCGCCTCGGTCTCGCCCACGATCGCGTTGTGGTCGGGGCTCATCTCGTAGTAGCCCCACCAGTCCGACTGGATCGGCAGCTCGGTCAGCACGGGCAGCCGGCGCGCGGCGTGCTCGGCGACCGCCTCGAGCTCGAGCTGGCGCCCGCCGAACGCGAGCCCGGGACCCTCGCCGTGGAAGTAGAACGAGGTGGTGAAGTCGATCGTGAGCGGCACGCGCTCGGGAAGTCCATCGCGGGTCGGCGTGAACCACATGCGGCGCCGCTCGCCCTCGACGGGGATGTCCACGCCGGCGAGCGCGCCGACGTCCTTCGACCACACGCCCGCGGTGCAGACGACCGTGCCGGTCGCGATGCGCGCCTTCGGCGTGACAACCGCCTCGACGCGCCCGTCGCGGACCTCGATCCGCTCCACCGGCTCGCCCTGGCGCACCTGCGCCCCGGCCCGGCGGGCGGCGTCGGCGTAGCCCTGGGTCACGGCCTCGGGCGTCGCGCGTCCGTCGAGGGGACAGAACGTGGCGGCGACGATCCCGTCCAGGTCGAGCTGCGGGACGATCTCGAGCGCCTCGGCCGTGGTCAGCTCCCGCGACGGCACGCCGAAGGAGGCCTGGAGCGCGAGCGCGGCGCGGAACCGCTCGAGGTCGGCCGCGTTGTCGATCAGGAACAGGTAGCCGTCCTGGACGAAGTCCGCCTCGCCGCCGACGCGCTCGGCGAACGCGCTGAGCTCGGCGATCGACCGCAATGCGATGCGGATGTTCAGCTCATCGGCGAACTGCGCGCGCACGCCGCCTGCGGACTTGCTCGTCGAGCCCGAGGCGAGCGTCTCGCGCTCGAGGAGAACGACGTCGGTGACGCCGAGCTCGGTCAGATGGAACGCGGTCGACGCGCCCATCGCGCCGCCTCCGACGATCACGACCTCAGCGGTCTCGTCCGCCACGCCGCGATAGTAGTCTCGCGCCATGCATTCGTTCGAGTTCGAGTCGGTGCGGCGGCGGCTCGAGGCGGGCAACGGCGGCTACGAGATCGTGCACGAGTCGCCCGGGCTCGAGATCGGCGTCTACGTGCTCGTCGCGCCGGAGCCGGACCGCCAGCAGCCGCACGCCGACGACGAGATCTACGTCCCGCTGGACGGGAGCGGCGTGCTCGAAGTCGATGGCGAGCCGGTGCCCGTGGAGCACGGGAAGGCGCTCTTCGTCGAGGCGGGCGCCGAGCACCGCTTCACCTCGTACGAGTCGCTCTCCCTGCTCGTGATCTTCTCCCGGCCGAAGTGAAGGTCTTCCTCACTGGGGCGACCGGCTTCCTCGGGCGTCATCTGATCCCGCTGCTCCTCGCGCGCGGCGACGAGCTGCGCGCGCTCGTCCGTCCGGGCACCGACGCCGGGATGCTCGAGGCGCGTGGAGTCGGCGTCGTGCGCGGCGAGCTCGAGGTGGACGCGATCAGGCGCGCCTCGGACGGGTGCGAGGTCGCGTTCCACATGGCCGGGATCGTGTCCCACCAGCCCAGCGACCTCGACAAGCTGCGGGCCGTGAACGTCGAGGGCGTGCGCCGGGCGCTCGAGGGCGTCGCGCCCGAGGCGCGGTTCGTGCACGTGTCGTCGGTCGCGGCGGTCGGGCCGAACCCGGGGCCGGGGCAGCCGGGCGACGAGACGCAGCCGTTCCCCGAGTGGGCGATGCGGTACCCATACGCCGCGACGAAGCGGAACGGCGAGGCGGTCGCGCTGGCCGCTGCGGGCGAGGGGCGCGACGTCGTCGTCGCGAACCCCGGGTTCCTCCTCGGGCCGGGCGACGTCTACGGCGTCTCGACCTGGCACGTGCGCCGCTACCTCCAGGGCTTCATCCGCACCCATGTCCCGGGCGGGCTCTCGAACGTGGACGCGCGCGACGTCGCGGCCGGGCTCGTCCAGCTCGCGGACAAGGGCCGCGCCGGCGAGCGCTACATCCTCACGAACCGTGAGGGCAACCTCTCGCACGCGGAGTTCTTCCGCCGCCTCGGCGAGGTCACGGGCGTCAAGCGGCACATGCTCGGTGTCCCCCAGGCGGTCGGCCGGCGGCTTCCGGTCGCGCCGTGGCCGCTCCACGCCGGCGAGGTCCGCGCCGCTTCGAACTGGTGGTTCTACGACCCGGCCAAGGCGGAGCGCGAGCTCGGCTTCACCGTCCGCCCGATCGACGAGACGATCGCCGAGACGGCCGCGCAGTAGCGCGGGCGACGACGCGTTCGTACGAGGTCGGGCGCGACGAGGACGCCGTCCTCGCGCCGTTCAGCGCGGCCCTGCGGCCAGCGGCCCTTTCGGCGGGCCCGCACTCATCGGGATCTGGCGGAGGACCCTCGGCTCGATGCGGTCGAGGATCTCCGTCAGGGACTCGCCGGTCACGGTGATGCCGTGGTTGCGCAGGCCGATCACCGCGTGGCCGGGATCCGGCTCGCGCGCGAGGAGCTCGGCGACGTTCAGGGCCAGCTCCTCGGTGCCGCACGGGTAGTTGACGTCGGTCGCGGCGATGTCCTGCATCCACGCATGGACGTGGAGGATCGCGCCGACGTCGGGGTGCTCCTGGTAGATCATCCAGTGCTCGATCGCGTCGACCGAGACGCGCCGCGGCTCGACGTTCGGCGGCACGCTCAGGATCATCTGGTTCTTCTCCGGCGCGTAGCCCGAGACGAGCAGGATGTCGCGGCCGGGGATCTCGAGCTTCGTCTTGTCCACGCCGCTCGCGCTCATCCAGAAGCGGGTCTCGTCGAGGCGCTGCGAGAGGTTTCCGTAGGAGAGCCCGCCGATCCCGTAGAGCCGCTTCACGTGCCGGAGGTCCTGCTCGTCGAGCAGCTCCTCGATCGGGAACGGCGCGGGCAGCAGGTCGAGGTCGCCCATCCGCGCCCCGGCGTCGGCGATCTCGCGCGTGTTCTCGTCGCCGTCCCAGAGCTCGGGCTCGAGGTCGGTGCGGAAGTCGTTGTCGATCACGAGCTTTGAGAGCGCGAGCGGGGCGAGCCGCTCGATGACGTCGGTCGCGCTGACCTGGTCGCCGTTGTGCGCCTCGACGCCGTAGTGTCCGCGCTCCATCGTCGTGAACCAGACGCCCTCGTTCGGGACGTAGCAGAGGACGATGTTCGCGAGCGCCTTGACGAGCAGCGGGTAGTTCGTCTTGAGGACGTCCTCGGGAACGCCCGGCTGCTCGTGGATCGCCGCGACGAACGTGCCGCGCGCCTTGCGGCGAAACGGCTTCGGGTCGTTCGGGTCGATGAAGTTGAGGACGAGGTCGGCCTCGAGCGCGTCGGCGCCGTTGCTCTGCTCGAAGCCCCGCGCCTCGAGCGCCGCGCCGAGGTCGCGCGCGAAGGACTCGTCGAAGACGGGCGAGGACGGAGTTCCCACGAAGGCGTAGTTCACTTTTCCATCCTAGTGCCTAGGTGAGCAACCGCCGGAGGACGAACGGGAGGATCCCGCCGGCCCGGAGGTACTCGCGCTCGCGCGGCGTGTCGAGCCGCACGCGCGCGGTGAACCGCACCGTCTCGCCGTCGTCGCGGGTCGCCTCGACGTCCGCCTCGGTCGCCTCCGCCGTCGTCGAGCCCGCGCACCGCGAACGTCTCGCGGCCGGTCAGCCCGAGCGTCTCGGCGTTCTCGCCGTCCGGGTACTGGAGCGGGAGGATCCCCATGCCGACGAGGTTCGATCGGTGGATGCGCTCGTACGTCTCCGCGATCACCGCGCGAACGCCGAGGAGTCGCGGGCCCTTCGCCGCCCAGTCGCGCGACGAGCCCGAGCCGTACTCCTTGCCGGACAGGACGACGAGCGGCACGCCCTCCGCCTGGTAGCGCTGGGACGCGTCGTAGATCGTCATCTCCTCGCCGCTCGGCAGGTGCACCGTCCAGGTTCCCTCGCTGCCAGGGACGAGCAGGTTCCGCAGGCGCACGTTCGCGAAGGTGCCGCGCACCATCACCTCGTGGTTCCCGCGGCGCGAGCCGTACGAGTTGAACTCGCGCCGCTCGACGCCGTGCTCGGTGAGGTACTTGCCAGCCGGGCTGTCCGGCTTGATCGCGCCGGCCGGCGAGATGTGGTCGGTCGTGACCGAGTCGCCGACCATGACGAGGCAGCGGGCGCCCTCGACGTCCGGGACGGTGCCGTCGGCGTCCTCGTCGAAGTACGGCGGAAGGCGGACGTATGTCGAGTCGTCGGCCCAGGCGTAGAGCTCCCCCTCGGGAACCGGGAGCGCGCGCCAGCGCTCGTCGCCGGTCGTCATGTCGGCGTAGGCGCGCGTGAACATCTCCCGCTGGATGGCCGAGGCGACCGTCTCGCGCACCTCCTCGGCCGTCGGCCAGAGGTCCTCGAGATACACATCTACGCCGTCCGCGTCCTGGCCGAGGGGCTCACTCGTGAGATCGAGGTCGATGCGGCCCGCAAGCGCGTAGGCGACGACGAGCGGCGGCGAGGCGAGGTAGTTCGCCTTCACTTCCGGGTGGATGCGCGCCTCGAAGTTCCGGTTGCCGGAGAGCACTGCAGCGACCGCGAGCTCGCCGTCGGCGATCGCCTTCGAGATCGGGTCGGCCAGCGGCCCGGAGTTCCCGATGCAGGTCGTGCACCCGTAGCCGACCGTCTGGAACCCGAGCCGGTCGAGGAACTCGTCGAGGCCGGAGCGCTCGTAGTAGTCGGTGACGACCTTCGATCCCGGCGCGAGGCTCGATTTCACCCAGGGCTTGCGCTCCAGGCCGCGCTCGACCGCCTTCTTCGCCACGAGGCCGGCGGCCACCATGACGGACGGGTTCGACGTGTTCGTGCAGCTCGTGATCGCGGCGATGACGACCGCGCCGTGGCCGAGCTCGAAGCTCGTCCCGTCCTCAAGCGTGACCGGGACGGCGGAGGGCTTGGGCGGTTCGGCCACGGCGACCGGCTGCGCGGGCTCGGCCTCCTCGGCGTACGCCTTGTGGCCCGGGGCGCCGTCGGAGGGCGGGTCGCTCGCGGGGAACGAGTCGGCGTTCTCCTTGTCCTGCGTGCCGTTCGCGTAGTCCACGCCGAACGACGCGAGCGCGGCGCGAAACGAGTCGCCGACGTCGGGCAGCGCTACGCGATCCTGCGGGCGGCGCGGGCCGGCGAGGCTGGGCACGACCGTGCCGAGGTCGAGCTCGACCACCTGGGAGTAGGTCGGGTGGTCGTCGGGATCGTGGAAGAGGCCCTGCTCCTTGCAATAGGCCTCGACGAGCCCGAGCTGGTCGGGCGGGCGGCCCGTCATGCGGAGGTAGGTGAGCGTCTCCTCGTCGACCGGGAAGAAGCCGCACGTCGCGCCGTACTCGGGCGACATGTTCGCGATCGTCGCCCGGTCGGCGACCGGCAGGCCGACGAGGCCCGGGCCGAAGTACTCGACGAACTTTCCGACGACGCCGAGCGCGCGCAGCATCTCGGTCACGCGCAGCACGAGGTCCGTCGCGGTCGAGCCCTCGGGGAGCGAGCCGGTCAGGCGGAACCCGACCACCTGCGGGACGAGCATGGACACGGCCTCGCCGAGGAGCGCTGCCTCGGCCTCGATGCCGCCGACGCCCCAGCCGAGCACGCCGAGCCCGTTCACCATCGTTGTGTGGGAGTCGGTGCCGACGAGCGTGTCGGGGAAGGCGAGGCCGTCGCGGCGCTCGACCACGCGCGCGAGGTACTCGAGGTTCACCTGGTGGCAAATGCCGGTGTTGGGCGGGACGACGGCGAGGTTCGAGAACGCGCCCTGGCCCCAGCGGAGGAACGCGTAGCGCTCGCCGTTCCGCTCGTAGTCGCGCTCGACGTTCGTCTGGATCGCGAGCCGTGTCGCGAACTCGTCCACCTGCACCGAGTGGTCGATGACGAGCTCGGCCGGAAGAAGCGGGTTCACGCGGGCCGGATCGCCGCCGCGGTCGCGCATGGCGTCGCGCATCGCGGCGAGGTCGACGATCGCGGGGACGCCGGTGAAGTCCTGGAGGAGGACGCGCGCGGGGCGGAAGGAGATCTCGTTCGACGGATCGGCGGTCGCGTCCCAGCGGGCCACGGCCTCGACCTCGGCGTCGCCGGCGCCGCGGAGCACGTTCTCGAGCAGCACGCGCAGCGTGTACGGGAGGCGGAAGACGTCGAAGTGCTCATGCAGCGAGTCCAGCCGGAAGATCTCGTGCTCCGCGCCCCCGGCGGCGAGCGTCGCCCGCGCTTTGTCCCTGTATCCCGGCATCGAGCCCTTCCTGTCGGTGACCTCCCTCCAGTATCGCGGGCGAGCGCCGGTCAGGGGCGGGACGCGCGCGCGAAATCGGCGCACTTCCGTGACAGACACGCGCGTTTTTCCGCGGTACGCTGAGGCCCTCCGACACACGCGCGGCCGACACGGAGCAGGCGGGGCGCCCCTCAGCGGGGCGCGCCTAGCTCTCGAGCCCGGCGCCGCGGACGGCCATCATCGTCGCGAGCATGGTGGCGACGTGGCGGTCGTCGTCGCCGTCGAGCCCGAAGACGTCGGCGCGGCAGACGGTCAGCGTGCGCCCCGCGCGGACGACCCGGCCGCGGGCGGCGAACCGCTCGCCCGCGGCGGGCTCGAGCAGGTTCAGCTTGACCTCGACGCTCAGCACGGCGGCGTCGGCGTCCATGAGCGTGAGCGCCGCGTAGCCGCACGCGCTGTCGGCGATCGCCGCGACGACGCCCGCGTGCAGGAACCCGTGCTGCTGGGTGAGGCTCGCGTCGAACGGGAGCTCGATGTCCACGGCCCCCGGTTCGACCAGCGAGAGCGACGCGCCGAGCGTCGTCATGAACCGCTGCCGCGCGAAGCTCTCGCGAACGCGGTCGGCGAACTCGGGAATCCGGGGCTCGAAGCCGCTCATGGCGCTTAACTGCTTAACCGCGCCCCAACCGGGGTTCACGAGGACGCGGCTATAACGGGCGGATGCGCACGAGGCTTCCCGTTGCGGCTGCCGTCATTGCCTCCGGCGTGGTCGGCGGGGCGGTCGCGCTGCTCGTCGGCAGCGCCGTCTGGGAGGGCTCCACGACGACGATCGTCGAGACTGCCGCAAGCGAGGCGCCGCTCTCCACGAGCCCGGCCTCGATCCCCGGTGACAACGGGGCCGAGACCGTGAACGCGATCTACCGCGAGGCCGCGCCCGGCGTCGTGCAGGTCACCTCGAGCGTCGTCACGCAGACGCTCTTCGGCACGCAGCGCGGCGAGGCGCTCGGCTCCGGCTTCGTGATCGACAAGGACGGCCACGTGATCACGAACTTCCACGTGATCCAGGGCGCGCAGCACGTTTTCGTGAACTTCTCCCAGAACGACCGCATCGAGGCGCGGGTCGTCGGCTCGGACCCGGCCACCGACGTCGCGCTCCTCGCGATCGACGCGCACCGCCGTGCGCTCTCGCCGATCCCGCTCGGGAACTCGGACTCGGTGGCGGTCGGCGAGCCGGTCGTGGCGATCGGCAACCCGTTCGGCCTCGACCGGACGGTCACCTCGGGGATCGTGAGCGCCGTTCAGCGGCAGATCCAGTCCCCGAGCGGCTTTGCGATCGACAAGGTCATCCAGACCGACGCCGCGATCAACAAGGGCAACTCCGGTGGGCCGCTCCTCGACGCGCAGGGCCGCGTAATCGGGATCAACACCCAGATCGCGACCGACGGCACCGGCTCGGAGGGGAACGTCGGGATCGGGTTTGCCGTCCCGGTGAACACGGTCAAGAGCGTGCTCGCCGAGCTGATGCGTACCGGCAGGGTCGACCACGCCTACCTCGGCGTCAACCTGGAGGACATCACCGCAGACGTCGCGAGCTTCGCGAACCTGCCCTCGCAGGGCGTCATCGTCGAGTCCGTCATCTCCGGCGGGCCTGCCGAGCAGGCCGGGCTCCGCGGTACGGACGGATCGACCGTGATCCTCCGCGGCCAGTCGTACCAGCTCGGCGGCGACGTCATCACCAAGGCCGACGGGCGCCCGATCGCCTCCGGCGACGAGCTCCGCAGCGTGATCGGCGAGAAGCGCCCCGGCGACAAGCTCTCGCTCGAGATCAGCCGCGACGGCGAGATCACGAGCGTCCAGGTCACCCTCGGCCGCCAGCCGGCAAATCCCTCTTCCGGCTGAGTCGGCTCCTCTCCCCCTGATGGGGCCGCGTCCCGGGCCGGTTTCCGACTCGGGGCGCGGCGGGGGTGAACGTCAGCTGATGTCGGGAACCGGGTTGACGGTCACGGTGATGGTCGCGGTGGCCGAGGCCCCCGCTGCGTCGGTCACCGTGTAGGTGAACATGTCCGGGCCGTTGTAGTCGAGTGACGGCGCGTACGTGCCGGCCGTGCAGTCGGGCGTGATCGTCGCCTCGCCGTGGGCGGGCTTCTCCGCGATCGTGCAGGTGAGCCGCTCGTCGTCCACGTCCGAGACGGCCGGCGTCCAGTCGGCGGGAACGTCCTCGTCCGTCGTGATCTCGTCGTTCTCGGCTGTGGGCGGGTCGTTCACCGGCTCGACGACCACGTTCACGACGGCCCGCACCGGGTTCGAGTTCCCGTCGGAGACCGAGTAGGCAAACGTGACCGGGCCGGTCACGTTCAGCGGGGGCGTGTAGGTGCCGGACGAGCAGTCGGACTCGACGGTCGCCTCGCCGCTCGGCGGGACGACCGCGATCGAGCAGGTCAGGTCGTCGCCGTCCGGGTCGTCCACGTCCGGCTCCCAGTCCACCGCCTTGTCCTCCGGCGTTCGCACGGTCACGTCGCCGGCCGTCGGCGGGCGGTTGGCCTGCGCGGTCGAGGTCGGCTGGGTCGTGCTCGTCGCCTCGCTCGTGGTGGTGCTCGTCGCCGCCGCCGAAGACGCCGCCGAGCGCGAGACCGCCGGCGAGGAGGAGCAGGCCGGCGACGACGATGCCGCCGATCACGAGCGCGCGATGCGCGAAGGGGGGCCGGGTCGCGCGCGCGAGCTCGAGGTTCCGCCGCGACACCTCGGCGCCCTCGTAGTCGCCGAGCGACTCGCGGATCTGGCGCGCCTCGTCCAGGTGGGCCGCCGCGGAGCCGCGGTCGCCGCCCGCGAGCGAGAACGTGCCGAGCTCGTGGTGCGCCAGGGCCGAGCTCGCCGGATCGCCGATCGCCGCGGCCGCGTTTCCGGCGCGCCGCAGCACCTCGATCAGCGCGAGCCAGCGCGAGGTGAGCGAGAGGAGCGTGACGAGTGCCCGGGCGAGCCGAAGCTCGTCGTTGTAGCGGCCGTCGCGATCGGCTTTCTCGGCGAGATCGATGAGGCCGTTCAGCTGCGTCTGGATCGTCTGCGGATCGAGGGTCGCGCCCTTCGCGAGCGCCTCGGCGAGGCTCGTCGCGCGCTCGACCGCCGACGTCGTCTGGTCGGCCTGCTCGATCGTGCTCGCGACCGCGGCTGCGTTCGAGGGCGGCGGTGGCGGCGCGGCGAGGGCGCCCGCGAGCGCGGCCTCGGACTGCTCGTCCGCGTGCGCGGCGGGCTCCGCCAGCGTGCCGTGCGGCCCGCCGAGCGTGAGCGTGAAACGACCGACGGTGATCCGGGCTTCGACCACCCGACCGACCTTGCGCGCACAGTTGCCGCATGTCAAGAGGTTCGGCGCGGGCCGCACCTACACTCCCGCGATGATCCGGCACGCGTTCGGCGCGAGCCCGCCGCTCAGCCTGGGGACGGAGGAGGAGCTCTGGGTGCTCGATCCCGAGACGCTCCTGCCCGTGCCGGTGCCCGAAACCCTCCTCGACGGCGAGCGGCGCAAGGCCGAGCTCATGCGCGAGGTCGTCGAGCTGACTACCGGGACCTGTTCGGATGCGCGCGAGACGGCGGAGCGGCTTCGCGCGGAGCGGGCCGAGGCGCACCGGCTCGCGGCCGAGGCCGGGGTCGTGCTCGCGGCGTCGGGCACGTGGCCGCTCGCGCGGGTCGAGTCGTTCAGCGTGACCCCGGATCCCGGCTACCTCGAGTTCGTCGAGTACGCGGGCTCGGCCGCACGGCGCCAGACCTGCTCGGGGCTCCATGTCCACGTCGGCGTCGAGAGTCCCGAGGCCTGCATGGCCGCGCTCGAGTGGACGCTGCCGTGGCTCCCCGTGCTTCTCGCCGTGTCGGCGAGCTCGCCGTACCTCGCCGCGGAGGAGACCGGCCTCGCGTCCACGCGCGCGGAGCTGCTGTCGCTCCTGCCGCGCGGGGGCGTCCCGCCGGCGTTTGCCTCGTACGCGGAGTTCGATGCGTTCGCCGAGCGGCTCGTGCGGCTCGGCCTCGCCGACTCGTGGCGCCGCGTCTGGTGGGACGCGCGGCCGCATCCGGATTTCGGGACGGTCGAGATCCGCATGCCGGACCAGCCGACGCGGGTCGAGGTCTCGGCCGCCTTCGCGGCGCTCGTGCAGGCGATGGTCGCGACCGCCGAGCCGGGGCCGCCCGCCGACCGCGGCCTGTACGTGCAGAACCGCTTCGCCGCATCGCGGTTCGGCGCCCGTGCGGAACTCGTGCACCCGGACGGCGACCGGCTCGTCTCTGCGCCGGAGCTCCTGGCCGAACTCGTTGACCTTGTGGGGCCGGCGGCGCGAGCGCCTCGGCTCGGCCGGGCTCCTCGCGCCGCTCGACGGGCTCGCGCAGGCCGACGAGCAGCTCGAGCTCGGCCGCCGCTCCGGCGTCCGTGCGGTGTGCGAGCACCTGCTCGCCGGGAGCTAGCGCCCCGCTACGATCGGGCCGTGGCCCTGCAGTCGGACACGATCCAGGTGAGCGGCATCCGCTGCGAGCGCTGCGTCATGCGGCTCGGCGCCGCGCTCGAGGGGCTCGACGGCCTCGAGGCGGCGAACGCGAACCTGATGGGCCAGGTCTCGCTCACCTGGGACGACGAGCGCGTCGCGCGGGACGAGATCGTCGAGCGCATGGCCCGCTCGGGCTTCCGGCCGATCGACTAGCCGTGCTCCGCGCGCTCGCCCGGCGGTCGCTCCCCCGGACCGGCGGCGCGCTGCGGCTCGAATGCCTCGAGGCGCCCGTCGAGGTCATCCGCGACATTCACGGGATTCCGCACGTCTACGCGGAGGGACGGCGCGACCTCGCCCGCGCCATGGGCTTCGTCCACGCGCAGGACCGGCTGGCGCAGATGGAGGGCATCCGGCGGTTCGCGTTCGGGCGCCTCGCGGAGCTCGCCGGGCCGGCTGCGCTCGACCTGGACCGGCGCGCGCGCCGCCTGCGGCTCCGCTGGGCGGCCGAGCAGGATGTCGCCGCGTTCGATTCGGACACGGCCGCGATCGCCGCTGCCTACTGCGAGGGCGTGAACGCGTTCATCGAGACCGGGCCGCGGCCGTTCGAGCTCCGCCTCGCGCGCATCCGTCCCGAGCCCTGGGCTCCGGTCGACGTCGCCGCGCCGGGCCAGGTCTTCGCCGCGTCGCTCTCCGGCAACTGGGAGGTCGAGCTCGCCCGGTCGCGGCTCCCGGACGGCGTCGTCGCGGAGCTTCCGGGCCATCCGCCAGGCCATCCGGTGCAGGGCATCTCGACCGCGGGGATGCGCGGCGCGTCGAACGCGGTCGCCGTGGCGGGCTCGCGCACCGCGTCGGGACGGCCGCTCCTCGCGAACGACCCGCACCTCCTGCTCGGCCTCCCGGCGATCTGGCACGCGATGCACCTCGTCTGGGACGGCGGCGAGTGCGCCGGCTTCACGGTCCCCGGCGCCCCGGTCGTGATCCTCGGCCGCACCCGCGAGGTCGCCTGGGGGATGACGACCTCGATGGTGGACACGCAGGATCTCTTCGCCGAGCGGATCGAGCCGGGCGACCCGCCGCGCTACGAGGTGGACGGGGAGTGGCGCGACGCCGAGGTCGTGCGCGAGGAGATCCAGGTTCGCGGCGGCGACCCAGTGGTCGAGGAGGTCGTCGTCACGCGCCACGGTCCGCTCGTGGACGGCCGGCACTCGCTCGCGTGGACGCATCACCGGCCCGGGGAGACGCTTCGCTCCCTCCTCGAGCTCATGGAGTCGAGGAGCCTGGACGACGCAGACCGGGCGCTCGACCGCTTCGCCGGCCCGCCGCACAGCTTCGTGCTCGCCGACTCGGACGGCGAGGTCGCCTACCGGCTCGCGGGCGGGCCGATCCCGGTGCGGGCACGCGGCGACGGCTCCACGCCGCTCCCTGGCTGGGACTCGGCGAACGACTGGCGCGGCGTGCTCGACCCGGGCGAGCTGCCGCACGTCCGCAATCCGGAAAACGGCGTCGTGGCGAGCGCGAACAACCGGATCGCCGACCTCCCGGGCGAGTACCTGAGCGGCTACCGGGCGCGGCGCTTGACCGAGCTGGTCGACGGCCGGACGGGACTCACGCCAGGCGATCTCGCCGAGGCGATGCTCGACCTCCGGTCCCTGCCGGGACTCGAGCTCGCGGCCGCCACGCAGGGCCTCACCGGACGTGACGAGCTCGAGACCCGCGCACTCGAGCTCCTGCTTGCCTGGGACGGCGACCTCGGCGCAGCGAGCGCGGGCGGCGCCGTGTACGGCGCGCTCGTGCCGGCGCTCGAGCGCGAGGCGTGGGAGGCCAGGTTCCCGGGCGTCGATCCTCCGCCGGGGTTCTTCGAGCGGGCCCGGCCCGCGCTCATCCGCGGGCTGGCCGAGCGCAACGACGGCACCTTCCCGGACGGCGAGACCTGGGAGTCGGTCTTCGCACGCGCCCTCACAGCGGCCGTCGCAGCGCTCGGGCCGGACCCGGCGGGCTGGCGGCGCGGGCGCCTCCACCGGCTGCATCTTCGGCACGCGCTCGACCGGCGCGGCCTCCGCCGGCTCCTCTCCCGCGGGCCGTTCTCGCGAGGCGGAGACGTGGACACGGTGAGCCTTCTCACCGAGGTGGGCGGCGCGATGATCGGCGCCTCCATGCGCGCCGTGTACGACCTGTCCGATCCCGACGGCACGCGGATTGCCCTCTGCGGCGGTCAGTCGGGGCATCCCGCGAGCCCGCACTACGACGACCTCCTGCGGGGCTGGCTCGACGGCGAGTACGTCGAGCTCCCGATGTCGCGCGGCCGCGTCGAGGCCCTCGTGGAGTCGCGTGCCCTCCTTTGTCCGGAATAGCAGGCGTTCCCGCCCCGTTCGTTGCTAGTGTCGGCCGCCGTGACGAGCGACGTTCCGGAGGCCGAAGCGAGACGACTAGCGGAGGACGCGCGGAACCGCGTCCGTTTCGAGGAGGAGGTGCTCGAGCTGGCGGATCAGGTGTACCGGGTCGCGCGGCGGCTCGTCTCGTCCCGCGAGGAGGCGGAGGATCTCGTCCAGGAGACGTACTCGCGGGCCTTCCGCTCGTGGCGTTCGTACACGCCCGGCACGAACCTGCGGGCCTGGCTCTTCCGCATCCTCACGAACCTGAACATCGACCGCGGCCGCCGCGAGCAGCGCCGCCCGGACATGCAGCCGATGGAGGAGAACGACTACTACCTCTACAACCGGCTCGAGGAAAGCGGCGGCGGAGACGACGAGGAGCGGGTCGTCGAGCGGCTCTCGCAGGACTCGATCGTGGACGCCCTCGCCACCTTGCCGCACAATTACCGTGACGTGGTCGTCCTGGTGGACATCGGCGACTTCAGCTACGCGGACGCTGCCCAGATCCTCGACGTCCCGATCGGCACGGTGATGTCCCGCCTGCACCGCGGCCGGCGGCAGCTCAAGACCGCGCTTGCGGACACGACTGTCTCGGAGCCGGCGTCGTGACGAAGGATCCCTGCGACCACTGCGAGGAGATCCTCCAGCCGTTTCTCGACCGGGAGTTGACGGAGGAGGAGCACCACGTCGCGGAGGTCCACCTCGAGGAGTGCGGCTACTGCCGGAAGCGTTACAAGTTCGAGGCCTCGCTTCGCCGCTACGTGCGCCAGGCCTGGGCCGAGGGCATGCCGCCGGAGCTCAAGGAGAAGCTCTCCGCGCTCCGGACGCCGCTCTAGCCGCTCGCCCCAAATGGCACGGGTCGCGCTGACCGATTGACGCGCGGGATTAAGGGCTCCCAACCCACCCCCAACCAGCCATCATGCTAGTCCGGAAAGGCGCGCGTGTCTGTGACGGAAGTGCGCCGAAACTGTGTCGGCGCAGTGCCGGAGCTAGCCGCCGACGATGACGACGAGGCGGTTCGGGTCCTTGCCCGTCGGCAGCGCCGTCATCTCGACGCCGAGCTGGTCGGCCAGGCGCTTCGCGATCGCCTCGCTGCCCGGCGGGTAGTACACGCGGGTCTGCACGTAGTCGAGCCGGCTCGCGTTCTCGACCGTGCCGATGCGGTACGCGAGCGGGCCGCCGACCTCATTGGCGAGCTGCGTCGCCGCGTTCGCCTTCGTCGTCCCGTTGAAGACGTCCACGCGGATCTCCCACGGCGGCGGCAGCGCCTTGTGCGCCTCGGCCGCTGCGGCGGGCGGACTGCCGCTGGACACGAAGGTGTCACGGAACTGCGGCACCGCGACGAACCAGCCGAGCAACACCGCGGCGGCCGCGAAGCCGGTCGCGGCGAGCCAGCGGTCGAACGACCAGCCGCGGCGGCGGCGCAGGCCGGCCGCACGCCTCGCCTCGCCCTCGTCGATCCCGAGCGCCGTCGCGTACACGAGGGCTGCGGCGAGCGCGTCGTCCACGGACGGGAACCGGTAGATCCGGCCCTCCTCGAGCGCACGCAGCTCGTCCGGGTCGAGCCCGGTTCGCGCGGCGGCCTCGTCGAGCGTCAGCCGCCGGCGCACGCGCGCGGCGCCGAGCGTCGACGTCTCCGGGCTCGCGACGCGCGTGACGACCTGCAGATGCGACGACATCCAGGTCTCGAGTTCTGCGGCCGATCCGTCCAACCTGCCCTCCTCATCGGCAGGTATCTGCCTCCAACTTAGCGCGATACGAGGTCCGCCGGGGTGTCCACGTCGCCCGGCGCGCCGAGGTCGTCGCACGGGACGAGCCGGGCCGGAAGCGACCGTGCGCCCTCGTCGGGGATCGCGTCCCAGGACGTTCGGCTGACGACGACCGGATGCCCTCGCTCGCCGCCGTAGCTCGCCGCGACGATCTCGCCCCATTCGCGCCACGCCGTGACGACCCGCTCGACCGCGCCGGCACGAGCCAGGGCCCGTCCGCGAGCACGACGACCGCGGCCTCGACGTCGCCGGAAACCGCCCGCAACCCGCAACGAAGCGACGCGCCGGGACCGCGCGCCCACTCCGGACAGCGCACGACGCGGGCGCCTCGCGGATCGAGCGGGTACGCGCCCGAAACCACGACGACCTCGTCCACCGAGGTCTCCGCGAGCGCCGCCAGCACGGACGGAAGCGTGAGCGCCTGCTTGGGCGAGCCGAACCGCGTCGCGGCTCCGGCCGCGAGCACCACCGCCGCGATCACGACACCGCGTCGAGCGCGCGCCGGACGAGCGCGCGGGCGATCTCGACCTTGTACGCCGTGCCCGGGAGCGGGGTCGCGCGGTCGAGCTCCTCCGCGGAGCCGAGCGCCCATGGGACGGGCGCGACGCCGGCCAGGCCGAGTCCGCACCTCCGAGCCGAACCGCGCCGCCGCGACGCCGACGAGCGGGAACGAGTAGCGCCGCCGGTCCATCGCCTTGAGGTACACGCTCGCGTCCGGCCGCGGCACATCGAGGGACAGCACGAGCTCGCCCTCGGCGAGCGTCACGACCGCGCGGTCGTCGTCCGAAGGAAGCCGGTAGAGGTCGGCGAGCGGAAGCTCGCGCGTCGAGGTCTCGACGGTCGCGCCGAGCGCGAGCAGCGCCGCGGCGGGGTCGGACGGATGCGCCGACGCGCAGCGCTCGTTGCCGAAGATCGCGTGCTCGCGGTGCTCGCCGGCGCGGGCGTGGCAGCGGTCGCCGCCGTGGAGGTAGCACGGATAGGCGAGCCGCCAGTACCAGCAGCGCGTCGCCTGGAGCAGGTTCCCGCCGATCGTGCCCATGTGCCGGAGCTGCGGCGAGGCGGCGAGGCGGCAGGCCTCGCGGAGCGCGTCCGGCACGGCGTCCGAGCGCTCGAGCTCGGCGAGCGTCGTGCCCGCGCCGATCTGCGTCCCGTCGATCCCGCGAGGGAGCAGCGCGCGCACGTCGGAGAGCTCCTCGGCGCGCACGAGTCCGTCGCGCACGAGCGGCACGAGGTCGGTGCCGCCGGCGAGCGGCCGGCCCGCGACCTCGTCGAGGCTAGACGGACGCCGGAGCGCGAACGCCGCCACGCTCTCTCGCCTCCCTGAGTGCCCGCAGCATCTCCTCGCGCGTGATGGGCAGCGAGCGCACGTCGGCGCCGGTCGCGTCGCGGATCGCGTTCGCGATCGCGGCGGCGGTCGGGACGATGGGCGGCTCGCCGAGCCCCTTCGAGCCGAGGTTCGTGAGGTGCGGGTCGGGCACGTCCACGAGGTCGGTGACGATCTCCGGCACGTCCGCGATCGTCGGCAGCTTGTAGGCGTCGAGCGTCTGCGTGAGGATCCGGCCGCTCGCGGGGTCGGAGAGCCGCTGCTCGGAGAGCGTGTGGCCGATCCCCTGGATGATCCCGCCCTCGACCTGGCTCGACGCGCCGAGCGGGTTGATGACGCGGCCGACGTCGTGGATCGCGGCGATCCGGTCGACGTGGACCTCGCCGGTCTCGACGTCCACGGCGACTTCGGCCACCTGGACGCCGAACGTGAGGACCTTCATGCCGGCAGGATTCGGGCCGCGCGAGCCGCGGCCGAGGATCTGCGCCTCATCGAGCAGGCCGGTCACGTCCTCCATCGGCCAGGAGCCGCCGTCCGCGGAGACGACGTTGCCCCCGGCGAGCGACAGCTTGCCCTCCGGAACCTCGAACCGCTGCGCCGCGATCTCGACGATCTGCCGCGCCGCGTCGGCCGCCGCCGCGCGCACGGCCGGCCCCATGCTCGGCGTCGTGGACGACCCGGCGGAGACGGCCGCGTACGGACCGCGAGCCGAGTCGCCGAGCTCCACGTTCACGCGCTCGAGCGGGAGCCCGAGCTCCTCGGCGGCGATCTGCGCCATCGCGGTCCGCGTCCCGGTGCCGATGTCCTGCATCGCCGTCACCACGGTCACGCGCGCGTCCGAGCCGACCCGCACCCAGGCGTAGGAGGGCGGCCCGCCGCCGCCGTACCAGAGCTGGCTCGCGAGGCCGACGCCGCGCTTCCACGTCGAGTCGGAGCGCGCGCGAACCTCGGTGCGCCGCGCCCAGTGCGGCTCGGCGCGGCGGTAGCACTCGAGCAGGTTCTTGGACGAGAACGGCGTGCCGGCGACGAGGTCGGCGTCGGCGTAGTTCTTCCTTCGCACCTCGAGCGGGTCGAGGCCGAGCTTCGCGGCGAGCTCGTCGATGAGGCACTCGAGCCCGAACGTCCCCTCGACGAATCCGGGCGCGCGGAAGGCCGCGTTCGGCGGCGTGTTCAACTTGGCGCCGTGCTCGACCGTACGGACGTTCTCGCACGTGTAGAGCATCTGCATGGGTCCTGCCGTCGAGGGCGACCAGCCCGAGTAGCCGACCGCGTTCACGAAGTCGCCGCCGAGCGCGGTCAGCGTCCCGTCGGCGCGCGCGCCCGCGACGAGCCGCTGGATCGTGGCGTTGCGGTTGCCCGAGGCGAGGTTCTCCTCGCGGCGCGAGAGGAAGCAGCGGACGGGCCGGCCGGTCGCGCGCGCGAGCTCGGCGGCGAGGTACGTGTACGCACCGGGGTGGTTCTTTGCGCCGAAGCCGCCGCCCATGAACTTGCAGACAACCCGCACCTTGTCGGGCGGCAGTCCGAAGTACTCGGCCGTCTCGTCGCGAACGCCCCAGATGAACTGCGTGGACGTGTAGACGGTGAGCGCGTCGTCCTCCCAGAGGCACACCGAGCCGTGGGTCTCCATCGCGTTGTGCAGAACGACCTGCGTGCGGTACTCGGCCTCGACCACCGCGTCGGCCTCGGCCAGCCCGCGGTCGAGGTCGCCGCGCTCGTAGTTGCGTGCGGGCGAGACGAGCGAGCCCCGCTTCACGGCCTCGTCGGGGTCGAGCAGCGGCTCGAGTTCCTCCCACTCGGCGGCGAGCGCGCGGACGGCGGCCTCCGCCTGGGCGAACGTGTCGGCGGCGACGGCGGCGACGGGCGCGCCCTGGAAACCGGGCTCGTCGGTCAGCGATTCCGAGTCGCCGGGCGCGAGCACCGCTCGCACACCAGGGGCCGAGCGCGCAGCGTCGAGATCGAGCCTGCGCAGGCTCGCCCGCGCGAACGGGCTGCGGAGGAGCGCGGCATGGAGCATCCCCGGGAGCTGGAGGTCGGCGGTGTACACGGCCTCGCCGCGCGCCCGCACCGCCCCGTCCACGCGCGCCGCGGGCCGGCCGACCGTGGCCAGAGGCCCTGCCGGCCACTGGTCGAGCGCGTCCTCCTCGACGAGGATCCACTGCTCCTCGTAGCGGCCCTCGACCTCCTTCTCCGTGCGGATCAGCCGCGCCATGCGAGCACCGCCTCCTCGATCTTCGGGTACGCGCCGCAGCGGCAGAGGTTTCCGGCGAGCGCGTGGCGGATCTCCTCGCGCGTCGGCTCGGGCGTCTCGCGCACGAGCGCGGACGCGGAGACGATCTGGCCGGGCGTGCAGAAGCCGCACTGGAGCGCGTCGGCCTTGACGAACGCGTCCACGAGCGGGTGGTCGCGCAGGCCCTCGATCGTCGTCACCTCGCGCTCGCCGACCGTGGCCGCCAGCGTGATGCAGGAGAGGACGGGCTCGCCGTCGAGGAGCACGGTGCACGCGCCGCAGTGGCCCTCGCCGCAGGCGACCTTCGTGCCCGTGAAGCCGAGGTCGTCGCGAAGCGCCTCGGCGAGCGTGCGCTCGTCCGGCGCGTCGAGCGGATACGTCCCGCCGTTCACCCGGAGATCAGGCAGCTGCGGTCACCGCCTCGATGTCTGCGAGATGCAATAGCCGGAAGGTCATGCGGCCGATGTCGCGGCGCTCGCTCTCGGCCTCCGCCTCGGACGCCTCGTGCCAGAGCCCGCGCGCGGCCTCGAGCAGCTCGGCGATCCGCTCGCGCGCCTCCATGTAGCCGTCGCGCTCGCGCGTCGCGTTCAGGGCGAGGCCGAGGACGCCGATCGTGTCGGGCTGCCGCGTCCAGAGGAGCGGGGTCGCCATGGAGATGTAGTTGTGGATGCGCGCGAAGGCGATCGGCTGCTCGAACGTGGCGATCCGGGTCGGCTCGGTGGGCTCGGGCGTCGGCTCGCCGGCGGCGATCTTCGCGGCGGTGCGGCCGAGCATGTCGCGGACCTGCTCGTCGTCGAGGTCGGCCATGCGCGCGACCTTCACGGCGAGCAGGAGCGAGGTCGGCTGCTGCCCGTACGGGTAGTCGGAGGCGTAGAGGGCCTGCTGGGGCGAGAAGCGGTGGTAGACGTCCAGGAGGTCGACCGGGCTCCAGACGGAGGTGTCGAAGAAGACGTTCGAGTGCCCGGCGAACGCCTCCGAGAGCGCCGCGAGGTCGGCGATCCCGCCGTGGGCGATGATGAGCTGCGCGTCCGGGTTCGCCGCCATGAGGCGCGTGAGCGCCTCGGCGATCGGCGGCAGGCCGCGCCCGCCGTGGATCAGGATCGGGACACGTCGCTCGCCCGCGAGCGCGAAGATCGGGGCGAGGCGCTCGTCGTTCAGGAGGAACCGCTGCGCGCGCGGGTGGAGCTTGATCCCGCGGGCCCCGAGGTCGAGGCAGCGCCGCGCCTCGTCGATCGGGTCGGCGCCGAGGTCGAGCCGCACGAACGGGATCAGGCGTCCCTCGCTTGCCTCGGCCGCCTTGAGCGTGCGGTCGTTGGCCGCACGGAACGCCGGGACGCGGTCGGGCTCGTCGAGGCAGAACGCGAACGCGTGCGCGAAGTCGTAGCGGCGCATGAGGCCGAGGAGCTCGTCGAGCGGGGCGACGAAGCCGTCGATGTCGGTGCCGACGTGGACGTGCGCGTCGAAGAGCTCGACGTTGCCGGGCAGGAGGCTCCGGAGCTCGTCGTCGTACAGGGCGAGCAGGCTCCGCGCGCGGTCGTACACGTCCGTCGTGCCCACGTGGCGGAGGCTAGCGATTTCGGCGCGCTACAGAACGGTCGCGTCGTAGGCGAACCGGCGGCCGTCGTCGAGCGCGACGCCGTGGCACGAGAGATCGGTTCCGCGCCAGCACGCGTACCGGGTGCCCGCGTTTGCGAGCACGAGGTCGACGCGCCGGACCGAGCCGGGCGAGAACGGGAGGTACGCGACGCCGCGGCCCGCGCCGTCCACGCGAATCGTCCGCGCGTGCGGGCGGCCCGACACCGGGACGACGACGACGCGCGCGCGTCCGGCGCCCGACGGGAGGTCGACCGTGACGCGGAGGGTGTGGCCGCCCGCCGAGCGGAACGCGATCACGCGGCTCGACAGGTGCGCGACGGTGACCGAGTGCTGCCCGGAGCTCCACCGGCCGCCGCCGAGCGCGAACACGGTGCGGGCGCCGAGCGGATAGCTGCGTCCTTCGCTGTAGCCGCCCCGCGGCTCGGCGTTCGCGGCCGTGAACCCGGCGAAGGCGTGCTCGAACGACGTCCCGCGCTCGGCGAGCGTCTTGCGGACAGCCCCGAGGGAGTAGCTCGCGTTCGACGAGCTCGAGGCGGCATGCGTCCAGACGCGGCGCACGATCCCGTTCCCGTAGCGCTCGGAGAGGTAGCGCCAGAAGACCCACGCGCCGTACTCGAACCCGCCGCGCCCGCGGTCGAGCGGGACCTCCGGCTCGACGATCGGGCTGTCGTCGCGGACGTAGCGGAGGTTGTCGTTCACGCGGTCGTAGACCACGTCCTCGATCCAGGCGGCCGTTCCCTCCATGAGCCAGAGGTCCTCGAGCCAGTCGTAGGCGAACTGCACCGCGTGGAAGAACTCGTGCGCCGCGGTGACCTCGAGCGCCGCGCGGGGCGGCATGCCGTCGAAGTCGGGGTTCTCGTAGTCGTTGTCGAGGACGCAGTAGGCCGAGACCTCGCGGTGGGCGAACGACGCCGGGTCGTCCGACGTGCACCAACCGAAGTAGCCCTCCGCGCCGACGTCGGCCAGGTAGACGTCGAGCCGCCCGTCGCCGCCGTTCTCGTCCGAGTCCTGGTCGGCGAGCGGGGCGCGATAGCCGAGGCCGACGACCTCCTTCGCCCACACGTCCTCGAAGACCTGCGCGGTCGCCTCGGCCCAGTCCGACTGGCCCGTGTCGTCCGTGTCCGCAGACGAGGTCGCGTTGGGGCCGTCGGTCACCCAGTGCACGCAGACGTGCAGTCGTGCAGATCGAGCGCACACCCTCGGAGAACGCGAGGCCGTACGGGTCGGAGTCCTGTGTCGGGCGCGCCAGCAGCCGCTCGGCCTGCGCGAGCCCGCGGCCCTCGAGCTCGGGCAGCGCGGCGCGAAGCCCGCGGAGAACCTGGGTCGCGTCGTGGGCCCCCGGCGTGCGCGCGCCCGGCCAGCGGGACGCAAAGCGTCGCGGGTGGAAGAGCGCGTCGGCGCGCGCGAGCGCGTACTCGGGCTCGGAGATCGAGCCGCGGGCGAGCGCGCGGGCGAGTGGATCGGTCGCCGCGTGCGCGGGCGAGGCGGCCGCGAGAGCCCCCGACACCGCGAGCAGGAGCGCAAGCGCGGCAAGGGGCGGCGAGAGGCGCATGGGGAGGGGGATCGGCATTGGGAGGTCGATCTCCGACCCCCCAAATGGCGTCCAATCGGGGGCCCCCCTCGGAGCGCGGGTACGATCCTAAGCGTGCCGGACGTCGTGATGTTCGCGGACACGTTCCGCTCGCCCGAGCTGCGCCACGAGGTGCCGCTCTCGGCGCCCGACGCGATGATCTACGTCGAGCGGAACGACACGCGCCAGGTATACGCGAGCGCGCTCGAGGTGCCGCGGCTCGCGGACCTCGACGGCGGCCTCGAGGCGTTCCCGTACGAGGTGCTCGGGCTCGACGAGCTGATCGCCGCAGGGCTTCGCGGAGACCAGGTGGACCCGGAGCTCGTCCTCAGAGCCTGTCGCCGCGTGGGGATCGATCGGGCGGTCGTCCCGCGGGCGTTTCCGCTCGCCGTCGCGGACCACCTGCGCGCGAACGGCATCGAGCTGTCCGCCGACGGCGAGGCGTTCGACGAGCGGCGCCGTGCGAAGAACGACGCCGAGCTGGCCGGCATCCGGCGCGCCGCCCGCGGGTCGGAGCGGGCGTTCGCCGCGATCCGTGCTGCGCTCGCGTCCGCCGGCGAGATCACCTGCGAGGACCTGCAGACGGAGGTGGCGCGCGCGTTCACGGAGGCAGGCCTCGTCGCGCCCGACCCGCCGATCGTCGCGCACGGCCCGCAGACCGCCGTCGGGCACGACCCGGGTTCGGGCCGCATCGAGCCCGGCGAGCCCGTCGTCGCCGACATCTACCCCCAGGATCCCGTGTCGGGCTGTTACTCGGACATGACGCGCACGTTCTGCATCGGCGAGGCGCCGGACGAGCTGCGCGAGTACCACCGCCTCTGCAAGGAGGTGCTCGACGCGGTGATCCCGCTCGTCCGGCCCGGCGTCAAGGGCGCGGAGCTCCACCGCGCGGCCTGCGACATGTTCGCCGAGGCGGGCTACGCCACACAGCTCACGAAGCAGCCCGGCGAGGTGCTCGACCACGGCTTCTTCCACGCGCTCGGCCACGGCGTCGGGCTCGAGCTCCACGAAGCCCCGCTCCTCGGCCGCAACGGCACCGAGCTCGTCGTCGGCGACGTCGTCGCGGTCGAGCCGGGCCTCTACCGCCCGGGCTTCGGCGGCTGCCGGCTCGAGGATCTCGTCCTCGTCACCGAGGACGGAGGGGAAGTCCTCACGGACTCCCCCTACGACCTCGAGGTCTAGCTAGCGGATCCGGATCGTGTTCGAGGTCGACCGCTCCGCCCGGTTGCCTTTCGGGATGTAGACGGCCTGGTAGCGGCCCTTCGTCGGCCGCGGCAGCACGACGCTGAACCTTCCCGGCTCGGAACCGTGTGATCGTCTTCGAGGGGCGGAACGCGGTCGTCTTCAGGATCAGCACCCGCCCGGGCAGCTGCGGGCTGATCCGGCCAGAGATCCGCGCCGCGCCGCTCGGCGAGCCGTCTCACGGAGATCCGCACCGTGGACTTCACCGTGATCGTGAGCGTCTGCGACGAGATGCCCTCCGCGGCCGCACGAACGCGCGTCGTCTCGTGCACCGGCACGATGAACGTGAACGAGCCGTCCGCGGCGGTCGTCGCATGGAAGACCTTCGTCGTGACGTTCGTCCGCGTGAGCGCGACGTCCACGCCCGCGCGGCCGGGCAGCGCCTTCCCGGTGATGGTCGCGTTCTTGCCGCCGCCGACGATCCGCACCGGCGCGGTGAGCTGGACGGCGGCGGTCGCGCCGCCCGCGTCACATGGGCCGACCGTGTAGTCGGCGCCGCGCGCCGAGTCGGTGGGCGACGTCCCGCCGGGCGCGTGGTCAACCCAGTCCGGGTCGCCGCCGGTCACGCCGTCGTAGGTGAGGACGAACGGGTTCGCGAGCACCGCACCGCTCGTCGCGCCGGTCGCGGCGGGGATGTCCATCGTGACCGTGCCGCCCGTCCCGTAGACGACCGTGCCGGTCGTCGGGCCGAGGCTCGTGAACGCGTTGCCGCCCGCGTACGTGCCGTAGTCGTAGGTGAGCGCGCCGCGCGCCGGCGCGCGCGAACGCACGGACGAACCAGGTCTGGCCGCCGCTCGTGAAGAGGAGGACGTAGGCGGAGCCGTTCACATCCTCGTCGTCGTGCTGCGGCGCCCAGAGCCCCGACTTCACCTTGATCACGCCCTGGAGCGGGCCGGCCTCGATCGAGAACCATGCCGAGAGGACATTGGTCCCGTCGTGGTGGCCGTCCTGCCAACCTGGGTCGGTGATCTGCGCCACGCCGAAGCAGGGCTGACGGCGGGGCGAGCACCGTGACGGCGCCCGCCCCGCCGGTGATGCCCGTCGCGGCGAGCGCGAGTACGCCCGCCGCGCGATCCCTATGCGTCTCATGTGGGTCCCCTCCTCCGTGTGAGGACGACGACCAGTGCGACGAACCCGAGCGATCAGGCCGTGCGATGGCCGACGACGCAGCGCGCGCCAGTCCGTGCTGCCGTCGTCGCTCGGTCGAGCTCGCCGGTGCCGCCGAGGTCGTCTCGCCGTCGGCAGGTGTCGCCTCGTCTCGGTCGGCGTCGTCGTCGTCGTGCCGCCACCGCCCTCGGCGTTCTCGCCGCCGGCGTTCTGCACCGGCGACGCCCTGGACGACCTTCGTCACCGCCGCCGGCTGCTCGGACCCGGGCGGGCCGATCCAGCGGACCACCTCGCCGCCCGCGTAGGCCTGCAGGGCCTTCCACGACACGTCGCCGGCTTCTCGGGCATGGCCGCGAGGAACGAGAACTCGACGAACGCTCTCGGCCGGCAGGCTTGCCCGTCCAGACGATCCGGTCCACCGAGCCGTTCGCCGCCGCGACGATCTTCCGCCGTCCAGCCCGGCGTGCTCTCGAACGAGAACGGGCAGCACGTCCGCCGGGATCTTGAGCTCGATGCGGGTCGTCGGCTTGCCTTCCTCGTTCGGCACGAGGAGGGTCACCTTCACCGCGTCGCCGGGCGCCGCTTCGGCGGGCGTCACCTGGATGTGTGCCCGGGCCGCCGGCGCCGCGACAATGCCGCGACGACGGCGGCCAGGACGGCGGTCTTCGCAGCCGGGTCACGAGAGCCGGAACCGCCAGTACCCGTGCTCGGCGTGGCCGTCGGCCGCAACGCAGGTCCACCTGGCCGTGTAGCGCCCGGCCCTGAGCCCACCCTTGAGCGAGGTCACGAGCCGGCGGATGTTGCGCGGGTCGCGCCCGCCGGTCCCGTTCGAGACCTTGACGCCGGCTCGCGTTGTAGACCTTGAGCGTCCCGCGCCGGATTGGCCGCTGAACGTGATCTTCACGGTCCTGAGCGACTTGGGAACCGTCGCGCCCGGGCCGTGGCGATCGCGACACGACGCTGACGTGGGCCCACGCGGTCGTGACACCGATCGTCGCCAGCATGGAAGCGCCAGGCGGCGATGAACAGGATCTTCCTGGGCGAGTGCTTCATGTGATGAGCTCCTTTCGCGGGTCATCGTGTGAGGGTCCCCGTGGCCGAGGCCTTCTGGATTCCGGACGTCGCCTCGACCTTGATCGAGATGCGGTGGGACGGAGCGCGGGCGGGCCTCAGGGTGACGAGCGCCGCGCCCTGCCGCGCCGAACGTGCGCAGCTCGGTGTCGAGGACGCGCGCGCCGTTCTTGAGCCGCACCGTCACCTGCGCGCCGACCTTGCCGGTCACCATGACGACCACGCTGCCGTGCGAGCGCTTGGCGGCGAGGGTCAGCCGGAGCGGCCGGTTGAGCAGCGCGAGCCGGGCCGCCTCGGCGCTGTCGAACGCCTGCGTGAGAGTCGCGTTCTGCGCGGTCAGGTCGGCGATCTGGAGGTTGAGCGGGTCGGTCGCGGCCGATCACCGCGTCGGAGATCTGGGCGCTCGCCTGGCTCCCGCCCTGCGTATCGGCCGGGACGTAGACGCCGCCGAGAGCCTCGCAGGCCGTCCGCGCCGCGGCCGCGTCGTTGATCGTGGCGAGGTCGACGCCGCCGGCAGGTGCGCCGGGGAGTCCGTTGGTCGAGGTCTTGACGACCGTGATCCACTTCGCCGGATCCGCGTCGCCGCCGACGCCGCCGGGCACCGCGGTCTTCTGGAACGGGACGTAGTTCCAGAACGGGTCGCCGATGCCGGAGGCGTTGCCGAAGTTCTCCTGCACCGTCCTCGCGTTCAGGTCCGTGTTGATCGCGGCGACGTTCTGGCAGGTGGCATGCGTCTGGATGCCGGTCTGCACCTGCGGGTAGTTCAGCCACTGGTCGCCGGTCATGACCGCTCCGATAGCCGCCTGGCAGGAACTTCAGGTTCAGCCAGCCGTGGTTCGTGAGCCCGTTCGACTCCGTCCACATCGTCACGTTGCCGTCGTTCGCGATGACCGCCTGCTGCGGCGTGTCCTGGAGGGTCGCCCCCGAGGGGTCGCCGGTGTACGTCGTGTTCGTGCTCGTCCCGTCGACCACGGCGGCGATGGACGCGGTCGAGGTGCCGCCGGTGAGCCCGGTCGAATTCGGCGCGAGCGGCGCCACGTTCGTCGTTGCGAGCGTGCCCTGGAACCGCAGCGTGTACGGGCCGCCGGCGACGCCGGTCACGAGGACGTTCGTGAGGCCGGTGGTCGCGTTCCGCCCGATCGCAGCGTCCGCGCCGAGTGCATCCTCGACCTGCCAGGAGGGCGCGTTCCAGGCGATGGTCTTCGCGTTTGCCGACGGCTTGTACGTGCCGCCGGTCGCGTTCACCGTGAGCGTCTGCACCTCGGCGTGGTTCGCGATCTTGCCGACGATCAGGTACAGGCTCGGGTGGGCCGACGCGGCCGCCGGCGCGGCGAGTGCCGCGAGGGCGACGACGCAGAGCGCCGATCGCAGGTTGTGGGCTTTCATCGTTCGTTCCTTTCGCTTCCGGTGCGGTTGACCGGGACCACGCCGTCAGGCATGGCCCTCGACTGCGTCAAGCGCTAGAAGCGGGGAGGCGCCCGGGGCCGGCTCGCCGTAGCGAGGGCCAGGCGGTGCGGAACGAAGAGCGCGGACGCCGGGAAGGCGATCCGTGGAACGGGGCGCAGCCGTGCGCGCCCGCCGGAGAGGGTCTCGCCGATCCGATCCGCGAGACGCAGGAGCGCCTTGGCGACGAAGTAGGCGGCGAGCCCGAAGGGAACCTGGAGGAGAAGCGCAGCGAGGAAGGTCGGGTCGACGACCAGGCCGGTGTCCGCCGCCGAGATCCACTGGTGGAGCAGGAAGCCGAGCACCGGCAGGACGCCGAACGGCCACGCGGCGAGGCTCGCGCCGGGCCGCTCCGACAGTGCCTGCACGCTGCGCGCTGCGACGGAGATCCCGACCATCGCGAGGCACGCGAGCAGGAACGGGGTCCCGCAGAAGAACGCCATCCCGGGCTGGCCGGAGCCGGACGCGGCGTGGTGCGCGTGGCCGGCGGTCGCGTAGCCGTAGACGTAGCAGTGGGACAGGTATGTGCCCGCCGCCATGAGCGGGAACGCGACCAGCCAGGCGATCAGGCGCCGGGACACGGGCGGATTATGGCAGTCGTTTCCGGCCGGAACCAGGAAAGAATGCGTAAATCTGCACCGGCGCGACGCCGGTCCCGTGGTCTAAGGCTCGCGGAACGAGCGGTTTTCGGCGTGCAGCCGGGCCTTGTCCTCGGGCGCAACCGGGGTGTGGAACCGGCCCGGGATGTACCAGCGAAACGCCCGCCCCAGGGCCGACCGCTGGCACACGCACTCGGGCGGGCATCCGCACCTGCGGCCGGCCGGATTGTGCAGACGAGCGGCGATCCCCAAGCTTCGAGTGTACGCCGCTACGAGGGCTCGACGGAGAGCTCGGCGAGGAGCTCCTTGCGCGACTCGAGCTCGATCTCGAAGCGGCCCACGGTGTCGGCGGTGAACCGAATCTCCGCCGGCTTGCCCGGCGCCACATCCGCGGACAGGTCGTAGCCGTGGAGGTGCACCTCGTCCGAGACGTCCGCCGTCACGACGATCTGGACCTCGTCTCCCTCCTTGATCTTGGGCGTCGCGATCCCGCCGACCGGCTTGCCGTTCTTCACGGCGAGGTTGATCAGGGTCAGCGGCTTCGATGTGACGACTGAGGATGTCTGCGCGGTCGTGCCGGACGACGTCGGCGTGCTTGTCGTCGGCGTCGCGTTGTCGTCCCCGCCCGGCCGCACGACGAAGTAGAGCCCGACGGTGAGCGCGGCGGCGACGGCGACGATCGCCAGCTTGGCGCCCAGGCTCACGACAAGGAGAGCAGCGGCTCGAAGCGCGCGGGATCGTCGAACGGGCCGATCACCGCGAGGTTCACGCGGTCCTGGCGGACGATGTCCTGCGCGACGCGCTGCACGTCCTCGACCGTCACGGCGTCGAGGCCGGCGAGCACCTCCTCGGGCTCGCGCGTCCTGCCCTCGAGCACCTCGGTGCGCAGGCCGTACATGATCGTGCCGCGCGGATCCTCGAGCGAGAGCACGAGGCGTCCCTTGGCGAAGTTCCGCGCCTTCGTCAGCTCGTCGTCGGACACCGGCTCGGCCGCGATCCGGCCGAACTCGCGCGCGATCGTCTCGATCGCCTCGTCGATCCGGGCGATGTCCACGCCGCCCTGGGCGAAGAGCGTGCCCGCGTCCGTGTAGCCCTGGTTGAACCCGTAGATGTAGTAGGCGAGGCCGCGCCGCTCGCGCACCTCGCTGAAGAGCCGCGAGGACATGCCGCCGCCGAGCACGGTCGCGAGGAGCGAGAGCGCGTAGCGGTCGGGATGGTCGATCGGGTAGCTGTGGACGCCGAACCGCACGTGCGCCTGGTCGGAGGCCTTCTCGAAGACCCGCACCTGCGGCGCGTCCTGCGCCCACTCGACCCGCTCCGGCGTGCCGGTCGCGCCGTCGGCCACGTCGCCGAGCAATTCGCCGAGCCGCGCGACGGCGTCGTCCCCCACCGCGCCCGCGACGCCCGCGACCATGCGGTGCGCCCGGTACCAGCGGTCGAGGTAGCCGAGGAAGGTCTCGCGCGTCGCGGCGCGCACCGTCTCCTTCGTCCCGATGATGTCCCAGCCGAGCGGCTGGTCGCCGTAGAGAAGCTCGTCGTACACGCCCTCGAGGTAGTCGCGGGGCGTGTCGTAGTACATGTTCATCTCCTCGACGATGACGCCCTTCTCGCGGTCGATCTCCTCGGGGTCGAACTTGGAGTGGCGGAGCATGTCAACGAGGACGTCGAGCGCGATGTCGCGGTGCTCGGCCGCGCACTTCACGTAGTAGCCCGTGTACTCCTTGCCGGTGAAGGCGTTGAACTCGCCGCCGATCGAGTCGATCTCGCCGGCGATGTCGCGCGCGCTCGGCCGCCGCTCGGTGCCTTTGAAGAACATGTGCTCGGCGAAGTGCGCGATCCCGTTCGTGTCCTTGGTCTCGTAGCGCGACCCGGCCGCGAGCATCACGAAGACCGCGACGGACTTCGCCTGCGGCATGTCGGCCGTGAGCACGCGCAGCCCGTTCGGGAGGACGTCCTTCTGGAAGACGCGTTCGGTCATCGTGGGGCAAGCCTTTCCGCTTCGTGGGCTTCGATCCTCTCGCGCCAGGCTTCGGGGATCTCCATCGGCTCGCGTTTGCCGTAGTCGAAGGCGACATGGACGCTAGACGCCTCGGCAACGAGGCGTCCATCGGGGCCGCGGATCTCGAACTCGAACGTGACGCTCTTCGTCCCGACGTGCGGAATGCGCACGCCGATCTCGAGGCGCTCGCCGAAGAACGCAGGCGAGCGGTAGGCGATCTTCACGTCCGCGACGATGCCGAGCTGGTCGAGCTTCTCGGCGCCGACCACCTGCCGGAAGTACGCGACCTTCCCGGACTCGAGGTAGCTGAGATACACCGCGTTGTTCACGTGGCCGAAGCCGTCGAGGTCGCGAAACTCGACCTCCTTGACCATCACCAGGCCGTATCCCTCCACGGCCCGGATGCTAGCTTCCCGCACGATGGCCGCCGGTGAGCACATGCGCGCAGCGATCGCGGCTCAGCCCGAGTGGCTCGCGGCCGTGGCCGAGCGGGTCGGCTCGCGCCGCGTGCCCGACGGCGCGGTCGTGATCGGCTGCGGGACGTCGTTCCACGCGGCGCAGACGTCGCCGCGTGCGGTGCAGGCGCTCGAGTTCGTGCTCTCCCCGCCGGCGGCCGAGGCGCTCGTCTGCGTGAGTCACGAGGGCGGGACGGAGCTCGTGCTCGAGGCCGCGCGCGCCTTCGACGGCCCGGTCTGGCTTGTGACCGGCAAGGAGGAGAGCCCGCTCGCGGAGATCGCCGACGAGGTCGTTGTCGTGACGCCCGAAATCGAGAAGTCCTGGTGCCACACGGCGAGCTACACATGCGCGGTCGCGGGGCTCGCGGCGCTGCGGGGCGAGGACATCTCGGGGCTCTCGGCCGCCGTGGCCGAGGCGGTCGCCGCTCCTCCCGAGCCGGTCTCGGACCACAAGCGCTGGTTAGTCGCGGGCGCAGGCCGCGACTGGCCAACCGCGCAGGAGGCGGTGCTCAAGCTCCGCGAGGGCGCCTGGGTCGCGGCCGAGGCGCACCAGACCGAGCAGCTCCTCCACGGGCACCTCGCCGCGGTGGACGAGACGGTGCGCTGCTTCGTCCTCGAGGGCGAAGGCCGTGCGGCCGTGCGCGCCGGGCAGGCGGCGCTCGCGCTCGGCCGGCTCGGCTGCCAGGTCGCGCTCGTCCCGACGTCGCACCCGGTCGTGGACATCGTGCGCTTCCAGCGGCTCACGCTCGACCTCGCGGACGACCGCGGCATCGACCCGGACTGGATCCACCGCGACGACGAGCGCTGGAAGAACGCCGCGGCCGCGCACAAGGGCTAGGACGGCTACGCGAGCGCGGCCAGCGCGGCGAGCAGGCGGTCGACCTCGTCCTCGCTCGTGTAGTGGACGAAGCCGGCGCGGACGGCGCCGTCCTCGAGACCGAGCCGCTGCATGATCTCCCAGGCGTAGTAGTCGCCCGCCCACACCGCGATGTCGCGTTCGGCGAGCTCGTCGGCCGCCTCGAACGACGTACGGCCGGGGAGCGAGAACGCGAACGTCGGCGTTCGACCCTCGACCGTCCGCAGGCCGTGGAGCTCGACGCCGTCCGGGAACCCGGCCAGGAACCGCTCCGAGAGCGAGCGCTCGTGCGCCTGGATCGCGTCCCAGCTCGACCCCCTCCACGTACTCGACCGCGGCGACCAGGCCGGCGAGGAGCTCGTGCTGGAGCGTTCCGTGCTCGAAGCGCGAGCCGAGCGGCTCGTCCGGCGCCGGGCGCACCTTGTAGGGACGCAGCCGCTCGAGCAGCTCCGGCCGCGCGACCGCGAGCCCGAGGTGCGGCCCGTAGAACTTGTACGGCGAGCAGAGCAGCACGTCGGCGCCGAGCTCGGCGAAGTCGATCGGCCGGTGCGGCGCATAGTGCACCGCGTCGGCCCACGCGAGTGCGCCCGCCTCGTGCGCGAGCTCGACGATCCGCCGTGCGTCCGGGACGGTGCCGACGGCGTTCGAAGCGAGCGGGAACGCGACCACGCGCGTGCGGTCGCCGAGCTGTGCCTCGAGCGACTCCATGTCGAGCCTGCAGTCCTCGTGGACGTCGACGAAGCGCACGCCGAGATCGAGGTCGCGGGCGAGCTCGAGCCAGGGCGAGACATTCGCATCGTGGTCGAGGCGTGTCACGAGGATCTCGTCGCCGGCCGAGAGCTCGCGGCCGAGCGCCCGCGTCAGGTTGAAGTTGATGGCGGTCATGCTCGGCCCGAAGACGACCGTCTCCGCGTCCGCGCCGAGGAACCGCGCCGCCGTCTCGCGCGCATGCGCGATGAGCGCGTCCGTCTCGACCGAGGCCGTGAACGACCCGCCCGAGTTCGCGTTCCGCTCGCGCAGGTAGTCGTCCATCGCGTCGAGCACGGAGTCGGGCACCTGCGTTCCCGCGGGCCCGTCGAGGAACGCGATCGGCCGAGCGAGCGCGGGGAACCGCGCGCGGACCGCGGAGACGTCGAACGCGGTCGTGCTCACGCCGCGCGCTTCCGCCACGCGTCGAGGAGCTCCCGCTCGCGCCCGGGCGCCAGGCCCGCGGGCGCCATGGAGACGCCGACGTCCTTCGGCCCGGCCTCCTCGCCGGAGCGCGCCCATGCGAGCGTGTCGCGCGCGGTGTCCTCCACCTGTCGCGGCTCGAGCCCTGCGGAGAGCGCCTTCGACCCGTCCACGGCGAGGAACCCCGCGTACGACGGATCGACGGACGGGGCGAGCCAGAGCGGCAGGTCCTGGAACGGCTCGACGCCCGCGTCCACGAGGAAGTGCTCGCCCGCCCAGACGAGCTCGGCGCCGCTCTCGACGCCCGCGCGGATCCGGTCGAGGAGCTCCTCCATCGTCATGACCGGACCGACGGCGCCGTAGACGCCCGCGCTGCCCGACTCGGCCATTCGGAGGATCCAGGCGCAGAGATCCCGTGCGTCGAGGATCTGCACCGGCTGGTCGCGCGGCTCGGGCGCCAGGACCTCGCCGCCGCGGGCGATCCGGGTGACCCAGTCCGTGAACCGGTTCGTCGGGTCGTGCGGCCCGGCGATGATCCCGGCACGCACCGACAGCGCACGGCCGGGGAGCAGTGCGTCGGCGACGCGCTCGCACTCCGCCTTGAAGCCGCCGTACGCCTCGGGCGAGGAGAGCTCCTCGGGCGTGCCGGGCGGGAGCTCGATCGTCGGCGAGGCCTCGTCGATCCCCGGCCGGCTGTGATCCGCGTAGACCGAGCCGCTCGAGACGAACGTGTAGTGGCCGACCGCGCCGGCGAGCAGCTCGGCCGACTGGCGCACGACCCGCGGGAAGTAGCCGGAGGTGTCCACGACCGCGTCCCAGTCGCGCCCGCGCAGCGCGTCGAGCCCGCCGTCGCGGTCGCCGCGCAGCCGTTCCACCTCGGGGTAGAGGTCCGCCCCGTGGATCCCGCGGTTGAAGATCGTCACCTCGTCGCCGCGTGCGAGCGCCGTCTCGACCACGTGCCGGCCGAGGAAGACGGTGCCGCCAAGGACGAGGACGCGCACGCGCCTGACACTATCCGCCCCGTGACCTCGGCCGTCCCCGATGTGCTCGCTCCCGGGCTGGACGTGGTCTTCTGCGGCATCAACCCGGGCCGACGCTCGGCCGCGGCCGGGGCGCACTTCGCCAATCCCCGGAACGACTTCTGGCGGCTCCTTGCGGACGCCGGCTTCACGCCGCGGCGGCTCGATCCCTCCGAGCAGCGCACGGTCGTCGAGTTCGGCCTCGGCCTGACGAACGCCGCCCGGCGGACGACGAAGGGCGTCGGCGAGCTGCGCCGAGGCGACTTCGCCGGCGCCGCCGAGCGGCTCGAGCGACTGGCCGAAGAGCTCCGGCCAGGGATCATCGCCTTCGTCGGGAAGACCGCCTACGAAGGCGTGTTCCGCGAGAGGCCCGAGCTCGGCCTTCAGGAGCGGCTCCTCGGCGACACGCGGCTCTTCGTCCTCCCCTCGACCTCGCCCGCGAACGCTGCCGTCCCGTACGAGGAGCGGCTCCGCTGGTTCCGCGCGCTCGCCGAGCTCGCCGGCCGCTGACCCATTGTCTCCGGCCGTCGAGTGAGTCATCATCCAGGCGGATGCGCCCAGGGGTCCGAGCGGTCGTCGTCGCCGCCGCCGTCGCGCTGACCGTGCTCGCAGGCGCCGGTCAGGCCATGGCCGCGGTCCCCGGACTCTGCGATCCGGTCCTGCCCACCGCGAGCGTGACCGCCGGGATGACCGGGACGGGCTACACCGTCGAGCACGGACGGGTCGTGGACCCGTTCTCCGTGGACATCCTCGGAGTCCTGAAGGACGGGATCGCGCCCGGCCGCGACATGATCGTGGTCGAGGTCGACAGTCCCGCGATCGACCGGGCGGGCGGGATCTGGGCCGGCATGTCGGGCTCGCCCGTGTACGTCGGCGGCCAGCTCGTCGGCGCGGTCGCGTACGGGCTCTCGTCCACGACGTCGAAGGTCGGCGGGCTCACGCCGGCCGAGGACATGATCGGCCTGCTCGGCCTTCCGGGCCCGTCGATCGCCGCGCGCACGGTCACCGCCGACCTGCCCCGCCGCGTCGCCCTGCGCGGCGGCCTCGCGAGCACGGTAGCGGCGCGCGCCGGCCTCGCCTCCGCCGCGTCGGCAACCCTCGCCCAGCTCAAGGTGCCGCTCTCCGTCTCCGGCCTCGCGCCGCACGGGCTCGATCGAATCTCGTCCTTCCTCACGCACGCAGAATCCGAGCGTCGTCCCGTACGCGGGCTCCTCGGCCTCCGGGACGATCGCCGCCGGGCCGGGCACCCTCATGCCGGGCGACAGCTTTGCGAGCGTGGCCTCCTACGGGGAGACGACCGTCGGGGCCGTCGGCACGGTCACCTACGTCTGCGACGGCGTCGCGCTCGCGTTCGGGCATCCGTTCGAGTTCGGCGGAGCCGTCGCGCCGACCGGGGCCAGCGCGGCCGACGCTCTCACGATCGTCCCGGATCTCATCTCGTCGTACAAGCTCGCGAACGTCGCCGAGGCGCTCGGCGTCGTGGACCAGGACCGCCTGGCCGGCCTCCGCGCGAAGCTCGGCGCGACGCCCTCCTCGTATCCCATCCACACCGTGATCAACGCGCCCGACCTCGGCCGGCGGCGCGAGGCGGAGTCGCAGGTGGTCATGGCCGACTGGGGCTCGACGGTCGCGCTCAGCCAGCTCTTCGGCGGGCTCCAGTCCACCGCCGACTCGGCCGGCACCGGCTTCGACTCGGCCGGGCGCGGCACGGTCTCCGCGTGGTGGACGTTCGAGGGCACGCGCGCCGACGGGTCCCCGTGGAGGATCACCCGCGGCGACCGCTGGGCCTCGCGGCTCGGCGCCGACTTCACGGCCGCGTTCGGGATCGGCGTCCAGCTCGACGAGATCCTCCAGAACACCTTCGAGGACGTGAAGGTCACGAACGTCAAGATCGCGGTGACGCGCGAGCAGGCCTTCAAGGTCTTCTCGGTCAAGCGGGTGCTGATCTCGAAGAACGGCCGGCCGTTCGCCTCCGCCTCGAGCCTCGCGGTGCGGCCGGGCCAGAAGCTGCGCGTGCGGATCGTGCTGCACCCCTTCTCCGGCGGCGGCGATCGCGTGATCCAGTACCGGTTCCGCGTCTCGGCGCGCGCCCTCGGCGGCGTGCTCTTCGTCGGCGGAAACCGCAGCTCGTTCTTCGAGGACTGCGTCGGCAACCAGCTGTGCTTCGTCTTCAGCGACTCCGAGGACGAGGACATCGCGACCTTCGACGACCTCCTCGACCTCCTCGCGTCGAAGCCGCGCAACGACGTCGTCACCGCGGACCTCGTCGGCTCGGGCCTCGGGACGCACCGGCAGTCGCGCCTCCCCGGCGTCGTCGTCGGCCAGCGGATCATCCGGCTCCACCCGCAGGGGTCGCCGGCGCCCGACGACTTCTTCTTCCGCGCCCGCCGCTAGCGCGAGACGAGGGCGCCGTTCATGCGCCATTCGTACTCGACCTGCACCGTGAGGGAGGCGCCGATGAAACAGTCGCGCTCGGCGAGCCCGATGAGCTCGGCCGGGTCGGCCGGCGGCGGCTCGACCGTGACGTCGAGGCCGCACTGGATCTCGACGAACGCGTAGCGGCCGTCGCTCTCGCGCTTCGTCACGACGCCGCTCGCCCACGCCGCGCCGCGCGCCACGAACCCCGCCTGCTGCGCGTGGTGACGCAGGCTCGAGAGGGTGCAGCGGCTGAGCGCGCCGAGGAGGAGATGCTCCGGCGTCCACTCCTCGCCGGGATCGAGCGGATGGAGCTCCTCGGCGCAGAGCGCGCCCTCTGCGTCGATCGAGGTCCGGTACTCGAAGGTCTTTATCTGGCCCCTCCCACGACGAAGCATTGTGTCGCCGGAACGCGCTGGACGGCGCGAGGACGGCGTCCTCGGTCGCGCCCGTACCTCTGGTACGAACGCGAGTCTGCGTCCTTGCCTCGCACCCCCCATCGCGCCCCGGCAACGAATACGTCGCCGTGGGATGAGCCCGGGCTCACCCGCGCCAGCGGTTGGTGATCGGTACGCGGCGGTCGCGGCCGAACGCCTTCGGCCGGAGCTTCACGCCCGGCGGGGCCTGCCGGCGCTTGTACTCGGCGCGGTCGACGAGCGCGAGCGCGCGCTCCACCGTGTCCGCGTCGAAGCCGTCCGTGGTCAGCTCCTCGCGCGAGCGGTCGAGCTCCACGTAGGCCTCGAGCACCTCGTCGAGCTTCGCGTACGGCGGCAGCGAATCCTCGTCGAGCTGGTTGTGGCGAAGCTCGGCGCTCGGGGCGCGCGCGATCGTGGTCTCGGGGATGAGCTCGCGTCCGGCGCGTTCGTTCAGGTGCCGCGCGAGCCGGAAGACGTCCGTCTTGAACACGTCCTTGAGGAGCGCGAACCCGCCGGCCATGTCGCCGTAGAGCGTCGCGTAGCCGACCGAGAGCTCGCTCTTGTTCCCGGTCGCGATGACGAGCCAGCCGAACTTGTTCGAGAGCGCCATGAGGAGGAGGCCGCGGGCGCGGGCCTGCACGTTCTCCTCCGCGAGGCCGGGCTCGGTGCCCTCGAACACCGGCTCGAGCGTCGCCTCGATGTCCTCGACGACCGAGCCGATCGGGAGCTCGATGAAGCGGGTGCCGAGGCTCTCGGCGAGCGCCTGCGCGTCGGCGCGGGTCTCCGTGGACGAGAAGCGCGACGGCATGGAGACGGTGACGACGCGGTCCGGGCCGAGCGCCTCGGCGGCGAGCGCGGCCGTCACGGCGGAGTCGATCCCGCCCGAGACGCCGAGCACGACCTCGCGGAACCCGTTCTTCTCCACGTAGTCGCGCAGCCCGAGCTCGAGTGCGAGGCGCATCTCCTCGAGCTCCTCGAGCGGCTCGGCGAGCACGGGCTCGAGCGATCCGGTCTGCTCGCGCTCGGGGCCGAGGACGATGACGGGAGGGTCGGGCACCGCGAGCTGGCGCGAGAGCGAGCGGCGCCGCGCGTCGGTGAGCCGGCGCCCGACCGACGTTGCGGGGTCGATGTCCACGACGATCAACGCCTCCTCGAACGCGGGCCCGCGCACGACCACCTCGCCCTCGTCGTCGAGCACGAGGCTCTGGCCGTCGAAGACGAGCTCGTCCTGGCCGCCGACCGCGTTCAGGTAGACGATCCAGGCGATGTTGTCGCGCGCCCGCTGCGCCAGCATCTCCTCGCGGACGCGCCCCTTGCCGAGGTCGAACGGCGACGCCGAGATGTTCGCGATCACCTGGGCGCCGGCCAGCGCGAGGTCGGTCGCGGGCGGGCCCGGCTGCCAGATGTCCTCGCAGATCGTCGGGCCGATCAGCGTGTCGCCGGCCTTCAGGAGCAGGAGGTCCTCGCCGGGCTGGAAGTACCGGTCCTCGTCGAAGACGCCGTAGTTCGGGAGGAAGCGCTTGCGGTACACGGCCTCGACCGTGCCGTTCGCGCAGACCGCGCAGGCGTTGAAGAGGTCGCGGTCGAGGTGGGGGAACCCGACGAGCGCGGTGATGCCGGTCGCCTCCGCGGCGATCGCGTCGAGGCTCTCGCGCGCGGCCGCGAGGAAGCTCGGCCGGAGCAGCAGGTCCTCCGGCGGGTAGCCGGTGACCGCGAGCTCGGGGAAGAGGGCGAGATCGGCGTTCGCGCGCCTTCGCCTCGGAGAGGTGGGCGAGGATCCGCTCCCGGTTCCCGTCCAGGTCGCCGACGACGGTGTCGATCTGCGCGAGCGCGATCCGCATTGGCCTCAAGTGTGAGGGTAGCAGTTTACGCCTGCGCGGCGAAAACTACGGCCGGCGCAGGCGGATCGCGTTGTAGTCGCCCGAGAGGATCTCGTCGATGCGGGCCTCGAGCGCGTCGAGGTCCTGGTCGTGCTCGGCGTGGAGGTAGCGGCCGGAGAGCCGGTCGAACCGCCCGGTCGCGAGAGCCCGCACGAGGCGCGGCGCGAGCTCGGGCGGCGTCCACGGCGCGTCGTCGGAGAAGTTCCCCGTCATCTCCGTCTTCACGAGCCCCGGGCTGATCGGGAACACCGCGATCCCCCGGTCCCGGAGCTGGTTTGCGAGCGCCTCGCTGAAGCGGTTCACCGCAGCCTTGCTCGCGCCGTACGCGGAGCCGGTGGTGCCCGGGAGGTACGCGGCGCCGCTCGCGGTGTTCACGATCCGGCCGCGGCCGCGCTCGAGCATCCCCGGGACCACCGCACGGTTGCACAGGTAGACGCCGAGGACGTTCACCTCGAACGTGTGCCACCAGTCGTCGACGGCGATCTCCCACGCGCTGGGCTCGCGAGGCGCGATCCCGGCGTTCGCGCAGAGCAGGTCGATCGGCCCGAGCTCGCGCTCGGTCTCGGCGACCATCCGGTCGACGTCCTCGCGCTTCGACACGTCGCCGACCACGGCGAGCCCGCTGATTTCGCCGGCGGTTTCCTCCACCTGGTCTGTGCTCCGCGCCGAGACCGCGACCTTCATCCCGGCCGAGGCGAGCTCGAGCGCGATCCCGCGCCCGATCCCGCGTCCGCCGCCCGTCACGAGCGCGACCTGGCCCTCAAGCTCCGATGGCATCTCCGATGGCCTCCAGTGATTCGGGGTTCTCGACCGACGAGAGGTCGCCTGGGTCCTGCCCGAGCGCACGGGCGCGAACCGCGCGCCGCACGATCTTGGCCGAGCGTGTCTTCGGAAGCGCCGGCACGAAGACGACGCGGTCGGGCGCGAACGCCTTGCCGAGCTCGGCCGCGACCTCGGCGCTCACTTCGCGCGCCAGCTCCTCCGACGGCTCGACGCCGGGCACGGCCACGCAGAAGATCCACGCGACCTCGCCCTTGACCTCGTGCGGGACTCCGACGGCGGCCGCTTCGGCGACCGACGGGGTGCCCGACCGCGGCCGACTCGAGCTCGGCCGGTCCGATCCGCTTGCCGGCGATGTTGAGCGTGTCGTCGGAGCGCCCGTGCAGGAACCAGAAGCCGTCCGCGTCGGCGGACGCCCAGTCGCCGTGCACCCACACGCCGGGGATGCGGCGCCAGTACGTTTCGAGGTAGCGCTCGGGGTCGTGCCAGAAGCCTCGCGTCATGCCGGGGAACGGCTTGCGGCAGACGAGTTCGCCGACCTCCCCGGTGCCGACGAGCGACTCGCCGTCCGGCCCGACGATGTCCATCGCCATGCCGAGCGCAGGGCCGCCGAGTGAGCACTCCTTGATCGGCGTCGCGGGCGTCGGCGAGAGGAAGCAGGCGCCCACCTCGGTTCCGCCGGAGCAGTTGATGATCGGGCAGCGCCCGCCGCCGACGTGCTCGAAGAGCCACATGTACGGCGCCGGGTTCCACGGCTCGCCGGTCGTCACGATCGTGCGGAGCGACGAGAGATCCGCGGTCGGCTCGCCGTGGTGCATGAGCGCGCGGATGAGCGTCGGCGAGCAGCCGAGCACGGTCGCCCGCTCGCGTTCGATCAGCGTCCAGAGCCGGTTCTCCGGAAGGTCGGGCGCGCCCTCCATGAACACCAGCCGCGACCCCATCGCGCCCCCGCCGACCACGGTCCACGGCCCCATGATCCAGCCCATGTCCGTGGAGAAGAGGATCGTGTCGTCCGGGCCCGAGTCGGCCTGGTAGGCGACCTCGCGGGCGATCGAGACGAGGAAGCCGCCCTGCACGTGGACGATCCCCTTCGGCCGACCGGTGGTGCCGGACGTGTAAGTGAGGAGGTACGGCGTCTCCGAGTCCACGTCGAGCGGCGGAAGCTCGCCGGGCTGCGCGGCCGCGAGCTCGTCCCACCAGACGTCGCGGCCCTCGGTCATCGGCGTCTCGGAGCCGAGGCGGCGCCAGACGACGACGTGCTCGACCGAAGGCGACTCCGCGAGCGCCTCGTCCACGGTCTCCTTCATCGCGAGCGGCTTGCCGCGGCGCAGCGACCCGTCCGCGGTGATCACGACCTTGGCCTGTGCATCGCGCAGGCGCGAGGCCACGGCGGGCGCGGCGAAGCCGGAGAAGATCGGCACCTGGATCGCACCGAGGTGCGCGCAGGCGTGCGAGGCGACCGCGACCTCGGGCGACATGGGCAGGTAGATCGCGACCGTGTCGCCCTCGCCGACGCCGAGCGAGGCGAGCCCCTCGGCCAGGCGCGTCACCTCGTCCGAGAGCTCGGCGAACGAGACCTCGCGCCGCGCGCCGTCCTCGCCGGCGAAGACCGCGGCGATCGCTTCCGGCCGCGTACGCGCCCAGCGGTGCACGCAGTTCCACGCGATGTTGACCTTCCCGCCGACGAACCAGGTCGCCCACTCGGGCCCGCGCGAGAGGTCGGACACGCGCTCCCAGGGCGTTGCGAACTCGAGCCCCATGTCCTCGATCGCGGCGGGCCAAAACCAGTCGGGATCGTCCTGCGAGCGGCGCACGAGCTCGCGGTAGTCGTCGATCCCGTGGCGGCGCATCAGCCGGACGACGTTCGCCCGGTCGAGCACCTCCTGGCTCGGCTCCCAGACGACGTCGCTCATGGGCGCGAACCCTACTCGGCGGGAACCGGGCGGCGGGCCGGTAGCGGTCGCTAACATAGCCCCCGCTAACTTCGCGAGCGAAAGGACGGGTACTACATGCGCGCACGGATCCTGGCCGACGAAAACCGGAAGTGGCTGACCCTTGCGGCTGTGTCGTTCGGCCTCTTCATGATCATGCTCGACAACACGATCGTGAACGTCGCGCTCCCGTCGATCCAGACCTCGCTCGGTCTCAAGGTCTCGGAGCTCGAATGGGTGGTGACGGGCTACGCGCTCACCTTCGGCGCGCTCATGCTCACGGGCGGGAAGCTCGCCGACCTCTTCGGACGCCGGCTGATCTTCGTCGTCGGCCTCGCGGTCTTCACCGCCTCGTCGCTCGCGTGCGGTCTCGCGAACGGCGCCGAGATGCTGATCGGCGCGCGCGTCGTCCAGGGCGTCGGCGCCGCCCTCATGAACCCGGCGACGCTCTCGATCATCACGGTGACCTTCCCGCCGCGCCAGCGCGGCACCGCGATCGGGATCTGGGCCGGCGTCTCCGCGCTCGCGCTCGCGATCGGCCCCCTCGTCGGCGGCCTCATCACGCAGCACATCAACTGGAACTGGATCTTCTACATCAACGTGCCGGTGGGCCTGCTGGCCATCGTCGCCGCGTTCCTGTTCATCGACGAGTCGCGCGACACCTCGCACGAGCAGCGGCCCGACCTGCCCGGGCTCTTCACGTCGGCGCTCGGCCTCTTCGCGCTGTCGTACGGCCTGATCGAGGCGAACGCCTACGGCTGGACGTCGCCGCGGATCCTCACGGCGTTCGCGATCGCCGCGGTCTCGCTCGTCGCCTTCGTGCTGCTCGAGATGCACCAGCGCCTGCCGATGCTCGACCTCAGCCTGTTCAAGAACCGCGGGTTCGCGGGCGCGAACTCGGTGATGCTGCTCATCGGCCTCGCGATGTTCGGCGTCTTCTTCTACGTCTCGCTGTACGTCCAGCAGATCCTGGGCTACTCGCCGACGCAGGCGGGCGCGAGCTTCCTGCCCTGGACGGTCCTGATCATCCTGCTGGCCCCGCTGGCCGGGAAGCTCTCCGACCGCCACGGGCCGCGCTACTTCGTCGGCGGCGGGATGATCGTGCTCGCCGGCTCGCTCTCTGTCTTTGCGCGCCTCGGCACCGATGCGACGTTCTGGAACCTGCTGCCCGGGATGGTCCTCGGCGGCATCGGCATGGCGGCGGCGATGGCGCCCGTCACCGCGGCCGCGATGAGCTCGGTGCGCCCGGACAAGGCCGGCGTCGGCTCGGCCGTCCTGAACAGCGCACGCCAGGTCGGCGGCTCGCTCGGCATCGCGATCATGGGCGCGATCGTCGCCGCAGGCGCGACGAGCGCGCTCGATGCGGGCGACTCCCGCCCGGTCGCGTTCGTACAGGGCTTCCACTACGCGCTCGACACGGCGGCCGTGATCGCGCTCGTCGGCGCGCTGATCGCGTTCACCACGCTGAAGGACGCGCGGCACCGCCAGGAAGAGACGGCGCCCGTTCCCATCGAGGCGGTATGAGCGTCGCCAAGCCACGCCTTCCCGCGTCCGAGCGGCGCGCCCACGTCCTCGGCTGCGCCTGCCGCGTGTTCTCGGAGGGGAGCTACCGCGGCACGACGACCGCCGAGCTCGCCAAGGCCGCCGGGGTCACGGAGCCGATCCTCTACCGCCACTTCGACTCGAAGCGCGAGCTCTACCTCGCCTGTCTCGACGCGTCGTGGGCCGACCTCCGCGCCCGCTGGGACGCCGCGATTGAAAGCGAGTCCGACCCGGCGCTCTGGCTGAAGGCCCTCGCGACCTCCTTCTTTGAGGCCGAGAAGAAGCGCCCGGTGGTCACGTCGCTCTGGATCCAGGCGCTCTCGGAGGCGGCCGAGGACGACGGCATCCGCCGCCACATGCGCACGCACCTGCGCGAGGTGCATGCCTACGTCGCCGGCGTGATCGAGCGCGGCCAGGAGGAAGGCGGATTCATCGCCGACCGCGACCCGCGCGCCGAGGCCTGGCTCTTCCTCTCGCTCGGACTCCTCAAGATGGCGAGCCTTCGGCTGGGCGGGCTCGTCGACGACGACTTCCCGGCCATCATCGCGGCGCGCAGAACCTGGCTGACCGGGCGCGCCTAGAACGAGGGATCGCACGAACCTGCTGCAAGGCCGACATTGGGCCCATGCCGCAGATTTCGTTCTTTAACGGCGAGAGCCCGGGAGCGGTCGGGTCTGCGGCCCACCCGCGCCTCCAGGCTCATCGCCGTACGGTTTGCGCACCCACTCCGTCCCTGGCGTCTGGTCGGGGTAGGTAGTCGGACTATAGGCACGACCCGAGAAAAGTCAAGTGGGGTTGTGAAGTCAGAAAAGCTTCGTATAGTTGACTGGTAGAGAAGACATGAACGACACGCCGCAGATCTATCTCCAGAACCGCGCCGGCACGGTGCCGAGGCCGAGCCTGGGCGAGCGCGTCCGCCAGCTCCGCATCAACCGCGGGCTGACGCAGACCGACCTCGCCGGCGACCGGTTCTCGAAGGAGTACGTGAGCCAGATCGAGCGCGGGAAGACGCGCCCGACGGCCGAGACGGTCTCCTGGCTCGCCGCGCAGCTCGGCGTGGACGAGGGCTTCCTGCTGAACGGAGTCTCGTCCGGCGAGCGCGAGCGCGCGGAGTCGACGATCGCCCGCGCCGAGGCGGCGCTCGAGGCGCACACATACGCCGAGGTGACCGAGATCCTCGCGGCGCTCGGCGACTTGCTCCCCCGCGTCTCCGCTCCCGACCTCGAGTTCCGTGCGCTCATGGCCGAGGGCTGGGCGCGGATGTACGAGGGCGACGTCCGCGACGCGATCCGCACGCTCGAGCGGGCGCGCGTCATCGCCGACGACGCGGCGTTCACGGACGTCGACCGGGCCGACGTGTTCTTCCGGCTCGGCGCCTGCCGCTACAACCTTTCGTCCATCGCCACGTCGGTGAGCCTGCTGAGCCAGGCGCTCGCGCTTGCCGACGGCTCCGAGCTTCCGTGCGACCGCCTCCGCTCGCTCATCCTCGAGTGGCGCTCGCGCTGCTACCAGCGCCAGCGCGACTGGGAGGCCGCGCGCGAGGACATCGAGCTCGCGCTCGAGCTCGCCAAGGGCTCCGACGACCGCTACGCGCTTGCGCAGGCGCACTTCCAGGCCTCGCTCGTCGCCGAGCGGCAGGGCCGGTGGGTGCTCGCCCGCTCGCACGCGGAGAACGCGAAGTCCCTGTACGAGGAGATCGCGCACCAGGCCAACGTCGGGAAGCTCCTGAACAACCTCGGCGGCCTGAACTTCCTGCTCGGCAAGCCCGAGGAGGCCAAGACCTACCTGAAGGACGCATTCCGCGTGGCGCTCGACGTCGGGTCAGATCTCGACGCCGGCTTCGCGGTGTCCTCGCTCGCGCAGGTGCATCTCCGCACCGGCGAGCTCGACCTCGCCGAGGAGCAGGCCCGCCAGGCGCTCGAGTTCCTGGGCGGCCGTGAGGACTTCGTCGACGAGATCGGCAACGTCCAGCTCGTCCTCGGCCGCTCGCTGCTCGAGCAGGGCCGGCTCGACGAGGCGGCCGACGCGTTCGCGCAGGCCGAGACGAACTTCGACCAACTGTCCTCCGCCAGCCATCGTGCAGCGGCGTGGATCGCCCGGGGCGACCTCGCGGCCAAGCGCGGAAACGACAGAGAAGCGGCCGACCTGTACCGGCGGGCGGCCGAGGCACTGCAGGACTTCCACTTCTAAGGAAAGGAGGTGACGAGTATGAAGGGTGTTTCGATCGCAGTATTCGTGGCACTGGTCCAGGTCGCAGCGTTCGGCGGATGGCTCATGTCGTGCCCGGGCTTCCACCGCGGCGGGTAACGACAGGGAGGAAGGCATGACAGTGCGCCGAAGGTTCCGCGCGCCGTGGAAAATTCGCCCACCGTCTCACGCCCTTCGCTACGCCCCCTGGCTCCAGTCCTCGCGTCGCTTCTCGCCGCGTGGGCAGCCGCTGGGGTCCTGATCGTCGCGCAGCTCGTCTGACGCACGCTCGCCCGGCACCAAGCTCCGCCACGAATTCTTTTGACGCGCCTTCCCCCCGGCGCCTGCGGTCTCCCCGACCCGGGCGCCGGAAGCGCTTGCGGGAACCGTCCTCGCGTTATAGCCTGCCGAAACTTCAATCGGTAAAGGAATGCGTTGAGCCCCTCGGCGCTCCGATTGAGTAGGGCGCCCGACGCCCGATACGGTTCGCGGACCGGACATGCCCGGCTCCTCCCTCACCCCTCGGAGGCGGGCATGTCCCGGGCCCGCGCGGTCGTACGCTAGGCCCGCAGGAGCGGCCGCGTGAGGCAGGTGGGCCCGCCGTCGCCGAGCCGTGAGATCTCGTCGCCGGTGTAGACCGTGACCTCGACGCCAGCGGCCTCCATGCGCTCCCGCGTGACCGGGTTGCCGTCGAGCGCGAGAGCGCGGCGCGGGCCGAGGGCGAGGACGTTCGGGCCCATCGTCCAGAACTCGTCCTCGGGCACCTCGACGAGCTCGATCCCGCGCTCGGCGACGAGCTCCACGAGGCGTACGGGCATGAGCGGGAGGTAGACGACGGCGAGGTCGTCGTCGAGTGGCGAGATCAGGGACATGAGGTGGAGCACCTCGCCGGCGCCGTTCAGGTGCGGGAGGTCGTAGGCGATCACGTCCACGTCCGGAAGCGCGGCCGCGAGCGCGTGGATCCCGTGGTCGTTCGTGCGGTAGCCGCGGCCGACGAGGAGCGTGCGCTCGTCGAGCCAGACCGTGTCGCCGCCCTCGACCGTCGCCGGAGGCTCGATGAGGCCCGCGATCGGGATTCCCGCCTCGACCAGGTCGGCGGCCATGGCGCTCACCTCGTCGCGCCGCCCGGGTTTGCCGGGGCGGAGGAGGAGCGCGCCGTCGCCCGTCACGAGCGCGGGGTCGTACACGTAGATCGCGTCGGGCGAGAGAGCGAGCGGCGTCTGCGCGACGACGACCTCCACGCCGGCGTCCTCGAGGAGCGCGCGGAAGGCCTCGTGCTCGGCGGCGAGCTTCGCCGGATCGGGCTCGCGCCGCCAGCCGAACGTCTTCCAGACCGCGGCGGCCTCGGGGCTCGGCGGCCGGACGAGCACGCGGCGGAGGGTTGCGCTCATGCTCGAGAGGCCGTAGCCGCGCTCGGTGAAGGCCGTTTCCAGCTCGGACGCCATGCCGGGATCGTACGCGTCGCAGGTACCGTCGCTTGCGTGCAGGCGATCCTTCCGACGCTCGAGCGCTGGACGGATGAGGGCCTTCGCGCCGCCGTCGCGATCCTCATCGGCACCGAGGGCTCGGCCCCGCTCGATCCGGGCGCCGCCTTCGCCGTCTCCGAGCGCGGCGACGTCGTCGGCACCGTCACCGGCGGCTGCATCGAGCCGGCGCTCTACGACGAGGCGACCGCGATCCTCGGCGGCGAGCCGGCGCGGCGCATCACCTACGGCGTGGCCGACGAGGACGCCTTCGAGGTCGGCCTTCCGTGCGGCGGCACCGTGCATGTCTTCGTGACCCCGGTGGAGCCCGCGCTCATCCGTGAGCTGGCCGCCGCCGTCGCGGCCGAGCGGCCCGTCGCGCTCGAGGTTCCGCTGGACGGCGCACCGCTCACGCTCGTCCCCGTCGAGGACGCGGCACCGTCCGCCGCCGAGCGCTTCGTCCTCACGGTCGCGCCGCGCCCGCGCATGTACGTCGTCGGCGCGATCGACCACGCCGCCGCGCTCTCCTCGCTCGGCCGCCTTCTCGGCTACCGGGTCACCGTCATCGACCCGCGGCCGCGGTTCCTCACTCGCGAGCGCTTCCCGGACGCCGACGAGCTCGCCGTCGACTGGCCCGACCGCGTGCTCGCCCGCGAGGAGCTCGACGCGAGGAGCGCCGTCTGCGTGCTGACGCACGATCCGAAGCTCGACGTTCCGGCGCTCCGCGCCGCGCTCGCGAGCCCGGCGGGGTACGTCGGCGCGCTGGGCGGCAGGCGGACTACGGAAGCGCGGCTCGAGCGGCTGCGCGCCGAGGGCGTCGCGGACGAGGACGTCGCCCGGATCCACGCGCCGATCGGGCTCGACCTCGGGGCGAAGTCGCCCGCCGAGGTCGCGGTCGCGGTGGCGGCCGAGCTCGTCGCCCTCGCGCGGCTCCGGACGCCCGCAGAGGCGCCGTCCCGCTAGCCGGGCCGGGGTACGCTCACCTCGTGGAACAGGCGTCGATCGGGCTCACGGCCGGCGGAGGATGCGCCGCCAAGTACGCGGCCGCGCGGCTCGAGGAGCTGCTCCAGGGCTTTGCGCCCGTCTCGTCGGACGACCTGATCGTCGGGCTCGCGCAGGCCGACGACGCGGCGGTCTACCGCCTCGACGACGAGCGCGCGCTCGTCTTCACCGTGGACTTCTTCCCGCCGCTCGTGGACGACCCCACGCTCTTCGGCGCCATCGCGGCGACGAACGCGCTGAACGACGTCTACGCGATGGGCGGTGCGCCAATTCTCGCCCTGTCGGTCGCGGCGTTCCCGGAGGAGCTTCCGGTCGCGACCGTGCGGGCCGTGCTCGACGGCGCGGCGGCGAAGGTCGCCGAGGCCGGCGCGCTCCTCGCCGGCGGGCACACGATCCGCGACGACGAGTCGAAGTACGGGCTCGCGGTCGTCGGTTTCGTCCGTCCCGACGCGGTCTGGCGCGCGGACACTGCCGAGCCGGGCGACGCCGTCTTCCTCACGAAGCCGCTCGGCACGGGGCTCGTCCTCGCCGGAGCGCGCGCCGGCGTCGTGGGCGAGGCCGAGGTCGAGGCCGCGACCGACCAGATGACGACGCTGAACGCCGCCGCCGCCGATCTGCTGCGGCCCTTCGAGCCGGCCGCGGCCACCGACGTGACCGGCTTCGGGCTCTTCGGCCACGCGCACGAGATGGCGTCGCGGAGCGGCGTGCGGCTCGCGCTCGACGCGGAGGCGCTTCCGGTGCTCGCGGGCGCGGTCGAGGCCGCCGAGGCGGGGATCTCGACGGGCGGCGAGCCGCGCAACCGCGAGTATCTGGGCAGCGCACTCGAGCTCAACGGCGTGTCCGAGGCGGTCGAGCGGATCGGATTCGACCCACAGACGGCGGGCGGGCTCCTCGTCACGCTCCCTGCGGACAAGGGCTCCGTGCTCGAGGCCACGTTCGCCGACGCCGGGCTCCCGCTCGCGCGCATCGGCCGCGTCGAGGCCGGCGCCGGGGTTTCGGTCGCGTGACCGAAGCCGCCGCCGACCGGCGGGCGCGCCTCCCGGCGATCTCGGTCGTCACGTTCCGCCGCGCCGCCTACGCCGCGCTGGTCGCGCTCGTCCTCGTCACCGTGAGCGGCGCCACCGTGCGGCTCACCGGCTCGGGGCTCGGCTGCGACAACTGGCCCCGCTGCGGCGAGACGTCGTTCCTCCCGGAGCGCGGCTACCACGCTTACGTCGAGTTCTCGAACCGCGTCGTCGGCTTCCTCGTCGGCCTGACCACGCTCGCCGCCGCGTTCACCGCCTGGCGGGCCCGCGTGCCGCGGAGGCTGCTCGTCGGCGCCGTCGCCCTGCCGATCCTCGTGCTCGCGCAGGGCGTGCTCGGCGGGATCACGGTGATCTTCGAGCTCAACCCGTACATCGTGATGGGCCATTTCCTGCTGTCGCTCGCGGGCGTCGCGCTCGGCGTGTGGGTCGTCGTCGGGGCCGAGCGGCTGAGCGGGCGGATCACGGAGCGCCCCGCCGCGGCCTGGCTCGGCTGGCTCGCGCTCGCCCTCGTCCCGCTCGCGCTCGTCCTCGTCGTCACGGGCACGTTCTCGACCGCGTCGGGCCCGCACTCGGGCGGCGTGGACATCGGGCGGATCTGGAATCTCGAGGACGCCGTCTACGTCCACGTGCGCGCGACCGCGATCTTCGGCGTGAGCTTCCTCGTCGTCCTCGTCGCCGTGCTGCGGTCGGGGCTGCGGCTCGCCAGCGCCGTCGCGGGAGCCACGCTCGCGGTGCTCCTGGCGCAGATGGCCGTCGGCGAGGCCCAGTGGCGGAACCAGCTCCCGTGGTGGCTCGTCCTCGTCCACGTCACGCTCGCGACGCTCGTGTGGGCGCTCGTCGTGACGCTGGCGGCGGTTCTACCGCCGCGGAAAGCGCACTAGACTCCGTTCATGGGGGAACACCTCCGCATCGAGCGGCGGCCCGATCTCGAGCGCCCGGTTCTCGTGGCAGCGTTCCGCGGCTGGAACGACGGCGCGCAGGGCGCCTCGCTCGCCCTCGCCTTCCTCGCGCAGTCCTGGGACGCCGAGCGGTTCGCGGGGATCGACCCCGAGGAGTTCTACGACTTCCAGGTCAACCGGCCGCACGTCGCGCTCGTGGACGGCATCACGCGGCGGATCGACTGGCCCGACAACGCGTTCTACGCCGCACCCCTCCCCGGCGCCGCGCGTGGCGTGGTGCTGCTCCTCGGGATCGAGCCGAACCTCCGCTGGCGCACCTTCGCGGGCGAGGTCGTCTCGCTGGCCGAGGAGCTCGGCGTCGAGCTCGTCGTCACGCTCGGCGCGCTGCTCGCGGACGTCCCACACACGCGGCCCGCGCCGGTGACCGGCTCGGCCACCGACCCCGACCTCGTGCAGGAGCTCGGGCTCGCCACGTCGCGCTACGAGGGGCCGACCGGGATCGTGGGCGTGCTGCACGACGCGTGCCGCGCCGCCGACATCTCGTCCGCGAGCCTCTGGGCCGCGGTCCCGCACTACGCGTCGCTCGCGGCCAGCCCCAAGGCGGCGCTCGCGCTGTCGAGCCGGTTCGCCGGCCTCGTCGGCGCCGACCTCGACCTCGACGAGCTCGAGCGCGCCTCGGCGACCTACGAGCAGCACGTGAGCGAGGTCGTCGCGGAGAACGAGGAGACCGAGGCCTACGTGCAGGAGCTCGAGCGCCGCCGTGACGCGCTCGGCGACGAGGGCGACATGCCCTCGGGCGACACCCTCGCGGCCGAGCTCACGCGCTTCCTACGCGAGCACGAGGCCCGAAACCAGGAAGAAGCGGACGAGGACTAGGGGCTAGGCCGCGGGCTGGCCGCCGGCTTGGGCTCAGCCTTGGGCTTCCGATCGGCCCTGGCCTCGCCGTTCGGCTTGCCGTTCTTCTGCGCGGTCCTCGCGGCGTCCGTCTGGCGCTTCTTGCGGCGTCGGCGGCGGCGGGACTTCCCGCTCGGCTGCTTCGCCTGCGGGAGGTTGTCGGCGAGCGCGTTCGCGACCTCCTCGATCGAGCCGACACGCTCGCGGGCGCCGTCGATCAGCCTCTGCGCCGTCGGCGTGTAGGCCTCCGCCGAGGCGAGCAGCGCGACCGCGACGTGGATCGGCTGCTCGAGGGCGACGTTCACGAGCCGCGCCGCGTTCTCCTCGTGCCGGTGGCCGCGGGAGTTCGTCAGCGCCCCGAGGAGCCGCTTTGCCTCCGGCAGGTCGGCGCTCGCCCTCCGGTCCTGGAGCTTGCGCGTCGCCCGCGCGAGCCGCCACGTCCAGCGCGCGAGGATGTCCTCCGGCGCCTGTGGTTTCCCCTCGCCGACCGCCCGCAGGAGGATCCGGATGCCGTGGACGCGGTCCTTCTCCCAGGTCGGAGCCGACGTGACCATGGAGACGAGGTCGTCGAAGTCGGCCCGCTCGACCGGAAGGGCGACGCGGTCGCCGAGCGCCGAGAGCCGGAGGCGCCGGTTCGGGTTCTCCGCGGCGCAGCTCATGAGGAACGCCTCGCGGCAGACCTTGGCCGCCTTCGCGAGCTTCTCCGCGAACTGCTGGCGTTCGTCGAAGCGCACCTGGCGCCCCGCGATGCGCGCCCAGAGGAGCTGCTCGTCCTCGGCGAGCTTGCCGGGATCGAGGCGCTCCCACTCCCGCTGGATGATCAGGACGCGCCGGCGCGGATCGGGCGTCACCGGGACGAGCCACGAGGCCGGGGCGAGCTTGCGGCGCGCGCGGCGCTGGACGCGGCGCCTGGGGGCGGGCGTCACCCGCGCGCCGGGACGGTAGAAGTCGGAGTCGAGGAGCGAGTGGATCGTGATCGTCCGCTCGTTGTGCGTCGCGGCGGGATCGACGAAGTCGACGACGACGCCGGCCTCCTTGCGCGGATGCGTCCGCATCACGCGTCCGATCCGCTGCTGGTACACGCGGCGGCTCGCGGTCGGCGCGAGATGCATGCACACGGTCGCGCGCGGCGAGTTCCAGCCCTCGGCGAGGAGCTGCGCGTTGATGAGGACGTTGATCTCGCCGCGCTCGTAAGCGGCCAGGGTCTCGGCGAGCTGGAGCGGCGGCGTTTTCCCGCTGACGGCCTCGGCCTTGATGCCGGCGGCGCGGAACTCGCGCGCCAGGTTGTAGGCGTGTTCGACACCGGCCGCGTAGACGATCCCGGGCGTCGCGTCGAAGCGGTCGCGATAGAGGCTTGCGGCGGCCTGGTTGATGAGCACGTGGTCGAGGACCTTGGCGAGGGCGTCGGGGTCGTAGTCGCCGCCTACGATCGGCACCGAGGAGACGGCGGCCGCGGGCGGGACACGCAGCGAGCGGAGCGGGGCGATCAGGCCGCGGCGGGCGGCGTCACCGAGCGGCAGGTCGTCCACAGACGCCGGGAAGACGTCGGAGACCTGCTTCGCGATCAGCTGCTCGGTCGCGGTCATCCCGACGTAGACGGGCTCCGGGAAGCTCCGGATCGCCGCGCTCGTCTTCTCGCCGAGCGCCGTGTGGGCCTCGTCGCAAATGACGAGCTGGTAGGCGCTTCGGGAGACCGAGCCCACGTGCCGCGCGAACCACGCGTAGGTCTGGATGGTGAGCGGGTTCCCGCGCAGCGGCTCGTGGTCGGCCTCGATCGCGGGCGAGAAGCGGTCGCCGTAGCCCTCCGCCGTCAGGTCGCGCTCGAACTGGCTGACCAGGAGGCGGCGGTGCGTGAGGATGAGGACGCCCATCGTGCGTGCGGCCTCGACGAACCCTGCGGCGGCGATCGTCTTGCCCGAGGCGGTCGGATGGCGGAAGCGGAAGCGGTGCGCGGCGCCCGGATCGTCCACGATCGGCTCGAGCTCCTCCTCGTCGCCCTCGAGGAGCTCGGCCGGCTCCTCGTCCTCGGGCTCCGGCTCGGGCTCGCCGTTCCCGTTGCCGTTGCCGTTCCCGTTCTCCGGCGAGAGCTCGTTCCGGGCGATGAGCTCGGTGAGGAGCCCTGCGAGCGCGTCTACCTGGTGGCGCCTGAGCTCCGTGCCGGAGGCGAGGCGCGGCGGATGGTCGGTGATGACGCGCTCGAGGCCGAGCATGAGCGCGTAGCGCACCTTCCACTCGGGCGAGGGCGTCCGGCGCCCGGCGTCCATCTCCGCGATCGCGTCGTCGAGCGCCTTGCGGCGAGCGCGCCCGGGTGCGAGCACCACTTTCGGTTCCTCGCTTTCGCGCAGGAACGGCTCGCCTGCCCAGCGCTCGGCGCGGAGGGCGGAGGCCACCAGGCCGTCCGTCGCCTCCGGCTCATCGGTCGGATACCGGATCGCTTCTTGCATAGGAGCAGCGCCTCTTCGCGCTGCAAGTCATAAGGAGGCCGGCGCGACCCGTGCGCGCGGCTAGGCGGAACTATACAAGAACCAGAGCGGGTTCTTGGCTATGCGGGCCGCTTCGGCGCAACCGTGTGCTGCAGGCCGACGGCCTTCTTCATGTACGCGTAGGCCTCATCCGAGCGCCCTTCGGCCTCGTAGAGGTCTGCGAGCTTCGCGTACACGTCGACGAGATCCCGGTCGGGCGAGCCTCCCTCGAGGTTCTCGGTCGCCTTCATGTAGTAGGCGAGCGCCTCCTTCCGGTCTCCGACGTCGAGGGCGATGTCGCCCAGGACGGCGTTGATGCGGCCGATCATGTCCTTCGCCTGCACGTTGGCGAGGAGTCCGGTGATCTGCGCCGCGATCTCCTCGGCCTGCTCCCGTTCGCCGAGCTGCGCGTGCGCGCGCGCCTGCTCGATCAGGAAGTCGGCGCGGTCGACCGGCGAGCCGGTGCGGTCGATGATCGGCCGGCCTTCGCGGAGATGCTCTAGGGCCTCCTGCGGGTTGCCGCGCTCGAGCTCGATGCGTGCGACGAGGCGGTGCGCAAGCGCCGTGTAGTGGAGATCCTCGGTGAGCTGCAGCGCGGCAAGCGCCCGGTAGGCGTAGCGCGACGCACCCTCCATGTCACCCTGGTCGCCGCGGAGCTTCGCCTGCGACCAGTAGACGCGGGCGCGCGTGTACGGATCGAGGCTGTCGCCGCTTGCGGCCAGTGCCCCGGCGACGATCCCTTCTGCCCGCGCGAACTCGCCGTTCTCGGAGAGCGCATAGCCGAGGAGACATGAGAAGCGGGTCGACTCGACGTCGTTGCCCATCCGCCGGAAGGCCTTGAGGCAGCGCTCGAAGATCGCGACGCACGGGTCGAGCTCGCCGAGCGAGGCGTACGCGCGGCCGAGGCTCTCGGCGAGCGCGGGCCGCTCCCACTCCTTGTCGCCCGAGCTGACGAGTGCCTGCTCGAAGAGCCGGATGGCCTCGCGCAGGTCGCCGCGCCGGAACGCCAGGTGGCCGAGCCCCTCCTCGGCCATGGAGCGCTCGCGCGCGTTAGCCGCGGTGGCCGCGGCCTCGGAGTAGAGCTCGTGCGCGCGCTCGACGTCGTCGAGGCGCAGCGCGATCTCGGCCTCGAGCGAGGCGAAGAGCTGGGCCTTTACCTCCTCGCCCGTGGCGAGGTAGTCCTCGGACACGCCGAGCCGCCGGCCGAGCTCGCGGAGGAGCTGAAGCGACGGGATCCGGTCGCCGGCCTCGATCCGCGAGATGTACGCGGGAGAGCAGCCGGGGAAGGCGAGCTGCCGCTGGCTCAGGCCGGCCGCGACCCGAGCGCGCTTGAGGCGCTCGCCGACCGCGCGCGGATCGTCGACGTGCGTTGACTTCTGTCTTGGCATGTTCTTCCTCTCAGGCTTTCTCGGGGCTATACTCCGCCGCGATCGTTTGACGATCTGTGTGGCCCAGAAGCAAAGGAGGAGTACTCACCCATGAAGATCCGGCTCGCACTCCTGGCGTCAGTTCTCGCCACGTTGGCCGCGCTTGGCGGCCACGGGCTCCCCTGGGGCCCGTAGGACCACTGCTGGGCTCTCGCCCGGATGCTCGTTCGATAGGGGCTTTCGGTTCGCTCATCGCTTGATCCGCCTGTCGATCTCGGCGGAAACAGAAGTTTACAGGGTCTTCTCCGATGTTCTAGTCCAGGAATGAGGCCCTTTGAGCAAGCCTCGTGAATCGCAATAAAACGGAGGCCCGCCCTGCGGTGGCGGGCCTCCGTCGGACGGGAGAGCAACGGATCTCTGCGACACGGCTTCGGAGGAATAAGTGTCTGGTGATGATGAGCTCCGTTTGCATGACTTAAGTAACCATTTTCTGGCCGCCAAGCCGTCACTCGAAAGGGTGAACGTGGCGACGGACGTCAGGTGACCGTCGCGTGGGAGGAGCTCGCCGCCCGCGGGCGCGACCGCTACGAGGACGGCGCGAGGCGGCTGCCGGACGATCCCGAGGCGCGCCAGAAGCAGCTCGTGCGGATGGGCGCCGCCGCCGGCGCGGTCGGCCTCGCGCTCCTCATGGACGGCCGCGACGACGAGGCGCGCGAGTGGCTGCGCCGGTCGGCGGAGCGGCACCGCGAGAGCTACGCAGGCGCGCCGCCCGGAAGCTGGGGGCGGCCGATCGGCGCGATCAAGGCGCGCCTGCTCGCCGGCGACATGGAGGGCGCGGCCGCCGACGCGCGCTGGGCGCTCGACGAGACCGGCGCCGGCGCCGAGTCGCCGATCGGGCGCTACGCGGAGGTGCTCGCGCTCCTCGTGCTCGGGCGCGATGACGAAGCAGCCCCGGTTGCGCGCGCGCTGGCGGCGGCCGACGACTTCCCGCCCGACGTCGCGGCGGGGCTCGCCGCGCTCGCCGAGCACGACGCGGACGGCTACGGCTCGGCGGTCCGCGACGTCCTCGCGTCGTTCGAGGCGCGGGACGAGTACCTCGAGGGCGTGCCGGCCGCGGACACGGTTCTCGTGCTCCAGGCGCTCGCGGCCGAGCGCGGCCTCGCAGTCCGGCTCTCGTCGCCGCTTCTCCCGCCGTAGGGGCCCGCACGACAAATTTCGTCGCGTCTAAACTTTGAGTGTGGACGAGGCCCGCGAGCGGAGCGATCCCACCGGGCTCGTCCCGGCCGTCCTGCCCGGCGAAGCCGCGACGCTCCGGGCGGCGCACGCGACGCTGCAGGGCGAGCGGCACGGCGTCCGGGCGCTCTGGCCGTTCCTCGGCCCCGCGTTCATCGCGGCCGTCGCCTACGTGGACCCGGGCAATTTCGCGACGAACATCGCGGCCGGGGCCAAGTACGGCTACCTCCTGCTCTGGGTCGTCCTGGCGGCGAACCTCATGGCGATGCTCGTCCAGACGCTCTCGGCGAAGCTCGGGATCGCCACGGGCAGGAACCTCCCGGAGTGCTGCCGGGACGAGTTCTCCCGCCGTACCTCGATCGGGCTCTGGCTCCAGGCGGAGGCGATCGCGATGGCGACCGACCTGGCCGAGGTGCTCGGCGCCGCGCTCGGCCTCAACCTGCTCTTCGGCATCCCGCTCTTCCCGGCCGGCCTCATCGCGGGCGCGGGCGCCTTCGTCATCCTCGCGCTCCAGCAGCGCGGGTTCCGGCGCTTCGAGGCCGTGATCACGGCGCTCGTCGGCGTCATCGTCATCTCGTTCGCGTTCGAGACGTTCCTCGCGAAGCCGGATGCGGCGGAGGTCGCCCGGCACCTGTTCGTCCCCGGGTTCTCCGGGACGGAGTCGATCCTCCTCGCCGCCGGCATCCTCGGCGCGACGATCATGCCGCACGTCGTCTACCTGCACTCGGCGCTCACGCAGAACCGGATCGTCGGGGCGACCGAGGACGAAAAGAAGAAGATCCAGCGCTTCGAGCGGATCGACGTGATCATCGCGATGTCGATCGCCGGACTCGTGAACATGTCCATGCTCGCGATCGCCGCGGCCGTGTTCTACGGCTCCGGGCTCGAATCGATCGAGGACGCCTACTCGAGCTTCGAGTCCGAGCTCGGGAACTCGGCCGCGATCGTCTTCGGGATCGCCCTGCTCGCCTCCGGGTTCTCCTCGTCCTCGGTCGGCACGCTCGCCGGCCAGGTCGTGATGCAGGGCTTCATCCGGCGGCGGATCCCGATCTTCCTGCGGCGCGCGATCACCCTCATCCCGGCGCTCATCGTCCTGGCCGTCGGCGCAGACCCGAGCCGGGCGCTCGTCCTCAGCCAGGTGATCCTCTCGTTCGGCATCCCCTTCGCGCTCGTGCCGCTGGTCATCTTCACGAGCAAGCGGCGCATCATGGGCGATCTCGTGAACACGAAGGCCACGACCGCTGCGGCCTGCGTGGTCGCGGCCCTCATCATCGGGCTGAACCTGTTCCTGCTGTATCAGACGTTCGTCGGCTAGCATCCGGCGCGTGGGACGCGGCTCTCGCCCGATCAAGCGCTGGCGCAACGACCGGCAGCGGAAGAAGAAAGAGCGCGACAAGCGGCAGGCGCGCCGCCGCAAGTAGTGGGCCTCGTCAGCGCGATCCACTTCTACGTCACGGATCTCGACCGGGCGATCGATTTCTACTCGCGGCTCCTCGGGTACGGCCCGCAGGCCGCCTACGACGAGGGTGAGAACGCGCACTCCGCCTTCTTCGTCCTCGAGGAGCGCACCTACCTCGTCCTGACCTGGGATCCCGACCGCGGCCGCGAGATCGGCGGGTCGACGCGGCTCGAGCTCGCCGCCGACGATCTCGGCGCCGACGTCGAGGGTCTTCGGGCGCGCGGCATCGAGGGCGGCAAGCTCACGCAGACGCGCTTCGGCACGGAGGTCTACGACCTGGCCGACCCGGACGGGCATCTGATCCGGCTCGGCCCCGCCTGGACGCTGCACGCGATCGAAGGCGCCGTATAGCCGGGGGGCCGTTCCTCCTCGTCAACCCGCGGTCGGGGACCGAGTCGCCGTCCGCAGAGGAGCTGGCCGAGGCGGCGAGGGCAATGGGGATCGAGGTGGGTGTTCTCCGCCGCGGCGACGACGCCGGGCGGCTCGTCCGCGAGGCGGCGGACCGGGGGGCGACGGCGCTCGGCATGGCCGGCGGCGACGGGTCGCTCGCCGCAGTGGCCGAGATCGCGCTCGACGCCGGGCTGCCGTTCGTCCCGGTTCCCCATGGCACGCGGAACCACTTCGCGCGCGATGTGGGCTTCGACATCGACGATCCGGAGGCGGCGCTCGCGGCGTTCGCCGAGGGCGAGGAGATCCGCGTTGATGTCGGCTCCGTCGGCGGCCACGTCTTCCTGAACAACGTGTCCCTCGGCGTGTACGCCCAGCTCGTGAACGATCCCGCGCACGAGACGAAGAACCGGCTCGTCGCGGCGGCGCGCATGGTCCCCGCGGCGATCGGCAGCTCCCGCCGCCCGCTCGACCTCGCCTTCGACGTCGACGGTGAGCGATCGCAGCACCGCGCGCTCGTCCTGCTCGTCGCGAACGGGGGCTACGAGCTCACGCCGGGCGGATTCGGGCAGCGCGAGCGGCTCGACGAGGGGCGGCTGCACGCGTACGTCGTCGAGGCGGGGAAGCGGCGCACGCTCCTCGCGCTCCTCGCCCGCGCGGTCGCGGGCAACCTCGAGGAGTCCGCCGAGGGCTTCGCCGAGTACGCGTCGCCCGCGTTCAGGGCCGAGTCGAACCGCCGGCGCCTGCACGCGGCGATCGACGGGGAGCCGGCCGTTCTCGAGCCGCCGCTCGAGTTCGAGGTCCGCCCACGGGCGCTCCGCGTCCTCGTTCCACCCGGTTCGAGGGATTCGGCCGCGGGCGGGTAGCGCCGATCACCCATCTTGCAGTTGGAAGCGGCAACTGAAAGGCGGCATCAGATGACTGCATACGAGATCAAGCGGAAGATCCGCAACTTCCCCCCGGCTGAGCTTCGCCGCCGAATCGCGGCGGCCCGCTTCAACTAGAGGGAAGGGTCTCCGACCGGGACCACCCGGTCACCAGGTCGGACCCCGCGCCGTTCGGACTCCCCGGAAGAGAGCTCGAGAACGGCGCGGGCTCCGCGGCAACCCGCGGCCCGCCACGGCTTCAGGTGAGCCGCGATGCGGATGACCCGCAGCTCGCGGTCGAGGAAGACCGCGTCGATCGGAAAGCGCATGAACGCGGTGTGGACCGACGAGGCGGGCCGAAGGAGAACTCCCTCGTCCCGCCCCATCGTCGCGCGTCCAAGAAGGCCTCGAAGACGGGAGAGCGGGCCATCGGCGTCGGTGCACCGTTCGCACACCGCCCTCCCGTCCTGAAGCTCGATTCGCATCCTCGTCTCTAGAAGCCGACGTGGATGTGGTCGTCGTGGTTGGCGAGCGGGAACGACGGCCCGCCCATGCCGAGCAGGGAGATGATCTGCTGCGGCCGGAGCTCCGCGGGCAGGAGCAGGATGTTCCGCACGGCGCGTTCCGTGACGCCGCCCGGCTCCTGGTGCCCGTAGATCGACTCGCCCTCGAGCGCCGAGATGTCGGCGGCGAGGCCGTAGATGTGCGCGGAGATGTGGCCCGGCCGCGCGTACAGCCGGTGGCCGGACTTCAGGCACGAGACGGTCACCTGCCCGTGGGCCTCCGCGAGGTAGCGGAGCAGCACGAGCACGCGGACGTCGATCCGGCCGGACTGGACGTCGCTGCGCCCGCCGTCGTACATGGAGATCCGGTGGTCCGTCAGGACCTTGGCGACCAAGTCGCTCTTGGCCGCGTCGAATCCGACGACCAGCGCGTGCAGGCCGACGGCCCGGTTGTAGCGCGCGAGCGCCTGCGCCCGGTCGGCCCAGGCGGTGCGGCCGCGAATCGCGAGGAACGCCTGCCACTCGCCGCTCTGGTCGTTCGCGGCGATCTGGCGTGCGATCGAGCGAAGCTGCGTCGCGGTCGCGGGCTTGTGGCCGGTGAAGCCGTCCGCGCGGACGACCGCGAGGATGTCCGACCAGGAGACCTGCGAGCTTCTTGGCCACGGCCTTGAGCTGCCGCGCGAACGCGGGCGCCAGCCGCTTGGCCGGCGGCGTCGGGTCCGGAAGCGTCCGGTGCAGCCAGATGGTGGCCGCCATCCCGTCGTCCGTCTCGGGCGCGGAGTCGCGCGTCGCCTCGATGTGGTTCGAGATCGGCGCGACGACCGGCGGCGCGTTGTCCGCGCCGGCGTTCGAGTGGCCTCCACCGGACTTCCCGCCGCCCGCCCTCGCGGCCGGTGCGGACGTTCCGCCCGTCGAGCCGGTCTCGGGCGCCGCGGTCGTCCCGTTCGCCTCGGGCGCCGTTCCGCCGTCGGCCGCGGGGGCCTCGGCGGGCGCGCCCTCGGCGGGCGTGGACCCTTCGTCGGCCGGAGCGGCCTCGTCGTTCGTGGCCTCCTCGGTCGTCCCGTCGTCTGCTGGCGCCTCGTCCGTTGCGGGCGCGGCCTCGTCGGGGGAGGTGGACTCCTCCGGCGCGGCCTCTTCGGTGCCCGGATCGGTGGTGGTCTCGGCGGTCGTGTCGCCCGGCTCGAGCGCCTGGACGACCTCGTCGCCCGCGAGCGCGGAGAGCGATGCGCCCGCGAAGAAGAGCGTCGCGAACGCGAGGCTCGCGGCGAGCCGCCGCTTGCCACCGCGCCGGCGCTTGGACGTGCCGGCCTCGTATGCGGCGAAGCTCCGCCCCCGTCCGAGCGTCAAGAGCGCCCAACCGAGGAAGGCGAAGAGGATCAAGCGCGAGAGCGCCGTCCGTGAATGGGTGGTGCGTTCTGGCATTGCCTCGGACTCCTAGTTCGGGCGCCGAGGCCGCCGGTCGGCGCGGTTCGCGTTTCGTTGTCGATCCGCGCCGCGTACGGAACCTGCTCCCACTATCGAACCCAACGGGGGGCAGGGCATCCCTCGATCAAGTGGACCCGTTGCAAATCACCTTCGCGAGGGATGTCTGGAGTCGCCTCTCGGAGCGATGCTTGAGCAACTGAGCCTCGACGGCGGAGCGGTCACGCCGGAGGAGCCCTGAAAAGGGATGTCCAACGTGACCATTTCATTCATCCGCACTTCCGTCGGCTCTTTCCTCACCGAAAGCCCGGCCACAGCCGACCACGTGGTCGAGGCGCTCCCACTGTTCGCCCCCTTCAAGGGGTGCACGACCTCTGAGGAAGGGAGGTGAACCAAGTGACGAGCTTTTTCACCTATCTCAACGCGATCCGCAGGCGGGAGGATGGGCAGACGATGGCCGAGTACGGCGTCGTCCTCGCCGTGATCACGCTGGGCGTGGTCGTTGCGCTCACCGCGCTTTCCGGCGCCATCTCGGGCGCGATCGACAGCGTCCTCGGCTTCCTCTAAGCCGGAACGTAGGCACATGGCCGGGTGGGCCCTTTCCCGAGAAGGGCCCACCCACCTCCATCCGTTGAACCACGACCGAAAGATCTGAACCGATATGACGATGACGAAGAGAACGAATTGGAGAAACGAGCAGGGTCAGTCGCTGACCGAGTTTGCGCTGATGCTGCCGATCCTTCTGCTCGTCCTCTTCGGGATCGTGCAGCTCGGGATCGTCTTCAACCACTACATCACGGTCGCCGACGCAAGCCGCGCCGGCGCCCGGAAGGCGGTCGTCTCGCAGCAGGCAGCGAATCCCACCGCGGCGGCCGTGGCCGCCACGCGCGCGTCGGCGACGAACCTCGACCAGTCGAAGCTCGGCGTCACCGTCTCGTCCTCGTGGGCGGACGGCGCGGACGTGACCGTAACCGCCACCTATCCCTACTCGGTCAGCCTCCTCGGGATCGTCGTCAAGTCGGGGTCGCTGACGAGCACTACCACGGAGCGACTCGAATGACTTACGCACGCACGATCCGCGGCGCCGGTTCCGAAGCCGGCCAGAGCACGGTCCTTGCGGTGCTCTTCCTGGCGGCCCTCGTTGCGATGACTGCGGCCGTCCTCGACGTGGGCTCGTGGATGCGCACCGACCGGAACCTCCAGGCGGAGGCGGACGCAGCCGCGCTCGCCGCCGCGCAGGAGCTTCCCGACTTCCCCGCGACCGCCGTCTCCAAGGCGGTCGAGTACGGGGGCAAGAACGGCGGCCACGTGAGCCCGGGCAACGTGGTGATCCAGACGACCGTCCTCTCGAACGACACCGTCAAGGTGACGATCCAGCGCACGGTCGACGGGGTCTTCAGCGGGATCGTCGGGGTCGACTCGGCGACGGTCCACGCGACTGCGAAGGCACGGGCGGGAGTCCTCACGTCGGCGCGCTACGCGGCGCCGATCGCTGTGGACATCAAGCACCCGCTCCTCCAGTGCAAGCCGCGCCCCTGTTTCGACGTGCCGACCACGCTCGACCTCGAGAAGGTCGGGCCGGGCGCCTTCCGGCTGCTCAACCTGGACGACTCGCACGGGGGTACCGGGCCGACCCAGGTCGCCAACTGGATCGAGCACGGCTACGACGGCTACATGCCGATCGACTGGTACTTCTCCGACCCCGGCGCGAAGTTCAACGCATCGCAGATCAGGAACGCGATGACGAACCGGATCGGCGACGAGCTCCTCTTTCCTATCTACGACATCACGGAGAAAGAGGGAGCGAACTTCGAGTACCACGTGGTCGGCTGGGTCGGGTTCGTCGTGTCGGGATTCACGGCGAACGGCAACGGGGGAACGGTCAGCGGCTCATTCACCCGGGTCCTTTGGGAGGGAATTTCAGGCACCGAGACGCCGGATCACGACTTCGGCGCGCGCACGGTGTCGCTCACCGAATAAGCCGAACGAATGAACAGAAAGCGGGTCCGATGACATACAGGCTGAAGAACATTGTGATCGCGGTGGCGCTCGCTCTCGTGGCGGGCCTGCTGACGGTCTTCTACGTGACGAACTACAAGAAGGACATCCGCAGCGCGGAGTCCAGCGTCACCGTCTGGGTGGCGTCCAAGGACATCCCCGCAGGGACGTCCGGCTCCGAGGTCGCGCACGGCTTCCTGACGCAGCAGCAGGTCGCGAAGCGCAGCGTGACTCCGGGCGCGATCGCCGATCCCGAGCAGCTCGGGGAGCAGGTCGCGGCCGACACGATCTACGCCGGAGAGCAGGTGACGACGCGGCGGTTCACGTCGACGTCCGAGCAGGGCATCCGCTCGCAGATCTCCGGCAACAAGCGCGCCATCGCCGTTCCCGGCGAGGCCGAGCAGCTGCTCGCAGGCACGCTCGAGGACGGCGACCGGGTGGACATCATCGGGAACTGGAACTTCCCCGAGGACAAGACCCGGCACGTGTCGCGCATCGTCCTGCGCGACATCCTCGTGCTCGACGCGGCCCACGCGCAGGACACGAACGAGAAGATCACGAACCCGGACAAGTCGGCGTACGCGGCCATCCTCGCGGTGACCGACGCGCAGGCGCAGAAGCTCTGGTGGATCGTCAAGAACGGCGACTGGTCGCTCCAGCTTCGCCCGGCCACCGACGCCGCCGACAGTCCCGAGAGCGCGGAGTCCGGCCAGTCGATGCTGCTCGACGGCATCGGCGCGGGCAAGCTCGCGGCGCTCATCGCTGCCGAAGGGAGCCAGACACCGTGACCGTCGACACCCACACCCACACCGAGCCGGGCACGCGCGAGAAGGTTCGCGTGTTCATGACCGGCGACTGCGAGGGGCTCGCCGAGCTCCGCAACGCACTCGAGCATCACGGCGAGATCGAATTCGTCGGCTCCGCCGAGAGTCTCAGCGAGGCCGCCTCGACCCTGCGCGGCGGGCACCTGGGCGCCGTCCTGCACGGGACGCGCTCGTCCACCCTGCCGCACTCCGAGCTCGCGGCGATCCGCGAGCACACCCGCGCGCCGGTGATCCTCCTCGCCTCGGGCGAGGCCTCGGCGCTCCTCGAGCAGGCACTCGACGCCGACGTCGCCGACGTCCTGCTGCTTCCGCAGATGACAGAGAACCTCGTGTTCGCCATCCGCAAGGCCGGGCACTCCGGGCGCCGCAGCCAGGCGTCCGTCGGCCGTCGCGGGCGCATCGTCACGGTGTTCTCGCCGAAGGGTGGCACGGGCAAGACCGTGATCGCCACGAACACGGCCGCCTCCGTGGCCAAGAACGAGGGCAAGAAGGCGCTGCTCCTCGATCTGGACCTCCAGTTCGGGGACGCCGCGATCATGCTCGGGATCGAGCCGGAGAAGACGATCTATGACCTGGTCGTCGCTCCGGGCGAGCTCGACACCGAGAAGCTCGCCGGGTACGTGACCCGGCACAGCTCCGGCCTCGACGTGCTGCCGGCGCCGCTCCGCCCGGAGGACGCCGAGCTCGTCACCGAGGCCAAGCTGAGCCAGCTGCTCGAGGTCGCGAAGCAGTCCTACGACGTCATCGTCGTGGACACCTCGCCGTTCTTCCACGGGCCGATGCTCGCCACCCTCGACCGGACCGACGAGCTGCTCCTGCTCTGCTCGCTCGACGTCCCGACGCTCAAGAACGTCAGGCTCGCGCTGCAGACGCTCGAGCTCCTGTCGTTCCCGCCGGAGCGGATCCGCCTCGTCCTGAACCGCGCCAACTCGAAGGTCGGCATGAAGCCGAACGAGGTCGAGAGCGCGCTCGAGGTCAAGGTGCGCTTCGCCGTGCCGAGCGATCGGGCCGTGCCCGTCGCCGTCAACCGGGGCAACCCGGCCATCCTGTCCGACGCCCGGTGCGACTTCTCGCGCGCAGTGCGCGAGATCGGCAAGGCGATCGTCCCGGCCGAGACCGCGGCGGCCAAGACCGCCAACGGTCGCTGGTTCGGGAAGGCGGCGTAGCGATGGGGCTTCACGACCGCATCAAGAGCGGGAACGGCGCGGGCAACGGAAACGGCAACGGCGCAGAGCCGCACGTCTCCCTTGCCTCCGTCTCGCCCCGCGAGGGGCACGACACGCCTCATCTCGATCCCTACGCGGAGCTGAAGACGCGGATCCACCACGCGTGCATCGCGAAGCTGGGCCCGCAGCTCTTCAGCTCCGACTCGACGGCCGACCTCCACGACTCGGTGCTGCGCACCGTCACGGAGCAGCTCGCGCTCGACCGCACCCCGCTCACGCGCGACGAGCGGCGGCGGATCACGCGCGAGATCGCCGACGACATCCTGGGCTACGGCCCACTCGAGCCGTTCCTCCGCGACGACACCGTGACCGAGGTCATGGTGAACAGCTCGGAGCGGATCTACATCGAGCGCTCGGGCAAGATCGAGCGGACGCAGGCCGCGTTCGCCGACAACGCCCACCTGCTCCGGATCATCGACAAGATCGTCTCCCAGGTCGGCCGGCGCATCGACGAGTCCTCGCCGATGGTGGACGCGCGCCTTCCCGATGGAAGCCGCGTCAACGCGATCATTCCGCCGCTCGCGCTCCAGGGCCCGACGCTGACGATCCGGAAATTCGCCCGCGACCCGTACACGATGGACGACTTGATCGCGTTCGGCTCGATCTCGCCGAAGGCGGCGCATTTCATCTCCGCCTGCGTGCGCGGGAAGCTGAACGTCCTCATCTCCGGCGGTACCGGCACCGGTAAGACGACGACGCTGAACGCGGTGTCGGCGTTCATCCCGGGGACGGAGCGCATCGTCACGATCGAGGACGCCGCCGAGCTCCAGCTCCAGCAGGAGCACGTGATCACGCTTGAGTCGCGGCCGGCGAACATCGAGGGCAAGGGCGAGGTGCGGATCCGCGAGCTCGTGAAGAACGCGCTCCGCATGCGCCCCGACCGCATCATCGTCGGCGAGGTCCGCGGCCCGGAGACCCTGGACATGCTCCAGGCGATGAACACGGGCCACGAGGGCTCGCTCACCACCATCCACGCGAACTCCCCCCGCGACGCGCTCTCCCGCGTCGAGACCCTGGTGCTGACGGCGGGCGTCGACCTGCCGCTCCGCGCGATCCGTGAGCAGATCGCGAGCGCGTTCGACCTGCTCGTGCAGATCACGCGCCTCGTGGACGGCTCCCGCCGGATCACGCACATCTCCGAGGTGCTCGGCATGGAGTCGGAGATCATCACGCTCCAGGAGATCTTCCAGGCGAAGCCTCCGGACGAGGAGTCCGCCGGGACAGGCCAGGCCGTGCGCCTGCTGAGCGAGCTCGGCTGCAGCGGCCTCAAGCCGCACTTCCTCGAGAAGATGGCGGCCAACGGGGTCTCGCTGCCGGCCGGGTTCTTCATGCCCGATTCCTCCGAGGAGAGCGACGGGTTCGCGGTCGCGAGCTTCGGCGGGTTCTCGTAATGGGCAGGCTGCTCCGCATCCTCGCCACGGGCCTGGCGCTCGTCGTCGTGCCGTCCGCGGCCGCCGCGACCGAGATCCGCGGAGTCGATTCGACGGACTACCCGACCGTGCGGTTCACGGTGACCACGGCTACGCCGTCTCCGGCGGCGCCGGTCGTCACCGAGGGCGGCGCGCTCGTCGCGGGACTCGAGGCCGAGAACCTCGGCCGCGCGAAGAGCGTCGTGCTCGCGGTGGATCGGTCGTACTCGATGCACGGCCAGCCGCTCACCGACGCCGTCGCGGCCGCGCGCGCCTTCGTGGCCGCGAAGCCAAGCGCCGACCGGATCGCCATCGCCACCTTCGCCACCAAGCCCGTCCTCCTGACCGGCTTCTCGACCTCCACGATCGACGCGGACACCGCCCTCGGCTCGATCACGGTCGACCAGGTGCAGGGGACCACGCTCTACGACGCGCTCGTCCTGAGCGCAAACTCGCTCGCCTCCGAGCCACTTCTCGCGCGTGTGATGATCGTCGTCACCGACGGGAACGAGACCCGGAGCGAGGCGACGCTCGACGACGCCATCGCCGCCGCCCGCGAGTCGGGCACGGCCGTGTACGTCGTCGGGATCGAGAGTCAGCGCTTCACGCCCGAGCCGCTTCGCCGGCTCGCGGCCGAGACCGGGGGGCGCTATTACGGCGCCGCCTCGAGCGCCGCGCTCGACGACGTCTACGCGTCGATCGCGCAGGAGCTCCGCCGCACCTGGCAGGTCTCCTACGTGACCGCGTCCCGGCCCGGCGAGAGCCTCGAGCTCGTCGCGAAGGCCGGCGGCCAGTCAGGCACAGCGTCGTACACGCTTCCGGGCAAGGCCAGCGCGTCCGTGCAGGACAAGCCGTCGGCGCTTCTGCCGCGGTCGTTCCTCCACGGGGCGTGGGGCGGGGTCGCGGTCGGCGGCTCCGTCGCCTTCCTCGTCCTGCTCGCCGCCGTGCTCGCCTTCGCGGCGCCGCGCGGCAGCTGGCTTCGCTCGCGGCTCGCGCCGCACCTCGGCGAGCGGGAGCAGACCCTCCGCCGCGCCCAGGAGCGGGAGCGGCTCGCCGTCGCCTCCGGGCTCTTCCGGGCGACGGAGCGGAGCTTCGGCCACCTCAAGTTCTGGAAGAAGCTCCAGACGATGCTCCAGCGGGCCGACCTGCCGCTCCGCACGGTCGAGTTCGTCTACGTCATGGCCGGATGCGGCCTAGCCGTCGGCTTCGTCACCGCCGCCTTCGGGCCTCCGCGGCTCGTCGCGATCGGTGCGCTTGTCGGCGGCGCCCTGCTCCCGTACGGCTTCGTCGTCATGCGGGCGAAGAAGCGCCTGAAGACGTTCGACGCACAGCTTCCCGACCTCCTCACCACGATCGCCGCGTCGCTCAAGGCGGGGCACAGCTTCCGCCAGGGCATCCAGGCGGTCGTCGAGGAGGGGCAGGAGCCGTCGTCCAAGGAGTTCCAGCGCGTGCTCGCGGAGACGCGCCTCGGACGGCCGATGGACGGGGCGCTCTCCGACATGTCCTACCGGGTCGGCTCGAAGAACCTCGAGTTCGTGCTCACCGCCGTGACGATCCAGCGCCAGGTCGGCGGCTCGCTCGCGACGATCTTCGACATGGTCGCCGAGACGGTGCGGAACCGGCATCAGTTCGAGCGGAAGGTCAAGGGCCTGACCGCGATGGGCCGGGCCTCCGCCTACGTCCTCATCGGCCTGCCGTTCTTCGTCGCGCTGGCCGTGACCGTGATCAACGCCACGTACATGGCGCCGCTCTACCACACCTCCACGGGCCACAAGCTGATGATCACGGGACTCGTGATGATCGGAATCGGCTCGCTCATCCTGAGAAAGATCGTCTCCTTCCGGGGGTAACCGACCATGCTGCTACTTCTCGTCGCACTCGCAACCCTCGGCTTCGCCGTCTTTCTCGTCGGCGAGGTCGCCTCGCTGCCCGCGCGGCAGCGGCAGGGCTCGATCCGCCGGGCCGCCAACTACGGCAAGGGCAAGCGGAACCTGAACCCGTTCACCGCCCAGGCCGGCTTCCGCGAGCGGGCCGTCGGGCCGGCCGCGACCGCCGTCGCCCGCATCGTCCTCCGGATGACCCCCAAGGCCACCGGTGACTCGATCAACCTCAAGCTGCTCGGCGCCGGCCTCGGCCGCACGCTGACGGCGACGTCGTACCTGGCCGCGAAGGGCGTGCTCGCGATGCTCGGCCTGCTCGTCGGCATCGCGCTCTTGAGCGGCGGCTCGAAGGGGATCCTCATCGCCTTCGGCCTCGCCTTCATGGGCTTCTTCCTGCCCGACTTCGTGGTCACGTTCAAGGCGCGGGGCCGGCGCGACCGGATCCAGGCCGAGCTGCCGGACGCCCTCGACCTGCTCTCCGTGTCGGTCGAGGCCGGTCTCGGCTTCGACGGCGCGATCACCAAGCTGACCGAGAACATGGAAGGTCCGCTCGCCGAGGAGTTCGCGCTCTCGCTGGGCGAGATGCGCATCGGCGAGAGCCGCTCCGAGGCGCTCAAGAAGATGGCCGAGCGCGTCGGCTCGCCCGAGATGTCCGCCTTCACCCGGTCGGTCATCCAGGCCGACCAGCTCGGCATCTCGCTCGGCCGGATCCTCAAGATCCAGGCGAGTGAGGCGCGCAACCGGCGTCAGGCGACCGCCGAGGAGAAGGCGATGAAGGCGCCGATCAAGATGCTCTTCCCGACGGTGCTCTTCATCTTCCCGGCCATGTTCATCGTGATCCTCGGACCGGCCTTCCTCAACCTTTCCAAGCTGTTCTAGGAGAGCTGGGCGCGCGACCAGCGCCGTAGGCTGTCCGCCGGTCGCGTCCCCCGCGGGGCGCGGCCGGCGGCACTAGCCGCCCGCGCCGGTGCCGACGTCAAGCGTCGCGTCCGGCCACGGCCGTGGGGCAGCACGAACTGCCGCTTGTGTTGCGTCGTTCGCCCGCTCTTCTGCCGGCTCGACCGCATGAACGCGCCCCCGCCGCAGGCCGTGAGTGATGCAACACAAGCCGGGGTTCGTGGTGCCGGAGACGGCCGTGGCTCCAAGGGCCCGGCCACTGCCCGTCCGTAACTGAACGCCGCAGGCGTTCGGACTCAGGCGACGTTGCGCTGGTTCAGGCTGCTTTGAACCTGCGCGACGTAGGCGGCGAGCTCCTTCTCCTTCTGCTGGAGCCGCTTCTCGAGCGCCTTGAGCTCGGCCTCCCACTCCTCCAGCTTGTCCTCGAGGAGCTGGTGGTTGGCCTCGCGCTTGGCGTCGCGGGTGTCGACCTCGGTTTCCCGTGCGTCGATCTCCTTGACGCGCTCGCGGAGGCTTTCCTCCGTTTGAGCGACGCGCTTCTCGCGCCGGGTGAGCCGGGTCTTCTCCGACTCGGCGTCGCTCTCGGCGCTTGCAAATCCTGCCTCGCGCGCGGCCAGATCGTGCTCCCGCGCGCGCAGGCGCTCCTCGAGCTCGTCGAGGTCCCGGCCGCGCGTTGCCGACTCGGCTGCGCGCTGGGCCGACGCCTCGCGGTGGTGGAGCTCGGCCTCGCGGGCCGTGGCTCGGCCTCGCGCGCATCTGCGGCGGCGATCCGGTCGGCGGTCTCCTTTGCGGCCTCGCCGTGGGAGGCGAGAACCGCCTCGATGCGGGCCTGCTCCTCGCGGAGCTTCGCGACCTCGGCGGTCACGCGCTCGGACTCCTTCGCGACCTCGGCCTGCCGTGCGGCGAGCTGCTTCTCGACCGTCGCCGCCGCGCGCTCGCGCTCGGCGAGCGTCTTCCCTGCGGTCTCGGTGTCCTTGGAGCGCTCGGCCGCCTGGGCCTCCGCCTTCGCGATTGCCTGCTCGCGCTTCGCGATTGCGTCTGCGGCCGCCTTTGCGTCCTTCTCGGCCTGCGCGGCGCGCTTCTCGGCCTCGGCCAGCGCGCGCTCGCGCTCGGCGAGCGAGCGGTCCGTTGAATCCGTGCTCTTCGAAGCCTTCGCGAGCTGCGCCTCGAGCGTCTGGACGGCCCGTTCGCGCTCGGCCAGCACGGCCGTGGTCTTCGCCGTTGCCTGCTCGCGCTCGCCGGCAGTGCGCTCCCGCGCCTCGAGCGCGTTCATGCCCTTGCCGAGCGTGCGCTCTCGCTCGGAGATCTCCTTCGCGCGCGCCTTCAAGTCCTGCTCGGTCGCGCGCAGTGTCTGCTCGCGCTCCGAGACCGCCTTGAGCCGGTCGTCCTCGGAGCCCGCGACGCCCTGCTCGCGGTCGGCGACCGCCTGCTCGCGCGCGGCGAGCTCGGACTCGCGCTCGGCGAGGGCCTTCTCGGCGGCGGCGACGTCGGCCTGGCGGCCCTCGGCGTCCTTCGTGACTCCCTCGGCCTTGGAAGAAAGCTCCGTCTCGCTCTTGGCGATCGCGTTGGCGCGTGCGGCCAGCTCCTTCTCGGTCTTGGCGAGCGTGTCTCCGCGCGCCGACAGCTCCTTCTCGAGCTTCTCGAGCGAGCCGGCCTTGACGGTCAGCTCCTTGTCGTCGCGCGCGAGGTCGAGCGCCCGCGCAGCCAGATCCTTCTTCTCGCTCGCGAGCTCCTCGGCGAGGGCCGAGAGCTGCTGCTCGGCGTCGAGCGCGCCCTTGGTCTCGGCGATGCGCTCGTCGACGACGGTGCGCAGCTTCTGCTCGCGGGCGAGCGCGGCCTCGAGCTCGGCGCGGACCGCCTCGACGTCCGCATGGCCGTTGCCGTTGCCGTTCGCTGCGGCGGCCGCGGCCCCGGCCTTCGTCGCCGCGGCCTCCGTCGTCTCCTTGACCTCTTCGAGCTCAGCGCGACGCTTCTCGAGCTGGGCTCGAAGCCCTGTCCCGAAGCCCTTCTCGGTTTCTCTGGCGGCGTTGTCGTTCGGCATGCGGCGGACCGTCCTGTGACCGGAATCGGCCGCATATGCGCGCTGCCCTATCCCCCAAAGGGTTCACCGTCGCGATCGCGCCCGAGCGCCTCCCAGGCGGCGAGCGTGTCGCCGGAGACCTGCGCGCCGATCGAGCCGGGATCCGTGGCCCAGTGGATCTCGGCGACCCGGTCGGCGTTCGGCGCGGGCTCGGCACCCTCGCGGAGGCGCGCGTGGTACACGACGAGCGCGGAGCCGGAGCCCTCGTTCACGCAGACGGCGACGGGCCGGAACCCTTCGAGGTCCTCGTCGCGGAGCGCCACCTCCTCGGCGGCGTCCGCGAGCACCGCGTTCCGCGGCTCCTCGCCGGGCATGACGCCGCCCGAGGCGGACGCGGTCCAGAGGAGCGGATCGCGGCCGATCGACGGGCCGCGCAGCTGGAAGAGGTAGGCGCCCTCCTCGCGCTCGACGAAGAGCTGCACCCCGAGCGCGAACCCGAGCCGGTACGCGAGCGTCGGCTCCTCGAATACGACCATCGCCTCGGCGTAGCGGCCGGCCCGCCGCAGGATCGACCCGTCCGGCGTCACGCCGTGGCAGAACGCGATCGGGCCGTCGTGACGCCCCGGCGTCCGCGCGAGCGAGTCACGTGCATCGGCGACCGCGCGTCCGACCGGCCCCTCGTGCGGGAGCACGAACGGAAAGGGCCGAAAGCGAGGCTCTCCGTCGAGGAAGACGATCGCGCGCACAGGCGAAGTCTCGCCGGAGCCCCGGACGCGTGCGCGGCGGAGCGGCGGGCGGGGCGGGGCCGCCCGCCGCTCGGCGAGCGATCAGTGCGCCGCCGTGAGGACGTTCGCCGCGCCCTTCGTGAGGGTCGTCGTGAACGCCCAGTCGGCCGCAGCGTTGCCCGTGTCGCGCCCGTCCGGGTTTCGGACGAGCGAGCCCGCGGCGGTGTTCGAGTCCGCGACGGTCGCCGGGAGCATCGTGCCCTCGACGAGCGAGTACGTCTGCGTCCCGATCTTCGCGCTCGTGATCGCACCCTCGTAGGAGAGCGCGTCGATGAGCGCGCCCGAGCCGTCCACGATCGCGAGGCCGTCCGGCGCGCCGTTCTGCGGGTCGGACCCGGGACGACGAGGTAGCCGCCCGCCTCGAGCGTGCCCGTGAGCGCCGTCCGCTTGTACTCCTCGCTGTCCGTGCCGTCCACGAAGACCAGCGCGATTCCGGTGAGCGCGATCGCGGTCGTGCCGGTGTTCTTGATCTCGACGAACCCGTCGCCGTCCGCACCAACCTGGTCGTAGTCGACCTCGTTCAGGACGAGCTTGGTCGAGCTGGGCGGCGGGCCGCTTCCGCCCGCGACGCAGCGGAAGAGCACCGTGTCGTCGCCGGCCGAGTCGAGCTGCACCTTGCCGGCGCCGCCCGCATCCGTCGTGCACGCGATGCCCTCGAGGTCCGAGAGCTTCGTGACCCCGCCGCCCGCCGGGGCCGCGCTCCACGAGATCGCCTGCTCGCGCGTCCGGCACGAGTCGGTCGCGCCGATGATCCGCACCCAGCCGCCGTTCGGGTGGCGGCAGGCGCGAATCGTGTCGTCGGCCGTCGTCGCCGCGCCGCCGCCGACCGCGAGCACGCCGGTCACCGCGATCGCGGTCGCGGCGGCGAGCCCGAGCACGCCGAGCGCCTTCCTCCGTCTGGTGTTCATGGGTCTCCTTCCGGTCGAGTTGACCCGACCTGGATAGCCCCGCGCGCCCGCCCGCCGCCAGGTGTCCCAACCGGCCACGGCGCGCGCAAACCCGCATGGACAGGGGCTTCTGTGGAGAGACCGACGCTAAGCCTTGACGACCGCGATGTTGAACTGCGCGGTCCCGAGCGAGCCCATGAGCTCGAGCCAGAGCGGCAGCCACATCTCCGTCCCGCGCGCTCCGATGATCCCGCCGACGTCCACGATCCGCTCTGCCGGCCAGCCGATCTCCCCGAGGAGCGCGCGCACCTCGTCCTTCGCGCCCTCGTCGTCTCCGCAGACGAACACGACGTGGTCGCCGGGGACGGCGCTCGGGTCGACCATGATGCCGGCGTTCATCGTGTTCAGCGACTTCACGATGCGTGCGTCGGGGAACGCCTTCTGGAGCTCTTCGCCGACGCTCGTCGTGTTGCAGACCGCGAGCGTGGGCGGCCGGCCGCCGGAGAAGTCGAGCGCGTTCGAGACGTCCACGACCGTCTTCCCGGCGAGGTTCTCGGCACCCGCGGCTTCGAGCGCCTCGGCCGCGTGCATCCCGGGCGTGCAGTTGAAGACGAGCTCGCCGAAGCCCGCCGCGTCGGAGAACGTCCCCTCGTTCGCGCCCGCGCCCGCCTGGGCGACCCACTCGGTCGCGGCCTCGCCGCCGGGCGTGCGCGACCCGATGCACACCTCGTGCCCGAGCTCCACGAGCTTCCCGCCGATCGTCTTGCCGACTATCCCGGTTCCGAGCACGCCGATCCTCATGCGGTCCTCCTCCGTTCGCGTGCCCCGATTGTAAGAACGCGCTACTGCGCCGGAGCTGCGGCGAGGATCTCGCGCGAGAGGCGCACCCGCTCGACGAACGACCGGCGCTGCTCGGGATCCGGGATGGAGTCCGCCTTGGCGCGCACGAAGTCGGCCGCCTTGCGGGCGAACGCCTCCGCCTCGGCAGAGCCCGCCGCGGCCAGGACGAGCGCGTGCGCGTGGAGGATCTCCTCGCTCCGGGTGGCCGGCACCGCGCCGCCGCGCCGCTCGAGTTCCTCGACGGCCGCGGTGCTGAGCGGGACTGCGTCCTCGACACGGCCCTGCGCGAGGGCGATCCGCGCGCGGAGCGAGGCGACCGTGATGTCGCTGCGCGCCCAGCCGTACGTGTCCGTGTCGGCCAGCTGCTCGTCGGCCTTCGCCAGGCCGTCGGGCGTGCCCGCGGCCAGGGCGAGCTCCGCCCAGTGGCACATGACGAGCGGCGCGACGGCGCGGTAGACGGCCGCATCCACCTCCTCGCGCGCGCCCTCGAGCTCGATCCGCGCCTGGTCGAGCCGAGGCGGGTCCCACTCGAGGTAGAGATGGCCGAGGAGCGCGCGGAGGTAGCCGCGCAGCGCCACGGTCTCCGTCTCCGGGAAGAGCGCGATCGCCTCCTTGAGCGTCGCCTCCGCCGCCTCGTACAGGCCCATTGCGATCGAGAGCTGGCCCAGGAAGTTGAGCCCCCAGCCGAGGTCGCCGCGGCGGTGGGCCGCGCGCAGCGCGTCGGTGCTGCGGCCGAGGAGGTCGAGGGCCTGCCCGTAGTCGCCGCGGTCGAACGCCGCGACGCCGATCGTGTTCTCGAGCCGCGCCGTCTCGTACGCGAGCGTCCGCTCGTCGAGTGAGCCCGCGAGCTCGCCGCCGGTCAGGAGCGCGTGCGCCTCCTGCAGCACCGCCCAGCCCTCGTCGAGGCTCACGCTGTCGAGCTGATGGCCCAGGTTCACCAGGATCGCGAGCCGCGTGACCGGGTCGGCGCCTTCCTCGGCGACCGCGCGGGCCCCCTTGTAGGCCTCGACCGCCTCGTCGAGCCCGCGGTAGCCGGTGAGCACGAGCGCCTGCGCGTAGCGTGCGTTCGCCCGGAGCGTCGGGTCGCCGGCCGCGTCCGCCGCCGCCACGCCTTCTGCGGCCAGCGCGACCAGGTCGTCGCCACCGCTTTCGTCCTCCGCGCGCCAGCTCGGTTCGCCGCCCAGGAGGAGCAGCACGATCGCCTGGGCGAGGACGCCGTTCGCCTTCGCGCGCTCGGGCTCGGGCACCTTCGGGAGCGCGGCCCGCAGGAGCGTCGCGGCGCGCTCGGCGTTCGAGGCGGTCTCGGTGTCGGCGCCCTCCGCGTAGGTCGAGCGGGCGACCTCCACCAGCACCGTCCCGGCCGCGACGCCGGTCCCGGCCAGCTCGTAGTGGCGCGCGATCTCGAGCAGGGCGTGGCGCGGCGGCGGGTCGTCGCCGGCGATCAGCTGCTCGAGCGCCTTCGCCACGGCGGTGTGGCGCCGCTTGCGATCGTACGCCGACCCGGCGAGGCGGCCGTAGAGCAGCTCCTGGAGGACGGCGGGGTCGAAGGCGTACAGGTTCGAGCGGTCGCTCCACCAGTCCTCGGTGTCCTCGAGCTCGATCATCCGGCGCCGCTCCTGGATCCGCGCGAGCCGGTCGATGATCTCGTCCTCCTCCTGCTCGAGCAGGGTGACGATCACGGTCGAGAGGAAGCGGCGGCCCTGGATCGCTCCGGTCTCGAGCAGCTTGCGCTCGTCGTCCTCGAGCACGCCGACGCGGGGGCCGAGGAGCTCGAGCAGCGTGTCCGGCGCCTGTGCCTCGGCGAGCCGGCCGCTCAGCCGCCATTCGCCGGGCTCGCCCTCGACGGCGCCGTCGAGCGTCCACCCGGACTCGGTCTTCTGCAGCACGCCCTGGTCCTCGAGCGCGTCGAGGTACTGCGTCAGGAAGAGCGGGTTGCCGTCCGTCCGCTCGTAGAGCCAGGCGCCGAGGTGCTCCGGGGTGATCCCGTAGCGCTCGGCGAGGAGCGCGTCGATCGCGGCCTCGTCGAGGTCGGCGAGCCCGATCCGCGTCACGCCCGGAAGCGTGAGGATGTTCGAGCGCACGCGCGCGATCAGGTCGCGGTCCGTGACCAGGTTCGGGTCGTAGGCGATCACCAGGAGCAGCCCGTGGTGCTCCGCGTCCTGTGCGAGCCGGGCGATCACCTCGGAGGAGGGTCCGTCGATCCAGTGGGCATCGTCGATCACGAGGACGAGCGGGACCTTCACCGAGATGCTCTCGAGCGAGAGGGCGACGTCCGAGGCGAGCTGGGCCTGCGCAGCCTCGTGGTCGCCGCCGAGCGCGTGGACGCCGATGGCGGTCGCGGCCTTGACGCCGACCGACGCGAGCTTTCCGATCACGGGGATGAGCTCGATGAGCGGCGGCGCGACGTCGCCGACGATCCCGAGGATCTCCTTCGCCCGGTCGCCGCGGCGGTCGCGGTTTGTGAGCGCGCGGAGGATCTCGCCGAACGGGCCGAGCGGGTTGTCGGGCGTCGTGTCGTAGCAGAGCGTGGTGACCACCTCGGGCCTGGGCTCAAGGCCGGCCGAGGCGATGGCCTCGGTGAACGTCTTCAGGAGGAACGACTTGCCGCTGCCGGTAGGCCCGGCGAGGAAGACGATCGAGCCCTGGCCCGCCGTCGCCTTCCGCGCGCGGTCGAGGAGCTCCGCGAGCTCGTGCTCGCGACCGATCGGGGCGGCATCGGGCACCGCGTAGGTCTACCGGCGCGGAGGGGCCGACGCAAGCGGGCCGGGTCGCGTAGCTACGCTCCGGCGGTGCCCTTGCGCGAGGACATCCGCAACGTCGCGATCGTCGCGCACGTCGACCACGGCAAGACGACGCTCGTGGACGGGATGCTCTGGCAGTCCGGCTCCTTCCGCGAGAACCAGGACGTGGCCGAGCGGGTCATGGACTCCATGGACCTCGAGCGTGAGAAGGGCATCACGATCCTCGCCAAGAACACGGCGGTCCGGCACGGCGGCGTGAAGGTGAACATCGTGGACACGCCGGGCCACGCTGACTTCGGCGGCGAGGTGGAGCGGGGCCTCACGATGGTGGACGGCGTGCTCCTCCTCGTGGACGCGAGCGAGGGGCCGCTGCCGCAGACGCGCTTCGTGCTCCGCAAGGCGCTCGAGGCCCGGCTCCCCGTGATCCTCGTCGTGAACAAGGTCGACCGGCCGGACGCGCGGATCGCCGAGGTCGTGGACGAGGTGTACGCGCTCTTCCTCGACCTCGACGCCGACGAGAGCCAGATCGAGTTCCCGATCGTCTACGCGAACGCGCGGGCGGGGCAGGCCGGGCTCGACCCCGAGGCGCTCGCCGACGACCTCGAGCCGCTCTTCGAGACGCTCCTCGCACACATTCCCGCGCCGTCGTACACCGAGGGCCATCCGCTCCAGGCGCACGTGACGAACCTCGACGCATCGCCGTACGTCGGCCGCCTCGCGCTCTGCCGCGTCCACGAGGGCACGATCCGCAAGGGCCAGCAGATCGCGTGGTGCCGCGCGACCGGCGAGATCGAGCGCGCCCGTGTGACCGAGCTCTACGTCACGGAGGCGCTCGACCGGGTCGAGGCCGAGGAGGCGGGACCCGGGGAGCTCATCGCCGTCGCCGGCATCCCCGAGGTGACGATCGGCGAGACCCTGGCCGACCCGGACGACCCGCGCCCGCTCCCCGTGATCGGCGTGGACGAGCCGAGCCTCGCGATGACGATCGGGATCAACACGTCCCCGCTCTCCGGCCAGGACGGGGACAAGCTCACGGCGACGATGCTGAAGGCGCGGCTCGACCAGGAGCTCGTCGGGAACGTCTCGCTCCGCGTGCTCGCGACCGAGCGGCCGGACGCGTGGGAGGTGCAGGGGCGCGGCGAGCTGCAGCTCGCGGTGCTCGTCGAGCTCATGCGGCGCGAAGGCTTCGAGCTCACGGTCGGCAAGCCGCAGGTCGTGACGCGCGAGGTCGACGGCAAGAAGCACGAGCCGGTCGAGCGCCTCGCGATCGACATCCCGGAGGAGTATGTCGGCGTCATCACCCAGCTCCTCGCCCTCCGCAAGGGGCGGCTCGAGCAGATGGTGAACCACGGCACCGGCTGGGTGCGCATGGAGTACCGCGTCCCGGCGCGCGGGCTGATCGGCTTCCGCACCGAGTTCCTCACGGAGACGCGCGGCACCGGGATCCTCCACCACGTCTTCGACGGCTACGAGCCCTGGCACGGCGAGATGCGCACGCGGCCGACCGGTTCGCTGGTTGCCGATCGCCGCGGCGCGACGACCGCGTTCGCGCTCTTCAACCTCCAGGAGCGCGGCCAGCTCTTTGTCGCTCCGGGAGTCGAGGTCTACGAGGGGATGATCGTCGGCGAGAACGCGCGCGCCGAGGACCTTGACGTGAACCCGACCAAGGAGAAGAAGCTGACCAACATGCGCTCGTCCACCGCGGACGAGCTCGTGCGGCTCATCCCGCCGCGGCCGCTCTCGCTCGAGCAGGCCCTCGAGCTGATCCGCGACGACGAGTCGGTCGAGGTGACGCCGGGCCACATCCGGCTCCGCAAGGCCGAGCTGGGCGCGACGAAGCGCCAGACGGCGGCATCGCGGAAGGCCCGCGCGCTAGCTGCCGGCTGACGGATCCTCCTGCCAGAGGTGAAACGCGTTCCCCTCGGAGTCGGTGCAGGCGGCGAACCAGCCATGCGTCGGAACCGGCATCTTCTCCTCGGCCTGGCCGCCCAGCTCCGCGACCTTCCCGCGTGACGCGTCGATGTCGTCGACCGAGAAGTAGTAGTTCGGGTGGCCGCGCTTGTCGGACTCGTAGACCGCGGCGCCCGAGCGCTCTCCGGTCTGCGCCATGCGGTAGTCCATCTCGGGCATGGTGGATTCGCCGAACTGCCAGCCGAAGACCCCGCCCCAGAAGCGTTGGGCTCGATCGACGTCCTCGGACGGGAACTCGATGTGGACGATCTCACCGGCCATGCTCGATCCTTTCTCTCGCGGCTAGTCGGGTGAGTCTCGCACGACCGGCTCCAGCCAGCGGTGCGGCGTCGCGAGGAGCTTCGGCATCTGGTCGAACCAGAGGTCCGGATCCTCCTCCTTCGTCACCCAGCGGTCGGCGGCCGCGTCGTGCACGCGGAAGTCCGAGAGGAACTCGACGCTCGTCGGCTCGCCCGTGATCTCGATCGTCCCGTCGTCGAGAAGCGACGCGGTCGCGACGGTGCGCGCCGGCCGCTCCCCGAACTGCTCCCGAAGCTCGAGCCGCCGGCTCACGGCGCCGCGGGGGGCGCCGAGCCGGGCAGGTCGTTCACCGCCCGGAACCCCTCGTTGATCGCGCTGTGCGTGTAGGCGAACGCCTCCGCGTCGGAGCACGCGATGGCCACGTTCTCAAACGGCCGTGCTCCGATCCGGTGCGGCTGCTCCTCCCACGGCCCGTAGAGCGACGGGTCGAACACCGAGCTCAGCTCGTGCGCGTAGCCGTAGTTCCAGCGGTTGATCATGATCGAGTGCACGTCCCGCGCCGGGTCGAAGCTGCCGCCCTGCGTGGTCAGGACGCGATGGATCACGTCCCAGAGCTCATTCTCGAGATCCGCGAAGCTCCGGCTGAGGAGCATCTCGCGGCCGCTCTCGTACGCGTAGAGCTGCGGGATGGCGTCGGGCCGGTTCGGCACGACCTGGAACGTGAGCTGTGCCGGCGAGGAGGGCGGCTGGTTCGGCGTCGGGCCGTAGACCGGCGCGCCCACGGGGCCGAACCCGGCGCCCGCGGCGATCGAGGTCGTGTCCCAGAAGAGGCTCGTGCCGCGCGGCTGGATGCTCGACACGTGCGCGTCCGCGAACGCCTGCCAGTTGTTCAGCCCGGCGCGGCCGTAGATCAGCGGCACCTTGCGGGCGTAGCAGAGCCCTTCGACCTGCTCCTGCGGGAGCCCGCGGACGATCCGCGCCGTTACGCGGTTCCAGCAGGCCATGATCACGTGCTTCGCGCGGACGCGCTCGGCCTTCTTCTCCGGCGTCAGGTAGACGAGCTTCGCAAGGTCTTTCTTGCCGACGCCGGGCTTGACGTCGATCACGGTGGAGTTCAGCCGGATGCGGACGCTCGAGCCACGGGCGTCGAGCTTCGTGTAGTCGGTGTTCGAGCGGAGGATCGTCGTCTGCGTCGGGCGCGCGCCGTTCACGTCCGGCTGCGCGGCCGGGATCAGCTTGGCGACGATCAGCTTGAGGAGCGAGATGTTCCCGTCCGGCCAAGCGCGCGTCGGGCCGCTGCCGGACTTCGAGTCCTGCTGCGGCGTCCGGCCGATGCCGGGGAACACGATGTCGTCGGTCGAGCCGAGGCCGATCCCCGACGGGAAGCCGGGCCGGCCGAGCACCCAGCAGTCGGAGGCCGAGACGGCCTGGCCGCCCGCGCCGAGGAGGCTCCCCGAGCCGCGCCAGTACTCGCCGTGGAAGGCCTCGTCGGGGCAGTCCCAGTAGTACTGGAGGTAGTGCTTGTACGTCATCTGCGTGAGGCGCTGGATCTTCTCGGCCTGCGTCATCGGGCCGTCCTTCGCCGTCATCACGTCCGAGTTCTCGGTCTGGATCCGGATGATCGCCGCGCGCGCGGCGGCCGAGTACGGCGTCCGGTTCATGAACGCCGTCCAGCCGGCCGGGGTGTTCGGCTCGGTTCGGCTCTGGGTGACCGTGTCCGTCCCGCCGAAGTCCGTGCCGGGGAAGAGGAGCATCGTCCGCAGGCCGAAGGAGGTCGGGATGCCGGCCGCGCCGCCGTTCGTCCACTGCGACGCCGACGCGAAGTCGACGCCGGCCCAGCCGAGGATGTTCACCGCGGGCTGGCCGTACGAGCCCGGGATGTCCATGAGGCCGCCCTGCTGCTGGTTCCACGCGCCGATCGAGTCGAGGTTCACCGTGCCGCCGTTCCGGAGCGTCATCACGTCCGCCCCGCCGCGGAAGCCGTCCGGCACGTGGAACTCGTTGCGGTGCGAGTTGCCGCCGAAGTCGGGGAGCTGGTCGAGGAGGAGGATCTTCGAGTCCGGGCCGAAGCGGTCGCGGTAGTACTTCGCGGCCGCGAGGCCGCTCGCGCCGGCGCCGACGATCACGCAGTCGTAGTCGTCGTCCACGTCGCGCGCGCCGCTCGGCCCGATGCCGGGCCCGGGCACGGTCGAGTGGATGTCGGCGGGGCTTCCGGATGGCGGGTCGATGCGCATCGTGTTCGCGACGACGCCGTCGGGCTCGCCCGTGATCCCGGTCATGGTGGGCGGGTAGTAGCCGGGCGGAAGCGCCGCGCCGGACACCGGATCGAGCGCCGCGAGCGCGGCCTCGGCGCCGGTCAGGTACGGGCTGGCCGCGGCGGCGGCGAGACCGGCCGCGCCGATCGCCACCCCGTCGAGGAAGTCCTTCCGGGTGATGCCGTCGTCGTGCTTTCCGTTCGCTCCCACGACCTCGTCCTTCGACATGACGCCTCCTAGCGACTCGAGTACCGGGCGTTTCTCTCACCTCGAGCGGCCCGCGTCAATAGGATCGCCCGATGCAGGTCCGGGCCGCCGTCCTCGAGGAATTCGGGCAGCCGCTTGCGGTACAGGCGGTCGAGCTCGCGGATCCGAAGGCCGGCGAGGTGCTCGTCAGGCTCGTCGGATGCGGCGTCTGCCACACCGATCTCTACACCGCGTCGGGCGCCGACCCGTCCGGTTACGCGCCGTGCGTGCTCGGCCACGAGGGCGCAGGCGTGGTCGAGACGGTCGGGCCGGACGTGACGCTCGTCGCGCCGGGCGATCACGTGGTCACGCTCTTCGCGCCCGAGTGCGGCAAGTGCGTCCACTGCCTGAGCCCGCGGACGAACCGGTGCACGGCGATCCGCGACCAGCAGGGGCTCGGCTATCTCCCGGACGGGACCGCCCGGTTCTCGCGCGGGGACGAGGAGCTCCGCCACTTCATGGGCACGTCCACGTTCGCGGAGGCCACCGTCATCCCCGAGATCGCGCTCGCCAAGGTAAGCCCGGACGCGCCGCTCGCCGGCTGCGCGCCGTTTGCCTGCGGGCTCTCGACCGGGATCGGCGCCGCGCTCTACACCGCGAAGGTCGCGCCCGGCTCGACGTGCGTCGTCTTCGGCTGCGGGCTCGTCGGGCTCGGCGCCGTGATCGGCGCGCGGCTCGCCGGCGCGGAGCGGATCGTCGCGATCGACCTCTCCGAGGAGCGCCTCGGGGAGGCGCGCCTACACGGTGCGACCGACACTCGAGTGGCGGCTGACGACACGGTCGACTGGATCCGCGCCGAGACCGGCGGCTTCGGCGCCGACTACACCTTCGAGGCGACCGGGAACGTCGCGGTCATGCAGCAGGCGGTCGAGGCCGCGCGCGAGGCGTGGGGGCTTGCGACGATGATCGGCGTGGCCGGAAAGGGCGAGACGCTCGACGTCGTGCCGCGGCTCCTCATCACCGGCCGGCGCGTGACCGGCTCGTCGTTCGGCGGCGTGAAAGGCCGCTCGCAGGTGCCGGGCCTCGTCGACCGCTGGCTCGCGGGCGAGATCGACGTGGACGCGCTCGTCACCGACCGCGTACAGCTCGACTCCGTCAACGAGGCCTTCGCCGCGATGGAGCGCCAGGAGGGGATACGGACGGTGATCGAGTTTTGATCCTCGAGCGCACCGAGCACCCGTCGTGGCTCTCGAACGCGTACCTCCTCGGCGACGAGCCGGGCGGCCACGGCGTCCTCGTGGACTCGAACGGGCTGAACGAGCCGCTGATCGCCTCGGCCGAGGAGAACGACCTCACCATCACGCACGTCCTCGTCACGCACCACCACGTGGATCACGTGGTCACGTCCGAGGCGGACGCGAAGCGCTTCGGCGTCCCTCTTCTCGCGCACGCGCGCGCGCGTGAGGCAGGCATCCACGTAGACGACACGGTCGCGGACGGTTCGGTCGTCCACTCGGGCGGCCTCGAGATCGCGGTGATCGAGACGCCCGGCCACTGCCTCGACCACCTCGCGCTCCTCGTCAACGGGACGGACTGCCTGACCGCGGACTGTCTCTTCAAGGGCACGGTCGGCGGCACGATGGGCGGCGGGCCGACCGGCTACGAGGACCAGGTGCGCTCGATCATGGAGCGCCTCATGACGCTCCCGCCCGAGACGCGCATCCACCCGGGCCACAGGGAGCCGACGACGGTTGCGGCCGAGTGGGAGGAGAACCCGTTCATCCGCCTGTGGCGCGGTCTCGACCCCGAGGGCACGGAGGCGTGCCGCGTGCGCGGCGAGGAGGCGATGCTCGTTCTGTGGGGGCCGGATTACGACGGGACCAACAAGGCGCTCGTGCGCTACGCCGACGGCCGAAAGGCGATCGTCGGCGGCTCGCAGGTCGAGCGGTAGAGAGGAGGAGCGGTGGACTTCGGCAAGCTCACGAAACAGGTGCAGGGCCTCGTCAAGAAGCGCGGGGGCACGGACGCGCTGAAGGACGACGCGATGGAGCTCAAGGACGTCGCGACGAGCAAGGAGGGCTGGACCGAGAAGGCGCAGGACGCGGTCGAGGCGGTGCAGGACCCTGGCAAGCCGGGCGAGGAACCCGAGGCCCCGTCGAAGCCCGCCTAGACCGTCGTTAGAGTCGCCGGGTGAGCACGCCGGCCCCAGAGCGGAAGGTCTCTCCGGCCGACTACATCCGTCTCGTCCTCATCGCGGCGGTCATCGGCGTGCCAGCGGCCTTTGTCGCGGCGCTCTTCCTCGCGCTCGTCCACGACATCGAGCACTGGCTCTGGGACGACCTGCCGGACGCGCTCGGCTACTCCTCCGTGCCCTGGTTCCTCGTCATCGGGCTGCCGGTCGCCGGTGCGGCGATCGTCGTCCTCGCCCGGCTCTTCCTCCCGGGAGACGGCGGGCACCGGCCGATCGACGGGCTGAGCGCGGAGCCGACGCCGCTCGCGTTCGGCCCCGGGGTCGCGATCGCGGCGCTCGCCTCGCTGCCCTTTGGCGCGGTGCTCGGGCCGGAGGCGCCGGTTGTCGCGCTCGGCTCGGTCGTCGGCATGGCGGTCGTCCGCTTCGTCCGTGTGAGCGGTCCGGCGGAGCATGTCCTGGCGACCGCCGGATCCTTCTCCGCCATCTCGGCGCTCTTCGGCGGACCGATCGTCGCCGGGATGCTGCTCGTCGAGAGTGGCCTCGGGATGGGGGCAGCGCTCCTGCCGATCCTCCTTCCGGGCTTCGTTGCCGCGGCGGTCGGCTACGTGATCTTCGTCGGGCTCGGCGACTGGGGCGGCCTCGAGACCCAGGGACTCACGGTCCCGAGCCTGCCGCCCTATAACGGGACGCACATCCGCGACCTGCTGCTCGGCGTCCTCGTCGGCGTGCTCGGCGCGGTGGTCGTGGTCGCGGTCCGCCGCCTCGGCGAGCGGACCGACGGCCTGCACGGCCGGACGGGGATGCCGACGGTCCTCCTCGGCGGCGCGCTCGCGCTCGGGCTCATCGCCGTCATCGCCGACGCGCTCGGCGCGAACTCGCAGGACGTCCTCTTCTCCGGCCAGGCGTCGATCCCGGTGCTCGTCTCCGAGTCGGGCGGGATCATCGCGCTCCTCCTCGTCGCGAAGTTCCTCGCCTACGGGGTGAGCCTCGGCTGCGGCTTCCGCGGTGGGCCGATCTTCCCCGCGATCTTCCTCGGCATCGCGCTCTCGTCGTTCGCGGTCGCCTGGTTCGACACGTCGCCGACGCTCGCGGTCGCGATCGGCGCGGGCGCAGGGATGGCCGCCCAGACGCGCCTGATCGTCGCCCCGCTCATCTTCGCGTCGCTCCTCGTGGGCACGAACGGGGTTGACACCATCCCGGCGACCACGCTCGCCATCGCCGCCGCGTGGATCACGATCGACATCCTCGACCCGAAGCAGCCGGTCGAGCCCGCCGCGGCTGCCGCCTGAGTCTCTGCGGGAAACCCGCAGCGAAGAGCAGGGCTTTCTGCGATTCCATGCGGGCTCGGCGGGCCTACCGTCGAGGTAGATCAAAGGGAAGGAGCCCAACGATGTCGGCGCACTCCGCCACCGGCTACCGATACGAACCGCCCCAGAGCGAGTCGAGCGCCTTCTTCGTCGTCGCGACCGTCCTGCTCGGGATCCTCGTCGCGACGGTCGGGTTCTTCGCGCTCCTCATGTGGGTGGACGCGCGGAATGCGAATACGGAGCCCGCGGCGGCGCCCGCCCCGCAGGCGGCGGCGACGCAGGACCACGCTGCGGCGTCGGCCGGGACGCTCGAGAGCTTCGCCGGCGCCGCGCCCGCGAACGCGGACGCGCTTGCGGCGGCGCACACGCCCTATCCCGCGGCGATGCCGCCGGTCATGGCGGGCGGTGTCGCCGAGGTGAACCTCGTCCTGAAGGACGTCACCGTCGAGGTCGCGCCGGGCGTCAAGTACAGCGCTTGGGCGTGGGCCGGCGGCGCTCCCGGTCCCGTGATTCACGTGCGCCAGGGCCAGATGGTGAAGATCACCCTTACGAACAAGGGCGCGATTCCGCACTCGGTGGACTTCCACGCCGCGCGGGTCGCACCGGACAAGGCCTTCGGCGACGTCGCGCCCGGCAAGTCGGTGAGCTACACGTTCCGCGCGAACGACCCGGGCGTCTTCATGTACCACTGCGGCACCAAGCCCGTCCTCGCACACATCGCGAACGGTATGTACGGCGCGATCGTCGTCGAGCCGCCCGCGGGCGTCCTGCCGAAGGCGGACAAGAACTTCGTCCTCGTCGCGAGCGAGTGGTACATGGCCTCGAACGGCCTCGACAAGCCCGCCCAGTTCGACATGACGAAAGCGCACGCGCGCCAGCCGGACTGGATGACGTTCAACGGCTACTCCGGCCAGTACGTGAAGCACCCGCTGACCGCGAAGCCGGGCGAGCTCGTCCGCTTCTGGGTCGTCGACGCGGGCCCCTCGCTCGACACGGACTTTCACATCGTCGGGACGATCTTCGACAACGCGTACCCGTACGGCGACATGACTCCCGGGCACGCGCTCCACGGCGTGCAGACGGTGACCGTGCCTGCCGGCGGCGGCGGCGTCTTCGACGTCAAGATCACCAAGCCCGGCCTCTATCCCTTCGTCTCCCATGCCTTTGCCGCCGTCGACCAGGGCCAGGTCGGCCTCCTCAAGGTCGGCAACGTCAAGGGCACGATGGCCCACTAGCGCGATGGCCCGGACACACAGAATCCCAGGGCCCCTCCGCTGTCTGATCGCCGGCGGTGGCGTGGCGGCGCTCGAGGCGACGATCGCCCTGCGCGACCTGGCGCCCGAGCTTGTCGACGTCGAGCTGCTCGCGCCCGAGCACGAGTTCTGGTACCGCCCGCTCGCCGTTGCCGAGCCGTTCGGGCTCGCGCGCGTCGTGCGGTTCGAGCTCGGCGAGCTGGCCGGCTCCGTGAATGCGACGTTCAGCCTCGGCGCGCTCGTGTCCGTGGACACCGACGCGCGCGTCGCGACGACCTCGCACGGCCAAGAGATCGATTACGACGTGCTCGTCCTTGCCTGTGGTGCCCGGCCCGTGCCGGCGCTCGTAGGCGCGCTCACGTTCCGCGGCCCGGCCGACTCGGACGCATTCCGCCGCCTGCTCGCCGACGTGCGGGACGGCGCGGTCGAGTCGATCGCCTTCGTCCTTCCCTCGACGGTCGAGTGGGGCCTTCCCCTCTACGAGCTCGCCCTCTTGACCGCCACGTATCTCGAGCGCCAGGGCATTCGCAGCGTCGACCTGACCCTGGTGACACACGAGCCGGAGCCGCTCGCCCTCTTCGGCGGGGAGTCGAGCGAGGCCGTCGGGAAGCTGCTGGCGGGGAAGGGGATCGGCCTCGAGACCGGTGTGCACGTCGAGTCGTTCAGCGGAGGCGTGCTCACCACAGTTCCCGGCGGCGGGATCCGCGCCGACCGAGCGGTGGCCCTGCCGCGGCTCGTGGGTCCCGCCATCGCCGGGCTTCCATCCGACCGCGAGGGCTTCGTCCCGACGGACGAGTTCGGCCGCGTGACGGGCGTCGACGGCGTCTACGCCGCGGGCGACGCCACCACCTTCCCGGTCAAGCAGGGCGGCATTGCCACCCAGCAGGCCGACTCGGTCGCCCAGTCGATCGCCTCCGGCGCCGGCGCTCCGGTCCAGCCGCGGCCGTTCCGCCCCGTGCTTCACGGCCTCCTGCTCACCGGCGGCCAGACCGCCTACCTGCGCTCAGAGCTCGGCGGGGGCCACGGCGAGAGTGCCACGGTCTCGGGCGACGCCCTGTGGTGGCCGCCCGCGAAGATCGTCGGCCGCTACCTGGCCCCGTTCCTTGCGGGACGCGAGGAGATCGACCTGAACCCGCCTCCGGCGGCCGGAAACGTCTCGGTCGAGGTCGACCTCACCAGCCTCGTCACCCACTAGAGAAAGGAGAAGCCCATGCAACGCGTCGCAGTCGTCGCCAACCTGAAGCCGGACTCGGCGGAGCAGGCCCGCGAGCTCGTCGCCTCCGGCCCGCCGTTCGATCCCGACGAGCTCGGCTTCGAGCGCCACCACGTCTACGTCTCGGAAGACCGCGTCGTCTTCGTGTTCGAGGGTGCCCGCGTCAACTCGCTCGTCGGCACCATGGCCCAGTCCGGCACCGAGGCGCACAAGGCGCTCGCAGCCTGGGAGCCGCTGCTCGATGGACTGCCCCAGCTCGCGCCGGAGACGTACTTCTGGGAGCGCGCCGCAGTGGCAGGGTCGGCCGCCTGGGGTGAGTGATCCTGCGGCCGCTGCGGGCGGATAATGCCCGCGTGGAGGAGCAGGAGCGCCTGCGGGCGCTCATAGACGCAGGCATCGAGCTCACATCCGAGCTCTCGCTCGACGTCCTCCTGCCGCGCCTCGTCGAGACGGTGGCCGGCCTGACGGGTGCCCGCTATGCGGCACTCGGCGTGCTGGATGCGAACCGCGCCGACCTCGAGCAGTTCGTCTTCACGGGCATCGACGAGGGGATGCGGGCCGAGATCGGCGAACTGCCGCGCGGCCGCGGCATCCTCGGCGCGCTCATCTCCGACGAGCGTCCGCTCCGCCTGCACGACCTCGGCACCGACCCCCGCTCGGTCGGCTTCCCGCCCGGGCATCCGCCCATGCGGACCTTTCTCGGCGTTCCGATCCGGATCCGCGGCGTCGTCTACGGCAACCTCTATCTCACCGAGAAAGAGGGCGGCGGCGACTTCACCGACGAGGACGAGGAGGTGACGCGCCTCCTCGCGGCCCAGGCCGGCGCGGCGATCGAGAACGTCCGCCTCTACGAGTCCTCGACCCGCTGGTCGGCGCAGCTCGAGTCGCTGAACGAGATCGTGATCGCGATGGCGAGCGAGCTCGAGCTGCCGCGCCTCCTCACGCTCATCGCCGCGCGCCTGCGCGAGCTCGTGGACGCGCGCGTGGTGACGATCGCGCTGCAGCTGGAGTCCGGCGACCTGCGGATTGAGGCCGCGGCGGGCGAGGCGTCCGAGGAGCTGGTGGGGGCGACGCTCGCGCGTCATGGCTCGAAGCACGGCCGCGTGCTCGAGCGTGCGCGAAGCGAGCGCGTCGATTCGTTCCTCGACGATCCCGAGACCGACCACACCGTCATCCGCAAGGCAGGCGCGACCTCCGGCCTCTTCGTTCCCCTCGTTGCCGGCCACCGCGCGATCGGCGTCATGGCCGCGTTCGACAAGGATGCGCCCGACGGGCGGTTCGGCGGCGGAGACCTTCGCATCGCGGAACTCTTCGGCGCCCGCGCCGCGGTCGCGGTCGACATGTCGCGCCGGGTCGAGCGGGACGCCCTCGCCCGCGCCCTCGACGTTCAGGAGGCAGAGCGCCGCCGGCTCGCGCTCGAGCTCCACGACGAGACCGGCCAGCAGCTCACGTCGATCCTCCTCGGTCTCACCGCCGTCGAGCGGGCCGCGTCCGAGGAGGACCGCGCGAAGGCCGTTGCCGGGGTGCGCGAGACCGCCGTGCAGACACTCCACGACGTGCGCCGCCTCGCCGTCGAGCTGCGTCCGTCCGCGCTCGACGACTTCGGGCTCGTGGCCGCCGTCGAGCGCCTGGCGGAGCTCATGCAGGAGCGCTCCGGGATCCGGGTCGACGTCGAGGTGCACGGCCTGGGTCGCCGGCTTCCGCCCGACATCGAGACGACCCTCTACCGCGTCGTGCAGGAAGCGCTCACGAATCTCGTCAAGCACAGCGGCGCACACCACGCGTCGATCGTCCTGCGCCGGAAGGACGGCATCCTGAACGCGGTCGTCGAGGACGACGGCGGCGGCTTCGATCCGCAGAGCTCGCCCAGCGGCGTCGGGCTCTCCGGCATGCGCGAGCGGCTGGCGCTTGTCCGCGGGCGGCTCGAGGTCGAGTCGTCCGGCGCGGGGACGACGATCGTCGCCGAGGTTCCGCTTCCGTGACCATCCGCGTGCTGATCGTGGACGACCACGCCGTCGTGCGCGCCGGCCTCCGCCGCGTGCTCGACGCCGAGCCGGACATCGAGACGGTCGGCGAGGCGGGAACGGCCGAGGACGGCGTGCGCTGCGCACGCGAGTACCAGCCGGACGTCGTCCTCATGGACGTCGTGCTCGGCAAGGGGAGCGGGCTCGACGCGACACCCGAGGTACTGCGCGGCGCGCCCGGTGCGAAGGTGCTCGTGCTGTCCATGCAGGACGACCCCCGCTACGTCCGCGAGGCGTTCGCCGCCGGCGCGTCCGGCTACGTCCTCAAGGAGGCCGCCGACAAGGACGTGGTCGGGGCGATCCGCGAGGTCGCGAGCGGGAACCGGTATGTCCACCCGGCGCTCGGGGCGAAGATCGCCGCGGCCGATGCGACGGCGGCGGCGAAGGCCGATGCGGATCCGCTCTCGGACCGCGAGCGCGAGGTGCTCCGCCTCCTCGCGCTCGGTCATACGAACCAGGAGATCGCGAAGATGCTCTTCATCTCAGTGCGTACGGCGGAGACGCACCGCGCACACGTGATGCAGAAGCTGCGCCTTTCGAACCGCGCCGAGCTCGTCCGCTACGCGCTCTCCGAGGGCCTGCTCGAGCCGGGCGACTGAGCCTTGGATCCAACCGTCGGAACGGTCGCGCTCGCCGCGCTCGTGACCGCGCTCGCGACCGGGCTCGGCGCGCTCCCGTTCCTCTTCGTCCATTCGACCAGCACGCGGGCAATCGGGCTCTCGAGCGCCGCGGCGGCGGGGTTCATGACGGCCGCAACGGTCGTCCTCGCCTGGGAGGGTGCCCGCGCCGGTGCGGCTCGCGCGCTCCTCGGCGCGGTGCTCGGCGCCTTCGCGCTCTGGCTCGTCCAGCGTGGGCTGCGCGCCCACGACGACCTGCACGTCGGGCTCCTCCGCGGCGCCGATGCGCTCCGCGCCGTGACGATCGTCGCCGTGATGACGGCGCACTCGTTCGCCGAGGGGATCGGCATCGGCGTCTCCTACGCCGACGGCGCGGCGCTCGGCCTCTTCATCACGGCCGCGATCGCGGTGCACAACATCCCAGAGGGGCTGGCGATCTCGACCGTGCTCGTGCCGCGCGGGTCGAGTGTGGCCGCGGCCGCAGGGTGGAGCATCGTGTCGAGCCTGCCACAGCCGCTCATGGCCGTACCCGCGTTCCTCTTCGTAGAGGCGTTCGAGCCGCTGCTCGCGGCCGGGCTCGGGTTCGCCGCGGGCGCGATGGCCTGGATGGTCGCGACCGAGCTCCTGCCGGACGCCCGCCGCCGCGTGGCGCTGCGGCCGCTCGCCACCGCGTTCGGCCTGGCCTTCGCCGGGATGATGGCGTTCCAGCTCGCGCTGGCGACCGTCTAGCTCCCGTTCGCGCTCGGCCGGACGACCAGCGTCGGCACGTGGGCGTGGTGCATGACCTGCTCGCTCACAGAGCCGAGGACGAGACCCTTGAACCCACCGAGGCCGCGCGAGCCGACGACGAGGAGGTCGGCGCCCTCGGTCGTGTGCACGAGGATCTCCGCGGCGTTGCCTTCCTCCACGCGCGCCTCGACGTTCGCGACGCCGGCCTTGCGCGCGCTCTCGACCGACTCCGCGGCCACCGCCTCGGCGGCCTCCCGCGCCTGTTGCTCGAGCGACGGCGAGACCATCGGGGCGAAGCCGGGCGAGCCGTAGGCTGACGCCGGCACGTGCCACGCGGTCACGACCACGAGCCGGTCGTCCTTGAGCCGCGCCAGGTCGCTCGCCCATTCGAGCGCATGCTTCGCGCCCTCGGATCCGTCTACGCCCACGACGATGTCGCCCATCGGTCTCTCCTCCTCGTTCGGGTACGCCTCCATCCTCGGCGCTCGCGGGCGTCCGGGCATCGGTGAAGCCACGGTCACGGCTGCGGCGAACTACCGGATCTCAGCGCAGGCTCGCGGCCGCGAGCGCGACGAGCGACAACCCGACGACCGCGGCCGCCGCGCAGGCGAGGGCGAGCCCCTTCCAGCCGTTGCGATGCTCGCCCATCACCTCGGCGTCGCTCCCGATGCGGACGAGCACGACGAGGATCGGGACGAGGAGTACCGCGTTCACGACCTGGCTTACGAAGAGGATCCCGATGAGCGAGATCCCGGGGATCAGCACGATCCCCGCGCCGAGCACGACGACCGCGCCGAACGCGGAGTAGAAGACCGGCGCCGCCCGGAAGGAGTTGTCGAGGCCGTGCTCGCGGCCGAGCGCCTCGCTCACCGAGTACGCCGTCGAGAGCGGAAGGATCGCCGCGGCGAGGAGGGCGCACCCGAGCAGGCCGACCGCGAAGAGCCCGGCGGCGAGGTTGCCCGCGAGGGGCTCGAGCCCGGTCGCCGCGTCACGGGCGTCGTCGATCGTTCGTCCCGTCGCGTGCAGCGTCGCGGCGCACGCGATGACGACGAAGGCGCCGATCACCCCCGTCATGACCGCGCCGGCGATCACGTCCACGCGCTCGGCGCCGAGCTGGTCGGCGCGCAGCCGCTTGTCCACCGCGTAGGACTGGATGAAGGCGGGGCCCCAGGGCGCGAGCGTCGTGCCGACGGCCGCCGCGATCACGACGAGCGCGCCGCGCTCCTGCGGGACGGACGGCACCACCAGCCCGTGAGCGACCGAGCCCCAGTCGGGGCCGGCGAGGATGCCCGAGACCACGTACGTGACGAACACGGCGCTCAGGAGCAGGAGGACGTGCTCGACCCGGTGAAAGCTCCCGCGCAGAACGACGATCGAGACGGCTAGCGCCGCGACCGGGACGCTGATCTCGCGGCTCACCCCGGCGAGTTCGAGGCTCGCCGCGACCCCGGCGAACTCGGCCGCCGTCGTCCCGACGTTCGCCGTGACGAGCGCGACGATCACGATCCCGCCGACCGGACGGCCGTAGCGCTCTCGGACGAGGGCGAGGAGCCCCTTGCCGGTGACGAGCCCGATCCGCGCGGCGAGCTCGTGGAAGACGACGAGCGCCCCGGTCGCGAGGACGAGCACCCAGAGGAGCTCGTAGCCGAATCGCGCGCCCATGATCGAGTACGTGGTGATCCCGGCGGGGTCGTCGTCGGAGAGCCCGGCGAGGATCCCCGGCCCGGCTACGGTGAGAAAGGCCGGAAGCCCGAGCGCCGCGAGCCCGGCGCCGAGCGGTGGCCGCCCGTGCCGGAGGCGCAGCCTGTTGAGGGCGCTCGAAAGCATGCGTCCTACGCCGCCGTTCTAGACGGCGGGCGGAGCGGCTACTCGTACCGGAGCGCCTCGGCCGGCCGGATCCGCGACGCGCGCAGCGCCGGCGCCAGGGTGGCGCCGAGCGCCACCGCGTAGACGACGACGAAGATGAGCGCGAGGTTCAGCCACGGCACCTGGAGGGTCAGACCGTCCCAGCTCGGCTGGCGGCGCTGGTCGTCCACGATGTTCCACGCGAGCAGGAGCCCGAGGGCCGTGCCCACGACGATCGCGGTCAGCGCGACGAACGAGGACTCGAGCAGGAACGACGCCTGCACCATGCCGCGCCGGAACCCGATCGCCCGCAGGACGCCGATCTGCTGGCGCCGCTCCACCACCGCGCGGGCGCTGATGACGCCGAGCGCGGCGACTCCGACCACGAGGCCGAGGAGCATGAAGCCCTGGATGAGCCGGTTGAACGTGCGGCTCGCCGCGGTCGCGTCGGCGACCACCTTGCGGATGGACTCGGCCTCGAGGCCGTTCGCGAGGAACGTGGACTCGAGGCGGGCCGCGGCGGCGTCCGGGTCGACGCCGGGCGCGACGGCGAAGTAGTGGATCGTGGGCTCGGCGCGGCCGGGGAACGCCGACGCGAGGGTCCGCTCGGAGGTCGAGAGCCCGATCATCTCGAGCGGCGCCGTGTCTTTGAGGACGCCGATCACGGTCAGCTGCGTCTTGCGCCCGGTCTGCGGGTCGCGGATCGCGATCCGGACCGGGTCGAACGTCTCGTCCTCGAAGTTGAACCCCGTGATGCGGAAGTCCGACGGCATCGCGTTGAAGCCGAACTGATCGCGGCGCTGGACCACGAAGCTGTCCACGACGGCCAGCCCGGGGTGGGTCCGGAGCGCGTCCCAGACCTCCTGCGCCGAGCCGTAGCCGCGCGCCATCGCGCCGAGGCCGAAGGTCGTGTGCTCGAGGAACGCCGAGTCGAGCCCGCGCACCGCGTAGCTCTCGGGGGCGCGTCCCGTCCCAGTCTGCGCAGCGTCCACCGAGAGGATGGACTGGCTGCCGACGGTGGTGAAGTCCTGAGGCCGTGCCCCCGGCGTCCGCGCCAGCGCGGCGCGCATGTCGTCCACCGGCGCCCCGGCCGACGTGGCCGCGCGCACGTCGAAGCCGCCGCCGTACGTCTCCGTCTGCGCGGCCGCGTGCAGGAACGAAGCCGACGAGGTCGTGCCCGTGACGAGCGTGAAGACGACGAGCGTGAACATGGCGAGCGTCGTCCCGGTGCGGAAGCGCCCGGCGAGCGGGTAGGCCATCGAGATCCGGAGGATCGGCGTCAGGCTCCGGATCCGGCCGAGCGCGCCGGTGAGCGCCCCGAGCAGGAGGTCGGCGTTGAACATGATCGTCCAGACCGTGCCGACGACCACCATGAGTCCGCCGGCGATCCACACGGAGAAGTCCATCGAGAGCTGGCCAAACACCGCCTCCCACGCACGCCACGGGAGCATCCAGATGACGACGAGGGCGATGCCGGGCGCCGTGTAGGCGACGCGCTCGGGTACGCCGAGGGAGCGCGCGAACGGCACGAGGCTCACGATGACGAGCGAGATCCCGAGCATGAGCGGCGTCGCGTTGTGGTTCGACGTGACGACCATGAGGGCGCCGAGTGCCACGCCGAGCGACGGGAGGAGCCACCGGCGCCGTCGCTGCGCCGGCGGCTCAGGCAGGTTCCGGATCGCGCTCGAGATCGTCATCCGGCTGACGCGCCAGGCCGAGACGGCGACCACGACGAGGGTGAGGAGGACGCCCAGGGCGTACGCGATGCCGAGGCTCGTCGGCGTGACCGCGAACTGGATGTCCAGGCCCTCCGTGTCGAAGGCCGCCGCCATGGCGAGCACCATCCCGAAGGCGATGACCGCGCCGAGGAGCGCGCCGACGAGCGCGGCCGCGAGGTCGTATGCGGCGCCCTCGAAGGTGAACATCTGGACGAGGTGTCCGCGCCGCGTGCCGATCGCGCGCGCGATGCCGAGCTCGCCCCGCCGCTCCGCCGCGAGCATCACGAAGATCAGGAAGATGAGGAGCACGCCGGCCGCGATCGAGAACGAGCCGAAGGTCGTGAAGAACGACATGAACGCGCTGCCCGCCTCGTCCGCGGTCTCGATCGCGTCCTGCTTGGACGTCGTGACGTCGAGGCCCTGCGGCTCGAGCTTGGGGGCGAGGAGCCGCACGACGTCGTCGGTGAGCTTCGCACCCGAGGTCTCGCTGCCGCGGTTCGAGACGAGCACGGCCTTCACCTCGCCGGGATGGCCGAGGAGCGACTGGGCGGCGGCTAGCGGCATGAGGAGCGCCGGGCCGTCGGTCGCCGCACCGTCGAAGGTGACGACGTCGCGCACGCGGAACGTCGCCTGCCCACCGGCCACGTACGCGACGACACGGTCGCCGGAGCGCGCGTCGAGCTCGTCGGCCGCGTCGGCGTTCAGGTAGATCTCGCCGGGTCTGAGGTCGGCGAGCTCGGCCCGGCCGCCGGAGACGCGCTCGATCGGCGCGAAGCCCTCCATACGGGCCGGATCGGTGGCGAAGAGCATGACGCGAGGCTCGGTGCGCCGGCGGGCGGGCGACTGGAGTGCCACCTGCTCGCCGATCGCGGGCGTCACGCCGTCCACGAGGTCTGACCCGGCGACTGCCGCGTCCACCTGCTGCACGACGGACTGGTCGAGCCAGCCGGAGCCGGTCGCGTCCCCGAGCTCGCCGGGGATGTCGTCGAGAAGGCCTTTCGGCGAGACGATCTCATCCGTCGCCCCGAGCTGCGCGATCGCCGTCGAGCGGATCGTGTGGCTCATCGTGTCCCCGGTCGTCAGCGCGGCGGCGACGATCGCGGTGCCGAGCATCAGCCCGACGACGATGAGGGCCGTCCGCCCGCGCCGCCGGCCTACGTTCCGCACACCGAGCTTCACGAGGACCGGGTTGCGGAGCGCGAGCACGCCGATCACCAGCGCCGCGACGGCGAGGGCCACGAGCAGGCCCGCGAGGAGCGAGCCGACCGGGATGCCGAAGAGCTCCTGCACGGCTACCCGACCCGGACGGCGGGCGGGTCGAGAAAGACGACCTCGTAGTACTCGCGGCCGGGCGGCGCCTTGAAGAACGTCATGAACCGTTCGACCGCGCCGGTCGCGAAGGCGGCTGCGGCGTTCGCGTCCTCGGCCGTCGCCCAGAGCGAGACGATCATCGCCTTACCCTCCAGCGTCGCGAGGACTACGGCGCCCTCGTAGCCCTCCTTCCTCTCGAGCTCGGGAACGACCTCCTCCTTGAAGAGCTCGACGGCGGTGTCGATCTCGATGCGGACCGGGTCGATCTCAACCAGCGTGACTCGCGAGTACATGCGGCACCTCCAGTCGTTGCTCCTCCACGATCTCGCCGTCGAGCATCCGGACGATCCGATCCGTCCGCCGTCCGACGGCGATGTCGTGCGTGACGATGAGAAAGGTCAAGCCGCGCTCGAGGTTCAGGCGGCGCATCAGATCCACGATCTCCTGGGCGTTCTCCGAGTCGAGGTCGCCCGTCGGCTCGTCAGCCCACACGATCGCGGGGTCGTTCGCGAGCGCACGCGCGATGGTGGCGCGCTGGCGCTCGCCGCCCGAGAGCGCGTCCGGGAGGTGGTCGGCCCGCCCGGCGAGCCCGACGAGCTCGAGCGCCTTGAGCGCGCGCTCCCGAGCCTCGCGCTGCGGCACGTGGGCGACGAGGAGGGGGAGCTCCACGTTCTCCACGGCCGTGAGCACGGGCATCAGGTTGTAGAACTGGAAGACGAAGCCCATGCGGCGCGCCCGGTAGTCGGTGCGCTCGCGGTCGGAGAGGTCGCGGAGCGAGACGCCCTCGATGCGGATGTCGCCCCCGTCGATCGAGTCGAGCCCCGAGAGGCAATTGAGGAGGGTCGTCTTCCCGCAGCCGCTCGGACCCATGATCGCGACCATCTCGCCGCGTTCAAGGGTGAGGTCGACGCCGTTCAGCGCCCGCACCTCGACCGACCCGGTCCCGTACGTCTTCTCGACGCCGATCGCCTCGACGATCGGCGAGTCACCTGCGCTCATGCGGACTCCTTTCGTCCATTGGAGCGTCGCGGAGACGGGCTTTCGTGCCATCGGAGGGTGCACCGAACTGCGCTACGGCAAAGCCGCAGCGCCCGGTACCGATGTTTCCCCAGGGGCGCACGGTCATCGCAACGGATGGGTCGGAGCCGAGCGCGGCACCGCTGCGCGCCGGCCGGTCCTCGCCGTCAAGGGGCGACGAGGACCCCGCCGACAGCTCGTGCCGGGAAGCAGCGGGCGCCGAGGCCTACGCCCGACAGCTCGGCAACGAGAAGGGCCCGGCGGTGCCGGGCCCTTCCGTCCCGCCTGGGGAATCCGTCAGGCCGGAGCCGTCGTTGCGGCGGACGTCTTCCGCCGCTCCGGCGCCTCGGCGTGACGAAGCGCGCCGCCGATCGCGAGCACCAGGAACCCGATGCCCGTGAGAAGCAGCGCGATCCCGACGACGATGCCGAACATGGACAGGTTCTCGGCGAGGAAGCCCATGGTCAGCGCCGTCGAGAGCGCGGTCTCGGTAACCCAGACGTTGCGGGCGCCGTTCGAGATCGGCTGACCGCCCTCGTCCTTCGCCGCCGCTGCTTCGTCATTCGTGCCCTTCGGGTCGTCGGCATTCGCAGTCGACTGGAACCGACCCATCTGCGCATAGGTCAACCCGCCCGTCGACTCGAGCGCGTGGATCCGCATGTAGTCCGCGAAGCACTTCGCCCGGTCACCCGAGTTGATCGGCTTGTCGGCGACGTTGCAGGTCGGCAGGTCGACGCTCGCCGGCAGGCCCGCCTCCTTGGCGGATGCGGCGATGTCGGTCGGGTTCATGTCCGGCGTCCCGACGATCTGCTCGCGCTGGATGCTCGAGCGGACCTCACTTCGGCCGTTCACGCTGAGGGCGATGGATGCGATCCCGAAGGCGATCAACACGATCCCCGCGGCGATCCCGCCCCACTCGAAAATCTTCCTGCGTGTCATGGCATCTCTCCTTCCCTAGACGGTGAGCCCACCTTGATCGACTCCCAGGCATCCGCCATCGGGGGGGTCGCCGACTCGCCTGCGGGCGATCCGCACACCGCCCGGCGGGTTTCCCGCACTGGAGAGCTAGCGGACGATCGTCACCGGGCAGGACGCGTGCCGTGCGCAGTGCTCGCTGATGGATCCGAGGAGCAGGTCGGCGAAGCCGCCGTGGCCGCGCGAGCCGACCACGAGGAGGTCGGCATCCTTCGACGCGTCGAGCAGCACCTCGGCCGCCTGCCCGCGTCTTACCTGCGTCTCGATCGGGGCGGGAGCCGCGTCCCCGATGTCCTCTGCCGCCTTCGTGACCAGGTCACGCGCCGACTTCTCCCAGTCCTCCGCGAGCGACGGCACCATCGCGGGCACGTTGGCGGCCCCGTAGGCGTATATCGGGAGGTCCCAGGCGGTGACGATGCGCAGGCGCGCGCCACGCAGCCGCGCCTGTTCGGCAGCCCAGTGCAGCGCGCGCTCCGCAGCCTCGGATCCGTCGTAGCCGACGACGACGAGCGGATGGTCTGCGGATGCCATGGTGGAACTCCTTTCGTTGAGGACGCCCTCGATCGTCGCTGAGGCGTAGGTGTCGCGCATCCGTGGCTCTGCCGGATCCGAACGCGTAGTTCTCCGCAGCCCAGATCCGGCCGCGTGCCGATGGCCGCAGGTCGCTCCTCCGGGACGCTGGCGAGACCAAGACGACCCGCGGCGACGCGGACGAGAGGAGGAGCAATGGACAGCACCAACGGAGCGAACGGCGCGGCGAGCAGGCCGGGCCTGAAGCGGAATCTCGGCATGACGATGGCGACGGCGCTCGTCATCGGGAACATGGTCGGCTCCGGCGTGTTCCTCTTGCCGGCCGCACTCGCAGGGACCGCCGGGCCGGTCTCGATCCTCGCGTTCGTCCTCACCGGCATCGGCGCGATGCTGCTGGCCCTCGTCTTCGCGACGCTCGGGCGCGCCTACCCGAAGACCGGCGGGCCGTACGTCTACGCGCGCAAGGCCTTCGGCGACTTCATCGGCTTCCAGACCGCCTGGAGCTACTGGATCAACGCCTGGGTCGGAAACGCTGCGATCGCGATCGCCTTCGCCGGCTACCTCGCGGTCTTCTGGGGCGACGCCTCCCGGAACTGGATCGCGGCGCTGATCGCGATCGGGCTCGTCTGGCTCCTGACGTTCGCCAACATCCTCGGCGTCCGCGAGGCCGGACGGATCCAGGTCGTGACGACCGTCCTCAAGTTCGTGCCGCTGCTCGTGATCGGCGTCGTCGGCCTGTTCTTCATGGACACCTCGAACTTCACGCCGTTCACGCTCTCGAGCGGCTTCGACTGGGGCATCTCGGGCGCCGCGCTCCTCACGCTCTGGGCCTTCATCGGCCTCGAGTCGGCGACCGTTCCGGCCGAGGAGGTGAAGGATCCGACTCGCACCATCCCGCGCGCGACGATCTTCGGGACGGCCGCGACGACGGTCCTCTACCTGATCGCGACGATCGCGCTCTTCGGGATGATCTCGACCGCCGCGCTGGCGGGCTCGACGAGCCCGTTCGCCGCCGGCGCGAACGTCATCTTCGGCGGCACGTGGGGCGGCAAGGCGATCGCCATCGTCGCGATGATCTCGATCTTCGGCGTCCTGAACGGCTGGATCCTGCTGCAGGGCAGGGCGGGGCTCGGCGCGGCGCAGGACGGCCTTTTCCCGAGGCGCTTCGCCGAGGTGCAGGGTAAGCGCGGCACGCCTGTCTTCGGCCTCGTCGCGTCGTCCGTTCTCATCACCGGGCTTCTGCTCATGAACCTGCAGACGTCCGGGACGCTCGTGGACACCTTCACCGACATCATCATCATCGCGACGCTCACGGCGCTCATCCCGTACGCGTTCGCGTCGGCCGCTCAGCTCTACCTGTTCTTCAACGACCGCGCCTCGTTCTCGGGCGTCGCATTCACGCGGCATTCGATCATCGCGGTGCTTGCCCTCGCCTACTCCTCGTGGGCGATCTGGGGCGCGGGCGCAGACGCTGTGCGCAAGGGCTTCATGCTCCTCCTGGCCGGCATTCCGGTGTATCTGTGGGTGCGGTGGCGCGAGTCTCGCGAGGTACCGCCGGCCGGCCCGCTCGTCCAATCCGACAAGGCGACCGCCGAGACGCCGCTCGAGGTCGCGTGATGGCCCGCGTGGCGATCGAGCAGCGCCTCTTCGTCGGCTCGGAGGTCGGGACGCTTCGCCGCGTCCTCCTCCACCGGCCGGGGCTCGAGCTCAAGCGGCTCACGCCGCGAAACAAGGACGAGCTGCTCTTCGACGACGTCCTCTGGGTGAAGCGCGCGCGGCAGGAGCACGACGCGTTCGCGGACGCCCTGACCGAGCGCGGCGTCGAGGTGCTCGCGCTCCACGACCTGCTCGCCGACGTGCTGGCAAACGCGGAGACGCGGGAGGCCGTCGTCGAGCGCTCGTTCGCGACGGCCGGGCTCCGGCCCGGGCTCTGGGCGGAGGTCGCCGAGTGGCTCGCCGAGGTTCCGGCGGACGACGCGGCGACCTGGCTCGTCGGCGGCATCGCCTGGGCGGACCTTCCGTTCGAGCCGGGCGGGCTCGCGGGCGCCGTCGCGGGGCCCGACGACTTCCTGCTCCCGCCGCTTCCGAACCACCTCTTCACGCGCGACACCTCCGCCTGGATCTACGGGGGCGTGACGATCCACGCGATGGCGAAGGCCGCGCGCCGCCGCGAGTCCATCCACCTCGACGCGATCGTGCGACGCCATCCCGTCTTCGCGGATGCGCCGCACGAGGTCTGGTCCGACGGCCTCGACGGCTCCCCCGAGCTGGAGGGCGGAGACATCCTGGTGATCGGGAACGGCGCGCTCCTGGTCGGGATGGGCGAACGGACCCGCCCGGCCGCGGTCGAGGCGCTCGCCGAGCGGCTCTTCGCGGCAGGGGCGGCGACCCGCGTGCTCGCGGTGCCGCTCCCGCCGCAGCGCTCGACAATGCACCTCGACACCGTGCTTACGATGGTCGACCGCGACGCGTTCACGATCTATCCGGAGCTCGAGCACTCGCTCGGCGCGTACGTGCTCACGCCGGGGCGGAGCGGCCTCACCGTCGAGCACGACGACAGACTCTTCCGCGCCGTCGCGTCCGCGCTCGAGCTCCCGCGCGTCCGGCTCTTCGAGACCGGCGGCGACCGCTTCGGGCGTGAGCGCGAGCAGTGGGACGACGGCAACAACGTGCTCGCCGTCGCGCCCGGCGTCGTCCTTGCCTACGAGCGGAACGTGGACACGAATACGCGACTCCGGCACGAGGGCATCGAGGTCGTCACGATCCCGGGCTCCGAACTCGGCCGCGGCCGCGGCGGGCCACGATGCATGTCGTGCCCGCTCGAGCGGGACGTGTGAGAGAGTCGCCCGAACCCCCGGAAGGAGCCGATAGTGATCTGCACGCTGACCGCTCGTCGCTTGAACCCCGGACAGGCCGCCCAGTTCAAGGTCGCGTTCGAGCGCGCCGGCGAGGGCGCGCCCGAGGGGGTCATGAAGCGTTGGAAGAAGATCTACATCTGCCGCGACGTGGCCGACCCCGACGTCGTCCTCAGCTTCGGCCTCTTCGACGGCACGGTGGAGGAGCTGCGCGAGATCCAGTCGAGCATGGGCGGCGAGGACGAGCGCGTCTCCGAGTTTGACCAGTACGTGGCGGAGGTGCTGCTCGACGGCTCGTACGAGGTCGTCGACGAGATCACGCCGTAGCGGCTGCTACCAGGTCTTGACGCGGTCGGCGGGCGCAGCCGACGCCACCCGGACGCGCGCGTCCACCGCGACGCATCCGTGCGCGCTGGCGAGGATCGGGTTCAGGTCGAGCTCGGCCACCTCCGGGCACGTCGGCTGCGAGCCGGCCGAGGCGGTGGAGGAGGTCCGTCAGCGCGGCGGTGTCGAGGGCGGGCTTTCCCCGGAAGCCTGCGACGAGCCGTCCCGCCTTGCCGCTCGTGACGAGCTCGGCTGCGTCCACGTCGGTGAGCGGGGCGAGCCGAAACGCGGCGGCGCCGATCAGCTCGGCGAGCACGCCGCCCGGCCCGAACGCGACGAGCGGCCCGAAGACCGGATCCTGGATCGCCCCGGCGAGGAGCTCGGCGTCCCCGCGGGCCATCTGCTGGACGATCACGGGCGGGCCGATGCGCGCTGCCGCCTCCGCCACGGCGGCGCCCGAGCCCAGACCGAGGGCGATCCCGCCTGTCTCCGTCTTATGCGCGCCGGGCGCAGCGGTTTTCACGGCCGCGGGGAAGCCGAGCTCCTCGGCGGCGGCGACTGCCTCCTCCACGGTCGCGGCGGTGCTCTCGGCAACGAGCGGGATGCCGTAGGCCTCAAGGACGGCACGCGCTTCGGCGGGTTCGAGCCAGGCGTAGGGGTCCCGCGCGAGCGCTGCGTCCACCACCGCTCGCGCAGCTGCGCGGTCCACGTCCGGAAGCGGCGGTACCGAGCCGACGGGACGCCGCAGCCACTCGGCGCGCTCGGCGGCCAGCGCGAGCGCGCGCGCCGCGGATTCGGGATAGGGGAGCGAGCCGGGTATCCGCTCCTCGGCGAGGAGCACGCGAACGGCCGGCTTCGTTCGTCTGACGCCCCCACGCTCGAGCGCGGCCGCGACGTCGGGAGCGGTCACGTTCGCAGCGGGCACGAAGAGCGCGATCACGGAGTCGAGGCCCTCGTCCGCGAGCAGGACGGGCAGCGCCCGCTCGAAGAGCTCTGCGGTCGCGGAGCCGAGGAGGTCCACAGGATTCCCCGTGCTCGCGGCCTCCGGGAGAAGCTCGCGCAGGCGCTCGACGGTCGACGCCGCGAGTCGCGGCACCTCGAGACCGGCGGCCTCGCAGGCGTCGGCGCAGAGGATCCCGAGCCCGCCCGCGTTCGTCAGGATCCCGACGCGGCGCCCTTCGGGAAGCGGCTCGTGAGTGAGGAGCGTGGCGGCGTCCAGGAGCTCCTCGAGCGAGGCCGAGCGGATGACGCCCGCTTGGCGGAAGAGCGCGTCGACGGCGGCCTCGGACCCGGCGAGCGCCGCGGTGTGCGAGGAGGCCGCCCGGGCGCCTGCGCCGCTACTGCCGCTCTTGATGGCGAGCACCGGCTTCGTCCCGCCCACCCGCCGGGCGATACGACTGAACTTGCGCGGGTTCCCGAAGGATTCGACGTAGAGCACGACCAGGCGCGTAGCGTCGTCCTCCTCCCAGTGCTCGAGAAGATCGTTCGACGAGATGTCGGCTTTGTTTCCCATCGAGACGAACGCGGAGAAGCCGAGCCCGCGCTCGCGGGCCCGTTCGAGGAGCGCGAGCCCGATCGCGCCGCTCTGCGACGCGAACCCGATCGGTCCGGCCGGAAACCCACGCGGTGCAAAGGTGGCGTTCAGCCGGGCGGCGGCAACCGAGAGGCCGAGGCAGTTCGGGCCCAGCAGCCGCGCTCCCGACTCCCGGGCGGTCGCGAGGAGGCGCGCCTCGCGCTCGGCGCCCTCAGGCCCCGTCTCCGCGAAGCCGGCCGAGATGACGCAGACGGCGCGCGTTCCCCGCGCGACGACCTCCTCCACCGCCTCGACGACGACCTCGGCCGGGAGGCAGACGACGGCGAAGTCGACGGTCTCGGGGAGCTCGGCCGCCGTCGCGTGGCCCGCGACGCCCACAACCTCCTCGCCTCGGCGGTTCACCGCGTAGACGCGGCCCGTGTAGCCGCCTTCAACGATGCTCCGGAGCACCGCGTTGCCGATCGAGCCCTCCCGCTGGGAGGCCCCCAGGACGGCGACGCTCTCCGGCGCGAAGAACGGCCGGAGGGACGCGACGACGGCGAAGTGGTCGCGCTCGTCCACGTGGGCGCGGAACGTCTCCGTCGCGGCGACCGGGAAGACGACCTCGACCACGCCCGCGTCATGCTCGCGCGTGACCTCGAACCCGGCGCCCGCGAAGACGTCCAGCATGGCCGTGTTCTGCATCAGGACCTCCGCGACGAACGTCTCGATCCCCTGCTCGGCCGCCAGGTCGGCGAGCTGCTCCACGAGGCGGGTCCCGATGCCGCGTCCCTGGAAGGCGTCGTCCACGGCGAACGCGACCTCCGCCCGGCGCGGATCGCGCAGCCGCGCCCAGCTCGCGAGGGCGACGACGCGTCCGTCCACGACGCCGACGAGCGAGCCCCGGCCGGTCCAGTCGGGATCGAGCATCGTCTCGACCAGTGCGGCGTCCACCGCGGGCCGCTCGTGGAAGCGGAGGTACAGGCTCCGCTCGGAAAGGCCGTCGAAGAATGCGAGCACGGCGTCCGTATCCTCGCCGCCTGGCGGACGGAGCCGCAGCGTCGCGCCGTCGCGCAGGATCACGTCGCGGACGAGCGCTTCGGTGTTCATGTCAGCCGCCGCTAATCGCGGCGATCACATCGACCCGCGAGCCGGCGGCAAGTTCTGTCGAGAGCTCGGCTGGCCCGCGGTCGACGTACACCCTGATGTGGCGCCGGAGCTTGGGTCCCGGCTCGCAGAGCCGGTCCCGGAGACCCGGCCACTGCTCGTCCAAGCGGTCGATTGCGTCGTCCACCGTGGCCGCGTCCACGTCGAGTGAGCGCGGCAGGCCGGCGAAGAGGGAGGGCAGCGTTGCGGGCAGGTGCAGCTCGGCCACGATTACGCGACGACCGCGACCTCGACCGAGGAGATCGCCGGCAGGTAGCTCGCGATCTCGCTCCACGAGTCGCCCTCGTCGGCGCTCGCGAACACCTGGCCGGTGCTCGTGCCGAAGTAGAGGCCGGGCGAGTCGAGCGCGTCGATCGCCATGCCCTCGCGCAGCACGCCGAGGTACGCGTCCTCGGTCGGGAGGCCGTTGTCGAGCCGCTCCCAGCTCGAGCCGGCGTCGCGCGTCCGCCAGACCGACGCGTGGCCGTCCGGCATGACGCGGCCGTGGCCGGGGTCGAGCGGGATCACGTAGAAGGAGTCGCGGTCGTGCGGGTGGGCCGCGGCGGCGAAGCCGAACTCGGTCGGCAGGCCCTCGGTGATCTCGGTCCAGGTCAGCCCGGCGTCGTCCGAGCGGTGCATGCCGACGTGGTTCTGCTGGTAGAGCCGCTCCTTGTCGGGCGCCATGACCATCTTGTGGACGCAGTAGCCGACCTCGGGGTCCTCGAGCGGCCAGTCGGCGCGGAGCCCCTTGTTGCGCGGCGTCCAGGTCTCGCCGTCGTCGGTCGTCTCGAAGATCCCGAAGCCCTGGACGATCACCCACAGGCGCTTCGGGTCGTCCGGGTGCGGCAGGATCGCCGGCATCCCGAGGTGCCCGGGCGGCTGGTTCGACGGGACGTTCCAGGCCTCGCGGCCCGGCTGGCCGTCGAGCGTGGACTTGAGCGAGAACGTCTTGCCACCGTCCGTGGACTCGAAGATGCCCGCCGCTTCGGCGCCGACGAGCAGGCGCCCGTGCGCCGCGCTCAGCCCGGAGACCTTCGAGAGCTTGAGCTCGCCGTCCTCGCCGTACGAGAGGCCCTCGCTCGAGAGCGTCCACGTCTCGCCGAGGTCGCCGCTTCGCCAGACGCCCGCGCCGTGCCACTCGCTCGCCGCGGCCGCGAAGATCGTCTCCGAGTCCGCGTCGTAGATCGCGTGGTAAACGGGCCAGCCCTCGCAGTAGGGGCCGCGCACGCGCCAGTCGCGGCGGCTTTCGTCACTTTCGAGAAGGAAACAGCCCTTGCGGGTTCCGACGAGGAGGACGACCGCCATGCGGCCACCTTACTCGGACTCTTGGAGTCTTCGGCCGATGGGCGGATACTCGTCGTGGGGGAGACGGACATCCCGGCTCCGAGAAACGGAGGGAGGTCACTTTGAAGCGCCTCGCAGTCACGATCGGCCTGGTCGCGGTGCTCGGCGCGGTGGGGGCAGGTACGGCATCTGCCCGCACCGAGCGCCAGCAGGACGCGGCGATCACCGCGCTCACGGCAAAGCTCAATTGCCTCGTGCGGTATCCGGTGACGCAGTTCATCGACTACGCCTGGTTCGGCCTCGAGGGCACGCCCGGCCCGTACGCCGCGCCGGCGAACCCGCTTCCGAACTTCTCCACGTTCGACCCGAACAACGCGGCCACGTATCCGTTCGCGCCGGGCGGTCTCGCGCTGAACAACTGGGGCGAGACGACCGGCCTCGACTTCCAGTACTTCGGCGGGTCGCCCGACGTCTGGCTGCTCGGGATCAAGAACACGTCCAGGTGTCGCGGCAAGTTCACCCGCGGCGCCAATCCGCACGCGCGCATCTCGGCGAGCATCGCCGCCATGCGCGGGCTCTTCCACTAGCCGCCGTTTCGCCGGAGGGTCCCGGGTCGCCGGGGCCCTCCGGGTCGTTCACGAGGTCGCCGCGCAGACGGCGAACACGTGAAGTGTCCAGATGCCCGCGTAGGCGGTGGCCGCGTGGGCATCGACGCGCCAGCCGGTGGCCGTCGGGATGCTCGCGACCAGCCGCGGGCCGGTGTTCGCGCCGGTGTCGATGGCGCCGAATGCCCCGCCGCCGCCGCCGACCGGCAGCTTCCCGGCCGGGCAGTCGATCGAGTTCGTGTTGATGCTTCCGTGTCCGGCGACGCTGTCCGAGACGAGCTCGCGCGCCCGGAAAAACGCCGTCACATCGAGCCCGTCCAGCAGATCCGCATTCAGGTTCGTCGCCTTGCCGGCCGCGGCGTTGACGACGATCGGCGGCTTGCCCGGCGCGACCGTCACGCCGATCCCGGCCGCGTTCGCGCCGGCGCTCTTGTTCGTGACCTTGAACGCGGGGTTGTTCAATGGCGCCGAGAGCCGTGTCTGCCTCGTGGCGCCGTTCGCATGGCCGAGGACGAAGGCGCCGCCCGTGGCGGCATAGGTCGTCCCGCCGAGCGCCACGAACAGGGCGGTCGCTCCGAGCAGGGTCCCGAGGGAGGGGCGGTATCGCAGCAGATTGCGCATGGTCTCTCCTTGAGCTGGGTTGCCGCGCACACAACCACTTAGTGACGCGCGCAGCAAGCTTGTGTCGGGTCAGTCGCCGGCGCCGCGCGTGCGGAGGTTCCGGGAGCTCGGCCGCTCGCCGAGCGCGAAGTGCGGCGGGAGCTCCGCCCGGCCCTCGAGGGCGGCGACGATGCGCTCCGCCAGCGCGGGGCCGTGCTTGAACCCGTGCCCCGAGCCGCCGCCGACGATCCACACGCCCGGCTCCTCCGGGTGCGGCGCCGCGATGAAGTGCGTGTCGGGCGTGATCTCGTAGCGGCAGGCATGCGTCCGAAGCAGCGGGGCGTCCCCGAGCGCGGGGAAGCGCTCGCGAAGGTACGCGCGGACCTGCGGCTCGGTGAGCGCCTCGCCGGTGAGCTCGGCGTCCGGGTCGACCGGCGGGCCGTCCTCGTCGATTGCGGCCTTCACGCCGAGCCCGTCGATGTCAGCCGACCCCCATCGACCGGCGTCGTAGTCGCACCAGGCCGGGAGCGGAGCACGCCAGGCCGGGCCACCGTCGAGGAAGAGCGGCTCCTGGCGCGTGACCTTCAGCGTGACCAGATTGGGGAAGAGCGTCCCGAGCCAGGGGCCGCAGGCCCAGACGACGACGTCTCCTTCGAGCCGCGTCGCGTCCTCGAGGACCGCGGCCCGGCCGTTCGGCACCGCCCGTGCGCGCAGGATCCGCGCCCCGTGGGCGGCCGCCTGCGCGGCGAGCGTCCGCACCGACCGCTCCGCGCGGAGCACGCCGGCCTCGGGTTCGAGCAGCACGAAGGCGAGGCCGTCGCCGCGGAAGCTCGGGTAGAGCGCGGCCACCTCGGCGACGTCGAGACGCTCGACCGGGATCCCCTGGGCGGCGAGCACCGGCTCCGAGGCGGCCTCCCATCCGTCCTCGCGGCGCGCGAACCAGGCGTAGCCGCACTCGACGAAGAGGTCTTCGCCGGACTCGGCCTCGAGCTCGCGCCAGAGGGTCCGCGCGCGGCGCGCCATCGCCGTGTAGTCCGCATCCTCGCCGTGGGCGCACCGGAGGAGGCGCGTCTCACCGCCCGAGCTCGCGCGGCGGTCTCCCGGCTCGAACTGGTCCACGAGCGTGACGCCGTGCCCCTCGCGTGCGAGCCACCAGGCGAGCGAGCCGCCGAACGTCCCCGCGCCGACGATCACGACGTCCACGGTCGTGCACCATACGCCCGCTCCGTTCGCCTTCTCGGGAACACCGGCGTGCGCCGAGCCGTTCTCTCGGCCAACGGTTCGTTCTGTTCACGAGACGAAGGGAGTTGAGATGCCGCTCTCGCACAGAACGCTCTGGATCGCAGGCGCGGTCGCCCTTGCAGTCGTGGCGGTCGTGCTCATCGTCGTGTTCGCCGGAAACGGCGGCGGCGGAGGCGTGGGCTACTAGCCCGCCGGCTTTCACGGAGAGCCCGGTGCGCCGGGCTCTCCGTCTACGCGTCGCCCGGCTGGACGACGCCCGACTCGTACGCGAACACGACGGCCTGGACGCGGTCGCGCAGGCCGAGCTTCATGAGCACGTGCGCGACGTGCGTCTTGACGGTCGTCTCGCTGACGACGAACTCCTGCGCGATCTCCGCGTTCGAGCGGCCGCGCGCCATCAGCTCGAGCACCTCGCGCTCGCGGGCCGTCAAGTCGGCCACCCCGGCCGGCGGCGTGCGCACTCCCTCCGGCGGTCGGCGCATGTACTCCTCGATCATCCGGCGCGTCACCGAGGGGGCGAGCAAGCGCGTCGCCCGAGGCGACCGCATGGATGCCCGCGATGAGCTGCTCCGGCGGGACGTCCTTGAGGAGAAAGCCGCTCGCCCCGGCCCGCAGCGCCTCGTAGACGTACTCGTCCATGTCGAAGGTCGTCAGCATCACGACCTTCGCCGTCGCGTCCGTCGCGAGCAGCTGCCGGGTCGCCTCGATCCCGTCCATCCCCGGCATGCGGACGTCCATGAGGACGACGTCCGGCCGCAGGCGCCGAGCCTCCGCGAGGGCCTCGCGGCCGTCGGCGGCCTCGCCCACCACCTCGAGGTCGGACTCGGCCTCGAGGATCATGTGGAAGCCGGCGCGGACGAGCGCCTGGTCGTCCACGATGAGGAGGCGGACGCTCATCCGTCCACCGGAAGCCGGGCGCGCAGCCGGTAGCCGCCCTCGGCGCGCGGGCCGGCCTCGAGCTCGCCCCCGTAGATCGAGACGCGCTCGCGCATCCCGACGAGGCCGTGGCCTCCGCCGCCCGTGCCGTCGGATCCGCGGCCGTCGTCGGTGACCTCGACCTCGACGTGGCCGGCCGTGTAGTGGACGCGCACCTCGGCGCGGCTCGCCTCGGCGTGCCGGAGCGCGTTCGTGAGCCCTTCCTGCACCAGCCGGTACGCCGCGAGATCGACGCCCGGGGGAAGCCGCACGGGGTCCCCCTCGACGGAGACGTCGACCGGCAGGCCCGAGTCGCGCGCATGCGTCACGAGGTCGTCGATCCGGCTGAGGCTCGGCTGCGGCGCGAGCTCGGCCGAGTCGTCGGGGTCGCGCAGAACGCCGACGAGCCGCCGCATCTCGGCGAGCGCCTCGCGCCCGGTCCGCTCGACCGCCTCGAGGGCCTCGCGCTCCTTCGCCTGGTCGGGCCGGAGGAGTCGCCGGACCGCGGAGGTCTGCACGGTCATGACGCTGACGCTGTGCCCGACGATGTCGTGCAGCTCACGCGCGATGCGCAGGCGTTCCTCGGCGACCGCCGACTCTGCCTGGACGGTGCGCTTGCGAAGCGCGAAGCCCGCGAGCCAGACGAGCCCCATGAGGACGGGAACGAAGATCGCCTCGCCGGCTGCATGCTCGGTGTCGTTGAAGACGATGATCGCCGCAGAGCCGAGTACGACGAGGAGGCCTATTCGCCCCTGGGGCGCGTCGCCGAGGTTGCCGAGCAGGAACGATGCGGCCGCCCCGGCCGCGTACGTGCCGATCGAGTAGACGATGAGCCGTCCGTCCACGAAGGAGAGTGCGGCGGCGTAGAGCCAGAGCGCGGCGGGTGCGCCGAACGGGAAGCGCCGCCGCGCGAGCAGCGTCAGCGGGATCAGCGCGACCGCCGGGACCGCGAGCCATGAATTGAGCGTCGGTGCGCTCCCCCCACCGGTCCCGAGCGCCACGTCGAGCGCGCTCAAGAGCGAGGCGAGGACGACCAGCGAGTCGAGGCCGTATCGGCGCACGAGGTTCATCGAGCCGACGGTACTCCCTGCGTGCGCCTGCGTCCTCATCCGCGAGAGCGATCTCGCGTCGTGCGCGAGGCGGAGCGAGACTCACGCTTGCTGTGCGAGGCGCTCGCCGAGCGCGCGGACGCTCTCTCTGAGCTCGCCGGGCCGGCGGATCGTGAAGTCGCAGCCGAGCCCGGCGAGCACGGTCGCCATCCAGTCGAGCGAGCCCACGCGCATGCGGAGGATCGTCCCGTCCTCGGTCTCGAAGAGCTCGCCGAGCGTCGGCGGGATCCGCTTCGCCGCCTCGTCCACGGGCAGGTCGAGCAGCACCTCGACCTCCCAGTTCCACGGCACGCGGGCGAGCGACGTGCTGACGTGCGCGACCGCGTCGAAGCCGTCGGGCGGGGCGACCGCCGACTCGTCCGTCGCGGTCGTGTCCCGCATGCGGTCCACCCGGAAGGTGCGGAGGTCGTCGCGAGTGTGGTCGAAGGCGGCGAGGTACCAGCGGCCGGAATGGACGACGAGCCCGTGCGGGCTGAGCTCACGCTCGGTCTCGGCGCCTTCGTACGACCTGTAGCCGACGCGGAGCCGCTTCCGCCGGCGGACGGCGTCCGCGAGGAGGAGCACGGTGTCGCCGCTCACCGGGACGCCCGCCGTCTCGGACGCCGTGAAGCCGAGTGTCGTCTCGAGCGCCTCGACCTGGCGCCGCAGCGTGTCGGGGAGCACGCGGTGGATCTTCGTGAGCGCGCTGTCCACCGGATCCGTCGTGGCGTCGAACCCGAGCTGGCGCGCGGCGACGAGGCCGAAGACGACGGCCACCGCCTCGTCGTCGCTCAGCATGAGCGGCGGAAGCCGGAAGCCGGGCCGCATCCGGTAGCCGCCGCCGACGCCGCGCTGCCCTTCGACCGGGATCCCGAGCTCCTGGAGCGCGGCGATGTAGCGGCGCACGGTGCGCGTGTCGATCGCGAGGCGGTCGGCGATCTCCCGCCCGGTCATGGCCGGCCGGGCCTGCAGCAGCTCGAGCAGCTCGAGGAGTCGAGACGTCGGCGTGAGCACGAGTGGAGTCAAGCAGAGATAGAGGGCCTGATCGGCCCTATTTCGCCGCTAGCCTCGCTCTCGATGCATACGAGAGGAGTTCCCATGAGCAGCAGCGCAGTGCAGACGAAGGCGGGCGTCCGCGACTTCGATTTCTGGATCGGCTCGTGGAACGTCCGGAACCGGCGGCTCGTCGAGCGGCTGGCCGGCTCGGACGAGTGGGAGGAGTTCGACGCGGAGGTCGTCGCGCGGTTCCTCATGGACGGCCTCGCCAACGAGGACGAGTTCCGCACCGACCACGACGGCGGCTTCATCGGGATGTCGTTCCGCTTCTTCGATCCCGTGCAGAAGTGCTGGTCGATCTACTGGGCGGACAGCCGCCGCTCCGGCGTGCTCGACCCACCCGTGTTCGGCACCTTCTCGGGCGACACCGGCGTCTTCGAGGGCGAGGACCTCTTCGACGGCCGGCCGATCCTCGTGCGGTTCACGTGGTCGGGCATCACCACGCCGACGCCGCGGTGGGAGCAGGCGTTCTCGGCCGACGGCGGCGAGACCTGGGAGACGAACTGGGTCATGGACTTCACACGCGCGGATTAGCGCCGTAATCTCGCCGGGTGGACGGCGTCCCCCTAGAGCCCGACGGAGACGCCGTCCGCTCGCTCACCGAGGAGGCGCTCGAGTACCTGGTGGCGTTCACGAATAGGCGGGCCGACGCCCCGGCCTCCGACTTCACCGGACTCGAAGAGGCCCTCGCGCGCGTGCGGACACCGCCGCCGGAGGAGGGCCGGCCGCTCGCCGACGTCCTCGACACGGTCGCCGCCGCGGGGAGCGTCGGCCACGACACGACCGGCGACGGGTGGATGGCGTACGTCCCGGGCGGCGGACTCTTCACGTCCGCGCTCGCGGACCTCATCGCGAAGACGCAGAACCGGTTCGTGAACCTCTGGGAGCCGGCGCCCGTCGCCGCCGAGCTCGAGGCGACCGCGCTTCGCTGGCTCTGCGGCCTCTTCGCCTTTCCGCCGGAGGCGCGCGGGACGCTCACGACGGGCGGCTCGATCGCGACGTTCTCGGCCGTCGTCACCGCGCGCCACGCCAAGCTCGGCGAGGACTTCCTCGACGGGACGGTCTACGTGACCTCGGAGACCCACGGCGCGACGGCGAAGGCGGCCGCGCTGGCGGGCTTCCCGCGGCGCAACGTCCGCGTCGTCGCCACAACGCCGGAGATGCGAATGGACCTCGACGCCCTGCGCTCGGCGGTCGCAGCCGACCTCGCCGCCGGCCTTCGCCCGGCTCTGCTCGTCGCCACCGCCGGCACCACGAACACCGGCGCGGTGGACGACCTCGGCGCGCTCGCGGACGCCGCCGGCGAGCTCGGCTTGTGGCTCCACGTGGACGCGGCCTACGGCGGCTTCTTCCAGCTCACCGAGCGCGGCCGGCACGCTTCGCGGGGATCGAGCGGGCGGACTCGATCGTCCTCGACCCGCACAAGGGCATGTTCCTCCCGTACGGCACGGGCGCCGTGCTCGTCCGCGACGGCGCGGACGCTCCGAGCCGCGCACGAGGTGCACGGCGACTACCTCCAGGATCTCTCCGACGAGGCCGAGATCCCGGACTTCGCCAACTATTCGGCCGAGCTCACGCGCGACCCGCGCGGCCTGCGCGTCTGGCTCCCGGTCATGCTCCACGGCCTCGGCGCCTTCCGCGAGGCGCTCGACGAGAAGCTCGATCTGGCGCGGTTTCTCCACGCCGAGCTCCGCGAGATCCCGGGCCTCGAGGTGCCGTGGGAGCCCGAGCTCTCCATCGTGTGCTTCCGCCGCGACACCGACGAGGCCACGGCGGCGCTCCTCGACCACGTCAACCGGAGCGGCCGCGTGTTCCTGTCGAGCACGCAGGTGCACGGTCGGATGACGATCCGCGCGTGCATCCTGAGCGTCCACACGCACCGCGACCGGATCGAAGAGCTGGTCGAGATCGTGCGCGCCGGTACGGCCTAGACGTAGCCCTTGGTCGTCAGCCAGCGGAGCGAGAAGAAGCCCCAGATCGGCGGCAGGTAGAACGTGCACAGCCTGTGGGTGAATGCGATCGCGAACGCGGTCGACTCGTCCACGCCGACGGCGGTGAGGCCGGCGGTGAGGGCCGCCTCGGCCGCGCCGATCCCGCCGGGGACCGGCATGAGGCTCGCGAAGGCCGAGGCCGACGTGTTGATGAAGACGAGCTCGGCGAGCGAGAGGTCGACGCCGTAGGCATGGCAGACGGCGCCGAGCGTGAGCGCGAAGAGCAGCTCGGCCGCGATGTTCCCGCCGAAGAGCTGGACCCGCTTGCGCCGCGTCTTCGCCACGAACCAGAGCGCGGAGAGCGCACTCTTCACGGTGGGGACGACCTTGGCGCGGAGCGACGGCACGCCCAGCACGACGGCAAGCCCGACGACGAGCGCGACGACGATCGCGACGACCAGGCGGGTGTCCGGCGTTCCGATCCCGAACTGGCTCGTGTCGACACCGGCGCTGATGAACGGCAGCGTCGCGAAGACGAGCAGCACCTGGACGACCGTCTCCGACACCCCGTCGACCGCGCCCGACACGACCGCCTGCTCGGTCGGAACCCCCATCCGCTGGAGGAACCGGATGTTGATGGCGATCTGGCCCGCCGAGCTCGGCACGGTCAGGTTGATGAACTTGATCGCCGACTCGAGGGCGACGGTCGGCAGAAGCGCCAGCTGAGCCACCACCGCGCCCTGGAGCGACACGGCCTGGGCCACGAAGGTCGTCTGTGCCACGAGCAGGGCCAGCCCCACCCAGGCGACGTTGGCGCCGCGGAGCTGGTCGGCGATGGTGCCGAAGCCGATCTCGGCGAGCTGGGTGATGAGGAGATAGGCGGCAAAGACCAGAAGGGCGCTCAGCGCGAGGCTCTTGAAGGTGACCCGGTGAAGCGGCGCGAGCTCGGGCGGCTTCTCCTGCCCGGTCGCCGCGGCCGCGTCCTTTCGGAGCTGCTTCAGCGCGACGTCGTGCTCGCGAGCGAGGTCGCGGACGTGCGGGGTGAGGGCGGCCCGCTGGAGGTACGGCAGCGCGCGGCCGACGGCCTTCGTCCAGCCGCCTTCAACGGCACGGTCGAGGGCTCGCTCCGGTCCGACAAGGACGGTGGTCGCGACGAGGAGCTCGGCCACGTCCATGTCGAGCGCGGCCTGCGGGGCGCCGAGCGTCGCAGCGGCGAGCTCCCTGATGACGGGCGCGCCGTCCACGACGATGACGTTGCTCAGGTTGAGCCTGCCGTGCGAGATGCCCGCCGCGTGCAGCCGAGTCACCTGCTCGAAGAGGTCGCGCAGCAGTTCGTCCGTGACCTGCTCAGCGGGCCGAGTCCTCGAGCGGCTCGACGTCGGGCTCGCGCGTGACGATGATCGCATCGCCACTCGCTCCGAGCGCGGCCGTCACGACCGCCGGAACCCGGACCCCGGCCTGCGCGGCCATGAGCGTCGCGAGGGCCTCGTGCTCCACCTGCTCCAGGCGTCCGGCCGCGGCGCTCCTCGGGGGATCCCGGTATGCGAGCGAGCGCCAGCGGCGCGCCAGGCGCTGCGTGTCCTGCGCGTCCCGCCCGAGCACGCGCACCTTGACCGGATGGTCGTCGGCGTCGTGCCCGACGTACTCGGCCGAGCCGACGTGCTGCTCGTCGGCGGGCCGCAGATCGCTCAGCTCGACCCCGAGCGCCGAGAGCGCGGTGCGGACGCTCTCGGTAGGAGGCACGCCCGCCGCAGAGCCGAACGCGAGGCGGACGAGAGCGGCGGCGCCCAGACCGATCGCCAGCCCGCCGAGCGCGGCGGACGGGCCGGCCGCGCCGATCGCGACGACCCCGAGCGCCGCGAGCGGAACGAGCCAGGTGGCAGCCACGCGAACCGGCCGCACGAGCTCCGGCCCGGCAACCGTGAGGACCGCGGTCGCGGTCGCGAGGCGAAGCTCGGGGAAGCCCCAGCGCGACCAGAGGTCGCCCTCGACGACGAGCCAGTCCGACTCGACGGCGCGTCCGAGCAGGATGCCCAGGCCGACGACGAGCGCCAGCGCGACGAACACGTCGCGGGCGAGCGCCCACCGCCGGCGCGCCAGGACGTCGACCACGATCGCGAAGGCGAGCACGAGAAGCGCCACGAGCACGATGCGCCAGAACGCCTCGGCCCACGCGAGGACCGTGACGAACGCCTGCGCGACCTCGTTGTCCTCGGAGGCGGCCGTGTGGGCGACCACGCCCGTGAGAGCGGCGACGAGCGCGCCGACCGCCAGGAGCACGGCGTCGATCGTCCGGCGGTTGCGCCTCCCCTCCTCCTGATCCACCAGGAGGACGAAGGTCCACGTGCGCTTCTTCTCCCGGGATTCCACCGTGTCCACGGCGGGCGCCATCAGGCCGAGACCCTTCCGGCCGCGTCGACGCGCAGGGCCGAGACGCGCTCCACGCGTGCAGTGTGAAGCATTTGTGGCTCGAAGCCTCAGCGGGCTCGAGCCGTCGCGACCGTCCAGCGTTCGTTAGCGGAGCGCCGCGGCCGAAACCTCCCAAAGCCGTTCTGCGTTCTCCGGATCCAGGGCGTACGACGCGACCCCGGAGGTCGCGCGGCCTGCGTCGTCCGGATCGACCACCGGAGCCTCGTTGCAGTCCTGGAAGTAGCGGCCCCCGACGCCCTCGAGCAGCGGGGACGTCGCCACGAGGACGCTCGTGGCGGCGCCCTGCTCGAGCGTCTTGTAGCGATAGGCGCCGGTTGCCTTCAGCCGCTCGAGATAGGCGGGGTCGAGGTGGCGCGAGAGATTGGTCACCTCGATCGCGCCGGGGTGGACGGCGTTCGCGGTGATGCCGTCGTCGGCCCAGCGCTCGGCCGCCTCGACCGCAAAGAGGACGTTGGCCGTCTTCGACTGCGCGTAGGCGAGCATGGGGTCGTACGGGCGCGACGTGAAGTTGATGTCCTCGAAGACCACCGGCGAGTCGAGGTGGCCCCGTGAGCTGACCGAGACGATCCGCGCGCCGGCGGCCGCGGCGGCGAGCGCATCGTGCAGTCCCAGGGCGAGCGCGAAGTGGCCCAAGTGGTTCGTCGCGAACTGGAGCTCCCAGCCCTGCAGTGTCAGCTCCAGGTCGGGGATCGCCATGACGGCGGCGTTGTTGACGAGGATGTCGAGCGGGCCGGCCCACCGCTCGACGAAGGACGTGATCGACCGGGGATCGGCGAGGTCGAGCTCGCCGACGAGGACAGCGTCATTGCGGGTCGTCGCGACGATGTCCGCGGCGACTGCGCTGCCCCGCCGAGATGTTCCGGACGGCCAGCGTGACCTCTGCGCCGGCGGCGGCGAGCGCCCTCGCGGTCTCGATGCCGATGCCCGAGGAGCTGCCCGTGACGATCGCGCGCTTGCCGGCCAGGTCGAGGTCGGCGACGACATCTCGTGCGGTGGAGCGGGAGTCGTACGGAGTGGTGATGAGGATCGCGGTGCTCATGGTCTCCTTCCCAGCTACTATGTGGAAAACGGACAGGCAGTCCGTTTCGAGAGGAGCCTAGCACAAACGGAATCGTATTCCGTTTCAGCGCCACCCATGAGCACACACGCCGAAGAGAAGAAGACCCGAGCCGACGCGGCGCGCAACCGCGAGCGGCTTCTCACCGCCGCGCTCGACGTGTTCGCCGCCGAGGGGCCGGACGCGTCCATGAAGGCGGTCGCGGATGCGGCGGGCGTGGGGGTCGGGACGATCTACCGGCATTTCCCCACCCGCGAGGCGCTCATCGAGGCCGCCTATCGCAGCGAGGTCGAGCAGCTCTGCGACATCGAGGGGCTGCTGCACGACCATCCGCCGGACGCCGCGCTTGCGGAGTGGATGAACCGCTTCGTCGACTACGCCGTGACGAAGCGCGGCCTCTCGACCGCCTTGCGCTCGATGGCCGCGTCCGATTCCGGCTTCTACGACGAGGCGCGCCGGCAGATCGTCGCCGCACTGACGTCACTGCTCGAGGCCGCGGTCGCAGCGGGGACGATCCGCGCCGACATCGAGCCCGAAGACGTCATCCACGCGACCGGCGCGATCTGGTTCATCCCCGACGAGCCGGGCTGGGACGATCACGCGAGGAGAGTGCTCGCGCTCCTCATGGACGGCTTGCGCCAGGGCGCCACCGGCAAGCCGAGCCGCACTCGCGCTCCACGCGGCTAGCTGCCGCCGCGGGGATACCAGTTCGAGCGGAGCGCCTTCTCGTCCCAGCCGGCGGTGGCCACGCCCGCCTCGTAGGCGCTCTGGAGGAACTCGAGGAGCGCGGCGCGCGGGTCGTCGGCGGTCCGTACGTCGTCGTAGTCGAGCCGCGCCTGGTGGCTCGACCCGATCGGCTCCCAGCGCGCGGCGGCCGGGCGGAGCTGGCACTCCGCGAGGCCCGGCGGCTCGGGCGCCGTGTACGAGTAGAACGTGAGCCTGCGGACCTTCTCGTCGCCGGGCCAAAAGCCGAAGCTGATCACCTCGTGCGAGTACGCCTCGCGGTTCACGGCGTTCGCCTCGGGCATGTCGGGCGCGCGGCGGCCGGAGAAGCGAGTGATCGCGAGGTCGAAGCCGTGCCAGTAGAGATTCACGGGGCTCGTCTTGCCGGTGAACCAGCCGCCGAACTCCTGGAACGTCCGGTCGACCCAGCACAGGGAGTGCCAGAACCGGTCGACGTATGCGCGGTCGTACGACGCGTGCTCGTGATCCTCGGCGAAGGGCGTCGTGAACGCCGGTAGGCCGTACGGCTCGGCCTTGATCGTCACGTCGATCCCGAGACGGGTGAGCGCGGCGAAGAGCTGCTCGTAGAAGCCGGCGACCGAGAGGCCGTCCTCGAGCGGGAACGACTCGACCTCGCCGCCGATCGTGCGGATCACGAGCGCGTGGTCGACGAAGTCGAACGCGAGCTCGAAGTCGCGCTGCTGCGAGCGCAGGCGCCGGGTCGCCAGGCCGCGCGAGTCCACGCGGAGCGTCGCGCTCCACCAATGGTTCTGCGGCGCGGCGGCGGCGAGCGCGACCTTGCCGACGATCTGGCACCAGAGGTGCAGCGTGTTCTTGGTGGGCTCCCACGCTTCGAGCGGCAGCTCCGGAAGCGCGCTCATGAGAGATCGACCGTGAACGTCACTTCGTCCTCGTAGCACCAGCACCAGTCCTCACCGGTCTCGAGCGACCGGATGATCGGATGCGAAACCGACCGGGCGTGCGCGGTCGCGTGCCGGTTCGGCGACGAGTCGCAGCACCCGACGTGCCCGCAGGTGAGGCAGATCCGCAGGTGCACCCACCAGCCGCCGATGCGAAGGCAGTCCTCACAGCCGGGGACGTCCTCGGGAAGCGACGTCAGCTCGATCATGTCGAGGTGCGTGCACGCGACCGGCACGCCTTGATGATGCCGAGAGAGGAGCGCGTCGCGGGCGTTTCAGGACAGCTTCGCCTGGAGCCCCCAGCCGCCGAAGTCCTCCGACACCGCCAGGATGAGATCGTTCTCGCCCTCGGCGAGCGGGAGGTAGAGCCGGTCGAACCAGCCGATGCTTCCGAGGAAGCGGTAGTCGCGCGACTGGTAGGCGTCGTCGCCCCGGTAGAGCAGGCGGCGGTTCAGGTACACGGCGACGCGGTCGCTGAAGCCGAACGCGAGCTCGGCGGTTCGCTCGCTCGGTGAGCGCAGCGTCGTCCGCGCGAGGACCGTGTTCGCGCTGTCGCGGTTCCCAGCGAGGCGCGCAAGGTCCACGAGGCCCGAGGGGTCGCTCGCGACCGTCGTCCACGTCCGCCCGGCGAGCAGCTCGTCGGGCAGCGCGCCCGTCAGCAGCTCCTCCGCGAACGGGTCCGAGACCGACCAGTCCGCGACGATGCCGGCGACCGGCGGGGCGCTCTCCGGCGGCGCTGCGCGGAACGCCGGCGTCGCGGCCTCGTACGAGAGCCCGGCGACGAGCACCGGCGCGAGGCCGGTCAGCACGCCGACCTTCCCGGCCGCGGGCGCGCGCTTCAGCTCGCCGATCGCGAGCGCGGGCACCTCCAGGTCGGCGACGTAGACCTCGGCGCGGGTGCCCGTGAAGACGACGCGGATCGTGAACCACTCGTCGAGCGGGAACTCGACGGGCGCCCAGTAGCCGGGCCCGTGGTAGAGCTGGAAGCCGCCGACGCCGTGGAAGAACGGCGTGTACTGGACGGCGTCGGGGTTCCCGACCTGATGCGGGCGCACGTAGAACGCCTCGAAGCTCTGGTCGTCCTCGGCCCGCCAGAGCACGCCGTGAAATCCGCGCTTGCGGCCGACGGCGAGCTCGACCTCGACCACTCCGTCCTCGAAGGCGGCGTCCGCAAAGACCCCGGTCGTGTCCTGCAGGACCACGCACGGGCGGCCGAGGTGCTCGGTTGCGACCGGCATCGCGGCCTCCCATGCCCAGCGGCCCGCGTCCGGGACGACCGTCTCCACGGCTCCCGGAACGTGGACGCCCGCACTGGCATTCCGTCTACGTGCGCCGCGCGACGACGATGCCCGCGGTCCACCCTGGGGCTCGTCCGCCGCGCGGAAGCGGGATCGACTCGACATCGAGCCCGCTCCGCACGACGAGCCACGAGATGAGCGAGTTCGAGTTCCACATCTCGCCGGCGCCGAGCTCGTCGCGGCCCCACACCGGAGTCGGCGCCTGCGGCACGAGGTTGAGCAGCCGCCCGGCGCACACGGGATCGGCGCTGAGCCGGCGGGGGCTCTCGACCGCCTCGGCGGCGTCCGGGATGGCGCCGTCGCGCCAGCGGCGCACCTCGTAACGGAAGAGCCGGAAGCGCCCCGCGGCCCGGGCGCCGACCGCGCCCTCCGCGACGACACCGCGGCCCTCGGGGCCGCTCCAGGCCGGCGCCTGCTCGATCACGAACCGCCCCTCCGGCACGGAGACCTCGAGCGCCGAGTGGTAGAGGTCGCAGCGCTTGCGCCGGGCGAGAACCGCGGCACCCGCCTCGAAGACCTTGCCGTTGAGCCGCACGGAATGGCCGCCCGCCCCGAGCGGCAGCCAGAAGAGGTCGACGGCGGCAATCGGTGTCAGGGCTGCATTAACGCACCGCTGCCTCCTCCTGGAGGACGAGGCCGGGTTCGTCCACGAGGACGAGCGCAGATCGCCGCTGTGGCCGAGGGCAGCGGGCCCGCCGCCTCCTACCGTCCGAGGCGATGAACGAAAGCACCGACACCCCAAGGAGGCTGATGCTTATGTCCGCCAAGTCCCCCCATAGCAACCTGGCCGCTCGCATGGGCCGCTGGAGCGCCGACCACTGGAAGACGGCCACCTTCGGCTGGCTCGCCTTCGTCCTCGTCGCCTTCGCCATCGGCGGTGCGGTCGGCACCAAGAACATCGACCCGAACACCGCCGGCCCCGGCGAGGCCGGCCGCATGGACAGGATCCTCGATGAGGGCTTCAAGCGCCCGGCGGCCGAGAGCGTTCTGATCCAGAGCAAGACGCTCGAGGCGACCGACCCGGCGTTCGAGGCCGCGGTCGCGGACGTCGTCGCCAAGGTCTCCTCGGTCGACGTCGTGCGGAACGTCAGCTCCGGCCAGGTCTCGAAGGATGGCCGCTCCGCGCTCGTCGAGTTCGAGATCGCCGGCGAGGCCGACAAGGCCGCCGACAAGCTCGGCCCCGTCCTCGCCAAGGTGGACGACGCCCAGAAGGACCACCCCGGGCTCTACATCGGCGAGTTCGGCGAAGCGAGCGCGGTAGACGCGATCAACACCGCGTTCGGAGAAGACCTCTCGAAGGCCGGGCTCCTGTCGCTCCCGATCACCCTCGTGATCCTCGTGATCGCGTTCGGGGCCCTGCTCGCGGCGGGCATCCCGCTGCTCCTCGCCCTGACCGCGGTCTTCGCGACGTTCGGCCTCGTCGCGATCCCGAGCCAGCTTCTTCCGGTGGATCCCTCCGCCGGCGCCGTCGTCCTCCTCATCGGGCTCGCGGTCGGCGTGGACTACTCGATGTTCTACCTCCGCCGTGCGCGCGAGGAGCGGGCTGCCGGCCGCAGCAATCGGGCTGCGATCGAGGCGGCGGCCGCGACCTCCGGGCGCTCGGTGCTCATCTCCGGCTTCACCGTCATGGCGGCGATGGCCGGGATGTTCCTGACCGGCGACGCGACGTTCGCCTCGTTCGGCCTCGCCACGATCATGGTGGTCGCGATCGCGATGCTCGGTTCGCTCACCGTGCTTCCGGCCCTACTCTCGAAGCTGGGCGATCGGGTGGACAAGTCCAGGATCCCGTTCCTCGGCCGCCGCTGCGGAACCCGCGAGGGCCGGTTCTGGAGCGCGATCGTGGATCGGGTCCTCCGGCGGCCGCGCCTCTCGGCGCTCCTCGCCGGCGGGCTCCTGGTCGTGCTCGCGCTTCCGGCGATCCAGCTCCGCATGGCAGTGACGGGCCCGGACACGTTCCCGAAGCACCTCCCTGCGGTGCAGGCCTACGACCGCATGCAGGACGCCTTCCCCGGGAACGCGCTCCCCGCGAGCGTCGTCGTGGAGGGCGATGTCGGCTCCCCGGCCATGCAGGCCGCGATCGCCAAGCTCGAGACGGAGGCGCTCGCCACCGGCCGTGCACACAAGCCGGTCACGGTGGACGTGAACAAGGCCGCGACGGTCGCGAACATCACGATCCCGATCGACGGGAGCGGCACCGACGCCGAGTCACGCGCGTCGCTCGCCGCGCTCCGCGCGATCGTGCCGACGACCGTCGGCGCCGTCCCGGGCACCGAGGCGGGCGTCACCGGCGCCACCGCCGAGTGGAAGGACCAGACCGACCGGATCAAGTCGAACCTCCCGCTCGTCGTCGGCTTCGTGCTCGTCCTCGCGTTCGGACTAATGCTCTTCGCCTTCCGGTCGATCGTCATCGCGGCGAAGGCGATCGTGCTCAATCTGCTCTCCGTGGGAGCCGCCTACGGCGTGCTGGTGCTCGTCTTCCAGCACGGCTGGGGCAGCGGCCTCCTCGGCTTCACGTCGACGAACGGGATCGACCCCGTTGTCCCGCTCCTCCTCTTCGTGATTCTCTTCGGGCTCTCGATGGACTACCACGTGTTCCTCCTGAGCCGGATCCGCGAGGCGGTGGACAAGGGCCTCTCGACCGACGAGGCCGTCTCGCACGGCATCAAGACCACCGCGGGCGTCGTGACGAGCGCCGCCATCGTGATGGTCGCCGTGTTCGCGGTCTTCGCGACGCTCTCGATGCTGATGTTCAAGCAGTTCGGCGTCGGGCTCGCGGTGGCGATCCTGCTCGACGCAACCATCGTCCGCGGCGTGCTCCTGCCCGCGTCGATGAAGCTCCTCGGCGACTGGAACTGGTACCTCCCGAGCTGGCTCCAGTGGCTCCCGCGGCTCGGTCTCGAGGAGACCGAGGCTCCGCCCAAGGCCGAGCCGGCTCCCGTCTCCGCTTAGGCCACTGGTCGACTCCCCGGGGCCTCAGGGTCCCGGGGAGCCGGCCGCGATCGCGCCGGTAGGTAGATTCGGCACGGTGGCGCTGACGCCCCACTTGTCAAAGTCTCGGGACCAAGGAGAAACGGGCATGGAGAACAGCGGGCCGCAGGAAAGCAAGTCCCCTTCTCAGCTGATCGACGCGAGAATCGAGGAGCTGGGCGACTGGCGGGGCGAGCTGCTCAGCCGGCTCCGCGCCTTGGTCAAGGAAGCCGATCCCGAAGTCGTCGAGGAGTGGAAGTGGAGAGGCGTTCCGGTGTGGTCGCACGACGGAATCATCTGCACGGGCGAGACGTACAAGGAGGTCGTGAAGATGACCTTCGCCAAAGGGGCGGCCCTCGAGGATCCTTCCGGCCTCTTCAACTCCAGTCTCGAGGGAAACACAAGGCGTGCCATCGACTTCCGCGAGGGCGAGAGGATCGACGAGGAGGCGTTGAAGACGCTCGTTCGCGCCGCCGTGACCCTGAACGAGCAGCGCTAGGCCCGGCGCGGACATGGCCGAGCGAGATCCCGCGCTTGGCAGGTAGACGCGCGGGTCACCTACCGCCGTCGCGACTGAGTTCTTCGCACCGACGTTGCGGCACCGCGATGTAGGCCGAAGGCTTGGTACGGTGCCGGTCCCTACGACCAGGGGGGTCGACATGAGATCACGTCTTTGGGCGGCCGCAGCGGCGGCGGTCGCGGCGGGTGTCGTCTTCGGTGGAGGCGTCGCATCCGCAGAGCCCCAGCCAGCGGTACCAACGTTCGCGCACGGCCTCGCGCAGGCCGTCTTCTCGACGAATCCAGCTGACTGGCATAGCGGCGAGGCCTGGGTGCAAGCGCCGTTCGACAGCGACGGCGACCACAGGCAGGACCGCATCCACGTCGATTTCACGGCGCCGGGCGAGGTCGTCAGCGACGGCCTGAAGGTGCCGGTCATCTTCGAGGACAGCCCGTACTACGCGGGCACCGCCAACGACTACAGCAACTGGGCGGTCGACCACGAGCTCGGGTTCCCGCCCGCGTTCCGTGCGTTGGCGCCGTTCTGGACGCCGTTCAACACGAGCCCGACGATCAGCACGCGCTTCGAGTCGCCGTGGGTCTCGCGCGGGTTCGGAGTCGTGCACGCCGAGTCGCCCGGCACGGGCCACTCCGACGGGTGCCCGACCTCCGGCGGCCGCAACGAGACGCTCGCGGCCGTAGCCGTGATCGACTGGCTGAACGGCCGCGCGTCGGCGTACTCGGCCCGCACGGGTGGCACGCCCGTCGTCGCATCGTGGTCGACGGGGCACGTCGGCATGATGGGGACGTCCTACAACGGGACGATCCCCGAGGCGGCGGCCACCACCGGGGTCGAGGGACTCGACGCCATCGTCCCGATCTCGGCCATCTCCGACTGGTACGACTACTACCGCGCCAACGGCATGGTGCGGGCGCCGCACTCGTCGTCCAACCCGTCCGGCAACAACAACGGGTTCCAGGGCGAGGATCTCGACGTGCTCGCCGACGTCGTCTACTCGCGCATCGACGAGACGGCGCCGCGCACGATCTGCCTGCCCGAGATCGACTATCTGAGGACGCACATCGACCGCGCCACCGGCAACCGCAACGCAGCGTGGCAGGAGCGCAACTACATGAAGAGCGTCGAGAACGTCCATGCGGCCACGCTCCTCGCGCACGGCAACAACGACTTCAACGTGATGACGAAGAACGCCGCGCAGTTCTACGACGCGCTCAAGGGGCAGGGCGTCCCGCACATGTTCTACTTCCACCAGGGCGGCCACGGCGGGTCACCGCCGGACGTCCTGATCAACCTGTGGTTCACGCGGTACCTGTACGGCGTCCAGAACGGCGTGGAGAACCTGCCGCGCTCGTGGGTCGTTCGCGAGGCGGCGTCGTGCCCGCCGCGGCAGACGACGGTGACGGGCGACCAGTCGAACACGGCGACCCTGACCGTCGCCGACACGAGCCCGTTCATGATCGGCTTCACGCTGACGGTGCCGCAGACGAACGCCAGCGGCACGATCACGAACACGACACGCCTGATCGTGGACATCCCGGACTCGACGCACGTCGTGCTCGCCTCGCCGGTGGCCACGGCGGTTGGCCAGAAGGTGGCCAACGGCGCCGTGGTCAGTCTCGTCTGCGGGACGGCGAACCCGACGCCGTACGCCGAGTGGCCCGATCCGGCGACGCAGCCGGTCACGCTGAACCTCACCCCGGGCGCGCCGGCGCGCGGCGGTCTGACGCTCGGCCCGTCGGCGGCGGCGACCGAGACGCTGGTCGACGACGCGTCGATCGCCGGGATCACGTCGGCGAACGCCGCCTCCTCGAACGTCAGGCTGATCTACCAGACGGCGCCGCTCGCGCAGCCGGTGCGGATCTCCGGCACGCCGAGGGCGTTGCTGAACATGGCGTTCAGCGCGTCTAAGGCGAACCTGACCGCAGCGCTGGTCAGCTTCCCGCCGAGCGGCAACGGCGTCATCCTGACGCGCGGATGGCTCGACCCGGCGAACCGCAACAACGACCGGTCCGACATCCCCGTGCGGCCCGGCACCTTCTACCGGCTCGACGTCGACATGCAGCCCAAGGACACGATCGTCCCGGCCGGGAACCGGATCGCGCTCATGGTCATCTCGAGCGACCGCGACTTCACGATCCGGCCCGCGCCCGGCACGCAGCTGACGCTCGACCTCGCGCGCAGCTCGCTCGCGCTGCCGGTCGTCGGCGGCGCGGCCGCGCTCGGCGGCTGAGTCCGCAAAGCATGCGGGAGGGGGCGCTACCAAGGCGCCCCCTCCCCTCTGGCGTCCGGCCAAACCGACGGCTGCGCCAGGTCCGTAATCATGAATCGCGCATGAGCAAGCCGCGCATCTTCCTCGGGTCGTCGGGCAAGCAGGCCAAGCTGCTCGAGGCGATCACGCGTGGGCTCAAGGACGTCGCGGACGTCGAGCCCTGGACGACCACGTTCAACCCGGGGCGGTCCACCCTCGACCGGCTCGTCGAGCTCTCCCAGGAGGTCGATTTCGCCGCGTTCGTGTTCGCCCAGGACGACTGGACCACGACGGATGCGTCCCAGTCCGGCGAGGCGTCGCCGCGCGACAACGTGGTGTTCGAGGCCGGGCTCTTCGGCGGCGCGCTCGGGATCCGGCGCACGTTCATCCTCCACGCGACCGGCTCGAAGCTGCCCAGCGACCTGCTCGGGCTGACCTCCGTCCGCTACGACCCGGCCACCAGCGCGGCGGAGGTCCGCACGATCAACCAGAAGCTTCGCAAGGCGATCGAGACCGAGGGTCGCCGCGGCCTGGTCGAAGGTCTGTGGTGGCAGCTCTCGCTCACCATGCGGACCGAAGACGAACCGTCGGCGGTGAGCCTCCTGAGCATCTCGCGGGACCGTGACGGCGACTTGAACGTGAACGGCCGATCCTGGCAGGAGGACGGCACCCTGTCGGCCCGCTACTGGAGCGAGGCTGCGAAGGAGCGCAGGGATCCGGCCGGCATCCTCTACTTCTGGAAGGGCGAGCGCCCCCGGGACCCGAATGCCCCGCAGCTCGAGGGCGCAGGCGAGATCAGGTTGGAGACCGCCGACCGCGCCACCGGGTACTGGACGACACGGTCGGATCGCGACGCCGGACTGAACGCCCGAACCGCCGGCGTCTACCTTCGATCCGACCCCTCGGACCTCGAGGTGCTGGACGGCGGGAGCGCGGAGGAGCGGGTCCAGCTCATCGCTCAACGCCTGCAGGAGTGGAAGTCGGCCGCGAGCGCGTTCTGAGCTACCTGCGCTCTCCGTCCGAGGGCTCGGAGATCGCCTCGACGAGCTCACCGGTCTTCGTCTCGTTCTCCTTGAGGGTGAGCGCGATGTCGGCCTGGGCGACGATGCCGACGAGCCTCCCGTTCTCGACAACGGGCAGCCGCCGAACCTGGTGGCGGGCCATGAGTCGGAGCGCCTCGTCGAGGTCTTCGTCGGGCTCGACACTGATGAGGTCCCGCGAGTAGACGTCCTCGACCGGCGTCGCCTGAGGGTCTGCGGCCTCGGCGACCACTCTCGTCGTGATGTCGCGGTCGGTGATCATCCCGACCAGGTTCTCGTCGTCGGTGATCGGGAGCGAGCCGATGTGGTCGTCTCGCATCAGTCGCGCAGCCTCCACCACCGACGCCGATGCGCCGATCGAGCGGGGGTTCTCGGTCATCGCGTCACGAACGCTCTCAGCCACTTTTGCCTCCTCTCGCTTGATGTGCGATCTTAGCCCTGTCGCTCTCAGATCGTGCGAAACGCCGGAAGGCCCGGCGCAAAGGCCTTACGATTTGAGGAGCAGATGCCCGGCGTCGCCGTGATCGGGCGGGAGGAGGAACTCGCCGAAGTTGCGCTGTTCCTCGACTGCGCGGCTGCCGGTTCGGCCTCCCTCGTGCTCGTCGGTGAGGCGGGCGTCGGGAAAACGACGCTGTGGCAGGCCGGCGTCGAGGCGGCACGCGAGCGCTCGTTCCGGGTGCTGACCGCCTCACCGTCGGTCGCCGAGACGGGCCTGTCGTTCGCGGCGATCGGCGACCTGCTCGGCGAGGCCGCCGCCGATGTGCTCGCCGAGCTGCCCGCCCCGCAGCGGCATGCGCTCGAGGTCGCGCTGCTCCTGACGGAGGCGGAGCGCACCCCCGACCCGCGGGCCATGGCGGTCGCCGTGCTCAGCGCGCTCCGCGTCCTCGGCCGCTCAGGGCCCGTGCTCGTCGCCGTCGATGACGTCCAGTGGCTCGACGCAGCTTCGGCCGGCGTCCTTGGGTACGCGGCGCGCCGCCTCCACGAGGAACCCATCGGCCTGCTGTTCGCGCAGCGGGTGGCGGAGGGCGAGCCGCTGCCGCTCGGGCTCGACCGGGCGCGGACGGAGGACGTGTCCTCCCTTCGCGTAGGCCCGCTCACCCTCGGCGCCATGCACCGGCTCGTGCGCGAGCGGCTCGGCGTGGCGCTGTCCCGGCCGGTCCTTCGGCGCGTCCACGAGACGGCCGGCGGGAATCCGTTCTACGCCCTCGAGATCGCGCGGGCGCTTCCGCTCGAGAGCATGGCCGCCGGGCAGCCGCTGTCCGTCCCGGGATCGCTCGGCGAGCTCGTTCGCGACCGCCTGGCGGTGCTTCCGCCCGACACCCGGGAGGCGCTGCTGGCGGCGGCCTCGCTCTCGGAGCCGCGTCTCGACGTCATCGAAGCCGCGCTGAGACGCGATCCTCGGCCGGAACTCGCGAGCGCGAGCGAGGCCGCCGTGGTCGTGGTCGAGGGCGATCGAGTCCGGTTCGTGCATCCCCTCCTCGCCTCGGCCGCCTACGGGCTCGCCGGGGACGACGAGCGCCGCGCCGTGCACCGGCGGCTGGCCGACGCCGTCGGCGAACCGGAGGAGCGCGCGCGTCACCTCGCTCTCGCGGCGGCCGGCCCGGACGAGGAGGTGGCCGCGGAGCTCGAGGCGGCGGCTTTGGGCGCACGCGCCCGCGGTGCAGTGGCCGCCGCGGCGGAGCTCGCGGAGCAAGCCGCCGCCCTGACGCCGGCCCAGGACGAGCCCTCACGGCTCCGCCGAGCGCTCTTGACGGCCCGGTACCGTTTTCACGCGGGCGATGCCGACGGCGCACGGCGGCTGTTCGAAGAGCTTGTGAGGACGTCGCCGCCGGGCGGCTCCCGCGCTCGCGCGCTGACCGAGTTCGCTCGAGTCGTCATGTTCCAGGGCTCGCGGCGGCGGGCGCTCGCGCTCGTGCGCGAGGCGCTCGCCGACGCCGACGAGCCGCGTTCGCGCTTCGCGGTCGAGGAGCGGCTGGCCTCGATCCTGGTCATGCTCCGCGAGGACCTGCCCGCGGCCCGCGAGCATGGGGTGCGCTCGGTGGAGGAGGCACGACGCATGGGTGACCCCGTGGCTCTCGCGCGGGCGCTGTCGGCGCTGGGCCTCGTTGGCGGTGTCACCGGCGACCCCGATGCCGTGCCGGTCCTCGAGCGAGCGGTGGCGCTCGAGCGCGAGAACGCCGGCTTCTTCGGCGCCGTCGAGCACCCGTCGTTCACCCTCGCCGCCGTTCTGATGTGGAGGGATGAGCTCGATCCGGCGCGGGAGCTGTACACGGTCACCTACCGCGAGAGGGCCGACGAGGGTGACGAGGCGTCGTTGGCGTGGACGGCCGACAATCTCGCCAACCTCGAGTTCCTCGCCTGCGAGTGGGACGCGGCGCTGCGCTGGGCGAACGAGGGCGACGAGCTGGCGGCCCAGACGGGCCAGCCTGCGCAGCAGGCCTACGCCAAGGCGACCATCGCGCTCGTGCATGCCTGCCGCGGCGAGGTCGATGCCGCCAGGGCGGCCGCGACGGACGCACTGGAGCTCAGCGGCGACGAGGTGGCGATCGGCTGGATGAATGCCCGCTGGGCCCTCGGGCTGCTCGCGCTCTCGCTCGGGAACGCCGCCGCGGCGCACGAGGCGCTCGATCTGGCCTGCGCGCACGCCGAGCGGGAGGGCGTCGGCGAGCCCGGCACGATGCGCTTCGTCTTCGACGACGTCGAGGCGCTTGTCTCCCTGGGACGCGTCGAGGAAGCGGAGCGGCGGCTTGCCTTCGTCGAAGGCCACGGCGTGAGACTGGACCGGGCGTGCGCGCTCGCCACGGCGGCGAGGTGTCGCGGGCTTTTGGCGGCCGCCGCGGGCGACCGGGAAGCCGCCCTCGAGGCGTTCGCCCGCGCGCTCGCGCACCACGAGCGGGCGCCCAACGCGTTCGAGCGAGCGCGGACGCTGCTTGCGCTCGGCACGACGCAGCGGGCGGCGAAGCAGAAGCGCGCCGCGCGCGAGACGCTCACGGAAGCGCTCGCGTCCTTCGAGCGCCTCGGCGCGCGACTCTGGGTCGCGCGGGCGCGCGACGAGCTGGGCCGGATCAGCGGCCGGGCGCCCTCGCGCGACGAGCTGACGCCGACCGAGCGCCGCGTCGCCGAGCTCGTCGCCGAGGGGATGACGAACCAGGATGTGGCCGCGGCGCTCTTCATCAGCCCGCGTACGGTGGAGTTCCACCTGCGCAACGTCTTCCGCAAGCTCGGCGTGCACGCTCGCGGCGAGCTCGCGCGCCGGCTTTCCACCCTCGTCGCCTGAGCGGCCAAACCCCGGGGATATCGCCGTTTCCGTCGCCCTCCTTTCTTCCTAGCCTGAACTGCTCAGGCAAAGGAGGAGTCACATGAAGACCGCACCACGACCATCGCGCGGATTGGCGCTCGCGGCTTCGGCCGTGGCCTTCGCGATTCTCGCCCCGCTTGCGGCGGCGGATGCCGTCTACCACAGCGAGCACCTGGCGCTGAACGCCCGTCGGAGGCGCGCCGCTGCGCAGCGGCTTCGTCCAGAACATCAAGGCGAATGGACCCGTCGTGTACGCGCACGAGCTGTTCGTGCTGAATGGCGCGGCGCCGAACACGACGTTCAAGGTCACGCGGCGCTTCTTCGCGTTCCACCCCGATTGCGACGGCGGCCTCGGCACCGACGACGTCGGGGAGGTCAGGACGAACGGCGCCGGCAATGGGCGTGACGACCTGGTCGTGCCCGCGGAGGCGATTCCCCCGTCCTTCGCCGGAAAGCACGGCGTGCTCTGGGTGTTCACGGACGGCTCCGGCTCGGTCCGGTACGAGACCAAGTGCACCCTGGTCACGCTCGATTGACGGAGCCGACGATGAATAGCTACCTCGTCGAGTCGTACGTCGCGCGCTCTCCGGCGGCTCTCGAGGTCTCGCGTGAGAGGGCGCGCAAGACAGCCGAGCTCGGGGCCGCCGTCCTGTACGTCCGCAGCACGTACATCCCCGGCGACGAGGTCGCCCTCCACCTCTTCGAGGCGCCGTCGATCGAGGCGCTCGAGGAGGCGGGACGGCGTGCGGCGCTCGACTTCGAGCGGATCGTCGAGGCGGTCGACAGCACCGCAAGCGAGACGAAGGAGGGAGCGAGATGACCGTCAGAACGAACGCCGCTCGTACTCGCCGTCGCGGCGCTCGCCGCGCTCGGGACCGGTTGTGGAGGCGACGGCGGTGGGGGTGGTGAGGTGGCCGTTAGCGATCCGGTCGTGGCCGTCGGCGACCCGGTCGCCGGCAAGGCGGTCTTCGAGCAGCAGGGTTGCGGCAACTGCCACACCTTCGCCGCCGCGGGATCGACTCACAACGTGGGGCCGAACCTGGACGAGGCGGTACGCCGCTATGACGCGGCGTTCGTACGAGAGTCGATCGTCGATCCCCAGGCCTACATCGAGAGGGGCGCGGGCGGATCAATCGGGGGCGACAGGAGCTACAACGACATCATGCCCGCGTTCGGGCCCACCTCAGACCTGGGGGCGAATCGGCTCACAGATCAGCAAATCGCTGATCTCGTCAGCTTTCTGACACAGGGCCGGTAGCTCGCGCTCGACGGGCCGGACGCGCCTGACGAGGGTCGGGAGGGGCAGCCGAGCGGCTGCCCTTCCCGGAAGGTCCTCAGTCGCAGGCCACCGAAGCCTGCGTCGGGGGATATGGCGCGACGCCCTGGAGCGCCCACGCGAACACGTACGCGATGCCGTCGAGGTCGCACTCCGACAGCGTCGGCACGATCCCGTTACTCCAGTGCCAGCCGTAGCCCATCAGATCCGTCGATTCGGTCAGCGGCTGGGCATGCCCGAGGCCGAGCGCGTGGCCGAGCTCGTGCATCGTCACCCAGTACAGATACTGCGGTGGGTACGTGAAGCCGACGGGCGCGATCAGCTCCGAGCGGACGATCACGTTCACGCACTTGGTCGCCCCGCAGACCGCGAACCCGCCGAACACGTTGCCGCCGGCCGTCGGGTTGTAGTGGATCACGATGTCGGCCTTGTGCGTGGCCTTGTACTGGTCGGTCACGTCGGTGAGCGTGATCAGCCCGCCGAACTCCTGCCGGAGCGCGAAGTCCCAGTCGGCGATCGCCTGGTGCACCGCTGCGAGCGACGCCGGGTCGACGTTCGGATGCGCCTGCACCGCCACGGTCAGGTGCGTGTGGTCCCACCAGTAGCCGGGGTAGTTGAACGCCCCGTGCAGGATCAGGACGCTCTCCGTGTCCGCCGGCGTCGGCGCCGGCCGAAGCGGCGTGACTGCGTGTGCAGCACCCGCAGCAACCGCGGCCACGAGCGACGCGAGCAGAAGCACCAACAGCTTCTTCTTCATGCTCAGTCCTCCATCTCGGGGATCCAGCGAGCTGCACGTGCCCCGAGCCGGAACCGTGCAAACGAGCGCGGCTACAAGCTCGCGCGCCCCCGATCGGCGAGCCTGGGCTCGCGGGCCCCGTCCCTTGCGTCGTCCCGCAGGCCGATGAGATACCACGCCTCGACCTCGCCCTTCCCCTTGACGGAGATCGTTCCTCGCGGCTCGAGCTCGAACTCCTCGGCCAGAAGCTCGTAGGTCGCCCGAGTGACCTGGACCCGTCCCGGCGTGCCGTAGGACTCCATGCGACTGGCCGTGTTCACGGCGTCGCCCCAGAGGTCGTAGAGGAAGCGCTTCCGGCCGATCACGCCGGCCACCACCGGGCCCGAGTTGATGCCGACCCGGAGCTCGAGGCCGAAATGCCCGACTTCGTCGTCCGCCCGCATTGCCTCGAGCATGTCGAGCCCCATGAGTGCGAGCGCGCGGGCGTGGTCCGGGCGTGGTGTCGGAACCCCCGCGGCGACCATGTAGCAGTCCCCGATGGTCTTGATCTTCTCGAGCCCGTGCCGCTCCGCGAGCGTGTCGAAGTGGCTGAACAGGTGGTCGAGGCAGCCGACCACCTCGGCGGGCGAGAGCCGCTCCGACCAGGGCGTGAAGTCGACCACGTCGGCGAAGAGGATCGACGTCGACCCGAACTGGTCCGCGATCGGCTGGGCCTCCGCCTTCAGCCTGTCGGCGATCGAGCGGGGCAGGATGTTGAGCAGGAGGTTCTCGGACTTGGCCTGTTCCACCCGGAGCGCTGCCAGCGCATCGCGGCGCTGGGCGGCGAACACGGCCAGCAGCGTGAACACGATGGTGCCGCCGACCGCGATGTTCAGGGCCAGCATCGTGGTCGTGAACCACGCCGGCAGTGGGGAGGTGTTGCCCGAGATCTCGCCCGCCAGGCCCGACCCGAGGAAGACGGCCAGGAACGCGATGTACCAGCGGATCCCGGATCGCACGCCACCGAACACGAGCGCGCCCATCGGGGCGAGGATGCCCCAGATGCCGACGCCCGTCGACGTGGTGAACCCGCCGAGCGGGATCATCGACAGGTTCGGCGCGAGCAGGATGTCGAGGAGCTCGATGCGCAGGAACAGGGCGAAGTTGCGCGTCCTGGCGAAGACGGCGATCGCTCCGAGCGAGACGACGAAGTACACGAACGCGAGCACCCCCGACGGCGCTCCGAGCGCGAGATAGAGGCTTCCCCACAGCAGCGAGATCGGGAGGATCAGCACCGAGATCTGGACGAGCAGCGCCTTGCTGGCGCGGGCGTCGGCGTCGTCGCCGGGATCCGCGCCGACGAGTGCCAGGCGCGCGGTGAAGCGATCCGCCGACTGCCCGGGTCCGGTTGACGAGGCGCATCGCAGGAGACGTTACTGGCGTAGCCGTCCGCACTGCCGCCGCCGCAGCTCCATCCGAAGCGGTTCGTGATCCGGAGCGGGCGATCGATGAGTTCCGCGGCGCCACCTCGTCTGAACCCTTGAAACGATTGAGCGACCGGAGGGAGGTTGAGATGCGCAAGGTGATCGTGAATGAGTTCATGAGCCTTGACGGAGTCGCGCAGGCGCCCGGCGGCGCCGACGAGGACACATCCGGCGGCTTCGCGCACGGCGGCTGGCATATGCGCTACATGGAGGAGGAGGACGAGCTCGCGCGGCGGTGGGTGCTCGCGTACATCGTCGAGGCGGGCGGCTTCCTGCTTGGGCGTCGCACCTACGAGATCTTCGCGGCTTACTGGCCGAACGCGACCGAGGAGCAGCAGGCGATCGCTGAGCCTCTGAACACAAAGCCGAAGTACGTCGCGTCGACGACGCTCTCCGAGCCGCTCGAGTGGCAGAACTCGACGCTGCTCCAGGGCGAGGCCGCCCAGGCGGTCGCCGCGCTGAAGCAGGAGGACGGTTCAGATCTGCACGTCATCGGGAGCACGGACCTGGTGCAGACGCTGATCGAGCACGGCCTTGTCGATGAATTCCGGCTGATGCTCAACCCGCTGACGCTTGGCGGCGGCAAGCGGATCTTCCGCGACGACGGTGTGCTCAGGCCGCTGCGACTCGTCGACAGCGAGGTGACGACGACAGGCGCGATCCTCGCGACATACGTTCCGGCCGAGGCCTGACCTCGGCTGCCTACCTGGTGCTAGTCAGCCCACCAGTCGCGCTGGCCGTCGACGTCTTCGCGCCGAGCCTCGCCGAGACTGGGCGCGCCGATGACGAGGATCTCGAGGCCCTCCGGCCCGGCCTCGTAGCCTCGCCACGCACCGGGCGGGACGCGCACCGCGTCCCATTCCTTGAGCTCGACGATCTCGTCGTCGACCTTCATCCTCCCGCTCCCGCGCACGACCACGTACACCTCCTCCTGCGTCTTGTGCGTGTGGCCGTACGGAAAGCGATAGCCGGGTGGGACGCGCTGGTAGCTCAGGCCGGATTTCTCGAGTTCGAGCGCCTCGGTCGCCAAGCGGAACTCGAGGTCCGGCGCGCCGTCGAAATTGGACCCGACGTCCTCCAGGTCCTCCTTGAGGTTCCTACGTGTGAACGGCACGGCGCGATCCTAGACGACCGACGGAGCCTGACCTCGCGCCTCAGGTAGCGCTAGACGTCACGAAAAAGCCGCCTTCCGGCGGCTTTCGGTTCCAACGGGAGCGACGGGACTCGAACCCGCGACCTCCGGCGTGACAGGCCGGCGTTCTAACCAGCTGAACTACGCCCCCTGGGGCGAGGCATTCTAGCCGCGCGCCGCTCCTGCTCGCCGCTCGGCCCGCCTCGCGCTACCGTTAGCCGGCGGCCCGATCGGGGCCGGGGGTCTCGAGATCGAAGGAGAATGAATGCGGGTGCGGCGCGTGGCGTCCTTGCTCGCCGCGGGCGATTGCCCTTGCGGCGACGCCCGCGAGCGCTCACCACGGCACGGCGAACGGGCACCTCCCGCCCTCGCGCGCGCACGTGGATCTGATGGGGAAGGTCCGCCTGTCCGGCGTCGCGCCGAACCGGGTGACCGACGTGGCCGTCATGAACCACACCGCCTACGTCGGCGAGTGGGCCGTCTGCCCGGGCGGCTTCTGGGTCGTCGACCTCGCGAACCCGCGGCATCCGCGCGAGCTCCGCTTCGTCCAGGCCCCCGCGGGCACGTTCCACTCCGAGGGCCTCCAGGCGCTGCACCTCTCCACGCCGAGCTACGAGGGCGACGTGCTCGTCGTCGGGAACGAGAGCTGCGCGAACGGCCAGGGCGGGCTCTCGATCTACGACCTCCGGCATCCGGGGAAACCAAAGCCGCTCTCGATCGGCCGTGGCGACACCGACGACACCTTCCCGCGCGCGCACTCCTCGCACAGCGTCTTCGCCTGGAACGCGGGCAATCGCGCCTACGCCGTCCTCGTGGATCTCGAGGAGCGCCAAGACGTGGACATCATGGACATCACCGACCCGCGCAACCCGCACCTGATCGCGGAGACGTCGATCGATGACTGGCCCGCGGCGCAGGACTCGCTTGCACGGAACGAGCAGACCTTCGTCCACGACGCGATCGTCCGCCACATCGGCAACCGCTGGCTCATGCTCCTCTCGTACTGGGACGCGGGCTTCGTCGTCCTCGATGTGACGCATCCCGCCACGCCGGTCTACGTGAAGGACTCCGACTCGCCGGCAGCCGATCCCCTCACCGGCATCGCAATCCCGGACGGGAACGCGCACGAGGCGGAGTGGAGCCGCTGCCCGACGCCGGCCGAGGCGTTCCGTGCGAAGAGGCCTTGTAGCGCGAGCCGCTACATCCTCGGGACGGACGAGGACTTCTCCGCCTTCCGCTCGACGCTCGACATCCTCGATGGGCCGAACGCGGGCACGTACACGACGGGCCAGTTCCAGTGGGCCGGGACGATGGAGGGCGAGCGGCGCGGGCCGACGCTCTACGGCGGGAGCGGCTGCCCCGGCGCCGACCTGAACGGGAACTCGACGGACGACCGCGCCGAGGTGCCTCCCGCCTCGTCGCTCCCGGCGGCGGTCGGCGAGGCGAAGGTCGTCGTCTTTCAGCGTGGAGGTTGCGTCGTGAACGAACAGCTGACGACCGGCTCGCTCAAGGGCTACGACCTCGTGCTCGTCGCGAACGACCACTCGAGCTCGCAGGACGGGCGCCTGCCGAACGCGCCCCTCTGCGGCGGAGCGATCCTGCTCGTCCCGGACATCCCCGGGTTCTGCATCGGCCACCGCGCCGCGCACCTCATCTTCGATCAGGCGCCCGGGTACTCCGGGCCGAGCGACCTGCCGCCCGTCGGCACGCACGGCGAGCGGGTGCGGCTGGCCGTCGGTGTCTTCGACGGGTGGGGCGGCCTCCACCTGATCGACGCGAAGACGATGGCGCGGGTGGACGACTACGCGATCCCCGAGGCCCTCGACTCGCGCTACGCGTCCGGCTTCGGCCCGCTCTCGGCGCACGAGGTCGCGACCGACCCGACCGCGGAGGTCGGCTACCTCTCCTGGTATGCCGGCGGGTTCCGCGTCGTGGACTTCGCGGGCGGGCGGCTCCGCGAGGCCGGGAACTTCGTCGACCCGGAGGGCTCGAACTTCTGGGGCGTCGAGGTCGACGCGCGGCGCGACGGCCGCCAGTTCGTCGTCGCGAGCGACCGCGACTACGGCCTTTACGTCTTCCGCTTCGGCACCGACCTCCGCGTTCGGACACAAGCGCCCCGCCGGGCCGCGCCCGGAAGGGTCGTCTACGTGACGGCCACGATCCGAAACGACGGGACGATCGCGGAGACCGGGGCACGGTTCGACGCCCATGTCCGGAAGGGCGCGTGGATCCTCGATGTCACGCCGTCGCGCGGGCCGGGATGCACGCTCGGTCGGCACTCGGCCGTCTGCCGGCTCGGCCCGATGCGCGAGGGAACGACCGCTCGCGTGGTCCTCCGGATCCGCGTCGGCGCCGCGGGGCTGCGGCGCATCCAGACCTCGGTCACGGGCGCGAAGGTCGACTACGACCTCGGCGACAACCTCGCAAGGAGCGCGATCCGGGTCGTAAAGACGCGATGAAATCTGCCGTCGTACAAGGTCAATCGCCTGACCCACGGCTATTGTGAGACGCATGAAGGCCAGGTCGGCGACGAGCCGCAGAGTTGCGGCTGCTCGGGTCGCGCTCATCTCAGCAACGGTCGGGGCGGCGCTCTGCGCGCCGGCCGTCGCGAGCGCAAACGTGCCGTCGTCCTATCCGGCGGCGGGGACGCTGCGCCAGGAGAGCGTGGCGGTCTACAAGAGGCCGGACTCGCATTCGCGCCGCATGCTGATCCTTCAGGACACGCGCACGGACGGGCGGCCGCAGGTCATTCTCGCGATGGCCGGGCGGCGGATCGGCTTCGTCGCGGGCGCCACGGCGCACCTCACGCTGAAGAACGACCTCGGCGCCGAGGGGCTCGTTCTCACCGGGCGGCACACGGGCGCCGCCGGCAACCGGCTCGCTGTCATCTCCGTCGACGAGCTCCCGGGCGTCTCGTCCGAGAGCGGGCTCGACTACCTCTCGGTCTGGCGCGGGCCGACGCAGCTCGCGCTCGTCCCGTACACGAGCGGCAACCTCGGCGAGCTAGCCGCGTCCGTCAACAGCCGGTCGTTGCCGCTCTTGGCGAGTGCGCCCGGCACGGGGACGCTCGCGTTCACCGGCAAGACCTTCCTCGCCGGGGGCAAGACCGCGAAGCCGGGCGTCGTCTGGCTCAAGCTGAACCTCCCGGTGCGCCCGCTCGGCCAGCGCGGCTGGATCCGCGCCTCGGCCGCCCAGGTCGCACCGACCAGGTTCCACATCGTCGTCAACCGGAGCACCCACGTGCTCAAGCTCTTCAAGGGCTCGAAGCGGATCTTCCAGACGCGGGTCGCGACCGGCCGGCCCGATCGCCGGACGCCGCGCGGCACCTTCTACGTGGCCGCGAAGTACGTGCCGCACTTCAACGCGCTCGTCTCCGGCTACGCGCTCGAGTTGAGCGCCCCTGCGGGGCTCCCGGACTTCGAGTTCGGCGGGGTGATCGGGATCCACGGGACGCCCGCGACCTCGTCGCTCGGCCACAACGCGTCGAACGGCTGCATCCGCGTGGCCACCTGGGCCGTGCTCCATCTGCGTAACGTCGTCCCGCTCGGGACGCCCGTCCACGTCATCGACTAGCCGGTCGTGGCGGGGGCCACGCGCGCGCCGTCGAAGCGACCCGCGCGATCACGCGGCGGAACGGGCGACGCCTGGCGCGTCATCGTCCTGAACGACGACCACAACACGTTCGAGGGCGTCGCCTTCGCCCTCGCTCGGGTCCTGCCGCAGACGAGCTTCGAGCGCGGCCTCGAGCTCGCCAACCGGATCCACACGACGGGCCAGGCGGTCGTCTGGTCCGGGCACCGCGAGGCGGCCGAGCTCTACTGGTCCGGGCTCGAGGACTTCGGGCTCACCATGGCGCCGCTCGAGAAGTAGCCAGCCGGGTTTCGCCGGCCCGGCGCGCGGGAATCGCCGCGTACGGGTATCGGCCACCGGGTGAATGGACGCGCGCCGCCTCCGCTCCGACTCGGCGCGCATTCACGGGGGTCCTGTGGCCGGTACCCGACCAATTTCACCGGCTCGGTGAACGTGCGGTGACGGCCCGGTGAACCGGCCCCCGCAGGGCCCCCGCCGTCCCTACAGTCCGAGGCATGAGCCGCATCGACGCACTCGCAGGAGCCGTCGCGGTGCCCGTCACGGTCGTGCTCGCCCCGTTCGACGCCGCACTTGCGCTCGGGGTGGGGTTCGTCGCGTTCACAGCGGTGCACCGAACGGCCGCGCTCGTCCGCCGGACGCGCATGTCGAGGCCCGCGCCGCGCCTTCGGCCGGTTCGCTAGCGATTGCCCCGTCAGGGGGCCGTGGGGAAGCGCATTCGGCCCCGGGGGAGCCCATTTCGGCCCCTCCGCTCCCCTGCGGCTCCCCTTGCGGCTGCCCCGTTTCCCCGCCTATACTCCCCGCCTTGTCCCCCGAAACCAGGGTCGTGGGGACGTCGAGGGCGGGTTCCGGGGACTGTGCGGATGAAGAAGCGGACCTACACGATCGCCGAGGCGGCGGAGCTCACCGGGCTGACCCGGAAGGCACTCGCGCGCCGGGTGGAGCGCGGCTCGCTCCAGTCGCTCGTCCGTGGCGGCCGCCGGATGATCCCGCACGCCGAGCTCGTCCGCGCCGGGCTCATCTCGGACGGCGACTCGGGCGATCGCCCGGCCGCCGCCGGCGCGCCGGCTTCGGACGGCGGGGAGGACCTCGCCGGAACGGATCTCTCGCTCGTCGCGTCGCTCATGCGCGAGCTCATGGACCGGCTCGAGCGGCAGGCCGGCGAGATCGCCCAGTTCCGGGCGCTCACCGTCCAGGCCGAGAGCCTCCGCCTCGAGAAGGAGATGACCGAGCTCCGCGCGCGGCTCGCGTCGCTCGAGGGCCGCCCGCCCGACGAGGCGGCCGCCGCGCCGCCCGCGCGCCAGTGGGCGGACGCGCCCACCGTTGTCGCGGCCGCAAACGACCAGCTCTGGCTTCCTCCGTCGGCGGAGCCGCAGCCGGCGCACGCACGGCCGGCTCCGCGGCCGATGCCGCCTCCGGTCCAGCCGCAGGCGCACTGGCAGGAGCCCGCTCGCTCGACCGGTGTCTGGCGCGTGATCGGCTTCATCCTCGAGGCGCTCTTCATCGTGGGTGTCGCGGTCTGCGCCTGGCGGCTCGAGCTCAGGCCGGGCGTGACCGTCGCGCTCGTCGCAACCGCATGGTTGCTGGTCGCAGGCCTCGAATGGCTTCGCTGGGCGACCCGCCGCGGCTGAACCTTCGGTCGAGCGTCAGCGAACGAGACTGGGCGGGGGCCGGCGCCGCCGCCAGAGGCGCACGATCCTCAGCGCTGTCCATGCGGCGACCTGCCCGGCCACCGGAACCGCCGCGGCGAGCCGGACGAGGCGCCGCGGCACGGCCCACGAGCGCGGATCTGCGGCGGCGGCGGCGGCGAGGTCCTCCTTGGCCGCCCGGCGGCGGCCCGCGTCGAGCTCGTACGTGGCGGTCCAGATGAGCCGCTGGGCGAGGATGCGCCGCCGGATCCGGTCGAGCTCCCCGTCGCCAACCGCGAGCTGGCGCCAGGTGGAGGCCCTCATGCGGGCCGTCGAAGGTCCGACGAGCGACAGCTGGTCCGGGTGCCAGCGACGGACCGACAGCGGCTCGCGGACGAGCACGTGCCGCCAGCCGGTCACCCCGATGTGGACGTTCACGAAGACGTCGGGGGCGACGCCGTCCGGCATCGTGCGGTGCGCCATCGCCTCGTCGAGCGCGGCGCGGCGCAAGAGCATGATCGACGGCGGGATGAACTCGCGGAAGCCGACGATCTGCCGGACGGCGTTCGGCTGCGGCCCTGCCGGACGCGGATCGGGGTCGACGTACGACGGCCCGCCGAGGAGGTACACCACGCGGCAGAACGCGACCCCGGCGTCGAGATCGGCCTCGAGGGCGTCCACGAGGCGCTCCACGAACGTCGGCTCGTAGCGGTCGTCGTCGTCGAGGACGCCCACGAACCGGCCACGGCAGAGAGCGACCGCGGCGTTGAACCGGCCGCTCTCGCCGAACTTCTGCTCGGCGCGGTGGTAGCGCACGCGCGGATCGTCGAAGGCCGCGACGTCGGGGGCGAGGTCGCCCGCGTCGTCGTAGACGACGAGCTCGAGGTCGCGGTAGGTCTGCCCGAGGACGCTCGCGATCGCCTCGCCGAGCCAGCGGCGCCGGTAGGCGCGGATCGCGATCGAGACCGTGGGCGCGGCGCTCACCATGTGCACGGGCGGTCGAGCTCGGCCGCGACGAAGCGCTCAGTCGAAGGAGAAGGGGATCTCGTCGGTCCCGAGCGGGAGCCGCCACTCGTCGGGGTCGTCGTCAGGCGCCGCTCGACCCTCCAGTCCTTGTCGATGTGCGCCGCGTCCTTCTCACCCGAGGCTCCCACGGTCGGAGACCCTATCCTCGGACACCATGAACGCAGTCATCATCAGGGCGCCCACGCTGGACGACGCCCATGACGTCGCCGCGCTGATCGCGGTCCGCGACCAGGCCGACTTCGGCGAGGCGGACAGCAGCATCGCGTTCACGGGCGACGAGCTGCGCGAGTGGTGGCGCCTCTACGAGGAGGAGCTCGCGACCGATGCGTGGATCGCGCTCGCGGACGGCGAGCTCGTCGCGTATGCGCGCGCCCACGCCGAGCGCGATCTGGCCAACGTGGAGGACGAGTCGTGCGTGCACCCGGAGGCACGCGGCCAGGGCCTCGGCTCCGAGCTGCTCGACCGCGCGGAGGGCTGGGCGCGCGACCGCGGTCTGGCGCGGATTCAGATCCATGTCGTGAACGATGACGGCCGGCGGCTCGCGGAGGATCGCGGGCACGAGCTCGTCCGCTACTTCTGGCGGATGGAGATCGATCTCTCGGCCGCCCCGCCGGAGCCACCGGAGCAGGAGGGGCTGACCATCCGCGCCTACCGTCCGGGAGAGGACGACGAGGCCCTCCACGCGGCGTACCACGAGGCCTTCGCCGCGCACTGGGAGTTCACGCCGGAGCCGCTCGGCGAGTGGCGCAAGGCGCGCCTCGAGCGCGGCGACTACCACCCCGATCTCTGGCGGCTCGCCCTGGACGGCGACGAGATCGCCGGCGCTGCCCTCTGCTTCGGCGAGCGGCACCTGGGCTGGGTGCTCGAGCTCTTCGTCGGCCCGGGCCGACGCCGGCGCGGCCTCGGCCTCGTCCTGCTCCAAGCCGGCTTCCGTGCGCTCCGGCAGCGCGGCCACACGCACGTCGGCCTCGAGGTGGACTCGGAGAACGAGACGGGGGCGACGCGCCTCTACGAGCGGGCGGGGATGCACGTCACCCGCCGATACGCCACGTACGAGAAGGCGCTCTCCTCGGAGGCCTAGTCACGGGCCGTGCAGGTCTCGAACCTGCGACCTCCTGCTTGTAAGGCAGGCCCCAGGCGTTCGGGCGAGTTCGCCCACGTTCGCTCAAGCCGCGTCGACTGACGCCGTACCGCGAGCGTCCGAACGCCCACCGCACGGGAACTAACGCCGACGGTTGCCAAGGTTGCCATGCAAGTCCGGAGCCGCGGATCAACTTGGGCGGTTCGGACGCACCGGCGTCGGGGCCAAAATCGGTGCGCAGCCCTTGCGTTTGACTTTGCTTGTACTACCTGTTACAAGCGCTGATTCTGGGGCGTCCGGGTTAAGCCGGCCGCATGAGTTAGCTGCGGCGAGAGGAGGAGGCCCAGTGAAGCGATTTGCGACATCAGCGATCGTGCTGGTCGCGCTCGTCGTTGGAGCGACGAGCGCTGGGGCAGCGAATGGTGGCGCGACGGTGGTTACGTCTCCGGTGAGTTTTGTGCTGTCGTCGGCCACGTGCACGTATCTGGCTGCCGGCACGACCCTCACCGGCTCGGGGATGCAGACGTCGATCACGACGACGAGGACCGCGGGCAATGATGTCACCACGATTGTGAACGCGACGCACGCGCACGGCACGGCGACCGATCAGGCCGGGAACGTGTACGTGTTCAACTACAGCAACGCGTTTCGCGTCTCGAACACAGTTGCCGATCCGGGTGTGTTCTCAGGCTTGATGACGGACGCCTTTTCGGTTGCCGGGAATGGTCCGGCGAACCTGCACAACGGTTTCGTGGCTGAGCTGACGACTGATTTCTCAGTCTTCAGCTGGAACGTGCGTCACGCAAGCGGAGATCCGATCGACTTCGCGGCTGGTCCTGTCGTCCACCATTGCGATCCGCTGTAGCGCGGTTCGAATAGATCCCAGAGGGGTCGCCGGGCGGTAGTAACGGCCGCCCGGCGGACTCGAGGAATGAGCCAGCTTGCTCGATACGGTGCCAGGGTCGCAGCAGTAGGAGCTGCGTCCCTTGTCGGGCTGCTGCTAGTTGCGCCGCAGGCGCTGTTCGGTAGCGGCGCCGACCCGCTCGACGCGCGACTCGGCGGGCGGCTGCAGGAGCTCGGTTTCAGCGGCCGGATCGAATCGACGCTGGCAGCACGGCTGGGGCGGCCGCCAGACCGGCGCCTCGCGAACGTCGGGCGTCTGCTCTGGTTCGACACGGTCACCGGCCTGAACGGCGACAACACCTGCGCCGGTTGCCATTCGCCGACGAACGGTTTCGGCGACAGTCAGCCGATCGCGATCGGGATCGACAACAACGGGATCGTCGGGCCCGAGCGAGCCGGTCCGCGCAACATGCGGCGCGCGCCGATGGTCCTCAATAACGCGTTTTTCCCCGCGTTGATGTGGAACTCGCGCTTTCGCTCGCTTTCGGGCGACCCGTTCGACAACAGTGCGGGATTCCTCTTCCCGCTGCCGGAGGGAGAGAGTCTCTCGGCGGAGCCGCATTTGCTCGTCGCGCAGGCCTTCATTCCGCCCACCGAGCGCACCGAGGTCGCCGGGTTTGCGTTCGTCGGCGACAACGACGCGATCCGGGCCGAGGTCGCGCGCCGTCTGGATCGGGTGCCGGCGTATCGGCGGTTGTTCGGCGAGATCTTTGCTTCTGTCCGCGGCGGCGCTCCGATCGAGTACGGGATGTTCGCGCGCGCGATCGCCGAGTTCGAGTTTTCGCTGACGTTCGCGGACGCGCCGATCGATCGCTACGCGCGCGGCGACCGCGGAGCACTCACCGAGTCGGAGAAGCGGGGCGCGCTCCTGTTTCTTGGCAAAGCAGGCTGTGTCGAGTGCCACGCGGTCTCCGGCGCCTCGAACGAGATGTTCACCGACTTCCGCGAACACGCGATCGCGGTCCCACAGCTGGTCCCGGAGAACACCAACAACCAGTTCGACGGGCCCGATGCGAACCAGGACTTCGGCCTCGAAGACGCAACCGCCAGCCCCTCCGACCGCTACCGGTTCCGGACACCGTCGCTTCGGAACGTCGCGGTCGAGGCGGCATTCATGCACGACGGCGCCTTCACGACGCTCGCCGGAGCGATCCGCCACCACCTCGACGCCGCAGCGTCACTGCTTGCCTACAACCCGACAAACCAAGACCTCCCGCCCGATCTGGCCGGGCCGACTGGACCCACGGGGCCACTTCTCGCTGCCCTCGACCCGCGCCTCCGAACACCGATCGAACTCACCCCAGCGGAGTTCCACGACCTGCTCGCCTTCGTCCGCGACGCCCTCCTCGACCCCCGTGCGGACCCCAACAGGCTCCGCCGGTTCGTCCCCGGACACCTGCCGAGCGGCAACTCAACCCTAAGGTTCCAGTTCAACCACCCTCGCCGCGACAGATGACTCGCGGCGGATCCTGTTGCAGAACGTTGCTACAGAAAAGCCCCGTGGTTGCGGGGCTTTCTGCTAGTGGGCGGTGACGGGCTCGAACCGCCGACCCCCTGCTTGTAAGGCAGGTGCTCTCCCAACTGAGCTAACCGCCCGTCGATGCCCCCAGCGGGATTCGAACCCGCGCTACGGCCTTGAAAGGGCCGTGACCTGGGCCGCTAGTCGATGGGGGCCAGGCGAGCTGAGGATAGCCGGGCGTCTGGCTGCGGGCGCATCGGCGTATCGTGGACGCCGAAGAAAGGAGCCCTGTGGCGGTGAAGCTGTATCGGTGCAAGAACGTCTGGGCGAAGAACCCGGGACACCCGTGCTGGCGTGTGCAGAAGGCGCTCGACCAGGAGGGCGTCGAATACGAGATCGTTCGCGGGCCGTGGCCGGGACGCGGCAAGCGCGGCGAGATCGAGAGCCTGAGCGGCCAGACCAGATACCCGGTCATCCAGTTCGAGGACGGCTCGGTCTACCGCGAGGAGTCCAAGGACATGGCCGCGACGATCAAGGCCGGGAAGCTGTTCGAGAAACAGGGCGCGGCGCAGCCGACGGCCTAGGCGGCCGTGGAGACCCGCGCGTTCTCCGCGACCTCGGCCGCGAGGAGCTCGAACGTATCGCGCAGGCTCGCCTCGAGCTCCTCGTCGTGCTCGTCGAAGCGCTCGTGCGCCTTGGCGACAGTGACCTCCGCGTCGACGACGCGGGCGCCCATGTGGCCGAGCACCTTCTTGAGCTCGGCGGCCGCCCACATCCCGCCGAACATGCCCGTGCTCGCGCTCACGACCGCGACGGGCTTCCCGCGGAACGGGCCGCTGCGGACGTCCGGGCGCGAGACCCAGTCGAGGGCGTTCTTGAGCTGTCCCGGGATCGAGCCGTTGTACTCCGGCGTCGCGATGAGCACGGCGTCGGCCTCGGCGATGGCGCGCCGCAGGTCGGCGACCGGCTCGGGATCTGCGTGCTCGACGTCGGTGTCGTAGGGCGGGACCTCGCGTAGGCGATCCCACTCGACCAGCTCGATCCCGGACGGAGCGGCCAGAGAGGCACGGCGGAGCAGCTCGCGATTGTGCGAGCCGCTCCGCAGGCTCCCGGCGATGCCGAGGACCTTCAACCTAGGCCTCCTTCGCGAGCTCGAGCTCGCCGCGGATCGTGACGTCGTTCCCGAGCATGAGGTCGCCGCCCGGAAGCGGGGCGTTCCAGTCGAGCCCGAAGTCGCGCCGGTCGATGGTCGTCTCGAGGTCGAGCCCGATGCGCAATCCGCCGTTGCCGTAGGCGTCCTCGATCGGGCCGACGACCGACCCGGTCAGGAGGATGGGCTTCGTGACGCCCTTGATGGTGATCTCGCCGTCCACCTCGGCGCGGTCGCCCTCGACGCGGATCGAGCGCGAGCGGAAGCTGAGCTCCGGGTGGCGGTCGGCGTCGAAGAACTCGGGCGACAGGAGGTGTCCCTTGAGGTTCGGCTCGTCGATCGCGATCGACTCGACCACGGCGCGGCCCTCGAGCCCCTCGGGCCCGAGCGAGCCGGAGACGTCGCCGAAGCTGCCGCGGAAGGTCGCGACGACGTTGTGCTTCACGGCGAAGCCGATGGTGGAGTGGACGGGGTCGAGCTGCCAGGTGCCGGCGGGAAGCGCGGTGCGAAGCTCGGTTGTCTCGGAAAGTGCGGTCATGGTGGTGGGTTCTCCTTCCGTGTATACTTGTGACCGCAACCAACTGTAGCGAGAAGAGATTGACTAGTCAAGTGTTGACCGAGCAAGCACCTTTGGAGGCGACGACGTTCGCCCGGCTGTTGCGTGCAAATGCGACGCTCCGCCGCGAGCTCGAGACGCGCCTGCTCGAGGTGAACAGCCTCACGGTCAAGGACTACGAGTGCCTGCTCGTCCTCGACGCCGCGGAGGAGAGCGCCATGCGCCGCGTCGACCTTTCCGGGCGGCTGCTGCTCACGGCATCCGGCATCACGCGCCTCCTCGACGGGCTCGAGCAGCTCGGCTTCGTGACGAAACGTCAGTGCAAGGAGGACGCGCGGGTGAGTTACGCCGTCATCACGCCGGCCGGGCGCACGGCGCTTGCCAAGGCGACGGAGATCCACCACTCGACGCTCACGGATCTCCTCGGCAGCCTGTTCACACGGGAGGAGCTCGACACGCTGAACGAGCTCCTGGCGCGATTGCCGGGCGCCGCCGACGACGTGTGCTGCCCGCTCGACTCCTAGACTGGCTCCGCGGGCCGGTAGCTCAGCTGGCAGAGCAGGGGACTTTTAATCCCAAGGTCGCTGGTTCGAATCCAGCCCGGCCCATGAAGAGAACCCCCGTAGACAAGGGGTTTGGGAGTACGTCTCGGGGAGCCGCTTGACGAGCGGCGACAACTCGACTCACCGGCCACTACCGCTCGGCCGACGACGCCCGGCGCTTAGTGTTGACTCTCGGCGCGACGAGTGAGATGGTGCTGGCGCGCCGAGACCTGAGGTTCGGATGCCGCTGGGGTTTGCGGCCCCTCACCGACTCCGTCACCAAGGCCAAGACGTGGAACTGGTGAGACGCGCAGCACAGTTCAGCGCCGACCCACGCAAACGACTGGCGACGGCGATTTGCTGGCTGAAAGGTGCGTGGCGGTACCCCAGCAATAAGGAGGATTGCGATGACTGTTGTGGGAGCCGGATTGATCGGGACGGGACAAGCCGAGTATCTCGATGTCGTGTTGCAGGGAGGCCGTACATATTCGTTCACCGTTCGTCCGTCTGAGCCGAACGTCGATTTCGACCTGTACATCTACGACCAGAACGGGAACCTCGTGGCCTGGGACGAGACAACGGCGGCGGACGCACACGGCACAGTCACGCCAATCTTCACGGGCCCGTTTCGGATCGTGGTCAAATCGGCCGAAGGGATGGCCACGTATCAAGTTGAGGTTCTTGGGTGAGGACATCCGAACGACGAGTGCCCCCAAAGCGCCCGGCGAGCCGGTGCCGTTCTCGGTGCCGGCCTTCGACGGGTTCGCCTTGCCGCTGACGCCCACGACGTAGGCGCTCGGCTCGAGCCAACTGGCGCAACTCCGGTTTCTCGGGCGCCGAGACGCGTGCGGTCGTGCTCGTCGCGGATCAGCGAAAGCGTGGTGCCGCGGCGTACTCCTCGGCGACCCGCTTCGGCACACAGAAGGCCCAGGCGTCCTCGACCAGATCACGCATTTCGGCCGTGTCGATGGCGGCGAGGTCGACGTGAACCCAGTGGTAGCGGAGGTCGGATGCGCTTGGGAGCGAGAACTTCTCCGGCTCCGACTCGACCAACGCGTCGCGCCACTCCTTGGGGAACGCGAAGCCCATCGTCGAGCCGTCGCGTGAGAACGCCAGATAGACGATCCGACCGATTCGAAACTTCACGCGACCACGGACGAAGGCCTCGCTGCTACGGGGAAGCGTGATCGCAAACGCGCGAACCTCGTCGACCGTCACCATGACCGTTCGGCGACCAGGATACGAACTGGTGGGAGCGCGGGGTCGACAGCGCGGCCCATGCGAACGGACGCCCCGGGAGGGCGTCCGTTCTTGACCCCGTCCGAGCGGAGCGGGCTTTAGAAGAGGATCTGGAGGGCGGTGTCCACCGGGCAGCCGTCGTCGAGGAGCCGGATCGCGCGATGCAGGTCGATCGACTGGTCGATGCCGATGAGGAGCGCGTAGTCCGGGTCGTAGCCGGCCTCGAGCAGGCGGTCGATCCGCCACTGGGTGACGCGCTCGCGCTCGTCGTCCGCGAGGAGTTCGAGCTCGGTAGGTGGGTGTGGCCGCTGGTAGATGCACCCATATGTATCGCAAACTTGTTATTGCCCTGTACGGATGCATTGAGCGCCGGTTCGGACTCTGTTAACGCCGCGTGAAGGACGGAGCGCTAGCCGCGTAGGCCCTGCCAAGGCACGACGCGGAGCCGGTGGTCGCCCTTGTGTCCGCGGAGGTACACGATGCGCTCCTCCGTGTTGTTCGCGGTCGAGCGCTCGTGCAGCAGGCCGTGGGGGTTCACCGTGATCGAGATCTTGTAGCGCCCGGCGGGAAGGTCGGTGATGTCGAAGGCCTGGCCGGCGACCGTCTGGTAGTAGGTGTCCGCCCAGCCGGTGAGGAGCGCCTCGCGGATCCTGGTCGCTGACCGACCCGCGCAGACGCTCGTGATCGACGACGTCCACGGCGTCCAGTTGGCCTGCGGCACCGTCAGGTCGATCGCGTCGGTCGGCGCCAGGCAGAACGCCTGCTTCGTGCTGCGGACCGGCTTGCCGGTCGTCGCGTTCCTGAGCTCGTAGCGGGCGAACTGGAGGAAGTGCCAGTGGTCGTGTCCGCGGCGCGCGTCGTAGACGAGCGAGCCGGCGTCGGAGCGCGCGACCGCGGTCTGGGTCGCGTCGTAGTAGTACTGGTAGGCGTCCATGACCGCCTGGCCGGACTGGCGGAACCCCTCGACGACGAGCGGCCCGGGCCCGGCGTTCCATGGGCTGGCCGCGAAGCTCAGCAACTCGCGCGAGCGGTTCCAGTGCGTGATCTCGATGTCCCACGGCGGCAGCGCGACGAGATCGGGGAGCGTGGCCGGGTCGGGCGACGTGACAAGGGGGACGGCCGGCGTCGGCGGCAGCCCCTGGAGCTCACGCTGCGCCAGGGCGCGCGCCCGCGCGGGGGCCTCCGCGGGGCGCCGCTTGGAGCCGTCCTTGACGATGACCTCGACCGACCCGGACGCATCCGCGGCCGAGGACGTGGAAGAGCGAGCGATACGGCTCCGCGATGTCCACGGTCACGCGGTAGCGGCCGGGAGCGAGCCCGAGCCGCGTGGATGCCGGCGCACCGTCCACGATTGAGCCGATCTCCGACGCCCAGCCCGCCTCGAGGCCCCAGACCATTCCCTTGACGAACGGGATCTGGGTTCCGCAGAGCGACGGGTACGCCGGCGTCGCCGAGGCGGTGTCGTCCCAGCGCTCGTTGCCGCTCGGGCAGAACGGGAGATGGCGGAACGCCACGAGGTCGCCGGCGAGGGTCGTGGCGGTGACCTCGAAGAACCGCCGGAGCCCGCGCCAGCCGCGCAAGGAGCCCGGCCCGAGCGTCTGGATGACCGCGCCGGTCACCGGGTCGACCTGCGTCACGGTGGGCGTGAGGTCGTAGCTCGAGCGCGACGCCTGGATCTCGAAGTCGCCGCCGACCGGCATGACGACCATGGCGAGGTCGACCGAGGCGAACCCGCGGTACGAGTAGGTCGTCGTCGTCGTGGCCGTCGGCGCGATGCGAAGCGATGCCGCGGCGCGGGCCGCTCCCGGCGCCAGGCCCGCGGCGAGCGCCGTCGCGGCGGCAAGCACGAGCAGGGCGCGGGGCCGATGACGGAGGGGGGTCGGAGCCGCGCTGGGCAGAGCTGGAATCGTAACGCGCTAGCGCCGCTCCGACGATCCCCTCGCGGTCAGTCCTCGGCGGGCGTCTCCGCGGCGTCGAGCTCGAGGGCCGCGGAGTTGATGCAGTAGCGCAGGCCGGTCGGCGCGGGGCCGTCGTCGAAGACGTGGCCCAGATGGCCGCCGCAGGCCGAGCACATGACCTCCGTGCGGCGCATGAAGAAGGACTTGTCGTCCTCCGTCTCGACCGCCTCGCCGCTCGCCGGCTGGTAGAAGCTCGGCCAGCCGCTCCCCGACTCGTACTTCGCGTCGGAGCCGAAGAGCTCGGCGCCGCAGCCCGCGCAGCGGTACACGCCGTCGGCCTTCGCGTCGTTGAGCGGGCCCGTCCAGGCGCGCTCGGTGCCCTTCTCGCGGAGCACGTGGTACTGCTCGGGCGTCAGCTCGCGACGCCACTCCTCGTCTGTCTTGTGAACCTTGTCCGGCACGTGTACCGCCTCTCGAGTAGACGCTTCAATTTGTATACTAGGTGGCGTGAGAACACCACCTAAGGAGATTTCATCGTGAGCACTCTGCTGCTCGTTCCCCTCGAGGACATAGTCGTCTTTCCCGGCATGGACGTTACGTTGCCGGTGGACGTCGGTGACGAGGAGCGCATCCTTCTCGTCCCGCGCCACGGCAGCGACTTCGCCTCCGTCGGCACCGTCGCCGAGGTCACCGACCGCGTGCGGCTCCCGGGCGGCGTTCGCGCCGTCTCACTGACCGGCCTGCACCGCGGCATCGCGGGTGCGGCCCACACGGACGCGGCCGGCCGGCTGCGCGTCGAGGTGGACGAGCGCCCCGACGAGGACCAGCCGATCGACGGGCGCGTCAAGGAGCTCGAGCGCGAGTACCGCGCCGTCGTCGAGGAGGTGCTCGAGGTCCGCGGCGACGACGGGCGCATCTCCGCGTTCGTCCGCTCCATCTCCGAGCCAGGCGCGCTCGCCGACACGATCGGCTACGCGCCCGACTGCACGTTCGAGCAGAAGGTGCAGGTGCTCGAGGCCGTCGACCTGCGCGAGCGGCTCGAGCTCGCCGTCTCGCTCCAGCGGGAGCGACTGGCCGAGCTTCAGGTTCGCCGTCGGATTCGCGAGGACGTGGAGTCCGGGGCGCAGAAGCAGCAGCGCGAGTACTTCCTGCGCAAGCAGATGGAGTCGATCCGTAAGGAGCTCGGCGAGGACGAGGGCTCCGTGATCGACGAGTACCGCACGAAGATCGAGGAGTCCGGCATGCCGGACGAGGTCCGCACGCAGGCCGACCGCGAGCTCTCGCGGCTCGAGTCGATCGGCGAGCAGAGCCCCGAGGCGTCGGTCATCCGCACGTACCTCGACTGGCTCTGCGCCGTGCCGTGGTCGAGCCGCTCCGAGGAGCCCGAGGTCACGTCGGACGCCGTCGCGCACGCGCGCGAGGTCCTCGACGCCGACCACTACGGGCTCGAAGACGTGAAGGACCGGATCGTCGAATACCTCGCCGTCCGACAGCTCCGCCGCGAGCGCGGCATCGAGGAGGACCGGCGCTCCGGCGCGATCCTCACGTTGATCGGCCCGCCCGGCACCGGCAAGACGTCGGTCGGCGAGTCGATCGCCCGCGCGCTCGGACGGGAGTTCGTTCGCATGTCCCTGGGCGGAGTCCGTGACGAGGCCGAGATCCGCGGCCACCGGCGCACGTACATCGGCGCCATGCCCGGCCGGCTCGTCCGCGCGCTCCGCGACGCCGGGACGATGAACCCCGTGATCATGCTCGACGAGGTCGACAAGCTCGGCGCCGACTGGCGGGGCGACCCGTCCTCGGCGCTGCTTGAGGTGCTCGACCCGGCGCAGAACCACTCGTTCCGCGACCACTACCTCGACGTGGAGCTCGACCTCTCGGAGGTCGTCTTCATCGCGACCGCGAACATCCCCGACACGATCCCCGGACCGCTGCTCGACCGGATGGAGGTCATCCGCTTCGACGGCTACACCGTGGACGAGAAGACCGCCATCGCGCGCGGCTACCTGTGGCCGCGGCAGCGCGAGCGGAACGGCCTGCTCGAGGACGAGGTCGAGATCTCGGACGACGTGCTGCGCCTGGTCGTGGCCGAGTACACGCGCGAGGCCGGCGTCCGCCAGCTCGAGCGCGAGCTCGGCAAGGTGCTCCGTAAGGTGGCGACGAAGGTCGCCGCCCACGACGTCGAGCCGCCGGTCGCGGTGGACGTCGATGCGGTGCGCGACGCGCTCGGCCGCCAGCGCTTCTTCCAGGAGGCCGCGGAGCGGACCGCCGTCCCCGGCGTCGCGACCGGCCTCGCCGTGACCGGCACGGGCGGCGACGTGCTCTTCGTCGAGGCGACCTCCATGCCCGGCGACGGGACGCTCACGCTCACCGGCCAGCTCGGCGACGTGATGAAGGAGTCCGCGCGGATTGCGCTCTCCTACGTCCGCTCGCACGCCGACACGCTCGGCATCGACGAGGACGCCTTCGAGAACCGGTCCTTCCACGTGCACGTCCCCGCGGGCGCGATCCCGAAGGACGGGCCGAGCGCCGGCATCACCATGGCGACCTCCTTGGCGTCGCTCCTCACGGGGCGGCCGGTGCGGCACACCGTCGCGATGACCGGCGAGGTGACGCTCCAGGGCCGCGTTCTCCCGATCGGCGGGCTCAAGCAGAAGGCGCTCGCCGCCCATGCGGCCGGGCTGACCGACGTCGTGATCCCGGAGCGGAACCGCGGCGACCTCGACGACGTGCCCGAGGACGTCCGCGAGGAGCTCGCCTTCCACCCGGTGATGAGCCTCGGCGAGGTGCTCGACCTCGCGCTCGAGCCGGGCAAGGTCGAGGGACGCAATGCGCTGTCGGCACTGTGACGAGGTGCCGGAGGAGGTCCGCCGCGCGGCGGGCCTCCTCGAACGGCGCTGGCTGATCCAGATCGTCTACGCCGCGCACGAGGGCGCCGTCCGCTTCAACGAGTTCCGCCAGGCGGTCGGGCCGGTTCCACCGCGGACGCTGGCGATCCGCCTCGTCGAGCTCGAAGAGGCGGGGATCCTCGAGCGCCGCGTCGTGGACGCACGCCCGCCCCGGGTCGAGTACATCCTCACGGACGAGGGCAATTCGCTCCGCGTCGTCATGGACGCCGTCCGCACCTGGGCCGTCGCGCGACAATAGGCGCAGCCGCGTTGACAAAACCGGCCGAGGTCTCCTAGGCTCCCGCCACCCATCAGGCCAGGTCCGTCCGTCCAGCGGATGCGTGCGACCCGGGGGGTCGTGTCGTAGCGGAGCAACGTCGGAGGCCTCCGCGCCTCCGGCGGGGCCTGCGCCCGACACCAGGGAGGGAATCGATGGCCAGGACAATTCGCGTGATCGCGCTAGCTGCGTTCGCGCTCATCGCGCTCGTGCCGGCCCAGGCGGCGCGGGCCCAGGTCGCCAACCAGGTCACGGGCCTCACGGCGACGCAGCACGACGGCTACGTCACGCTCGCGTGGACGCCAGTCGCCGGCGCGACCGACTACCAGATCGAACGCACGCCCGTCGACGCGGCGAACGTGCCGACCGGCGCGTCCGTCGTCACCGGCGTCTGGCAGGCCCAGCGCACGATCACGCCCGACCAGCCGCGCTTCGCCGACGCGGGCTTCGCCCTTGGCGGGCGCTACCAGTGGCGGGTTCGAGCACGGTTCGGGACGACGAACCCGCAGCCGTACTCCGACCCGGTCTTCGGCACGACCAATACGCAGTGGGGCACCGGCCCTGGCGCCTCGCTCCGCACGCAGTGGGAGCTGAGCGGGAACGCGACGTACACGAGCGACGTGAACGAGTACGCCTACGAGGCGGCGCTCGTCGCCGCGAGCCCGCGCCTCCGCATGGTCGAGCTCGGCCGGACGAACCCCGTCGCGAGCGGCCCCGCGGCGCCCGGCAACCGCCCGATCAACATGCTCATCATCGGCGGGACGCCCGCCCTCACCCCGCTGCCGACGGCCGCGGCGATCTCGAGCTCGCCGACGATCGCCTACAACTGCAACGTCCACGGCAACGAGCCGCAGGGGCGCGAGTCGTGCCTCATCTTCGCGCGCATGCTCGCGTTCACGGACGACCCGCACCTGCTCGACATCCTCCGCCAGACGACCGTCCTCCTCGTCCCCGCGATCAACGGGAACGGACGCGCGGCGAACACGCGTGGCAACGAGACGGGAGCGGACCTGAACCGCGACCATGCCGGGATCGAGCAGCCCGAGACGAAGGCGTTCGCCGCGCATGCTCCGCGATTACACGCCCGAGGTCGGCGTCGACCTCCACGAGGGCGACAACGAGGACCTGCCGGTCCTCTCGGCGCGCCACCTGAACGTGTACGAGCCGCTCTTCCAGGAAGGGAAGCTGGGGCTCGTCGAGGGCTGGCTCTACCAGCACGCAGCCGAGAACGGCTGGTGGCACGGCCCGTACTCGAGCGGCGGCGACAGCCACGAGGGGATCCTCCGGAACACGTTCAGCCTGAAGAACGCGGTCGGCCTCCTCGCCGAGAACCGGGCGGCCGGCGGAGCGACGCGGCCGGCCGAGGGCACGAACCTCGCCAATCGCAACCGCAAGTCGTACGGGAGCCTCTACGAGGAGTTCACGATGCTCGACTACTACTGGGAGCGGCGCGCGACGATCCACTCCCTCGTCGAGCAGTCGATCGCGTTCAACAAGTCGAACGCGGGCCGGGCGGTCACGCGCGGCTCCTACCCGTGGCCGTACAACCCGCTGAACGGCGCGAACACCGGGCTTCCCGGACGTGGACGCCGTGACGGCGAACCACATCATCGATCCCCCGCCGTGCGGCTACTTCCTCACGGAGGAGCAGTACTCGGGGCCGCGGGCCGAGGGGACGGTCGGGCTCCGGCTCGGCATCCACGGCATCGCGCAGGAGACGCGCCCGGCCGGGCACATCGTGCGAATGGCCCAGGCGCTTCGCGGGCTCATCCCCACGATCCTCGACCCGGCCGACGTGTCGCCGGAACCGATCGTGGCGGCGCTTCGGCTCTTCGAGTGCCCGCACGTGGTGGCATCGCCGCGGAGTTTCGCGGGCTCCGTCCCGGCGGGAAGCGAGTTGACCCGGACCCTCACGATCCGGAATATCGCGCCCGAGGCGGATGAGCCGCTCAACTGGACGATCACCGAGGCCGTGTCGGACTGCTCGTCGCCGAGCGACCTCACCTGGGCGAGCGCCTCCCCGACCTCCGGCACGACGCCGTCGGCCCACGGTTCGGACGACGTCACCATCACGCTCTCGGCGGCCGGCCTCTCCGGCCCCTCGATGCTCACGGGCGTGCTCTGCCTCTCGTCGAACGACGCCGGCGAGGGGACGATCGCGATCCCGCTCAAGCTCAACGTGCGGAGGCCGTGACCCTGGAAGGCTAGAAACAAGGCGGGCGGGGGCGAAGCCGCTCCCGCCCGCCACGCTTTACGCGGTCTTCGCGAGCGGCTCGCGGGCCGCGATCACGTCATGCAGGATCGCGAGCATCGCGTCCACGCCCGGCGTGTGTGACGCGCCGACCCGGTGGGCCGCCCAGATCTTTCGCTTGAGCGGGCGCGGCGCGATCCGCATGACCTTGATGCCGGGATCGGGCGCGGGAAGCGAGAGCTCGGAGGCGAGCGCGACGCCGACGCCGGCCGCGACGATGCCCTGCCAGACGCCGTGGTCGTCGCTCTCCATCGTCACGCGCGGCTCGAAGCCCTCGGCGTTGCAGGCGCGGCGCACGAACTGGTAGCAGGAAGAGCGCGGCGTGGACGTGATCCACGGGTCGTCCGCGAGGTCGGCGAGCTTCACGGTCTGGTTCTTCGCGGCCGGGTGCGCCCGCGGGACGATCGCGTTCACCGGGTCGTCCATGAGGTGCACCATCTCGATCGCGTCGTCGGGCTCGATCGGGACGAAGTCGTACTCGTAGGCGAGGGCGACGTCCACCGCGCCGTTCTTGAGGCCGTTCAGCCCGGCGCGCGGGTCCGACTCGGTGAGCATCAGCTCGACCGCCGGGTAGCGGCGCCGGAATTCGGCGATCGCCGCCGGCATGATCGTCGCGTAGGCGGTCGGGAACGAGGCGACGCGGAGCATCCCGCTCCGGAGGCCTGCGAGCGCCTGGATGTCGGCCTCGGCGGCCTGGAGCTTCGTCATGACCTCCTCGGTGTGCTCGACGAGCGCGAGTCCGGCCTCGGTGAGGCGCACGGAGCGGGGGCCGCGCTCGACGAGCGCCACGCCGGTCTCGCGCTCGAGCGTCGCGATCTGCTGGGAGACCGCGGACGGGGTGAAGGAGAGCGCCTGGGCGGCCGCGGCGATCGAGCCGCGGTTCGCGACCTCGCGCAGCACTCGCATCCGGCGAACGTCGAGCATCAGTAACGCTTAACCTTAGACGAAGAAACTTCACTTGTCGTTACGCTCGCGGATCTGGCACCTTGAGGATGTGACGACAGGTCGCCGAGTGCTTTACCCCCTTCGCCTCGCGCGCGCGCGCCTTGCGCGGCGCCTCGGCCGGGTCGCGCTCGTCGGCCTTGGGCTGGCGGCCGCCGCCGCCACGCTCGCCGCCGTTCTCGCCGGGAGCCTGGTGGCGCAGGATCGGAGCGTCGGCCGCGCGCTCGACCGGATCCCGGAGCCGCAGCGGGCCGTCCGCGCGCTCTGGTTCGGCGTTCCGGGGGAGACCGACAAGAACCACGCCGAGCTCGACAAGGCCGCCCGCACGTCCCTCGCGCGGCTCCACGTCGGCGAGCCCTCGAGCGTCCTGCTCTTTCGGCGCGCCTTCATCGGCGGCGCGCTCGTGGATCTCGGCGCCGCCGACGGCCTCGGCCGCTGGGTCCGGCTGACCTCGGGCCGGCTTCCCGAGCGCTGCACCCCCGAGCGCTGCGAGGTGCTTCGGCTCCGCGACATCCCCGGGCCGCTGCCGCAGCCCGAGGGCGTCCACGTCGTGGAGGTCGGCCGGGGAGTGCTTCGATCAGATGTCCTCTTGGGCCAGTTCGTCGCGCCGGGCTCGTACCACCAGCCGAACACGCCGCCGCTCTTCGTGGCCGAGGGCACGGACACGTTCGCGGACGCGCCGAGCCTCGGGTCGACCTACCGGAGCTACGGCTGGGTGCTGCCGCTCGGCGCCGGGACGGTGCGCGTCTGGGACGCCGATGCGTTCCCGGGCCGGGTCGCGCGGGTCCGCTCGGAGCTCGAGGCCGCGCAGCCCGGCTTCCAGCTCGACGCGCCCGCCGAGGCGGTGACCGCGGCCGCCGACACCGCCGAGGCCTCGGGCCGCCGCCTGCTCCTCATCGGCGGCGAGGCGTGCGCGCTCCTCGTCGCGTTCGCCCTGCTCGCGGCAGCGACGCTCCGCCGCGACGTGACCGCCTCGCGGCAGCGGCTCGGCTGGTTCGGCGCGCGCCGGTGGCAGCTCGAGCTCGGCACGGCGGCCGAGTCCGTCGTGATCGCCGCCGGAGGAACGCTCGTCGGCTGGTTCGCGGGCGTCGCCCTCGCGGGGGCGATCGCCGACCGGGCGGGCCTGCCCGTCGGAGCGGTCCTCTCGCACTCGGTCCTGTCGCAGGACGCGCTCGTCGCCGGCCTTGTGCTCGCGGCCGCCTCCGCGCTCGTGCTCTTCCTCGCCGTCCGCGCGCGGCCGGTCAAGGTGCGCGGCCTCGCGCTCACGCCGATCGACGTCGCCGCCCTCGGTGCGGTCGCGGTCATCCTCACGGCGCTCGCGCGCGGCTCGACCGACGCCGGCGCGCTCGCCCGCGAGGGTGGAACCGGGACGATCCTTCTGCTGCTTCCCGGGCTCGTCGCCTTCGTCGCGGCCGTCGCGTTCGCACGTCTGCTCGGCCCCGCGCTGCGCGGACTGGAACGCCTTGCGCGCCGCCGCGCCGTGCCGCTCCGCCTGGCCGCGCTCTCCCTTGCCCGTCACTCGGGCTACGCGGCGATCGCGATCGCGTTCCTCACCGTGAGCCTCGGGCTCGCCCTTTTCGCCGAGACCTACCGCTCGACGCTCGCGCGCGGCCAGGACGACCAGGCCGCGTACGCCGTGCCGCCCGACGCGATCGCGACCGAGGATCTCCGCGACCTCGTCCCGGTCCTCCAGGCGGGGCCGATCGAACGCTACGAGGAGGCGACCCATGGCGGCAGCGCGACCACGGTGCTCCGGCTCCAGGGGAACGTCGCGCGGCTTTCGACCCGCGGGGTCACGCTGCTCGGGCTCCCGCCGGAGACGATCGCCACGGTCGGCGGCTGGCGCAGCGACTTCGCGACGCGCTCGCGGCCCGAGCTCGCGGCACTCGTCGACCCCGGGAAGCCTGTCTCCCTCACCGGGCCCGCCATCGGCGACGATGCCCGCGAGCTCAGGCTCCAGGCGAGCGTGGCGCAGAACCCGCTCTCGCTCCAGGCGACGATCGTCACGCCCGAGGCGACGTTCGTGACGCTCAAGCTCGGCTCGATCGGCCCGGGCAAGCCGGTCGTGCTGCACGCCGATATCCCGCCCGAGGCACGTGGCGGAAAGCTCGTCGCCCTGACCTTCCTGCCGCCGCGGCGCATCGAGGACCCGGGCGCCTCCGCCGGCCAGGCGGCGCGCGGCGTGCTGACGACCGGCCCGCTCCAGGTGGTCGGCGCGTCCGAGACGCGGACGATCGGCTGGGACGATTGGCTCCCGACGAACCCGGGGATCTCGGCGATCGTCTCCGGGCCGAAGACCGAGTTCCACTTCGCGCTCACGAACCAGGTCTACACGCGCTACCGGCCCGAGCAGGCGAGCGACGCGGGGCCGGTGCCGGTGCTCGTGACGCCGGGCCTCGCCGCGGCAGCGGGGCCGGGCGGCGCCCTCACCGTGGACGTGGGCCGCGGCCAGCTCGTCGCGCGGGTTGCGGGCGTGATCGAGCGCATGCCGACCGTGAACGGCGACGCGGTCGTCGTGGATCGCGACCTCGCCGTGACCGCCCTGAACGCGGCGACGCCGGGCGCGGTGCAGCCGAACGAGGTCTGGCTCGACGCCGGACCCGGCCAGGAGACGCGGATGCGCGCCGACCTCGCCGCACCGCCGTTCGACCCGCTCGACGTGACGACGCGGACGGCCGTGTTCAGCGACCTGCGCGCCGATCCGCTCGCGCGCGCAGCGCTTCTCACCCTCGCGTCCGCGGCCCTCGTCGCGCTCGCGCTCGCCCTCGTCGGGCTGCTGCTCGGCGTCGTGGCAGATCTCCGGGACGAGCGCGGCGAGCTCTACGACCTCGAGTCGCAGGGCGCCTCGCCGGCCGCGCTCCGCCGCCAGGTCCGCCTGCGCGCCGCGATCGTCGCGACGGCCGGCCTCATCGGGGGCGCGGTCACCGGCGCCGTCCTGAGCGCGCTCGTCGTGAGCCTCGTGCGCCTGACCGCCAACGCCGCGCGTCCGCAGCCGCCCCTCGTCGTCTCCGTCGACTGGCCGCTCGTCGGACTGTTCGTCCTCGTCTACGCGCTGCTCGCCGCGGCTCTCGTCGGCTTCGCCACCGCGCGCGCCTTCCGCGCGCCCGCGCCCGCTCGCGTCTCGGGAGCGGAGGCATGACGAGCGCCGTCGAGATCCGCGATCTCTTCCGCGTCTACACGGAGGACGGCGCAGGCGTCCCGGCGCTCCAGGGGCTCACGCTCTCCGTGCGCGCGCGCGAGATATGCGTCGTGCTCGGCCCGTCCGGCTCGGGGAAGTCGACGCTCCTGCGGATCCTCGCCGGTCACGACCGGCCCTCCGCCGGAACCGTGCGCGTCATGGGCGTGGACGTGGGGCGCCTGCGCGGCCGCGCCCTGGCGCGCTACCGCTCGCAGACGCTCGGCTACGCGGAGCAGCACTACCGCCGGGCGCTCGCCGAGGAGCTCACCGCGCGCGAGCTCGTCGGACTCCAGATGGGGCTGGCGGGCGCGTCGCCGAGCGAGCGCCACCGTCGCGCCGACGAGCTGCTCGAGCGGGTCGGCCTCGCCGATCGGGCCGGCGCGCTGCCCGGCGAGCTCTCCGGGGGCGAGCAGCAGCGCATCGCCGTATGCGCAGCGCTCGCGCACCGCCCGGCGCTTCTCGTCGCCGACGAGCCGACCGGCGAGCTCGACGCCACGACCGCGGCCGTGCTCTACGGACTGATCGGCGAGCTCGCCCGCGAGGAAGGCGCGACGACGCTGATCGTGAGCCACGACCCGCGCTCGGCCGAGATCGCCGACCGGATCGTCCGCGTCCGCGACGGCCGCGTGAGCGAGGAGGCCGCGCGCGGCAGCGACGACGAGTCGATCGTCGTCGGCAAGGGCGGCTGGCTCAGACTGTCGGAAGAGCTTCTGCACCGGGCCGGAATCGGAGGCCGCGCCGCGGCGCGGATCGAGGAGGGTGCGATCGTGGTCTCGGCCGCCGGCGAGCGTGTCGAGGCCGAGGCGGCGGAGACCGCGCCGGTGGGTCCGGCCGTGCGCGGTCCGGTCGTCGCCCAGCTCGACGGCGTCGGGAAGCGGTTCGGCACCGGCGCGGCGTCGCGGCCGGTCTTCGACGGCGTGACCGCGTCGCTTGCAGGCGGGCGGCTCTACGCGGTGACCGGCCCGTCTGGCTCCGGCAAGACGACGCTCCTCCACCTGCTCGCCGGGCTCGAGCTGCCGGACGAGGGCGACGTCATCGTCCTCGGCACCACGGTCTCCGCCCTCGACCGCGGCGCCCGGGCGCGCTTCCGCGCCGACACGGTCGGCCTCGTGGGCCAGGAGCCCGGCCTCGTCCCGTTCCTGACCGCGCGTGAGAACGTCGAGCTCGGGCTCTCGCTCCGCGGCGTGGGCCCCGACGAGGCCGAGACCCGCGCGCGAGAGGCGCTCGTCGCGGTCGGCCTCGGCGAGCGGCTCGACAGCCGTGTATCCGTCCTTTCGGCCGGCGAGCGCGAGCGCGTCGCCGTGGCCCGCGCCGTCGCCGCCCGCCCGGCCGTGCTCCTCGCCGACGAGCCCACCGCCCGGCTCGACCAGGCGAACGGCCTCGCGGTGGCGGCGCTCCTCGCCCGGCTCGCGCGCGAGACGGGCGCCACCGTCGTCTGCGCGACGCACGATCCGATCGTCATGGAGCAGGCCGACGAGGTGCTCCCGCTCGCGACCCTCACGGGCGGCACGGGTGCGGCGCCGGCCGAGGCGTCCGCGGCAGCCCCTGCCTCCGAGCGCGACCGTTCCTAGACGCGCGTCCCGCATTCGACGCGGGCTGAGGTCGGCCGGGTCGCCGGGTCGGCGCGCGTCAGATGAGGGGCCTCAGCGTACCGGCGAAGATCATGCGTGTCTGTCGCGGGGCCGCGCCGAATGCGTGCCGATCCGTCCCCAGGTACGCGAACGGGGCCCCGTAGGGCCCCGCTCATGCTCCCCGAGTAGGAGATCTAGACGCCGTGCGGTGCGGTGGTGTCGCGCGATGCGACGACCCGCGACCAGATGGCCACGAGGATGACCGCCACGATCACGGCGAGGATGAATCCGAGTACTCCGCCCCCGACGAGCCATGCGACGAGGAGCGCCGAAGCGACGCCGATTGCCATGGTCATGAGGAGCCCCATTGGATCGCCGCCCGGGTGGAAGAGCCGCCCGAGGGCGCCGACGACGAGCCCGATCACGATGAGTGCGATGATCTGTCCAAGTGTCATGCGGGCCTGATCCCCGGCCCGAACGGCGCGGAAACCGCGGCTGCCAGATGCTTACAGCGCCTTGACGCCGGCTACGAGCCGCTCGATCGACGCCTTGGCGTCGCCGAAGAGCATCGCGGTGTTCGGGTTGTAGTAGAGCTCGTTGTCGATCCCCGCGAAGCCCGGGTTCATGCTCCGCTTGAGGACGACGACGTTCTGCGCGCGGTCGACGTCGAGGATCGGCATGCCGTAGAGCGGGCTGTCGGGGTTCGAGCGCGCGGCCGGGTTCGTGACGTCGTTCGCGCCCACGACGAGCGCGACGTCGGTGCGCGGGAACTCGGGGTTTGCGTCGTCCATGTCGAGGAGCTGCGGGTACGGCACGCTGGCCTCGGCGAGGAGGACGTTCATGTGCCCGGGCATGCGGCCCGCGACGGGGTGGATCGCGTACTTCACGTTGACGCCCTTCGCCTCGAGCAGGTCGGCCAGCTCGCGCGTCGCGTGCTGGGCCTGGGCGACCGCGAGCCCGTAGCCCGGGACGACCATGACCTGCTTCGCGTACGCGAGCATGACGGCGGCGTCGTCGGCGGTGATCTCCCGGACGGTTTGGCCGTCCGTAGACGCCGCCGCGGCTGCCGAGCCTCCGCCCGAGGGCGCCGCGCCGAACGCGCCGAACAGGACGTTGGCGAGCGAACGGTTCATCGCCCGCCCCATGAGGATGGTGAGGAGCGTTCCCGAGGCGCCGACGAGCGTGCCGCCGATGATGAGCGCGTTGTTCGAGAGGACGAAGCCGGTCGCGGCGGCCGCGAGGCCCGTGAACGCGTTCAGGAACGAGATCACGACGGGCATGTCCGCGCCGCCGATCGGCAGGACGAGCATCACGCCGAAGATGAGCGCCCCGATGAGGAGCAGCAGCATCCAGACCTGGTCCTCGGTCGTCGAGGCGAGAACGGCGCAGAGAAGCGTGGCCGCGAAGAGCGCCCCGTTCACGATCTGCTGGCCGCGGAACGTGAGCGGCCGGCCGGGCAGGATCTCCTGGAGCTTCCCGAACGCGACGAGGCTCCCGGAGAACGAGATCGAGCCGATGAGCGCCGAGAACATCGTCCCGATCACGATGTCGCGCGGGAGGTGCGCGGGGAGGGGCGCGAGGCGGTGGAACTCGGAGGCCGCGACCAGGGCGGCCGCGCCGCCGCCCACGCCGTTGAAGAGCGCGACCATCTGCGGCATCGCGGTCATCCGCACCAGGCGCGCCGACGCGACGCCGATCACGGCGCCGACGGCGATCCCGGCGAAGATCAGCCCGTAGGAGTCGATCTCGGGCGAGAAGAGCGTGAAGACGACGGCGAGCGTCATGCCGGCCGCGGCGACGAGGTTCCCGGAGCGGGCGGTGGCCGGCGAGCTCAGCCGCTTGATGCCGAGGCAGAGGAGGATCGCCGAGACGGCGTAGACGAGGTTGATCGTGTTCTGTGAGAGGGCGGCGAGGATCACTCGTCGGAATCCGGCTTGTCGGGGCGCCGGCGGAACATGTCGAGCATCCGGTCGGTGACGAGGAAGCCGCCGACCACGTTGATCGTCCCGAAGACGATCGCGACGAACGCGAGTGTCTTCTCGAGGTTCGAGTCGGCCGAGCCGGCGACGAGCATCGCGCCCACCAGGATGATCCCGTGGATCGCGTTCGTCCCGGACATGAGCGGCGTGTGCAGAAGCGCCGGCACGCGGCCGATCAGCTCGAGGCCGAGGAGCGCGGCGAGCGCGAAGATGGTCAGGCTGGAAATGAGCTCGGCGGTCACGCCGCCACAGGCTCCTTGAGCACCCGGCCGTCGCGGGTCACGCACGTGTCGCGGACGATCTCGTCGTCGAAGTCGAGCACGAGCTCGCCGTCCTTGACGAGCAGGGCGAGGAAGCTCGTCACGTTGCGCGAGTACATCTGGCTCGCGTGGAGCGGCATCGTGCTCGGCAGGTTCGTCTCCCCGACGATCACGACGCCCTCGCGGACGACCGTCTGGCCCGGCTCGGTTAGCGCGCAGTTGCCGCCCGCCTCCGCGGCGAGATCGACCACCACGGAGCCCGGCCGCATGCGGCGCACGGCGTCCTCGGTGACGAGGAGCGGCGCGGGCCGGCCGGGGATGAGCGCGGTCGAGATCACCGCGTCCTGCTCGCCGATCACCTGCGCGAGGAGCTCCTGCTGGCGCGCCTGCTCGTCCTCGGCGAGCGCCGCCGCATACCCGCCCGCGGCCTCCGCGCCCGCCACGTCGAGCTCGACGAACGTCGCGCCGAGCGACTCGACCTGTTCCTTCACCACGGGCCGCACGTCGTAGCCGGAGACGACGGCCCCGAGCCGCCGCGCGGTCGCGATCGCCTGGAGCCCCGCGACGCCCGCGCCGAGCACGAGCACCCGCGCGGGCGCGATCGTCCCCGCCGCCGTCGTGAGCATGGGGAAGAACTTGCCGATCGACGCGGCCGCGAGGAGCACGGCCTTGTAGCCGGACACCGTCGCCTGCGACGAGAGCGCGTCCATCGGCTGCGCGCGCGTGATGCGCGGGATCGAGTCCATGGAGAAGCTGACGACGCCGCGCGCGGCGAGCGCCTGGGCGAGCTCCGGCGAGACGAGCGGCTGCAGGAGTCCGACGAGCGCCTGGCCCTCTCGCATCAGCGCGATCTCCTCGTCGGAGGGCCGCTGCACCTTCACGACGAGGTCGGCCTGCGCGTAGAGCTCGTCGCGGGAGACGAGCGTCGCGCCCGCCTCCTCGTACGCCTTGTCGAGGAACCCGGCCGCCTCCCCGGCGCCGCGCTCGACGAGCGTCTCGGCCCCGGCGGCGGCGAGCTTCGCCACCCCGTCGGGCACAAGCGGCACGCGCCGCTCGCCTTCAGCAGTCTCTGTCGGTACGCCGATCCGCATCCTTGGCCCGGGGCAGTCTAAGCTCAGCGCGGATGGACGACTGGCTTGAACAGACACGCGACCGCCTCGCGGCACGCAGCGGCCTCGACTCCGCAGCGCTCGCGCCGACGCAGGAGGAGGTCGACCGGCTCCTCGATCTCGCCCGCATCGCGGCGCACGAGAGCGGCGACCGCACGAACGCGCCGGTGCTCACGTACCTCGTCGGGCTCGCGCACGGGCGCAGCGGACGGGCGCTCGCCGACCTGGCGGACGCCGTCGGCGACGTCTAGGCCCTAGGCCTGCTCGGCGACGGGCTGGGGCGCGCGGGCGAGCGCGTCTTCGAGGTCCGCGATGCGGAAGGGCTTCTCGAGGTGCGCGACCGGCTCGAGCGCGCGCGTGGCCCGGCTCGCCGGCTCGATGCTCGCGAAGACGAGCGGCAGGCCGGGATCGCGCTCCCGCAGGGTCTCGGCGACCTGGAGCCGGTGCGGGCCGGCCGGCTCGACGATGGCGACCTCGATCTGGCGAAGGTCCACGTCCGCGGCCGCTCCTTCGAGCATGATTGGCTGATGACCGAGATGGCCGACCATGCGTGCGATCAGCTCCGCGATCTCCGGCACGTCGTCCGCCACGAGGATCCGCAACATGGATAGAGCTTCGGCCGTGGCGGTCGGGCGCCGGGCTGATTCGGGGATGAATCCGGTATGAGCGCACGCCGCGTGCTGGTCGTGGACGACCACGAGGACGTGCGCGACCTGCTCGGCGACTTGCTCGGCCGCGCGGGGTACCGCGTCGAGACGGCCGCGAACGGCCGCGACGGGCTCCGGGCGCTCTACGCCGCGACGCCCGACCTCGTCCTCCTGGACGTGTCGATGCCCGAGCTCGACGGGTGGAAGACCCTCGAGCGGATCCGCGAGGTGACCGACACGCCGGTGGTCATGCTCACCGCGCGGGCCTCCGAGCTCGAGAAGGTGCGGGCGCTCAAGGCGGGCGCGGACGACTACGTGACGAAGCCGTTCGGCCGGCAGGAGCTGCTCGCCCGGCTCGAGGCGGTCCTCCGCCGGTCGGCCGGCCGGCCGACGACGCGCGAGGTCTACGCGGACGGCCTGCTCACGGTGGACTTCGCGCAGCGCGGGGTGACCGTCGAGGGGACCGCCGTCTCGCTCACGCCGACCGAGTTCCGCCTCCTCACCGCGTTCGTGGACCACCCGAACCAGGTGCTCTCCCGCGACCAGCTCATCGAGCTCGCCTGGGACGACACGCGCGGCGCGTCGCCGGGCCAGGTGAAGCTATACGTGGGCTACCTTCGGCGCAAGCTCGGGATCGGCGGGTCGGGGCCGATCGAGACCGTGCGCGGCTTCGGCTACCGCTACCGGCCCGGCTAGGACTTAGGCCGCGTGCTCGACCAGGTCGAGCGGCGCCTCGGCGAGCGTCCGGCTCGGAAGCGCGACGCGGAAGGTCGAGCCTGAGCCCTCGGCGCTCTCGACCGAGATCGTCCCGCCGTGCGCCTCGGCGATCGCCTTCGCGATGGCGAGGCCGAGGCCGGTGCCCTGGATCGCGAGGTCGCCCGCGGCGGCCGTCCGGTAGAAGCGCTCGAAGAGCTTCGCCTGGTCGGCGCGCGAGATTCCGATCCCCGTGTCCGCGACCTCGAGCACCGTCGTGCCGTGCGCGTGCGCGCGCACCGCGACGGCGCCGCCGGGCTGCGTGAACTTGACCGCGTTCGAGACGAGGTTGTCGAGGAGCTGCGCGAGCCGCTTCGGGTCGCCGGTCACGGGGAGCGTGAGGTCGCAGTCGAGCTCGAGGACGACGCCGCGCCGCTCGGCCGCCGGGCCGGCGGACTGGACGGACTCGCGGACCAGGACGGCGAGATCCACGGCCTCGGACTCGAGCAGCATCCCGCCCGCGTCCACCTGCGCCACGAAGAGGAGGTCGCCGACGAGGCCGAGGAGGCGGGCGCTGTTTCGGTCCACGATCCCGAGGAACCGGCGCTGGTCGGCGGTCAGCTCGCCGGCCTCGCCTTCGAGCACGAGCTCGAGGTAGCCCCGGATCGAGGTCAGCGGGGTGCGGAGCTCGTGGGAGACGGTGGCTACGAAGGTGTCCTTCAGCCGGTCGAGCTCCCGCAGCGACCGGTTCTGCTCGGCGAGGTCACGGCGCATGGTCTCGCCGTGGTGGATCAGGCCGGCGAGCCGGATGGCGACGAGCACCGCGAGGGCGCCCGTGCCGACCACCCAGGCGAATGTGTCCACCTCGACGCCGGTCGTCAGCTCGAGCACGTTCGCGCTCGCGCCGGCGAGGGCGGAGATGACGAGGACGATGATGTAGCGGGTCGCGCTCACGGTTCCGGCGGGTGCCTCCTCCGCGGGTGAGCGCACGGCGGCGGGCTGGAGCGCGGCGGCCGCAACGAGCAGGTAGCCCGCGAGCCAGAGGACGTCGAGGTTCCGACCCGAGAACGCGGTGTCCGCGAGGATCGGCGAGGCGTACGCGGCGTCCGCGGCCAGCGTCAGGGCGAGGCCGAGGGCCACCAGCCAATAGGAGCGCGCCCGGCGGCCGGGGACGAACACGAGGCCGGCGAGCAGCCCGAGCAGGAGGACGTCGCCGAGCGGGTACGCGAGGTTGATCGCCCCGGAGAGGGTCGTCGTGTCGACGTCGAAGCTCTCCTGGAACAGCAGGAGCCACATGACGAGGCCGACGCCGACGGCGACGACGGCCGAGTCCACGAGCCCGGTCCAGCTCGGGCGGCGGTCGGCGCGCACGAAGACGACGAAGGCGGCCGCGAGCACGGGGTACGCCGCGAGGTAGAAGGCGTCGGCGAGGGACGGGTAGCTGCCGCTCCCGAGCACGGTGTGCTCGACGTCCCAGACCCAGTCGCCGATCACCCACAGGCCGATTCCGGCGGCGAGCAGGTACCAGCGCGCCGCCTCCCGCCCGGCGTGGCGGCGGCCGCCGGCCACGATCGCAGCCACGGCCGCGGTCGCAGTCAGCGCGTAGACGAGGTCGGCTCCGATGCCGGAGGGCATGAGGAGGTAGACGCCGCACATGGCGAGGCCGACGGCGAGGATGACGAGGGGCGTTGCGACCGCACGCGCGAGGTCGCGGGGACGAGGGGTCACATGAAGTGGATCGGTAGCCCTCAGGCGGCCGCTGTCCCCCATTGGGGTGACCCGGCATCAGGCGCTCCCCAAGGCGTTAGGGTGGCGCCGTGGCCGACCTGAGCGGACGCACGGCCGTCGTCACCGGGGCCTCGAGCGGGATCGGCCGCGAGACGGCGCTTGCGCTCGCCTCCGCGGGCGCCCGCGTCGCACTCGGCGCGCGGCGCACGGACCGGGTCGAGGAGCTGGCCGACGAGCTGGCGGGCGACGGCCATCTGGCCCACGAGCTCGACGTGACCGACGGTGCGAGCGCCGCGGCATTCACGTCCGCGGCCGCCGAGGCCTTCGGCGGGCGGATCGACATCCTCGTGAACAACGCCGGCCTCGCCCTCGGCCGCGCGCCGATCGTGGACGGCTCCGACGAGGACGACGAGCTCGTCCTCGCGACGAACGTGATGGGCCTCATCCGCATGACCCGCGCGTGCCTCCAGCACATGGAGGACGGCCGCGGCCACATCGTGAACCTCGGCTCGTGGGCGGGCCGCGAGGCGTACGCAGGCGGCGGCTCGTACGTCGCCTCCAAGTTCGCCGTGCGCGGCCTCACCGAGGTCATGCGGCGCGAGCTGGTCGGCCGGATCCGCGTCACCACCGTGGATCCCGGCATGGTCGGCGATACCGAGTTCTCCGACGTCCGCTTTCGCGGCGACCAGGAGGCGAAGGCGAAGGTCTACCGCGGCGTGCGGTACGTGACGCCCGGCCGAGGTGGCCGACTGCATCCTCTGGGCCGTGACCCGCCCGGGCCACGTGAACGTGGACGAGATCGGCGTGAAGCCGCTCCAGCAGGCGACCCAGGACCTGATCGTCCGAGACGACTCCGCGTGACGCTCACGATCCTCGAGGGCTCGACGTTCTGTGTCTCGGACGACGTCGGCGACCTCGAGGCGCCGACGACCGGGCTCTTCGCCCACGACACCCGCTTCCTCTCGCGCTGGGTCCTCACAGTGAACGGCGCGAAGCCGCTGCGCCTCTCGTCCGGCCGCGTGGACTACTTCTCGGCCGCGTTCTACCTCCGCAATCCCGCAGCGGGCGGGCTCGAGCACGACGAGCTCTCGATCGCGCGCGAGCGGTTCGTCGGCGACGGGATGCAGGAGCACGTGGTCGTCGAGAACCACTCGCGGCGCCGCATCGAGCTCGAGATCGCCCTCGACGTCGGCTCGGACTTCGCAGACATCTTCGCCGTCAAGGACTACGACTTCGCGCTCGGCGACCCCGAGCGTGCGCGGCCGCTCCCCGAGCCGGTGCCGGTCTCGCAGAACGGAACCGGGCGGCTCCGCCTCGCCGACTCCGGGCCGTTCCGGGGCGTCACCGAGATCGCGCTCTCCCAGCCGGGCGAGGTGGACGGCTCGCGCGTGCGGTTCCCGATCGCGCTCGACCCGGGCGAGGTCTGGCGCCTGCGCGCCGACGTGGTCGTCTCAGACGACGGCGAGCCGCCGCCGCCGCCGGTCGCCGACCGTACCTTCGGCGACGAGCTCGACCGGGTGCGCGCGTCGCTCCGCGCGTGGGAGATGCGCGTGCCGAACCTCCGCGCGACCTGGTTGCCGCTCGAGCTCGCGTTCGACCGCTCCGTCGCCGACCTCGCATCGCTCCGCATGGAGGACGGCCGCATGGACGGCCAGCTCTTCGCCGCCGGCATGCCGTGGTTCATGGCCGTCTTCGGGCGCGACACGCTGATCACCTGCCTCCAGACCCAGCTCTTCGGGCCCGAGCTCGCGCGCGGCGCCCTCCATGCGCTCGCCGCGCTCCAGGCCACCGAGGACGACCCCGACGCGGACGCGGAGCCGGGCAAGATCGTCCACGAGGTGCGCATGGGCAAGGCCGCGTCGGCGTGGTTCCCGCGCTACTACGGGACCGTGGACGCGACGCCGCTCTTCCTCGTCCTGCTCTCCGAGGTCTGGCGCTGGACGGACGACGCCGGGTTCGTCCGCTCGATGCGCGACCCGGCCATGCGGGCGCTCTCCTGGATCGACGAGTACGGCGACCGCGACGGCGACGGGTTCGTCGAGTACGAGCGCCGCTCGCCGGGCGGGCTCGAGAACCAGTCGTGGAAGGACTCGGGGAACTCGCAGCTCTTCCACGACGGGACGAGGGCGGCCCCGCCGATCGCGCCGTGCGAGGTGCAGGGCTACGTCTACGACGCGAAGCGCCGCATGGCCGAGCTCGCGCGCGAGGTCTGGCGCGATCGGGAGCTCGCCGACCGCCTGGACGCCGAGGCCGACGCGCTCCAGGCCCGGTTCGACGAGGCGTTCTGGTGCGAGGAGCGCGGCGGCTTCTACGCGCTCGCGCTCGACGGGGAGAAGCGCCGCGTGGACTCGCTCACGTCCAACATCGGACATCTCCTGTGGAGCGGGATCGTCCCGGAGGAGCGCGTCGGCGCGATAGCCGACCGCCTGATGGGCGCCGAGCTCTGGTCGGGCTGGGGCGTCCGCACGATGGGCTCGGGCGACCTCGGCTACAACCCGCTCACGTACCACGACGGGACGGTCTGGCCGCACGACAACTCGCTCATCGCCTGGGGGCTCGCGCGGTCCGGCCACTGGGCCGAGGCGCAGCGGATCGTCCGGCGGCTGACCGAGGCGGCCACCTACTTCGACCACCAGCTCCCCGAGGTGTTCGCCGGTTTCCCGCGGGCCGAGACGCCGTTCCCGATCGCCTACCCGACCGCCGCGCGCCCGCAGGCCTGGGCGGCCGCGACGCCGGTGCTCCTGCTCCAGGTGCTCCTCGGGCTCGTCCCGGACCACCGGCGCCAGGTGCTCGTGTCGGTGGCGCCGGAGGAGTTGCCGTCGTGGGCGGGCGCGCTCAGACTGTCGGGGGTGCGAGCCTTCGACCGCGCCTGGAACGTCGTCCTCGAGGACGGGCACGTCCACGTCGAGGAAGCGGTGTCGCACCTGGGCCCGTGAGGATCGCCGTCCTGAGCCCGGTGTGGTTCCCCGTCCCGCCGACCGGCTACGGGGGGATCGAGTGGGTGGTGTCGCTCCTCGCCGACGGGCTCGCGGACGCCGGGCACGACGTGACGCTCTTCGCTTCGGGCGACTCGCGCACGCACGCGAAGCTCGCCTCGGTCTACGACGAGGCGCCCTCGTCGCTCATCGGCCAGGGCGTGCCCGAGCTCCGCCACGCGCTCTCGTGCTACCTGCGCGCCGGGGAGTTCGATGTCATCAACGAGCACTCCGGGATGGTCGGCACGGCGGCCGGCGGGCTCGTCGATACGCCCGTCGTCCACACCGTGCACGGGCCGCTCGAAGGCGTCCCGCTCGAGGTCTACCGCGCGCTCGCCCGGGTCGCGCCGCGCGTCGGGCTCATCTCGCTCTCCATGAACCAGCGGAAGCCCGCGCCGGACCTGCCGTGGGTCGCGAACGTCCCCAACGCGCTCGACTTGGACGACTACCCGTACCACCTCGAGGAGCAGGGCGAGTACGTGCTCTACCTCGGCCGGATGAGCCCGGACAAGGGCGCGCACCGCGCGATCGAGATCGCGAAGGAGGCGGGCGTCCCGATCAAGCTCGCCGGCAAGAAGCGCGAGCGCGCCGAGCAGGACTACTTCGACGAGTTCGTCGCGCCGCTGCTCGGCGGGGACGCCGAATACGTCGGCGAGACATCTCATGCAACGAAGGTGGATCTCCTGCAGCGAGCCCGCGCCACGCTCTTCCCGATCGACTGGGAGGAGCCGTTCGGCCTGGTCATGATCGAGTCCATGGCCTGCGGCACGCCGGTCATCGCTACACGGCGCGGCGCCGTGCCCGAGGTCGTCGAGCACGGCCGGAGCGGAATCATCGTGGACGACTACCGCGAGATGGTCGCCGCTTTGGCCGACGCGGACGCGCTGTCACCGGTCGAGTGCCGCCGCGCGGTCGAGGAGCACTTCTCGGCCGAGCGGATGGTGGCGGACTACGTGGCCGCGTACGAGCGAGTCGTTTCCTCGGTCTGAGGCGCCGCCCCCGCCGCCCGACCTCGTGGACGCCGCGGCCGGGGGTGAGCCGGCCGCGGCGCCCTTGGCGAGGCGGGACTATCCGTCGTAGGAGCGCAGCGCCTGGGCGATCGCGATCGTCTTCTCCGGGTCTCCGGAGTGGATCGCAACCACCAGGCCGTTCGAGCGGAGGAGGCCACTCGAGCCTGCGAGGAGGAGGGTGCCCTCGGGCGGCGCGTAGTTGCGGACGCCCGCGAGCGTCGTCACCGCGTCCACGATCTTCGGCGTCTCCGTCAGCTCGACGTACTCCATCGAGCTACGCGTGCCGTACGCGAGGGTGAGCCCGTCGGACGTTCCGGCGAGGTCGAGCACCTGCGCGGAGGTGAGACCAAGACCGTTCACCGAGTCGCCCGCCCAGACCGCCGGAGAACCGAGCACGCTTGCGGCGTCCCCGAGGTCGATGACTAGGCCGGGCGTGCCGAAGTCGGGCTGGCCGATGCCGACCGGCTTCGCGCGGAGCGGAGCGTCGTCGGCGGCCAGCGTCTCGTAGGAGAGGACACGGGTAGTGGCCTGCGTCGGGTCGCCCTGGCCGACGATGCGGACTTCCACCGGCAGGTAGGTCTCGTGCGAGACCGCGACCTGGTGCGCGGGGGCGATCTGGATCCAGTACACCGGGATCCCGTCCACGTCTCCGTGACCGACGACCTTGGCCGTCCCCGACGCGAGCGCGTCGCGGTAGCCGGCGCCGAGGCTGCCGTAGATCTCGCGCGCGTGCTCGGGGACCTGCGCGGCGGCGAACGACGAGTCGGACTGGACGACGCCCTGGAACGTCGAGCGCTGGCGCAGCCCCCCGTTCGGGTCGAACCAGATCTCGTCCCGGCCGCGAACCACGGTCCGCTCGCCGGTCTTGAGGTCGACCAGCGTCTTCGGCCCGTCAGGGCTGTCGAAGACGACGTGGAGCACAGAGCCGCTTCCGGTCGCGGCGAGGGCGCGGTCGATGACCGAGGGCGAGGAGCCCTCGAAGGGCCAGGCGACCGCGGCGACCGCGGCGACGAGCACCACGGCGAACGCGATCGCGATGCGTGCCGAACGACGGCGCGGGACGTGGGTGCGAACCCCGGCGTCGCGCAGGACGGCCGTCCAGTCTCCGGTCCCCGCGTAGCGCGGAACGGCCGCGTCGAGTTGCCGGGCGACGTCACTCATGGATGAACCTCCTTCAGCTGCGTCTCCAGGTTCGCCCTCGCCGCGTGCAGCGTCGCGGAGACCGTGCCGCGCGTGACGCCGAGCGTCTCGGCGATCGCGGCGTAGTCGAGGTCGGCGTAGTGGCGGAGGAACAGCGCCAGGCGCTGCCGTTCCGGCAGCGCTAGGAGCGCCGCTTCGAACGCTCCCGGCTCTGAATGGCCGTTCGTGGTCACCGCCAGATCCAGCTCCTCATCCGGAACGGGCACGTAGCGTGCCGATCCGGCGCGCTGCTTCTTCGCCTCGTTCAGGACGATCCGACAGATCCAGCCGGCGGCCGACTTCGAGTCGCGCAGGCCGCTCCGGTACCGCACCGCCCGCACGAACCCGTCGTGCACGGCGTCGAGCGCGGACTGCTCGTCATCGGTGATCGCCCACGCGAGGCGGACGAACGGCGCGAAGCGCTCGCGGTACACGGCCTCGATTGCTTCGAGCTCCGCATCCGGTTTCGATTGCCACCACACGCTGAGAACGATCTCGGCGGCGGCTCGCCGTGTTGAGCCGGCTAGGAGGCGCCGGTCGCGGACGGGACTTTGGCGAGCGCCTGCTCGAGGTCTGCGAGGAGGTCCTCGGCCGACTCGATGCCGACCGACAGGCGGATGAGGGTGTCCGGCACGGGGAACGGCGAGTCGGCGGTGGACGCATGGGTCATCGCGCCGGGGTGCTCGATGAGGCTTTCGACGCCGCCGAGGCTCTCGGCAAGCCGCCAGATCTCGGTCGAGCGGAGCACCTCGAGCGTCGCCTCCTTCGTGGCGAGCTCGAACGAGATCATCCCGCCGTAGCCGCGCATCTGCGACCGCGCGATCGCGTGGTCGGGGTGCGACGGGAGCCCCGGATAGCGGACGCGCTCGACCGCCGGGTGCTCCTCGAGCCACGCGGCGATCCGCTCGGCGTTCGCGCAGTGCCGGTCCATCCGCACGGCGAGCGTCTTCACGCCGCGCAGGACGAGCCAGGAGTCGAACGGGCCGGGCACGCCGCCGAGTGCGTTCTGGAGGAAGCCGAGCCGCTCGGCGACCGTCGGGTCGTTCGTCGCCGCGAACCCGCCGATGACGTCCGAATGGCCGCCGAGGTACTTGGTGGTCGAGTGGACGACGATGTCCGCGCCGAGCTCGAGCGGGCGCTGGAGGTACGGCGTCGCGAACGTGTTGTCCACGACGACGAGGGCGCCGACGGCCTTGGCGGCTTCGGCCGCGGCCCGGATGTCCACGATATTCATGAGCGGGTTCGTCGGCGTCTCGATCCATACGAGCCGCGTCTTGTCGTCGAGCGCGCTCGCGAGGTCGCTCGTCACCTGCTCGGCCGAGAGGTAGGAGAACTCGTAGCCCTTCGGCTCCATCACCTTGGAGAAGAGCCGGTAGGTCCCGCCGTAGACGTCGTTCACGGACACGGTGCGGTCGCCCGGGTTCACGAGCTGCATGACCGTCGTGGTCGCGGCCATCCCGGACGCGAACGCAAAGCCGTGGTCGGCGCCCTCGAGCGAGGCGAGGCAGGTCTCGAGTGCGGTCCGCGTGGGGTTCGCGCTGCGCGAGTAGACATAGCCCTTGTGTGTCCCGACCTCCTCGTGCACGTAGGTGGAGGTCTGGTAGATCGGCGTGATCACCGACCCCGTCGTGGGATCCGGCTCCTGCCCCTCGTGGATGGCGCGCGTCTCGAAGTCCATGGGCGCGAGCGTAGCAACGGGCATCGGCCGCGCCTATGGGTGGGCGCCGCGATCTGGCACACATTCGGCACGGTCCCGTGACAGACACGTGCGCGTTTTCCCATTAGCATCGTGGCTGGTTGGGGGTGGGTTGGGAGCCCTCAATAGACGGGCGCGCCTACGAGTGCTGAGCGCCTAGCCGACGCCGTCGGTGCCGCGGTTGTGCGCGAGGTACTCGAGCAGGTCGGCGCGCGTGAGGACCGCGACCGGCTTCCCGGACTCGGCCACGACGACCGCCGGATTGCCGCCGGAGAGGTCGGCGAACACGCGGTCGACGCTCTCGTCCGCCTCGATCGCGGGGAGCGGCGGCTCCATCGCGCTCGCGACGTCCTCGTTCAGGGCGTCCTGATTCGCGAAGAGCCGCTCGAGGAGGCCGCGCTCGCGCACCGAGCCGACGACGTCGGCGAGCGACTCGGCCGGCTCGTGCCGCACGACCGGGATCTGTGAGATGCCGTACCGCTGCATGAGCTCGATGGCCGCGCCGACCTTCTGGTGCGTCTCGACGAACACGAGCGGCGGGACCGCGCCCGCCTCGGCCCGGCGGAACGCGAGCACCTCCTCGATCGACGGCGAAGCGGTGCGGCGCTCCAGGATCCCGTACTCGGCGAGCCAGTGGTCGTCGTAGAACTTGGACAGGTAGCCGCGCCCCGAGTCGGGGACGAGCGTCGCGATCGTCGTGCCCTTGCCGAACCGCTTGGCGGTCTCGAGCATGGCCCAGACGGCAGTGCCGGTTGAGCCGCCGACGAGCAGCCCCTCCTCGCGCGCGAGCCGCCGCGCCGTGAGGAACGAGTCGCGATCGGACACGGTCACGTACTCGTCCACGAGCGAGGGGTCGTAGGTCGTCGGCCAGAAGTCCTCGCCGATGCCCTCGACGAGGTAGGGATGCACGGTCTCGGAGGAGTAGATCGAGCCCTCCGGGTCGGCGCCGACGACGAGGAGGTCGGGCTTGCGCTCCTTCAGGTAGCGGGCGGTGCCCGAGATCGTGCCGCCGGTGCCGACGGAGAAGACGATCGCGTCGAGCTCGCCCTCGGTCTGCTCCCAGAGCTCGGGGCCCGTGGTCGCGTAGTGCGACGCCGGGTTGGCGGGGTTCGAGTACTGGTCGGGCTTGAACGCGCCGGGGATCTCCTCCGCGAGGCGGTTCGACACCGAGTAGTAGCTCTCGGGCGACTCGGGCTCGACGGCAGTCGGGCAGATCACGACCTCGGCGCCGTACGCCCGGAGCAGCGAGATCTTCTCCGTGCTCACCTTGTCGGGCATGACGAAGATGCAGCGGTAGCCGCGGAGCGCAGCGACGATCGCGAGTCCGACGCCCGTGTTGCCGCTCGTCGGCTCGACGATCGTCCCGCCCGGCTTGAGCTTCCCGTCCTTCTCGGCCGCGTCGATCATCGCGATCCCGATCCGGTCCTTGACGCTTCCGCCCGGGTTCAGGTGGTCGAGCTTCGCGAGGAGCGTCGGCTCGAGGCCGCGCCCGATCCGGTCGAGCCGGACGAGCGGGGTGCCGCCGACGAGGTCGAGAATGGTGGGGTACTCGGGCACGGCGCTAAGGGTATTCGGCGGCCGCTAGTGGCGGAAGTGGCGGCGGCCCGTGAGGACCATCGCGGCGCCGGCGGCCTGGACGGTGTCGCGAACCTCGTCGTCGCGCTTCGAGCCACCGGGCTGGATGATCGCCACGATCCCGGCTTCGAGGGCGAGCTGCGGCCCGTCCGGGAACGGGAAGAACGCGTCGGAGGCGAGCGCCGCCCCGGTCGGGTCGTGCCCCGCGTCGCGCGCCTTGTCGAGCGCGATGCGGACGGCGTCCACGCGGCTCGGCTGGCCCGTGCCGATCCCGATCGTCTGGAGTCCCTTCGCGAGGACGATCGCGTTCGAGGCCACGTGCTTCGCGACGCGCCAGGCGAAGAGGAGGTCGCCCCAGATCGCCTCGTCCGGCACGCGGTCGGTCGCGACCTGCATCGTCTCGCGCTCGTCCGTCTCCTGGTCCATGTCCTGGACTAGCAGGCCGCCGAGGACGCGCTTCATGTGCCGCTCGCCCGGCGTCGCGCCTCGGCGCTCGCGATCCTGGAGGATCCTGGTCCCCTCCTTGCGGCGCAGGATTTCGACCGCGTCTTCCGTGTACTCGGGCGCGATCAGCACCTCGATGAACTGCGCGGCGAGCTTCTCGGCGAGCGGCGCCTCGACGCGGCGGTTGAGCGCCACGACGCCGCCGTAGGCCGAGACCGGGTCGCCCGAGTGCGCCTTCTCGTAGGCCTCCTCGACGTCGCTCGCGAGCGCGGCCCCACAGGCGTTCGCGTGCTTCACGATCGAGCACGCCGGCACGGCGAACTCGCGTAGCAGCGCACGGGCCGCGTCGAGGTCGTTCAGGTTGTTGAACGAGAGCTGCTTCCCGCCGAGCTGGTCGACGCGGGAGAGCAGGTCGCGGCGGGCGCCGGCCTCGGAGTAATACGCCGCTCGCTGGTGCGGGTTCTCGCCGTACGGGAGGTCGATGACCTTGGAGAACGAGAGGATCAGCTTGTCCGGGAAGCTCTGCCGGTCGGCGAACCAGGAGGCGATCGAGGCCTCGTACGCCGCGGTGTGGGCGAACGCCTCGGCCGCGAGCGCGCGGCGGGTGTCGATCCCGATGTCGCGGCTCTCGCGGAGCTCGGCGATGAGCGAGCCATATCGCTCGGCGGAGCACACGGGCAGGACGTGGACGAAGTTCTTCGCGGCAGCGCGGAGCATCGTCGGGCCACCGACGTCGATCATCTCGACGGCCTCCTCCTCGCGCACGTCCTTTCGCGCCGCGACCTGCTGGAACGGGTAGAGGTTCACGCAGACGAGGTCGAACGGTCGGATGTCGTGCTCCTCGAGCGCGGCGAGGTCGGTCTCGAGGTCGCGCCGGGCCAGGATCGCCGCATGGATCTTCGGATGGAGCGTCTTCACGCGGCCGCCGAGGAGCTCGGGCACCTCGGTCAGCTCGTCCACGCGCGTGACCGGGATGCCGAGCTCGGCGATCGCGGTCGCCGTGCCGCCGCTCGCGACCAGCTCGATGCCGAGCTCGTGCAGGTCGCGCGCGAACTCGTCGAGGCCGGTCTTGTCGAAGACGGAGATGAGGGCGCGTTCGACCATCAGCTGGAGCGTAGAGCCTCTGCGAGATACGCGCGGACGGCTTCGGGAAGCGAGGCGGTGCTCGACCTCGTGGATCCGCGCGTGGAGGGTCTCGGGCGTGTCGCCCGGCTCGATCGGCACGGTCTCTTGCGCGATCACCGGGCCCGAGTCGATGCCCTCGTCCACGAAGTGGATCGTGACGCCGGTGTGGTCGCGCCCGGACGCGAGCGCCTCCTCGACGGCGTGCATCCCCGGGTACTCGGGGAGCAGCGAGGGGTGGACGTTGACGACCGCGCGGAAGCGGGTGAGGAAGCCGGGGGTCAGGAGGTGCATGTACCCGGCGCAGACGACGAGTTCGACGCCGTGGGTCTCGAGCCAGTCGGCCATGATCTGGTCGCGGGCCGCGCGGTCGGCGTGCTCCTCGAGCGGGAAGGCGTGCGCGGGCACGTCGGCCTCGTGGGCGCGCTCGAGGGCGCGAGCGCCGGCGACGTTCGACGCGACCGCGATCACGGGAAGGCCGGCGTCGAGCAGCGCCTGGAGGTTCGTGCCCTCGCCGCTCGCCAGGACCCCGATCATCTCGTTCTCCCGCGTGCGGGATTGAGGGTCCCAGCCCACCCCCAACCAGCCATCATGCTATTGCGGAAACTCGCACGTGTCTGTGACGGAACCGTGCCAAGAGTGCATCAACTCGTCCACAGTCACGAGGTGAAGACGACGCCTTCGACTCCGGCCTCGACACGTCCGATGACCGGCAGCGCCGGCGCGGTCGGCGTCCTCGGCCGGCACGACCGCGCAGTAGCCGATCCCGAGGTTGAAGACGCGGCGCTGCTCCTCCTCGGACACGCCCTGCGCGTCGAGCCACGCGAAGACTGGCGGTCGCTCCCACGCCGAAGGGTCGATCCGCGCGCCGAGGCCCTCCGGCAGCACACGCGCCAGGTTCCCCGGGATCCCGCCGCCCGTCACGTGTGCGAGCGCGCGGACATCGCAGGAGGCGCGAAGCCGCCGGACGTCGTCCAGATACAGCCGCGTCGGCGGAAGGAGAAGTCAGCGTCGAAGTCGCCGTCCCCGATCAGCCGGCGCACGAGCGTGAACCCGTTCGCGTGCAGCCCCGACGACGCGAAGCCCACGACCACGTCGCCGTCGGCCACCCGCGAGCCGTCCACCAGATCCGCGCGCGCCACGAGCCCGACGCACGTGCCGGCGAAGTCGAGCTCCTCCTCGCGGTAGACGTCCGGCATCTCGGCGGTCTCGCCGCCGAGGAGCGCGCAGCCCGCCTCGCGGCAGACGTCGGCCGCGCCTTCCACCAGCTCCGCGACCTGCGCCAGGTCGAGCCGAGACGCGGCCACGTAGTCCAGGAAGAAGAGCGGTTCGGCCCCGGTCGTCAGGACGTCGTTCACGCAGTGCGCGGCGAGGTCGCGGCCTGCGTCGCGCAGCCGGCCGGTGCGCCGCGCGAGGATGAGTTTCGTGCCGACGCCGTCGGTCGAGGCCGCGAGCAGGCGTTCGTCGTCGAGCGCATAGAGCCCGGCGAAGCCGCCGAGGCCGCCGACGACCGCCTCCGTCCGGGTGGATTCCGCGGCCGCGCGGAGCCGTGAGACGATCGCATCGGCGGCAGCGAGGGACACGCCGGCCTCGTCATAGCTCGTCGGGCGCCCCACCGAACCCATCGTATCCGCGCGCCGGGAAGGGATCGCCGCACGCCGGGCGAACCCGGGAGCCATGTCCACTTCCACACCACCACCAGCCGCTTCGCCGCCTCCGCCGCCGCCCACTCCCGGGTACTACGGCGCCGGGATGCCGGTCTCGCCGCCGAACGCCGAGCTGATCGTCTACGTGCTCGCCGTCGCCATCGTCGGGATCGCCGTCCTCGCGTCCGACAGCCTCACGGGCGGGGACTGGCTCACGTTCTCCACCGTCGCGACGGCCGCGTACCTCCTCTCGCGCGGCTTCGCGAAGATGCGGAACGTCACGGAGAGCTAGCTCCTTCGCGGGACCGCGGGCGCGCTCGGCGTTAGAGTGCGCTCGCGTGTCCGCGACCCCCGCAACCGACCGGCTCTGGCGCCATTTCACGCCCGCGGCGGCGGCCCCGATCGTCGTCGAGCGTGGCGAAGGCTGCTACTTCTGGGACACCGACGGCAAGCGCTATCTCGACGCGCTCGCCGCCCTCTACTGCGTGAACATCGGCTACGGGCCGTACCCCGAGATCGCCGAGGCCGCCCGCGCGCAGCTCGAGAAGCTCCCGTTCTTCACGAACTGGGTCGGCTTCGCGACCGAGCCCGCGATCGAGCTGACGGAGAAGATCTCCGAGCTCGTGCCGATCGACGTCGGCCGCGTCTTCCTCGTGTCCGGCGGCTCCGAGGCGGTCGAGTCCGCGCTCAAGGTCGCGCGCCAGTACCACCGGCTGCGCGGCGAGCCGACGCGCTTCAAGTTCATCACCCGCCGCAGCGCCTACCACGGGACGACCATGGGCGCGATCTCGATCAACGGCAGCCCGGCGCTACGCGCGCAGTTCGAGCCGCTGCTCCCCGGCTGCCTCCGTGCCCCGATGCCGTACCGCTACCGCTGCCCGTACTGCGCGGAGTCCTCGGCCTGCACGCTCCAGTGCGCCGACGAGATCGACGGGATCATCCGGAACGAAGACCCGCTCACGGTCGCGGCGGTCATCCTCGAGCCGGTGCAGAACTCGGGCGGCTCGATCACGCCGCCGCCCGGCTACTTCGAGCGCGTCCGCGAGATCTGCGACGAGCACGGCGTCCTGCTCGTGGCCGACGAGGTGATCTGCGGGTTCGGCCGTGTCGGCGACTGGTTCGGGACGACCCGCTACGGGATCGAGCCGGACATGATGACCCTCGCCAAGGGGCTGACCTCCGCGTACGCGCCGCTCGGCGCGCTCGTCGCCTCGACCAAGGTGACCGAGCCGTTCTTCGCCGAGCCGACCTCGATGTTCACGCACGGGATCACGTTCGGCGGCCATCCCGTCTCGTGCGCGATCGCCCTCGCGAACCTCGCGATCTTCGAGCGCGACAACCTGATCGGCCACGTGCAGGGGCTGACCGACGAGTTCCGCGGGACGTTCCAGGCGCTCATGGATGAGCATCCGATGGTCGGTGACCTCCGCGGCGACGGGTTCTTCTACTCGCTCGAGCTCGTAAAGGACAAGGCAACGAAGGAGACGTTCCCGCCGGCCGAGCGCGACGTCCTCATCAAGCAGTTCTTCGTCCCGCGCGCGCGGGAGCTCGGCGTCTACCTGCGCGTGGACGACCGGGCCGAGACGGCCGTGCAGTTCTCGCCGCCGCTCGTCGCGGGCAAGGCCGAGCTCGACGAGTACGTCGGCGTCGTGCGGCAGCTCCTCGACGAGGCCTGGGAGCGCTTCGTCGAGTCGCCCTCCACCTGACGCGGAAAATCGGCACAGGTCGCACCGAATCGGCGCGGACCCGCCACAGACACGCGCGCCTTTCGCCGGTAGCGTCAGCAGCGGGTAAGGGGTGGTCTTCCCCCTCCCGGGTGGGGCCGCGCGCGCGTCTATAAGACGCGGGCCCAGCTGTAGGACGGGGCTCGAAGCGGCGACAGGCGCAGGGCGGCTAGCGCGGCTCGACGGGATCGCCGACCCGGATCGTCCCGGGCGTGACGACGTCGGCGTAGACGCCGAAGTCGATGTTCTTCCCGTCGCGCAGGCCGCGGTAGGCGCGGATCTGCTTCAGCGTGTCGAAGTCCTTGACGCCCGTGTCCGGGTTGCGCGTCGTCATCCGGCAGCGGGAGTCGTGCTTGGTGACCCGGACGACCGTCTCGCCGATCGCGACCTCGCGGCCGATCCACTCGTCCTCCTGGTGCGGCTTCGTGCCCGCGACGTGGACGAGCATGCGGAAGCGGCGGCCGTCCACGGCCTCCTCGCCCGACTGCTTCGCGAGCTTCGCGACCGAGGCGTCCGAGAGGAGCGACACGGCCGAGTCGTCGAAGCCGCCGCCGGGGTCGTCGGCGCGCCGCAGCCGCACGTTGCGCCCCACGAGATCCGACAGCGCGTCCGCCCACGGCCCGATCACCATGCGCCCGCGGACGGGCCGGTCCCAGAACGCCGTCACGACCGGATCGCCGAGCTCGACCTCCTCGTCGATGACGCGGTCGCCCGGGAAGGTCAGCGCGAGCCGCGTGCCCTCGGGATCGGTCTGCGAGCGCACGAGGAAGAGCGGGCTGTCCTTCGTCCCGTTCAGGAGCCTGCCGTCCTCCTCGACGAGGAAGAAGCGGCGGTTCTCGGGGACGCCGGTCGGCGTCACGACCACCGAATCCGGGTGGTTCAGCGCCAGGCCCTTGACGGGCGCGACGTCGAAGCGCGAGACGGTGAACACGCGGAGAGCCTACGCGCGCGTGTGCTCGAAGCGCTCCTTGGCGAGCGCGAGGTCGTCCGGCACCTGGGTCGGGTACCGGCGCGTCAGGCACGCGCGGCAGAACGTGTTCTCCGGCCGGCGCGTCGCCCCCTGGAGCCCGTCGAGCGAGAGGTAGGCGAGCGAGGTCGCGCCGATCGCGACGCGCACCTCCTCCACCGTGCGGTTCGAGGCGATGAGCTGCTCCTCGGTCGCCATGTCGATCCCGTAGAAGCACGGGGAGACGACCGGCGGCGAGGACACGCGGACGTGGACCTCCTCGGCGCCCTCTTCGAAGAGCATCGCGACGATCTTCCGCATGGTCGAGCCGCGCACGATCGAGTCGTCCACGACCACGAGGCGCTTGCCCGCGACGTCGGCCAGCGGGTTGAACTTCGTGCGGATGCCCTGGTCCCGCAGCGCCTGATCGGGCTGGATGAACGTGCGCCCGACGTAGCGGTTCTTGATCAGGCCCTCGTCGAACGGGATCCCGCTCGCGCGCGCGAAGCCGATCGCGGCCGGCGTGCCGGAGTCCGGGACCGGCACGACCATGTCCGCCTCGGCGGGTGCCTCCTCCGCGAGCCGCTCGCCCATCCGGACGCGCGCGCCGTGCAGCTCCACGCCGCGGAGCTTCGTGTCGGGCCGGGCGAAGTAGATGAACTCGAAGATGCAGAGCGCGCCGCCCTCGTTCGCCGGGATGCCCTGCGCGGCGTGCAGGCCGTCCTCGTCCACGATCACGATCTCGCCCGGGTTCACCTCGCGGACGAAGTCGGCGCCGAGCAGGTCGAGCGCGCAGGACTCGGACGCGAGGACGTAGTCGCCGTCGAGGGAGCCGATGACCAGCGGCCGGAATCCTTCGGCGTCGCGGAACCCGACGAGCTTGCCCTCGGCGAGGAGCACGATCGTGTACGCGCCCTCGAGGCGCGCCATCGCCGCGGCGACCGCCTGCTCGAGCGGACGCTCGTCGTTCGCGATGAGCGCGGCGATGACCTCGGTGTCCGACGTCGTCCTGAGCTTCACGCCCTCGGCGGCCAGGTCCTCGCGGAGGGCCGAGGAGTTCACGAGGTTGCCGTTGTGGCCGAGCGCGACCGTGCGCGCCGTCCCGTGCTGCACGAGCGGCTGCGCGTTCTGCCAGTGGACCGCGCCGGTCGTCGAGTAGCGGCAGTGCGCGATCGCCGTCGTGCCCTGAAGACCCTGGAGCTTCTCCTCCGAGAAGACCTGGGAGATGAGTCCCATGTCGCGGAGGGCCGTGATGCGGTCGCCGTCCCAGACCGCGATGCCCGCCGACTCCTGCCCACGGTGCTGGAGGGCGAAGAGCCCGAAGTACGCGAGACGGGCGACGTCTCGCTCTGGAGCCCGGATCCCGAGGACGCCGCACATCTAGCGACCATCCTCGTACGCGGAGCGGAGGGCGTCCAGCCCCAATCCGAGAACCGAGTCGCCGCCGACGACGCCGAGCTCGCGGAGCGGCATGCCCTCGAGGCGCTCGCGGTCGTCCGGGCGGCACGTGATCACGGCGCGCCCGCCGCTCTCGCCGAACCAGGCGAGCACGTCGTCGGCGAGCTCGATTTCGGCGCCGATGCCCGACCAGAGCGCCAGCTCCGCGACTGCGACCGCGAGGCCGCCGTCGGAGACGTCGTGCGCGCTCGTAAGGAGCGGCGCGGACTCGGCGACGAAGCGGACGAGCGCGGCCTCGGCGCTCGGGTGCGGCCGCGGCGGCCGGCCCTCCGCCCCGTCCCCGAGGACCGGGCCTGGTACTCCGAGCCGTCGAGCGCGACCTTCGGGTCGCCGGCGAGGAGGACGAGGTCGCCCGCCTGCCACGCGCCGGGGATCTGCCGCACGTCGGCGACGAGCCCGACGCAGCCGACCACCGGCGTGGGGTGGATCGAGCGGCCGTCGGTCTCGTTGTAGAGCGAGACGTTGCCCGAGACGACGGGGATGCCGAGCGCCTCGCAGGCCTCGGACATGCCCTCGATCGCCTCGACGAGCTCCCAGGCGACCTCCGGCTTCTCCGGGTTCCCGAAGTTGAGGCAGTTCGTGATCGCGAGGGGCGCGCCGCCGGCGCACGCGACGTTCAGCGCCGACTCGAAGACGGCGCGCAGGCCGCCCGTGCGCGGGTCGAGCGACGCGACGCGGCCGGAGCCGTCGAGCGAGATCGCGATGCCGCGCATGGAGGGACGCAAGCGGATGACGGCAGCGTCGAGGCCCGGGCGACGAACGGTGCGCGAGCCGACCAGCTGGTCGTATCGCTCGAAGACGCGGCGGCGGCTGCGGATGTTCGGAGAGCCGAGCAGCGCGAGCAGATCCTCCCCGCGCGCGGGCGTGGGCGAGTAGGAGACCGGCGCGGCGAGCGTGCGCGCCTGCGTCTCGACCCGGTAGCGCGGCGCCTCGTCCGTGAGGAACCGGGCGGGGATCTCCCCGACCGCCTCGTCGTCCACGAACGCCCGCAGCTCCCCGGTGTCGGTCACCTCGCCGATCGGGGTGCAGGCGAGCTCCCAGCGGCGGCAGACTTCCTCGACCTTTGCGAGCTGCTCGGGCCGGACGACGGCGACCATCCGCTCCTGGCTCTCGGAGATCATGATCTCGGCCGGCGGCATGTCCGGCTCGCGGAGCGGCACGCGGTCGAGGTGGACGTCCACGCCGGCGCCGCCTGGCCCGCCATCTCGGCGAGCGACGAGGCGAGGCCGGCCGCGCCGAGATCCTGGAGCGACTCGACGAGGCCGCGCTCGACGAGCTCGAGGCTCGCCTCGATCAGCTTCTTGCCGGTGAACGGGTCGCCGATCTGCACCGTCGGGCGCTTGTCCTCGTCCGCGTCCGAGAGCTCCTGGCTTGCGAGGACGCTTGCGCCGCCGATCCCGTCGCGGCCCGTGGTCGCGCCGTAGAGGACGATCAGGTTGCCGGTCCCGCTCGCGCGCGCGCGCGTGACCCTCTCGGCCGGGAGGACGCCGACGCACATCGCGTTCACGAGCGGGTTGTCCGCGTAGGCGTCCTCGAACACGGCCTCGCCGCCGACCGTCGGGATCCCGACGCAGTTGCCGTAGTGGCCGATGCCGCCGACGGCGCGCGAGAAGGCGAAGTCCGGCGCGCCGAAGCGGAGCCCGTCGAGGATCGCGACCGGCCGCGCGCCCATGGCGATGATGTCGCGCAGGATCCCGCCGACCCCGGTCGCCGCGCCCTGGAACGGCTCGACGGCGGAGGGATGGTTGTGGCTCTCCACCTTGAACGCGACCGCCTCGCCCTCGCCGACGTCCACGACGCCCGCGTTCTCCCCGGGCCCCTGGAGCACGGCCGGGCCCTCGACGGGGAAGCGCTTGAGGAGGAGCGCCGAATGCTTGTAGCCGCAGTGCTCCGACCAGAGCAGGGAGAACACCGCGAGCTCGAAGTCGTTGGGACGACGCTCCAGCAACGCATGGATGCGGTCGTACTCGTCGTCCGTCAGGCCGAGCGCACGGTGGAGCGGTGTCTCCGCGACCGGGCTCAAGAACGCAAGGGTAGCTGGCTGCGCGGATGCGGGGCCGATGGGTAGCCTCGCGGTGTGGGCCGCCGCTACCTCTTTCTGCTGGTCCTGACGGCCGCGATCTGGGGCGCGTCCTACATGTTCATCAAGGTCGCGGTGCGAGAGATCGACCCCGTGCCGATGATGGCGCTCCGCCTCGTCCTCGCGGCCGCGGTGCTCTTCCCGCTCATCGTGATCCAGCGCGGAGGCGCCGAGACCGTCAGCGAGATCCGCCGTGGCGGCTGGGGGCTCGTCCTCATCGGGCTCATCAACTCGGCGCTCCCCTTCACGCTCATCGCCTGGGGCGAGACGCACGTGACCTCGTCCGTCGCGGCGATCGCGAACGCACCCGTGCCGATCTTCGTCGCGGTGCTCGCGATCAAGCTTCGCCACAGCGAACGGGTTACAGGCCTCCGGCTCGTCGGGATCGTCCTCGGCTTCGTCGGGGTCGGCATCCTCGTGGGCCTCCAGCCCGAGGGAGGCTGGTGGGCCGTCGTCGGGACGCTCGCCGTCGTCGGCGCGGCGCTCTGCTACGCGTTCGCGAACCTCTACGCGCAGGGCCGCTTCGCCTCGACCTCGCCGATCGTCGTCGTCGCGGGCTCGTCGCTCTGGGGCGCGCTCATGCTCGCGCCGATCGCGCTCTTCCAGCTCCCATCGGAGATGCCGAGCGCGAAGGCGCTCGCGTGCGTCGCGATGCTCGGCATCGTCGGGACCGCGTTCGCCCTGATCCTCTACTACAAGCTGCTGCAGGGCTACGGCTCGTCGCGCGCCTCGCTCGTCACGTACCTGATCCCGCTCTTCGCGGTGATCTACGGCGTCACGATCCTCGACGAGTCGCTCCACGCGAACGCGATCCTCGGGCTCGCGTTCATCCTCGGCGGCGTCGCGCTCGGCTCGGGCGCGCTCCGCTACGTGCGCCGGCGCGAGCCCGCGTCCGCCGCCGCGCCGCCCGCGTAGAGAACCGTTGAATTGGCTCCACGAGCCATTGCAGCCGGGCCGCCCGGGTGCTGTCATGGTGGCTGCTCCATCCTCTCGGGGATCGCGGCCTGATGGGGGCCGCGAACTCCACCCGGTGCCCTCTGCGGCACAAGGGAGCGGGAGAACGCAGTCGGACGGAGCGGGCAGGGATCTCCCAAGCTCACCTGCCCGCTCCGGCTCCCTTCTCTCTATCTCGCGGAAGCTTGTACTACCTCGAAAAAGGTGGTTTGATCCCCGCGGCCCCAGCCCACCCAGGGGAAGGAGAGAGGGAACTATGCGGGAGAGGATTTCCGCGAGCCCAAGAAGGCTCGCGCTTTTCGTGACCCTAGTCGCGTTCGCGGCACTGACGCTCACAGGAAGCGCGGTCGCAAACGACGAGGACGGGACACCATCCGAGCGGCTCGCCGAGGTCACGGTCCCGAACCGGGCCGCGCTCGACGACCTCGTCGGCGCCGGCTTCGACCTCGCCGAGACCGTCCGGTACAACGACGACGGCACGCTCACCGTGCTCGTCTACGGCACGGACGACGAGTTCGCCGACATCGTCGGCCGCGGGAACACCGTGGGCGCGACGCTCGAGGACGAGAACACGTGGCGCGCGCGCATGGCCGAGCGCCAGGACGCGATCGACGCCGCCAACCGCGCGGCCGAAGCCGCGCAGTTCGGGACGTCCTCCTCGGCCTCGGGCAAGGCGGGCCTCCGCTCGCTCGCTGCCGCGACCGAGGTCACGGTCCAGCGCGTCGACTACTACGAGAGCTACGCGGGACGCTTCCTCTCCGTCGAGGCCTTCGACGCGGCGACGAACGGGATCGGCACGTCCGGCCCGACGCTCGCGCTGTCGTGGAAGCCGGACGGCGGGGTGTACGGCGCGGCGTCAACGATGAGCCGCAACATCGACCCCGACCCGACCCCCGACGTCTACCTGAACCACCGGATCACGCTCCGGATCTCGGGGCTCGGATCCTCGGCTCCGCCCCCCGCGTTCGTCCGGATCGCCACCTCCACGCCGGGCGTCGACCCGGTCGAAGCGCCCGTGAACGTCTGGAACGGCGCCGACCTTCCCCCGTTCGCGGCGACCTTCCAGAGCCACTTCTTCGACCACTACATGGATCCGACCGAGGGCAAGGCGCGGATTCAGGCCCTCGCTGCGGCGTACCCGAACATCGCCGAGCTCGTCGACACGCCGGCGCCGACGAACGGCTACCGGCGCAAGGCGATGGGCACGTTCTTCAAGTCGTCCGGCACGACGGACGGCGCGATCAGCGGGACGCCGCCGGCCGCGGCCACGTCGCAGGCCGTCGTCTTCTTCTCCGACGCCTGGGACGACAACGCAATCCAGGCCGAGTTCCTGAATCCCGGCGCTGCCAACTCGCCGCTCTCCGTGGCGGTCGCGGGCAAGCGCATCACGGTCAACCTCGCCACCAACGGAACGGGCGCGCTCGCGAGCACGGCCGCCCAGGTGCGCGACGCGCTCAACGCGGACCCGGCTGCGTCCGGCCTCGTCGACGCCTTCACGTGGGCGGGCAACGCGGGCGCGGGCACCGTCCAGCCGCATGCGCTCGTCAACCTGTCGGACTTCCTGAACGCCCCGGCCTCCGTGGCGCGGGCGCCGTTCCAGATCCAGGCGCTCCGCATCGGGAAGCACCGGGACGGCTCGAAGGTCGGCGTCTTCGTCTACTGCGAGGAGCACGCGCGCGAGTGGGTCACCCCACTCGTCTGCCTCGAGACCGCGAACCGGCTCGTGGCGAACTACGGGACCGATCCGCTGACTACGGAGCTCGTCGACAACCTCGACATCTTCATCATCCCGACCATCAACCCCGACGGGTCGCACTACTCGTTCTACGACACGGGCGGGCAGCGGAAGAACATGACGAACTACTGCCCCGTCACCGGCACGAGCGGGATGCCGCCGACCCGGTCGAGCTGGGGCGTGGACAACAACCGCAACTTCTCGGTCGGCTCGCTCTTCGACGGCTACTTCGGCGCGTCGACGAACTGCACCGGTGAGACGTTCGCGGGCCCGTCCGAGCTTTCCGAGCCGGAGAACCAGAGCGAGATCTCCATCCCGGCTCGCTTCCCGAACATCAAGTTCTCGATGAACGTGCACTCGTCGGGCGGCCTCTTCATGTGGTCACCGGCGGCGTACACGGGCAACGGGCGCGTCGCGCTGCCGTACCCGAACATCGGCATCGAGGGCTACTTCTGGGAGACCGCGGCCCGGGTGCTCGACCGCATCAAGCAGTACCGCGGAAACGTCATCGACCCGCAGACGACCGGTCCTGTGGCCGACGTGCTCTACTCGGCCGCCGGGAACAGCTCGGACGAGATGTACTACAAGTTCAACCTCATCTCGTACGACTTCGAGGTCGGCAACACCCGACTCGCGACGACCGCGAACGGCGTGGCGAACACGACGCTCCAGGGCGCGACGGCGGTGGGTGCCACCGACGTCCGGGTCTCGAGCCTCACGAACCTCGTCGTCGGCAACACCGTCGCCGTGGACACGGGTGCGAACCTCGAGATCCGGAAGATCACGGCCTTGAACCCGGCCGCGGTCAACCCGGCCCCCAACGTGACGCTGAACTCGGCCCTCTCGAAGGCGCATGCGAATGGCGCGTCCTTCCAGATGTTCTCGGCCGAGGCGGGCGCCACCGGCATCCGCGTCGCCAGCACGGCGGGCCTCGCCGTCGGGTCGCAGATCGTCATCGACTCCCGGCATCCGTCCCCGCAGGACGTGATCGCGCCCGTCGCAGAGACGCGCACGATCGCGACGGTGACGGCCGCCGCCAGTCCGGCCCCGAACGTCACATTCACCGAACCGCTCACGTTCGCGCATCCGGCGGGCATCGAGGTGGTCGGGGGAACGGCGACGATGGGCTCCGGATTCATGCCCAACTACACCACGGAGGGCCAGCACGAGGCGATGGAGTTCGCCAACGGCAACTACGGCATCCTCGAGCGGGCGCTTGCATACTCGCGCGACAGCGAGCCCCCGGTGGCGGACACCATCCCGCTCGGCCCGGCCGCCTCGCAGACTCCGATCGACGTCACCTTCAAGTGGGTGAACGAGTCTTCGATCATCTACTACACGCTCGACGGCTCCACGCCGACCCTCGCCTCACCCTCGTGGCAGGCGCAGCGGCCGCGGGCGCCGGGTGAGTTCTTCACGTTCGATCACACGACGACCGTGAAGTGGTTCGCGGTCGACGTGAAGGGCAACACGTCGGCGGTCCGGTCGGCTCGCTTTGCGGTCGAGACGGACGCCCCGACCACCCAGGCGAACCTCTCGCCGGGCGCGGTCGGCGGCTACTACCGCAACCCGACGGTCAGCCTGCTCGCCGACGACGACTTCGACGGCGGCGGCGCCGGCATCGCACGCACCGAGTACAAGCTCGACGGTGCGGCTGACTGGACGACCTACACGGCGCCGTTCCAGGTGACCGGGGACGGATCCCACACGCTGGTGTTCCGCTCCGTCGACCTGGCCGGCAACGTCGAGGCCGACCAGATGGTCACGTTCAACGTGGACGCGACGCCTCCGGTGATCACGATCACGACGCCGCTGAACAACGCGCAGTACCTGCTGAACTCCGCGGTGAACGCAAACTTCGGCTGCGTGGACGCGCTCGCAGGGCTCTTCACCTGCGTGGGTACCGTCGCGAACGGCGGCGCGCTCGACACCACGTCGGTCGGATTCCACAACTTCACGGTCTCCGCCAGCGACGTGGCCGGGAACTCGACCACGAAGTCGGTCCAGTACAACGTGTACTGGCAGTTCAGCGGGTTCCTGTCTCCGCTGGGGAACCGCAACTCGGCCAGGGCCGGCTCGACGATCCCGGTGAAGTTCACGCTGGGCGGCGACCGGGGCATGGGCATCCTCGCCCCGGGCTACCCGACCTCGGTGCCGACCAGCTGCACCGCGCCGAGCTCGAGGGCCGCCCAGGCGAAGAAGTTCAAGAAGGCCAGGTGGGCCAAGGGCCGCAAGGTGCGGCTCCTGAGGCCCGGCACGTTCAGCGGCCTGAGCTTCTCGCCGGGCAACGGCCAGTACCACTTCAACTGGACGACCGAAGCCGAGTGGAGCGGCACGTGCCGCCTGCTCGTGGTCGGGTTCACCGACAACACCGTCTACACCGCGTTCTTCGACTTCCGCTAGACCGAGAGCGCAGGAGAACGTCCTCGCGGGCCCCGGCAGACGCCGGGGCCCGCGTCGCCTTCGGGCAGGGCTGCGCGGTTGGGTGTCGAACTGCCGCCGAGAGTGCGTTACGTTCCAGGCATGTCTCTGCGGCGGCTTCCGTTCGTCCTGCTCGCGCTCGCCGCGCTCGTCGCCCCCTCGGTGGCGAGCGCCGACCCGCGCCCCGGGATCGCGGAGACGTGGCCTGCGTGCGGCGTCCTGCCGGACACGGACGGCCGCTACTGCGTCGTCTCGCAGACGCAGAACGACATCCCGATCGTCCGGCCGGCGTCCGGTTCCTACGAGGCGCCGTACATCGACCTGATCGGCCCGGGCGACGTGCGCTTCGGCGTCCTCGAGACGAACGTGACCTCGGGCATGTCGCTCGGGAACGTGCCGCCCGGCGACGTCTACCGGCTCGTCGTGAACACGGGGAACATCAGGCCGCGCGAGCTCTTCGGCAACGTGCGCAACGTGTCGCTCTCGACCGGCGGGAGCGCCGCGCTCGGCTACACGTTCACCCTGACCTTCCAGCCGACGCCGATCGCCTGGCTGTTCTCCGGGGGCTCGTGCGTGGTCGGCGCGTGCGGCGACTCGACGACGGTCGCCGACCTCCTCTATGACGGATTCGTGACCGGCTACGTCACCGACCTCGCGAGCTCGGGCCTCTCCGACGCCGAGATCTCGCTCCGCACGGGGTTCATCCACGCGTACAACGCACAGGACGCGACGACGCCCTTCTACGACTTCGACACGAACTCGCTCGTCATCCAGATGGCGAATCCGCACTTCCGCACGGCGGGCGTCCCGGCGACCGGCACGTACCAGACGTTCATCCCGAACGCGATGCTCACCGGGTACATGAACGTGCCTGACCCGGCGAGCCTCACGGGCGGCTCGCTCACCGTGTCGCGCTCGGTCGGGGCCTCGACCTCGTCCATCCCGTTCACGCTGACCCACACCGCGGGCGGCATCGCGATCGACATCACCGGGATCACGTTCTCGTCGCCGAAGATCCGGATCCAGCCGAGGCGCACCGCGCCCGGCAAGGTGCGGCTCCGCTCGGTGCACCGTGCGACGACGACGAGCGTGCGCGTGCGGTTCCGCGCGCCGCTTGCGAACGGCGGGGCCAAGGTGACGCGGTACATCGCTCGGTGCCGCAAGTCTGGCGGACGCGTGATCACGGCCTCGCGGCCGACCGGGCCGATCGTCGTGCAGGTCGGGCGAGGGCGCGCGACGTGCTCGGTCCGCGCGGTGAACCGGATCGGCAAGGGTCCGTTCTCCGCGTCTCGCACCGCCTGAGTACGATCCCGGCGTGGAGCTCATCCACACCTGCTACCGGATCACGGACGTCGACCGCTCGGTCGCGTTCTACGAGGCGCTCGGCTTCGAGGAGCGGCGGCGCCTGCCGATCCGCGAGGAGGCGATGAACGTCTTCATGGGGCTTCCCGGCGACGGCGACCGGCTCGAGCTGACGTACAACTTCGACACGCCGGAGGCCGGCTACGAGATCGGCACCGGCTACGGACACATCGCCGTGACCGTGGACGACATGGACGAGACCCTCGAGCGGCTCGCGCGGGAGGGCATCGAGCCCGAGCGCCCGCCGTACACGGTCCGCGAGGGTGGCTCGCGGCTCTGCTTCGTGCGCGACCCGGACTCGTACCGCGTGGAGCTCATCGAGCGGCCCTAGCGGTCGATACGTACCGGCTCGCTTACCGCTCGGCCACTGCCGCTAGCCGTTGCAGGGGTTGCGCGTCCTCACGCTGCCACGCGTCTTCGAAGATTGAGCGTGGCATGCGGGAGGGTCGGATTGAATCGACGGTGCCCTTGAGCAGCCTCAGTGTTCCCGCGCGCGTGTCCGCAACGGGGCTCCGCGCGCTTCGAACGACAGCACGCTCGCCCAGGCGACGCCTCCGAGCAGGAGGGTGGTAGATGGCAAGATCTCCTGAGGCGCGAAGTCCAACAGGGCTAGGGGAGCGGTGTGCTAGCGGTACGGCTGCACGATGAAGGCTTGAAGGTTGAGGAGATCGAGACGCCGTCGCCGGATCCGGGCGAGGTGCTGGTGCGCGTGCATGCGGCAGCGATTACACGTGGCGAACTGGGGTGGCCGGTCGATCGATTGCCGGCGATTCCGTCTTACGAGCTTTCGGGCGTTGTCGTCGGCAGCGGTGACGAGGTATATGCGCTCACGCCTTTCGATCGCGACGGCGTGGCTGCCGAGTACGCCGTCGTCCCAGCCGATGTGCTTGCACCGAAGCCCTTGCGGCTGAGCCACGTTGAGGCGGCAGCTCTGCCGATGGGCGGGCTGACCGCCTGGCAAGCACTGTTTGTGCACGGGCGGCTCGCCCGAGGCGAGCGGGTGCTGGTCACGGGCGCCTCGGGCGGGGTTGGGCACATCGCCGTCCAGCTTGCGCGACACGCCGGCGCAGCGGTCGTGGAGAGCGGTCCAGTCGATCTGGTCTTCGACACTCGTGGCGGCGAGGTCCCCGCCGGCGAGCGCGTGGTCACGATCGCGGAGGAGATGCCGGGCGCGATCTACTTCATCGTCGAACCCGACCACGAGCAACTGCTGGAGTTGAGAACGCTCGTGGACGCAGGCGAGCTTCGCGCGGAGGTCGACTCGGTTTTTCCGCTCACGGAGGCCCGGGCGGCGTTCGAGCGAGTCGCGGGCCGCGGGAAGCGTGGCAAGGTCGTGCTCGAGGTTGGCACTGATTAGCCGGCGGGTGCGGCCGTCACCTCTGCCGTGGATGCATCAAACTCCGAGCGTCCACCGTGACGCCGCAAGGGGCACAGCTCCATCTATCGAACGCCCACGGACCACAGCCTGCACCATGAACGAGAAGAAGCGAGACTAGCTCGGGGGTCATTCCCGAACGCTGGCCCAAGCAAGCGTCACGCGGCTGGCAGCTGGCGGTCCCCGTGGAAGACCGCTTCGACGTTGTTCCCGTCCGGGTCGATGACGAACGCTGCGTAATACCCGGCGTGGTAGTGCGGGCGAAGACCCGGCGCGCCGTTGTCGCGGCCGCCGGCTTCGACAGCGGCGCGGTGGAACTTGTCAACGGTGGCTCGGTCGGCTGCGGCGAAGGCCACATGAACGGGAGCGGCCGGGGGTTCCCCTTCCCCGATCCAGAAATCTCCACCGCCCTCGATGGCGAACCCAGGCCCCTGCGAGCTCTCCACTACCTTCACTCCGAACGGCTCGAGGGCCTGCTCGTAGAAGGTGCGGCTGCGTCTCACGTCACGTACCCGCAGGGCCAAGTGGTCGATGAGGGGAAGCGTCATGGGCAGCGACACGCCCTCTACCCTAGAGCGCGATCCCCGGGGAAGATTCCTGAACGCTGGGGCAGAGGAAGAGGCCTACCCCGGACTTGGCCTGTCGCGAGCGGGGGGATCTCCACAATCGATCCTTCCCGGACGGCTACCGGGTTGAGCTGATCGAGCGCAGCGTCTAGGCCTGCGCGATCATGGATGAGCCGCCGCCCCGGCGCGGACGCCGGGGCGGCAGTCTATTGAGCGGGTCAGCGCGTGAGAGCGCGCTTGTGGCCCTGGAACTTGAACTGGTGGCTGCCGTGGGCCTTCTCGGCACTTGCGGCGCTCGCCGTCGGCGGGAAGGCGCCCTTGACGCGCGCGAAGTACCAGATGGCGTGCACCAGCGTGCCCTTGAACTGCTCCAGCGAGCGCAGCGCGTTGCCGTTGAGGCTGTCTGCCTGCAGCTGCGCGAGCACCGGGTTAGTCGGGAACGTGTTCATCGTCGAGGCCGGCGGCTGCCCGGTGACGGTCGAGTACGTATCGCACGCCTCGTGGTAACAGGGGTCGAGCTGCTCGCCCTGGACGCCACCGTACTTGGCGACCTGTGCGGCCGTCTTGGGCGCCTCGGCGCCGGCGAACACGCCACCCGCGGGAATGCCGCGGTTGATGAAGCCGACGTAATCCGAGCGGCCGTCGAACGGGATCGGTTCGCTCACCATGCCCCGCTGGGACCAGTAGTCGGTGAGCACCTTCTCGATCGTGCCGGAGCCCTCGGGCCCGGAGTTTTCGGATCCGAAGGTCGAGCCGTCGCCGTCGTAGACGAGCCGCGCGAAGTTGGGTGAGGCGATCATGTCGGTGTCGAGCATCATGTCGATGCGCGCCACCTCGGCCTCGGACAGGTGAGCGGCGTAGTACTGGGAGCCGACCAGGCCGTCCTCTTCGCCGCCGAACCACAGGAACCGGATCTTGTTGCGCGGCGGGGTGCCCGGCCTGGCGAGCTGCTCGGCGAGCTCGAGCTGGAACGCCGTGCCGGACCCATCGTCGTTCACGCCTGGACCTGCCGGCACGGAATCCAGATGGGCACCGAGGAGCACCACGTGGTTGGGGTCACCACGCTCGGTCTCGGCAACCACGTTCGGATACAGCGTCTCGACCTCCACGCCGAAGGTGGCGAGGTTGACCGTCGGGTTCTGGCCCGCCTTGTAGGCGTTGTAGAGCTCTTCGCCGACGGCGAAGCTCGAGAGCACCGCAGGCAGCGGGTACTCAGGCGGCGCCGACCGGAACAGCGCGTTTCGGCGGCCGGCGGTGTCGCCCTCGTTGAAGAGGATCACTCCGACAGCGCCCGCCTCGACGGCGTTGGCCAGCTTCGCCACGAACGCGCACGTGCCGCGCTGGATCAGCGACACCGCGCCGGTCGTCGCCGCCGGGAAGTCCGACATCTCACAGCCCGAGGTGGTTCCGCCGGGGCTCGGGATCACGACGTCGTTGGTCGGGACGACCTTGACGTTCGTGAGCGACTTGGTCGGCGAGTGCTCGAAGGTGATGAAGTCCACCGACGGCGAGTCGTCGTCCGCAGCGCTGCCCGGGACGTAGGTCTTGCTCGTCGGCGAGACCTGCTGCAGCACGGGCGGGGCGGTCTCATTCCACACCGGCATGTTGAACATCTCGTAGTGCGCGTCGTAGCCGGCCTTCTCCAGCGTCGCCTTCACGTAGGCCGCCGAGGCGGTGTAGCCCGACGTGCGTGTGTAGCGCGTGCCGCCGTTCAAGTCGGCGATGTGCTGCAGCGCCTGCTGGTGCTCGAGGATGCCCTCGACCGTCACCAGCTGCTCCAGCCGTGTCGAATCAACGTCCGGCGGTGCTGTAACCGCAGACGAAGCGCTTATGAGCGCAGCAATAGCGAGCGCAGCAATAACGGCGGCCATTGCCGCCAGATGCATTCTCCTCATCGCTCCCTCCTAGCTATTGGATTGCGGCCCTCCTGTAGTTGCCCTGTTGGTGGCGAGCCTAGCCCCACGGTCCATTGCCGACCGGCCGGACGGCAAACACGGATCGCTCGAGTTCGTCGGGGCCTCCGCGGTCTCGACAATCCACGGTCCCCTGACGGCTACCGGGTCGAGCTCATCGAGCACGGCGTCTAGCCAGACGCTCGTCCCGACCGCGGCCGCCACAATGCGGACCGATGAGCCGAGCCGTCGAAGAGTCGAACTGCCGCATGCTGCGCGCGCGCGACGCGATGGACCGCGACTACGCGAAGCCGCTCGACATCTCGACCCTGGCGCGGATCGCCTACGTCTCGGAGGCGCACTTCATCCGGACCTTCCGCGCCACGTTCGGCGAGACGCCGCATCGCTACCTGCAACGCCGCCGGGTCGAGCGAGCGATGTTCCTGCTCAGGGAGACCGACCGCAGCGTGACCGAGATCTGCTTCGACGTGGGCTTCACGAGTCTCGGGACGTTCAGCCGGACATTCACCGACGTCGTCGGCGAGCCGCCGACCACCTATCGGTGGCGCGCTGCCGACCTGAGAGCCGTCCCGGCCTGCTTTGCAAAGGCGTGGACGCGACCGAGCAGTTTCGGAGAAGCGAGGCCGCAGCCTGAGGGCTAGCCTGGCCCTCATGCCAAACAAGATCACTCATACACAGGTTTACGTGCTCGATCAGGACGAGGCGCTCGACTTCTACGTCGGCAAGCTCGGTTTCGAGGTGAACACCGACGCGGACCTCGGCTTCATGCGCTGGCTGACCGTCAACTTCCCCGGTCAGCCCGACCGTCAGCTCCTGCTGGAGAGGCCCGGCCCGCCGGCGCACGACGACGGGACGGCCGAGCAGATCCGCGAGCTGGTGACCAAGGGCGCGATGGGCATGGCGGCCATCATCGCGGTGGACGACGTCCACAAGACCTACGAGGACCTGGTCGCCCAGGGAGTCGAGTTCACCGAGGAGCCGACCGAGCGCTTCTACGGGACCGACTGCGGCCTGCGCGACCCCTTCGGTAACCACCTCCGGATCGGTACGCCCAAGGAGGGCCCGATCGAGGTGCCCGATCCAGCCGAGTTCGCCGCGGGGAACGCCCCCTAATCCAAGTCGTGTCGAGACAGCGAGAGCCCCGCCTGCGGGGCTCTCATCTTTTGCGGAGTAGTCATCTCGACAATCGATTCTTCCCGGATAGCCAGGCTCCTGGAGCGGGTTTGCGCCTGCCATTGGAGGTAGCAGGTACGCCGAGAGCTCAGGTAGCCGGGGTCGCAGATGGCGGCTGCCCTTGATGACAGCGGTCCGCCCGCCCGCGATCGTCCCGTCCGATGCCAACGGACCTCGATCTTGGGAAGGACGGGGCAATGCAGACGACGATCGTCGAACGCGAAGGAGCGATCCACGAGTGGCGCGTCGCCCAGCTCGAGCGTCTCGGTATCCCGGGGTGGCTCGCGAACCTCGCGGCCGACCGCGTCGACTGGCACGAGCTCGAGGCGCTCATGGAGCGTGGGTGCTCGGCGCGTCTGGCGCTCGACATCGTGCGCTGAGACCCATGAGAAGGAACGCGACCATCCCAGTCAGAGATCTGCACCCCCTCTCGGACTTCTGCGAGGCGCTCGCGGCCTTCAATGCGCATCCGACCGTCGCTGCATTTCGAGAGGTCCAGCTCGCAGGCCGCCGTGTCGACGCGCGTCGAGCGACCGAGGCGACCGACCACGGCACGTCCGGCGCCCGACTCCCCACCTCATCGACCGAAGGAAGTGTCAGATGACGAAGAGGCGGCGGCGCGTCGCTCTCGTTCCACCCACAGCGGCCGCGATCGTTGCAGCCGCGGCCCTCCTCGCCGCGTGCGGCGGCGGCGCCCGGCAGCTCCAATGACGGGTCTCCCTCGTCCACGAGCGCGACTGCGACAACGTCCGCCGCGGGCGAGCTCCAGCAGCAGTACGTCGACACGATCGGCGCGATCGCCCCCTCCGTCGTCCAGATCCAGACTTCGACGGGCCTGGGCTCGGGGATCGTCTTCGACAGCAACGGCAACGTCGTCACCAACGCTCACGTCGTAGGAACGTCCAAGACCTTCCAGGTCACGGACTCGACCGGAAAGCGCTATTCCGCGACCTTGGTGGGGACGTTTGCTCCGGACGATCTCGCGGTCGTCCACGTCGAGGGCGCCCACTTGCCGCCCGCGGCCCTGGGCGACTCGTCCAAGCTCAAGGTGGGGGCGATCTCGTCTTCGCCGTCGGCAGCCCGCTGGGGCTGCAGACCAGCGTCACGAACGGGATCGTCAGCGCGCTCGGCCGCACGCTCAGCGAGTCGAGCGGTGTGGCGCTCCCAGAGCTGATTCAGACGAGCGCGTCGATCAACCCCGGAAACAGCGGTGGGGCACTCGTCGATCTCAGTGCGCACGTCGTCGGCATTCCGACCCTTGCCGCAATCGATCCCGAGACCCAGCAGGCGGCGAGCGGCATCGGATTCGCGATCCCGAGCAACACGGTGAACTCGATCGCGAGTCAGCTGATCAGCGACGGGCATGTCGTCCGCTCGAACCGCGCGTACCTCGGTGTCAAGCTCGCCACCCTCAGCGCCAGCGGAGGCGTGCTCGTCTTCTCTGTCATCGCCAACGGGCCGGCGGCGAAGTCCGGGCTCGAGGTGGGCGACACGATCACGACGATTGAAGGGAAGCCGGTCCAGAGCATCGACGACATCTCGTTGGCGCTCGCCAACCTCAAGCCTGGCGGAAAGGTCACGCTCGGAATCCGCACTCCCCAGGGGAACGCGGACACCGTCACCGTCACGCTCGGCCAGTTCCCAGGAAGCTTCGAGCGCGGCTGAGTTTTCGGGCCTTCAGGCCGAGTTGTACGCTTGAGCGCGAGATGAAGGGACCGAGGGCCCGCCGTCGCGAGCGCCTGCTCGAGCTCGATGAGGTGGAGCGGCGACTGAAGCCGTTCGGGCGCCGGTACGTGGGCGTCCGCGCCGATCCCGATCGAGGCGCTCGTCGGCACAGACGGCCGCGCCAGCTCGTTCACGCGCGACTTCCGCCCGCTTCACTCCTTCAGCCGCGACCGGCTGCGCTCGCTCCAGACCGCGTTCGCCGAGGGCGCCTTCCCGCCGATCGTTGCGGTCAAGCTCGGTGAGACGTACTTCGTGATCGACGGTCACCACCGCGTCGCCCTCGCGCGGCGCGGAGGCGCAGAGTGGATCGACGCCGACGTGACCGAGCTCATCGCGCGCGTCCCTCTCCCGGCCGGGGCGGACATGCTCGAGGTCGTCCTGCGGGAGCTCGAGCGGATCTTCCTCGAGGACAGCGGGCTTGCCGAGTCGCGCCCCGGCGTGCGCGTCTCGGTCAGCCGGCCCGCCCACTACCTCGAGCTGCTGGAGAACGTCCAGGTGCACGGCTACCACATGATGCGGGGCCGCGGACGCGTGCTCGAGAACCCCGAGATCGCGGCGAACTGGTACGACGCGATCTACATGCCGACGCTCGGGGCGATCGACCGTCTGCAGCTCGACCGTATGTACCGGGACGCGCCGCCCGGCGACCTGTTCCTCGTTCTCCACCGGCACCGGCGGGACGCGTTCCCCTCGACCGGGTGCCCACACCTCGCGCAGACCGTCGTCTCGGTGATGGGCGACGGCGGGCGCCGCCGGCTGCGGCTGCCGGGCCGCGGGCGCCGTTCGCCGGCCTAGCCCTACCAGGTCATCCGCTCCAGTCTGGAAGGCGGCCGACTGCGACGCTTGACAAATTCGCGCAAGACATGGTCTGCTGCCGGTCCCCTGTCCCCATCCAGGAGGAGAGACCATGACTAGGCCAGCGAGGAGGCCCACGGGCCTGCTCATCCTTGCGGCGCTTGCCGCCGTTGCCGTTTTCGCTCTAGCAGGCGGAGCCGCGGCGGAGAGCTCCGCAGACGCCCAGCCGATGGCCGAGAACCTCGTAGAGATCAAAGTCGCCGACCGCGCCGCGGTCGAGCAGCTGATGGTCGACGCGGAGGCCGTCGGGGCGGAGTTCAACGATCACTACCTTCGTCAGAACGAAGACGACGGCACCGTGACGGTGCAGGTCCTCGGCGACGACGACCAGATTGCGGCGCTGCACGACATGGGCTACGAGCTCCTCGGCACGATCGAGGACGAGGAGGCCTACTGGGACCGGATCGGCGAGCGTCTCCGGGCGATCGAGGCCGAGCAGCAAGCAGACCACTTCGCCGAGACCGGCTTCGCGCCTGACCTCGACCGGTTCGGACTGCGCGCCGTGGCGCCGACGGTGACCGAGGAAATCACGGTCAACCGCGTCGACTACTTCCAGAACTACGCGGGCCGGTTCCTTTCGGTCGAGGCGTTCAACGCCACCACGGTCCAGCAGACGGGCGGCGGCCAGACCGCCGGCCAGGGGCCGACGCTCTCCGTGACCTGGGACGCGGGGCCCGGCACCGAGATCGGCTCGGGCGGACCGCGCACCATGTCGCCCTACGTCGACCCCGACCCCGCGCAGGACACCTACCTCTACCACCGGATGCTCATCCGGCTCGGCGCGCCGAACACGACCACGCCGCCGCGGCCGGACCGCATCCGCATCGCGTCCTCGAGCGGCGCGATCGCCGAGGCCGACGTCAACACGTGGGTCGGGCAGGCCCTTCCGCCGCACGCGGCCGGCTTCCTGCGCGGGTTCCACAACCGCTACATGGATCCGACCGAGATCTACCAGCGGTTCGAGCAGCTCGCGGCGGAGTTCGGCGGCCCCGGCGGCATCGCCGAGCTGATCAATACGCCGTACAAGACGAACGGCTACCAGCGCAAGGCGCAGGTCACCATGGATCCGCCCGGCGCGCGGATGACGGTGAACGCTCCGAACCCGGCGGCGGGCACGTACACGGTCGCGCAGGCGACGTACGGCCCAGCGACCCCGACTGCCGGGATCAGCGGGGGGTACGCGCTCGTCCAGGCGACCACGGGCACGCCGAGCGAGGGCTGCGGTCCGATCACCGGCTTCCCTGCCGGCTCGATCGCGCTCGTCGACCGCGGGAACTGCAACTTCGCAGACAAAACGTTCAACGCACAGCAGGCCGGCGCCGTCGCGGTCGTCATCGTGAACAACGTGCCCGGCGCCCCGACCGCCCCCGGCGGAACGGCGATCCCGGGCACGACGATCCCGACCGTTCAGGTCGGCCAGGCGGACGGAACCCTGCTCAAGGCGAATCTGCCCGCGAGCGGAACGGTCTTCGGCGCGACGCCGATCAGCAACGCGAGCCGGGTCGTGCTCACCTCCCGGGCCTGGGGCCACGAGGGCGGGAACGACATCAAGGCCCAGTTCATCAATCCGGGCACGCCCAACGCGCCCCTGAGCGTCTCGGCGCTCGTGAACGAGATCACGGTCAGCCTCGCGACCAACGCGTCGAGCGCGCCTATGAGCACAGCCGCCCAGGTCGTGGCGGCGATCAACGCGCATCCGGGCGCAAGCGCGCTCGTCAAGGCGCTGACGTTCCAGAACAGCACCGGCACCGGCGTCGTCCCCGCGACGCTGAAGCTGAGCCTGTCCGACTTCCTCGCCGTCTCGACCTCGATTCCGGCGAGCGGGATCCCGCACGACAACAGCCACGTCCAGCGGGGCCCGTTCCAGCCGAAGGTGATGCGGATCGGCAAGGCGCGCGACGGCTCGAAGGTCGGCGTGTACATCTTCTGCGAGCAGCACGCCCGTGAGTGGGTTACGCCGATCACGTGTCTCGAGACCGCGTCGGAGCTGCTCTACAACTACGCGATCGACCCGGAGACGAAGGACATCGTCGACAACCTCGACATCTTCATCCTCCCGGTCGTGAACCCCGACGGCGCCCACTACTCGTTCTACAACTTCCAGAGCCAGCGGAAGAACATGACGAACTGGTGCGTGAACGGCGCAGAGGAAACCGACGACCCGTTCGCGGCCGACTTCTGGACGCCGCGGACGAACCCGGGAACGGGCGCCCTCTACACGCAGACCGACCCCGGCTCGCGGAACGTGTGGGGCGTCGACCTGAACCGCAACCAGACGCAGGGCACGATCTGGGACGGCTACGTCGGCGCGTCGCACTCGTGCAACAGCGAGGTGTTCGCCGGTCCCGGCGAGGCCTCGGAGCCGGAGGCCAAGAACGAGGCGTGGATCGTCGACACGCTCGGTCCGAACATCAAGTTCTCCAACAACGTCCACACGTCGGGCGGCTACTACATGTGGGCGCCCGGTGCGTACACGCCGGCCCGCGAAACGCTTCCGGCGCCGAACATCGGCATCGAGAAGTACTTCTTCGCGGGAGCGGAGACGGTGCTCGGGCGCATCGCGGAGTACCGCGGCAACGTGGTGCTGCCGGAGCGGACGGGCCCGATCGCCGACGTGCTCTACTCGGCGGCCGGCAACTCGGCGGACGACAACTACTACCGCAAGGGCATCATCGGCTACTCGTTCGAGGCCGGATCCGACGTCTTCACCAACGCGACGCTGACCCAGCCCTCAGCGGTGGGCGCGACCGGGATCCGGTCGAGCTCCACGACGGGCATGGCGGCCGGTGACACGATCACGGTCGGCTGGAACGGGCCGAATCCCGAGACGCGGAAGATCGCGTCGATCTCCGGCGCAGCGAACCCGAACCCGAACGTGCTCCTGACCACGCCGCTCGCGTCGGCGCACGCCGTCGGCGAGGTGATCAACGGCGGTACCGCCCAGTCGGGCGTCGGGTTCTTCCCCGACTACGCGTCCGAGGGGCAGCACGAGGCGAACGAGTTCGCCGCGGGCAACTTCGGCCTCCTCGAGACCGCGCTCGCCTACAGCCGCGACAAGACGCCGCCGCTCGTCAAGATGACCGGCGATCGCATCTCGTCCGGCGCTCCGATCCGGACGACGTTCGAGTACGTGAACGAGCCGAGCGTCATCTACTACACGGTCGACGGCTCGATGCCGACGTTCGAGTCGCCGAAGTGGGAGCGGCAGGGTCTGCGTCGGCCGGGCGAGGTGTTCGAGTTCTCCGAGAACACCACCGTCCGCTGGCTCGCCCTGGACATCGCGGGAAACACCTCCCGCGGCGTCACGCGCTTCTCGATCGGCGTGCAGTACGAGTTCGGCGGTTTCCGGGCCCCGATCGCCTCGGGTGTGAACGAGCGGACGGCCGGAGCGACGGTGCCCGTGAAGTTCGCGATCACCGGGCTCTCGGATCCGTCCGACGTCACCGACGTCTACTCGGAGAAGGCCGACTGCGCGACGCAAGTGGCCGAGTGGACGGGCGTCGGCTCGCCGGTCGAGTCGTTCTCGGCCGTCACGGTCAACCCGACGAACCACCTCTATCAGGTCGACTGGAAGACGTCGAAGACGTGGAAGGGCACGTGTAGGGCGCTCATCCTCGTCCTCAGCGACAACACGGAGCACACCGCGTTCTTCCGGTTCAAGTAGGGGCTGGAAGCCGCAGCGTTCGAAGCGAGGGCCCCGGTTTCGGGGCCCTCGCTTCTCGCGAGAACTCCTGCTGCCCAGCGTCGCGCCCGGCCGCCCTCCTAGTCGTGGCGGCCGGCCGCCGCGAATCCGGCGGCGACCCGTCCGACGGTGGCCGGGCGGGCTCCTTCCCCCGGCGCACGGCTGCGGCCACTGCACTTCTCGTTTTCGAGGCGTAGCATTATGCTCCCCGCCTGCGGCTAGACGGCTTGGGGTTCTAGCCGGAATCGAGGTGAGGGAGGAGCAATGACGGGACTTGCACGAGCACTCGGGTGCACACGCGCCCGATACGTGTTGATCGCGGCGCTCGCGGTGGCGGCGATGGTGCCCGCCGGCGAGGCGGTGGCGGCGCCGTCACAGACGGCCTGTAACACACGCGAGAACAACACGTATCCGAAGATCCTCGAGTGCGTTCGCCTCGACCAGGTGCGGGCGCATCAGGCGGCGCTCCAGACGATCGCCAACCAAAACGACGGGACGCGCTTCTCGGGCACGCCGGGGTTTGACGCCTCGGTCGACTACGTGGTCGGGAAGCTCAGGGCCGCCGGCTACGACCCGGTGATCCAGGAGTTCGACTACCTCGCGTACGAGGTCGTCGGACCCTCGCAGCTCCAGCAGGTCGCACCCAGCATGATCACGTACGTCGAGGGCGTCGACTTCGGGGCGATCACCCAGACCGACCCGGGCAACGTCACGGCAAACGTCACGGCCGTGGATCTGCAGCTCGGCCTCGGCAACACGTCGAACAGCGGCTGTGAGGCGGCGGACTATGCCGGCTTCCCGGTGGGCAACATCGCGTTGCTCCAGCGAGGCACGTGCACCTTCGAGCTGAAGGCCGAGAACGCCGCGGCCGCAGGTGCGGTCGGCATCGTGATCTTCAACCAGGGCGAGTCGAACGACCCGTCCCGGCAGGGGATCCCGGCCGTGACGCTGACGGCCAACAACACAAGCGGCATCCCGGTGCTCGGCACGACCTACGCGCTTGGGGCCACTCTGGCAGGGACGGCAGGGCTGAGGATGCACATCTTCGCCAACACGTTCCGCCAGATCCTGCCCACCGCGAACGTGATCGCCGAGAAGCGCGGCGTGAACAACGACAACGTCGTGATGGCCGGCGCGCACCTCGACTCGGTGCTCGACGGACCGGGCATCAACGACAACGGCTCGGGCAGCGCCTCGATCCTCGAGGCCGCCGAGCAGATCGCCCACACGAAGCTGCAGAACACGGTTCGCTTCGCGTGGTGGGGTGCGGAGGAGAGCGGCCTCGTCGGCTCGACGAACTACGTCAACGGCCTGAGCCAGGCGGAGAAGGACCGGATCGCGCTCTACTTGAACTTCGACATGGTCGGCTCCCCGAACTACATCTTCATGGTGTACGACGGCAACCAGTCGAGCTTCCCGGCGCCGGTCGGAGTCCCCATTCCGGACGGGTCCGAAGCGATCGAGAGCCTGTTCGAGTCCTTCTACACGCTCCGCGGTGAGCCGTACGACGACACGCAGTTCAGCGGACGCAGCGACTACCAGGCGTTCATCAACAACAACATCCCCGCCGGCGGCCTCTTCACCGGCGCGGAGGTGCAGAAGACCGCCGAGCAGGCGGCGATCTGGGGCGGAACCGTGGGTGCGCAGTTCGACCCGTGCTACCACGCGCCCTGCGACACGTTCGCGAACAACAACGATCACGCGCTCGAGGTCAACGCCGACGCAGTCGCGTTCTCGATCCTGACGTACGCGTACTCGACGGAATCCGTGAACGGTGTGCCGGGCAAGAACGTCCCCGGCAACTTCACGATTCCGGCTCCGGCGGGTCCTCAGGGCACGTTCGTTCCCTAAGGCGCAGCGCAGGACGGAGGGGGCGGCCGGACCGGCCGCCCCCTCGCCTGCCGAGGGCTACCGGGTCGAGCTCGCCCAGCGCGGCGCCCGGCCCTACGACCCGTTGAGCGTCCAGTAGGAGTCGGCGCCCGCGGGGTGCTCGTGCGCGACGCTCGCGAGCGCGGTCCGCGCCTCGTCGAGGTCGAGCCGGGCGATCAGGGCGATCTCGGCCGTCGCCACGGGAAAGCCGGCCCATCTGAGGACGTCCTCCACACGGTCCGGCCTCGGTCGCCGCTCGAGCTCCGGCGCGAGGTTGGCGATCGCGGCCTCGTACGCCTCGACCGGCGTGAAGCCGGGGAGCGTCTGGGTCCTCCTGGGATCCTCGGCGCGCGCGATCTCGTAGCTCGGCGCGGTATAGCGGCGATGGTCGCGCGGGCCGCCGAGCTTGTGGTCGAGGGCGCGGGCGGCCGGCGAGGGATTGCGCGCCGCGTCGATGTCCGCCGCGAGCACAGCGTGGACGTCCGGCTCCTCGCTCCATCGGGCGAGCTCGGCCGGGTCGAGGCCGACGTCTTCCGCGGCGGCGGCGATGAGGTCAGGGTCGTCGAGGAGGCCGCCGACCATCGTTCGGACGCGGAGCCTGCGCAGAAACGTCTCCTCCTTGGCGGGCTCGTGGAGACGGACGGCGACGACGGCGCGGCAGGCCGGCTCGGATGAGGCCGGCCGTGTGTACGGCGCCGGGTCGATCGGCATGCCGTAGCGGCGCTGGAGATTCGGCGCGCCCTCGGCGAGGCGCTCGGCCTCGCCGGGCTCGAGCGTCAGCACGATCAGCCTCGTCCGCCAGACGAGCTGGTCTCCGTAGTGCCAGCGAAGCCGGAGCCGGGCGGGCTCGGCCGAGAACGCGAACGGGCACGCGGGGTCGGTGAAGTGCGTGATCGTGAGCTGCACGTTCGTGAGCCTAGGGCGTGTCCGTGGGGTCGCGCAGGCTCGGGCCAGGCGTGATCCGCGCGTGCCCGGGGGCGGCGACACACTCTTGTGACACTTCCGCGCGCCTTTCGGCACATCTCGTTACAGACATGCGCGCATTTCCTCCGTACGGTGGCTGCATGGCAGGCAAGGTCACAACGGCATGGGGTCAGGCCGTCGTTCTCGAGGAGATCTCGATCCCTCAGTCCGCGGACGACAAGGAGTTCGCGTCCACCGTGCAGCTCCTCGCCGGTCCCGGCGACGAGCACTACGTCCGCTTCGCGTACACGACCGACGGGGTCAACCGGCGCGGCCCGGTCACCTTGCGCGAGGGCGACCTGGAGCGGCTCCACGCCGAGCTCGCCGACCGGCCCCGGCTCGCGGCGGCGCTCGGCCTGCCGGCGGCAGCGTCGAGGCGGGGAGGTGGCCTACGGAGACGGCGGAGCTGACAATCGAATAGGAGCCTCAGGCGCTCGGCCGAGCCGGGGGGCCGGCGGCGGGTTGGTCGATTGCGCGCCAATAGGTGGCTCGACGGGAGAAGGGCGTCGCGTGCGGCCGGCCGGGCGTCTCTGGGGCGAGATCGGCGCGGCGTGGCGGCCATCGGCTGCGGGCCACGGGAGCGAGCGTGAGGCGCGGCCGTCTGGACGCGGCGGCATCGTCGTCGGTGGAGCCGGTCCGTCAGACGGCGGCGAGCGCGCTCGTCCGTGCGGCGTCGACGAGCGACGCGAGCACGAGCGCACCGTCCCCTGACCCAAGGAGCGGATCGACCGCGTGCTCCGGGTGCGGCATGAGCCCCATGACGGTCGCGTCCCGGTTCACGACGCCCGCGACGTCCGCCACGGCGCCGTTCGGGTTTTCTCCGGCTTCGTAGCGGAGCACGATCTGCCCGAGGTCCTCGAGCTCGGCGAGGAGCTCAGGCGGCGCGAACCAGCATCCGTCCGCGTGCTTCACGGGGATCGTGAGCCGCTGCCCCGGCGTGCATCGGGAAGTGAACGGCGTGTCCGTGCGCTCGACGCGAACCCCGACATCGCGACAGACGAACGTGAGCGACGCGTTCGGCTGGAGAACCCCCGGGAGCAGTCCCGCCTCGCAGAGGATCTGGAAGCCGTTGCAGATCCCGAGGACGAGCCCGCCGTCGGCGGCGAACGCCGAGACGGCGCGCATCGCGGGCGAGAACCGTGCGATCGCCCCTGCCCGGAGGTAGTCGCCGTATGAGAACCCGCCCGGGAGGACGACCGCGTCCACGGCCGGCAGCTCGTCGTCGCCGTGCCAGACCATGACCGGCTCCGCGTCGAGCGCCTGGAGCGCCCAAGCCGCGTCCCGGTCGTCGTTCGAGCCCGGGAAGACGACCACGGCGATGCGCGGCTTCGGGACGCTCACCCCTGGCCTCCGAGCTCGATCTCGTAGCTCTCGATGAGAGGGTTCGCCAGGAGCTGCTCGCACATTCGCTCGACGGCAGCGTGCGCCTCCTCCTCCGTCCCCGCCTCGACCTCGAGGTCGATCACGCGGCCGATGCGTGCCTCTCCGACCGCGAAGCCGAGATGCTTGAGCGACGTCTCGACCGCCACGCCCTGCGGATCGAGGATCCCCGTCTTGGGACGAACGAGGACCGTCGCCTTCATCCGAGCACCACGCTCGGGTCGGCGACGTAGCGGTCGAACTCGATCTCGGTCAACCGCTCGAACGCCTCGACGTAGCGGGCTCGCGTCCCTGCGACGACCTCCTCCGGGAGCTCGGGCCCCGGCGCCGTCTTGTCCCAGCCGAGCGTCTCGCAGTAGTCGCGCACGTATTGCTTGTCGAAGGACGGTTGCGAGCGGCCCGCCTCGTACTCGTCGGCCGGCCAGAAGCGGGACGAGTCCGGCGTCAGCGCCTCGTCGCCGAGAACGAGGACGCCCTCGTCGTCGAGGCCGAACTCGAACTTCGTGTCCGCGAGGATGATTCCGCGCTCCGCCGCGTGCCGAGCGCCGTAGCCGTAGAGCTCGAGCGACACCCGCTCGACCTCCTGGAGGAGCTCGGCGCCGACGAGGACGGCCGCCTGGTCGCGGCCGATGTTCTCGTCGTGTCCCTCCTGCGCCTTCGTCGCGGGGGTGAAGATCGGCTTCGGGAGCCGGTCCGACTCGCGGAGCCCCTCGGGCAGCCGGTGACCCGACGTGATGCCGGTCGCCTGGTAGTCCTTCCATCCAGAGCCGGCGAGGTAGCCGCGCACCACGCACTCGATCGGCAGCATCCGCAGACGCCGCACCTCGGTCGAGCGCCCGTCCTGGCGGAGGGCGAGGACGTGGTTCGGGACGATCTCGCGTGTGCGCGCGAACCAGAACCCGGACAACCCGGTGAGCACGCGACCCTTGTCGGGGATCTCGGTCGGGAGCACGACGTCGAACGTCGAGATCCGGTCGCTCGCGACGAGCAGCAGCCGCTCCGGGTCGAGTTCGAAGATCTCACGCACCTTGCCGCTCGCGACGTGCACGGCCTCAGGCAATTGCCTCCTCCTTCTCGGTTGAGAGCGCCGCAAGGCGCTCGAACAGAACGTCGATGTGCTGCAGGGCGCTGGCGAGATCGAACGCGGCTGCCACGCCATCCGGCCCGAGCCGCTCGGCGATCTCGTCGTCGGCCTCGACGAGCTCACGGAAGTCGCGGCCCTCGTCCCACGCGCGCAGCGCGTTTCGCTGTACGAGCCGGTACGCCTCGTCTCGCGGCAGTCCGGACTCGACAAGCGCGAGCAGGACGCGCTGGCTGAACACGAGCCCGTGCGATGCGTCGAGGTTGGCGCGCATGCGATCGGGGTCGACGACGAGCCCTTCGGCGAGCCACGCGAACCGGTCGAGCATGTAGTCGAGCGCGAGGAACGCATCCGGCAGGACGACACGCTCGGCGCTCGAGTGGGAGATGTCCCGCTCGTGCCAGAGCGCCACGTTCTCGAGGCCGACGGTCGCGGCCGCGCGCACCACGCGCGCGAGCCCGCACAGCCGCTCGGACACGATGGGATTCCGCTTGTGCGGCATCGACGAAGAGCCCTTCTGGCCTGCGCGGAACGGCTCTTGCGCCTCTCGCACCTCCGTCCGGGCGAGGTGGCGGATCTCGGTTGCGAACCGCTCGATCGACGAGGCGCAGAGGGCGAGCGCCGAGAGCAACTCGGCGTGGCGGTCGCGCGGCACGACCTGCGTCGCCACCGGCTCGGGCGTGAGGCCGAGGCGCTCGCAGGCGACTCGCTCCACCTCCGGGTCGCCGCCGCCGTACGTCCCGACCGCGCCGGCGATCTTGCCGAACCGCATCCCGTCGAGCGCCCGCTCGAGCCGCGCACGGTCGCGCTGGAGCTCGAACGCCCACCCGGCGAGCTTCGCGCCGAACGTCGTGACCTCCGCGTGGACGCCGTGCGTCCGGCCGGCACAGACAGTCCGGCGGTGCTCCTCCGCGCGGCGAATCACGGCGTCGCGCGACCGTTCGAGCCCCTCCAGGAGGAGCGCGCCGGCATCCCGCACCTGGAGCGCGAGCGCGGTGTCCAGCACATCCGACGAGGTCAGCCCGTAGTGCAGCCACCGCCCCGACGGGCCGAGCCCCTCGGCGACCGCGTCCACGAAGGCGGCCAGGTCGTGCTGCGTGCGCTCCTCGATCTCGGCGACGCGCTCGGGCGTCGGCGGCACAGCCTCTGCGCGGATCGCCTCGACGTCCGCTGCCGGGACGACGCCGACCTCGGCCCATCCGTCCAGCGCTGCCAGTTCGACCTCGAGCCACCGCGCGAGCTTGCCCTCATCCGACCAGATCGCCTGCATGGCCGGTCGGGAGTAGCGCACAATCACTGTTCCGATTCTAGAGGTCCGGCCTGCGGATCACGGTCACGTACCGATACTCGAGCCGCCGCCGCCGCTGAACGCGGCGAACAGAAGCAGGACGACGACCGTCAGCGCGAGCCCGACCCACCCGAGAATCACGCCGGCGCGCGCCAAGCCGGCGCCGCCGATCGACGGGTCGGCCGCGATCTCCTTCTGCGCTTTCGAGCCGAAGACGATCGCGAGAATCGGCGCGACGAGCGGGAGGATGAAGAGCCCGGCGATCCCGAGCACGATCGACGAGGTGGCAAGGCCGCTCGTCCGCGACCGCGCGGGGGTCGCGGCGCCGTTCCCGGACGGGTTATCCACGCTAGTAGAGCTCGGCCTGGGGCGGGCGGGGCGGCGCGTCCGGGTAGCCGCCCCCCTGCGCGAGGATCTTGGCCGCGAGGATCGCGGCGTTCTTTGCGCCGTCGAGTGACACGCACGCCACCGGGACGCCGGGCGGCATCTGGACGATTGCGAGGATCGCGTCGAGGCCGCCGGCCGCAGTCTTCGAGCTCGAGAGCGGGACTCCGATGACGGGCAGGTCGGTGTGGGCGGCCGCGACGCCTGGGAGCGCGGCGGACATCCCCGCCCCCGCGATGATCACGCGGATCCCGCGCATCGCGGCGTTCGAGCAGTACTCGGCTACGCCGCGCGGGTCACGGTGCGCCGACAGGACGTTCAGCTCGTTCGAGATCCCGCGCTCGTTCAGCTCGTCCACGGCCGGCTGGATCCGCTCGAGATCGGAATCGGAGCCGACGAGGATCCCGACCATCGGGCCGACGTCGAACTCCTCGGCCATGAGCGCGCTCGCCTCGGTGAGGCTCTCAGGTCGCGACATGCACCGCGCCTGCCGCGATGTCGCGGCGGTAGTGGGCACCCGCGAACCGGATCGACTCGACCGCCGCGTAGGCCCGGTCGCGTGCCTCCGAGGCCGACGCACCGACGCCGGTGACGCCGAGCACGCGCCCGCCGGCCGCGACGAGCGAGCCGTCGCGCACCGCGGTTCCCGCATGGAAGACCAGCGCGCCGCCCGACTCGGCCTCGGCGAGACCGTCGATCGTCGCGCCGCTCTCGGGCGCGTCCGGATAGCCGCGCGAGGCGAGCACGACCGTGACGGCCGCGCGGTCCGGCTCGGCGAACGAGGCGTCGGCGAGGTCGCCGGCCGCCGAGCGGGCGAGCGGCTCGGCGAAGGGCCCGTCGAGCACCGGCAGGACGGCCTGCGTCTCCGGGTCGCCGAAGCGGCAGTTGAACTCGAGGACGCGCGGCCCGTCGTCGGTGATGATCAGGCCCGCGTAGAGGAGCCCGACGAACGGCGTGTCGAGCCGCGCGAGCTCGCGCAGCACCGGCTCGTGGATCCGCGCTGCGAGCTCGTCTGCGTCGATTCCGAGAACGGGGGCGTACGCGCCCATGCCGCCGGTGTTCGGGCCTTCGTCGCCGTCGAGCAGCCGCTTCGCATCGCGTGCCGGAGGGAGCGGAACCGCACGTGACCCGTCACATAAGGCGAAGAGGGACACCTCTTCGCCCTCGAGGAGCTCCTCGGCGAGGACGCCCGTCCCGAGCGCGCCCGCCCGCTCCCAGGCCTCGTCGGCCTCGGCCTGCGCGCGGCAGACGAAGACGCCCTTGCCCGCGGCGAGCCCGTCCGCCTTCACCACGCACGGGGCACGCGGCTCGGGCAGCTCGGCCGCCGTCGGCACGTTGGCCGCGCGCATCACGTCCTTCGCGAAGCGCTTCGAGCCCTCGATGCGCGCGGCGCCCGCGCTCGGGCCGAAGACCGAGACGCCGCCGCGGCGCAGGATGTCGGCGACGCCCGCGACGAGCGGCGCCTCCGGGCCGACGATCACGAGGTCGATGCCGCGCTCGAGGCAGAGCGAGAGCAGTCCGTCGGCGTCCTCGCCGCGCACCGGATGGCAGGTCGCGACGGAGGCGATGCCAGGGTTCCCCGGGGCGGCGTGAACCTCGTCCACGGCCTCGTCTGCGGCGAGCCGCCACGCGAGCGCGTGCTCGCGTCCGCCCGAGCCGACGACCAAGACCTTCACGCGGCGAGTCTAACGCCGCCCGGGGGCGGATCCCCCGGTTCGGCGCCGCCCTTTCGGGGAACCGGTGGCCCATGGTGCCCGACGGCGACTTGCCAACAGGCGGCTCGAACGGCGAAAGTGCGGGTATGCGCGACCCTGGACTCGATCGCCACGAGTGGCAGACGGCCTGGGAGTCGCTCGAGGACACGCTTCACGAGTCCCCTGTCGAGGCGCTGCCCGATGTCGGCGACCTCATCGAGGACATGCTCGCGAGTCGCGGCTACCCGGTCGACGCGGCGGACGGGACGCCGACCGACTCCGACCTCGTCGTCTCGTACCGCTCCGCGCGCGAGGTGACGCTCAGGGTCGAGCGCGGGGACGACGTGGATCCGGGCGACGTCGGCGACGCCATCCACTCCTACCGCGAGATCTACGAGCAGCTCATCGACCGCCCGGACAACTAGGCGCTTGGCGAGCGAGCGGACCTTCGTGATCGTGGGGGCGAGCCTCGCCGGCGGGCGCGCTGCCGCTGAGCTCCGTGAGGCCGGCTTCGACGGGCGCGTCGTCCTCGTCGGCGAGGAGGCCGACCGGCCGTACGTCCGCCCGCCGCTCTCGAAGGGCTACCTGGCCGGGCGCACCGAGCGCGACAAGGTCTACGTCCACGATGAGGGCTTCTACGCCGAGCACGACATCGAGCTGCGCACGTCGGCGCATGTCGAGGCGATCGAGACCGGCACGTCCGAGGTCGCGCTCGAGGGCGGTGAGCGCATCGCGTTCGACCGCCTGCTCCTGACGACCGGTGCGATGCCGCGCCGGCTCCCCGTGCCCGGGGCCGACCTCGACGGCGTGCTGCTCCTGCGCCGGATCGTCGACTCGGACGCGATCCGGCAGCGGATCGAGGCCGGGGCGAAGATCGTGGTCGTTGGCGGCGGCTGGATCGGCGCGGAGGTCGCGGCCACCGCGCGGTCGCGCGGCTGCGAGGTCGCGATGCTCTACCCGACGAGCGCCCCGCTCGAGCACGTCCTCGGGCCCGAGGTCGCGCGCTTCTTCGCCGACCTGCACACGAGCCACGGCGTCGAGCTGTACCCCCGATCCTCGCTCGAGGCGATCGAGGGCGAAGGCGCCGTCACCGGTGTCCGGCTCGAGGACGGGCGCGTGCTCGAGTGCGACGCGGTCGTCGTCGGCGTCGGCGTCGCGCCGCGGGTCGAGCTCGCTGAGGCGGCGGGGCTCGACGTGGACAACGGCGTCCTCGTCGGCGCGAACCTCCGCACGAGCGCGCCGTCGGTCTTCGCGGCCGGCGACGTCGCGCGCGTGCGCCATCCGTTCTTCGACGCGCCGATCCGGGTCGAGCATTGGGCGGTCGCGCGCGAGCAGGGCCCGGTCGCCGCACGGTCGATGCTCGGGGAGCCGGTCATCTACGACGCGCTCCCGTACTTCTTCACCGACCAGTACGACGCGAGCCTGCGCTACTGGGGCCTCGCGCTCGAGTGGGACGAGGTCGTGCTGCGCGACGACCCCGCCGCCGGCAAGTTCATGGCGTTCTGGCGCAAGGACGGCGTCGTCCTCGCCGGTGCGACGGTGAACACCGAGGACGTGAGCGAGACGATGAAGGCGATCGTCCGCTCGCGCGAGCGCTTCGACGCAGCCGCACTCGCCGATCCCGACACACGGCTTCCGTTCGCCGAGGCGGAGGAGGAGAGCGTGTCGCCGGACGACCTCGGCCCCGGCGACGGGACGGTCGTCGAACGCGGCAAGGACTCGATCGCGATCGCCCGCGGCGAGGACGGACGCATCCACTCGGTGTCCGCGGTCTGCACGCACCGCGGCTGCCACGTCCACTGGAACGCCGACGAGCAGGTCTGGGACTGCCACTGCCACGGCTCGCGCTTCACGATCGACGGCCAGGTCGTGCACGGGCCGGCCGAGAAGCCGCTCGCGCGCGTCGACCTGTAACGCCTAGCCGAGGTCGGCCGCGACGTCCGCCATCTGGCGGAACCGTGCGCCGGTCTCGCCGCAATGGCGGATGAACGTGTCGAGCATCGCGATGCGGTGCCCGCGGCCGATCACCTGCGGGTGCATCGTCACAACGAGGACGCCCCCGTCCACGTTCGCGTCCATCCAGTCGAACTCGGCCTGCCAGAGCTCGAGCACGTGGCTCGGCGGCGCGCCGCCCTTGCGGTACGGCTCGAAGTTGGACTGGAAGTGCACCCAGTCGTCGAGCTCGAAGCAGAGCGGCAGCTCCCAGAACGACGCCTCGCGGCCGCGTTCGAGCGGCACGCCGCGCGCGACCTTGTCCCCGATGCGCGGGCGGTACGGCCGGTAGTCGTCGGCCATGAGGCTCGAGTCGTAGGCAAAGCCGCGCGCCTCGACGAGCTCGAGCGTCGAGTCCGACATGTCGGCGGACGGGGAGCGGAAGCCGACGGGCGTCACGCCGATCGCGGCGAGCGCCGCCCACGCGCGGTCCATGTCCGCCTCCTCCTCGTCGCGCGACTGCCCGCTCGGGTCGACGTGCGCGTAGGAATGGTGGGCGACCTCGTGCCCGGCCGAAAGGATCCGCTCGACCTCGGCCGGGAACGACTCGATCGTGTGGCCGGGGACGAAGAACGTGACGTCGAGCGAGTGCGACGAGACCAGGTCGAGCACACGGGGAACACCCACCCGCGCGCCGTATTCCCCGCGCGCGAGCATCGCGGGCGTCACCTTGTCGTAGGCGAGCCAGACGGACAGCGCGTCGAAGTCGAACGTGAGGCAGACGGTGCTGTTCGGCATCGCGCTCGGGATCCTAGGGCGGAACGTACGATCCCCGCGTGTCCGTCCTCCCGACGCTTCCACCGTGGTGGCTCGACGAGGCGCTCGCCGCCGAGGGGGAGGCCGCGCCCGCGCCGCCGCTCGAGGGTGAGCTGCGCGCCGATGTCGCGATCGTCGGGGGCGGCTACACCGGGCTCTGGACTGCGCTCGCCGTTAAGGAGGCGGAGCCGTCCGCGCGCGTGGCCGTCCTCGAGGCGGAGATCGTCGGCTGGGGGCCGAGCGGGCGAAACGGCGGGTTCCTGTACGGGTTCTGGCCGCATCTCGGGAGCCTCCGCACGGCGTTCGGCGCCGAGGCTGCGCTCGACGTGTGCCGCACAGCGGGCCGGATCGTCCCTTCGGTGCGCGACTTCTGCGCGGCGCGCGGCGACGACGTCTGGCTCCACGAGGGCGGCTACCTCAAGGTGTCGGCGGCGCCGGCCCAGGACGCCGCGGTCGACCGGGCCGCCGAGGTGGCGGCCGAGCTCGGGGTTCCCGAGGAGGCGGTGCCGCTCGGCGCGGACGAGGTCGCGCAGCGCTGCCGGTCGCCGCGCTTCCGGAAGGGCGTCTTCTACCCCGACGGCTCGACCGTCCAGCCGGCACGGCTCGCCCGGGCGCTGCGGCGTGCCGTCCTCGACGCCGGGATCGACCTCCACGAGCGGACCCGGCTGACGCGCCTGCGCTCCGGGAGGCCGAGCACGCTCGAGACCCCCGGCGGCCGCGTCGTCGCGGACGAGGTCGTCGTCGCGACGAACGCCGCCCTCACGGGCTGGCGCCCGGTGTCCTCGCGGCTCACGAACTTCGGTAGCTACGTCGTTCTCACCGAGCCGGTGCCGGAGCTCCTCGCGGAGATCGGCTGGACGGGCAACGAGGCGATCACGGACGGGCGGATGTTCGTGCACTACTTCCGCGCGACCGAGGACGGCCGAGTGCTCATGGGCTCGGGCTCCGGGCCGATCGGTTACGGCGGGCGGCTCGACGACGGGCGGTTCACGGGCGACGCCGCCACTGCCGGGCGCGCCGAGCTCGGACTGCGGCGGCTGCTTCCGGCGCTCGCGAACGTACGCGTCGAGCGCTCCTGGGGCGGGCCGATCGACGTCTCGGCCGATCACATCCCGTTCTTCACGTCGCTCGAGGGCGAACGCGTGCACCTGGGCGGCGGCTACTCGGGCCACGGCGTCGGGCCGGCCTGGCTCGGCGGGAGGATCCTCGCGTCGCTCGCCCTCGAGCTCGACGACGAATGGTCGCGCTCGCCGCTCGTCCGCCGGCCGCGCGCGTGGTTCCCGCCGGAGCCGGTGAAACGGCTCGGCGGCGGCGTGATCCGCGCCGCGATCATGGCCTGCGAGGAGGCGGAGGAGGAGGACCGCCGCCCGCCCGCGCCCGCTCGCATCGCTGCCGCGCTGCCGCGGCTCCTCCGCATGCCCCTCGGCACCCGTTGAGCCGGCCGCGCCGCGTTCCATCGCCGCGCGACGCATCGTCTATCTAGTTAGACGTGCGCGCGTTTCCCCACCCAAGGGTGGGGACCGTTCCGCCCACCGCCCGCTGTCGAGGCTACCGGGGAAGTCCGCGCGTGTCTGTCGCGGAATCGCACCAAATCTGCGCGTAGGTGTACCGATCCTGTGTCTGGTGCCGATTGTCGCGATTCGGCGCAATGCGGGCCGCTGGGATGCGAAATGCGAAGGAATGGAGTACGATCCGCGCGATTCGCGTGGCCTTCCCCGGTTCGCAACTCGCAAGGAGCAAGAGCGGGCATGGCGCGTAACGACGCGACGCCGGTGCGCGGCCCGGTCAGCCGGCCCGCCTCGATCGACCGTCTCGACGGCCAGATCATCGAGGCGCTCCAGGCGAACGGGCGCGAGTCGTTCCGGCGTATCGCGGCGCAGCTCGGCGTCTCCGAGGCCACGATCCGCAACCGCTACGGGCGCCTCTGCCGCGCGAGCGTGCTCCAGGTCACCGGCGTCACGAACCCCCTCGGTCTCGGCTTCGACGCCCAGGCCATGGTCGGGATCAAGACGAACGGGCCCGTGGAGACGGTCGCCGACGAGGTGGCCGCGTGGCACGAGTCGAGCTACGTCGTCGTCGCGGCCGGGCAGTTCGACCTTCTGGTCGAGCTCGTCTGCGTGGACCGGCGGCACCTGCTCGAGATGATCAACCGCATCCGGGCGATTCCCACCGTCGTATCGACTGAGAGCTTCATGTACCTCGAGCTCTGGAAGCAGCTCTACGACTGGGGCACGCGGCCGGGCGAGACCGAAGAAGAGGCCGCAGGACGGCGAAAGACGACGAACGGCGATCGGAGGACGAGATGAGCGTTGCGACGAGGCAGCAGAACTTCGTCGGCGGCGAGTGGGTGGACGCCGTCGAAGGCGGCGTCGACGAGGTGATCAACCCCGCGACCGGCGAGACGATCGCCGAGGTCCCGAGCGGCACGCAGGCGGACGTCGACCGCGCCGTCGCGGCGGCGAAGGCGGCATTCGTCGAGTGGCGCGAGACCACCCCGGGCGAACGCGCAGCCATGCTGCTCGCGCTCGCGGACGCGCTCGAGGAGCATGCCGCCGAGCTCGAGCAGGCCGAGACCGCGAACGTCGGCAAGCCGCACTCGATCGTCGTGGACGAGATCCCGGTTGCTGCGGACAACCTCCGGTTCTTCGCCGGCGCCGCCCGCAACCTCGAGGGCAAGGCGACGGGCGAGTACATGCGCGGCTACACGTCGATGATCCGCCGCGAGCCAGTCGGCGTCGTCGGCCAGATCGCGCCCTGGAACTACCCGCTCATGATGGCCGTGTGGAAGATCGGGCCCGCGCTCGCGGCCGGCAACACGATCGTCCTCAAGCCCTCCGAGCAGACGCCGCTGACCGCGCTCCTCATGGCGCGCTACGCGGCCGAGATCCTTCCGGCCGGCGTCCTGAACGTGATCACGGGCGACGGCGAGCCGGTCGGCGCGGGCATCGTGCGCCACCCGGACGTCCGCATGGTCTCGCTCACCGGCGACGTCTCGACCGGAAAGGAGATCGCGCGCACGGCGGCCGACACGCTCAAGCGCGTGCACCTCGAGCTCGGCGGTAAGGCGCCGGTCGTCGTCTTCGACGACGCCGACCCGGCCGCGGTCGCCGAGGGCATCAAGATCGCCGGCTACTGGAACTCCGGGCAGGACTGCACCGCGGCGTCGCGGATCATGGCCGGGCCGGGGATCTACGACAGACTCCTCGAGGAGCTCGTGCCCGCGGTCGAGGGCCTCAAGGTCGGCGATCCGGCCGAGGGCGAGGAGATCGAGATGGGCCCGGTGATCTCGAAGTCGCAGCAGGAGCGCGTGCTGGGCTTCCTCGACCGCGCGAGCTCCGGGAAGGCCAAGGTCCTCACGGGCGGCGGCACGAACGGCGACCGCGGCTTCTTCGTGCAGCCAACGGTGGTCGTCGACGTCGACCAGTCCGACGAGATCGTGCAGCGCGAGGTCTTCGGCCCCGTAGTCACCGTGCAGCGCTTCGACGGCGACGACGAGGCGATCGCCTGGGCGAACGACGTGAACTACGGCCTCGCCGCATCCGTCTGGACGCGCGACGTCGGCCGGGCGCTGAACGCCGCGCGCAAGCTCGAGTTCGGGACGGTCTGGATCAACGATCACATTCCGCTGGTCTCCGAGATGCCGCACGGCGGCTACAAGCAGTCGGGCTACGGCAAGGACCTCTCCATGTACTCCGTCGAGGAGTACACGCAGGTGAAGCACGTCATGGCGAAGATCGATTGACGTTGGCGGTCGAGGCGACAATGCGGCAGGACGCGGCCTCGGCCGCCGGGGCGGACACGGTGGACGTGCGCCTCGAGGGCGTGCGGAAGCACTACGGCGACGTGGCCGCGGTGGACGGCGTCACGCTCGAGATCGCGCGGGGCGAGTTCTTCACCATGCTCGGCCCGTCGGGCTCGGGCAAGACGACCACGCTCCGGCTGATCGCGGGCTTCGAGCGGCCGGACGAGGGCCGCGTCGAGCTACGTGGCCGCGACGTCACGGGCGATCCGCCCTACGAGCGGGACGTGAACACGGTGTTCCAGGACTACGCGCTCTTCCCGCACATGACCGTCGCCGAGAACGTCGAGTACGGGCTGCGCATCCGGAAGGTCGTGAAGGCTGAACGCGCAACGCGCGTGGACGAGGCGCTCGAGACCGTTCGCCTCCCCGGGCTCGGCGGGCGCAAGCCGGCCCAGCTCTCGGGCGGGCAGCGGCAGCGCGTCGCCCTCGCCCGGGCGCTCGTCAACCATCCCGCCGTCCTGCTCCTCGACGAGCCGCTCGGCGCGCTCGACCTGAAGCTGCGCCAGGAGATGCAGATCGAGCTCAAGCGGATCCAGCGCGAGGTCGGCATCACGTTCGTTTACGTGACCCACGACCAGGAGGAGGCGTTGACCATGAGTGACCGCGTCGCCGTCTTCAACCGCGGGAAGATCGAGCAGCTTGGGCCGCCGGCGGTGCTCTACGAGCATCCGGCGGGCGAGTTCGTGGCCGGCTTCGTCGGCGTCTCGAACATCCTCGAGCGCCGCGTGAACGGACGGACGGTCCGCATGGGCATCCGGCCGGAGAAGATCCAGCTCCTCGCGCCGAATGAGGAGCCCCCGCCCGGCGCCGAGGTAGAGCCGGGCCGCGTTCGCGAGGTGGTGTACGCGGGTCCGGCCACCCGCTACCTCGTCGAGCTGGACGGCGGGGGCACGCTCATCGTCGTCCGCCAGAACCTCGAGACGACCTCGACGCAGGTCCTCGAGGCGCGCGACTCGAACGTTCGGCTGGCCTGGCAGCCGGAGCACGTCCTGATGCTGAACGAACGGGGGGAAAAGGAGGAGGAGGAATGAGGGGATGGGCGAGTTGGGCAGCCTGGATTGCGGCGCTGCTCCTTCTGGGCTCGTTGGCGGTCATCGCGGCCGGCTGCGGCGATGACAGCTCGAACGGAACCGGTGCGAGCGGTGGGGCGGCCGAGCTCCCCGGCGGAGAGCCGATGGCCGCGGTCGGGGAAGGCGAGGGTCAGGTCGACCTGATCGCCTGGGCCGGCTACGTGGAGGACGGCTCGACCGACCCCACGGCCGACTGGGTGACGCCCTTCGAGCAGAAGACCGGCTGCAAGGTGAACACGAAGGTCGGCAACACCTCGGACGAGATGGTGACGCTCATGCGCACCGGCGGCTACGACGGCGTGTCCGCCTCGGGCGACGCGACCCTCCGCCTGATCTACGGCGGCGACGTCGCGCCCGTGAACACGGATCTCATCCCGAACTACGCGGACGTGTTCGAGGGGCTCAAGGACCAGCCGCACAACTCGGTCGACGGCCAGATGTACGGCGTGCCGCACGGCCGCGGGGCGAACCTGCTCATGTGGCGGACGGACGTCGTCCAGCCCGATCCGGACTCCTGGGGCGTCGTCTTCGACGCGAACTCGCCCTACAAGGGGAAGGTCACCGCGTACGACAACCCCATCTACATCGCCGACGCGGCGAACTACCTCAAGGCGACCCAGCCCGACCTCGGGATCGACAACGTGTACGAGCTCGACGACGAGCAGTTCCAGGCCGCCGTGGATCTCCTGAAGACGCAGAACGGGATCATCGGCGAGTACTGGTCGGATGCGGCGAAGCAGATCTCCGCGTTCCAGGGCAAGGACTCGGTCCTCGGGACGACGTGGCAGTACCAGGCGAACGTGCTCGGGGCGGACAAGGCCCCGGTCAAGACGACCCTCCCGAAGGAGGGCTCGACCGGCTGGTCGGACACCTGGATGATCTCGTCGAAGGCCAAGCATCCGAACTGCATGTACATGTGGATGGACTGGATCATCTCGCCGGAGGCGAACGCCCAGGTGGCCGAGTGGTTCGGCGAGGCGCCGTCCAACTCGAAGTCCTGCGCGCTCACGGCGGACAAGAACCATTGCGCGACGTTCCACGCGACCGACGAGGACTACTTCTCCAAGGTCGCCTACTGGACGACCCCGCAGGCGGACTGCGGCGACGACCGGGGCAAGGTCTGCAAGGACTACTCGGCCTGGGTCAACGCCTGGACGGAGATCAAGGGATAAAGGGGTAGATCTCTGTCCACCGCAGCTGCGAGCGTGAGCCCGCCGCGCCCTTCGTGGGCGCGGCGGGCTTCCACCTATCTCTACCGGAGGCCCCGCCTCCAGCTCGGCCTGCTTCTCGCGATCCCGGTCGCCTGGCTGGTGTTCGCGTACCTCGGCTCGCTGCTCGTGCTCTTCATCGCGGCGTTCTGGCGGCTCGACCCGTTTACTGGGCAGATCGTCCACGACTACGGGCTCCAGAACTTCCGGACGCTCCTCGACGAGCCCGTCTACCGGACGATCACCGTGCGGACGATCGGGATCGCGGCCGCGGTGACCGTCGCGGACGCGGTCATCGCGCTTCCGATCGCCTTCTACATGGCGAAGGTGGCATCCCGGCGGACGCGCGGCCTCCTCATCGTGGCCGTGCTCATGCCGCTCTGGTCGAGCTACCTCGTGAAGGTCTACTCGTGGCGGACGATCCTCTCCGAGCAGGGGATCCTGAACTGGGCCCTCTCGCCGTTCGGCCTGCACGGGCCGGGCTTCGGGACGGTCGCCACCTGGCTCGTGTTCACCTACCTCTGGCTCCCGTTCATGATCCTGCCGGTCTACGCGGGGCTCGAGCGGATCCCGGACTCGCTGATCGAGGCGTCGTCCGACCTCGGCGCCGGCGCCTGGCGGACCTTCCGCCGCGTGATCTTCCCGCTCGCGCTGCCCGGCATCGTGGCCGGCTCGATCTTCACGTTCTCGCTGACGCTCGGCGACTACATCACCCCGACCCTCGTCTCGAGCAAGCAGTTCATCGGGAACGTCGTGTTCGCGAACGTGGGCGTGGCGAACAACCTGCCGCTCGCCGCCGCGTTTGCGACCGTCCCGATCATCGTCATGGTCGTCTACCTGCTCCTGGCCAAGCGGCTCGGCGCCTTCGAGAGCATCTTGTACTGATGGTCGAGACCCGCTTGCGGCCATCGCCGCGCCCATGGATTCGCTGCTGCCGGCAGTCCAGGCCACCGGCGCGTCTCCACGCTCGCGTTCATCTACCTGCCGCTCTTCGTGATCGCGCTCTACGCGTTCAACAAGTCGCGGACGCAGGCCTGGCCGATCGACGGACTGACCACGAAGTGGTTCTCGAGGGCGTTCCACAACGAGGGTGTCCGCCACGCGCTGAAGACGTCGGTGATCGCGGCGCTCGGGGCGACGGGGATCGCGCTCGTCCTCGGGACGCTCGCCTCGCTCGCCGTGCAGCGGTTCAAGTTCTTCGGGCGCGAGACGATCTCGTTCTTCGTGATCCTTCCGATCGCCCTTCCCGGCATCGTCACCGGCATGGCGCTGAATGCCACCTTCCGCGAGGTCCTCTCGCCGTTCGGGCTCGGCCTCGGGCTCTTCACGGTGATCGTAGGCCACGCCACTTTTTGCATCGTCGTCGTCTACAACAACACGGTCGCACGGCTTCGCCGGACGGTCCGTTCCCTGGAGGAGGCCTCGATGGATCTCGGCGCGGACCTGTGGCAGACCTTTCGGTTCGTGACCTTCCCGCAGCTTCGCACCGCGCTTCTCGCGGGCGGCCTGCTGGCGTTCGCGCTGTCGTTCGACGAGATCATCGTCACGACGTTCACCGCGGGCTCGCAGGAGACGCTGCCGATCTGGATCTTCACGAACCTGTCCCGCCCGAACCAGCTTCCGATCGTGAACGTCGTCGCGGTCGTCGTCATCGTCCTCTCGGCGATCCCCGTGTACCTCGCGCAGCGGATCTCGAGCGATGCCGTCCGACCCGGCGCAGGAGGAGGTGCTCGATGACCGGCACCACCGACGTCCGCCTCGTGGACGTCACCAAGACCTTCGACGACGTGACCGCCGTGGACGGCCTCACGCTCGACATCGAGAGCGGGTCGTTCTTCGCCATGCTGGGCCCGTCCGGCTGCGGCAAGACGACGACGCTCAGGATGATCGGCGGGTTCGAGGAGCCGACCGAGGGCGTGGTCTACCTGGGCGAGCAGGACGTGACCGGCCTGCCGTCCTACAAGCGCGACGTGAACACGGTCTTCCAGAGCTACGCGCTCTTCCCGCACCTGACGATCATGGAGAACGTCGGGTTCGGTCTCCGCCGCAAGGGCTTCCGCGGCAAGGAAGTGACGCGGCGGGTGGAGGAGATGCTCGAGCTCGTCGACCTTCCGGGCGTCGGCAAGCGCAAGCCGCGGATGCTCTCGGGCGGTCAGCAGCAGCGCGTCGCGCTCGCCCGCGCGCTCGTGAACAGCCCGCGTGTGCTGCTCCTCGACGAGCCGCTCGGCGCGCTCGACCTGAAGCTCCGAAAGCAGATGCAGCTCGAGCTCAAGCGCATCCAGCACGACGTCGGCATCACCTTCGTCCACGTCACGCACGACCAGGAGGAGGCGATGACGATGGCCGACCTGATCGCCGTCATGCACGACGGGAAGATCGAGCAGCTGGGCACGCCGACCGACCTCTACGAAAAGCCGCGCACCGCGTTCGTCGCCGGGTTCCTCGGCACCTCGAATCTCCTGCGCGGGACGATCGAGAGCCCCGGCAGGATCCGGCTCGGGAACGGCGATGTCGTGGAGGCCGACTCGAACGGGGCCTCGGGCGACATCCGCATCGGCGTCCGTCCCGAGAAGATCCGCCTGGGCGAGAACGGCGGCGGCAACCGGCTCGCCGGCACCGTGCGCGAGACCGCGTACACCGGCCTCGCCACCCAGGTGATCGTCACGACGCAGGTCGGCGACGTGACCGTCTTCCAGCAGAACGCCGAGACCGGCGCGTCGATCCCCGCGGTGGGATCGAGCGTCATCGTCTCGTGGGCGCCGAACGCCACATTCATCGTCGAGCAAGGAGAGGAGAGCATCCAATGACCACGCCCCTGACCCGCCGCCAGCTCATGCAGCGAGGCGCCGCGGGTCTCACCGTGCTGTCCCTGCCGAGCCTCCTGGCCGCGTGCGGGCAGCTCCGGCACGGGCGGCGGCGGAGCCGGCGCTGCAGCGGCGGGCACGACCGACGAGCTGAAGACCGTCCTGCGGTTCTCCAACTGGCCGCTCTACATCGACTTCGACGAGAAGACGAAGAAGCGTCCGACCCTCGACCAGTTCACCCAGAAGACCGGGATCAAGGTCGACTACTTCGAGGACATCAACGACAACGCGCAGTACTTCGGGAAGATCCAGGGCGCGCTCTCACAGGGCCGCTCGATCGACCGCGACATCATCGTCCTGACGGACAACTCGCGCTTCCCGGGCGTCATGGTCGAGAAGGGCTGGGCCGAACCGCTCGACAAGGCCCGCATCCCGAACATCTCGAACCTGATCGACGCGCAGAAGAGCCCGCCGTTCGACCCGCAGCGCGAGTTCTCGCTCCCGTGGCAGTCCGGCATGACGGGCATCGCCTGGAACGAGGACGTGACGGGTCCCGTGACGTCCATCGCCCAGCTCCTCGACGACCCGGCGCTCAAGGGCAAGGTCACGATGCTCATGGAGTTCGCGGACTCCGTCGGCCTCACGATGCTCGCGAACGGCGACGATCCCGCGGAGGTCACGGACGAGACGCTCGACGCCGCGATCACGCGGATCCAGAAGGGCGTGGACGACGGCCAGATCCGCAAGTTCACCGGGAACGACTACGCCCAGCCGCTCACGAAGGGCGACATCGCGGCCGCGGTCGCGTGGTCGGGCGACGTCGTCCAGTTGCTCGCCTCGAACCCGAAGCTCAAGTGGGCGATCCCCGAGGACGGCGGCATGATCTGGACGGACAACATGCTCATCCCGACCGGCGGCAGCGCGGCCACGGCGTCCGAGTACATGAACTTCGTCTACGACCCGGCGATCGCGGCCCAGATCGCCGCGTACGTGAACTACGTGACGCCGGTGAACGGCGCCAAGGAGGAGCTCGCCAAGACGGATCCGGAGACGGCGAACAACCCGCTGATCTTCCCGGACGCCGAGACCCTCTCGCAGGTCCACCAGTTCGACTCGAAGGCGCTCAACAACCAGGACTACATCCAGGCCTGGCAAAAGGTGCTCGGGGCGTAACGGAGGATCTGTGAGCTGGTTCCACCGGCACAAGTCCGTCGCGCCGTATCTGCTGCTCCTGCCGGGGATCGCGTGGCTGGCAGCGTTCTTCGTGGTCCCGCTCGGGTTCCTCGGCTATCAGTCGCTCCAGACCGGCGACATCCTGAGCGGCTACCAGTTCAGCTGGGCGTTCTCGAACTACAAGGACGCGGTCACGGGCTATCAGGAGCAGCTCCTCCGCTCGTTCCTCTACGCCGGGCTCGCGACCGTGATCGCACTCCTCATCTCGTATCCGCTCGTCTACTGGATCGCCTTCCGGGCGGGCCGGTGGCGCAACCTCTTCCTCGTCGCCATCGTTGCCCCGCTCTTCGTGACCTACCTCGTCCGGACGCTCGCGTGGCTGAACATACTCGCGGACGAGGGGCCGGTGGTCGGCTTCCTGAAGAACATCCACGTGCTCGGCCAGGACGGGCGGCTTCTCGCGACGTCGATCGCCGTCGTGGCGGGCATCACCTACAACTTCCTGCCCTTCATGGCGCTGCCGATCTACGTCTCGCTCGAGCAGGTCGACCCGCGCCTGCTCGAGTCGGCGAAGGACCTCTACGCGAGCCCGCTCCAGGCGTTCCTGCGCGTGACGCTCCCGCTCTCCGCGCCCGGGATCGTCGCGGGCACGCTGCTCACGTTCATCCCGGCCGCGGGCGACTTCATCAACGCGCAGCTCCTCGGCACGCCGCGTCAGTCCATGATCGGGAACGTCATCCAGTCGAAGTTCCTCGAGCTGACCGACTACCCGTCGGCGGCCGCGCTCTCGTTCATCCTCATGGCGACGATCCTCGTCGCGCTCCTCGTGTACGCGAAGATGGTCGGACCCGAGAGGCTGACCGGCTGATGGCCGTCGACGTCCCCGCCCTCCCGGCGCCCGCCCGCCACCGCAGCGGAACGCTCGCGTTCGTCAAGCGGCACGCGCTCACCGTCTACGCGGCGCTTGCGTTCACGTACCTCCTGCTCCCGATCGCCGTCGTCATCCTCTTCTCGTTCAACCAGCCCAAGGGCCGCTTCAACTACCTCTGGGAGGGCTTCACCCTCGACAACTGGATCCACTGGGACGCCGTCCCCGGGATCCGATCCGCGGTGATCACGTCGCTCGAGCTCGCCGTCCTCTCGACCGTGATCGCGACCGCGCTCGGAACGCTCATCGCGCTCGCGATCGTGCGGCACCGCTTCCACGGGCGCGGCGCGACGAGCATCCTCATCTTCCTGCCGATGGCCACGCCGGAGATCGTCCTCGGCGCCTCGCTCCTCACGCTGTTCGTGAACGTGAAGGTCGGCTTCGGCTTCTGGACGATCTTCATCGCGCACGTGATGTTCGTGATCAGCTACATCGTGGTCACCGTGAAGGCGCGGCTCGTCGGGTTCGACCGGCACCTCGAGGAGGCGGCGATGGACCTCGGCGCGAACGAGTTCGTGACCTTCCGCAAGATCACGCTGCCGCTCCTCGCGCCGGCGATCCTGAGCGCGGCGCTCCTCGGCTTTGCGCTCTCGGTGGACGACTTCGTCGTCACGTACTTCAACTCGGGCGGGACGCAGACGTTCCCGCTCTTCGTCTGGGGCGCCGCTCGCGTCTCGGTCCCGCCCCAGGTCAACGTCATCGCGAGCGCGTTCTTCCTGATCGCGCTCGGCGTGATGGTGATCAGCATCATTGCCCAGCGACGCCGACCGAAAGGACTCTGCATGACCGACCCCGCCGCGTTGCAGCAGATGGCCAGGGACCACCTCTGGCTCCACTTCACCCGCATGGGAGGCGACGCCGAGATCCCGGTGATCGTGACGGGCGACGGCTGCTACCTCGAGGACTCGAACGGCAAGCGCTACCTCGACGCGCTCGCCGGGCTGTTCGCCGTGCAGATCGGCTACTCGTACGGCGAGGAGATCGGAGAGACTGCTGCGGCGCAGCTCCGCGAGCTCCCGTTCTACACCAACTGGAGCTACGCGCACCCGCGCGCGATCGAGCTCTCCGCCGAGCTGGCCAAGCTGGCCCCCGGCGATCTCAACCGCGCGTTCTTCGTGAACGGCGGCTCCGAGGCGGTCGAGTCCGCCTGGAAGCTCGCTCGGCAGTACCACGCCGCGCGCGGCGAGCGTCGCTGGAAGGCGGTGTCGCGCCGCGTCGCCTACCACGGGACGACCATGGGGGCGCTCTCGATCAACGGCATCGCCGCGCTCAGGACGCCGTTCGAGCCGCTCGTCCCCGACGTGATCCACGTCCGCAACACGAACGCGCTACCACCGGCCCGCCGGCGAGACGCACGAGGAGTTCACGGCGTTCCTCCTCGAGGATCTCGACTCGGCGATCGAGCAGGCCGGGCCCGAGACCGTGGCGATGGTGATCATGGAGCCCGTGCAGAACGCGGGCGGCGCGTTCACCCCGCCGGCCGGCTACTGGGCGGGCGTACGCGAGATCTGCGACCGGTACGGGATCCTGCTCTGCGCCGACGAGGTCATCACCGGCTTCGGGCGCCTGGGCGCGTGGTTCGGGTCGGAGCTCTACGACATCCGGCCGGACCTCGTGACCTGCGCGAAGGGGCTCTCCTCGGCGTACGCGTCGATCGGCGCGGTGCTGACGACCGACGCCGTGATGGAGCCGTTCCTCCACGGGAACGCGATGTACACGCACGGGATCACGTTCGGCGGCGCACCCGTGCAGGCGGCGATCGCGCTCAAGAACCTCGAGATCATGCAGCGGGAGAAGATCGTCGAGCACGTCGCGAACGAGGAGAGCGCGTTCCGCTCGACGCTCGCGCAGCTCCTCGAGCTGCCGATCGCCGGCGACCTGCGCGGCACCGGGTTCTTCTACGCGCTCGAGCTCGTGAAGGACAAGGAGACGCGTGAGACGTTCACGGAGGAGGAGTGCGAGGAGCTTCTGCGCGGGTTCCTCTCGCCGGCCCTCTTCGAGCGCGGCCTCATCTGCCGCGCCGACGACCGGGGCGACCCCGTGATCCAGATCTCGCCGCCGCTCGTCGCCACGCAGAAGGAGTTCGACGAGATGACGGGGATTCTCGGCGACGTGCTGTCGGAGGCATGGAGCCGTCTCGACGGCGGCGCCCGGACGGGGCCGAAGACGGTCGAAGCGCCGGAGGCGGAGGCGCCGGTCGTACGGGGTTAGGTGTGGGGGTCACAGGTGCGCCGGGCCGGTGGGGGCCCGGCGCGCCTGGCGCACATTCGGCACGGTCCCGTGACAGACACGCGCGCTTTTCCTCGGTAGCATCGTGGCTGGTTGGGGGTGGGCTGGGAGCCCTTAAACACGCGCCCGTGTATCACTCGGAGCCTCCCCCCACCTTGTCCAGCGATTTGGGCGACAATGTCGCCGTGAGGGTCTCCGCCAAGGTCGACTACGCGCTTCGGGCCGCCACCGAGCTGGCGCTCGCTCCTCCGGGCCCCGTGAAGGGCGAGCGGATCGCACAGGCCCAGTCGATCCCGCTCAAGTTCCTCGAGAACATCCTCCTCGAGCTCCGCCACCACGGGCTCGTGCAGAGCCAGCGCGGGGCCGATGGCGGCTACTGGCTCGCCCGGGCGCCCGAGGACATCAACCTCGCCGAGGTTATCCGCGCCGTCGAGGGCCCGCTCGCGAACGTGCGCGGCGTCCGGCCGGAGAGCCTCGAGTACGAGGGCGCGGCCGAGCCACTCCGTGACGTCTGGGTCGCCGTCCGCGCCAGCCTCCGCGGAGTGCTCGAGTCGGTGACGCTCGCCGACCTCGCCGCCGGGGAGCTCCCCGACGACGTCCGCGGCCTCGTGTCAGACCCCGAGGCCTGGCAGCCGCACTAGCCCAGGGTCGTCGGCGCGGTCCGCGTCTCGGGCTTCGAGTCCGGGCGGAAGACGGTGGTGCGGCTCGGGCGGACGAACACGATCTGGCCGTTCCGAAGCTCGAGCTGCTCGGCCTCGTCGCGCGTCACCTGCGCCGAGACCTGGCGGCCGTCGTGCATGACGAGCTCCACGCGCACCTCGAAGCCGAGATGGACGACACGCTCGACCATCGCCTCGCGCGTGACGCCGTTCGGCTCCAGCATGAGCTCGAGGTCGTGCGGGCGCACCCACGCCTCGCCCAGCCGGTTCACCGGGCCGACGAACGACATGACGAACTCGTTCGCGGGGTGCTCGTAGAGGTCGCGCGGCTTGCCGGTCTGCTCGATCCGGCCCTCGTTCATGAGGACGATGCGGTCGGCGACCTCCATTGCCTCCTCCTGGTCGTGCGTCACGAGCACGGTCGTCACGTGCACCTCGTCGTGCAGCTTCCGGAGCCACGCGCGCAGGTCCTTTCGCACGCGGGCATCGAGCGCGCCGAAGGGCTCGTCCAGAAGCAGGACGCGGGGCTCGACCGCGAGGGCCCGCGCGAGCGCCATGCGCTGGCGCTGCCCACCGGAGAGCTGCGACGGGTACCGCTCGGCGAGGCCGTTCAGCTGTACCAGCTCCAGGAGCTCGTCCACGCGCTTGCGCGTCTCGTCCTTCGGCTTCTTCCGGATCGAGAGCCCGAACCCGACGTTGTCGCGGACGGTCATGTGCTTGAACGCGGCGTAGTGCTGGAAGACCATGCCGACGCCGCGGTCCTGCGGCGCCGCGTTGGTGACGTCCTCGCCCTCGAGCGCGACGTCGCCCGAGTCGGGCCGCTCGAGGCCCGCGATCACGCGGAGGAGCGTCGACTTGCCGCTGCCGCTCGGCCCGAGCAGCGCGGTCAGCGAGCCGTCGGCGATCGCGATCGACACATCGTCGAGCGCGACGTAGCTACCGAACTGCTTGGTCACGCGGCGCACTGCGATCGCCAAGGTGCTCCTCCTTCCGGAAGAAGGTCATCGCCAGCAGGGTAAGCAGCGCGAGCACGGCCAGCAACACGGAGGCAGCGTACGCACCCGTGAGATCGAAGGACTGGAAGCGGTCCTCGACGTGCAGCGTCAGCGTCTCCGTCCGGCCCGCGAGGTGTCCGGAGACGACCGAGACCGCGCCGTATTCGCCGAGGCAGCGGGCCGTCGTGAGCACGACGCCGTACACGACGCCCCAGCGGATCGCCGGAAGCGTGATGCGCCAGAACGTCGCCCACGAACCGGCGCCGAGCGTGGCGGCCGCCTCCTCCTGCTCCGTCCCGATCTCGCGGAGCACGGGCACGACCTCGCGGACCACGAACGGCAGCGAGACGAACATCGTCGCGAGCACCATGCCGGGAAGCGCGAAGATCACCTGGATCCCGTTGTCGGTCAGCCAGCCGCCCAGCCAGCCGGCGCGGCCGTAGACGAGGACGAGAGCGAGGCCGACGACGACCGGCGAGAGCGCGAACGGCAGGTCCACGAGCGCGCTCAGGAACGGCTTGCCGCGGAACCGCTGCCGCACGAGCACGAGCGCGCAGAGGATCCCGAAGGCCGTGTTCAGCGGCACGGCGATGAGCGCGATCAGCACCGTGAGCCAGAGCGCGTGGAGTGCGGCCGGCGTCGTCAGGGCCTCCCAGACCGGCGCGACGCCGTGCTCGAAGGCCTTGAAGAAGACGTAGCCGACGGGGAAGAGGAGCAGCGCCGCCAGGTAGCCGAGCGCCGCGACGCGTAGCCCGTACCTAGCCATCGTGGCGCGAGCTCCAGCGGCGCACCCCGTCGATCGCGAGGAGCGACACGAACGAGATGGCGAGTAGGACGACGGAGACGGCGGCGGCCGAGACGGGCGCGTCGCTCTCGATCGAGCCGAAGATGTAGACGGACGCGACCTCGGTCTTCAACGGGATGTTCCCGGAGATGAGGACGACCGAGCCGAACTCGCCGATCGCGCGCGCGAACGCGAGCGCCACGCCGGAGAGGATCGCGGGCATGAGGTTCGGGAGGATCACGCGACGGAAGCAGGTGAACGGCCCGGCGCCGAGCGACGCCGCGGCCTCCTCCATCTCGGGGTCGAGCTCGAGGAGCACGGGCTGCACCGAGCGGATGACGAAGGGCACGGTGACGAAGAGCAGGGCGAGCAGGATCGCCCATCGCGTGTAGGCGACGTTCACGCCCACCGGCCCGCGCGGGCCGTAGAGGGCGAGGAGGGTCAGGCCGGCCACGATCGTGGGGAGCGCGAACGGCAGGTCGATGAGGGCGTTCACGAACGCCTTCCCGCGGAAGCGGTCGCGGACGAGCACCCAGGCGATGAGTGTCCCCATGACCGCGTTCACGAGGGCGACGACGACCGAAGCGCCGAACGTGAGCTTGAGCGCCGCAACAGCGCCCGGGCTCGTGATCGCGTTCCAGAACCCCTCCCAGCCGTTGCCGGTCGCCTTCCACGCGACCGCCGCTAGCGGGACGAGGACGATGACACTCAGGTACGCCGTGACGACACCGCGCCCGAGAGCTGAGCTCCCGGGCACGGTGCCGCGGCGAGGAAGACGAACTGCTGCAGGTTCAGCCATGTGGGGACTATCCGTCGGTCGAGACTCCCATGTCCTGCTCGATCTTGGCGACGACGCCGGCTTCGCGGTCGAAGAACTCGTCCATGACGGCGTCCCAGCCGCCGAGGTCGTCGATCGTGAAGAGCTGCGCCGGCTGGGGGAACTCGACGCCGGTGTCCGCGTCCTTCACGACCGGGCGGTAGCCCTTCTCGGCGAAGATCTTCTGCGCGGCCGGCGTTCGCAGGTAGTCGATGAACGCCTTGGCCTGCGCGGCGTGGCTCGATCCCTTGATCACGGCGATGGGATTCTCGATGAGGATCGTCTGGTCGGGCACGACGTAGTCGACATCCTCGCCCTTCTGCTGGGCGGTGATCGCCTCGTTCTCGTAGGCGAGCATGACATCACCCTTGCCTCCGACGAAGGTCTGCAGTGCCTCCCGCGCGCTCTTGTCCTGCACGGCGATGTTCGCGAAGAGCTTCTTCAGGTACTCGACCGCCTCGTCCTTCGACTTGCCCTGCTGGAGCTGCGCGCCGTAGGCGGCCATGACGTTCCAGCGCGCGCCGCCGGACGTGAACGGATTCGGGTTGATGACCTCGATGCCGTCCTGCGTGAGGTCGTCCCAGGTCTTGATCCCCTTCGGGTTCCCCTTGCGGACGACGAACACGGCGACCGAGTCGGTGACCATGCCCTTGTACTCGTCCTTCGCCCAGTCCTCGGAGACGAGGCCGGAGTCGACGAGCCTTGTGATGTCGGGGGCGAGCGAGAACGCGACGACGTCGGCCGGGAGGCCCCCGTCGACCGCGCGGCTCTGGTCGCCCGAGGCGCCGTAGCTCTGGTCGAACGAGATGCCCTTGCCGGCCGCGGTCTTCTGGAACGCGGGGATCAGGGCCTCGTAGGCCTCACGCGGTGTCGAGTAGGCGACGAGCGTGAGCTTGTCCCCGTCTCCCCCGGCGGCGCTCGACGACCCGCAGCCGGCGGCTGCCAGGGACGCGAGGGCGACCGCGAGGGCGGCTGCGGCGAAGGCGATGCGGCGCGGTGTGAGCATGTCTCTCCCTTTTGTCTACTGATTTAGTGGGAGAGGCATTCGTATCCGACCGCGACGAGTGCCGTCAAGCGGGAACCGTCTGCTACGAGCGGACGACGGTCTCGTCGAGCGGGCGCCGGTTGGCGCTCGCGCTCCAGTCCTCCGCGCTTCGGCTCTCGGGATGCGCCGGCTTCGGCGGGTAGCCGAGCGAGAGGACGATGGCGATCTCGTCGTCCTCGGCGAGGCCGAGGATCTCGCGCGCTCGCGCGGCGTCGGCGACCCCGTTCGGGCTCCCGGCGACGCCCTCATCCCAGGCCTCGAGGAGCATGTTCTGCGTCGCGCGCCCGGCGTCGAAGACCTGCCACCCGTCCCCGGCCGGAACGACGATGGCGACGGCGAGCGCGGCGCCCGCGATGTTGTCCTTCGCGTAGACGGTTTCCGAGAGATCCCGGAGCTGGTCCCGGTCCGAGACGGCGACGAAGCGCCACGGCTGGTCGTTCATCGCGCTGCCGGCGAGGCGCCCCGCGTCGAGGATGCGCCGCTCCGCGTCGGGCTCGATCGGCCGGTCGGCGTAGCTGCGGCCTTCCCGGCGGCTCGCGATGGCGAGATACGTATCCATGCCGGGATTCTGCCTCTTACCGGACGGCGACGGCGCGCTCGGCGGCAGTTTCCGCCGAGGCGACGAGCGCGCGAGCCTGGCCGATTCGCTCGTCGCCCTGGTCGGCGCCGCGGTTCATGGCGACGAGGTTCGCGGCCGCCCGGCCCGCGCTGGCCGCGAGCAGGGAGCCGGACACGGCCTCGCCGCGCAGCCGCGGGTTGCCGCGCTCGGCCACAATGGCGCCGAGCTCGGCGATCTCGGCCGCCTCGCGTGCGACCTGCAGCGGAACCTCGGCCGCGCGGACGAGCGCGTTGTCGAGCGCCGCCTCCCGCACCTCCTCCTCGAGATGGCGCGGAAGCCGCAGCGCGATCAGCACCTCCTCGAAGGCGGCCGCGTCGGCTGCGGCGAGCGGCGCCACGCGGGCGCGGATATCCTCCGAGCGCTCGACTACGGACGCCGCCCCCGGCCACTCGTCCTGCGAGAGACGCGCGGCCATCGTGACGAGCCCCGCCGCCATGGCGACGACGATCGCCGCCACGGAGCCGCCGCCCGGTGCGGGCTTTCCGGACGCGATCTCGTTGAGCAGCTGCGCGGTGGGGAGCCCGAGATAGGGGTCAACGTTAGTCATCACTCGGCATTCTGCCTAGGCGGGCGGCGGAATGGAACCGGATCCGCGCTAAAAGAGCCCGACGGTGCGGCCGTGCTCGTCGATGTCCACGGCGAACGCGGCCGGCTCCTTGCCGTACCCGGGCATGGTCTGCATGTCGCCGAGGAGCGCGACCACCCAGCCCGCGCCGGTGTACGCGCGCAGGTCCCGGACGGTGACCGTGAAGCCCGAGGGCGCGTTCACGAGGGCCGGATCGTGCGAGAGCGACAGGTGCGTCTTCGCCATGCAGACGGGCAGCCCGCCGAAGCCATTCTCCGCGAACCGGTCGAGCTTCTCGCGCGCAGCAGGCAGGTACTCGACCGCGCCGGCGCCGTAGACGCGGCGGCAGATCGCCTCGATCTTCGCCTCGATCGACTCGGAGAGGTCGTAGAGCGGGCGGAACTCGGCCGGCTTCTCCGCGGCTGCGACGACGGCCTCGGCGAGCGCCTCGGCGCCGTGGCCGCCGCGCTCGAACCCGTCGTTCACCTCCGCCGCCTCCGCGCCCAGCTCGAGCGCGAGCCGGCGCACCGCGTCGAGCTCCTCGTCGGTGTCGGTCGGGAACCGGTTCACCGCGACGACGGCGCCGAGGCCGAACTCGCGGACGATGCCCAGGTGCCGGCCGAGGTTCGGCCGCGCCGCGCTCGATCGCCTCCACGCCGCCGTCCGGGTCGCCGCCGTGATGCTTGAGCGCGCGCACCGTCGCGACCATGACGACCGCGTTCGGACGGATCCCGCCGACGCGGCAGACGATGTCGAAGAGCTTCTCCATCCCCATGTCCGAGCCGAAGCCGCTCTCCGTGACGACGAGCTCGCCGAGCTTCAGCCCCACGCGGGTCGCGACGAGCGAGCTGTTGCCGTGCGCGATGTTCGCGAACGGGCCGCAGTGGATGAACGACGGCTGACCCTCGAGCGTCTGCACGAGGTTCGGCTTGAGCGCGTCCTTCAAGAGCACGGCCATCGCGCCCGCGGCGCCGATCTGCTCCGCGGTCACGGGCTCGTCCTCGGGCGTGTAGCCGACCGTGATCGCCCCGAGGCGCTCGCGCAGGTCGGCCAGGTCGCGCGCCACGGCCACGATCGCCATGACTTCCGAGGCCGCAGTGATGTCGAAGCCGGTCTCGCGCTCGATCCCGTTCTGCGGGCCGCCGAGCCCGACGATCACCTTGCGGAGCACCCGGTCGTTGATGTCCACGCAGCGGCGCCAGGTGATGCGCTCGGGGTCGAGGCCGAGGCGGTTCCCGTGCATGAGGTGTGCGTCCACGAGCGCCGCGAGCAGGTTGTTGGCCGAGCCGATCGCGTGGATGTCGCCGGTGAAGTGGAGGTTCAGCTCCTCCATCGGGACGACCTGCGCGTAGCCGCCCCCGGCCGCGCCGCCCTTGATGCCGAACACGGGGCCGACCGACGCTTCGCGCAGGCAGAGGACGGGCTTCCGCCCGATCGCCCCGAGTCCCTGGGCGAGCGAGACGGCGGTCGTCGTCTTGCCCTCGCCGGCGGGGGTCGGCGTGATCGCGGTGACGCAGACGAGCTTCCCGTCCGGGCGGTCGGCGAGCCGGTCGAGGACGGAGAGCGAGACCTTGGCCTTCGTGTAGCCGAACGGCTCGAGCTCGCGCGCCTCGATCCCCGCGCCGTGCGCGATCTCGTCGATCGGGCGGAGCATCGCGGACTGCGCGATCTCGAGGCTGGAGGGCATCGACGTCGTCATCCCGCGGGATCGTAGTGGGAGCCCGGGCAGAGCGGGCCGGGAGGCGCGGCCACGTCCATTCGGGCCATGGCAGGGGCCTGACCCGTGCCATGGCCGCGGGGGACAGTGGCCCGGTGGGCCGTGTCCCGGTGCCAGGCAACGTGTCATGGCCGGTTCGGCCTGGCCTGCGCCGTAGAATCGGGCGGTGGCGAACGGGCAGTCGGTTCGGGCGGCGGTCTTCTCGGGGCCGGGCGCGGTCGCGGTGGAGGAGCTCGAGCTCGAGCAGCCGCGGCGGGGCGAGGTGCTCGTCCGGCTCGGCGCGAGCGGCGTCTGCCACTCCGACCTCCACGTCGTGGACGGCGACTGGCCCCGGCCGAGCCCGGTGGTCATGGGCCACGAGGGCGCGGGAGTCGTCGAGGCGGTCGGCGAGGACGTCCGCGACGTCGCGGTCGGCGACACGGTCGTCCTCTCCTGGTTCTACTCCTGCCGGCGCTGCGAGAGCTGCATGGCCGGGCGCGCCTGGATGTGCACGGGGACGCGCGCCGGCGAGTCCGTCATGGAGGACGGGACGACGCGCTTCCGGCGCGCCTCTGGCGAGGACGTCTACACGTACGTCGGGGTCGGCTCGATGGCCGAGCGCACGGTCGTCCCCGAGTCCGGCGCGGTGCGCGTGCCGGCCGAGGTGCCGGCGGAGGTCGCGGCGCTCATCGGCTGCGCCGTCACGACCGGCGCCGGGGCCGTCCTGAACACCGCGCGCGTGCCGGCCGGATCCTCGGTCGTCGTGATCGGCGCGGGCGGGGTCGGGCTCTCGGCCATCATGGGCGCGGCGCTCGCGGGTGCGGAGCGGATCGTCGCGGTGGATCGCGCCGAGCCGAAGCACGCGCTCGCCCTCGAGGTCGGCGCGACCCACGCGGTCTCGTCGCCCGACGAGGCCCGCGAGCTCGTCGGCGACGGAGCGGACTTCGCCTTCGAGGCAATCGGGCTCGTGGAGACGATCGAGGCGCTCCCGTCGCTCATCCGCGCGGGCGGCACGGCCGTCCTCATCGGCATGCCGCCGTACGGCGTGCGCGCCTCGTTCGACGTCTATCCGTTCATCGACACCGGCAAGGCGCTCGTCGGCTCGATCTACGGCGGCTCCGTCCCGGCGGTCGAGTTCCCGCGCCTCGCCGGGCTCTACCTCGCGGGAAAGCTGCCCGTGGACAAGCTCATCTCGCACCGGATCGGCCTCGACGACCTCGACGAGGCGTTCGAGGCGATGCGGAAGGGCGAGCGGGCCCGCTCGGTCATCATCTTCGACGCCTAGCGCCTAGGCGGCGGTTGCCGCGACCGGCTCGATCCGGATCGCGCAGACCTTGTACTCGGGGATGCCGATCAGCGAGTCGGTGACGTCGTTCGTGAGCAGGTTCACGCGAGACTCGGCGAAGTGGAGCGCCATCCAGACGAGGCCGGGGAAGACGCGGTCGCCGATCGCCGCGCGCGCCTCGATCGCGCCGCGGCGTGAGACGAGCCGCACCCAGTCGCCGTCGCCGACGCCGAGCGCGTCCGCGTCCTCGGGCGCCATCTCGATGAAGGGATCCTCCTGCTTGTCCACGACCCCCTCCTCGCGCATGGTCATGGTCGCCGAGTTGTAGTGGTAGAGCGTGCGGCCGGTCGACAGGATGAACGGGAACTCGGAGTCGGGCTCCTCGATCGGCGGCTTGTACTCGACGGGGAAGAACTTCGCGCGGCCGCCCGCGCGGGCCGGCTCGGGGGCGTGGAGGTAGGCCGCGCCGGGGTCGTCGCGGTCGGTGCACGGCCACTGGAGCCCGACCTCCTCGAGCCGGTCGTAGCGGATGCCCGACCAGAGCGGCGCCAGGTCGGCGAACTCGTTCCACACGTCCTCGGCGCCCGCGTACTCGGGCCACTCGGCGCCGAGCGCGCGGCCGAGCGCGTCCACGATCTCGAGATCCTCACGCGCGTTCCCGGGGAGCGGCACCGCCTTGCGCACGCGGTTCACGCGCCGCTCCGTGTTCGTGAACGTGCCGTCCTTCTCGGCGAAGCTCGACGCGGGGAGGACGACGTCCGCGTGCTTGCGCGCGGTCTCGTTCAGGAAGATGTCCTGGCAGACGAGGAAGTCGAGGCCCTCGAGCCCGTGCTCGACGTGGGCGACATTCGGCTCGGTGTGCGCCGGGTTCTCGCCGATGAGATAGAAGGCGCGGATCCGCCCGTCGGACATGCCGGAGATCATCTGGTCGAGCCGGTAGCCGGCGCGCTCCGGCACCTCGGTGCCCCAGGCCTCGGAGAACTTCGCGCGGATGGCCGGGTCGTCGACCGGCTGGTAGCCGGGGAGGTACATCGGGTTCGCGCCCGCGTCGTTCAGGCCCTGCACGTTGTTCTGGCCCCGCAGCGCGTTGAGGCCGGTGGACTCGTAGCCGAGGTGGCCGGTGAGGAGCACGAGGTTCGAGAGCGACCAGACGTTGTCCACGGCGCACGCGTGCTCGGTGATGCCGAGCGTGTAGAAGACGGCCGCGTGGCGCTCGGTCGCGTACGTCCGGGCCGCCCAGCGGATGTCCTCGGCCGGGACGCCCGTGACCGTCTCGGCATCCTCGGGCGTGTAGCGCGCGACGACCTCGCGCACCGCCTCGGCGTCCTCGGTGAAGTCGCGGATGTAGTCCTCGTCCGCGAGCCCTTCCTCGAGGATCACGTGCATCATCGCGTTCACGAGCCAGACGTCCGAGCCGGGCCGGAGCTGGAGGTGGCGGTCGGCGATCTTCGTCAGCCAGATCTTCCGCGGGTCGGCGACGATCGAGCGTTGCGCCGTTCCGCACGGCCTTCTTCATGCGGAGCGCGAGCACGGGGTGCGCCTCGGTCGTGTTCGACCCGATCACGAAGAGGACGCGCGCGTTCTCGATCTCCGGGATCGAGTTGGTGCTGGCCCCTCTGCCCAACGACCTGACCAGGCCGTAAAGAGTGGGAGCGTGTCAGGTGGCTTCGCAGGAGTGGACGGAGTTCGTCTTGAGCGCCGTCCGCGCGAGCTTCTGGATGAGGAAGTTCTCCTCCATCGTGAGCCTGGCCGAGGCGAGCACGCCGACCGTCTGCGGCCCGTGCTCGTCGCGCACCCGGGCGAGCCCGGTCGCGGCCGTCTCGAGCGCGTGCTCCCAGGTCGTCGGGTGGAGCTCGCCGTCCTCGCCGCGGACGAGCGGCTCCGTGAGCCGGTCCGGGTGGTGGACGAAGTTGAATGCGAAGCGGCCCTTGACGCAGAGGTTGCCCTCGTTCGGCTGGTACGACGGGTCTGACGTGACCTTCACGATCTTCTGCGTCTCGGGATCCACGTTCAGGTCGACCTGGCAGCCGACGCCGCAGTACGTGCACGTCGTCTTCACCTTCGTGAGCTCGCGCTCCGGCCGCGTCGTGCCCTCCTCGAACTTCTCGTAGATCGCGCCGGTCGGGCAGGTGGAGAGGCAGCCGCCGCAGAGCTCGCACTCGGTGTCGAGCCAGGAGAACCCGTGCGTGGGGACGATGCGCGCGTGCGGCCCGCGGCCCTCGATCGAGAGCGCCGAGCACTGCATGACCTCCTGCGTGTAGCGCACGCAGCGCCCGCAGAGGATGCACGCGTCGGGGTCGTAGCCCATGAGCTTGTTGCGGTCCTCGTAGGGCTCGCGCTTGGCGTCCGGGAGGATGAACGGCGCCTCCGCGCCCATGTCGTGCGCCATGTCCACGAGCTCGTTCGGCCGTCCGCCCGGATTCGGGTTCAGGTGCTCGGCGAGGAGCATCTCCGCGAGCGTGTGGCGCAGGTCCGGGACGTTCGAGTTCGTGGAGACGACCATCCCTTCGGCGACCCTGGTCGCGCACGCGGGCAGCGGGCGGGGCGAGCCCTCGACGCCGACGACGCACATACGGCAGCCGCCGTACGGGTCGAGCTTCTCGTCGTGGCAGAGCGTCGGGATCGCGACGCCGGCGCGAGCGGCGGCCTGCACGAGGAGCTCCCCCTCGGGCGCGGAGACGGTTCTCCCGTCGAGGCTGAACTCGACGACACGGCCCATGCCCTGAATCTTATGCTGCCGGTCGTGGCGGATCCGTACACGATTCTGCAGGTCTCGGACATCGACCCGATCCCGATCACGGACACGCTGATCTGGCGGCCGGTGCGGCGCACGCTCGGCGTGCAGGCGTTCGGCGTCAACGCCTACACGGCCGAGAACGCGGGCGACGAGATCGTCGAGGACCACGACGAGACGGGCAGCGGCGCCGGCGGGCACCAGGAGCTCTACGTGGTGATCGCCGGGCGCGCGACGTTTACCGTCGACGGGAAGGAGTTCGACGCGCCCGCGGGCACGCTCGTCTTCCTCCGCGACCCGAAGGTCCGGCGCGCGGCGGTGGCGGCGGAGCCCAACTCCACGGTGCTCGCGGTCGGCGGCGAGCCGGGCCAGGCGTACGAGGTCTCGCCCTGGGAGTACTACTTCGCTGCGATCCCGGCGGCGAAGGCGGGCGACTGGGACCGCGCGGTCGAGATCACCTCGGCTGGCCTCCCCGACAACCAGGAAAGCGCATCGTTCCTCTACAACCTCGCGTGCTTCGAGGCCCAGGCCGGCCGCACGGAGGACGCGATCGAGCACATCACCCGCGCCGTCGAGCTCGACCCGGACGAAGGTCGGCGAGTGGGCGGCGACGGACACGGATCTGGATCCGATCCGGTCCGACCCGCGCTTCCCGGGCTGATCCCCGCTCTGCCGCGAACGCGTCTGGCGGGGACCCCCCGCCTTGCAACACTGTTGCTAAGTCGCGGCGCGCCGGGGACCCGCGGCCCATCGAGGCTTGCGACGGCCCACGCGAGCGCCGATTCCTTGCAACAGTCTGTTGCTAAGTCGCGGGCTCGCCGAGCGGCTCGAACAGCTCCGGCCAGTAGCGGAACGCGTTCCGCACAGGGAAGGGCGCGCCCTGGCCGAGGCCGCAGATGGACGTGAGTGCCATCGCGTCGAGCCACTCCTCCACCTGTGCGCGCGACATCGCGACGCGGCCCTCTTCGAGCTCGAGCAGGACGTGGTGGATCCCGCGGTTGCCGATCCGGCACGGCGTGCACTTCTGGCACGACTCCTCCGCGAAGAAGCGCATCGTCTCGGCGAGGAGGCGAAGCGGCGAGTAGCGCTTCGGGAAGACCTGAACGCCTGCGGAGCCGGGCCCGGCGCCCCATTCGCGCAGGTCGTCGCGGGTGAGCGGCACGTCGATCGCGTCGGTCGGGAGGATGCCGCTCGCGGCGCCGCCCGGGACGATCGCGCCGACCTCCTCGGTCACGCCGCCGGCGAGCTCGATGAGCTCCCGCAGCGTCGAGCCGTTCGGCGCCTCGTAGCAGCCCGGCTTCCGAACGACGCCCGAGATCGACCAGAGGCGAACGCCCTTCGCGCCGCGCTGGCCGAGCGCCGCCCACGCCTCGCCGCCCATCCGCAGGATCGCCGGGATGTGCGCGAGCGTCTCGACGTTGTTCACGAGCGTCGGGCGGCCGAGGTAGCCGACCTCGCTCGGGAACGGCGGCTTGAGCCGTGGCATCCCGCGGCGGCCCTCCATGGACTCGAGCATCGCGGTCTCCTCGCCGCAGATGTAGGCGCCGGCGCCGATGACGAGCCGGATCGTGAGGTCGTCGAGGAACCCGGCGGCGCGGAGCTCGGCGAGCGCATCCTCGAGCCGCCGCCGCGCGAGCGCGTACTCCTCGCGCAGGTAGATGTAGCCCTCCGTCGTCTCGACGGCCCGCATCGCGAGCAGGAACCCCTCGAGGACGAGGTGCGGCCGGCGCTCCATGAGGTAGCGATCCTTGATCGTCCCCGGCTCGCCCTCGTCCGCGTTCAGCACGGCGACTCGCGGGGCCGGCTGCGCCGCGACCGCCTCCCACTTGCGCCCCGTCGGGAAGCCCGCGCCCCCGTAGCCGACGAGGCCCGATGCGTCGAGCTCGGCGACGATCCTCTCCCGCGTCGGCCGGTCGCGCAGCGCGGCGAGGCCGCCGCGCGCCTCGTACTCCTCGAGCGTCTCGTCAAGGGCCTGGAGCCCGGTCGAGACGGACTCGTTCGTGCGGTAGCGCAGCTCGGGCTCGACACGGTCGCCGCGCATGAGCACGGGCGCGAGGTCGCAGTGGCCGAGGCATTCGACCGGGACGACCGGCGTGCCCGGCTCGGCACGCCCCTCCTCGAAGCGCAGGAAGCCCTTCGCGCCGAGGCAGTCGCAGACGGGGCCGATGCAGACGCGCACCGCGTCGGTCGGGACGGACAGGAACGAGTAGAACGAGGCCACCTCGTGGACGTCGCCGCGGCGCAGGTTCATCCGGTCGGCGATCGCGTCGGAGAGCTCGGGCGTGATCGGCCCGATCTCGCGCCGCACGCGGCCGAGGTTGTCGAGGAGCTCTGTCCGCTCGGGCGGAAGCTCCTCGAGGAGCGCGGTGAGCCTCAGGACGTCGATGCACTCGATTATGGTCTGCGGCGATGCGCGACGAGCTGCTCGATCTCGCCAGGGGCCTCGTCGCGATCGACTCGGTGAACCCCGATCTCGTGCCGGGCGGCGCGGGCGAGGCCGAGGTCGCGCGCTTCGCCGCGGACTGGATGGAGGCCGCGGGGCTCGAGACGCGGCTCGAGGAGGTCGCGGCCGGACGGTTCAACGCGATCGGGATCGCGCGCGGGTCGGGCGGCGGAAAGACGCTGCTCCTGAACGGCCACATCGACACGGTCGGGACGGCGGGCATGGACTCGCCGCACGAGCCGCGTCTCGAAGGGTCGAAGCTCCACGGGCGCGGCGCGTACGACATGAAGACCGCCGTCGCCGCGGCGATGGTCGCGACTGCGCGCGCCCGCGAGCTCGGGCTGCGCGGCGACGTCGTCGTGACCGCGGTATGCGACGAGGAGGTGGCGAGCATCGGGTCGGCCCACGTCGCCGAGGCGATCCATGCGGACGCGGCGATCGTGGTCGAGCCCACGGAGCTCCAGGTGGCGATCGCCCATCGCGGCTTCGTCTGGCTCGACGTCGAGGCGACCGGCCGCGCCGCGCACGGGTCGCGCCCCGATCTCGGCGTCGACGCGATTGCGAAGATGGGCCGGATCCTCGTCGGGCTCGAGGAGCTCGACCGGTCCCTTCGTCCCGACCCGGCGGCCGACATCTACGCCAGCGGGTCGCTCCACGCGTCGCTCGTCGAGGGCGGGCAGGAGCTCTCGAGCTATCCCGAGCGATGCCTCCTGCGGATGGAGCGGCGCACCATCCCCGGTGAGACGGCCGCCTCGGTCGAGGAGGAGGTCCGCGACGTGATCGCGCGCGCGGCGGCCGAGGACCCGGACGTGCGCGCCGAGGCGAAGGCGACCTTCGAACGGCCGCCGTTCGAGGTCCCGCGCGATGCGCCGGTGGTCGAGGCCGTCCACCGCCATGGGACGACGGTGCTCGGGCGCGAGGCCGAGATCGCGCGCGTCCCGTTCTGGACGGACGCGGCGATCTTCTCGGATGCCGGGATCCCCACGGTGCTGTTCGGCCCGGCGGGTGAGGGCGCCCACGCGGTCGTCGAGTGGGTGGACGTGGACTCCGCGGTGCAGTGCGCGGAGGTCTACCTCGCGGTCGCCGCCGAACTCTGCGCCTAGCCGCGGATTGACACGGTTTCGGCGCACTTCCGTGACAGACACGCGCGCCTTTCCCGAATAGCATGATGGCTGGTTGGGGGTGGGTTGGGAGCCCTTAATCCCGCGCGTGTATGACCGGAGCACGCCACGCCCCCGGCGCGATCCGTTGCACGTCTACGCTTCGTGGCGTGACGACGCCCGCCCATGTAGCGGGACAGGTCGAGGTGCTGCGCCTGCCCTCCGGCGCCATCGAGGCCGACGAGGTCGCGGCCGAGGAGCCGCTCGAGATCCGCGTGAACGGCGAGGCGGTCGCGGTCACGATGCGGACGCCGGGCCACGACGAGGAGCTCGCGCTCGGCTTCTGCATCACCGAAGGGCTGGCGCCGGAGTCGGCCGCGCTTCCCGCGGACCTGGCCGCGAACACGGTCGAGGTCGTCGCGGCCGCGTTCGACCGCGAGCGCCTCGCGCGGAGCTTCTACACGTCGAGCTCCTGCGGCGTCTGCGGCAAGGGCGCGCTCGAGGCGGTCGCCGTCGAGGCGCCGCGGATCGAGAGCGACCTGCGCCTGCCCGCATCGCTCGTCGCGGAGCTGCCCGACCGGCTGCGCGAGGGCCAGGCGGGCTTCGCCGCGACCGGCGGCCTGCACGCCACGGGGCTCTTCGATGACGCGGGCGAGCTCCTCTGCCTACGCGAGGACGTCGGCCGACACAACGCGATGGACAAGACGATCGGCTGGGCCTTCGGCGCCGGCCGGCTACCCCTCGCGCGCGACATCCTCTGCGTGAGCGGGCGCCTCTCGTTCGAGCTCGTGCAGAAGGCGGCGGTCGCGGGCTGCCCGGTGCTCGTCGCCGTCGGCGCGCCCTCCACGCTGGCCGTCGAGCTCGCGGGCGACCGCGGCGTGACGCTCTGCGGATTCGTCCGCGACGGCCGGGTCAACGTCTACTCCGAGCCATGGCGAGTCACGTAACCGGCGTCCTGCTCGTCGGCGGTGCGAGCCGGCGCTTCGGCTCACCGAAAGCGCTCGCGCGGATCGGGGGCGAGACGCTCGCCGAGCGCGCGCATCGCACGCTGACGGAGGCGTTCGGCCCGCCGCTCGTGCTCGGCAAAACCGAGGATGGCCTCGACCTCCCGTTCCCGGTCGAGGACGACGGGCTCGACGTGCGCGCGCCGATCGCGGGGGTCGCGGCCGCGCTGCGCCGTGCGCCGGGCGACCTCGTCGTTGTGCTCCCCACCGACATGCCCGGGGTGACGCCCGCGTTCCTCGTCCGGCTGGCCGAGGCCGCGACGGACGACGCGGCGGTGCCCGACACGGGCCCGCTGCCCGGCGCGTACCGGCGGAGCGCGCTTCCGGTGCTCGAGCGGCGGATCGCCGCAGGCGAGCTCGCGCTCCGCGATGCCCTCGCCGAGCTCGACACGCGCGTCGTTCCCGGGAACCCCGAGGAGCTCGCGAACGTAAACACCGTCGAGGATCTCGCGGAGCTGAACGCATGAAACGAATCGCGCTCGTGATCGGTCTCCTCGCGGCGCTCGCGTTGCCGCCCGTGGCCGCGGCCAAGGGCCGTGTCAACCTCGAGATCTGCGGCGCCCAGGAATGCCGCCACCTGGTCGGCGACAGCGCCCGGCCGCTCCGCACCGACTGGGCGCTCGTGACGGGCGTCCTCAACCTCCCGGACAGCTTCACGTTCACGGCCACGCCGCCGGTCTCGCCCTACTACAAGCTGCGGCTCGAGGCCGACTGGTACGAGTGGAGCCCGCTCGCGTACGTTCCGGACGCGGGCGTCGTGCGGACGTCCGCGGGCTGGGTGCGAATCGACCGCCCGACCGCGACGCGGCTGCGCGACGCGACACGCGGGCTCGAGCCGTTTCCTGCCCCGACGATCGAGCGCGTGCGCGTGAACGGCCGGGCCGTCGCCGATGCCGCGCTTTACGCCGGGCTCTTCGCGAAGCTGCCCCCGGCCGACCCGCCGCTCGGCGGAACGCCGGGCGCCAAGATCGTTGCGGAGGCGTCCGCGCCGAACCCGTGGACGGACAACGCGCGGCTCACGTACTACCCGACCCGGAACGTGCTTCGGCGCGACACCGAGGTCGTCCGGGTGCCGGACGCGCTGGCGGCGCAGATCGAGTCCGACCTCCGCCGCGAGGGCGTCCAGGGGCGCCGGGGCTGGGGCAGCTCGATCGTCTTCGGCCTCGTCCTCACCGGCGCGCTCTTCGTCGGCTGGCTCACGTTCTACCGCCGGAAGTGGTGGAAGACCGGCGGGCGGAAACGAAGGGTCAGCGCGCCCGAACGCGAAGCGCCTCGTTCTTCTCCGAGACGCTGAGGCCGGGCACCGGCCCGCCCGCCACGGCGTAGACGTGGCCACCGATCGCCGCGACGCCGAGCCCGTGCCGCGGCGTGGGCAGATCCGCGAGCCGCCGCCAGCGCTTCCGCGGGATGTCGTAGGCGTAGACGGACGCGATCGTCTCGGTGTCGGTCTCGCCGCCCACGGAGACGATCTGCCCGCCGATCGCCGCGGCCCCCGTGCCGCTGCGCGGGCTCGGGACCGGAGGCAGCGTCGTCCAGCGCCGCTCGCCCGGCGCCCACGACTGGAGCGTGGCCTGATTCTTGTCCCTGGTGACGAGCCGGCCCGCGAGCGCGTAGACGCGGCCGCCCCAGGCGGTGACGGCCAGGTGGTCGCGCGGGTCCGGCCCGGGGACGAAGCGCCAGCGCCGCCGCTCGAGGTTGAAGGCGAGCGCGGCGCGGGCGAGCCCGTGGGGGCCGAGGCCGCCTGCGACGACCAGCGTGTGCCCTACAACCGCCGCGCCTTCTGCCCCGCGGCTGACCGGCAGGTTGGGGCCGAACACCCAGCGTCCGCCGCGGAGGATGAAGACCGCGCGCGTCTGGCGGCCGCTGCCGCGGTAGCCGCCGATCACGTACACCTGCCCACGGTAGGACGTCGCGGCAGAGTGGTTCACGCCGAAGGGCAGGTCGGGCAGCCGCGTCCACCGGTTCCGCACCGGGTCATAGGCGTCCACGCGCCGTGAGGTTCGGCCGTCCGCCGTGTAGCCGCCGGCGACGACGATCCGCCGGGCGGCGGCCGTCGCTGCGGTCTCGCTCCGCGGAAGCGGAATCGGCGCCCGCTCGAGCCACGCGGCGTGCGCGCTCCCCGAAAGCGCGGCAGCGGCGAGCGCGGCGAGCGCGAAGACCCTCACGAACGGCCGGCGACGCTCTCGAGCGTGCGCGAGGCGAGGATCCGCTCGCGGTCGGGGCCGGTCCCGACCATGCAGACCTCGACGCCGAGCGAGTCCTCGACGAACCCGACGTAGCGCCGCGCCGCCTCCGGCAGGTCCTCGAGCGACTCGACCTCGTCGAGCGGCTCCTCCCAGCCGGGCAGCGTCTCGTAAACGGGCCTCGCGTGGTGGAAGTCGCTCTGGTGCGCGGGGAACTCCTCGGTCTCGGTCCCGTCTGGCAGCTGGTAGCGCACGCACACCGGCAGCTCGGGGAACGACGACAGCACGTCGAGCTTCGTGAGCGCGAGCGCAACGATCCCGTTCAGGCGCACGGCGTAGCGCAGGCCGACGAGGTCGAGCCAGCCGCAGCGCCGCTGGCGGCCCGTGACGGTGCCGTACTCGCCGCCGAGCTCGCGCATCCGCTCCTGGTCCGGCCCCTGGATCTCGGTCGGGAACGGGCCCTCGCCCACGCGCGTGACGTACGCCTTGGAGACGCCGATCACGGAGTCGATGCGGTTCGGCCCGATCCCGGTGCCGGTCGCCGCGGCGGCCGCGATCGGATTCGACGACGTCACGAAGGGATAGGTGCCGTGGTCGACGTCGAGGAGCGTCCCCTGTGCGCCCTCGAAGAGGACGTAGCGCCCGTCCTTGAGCGCGCGGTCGACGAGGAGCGACGTGTCCGTGATGTAGCGGCGCAGCCGCTCGGCCCAGCCCTCGGCCCGCCCGGCGACCTCGTCGAGGTCGAGTGGCTCCGCCCCGTAGATGCGCTCGAGCCAGACGTTCTTCTCGACGAGCGCGAGCTCGATCTTCTGGCGCAGGATCTTCGTGTCGAACAGGTCCTGCACGCGGATGCCGACGCGCGCCGACTTGTCCGCGTACGCGGGGCCGATCCCGCGCCGCGTCGTCCCGATCTGCAGCTTCCCGAGGCGCCGCTCGGATGCCTGGTCGAGCGCGACGTGCCACGGCATGACGAGGTGCGCGTTCGTCGAGAGCCGCACGCGCTCGGTCGAGAGCCCACGCGCCTCGAGATCGTCGAGCTCCTCGATGAACGACCCGGGATCGACCACGCACCCGGCCGTCAGCACGCACTCCTTGCCCCAGAGGATCCCGGACGGCATGTGCCGGAACTTGAAGGTCTCGCCCTCGGCGATGATCGTGTGCCCGGCGTTTGGGCCGCCCTGGTAGCGGCATACGAGGTCCGAGTGCTGGGCGAGCAGGTCGACGATCTTCCCCTTGCCCTCGTCGCCCCACTGCGCACCGACGATGACGGTGGCTGGCACGTCGAAGGACGTTACCGGCTCGGGAGGCGGACGGGTTACGCCCGGGAGCGCTTCCCGCCGCCGTTGGATCCCGGCTCGGGGATCCCGAGGCCCGGCGGAGCGGGAGGTGGGGGCGGCGGTGCTGCAGGCTTCTTGATCGTCATCGCCCTCTCAGGTTAGCGCGACTTCCGTGCTCCACAGCAAGACTTGCAGGACGACCGCCGCCGTCGCGATGCGGTACGCGCCGAACAGGCGCTGGATGGCCGGCTCGTTCGCCCCGTGGTACTCCTCGACCCAGTAGGCGAGCCGGCGGTAGGTCTCGGCGAGCCCGCCGGGGTCGGCGAACTCCTCCTCGAAGAGCTTCGTGCCGCGGAGCGCGAAGATGAGCGCCGGCTTCGGCAGCAGGACGTACACGCTTGCGACCACGGAGGCCGCGAAGGACACGAGCGCGATCACGGTCAGCGCGGTGTGCCCGCCGGCGTCGATGCCGCGGCCGCCGAGGAACGAGGCGACGAGGGCGGACGCGGCGAGCAGCGTCCCGGTGCGCGCGCGCAACTCGTTGACGACGCTCTCCTGCTGGCCGAGCGCCCGCAGCGAGAGGTCATACGCGATCTCGGGAAGTCCGCCCTCGCCGCCCCCGCGCTCCACGGCTAGGCGGCCGCCAGGTCGGCGAACTTCGCGTACTGCGAGATGAAGGAGAGCTTGACCTTGTCGGTCGGGCCGTTTCGGTGCTTCGCGACGATCACCTCGGCGACGCCCGGGTCTGGCGAGTCCTCCGGGTTGTAGTAGTCGTCGCGGTAGATGAACGTGACGATGTCCGCGTCCTGCTCGATCGAGCCCGACTCGCGGAGGTCGGAGAGGATCGGCCGCTTGTCGTGGCGCTGCTCGACCGCGCGCGAGAGCTGCGACATGGCGACCACCGGGACGTCGAGGTCGCGGGCGAGCACCTTGAGCGCGCGCGAGATCTGCGAGACCTCCTGGACCCGGTTCTCCGCCGACGTGCCCGAGGTCATGAGCTGCATGTAGTCCACGAGGATGAGCCCGAGCTCCGGGTGCTTCGACTTGAGCCGCCGGGCCTTCGAGCGGATCTCCATCATCGTGATCGAGCCGGTGTCGTCCACGTAGATCGGCGCCTTCGCGAGCCGGTCGCACGCGGCCGTCAGGCGCGGCCAGTCGTCCTGGCCGAGGCGGCCGGTGCGCAGGCGGTGGAGCTCGACCTTCGCCTCGGCGCACATCATCCGCTGCGTGACCTCGGCCTTCGACATCTCGAGCGTGAAGAGGGCCACGGGCTTGCCGTGGCGCACGGCGACGTTCGTCGCGATGCCGAGGCCGAGCGCCGATTTCCCCATGCCCGGCCGGGCGGCCACGATGACGAGGTTCCCCTCCTGGAAGCCGGAGGTGATCCGGTCGAGGTCGCGGAACCCGGACGGGACGCCGGTGACGTCGGCGCCGAGCTCGTACAGGTGCGTGATCCGCTCGAAGCTCTCCTTCAGGAGGTCGTCGATCCGGCTGAACTCGCTCGTCGCACGCTCCTGGCCGAGCAGGAACACGATCTGCTCGGCCTGGTCCACGAGGCCCGTCGTGTCGCCAGGCCGCTCCCAGCCGAGGCGGGAGATCTCGCCGCCGGCCCGGATGAGGCCGCGGAGGATCGCGTTCTCGTGGACGATCTGCGCGTAGTGGCGCGCGTTCGCGCTCGCCGGGACGAGGGCCGCGAGCTCGTGCACGCGGGCGCTGCCGCCGACATCCTCGAGGTCGCCGCGCTCGTCGAGCTCGTCCACGAGCGTGATCGCATCCACCGGCTCGCCCTTCGCGTACAGGGCGAGCGCGGCCCGGTAGAGCTTCGCGTGGCTCTCCCGGTAGAAGTCGCGCCCGTCGCCGTCGAGCACCTCGCTCACGGCGCCGATGGCGCCGGGCGAAAGCATCATCGCGCCGAGGACGGATTCCTCGGCGTCGAGGTTCTGCGGGGGGACGGGAGCGGTCTGGAGGGCTTGGGCCATCGGGGGAGGCGGATTAGACACGGTTTGCTCGGCCATGTCACGTAATCCGTGGATTGCGTCATCCACAGGCTGGATTCGCCGATTTGCAGCCATTCTGGAACACATGTTCCCAGTACGGCCGGACGGTGGCGAGGGTCGCCAACCACCCGTGTGGAGGGGTTTCCCGCTCTGAGCGGGAAAGCGTTGGGCTTCGCCCACACCCTGCCCACAGGTTCGGGCGGGCGCGGTGGAGAACTAGGAGGGCTTGGCGCTACGCGCCTCGTCGTCCGGGTGCGATGGGTGGTGCGAGGCAAGGACGCAGACTCGCGTTCGTACCAGAGGTACGGGCGCGACCGAGGACGCCGTCCTCGCGCCGTCCAGCGTGGCCGGACGGCTCAGGCGTGTACCGCCAGGGGCTCCTAGCCCTCGGGCTCCTCGTGCGCCTCCGGGTCCGCGCCGGACTCCGGCTCGAGCTCGGCCGGCGTCTCCTCGGCAGGCTCCACCGGCTCGGCCGGCGTCCCCTCGGCGGGCTCCGCCGGCTCGGCGGGCGGCGCCTCGGCCGGAGTCTCGTGCTGGTCCCACGCCTGGTCGGTCTGAGACTCGAGCTGCTCCTCGGCGGAAGACTCGGGCTCCGCGGGCTCCTCCTCCGCCTCGGCGGCTTTCGCGGCTTCCGCGGCCTCCTCCTCGGCGATCGCGGCGGCGATCTGCGCCTCGGCCTCGTCGTGCTCCTCGTCCTCGCCCGCGGCCTCGGCGGCCTCGGCGCGCTCCTCCGCCTCCCAGGCCGCGATCTCGTCCTCGGACGGAAGCTCGCCGCCCTCCGGGACGACCTGCGTCTGCACCTCGGCGCGGACGTCCTCGAAGATCGAGATCGGGACGACGTGCGTGCCGAGGCGCTTGATCGTCCCGTCCAGTTCGATCTTGCGCCGGTCCACGCGGATCTTCTTCGTGCGCCAGAGCTCATCCGCGATGTCGGTCGAGGTCACGGAGCCGAACAGCCGCCCGCGCGTGCCCGCGTTCCGCTCGAAGCGGAGCACGGTGGTCGCGAGGGCCGCGGCGACCTCCTGGGCCTGGTCGGCGGTCGCTGCCTCGTGCCGCGCCCGCAGCGTGTCGCGCTTCGCGAGCTCGGCCACCTTCGCGGGCGTCGCGCGCTCGGCGAGCCCGCGTGGCTCGAGGTAGTTCCGCATGAACCCGCGGGCGACGTTCACGACGTCGCCGCGCAGGCCGACCTGCTCCACGTCCTTCAGGAGGATGACGTCCATCGGCTACTTGTTGTCCACGTACGGGAGGAGGGCCATCTCGCGCGCCCGCTTCACCGCCACCGCGATCTGCTCCTGGTGCCGGCGGCACGCGCCCGTCATCCGCCGGGAGCGGATCTTGCCCTTCTCCGAGATGTAACGCCGGAGCTGGCCGTAGTTCTTGTAGTCGACCTGCTCGATCTTGTCCTTGCAGAAGTAGCAGCTCTTGCGCCGACCTCCCGGCCCGCCCTGCGGCGGCCGCCTGCGCGACCCCTGCTGCTGCTTTCCCTTCGGTGCCATGTGGTCTCTTTGCTCCTTCGCTAGAACGGGATGTCGTCGTCGGCGCCGGCCGGGTTGAAGTCGGACTGGTTCGCCGCCACGTCGCCCGCGGGGACGTACTCGCGCTGCGCGCCGCCCTCGCCTTCGCCGCCCTTGCTGTCGAGGAACTGCACCTGGAACGCGACGACCTCGACCTTCGAGCGCTTCGACCCGTCCTGGGCCTCCCACGACGACCAGTCAAGCCGCCCGTCGATCCCGACGCGGCGTCCCTTGGCGAGATGCATGCTCAGCATCTCCGCCTGGTTTCCGAACACCTTCACGTCGAAGAAGTTCGGCTTGTCGGTCCAGTTGCCGGCCTCGTCCTTCTGGCGGCCGTTCACCGCCAGGCCGAGCTGGAGCACGGGCGAGCCGGACGGCAGATGCCGAAGCTCCGGATCGCGGGTGAGCCGTCCTACGAGCGTGACGCGGTTGATGTCGCCTGCCATTGCTGAATCCTCCTCGCGATGTCTATTCGGTGGCGGGCCGGGTCTCGGGTTCGGGCTCGGCCTCGGCTGCGGGCTCGCGCTCTGCGGCGGCCTCGGGCTCGGGCTCGGCTGCGGGTGCCTCGGCCTCGGCGGCGGCCACGGGCTCCGGCTCGGTCGCCGGTGCCTCGGGCTCGGCGGAGACCTCGGGCTCCAGAGCCGCCTGGGCCGCGGGCTCGGGCGCCGCCTCGGGCACGGGGTCGGGCGCGGGCGGGCGGGTGGTGCCGGCGAGTGCCCACCTCGCGTGGCGCCGGACCGCCATGTGGCGCATGGAGCCGTCCGTGATCTTGAGGACGCGGGTCAGCTCGTCGAGCGTCGCCGGCTCGCAGTCGAAATGCACCAGGTGGTAGTGCGCGTCGTTCTTCTTGTCGATCTCGTAGGCGAGCCTGCGGCGGCCCCAAGACTCCTGGCCGCGCCACACGCCGCCGTCGCGCTCCACCAGCTCGCGCGCACGGGTGACGATCTCCGACTGGCGCTCTTCGGCCAGCTCGGGATCGAGCATCAACATGATCTCGTAAGCGTTCAGCTCCCGGTCCTCCTCTCTTCCTCTGGTCTAGCGGCCCCGCCCGTCGCGCCGTTCCGGGTGGCACGGCGCCCGGCGAGGCAGGAAGCTCGGGCGAGTATAGCTGCACGCCTCCGGTTGCCCCGCGCCTCTTCTGCGTGGAAGAGTGCCGGGTGTGAGAAAGAAGGCGACACTCATCGGAGGGGCGATCGCGGGCGCGGTCGGCGCGGTCCTCCTGCGCCGGCGTCACGCGCAGCCCGCGCCAGAGACCGAGCCCGACCCGCGCACAGAGGAGCTCCGCCGCAAGCTCGCCGAGGCGCGCGAGGCGGCCGAGCACGAGGACGAGTTCCAGGCGGCCGGCATGGGCGCCGAGACGATCGTCGAGGAGGCGCCCGAGCCCGACGTGGACGAGGCTCGCCGCCGCGTCCACGAGGCGGGCCGCGCCACCGCCGACGACATGCGCCGCGCCGGCGAGGGCGACGACGAAGAGCCTGCCTGATGGCGTACGTGAACGAGTTCGCGATCGAGATCGACCGGCCGGCGGCGCAGATCTTCCCGCAGCTCGTCGCGCCGGAGCGCCGCATGCGCTGGATGGCCGCGCTCAAGGAGTCGAAGCAGGTCACGGACGGCCCGCCCGGGCTCGGCACCCGCTTCGACGACGTGTTCGAGGATCACGGACAGCGGTTCGAGATCGAGGTCGAGATCGTCGAGTTCGAGCCCGGCGCGAAGCTCGCCATCGATCTCGTGGCGAGCGCGTTCGAGTCGCGCGTCACGCAGACGCTCGAGGAGCGAGACGGTGCGACGCTCCTCACGACGCGCATCGACACGGACTACAAGAGCGCCCTCGCGCGCCTCATGTCCGGGGTCGTCACGGGCCACGCCCAGAAGCAGCTCGAGGAGGACATGGTCCGTCTCAAGGAACTCCTCGAGGCGCAGGGCTAACGGCTCAGGAAGGCCTGCGCGCCGTTCGCGAGGCCGCGGGCGACGCGCCACTGGTAGCGGGACGACTGGAGCTTGCGCCGCTCGGCCGGGTTCGACATGAAGCCGGTCTCGACCAGGCAGACCGGGACGTTCGCCCAGTTGAAGCCCGTGAGGTCGGAGCGGCGGACGAGCCCGCGGTCGGCCGCGCCGGTGGCCCGGATCACCGCGCGGTGGACGATCCCCGCGGCGGTCCGCGACGCGGGGAGGATGTCGTCGGTCCAGCCGCGGTGCCAGGTCGGATACAGCGTCGAGACCCCGTGGACGGACGCGTTCGTCGAGCCGTCGGCGTGGATGCGGAGCATGAGCCCGGCATGCCGCACGTTGCAGAAGCGCGCGCGGTCGATGTTGCCGCCCGCGCCGAGCGTGAACTCGGGGCCCGTGCGCGTCATGGCCACGCGCAGCCCCCGCTTCAGCAGGATCGCCCGCGTCTTCAGGCCGAGCTGGAGCACGACGGCCGCCTCGCCCGGCGCGCCGGCCAGGTCACGCGGCTTGCGGATGCTCGAGCCGGGGCCGACGGCCTCGGTCCCGCCCGCGTGGCTTCCGTGCCCGGGGTCGAGGCAGATGAGCGGCGGGGGCGTTGCGGCGAGGAACGGCACGAGGCTACCCGGGGAGCCAGCCGTCGCGGTAGCGCGTCGGCGCCGGATCCGGGAAGCGCGCGTAGGCCACCTCGGCGTCGGGCGTCTCCTCCTCGACCCCGGCGCTGTGGCGCAGCGCGAGCTCGCTGACGGGATAGCCGCCCCAGCCCTCGCCCGGCTGGTGCTCCCGCGCGCCGATCGCGAGGACGCCGCACGGGCCGTCGCCCGCCCCGAGGATCATGTGCTTCGTCCCCGGCGGGAAATGCACGAAGTCCCAGGCCCGGAGCGGCCGCTCCTCCTCCTCGACGAGGAGGAGCGCCTCCCCGTAGAGCACGAGGAATTCCTCCTGGTCGGCCTCCCAGTGGTAGATGCCGATCGGCTCGCCGGGGCCGAGCACGAAGAGGTTCACACCGACCTGCGGGAAGTGCTCGACCTCATCGTCGGTCTCGCCCGTGAACGCGACGCGGTCGCCGCGTCCGGGGCGGTGGCGCCAGCGCGCGTCGCGCGCATTCAGCACGAACCAGCCGGGGCCGCTCGGCGCGAGCCCATGCTCGGTCTGCTCGAGTGCGGCCTCGGGAACCACGCCCTGACTATGCCTGGTCAGTCTGGGAGCTTGTCGTTCCACGACGTCCTCGTCGGCGCCCAGCGGAGTCAACGCGCGAGCGTCGGGCGGCCGAAATCGTGCGGCGCCTAGGAATCGCTGCTACGTTGGACACAGCGCGTCTGGCTCTAGCGTTGAAGCCGCCGAGGCTCTCAGCACCTTCCTCTTCGTCTTTCGCACCCTGGCCTTTGAGCGCAGCAGGCGTCCGTCCGGACGTTCCTGCCCTGTGAGACGAACGAAGGAGCACTCACCATGCATGTGACCATTCGCCGCTACGACGGTGTGGACCCGAGCCGCACGGTCGAGCTCACCGACAAGGTGAACGAGACCCTCGTCCCGAAGCTGAGCAAGATGGACGGCTTCAAGGGCTACTACCTCATCGAGGGCGAGAACGGCATCCTCAGCTCGCTCGGTCTCTACGAGACCGCCGCGCAGGCCGACGAGTCGACGAAGGTCGCCTCCACGTGGGTCCGCGACGAGAAGCTCGAGACTGCGTTCCCCAACGCTCCGAAGATCTCGAGCGGCAAGGTCGTGGCGCACAAGAACGGCTTGACGAGCGTCTAGGCACGCCCGTCAGGAGCAGCACCCGGGAGGGCCCGCACGTTGGGGCCCTCCTTTGTGCGTCTCACGTGCGAAGCGGAGCGGCCCCGGAGTCGAACCGAGCCAGCGACGGGTTGCGCCGCCTCACCGGTTTTGAAGACCGGCTGGGCCACCAGGCCCGTGCCGCTCCGGGCGGGACCCTAGCTCAGCCCACGAAGGCGAAGTACGGCCAATGCGAGGTCCCCCACGCGTAGAGGTCGCCGCGCACCGCGAGCCCCGCGCCCGTGCGCTGGAGCGAGCCGTTGAAGCCGACCGCGAACGGGCTCCACGGACGGACGGCCGCCGTGCCGGGGTCGAGCGCGGCGAGGCCGGCCCTGAGCTCGTTGCCGACGTGGGCGAACTGCCCGCCCGCGAAGAGCGTGCCGCCGTCGAGGGCGACGGAGAAGACGGACTCGTCGGCGTCCTGCCGCCAGGGCAGGAGGCGTCCCGTCACCGCATCCACCGCGGCCAGCCCGTTGCGAGGCTGGCCGGCGACGCTCACGAAGGCCCCGCCGAGGTAGAGCGTCCGGCCGCGGAGGGCGGCGCCGTAGACGTCGCCGTCGTGGTGGACGAGGCGGCGTTCGATCCGCCCGGTTCTTCGGTTCAGCAGCACGACGGTGAAGGGCTCGCCGTCGAGGATCGCGTACACGTGCGCCCGCCGCGTCCCGACGAGCTGCATGCCGGTGCCGAAGATCCGCGGCGGTCCCCAGTCGATGAGGCGCCCGTGGACGCGGTCGAAGGCCGCGATCGACCCGTGCCGGTGAGTGCGCCCGACCCAGTTGAACGCGCCGGTGAGGACGACCTTGCGGTCGAAGACGGTGACGTCGTCGGCGGGCCCGGCGGCGAGCCTGGGCGGCTTCCAGCCGAGGAGGCGCAGTCGGGAGTCGAGCGCTGCGGCGCCGTTCCTCGCGGCGCCGCGGATGCGCGTGAACGAGCCGACCAGGTACACGCGCCCGTGCGAGCGGGCGAGCGCACCGACGCGGCCGTTCAGCCACCCGTTCCACGGCGCGACCGCGCCGGTGGCGGGGTCGACGACCGCGAGCCCGGTCCGCCGCACGCCGCGGAGGAACGAGAAGTCGCCGCCCGCGAGGATCCCCTCGGGCGCCGCGGCGAGCGCGTTGAGCCCGGTGAACGGGAAGTCGAACGAGTCGAAGACGGCCGGATCCGGGTTCCAGGGCGCGACAACGCCGGTCGCGGTCTCGAGCGCGCCGAGCCGCGAGCGGGCCGCGCCGGCGAGGTGCTCGAAGCTCCCGGCGACGTAGAGCACGCCCGCGTCGGCCGTCAGGGCCTCGACGTCGCCGGTCGAGTTGCGGACCCACGTCACGGCGCCCGACCCCGCGCGCGAGTAGGCGTAGATCGACGGGCCCGCGTGGCCCTCGTCGTTCCCGGTGTTCCCGAGGCCCGCGAAGACGGTCGAGGCGTCGATGGCGAGCGCGTGCACCGGTGCAGGCGCGCCCGGGTTCCAGGCGGTCGGCTCGCCCGAGATCTCGTCCACCGCGGCGAGGTAGCTGCGCGGCTGCCCGCCGACCTGGTCGAAGAGGCCGGCGAGGTAGACGGTTCCGGCGTCCACGAGGATCGCCGCCACGTTCGCGGCGTTCGGATCCCACGGGGAAGCCGCGCCCGTCGTCGTGTCGAGGGCGGCGACCCCGTTTCGCGACGCGCCGGCGATCTGGTCGAACCAGCCGCCGACGAAGACGGTCGAGCCGTCCACCGCGAGGGCGTTCACGCGCGTCTCCGAACCGGACGTCGGCGCGGGATCCCAGGACGCGAGGCTCCCGTCGGCCAGTTCGAACGCGGCGAGGCTCGTGCGGGTCGTGCCGTCCACCTGGTCGAAGGCGCCGCCCACGAAGACACGTCCATCGGCGACCGCGAGCGCGCGCACGCTCCCCTGGTGTGCCCGCGTGCCCTCGATCTTGCGGAACTCGTGGGTGAAGGCCGGGTCGAGCGTCCCGTCGGCCAGCACGTGGGCGAGCCCCTCCCGCGGAGTGCCGCCCGCCGTGCGGAAGTCGCCGCCGACGAACCAGCCGCCCGTCCCGTCGGAGGCATACGTGCGGACGGGGCCGCCCTCGAAGACCGGGAACGGGAGGACGCGGCCGGTGTCCCGGCGCAGGAGCGCCGCCGCGCCCGTCGAGCGGCCAACGCGCGTGAAGCTCCCCGCGACGAGCAGGCGATGCGGCGCGAGGCGGACGACGTCCGAGACGGAGCCGTTCACCGACCAGGCCGGGACGTGCGTCGCCTGCGCGGAGGCCGGCGCGACGAGCGCGAGGAGTCCCGCGAGGGCGCCCGCGGCGACGAAAAGACGCTTGAAAACGCCGCAGCGCGTCCGGGTCACGCTTGAAGACTGTAGATGGAGGCCCTGCGGGCTGCGCCGGACCAAAATAAAGGGGGCGACTATTGCCGCCCCCTCGCGGGTCCGTAGGCTGCGGCCTCCTACGGTTACCGCTTATGAGCCGGGAACGCCCCTCACAGCCCGGCACAAGTGAGCATCGTCGATGAATTCCGATCGCGCGTAACCCAGAAGGGTGAAAGTGAAGTACGGAGGTGAACCACCTCCTGAGGCATGGAATCAAGTGACCGCCGTACGCAATAGTGGGCAAGACGGCACTGCGGCTCAGTTGGGCCCCGATGCGGCGGGGGCTCGACAGAATGAAGCGCAGATCACGAGGCGGGCTGGCGGCGGCCCGCCTCGTTCCTTTTCCGGGCCAGGATCTCCGCGAGGCGGCGGACGATCCAGATGGCGGCCAGGGTGTAGATCCAGCCGAGCAGCACGTCGGAGAGGTAGTGCTCGGCGGTGTACGTCAGGGCGAAGGCCATCGCGATGGGGTAGGCGACGAGGAGCGGGCGTACCCAGCGGTTCGCGAGCGGCCAGAGCGTGATCGAGACGAGCAGCGTGTAGGCGGCGTGCAGTGACGGCACGGCGGCCACCTGGTTCGAGTACGCGGCGCCCCGTTCGAAGAGGCTCGCGAAGTCGAGGATCGGGACGTGGAGTGAGATGAACCCGATCGTCCGCGTCGTCGCCGGGAGGTCGCCCATCTCGCTTGCCATCCACGGCGGGACCGCCGGGAAGAGCGCGTAGGTGAGGAAGCCCATGAGCGCGAGGAGCGAGACCGTCGCCACGTAGCGCCGGAACCGGTCGCGCGCGAAGAACCAGAGTGCGCCGGCGAGCAGGTAGGTCGCGAGGAAGTAGCTCACGTACGTGGCCCAGGCGGCGTAGTCCCACCAATGGAGATCCAACGAGCCGTGCCACAGGTGCCGCTGGAGGAAGACGGTCGGCACCGTGCCGAAGCCGAGGATCTTGTCGGCGTCGAGCTGCGGCTGGACGTGCGCGGAGAAGAAGAGGCCGTCGGCCTGGCCGCGGGAGATGTCGTAGATCCAGAGGATCACCGCGAGGGGGAGCCAGTCGAGGACGACGCTGCGCGCCCAGCCGCGGACATTCGTCACCGAGAAGGCGAGGAGCCCGAGGACGATCCAGAGGAGGAGCCGGTCGCGGGAGACCGGGATGCCGTCCTTGGCGACGAACGTCGCGAGGAGCGCGAAGTAGAGGACGGGCGCGCCGATCCGGATCCACCGCTGCACGCGCGGGTCGGCGAGCCGGGCGGCCCACAGGCGGCGCGAGAGCGATCCGGCTTCCACGCGGAAAGGCTAACCTCGGGCCGTGGTTCCCGAGGCACCCCTCGAGCGCACGGACGGCGGGCTCGAGCCGAGAGGCGAGGGCTGGTTCGTCGTGAACGCCCGCGAGGCGCGCTGGCTCACGGGCGACTTCGGCTCGTACACGCGCTTCGAGGGGCCTGACGATGCGAAGTTCCGGCAGATCGGGATCAACATCGGCGTCCTGCAGCCGGGCCAGCCGGCCTGCATGTACCACCGCGAGGACGAGCAGGAGGACTTCCTCGTCCTCTCCGGCGAATGCCTGCTGGTCGTCGAGGGCGAGGAGCAGCGCCTCCGCGCCTGGGACTTCGTCCACTGCCCGGCCTGGACTGACCATGTCTTCGTCGGCGCGGGCGACGGGCCGTGCGCGATCCTGGCGGTCGGCGGGCGCACCGGTGGCGAGGTCGTCTATCCGGTTTCCGAGCTCGCGGCGAAGTACGGCGGCTCGGTCGAGGAGGAGACGCCGGACCCGAAGCTGGCGTACGCCCGCTATCGCGAGGACGTGGACGGCGCGTACCCCGAGGGCACGCTGCCTTAGCCCGAGTCCGGCCCGGGCGTGTCCCGGGTGGCCACGGCACGTTGCCTGGCACCGGGCCATGTCCAATCGCAGTCCCGCGAACCTCACCTTGTGTTGCATCACCGGCGCGCATTTCCGCGAGCGAACGCGCATGGGGCGGCAATACAGACGGGCGATCGATGCAACACAAGCGGGGTTCGTGATGCCCGAGACGGCCGTGGCCATTTGCCTGGCGCCGGGACGGAGCCGGCGCGGACCGGCTAGGGCTTGGGGCGGCGGCGCAGGACTCGCTCGTCGCCCACGCGCCGGGTGACTCCGTCCGCGTCGAGGCGCTCCAGGAGGAGCTGGGCCGGGCGCCGGCCGGTGCCGAGGAGGTCGCGGAACCGTGCGAGGCGGATCGAGCCGGCGGCCTCGCACTCGGCGATCACGAGGTCGCGCGCCCGCGCGTAGGCGTCCGCGCCGACCGCGACGCCGTCGCCGAGGCGGACGAGCTTCCCGTCGCGCTCCAGGTAGGCGCCGAGCGCGGGATCATCGACCCTCACGGGCTCGAACCCCGCGGCCGCGAGCGCGGCCTCGAGGGCCTCGGCCGCCTCCGAGCGCTCGCCGAGCGACGGCGCCGCGCCCGTCCGGTAGACCTTCGCGCCGCGCAGTTCGACGCCGAGGAGCGGGAGGACGTCGCGCGCCCACGGCCCGGTCGGCGGGGCGACGCCGGGGTCGAGCGGGTCGGCCGCGTCGAGCCTTGCGTCGAGGTCCTCGCGGAGCTCGTCGAGCCAGGGCTCGGAGAAGACCCAGTCCCCAGCGCGGACGAGGCCCGCCGCCTCCGGGACCGACCCGGCGGGGACGGGAGAGTGGACGAGCGCCGCGGCGTCGCCCCGCTCGAGCGCCAGGAAGCGCTCCTCGTCGGCGTGGCGCGGCGGGTCCGGGTCGAGGACGACACCACCGCCGACGGTCGTCTCGCCGCGGAGCACGACGCGGTCGCCGCGCGCGGCCACCACGAGGGTGTCGAGGCGGAGCTGCGCGTGGCGCTCGCCGGCGCGGACGACGCGGCCGTGGTGGACGGCCGTGCCGTGATGCACCTCGAGCCGCGTGCCGTCGGCAATCGGCTCGAGCTCCTCGAGCGCGACGTCCAGCCGGTAGCTCGACGGGTACGCGCCGGGCTCGACGAGCGCGTCGCCGCGGTGCAGCTCGTGGCGCTCGATCCCCGGCAGCGCGACCGCGACCCGCTGTCCGGGCTCGGCGCGCTTCACCGGCCGCTCGTGCACCTGCACGCTCCGGACGCGGACCGTCCGCCCGCCGGGTGCGACCTCGAGCGTGTCGCCCTCGCCGATCGCGCCGGACCAGAGCGTCCCCGTCGCCACGGTGCCGATCCCGTGGAGCGTGAACGAGCGGTCCACGTAGAGCCGCGTCGGGCCCTCGTGCGGCGCCGCGGCTTCGTCGGCGACCGACGCGAGCGCGGCGCGCAGCTCGTCGAGCCCCTCGCCGGTGCGCGCGCTCGTCGCGACGACCGGCGCGCCGGGCACGAGCTCGGCCGCGGCCTCGAGCGCGAGCTCGCGCGTCTCGTCGTCGACCGCGTCCACCTTGGTCACAGCGACCACGCCGCGGTCGACCCCCAGGAGCCGGAGCACGGCGAGGTGCTCGGATGTCTGCGGCCTCGCCCCCTCGCCGGCGTCGACGACGAGCAGGAAGAGGTCGATGCCGGTCGCCCCGGCCACCATCGCCCGGACGAAGCGCTCATGGCCGGGCACGTCCACGAGGGAGAGGCGCCGCCCGTCCGGCAGGTCGAGTGGCGCATAGCCGAGGTCGATCGAGATCCCACGGGCCTGCTCCTCCGGCAGGCGGTCCGTGTCCTTGCCCGTCAGCGCCCGGACGAGCCAGGTCTTGCCGTGGTCGATGTGCCCGGCGGTGCCTACCGTGAGCGGCATGCGAGGACCGCCGCCGCCGCCTCGGCCACCTCTGCGTCCGAGAGCGTGCGGCAGTCGAGGAGGAGCTTGCCGTCGCGGACGATGCCGATCACCGGCGGCTCGCCCAGGCGAAGCGGCGCCGCGAGCTCCTCGGGGAGCGCACACGCGAAGCTCGGGAGCTCGGTCAGCGGCAGCGCCCCGCCGCCGACACGCGCGACCGTCTCCTCGACCGTGCCGCCGGTGCGCTCGGCGAGCCGCTGGGCCCGCGCGCGCGCAGCCTCGGCGGGCTCGCCCACCATGCGGAGCACCGGGATCGACGAGGGGTCGGTGCGAAACGCGGCCAGGGTTCCCTCGAGCGCGGCGAGCGCGAGCTTGTCGGCGCGGAGCGCGCGCTGGAGCGGGTGGCGGCGGACGCGCTCCACCAGGTCGGCGCGCCCGGCGACGATCCCGGCCTGCGGGCCGCCGAGGAGCTTGTCGCCGGAGAACGTGACGAGGTGCGCCCCGTCCGCGAGCGCCGCGGCAGGCGTCGGCTCGTCCCCGAGCGGCGCGAGCGCGCCTGAGCCGAGGTCGTCCACGAGGACGAGGTTGTGCCGCTCGGCCACCTTCGCGAGCTCCGGCAGCCCGGGCCGCTCGACGAAGCCGACGATGCGGAAGTTCGACTGGTGCACGCGCAGGATCGCGGCGGCGCGGTCAAACGCGGCGCGCTCGTAGTCGCGCACGCGCGTGCGGTTCGTGGTGCCGACCTCGACGAGCTTCGCGCCTGAGGAGGCGAGTACCTCGGGGATCCGGAAGCCGTCGCCGATCTCGACGAGCTCGCCGCGCGAGACGAGCACCTCGCGCCCCTCCGCGAGGGCCGCCAGCACGAGCAGCACGGCGCCGGCGTTGTTCCCCACGACGATCGCGGCCTCGGCGCCGGTCAGCTCGCGGAGCGCAGCGCCGAGGTGGTCCTGGCGCGAGCCGCGCGCGGCGGTCACCATGTCGTACTCGAGGTTCGAGTAGCCGCGCCCGACCTCCTGGAGCCGCTCGAGCGCGGCGGGGGCGAGCGGCGCGCGGCCGAGGTTCGTGTGGAGGACGACGCCGGTCGCGTTCAGCACGCGGCGCAGGCGCGGGGCGAGGCGCGCCTCCGCCTCCTGCTCGACGCGCTCGGCGAGGTCGCCCGGATCGTGGCCCGCCTGGAGCTCCTCGCGGGCCCGCTCGAGCGTGGCCCGGGCGGCGGCGAGCGCCGGCTCGCGCCCGTGCAGCTCGACCACCGCGCGCACGCGCTCGTCCGCGAGCAGCGTGTCCACGGAGGGCAGGTCGCGCAGGCTCTTCGACGTCATGGAAACGATGATATTGGCCGCGCTGCCTGCGCCCTGTAGAGTGCTGCGCCGATGGAGAACGCTGCAACCCTTCGCGTCGCCGTCTTCCCTCGAGCGGGCTGGATGACCGACACCGTCCTGGTGGTCGCCGGCGCGCTCTTCGTCGCGGCCGCCGCGCAGTTCTCCATCTCGATCGAGCCGCTCTCGCCGGTCCCCATCACGGGCCAGACGTTTGCGGTGCTCTTGGTCGGCGCCTCGTACGGGGCGCTCCTGGGCTCGGCGAGCCTCGCGCTCTACGTGTTCATGGGCGCCGCCGGACTACCGTTCTACGCCGACCCCAACAAGAGCGGCTGGGACGCCCTCTCGGGCGTGACCGGCGGCTACCTCGTCGGCTTCATCGTCGCCGCGGCGGTCGTCGGCTGGCTCGCGCAGATGCACTGGGACCGCAAGTTCTCGTCGGCCGTCTCGGCGATGCTGACCGGGAGCGTCATCATCTACGCCTTCGGGATCCCGTGGCTCATGCACAAGGCCGACCTGAACTTCTCGACCGGGCTCAAGGAAGGCCTCGCGCCGTTCGTCCCCGGCGACATCGTCAAGCTGTACCTCGCCGGGGCGCTCCTGCCGGCCGCGTGGGCCGCGGTCAAGCGCTTCCGCGGCCGCGACGAGTCCTAGCCGGCTACTCCGCGTCGGCCTTCGCGGGCGCGGCCGGAGAGCCGGCCTCGCCCCGTCGCGCCGCGTGGCGCTCGACGACCGTCCGCACGGCCTCGTCGGGATCGTCCGTGAGGAACAGGAGATCGACGTCCTCGGGGCTGATCATCCCCTCGGCGAGCGCGTGGTCGCGGATCCAGCCGACGAGCGGGCTCCAGTACTCGGAGCCGTAGAGCACGACCGGGAAGTCGAGGATCTTGCCGGTCTGGATCAGCGTGAGCGCCTCGAAGAGTTCGTCGAGCGTGCCGAACCCGCCTTCGAAGATGACGAACGCCTCCGCGGCCTTCACGAACATCACCTTTCGCGCGTAGAAGTGGTCGAACGTGACCTCGAGGTCGAGGTACGGGTTCGCGTACTGCTCGTGCGGGAGGTCGATGTTGAAGCCGACCGAAAGCCCGCCGCCCTCCTTCGCGCCGCGGTTCGCGGCCTCCATGACGCCGGGGCCGCCGCCGGTCACGACCGACCAGCCCGCCTGCGCGAAGCGCTTGGCGACCTCGCGCGCCGCCTCGTACGCCGGATGCCCCTCGGAGACGCGGGCCGAGCCGAACATCGTGATGGTCGGGTCGGGGATCTGCTCGACCGCCTCGAAGCCCTCGAAGAACTCGTCGGCGATGCGCGTGACGTGCCCGCGGGCGCCGTCGCGATGGTCGAGGAACTCGCGATCGTTCATCGGCCAAGCGTAGCCGGGTCGGCTCGGGAAACTACGAGGGGCGCCTTTCGGCGCCCCTCGTGATCCTGGTGTCTGCCTTCCGAGCTAGCCGTTGGGCAGCTGGTAGTCGAGCTTGACCGAGCAGAACGCCACGCCCGCAAGGTTCTCGGGCGAGACCGTCGCACCGTTCGCGTGAGCGAACCCGAGCGGCGCAGTGAACGTCAGATTCGTCCCCGGGCTCGGCGGAGCCGGGTTTGCGATCGAGGCGATCGTCATCAGCTCCGGGTTGGCCCCGGCCGGGTCGACCGTGACCTTGCCTCCAACCACGAGGTTCCCCGTGTTGGCCACGCGGACGCTTGTCGCACCCGCGATCGCGGCAACGGTCAGCGTCGTGTCCGTGCCGAGGGCAGGCTTGGCGAGGAGCGTGTAGACGTACTTCGTGTTGTCCACGATCGCGTACTCGGGGTGGTTGAACGGGATCAGGCCGTCCGTCGCCGTGAACGTCGAACCCCCGGTCGCCTGGTTCGCGAGCGTCGCGGTGAGGATGTCCTGCATGTCGCCGTTACTCGAGTAGATCGGCATGCGTGTCAGCGAGACCGTCCCGTTGCCGGCGAGGCTCAAGGCGTCATCCGCGAAGTCGACCACGATTCCGGTGATCTTCGAGCCGTTGGGCACATGGATTGACTGGCTGGCACCGATCGTCTGAGCCGCGCTCGCCGCGCCAGGCTGTGTGCAGACCTGCGTCGTCGACGGCGCAGGTGGCGCACTGAAGCGCGTCAGCGTGACCAAGCTGCGGCCCGCGCTGTTGGCGTCGGCCCAGTCGGCACCGCCTGCGACGTAGGCGTCGAACTGGGGATTCGCCTCGCTCGAGGCCATCGCGAAGTCGCTCGCGGAGTGGCCGCCGAGCGTGGCCGCATTGACGCCCTGGAGGGAGGACTCGTCGATGTCGTCGCCCTTGAGGGAGTTGTTCGCGACGTCGGCACCGTTGATCGTGGCGTCCTTCACCTTGGCGCTGGTGACCGCGTTCTTCTTGAGCTGGTTCGTGCCGACGCTGTTCTTCGGCAGCGTCACCGCTGCATAGCCGGCACCGCTGAGAGCGATGGCAAGCGCGATGCACGCCACGACCATCGCGGGCGAAGGTGCGCGAAGGCGCCGCCGCTTCGTGCTTCTCTCCATTCCAGAACCTCCCGTTGGGTGTTTCGTTCGCTTGCTCACCGCGAAAAGTCGGCTCGCCGAGTCGGCGTAGTGTCCCACACTCTTGGCTCTGAGAAAAGCCCGAGTTGCCTATGGAATGCGAAGCGGGGCTCCGTCGACCTCGAAGGCCGGGGCGGAGAAGACGCAGTCGACGTGGATCGTGGCGTCGTTGACGCCTCCGTAGACCCCGGTGTTGCGCCCGATCGCCACGTGGGCCGTCCCGGCCGCCTTCTCGTCCAGCATCACGTGCCCGCGGGGCTCGAGCCCTGGATAGAAGCCGATTCCGAGCTCTGCGATGACGTCGGCGCCCGGTCCGGCGTCGTCCACGAGCTTGCGCAGCAGCGCGGCCGCCTCGCCGCCCTCGATCGCGGTCACGCGACCGCCCTCGAAGGTGATGCGAACAGGTTCGTCCACGAGGCCCTCGACCGTGTACGGGACGGTCAGATCCGCGACCAGCACACCGTTTGCCTCGGTCTCGAGAGGCGAGCAGAACACCTCGCCGCCGGGGTAGTTGGCCATCTGGCCGGGCTCGAGGGGGAGCGCGTCGGTGTGGAAGGGCCGGCCCTCGACGCCGAGCACGAGGTCGGTTCCGCCGGGGGCGCGCACGTGGATCTCCTTCGCGCCCTCGAGCGCTGAGAGGAGCGTCCGGGCCTTGTCGGCGAGGTTGGGCGCGGGCTGCGAGAGCTCGCCGCGGAGGAGCTCGCCGTCCACGAGGCCCATGAAGATCATCCGCCCGTCGTGGCCGGTCATGGCCTCGAGGAGCTCGAAGCGGGCGGCGGCCTCCTCGCCCCTGGGCGCCTGCTGGATGTGGAGCGCGACGTCGGCACGGTTCGCCGCGTCGAGGACGTCCTCGGGCGCGTGTGCGAGCGGTCGCTCGCCCTTCCAGATCCGGACCTCGGGCTCCGCGCCCAGCTCGCGCGCGGCGGCCGCGAATTCGTCGGCCTCACGGGCGAGCGGCTCGTCCATGACGATCGCGATGCGCTCGCCCGGCTCGAGCCGGAGCGCGGCGATCAGGTTCTGCGTCCACCCGTTCTCGGCCACGCCGTCACCCTAGCGACCGCCTACGAGCCTCGCCCGATCCACTCCTCGCCGCCCTCGTAGACCTCCTTCTTCCAGAGCGGAACCTGCTCCTTGAGCGCGTCGATCGCGTCGCGGCAGGCCGCGAGGGCGTCCGCGCGGTGGGGTGCCGAGACGGCGACGACCACGCTTGCGGCGCCCACCTCGAGCCGCCCGACGCGGTGGTGGATGGCGACCTTCGTGATCGCGTAGCGCTCGGCGAGCCCGGCCGCGATCTCGGCCATCACGTCCTCCGCCATCTCCGTGTAGGCCTCGTAGTCCAGGTGGAGCACCTCGCGGCCGCGGGAGCTGCGGCGCACCGTGCCCGTGAACGTGGCGATGGCGCCGGCCTCGTCGTCGGCGACCTCTGCGACTGCGGCGTCGAGCGACAGGGGCTCCTCGGTGACCCGGAACGCGCCGCCCGACACCGGGGGGATGAGCGCGACTTCGTCGCCGTCCGCGAGTTCTCGCTCGGGCGGCGCGTAGCGGCGGTTCACGGCGTAGAGCAGGCCCGGCGGGCTCGTCGCCGAGGCCGAGCGCGGGCCAGACGTCCGCGACGCGCTCGACCCCGTCGAGCTCCCGCTCGGAGACGCCGGCGCGCTCGCGCAACCCCGCGAAGAGCCGCACCGTGACCGCCATGCGCCGAGCGTACTTCCTGGGGGACCTTGAAGGAACGCAATCCCGGCCGCCTGCCAAGCAGGGCTAGGCTTCCGCGCACATGACGGTCGAGGAGAACGGGCGCGAGACCGACTCGGGGATCGAGATCAAGCCGGTCTACACCGCCGAGGACACGGCCGGGCTCGAGCTCGAGGCGCCCGGCGAGTTCCCCTTCACGCGCGGGCCCTACCCGGACATGTACCGCGGGCGGCCGTGGACGATCCGCCAGTACGCGGGCTTCGCCTCGGCCGAGGAGACGAACGAGCGCTTCCGCTACCTCCTCAACCGGGGCCAGACCGGCCTCTCGGTGGCGTTCGACCTCCCGACGCAGCTCGGCTACGACTCGGACGACCCGCGCGCGCTCGGCGAGGTGGGCCGCACGGGCGTCGCAATCGACTCGCTCGCCGACATGGAGACCCTGCTCGCCGGGATCCCGCTCGGCGAGGTGTCCACGTCCATGACGATCAACGCGCCGGCCGCGCTCCTCCTGCTCCTCTACGAGCTCGTCGCCGAGGGCCAGGGCGTGCCGGGCACGGAGCTTCGCGGCACGGTGCAGAACGACATCCTCAAGGAGTACATCGCCCGCGGGAACTACATCTTCCCGCCCGGCCCGTCCATGCGGATCACGACCGACCTCTTCGCGTACGCGCACGAGAAGCTGCCGCGCTTCAACACGATCTCGATCTCCGGCTACCACATCCGCGAGGCGGGCTCGACCGCCGTGCAGGAGCTCGCGTTCACCCTGGCCAATGGCCTTGCCTACTGCGAGGCCGCTGTCGATGCGGGGTTGTCTCCCGACGAGTTCGGCGAAAGGCTCTCGTTCTTCTTCAACGCGCACAACCACTTCTTCCAGGAGGTGGCGAAGTTCCGCGCGGCGCGGCGGCTGTGGGCGACGCTCCTCAAGGAGCGCTTCGGCGTGACGAACCCGAAGGCGCTCGCGCTTCGCTTCCACGCCCAGACGGGCGGCTCGACGCTGACCGCGCAGCAGCCGGAGAACAACGTCGTGCGGGTCGCGATCCAGGCGCTCTCCGCGGTCGCGGGCGGGGCGCAGTCGATCCACACGAACTCCTTCGACGAGGCGCTCGCGCTCCCGTCCGAGCGGGCGGCCCGGATCGCGCTGCGGACGCAGCAGATCCTCGCCAACGAGGCCGGCGGAACGGACACGGCGGATCCGCTCGGCGGCGCGTACTTCATCGAGGACCTCACGTCGGAGCTCGAGGAGCGCGCCCGCGAGCTGATCGCCCGTGTGGACGAGCTGGGCGGCGCGGTCGGCGCGGTCGAGGCCGGGTTCGTGCAGCGCGAGATCGAGGACGCCGCGTTCGAGCACGAGCGCAAGGTCGAGGCGGGCGAGCGCGTCGTCGTCGGCGTCAACAAGTTCGCGGAGGCCGACGGAGAGGACATCGAGCTCCACCAGCTGGATCCGGAGGCCGAGCGGCGCCAGGTCGAGCGGACGGCCCGTGTCCGGGCCGAGCGCGACGCCGGGAACGCAGCGGCCGCGCTCGAGCGGGTGCGCGTCGCGGCGCGAGGGACCGAGAACCTCCTCCCGCCGATGCGCGACGCCCTGGCCGCGCACTGCACGGTCGGCGAGATCTGCACCGCGCTCCGCGACGAGTTCGGCACGTACGACGCGCATCTCGCACCGGCCTGAGAACGGTCTAGGCTCCCCACATGGCGAAGACGGAGAAGCCGGAGGTCGCCGGGGACAAGCTCGCCGAGCTCGAGCGGCTGCGCGAGGAGGCGCTCCACCCGGCGGACGAGAAGGCCGTCGCCCGGCAGCGCGAGCGCGGCAAGCTCCTCGCCCGGGAGCGGCTCGAGAAGCTCCTCGACCCCGGCTCGTTCGTCGAGCTCGACCGCTTCGTGCGCCACAGGAACCCGCACTTCGGGATGATGGAGAAGCGGCCCTGGGGCGACGCGGTCGTGACCGGCTACGGGACGGTTCTCGGCCGGAAGGTCTTCGTCTTCTCGCAGGACTTCACGGTCTTCGGCGGGACCCTCTCGGAGGCGTTCGCGGAGAAGATCTGCAAGGTGATGGACCTGGCGCTCAAGTACGGGTGCCCGGTCATCGGCATCAACGACTCGGGCGGCGCGCGGATCCAGGAAGGCGTCGTCTCGCTGGGCGGCTACGCGGAGATCTTCTGGCGGAACGTGCAGGCGTCCGGGGTCATCCCCCAGATCTCGCTCGTCATGGGCCCGACCGCGGGCGGGGCCGTGTACTCGCCGGCCATGACCGACTTCATCCTCATGGTCAAGGACACCTCCTACATGTTCATCACGGGGCCCGAGGTCGTGAAGACCGTCACCGGCGAGGAGGTCACGTTCGAGGAGCTCGGCGGGGCGCTCACCCATGCGTCGAAGTCGGGCGTCGCGCACATCGCGTCGGCGAGCGAGGACGAGTGCCTCGAGGACGCGCGCTACCTCGTCTCGTTCCTGCCGCAGAACAACGTGGATCCGCCGCCGTACTTCGCGCCGACCGACCCCGTCGACCGCGAGGACCCGGATCTCGACTCGATCGTCCCGGAGAATCCGAACAAGCCGTATGACATGCGCGACGTCGTCCACCGGATCGTGGACGAGGGCCAGTTCCTCGAGGTGCAGGAGCTTTGGGCGGAGAACATCGTCTGCGGCTTCGCGCGGCTCGGCGGGCATCCGGTCGGCGTGGTCGCGAACAACCCGAGCGCGCTCGCGGGCACACTCGACATCGACTCGTCCGTCAAGGCCGCGCGCTTCGTGCGGACGTGCGACGCGTTCAACATCCCGCTGATCACGTTCGTCGACGTGCCCGGTTTCCTGCCGGGGACGACGCAGGAGTGGGGCGGCATCATCCGTCACGGCGCGAAGCTGCTCTACGCCTATTGCGAGGCGACCGTGCCGAAGCTCGCCGTCATCACCCGGAAGGCGTACGGCGGCGCCTACGACGTCATGAGCTCAAAGCACATCCGCGCGGACTTCAACTTCGCGTGGCCGTCCGCCGAGGTGGCGGTGATGGGCCCGGAGGGCGCCGTGAACATCGTCTTCCGCAAGGAGCTCGAGGAGGCCGACGATCCCGAGGCCCGGCGCGCGGCGCTGATCGCCGACTACCGCGCGCAGTTCGCGAACCCGTACACGGCCGCCGAGCGCGGCTACGTGGACGACGTGATCGAGCCGCGCCGCACGCGCCCCGTGCTCTGCGACGCGCTCGAGACCGCGCTCACCAAGCGCGAGCCCCGCCCGGCGCGGAAGCACGGCAACATCCCGCTCTGAGCGAGGGCTCGCGGCGCCTTTTCATCCCGCGCGCCCGAGTAATCCTCAGTGGACGCACCCCACCCAATAAGGGAGGGGACAAGCCACCCGCCACCCGGTGTGGACGCTATCCGAGAAATCCGCGCGTGTCAGTCACGGAAATGGCGCCGAGTTCGGGCCAATGCGTCCACAGCTGCGCGCGGGCTACGCGCGGCGGATGACCGAGTCGTCGCCGGCCGCGAGGGCCTTGCGCCGCTCCACGTCGGCCGGGTCGACCATGTGGCCGTCCCGCTCGACGTAGCCGTCCTTACCGCCGACGATGAGCAGCACGAGGTCCTCGTCGCCGGCGTTCGCGAATCGCCGCGGGGTCGTGGACTCGACGTGGACGAGCCCGCCGGGGCCGACCTCGAACTCGTCTCCCTCGACGACGAACGTTGCCCGGCCGCGGTGCACGAAGTAGAGCTCGTCCTGGGTGTCGTGGTAGTGCTCGAACCACTGCGTGCCGGGCGGGAGCACCATCGCGTTCGCGCCGAACGCGGTCACGCCGAGCGCGCGCCGCACCTTGCGAAAGACGCCGTCGCCGAGCTCGTCGATCGACCCGCGCGCGTAGCCCACGCGCCGAGACTAGCGAGCTAGCGGGCGGCCGCGGTCACGGCGACCGAGTCGAGCACCGCGGCCCGCGATTCGTCGAGCTCGGCCTTGAGCGCACCGACCACCTCAGGATCGAACTGCGACCCTGCGCAGCGCTCGAGCTCGCGGATGGCCGCGTCGTGCGGGAGGCTCTGGCGGTAGACGCGGTCGGTCGTCATCGCGTCGTAGGCGTCGGCGACGAACAGGATCCGTGCGCCGAGCGGAATCCGCGGGCCGGCGAGGCGGTTCGGGTAGCCGTCGCCGTCCCAGCGCTCGTGGTGGTGGAGCACCCAGGTCGCGACCGGCTCGACGCCGAGCGAGTCGAGCATCCGGAAGCCGATCTGGGGGTGCCGCTCGAGGACGACGCGCTCGGGCTCCGAGAGCGGGCCTGGCTTCCTGAGGATGTCTTCCGGGATCGCGAGCTTGCCGACGTCGTGCAGCGAGCCGGCCAGGCGGATCAGCTCGACCTGGTCGGAATCGAGGCCCATGCGCAAGGCGATCCGCGCGGCGAGCGCGCCGACCTCGGCCGAGTGCTCGCCGGTGTAGGCATCGCGCGCGTCCACCGCCCGTGCGAGGCCGGCCGCAGCGAGGAACCGAGCACGGCGGTCGCGCTCCTGCGCGAGGCGGTGCAGTTCGCTCAGCTCGACTGCGCCCGGGCGGTAGACACTCGCGCGCCCCTTCCCGTGCTCCTTCGACCAGTACAGCGCGTTGTCCGCGACGCGCACCAGCTCGGCGCGCTCGACGCCGTGCTCCGGGTATGTGGCAATCCCTGCGGAGACGGTCAGCCGTCCGCCGTGCTCGAGATCGAGCTCGGCGATCCGTGCGATGACCGCCTCCGCGATAGAGATCGCCTCGGCCTCGGTCCGGCCCGGTAGCAAGAGCGCAAATTCGTCGCCGCCCAGGCGGAAGGCCTCGCCGCCCGTGCGGAGCCGGGTCGCGACCTGCGCGAGGACGCGGTCGCCGACCGGGTGCCCGTGGTTGTCGTTGACCTCCTTGAAGTCGTCCACGTCCACGAGACAGAGGCTGAACGGGGCCGACCGGGCTTGCGCGCGGGCGAGGTCGCGCTGCAGGCGGTCGTGGAAGTGCCGGTGGTTGCCGAGGCCCGTGAGGGGATCGGTGAGTGCCAGGCGCATGGCCTGGAGCGCCTCGTGCACCGAGCGCTGGTAGAGCGCCACGGCCACGAGCGGGCCGACGAGCGCCGCCGCGAGAAGCGGCGAGCGGTGCCAGAGCACGGTCAGCGTGAGGCTGACCGACGCCATGATCGAGAACGGGATCGCGGTCGAGCGGATCGATCGGTGGACGAGCGCGAGGAAGCGCTCGCCGGCCACGCGTGCGACGACCGCCGCGATGAGTGCGACGTTCACCGCGTAGAACGCGAGGCCGCCCACGACCACGCCGGCCACGAGGGAGCCGATCCCTTCGTCCACGACGACTGGCGCCGCGGCGAGTCCGGCCGCCAGCGCGCCGAGGGCGTAGACGCTGCCGTTGTAGAGCAGCTTGGTCGCGCCGCGGCGGTGCAGCGCCTGCACGACGCCAAGCGCGACGAAGGCGACGACCACTGCCGGCCCCCAGCCGTAGATGATCGCCGCCCCGACGATGAAGACCGCCGCGAGGGAGACGCCTCCCGCCGCGACTCCTTCGAGCTCGATCGGGACGGGGAAGGCCTCCGCCAGCATCGCCCCCGCGATCAGGACGAGGATGCCGAGCGCGTCCGGGGCCGAGAGCGTGGTCGGGAGCGTGCTCGCCGCCACCGCAAGGGCGGCGAGACCCGCCGCGCTCACCGGCACGAGGACCGGCGCAAGCCTTCCGTACGAGTTCGCGAGGGGCGAGCGCGTCCAGACGGAGCGCACTGCCTCCGCCCATGTCCGAGTCGTGGTGCGCGCCGCCCCCACCGGTGTTCCTACAACCAACTCCAGCCGTCGCCGCCAATCGCGGCCGCGACCGTCAGGGTGAGAAGCGCCACCCAAGTCCGCCAGTGCAGCATGTCCGTTCCTCCTTCGAGTCCAAGGTCGGGTGAACCGTTCTGCTTCGCCGATGCCGTTCATGGCTCGGGTCTTCTTCCTCCTAGGGCTTAGCGGCAGAGCCACGACCAGCCGGCGCCGAACGCGCTCAACCAGACGAGGCTCACCATCACGCTGACGGCCAGCGCGGGCTTCCAGTGCAACATCGGGTCTCCTCCCTCTTGCCGCATGAGGTGGTGAGTATCCCGACGATGAAAACTCGGGACATCCCTCATGCGGGGGATATTGCGACTTTGGGAAAACCCGGCGTTATTGCTAGGAAATGCCAGCTTCGGTGAGCGGCCGGCGTCCCCACGCGAAGGCGTGCTCGTGCCAGCCGGCCAGCGGTGCGATGGTCGTTCCCTGCCGTGACGAGTGGACGAACCACCCGCCGCCGAGGGCGATTCCCGTGTGGTCGATGCCCGCGGGCTTCGACTCCCGGCCGTTCGGCCCGAAGAAGAGCTGATCCGCCGGGCGGAGCTTCGCCCAGCCGATCCGCGCGGTCTTCGCGATCTCGCCGGCCATCTGGAACGTCGTGCGACCGCGGATGGTCGTGCCGAGCCTCGGCGCGCCGCTCCAGGGCTCGAGCTTGTAGACGCGCCAGACGAACCCGGAGCAGTCGAAGCCGCCGCGCGACGTGACGCCGAAAAGGGTCTGGCGGTTCTCGGACGTGCCGCCCCAGACGTACGGGTAGCCGACGAACTTCATGGCGCGCGTGAGGACCTTGCGCTGCCATGGCGTGTACTCGGGGAGGTCGAACGCCTCCGCCAACTCGGCGACGCCCTCGAGATCCCATTCGTCGAGTGAGAGCGCGCGGGCGACGGAGTACGCGGCCTCGGCGCGAGTGGCCGGGTCGTTCGGGCGAAGCTCGAGGCCGTCGGCGCCGCTCGGATGGTTCAGGCGCAGCTCGAGCAGCCGGGCGACCGTCTCCCAGCCGGCCCGGCGCGGCGGGGCGAGGCCGGCGCTCCGCAGCTCGGTCTGGAACGCGCCGCTCGCGGACGTGACGCCGAGCGCACGCACGAGTGCGCGGTCGAGCTGCGTCATCGTCACAGCGGCGCCGGGGTTCGCCGGCGTCTGCTCTGCGTTGGCGGAGAGCCCGGCGACGATGCGGGCGAGATCGCCCTGCGTGAGCGGGTCGTTCGGGCGGAACTTGAGGACGCTCGGGCCCATGAGGCCGCTCTCGACCGCGACGCGGATCTGCGGCCGCGCCCAGGACGCCGCGCTCGCCGCCGATGCGAAGACGAGGACGAACGCGAGCGCAGCAAGGCATGCGGCGGTACGGCGCATGCCCGTCGTATCGGAGGCGGCTCCGGCTTGCTTGAGCGAAGATGCCCCGCATGGAGGTCACGCCCGAGCCGACGCCCGAGGAGCGCGAGGCGCTCGAGCGCGCGCTCGCCCAGGCCGACGAGCCCGAGCCCGGCCGGACCGCGTGGTGGCGCGAGGGCGTCCGCGACGCCGTCGAGCCCGAGTCAGAGGGGTAGCTCGAGCGTCTGGAAGACGAGCCAGGGCGCGAAGCCCTGCCGCCGGTAGAGCTTGATCGCCGGCGTGTTGCCCCGGTCGACGTCGAGCCCGAGCGTCTCGCCCGGATGCCGGCTCCAGTAGTCCTCGAGGGAGCGCGAGAGGAGGAGCGCGCCGACGCCGCGGTTGCGCTCGCTCTGGGCCACGCCGACGTGGTAGATCCAGCGGTCGGTCGGGTCGATGTTCAGCACCGCGACGAGCTCCCCCTCGTGGACGGCCGCGTACACCGTTCCCTCGTCGACGTTCTCGCGCCACACCGCCTCGGGGAACTGGCCCTCGGGGAAGCATTCGTGGTAGAGCTCGAACGCGGCTGCGAGGTCGTCGCTCGTCGCGACGCGGACCTCCGTGCCCTCGGGCGGCGGCTCGTCGAGCGGGCGGTGCTCGCCGGGGCTCAGCCGGAACGTCGCCTGGGGACGGCCGCGCGGGCGGAAGCCCTCGGCCTCGAGGATCATCCGGCCGCGCGAGTTCGCCTGGCCGACCGAGGCGAGCACCGAGTCCGCGCCGAGCTTGCGCGCGGTCTCGATCGACTGCTCGAGGAGCCGGGAGCCGAGCCGCGCGCCGCGGGACTCGATCGCGACGAGCGGGCCGAAGAGCTCCGCGTGCGTGAAGCCGGACGGCCGCTCGACGCCGCCGAACCCGACCACGCGGCCGTCGTCGTCCGCCACGAAGAGCGTCTCCTCGGCGGGCGGCTCCCACGCCGCGAGCTCCGTGTCGAGCTCGTCGCGCGTCGTCCAGATCGGGTTCGCCACCTGCAGCTCGGGCCGGGAGAGCGAGATCCGGGAGAGCTCGACGACGGCGTCCGCGTCGCCGGCCCCGTAGCTACGCAGGCTGGCGCCCACGGAGGACGCCCGGTGCGAGGCGGGCATAGTCGAGTCCGGAGATCCAGGTGAGACAGAGCGCGATGAGGAGCGCGACCCAGGCGATGTCGGAGTCGATCGCGCCGCCGGCCGCGAGGCCGCCGAGCCCCGCCGCGACCGCCTGGGCCCACGTCTTCAGCTTCCCGAGGTCGCGGGCGCTCATGACGACGCCGCGCTCGAGCGCCGCGAGCCGGAGGCCGGAGACGAGCAGCTCGCGCGCGACGATGAGCGCGACCATCCAGGCGGGGAAGTCGGGCGAGACGAGCATGACGAGCGTCGCGAGGACGAGCATCTTGTCCGCGACCGGGTCGAGGAGGCGCCCGAGGTCGGACGACTCGCCGACGCGCCGCGCCCACCAGCCGTCCAGCCAGTCGGTCGCCATCGCGACCGCGAACACGGCCGTGCCCCAGTAGTAGTGGTTGGGGAAATCCCAGGCAAAGAGGAGCACGACCGCAGGGACTGCGAGCGTGCGACCCACGGTGAGCTGGTTCGCGAAGCTCACGCCGGACAGAATACGGGCGCGATGCCCGGAGACCCACCCTTCGAGAAGATTCTCGTCGCCAATCGCGGCGAGATCGCCGTGCGGATCTTCCGCACGCTGCGCGAGCTCGGCATCGGCTCGGTCGCCGTCTACTCGGAGGTCGACCGCGGCTCGCTCCACGCGCGGCTCGCCGACGAGGCGTTCCTGATCGGCGCCGGCGCGCCCGCCGAGAGCTACCTGAACGTCGGGCGGATCCTCGAGACCGCCGCGCGCGCGGGCGCCCAGGCCATCCATCCGGGCTACGGGTTCCTCGCCGAGAACGCGGGGTTCGCGCGCGCGTGCGAGGAGGCGGGCATCGTCTGGATCGGCCCGCCGCCCGACGCGATCGACGCGATGGGCTCGAAGGTCGCGGCCCGCCGGCTCATGTCCGAGGCGGGCGTGCCGGTCATCCCGGGCACGACCGACCCGGTCGAGACGGTCGAGGAGCTCGTCCGCCTGGGCGAGGAGTACGGCTGGCCGCTCGCGGTGAAGGCGTCGGCCGGCGGTGGGGGCAAGGGCCTCAAGGTGGTCGAGTCGGCCGAGGAGGCCGAGCGCGCGCTCGCGTCGGCGAAGCGCGAGGGGGAGGCGTACTTCTCGGACGCGACCGTCTACGTGGAGAAGCTGATCGTCGACCCGCGCCACGTCGAGGTCCAGGTGCTCGCCGACGCCCACGGCAACGCGATCCACCTGGGCGAGCGTGACTGCACGATCCAGCGCCGCCACCAGAAGATCGTCGAGGAGACGCCGTCGCCCGCGGTGGACGCTGAGCTCCGCGGGCGGATCGGGCAGATCGCCCTCGACGCCGCGCGCGCGGTCGGCTACCGGAGCGCCGGGACGATCGAGGGGCTCATGGACCCGGAGGGGAACTACTACTTCCTCGAGATGAACACGCGGATCCAGGTCGAGCACACGATCACGGAGCTCGTCACCGGCGTGGATCTCGTCCGCGAGCAGATCCTCGTCGCGGCCGGCGAGCCGCTCTCGCTCTCCCAGGAGGACATCCGCATCCGCGGGCACGCGATCGAGTGCCGCGTGAACGCCGAGGACGCGGCGAACGGGTTCCTGCCGACGCCGGGGACGATCACCGCGTACCGCGAGCCGGCCGGGCCGGGCGTGCGCGTGGACTCGGGGGTCGAGGCGGGCTCCGAGGTTGCCGGGATCTACGACCCGCTGCTCGCGAAGCTCTGCGTCTGGGACACGGATCGCGAGCGGGCGCGGCGGCGCATGCTGCGCGCGCTCTCCGAGTACGCGATCGAGGGCGTCACGACGCTCGTCGGGTTCCACCGCGCGCTGCTCGAGCATCCGTGCTTCGTCGAGGGGACGACCTGCCATGGGCTCGTCGAGTCGCCCGAGCTGGCCGCGCGGGGGCAGGAGCTCGTGCCGCGTGCGGAGGCGGCGGTCGCGTCGGCGCGCACGCGGGGCCGTGCGCTCGACGTCGAGATCGACGGGCGGCGCTTCGCTGTCACGCTCGCCGAGCCGGAGCCGCCGTACGCCGAGCTCGCCCGCCGCCGCGCCGAGCGCGTGTCGAGCGGAGGGTCGCATGCGGCCGCGCGCGAGGCGGTGATCAGCCCGATGCAGGGGACGGTGCTCGCGGTCGAGGTCGCCGAGGGCGACGAGGTCGAGGCGGGCCGCGTCATCTGCGTGATCGAGGCGATGAAGATGGAGAACGAGATCCGCGCGCACCGCGACGGCGTCGTGACCGGGCTCGCGGTCGCGGCCGGCGAGGCGGTGAAGGCGGGCCAGGTCATCTGCGTCGTGTCCGCGAACGGCGCGGCGCCCGACCCCGGGTAATGGCGCGCTCGCGGCGGCCGTTCTGCGCCGACCTGTCTCGCGCGCGGGGGGAGCCGCTCGGCGCGACGGCGAGCCGCGTCGACCATTGGCTCGTCGTCGAGTACCACGGCCTCTGGGCGCGCGACCCGCTCGGCGGGAGCCGGATCCCGGACGCCGTGAAGGAGCATCTCCGCGCACAGCTCTCGGCGTTGTCGCGCTCGCGCTTTCTGTTCGTGCGCCGGCCGCACGAGCGCGACGGCGTCTCGGTCTTCGTCGCCCGGTCGCGCGAACGCGACCGGCGGGTCGTCGGCATCCGGGTCGGGACCCACGACGACCTGCTCGGGCTCGACGTTCGCGCGCTACTCGAGGCGGCCGCGCCCGGCCCGCCGCTGCTCGTCGTCTGCGCGCACGGGAAGCGCGACCGCTGCTGTGCGCTCTACGGGCGGCCGGTGTACGACGAGCTGCGGGCGGGCGCGGCGGCCGAACGCGTGTGGCAGTCCACGCACGTGGGCGGCGACCGTTTCGCAGGCAACCTCGTCGCGCTCCCGGACGGGCTCTTCTTCGGGCGCGTCGGGCCCGGCGAGGCGGAGGGCGTCGTGGCCGAGCTTGCGGCGGACCGCATCGACCTCGACCGGTACCGCGGCCGCTCGTGCTTCCCGTTCCCCGTCCAGGCGGCCGAGCAGGGCATCCGTGCGGAGACCGGCCTCGCGGGGATCGACGACCTCGCCTTCGAGGGCTGGGAACCGTCCGAGCCGGGGCGCTGGCGCGTCCGCTTCCGTGTAGCGGCGACCGGAGAGACGCACGAGGCCGAGGTCGAGGAGCAGATCGGCGAGCCCGCGCTCCTCACCTGCAACGCGGACGAGGAACGTCGCCCGCGTTGCTTCGTAGTCACGCGCCTGCGGGTCGCATAGCCGCGCTGCTGAGGTCGGCCGGTCGCGTTTCCTGTCGGCCGCGCGTGTGTTGGATGGGCCTCAGCATATGGGCGAGAAGCGCGCGTGTCTGTGACCGAAAGTGCCGGATGTGTGCCGGGTCTGTGCCGGCTTACGCACCGGGCTCGGCGACCACGCGGAGGAAGCCCTCGCGGACGAGCCGCCTGACGAGGACGAGGCGGCTCTCCTCGTCGAGGTCGCCCGGCAGGTCGCGCGGGCGGACGGGGCTCTCGGCGGTCACCAGCTCCTCGAGCGCCTCGCCCGTCGCCGCCGGCAGGCGCAGCGCCTTGCCCTCGAACGCGAGGACGAAGCCGTCGCGGCGGACGTGGAGCTCCGCGATCACGGTCGGGCGCCGCTCGACCTCCGAGTCCGCGGTCAGCCCTTCCAGCGCGCGCAGCTGCGAGATCGCCTCGTCGCCGACCGGGCGCCGCGAGCCGACGAACCGCCGCCGCATGCGCCGCACGACGTCCTCGGGCTCCATGTGCTCGGCGAGGAGCTCGACCAGCTCTCCGCCGCCCTCGCCGTCGGCCGGCACCGACCGCCGCCACTCGACGTCCGACTCCGCGCGCCGCAGGGCCGCGCGGGCCGCGTCGATCCACGTGTAGACGTTCACGCCCACGGTCAGGTGGAGCGAGTCCACCGACGACGTCATCGCCTGGTGAAGCCAGCCGCGCGGCATGTAGAGCGAGTCGCCGGCGCGCAGGACGATGTCGTGCACGGGCTCGCCCGGCTCGCCCATCGAATCCGAGTAGCGCTGGTCGCGCAGCGGCAGCTCGAGCTTCGGCTCGTAGACGAGCCAGCGCTTCTCGCCGGCGACCTGGAGGACGAAGACATCGTGCGTGTCGTGGTGCACGGGCAGCCCCTGGGAGTCGCGCGGCGTCCAGTACGCGTTCGCCTGGGTAGGCTGGCCGAGCTCGGCCTCGAGCTCCCGGCAGAAGACCGCGAGCGGCCGCCACCAGTGATGGAGGCCCTGGACGACGATCGTCGCACCGTCCGCGAAGGCCTCGGCCACCTGCGAGGCGTCGGCCACGCCGGTGAAGGCGCTCGGCCGCCAGGGGATGTCGGTGGAGTAGTCGCGGAGCCGGATGTGCTCGCCCGCCTTGACGAGGCGGAACGCGGGGTGGCGCAGGCCGCCCGAGGCGACGAGCTCCTCGATGTCGCGCTCCGAGAGGAGGTCGTCGAACCGGGCAGCGCCGCCGCGCTCGCAGACGAGCGGGCGGCGCTCCCAGCAGTCGTCGAGAAACCGGTCGGGATCGACCGGAGCGACGCAGCGCGCGAGCGCCGCGCTACTCGCCCGAGTCCTGAGGCCCGGAGTCCGGGTCGTCCGCGTCGGCATCGTCCGTCGTGTCGGCGCTGTCCGAGTCGTCCGTCGAGTCCGAGTCCGCGTCGTCCGCGTCCACGTCGGTCTCCATCTCCGAGCTGGGTGTCAGCCCGCCGTTGGTCTCGATGTCTTCGTCGCGAAGCGTGGACATGGCTCTCCTTCCGGTGCGGTTGAGATCCCTACAGCGTGCGACGGTATGCCCTGAACGCCCAGGTCGCGAACGCTGTCGTCGCGACCGTAGCGGCAAGCAGGTATCCAAGGTGTGTCCACGTCGCAGACCAGTCGGTACCGGGGAGCATGACCGATCTCGCCGAGGAGATCCCCCACTGCACCGGGTTGAAGCGCGCCGCCCACTGCATCCAGCCCGGCATGAGCGTCTCGGCGATGAGCGCCGTCGAGATGAAGAGGAGCGGCAGGCCGATGAAGTTCGAGATCGCGATCATCGTCGCCTCCTGGCGCGTGAGCAGCGCGACGCCGTGCGAAATGCCGGCGAAGCAGGCGGCGACGAGGAACGCGGCGAGGAAGATCACGATCCAGCCCGGGGCGCCCGCGTGCACGCGGGCGCCCATGAGGAAGCCGATGCCGAGGATGATGAACGCCTGGAGCACCGACTGGAGCCCCGAGCGGACGACCTGCGACATGACGAGCGAGCTCCGCCGGGCCGGGGTCGCGAGGAACCGCTCGACGACGCCGAGCTTCACGTCCTCGATCATCGCCATGCCGCTCCAGGTGGCGGAGAAGAACGCGGTCATGATCACGATGCCGGGCACGAGGAACGTGATGTACGAGGTCGTGCCGAAGCCGGGCAGGTCGGTGATCCGCCGGAAGAGCTGGCTGTAGAGGAGCAGCCAGAAGAACGGCTGGACGAGGAGGATGAAGATCCAGATCGGCTGGCGGATGAGGTTCCGCGTCTGACGGCCGAGCATGTACCAGGTGTGCGCGAGCGCCGTCGTCACGCCTGCTCCTCGTCCTCGCGGCGGAAGTCGCGGCCCGTGTAGTGGAGGTAGACGTCGTCGAGCGACGGCCGCGCGACCGTCACGGACTCGACGTCGATGCCGGCGCCCTCGAGGGCCGAGATGATCCCGGGCACCGCGCGTCCGCCGTTGTCCACGCGCGCGCGGAGGCTCGAGCCCTCGCACGAGACGTCGATCACCGCCTCGAGCCTGCGCACGACCTCGGCGGCGCCGGGCCCGCGGCCGTTTGAGAGCTCGGCGGTCACCGAGTCGCCGCGCAGGTCGTGCTTGAGCCCCTCCGGCGTGCCCTCCGCGACGATCCGCCCGCGCGAGACGATTGCCAGTCGGTTGGCGAGATGGTCGGCCTCCTCGAGGTAGTGCGTCGTGAGGAGCACGGTCAGCGACTCGGTCTCCGCGAGCCGCTCGAGCTCGGTCCACATCGCGGCGCGCGCCTCGGGGTCGAGGCCGGTGGTCGGCTCGTCCAGGAAGAGGACGCGCGGCCGGTGCACGAGGCCGAGCCCGATGTCGAGCCGCCGCTTCATGCCGCCCGAGTAGCCGCTCACGACCCGGTCGGCGGCGTCGGTCAGGCCGAGCAGCTCGAGCAGCTCGTCCACGCGCCGGTCGAGGTCGCCTCGGCGCAGCCCCTGTACGTGGCCCTGGAGCGTCAGGTTCTCGCGGCCGGTCGCCTGGAGGTCGACGCCGGTCGCCTGCGCCACGTAGCCGATCGAGCGGCGCACCGCGTTCGGCTCGCGCGCGACGTCGTGGCCCGCCACCTCGGCGCGCCCGGCGTCCGGCTGCGTGAGCGTCGCGAGCACTCGGACGGTCGTGGACTTCCCGGCCCCGTTCGGTCCGAGGAGCCCGAAGACCTCGCCCTCGCGTACCTGGAACGACACGCCGTCGAGCGCCTTGATGTCCTTCGCGTACGTCTTCTCGAGACCCTCGACAGCGATCGCGTCCATGCGCTCGACTCTAGCGAGGCGCTGTTCGTCGGCGGCGGGGTAGACTCGCCCGCCGGATGGACCTCTACGAGCACCAGGGCAAGGAGCTCTTCACGCGCTTCGGCATCCCCGTCTCCGAGGGGCGCGTCGCGCTGACGCCTGAGGAGGCGCGTGCCGCGGCGGAGGAGCTCGGCGGCCCCGTCGTCGTCAAGGCGCAGGTGCTCGTCGGTGGGCGCGGCAAGGCGGGAGGGATCAAGCTCGCCGCGACCCCGGACGAGGCGGAGGAGCGCGCCAGCGAGATCCTCGGGCTCGACATCCGCGGCCACATCGTGCGCCGCCTCTGGGTCGAGAAGGCCTCGGACATCGCGAACGAGTACTACCTCTCGATCACGTTCGACCGGGGCGAGAAGAAGCCGCTCCTCATGCTGACCACGGAGGGTGGGATCGACATCGAGGAGGTGGCCGAGAAGACGCCGGACGCGCTCGCGCGGCTGCACATCGACCCGGTCGCGGGCTACCACCCGTACCAGGGCCGCTGGCTCGTCTTCCGCGCGGGGATCTCCGATCCGTCCGAGCAGAAGCAGACGCTCGCACTCATCGAGAAGCTCTACAAGGCCTTCGTCGAGTGCGACGCGATGCTCTGCGAGATCAACCCGCTGATCGTCACGCCGGACGGCGAGGTGCGCGCCCTCGACTCGAAGTTCACGGTGGACGACAACGCGCTCTACCGGCACCCCGACATCGCGGAGATGCGCGACCTCGACGCGTACCCGCCCGAGGAGCGCCTCGCGCGCGAGAAGGGCGTCACGTACGTGAAGCTCGACGGCGAGGTCGGCATCCTCGGCAACGGCGCCGGGCTCGTCATGTCCACGCTCGACGTGATCGCGCAGGCCGGCGGACGCGCCGCGAACTTCTGCGACCTCGGCGGCGGAGGTGGCGCGCAGGGCGTCGTGGACGCGCTCGAGGTGATCGCCGCCGACCCGCAGGTCCGCTCGATCCTCTTCAACGTCTTCGGCGGCATCACGCGCACCGACCTGGTCGCGCAGGGGATCCTCGAGGCGCTCGAGCAGATCGACATCCCGCACCCGATCGTCGTGCGCCTGGACGGCACGAACGCGGTCGAGGGGCGGAAGCTCCTCGCCGACGCCGCGTCCGAGAACGTCCATGTCGAGGAGACCATGCTCTCCGCGGCGCAGCGCGCGGTCGAGCTCGCGAAGGCGGCGGCGTAGTGGCGATCGTCGTCACCAACGAGACGCGCCTCGTCGTCCAGGGCGTCACCGGCAAGGAGGGCTCGTTCCACGCGACGCGGAACCGCGACTACGGGACGAACGTCGTCGCGGGCGTCACGCCGGGCAAGGGCGGCGAGGACGTGAACGGCATTCCGGTCTTCAACTCGGTGCGCGAGGCGGTCGACGAGACCCAGGCGAACACGTCGCTCATCTTCGTCCCGGCGCGCTTCGTCGCGGACGCGATGTACGAGGCCGTGGACGCCGGGATCGAGACGGTCATCTGCGTCACCGAGGGCGTCCCGGCCCACGACATGCTCCAGGTCTACAACTACGTGCGCCCGCGCGGGATCACGCTCGTCGGCCCGAACTGCCCGGGTGTCCTCTCGCCGGGCAAGGCGAACGTGGGGATCATCCCGGCCGAGATCTTCAAGGAGGGCGGAGTCGGGCTCGTCTCGCGCTCGGGGACGCTGACGTACCAGATCGGCCACGAGCTCACGCAGCTCGGGATCGGCCAGTCCACGATCGTAGGCATCGGCGGCGACCCCGTGGTGGGCACGTCCTTCATCGACATCCTCTCGCGCTTCGAGGCCGATCCCGAGACCGAGGTGGTCGTCATGGTCGGCGAGATCGGCGGAGCGGAGGAGGAGAAGGCCGCGGCCTACATCGGCGAGCACATGACGAAGCCGGTCGTGGCCTACATCGCCGGCTTCGAGGCCCCGCCCGGGAAGACGATGGGCCACGCGGGCGCGATCATCTCCGGCACGTCCGGCACGGCCCAGGCGAAGAAGGAAGCGCTCGAGGCCCAGGGCGTCCGCGTCGGCACGAACCCGACGGAGGTCGCGCAGCTCGCAGCCGACACCGTCGCGGCCCTCGCCTGACTAGACTCGGGACCATGGCCGAGATCTCCTTCGCCCGCGGGATTCCCGGGCCCGACCTGCTTCCGACCGAGGCGTTCGGCGTGGCCGCGCAGGCCGCCGCCGCCCACGACGGCGCGCGCGCCCTCAACTACGGGCCGCCCTCGGGCTACCCGCCGCTCCGCGACTGGGTGGCCGGGCGGCACGACGTCGCGCCCGAGCGGATCGTCCTCACGACCGGGTCGCTCCAGGGCTTCCACTTCGTCGCGAAGCACCTCGTGGACGAGGGCGCGACGATCTTCATCGAGGCGCCCTGCTACGACCGGTCGGTCGGCATCCTCCGGGCGCTCGGCGCGCAGGCCGTCGCGATCCCGCAGACCGACGAAGGGCTCGACGTGGACGCGCTCGCGGTCGCGCTCGAGAGCACCTCCGGCCCCAAGGTCGTCTACACGATCCCGACGTTCCAGAACCCGAGCGGGCGCACGCTCGGCCGGGCGAGCCGCGAGCGGCTGCTCGAGGTCGCGCGCGCCACCGAGACGCTCGTCCTCGAGGACGACCCCTATGGCCTGCTCCGGTTCGAGGGCGAGGACGTCCCCACCATCTTCGAGCTCTCGGGCGGCGAGTCGCTCTTCCTGAGCTCGTTCTCGAAGACCGTCGCGCCGGGCATCCGGGTCGGCTACGTGATCCTTCCGGAGGAGCTCGTCGGCGCGGTCGAGCGGCAGGTCCTCGAGAACTACGTGTCGCCGTCCATCTTCGTCCAGGCCGCGCTCGCCGAGTTCGTCGCGGGGGGCCAGTTCGAGCGGAACATCGAGACCGTGCGGGACGGCCTGCGGATCCGGCGCGACGCGATGCTCGACGCGCTCGAGCGCGAGCTCTCAGGCGCCGCCGAGTGGAACCGCCCCGAGGGCGGCTACTTCCTCTGGCTCGACCTGCCCGGCGTCGACGCGGCCGCGCTCATGCAGCGCGCGGCGGCCGAGGGCGTCACGTTCGTCAAGGGCGCCGACTTCTTCCTCTCGGGCGGCGGCGAGCAGTCCGCCCGGCTCGCCTTCAGCTTCGCGACCGCGGACGAGATCGGCGAGGGCGTCGCGCGCCTCGCGGCGTCCGTGCCCGTCGCGGCCTAGGAACGTAGACCGCCCGCAGCTGCTTGGCCGGCGGCTCGACCCGCGCCTCGACGGCGGGGCGGAACGTCGGGCAGACGGTGTTCCCGGGAAGCGCACAGAGCTGCGCGCGACGGAAGAAGCAATCGTCGCAGGTGACCGCGCTGGTCGCGGTGCCCTGATGCTTCGGGGGGTGATTCGCCAATCGAGTCCGGTCCCTTCGGACTCGGGCGATGATAGGCCAACCGGCTCGTCCGGCCATGGCTTCCCACCGCGGAGTTCCTGCAAATTCCGCGAAGTGTCAGATCGGTAAACGGATCACTGGGCGCCGAGCTTCGCGAGCGCCTCGTCGAACGTCGTGACCGGGACGATCTTCATGTCGTCCGCGTACTTGCGCGCCTCGGCCGCGTTCTCGTCCGGGACGAGGAAGAGCGTCGCGCCCGATTGGCGCGCGCCGATCGTCTTCTGCTTGATCCCGCCGATGACGCCGACCCGGCCCGCGAGGTCGATCGTCCCCGTGACGGCGATCTTGCGGCCCTTGTCGATGTCCTCGCCGAGCTCGTCCACGATGTCGAGCGAGAAGGCGAGGCCGGCCGAGGGCCCGCCGATCGCGCCCGAGTTGAACTTGATGTCGATCGGGAACGTGAACTCGGCGGCCTGCTCGACCACGATGCCGAAGATCGCCTTGTCGGGCGTCTTCGGGTTCGGCGACTTGGCCGTCCCGACGGTGAGCGGCACCCGCTTGCCCTTCCGCTCCACGACGATGTCCACCTTCTGGCCGGGCTTCACGTCCGCCATCGCCCGCTGGAGATCCTCCGGCGACTTCACCTCGAGCCCGCGCGACTCGACGATCACGTCGCCGACCTCGAGCTCGCCGTCGGCCGGGTAGTCCGGGTCGACCTGGATCACCTCCGCGCCGTCCCGGCTCACCTTCACCTTGTAGCCGAGGTGGCGGAGCGCGACCGTGACTGCGGCCTCCTGCGACTGGGTCATCTGGTTCAGCCCCTGCTGGTTCAGCTGCTTCTGGCTCACGCCGCCCGGGTTCACCGCCTTGGCCGGGAGGAGCGTCGCGCCGTCGCGGATCTCCGGGAAGACGCGCTCGGCGAGCGAAGCCTTCGCGACGAGGACGTCCACCATGTAGATCCCGCCGCCGTTCGAGTTCTCGTCCGTCTTCTTCTCGCCCGGGACCGTGACGAGCGAGTCCACCGGACGGGCCTTGTCCGGGAGGTACAGGTAGTAGTCCGACGGGATGAACAGCGACCCGATGACGACGGCCGCCGCGACCGCGCCGAGGATGATGAGGAGGCGCTTCACGCGCCCATTGTGGACGTGACTCTACGAGGCGCGCGCCAGCACGCCCACGACCTCGCGCACCGCGGCCGCCGACTGCTCGAGCTCCGCGCGCTCGCCGTCCGTCAGGTCGAGCTCGACGATCTCCTCCACGCCGTCCTTGCCGAGCTTGACGGGGACACCCATGTAGAGCCCGTCGATCCCGTACTCGCCCTCGAGGTACGCGGTGCACGGGAGCACGCGCTTCTCGTCCAGGCAAACGGCGTCCACCATCTGCGCGGCCGCGGCGCCGGGGGCGTACCAGGCCGAGGTGCCGAGCAGGTTGACGATCTCGCCGCCGCCCTTCCGCGTCCGCTCGACCATCGCGTCGATCGTCGCGCCGTCCACGAGCTTCGTGAGCGGGATGCCGCCGACGCTCGTAGCCGAGACGACCGGGACCATCTGGTCGCCGTGGCCGCCGAGCACCATCGCGGTCACGTCCTTCACGGACGCGCCGGCCGCCTCGGCGATGAACGCGGAGAACCGCGCCGTGTCGAGGATCCCGGCCATGCCGAAGACGCGCTCCTTCGGCCAGCCCGAGGTCGCCTTCGCCACGTGGCACATGGCGTCGAGCGGGTTCGAGACCACGATCAGGATCGCGTCCGGGGAGTGCTCGACCACCGACTCGGTGACGGAGCCGACGATCTTCTCGTTCGTCTGCACCAGGTCGTCGCGGCTCATGCCCGGCGAGCGCGGCAGGCCCGCGGTGATGACGACGACGTCGGAGTCCTTCGTCTCCTCGTAGCCGTTCGACCCGAGGACGTTCGGCTCGTAGCCGAGCACCGCGCCCGCCTGGTTCATGTCGAGCGCCTTGCCCTGCGGCAGGTTTTCCTTGATGTCCACGAGGACGACGTCTGCGTAGTCGCGCCGTGCGATCTCCTGCGCCGCGGTCGCGCCCACGTTCCCCGCGCCGACGACGGTCACCTTCTGTCTCAAACCGTCACTCCCATTCGCTCGATGATTGCGTCCGCGACCTCGCTCGTCCCGACGGCCGTCGGGTCGTCGCGGGTCGGCTTCATGTCGTACGTGACCGAGCGGCCCTCGGCGATCACCGCGGCGATCGCGTCCTCCAGGCGCTCGGCCGCCTCGCGCTCCTCCAGGTGGCGCAGCATCATGACGCCGGAGAGCATCATCGCCATCGGGTTCACGCGGTTCTGGCCGGTGTACTTGGGCGCCGAGCCGTGCGTCGGCTCGAACACCGCGGCCTGCTCACCGAAGTTCCCGCCCGGCGCGAGGCCCAGCCCGCCGATCAGGCCGGCGGCGAGGTCGGAGACGATGTCGCCGTACAGGTTCGGGCAGACGAGGACGTCGTACTCCTCGGGCCGCTGGACGAGTTGCATCGAGAGGTTGTCCACGATGCGATCCTCGAACTCGATGTCCCCGTTCTCCACGGCCACCTCGCGCGCGACGCGCAGGTAGAGCCCGTCCGTGAACTTCATGATGTTCGCCTTGTGCACGGCCGTGACCTTGCGGCGGCCGTTGCGCCTGGCGTAGTCGAAGGCGAACTGCACGATCCGCCGCGAGCCCTCGACGGAGATCGGCTTGATCGAGATCCCGGAGCCGGGGCGCACGGTCGCGCCGCGCTCGCCCAGCCACTCGATCAGATCGAGCGCGTCCGGCGTCCCCTCCTCGAACTCGATCCCGGCGTAGAGATCCTCGGTGTTCTCGCGCACGAGCACGATGTCCACGTCCTCGTAGCGCGTGCGCACACCCGGGTACGTCTTGCAGGGCCGCACCTGGCCGTAGAGGTCGAGGCTCTTGCGGAGCGCGACGTTCACGGAGCGGAAGCCGGTGCCGACCGGCGTCGTGATCGGACCCTTGATGGCGGTGCCGTTCGTTCGGATCGAGTCGAGCACGTGATCCGGGAGCGGGTTGCCGCCGTGCTGGTCCATCACGTCGGCGCCCGCGAGCTGGACGTCCCACTCGATCTCGGCGCCGCTCGCATCGATCACGCGGCGCGTGGCCTCGGCGATCTCGGGGCCGGTCCCGTCGCCGGGGATGAGCGTTACGCGGTGCGGCACGCCGCCGACTTTATCCGAGACTCTCGAGCCGCCTGCCGTTTCGCCCGACCGGGTACATTTGCGCGCGTGAACGAGTTCAGGCCAGGACTCGAGGGCGTCGTCGCCTTCCAGACCGAGATCGCCGAGCCCGACCGCGAGGGGGGTGCGCTCCGCTACCGCGGGGTGGACATCGAGGACCTCGTCGGCCGCTACCACTACGAGCAGATCTGGGGCCTCCTCGTCGACAACAGCTTCGAGCCGGGGATGCCCGACCCGGAGCCCTACGAGCCGAAGGGCCTCTCCGGGAACGCGCCGTCCGACCTCCAGGCCGAGACCGCGCATCTCTCCGCCGAGTGGGGCCTCAAGAAGATCATCGACATCTCGGACGAGGAGGCCCGCGACGACCTCGCCCGCCTCTCGGCCGAGATGATGTCCATCGTCGCGCAGTCGGCCGCTGTCGCCGACGGCCGCGAGCCGGCCTCCGACGACGTCGTCGCCCAAGGCGAGACGGCCGCCGAGAAGTTCCTCCTTCGTTGGCGCGGCGAGGCGAACCCGGATCACGTCAAGGCGATCGACACCTACTGGATCTGCACCGCCGAGCACGGCCTGAACGCCTCGACCTTCACCGCCCGCATCACGGCGTCGACCGGTGCGGACTGCGGCGCCGCGATGTCGGCGGCGGTCGGCGCGCTCAGCGGCCCGCTCCACGGCGGCGCGCCGGCGCGCGTGCTTCCGATGCTCAACGAGGTGGCCGCGAGCGGCGACCCCGACGGCTACGTGAAGAACCTGCTCGACACGCGGGGACGAATCATGGGCTTCGGCCACCGGGTCTACCGCGCCGAGGATCCCCGCTCGCGGATCCTCAAGCGCACCGCCCAGGAGCTCGGCTCGCCGCGCTACGAGGTCGCAGAGGCGCTCGAGCAGGCCGCGCTCGCCGCGCTCCGCGACCGGAAGCCGGACTACGTGATCGCGACCAACGTCGAGTTCTACTCCGCGGTCGTCCTCGACGTGGCCGAGATCCCGCCCGACCTGACGCCTGCCATGTTCGCGTGCGCGCGCGTCGCCGGCTGGTCGGCCCACATCCTCGAGGAGAAGCGCACCGGCCGGCTGATCCGCCCGTCGGCCCAGTACATCGGGCCGGGCAGCCGCCCCGCCTCCGACGTCGCGGGCGGAGCGCCCGTCGCGCGCTAGTGGATCTTTCCGAGGCCGCCGCCCGCGCCGCGGCTGAGCCGGGGGAGCGCGCGCTCGCAGACCTTCGCCGCGCCGTCGACGAGGAGCTCGAGGCGGCCGCGCGGGACCCGGACTTCCGCGTTCGCGCGCAGGCCTACCGCGCGATCGGCCAGCTCCGCTTCGCGCAGAAGACCGAGCTCCTGCGGCGCGGGCTCGAGGACGAGAGCCCGGCCTGCCGCGGCTCGGCGCTCCTCTCGCTCGAGCTGCTCTCCCGCGACCATCCGGGCCTCGTCAACGGCAACCGGCCGCTGCTCCACGAGCTCGCGAACGCCGACCCGGTGAACGCCGTGCGGCGCCTCGCCATCCTCTGCCTGAAGAACGGCTCACCCGCGCAGGACACGATCACGCTCCTCGACCACTTCGCCAACGAGGCGGAGGAGCAGGACATCCGCGCCGCCGCCGGCTCGGTCGCCGACAGCCTGCGCCGCAAGGCGCGCGCACGCTAGTCTCCGCGTTACTTCATTATCGGAAGTAACGCGACTACAGGAGGCCGTGTGATGTCCGTGCGCGAGGAGCTGCTCCAGGCGAACTCCGACTACGCGAGCGACTTCGAGAAGGGCGATCTGCCGATGCCACCCGGCCGGCGCTTCGCGGTGGTGACCTGCATGGACGCGCGCATCGACCCGGCGAAGGCGCTCGGGCTCGAGGAGGGCGACGCGCACGTGATCCGCAACGCCGGCGGCCTCGTCACCGACGACGCGATCCGCTCGCTCTGCATCTCGCACAACCTCCTCGGCACCGAGGAGGCGTTCGTGATCGCCCACACGGACTGCGGGATGCTCACCTTCTCGAACGACGACCTGCGCGAGAAGCTCAAGGCGGAGAAGGACGCCGACGCCTCGGACGTGGACTTCCAGCCGTTCCCCGACCTCGAGGAGAGCGTGCGGCAGAGCGTCGCGAAGGCGAAGGCGTCGCCGTACATCGCCGGCGTGACCGTGAGCGGCTGGATCTACGACGTGCGGTCGGGCGCCTTGCGCGAAGTGGCTTGACGCTTCGCGTGCGGGTGCGCGCGGAAGTACGTCTCGCGCCGCCGCTTCTCGCTGACGTGCGTGTAGACCTCGGTCGTCCCCAGGTCGGCGTGGCCGAGCATCTCCTGGACGCTCCGTAGGTCGGCGCCGCCCTCGAGGAGGTGCGTCGCGAACGAGTGGCGCAGGAGATGCGGGTGGATTCGCTCCGGCTCGAGCCCTGCCTGCACGGCGAGCCGGCGCAGGATGAGGAACGCGCCCGCGCGGGTGAGCGCGCCGCCCTGGGCGTTCAGGAAGAGGTCGGGGCGGCGGCGCCTGTCGAGGTAGGGCCGCCCCCGGGCGAGGTAGCGCCGCACGGCCTCGACCGCCTCGCGGCCGAGCGGCACGATCCGCTCCTTGTCGCCCTTGCCGACGCAGCGTACGAGCCGCTCGTCGAGATCCACGCCGCCGAGCTCGAGCCCGACCGCCTCGCTCACGCGGAGTCCCGCGCCGTAGAGGAGCTCGACGAGCGCGCGGTCGCGGAAGTTGCGCGGCGCGGTGCCGTTCGCCGCCGCGATCAGGCGCTCCATCTCGGCGGGCGTGAGCGAGCGCGGGAGCTTCTGGCGGCGCCTCGGCAGCGGCACATCGGCGGCCGGGTTGTCCGGCCGGATCCCGAGCAGGACGAGGTGGCGGAAGAAGGTCCGTGTGGCCGAGGCCTTGCGCGCGATGGACGCCGGCGCGAGCCCCTGGCGCGCGGAGCTCGGCGAGCCAGGCCTGCACCTCGTCCGTCGACGCCGACGTGGGCGAGCGGCCGAGGAAGCGCGCGAGGTCGGTGAGGTCGCGGCGGTAGGCGTCGACGGTGCGGGGCGAGCGGCGGGCTCCCAGCAGCGCGAGGAAGCTCTCGACCGCGACGTCAGGCTCTGGGGTGGGAGCGGTCATAGATTTTCCGCAGGCGCTTGGCGTCCACGTGGCTGTAGGTCTGGGTGGTCGAGAGGGACGAGTGGCCGAGGAGCTCCTGGATCGTGCGGAGGTCGGCTCCGCCCTCGAGGAGGTCGGTGGCGAACGCGTGGCGCAGGCGGTGCGGGTTGGGCAGGAGGCGCCGGAGCGTCGAGGTCTCGAGCGGATGTCCGCGCACGGACAGGAAGAGACGGTTCTCGGCGCCCTTCGCGAGCGCGGGGCGCCCGTCCTCGAGGTAGAGGCGCAGCCGGTAGGAGGCCTCCTCGCCGAGCGGCACCGCGCGCTCCTTGCCGCCCTTTCCGCGCACGTGGACGAGCTCCGCGTCGAACTGGACGTCCGCGAGGTCGAGGTCCACCGCCTCCTGCGACCGCAGGCCCGCCGAGTAGACGAGCTCGAAGAGCGCGCGGTTTCGGAGCGCGAGCGCATCGTCGCCGCCGAGGCCGTCGAGGAGCGCCTCGGTCTCCTGCTGCTTGGGCGGGTTCGGCAGGCGGCGCCGGCGGCGGCCGGCGAGCGCGAGGTCGGGGACGCGCGACGGGCCGAGCGCCGAGCGCAGGAACGAGCGGACCGCGGCGAGCTTGCGCGCGAGCGTGTTCGGCGCGATCCGGCGGGGCTGCCGCCCGGGCCGGTCGCGGCCGAGCCACGCCGCGTACTCCGAGAAGAGCCGCGTGTCCACGTCCTCGACCGACCGGCTCTCGCCGAGCCAGCCCGCGAACTCGTCCAGGTCGATCCGGTACGCGCGCCGCGTCGCGTCGGAGAGCGCGGGGCTCTCGAGGAAGCGATCGATGGCGCGCGACGTGTCCACGTGCGGGAATTCCGTCATTCGCGACCCGTTCCTGCCGCGGCGCCCCGTCCGTCATAGGATCGGAGCGCCCGTCAGGGCAGCGTTCTGACACCCGAAGAAGGGAGACTTCGTGCGTCACCACCTGCTCCGCCGTCTAGTCCTGCTCGCCGCGCTGGGCGTCGCCGCCTTCGCCGCATCGCCCGCGTGGGCGGGGGCACCGCAGCGCACCGAGGTGAGCCAGAACCAGGTCGTCCAGGGCGCCACGTCCTGCGGCGTCCTGCGCTGGGAGATCCACCTGAGCGGCGACCGCTTCCGGTTCTTCGACGAGACCACCGGAGCGCTCGTCCGCGTACAGATCCACATCAACGAGGAGAACACGATCGCCAACCTGACGACCGGCCAGACGTTCCGGGAGGGGCCGGACCACTTCATGCAGACGACGCTCTTCACCGACTCCGGGCCGCTGATCGTCGCGACCGGGCTCGCCGCGAACGTCTTCGGCGAGCAGCTCAAGGACGTCGGTCGCGTCGTGATCGACCCGCGAACCGGGGAGATCCTCTTCTCCGCCGGGCCGCACCCGATCCGGGAGGGCATCGAGGCCGGGAACGAGCTGGAGCCGTTCTGCGCGGTCTTCGACTAGCTCGCAGGGCGGCGGCCGGAGGCGCGACACTTGCGCCGTGCGCCTCCGGCTCGCCGTCCGCGACCTCGTGCTCTGCTCCTGGCCGGTCGACCCGGCGGCGATCGAGCGCGTTGCGCCCGCCGGGCTCGCGCCCGCGACGGTGGGCGGGCGCCATCTCGTCTCCGTGGTTGCGGTGCGGTTCGGCCCCGGCCGGCTCGGGCGGGTGCCGACGCCCCCGTTCTCGCAGCTGAACGTGCGCACCTACGTGGAGCACGAGGACGAGCCGACCGTGCTCTTCCTCCGCTCCTACGTGACCGCGGGCGGGTTGCCGGGGGTCCTGTTCGGCGCGCCGTTCCGCTACGCGCGGATCCACGTGGAGCCGGGGCTCGAGCGTGCGCCCGCCCTCGGGGTCCGCATCCCGTTCCGGATCGGCGCCGCCACCGATCCCGGGGAGCTCGGCGACCACGAGCGCGGGCTCTTCGAGGCGGGCGGCCTGCGGAGCTTCGACGTCGAGCGCGGCCCCGCCGAGTGGCGGGCGGCCGAGCCGGACGGAGAGGTGGAGGCCCGGGTGCTCCTGGCGCTCGGCCTCGATCCGGCCGGGCCGCCCAACCTGCTCTACGCCACGGGCGCCTCGTTCGTCACGTCGCTCCCGCCGAGCAGCTCGGCCAGCCGCCCGCGGCGGTAGTCGAGGGGTCGGAGAAGCCCGCGAAGACCTCATCGCGGGGGCGCGGAACGACCTGCGTCGGCTCGAGCGCGAGGTCGCGGCCCGGCATTCGGCGAGCGTAGCGGCCGCGCGCCGGATAGCCTTACCGCCTTCACGTTGCGCGTGCAGGCACGCGGGTACGACCGACACATGGCGATCACCACACCGGTACAAGGTCACGGCGGGCTCGAGGATCACGGACTCGATCCCAGCGGACGCGTCCTCCGCAACCCGACCACCGCGCTCCTCTACACGCATGCGCTCGAGCGCGGCGAGGGGCGCCTCGCGGAGGGCGGGCCGCTCATGGTGGACACGGGCAAGCACACGGGCCGCTCGCCCAAGGACAAGTTCATCGTGGACGAGCCCGAGTCGCACGACCGCATCTGGTGGGGCGACGTGAACTGCCCGATCGACGAGGAGCACTTCGATGGGCTGCGCGCCAAGGTGGCCGCGCATCTCTCGGACGAGGACGTCCTCTACGTCATCGATGCGTTCGCCGGCGCCGACCCCGCACACCGACTCTCTGTCCGCGTCGTGACCAACCGCCCGTACCACGCGCTCTTCGCGAAGACGCTCTTCATCGAGCCGACCGAGGAGGAGCTCGAGGACTTCGAGCCGGACGCGACTGTGCTGCACGCGCCCGACCTCGAGGCCGATCCCGAGGAGGACGGCACCCGGTCGGAGACCTTCGTCGTCCTCCATCCCACGCGGCTCGAGGTCGTGATCGGCGGGACGTTCTACGCGGGCGAGATCAAAAAGTCCATCTTCAGCCTCATGAACGATCGCCTGCCGCTCGACGGCGTCCTCCCGATGCACTGCTCGGCGAACGTCGGCGAGGACGGGCGCGTCGCGGTCTTCTTCGGCCTCTCCGGCACCGGCAAGACCACGCTCTCCGCCGATCCCGAACGCAAGCTGATCGGCGACGACGAGCACGGCTGGGGGAACGAGGGCGTCTTCAACTTCGAGGGCGGCTGTTACGCCAAGGTGATCCGCCTCTCGGCCGAGGCCGAGCCCGAGATCTTCAAGACCACGCACTCCTGGGGGACCGTGCTCGAGAACGTGGTCGCCGACGAGCAGGGCCGCCTCGACCTCGACGACGACTCGAAGACCGAGAACACGCGCGCGGCGTACACACTCGAGCAGATCGCGAACGCGCTGCCCGAGAAGCGCGCGGGCCACCCGAGCTCGGTCGTCTTCCTCACGGCGGACGCCTTCGGGATCCTGCCGCCCATCGCGCGCCTCTCGCGCGATCAGGCGCTCTTCTACTTCGTCTCCGGCTTCACGGCCAAGCTGGCCGGGACGGAGATCGGCGTGACCGAGCCGCAGCCGACCTTCTCGGCGTGCTTCGGCGCCCCGTTCATGCCGCAGCCGCCCGCCGTGTACGCGCGGCTCCTCGGGAAGAAGCTCGACGAGCACGGCGCCTCCGTCTGGCTCGTGAACACCGGCTGGACGGGCGGGCCCTTCGGCGAGGGCGAGCGCATGCCGATCGCGGCGACGCGCGCCCTGCTCGACGCGGCGCTCTCAGGCGAGCTCGAGGGCGTCAAGTACCGGGGGGACCCGGTCTTCGGCTTCGAGGTGCCCATCGAGGTGCCCGGCGTGGACTCCGCGCTCCTCGACCCGCGCTCGACGTGGGCCGATCCCGCCGCCTACGACGAGAAGGCGGCCTACCTCGCCGGGAAGTTCAACGAGAACTTCCTGAAGTTCGCCGAGGACGCCGGCGAGGCGATCGCCTCCGCCGGGCCGCGCGCTTAGCCCTCCTAGCGCCTGTCGTCACGAGGCGCAGTCCCCGCCTCGTCGTATAGCGTCTCCGTTCGGTGGAAGCTCAGCACGACGTCCTCATCGTCGGCGCCGGCTGTGCCGGGATGCGCGCCGCGATCGAAGCCCATGACGCGGGGGCGGACGTCGCACTTCTCTCCAAGATCCATCCGGTTCGCAGCCACTCCGGCGCGGCCGAGGGCGGCATCAACGCGGCGCTCGGAAACGCGTCCGAGGACGACCCCGAGAAGCACGCGTTCGACACGGTCAAGGGCTCCGACTACCTGGGCGACCAGGACGCGATCCAGGTGCTCTGCGACGAGGCGCCCGACGACGTGTACCAGCTCGAGCACTGGGGCGCCGTCTTCTCGCGGAACGAGGAAGGGAAGATCGCGCAGCGCCCGTTCGGCGCCGCCGGCGAGCCCCGCACCGCGTTCGCCGCGGACATCACGGGCCACGTGCTCGTGCACGTGCTCTACGAGCAGGTCATGCGGCGCGACATCCCCGCCTACGAGGAGTGGTTCGCCTGGAAGCTCGTCGAGGACGACGGGCGCTGCCAGGGCGTCATCGCCTGGGACATCCTGAACGGCGGCCTCAAGGCGATCGGCGCGAAAACGGTCATCCTCGCGACCGGCGGCGCGGGCCGCCTCTACACGGGGACGACGAACGCGTACTCCTGCACGGGCGACGGCATGGCGCTCGCGCTCCGGATGGGCGTGCCCCTGAAGGACATGGAGATGATGCAGTTCCACCCGACGACGCTCTCCCCGACCGGCGTGCTGATCACCGAGGGCTGCCGCGGCGAAGGCGCCTACCTCCTGAACTCGGAGAGCGAGCGGTTCCTCAAGGACTACGCGCCGAACGCGATGGAGCTCGCCTCGCGCGACGTCATCTCGCGTGCGGAGCAGACCGAGATCGATCAGGGCCGGGGCGTGGACGGCAACGTCCTCCTCGACCTGCGCCACCTCGGCGCGGAGAAGATCATCGAGCGGCTCCACGGGACGCGCGAGCTCTCCATGGTCTTCGCGGGCGTGGATCCGATCTACGACCCGATCCCCGTCCGGCCGGGCGCCCACTACCACATGGGCGGCGTCGAGACCGACCTCGACGGCAAGACCGAGCTCGACGGGCTCTACGCCGCGGGCGAGTGCGCGTGCGTCTCGGTGCACGGCGCGAACCGCCTGGGCGGCAACGCGCTCATGGAGACCATCACCTACGGCAAGCGCTCGGGCGCGGCCGCGGCCGAGTGGGCGATGGGGCACACGACGGTGGCGGTGCCATCGAGCGCGATCGCGGACGCCCAGGTTGAGCTCAAGGAGCTCCTCGACCGGCGCGACGGCGAGCGGCCGCACGCGATCCGCGACGAGATGGCGTCCTCCATGCACGAGAACTTCGGCGTCTTCCGCCGCGAGGACCAGATGCGCCGGCAGGGCGAGCTGATCGAGAGCCTGCGCGAGCGGTTCGAGCACGTCGTCGTGGACGACAAGGGCACCGTGTTCAACAACGACGTGACGCAGGCGATGGAGCTCGGCTTCCTGCTCGAGCTCTCGGCCTGCATGGTCGAGGCCGGCATCGCGCGCAAGGAGAGCCGCGGCGCCCACGCCCGGCCGTACGACTATCCCGACCGCGACGACGAGAACTTCATGCGCCACACGATCGTCCGCTGGCGCGACGGCGCCCCCGCGCTCGACTGGGCGCCGGTGCGGATGACGAAGTGGGAGCCGATGGAGCGGAAGTACTGATGAAAACGCAACCGAAAGGGGACGAGTAGCCCGTGGACGTCGCCCTGAAGATCTGGCGCTCCGACCCGACGACGGGGGAGCGGGAGCTCAAGCGCTACGAGGTCGAGGCGCCCGAATGGGCCTGCCTGCTCGACGTGCTCGACATCATCAAGGACTCGGTCGACGGGACGCTCGCCTACCGCAAGAGCTGCCGGATGATGATCTGCGGCTCCTGCGGGATGCGCATGGACGGCCGCGCGGTCCTCGCCTGCAAGGAGCGCATGGCGCCGATCGTCGAGGCCGGGCACGTCCCCACGATCGCGCCGATGGGGAACATGCCGGTGCTGAAGGACCTGGCCGTCGACATGTCGCCTTTCTGGAGCAAGGTGCGCGCGATGAAGCCGTGGCTCGAGCGGGGGCTCGTCGAGTACCCGGAGAAGGAGTTCATCGTCTCGCAGGAGGAGATGGCGCCGATCAACAAGGAGTCGCTCTGCATCATGTGCGGCTGCTGCGTCTCCGAGTGCAACTCGATGGAGGCCGACCCGGAGTTCCTCGGTCCGGCGGCGCTCGCGAAGGGCTTCCGCTTCGTCGGCGACCCGCGGGACCACACCGAGGCCGAGCGGCTCGAGTCCTACAACACGGACCACGGGATCTGGGACTGCACGCGCTGCTACTTCTGCAATGAGCGCTGCCCGAAGGGCGTCGACCCGCGCGACGCGATCGCGAAGCTTGGCGCCGAGTCGGTCCGGCTCGGCATCGACCGCGACATGGGCGCGAAGCACGCGAAGTGGTTCATCCGCTCGACCGAGACGACGGGCTGGCTCCGCGAGACCGAGCTCGTGCCGAAGACGCAGGGCGTCATCTCGGCGCTCAAGGAGACGAAGTTCGCCGTCTCGCTCGCGAAGAAGGGCAAGGTGCCTCTGCCGTTCCCGCCGCACGTGGCGAAGGACGCGCGCGAGGCGCGGATGCTGCGCGACCTGGTGAAGACGCAGGGCCGCCTGGGCGCGGCCGGCCACGTCCAGGGCGAGCACGCGCTCGCGAAGCTCGACTACCACCTCCACGACACGGACGAGGGAGACAAGTGAGAAGGGTCGCGTACTACACCGGCTGCCTCGCCACGCTCTCGGCGAAGGAGCTCGACATCTCCACGAAGGCGCTCGCCCCGCGGCTCGGCCTCGAGCTCGACGAGCTCGAGTCGGTCACGTGCTGCGGCGCGGGCGACATCCACGAGGCGGAGCCGGACTACTACCTCCACCTGAACGCGCGGATCCTCGCCTACGCCGAGGCGACCGGCGCGGACACGCTCATGACGATCTGCAACGTCTGCACGCTCAACCTGCGGCAGGCGAACCACATGCTGCAGAACGACGAGGCGCTCCTCGCGCGCGTGAGCGAGAACCTTCGCGCGGTCGGCGCCCCCGAGTACCGCGGCACGGTCGAGGTCCGGCACCTCCTCTGGCTGATCGCCGAGGGCGAGGGCTACGACAAGCTGAAGGAGACCGCGCACCGCGGGCTCAAGGGGCTCAAGGTCGCGCCGTTCTACGGGTGCCAGATCCTCCGCCCGTCGAAGCTCATGGGCTTCGAGGACCCGGACAAGCCGTGGTCGCTCGAGGCGATCATCTCCGCCTGCGGCGGCGAGCCGATCGACTATCCGGCGAAGATCAAGTGCTGCGGCTTCCCGATCATCCAGGCCCGTGAGGAGACCGCGCTCAACGAGCTGATCCTGCCGATCGAGCAGGCGATGGAGGCCGGCGCCGACGCGATGGTCACGCCGTGCCCGCTCTGCCACCTCTCGCTCGATGCCTGGCAGCAGAAGCTCGAGGCGCAGACCGGTCGCGCGTTCAACATGCCGATCCTGCACCTCTCGCAGCTGATCGGCGTCGCGGCCGGGCTCGAGGCCTCCGAGCTCAAGTTCAAGCGCCACGTCGTGTCGGTCGAGCCCGTGCTCCAGAAGCTCGAGACGCCGTAACGGTCTGGCTCGCTGTTGTTGCGGGCGCGCTGGTCGCGCTCGCCGCGTGGGGGCTCTTCGAGTCGCAGTGGCTGGAGCGGCGGCGGGTGGACGTTGTCGTGCCCGGGCTCGCGGCGCCGCTCCGCGTGCTGCACCTGTCCGACCTCCACCTCGGCACGGTGTCGTTCTCGGGCCGGGCGGTGCGGAAGGCGGTCGCCTGGGCCGAGGCCGAGCCGCCCGATCTCGTCGCGGTGACCGGCGACCTCGTGACGCGTGCGCGGGGGCTCGGCGCGCTCCAGGACGCGCTGGCGCGACTCGCGGCGGTCGCGCCGGTCGTCTGCATCCTCGGAAACCACGACGTGGACGACTCGCGTGACCCCTTCCGGCATCCGCCCGATTTCTCCGGCCTCGACCTGCCGATCCTGCGCGACGAGGCCGCGGCGTACGAGCTCCGCGGCGCGCGCGTGCAGGTTGTCGGCGTGGATCCGGCCGCGTACAGCGAGGGGCGGTCGCGGCCTGCGGAGCGCGTCGATCCCGGCGCGGACGTCCGCATCCTGCTCTGCCACTACCCCGAGGTCGTGCGGCGCGTCCCGCCGGGCGTGTTCGACCTCGTCCTCGCGGGCCACTACCACGGCGGCCAGCTCTGCCTGCCGACGCCGTGGGGGAAGCTTCGGCTGAAGGACTTCCGCGCGCCGTACTGGCAGGGGCTGCACGAGACCCCCGCCGGGTGGCTCCACGTATCGCGCGGCCTCGGCACGAGCTTCGTCCCGTTCCGCTTCCTCGCCCGGCCGGAGGCGACCGTGCTCACGCTGCGCGCCGGCTAGCCGGTCGCCTGTCCCCGCCGGCCACGGCCATGTGCCTGGCACCGGGCCATGGCCGCTTCGGGCGGGTCTGCCGCGGCCACGTCGATCCGTGGCACCACGAACCGCGCTTGTGTTGCATCGCCGACTGTCCCCAAGAGCCATGAAGCTCCTCGCAGCGAGCGGGAATCGACTGCGGAGGTGATGCAACACAAAGTCCGGGCTCGGGCTCGCGGGTGCGTCACACTGACGACGTGCCCTACCGGCTGCACCCTGTCACCGCGGTGTCGATCCGCGAGGCGCCGCCGCCCTGCGTCGAGTGCGTCTTCTGGCAGGCGCGCGAGGGTGGGCGCGTCGAGAAGGAGCGCTGGGCCGAGCGGATCGAGGACGACTGGGGCGCCTGGGGCACGCTCTACCACGCCGACGACGACCGGCTCGCCGGGTTCATCCAGTTCGGCCCGGCCGAGTACTTCCCGCGGGCGCGGACGCTGCCGGCCGGCCCGCCGTCGGCCGACGCCGTGCTCATCACCTGCGCGTACCTCATGGACGCCACCTCGCCGTGGGTGCTCCAGAGCCTCTTCCTGTCGGTGATCGGCGAGGCGCGCGACCGCGGCGTCAAGGCGATCGAGACCTTCGGCTACCGCCATCCCGAGGGCGAGAGCGGGTACGAGCGGTTCTTCGTCCACCGGACGATCTTCCCGAGCGACTTCCTCGCCGACTTCGGCTTCGGCCCGATCCGCTGGTCGGGCCGGGTCGCGCTCGCACGGCTCGAGCTCGGCGGGCTCCAGCCGGTCGAGGAGGGCTCGCGGGCGCGCGTCCTCGCCCGCGTGAAGGAGGCGTTCACGCCTGCGCCGGTGCCCCAGCGGCCGGTCTAGTAGAGCTCGGCCTTGTAGCGCTCGAGCATCTCGTCCTGCGGCTCCGGCGCTTCCGTGGACTCGAGCTGGTCGCGGAGCATCTCGCCGAGCGTCGGGAGCTCGGAGCGCTCGATCTGCGCCTCGGGGTCCCAGAGCCGCGAGCGCATGAGGGCCTTCGCGCAGTGGAGATACGCCTCGCGCACGGTGATTGCGATCACCGTCGCCGGAGGGCGGCCCTCCGTGAACCGGGCGCGGAGGGCATCGTCGTCGTGGATCGCCGCGGTGCCGTTCACCCGGAGCGTCTCGTCCACGCCGGGGATCAGGAACAGGAGCCCGACGCCGGGGTTCGCGACGACGTTCGAGAGCGAGTCGAGCCGGTTGTTGCCGGGCCGGTCGGGGAGGAGCAGCGTCCGGTCGTCGGCGGCGACGACGAACCCTGGGTCGCCGCCGCGCGGCGTCGCGTCGGCCGTCCCGTCCGGGTTCGTGGTCGCGAGGACGACGAACGGCGAGAGCGAGATGAAGCGCCGGCAGTGGGCGTCGAGATGGTCGAGCTCCTTGCGGAGCGTGCGCTCCTTGGGCTCGGCGTAGAGCCGCCGGAGCTCGGCCTGCGAGGCGACGACCGCCATCAGGCGGCGAGCGCCTGCCGGGCGAGGAGCCGCTCCGCGATCTGCACGGCGTTCAGCGCCGCGCCCTTGCGGAGGTTGTCGTTCACGACCCAGAGGGCGAGGCCGTTCTCCGCCGTCGTGTCCCGGCGGATCCGCCCGACGAGCACCTCGTCGCGGCCCGCGGCCTGGCTCGGCGTCGGCAGCTCGGCGAGCGCGACGTTCGGCGCAGCTGCGAGCAGCTCGGACGCCTCATCCGGGGAGAGCGGGCGCTCGGTCTCGACCCACACCGCCTGCGCGTGGCCGACGAGCACCGGCACGCGGACGCACGTGGCCTGGAGCGGCAGCTCGGGGAGCCCGAGGATCTTCCGCGTCTCCGCGCGGAGCTTCCATTCCTCGCTGAACTCCTCGCCGTCGAACTCCCAGTCGAGCATGAGGTCGGCCTCCATCGGCGCGATGCCGCGCAGCCGCTCGATGCCCGCGTCGCCCGCGCCCGACATGGACTGGTAGGTCGCGAGGCGCACCCGCGCGAGCCCGGCCGCGTCGTGCAGCGGCTTGAGCACGCATGTGAGCTGGATGGCGGAGCAGTTCGGGTTGGCGACGATCGCCTCGTTGCCCGCGGCGTCGTCGTTCACGCCGGCGACGACGAGCGGGACGCCGTCCGTGAGCCGGAACGCGTCGGACTTGTCGATGCAGCGTGCGCCGCCCGCGGCGCCGTGCGGCACGAGCTCGCGGCTCGTGTCGGTGCCGACCGAGAAGAAGAGGAGATCGAGGTCGCCTCCGCCGAGCGAGTCGGGCGTCGCCTCCTCGACCGTGAGGGTCGTGTCCCCGTACGGAACCTCCCGCCCGGCCGAGCGCGCGCTCGCAAAGCCGCGCACGTGCTCGAACCCGCGCTCGGCGAGGAGCTCGAGGGTCACGGTGCCGACCGCGCCGGTCGCGCCGACGACGCCGATCCGCGGGGCGCTAGGCATGCTGGCGCTCCGCGTCGGGATTGCCGAGCTCGAAGGTCTCGTGGAGCCGGCGCACGGCGCGCTCGACCTCGTCGCGCGCGACGAAGAAGGCGATCTTGATGGGCGAGGTCGAGACGAAGCGCGGCTCGATGCCGACCTCGCGGAGCGCGGCGAACGCCTGGGCGGCCACGCCCGGGTGGCTCCGCATGCCGGCGCCGACGACGCTCACCTTGCCGAGCTCGGCCACCTCGGAGGACTCGCCGCCCAGCCGAGCGAGCGTGTCCTCGGTGTCCGCGCGATCCTCGTCGGGGACGGAGAACACGATGTCGGAGCCGATCTGGATGACGGTGTCCACGTTGACGCCCGCGGAGGCGAGGGCCTCGAAGAGGTCGGCCGGCTCGACGCCGTGCACCTCGTACACGGCCTCCTCGGTCGTGTGCGTCACCCCCGAGATCATCGCCTTCTCGAGCATCCGCTCGTCCTCCTCCCGCACCCAGGTGCCGTGCTCGTCCGTGAAGGTCGAGCGCACGTGGAGCACGACGTCGTGGTTCCGCGCGAACTCGACGGAGCGTAGCTGGAGCACCTTCGCGCCCGACGCCGCCATCTCGAGCATCTCCTCGAACGAGACGGCGTGGAGCTTGCGCGCCTCCGGCACGACGCGCGGGTCGGCGGTGAAGACGCCGTCCACGTCCGTGTAGATCTCGCAGGCGTCGGCGCCGACCGCCGCGGCGAGCGCGACGGCGGTCACGTCGGAGCCGCCGCGGCCGAGCGTCGTGATCTCGTAATCGGTGGACACGCCCTGGAAGCCGGCGACGAGCACGATGTAGCCCGCGTCGAGCGCCTCGTGCACCCGGCGCGCCCGGACCTCGACGATCTTCGCCTTCCCGTGCTCCGTGTCCGTGACGATCCCGGCCTGGGAGCCGGTCAGCGAGATCGCCTCGTGGCCGAGGTCGTGGATCGCCATCTCGGCGAGCGCGCAGGTCTGCCGCTCCCCGATCGAGATCAGCATGTCCATCGCGCGCGGCTTGGGGCGCGGGGAGATCTCGTTGGCGAGCCGGATCAGCTCGTCGGTCTGGTGGCCCATCGCCGAGAGCACCCCGACCACTCGAGCGCCGCGGATCTTCGCCTCCACCAGGCGGGCCGCCGCGCGCCGGATCTTCTCCGTGTCCGCGACGGACGTGCCGCCGAACTTCATGACGACGAGCCCCGTCTCGAGCGGCGAGGGCGGCTTCGGCGTCCGCGTGGGCGGTCTCGGTCACGCGTCTCAGTCTAGGCGCGGGACCTACTCGTACCAGGCCACGGTCGCGAGGATCAGGTACAGCGCGACGAGCGCCCAGCCCTCGAACAGGACCGCCTCGCCGTCGCCCGTGATCTGCCACACGGAGAGCGCCGTGAGAACGAGCGCCGCGATCAGGATGGGGTTGGTGGCGAAGGTCAGCTGGTCGGCGAACGCGAGCGAGAGCAGGACGAGCACCGGATAGAGGAAGACCGCGACCTGCGCGACCGAGTTCTTCACCACGGAGATCGCGAGGTCGGCCTTGCCGCGCGCGGCAAGCACGATGCCGACGACGTTCTCGACCGCGTTCCCCGCGATCGCGACGATCGACGAGGCCGGTGAACGCCGCGGAAATCCCGAGCGTGTCGATCGCGGGCCGGAGCGCGTCCACGAACCAGTCGGAGACGAGCGCCGCGCCCACGCCCGCGAACGCGAGGAGCACGATCGCGACCACGATCGAGAGGCGGGATGACCCCGGCGCCTCGAGCCCCGGCTCGGCCGTCTCCCCGCGCAGGTAGCCCCAGAGCCACGCCCCGTAGACCGAGAGCAGGAGGACGGCGCCGATCGACGAGATCGTCACCGTGTGGCCGCTCGCCCGGTCGCCGATCGTGTCGGAGAGGCTGCAGATCGTGATCATGAAGACCGCGAGAAGGAGCAGCGTCGCCGTGTCGTTCGGCAGCCGCTTCCTGAAGTGCATGACGCCGTCCTCCGCCCGGTGCGAGCCCGCGATGATCACGAGGCCGAGGACGAGGAGCGCGTTCGCGAAGATCGAGCCGAGGATCGTGGTCTGCGCGACGACGAGCTCGCCCGCGCGGATCGAGAAGAGGACGATGAAGAGCTCGGGCAGGTTGCCGAGCGTGGACTGGAGGACGCCGGTGAGGGCGGGGCCGGTGCGGGCGCCGACGGCCTCGGTCGAGAACGAGACGACCCAGGCGAGGCCGGCGAGCGCGATGGCGCCGACGACGAAGGTCGCGACGTCGTCGGCCTCGGCGAAGTGCAGCACCCCGGTCAGCGTGGAGAGCGCCACGACGGCGGCGACGACCGCGATCTCGAGCTTCGTGAGCCCGCCCATCGCGCCGGACTCTAGAGGCTGGGCCGGGCCACAAAATAAGGGGCCCCGAAAGGCCCCTTAAGTGCCGAACCGACAAGCCCGAAAGCCCGTCGGTTCAGCAAGACAAGTTGTACAAGACCGTTCCCGCACCTGTCTAGTCGGGCGGCGAAGAAAAATCCGCTCTTTGCGCAAATGTCGCCGAGTGGGTTACATCTCGCGGCGCCCGGCGAGGGCCCGTCCGAGCGTCACCTCGTCGGCGTACTCGAGGTCCCCGCCGACCGGCAGGCCGCTCGCAAGCCGTGTGACACGGGTGTGCGTACGCAGCAGATCCGCGAGGTAGGCGGCGGTCGCCTCGCCCGTCATGTTCGGGTTCGTCGCGAGCACGACCTCCTCGACGCCGTTGCGCTCGACCCGCTGCACGAGCTGGTCGATCCGGAGGTCGGAGGGGTCCACGCCGTCGAGCGGCGAAAGCGCGCCGCCGAGGACGTGGTACAGGCCGCGGTAGCTCGCGGTGCGTTCGACAGAGACCAAGTCCGCGGGCTGCTCGACGACGCAGATGACGGTGCGGTCCCGCCGCGCGTCGGAGCAGATCCCGCAGAGCTCCTCCTCGGTCAGGTTCCCGCACTCGCGGCAGGCGCGGATGCGCTCCTTCACCTCGACGATCGCAGCCGCGAGCGCGAGCGCCTCCTCCTTGGGCACGCGGAGGATGTGGAACGCGAGCCGCTGCGCCGTGCGCGTCCCGACGCCAGGCAGGCGCGAGAGCTGGGCGACGAGGTTGTCCACGACGGGGCCGAACACGACCGGCATTGTGCCTGTCCCCCTGGGCGTCGCCTGCGCGAGATCGGCACGGTCGCGGACGCAATCGGCGCATTCCGGCACAGACGCGTGCGTTTTTCGGCGATACGCTCGAAGCGGGTGGCGGGCGGATCGGTCCCCACCCAAGGGTGGGGCGCGCGCGACTATGAGATCAGGTCGTGCCGGCGGCGATTCGGCCCGCGGCGAGCGCGATCAGGCCGAGCGACACGGCCGCGACCGAGAAGCCGACGCGCTCCTCGCGTGTGAGGCCGTGCTGCACGAACATGATCAGGAGCACCTCGAGGAGGATCCCGCCGAGGACGCCGCCGCCGAAGCCCTCGTACGACATCCGCACGAAGATCACCGTCGTGATGACGAGCGCGAGGATGACCGAGATCCGGGAGAGCCCGAGCGCGCGGATCTGCGACCACACGGCGGCTAGAGGCCCGGGATGCCGAGCCCGCCGAGGTCGCCCATCGCCCCGCCGAGCTTCGACTGCATGAGTTCCTGGGCGTTCTTGATCGCCTGGTTGACGCCGGCGAGGACAAGATCCTCGAGCGTCTCGGGATCGTCCGGGTCGATCGCCTCGGGCTTGATCGAGATCCCGGTGATCTCCCCGGCGCCGTTGGCCGTGACGGTCACCATCCCGCCGCCCACGGAAGCCTCGACGGTCTCCTGCGCGAGCTCCTCCTGGGCCTTCGCCATGTCGGCCTGCATCTGCTGCACCTGCTGCAGCATCTTGTTGACGTCCATCCCCTTGGCCATGGCCCTGAAGGCTACCCCTCGTCGACCTGCTGGGCGTCGAACGTGGACTTGAAGAGCGACACGAACTCCGCCTCGCTCGTCGGGCCCTCCTCGGCGTGCTCCTCCCCCGAGCCTTCGCCGACGGTGAACGCCGGGATGAGCTTGCGGCCGGTCGCCTCGTTGAGCGCCTGGCGAATGATCGCCGTATTCTTCGGCTCCTCGGCGAGGTCGCGGTGGAAGGAGGCAGCCGCCGAGAACTCGATCGTGAGCGTCTCGCCGTCGAGCCCGACCGGGCGCGCCTCGTTCAGCACCGAGCCGAGCGGGATGGACTGCTCGCCGACCGCCGGGAGCACCGCCGCCGTCCAGAGCTGCTGCACCTGCTCGAGCGAGAGCGCCTCGCCGTCCGGCTCCGGGGCGGTCTCGGTCTCGGCCTCGGCCTCGGGCTGCGCGTTGGACTCCTCCTTCGGCGCCTCGGCCTTCGGCGCGGGCGCCGGGCGCGCGGGCGCCGTGGCGGGCGGCGCACCGTGGAGACGCGACTCGAGCTGGTCGATCCGGTGGGACAGCGATGCGCGGAGAGGTCCGCGCCGGGCCGCGTCACCTTGACGAGGGCGAGCTCGAGCGGAAGGCGCGGGTCGCCGCCCTGGCGTGCGTCGTCCACGGCGACGGCGAGCAGGTCGATCAGCCGCAGCACGACGGCGTCGCCGAGCTGGTTCGCCTGCGAGCGCAGCCGCTCGCGCGTCTCATCGGTGACCGGGACCGAGTCGGGGACCTCGCCGAGGTGCTGCACGAGAAGCAGGTGGCGCAGGTGCTCGAGCAGGTCGGCCACGAGGCGGTTCAGATCCTGGCCCTGGTCGGCGAGCTCCTCGACGAACGAGAGGAGCCCGGCCGTGTCGCCGTCCACGATCAGGTCGCCGATCCGGAAGAGCGCCTCCTCTTCGACCGCGCCGAGGAGCTGGAGGACGGCCTGCACGCTGACGGCGCCGTCCGTGGCGGCCGAGAGCTGGTCGAGCGTCGAGACCGCGTCGCGGAACGAGCCGCGCGCGCTGCGGGCGATGAGGGCCAGCGACGCGTCGGGAGCGTCGATCTTCTCCCCGTCCGCGATGCGCCGCAGGAGCTTCGTGAGCTCGGAGAGCCGCGGCCGCGCGAACATGAAGGTCTGGCAGCGCGACCGGACGGTCGGGAGCATCTTCGAGAGGTCGGTCGTGCAGAAGACGAAGACGAGGTGGGGCGGCGGCTCCTCGATCAGCTTGAGGAGCGCGTTGAAGGCCGCGTCCGTGAGCTGGTGCGCCTCGTCGAGGATGTAGACCTTGTAGCGCCCCTCGACCGGCTGGAGGACGACGCGCTCCCGGATCTCACGAATGTCGTCGATCCCGCGCTGGCTCGCGGCGTCCATCTCGACGACGTCGAGCGACGTGCCGCTCGTGATCGCGACGCACGAGTTGCAGGTCCCGTCCGGCGTGATCGTCGGCCCGTACGCGCAGTTCAGCGCCTTCGCGAGGATGCGCGCCATCGAGGTCTTCCCGGTGCCGCGCGGGCCCGCGAAGAGGTAGGCCTGGCGAACCTGCCCGCGCTCGATCGCGTTGCGAAGCGTGCGGACGACCGCTTCCTGGCCGACCACCTCGTCGAACGTCTGCGGCCGGTACTTTCGATAGAGGGCGCCCGACATCCCGTCATCTTAAGGCTTCGGGCGGGGCGGGAAATGCCGGCCGCGCACCCTCCGTCGTCGGCATTTTCGGGGCGGTGCCTACGCCGCTTGCTCGGGTCAGGCTGTCCGCGGCACCTGAGGCGCTCCGCTTAGCGCTGCTTCCTTCCGGATCTGACGCGGTTCGCAGGCTCTCAGTGCGCGGGACCTGGCCTTCAACGCTCACGGGCGCTAGCCCTACCTCGAAGCCACCTCCTCGGGAGGGACTTCAGCCCCGCTATAGCGGATTGCGAGTACAGGGAACCGCTAGCTCCCCGCCTAGCGCGGCCGGCCGACCGATGGTAGCGCCTCGCTCCGGTCTAGCGGCGGCGCGGTCCGACGCCGAGTTCGTCCACGACGAACGCGGCCGCGAACGCGGCGAGGCCCCAGGCGAGGAGATCCGCGTAGTGCTCGTCGGAGAACACCGCGATCACGAACACCACGACGGCCGCCAGAAGGAGGATCTTGCGCAAGCCCATTCCCGCTCCTTTCGAGGTTGCGCGGCATCGTGAACCGACCGGCGGACGGTGGCTAGACTCTTCGGCCCCGGGGCGCATAGCTCAGCGGGAGAGCGCCCGCTTCACACGCGGGAGGTCCCTGGTTCGATCCCAGGTGCGCCCATCGGAGCCGAGTGCGGTCGATGATGCCTAGGCGTCAGGCTGAGGTCGAGCGGACGGGCTCGTTGTGCCCGGCGCGTCGACGATCCGCTCGAGTCCCTCCCCGTCCCGTCCGACGGTGAAGATCCCCTCCTCGCCGCCTGCGAAGACGATCTGCTTCCCGTCCGGGGACCAGGATGTATCGCGGCATTTCAGCGGCCGGTCCAGCGAGTAGTCGCGCCGGTCGGCCCCGTTCGGCTTCACGATTACGAGCTTGCACCCGGTCGCCTTATTACGCGGCTCCGGGAGGATGAAGGCGATCTGCGTCCCGTCCGGCGACCAGGCGGGAAAGAGCGCGGCGCGGCCGTAGTCCTCGGTGAGGTTTTGCTCGTCGGGCTTGTCGATGTCCTTGATCCAGATCTTGTTGTCGCGCTGGTAGACGAGCCGGCGCCCGGTTGATGACCAGTCGGGTGCCGCGCCATCGCTGAACTCGTGTGGGTCATCCCCAGTCGAGCCCACGATCCAGATCCGGGAGGGACCGTCGCCCGTCTTGCGGCTGAATGCAATCTGCTTGCCGTCCGGCGACCAGGCGGGCCCTCCGTCTTCGTCGGCCCCGGTCGTCGTCACCTGCCGGGTTTCGCCCCCTTCGGGGTTCGACGTCCAGATGTCTCCGTCCTGGCTATACGCGAGGAGCGTCCCGTCCGGCGACCAGTCGGGTCCTTCCGCAGGGGGTCCCCGGGAGTTTCCTCGACCGGCCGTCGGCGCCGAGGAGGAAGACCCGCGACCCCGACGAGTATGCGAGGGTGGCGTCGGAACTGGTGGTCCTGGTTCCGTCGTCGCCGCCGAGGATCTGCCACAGCGCGAGGCCGCCCAGGACGAGCGCCAGAGCGACCACGGCCGAGGTCAGCACGGCACCGCGTCGCCGCCGACCGCTGTGCCACGCCCAGTCCGCGGTGTCGCGAAACAGCCCGGAGACCAGCGCGCCGATGCCCTTCCTTCCGCGGCGCCGCTTCTCCCGCTTGAGCACGGCGAGCTTGTCGACGAAGCTCCTGACGTCCGAGTGCCAGCTCGTCGCTCGCAGGTCGACCGCGTTCCGGGTCGCGAAGGACGCGAGCGACGGGGGCAGGTCGTCCGCCGACGGCATCTTCGCGCCCTCCAGCGTGACCGGGATGACGAGGACGTCGCTCGCGAGCGCTCCCTCGAGCTCCCGCCGCACGTAGTCCTCGGGGTCGTCGAGGCGCCGGCTGCCGTCCTCCGCAGTCACGGTCAGCCAGTGCTGGCCGACGCACGCGACGAAGACGTCGGAGGCCGCGACCGCCTTCGCGATCACCTGGTCGAACGGCTCCCCCGGCCCGATCGCGTGGATGTCGAAGAACACGTTCTCCTCGCCGAAGCGCTCGGCAAACGCCTCGGCCAGCGCCCGCGCGTCGCCGCCTGTGTCGACGCGGCGGTAGGAGACGACGATGCGGAACGACCGTGGGTCGGCGTCGCTCACTTCTTCTCGCCGGCGGGAACCTCGCGCTCAACCTCTTCGCGCGCTGAGACCCACTTCGCGTGCTCCTGCGAGATGAGGCCTTCGATCCGGTCGGCGAGCAACGGCAGGGGGTCGTCAGCGCCGGCGTAGGGCCCGGCGTGTCCGAGAAACAGGAACTTTTCGTGCTTCAGCGACTCGCAAGTCGATCGGTACGCGGTCCAGTTCTGCTGGTACTGGTTCAGCTGCAGGAACCCCTCCAGAACGACGATTGCGCCTCCCAACGCGGCCGGGATCGCCGCATCGACGCCGCCGATGGTCGCGACGACGGGGATCGTGGCTGCTGCGAGCAGCTGGACGACCTTGAAGAACTTGAAGTGGCGCTGAGCCTGGCGGCTCTTTCGGTCGTACCACTGGATTTGATCCTCGAGGCGATCGAGCGTGGGGTTGCCGGTCTCCACGGGCGCGATTGTCCCAGAATCGTCAGCAGGCGGGCGCGAAATCGCCGTTCCCGACGAGCTCATCCCACTCAGTCCGGGTGAGCGTCCGATCGGCAAGGCGGCAGGCGAGCGACGCCCATTTTCGCCCGTCCAGCGTCCACACCAGAAGCTGCCCCTCGTCGTCGAGGGTCGCGACAGCTCGCCCATCGGGCGAGAACTCGACCTTCGCGAGGCCGAGGTCACCGAGACGCCGGCCGCCGAGGCGGCTGCGGCGCGAGACATCCCAGACCTCCAGGCCCGCACCCACGGCGACGAGCAGCGTTCCGTCGGGGCTGAACCGCAGGTCCCGCCCGCCGGTCTCGCTGGGGAGCGTCCCAGTGCGCCGGCCGGTCTTCGCGTCCCACAGCTCGATCGAGTCGCCGCCGGTCGCGACCACCTTGCCGTCGGGCGTCCACGCCGCGGACGTCGCGGGGAAGACCCGGCTGACGCGCTTGCCGCTTCGCGCGTCCCAGATGCCGCTGCCCCAGAGGGTCTCGACGAGAGCCTGGCCCGCCTGTGGGTGAAACTCGACGTCCTCGGCGTCCTGCGTGCCGGCGAGGTGGGCGATGCGCTTACCTGACCGGAGGCTCTCGATCGTCGCCTCGTCGATGCCCGTCTCGATCACGACCGGCTCGTCGTCGACCGAGAACGCGGCCATGCCCACGTCGCCCTCGACCGGTTCTCCGACCGGGCGGCGGCGGTCGACGTCCCAGATCTGCCGGACCTGGCCGCCGGTCACGACGCCCTGGGCGATCAACTGCCGCCCATCGTTGGAGAACGCGAAGCTCGGGGCCTCGAAGCCCGTGCGAATCGGATCGCCCTTCGGCTTCCATGACGCAACGTCGAGGAAGTGGATCGTCCCTGTCCCGTCTTCGACGGCGAGCGCCGAGCCGTCCGGACTGAACGCCGCGTCGACGCCGTCCGCGACGGGCACGGCGAGCTTGTACGGCCAGGCCTCCAGGTCGCTCGCTGCGATCGTTCCCGCCGACCCGACGGTGACGACCGTGTTCTGATCGACGAACCAGGCGCCTTCGTCGGCCGCCGACTCGGCGAGACCGCCCGCGACCTGCTCGCGCCGGTCGAGGTCCCAGATCGAGGTGCCGCCGGCGTCACGGGCGAGCAGGCGGCTCCCGTCGGGGCTGAACGCCACCTGTGAGACCTCGCCGAACCTGCCTCGCAACGGCGTGCCGACCATCCGGCCCGCGGACGCATCCCAGACCGAGACGAATCCGTCGCGTCCGCCGATCGCGAGAACGTTCGACTGCGCCGGGCTGAATGCGGCGATGCCGGGCGAGCCGCAGCTGCTCGGCCCGTCCGGCTCGATCGGCAGGCGGCAGCACGAGGATCGCCTGGGGCATCAGGGTTCGGCGGACGTCCGGGCCGAGCTGCCAGACCAACACGTCGACGCCGTCGGCTGCGCGACCCGCGGAGGATGACGGCCGCGAGCAAGGAGCCGTCGTCGTTGAGGATCACCTGACACGGAAACGCGGACGGGTTCAGCGTGTCCGCCCGGCCGTTCGTCCACACGGCGATCTGCGACACTCCCGGGCGCCCGCTCGTCGCCGCGACGACGCTGCCGTCGTGGGAGACGGCGAGGCTGCCGAACTCCGGCCCGAAGGCGGAGGTCTTTTTCCCGCCGAAGGCGGGGTCCCAGCGCTTGGCCTCGACGTCCCACACGTCGATCCACGAGGACAGGAGCTTTGCTCCCTCGCGATTCGTAGTTCCGTCCGCACCGACCTGAGAGCTGCCGACCACGCTGATCGCGAGCTTCCTTCCGCCCGAGCTCAGGGCCAGAAGCGACGGCCGCTCCTGAGGGGACCGTCCCGAGGACTCGTCGTCCCCGAACGTCACGCACGACGACCGGCCCGTTGCGGCGGACGACGGCCAGCGCGTTGCCGTCCGGGCTCATCGCCGCCCGCTCGATCGGAGTCTCCCGCACGATCCCGTCCAGGTGGCTGCTCGCCACGAGCGCGGCGGCGAGCGCACTCCTGGCTTCGAACGTGTCGCGCTCCTTGGGGGCCTGCGCGGCGAGCAGGAGCGCCGAGTCGAGCTCGCCGTCGCGGACGGCGACTCCCGATTCGGCGGCGAGCTGTCGCGAGAGCGCGGTCCGCGCCTCGGCCTCGGCGCGCTTCGATGCCCGAACGGCGAGGACGGCCGCGACGGTCGCGGCGAGCGCGAGCACGGAGAGCACGGCAACGGCACCGCGAGCGAGCCGGATCGTGCGGCGGTGCTGACGGACCTGCTCGCCGATCATCTCGTCCTTCGGGCGGCCGTGCAGCGTTCCCGCTAGGTCGGCGACGGCCTCCTGGAACCGATCGTCCTCGAGCGTCAGCCCGCCGCCGTTTCGCGCCCAGCGCAGGTCGGTGTAGCGCGGCTCCTCCGCGAAGGCGCCTCGCAGCGCCTCCGGGACCGCCGTGCTCCGGCCCCAGTCGAAGTCGCCGGCCGCTTCGTCCCAGGCGAGCTCGCCCTCGGTCAGCACGAGCAGGACCCGGCTCACGTCGCGATGGCTGCGCCAGTACTCGATCTCCCGCGCAACCCAGGTCGACTGCGCCGCCTCGCCCGACGCGAGCAGGATGAAGTACTCGGCGTCGTCGAGCGCGGCGGTGATCGAGCTCCAGAGCCCGGGGCTCGCCGAGAGATCCGCGTCGTCGCGAAAAACGCGCAGCGCACGCAGGCGGTTCCACGGCTTCGCGAACCGCTCCAGCCCATCCTCGAGTGCGGGCGCGACCTGGGCGTCCGCGTGGCGGCTGTAGGAAATGAAAGCGGCGTATCGGTGCGATTCGTCGGCGGCCATCAGCCCACCAGGCTTCTCTGGATTACAGCGCTCCGTCCGCCGCTCCGCAACCCGGCGGGCCGGACGAGCTCGTACTAGGCGCGGGGCACGACAAGCCCGGACTCGTAGGCGACGACGACCGCCTGTGCGCGATCTCGCAGCCCGAGCTTGCGCAGCACGTGGCTCACATGCGTCTTGACCGTCTCGTCGCTGAGGACGAGGCGCTCTGCGATCTCGCCGTTGGAGAGCCCCTCGGCGACGAGGCCGAGAATCTCCGTCTCGCGCGGCGTGAGCTCCGAGAGCGCGTCCGGTTTGATCTGGCGCGGCCGAAGACGGGCGAACTCGGCGATCAGCCGCCGGGTGATCGCAGGTGCGAGCAGCGCGTCGCCCGCGGCGACGATCCGTACGGCGTCGAACAGCGTCTCGGCAGGCACGTCCTTGAGGAGAAAGCCGCTCGCGCCTGCCTGCAGCGCGTCGTAGACGTAGTCGTCGAGATCGAACGTCGTGAGGATGAGGATGCGCGGACCGTCGTCGCCGGTCGCGGCGATGCGGCGCGTCGCCTCGATGCCGTCCATCACCGGCATGCGCACGTCCATGAGCACGACGTCCGGCCGATGCTCGGCGCTCAGCGCCACGGCCGCGGCGCCGTCGGCGGCGCTGGCAACCACCGTCAGGTCTTTCTGAGTGTCCAGGAGCGCGGCGAACCCCTCGCGCACGACCTCCTGGTCGTCGGCGACAAGCGTCCGGATCACGGGCCCTCGCCGTCCGTGGGCAGCTCGACGTCGACCGCGAAGCCGCCGCCCTCCGCCGCGCCGCAGGCGAACGTGCCTCCGGCGATCGTCGCCCGGTCGCGCATTCCGACGATCCCGTGGCCGACCATCATGTCCTCGGCGGGGCCGGGACCGTGGTCCCGGACGCGAAGCCGCAACACGCCCTCTCCGTACGTGACCTCGACGTCGACGTCGCTCGCGGGCGCATGGCGTCGAGCGTTGGTCAACGCCTCCTGCACGATCCGGTAGGCGGCGAGATCGATGCCGGCCGGGAGCGGCACGGCCTTCCCCTGCATGATCAGGCGGATGTTCGAGCCGGCGTCGCGCGCCGTGTCGACGAGCTCCGAGAGCTGATCGAGGCCGGGCTGGGGCGAACGCTCGGCCTCGCCGTCGGCGTCCTCGCGCAGGACGCCGAGCAAGCGGCGTGTCTCGGTGAGCGCGTCGCGTGCGGTCGCCGCGATCGCCTCGAAGCGACCGCGCGCGTCGGCCGGACAGCTTGGGCGACGTCAGCCGCGCCGTCTCGCTCTGCACGGCGATCACGGAGAGGTGGTGCGCGACGATGTCGTGCAGCTCCCGGGCGATCGCGGCTCGCTCCTCCATGACCGTCTGCTCGGCGACGCTCTCGGCCATCGCGGCCTGCGTCGCGTCGAGCGCCGTGACCGCCTCGGCCTGCTTCCGGCGAGACTCGCCGACGAGGACGGCGGCAACGACGAGCAGGAACGGCCCGATGCTGGAGAGGTCGATGCCGCCGCCGTCGAACGGAACGACGGCCTGGATGAAGAAGACGACGAGGAACGGGATCGATGACCGAAGTCCGCGTCGCATGACGACGCGCCCGATCGCATACAGCATGACCCCGAGCGCACTGAGCGTGATGGCCGTCTCGTCGCTCGCGAGGATCACCAGCGAGACGAGACTTGACGCGGCGGCCGCGAGAACCGGAAGCCTGTTCACGGCGAGCAGGGGCAGGACCGCGAGCACGTTGAGGAGCACCGCAGCCGTGGGATCCCCGCCGCCGCCCTCGTACGGAAACTCCGGTGTGTCGGTCGTGTAGAGGCTCGCCTCGAGGGCGGCCGTCACCGCGAGGACGAGCGTGAGCACGATCCGCCCGTCACGTCCGGCAAAGAGGCGCCGGGCGGTCTCGATCACCTGCTCGCCCTCTCGGAGAAGCTCCATACGGACATTGTCGTCGGCCGAGTCGCTCAATGCCTCACGCCTCGCCACGATCTTCTCGCTCACTCCGGAGGGTGAGATGGCGTGCCGGACTCACCGGCCGGGTGGGCACGAAAGTCGGTCCCCGGGCGCGACGCGATCCGGCGCCTAGGGCCATACCGTCCCGTCCATGCAAGCGACCATCGAGACGCACGGACTGACGAAGCGCTACGGCCGCACCCTCGCGCTCGACGATCTTTCGATCGCCGTGCGGCCGGGCCTCGTCACTGGCTTCGTGGGACCGAACGGCGCCGGGAAGACGACCACGATGCATCTCCTGCTCGGCCTTGCGTCCCCGCATTCGGGCGAGGCGCTCGTCGACGGCAAGCCCTACACGACGATCCCGTGTCCGCTGACCGTCGTCGGCGCGCTGCTCGACGCCCGAGCGTTCCATTCGAGCCGCTCGGCGCGGAGCCACCTCCGCTGGCTCGCCGACAGCAACGGCATTGCGCGTGGGCGAGTCGACGAGGTGCTCCGGCTCGTCGGGCTCTCGAAGGTCGGCCGGCGCCGGGCGGGCGGGTTCTCCCTGGGGATGCGGCAACGGCTGGGCATCGCCGGCGCGCTCCTCGGGGATCCGCCGATCCTGATCCTGGACGAGCCGACGATCGGCCTCGACCCGGAGGGGATTCAGTGGATGCGCGAGACACTGCGAGGCTTTGCCGCGGAGGGTCGAACCGTCTTCGTCTCGAGCCATCACATGAGCGAGCTCGAGGACACCGCCGACCACCTGATCGTCATCGGGAATGGACGGCTGGTCGCCGACGTCTCCGTGGGCGAGCTGATCGCCGACGCATCGGACGACCGCGTCGAGATCCGGACGCCGGACGCGCAGGCGGCCATGAGCCTGTTGGCGGGCGCGGGTGCGACCGCCGTGTCGAACGGCCGCGACAGTGTGACGGCGCACGGCATGGCTCCACATCGCGTCGCCGAGCTTCTCGCGACACGCGGAGTCCGACTGGACGAGCTTCGCTCGAGCCGCGCGACGCTCGAAGACGCGTACTTCTGGCTGACCCGCGAGGCCGGGGGCCGAACGCTGCTCCCGGTCGACTCCGAGAGGTCGGTCGCATGACACGCACCCTGCGCTCCGAGTGGACGAAGCTCGTGACCCAGCGCGGAACGCTCGTCGCGGCCGCGGTGATGTGCATTCTCATGGTCGGGATGACCGCGTGGTTCGCCGCCGAGTCGGAGACCGACCCGTCGTTCGGGAGCAACGACGACGTCGTGCAGATGGGACTCGCGGGAATCGTGTTCGCGCAGCTCGCGGTCGTCGTGGCCGGCGCCTCCCTGATCACCTCGGAGTTCGGATCCGGGATGATCCGGACGACCCTGACCGCCACGCAGGGACGCCTGCGGGTGCTGCTCGCCAAGGCGGTCGTCCTGACAATTCTGGTGCTCCCGCTCGGGCTGCTGACCTCCGCGCTCGCGTTCGTGATCACGCAGTCCCTCCTCCACGATCGCGGATACGTCGCACCCGCCTATCCGCCCGTGGAGATCACCGATCCAGCGGCGGCCCGCGCCGTCGTCGGTACCGGGCTTCTCCTCACGGCCTACGCGCTGATCGCCCTCGGCATCGGGACGATCCTGCGTCACTCGGGGGCGACCATCGCTGCGGGCGCCGGCCTGCTCTTCCTTCCCTTCCTCTTCGTCGGTGGGCTGCCTGAGCACGTGGCGACGCGCGTCATGCAGTTCACGCCGCTCGCGGGGATGGCGGTCCAGGCGACGACCGGCCGCATGCTGAGCGCCTTCGACGGCGGCCACGGCGAAATGCCCATCGGGCCCTGGCAGGGCCTCGGCGTCGCGTTCGCGTGGGCTGTCGGGCTCCTCGCCCTGGGCTTCCTCGCGCTGCGCTATCGCGACGCCTGACGCGCCGCGATACTGGCGGCATGCGCGTCGCGCTCGTCACCGGAAGCTCTCGCGGGCTCGGGCGGCACATCGCGCACCGCCTCGCCAGCGACGGATTCGCGGTCGCGGTCAACGGGCTCGACGCCGGCGCGGCGGAGGCGGTCGCACAGGCGATCCGCGACGAGGGCGGTACGGCAGCGGCGTTTCCGGCCGACGTGACGGACGAGGAGGAGGTCGGCGCGCTGGTGTCCACGGTGGGCGCCGTCCTCGGCCCGGTGGAGGTGCTGGTCGTGAACGCAACCGGCCCGCAGCCCGAGGCGGCGATCGCCGACGTCACGTGGGAGGACCACCTCGATCAGCTCGCGTTTTTCGTCCGGAGCCCGGTGCTGCTCCTCCGCGCGACATTGCCGTCCATGCGGGAACGTGGATTCGGACGGATCGTCCACGTGGACTCCGAGGTGGCGGACCGGCCTCCGCCCGGCCGGTCGGCGTATGCGGCGGCCAAGAGCGCGCAGATCGGACTCGCCCGCGCGTGGGCGGCAGAGCTGGCGCCCTACGGGATCACCGTCAACTCGGTCGCACCCGGCTTCATCCCGGTCGAGCGGCACGCCGACGAGCCGGAGGAATCGCTCGCCGACTACGTCGCGAGCGTGCCGACCGGCCGGTTCGGGACGCCGGCCGAGCTCGCGCACGCCGTCGCGTTCTTCGTGTCCGACGAGGCGGCCTTCGTCACGGGCCAGCGCATCGTCGTCGACGGGGGTCGAGGCATCGGCCCGCTGAGCTGACCGGCGAGGTCACTACGATCGGAGGCCATTCCCGTGGCCTCGCAGCTCTCGACGACCGGACTTGCGTTCGCGGGCCTGGGGCCCGAATCGGCGGCCGTCGTCACTGCGATCCTGGCCGGGCTCGTCGCAATCGTGACGCTTGCGGTCAGCCTGGCCGCCGCGCGGCGCGACCGGCGGCGGAACCTCTATAGCGAGGCCTACCGGGCCACGATGTCGTGGATCGAGATGGCCTACCGGGCGTATCACGCGCCGCCCGACGACGGAGGCAAGTTCCTCGACGCCTACCACGCGCTCTGGGAAGACGTCCGCTACTACCAGGGCAGGCTGCTCATGGAGTCGACCGAGCTCGGCTATTCCTTCGCGCTCTTCAAGGAGGCCGTCCAGGTGGTGTGCGAGTCCGCGATCCAGTCGGCGTGGCTCGAGCGCACGCCCGCCCCGAAGCCGCTGGTGGAGCTGCCCGTCGAGCCGTCGCCGGAGACCTTCCGCTCCGAGCAGGACCACTTCCTGCAGGACGCTCATGACCAGCTGTCGCCCTTCCCCTGGACGCGCGCGATGATGCGGCGGCGCGTGAACCGGCGGATCGCGTCGAGCGGCGGAGCGCGCGTCTCCGGGCTGCCCGTCAACGCCGCCGCGCCGCGCACGCCTCAGAGCGCCGCCGAGTAGCGCGGTCTCACGGCCCGACGCCGGCGAGGGTGTAGTCGAACCTCACCGTTTGCCACGCGTCGTCGTACGGCACGGCTCCGGTGAGCTCGATCGTCGCCGTCGCGCCCGGCTCGAGGCTCGGCCAGTCGAGCTGGCCCTGGTCGAGCGTGTGACCCGCAGCATCGAGGATCGTCCAGTAGACGATCAGGGCGTCCAGCCGGCTCGAGCCGGCGTTCGTCATAGCCGCCTCGCCGGCGAAGGCGCCGTTCCCGGCGGGGAACACCTTGACCGCGTCGAAGCCCAGCGCGCGCACCCGCTGCGGCGGGGCCGACCTCGCTGCCGGCGGAGGAGCCGGCGGCTGGGGCGTCGTGCCCGGCTCCATGGCCGTCGGCGTCTGGTGGGTCGGGCGCGACGGTCGGGATCGTGCCCGGCTCGATGGCCGTCGTCGCCGCGTTCTCCCCCGAGCAGCCCGCTGCGAGCGCAGTCAGCACGAGGATGAGCGCGGGGCCTCGCATGAAACCTGGATCTTGCCCGAGCCGGCCGAGCCGAATCCGCTCACGCATGTCGCGCGTATGGACCCGCAGCCCTTTCCCTCCCCCGACCCCATCCCGGAGGAGAGCCGCATGCATGTACAAGAGCGAGGAGGGAACGACTCGCGCGGGCTGTCTCGGCGTGAGCTTCTGAAGCGCGCCGGGCTCGTCGGCGTCGCTGCGGCGGTGCCGGTGACCGCGGCCGCCTCGGCCGCCGCCCCGTCGCCCGAGCGCGAGGCCCTGCAGTCGTTCACCGCAACCGAGGCGGAGACGATCGAGGCGTTCGTCGACCGTCTCATCCCGAGCGACGCGAGCGGCCCCGGAGCCGCGGAGGCGCGCGTCGCCCGCTACATCGACCGGGCGCTCGACGGGGAGCTCGCCCCGAGCCGCCCCGCCTACACGGCCGGGATCGCCGCGCTCGACCAGTGGTCGCGCTCGCGCTTCGGCGCGGGGTTCGCGAGCCTGCCGGCCGTCCAGCGCGACGCGGTGCTGACCGACCTCGAGCGCAACGTGGCGACCGGCTTCTCGCCGGACTCGCGCACGTTCTTCGACCTCGTCCGGGAGCACGCGCTCCAGGGCATGTTCGGAGACCCGTACCACGGCGGGAACGCGAACTTCGCCGGCTGGGACCTCATCGGGTTCCCCGGCGTGAAGCTCAGCTTCAGCGCGGCCGAGCAGCAGATGGACGTCACGGTCGCGCCCGCCCACAAGTCCACCGTCGACTACCCGCTCTTCAGCGGGGCAAGGGGGAACGGTCATGCCCACTAAGCCGAAGACGGACGTCGTCGTGATCGGGCTCGGCGCCGGGGGCGGAACCGCGGTGCTCCCGCTCGCCCTCGCCGGCCTCGACGTGGTCGGCCTCGAGGCGGGCGGCCGGTACTCGACGCGCGACTACCCCGCGGACGAGATCCGCAACGACATCCGCAACTGGCTCGGCCGGGCCAAGGTGAACACTGAGGTGCCGACGCAACGGCGCCTGCCGACCGATGTCGCCGGGCCCGCGATCGCGCCGGGGCGGATGATGAACGGCGTCGGCGGCACGTCGATCCACTGGACGTGCCAGAGCTGGCGGCTCATGCCGTGGAACTTCGAGGAGCTGAGCGAGACGCTCCGCCGCTACGGCCCGAGCGCGATCCCGGCCGGGTCAACGCTCGCCGACTGGCCGCTCGACTACGCGGAGCTCGAGCCGTACTACGACAAGGTCGAATACCTGCACGGCGTCAGCGGCAAGGCCGGGAACCTGAACGGGGCGATCGACCCGCACGGCAACGTGTTCGAGGGCGCACGGGCGCGCGAGTACCCCCTCGAGCCGCTCCGGCGCACGGGCTTCACCGAGCTCATGGCGGATGCGGCCCGCCGGCTCGGCTGGCATCCGTTCCCGGGTCCGGCGGCGATCCGCTCGAAGGAGTACAACGGCCTGCCCGCGTGCGAGTACCACGGCTTCTGCACCTTCGGCGGCTGCCACGCCGACGCGAAGGGCTCGACGAACCTCGCGCCGATCCCGCAGGCGGAGCGGACCGGGAACCTGAAGGTGGTCGAGCACGCCCGCGTGATCGAGATCGTCGTCGACGGCGACGGGATGGCCGCCGGCGTCCGGTACGTGCAGGGGAACGCCGTCCACTTCCAGCCCGCGAAGGCTGTGCTCATCGGCGGCTACACGTACGAGAACACCCGGCTTCTCCTCCTCTCGAGGTCGGCCGCGTTCCCGAACGGGCTCGCGAACAACCACGGGCAGGTCGGGAAGCACTACCTCGCCCACGTCCGCGCGGGTGCGAACGGCGTCATCCCCGGACACAAGCTCAACCGCTTCTCGGGGACGGCCAGCCAGTGGACGGCCGTGGACGACTGGGACTCGGACTTCTTCGACCACGCCGGGCTCGGTTTCATCGGCGGCGGCACGATGGCGGCCGGCATGGAGGCGAAGCCGATCGCTGCCGCCCGCACCACGCCGCCGACGATCCCGCGCTGGGGCTCGCAATGGAAGAAGTGGCTGAAGGACAACGCCATCTCGGTGGCGTCGGCGGCGACGCAGATCAACGTGACGCCGTACGAGGCGAACTTCCTCGACCTCGACCCGACGGCGAAGGACCCGCACGGCGTTCCGGTCGTGCGCGTGACGAACGACCTGCGTGACAACGAGCGCCGCGCCGCGCTCTTCGTCCAGGGCAAGTGCGTCGAGTGGCTCCGCGAGGCGGGCGCGTCCGAGACGTGGCTGGTCGCCCCGAACTCGCTCTCCATCCAGACGCACGCGTTCGGCGGCACGCGGATGGGCGACGACGCGGACGCGAGCGTCACCGACCGCTTCTGCTTTGCGCACGAGGTCCCGAATCTGGGCGTCCTCGGCGCGTCGAACTTCCCGACGTCGGGCGGGCGGAACCCGACCGAGACCGTCATGGCGCTCGCCTGGCGGACGGCCGACCACCTCGTCGAGAGCTGGGGGTCGCGCGCGGCCTAGCTCGCCGCGGGCGGGGGTCAGGGAAGAGGCCGGCGCTCCCCCGGGCGCCGGCCTCGCGTTCCTGCGATACAACGCCTCCCATGGAGGCCACCGGCACCGGCTCGCAGCGCGTCTCGACGCTCGAGCTCTTCTTCGACCTCGTCTTCGTCCTCACGATCACGCAGCTGACCGGCGTGCTCTACGAGGCGCCGACCTGGCGGTCGCTCCTCGAGGTCGTCCTCATGCTCGCGCTGATCTGGTGGATGTACGGCGGCTACGCCTGGCTCACGAACGCCGTCGCCGCCGAGACGACCAACCGGCGCGTCCTCCTCCTCGGCGGGATGGGCGCGTACTTCGTGCTGGCGCTCTCCGTGCCCGGGGCGTTCGAGTCGAGCGGGCTCGCGTTCGGGCTCGCCTACCTCGTGATCGTCGCGGTCCACGCGGGGCTCTTCACGCGCGCGACCTCGCAGGACGTGGTGGGCGCGATCCTGCGAATCTTCCCGGGGAACGTCGCGTCGGCGATCCTCGTCCTCGCGGGCGGCGCGCTCGGCGGCACGGCGCAGTACGTCCTCTGGGGCGCGGCGGTTCTCATCCAGTGGCTCACGCCGGTGGTGCAGGGGCTCGAGGGCTTCGAGGTCGAGCCGGCGCACTTCGTCGAGCGCCACGGGCTCGTCCTGCTCATCGCGATCGGCGAGTCCGTGGTGGCGGTGGGGATCGGCGCCTCCGGGCTCCCGATCGACGCCGGGCTCGTGCTGGTCGCGCTGCTCGGACTCGCGCTCAGCGCCGCGCTCTGGTGGCTCTACTTCGGCAACGGCGACGATGAGCGGGCGGAGCGGGCGCTCACCGCGATGGATCCGCTCCCGCGGGCCCGCGCCGCGCTCGTCGCGTTCTTCTTCTGTTACCTGGCGATGCTCCTCGGCGTCGTCTTGATCGCTGCGGCCGAGCACTCGGCCCTCGAGGACCCGTTCGGCGAGCTCAGCTGGGCGAAGGCGGCGCTCCTCGGCGGCGGGGTGGCCGTGTTCCTCTTGGGCGACGCCGCGTTCCGGCGGACGCTCCGCCTCGGGTCGAGCCTCACGCGGGGCGCGGTCGCGCTTCTCTCGGTCGCGACGATCCCGCTCGGCGCGGTGTCCGCGGCGCTGCAGATCGGCGTGCTCGTGGCGCTGCTCGCCGCCGCGCTCCTGGCGCGGCGCTAGCTACTTCTTCTTCGAGAGCAGCAGCCGGCAGAGCTCGGGCTCGCCGCCCGGCTCGAGTACCGCGAGCACCTGGTCGCCGGCCTCGAGGCGCGTCGCGCCGACTGCGATCTCGGCCTTGCCGTTCCGCATCACCGAGAGGAGACGGGCCGACGGCGGTACCTTCAACTGCTCGATGCGCTTCCCGGCCGCGATGGAAGTGGCGCCGACCTCGACCTCGACGATCTCGAGGTTCTCGCGGCGCAGCGGGAGCAGGTGGACGACCTCGTGCTCGGGCACCTCGTGCTCGATCAGGGCGAGCACCATGGTCGTCGCGGACACGGTCGGCGAGATGCCGAGCAGGTCGAAGAGCTGCTGGTTCCGGGGGTCGTTCACGCGGGCGACGACGCTCTCGACGCCGTACTTCTCCTTGGCGAGCTGGCAGATGACGAGGTTGTCCTCGTCGTCGCCGGTCACCGCGACGACCACGCTCGGCGGCCGGCCGAGGCCCGCCTGGTCGAGGACGTAGAGCTCGGTGGCGTCGCCCAGGATGGCCGCGTGCTCGAACTCCTCGGCGAGCCGCTCCCAGCGGTGGCGGTCCTGCTCGATCAGTACGACCTCGTGCTTCAGCCCACGGAGGGAGCGTGCGACGTTCGACCCGACCTTCCCGCCCCCCACGACCACGACGAACATCAGCCGGATCCGTTTCCGGACGCCTTCGTGCCGAGCGCCCAGGTCTCGAGCGAGCGGATCGCCTCGCGCGTCGGCGAGACGACGTAGAGGCCGCGGTCGCCGTAGAACTCGGCGCGCGCCGGGTCGAGGAGCCGCACGCCGACGGACTGCACGCCGTAGCGCTCCTTCGCCACCTGCGCGACCACGATGTTCGTGTTGTCGCCGTCCGTGGCGACGATCACCGCGTCCGCGTCGGCGATGCCCGCGGCTTCGAGGACCTCGATGTCCATGCCGTGGCCGAGGTGGAACTCGCCCGGCCACGACTCGCCGAGGCGGATCAGGGCATCCTCGGTCTCGTCCACGACGGACACGTCCCAGCCGGATCCCTGGAGCGAGCGCGCGAGCGCCGATCCGGTCCGGCCGCAGCCCACGACAAGCGCTTTCACACGCTCACCATAGTCTCCTCGAGGACGCCCCGGGGGTAGGCAACCACCATCACCTCGCAGGGCGCCTTGCGCAGGACGTAGTCCACGGTCGGGCTGAAGAAGCGCGACTGGCGGCGCCACTTCGGGGCCGAGCCCATGACGATCAGGTCGGCGCCCGTCTCGGCCGCGCGGTCGACGATCGCCTCCCCGAGTGCGCGCGCGCGCACGATCGTCCCCTCGACCGTGACACCGTGCTCGGTCGCGAGCTCGCGCACCTCGTCGATCGACTCCCGCGCGCGGCGCTCCTCGTCCGGCATGGCTGCGTCGAGCGGCCGGTCGAGCGGCACCTTGAGGACGTAGAGGACGCTCACAGTGGACTCCCGCTCCTCGGCCAGGCGGATCGCGGTCGCGAGCACCTCCTCGCCGATCGGGCTGAGCTTCAGTGGGACGAGGATGTTCGTGTACGCGCCCTCGATCTCCGGCACGAGGTCGGCCTCGGGCGGGACGTAGCGGGCGAGCGGGCTCTGGCGCTCGGAGCGGCGGACGACGAGGTAGAGGACGAGGCCGGCGGCAAGCCAGAGCGGGCCGCCGACCTGCGCCGCGCCGTGGGTCAGGATCGCGGCGATCCAGAGGACGAACGCGAGCGGTGCGCCGATCAGTGCTGGGAGTGGCATCGAGACCCCGCGGATCCGCACGTTGCCCGGCGCGCGGAACGGGCGCGGGAGGTCGGGCTCGGTGCGGCGCAGGCGGATGACCGCGAGCTGCGCCGCGACGAACGCGATGAGGACGCCGAAGCTGTACAGGCTCGCGAGGAAGCGGAGCTCCTCGCCCATTGCGTTCGCGAGGATGAGGAGGCCGCAGGCGCACGCGGCCGCGCCGATGATCGCCGCGGGGGCGATGAGCGTCCGCGGGTTCAGTCGCGCGAACGCGCGCGGGAGCATCCCGTGGCGGCCGAGCGAGTGCGTGAGCCGGCCGACGCCTGAGATCGACGTCGTGATCGCGGCGACGAGGACGATCATCGCGCTCACGCCGACGAACGCCGAGAGCCCGTCCGCGACCCAGCCGGGGAGCGAGCCGCGCGCCGCGTCCACGAGCGCCTCGAGCGGCGCGTCCCGGCCGGTCGTCCCGAGCGTCGGCGCGGACGTGCCGACGAGGCCGAGCAGGAACGCGACCACGACGACGGCGCCGACCGCGCCGAAGAGGCTCCGCGGAAGCGCCCGGCCCGGCTCGCGCGTCTCCGAGGCGAAGTTCGCGACCGTCTCGAGGCCCGTGTAGGCGAGCGCGGCGACGGCGAGCGCGAAGGCGAGGTCGTGCCAGGTCGGGCTCGTCCCCAGGTCGAGCCCGCTCGTCAGGTCGCTCGGGTCGAAGTACACGGCGAACCCGAGGACGATGAGGAGGAGCTGCGTGACGAGCGCCATGAGCGCGACGACCTGCGCGGCCCGGTAGAGCTGGGAGCGCCGGACGAGGCGGAACGCGGCGACGCCGACGACGACGCCGATCGCGACGATCCCGTCCCACGGCTCGTGCGTGAGCGCGTCCCAGCCGAACGCCTCGCCGGCGTAGTGCGGGGTCACGAGCGCCGCGAGCGCGATCACGACGACGTAGTCGAGGAGCAGGAGCCAGCCGGTGAAGAACCCGGCCGGGTCGTTGAAGGCGCGGCGGACGAGCATCGCGCCGCCGCCGGTCTCCGGCACGGCGCTCACACCCTCGGCGTAGGAGAGCGAGACGAGGAAGACGACGGCGCCGACGCCGAGCAGCACCCACGGGAGGAGCGCGCCGGCGAGGAAGGCGACCAGGCCGAGCGCGATGAAGAGCGACGAGCCGATCTCGCCGTAGGCGACGGAGGCAACCGAGCGGGCGCCGAGCGCGCGTGCGAGAACTGGACGTTTCTTCGCCATCAGCCGAGCCTCGCGAGGAGGAGCCGGAAGATGCCCGCGACGATCATGAGCGACCCCAGGAGGTAGCCGATCTGGCCGCCGCCCGCGACCGCGGTCTCGACGAGGATGGCGATGCCGAGCACAGCAAGCAGGCCCGAGAGGAGCATCGTCGTCCGCCTGCGGGTCACGCCGCCGCCTTCCCGGCCGTCACGAGCACCCGCACCGGGCTCGACTTGAGGATGTAGTCCACCGTGCGGCCGAACACCGGCCCCCGCGCGCCGAAGCGCCGCGCGGCCCCGACGACGATGAGCTCCGCGTCGCGGGCGAGCGCCTCGGCCACGACGGCCGGGCCGGCGCGCCGGGCGCGCGCGAGCCGCACGATCACCCGCACGCCGTAGCTCTCGAGGAGCGCGCGCGCCTCGTCGAGGAGCTCGTCGGCCTCGGCCTCGCGCTTCGGAAGGTCCGCGCCGAGTGAGAGCGCAAGCGGCACCTCGACGACCGCGACAAGGACGATCGTCGCCCGCCGCTCGGCGGCGAGGCGCGCCGCCGCGACGAGCGCCTCCTCCGTCTCGGCCGAGCGCACCACCGGCACGATGATCGTCCGGTACTCGATCTCGAGCGCGCCGGCGAGGACGATCTGCGGCGCACGCACCGTGGCCGTCAGCGACTGGTGCACGAAGTAGCGCCGGTAGACGGCGTAGCCGACGAAGCCTGCGGCGAGCCAGCCGAGGCCGACCCACCGCGTGACGGGCTCCTCGACCACGACGACGAGCCACGCGAGCCCGGTCCCGAGGCCGCCGAGCACCGCGAAGAGCGGCCAGTCCACGCGGCGCCACCGCAGGTTCGGGCGGGCGCGGTAGACGAGCTCGTCGGTCGGGCGACGCACGCGGAGCGCGATCACGGCCGCGTGCGCGATCGTGAACGAGAGCATCGCGCCGAACGAGTACATCGTCCCGAGGAAGTCCGTCTGGCCGGGGAGCAGCACGAGGATCGGGATGACGCCGGCGAAGAGGACGAGGGAGAGCCACGGCGTCCTGAGGCGGCGGTGCAGGCGGCGGAACGCCTCGGGGAGCTGGCGGTACGAGGCCATCGCGTACGTGATCCGCGAGGCGCCGATCACGCCCGCGTTCGTGGCCACCAGCAGGATCGTCGCCGCGAGGACGCCGACATAGATCTTGAGCCCGTCGAGGAGCGCTCCCTCGACGCCGAGGTTGTCCACGAGGCCGAGCACCGGGTCGTTCGCGAAGCCGCCCTGGTCGGGCGGGAGCCCGAGAAGCGTCTGGTACTGGCCGTTCACGAGCTCGACCGGCATCGCGGAGAGCGCGACGGCCGGGAGCGTGAAGTAGATGGCGAAGACCGCGATCGCGACGAAGCGGATCGCGCTCGGGACCGTGCGCGACGGGTCGCGGGCCTCCTCGGCCAGGTTGGAGACGGTCTCGATCCCGGTGTAGGCGATCATCGCGACCGGGATCGCGAGGAAGAAGTCACCCCACGTCGGCGCGATGCCCCAGTGGATGTTCGACGTGAGGATCTCCGGGCTGAAGACGAGCGCGAAGCCGAGCAGGACGAGCAGGAGCTGCGTCGCGAAGTCCACGACCGCGAGGAGGATGTTCAGGCTCGCGGCCTCCTTCGCGCCGATCACGTTCAGCCCGACGAGGACGACGATCACCGCGGCGCCGACGACGATGTCCCACGGGTTCTCCTTGAGCGGCTCCCAGAAGATCGAGAGGTAGTGCGGGACGAAGAACGCCGAGATGGCGATCGTGATGATGTAGTTCAGCATCTGCGCCCACGCCGCCCCGAAGCTCACGAGCTCGTTGAAGGCGTGGCGCGCGAAGCTCGAGGAGCCGCCGGCCTCCGGGAACCGCACCGTCCCCTCTGCGTACGTGGCCGCGGTGGCCGCGAAGATCAGGCCCGCGATGATGAAGACGAGCGGGGTCAGGCCGAGGGCGAAGACGGCCGTGACGCCGAGCGCGTAGTAGATCGACGAGCCGACGTTCCCGTACGCGGTCGCGAAGAGCGCCGGGACGCCGAGGACGCGGTCGAGACCCTGGCTCCTCCGCGGCCGCGGCATGGAGCGGAGCCTAGTGCTCGGGGAGGCCGTGCGGCGGCGCGTTCAGGACGGCCTGCGCGACGATCCTAGGTCTCGGCCTCGCCGTCCCAGTAGTCGACGTTGCTCTCCCGGCGAACCATGATCTTGTCGTCGTCGCCGCCGGGCCAGACGCCGATCTTGTCGCTGTCCGGGTAGACGGCGACGGCCGGCTCGCCCTTCGTGGAGAGCATGAGCACGCGGCAGGGCTCGTCGTGGGCGTTCGTCAGCCTGTGCGCTCCCTCGGGGCCCTCGGGAAAGCCGACCACGTCGCCCGGCTCGAGGACGTCCTCGCCCTCCGGATGGCGAAGCGTCAGGCGTCCCGCGACGACGATCAGCCACTCCTCGCATCCGTACTCGTAGTGGTACGGGCAGTTCGACTGGCCGGGCGGAAGGTCGTAGATCGTGCCGCCGATGAGCGTCGCGCCGAGCGACGGGCCGAAGCGGAGCATCCCCGCCTTGAAGCCGTCGGGATCGTCGGCGTCGAATTCGCTCGCGGCCGTGAAGAGGTTGACCCGTTTCATGCGGGGATTATCCCAGGCACCCTCGACCGGGGTATTGCCGCCGCGGCGCCGGCGTGGCGACAGTTGGGGTAGCAATCCGGTCCTGCGGCGCCGGAGTGAGCTTATGGCCCTCTTGCGACGCAGAATCGAGGAGTACTTCCTGAAGAAACGCCGCCGACATCGTCGGTGGCTTCGGCGAGCAGCGAAGCGGCCGCCTGGCCGGCGCGCTCGAGGAGCTCGAGGAGCGGACCGCGTCCGTCGCGGCCGCCGAGTCGCGCGCGCAGGATCTCGACCGGCGCATCGCGCGGCTCGGGCCTGCGTACGAGGACGAGCGCACGCAGCTCGAGGCGCTGCTCCACGAGCTCGAGGAGCGCGACGCAGAGCTGGCGCGCGTTCGCGCGGAGCTCGTCGAGGCGGGCGAGCGGGTTGCGACCACGCAGGCGGAGGCCGACCAGCGTGAGCGGTACGTCAAGGATCAGCTGCGGCGGAACGAGCTTCAGGAGCGGTGGATCGATGAGCTCCGCGGCCGGACCGAAGCGGCCGAGGAGGCGCGGGCGCGAGCTGAGGAAGCATTGCGCGCCGTCGACGACTCCGAGCGACAACGAGCCCGCTCCGCGCTCGAGCTGGGGCAGCGACGCCAGGAGCTCGCTGCCCGGATCGCCGAGGTCGAGCGCCGCGAGGCGGCCGTCGGCTCGGTCGAGGAACTCGAGGCAAGAAACACCGAGCTGTCCGAGCTCGCCGACCGGCTCACCCGCCGCGAGCGCGATCTCGCCGAGCGCGAGCGCGCCGTCGCCGGCCGCGAGGCCGAGGTCGCCGACGCCGAGACGCTCACGGATTCCGAGAAGGCCCGCATCGAGCGGCTCGAGCGGAAGCACGAGGAGCGCGAGATTCAGCTGGCCGACCGGGAACGGGCGATCGCCGATGCCGAGGACGACGTGCTCCGCGATGCGGGGCGCGGCGAGGTCGAGCTCGAGGCGGTCGAACGCGAGCGGACCGAGCTCGCCGAGCTGCGCGAGCGGCTCGAGCGCAAGGAGCGCGAGCTCGCTACCTACGTCGCCCAGGTGCAGGGCACGCTGGCGCGGCCGGCCGAATGGCCCCGCCCGCAAGGGCCCGGGCCGGACGACTCGGTGGCGTCTCGGCTGTCCGGCTGGAGCCGCCCCGACGAGCCCGAGACGGAGCCCGAGGCCGAGACGACGTTCGCGTGGAGCCGCACCGACGAGCCCGAGACGGAGCCCGAGGTCGAGACGACGTTCGCCTGGAGCCGCGCCGACGAGCCAGAGCCCGAGGCGGCCGAGCCCGCCGAGGAGCCCGAGCAGCCGGAGCCGTGGGGCTGGGCGCGAACGGACGACGACGACGGGCCGAGCCCGTTCGCCGCGTAAGCCGGGCCTCGCGTCACACCGCACGCATTTCGACACACATTCGGCCACGCCCGCGTCACCATGCGCGAGCGGCGCCCGGGTAGCGTGAGTTCCAGGGGGGCCGCCGCCCCCTTGGGGGCACGTGGGGCCCGGAACGCCCCCGGACGCGCCCGGGCCGCATCCGGCAGGGCTACTCCGCGGCCTCGACGTCCCGGGCCGGGAAGATGACCGTCGGGACCTCCTCCTCCGCCGGGTCGCGATGGCGGAGCAGGACGTCGATCAGGGTCGCCGCGACGGCCGCGAGCGGGATGGCGAGGAGCACCGCGAAGCCGCCGAAGAGGGTCGCGGTCGCGAGCACAGCGACGAGCACGGTCAGCGGCGTGAGCCCGACCGCGTCGCCGAGGACGCGCGGGATGATGAGGTAGTCCTCGAGCAGCCGCACGGTGAGCACCACGATCCCCGCGGCGAGCGCGAGGCCCCACGACACCGTCAGGCCGACGCCGACCGCGAGCGCGCCTGCGATGAGCGGCCCGAGCACGGGGACGATCTCGACGATCCCGGCGAAGATGCCGATCAGGAGCCAGAACGGCAGGCCGATCGCCCAGAACGCGATCGAGAGCACGGTCGCCACGAGTGCCATGAGCACGAGCTGTCCGCGCACGTAGGCGCCGAGCTTCAGGTCGATCAGGTTCCACGTGTCGCGGACGATCTTGCGCCGCGGCCCGGGCAGGAGCCCGACGACGAGGCCGACTGCGCGGTCGCGCTCGAAGATCCAGTAGGCGGCCGACGCGAAGGTGAAGAAGATGAAGACGAGGATCTCGAATGCGCGAACGCCGATCTCGAGGGCCGGGTCCACCGCCCGTTCGGCGATCCGCTCGGCGCTCGGCAGCTCCTCGAGCCGCTCCTGGATCGAGAGGAGGACGCGCTGCTTGAGGCCGGTCGACGAGCGCGCCTCCGCCCGGAGCTCGGACTGCGACGTCGGCACCGCCTCCTGGATCTGGTCGATCGCCGTCGGGACGACGAAGTAGATGAGCAGCCCGATGACGGCGATCAGGCCGAGGTAGTGGACGCCGACGCCGATCCCACGCGGGATCCCGCGGCGCCGCAACGCCTCGACGCCGGGGCGCATGGCGGCCGCGATCGTCACGGCGAGGATGAGGAGCGCGAGCAGGAGCCGGAGCTTCCAGAGCGCGAGCCCGAGCACGAGCACGCCGCCCACGACGAGTGCGGCGACGAACGCGCGGCGGGCAGTGTCCTGCATCGGCGGTTCCTCGCCCCGATCGTAGATGACGAAACGGCTGCGCTAGAAGGTTGCGCTGCGGGCGCCGGTCGCGATCAGGAGGATGATCACCCCGGCCGCGATCAGGCGGTACGCGACGAAGACCGAATACGTGTGGCGTCGCACGTAGTCGAGGAGGAGCCGGATCGCGATCAGCCCGCCCGCGACGGCTGCGAGCGTTCCGACCACGAACGGCCCTGTCGAGCCCGGCGGCAGGTCGGCGAGGAGCACGTCCTTCGTCCCCTTGAAGACGACCGCGCCGAGGGTCGTCGGCAGGAGGAGCAGGAACGAGAAGCGCGCGGCCGAGTCGCGGTCGAGCTTGAGGAACCGGGCCGCGGTGATCGTGATGCCGGAGCGCGAGACGCCCGGCATGAGCGCGAGCGCCTGCGCGAGGCCGATGCCGAGTGCGTCGCGAAGGCGCACGTCCTCCATTACGCGTGTAGTCGGCGAGCGGTCGGCCGCCCAGAGTAGGAGCCCGAAGACGATGAAGCAGATGGCGATCTGCCAGGGCTCGCCGAGGTGCTCCACGATGAAGTCCTCGCCGAGCGCGCCGACGAGCGCCGCCGGGACGGTGGCCGCCGCGAGGAGCCACACGATCCGCTCGTTCGTCGTCTCGATGCGCCGCTTGCGGATACTCGAGACGAGCCCGCGGAGCAGGTCGACCACCTCGTGCCAGAAGTAGGCGGCGACGGCGATCAGCGTGCCGAGGTGGAGCGCCACGTCGAAGGTCTGGTTGAACGCGTCGTGCGTCTCGAGGTACGTCCAGTCGAAGAGCCACGGGACGAGGATCAGGTGGCCCGACGACGAGATCGGCAGGAGTTCGGTGAACCCCTGGACGAGCCCGAGGACGAGCGCCTGCCAGTCAGTGAGAGCGCCCGCCGCCTCACCCACCCCGGCGAGTGCCAGGACGACGGCGACTATGAGCGCGGCCGCGGCGCAGCCGTAGATCCCGACGCGGCCCATGCCGCTCGTTATCGTATGCGACTCCGATGAGCCGGAACGACGTCATCCTCGCGGTCGTCTGCGCCGTCCTCGTCGGATTCAGCCTGATCGTCTCGCTCGTGGTGCCCCGGTCGCGGCCGGAGTTCCCCGGACGACGCATCGGGCTCTTTGTCCTCGTCTCGGCGCTCCTCGTGCTCGCGATGCTCGTCTCGGTCGAGAAGCTCGGCGCGGAGGAGGGCGAGAACGAGGAGCCGGCCGCGGCCGAGACGCAGACCGGCGCCACCGAGACCTCGCCGCCGCCCCCGCCGGCGAGCACGCCGACCGAGACCTCTGGCTCCACCGATACGGGCGGCTCCGAGGGTCCGGGCGGCGGCGGCGGCGACGCGGCGAAGGGCAAGGCGGTCTTTGCGAGCGCGGGCTGCGCCACCTGCCACACCCTGGCCGCCGCGAACGCGACCGGAACGGTCGGGCCGAATCTCGACGACCTCAAGCCGTCCTTCGACGCCGTGGTCCAGCAGGTGGAGAACGGCGGCGGCGGGATGCCCGCGTTCAAGGATCAGCTGGGCGGCGGCGAGATCCAGGACGTCGCCGCGTTCGTCGTCGCGTCGACGCAGCGCTAACGGCGGGCCCCGCCGGGTCCCGCCGCCACGCCTCCAAGGCGGAGAGGGCGGGATTTGAACCCGCGACCCAACTTTCGCCGGGTACGCGATTTCCAGTCGCGCTCCTTAGGCCACTCGGACACCTCTCCGCGCGGGCACCATCGTGCCACACACCAGCTCGTCCCCTCCGGCCATGGCACGTTGCCTGGCACCGGGACACGACCGTTGCGGACACGTGAGCGATCTGACCTCCGAAGGGAGCTCTGGACGTTCCTGAGTAGCAATCTTCCGCCGCTTCGGAGAAGCGCGCCCGGGGGCGCGTCGACTCCGGCCATGACACGTTGCCTGGCACCGGGCCGTGGCCCGATGGGCCTCAGTCGTGGAGGAGGCGGCCCTCCATGCCGCCCGCGACCAGGACGATCTGGCCCGTGACGTGGCCCGAGAGCTCGTCCGAGGCGAGGACGACGATCTGGCGCGCCACGTCCTCGGGTTGCGCGACCTTCCGCAGCGCCATCGTCTTCGTGACGCGGTCGATCACGCCCGGGTCCTCAAGCGAGTCGCGGGTCATGGGCGACTCCGTCCAGCCCGGGGCGACAACGTTCACCCGTGCACACGAGGCGACCCGCACCACCTCGTTCTTCAGCGACAGCACGAGCCCGTGCGCGATGGCCGACTTGGCCGACGCGTAGTCCGCATGGCCGGCCTCGCCGAAGACCCCGGCCGTCGAGGCGACGAGCACGAGCGAGCCGTGCCCGCTCTTCGCGACCTCGCGGAGAAACCCGCGGGCGGTGAGGAACGTGGCCGTCAGGTTCGCGTCGAGCGTCGCCCGCCAGCGCTCGAGCGGGAGCTCCCACACGGGCACGTCCTCCTCGGGCCACACCCCGGCGACGGCGGCGCAGACGTCCACGCCGCCGAGGCCGTCCACGACCTCGGCGAAGAGCCGGTCCGCTTCCTCCTCGCGGGTCAGGTCCGCCTGTACCACGACCGCCCGGTCCAGCTCCGCCGCCACGGCCTCGGCTCGCTCGCGCCCGCGGTTGTAGTGCACCGCGATGCGGCAGCCCTCGGCGGCAAACGCGCGCGCGGTCGCGGCGCCGATCCCGCCCGAGGCGCCGGTCACGAGGACGCGCCGGCCGCCTAAGCCCGTGTTCATCGGGGCTTCTTCGCACATCCGCCGGACGTTGAGCCGCGTCTGCAACGCTGAACGCGAGTCGAGGATGATCACCTACCGCTCCTTCGCGTCGCTCCATCGCGACAACCGCCGTTGCCGCGCGTGCGCGGAGGCGGGCTATCTGCTCGAATCGCTCCCTGTGTTCGCCGGCCGGGCCGGCCAGCACGCGTACCTCTTCGGCCAGTCGCCGGGCGTCGTCGAGGGCGAGGAGGGGCGGCCGTGGCGCGGTCGCGCGGGCAGGACACTCCGTCGCTGGCTCGATCTCGACGAGGACGCCTTCTACGCGACCTTCTACTGCGCGTCGGTCACGCGCTGCTACCCCGGCAAGGCGCCGTCGGGCCGCGGCGACCGGACGCCGACCGGCGCCGAGATCGCCCTCTGCCGCCGCTGGCGCGAGGCCGAGCTCCGGCTCCTCCGGCCACGCCTCGTAGTCCCCGTGGGGGGTCTCGCGATCCGCGAGCTTCTGGGCCACGGAAGCGTTGGCGAGTGCGTGGGGCAGACGTTCGCGTTCGGCGAGGCGACCGCGATCCCGCTGCCGCACCCGTCCGGCGCGAGCGGCTGGCTGAACGCGCCCGCGAACCGCCGTCAGCTCGACCGGGCGCTCGAGCTCGTCCACGCGGAGCTCGCGACGCTAAGCCCCGCGAGCTAGCAACAGACGCTCGTGCCGTTTGCCGCGCGGAGACTCCGGGAACCTGCGCGCCGTTCGCGCGGCTTTCGCTAGGGTCGCGCGGTCGGCGCCACGAGGAGGCGTCGCACGGCCGGGCCATCTGCGGCACTTCGGACCCGGTCGGACGCCCGTTCACCACACACGGAACAAGCGAGCGGGCGTTGCTCTGCAAACGACCGAAGGAGGTCTATGCGTACGCCTGGTCGCGTTCTGGTCCTGTCGCTCGCCGTGTCGCTCGTCGCACTCTTCGCCCTCACGGGCTCCGCGACCGCCGCGACCGCGGGCGGCGAGACTTCGCTGCTGGCCAAGATCCGGGAGCACCGCTCCGGAGCCTGGCGCTGGCAGCGGCTCATGCGGGCCCCCCTGACGCCTTCGGGGCGAATGGCCGAGCGGACGGCGAGCGATGCCTTCCGGCGCTGGGTGCTCCAGCACTGGATGGACGAGGAGCGGGCGGCGCACTGGCGCGCCACACACCCGCGCCGGCTCGCCGCGTGGCTCTGCATCCACCGCCACGAGGGCCCCTGGACGGCCCACACGGGGAACGGGTACTACGGCGGACTGCAGATGGACCTGCAGTTCCAGCGCGCCTACGGCGGGGATCTCATGCGTCGCAAGGGCACCGCGAACAACTGGTCGCCGCTCGAGCAGATCTGGGTCGCCGAGCGCGCGTACCGCAGCGGCCGCGGGTTCTACCCGTGGCCGAACACCGCCCGCTACTGCGGGTTGATTTAGGAGCTCTCGAGCGGGCCGGCGCCTTCGGGCGCCGGCCCGTCTGCGTCTAGCAAACGACGCTGACCGGTGCTCTCCGTCGGGGGCCGCCAGAGCGTGACTGTCCCGAGCGTCACGAGAGTGACGAGGGTTGCGACGGCGAAGGCGACGGCTATCCGCATGAGCGCGTCTCCCGGAACAACCGCGTAGAGGCCAACGAAGAGCACGGCTGCGATCGCCCAGCAGACGGCTGCGCGACCGCCTGCGTCGAGCGCGAGCAGGGCCTGGGAGAGGGTCGACGACGCGAGGTAGCAGCCGACGCCGGCCCCTAGCAAGACGAGCTCTGACCGGCCGGCATCGAACTCATTCCCGTAGAGGAGCCGCATCGACTCCGGGCCGAGGATCGCGGCGATGCCCACGATTGCGGCCCCGACCAGGAGCAGGATCCCGGTCGCCTGCGCTACCGCCCGGCGGAACCGCTGGGCATCCGCCACGACGTTCAGGTGCGTGAGGTTCGGAAGGAGCGACGCGGCGAAGCCCTGGAAGACGTAGACCGGCACGCGCACGAGCATCGTCGCCGCGAAGACGATCCCGGCAGTCCGGCTTGCGTCGGCGCCCCCCTCGACCATCACGAGGAGCGAACCGCCGTTCACGAGGAGCTGGTCGGAGATCGCGATGACGCTTGCCGGCGCCGCGAAGGCGAGCGCGGACCCGAGCTCGAACCGGGTTCCGCCCGACCCGTGCAGGGCCTCGGTCACACGGGCCCGCCCCACCCAGAGCGGGACGAGCGCCCCGACGGCGCCCGCTGCCACGACGGCCGTGGCCGCGGTGAGCTTGGACGCGACGACGAGGAGCGGCGCCGCGATCGCCAGGCGTGCGAAGGCGTCCACGACGAGACTTGCCCCGTAGCCGTTGAACCAGCGAACGCCGGCGAGCACGCCGCGGACGACATAGGCGAGCCCGTATCCCGCGATGCCTGCGACGAGGAGCGCCGTCATCGCCGAGTCGCCGAGGAAGAGGCGCTCACCGATGGCGTTCCAACCGGCGATCGCCCCGGCGCCCAGGAGCGCGACGATCGCGGCCGCGAGCAGCGTGACCGACCGGAGCACCGTTGCGACCTCCTCGCCGCGGGCGAGCCGGTTCGCGAGCGCCCTCGAGAGCGTCTGCTCGATCGGCCGGAACAGGACGATCACGGCGAGGAACATCGCCGCCCACAGAACCGCGATCTGGCCGTAGGCGGCCGGGCCGAGCGCACGTGCGGCCAGCACGTGGAAGGCGTAGATCAGCAGGCCGGACAGGAGCATCGAGCCCGACAGGAGCCATGCGCCCCTGAACACGGGCCGCCGCTCGACGATCGCGGCCGGAGCTTGGAGCGCGGAGGCGTCGGTGCTCACGCGGGTTCCGTTCGGGAACGCGAGCGCACCGTCGACGGGCTGGCGGCGCGCACAGTCACGGTGACGCGAATCATCGATGCGAGGGCCGTCCGGCGGAATTCCCCGGACGGACAGGTTCGCGGCGCGGCGCGCGCGTCTCAACCCCCCGAAGGGTTAGCCCCCTCGCCGGGTGACGGGTTTTCGAGGTCTGGCCTGGTTTTGACGGTTCTCGGGACCTAATCTCGACGCCTCTAGGGACGTCTGCTCGGGAGGGGCCGAAGCCGGATGCGCAGTGGAGATCAACAGGTAATAGAAGCAGTGCGGGCCGCCGTGTGCGGAGGGGCGCGATGACGAGCGTCGCTTTGCCCGTAGCCCTTCCGCTGCCTGCGCCCCTCGCACCGCAGTTCGTCGAGGAGCGTGCGGCGCAGCACGTGTTCGTCATCCCGGCCTACAACGAGGAGGAGAACCTTCCACGCCTTCTCGCCGACTTCGAGCATCGCCCGGAGCTCTTTCCGCCGGGCAGCCGCGTCCTCATCGTCGACGACGGCTCGGCCGACGGCACGGCCGAGGTCGTTTCGGCCTACCGCGGCCCAGTGCCCGTCGAACTGCTCCAAATGGGCCAGAACCAGGGCCCGGGGGCTGCGTTCCGGCAGGGATTCCTCGCCGCGCTCGATCGCTGCGACGACGACGCCCTCGTGATCACGCTCGAAGCGGACACGACGAGCGACCTCGACGCGCTCCCCGAGATGATCGCCGAGGCCGGCAACGGCTCCGATGTCGTCCTGGCCTCCTGGGTGATGGTCAACGTGAAGCCCCTGCGCCGCTTCCTGAGCGCCGGCGCGGGCTGGACGGTGCGCCGCACGCTCGGCCTCGAGGCGCACACCGTGTCGTCGTTCTTCCGCGTCTACCGCGCGTCGGTCCTGCGCAGCGCGCACGGGCGCTATGGAGACCAGCTGATCCGCGAGCCGGGGTTCGCCTGCAAGGCCGAGATCCTCGCGAAGCTCGCGAAGCTCGGCGCGACGATCACTGAGGTTCCGGTCGCGCTCGACTCCACTCGCCGCGTGGGCAAGAGCAAGATGCCGATCCTGAAGACGACCCTGGCGTACTGGCGTCTGCTCGCCCGTGCCCGGTTCGCACGCGGGACCGCTCCCGGATGACCCCTTCCGTCGGCATCGTCGGCGGCGGCATCCTCGGAATGACCGCTGCGCTTCGGCTTGCGCAGTCGGGTGTGCGCGTTGCGCTGTACGAGCGCTCGAACGACCTCGGCGGCCTCGTCGGGTCGTTCCCCCTCGGCGGTGTGCCCGTCGACCGCTTCTACCACGTGATCCTCCCGACGGACGATCGCGTCATCGGGCTCGCCGAGGAGCTCGGGCTCGGCGACCGCTTCCGGTTCCGGCCCACGCGGGTCGGCTTCTACGGCGACGGGCGGCTCTTCTCGATGACCACGCCGAAGGAGTTCCTCAGGTTCCCCATCCTGAGCCCGCTGGGCCGTGCGCGGCTTGCCGCGTTCGTCGCCCGCTGCCAGTTGAAGCGCGACTACGACGACCTCGACGACATCCCGCTGCAGAAGTGGCTCGCCCGGCTCTGCGGGAAGAAGGTGGTCGAGCGTCTCTGGGCGCCGCTGCTCGACTCCAAGTTCGACGGACGCTACGACGATCTCCCCGCGACCTACATCTGGGCCCGCTCGCGGCGCATGGCGACGACCCGTGACTCGCACGGGAATGAGGTGATGGGCTGGCTCGAAGGCGGCTACTCGACGCTGATCGACGCGCTCGAGCGTGAGATCCGGCGGCTCGGCGGCGAGGTGCACGCCGGAACGCCCGTGGAGCGCATCGTCGGCGACGACTCGGTCACGGGGCTCCTCGTGCCGGACGGCTTCCGCCAGTTCGACCAGGTGCTCTGCACGCTCGTTCCGCCGCAGGCGCGCACGCTGCTCTCGCCGCGGATCGCCGAGCAGGCGACCGACCATTGCCGCTACCTCGGCGTCATCTGTCTTCTGCTGCGGACGCGGCGCAGCGTGAGCCCGTACTACCACCTGAACATCACCGACCGGCGCATTCCGCTGACGACGATCGTCGAGACGACGCACGTCGTCGACCCGGACGCGGTCGGCGGAACGCTCCTCTACGTCTCCAAGTACGTCGACCCGGGACATCCCGACCAGGAGCGGCCGGCCGCCGACGTCGCCGCGGAGTACCTGGAGCACGCCCGGACGATCTTCCCCGACCTCACCGACGAGGACATCCTCGACTCGAGCCTCCAGCGCGCGCGGGTCACCGAGCCCGTCCACCTGATCGGCGGTGCGAAGCGCCTGCCCGACATGTTCCCCGCGCCCGGACTCGCGCTCGCCTCAACCGCGCACGTCTATCCCGAGATCGTGAGCGGTCAGGCCGTGATCGGGGTCGCGGATCGCGTCGTGCCCGGGATCCTCGAGCGGCTCGGGGCCCAACGGCGGGAGGCGGCATGAGCGTGCAGGCCGTTGCGCTGAGGGAAGGGGCGAGCAGACGCCTGCGGGTCGCATTCGGCGCGGACACATTGGCGCTGGCCGGGCTTGCGGTGCTCGGCATCGCGCTGGCCGCCCTCGCGGCGGGTACGTGGGGCGACCTGGACAGCGACACCGGCTACGACGTCGTCGCCGGCTCGCTCGTCGCCGACGGGCGGCTTCCGTACGTCGACTTCATCTACTACTACGGGCCGCTCGCCCCGCTCCTCGCCGGCCTCGTCTCTGCGGTCGCCGGTCCGGGTGTCGGGGCGATCGTGGCCCTCGGCCTGGCGATCACGGCTGCGATCGTCGCGGCCACGTACGCGCTCGCGCGGACGTTCGTCGGGCCGCTCGGCGCATTCCTCGCGGCCGCGCTCACGACGGCGGTCGCATTCGCGCCGAACAACTTCTCGTACGTCCTTCCGCACACGATCGCGGCGACGCTCGGCACGCTCTTCCTGTTGGTGCTCTTGCTCTGCCTGCGGCAGCTCGGCAGTCGCGAGACGCTCCCGTGGGCAGTCGCCGCCGGAACGGCGCTCGGCCTCCTCGCGCTCACGAAGCCCGAGCCTGCGCTCGCGGGCGCGGTCGCTGTTGCGGCCTGGCTCGTCGTCCGCTCCTGGAGCGGCCGTGCCGTCCGCCGGGACGCGCTCGTACTCGGCGGGATCGGGCTCGCGATCCCGGCGGTCGTGTACGGCGCGTTCCTGACCTCGGTCTCGCCGCACCGGCTCTTCCTCGAGAACCTCTATCCGGTCGACACCCTCTCCGCCGGCGGCGACGAGCTCATCCGCACCCGGATGCCGCTGACGATCGGGAGCTTCGTCGATCTCGGTGGACGGGCGCTCCTCTACGCGCTCGGCGTCGCGGTGCTGCTCGCGGTCGCGCGGCTCGCGGAGCGGCCCGGCCGTTCGCGCACCATCGCCGCCGCCCTCGTGGTCGGAGGCGGGCTCCTCGCCGTCGCGGCCGCCTTCGTCAATCCGGAGGCGCTTCGGCATGGGCTGCAGTTCGTCTACGGCTGGGTGCCGCTCGGCGCGGCCGTCGCCGCGATCGTGTTGCTCGTCCGAGCCCGGCGCGCACCCAGCTCTCAGACGAGTCTCGTTCGGGTCGCCTCGGCGGTCGCGCTCGCGATCGTGGCCGCGACCGCGTACAACGGCTTCTTCCTTCACTCGCCCAAGCCGCAGATGGCCGTCTACTACGCGCCGCTCGTCGCGATCTTCCTCGTGCACCTGCACATGAAGACGCTCGCGAAGACGCAGGCCGCGGTGGCGATCGGAGCGGTCTGGCTCGGCTTCCTCGTTGCCGCCGGCGTCGGGCTGACGATCAACGACGCGCGCGCGGAGTCCTCCGTCGTGCGCGGGGACGAGGGCTCGCTGGCGGAGACGCCGGGCGAGGCGGCGCTCTACACGGGCGCGCTCGAATGGATCGAGCGGGAGACCGCGCCGGGCGAGCGGATTCTCGTCCTGCCGCTCCTGACCGGCCTCGAGGCGCTGTCCGGCCGCACGCCGGCGCTGCCCGAGATCTCGGTGCTGCCGGGCGTCCTCGCTCGGCCCGACGGGGAGCGCGACGCGATCGCCTACCTCGAGAAGAACCCGGTTCGGCTGGTCGTCACCGACGACCGCACGTGGCCGGCGTACGGACAAGGAGCGTTCGGCGACGGCTTCGGCCGCGGGCTCGCCGCCTGGATCGCTCTCAACTACGAGCGCGTCGCGACGGTGTCGGCGAAAACAGCCGGACCGCGGACGCTGACAATCTGGAGGCGAGCAGGGGAATGAGACGTGTAGGGGTCACCGGCGCCGCAGGATTCATCGGCTCGCACTTGTGCGAGCGGCTTGTGAAGGAAGGGTGCGAGGTCGTCGGTGTCGACGACCTCTCGTACGGATCGGTTTCGAACCTGGAGCCGGTCCTCGGCAATCCGCTGTTCACGTTCGAGGTGCTGGACTGCACCCGGCGTCGCCCGCTTCGGGCGGCGTTCGACGGCTGCGACGCGATCGCGCACCTCGCCGCGAAGAAGATCCCGCGCTTCGGCGGCGTCGTCTCGACCCTCGAGGTGAACGTCGCCGGCGCGAACGCGGCGTGCGGCGTCGCGCTGCAGCTCGGCGCGGATCTGATCATCACGTCGACGTCCGATGTGTACGGAAACGCCGAGCCGCCCTTCGCGGAGGACGGCACGCTCGTGCTCGGGCCGCCGACCTCGAAGCGGTGGTCCTACGCGGTCTCGAAGCTCTACGACGAGCACCTGGCCCTCGCGCTCGCGGAGGAGCGCGGCCTCAAGGTGACCGTGCTTCGGCTCTTCAACGCCTACGGCCCGCGAAACCACATGAGCTGGTGGGGCGGGCCCCTCGTCACGTTCATCGAGGCGCTGCTCGACGGCGAGTCGGTGGAGATCCACGGGGACGGCCAGCAAACGAGGACGTTCACCTACGTGACCGACACGGTCGACGGCTTCGTCCGGGCGCTTCGGCGTCCCAAGGCGCGCGGGGAGGTCATCAACGTCGGCGGGACGGAGACGCTGTCGATCCTCGAGCTCGCAGAGCGGGTGCAGGAACACCTCGAGATCCCGATGCCGCTGCGGGCGCACTTCATCCCGTACGCCGACTTCCCGGGCAACTACCAGGACGTCCGCTACCGCGTGCCGGACACGACGAAGGCAAAGGAGCTGCTCGGGTTCGAGGCGAAGGTCTCGATCGCCCAGGGGCTCGCGAAGACGGTCGCCTGGCACCGGGCACAGCGGGTGCCCGAGCGCGTCGTCGTGCCGGAGCGGGCTCTCGCGCGCCGCTAGGTCTCGGTCAGCACCGGAACGGAATCGCTCGGGTCGGACGGGAGGAGCAGCCCCGCCAGGATGATCGCGACCGATCGTCGAGGCGCCCTGGCCCGAAGGCTTGGGAGATCACCGTCCACGCAACACCGCGGAGAACGCGGCCCGAAGGCCTCGAGGCAGGCTCGCCCCGTGTGGCTAGTGGATCGGCCGCGCGGCGGCCGCGATTTGGCCGAACGCCATTCGGGCGGGGCCGGTCGCGTGCGCCGGCAGACCGCCGCCCGCCTCGAGGTAGCCCTCCACCACGAGCGCAGCGCGCGCGCCGGCGAGGCCGTCCCAAAGCGGCGGAGTCAGGGCCGGACGCGGGGCTGCGATCCTGGCCGGAATCTCGAGCAGCCGGGCCGGATCGAGCCCGAGGACGACGTTCGTCCCATGGCTTACCGTGATGGGCCGTTCCGTGTTCTCACGCAGCGTGAAGCAGGGAACGCCGAGCACGGTCGTCTCCTCCTGGACTCCGCCCGAGTCGGTCACGACCGCCGCCGCCTCGGCCTCGAGCGAGAGAAAGCGTTGGTAGGACTGCGGCTCGACGAGCTTCACGGAGCCGGGCGCGATGCCGAGGTCGTCGAGGCGTGCCCGCGTCCGCGGATGGACGGGGAAGACGACCGGGAGCTCGGCGCTGATCCGGACGAGCGAACGCATCGTCGCCCGGAGGAGCTCCGGACTGTCGACGAGCGCGGGCCGGTGGAGCGTGACGAGGACGTAGCCGCGGGGCTCGAGCTCGTAGTCGCGCCACGCGGCCAGCTCTCGGGCGCCCGCGACGTGGCTGAGCAGGGTGTCGATCATCGTGTTGCCGACGTAGTGGATCGCGGTCGGGGCGACGCCCTCGCGCGCGAGGTTTTCGAAGGCCTCCGGGGAGTGGGTGAGCAGCAGCGTCGACAGGTGGTCGGTGAGCCTGCGGTTGTGCTCCTCCGGCATCGCCCAGTCGAAGCTCCTGAGGCCGGCCTCGAGGTGGCACACCGGAATCCCGAGCTTCGCGGCTGCGAGCGCACCGGCCAGCGTCGAGTTGACATCGCCCGGCACGACCACGAGGTCGGGGCGGAGCTCTTGGAAGACCTCCTCGAGCCCGGCGAGGGCCCGCGCCGTCTGAGCGCCGTGCGCTCCCGACCCGACCTCGAGCTGCACGTGCGGGAGCGGCAGCGGCAGCTCGCCGAAGAACACGTCCTTGACGGCGGCGTCGTAGTGCTGACCCGTGTGGACGAGCCGCTGGTCGACCGCGCCGCTCAGCTCGAGGGCCGCGTAGAGCGGGGCGACCTTCATGTAGTTCGGCCGCGCACCGACGACATGGACGACGAGCGGAGGAGTGCTCAGCGCGTTCGTCATGCGCGTCCGACGACGATCCGTTCGCGTGCCTGCATCGGGTGCGCGACCGCGCGTGGCAGGTACGTCGTGAGCCAGATCTCGAGCAAGAGGATTGCGATCAGGAGGTGGACGTGGCGGTCGGCGCGTCCCGCGCGGTAGTCCGCAAGGAGGCGTTCGAGTGCATCGCGATCGAGGAACTCGGCGCAGCGCGGCGACGGCCCCAGCAGGTAATCGGACACGGCCCCGGGCATCTGCGCCTGAAGCCAGCCGACCGACGAGCGCCGGAAGAAGCCGCGCTTGCGCTTGTCGACGATCCGGTCGGGGACGAGCCCGCGCGCGGCGCGCTTCAGGATGTACTTCTGCGTCCGGCCGCGGATCTTGAGCCCGGCCGGGATGGTCGCGCAGAATTCGACGAGGCGGTGGTCGAGGAAGGGGACGCGAACCTCGAGCCCGTGCGCCATCGAGGCGCGGTCGAAGTAGTGGACCATGTCGTCCACGAGCGCGAGGCGTCCGTCGAGATAGAGCATCGCGGGGAGTGGGTCGTCGCCGACGTCCCCGAGCGCGGAGCGCACCGCTCGTTCGGCAGAGCCCGGCTCGACGCCGGCGAGCGGCCCGCGGGCGAGCTCGGCGCGGAGCTCCGGGTCGAGCTGGCCGCTCGTAGCGAGCAGGCGCTCCACCGGGTCGGCGGCCGCGAGGGCCGCCGGTCCCCGGCCGAACCGGTCCGGAAGGCGGCCGACGAGCCCCCCGAGCGGCCCCGCGGCCGGGCCGAGCGTGCGCCGCCAGGTGCCGACGGCCGCGGCCGCCCGGTGCTTGCGGTAGCCGCCGAAGAGCTCGTCTGCGCCCTGGCCGGAGAGCGCGACCGTCACGTGGCGGCTCGCCATCCGCGACAGGGCGTGAAACCCGAGCGCCGAGAGGTCCGCCACCGGCTCGTCGAGGTGCCAGAGCAGGTCGGGCAGGTCGACGACGTCGCTCTCGTATGAGAGCTCGAGCTCGTGATGATCCGTCCCGAGCGTCTCGGCGACGAACCGGGCGTCGGCGAGCTCGTTGTCGCCGCCCGGATCGGAGAAGCCGATCGCGAACGTCTTGACCGGCTCGGTCATGTGCCGCGCCATGAGCGCGACGACGAGGCTCGAGTCGAGCCCCCCGCTCAGCATGGCGCCCAGAGGCACGTCGCTCATCAGCCGGTCGCGGACGGCCTCGTCGAGCAGCTCGAGCAGCATCTCCGTGGTCTCGTCCTCCGTCCGCCCTGCCGGAGCCGAAGTGGGCTCCGGGAAGTCCCAGTAGCGCTCTACTCGAACGTCGCCGGACCCGATCTCGAGGCGGTGGCCCGGCTCGAGCTTGCGGACGCCGGCGAGGGGTGTCCGCCCACCCGGGAAGTAGCTGAGGGTCAGATAGACGTCGATCGCCTCGTAGTCGAGCTCGCTCGACACAAGGCCGCTCGCGAGGACGCTCTTGAGCTCCGAGCCGAAGACGAGCAGGTCGCCGCAGCGCGCGTAGTACAGAGGCTTGATCCCGAGGCGGTCGCGCGCGACGACCGCCGAGCGCGTCCGCTCGTCCCACACGGCGATGGCGAACTTGCCGCGCAGGCGCTCCTCGAACGCGGGCCCGGAATCCTCGTAGAGGTGGGGGATGACGTCCGTGTCGCACCCGCTGCGGAAGCGGTGCCCGGCCCGCTCGAGCTCACGGCGCAGGTCGGTGTGGTTGTAGAGCTCGCCGTTTTGCACGGCGACGACCCGTCCGTCCTCGCTCGACACCGGCTGGTGCCCGCCTGCGACGTCGACGATGCTGAGCCGCCGGACGCCGAGGGCGACGCCGTCGGCCTCGTAGGTGCCGCGGTCGTCCGGGCCCCGGTGCGTCATGGCATCGGTCATGCGGTCGAGGACGCCCGGCGCGAGGACGCGCCTGGGCTCACCGCCGACCTGCACGACGCCGCAGATCCCGCACACGGCTACGCACGCCTCCCGAGCGCTTCCTGTGCGCGCGACGGCAGCGCGCGGATGCGCTGGAGCCGGCGCAGGTACGCGGCCGCCTCGTCGTCGTCCCAACGGGGCTCGTGCGCGAGCGCCGCGGCCCCGTAGCCCCAGAGGAGCCCGAACGCGGCGGCCTGGCGATCGCGGAGCGCGCAGTAGACGGCGCGTGCCATCAGGTAGCCGGGCCGGTACCGCATGTAGTGGGCGAGCCTTCCCTCCGCAATCCAGGTCGCCCGCGTGTGGGGATCACGCTCCCCGACGCGTCGATGATGGCGGAACGGCAGGTCGAGGAACGTCGCCGTCTCCCAGCCCCGCGCGATCGCGCCGAGCTCGTCCAGCCCGTCCCAGCCCAGCCGCTGCTCCAGGGGGGAAACGTCGTTGAGGCACTCCCGCCGGTAGGCGCGCGTCGCGCCCCAGACCGTCGATCGGGTCGCGAAGCGCTGCCGCCACACGCCGTTCTCGAGCTCGAACGCGCTGCCACTGGCGATCCCGAGCGTCGGGTTCGCCTCGAAGTGCTCGAGGAGCCGCTCGAAGTAGTCCGGCGCCAGGGTGACGTCCGCGTCGAGATTCACGACGATGTCGGTCCGCTCGGCGACCGCTGCCACCCCGGCCTCGAACGCGCGCACGATCGCTCCTCCGCGTACGGCCTCGGCCGGCTCCTCGCGCCGCACGAGTCGGACCCACGGAGTCTTCTCCGCGAGGTCCGCGGCGATCTCGCCGGTTGCGTCGCTGGACCCGTTCTCGACGATGATCCACTCCGCGGGCTGCACGGTCTGCGCGACGATGCAGGCGGCGAGGCGGCCGAGGTTCTCGGCCTCGTCCCGGGCGGGCGTTACGAGCGCATACGCGAGACGTGTTCGCGGCGTCCGCGTCACAAGTCGAGTGCCTCCCACACGCCACGGGACGCTAATGATGCGGCCGCTTCATCTCGACCCTCGATCAGCCAGACCTGCACGGTGCCCGCTAGCCCGACGGCTAGGCCCCAAGCGGGATCACCGACCAAAGGGGGAGCGACACGGCGGCGTGCGGTTCCTATCATCGCGGCATGGGCACTCCTAGACGCCTCATCGGGCGCGGCTTCCTGGCGCTCGTGTGGATCGTGCGGCGCGCCTGGCGGCGGTCGTTCTCGGTGCTCGCCGCCGGCGGGTTCGCCGAGTTCGGCCGGGGGAGCGTGCTCGAGCCGCCGGTCCGGCTCGAAAACCAGGGTCGGATCTCGATCGGCCGGGATGTCTTCGTCGGCCCAGGCTCCTGCCTCCAGACGCTCGACGCGCGCGGCGAGGTCGCGCTCGAGATCGGAGACGGCACGAGCATCGCCGGCACCTGCGTCATCTCGGCCGCCGCCCACGTCCGCCTCGGGCGCTCGGTGCTGCTCGCGCGAAACGTCTACATCGCCGACCACGCGCACGCCTTCGAGGATCTCTCGCGTCCGGTGCTCGACCAGGGAGTCAACGACATTCGTCCCGTCGAAATCGGGGACGGCGCCTGGCTCGGCCAGAACGTCGTCGTCTGCCCGGGCGTCCGCATCGGCCGCGGCGCGGTGATCGGCGCGAACTCGGTCGTTCGTGACGACGTACCCGACCACGCGGTCGCGGTCGGCGCGCCGGCGCGGGTCGTGCGGCAGTTCGGGCGCGTGGCCGAGCTCGTCCCGTGAGGCGCGTCCTCTTCCTCGCGTACCACTTCCCGCCCATCGGCGGGGCCGGCGTGCAGCGTTCGGTCGGCTTCGTCCGGCACCTGCGGGAGTTCGGGTACGAGCCAGTCGTCGTCACCGGGCCCGGGTTCGAGGCGAGCCGCTGGACGCCCGTCGACCGGTCGCTCGAGGGCGTCGTCCCGGCGGGCACGGTCGTGCGGCGGCTGGAGGGCCCGCCGCCGCCCCCTCCCGGCGCGTGGCGAGCGCGCGCCGACCGCTGGCTTGGCCTTCAGGAGGCGTTCTTCGGCTGGTGGGAGCGGGGGGTGGAGGCGGCGGCGCAGGAGGGTCCCGCCGACCTCGTGTACGCGTCGATGAGCCCGTTCGAGTCGGGCGCGGCCGCGGCACGGATCGCGGTGCGCCGCGGCATTCCATGGATCGCCGACCTGCGCGACCCGTGGGCGCTCGACGAGATGCAGGTGTACGCGAGCAGGATCCACCGCCGCGACGAGCGCCGCCGCATGTGCCGCGTCCTACGGAGCGCAGCCGCGGTCGTCGCGAACACCGAGGAGGCCGCGGGCCTGATCGCGGGCCTGCCGGGACTCGCCGGCACGCCGGTCGTCCCGGTCCCGAACGGCTTCGACGCGGCCGACTTCGCGGGTCCCGCACCCGAGCGCGTCGACAACGCCTTCCGGATCGTCCACGCGGGCTACCTGCACACGGAGCTCGCGGCGGGCGGCGCGGCGCGGTTGGTCCGGCGCGCCCTCGGGGGCGCCGACCCGGGCGTCGATGTCGGGACGCGCTCGCACGTCTACCTTCTCCGGGCCGTCGCCCGGCTGCTCGAGGCCGACCCGTCGCTCGCCGGGCGGATCGAGATCCACCTCGCCGGCGTCCTCTCGGAGCGCGACCTCGAGGCGGTCGGCGACGCGGCCGTCGTGAAGACGCACGGGTACCTCGCCCACGACGAGACCGTCCGGCTGCTGCGCTCCGCCGACCTCCTCTTCCTGCCCATGCACGACCTGCCGCCCGGGCGGCGGGCCACCATCGTCCCGGGGAAGACCTACGAGTACCTGGCCGCCAGACGGCCGATCCTCGCCGCGGTGCCCGACGGCGACGCCCGCGATCTGCTCACGCGTGCGCCCACCGCGACGCTCTGCCGCCCGGCGGACGTGGACGGGATCGCGGCCGCGATCGTCAGCGGCCTCGAGCGGCGCGACAACGGCGAGCCGGTGCCCGCGCTGCCGGCGTGGCTGCTCGAGGCCTTCGAGCGGCGCTCGCTCACCCGGCGCCTCGCCGCCGTGTGCGACCTCGCAACCGGAGAGGCGGCCGCGGTCAGCCGAGCCGCCGTGCCGCGCGTCGCGACCGGATCCGCCTGACCCGGCCGGTCGCGTAGCCGCCGAGGCCCCCGGCCGCGCGCAGCTCGGCGAGCTCATGCTGCGTCCGGCGGGCGACGCGCTCCCGCAGTGATCCGGGTGGGTTGAAGGGGAATCGAGCCAGCGGCGGCGCCAGGCGCTCGACGAGGTGGTCGTGGTGGAAGCCGAGCCGGCGCACGGCGACCGGAAGCGCGAGCGTCTCGGCCAGGTAGGCCTCGCAGGACGCGAGGTGGACGCGCTCCACGCCCGCGAGGTCGAGCCCGAGCGACACGGTGCTGAGCCACCCGGTCACCCGCTGCTCGATGTACAGCCGGTCGCGCCAGTCGACGCCCGGGGTGGGCGTCTCGTGGATCCAGCGAGTCCAGCGCTCGAGCTCCGCGGTGCGCTCGGTCGGGAGCATCGCCTGGATGGCCGCGGCTGTCTCGGCAGGCGTCCCGGGAAGCTCGGCGGGAAGGCCGCCGTGGTAGTAACAGCGCCCGGTCTCGAACACGCCGCCGCCCAGATCGGCCGCCGCCCCTGCGACCGCGTCGAGCTGGTGGAGGGCGAAGAACTCCCGGTCGATGTCGACGGTGTGGCGGGCCGTGTGGCGGTCGAAGACGCGCAGCCGCTCGACCGCGCGCTGCTCAGGCTGGACGAACCGGTGGCCGAGGCCGACGGCGGCGCAGAGCCTGGGCGGAAGCTCGATGTCCGCGCGGGGCATGCGCTCGTAGACGAGCGTGTACGGCTCGACCGCGATTCCGGCAGCGAACGCGGCCGCGAGGAGGAGCCGCGAGTCCCGGCCGCCCGAGAGGGGTAGCGCCAGAGGACCACCCCGGTCGGCGAGGCCGCGGAGCGCAGTCCGGAGCCGGTCCCCAAGCGCCGCAATTCGATCCTCGTACGCCCTCTCGCCGACCGGCGGCAGGAGCCTCCGCGAGTCCACGTCGCCATCGAAGCCGATCGTCTGGGTCGGCAGGAGGCGGTCAATGCCGTCGATCCCCGAGCCGGGCGCCGGATACCAGTCCATGCCCGTCTCGTGCACGAGTTCCACGGCGGGAAGGGAGAGTGCGGGCTCGAGCTCGCGCAGCACTGCGGGGCTGCTCGAGAGCCAGAATTCGCCGCCGATCCGCCGGTGAAGAAGCCCGAGCGTGCCCGCCGCGTCGAGCTTCAGCCGGCCGTCCGCGATCAGAATCCAGCGGCCCGCCCAAGTCTCGGTTGCGGGCGCCTCGTCTGCAGCGAGCGCCTCGCGGGGATCAGGTCGGTCCGGGTCGGTTTCGACGGCGATCCCGAGGAGCGTCCGGCCGCGGGCCTGCTCGACCGGCAGCGAAGGGCACGACGTGAGGACGACGCCCGGCCCTAGCTCGCGCTGGACCCAGTCGTCGTGGACTGCCACCGCATGCGGCCCGACGAGGAACTGGCGGCGATGTGCCCGCACCTCCCGAATCTAGGCCGTGATGCGAGGAGCTGCAATCGCCGCGCTCCGAGGCGCGCGAAACCTAGCCATCTTTCCAGTCCGACGGAGGGGTTACGCCGCCGCCGCCGCCGCGTACATTCAAGCGTCGATGGACTCGTCCGAGCGAATCCCTCCTGCCGGCGTCGGCCTGCGGCCCCAGATCCTGCGCGGCGTGGCGTGGAAGGGGGGCTCTCAGACCTTCGGGTACGTGACTCGCTTCGCGGTCGCGGCGATCCTCGCGCACCTCCTGTCGCCGCACGACTACGGCCTCGCGGCCATGGTGCTCGCGTTCTCGGCGCTCGTGTATCTGTTCTCCGACCTCTCGTTCGGGACGGCGCTCATCCAGCGCCGCGAGATCACCGAGGCAGACCGCTCGACCGTTTTCTGGACGAGCCTCGGTGCGGGTGCTGCCTTCACCGTGATCGGTCTGGCCGCCGCCGGCCCGATCGCCCGCTTCTATGGGGAGCCGGAGGTGAAGCCGCTCTTCGCTGCGGTCTCGCTCACGTTCGTGATCGCGGCGCTCTCGTCCACACAGCTCGCGCTGCTCACGCGTGAGATGGACTTCCGCACGCTCGAGCTGCGGGAGATCGCCGCCACCCTCGTCGCGGGTGCGTGCGGCATCGCGGCGGCGCTCGCGGGGCTCGGGGCCTGGGCGCTGATCCTCCAGCAGGTGGCGGCGTGCGTCATCTCGACCGTCCTCCTCTGGATCTGCTCGACGTGGCGACCGCATCTGCGCTTCTCGATCGCGAGCCTCAAGGACCTCGGCGGCTTCAGCGCGAACGTGTTCGGCGCGCGGCTCCTCTTCTACGCGAACCGGAACGTGGACAACATCCTGATCGGGCGCTTCCTGGGACCGGCGGCCCTCGGCACGTACGCGATCGCGTACAACCTGATGCTGATCCCGCTCAGCCAGATCTCGATCCCGCTGCAGGACGTGCTCTTCCCGGCGTTCTCACGCTGGCAACACGACGTTGCGCGGATCAAGGCCGCGTGGCTGCGGGCCAACCTCGTCGTCGGGAGCATCACGATCCCGGCCATGGTCGGCCTGATCCTCGTGGCCGACGACTTCGTCGCCGTCGTGCTCGGCGACCAGTGGGACTCCGCGGTTCCGGTGCTCCAGATCCTCGCGTGGGTGGGGCTGCTGCAGTCGCTCCAGGGGTTGAACGGCAGCGTGCTGCGCGCGCTCGACCGGACCGGGACGCTCCTGCGGTACTCGATCATCGCGGTGATCGCGACGACAGGGGCGGTGATCGTCGGGCTGCCGAGGGGGATCGTCGGCGTCGCGGCCGCCTACGCCATCGTGAGCACCGTTGTCGAGCCCATCTACACATGGCTCACGACTCGCGCCCTCGGAGCGAGTCTGTGGGAAGCCGTGCGGCTGTACGCGGGTGTCGCGCAGGCTGTCGCCCTCATGGCGGCCTGCGTCCTCGTGACGAAGCTCGCCCTCACCGCCGCCGAGGCGGGCCCGTTCGTGCAACTCGTGTCGACGGTGGGCGTCGGAATCGCCGTCTACCTCCCGGCGCTCGGGTGGCGCGAGCCCCGGCTCCTGCAGGAGCTCCGCGCGCTCCGCACGCGCTCGGCCGCGGCCGCCGCTACCTAGAGGCGAGCGTCCGCTCGCCCTTGGCGCAGACGAACGTCAACGCGCTCCCCCCGGAGCGGCTAGGGCGGAAGCCTCTACTTCCGGCCGTTGTCCGGCGCCCGGCGGATGCGGGATAGTTGCCGCGGGCGGGGTCACTCGTCCTTGGACGTCGTGCTCGTTATCACATGCCACAAGGGGCCGCCCCTCGGGGCGTTGGTGGCACCGGATCGTCCGAGCCACCGGGCTTGCCGCGCTCGCATTCGTGCTCGTCCCGGCCGCGCAGGCCGGCACGGTGCCCTCGGGGTTCCAGGATTCGGTCGCCCTCACGGGCTTCACGAACCCGACGGCAGTTCGCTTCGCCGCCGACGGGCGCGTATTCGTGGCCGAGAAGAGCGGGATCATCAAGGTCTTCGACGACCTGAACGACCCGACCCCGACCACGTTCGCGAACTTGAACGTGAACGTCTACAACTTCTGGGACCGCGGGCTGCTCGGCATGGCCCTCGCCCCGAACTTCCCGGCCGACCCCTGGGTGTACGTGCTCTACACGTACGACGCGGCGATCGGCGGGGTCGCGCCCCGGTGGGGGACGCCCGGCGTGCTCTCCGACGGCTGCCCGACGCCGCCCGGGCCGACAACCGACGGGTGCGTCGTTTCCGGCCGCGTCTCGCGCCTCCAGGCGGCCGGGAACGTGATGACCGGTTCCGAGCAGGTGCTGATCGAGGACTGGTGCCAGCAGTTCCCGAGCCACTCCGTCGGGTCGCTCGAGTTCGGAGCCGACGGCGCGCTCTACGTCTCCGGCGGCGACGGCGCGAGTTTCACCTTCACGGATTGGGGCCAGACCGGAATCCCGAAGAACCCGTGCGGCGATCCGCCGGGGTCACCCGGCAGCACGCTCACGCCGCCGACGGCGGAGGGCGGCGCGCTGCGCAGCCAGGACCTGCGGACGCCCGCCGATCCGGTCGCGCTCAACGGGACGATTGCGCGGATCGACCCGACGACCGGCGCCGGCAAGCCCGACAACCCGCTCTGGTCGAGCTCCGACCTGAACGCGCGCCGGATCATCGCGTACGGCTCGCGCAACCCGTTCCGCTTCACGATCCGCCCTGGCACGACCGAGGTCTGGTCGGGCGACGTCGGGTATAGCACCTGGGAGGAGATCAACCGGCTCGGCAGCCCCATCGACCCGGTCGTCGACAACTTCGGCTGGCCCTGCTACGAAGGCCCGGGCCGCGAGTCGGGCTACGACGGGGCGAACCTGAACATCTGCGAGAACCTCTACTCGCAGGGCGCGGGCGCCGTCGTCTCGCCCTACTTCACGTACAACCACGGCGACAAGGTCGTGCCCGGCGAGTCCTGTCCGACGGGCAGCTCGTCGATCTCGGGCCTCGCCTTCTACAACGGCGGCAACTACCCCGACCACGGCGGGGCGCTCTTCTTCGCCGACTACTCGCGGAACTGCATCTGGGTCATGAAGGCGGGGACGAACGGCCTGCCGGACACGAACCGGATCTCGACGTTCGACGCCGGCGCCGCCGGCCCCGTCGACATCGAGATCGGCCCCGGCGGCGACCTCTTCTACGCGGCATTCGACGAGGGCACGATCCGCCGGATTCGCTACTTCGCGGGCAACCAGCCGCCGACCGCGGTCGCGACCGCGAACCCGCAGTCGGGCCCGGTCCCGCTGACGGTGAACTTCGACGGGCGCGGGTCATCCGATCCCGAGAGTGGCGCGCTCACGTACTCGTGGGACCTCGACGGGAACGGCACCTTCGGCGATTCGACCTCCGCCACGCCGCAGTTCACCTACCCCGTGACGCAGACGGTGACCGTGCAGCTTCGCGTGACCGATCCCCAGGGTGCGACGGCGACCGATGCGATCGTCGTGAACGCCGGAAACAACTCGCCGCCGACCCCGGTCATCTCGACGCCGTCGTCGACGACGACGTGGAAGGTCGGCGACCTGATCTCGTTCTCCGGCTCGGCGACCGACCCGCAAGACGGGACGATCCCCGCCTCGCGGCTCTCGTGGGAGCTGGTCATGAACCACTGCCCGTCCAACTGCCACACCCACCCGATCCAGAGCTTCGTCGGCGTCGCGAGCGGCTCGTTCAATGCGCCCGACCACGAGTACCCGTCCCACCTCGAGCTGCGGCTGACGGCGACCGACAGCGCGGGGGCGAGCGTGACCACCTCGGTACGCCTCAACCCGCGGACGGTCGACCTCACGTTCCTCTCGAGTCCCTCCGGGGTCGACCTCGCGGTCAACGGGGCAGCCGCGACGGCGCCGTTCACGCGCACGGTGATCCAGGGATCCGCGAACACCGTCAGCGCGATCACGCCGCAGACCGTCGGCGGCAACGGCTACACGTTCACCACGTGGTCCGACGGCGGCGCGCAGACGCACTCGATCGTCGCCGGCGCCACTTCGTCGTTCTACACCGCGAACTACGACGTCAGCGTGCCGGGGCCGGTGGCCGCCTATGGATTCGAGGAGCCCTCGGGATCGGGCGTGAACGACAGCTCCGGAAGCGGCAACAACGGGACGCTGACGTCCGCCACCCGCACGACTGCCGGCAAGTTCGGCAGCGCGCTCACCTTCAACGGGTCGTCGAGCTGGGTGACGATCCCCGACGCGCCGAGCCTCGACCTGACGAACTCGATGACGCTCGAGGCGTGGGTGAAGCCCGCGACCCTCACGGGGGCCTGGCGGACGGTTCTCATGAAGGAGCAGAGCGGTGACGTCGTCTACGACCTCTATGCGCACCGGATCAGCGCGCCGCAAGCGCCGCTGGCCGAGGTCGCGGTCGCGGGTGGGGCGCAGGGTGCCCAGTCGACTTCCACCCTGCCGCTGAACGTGTGGTCGCACCTGGCCGCCACGTACGACGGCTCGATCGTGCGCCTCTACGTCAACGGGACGCAGGTCGCGACCCAGCTCGCCGTAGGCGACATGCCGAACTCGACCGGGCCGCTCAGGATCGGCGGCAACGGGATCTGGAGCGAGTGGTTCGACGGCCAGATCGACGAGGTCCGGGTCTACGGGCGCGTCCTGACGCCCGCGGAGGTCCAGGCGGACATGAACAAGGCCGTCGTGAACCCGGACGCCGGTCCGCCGACGGCGCCGAGCGGCCTGGCGGCGAACGGCGGGCTCAGCACGGTCTCGCTGAGCTGGAACCCCTCGACGGACGACGTCGGCGTGGTGCGCTACAACGTCCACCGCTCGACCACGCAGGGCTTCGCGCCGAGCGCGGCCAACCGGGTCGGTCAGCCGACGGGCACCTCCTTCTCGGACACGGGCCTTGCGGCCGGCACCTACTACTACCGCGTCACTGCAGAGGATGCGGCGGGCAACATCAGCGCGGCCTCCGGCGAGGCGAGCGCGATCGTGACGGGGGACACCCAGGCTCCAACGGCCCCGTCCGGCCTGTCTGCCTTGGGTTCGCTCAGCTCGGTCGCGCTCGCCTGGTCGGGCTCGACGGACAACGTGGGCGTCGTGCGCTACAACGTCCACCGTTCGACGACGCAGGGCTTCACGCCGAACGTCGCGAACCGGGTCGGACAGCCGACCACCACGTCGTTCACGGACACGGGCCTTGCGGCCGGCACCTACTACTACCGCGTCACCGCAGAGGACGCCGCGGGCAATGTGAGCGCGGCCTCGGGGGAGGCAAGCGCCGTCGTCACGGGCGACACGACGCCGCCCACGGCGCCGGCCACCCTGACGGCGACGCCCGGATCCCTGAGCGCGCAGCTCTCCTGGTCGGCCGCGAGCGACAACGTGGGCGTCGTCCGCTACAACGTCCATCGCTCGACGACGAACGGCTTCACGCCGAGCGCCGCGAACCGCATCGCCCAGCCGACGGGCACCTCCTACACGGACGGCGGCCTCGCGGCCGGCACCTACTACTACCGCGTCACCGCGGAGGACGCGGCCGGCAATGTCGGGCCCGCGTCGCCCCAGGCCTCGGCCGTCGTCACGAACGCTCCCGCGGGGCTCGTGGCGGCGTACTCGTTCGACGAGGGCAGCGGGACGGTGCTGGGCGACACCTCCGGGCGCGGGAACAACGGGTCGATCGCGAACGCGACGTGGGCGACGGTCGGGAAGTACGGCAAGGCGCTCCAGTTCAACGGGACGAACGCGATGGTGAGCGTGCCGGACTCGGCCACGCTCGACCTGACGACGGGCATGACGCTCGAGGCGTGGGTGAACCCGACCCAGCTCGGCGGCACGTGGCGCACCGTGCTCATGAAGGAGACGACCAACAACGTCGTCTACGACCTCTACGGGCACGGCGGCTCCGGGACGAAGACCCCCATGGCCGAGAGCTCCGTGGGCGGCGCGGTGCGGGAGGCCCGCGCGCCGAGCGCCCTCGCGCTCAACACGTGGACGCACCTCGCGTCGACCTACGACGGGACGACGCTCCGGCTCTACGTGAACGGCACGCAGGTGGCGACGCTTGCAATCGCCGGGTCGATCGCCGTCTCGACCGGGCAGCTGCGAATCGGCGGCAACTCGATCTGGAACGAGTGGTTCGAGGGGATGATCGACGAGGTGCGCGTCTACAACCGCGCCTTGACGGCGGCCGAGATCCAGGCCGACCTGGCGACGAGCGTGGGCAACCAGGACTCGACACCGCCGACGACTCCGACCGGGCTCACGCCGACTGTCGGGCTGAACTCGGTCGCGCTCTCCTGGAATGCCTCGACCGACGCTGTGGGCGTCGTTCGCTACAACGTGCACCGCTCGACCACGGCCGGGTTCACGCCGAGCGTGGCGAATCGGATCGCGCAGCCGCCGGGCACGTCGTTCACGGACAGCCCGCTCTCGCCGGCGACGTACTACTACCGGGTCACGGCCGAGGACGCGGCGGGGAACATCAGCGCTCCGTCTGCAGAGGCGAGCGCCGTCGTGACCGGCGACATCTCGCCGCCGACGCAGCCGTCGAACCTCTCTGCGACGGGCTCGCTGAGCTCGGTTGCGCTCACGTGGACGGCCTCCGGCGACAACGTGGGCGTCGTTCGCTACAACGTCCACCGGTCGACGACCCAGGGCTTCACGCCGAGCGCCGCCAATCGCATCGGGCAGCCGACGGGGACCTCGCTCACGGACAGCCCGCTCACCGCGGGCACCTACTACTACCGGGTCACCGCCGAGGACGCGGCCGGGAACCTGAGCATCCCCTCGGCGGAGGCGAGCGCCGTCGTGACCGGCGACGTCTCGCCGCCGACGGCGCCGTCGAACCTCTCGGCGATCGGCTCGGTCAGCTCGGTCGCGCTTGCCTGGTCGGGCTCGACGGACAACGTGGCGGTCGTGCGCTACAACCTGCATCGCTCGACCACGCCGGGCTTCACGCCGAGCGTGGCGAATAGGATCGGGCAGCCGACCGCCACGTCGTTCACCGACAGCCCGCTCACCGCCGGCACCTACTACTACCGCGTGACGGCGGAGGACGCGGCGGGCAACGTCAGCGCCGCGTCGGGCGAGCAGAGCGCCGTAGTGACTGGAGACGTCTCGGCGCCCTCCGCACCGGCGAACGTCGTGGCGACGGGCTCGCTGAGCTCCGTCGCGCTCAGCTGGTCGCCCTCGAGCGACAACGTGGGCGTCGTCCGCTACAACGTGCACCGCTCGACCACGAACGGCTTCACGCCGAGCGCGGCGAACCGCATCGCCCAGCCGACCGCCACGTCCTACACGGACTCGCCGCTCTCGCCGGGCACCTACTACTACCGCGTGACCGCCGAGGACGCGGCCGGCAACGTCAGCGCCGCGTCCGCCCAGGCGACCGCGGTCGTCACGGGCGACGTCACCGCGCCGAGCCAGCCCACCGGGTTCACCGCCACACCGGGCGCGACCTCCGCCGCGCTCGCGTGGGCGGCGTCGACCGACAACGTGGGCGTCGTCCGCTACAACGTCCACCGCTCGACCACGAACGGGTTCACGCCGAGCGCGGCGAACCGCATCGCCCAGCCGACCGGCACGTCGTACACGGACTCGCCGCTCTCGCCGGGCACCTACTACTACCGAGTGACCGCGGAGGACGCGGCCGGCAACGTGAGCGCCGCCTCCGCGCAGGCCACGGCCGTCGTCACGGCGGCGCTACCGGGCCTCGTCGCCGCGTACTCCTTCGACGAGGGCAGCGGGCACGACGGCGGGCGACTCGTCCGGCAACGCCAACAACGGGACGGTTGCGAACGGGACCTGGTCGACGGCGGGCAAGTTCGGCAAGGCGCTCCAGTTCAACGGCTCGAGCACATGGGTGACGGTCCCCGACTCGGCCAGCCTCGACCTGACGAGCGGCATGACCCTCGAGGCGTGGGTGCAGCCGGCCGTAGTCACGAGCTGGCGCACGGTCGTCTTCAAGGAGCAGGCCGGCAACCTCGTCTACGGGCTCTACGCGAACACGAGCGCCCTGCGGCCGAATGCGCAGGTCTTCGTCGCGGGCGCCGACCGGAACGTGAACGGCACCGCGCAGGTCGCGGCGAACGTCTGGACGCACCTGGCCGCGACGTACGACGGCGCGAACCTCCGGATCTTCGTGAACGGAACCCAGGCGGCGACGATCGCGCAGACCGGCGCGATCACGACGTCGACCGGGGCGCTCAGGATCGGCGGGAACAACATCTGGCCCGAGTGGTTCCAGGGCCTCATCGACGAGGTGCGCGTCTACAACCGGGCGCTCAGCGCGACGGAGATCCAGGCCGACATGGCGGCGAGCATCTCGACGCCTGACACGACCGTGCCGACTGCGCCCACCGGCCTGGGGGCGACCGGGTCGATCGGGCGCGTGACCCTTTCCTGGACGGCCGCGACGGACAACGTGGGCGTCGTCCGCTACAACGTCCACCGGGGCACGACGCCCGGCTTCACGCCGAGCGCGGCGAACCGGATCGCGCAGCCGACCGGCACCACGTACGTCGACAACGGGCTCGCGGCCGGCACCTACTACTACCGCGTGACCGCGGAGGACGCGGCCGGAAATGTCGGGCCCGCCTCGAACGAGGCGAGCGGCACCGCGACCTCAGACACGACCCCGCCGTCGGTCTCGATCACCTCGCCGAGCTCGGGCGCGACCGTCTCCGGGACATTCACGCTCGCGGCGAACGCGACGGACAACGTCGCCGTGGCGGGCGTCCAGTTCAAGCTCGACGGGGCGAACCTCGGTGCGGAGGTGACGAGCCCGCCGTACACGCTCGCGTGGGACACGCGGACGGCCACGGTCGGCCCGCACACCCTGACCGCGGTAGCGCGCGACGCCGCCGGCAATCCGGCGACGTCCGCCTCGGTGCCGGTGACCGTCCAGGCGACGGTGACGCCGCCCGCGGGCCTCGTCGCGGGCTACGGCTTCGACGAGGGCACGGGTTCGACCGCGGGAGACAGCTCGCTCAGCGGCAACAACGGCACGGCGTCGAGCACGTCCTGGGTCCCGGGACGGTTCGGCACGGCACTCAGCTTCAACGGGAGCACGAGCTGGGTCACGGTTCCGGACTCGGCCAGCCTCGACCTGACGGGCGCGATGACGCTCGAGGCCTGGGTGTACCCGACCGCCCTGGGGACGACGTGGCGCACGGTGCTCTTCAAGGAGCAGACCGGCGACCTCGCCTACGGGCTCTATGCCAACACCGGCTCCCAGCGGCCGAACGCCCAGGTCTACGCGGCCGGCGACGCCCGCCCGGTGAACGGCACGAGCGCCCTGCCGGCCGATACGTGGACGCATCTCGCCGCGACGTACGACGGGGCCAACCTGCGCCTCTTCGTGAACGGCTCGCAGGTCGCGACGCTTGCACAGACCGGGGCGATCGCCACCTCGAGCGGCGTGCTCCACATCGGCGGCAACAGCGTTTGGCCCGAGTGGTTCCAGGGGCGAATCGACGAGGTCCGCGTCTACAACCGCGCGCTCACGGCCGCCGAGATCCAGGCCGACTCCGCCGTCGCGGTGGCGAACGACACGACGCCGCCGACGGTGACGAATGCGACGCCGGCGCAGGGCGCGGCGAACGTCCCGATCGCGAGCACGGTCACCGCCACGTTCAGCGAGGCGATCGACCCGACGACCGTGAACACGACGACCTTCGAGCTCCGGGACTCGGGCGGGACGCTTGTGCCCGCGACGGTCACGTACGACTCGATCGCGGCCAAGGCGACGCTGACTCCGACGAGCGCGCTCCTCTTCGGTGAGACCTACACCGCGCGGCTCAAGGGAGGCGCGACCGGGACGCGCGTGAAGGACATGAGCGGCAACGCGCTCGCCGCCGACCAGGTCTGGTCGTTCGCGATGGAGCCCGTGCCGCCGCCGATCCTCGTGGTGACGGGTCCCTCGAACCCGTTCGCGTCCTACACGGAGGAGATCCTGCGCGCCGAGGGCCTGAACGATTTCACGACCGTCAACGCGTCGCTGCTCTCGGCCCAGTTCCTCTCCTTCTTCGACGTGGCCGTGATCGGGAACGTGCCGCTGCCCGCATCCGCGGTGAGCGCCTTGACCACGTACGTGAACGCGGGCGGGAACATGGTTGCGCTGCGCCCGGACAAGCAGCTCACGGGCCTCCTCGGCCTGACCGACGCGGGGACGACGCTGACGAACGGCTACCTGCTCGTGAACACCGCATCGGGGCCGGGCGTCGGGATCGTGGGCGAGACGATCCAGTTCCACGGCACCGCCGATCGCTTCGCCCTGAACGGCGCGGCGAGCGTCGCCACGCTCTACTCGAACGCAACCACATCGACGGCGAACCCGGCCGTGACGCTCCGCTCGGTGGGGTCGAACGGCGGCCAGGCGGCAGCGTTCACGTACGACCTCGCCCGGTCGGTCGTCCTCACACGCCAGGGGAACCCGGCGTGGGTCGGGCAGGACCGGGACGGCGTCTTCCCGGCGCGCACGAACGACCTCTTCTACGGCGCGATGGCCGGCGACGTTCAGCCCGACTGGGTCGACACGAACAAGATCCAGATCCCGCAGGCGGACGAGCAGCAGCGGCTACTCGCGAACCTGATCACGTCGATGGCGCGCGACCGCAAGCCGATCCCGCGCTTCTGGTACCTGCCGCGCGGCGAGAAAGCCGTCGTCGTCATGACGGGTGACGACCACGCGGTCGGCGGCACGGCCGGGCGGTTCGATCAGTACCTGGCGGCGAGCCCGCCCGGCTGCTCGGTCGTGAACTGGGAGTGCATCCGCAGCACGTCGTATATCTATCCGCAGAGCCCGCTCACGAACGCGCAGGCCGGGACCTACGTCGCGAGCGGGTTCGAGGTCGCCCTGCACGTCAACACGAACGGCGGCGGCCCGTGCTCGAACTGGACGCCCGCCGAGCTCCAGGGCAACTACGACGCGCAGCTCTTCTCGTTTGGTGCCAAGTACACGAACGTGCCGGCGCCGGTCTCGAACCGGACGCACTGCGTTTCGTGGAGCGACTGGGCGTCGCAGCCGAAGATCGAGCTCGCGCACGGAATTCGACTCGACACGAACTACTACCACTACCCGGCCTCGTGGCTCGCGAACAAGCCCGGGTTCATGACCGGGTCCGGGATGATCATGCGGTTCGCCGACCTCGACGGGACCCTGATCGACGTCTACCAGGCGGCGACCCAGATGGACGACGAGGCGAACCAGGCGTACCCGGCCACCGTCGACGCGATGCTCGACAAGGCGATCGGGCCGCAGGGCTACTTCGGCGCCTTCACGGCGAACATGCACACGGACAACGCCGTCCATCCGGGCTCGGACGCGATCGTCGCCTCGGCGCTCGCCCGCAGCGTCCCGATCGTGAGCGCGAAGCAGATTCTCGACTGGACGGACGGGCGAAACGCGTCCTCCTTCCGCGACTTCACCTGGAACGGCACGACGCTGGGCTTCCGGATCGCCGTCGGGACGGGCGCGAACGGCCTCGAGGCGATGCTGCCCCTGCAGGGACCGAATGGGCAGCTCACGTCGATCCAGCGCGGCGGGAGCCCGGTGGCGTTTACGACGCGGACGGTCAAAGGCGTCGACTACGGCGTGTTCACGGCGGTTGCGGGGACCTACGTGGCGGTCTACGGCTAATGGCGATGGGCACCTTGCGTCGCGCGGCGTCCGGCCGCCCTTCGCGGCCTTCGGCCGTGGCGTGCGCGATCGCCGCCGCGGCCGTGCTTGCGCTCGGCGGCGGTGCGGTCGCTCAGGGCGCCGCGCCTGGGCTCGTCGCGGCGTATGCATTTGACGAAGGCGCCGGCCTGACGGCAGTCGACGCGTCCGGGCAAGGACGTGACGGCACCCTCGCGGGCGGCGCCGCCTGGACGGCCGGGCGCTACGGATCGGCCGCCTCGCTGAACGGCTCGTCCGCGCGCGTCGACCTTCCCGGGCTCGGGACCTTCTACAAGACCGGGTTCACGCTCGAGGCCTGGGTGAAGCCGCGTATCGCGGCGAGCGACGTCACCGTCCTGGGGAGTTGGGTCGGCGCCGACAACGGCGGCCCGATGATCTGGGTCGACCATCTTGCGGGCCGCTACCGGCTCACGCTCAACCAGGGCGCGGTCTCCGACTATCTCGACTCGGGACAGACCCCGGTTGCTGGCCAGTGGCACCACCTGGCTGCGACGTACGACGGGGCCGTGGCTCGCTTCTACGTGGACGGCGTCGAGACGGCGAGCAAGGCCTTCACCGGCAACGTGGGCGACTCGAACACGTGGCGGGTCGGGGCCTACGGCCCGGGCCCGGCGGGCTTCTACGACGGCGCCATCGACGAGGTGCGCGTCTATGACCGCGCCCTCTCGCCTGCGGACATCCAGGCGGACATGGCCTCGCCGCTCCTCGAGCAGGACACGACCCCGCCGTCCGCGCCGACGGCATTCGCCCGGACCGGATCCGGCCCCAAGCAGATCTCCACTGCGTGGGAGGCGGCGACCGACGACACCGGCGTCGCCGGCTACCGGCTCTTCCGCGAGGGCGTCGCGGTGGGCACGACGCAGGCGACGACGTACACCTTCGCCAACCTCGAATGCGCCGCGTCGTACACCCTCGCGGTCGAGGCCTACGACGCCGCCGGGAACACGTCCCCGCGCGTCACGCTCTCGGCCGACACCGACGCCTGTACGCAGCCCACGGGCCTGGTCGCCGCATACGCGTTCGACGAGGGGGAGGGCTCGACGGCCGTCGACTCGTCGGGGCTCGACCGGACCGGGACGATCGCCGGCGGCTCGTGGGTGAGCGGCCGCGTCGGCTCGGCGCTCTCCCTGAACGGGACCAGCGACCGGGTCGACCTTCCCGCGCTCGGCACCTTCTACAAGACGGGCTTCACGTACGAGGCATGGGTCAAGAAGAGCGGCTCCAAGCCGGATGCCGCGGTCCTGGGCTCGTGGGTCGCGGGCACGAACGGCGGCCCGATGCTCTGGGCCGACCACCTCGCCGGCCGCTACCGGCTCACGCTCGGGAAGGGCTCGCTCGACGACTACCTCGACTCCGGTCACGCACCGGTCGTCGGCCAATGGGAGCACGTCGCGGCGACGTACAACGGCGCGGTCGCGCGGTTCTTCGTCGACGGCGTCCAGGTCGCGAGCAGGCCCTTCACCGGGAACATGGGCGACTCCGATACCTGGCGGATCGGCGCGTACGGCTCCCCGGCAACCGGGTTCTTCGACGGCGTCGTGGACGAGGTCCGCATCTACGACCACGCCCTCTCGGTCGGCGAGATCCGGTTCGACATGGCCACCGGCGTTGCGCCGCCGGACACCGAGGCGCCCTCGGTCCCGGGCAACCCCCGCGTCGACGACACGGGCGTCGACACGGTGACGCTCTCCTGGGATGCGTCGTCCGACAACATCCACGTGTCCGGCTACCGGCTGATCGCCGACGGCGTCGCTGCCGGGACGACGACGGCGACGACGAAGACGTTGACGGGCCTCTCCTGCGGCGTGCAGCACCAGGTCGGCGTCGCCGCCTTCGACCCGGCCGGGAACGTCTCGGCGTACGCGTACCGCCAGGCGACGACGACGTCATGCGACACGATCCCGCCGACGGTGGCGCTCCTCGAGCCGGCTGCCGGTGCGACGCTCGCGAACACGGTCGCGCTCAGTGCGAGCGCGCAGGACGACGACGAGGTGGCCGGCGTCAGGTTCACGGTCGACGGCGCCTCTGCCGGCCCCGAGGTGACCGCGCCGCCGTTCACCGCGCTCTGGGATGCACGGACGGTCTCGAACGGCGCGCACACGCTTCGCGCCGTCGCGCGCGACCGCTCGGGCAACGTGACGACGTCCGCGCCGGTCGCCGTCACGGTGCAGAACTCAACCACGCAGCCGAACGGCCTCGTCGCCGCCTTCTCGTTCAACGAGGGGATGGGCGCGACCGCCTCGGACGACTCGGGCAACGGCAACACGGGCACGCTCTCCGGCGTCGGATGGGGAGCCGGCAAGTTCGGCACGGCGGCCACCTTCGACGGGACAAACGATTGGGTCACCGTTCCCGACAGCGCCTCGCTCGACCTCACGAACGCGATGACCCTCGAGGCCTGGGTGATGCCGACCGAGGTCGGGACGAACTGGCGCACGGTCCTCTTCAAGGAGCACACGAACAACCTCGTGTACACGCTCTTCGCGAGCTCCGCGACCACGTACCCCTCGACGAGCGTCTTCACCGGCGCGGAGAGCGAGCTCCGGGGGACGAAGGCCCTCCAGACCGGGGCCTGGACGCACCTCGCCGCGACCTACGACGGCGCCACGCAACGCCTCTACGTGAACGGCGCGCAGGTCGCGTCGCGCGCCGCGCCGGGCTCGCTCGTGCAGTCCTCCGGGCCGTTGCGGATCGGCGGGAACGCCATCTGGCCGAACGAGTGGTTCGCCGGCCGGATCGACGATGTGCGCGTGTATCGGCGCGTCCTCTCGACCGCCGAGATCAAGACGGACATGGCGACCCCGGTTGCCACCGACAAGAACCCGCCGCACGTCGCCACGACCAAGCCGGCGCAGGCGGCGACGAACGTGAACGTCGGTGCACCGGTGAAGGCGACGTTCGACGAGCCCCTCGACGCGACGAGCGTGACCACCTCCACGTTCACGCTCACGGGGCCCGGCGGCGTCGCGGTTCCGGCGACCGTGACGTACGATGCGGTGAACGCCACCACGACCCTGACCCCGACCCAGGCGCTCCAGTTCGGCGCCACCTACACGGCGACGCTCGTGGGCGGGACGACCGGGACCCGGATCCGCGACGTGGCCGGAAACGCGCTCTCCGCCTCGCGGACGTGGACGTTCTCGACCGAGGCTGTCGCGCCCCCGATCCTCGTCGTCGACGTCCCGGGCAACCCGTACGCGGGCTACGTGGGCCAGATCCTCCGCGCCGAGGGCATGCCCTTCACGAACGTCGGGCTGTCGCTCATGACGGCCGGCCTGCTCGGCCAGTTCGACGTCGTCCTCCTGGGAGAGACCTCACTGACGCAGACGCAGGTCGGCGTGCTCACGACCTGGGTCCAGGGCGGCGGCAACCTCATCGCCTTCCGGCCCGACGCGGACATCGCAAGCCTGCTCGGCCTCCTCGACGCCAGCGGCACCGTCACGAACAAGTACCTCAAGATCGACACCTCGAGCGCGCCGGGCGCCGGCATCGTCGGCTCGACGATCCAGTTCCACGGAGCGGCCGACCGGTACGTCCTGTTCGGCGCGCGGCCGGTCGCCACCCTGTACTCGAGCGCCACGGCGGCCACGTCCAACCCGGCCGTCACGGTGAACAGCGTCGGCCCGAACGGAGGACAGGCGGCAGCATTCACCTACGACCTCGCGAAGTCCGTCGTCCAGACGCGCCAGGGCAACCCGTCCTGGGTCGGCCAGGACCGCGACGGCGTGACGCCGATCCGCTCGGACGACCTCTTCTTCGGCGGCACCGCGACCGACTGGGTCGACACGAGCCGCATCGCGATCCCGCAGGCCGACGAGCAGCAGCGGCTCCTCGTGAACATGATCGAGTACGTCATGGCCGACCGGCACCCGGTCCCGCGCTTCTGGTACCTGCCGCGGGGCGAGAAGGCCGCGATCGTGATGACCGGCGACGACCACGCGAACGGAGGAACCGCAGGCCGGTTCGACCGCTACATGTCGTACAGCCCCGCGGGCTGCTCCGTGGTCGAGTGGGAATGCGTCCGCAGCACGTCGTACATCTATCCGAACTCCCCGCTCACGAACGCGCAGGCGGCGTCCTACACCGCCGCCGGGTTCGAGGTGGCGGTGCACGTCACGACGGACTGCCAGAACTGGACGCCCACCACCCTGGGTAACGCGTTCAACCAGCAGCTGAGCGACTTCGCGTCGAAGTACACGAGCGTCCCGGCGCCGGTCTCGAACCGGACGCACTGCGTGGCGTGGAGCGACTGGGCCTCCGAGCCGAAGATCGAGCTCCAGCGCGGGATCCGGCTCGACACGAACTACTACCACTACCCCGGGTCGTGGATCGGGGCGAAGCCTGGCTTCATGACCGGCTCCGGCATCCCGATGCGCTTCGCCGACAGCGACGGCACGGCGATCGACGTGTGGCAGGCGGCGACCCAGATGACGGACGAGTCCGGCCAGAACATCCCGTCGACGGTCACCTCGCTCCTGGACAAGGCGCTCGGCCCCGAGGGCTACTACGGGGTCTTCACTGCCAACATGCACACCGACCACGCAGAGCACCCGGACTCGGACGCGATCGTGGCGGCGGCGCAGGCCCGGTCGGTTCCGATCGTGAGCGCGAAGCAGATGCTCACCTGGCTCGACGGCCGCGACTCGTCGGCGTTCCGCTCGATTGGCTGGAGCAACCGGACGCTGACCTTCACCGTCCAGGCCGCCGCCGGCGCACGCGGCCTGCAGGCGATGCTTCCGACGCAGGGCCCGAGCGGGACGCTGACGGCGCTCACCCGGCCCGAGGGCCAGGTCGTCTACACGATCCAGAGCATCAAGGGAGTCCCGTACGCGTTCTTTGACGCCGTGGACGGCCAGTACACGGCGACGTACGGCTAGCTAGGCCGAGTGGGTCTGCTGGCGGAGGGTGCCGGGCCCGGCCAACTCGGGCTCGCTCTCCAGCTGGTGCGACCGGTACGCGCGGGGATGCTTGTGCAGGCCGAGGTACGCGTAGTTCCTGCGAGTTCCGGCGGCGCGCTCGATGCGGAGTTGGCGCAGGCGGTTACGAGAGGCGCGGTACGCGTACTTCCACGCGGGGATCGCGGGCCGGCTAGGCCAGGCCGCGGGCGTCATGAGCGTCCGCACGAACTCCTTCGCGGCGAGCACGGCCATTCCGAGCCGTGCACGGTGCACCGTCTCGTGTCGCCAGTGGTAGTCGATGTAGCCCAGGCTGCGGCCCTTTCGCTCGGCGCTCTGGAGGAGCCAGCGGCGGTTGATCCGCGCCGCGTCGAAATGGTGCTCCACGGACACGTCGAGCAGGACGAGGTGTCGGCCCCCGGCGTTGATCAGCTGCCAGGCGAGCAGCGTCTCCTCGCCGGCGCCGAGCTCGGCGGGCCCGAGCTCCTCGTCGAAGGCGCCGACGCGCGCGAACGCCCGGCGCGACACAGCCATGTTGGCGCCGATGAGGCCGTTCTCGAGCTCGTCGGACGACTTGTGCTCGGTGGAGGCGACCACCGAAGCGACGAAGGGTGTCGCGCCGCTCATGCGCAGGAGCTCGGGCGACCAGCGCACGCCTCCCTGCACGGTGTCCGCGCGCCCCTCGCGGATCGGCCGTGACATGCCGTCGATCCAGTCTCGGGGGAAGCGGACGTCGTCGTCCGCGAACAGGAGGACGTCGCCGACGGCACGCTCGAGTCCCACGTTCAGTGCGCGGCACTTTCCGGGCGTCGGCACGAGGACGGACACGACATCCATGTCGACGCGGCGGGCGAACTCGGCGACCACGTCGCTGGTCTCGTCCGTCGATCCGTTGTCGATCACGACCACCTGCGTTTCCACGCCGGCGGGAACCGTCACCGAGGCGAGGGACTTGAGGGTCTCGCGGAGGCTGGTCGCCCGGTCCCGAGTCGCGATGAGGACCGAGACCCGGTCGGGACGCGCGCCCGGACTGGGCTCCTCGGCCGTTCCCGCGCTCATGGGGCCTAATACGCTCCGCGCTTGCCGAGGACGACCGGAATCGTCTGGCAGAGGATCTTGAGGTCCCACCAGAGGGACCAGTTCGTGACGTAGACGTAGTCGAGCTTCGTCATCTCGTCGAACGGGATGTCGTTGCGCCCGAGCACCTGCCAGAGGCCCGTGATCCCGGGAGTCATGTCGAGGCGCTTGCTCGCCCAGCCGGTGATCTGGTCGGCCTCGTGCACGACGAACGGCCGCGGCCCGACGAGGCTCATGTCGCCGCGAACGACGTTCCAGAGCTGGGGAAGCTCGTCGATGCTCGTCCGGCGCAGGAAGGCGCCGACGCGCGTCACGCGCGGGTCGCGACCCTTGATCTTGAACAGCGGCCCGTCGACCTCGTTCATGTGGAGCAGCTCGTCGCGCTTGTCCTCGGCGCCGGTGTTCATCGACCGGAACTTGACGATCTCGAAGGTCGAGCCGCCTCGTCCGCGGCGCTTCTGCCGGTAGAACGCGGGGCCGGGGCTGTCGAGCCGCACGACGAGCGCCACGACGCCCAGGACGGGCGCGAGCAGCGCGAGGGCGGCCCCCGACGCGCAGACGTCGAATGAGCGCTTGAGGAGCCGCGAGCTGCGTCCCAGCCGCAGCGGCGGCAGCGTGACGACCGGCATGCCCTCGATGTCGTCGAGAGTCGCATGCGAGGTGAAGATCTCGTTGTAGCGCGGCACGATCGAGATCTGGACGTCCGGTCGCCGCGCCGTGCGAAGGAGGTCGAGCATCTCCTCGTGGTCGGCGATCGAGGACGCGAGCAGGACTCGGTCGATCTCGTGCTCGTCGACGATGCGCGCGATATCGCCCGAGGCGCCGAGCATCGCGCCGGGCACGTCCTCGTCGTTCGCCGCGAGGAAACCGACCACGTCGAGTCCGTACTCGGGATGCGTGGTGAGCTTGCGGTGGACGAGCCGCGCCTCGGCCCCGCCGCCGACGATCAGCGTCCGCCGGCGCTCCATCACGCGGGGGAAGATCCAGCTGCGGATCGAACCGCGTGTGACCGGGACGAGCACGAGCGCCGCGGCGGCGAAGAGCGCCGCCTCGACGGCCGTGTAGACCCACCAGTCGAAGAGGAAGCGGACGCCCTGCGACAGGATCAGGTATCCAAGCGAGCCGGCGAGCATGGCGTGGAAGATGTCGCGTACCTCGTCGAAGCTCGAGACGGAGATCTTGAGCGCGTCGTTCTCGTACAGGTGGTAGCCGGTGAAGACGGCGAGCCAGACCGGGACGGCCGTCAGGGCGAGGACGACGAGGAACCAGGTCGGCGCCGACACCGGCGGGAGCGGTCCCAGCCAGGCGGCCGCCAGGTAGGTGAGCGCGTACGCGAAGACGAGGGCGAGCACGTCACCGGTGGCCAGAATCCAGGTGCGGCCGCGGCCGAGACGCCGCGCGCGCCGGGACGCCGTCCTCGTCGCCGGGATGACCTGCTCGACGCCGGTGCTCATCGCCGGCGAGTCCCGAGAAATCCGCATGCGCGCAAGAAATCCACGCCACCGAGCCTACGAGTCCGGAGGTCGCTGCAACAGGCCAGAACCGAGAAACCGCCCGCGCGGCGGGCACCTAGCCGATCGTGGAGGTTGCGCTCGAGCGCGCGAGCCGGCGCCGCCAGCGCCGCTTGAGCCGGGGCCCGAGACCGGTTCGGGCGGCCATGCCGCGCCCGAGGGCCACCGTGCCGCCGATCGACGTGCGGACGACGTTCATCCGGATGCCGCGAACCGTGCGGGCGAAGATGAGGACGTCCTCCTCCTCCCACGACTCGCTCCCGAACCGGCGCTTGTACTCCGATTCGCCCTGGCCGTAGTCGAGGACGTCGACCGTCGGATCCGCGATCAGATCCTCGATCACGCGCAGTAGGAGGTACGTGCCGAGGCTGTACTCGGCGAATGCGGGGTCGTAACCGGGCGTCCCCACGAAGAACGTGCCGTTGAAGCCGGCTCCCGACCAGAACGCGATCGGCCGATCGCCGGCCGACAAGACCCAGCCGCGGAACCAACCCCGCTCGAACGCGAGACCGGTGAGCGCCCGCTCCTCGACCGTGTCCGCGAGCGCGGCGCCGAGGCCGCGCTGGTAGGTCTTCACCGCGACCGTCTCGGCGGCAACGAGGAACTCCTCGAGCTCGTCGGGCTCCCGGTAGACCCGGAGCGACAGATCGTCCCCGTGGTCCCGGTGCAACCGGTTGCGGTAGACGCGCACGTTCTCCCGCGTCTTCTTCGAGCGCGACCGGAGGAACTCGTCGTAGGAGTCGGGCAACCGCAGAGTCCAGTGCGTGCTCCGTCGCGCGTAGTGGTTCCGGAGCGGCCAGGGGACGGCAGTCGCGGCCGCGTGGAGGGCGGAGCCGACCGGGATCGCGGGGAACGAGACCACGTCCGCTTCGCCGTTCGCGAGCGCCTCGCGCAGACGCTCGAGGAGCGTTGCGGCCGCGGCAGGCGAATCCGCGCCGTGAACCCCGCCGTGAACGAGGGTGATCGCGCGCGCGACCGGGCGGTAGAGCGTCCGGTACCCGACCGCGACTTCGAGAGGTACGTCCTCGAGCCGCCCGACGAACACGATCCTCTCCCCACCGGGGGAGGGAAGGATCTCGACGTAGGGCCCGACGACCTCCGGTCGTGAGCGAACGACGGCGAGCGCATAGTCCGGCACCGGGTCGAGCCGGCGCCACGGCATCGCCTCGAGCTCGGCCTTCGCGGCCTCGACCTCGCCCGTAGTCCGCAGCGCGAGCGGGCCGTTCGGCGAGCCGTGCGAGTCGAGCTGGGCGGGCGCGGGAACCTTCACTTCGATCACCGCCCGACCCTAGTTCGCTTGCATCCGCGTGGCCATCCCGCGTTGGGTCGGATCGCGCTAGCCGTACGGCTAGTTGGCCGGGGAAACGCTAGGCCAACGTCGCGTAGCCAGACGCTGGGGCCGGATCTAGCATCGATGGCATTTGCTGGAGCCACTGCAAACAGCGTATGACCCTGTCGACCCGCGGGAGCGCCTCTCGGCGCGCGAGGTCGAGGTGCTCGAGATGGCCGCGCTCGGACTCACGAACGTTCAGATCGCCGGACGGCTGCATGTGACGATTCACGCCGTCAAGTTCCACCTGGCCGCGATCTACCGGAAGCTCGGAGTCACGAACAGGACGGAAGCGGCCGTCCTCTTCCTGCGTGCCTCGTCGCAGGGGTCGGGACCCCCTGACGCGGGATCCGCTTGATGGATCTCCAGCTCTACATCCGCGTCCTCTGGCGCTTCCGCTTCCTCGTCCTCGGCGGGCTCATCCTGGCGCTGCTCCTGGCCTTTGCCTCGATCGCCAGGGTCGACTTCGACGGCGGTGCGCCGTCCGTCAAGTTCCGCGAGAGCGAGAAGTGGGTGAGCGTCTCGACGCTGCTCGTGACCGAGCCCGATTTCCCGCTCGGACGCTCGGTGTTCCCGGAGGAGGTGCCGCCCGTCGGCTCCGACCGGCCCCAGACGTACGCGCCCAAGTTCGCCCCGTCGACCCGCTTCATCGAGCTCGCGAACACCTACGCCGAGTTCGTGACCGGCGACGCCGTGCGCGACATCATGCTGCGGGACGGGCCGATCCGGGGTGTCGTCGAGGCGACGCCGCTGGTGGCGTCGAACGCCTCCGATGCCCCGCTCCCGATGCTCGCGATCCGCGGCCTCGCGTCGACGCCCGAGGGCGCCGTCTTGGTCGCCCAGCGGGCGACCGATGCGTTCGAATCGTTCCTCGACACGCAGCAGGATCGTCGGGCCATCCCGGCGGAGCAGCGCGCCGTCCTGAGTCAGGTCCGCCAGCCCTCGCCTGCCACGACCACCCTCCTGGAAGGCCGCTCCAAGACGCTCCCGATCGTCGTCTTCCTGACCGTCATGCTCGCCGTCGTCGGGCTGGCGTTCATCCTCGAGAACCTCCGGCCTCGGGTGCGGCCTGTCGTCGAGATCACCGGCCCGCAGGCCGCTCCGCCGGCCGTGCGCGCGCGCCGCTCCGGCTAGGCCATGCGGCTCGTCGCGGCGGGCGAGGAGCGCGGGCCGTACATCTCGTCCGCGGTCGTCCTGGGCGCGCTCGCGCTCCTGACTCTGACGGTCTTCACCGGCACGCGTCCGCTCGAGACGGCGCCGGTGATCGCGCTCACGATCGTCTTCGCGCTCGCGTACCGCTCGCTGCTCTCCTGGAACAGCCTCCTGAGCGTGCTGGTGCTCGTGATCCTGTTCGTCCCGATTCAGCGCTACGTGCTGCCGGGCTCGCTGCCCTTCGAGCTGGAGCCGTACCGGCTGCTCGTCGCCTTCATGGTGGCAGGCTGGACGGCCTCGCTCCTCGTCGACCCGAGCGTCCGCCTGCGCAAAACGGGGCTCGAGCTTCCGGTCGTGCTGATCGTGGCGGCCGTGCTCGGCTCGATCGTCGCGAACGGCGGTCGCGTGGCCGCTCGGGAGCCCGAGGTCGTGAAGGGCGTCACCTTCTTCCTGAGTTTCGTGCTCCTGCTGTTCCTGATTGCGAGCGTGGTGCGAACAAGGGCCCAGGTCGACCGCCTCTTGCGCGTGCTCGTGGTCGGCGGGGCCGTCGTGGCCTTCCTTGCGATCGTCGAGTCGCGAACGCAGTACAACGCGTTCGACCACCTGGCCGGCGTCGTTCCGCTCCTTCACCCTGGAGACTTCTCGGTCGCCTCCGCGGAGGAAGGACGGGGGGCTCGGGCGTACGCGTCGGCGCAGCATCCGATCGCGCTGGGCGCTGCTCTCGTGATGCTCATCCCGCTCGCGATCTACCTCGTCCGCCGATCGGCCCGGGCGTACTGGTGGATCGCAGTCGGACTGCTCTCCATCGGGGCGTTGGCCACGCTCTCCCGAACCTCGGTCCTCATGCTCGTCGCTGTCGGTGGAGTGTTCTTCTGGCTCAGGCGGCGGGAAACCCGGCGCTTCTGGCCGCTCTTGGTGCCCGCGGTGCTCGCGGTGCACCTCGTCATCCCCGGGACGCTCGGCACGCTCAAGCAGTCGTTCTTCCCGGCCGGGGGGCTGATCGCCGAACAGTCGTCGAACCCGGGAACGCGCGGCCAGGGACGCATCGCCGATCTCGGTCCTAGCCTGCGGGAGTTCGCCGACACGCCGCTGGTCGGACAGGGCTTCTCGACGCGAATCGTGGATCGGCAGCGCCCGCGTGCAAGCGACCAGATCCTCGACAACCAATGGCTCGGGATCCTCCTCGAGACCGGGATCGTCGGCTTCGTCGGCTGGCTGCTGCTGCTCCTACGCCCGATCAGGCGGCTCGGACGCGCGGCGAAGGAGGACGACTCCGACCAAGGTTGGCTCTACGTCGCCTTCGCGGCCTCGCTGACCAGCTACGCGGTCGGGATGCTCACGTTCGACGCCTTCGCGTTCATCCAGGTGAGCTTCGTCGTGTTCATCGTGCTCGGGCTCTCGGTGGCCGCGCTCGCAGCGCGGCCCGCATCGGACTAACGCGCGACCGCGAGAGCGGGCCGCGGCTCGGCGGCCCCGGGGCGCCCGGCAAGGTCCACGAAGAGCTCCGGCCGCGATGACCACGCGTACAGGATCCAGCCCGGGTGGTACGAGCGGCACTCCTCGTTCACCCGCACGCCCTTGCCGTGCGCGCTCCTGGCCGGCCGCCCGAAGGCGATCCCGCGCACCGCTCGGACGTAGCGGCCCACGCGGGGGAACCTGTCGGTGCGCGTGATCGACCGGAATGCCCTGAACGGGCCGTCGACGTACATGGGACGGCCGAGTTCGTTCGCTCCGAACGTCCAGGCGAGGCTGCGCTCGATCGCGCTGCGCACGCCCGGAATCCCCTCGTCGAGGGCGGGCAGGAGGAAGAGCATCGCCATGCTGTCCTGGTGGACGGCGTAGACCGGGTAGAGCTCGGCCGGCCGGCCGGTGGCGACGGCGTAGAGCCACGGCCACTCGCCCTGGGGGCCCTGGGCCGCGAGCATGTGCTCGACGCCGCTTCGGAAGATCGCTCTCGTTCGGGCGTCGCCGGTACGGCGGGCATGCTCGTACACGGCGCGCAGGAAGTAGACGATCGCGCCGAAGGAGACGACGTTGCGCCGGTAGAGCGTCGAGTTGTGTCGCGGCAGAAGGGTGCCCTCGTGCACGTACTCCTCGTCGATCAGCGCAAAGAGCCTGTCGGCGATCCGCGCAGCCGTTCTGCTTCCCGCGGCGGCGGATGCATCGAGTCCCCACTGCATCCACGAGAGCGTCTGGATCGGGAGGTGCGTCCCGAGCCCGTTGCCGACATCGCGCGCGAGCTGCTCAACGGCCGCGGCGGCGGCAGGATGGCCTGGGCGGTGGCGCAGGAGGACGAGGAGCAGCCCCAGGTCGGCAGGTGAGGTGATGTCGCCTAGCCGCCTCTCGAGGAACTCGTCCACGCGCGCCGCGACCGCGGCCTCGTCGGGTCGACCGCCCGCCCGCGCGGCCTCCTGGAGCCCGAGCAGGGAGTTGATCGTGTACCGGACCGCGCGCGAGCCGTAGTCGTTGACGTACCGGCCTTCGTCGACCGTTGTCGAGAAGGGATAGAGCGCGAGCTCGGGCGAGTAGACCTCCTCGAGGAAGGAGGCCGATCGGTCGAGCAGCACGCTGGCCGGAAGCCCGCTCACCATGCCGAGGCTACCCACCTGTGAACGGCGTTTCGACGCCCGTTCGGCCAGATCTCGGACGCGGGTCCGCCCCGGAATTCCTCGCCGACCGGCTAGGTGCGCGCCGGTAGAGCTGCCTGCCGAAGCGAGCGAAGGTGGCCGGCCCGGGCTGCGCGCCCGCCGCTCGAGACGACCGAGTGCGTGAGCGCCCCGAGCGCGATCCCGATCCGCTCGAGCAGCGCCGCGGGCCGGCTCCGATGCTTGCTCGCGTAGCGGACGCGGCTCGACACGAGCACCGGGATGAGCGACGGCCGTGGGGCGGAAGCGCCGCCCTCGTGCACGGCGATCGCGCTCGGCTCGAAGCGGACCTCGTGCCCCATGTCCCAGAGGCGCCGGCAGATGTCCGTGTCCTCGCAGTAGAGGAAAAAGCCCTCGTCGAGCCCTCCGAGCTCCTCGAGCGCGCGGCGTCGGACGAGCATGCACGCGCCTGAGACCCACTCGGGCGAGCCCGGCCGCTCGTAGTCCTCCACGCGATGCACCATCTCGTCGGCCCAGAGCGCGCGAGGAAAGAGCCGGTGCAGGAACAGCGCCTGGGCGTACGTGGAGCGCAGGCGCGGGAAGCGGCGCTGCGAGAAGTCGAGCTCGCCGGTGGAATGGAGGATCCTCGGTGCGACGGCGGCAACCTTCGGCTCGGCGTCGAGGACCGACGCGAGGCGCCGGACGGCGGCCTCTGGGATCGTGGCGTCCGGGTTCAGGAAGAGCACGTACTCGCCCCGCCCGGTCCGCCAGCCGGCGTTGCACCCATGGGCGAAGCCGCCGTTCTCGTCGAGCTGCAGCCCTCGGACGGGAAGGCTCGCAATTGCCTCGAGGCTTCCGTCCTGGGAGGCGTTGTCGACGACGACGACTTCGATCCCGGAGCGGCCGGCAAGGCCCTCCACGCAGGCAGAGAGCCGCTCGCGGCTGTTGTAGGAGACAACGACGACGCAGATCGAGGTCACCTGATCGACCGTACCAGCCTGCTTTCGAGCTGACGACTGAACATCAGGGGGGTCTGGTCAAGAACGTCAGATCACTCGGAGTGGCGATCCCATCTAGATCCCCGTCCGCCGACGAAGGACCCGTTCGCACAAATGTGGGGAGCCGCACCCCAACCAGAGCGCCGCGTCGCACACGTCTTCGCCGCACTGACGACCTGCTTGGTCGTCGCGGGGCTGTTTGCCCTGCCCGCGCAGGCGGCGCCGAACACCTCGACGGCGCCTGTCACGCAGCCCGGGTCGTTCTGGGGCTTCGAGATCGACCGCACGTCGTATCCGCTGCTCGGGCCGAGGCTCGTCGCTCGGCTGCGCAACGCCGGCGTGAACACGCTTGTCGTCCGGCCCGGAACGTTGTCGCCGTCGCGCACGGCGCGGGTCCGGACGCTCGCCGCCCGCGGAGGGCTGGGCGTCCTCGTTCCGGTGGCGGAGGGCGCGCCCTCGTCGGCCGGAACGATCGCGGTGGCGAACGCCGCCTGCCTGGCGCTCAAGGTCGCCGCCGCCGGAAGCCGCTGCGCCGTCTACGCCAGCACGCTCGCGTCCGCGCGAGCCATTGCAGACCTCGGCGCGGCCGACGTCGTCCTCGTGCGGGCCGGTCGCGGCGCGCTCAGCGGCCTGCGCGGCGCGCCCGGCCGCATCGTCGCCACGGTCGATCTCCCGGCTTCGGCGCGCTACCGGAAGACCTCCTGGCGTCGAGCCGCGTTGCTCGCCCGCTCCGCCGGTGCCGTCGATCTCTCGGTACGCCTTGGCAGCCGCAAGGCAGCTCTCGGCGCCTACCTCCGCGCTCTTCGCCCCATCGCGGCGTCAGGCGATCGCCGGGCTCCCGGCATGCCTCAAGGGCTTGCGACCACGGATCTGACCGGCTCGACGACGGGCCTCATCTGGAACGCGCCCTATGACAACCGCGGCGTAGCGAGCTACGGCGTCTACCTCGACGGGCTCCGGATCCGCGAGGTCACCGGCGCGGCCGCTTCGCTGCCAGGATTGCCGTGCGGCGGACCGCATCTGATCGAGGTCGATGCCGCCGATCGCGCCGGCAACCGTTCGGCGAAGCATCCGATCACCGGCTCGGTCGGCAAGTGCGCGCCTCCGCCCTCGCTCGGCCTCGTCGCCGCCTACGGCTTCGATGAGACGAGCGGCAGCGGCACCACCGACGCGTCCGGTCTCGGGAATCACGGCACGCTGAGCGGTGCGGCGCGGACGGCGGGCGGTCGGTACGGCCGAGCGCTCACCTTCGACGGTGCGAATGACCAGGTGGCCGTTCCCGACAACGCCTCGCTCGACCTGACCGGCGCGATGACCCTCGAGGCGTGGGTTCGCCCATCGGCGACGAACGCCGGGTGGCGCACCGTCATCCTCAAGGAGCAGCCGGGCGACCTCGTCTACGGGCTCTATGCCGCCGCGACCGGCTTCCGGCCGAGCGGCCACGTCTTCGTGGGCGGGGACGACACGCGCGTGGCGGGTCCCACCGTGCTCCCGGCCGACACGTGGTCGCACCTCGCCACGACGTACGACGGCTCCTCGCTTCGGCTCTACGTGAACGGCGACCTGGCCGACACGCTCGCCGTCTCGGGGCCGATGACCGTCTCGAACGGACTCCTCCGGATCGGCGGGAACACGATCTGGGACGAGTGGTTCCAGGGCTCGATCGACGAGGTTCGCGTCTACGATCGCGCGCTGACCGGCGCCAAGATCCGGGCCGACATGGCCGATCCCGTCGGTGCGGCGGCCTCAGACACCGCAGCCCCGACGGTTCCGGGCAACGTCCGGGCTACGGGCGCGACGACGACAAGCGTCTCGCTTGCCTGGGATCCTTCGACGGACGACGTCGGCGTGACGGCGTACGGCGTGTACCGAAACGGCGCGCTGGCCGCGTCGCCCGCCGGAACGAGTGCGACCATCTCCGGGCTCCTCTGCGGCACGAGCTATCCGTTCACCGTGGACGCCGTGGACGCCGCCGGGAACCGCTCCGTACAGGCGACCCTCGTCGCGACCACGAGCAGCTGCCCCTCGGGGCCCGACACCCAGGCGCCGACCACGCCGACGGGGCTGGCGAAGACCTCGTCGACCCAGACCGGCATCACCGTCTCGTGGACTGCCTCGAGCGACAACTTCGCGGTCACCGGGTACGGCACGTACCGCGGCAGCACGGTCGTCGGGAGCCCGACCGGAACCTCGTACACGTTCACCGGCCTCGCGTGCGGAACGAGCTACTCGCTCGCGGTCGACGCCGTCGACGCCGCCCTGAACCGCTCCGGGAAGGCGACGATCTCGGCAGCGACGAATGCGTGCCCGGACACGCAGGCGCCCACCACGCCGACGGGGCTCGCCTCGACTTCGGCCACCCAGACGAGCATCTCGGTCTCCTGGAACCCCTCGACCGACAACGTCGGCGTGACCGGGTACGGCGCGTATCGCAACAGCGCGCCGGCCGGCAATCCCACGGGTACCTCGTACAGCTTCACCGCGCTCACGTGCGGCACGAGCTACACGCTCGCCGTCGATGCCGCCGACGCCGCCGGGAACCGCTCGGCGCAGGCGACGGTCACGGCCGCGACGGCTGTCTGCCCGGTCCCCGACACGCAGGCGCCGGCGACCCCCGGCAACTTCCACACGACAGGCCAGACGACCACGAGCGTCTCGCTCGCCTGGAACGCGGCTACGGACAACATCGGCGTCACCGGCTACGGCGTCTACCGCGGCGGCGCCCTCGTGAGCTCTCCCACAGGCCTGGCGGCGACGGTGTCGGGTCTCGCGTGCGGAACGAGCTACACGTTCGCGGTCGACGCGGTCGATGCCGCGGGGAACCGTTCCGCGCAGGCGTCAGTCGCGGCCTCGACGGCCACGTGTCCGCCGCCCGGGACTGCCGATCTCTACGTGGCGGCGGGCGGGTCGGACTCCGGATCCTGCACACAGTCGAATCCCTGCGGCTCGTTCAACCGCGCCTACGCGGTGGCCTCGCTCGGTCAGACGGTCCAGGTGGCGGGAGGGTCGTACAGCGGGCAGACGATCGACCAGACGCCGAAGACGGGTACCGCCACCGTCCTTTTCCGGCCTGCCCCGGGGAGCTCGGTCGTGCTCGGGAGCATCACGATCCACCGGGCGGCACACATCGAGTTCCGTGACTTCACCGTCAGCTCGTCCACGCTCAACCGGCAGCAGGCCCAGTGGATCACGTACCGCGGCATCAAGATGCGCCAGTTCCTGGTCCGGAGCGCCGATCACATCAGCTACATCGACTCGGAGGTCGGCCCGAACGAATCGAACGACGGCATGAACTGGATCACGGCCGCGTACCAGACGACCGATCCTGCAACCGACGTCTTGCTCGACAACGTGCGGATCCACGACTTCACGAAGCACAACGCCGGAGCGCACGTCGACTGCATCGGGATCGACGATGTCGACGGGCTCATCATCCGGAACTCGCGTATCTGGAACTGCGAGCACTTCTCGATCATCTTCGGGAACGACGTCGAGAGCGAGCGGGCCTCCCGCAACGCCCTCCTCGAGAACAACTTCTTCGACTGCTGCTACAGCGGGTACTACTCCCTCGGCTTCGGCGACGTCGAGGGCCCGATGCTGGTCCGGTTCAACTCGATGACGCTCGGGATGGGTTGGCTCGGCGGGAGCGTCGTCGGGCTGACGTTCGACTCGAACATCATCTCCGGAAACAGCTCCGCCAACTGCTCCGGCGCGACGTGGCGCTATAACGTCGTGGCCTCGGGGAGCGCGTGCGGCGGGGGAGGGGTGGTGGCCCCCACCGGGTTCGTCGGACCGCCTGACGACCTCCATCTGACGTCGACCGCGGCCGCGATCAACCTCGGCAACCCCACGACCTACCCGGCCACGGACATCGACGGCCAGCCGCGCGGGGGCAACAGGCCGGACGCCGGCGCGGACGAGCGGGGCTAGCCTCGGCCGGCCGCTCCGGAGTGCAGGCGGATCCGTACTGCATCCCTGAGCACAAGCCAGACGAACTGCGTATTGCCGACCGCGTAGCGCCGCGCAAGTCGGCGGGGATCCTGCAGGAGACGGTACAGCCACTCCAGCCCGGACCGGCGCATCCAGCGCGGGGCGCGACGGCGCTCGCCGGCGAGAACGTCGAACGACCCGCCGACGCCCATCACGAACGGCACGGCGAGGCGAGCGCGGTTGCGGGCGAGGAAGAGCTCCTTCGCGGGCGTCTCGAGCGCCACGAAGAGCAGGTCCGGCGTGGCCGCAGCGACCTCGTCCACCACGGCGGGCTCCTCCTCGCGCCCGAAGTAGCCGTGGTGGCGGCCAACGATCCGAACGCCCGGGTGACGGCGGCGGATCTCCGCCTCGGCCCGCTCGAGGACGTCCGCCCTCGCGCCCAGCAGGAAGATGCGGTACCCGCGGCTTCGCGCGACGTCGAGGAGCACGTCCATGAGGTCGATGCCGGCGACCCGCTCCGGGAGCGGCCGCCCGAGGACGCGCGCCGCCCAGACGACCGCCTGGCCGTCCGCCGTCGCCAGTTCGCAGCCGTCGACCGCTGCCCGCAGGCCCTCGTCGCGCTGGTAGCGCACGACCTTGGCGGCGTTGATCGCCACGTGCTGGGTCGTCTCGCGCCGCGCGATCGCGTCCTCGACGCGCGCGACGGTCTGCGTCATCGTGAGCGCGTCCACGGGACACCCGAGCAGGTCGATCCGGGCCGTGGAGACAGGGGGACGAGCAGGCATGCGGCGCGATCGTAGACCGCGGGCGCCTGCGGCACGACCCTCTTCCGGATAGTTCGCCTGCGACCTCCGGAGAGAAGGGCTGCTACCGTGCCGCGATCGTTCGTTCGCTCCGCCCTCCGAGACGCACGATTCTCCTCGTCGCCGCTTCACTCGCGCTCGCGACGCTCGCCGTCGCCTCCCCGGCGTCGGCCGCGCGCTACGTGAGCACGGGCGGCTCGGACGCGAACCCGTGCACGGGCAAGAGGCCGTGCCAGTCGTTCGCACGCGCCTACTCGGTTGCCCGGCCAGGGGCGGTCGTCTTCGTCCGTGGCGGCTCGTACCCGAGCCAGCGGCTCAACGTGCAGCCGAAAGCGCACGGCCCCAAGATTCTCTTCCGGCCTGCGCCCCGTGCCCACGTCACGGTCGAGAGCATCCGTGTGACGCGCGGGTCGTACATCAACTTCCGCGGCTTCCGGGTGATCGACGACACCTTCAACGAACAGGGGGCCCGGCACATCGCGTACAGCTGGATCAAGATGCGCCAGTTCTTCATCAGGGGAGGCGACCACATCACCTACCGGTACTCCGAGGTGGGCCCGAACGGAAGCGACGACGGGATGAACTGGATCACCGCCCCGTACGAGACGCAGGATTCCCCGCAGAACATCGTGCTCGACCACGTTCGGATCCACGACTTCAAGAAGCACAACTCGGGCGCGCACGTCGACTGCATCGGGATCGACGACGTGGACGGGCTCCTGATCCAGAGCTCCCGGTTCTGGAACTGCGAGCACTTCTCGATCATCTTCGGGAAGGACGCTGCGACCGGGCGTGCCGCGCGGAACGTCCTCATCCAGAACACGTTCTTCGATTGCTGCTACTCGGGCTATTACTCGCTCGGGTTCGGGGACGTCGAGGGGCCGATGCAGATCCGCTTCAACTCGTTCACGCTCGGCCTCGGGTGGCTCGGCGGCAGTGTCCGCGGGCTGGTCTTCGACTCGAACGTGATCTCAGGCAACAGCTCAGCGAACTGCGACAACGCGGTCTGGCGCTACAACGTCGTCGCCAGCGGGAGCGCGTGCGGTGGTCGCCGGGCCGGCACGGGCTTTCGCCACCCGCCGACAGACCTGCACCTGAGGGCCGGCGCAGCCGCCGTCAACTACGGGAATCCACGGGTCCATCCCCGGCGCGACATCGACGGGCAGCGTCGGCCTCGCGGCCGCCGACCCGATGCGGGCGCCGACGAGCTGCGCTAGCGGCGAACGGCCATCAGGCTCTTCGTCAGGCCGAAGAGCCGCTCGCGATGGATCTCCGCGTCGGGGAAGAGGCGCCGCAGGTCGCGGGCGGTGAGGAGGGTGATCTCCTCCCAGTGCCCCTTCGGTTGCCAGCCGAGCGAGAAGCGGCGGTTGAGCGCCATCCGGAGACGCCGCGGGAGGAACTGGAAGAGCGGAAGCTGGTAGTGCGGCTCGATCGGGAAGTACCGGTTGGGCGTCTGGACGAAGTAACGCTCTCCGACGCGCCGGATCTCGTCCGCGAACGCCCGTTGGGCCTCCGGAGGAACGTGCTCGATCACGGAGCTCGAAAAGACGACGGCGAATTCGCGGTCGCCGTACGGCAGCTGCGTCGCGTCCGCAGTCTCGACCGAGACGTTCGGCGCCGCGAGCCATTCGCTCTCCAGCGGCTTGAGGTCGACGGCCACGATCTCGTTGGTGTGGTTGAACCGTTCGAGCGCCGCCCCGGCGCCGCATCCGACGTCGAGGATGCGCTCCTCGGGGCGAACGTGGCAGAGCGAGAGAAAGAGCTCGTAACGACCCTCCCGCCAGCGGCGGACGGTGTCGCTGGAGGCTGCCCAGGTCCGTGTTCGGGCGAAGAGGGACGCCGATTCCATGCCACGCTCTTCTAGCACTCCGCGGACGGGGCCACCAGTGCGCTGCGGGAAGACTGGACGAACGTAGGAGCCGCGCCGAGCGCTCTGCGTTAGCTCTTGACTTTCGGGGGTTGATCGGGACAAGGCGCACGGCGAGCCTTTCGGGCATGGCGGTAACCGTCCCAACCATCGAGCCGACGAAGACCGGGATCCGGCGCCTGGGTCTCGCGTACCCCGGGGACGTACGCCAGGCGCATACCTGGTCCGGCACCCCGTCGGGCCTCTACCGCGCATTCCGGGACCTCGGGCTCGAAGTCGCGCCTTTGGGCGCCGATCCACCCAGGACGGTCACGTTCGTCGCCTCGAGCGCCTTCGCCCTCGGACGGCTGCACCGAACGCCCGGGCCGTCCCTGAAGGAGCGCTTCCGGACGAGCCGGACCATCGCGCTGTTCAGCGGCCCCGAGCTTTCCGGGATGCGCGGCCGAGCGCTGCGGCGCGATCTGCGCCGAAGCGGACGCCTCGACGCGGTCGTGCAGATCGGGACCGGGTACGAGGTTCCGAGCGGCCAACGGATCGCCACCTACGAGGACTTGACCGTCGTCCAGGCACTCCAGTTCCCGTATCCCGAGTGGCAGGGACTCTCGCGCCGCGAGCAGGCCGCGGCCGTCGAGCGCCAGCGGCGCGCCTACGAGCGCGCTGCGGCATGCTGCTTCACGTCGACGTGGGCGGCCGAATCGGCCGTCCGGGACTACGGGATCGACCCCGACAAGGTGTACGCCGTCGGGGTGGGCCGGAACCACGAGGCGCGCCCGACCGGACGCGATTGGGCGCATACACGCTTCCTCTTCGTCGGAGCCGAGTGGCACCGAAAGAACGGTGCCGCGGTGCTCCGGGCATTCGCCGAGGTCCGGCGCCACGTTCCCGACGCGCGCCTCGACCTGGTCGGCGACCATCCCGCCGTTGACGCTCCTGGTGTCGACTGCCACGGCTGGCTCTCGATGGCCGACCAGGTAGAGAGGCGTCGCCTGGAAGAGCTGTTCGAGTCCGCGACATGCTTCGTCATGCCGTCGCTCTACGAGCCCTCCGCGATCGCCTACGTCGAGGCCGCTGCGGCCGGGCTCCCGATCGTCGGGACGACCGTCGGCGGGAGCGCCGACCTGATCGGCGACGGCGGCATCCTCGTCGACCCGACCTCGGACGACCAGCTCGCAGCGGCGATGCTCTCCCTTGCGGACGTGGATCGGGCTCGGGCGCGGGGAGCGGCCGCACTTGCACACTCCGCCCGGTTTACGTGGCCCCTCGTCGCACGCCGGATCCTGGCCGCGCTCGAGGCGTGGTGACCTGCCCGGGACTCTCGGCCGGCGTCGCGGCGGCGCGTCGCCGCTAATGAGGCCCCGGGGGGCTCGATTTCGCCGCCAATTGGCAGCGAATAACGGCGCGTGGGACGGCGGCCCTAGACGGACGTCGGGGTGCGGACGGGTCTCGAGGCCCGTTCGCCCACGCCACTCTCGGGGAGGAAGCGTGCGTTTGTGCCCCATTCTCCAGGGGTTTCCCACAACCCTGTGGACAGCCTCCCGGCCGAACGGGGGAAACTGGACGGTCTAGGAAGCCCTGGACCTATTTACGAAAGAGGGGCAAACGATAAGAATCCGTATGGTTTTCCACAACGGACAGCCACGAGAAAGGCGGCATCTCATGGTTGCGGGGCGCAGAACAGCGGTACTTCTCGATCACCATCCCCTCTGGCTGGACGCGATCCAGCCGGTGCTGGACAGGGCAGGCGTCGACGTTGCCGGTAGGACGGACTCTCCGGCCACCGCCCTCGCCCTGCTCAAAGAGCACAACCCGGATCTCTTCGTAGTCGAGCCGGGGACCCCGACCGGGGACTTCGACACGGGACGGGTGCGTGACGCGCTTCGCGTCTCGCCGGGCACGAAGGTTCTCGTCCTGTCTGACCGCGCAGATGGGCGTGACATCGACGACGCGCTCGCGGCCGGGGCGGCAACGTTCGTGGTCAAGACCGCGCACCCCGACGACCTCGGTTCGGCCGTCCGGCAGACCTTCGAGCACTCCGTGTACCTCGCCGGCGGTCGCGCGATGACGGAGGCCCGCCCGAGGGATCTCGAACCCGCCGCGGACCTGACCCGGCGCGAGCTGGAGATTCTCCGCCTCGTGGCCGAGGGCCACTCGAACGCCGGGCTCGCGAAGATGCTGTGGGTCACCGAGCAGACGGTGAAGTTTCATCTGTCGAACATCTATCGCAAGCTCGACGTGGCGAACCGGACGGAGGCGAGTCGCTGGGCGCAGCTCCACGGGATCCTCTCCGACGGGCCTCAGACCAGCAGCGATGTGGGCGCCGACGCAGCACCTGTGTGGAGCGGCGCAAACGGCCACCGTGACCGCGAGAGCGGGTCGAACGGCGCAGGACGCATCGTCCTCGGTACGGCGTAGGGCTGAACCCTAGTTCGAGCGGGGAACGCCGAGGGTCAGAGCGGAGCTTCGCGCTTGCGAGCGGTCGCCACGCCCTGGCTTCTCGCCCACTCCGCGACCTCCCCGCGGCCGGAGACGTCGAGCTTCCGGAACGTGTTCGAGAGGTGGAACTTCACCGTTCGCTGCGTCACCCAGAGCTGCTGCGCGATCTCCGCGTTGCTGTAGCCCTCGGCTACGAGCAGGACGATTTCGCGTTCGCGCTTGGTGAGCAGCTCGGCGCTCGGCTCCTCCGAGTCGAGCGCCGCCCCGTCGATCACCTCGTCCAGGGAAAGGTAGATCGACCGATGCAGCACCTGGCGCACCGCAAAGCCGAGGTCGGAGAGCTCCCCGCTCTTGACGACGTAGGCAACCGCACCGCCGGCGAGCGCGCGGCGCGCTGCCGCCGGATCGTCGATCTGTGAGAACGCGATCACCCTGCGGAGGCCGAGCATCCGCGTGCCGCGTAGGAACTCCGTCGCCCGAAAGTCATCCGCGGATCCGGAGAGCTCGGCCACAACGATGTCCGGGCGGGAACGCCGGAGAATTCGAAGACCCGCCCGCATCGAGTCGGCCCGCGCGATCACGTCGATGTTCATCCGGATGAGGGCTTGGGCCGCGGCGTCCCGCCAGATTCGCTCACGGTCAATGACGACGGCTGTTCGCCGATCCGATCCGTCCTCGGATGTCCCGCCGCAGACTCTCTCGTGCATCCGTGCCGCCCCTAGTTCTACTTGAGTCATAGCTGCAAAATCGGCTGCCGACAAGGGGCGCCCAGTACCGGGCGCACGAATGGCATGGCGGAACTACGAAGCGGAGGGGAAGGATTCGGTGCGAGCGCGGGCCCGGCGCCCCGCCCGTGGAGGTAGCGTCCGGGCCGTGGCGGATCCGAGCGTGGAGGTGGACGCCGGCGGGCGCGCGGTGCGCGTCTCCAGTCCCGAGCGCGTCATCTATCCCAAGACGAAGCACACGAAGGCGGTCACGAAGCTCGACGTGGTCGAGTACTACGTCGCCGTCGGGCCCGGCATCATGCGCGCGCTCCGCGAGCGGCCGACGACGCTCGAGCGCTGGACCAAGGGCGTCCACCCGGGAGCGGTCCTCTCGACGCGCGAGAAGGGCGGCGGCGACGCGTTCTTCCAGAAGCGCATCCCGAAGGGCGCGCCCGAGTACGTCGAGACGGCGAAGATCGAGTTCCCGTCGGGCCGCTCGGCAGACGAGATCTGCCCCACCGAGATCGCGGTCGTCGCCTGGGCCGCGCAGATGGGGACGATCACGTTCCACCCGTGGCCCGTGCGCCGCGCCGACGTCGATCACCCCGACGAGCTCCGGCTCGACCTCGACCCGCAGCCCGGGACGGACTTCGCGGACGCGGTGTCGCTTGCCGCGACGGCGCGGGAGCTCCTCGACGAGCTCGGCTACGCGGCCTTCCCGAAGACCTCCGGCGGGCGGGGCCTCCACATCTACGTCCGCATCGAGCCGCGCTGGACGTTCACGGACGTGCGCCATGCCGCCATCGCCTTCGGGCGCGAGCTCGAGCGGCGCCGCCCGGACGACGTGACGACGAAGTGGTGGAAGGAGGAGCGCGGCGAGCGGGTCTTCGTGGACTACAACCAGAACGCCCGGGACCGGACGATCGCGTCCGCCTACAGCCTTCGCCCGCGGCCGGGCGCGCCAGTGTCGGCGCCGCTCGCATGGGATGAACTCGGCGACGCGGAGCCGGAGGACTTCACGCTCGCCACGGTGCCCGCGCGGTTCGCGGAGGTCGGCGACCTGCACGAGGCGATCGACGACGTCGCGCACTCGCTCGAGCCGCTCCTCGAGCTGTACGAGCGCCAGGGCACGGGCGACATGCCGTACCCGCCCGACTACCCGAAGATGCCGGGCGAGCCGAAGCGCGTCCAACCGAGCCGGGACCGCGACCGCAAGGGCGCGTAGCGGGGCTCGCGATGAGTTCGTGAGCATCCGCCGGTCTCATTTGCACCGACAGAGGAGGCGACATGGGCAACGTGGTTATCGACATGAGCATGTCATTGGACGGCTACATCGCGGCCCCCAACGACAATCCGGAGCAGGGGCTCGGCGAGGACGGGATGCGGCTCCACAACTGGGCGTTCGACGATCCTTCGGTGTTCGACCGTGTGTACGGCAACCTGGTCGAGGAGACCGGCGCGGTGATCATGGGGCGCCGGTCGTACGACAACTCGATCGAGGCGTGGGGTGGCAAAGGCCCACTTGGCGAGGTGCCGTGCTTCGTCGTCACGCACGAGCCCCGTGCGAACGCGGACCCCGTGTTCACCTTCGTCACCGACGGAATCGAGAGTGCCCTCGCGAAGGCCCGGGAGGCCGCCGCCGGGAAGCGGATCGGGCTGATGGGCGCGAACCTCGATCAGCAGTTTCTCGCGGCCGGGCTCGTGGACGAGATCAGGATCCACGTGATCGATGTCCTGCTCGGAGGGGGCCGCCGGCTGTTCGACGAGCTCCCGCAGCGAGTCGAGCTGGAACGGACGGGGCTTGGCGAGACTGAGGGCGTGACGCATCTCGAGTACCGCGTCGTCCGGTAGATGGCGAGGGCGTGAAGCGCTGGATCCTCGACTCGGTGTGGGCCGCGGCCCAAGGATCTGCCTGCCCCGCTGCGCCTCGAGCTCGTCGAGGCGACCACGTACGCGACGGGCCTCGCCATCCACGTCTACCGGCCGCGCTCTACTTCCGCCGACCAAAGGTGAGAGACACTCGCTTGGCGCTTCCCGTTCTGCTGGCGGTCGTCGCGCTCGCGACGGCCGGCTGCGGCGACGGCGGCGATCCGGGATCCGCTCCGCCGCTGGAGACCATGGCCACGGACACCGCCGCAACCGAGACCTCGACTACGGGCCTCCCGAAGCTCATCGGCACGGTCGGATCCACGGACGACGCGGATGCCTACGAGATCAAGCTCACGACCGAAGACGGGGTTGAGGTCACGACGAGGCTCCCGCCCGGCGAATACCTGCTTCAGCTGAACGACGCGTCCACGATCCACAACTTCCATCTGGGCGGGGCGCGCGCCGGGGTCGACGTGGCCACCGACGTCGCCACCAGCCTCGCAGGTACCGACGAGAAGACGACCGTCGTCGTGTTCCGAGACCACGAGTCGTACCACTACTTCTGCGACGCACACCCGACCACGATGAACGTGACCTTCAGCATCCACGGCTGGCCCCTGACCCGGAACTAATTCGAAACGATCGGAAGCATGGCGGTTCGGTGTTCTGCGAGTCGTCCGTGCACGAATTGCACGGCCATCGCTCCTTCGCCGACCGCGGTCGCGCAGCGCTTGGTCGAGCCCGAGCGCACGTCGCCTGCGGCGAAGACACCCGGCAGACTCGTCTCGAGCAGCGTGTCGGCGCCTACGGCCGCGCCGGTGAGGATGAAGCCGTTCTCGTCACGCGCGACCACGTCGCCGAGCCAGTCGGTGCACGGCAGCGCGCCGAGGAAGCAGAAGAGGAACGAGAAGGCCAGACGCTCGCCGCTCTTGAGGGTGACCGCGTCGAGTTCGCCGTTCTCGCCGTGCAGGGCGGCGACTTCGCTCCGATCGCGGATCGCGACGCCGTAGCGCTCGAGCTCCCGGACGAGGTAGTCGGACATCGTCTCGCGCACGTCGGCGCGGCGATGGAGCAGCGTCACCAGCGCGCCGCCGCGCGCCAGCCAGACGGCCGCCTGGCCGGCGGAGTTGCCTCCGCCGATCACGCCGACCCGCGAGGCTCCGCAGAGCTGTGCCTCGGGCGGGCCGGCCGCGTAGAAGACGCTCATCCCCTCGTACTCCGAGAGATCGTCGACGGGCAGGCGCCGGTACTGCGCGCCCGTCGCGAGGAGCACCGTACGTGCCGCGATCTCGTGATCCTCCTCGAGACGCACCACGTAGCCTCCGTTGGCCTGCTCGAGGGACACGGCGCAGTAAGGCGTCGCGGTGCGGGCGTTGAACTTGCGTGCTTGCGTGACGGCGCGGCTGGTGAGCTCGGAGCCGCTGATCCCCGCCGGGAACCCGAGGTAGTTCTCGATCCGTCGCGACGAGCCCGCCTGTCCGCCGAGCGCGGTGCTCTCGACGACGAGCGTCTCGAGGCCCTCGGACGCCCCATAGACCGCCGCGCCGAGGCCTGCGGGGCCGCCGCCGACGATGACGAGATCGACCTCTTCCCGGGGTGCGAGCTCGAGGCCGATCCCGAGCGCGCGGGAGATCTGGCCCGGGGAGGGGGCGCGCAACTCGATTCCACCCGGCAGGCGCACGAGCGGCAGCTCGGTGGCGTCGAGTCCTTCGAGCAGCGCGGCTGTCGTCGGATCGCCCGGTCGCTCCGGGTCGCGCCAGGTAAAGGGCACGCGACTGTTGCGAGCAAACTCGACGATCCGCATCGTGGCCGGCGACGAACGCGGGCCAACGACCTCGAGGCCGATGCCCTCGACCTGCTGTAGCGCTTCCCGGCGGGCGATGAAGGTCGAGAGCAGGAGCTCGCTCAGCGGCCCGTCCTCGAATAACAGCGGTCGCAGTGCATCGCGGTCGACCGCGATGTAGCGCAGCGGCTGCGTGGCGACGGCCGTCACGAAGACGGTCTGCCCGGTCAGCAGGTTCATCTCGCCGAGGAACCCCGAAGCGGGATGCCGGACGATCTCGTTGCCGGCGGCATCGAGAATCGCCACCTCGCCCTCGATGATCGCGATCAGCGGGTAGCGCCGGTCGCCTACCCGATAGAGCACGTCGCCGACACGCGCAGTCCGCTCCTCGCCAACCGCGGCGAGGCTTTCCACCTGTGCCGGAGACAACGTTGGAGTGGGGGGAGCGTTCATCATGCGAGCTTAGCCGTGCGGGTTTTCTGCTTCCTGGTCCGTGCTCAACGAAAGCCGGGCCTCCGGCAAGAAATGGTGAAGGCGCCTATCGTCGGCGAGGGCTACGACGGGGCGCGCGGAGTGTGATGGCCGTCGGTAGCGACCTCGCCCAGTCCGGGTAACGGATGGACGACATGCAGGTCGACGCCGGCGTCGGAGCGTGCGAGGTGGTGGAGCGAGACGAGCGGTAGTGGAGATTCTGCAGGCCCGATCGATGACAGCCTGACCGCGCGGTATCGGGAGTCGTCCGGCAAAACTGCGTGGTCGCGGTCCCTGGAGACGCCGCTGCGCGCGTTTCTGCGCACGGAGACCGGCGGCGCCGCCTTCCTGCTCGGCGCCGCCGTTGCCGCGCTCGTGTGGGTGAACGTCGACGCGTCCTCGTATGACTCGCTGTGGCGGACGACGCTCTCGATCGAGCTCGGTGGGAGGGGCATAGCCCTCGATCTGCGCGACTGGGTGAACAGCGGGCTGATGACGTTCTTCTTCTTCGTGGTCGGGCTCGAGGCGCGGCGCGAGTTCGACCTGGGCGAGCTGCGGGACCGGCGACGGTTCGCGCTGCCGGTCCTGGCCGGAATCGGAGGCATGGCGGGGGCGGTCACCATCTACCTCGCGTTCAACGCCGGTCATTCGTCTGCGCACGGCTGGGGAATCGCGATGTCGACCGACACCGCCTTCGCGCTCGGCCTGCTCGCGCTCGTCGGGCCGCGGTTCCCCGATCGCCTGCGGGCGTTCATGCTCACCGTGGTCGTCGTGGACGACATCCTCGCGCTCGTCGTCATCGCGACCGTCTATACCGAGACCCTCCATCCGCTGCCACTGCTCGTGGCCCTCGTGCTCTACGGAGCCGTCCTCGTCCTGCGCGGCCTCGGCGTGCACGTGGGTCTCGTGTACTTGGCACTCGGCGCGGGCGCCTGGGTCGGCCTGCTCAAGTCGGGGGTGGAGCCGGTTGTGATCGGCCTCGCGATGGGCCTTCTGGCCTACGCCGTTCCAGCTCCGCGGTCGAACCTCGAACGTGCAACCGAGCGGTTCCGCGAGTTTCGCGAGCAACCCACCGCGGAACGGGCACGGGTGGCCGGAGTGGAGCTCAGGTCGGCGACGTCGGTCAACGAACGCCTGCAGGAGCTGTTTCACCCCTGGACGAGCTACGTGATCGTGCCGCTGTTCGCGCTCGCGAATGCGGGGATCGCGATCGACGGCGCCTTCCTGGCGCGAGCGCTTCGGCTCGCCGATCACGCTCGGGATCCTGTTCGGCTACGTCGTCGGCAAACCGGTGGGCGTTTTCGGCTGCACGTGGCTGCTGTCGCGGTTGACGCATGGACGGCTGCAGCCGCCGGTCGGCTGGGCTGCCGTCGCCGGCGGCGGCACGATCGCCGGGATCGGCTTCACCGTCGCGCTCCTGGTCGCGACACTCGCCTTCGATGGGCCCCAGCTCGAGGAGGCGAAGCTGGGCATCCTCAGCGCGGCGCTCGCAGCGGCACTCATCACCTGGCTGCTGTTCCGCGCCACGGCGCTGCTGCCCAGACGGACCCGGATCCGCGCCCTGCTCGGAACCACCGAGCCGCTCATCGACCTCTCCGTCGACGTCGACCCGGAGCACGACCACGTGCGCGGGCCGATCAACGCGCCGGTCACCGTCGTCGAGTACGGCGACTTCGAGTGCCCCTATTGCGGACGTGCCGAGCCCGTCGTCCGCGAGCTCCTCCGCGACTTTGGCGATGTGCGCTACGTCTGGCGGCACCTGCCGCTGAACGACGTCCACCCGCACGCCCAGCTGGCCGCCGAGGCGGCGGAGGCCGCGGCCGAGCAGGGCGCCTTCTGGGAGATGCACGACCTCCTCCTCGGCAACCAGCGCGCCCTCCGCCCGGGCGACCTGATCGCCTACGCCGAGCAGCTCGGACTCGACATCGAGCGCTTCACCCGCCACCTGCGCGAGCACAAAGGCTCCGCGCGCGTGGCCGAGGATGTCGACAGCGCCGACATGAGCGGCGTCTCCGGCACGCCCACCTTCTTCATCAACGGCCGTCGCCACTACGGCGCCTACGACATCCGCACGTTGTCCGCGGCTGTGCGGGTTGCCGGTGCCCAGGCGGCGCTGACGACGGCGTGACCGGCTGAGCCGCAACGGGATCGTGGACGTCGCCTTCGCTCCCGTCGCGGCCGCCGCCGTCCTCGTCGGCCTCGGCGTCGAGCTGCGCCTGTTTGCGCCGAGTCGTACGCCTCGCCGCGGAGAGGCCGTCGTCTGGAGCATCGGCTGGGTCCTGCTCGGGTTGGCGGTCGGGGTGGGAATCGCGCTGACCGGCGGTCCCGCCGGCCCGTGGACGACGGTCTACCTGATCGAGCGCTCGCTCTCGCTCGACAACGTCTTCCTCTTCTCGCTTCTGCTCACCTACTTCCTCGTGCCGCCGGAGCTGCGAGGCCGCGTCATCGTCCTGGGCATCGCCGGTGCGCTCGTGCTGCGCGCCGTGGCGATCACCACCGGGCTCGCGCTGATCGAGAGCTTGGAAGCCGTCATCTATGCCTTCGGCGTCCTGCTCCTGTACGTCGCCTACCGCGCCTTCCGGGGGGCCCCCGAGGCGTCCGACCCGTCGGCGAACTCGGCGCTCAGGCTCGTCCGACGCATCATCCCGACCACGGCCGACTTCCGCGGCCGCCGGCTGCTCGTCCGGGAAGAGGGCCGCCTCTACGGCACGCCGCTTCTGCTGGTGGTCCTTGCGATCATCGTTGCCGACATCGCCTTCGCGGTCGACTCGATTCCGGCGGCGTTCGCGGTCACGCGCGACCCGGTCGTGATCTGGACCGCGAACGCGTTTGCGCTCCTCGGGCTTGGCGCGCTCCTCGCGCTCGTCGACATTCTCGTGCGCCGCTTCCGCTACCTCGGCAAGACGATCGCCTGCATCCTTGCCTTCGTCGGGATCAAGATCCTCGCCGCCGACCTCGTGCAGATCAGCGACTTCGGCTCCCTCGTCATCGTCGTCGCCCTGCTCGTCGGCGGAATCGTCGCCTCACTCGTGGCGGATCGGCTCGACCCACCCCACCCGACCGAGGAGGCGAGGAGACGCCCGCCCCGCTGCCCGCAAGAGTTCACGCCGCCCGCGCCGGTCGGAGGAGAGCGGCGACCCTAGCCGTCGCTCCGCGATCGAGCTGCCGTCGTGTAGGCGTCGGCGCTCGCCGTGGCGGCTCGCGGGACTCCAGCGGCGGCGTACGCGTCCTCCTCGTCCAGGGTCTCGTGCTCGAGCAGCGCGCTCGCAAGCGAATCGAGCTTGCTCCGATTCTGCTGAAGCAGCGCAATGACCTGCTGGTGCGATTCCTCGACGATGCGGCGCACCTCCTCGTCGACCACGCGTTGGGTATCGGACGAGACCTCCGCGGCGCCCGGGAGGAAGGGGCCGGTTCCGTCGCGCGGGATCACCGCGACCGGGCCGATCGCGGGGCTCATGCCCCAACGACCGACCATCTGGCGCGCGATCTCCGTGAGCTGCTGGATGTCCGACTCGGCGCCTGTGCTGGTCTCGCCGAACACGACCTCCTCCGCGGCGCGACCCCCGAGCGCGACGTTGATCCTCGCCTGCACCTCGGGCTCGCGGTAGTTGAAGCGGTCGCTCTCGGGCGCTGCGAACGTGACGCCGAGCGCCATGCCCGCGGGGGATGATCGAGACCTTGCGCACCGGATCGGCGCCCTCGGTGAGCATGCCGACGATCGCATGGCCGCCCTCGTGGTAGGCGGTCCGGCGCCGGTCTTCGGGGCTCATCATCACCTGCCGCTCGGCGCCGAGCACGATCCGCTCGAGCGCGTCGGTGAAGTCGGATTCGTCCACGACTTCGTGGTTCCGCCGCGCCGCGAGCAGCGCGGCCTCGTTGGCGAGATTCGCGAGATCCGCCCCGACCATGCCGGGCGTGGTCGCCGCGATCCGGCCGAGGTCGACGTCCGGTCCGAGCGGCAAGCCCCGCGTATGCACCTTGAGGATCGCCTCGCGCCCGGCACGGTCGGGCGGCTGCACCGCAACCCGGCGGTCGAACCGACCGGGGCGAAGCAGGGCCTGGTCGAGAACGTCGGGCCGGTTCGTCGCGCCGATGACGATCACGCTGGTGGAGGAGTCGAAGCCGTCCATCTCGGTCAGGATCTGGTTCAGCGTCTGCTCGCGCTCGTCGTTGCCGCCGCTGAAGCCGGCGACACCGGACGTGCGCGACCGGCCGATCGCGTCGAGCTCGTCGATGAACACGATCGCCGGCGCGGCCTCCTTCGCCTGCGTGAAGAGGTCGCGCACGCGTGATGCGCCGACGCCGACGATCGCCTCGACGAACTCGGACGCCGCCATCGAGAAGAACGGGACGTCCGCCTCTCCCGCGACCGCCCGCGCGAGCAGCGTCTTGCCTGTGCCGGGCGCGCCGGAGAGCAGAACGCCGTGCGGTATCCGGCCGCCGAGCTTTTGGTACTTCTCGGGATGACGGAGGAAGTCGACGACCTCCGTCAGCTCCGCCTTCGCCTCTTCGATCCCCGCGACGTCCGCGAACGTGACGCGGTCGCCGGACGGCTGGTACCGGCGTGCGCGCGAGCGGCCGAACGAGCCGAGAACGTTCTGAACGTTTCCGGCGCGCCGTAAGAGCCAGAACAGCAGGAGGAGAAAGAGGATCGTCGGGCCGAAGCCGAGCAAGCAGGTTCTGCCACCAGGGCGCCCCGGTATCCAGCGGCTCGGCGTTGACGACCACGTCGTTCTCCTCGAGCAGCCGCGAGAGGGCGTCGTTGTCGGCGAACGCGGGAATCTCGGTCCGGAAGCGCGTCGTCGGCTTCGATCCCGCGTATCGCTCCTTCTCCGTGAACGTGCCCTGGATCGCCGTGCCCTTCGACATGATCTCTTTCACGTGGCCGGCGCTCACCTGGTCGAGGAAGAACGGGCTGTACGGAACGCGGACGCGCGACGGCGGCTGCGTCGCTCGAGAGCCGAGGTAGAAGTTGAAGGCCAGAAGCGCGAGCGCGAACAGGATCCAGCGGCGGCTCATGCGAAAGCGGGGCAGCCGCGGCGTCGAGGATCCGCCCGGCGCCGGCGGGGCGCTCGACTTCTTGTCCCGATCCTCGCGTGTTTCGGTCACCGCGGCGGGCTCACGCTCCTCACAAACGATGCAGCGTAGCGCTGCCTACTTCCCCGGCAGCTTAGTGCCAAGATCTTCTCGATTGAGGCGGAGGGGGAGGGATTCGAACCCTCGCGCAAGGGCGAGGCGGACTTCGCGGCGGGCCCCGGGCAGGACCCGCCGCTTGCCGCATCGCGGCATCCGTCGAAGGCCACTCGCGAAGGTCGCTACTGCCTCGCCATCGCACTCATTGCAAGCGGTAGCCGGCGGCTAGATTCGCCGGCGGCGCCCGGCCCTCCCGGGTGTCACGGCCGCCGCGACGACGGCGGTCTTCGCAACCGGCGCGGGGCCGGGGGTCACCGCCTTCGCCACGACCGCCGTCTTCGCCACGGGGTGGCCGATGACTCCGGCTCGTCCTGCACGTCCTGGTCCTAGAGGCATCGTGAGCCTCCTTAGCGCAGGGCGTCGAAGTCGGCGGCGCTGAGCTCGATCTCGAGGGCGGCGAGGTTTTCCCTCAGGTGATCGAGTGTCAGTGTGCCGGGGATCGGAAGCATCGCCGGCGAGCGCTGGAGGAGCCACGCCAGCGTGATCTGTGCCGGCGTCGCGCCGCGTCGTTTGGCGATCTCCGCCAGCGCCCGGCCGCCGTCACCGCGCAAAGGGAAGAAGGGAACGAACACGATCCCCTCGCGGGCGCAGTAGTCGACGACGTCCTCCCACCGACGCTCGGAGAGGTTGTAGCGGTTCTGCACCGCCGCGATCGGCACGATCTCGCGTGCCCGTTCGATTTGATCGATGCCGACCTCGGAGAGGCCGACCTGCCGGATCCTGCCGCTGTCCCGGTATTCCTTGATCGTGGCGAGGCTTTCCTCGAGCGGCGTCTCGGGGTCGACCCGGTGCAGGTAGTAGAGCGCGATGCTGTCGGTTTGCAGCCGCCGAAGGCTCTGCTCGATTTGGGCGCGCAGCACCTCCGAGCGTCCTTCGCCCGCTGCGTAGCCGCCTTTCGTCGCCACGACGACCCCGTCCGCGAACGGCGAGAGCGCCGTTCCGATCGTCTCCTCACTCTCGCCTCCGGTGTACGAATGAGCGGTATCGATGTGATTCAGACCCGCGGCGACCGCCTCCTTCACGAACGCGCTGTGCGCGCGCGTGTTCGTGAGCCGATTCGTGCCGAGCCCGATTCGTGCGACCTCGGTGTCACCGAGCTTCAGCGTGGGAGCGGTGTTCGCGTGCGGCATGTCTGGCACTGTCTCGATCGGAAGCGTCCGGACCAGCATGCCTCCTTTGGGCCGCCTGGTGCGCACTGAAGGTTTCTAGGCGAGCGCTCGACAACGGCGCCTAGCCTAGGAAACCCGGCGGGAGCCCACCGACGCAGCGGCTGTCGCTACCTTCCAGGCAGCGATTCTCTGAAGCGGGGGTGAGCCAGGAGGTGGCAGACGTGAGCGGACAAGTTGACAAGGCGATCCTTGCGGGAGGGTGCTTCTGGGGGATGCAGGACCTCTTTCGAAGACAGCCGGGCGTGCTCTCGACGAGGGTGGGATACGCGGGCGGCGAAGTTCCAAACGCGACCTATCGCAATCACGGCACCCACGCCGAGGCCATCGAGGTCGTCTTCGATCCTGAGCAGACTTCCTATCGCGAGCTGCTCCAGTTTTTCTTCCAGATCCATGACCCGACGACGCTGGACCGCCAGGGCAACGACATCGGGACGAGCTATCGGTCGGCGATCCTCTACCTCGATGACGAGCAGCGCCGCGTCGCCGAGGAGACGATCGCCGATGTCGACGCTTCCGGGCTGTGGCCGGGGAAGGTCGTCACGGAGGTGACGCCGGCGGGACCGTTCTGGGAGGCCGAGCCCGAGCATCAGGACTACCTCGAGCGGTATCCCAACGGCTACACGTGCCACTACGTCCGCCCGAATTGGGTCCTGCCGATACGGACGCAAGCAGCCGCCGGCTAGGAACACCGCCGCACGTCCGGGTCCGGGCCGGCGTGCGCGCAAACCCGCTTGAAAGCGGAGGGGGAGGGATTCGAACCCTCGATCCGCCTAACGACGGATAACGGTTTTCGAGACCGCCGCATTCGTCCGCTCTGCCACCCCTCCGAGCCCAGCGATTGTATCGGCGCCCCTTCTCCGGCCTGGGCCGGAGCTAGCAGCCGATCGCGCCGCCGCAGCCGAACGGGTTCACGTACCGGTCCTTCACGTACTTGAGCGAGAAGGGGATGCTCGTCTCGCCGACGGCGCGGGCGCGGACGTAGCCCTTCGTGTACGGCACGCGGTAGGTGCGGGTGAAGATCCCGTACTTGTTCGCGGAGAGCGTCGAGCCGAGTCGGCGCCAGCGCGTCCCAGTCTTGATCTCGACGATCACCTTGGCGCCCTTCGAGGTCGGCGTCCGGCCCCAGACGAGGATCCCGCGGCGCTGCCGCAGCGCGACCACAGGGAACCGGAAGGCCTCGAGCGAGGGCTTCCTCTTCCCGCCGAACGTGAAGAAGCCGGACTGGTAGGGCGAGAAGGACAGCGGGTCGTCGGCGATCCGGAACCAGGTCACGACCGAGACGCCGTTCTTCCACATCCGGTAGAGCGCCTCGGACACCCAGCGCTGGTGCAGCGCCGTCGGGATCGCGGCGGGATCGGGCGGCTTCGAGTCCCAGGAGAACTCGGTCACCCAGAACGGCACGGTGCTCGACGAGGAGGCGATGCGGCCCTTGCGCTTCATCGACGTGAGGTAGGAGCGCATCGTCGAGAGGCTGCCGAGCGTGATGTCGCCTCCCCCCGGCGACTTGTGGAGCGGCCCGCCCGACGTGTACGGGTGGTGCGACCAGATGTCGAACGAGACCCTGGCGGCGAGGAACGCCTTCATGAACGCCATCGGCGCGGGCTTCCCGGGCCGCCCGAGCGGCGCGAGGCCGCCGGCGATCGACCGGTTCGCCGGGTTCACGCCGTGGACCGCGTCCGTCATCTGCGTGACGAGCGTGCGGTAGGCGCCGGCGGAGACGATCTTCCCCGAGGTGTACTGCGGGCGCCAGAAGTAGTCGCGGTTCGGCTCGTTCCAGGCCTGGTAGTAGATGACGTGCGGGAGGAACTCGGCGTAGTCCGGGCCCGGCGAGAAGTCGCCGTTGTAGCGCCCGGCCACCGCGCGTGGCGAACTTGGCGAACTCGGCCGGGTCCACCTGGTTCGACCCGGGGCTGCCGACGCCGGGACCGACGCCCAGTCGGGCGCGATCTGGAGGACGAGGATCGGCTGGAGGCCGGCCGAAACCGCGCCGGTGACCTGGCGGTCGATCGCCGTCCAGGTGTACGCAGGGTCGGCCGGGTTCGTCGGGTCGAAGCCCACCGGCCGGTCGACCGGCGCGACGTCGCGCCAGCTCACGAGCAGCCGGACCATCGTCGCGCCCGTCTGGCGCGCCCGCAGGAACGCGGTGGTCGGGTCACTGACCCCGAAGTTGCCCGGATCGACGATCGCCGTGCGCAGCGGGCCGCCGGCCGACGCAGGCGCAGCCGTTCCCGCCAGGGAGGCGAGCAGGCCGAGCAGGAGGATTGTGACCCCACGACGCACGAAGGCGGAGTGTAGCGACGGCCCCCGGCGGGTCCAGCCGGGTCGCAGAATGCTCACAAAGACTTAAGCGGGCGTTTGAGCGCGCCGCGCGAGCCGTGCCAGGTCGGCGTCCACCATCATCGCGACGAGCTCCTCGAAGGACGTCTCCGTGCGCCAGCCGAGGTGCTCCTGCGCGTGCGTCGGGTCGGCGACGAGGCTGTCCACCTCGGCCGGGCGGAAGAACGCCGGGTCGACGCTCACGTGGCGCTCGGCATCGATCTCCGCGTGCGCGCAGGCCGCCTCGACGAAGTCGCGGACGGAATGCTCGGTCCCGGTCCCGACCACGTAGTCGTCCGGCACGTCGGTCTGCAGCATGAGCCACATGGCGCGCACGTAGTCGCCCGGCGAAGCCCCAGTCGCGCCGCGCGTCCAGGTTCCCGAGCTTGAGCTCGTCGGCGAGCCCGAGCTTGATGCGCGCGACGCCGTCCGAGATCTTGCGCGTCACGAACTCGAGCCCGCGCCGCGGTGACTCGTGGTTGAAGAGGATCCCCGAGACGGCGAAGAGGTCGTAGGACTCGCGGTAGTTCACGGTGATGTAGTGCGCGTACGCCTTGGCGACGCCGTACGGCGAGCGCGGGTGGAAGGCGGTCCGCTCGTTCTGCGGCGTCTCGCGCACGCGGCCGAACATCTCCGAGGAGGACGCCTGGTAGAAGCGGATCTCGGGGTTCACCGCGCGGACCGCCTCGAGCAGGCGCGTCACGCCGACCGCCGTGAACTCGGCCGTGAGGACGGGCTGGCGGAAGGACGTCGGCACGAAGCTCTGCGCGGCCAGGTTGTAGACCTCGGACGGCCGGGACTCCTCGAGCGCCGCGACGAGCGAGGCCTGGTCGAGGAGGTCGCCCTGGATGAGCTGGATCCGGTCGAGGAGGTGCTCGATGCGCTCGGAGCTCTCCGTCGAGGCGCGGCGCATCATCCCCGCGACCTCGTACCCCTCGGCCAGCAGGAGCTCGGCGAGGTACGAGCCGTCCTGGCCCGTGATCCCCGTGACGAGCGCTCTCCGCTCCCTGGTCATCCTGTCGCCCTTTCGTCGCCTTCGACCGTGCGTGCGTGCTCGAGCGCGTCCGCGAGGGTTTGCTCGAGCGGGATCTCGGGGCGCCAGCCTGTGGCGTCCCGGAGCCGGGAGGCGTCGCCCGCGAGGACGCGGACGTCCACGGCCCGGACCCGGGCCGGATTCTGCCGGACCTCGACGTCGCACTGCGCCAACCCCACGAGGATCCCGACGACCTCGGCGAGCGGCCGAGCCTCCCCGGACGCGACGTTGTAGGTCCCGGCCGGGACGGACCGGTCGAGCAGGAGCCGGTAGGCGCGCACCACGTCGCGGACGTCCGTCAGGTCGCGCTGCACGCCGAGGTCGCCGACCTCGAGCGTCCCGCCGCCCGCCCGCTCGAGCCGCGCGATCTGCCGCGTCCACGAGCCGACCGCGAAGCGCTCCTCCTGGCCGGGGCCGATGTGCTGGAACGGGCGCGCGACCACGACGTCACGGCCCTCGGCACGGGCGGCGCGGCCGGCGGCCAGCTCGGCGGCCGCCTTCGACGCCGCGTAGGGCGAGAGCGGCGCGAACGGATGCTCCTCGGCCACCGGGCCGTCGGGCGTGCCGCCGTAAACCTCGCCGGTCGAGACGACGAGCGTCCGCGCCTCGGGCGCCTCGGCGCGGACTCCGTCGAGGAGCGTGACGGTGCCGACCGCGTTCACGCGCCAGACCTCGGCGCCCTGCTGCCAGGAATCCGCGACGGAGGCGAGCGGCGGCGAGATGGACGACGGCCTCGGGCGCCGCCGCGCGGAGCTCGGCCGCAAGCGCCGCAGGGTCGGTGACGTCGGCCGAGCCGGCAACCGCGCGGTCCCCGAGCTCCGGGAGCAGGTGCGATCCGACGAAGCCGCCCGCGCCCGTGACGAGGATCGCGCTCACGGGCGCAGCGACCCGACGACGGCGAGCATCCGCTCGAGGAAGCGATCCCTGGAGAACTCGGCCGCGCGGGCGGCGAGCGCGTGCCGGTCCCACTCGGTCCCGGCCACCTGGCGCACCGCTGTCCGGACGCTCTCGGGGTTGGCGCGCTTCACGAGGACGCCGTCCTCGCCCGGCCGGACGATGTCGCGCGCGCCGCCCGCGTCGAGCCCGACGACCGGAGTCCCGGCCGCGAGGGCCTCAACCATGGTGATCCCGAAGTCCTCCTCGCCGACGTGAACGAAGCCGGAAGCGCGCTCGTAGAGGCGCGCGAGCTCCTCGCGCGAGACCCAGCCGCGCAGCTCGACGTTCGGCGGGAGCGACGCGCGCAGCTCCTCCTCCAGAGGCCCGACGCCGACCATTGTGAGGCTGTACGGGAGCCCGCGGAACGCCTCGATCACGACCTCGCGGCTGCTTGTAGGCGACGAGCCGGTGGGCCCAGAGGAACCGGCCCGGCTCCTTCTCGGCGTCGGGTCGAAGTCCTCGACGTCGACGGGCGGGTGCACCACGGTCGGCATCGCGGCCGTAGAAGCGCCGGATCCGCTCCCGCACCGCTTCGGAGATCGCGACGTAGCCGTCCGGGCGCCGCGCGGCCTCGAGGTCGATCCTCCGCAGCCGCCGCGCATCGCGCGAAGGCCGGCGCCGCGCAGCCCGCGGACGCGCCGTGCCTCGGTCTCCGGCATCCAGGCGTAGCGCATCGGCGTGTAGCAGTAGACGACGTGCAGTCGCGTCCTGCGCGCGGCCGCACGTTGACGCGCGCAGGCGTGCGACGAGGAGATGACGAGGTCGTACCCGTCGAGGTCGAGCCGGCGAAGTAGCGCGGCATGTAGGGGAGGAGCAGCGCCAGCGGCCGGGTCGTGGCCGCGCTGGCGGATGCCGGGGAGCCGGGCGAGGCGCGACTCCTGGACGATCGCGCGCGCCGAGCTCCGGCGGGAGAAGCTCTCGCGCCGCCTGGAACGTGTAGACGTCGGGCTCGCTCCCGGCACGAAGAGCCGGTCGCGCATCGCCTCGACCACGCGCTCGGCGCCGTGGTAGCCCTGGAACCAGTCGTGGACGATCGCCGCCCGCGCCGAAAGGAGGTCGGGGCCGCGCGCCCCTCGGAGTCGTGCTCTCAGTCTGCGCCACGGCCGAAGGGTACGGGCGGTGCGCTCCGCTGCCTTCCCGGCCGACCGAGGCGGCGTCGAGCGGAATCGCTAGGGTGAAAAATCGCCCCGCCGCCCGGGTTACGCGTATGAGCCGGATCCTCGCTCCCAGAGCCCAGTCGTCGCAGGACCCGCGGCGCCCGGCGCCACCGCATTGCGGCCGGGGCGCTCGCCGGGTCGCCGGGACGACGCGCACACTGGACGCGGTCCTCATCGTCGCGGTTCTTCCTGCTTCTGCCGGTGGAGCGCGTCGTCTCCTTCGACGTCGCGGGCTTCACCGGTCCGGCCCGGCCTTCTTCTGCATGGGCCTCTTCCTCGCTGCTCCATCTCCGGTCGCTTGCAGCGGGTTTCGGGCGATGCCGACGGTCGCGCTCATCGCTCTCGCGATCGTCGTCTCGCTGCCGCTCACCTTCGACCCCAAGGGAGTCGGCCGGATACACGCTGTGGGCGGCGTTCACGATCGGCTTCGCCCTCGCCGCCGTAGGGCTACCTGCGCGAGGACGGGCGGCGCATCGAGGGCCTGGGTCGAGCTCTACTGCGCCACGGCAGCGGCCTGGGGCCCTCTTCACCGATCGGCCCAGTGGCTCGCGCTCGTTTGCGAACGCGAACCTGGCGTACAGCTGGCTCAGCTCGCTCCCGCGCGTTTCAAAGGCCCTTGGCAGGAGTCGTCGTTCTTCGCCTTCTACCTCATCCCGCCGCTCTTCCTCTGCCTCGGCGACGCGGCGCGCACTGGGCCGTTCCGATCATCGTCGCGCTCGTCTTCCTCGACCAGCCGCTCCGGCCCTCATCGGAGATGTGCCTCGGCGCGGTCGACGCTTGCTCGTGCTGGGAGCCGCTCCGGGCGGATCGCGAGTCGCGAAGGGCGCCCTCATCGCCGGCATCGCATTCGCCGTTCTCGCGATCCCGGTCGCGCTCAACTACCAGCCGATCGGCACGGTGCCCGGCGCGGTTCCTCCCCCTCCGAGGCCCAACCGCGGCGACAAGGCACAAGCGGATCGACAAGGACTTCGTGCGGCTCGGGGACGACGCTTCCACGGCGCCGCGGCTCCAGTCCGTGGAAGGACGCTATCTCCCACCTACAAGAGGCGCCGGCGACCGGCGTCGGGATCGGCGCCTACGGCCAGGCCATTGCACGAGCGCGGGAGCGGCGTGGACCGTGCCGACCTCGATGCTGAAGACGACGAACCTCTGGCTCGAGGCGCTCGCCGAGCTCGGGCCGCTCGGCCTGCTCGCGCTGCTCGTCTGGACGTTCGCGCCCGTCCCGTTCCTCTGGCGCGCCCCGCACGGGGAAGCAGGCTCGCCGTGCCGCTCATCGCGGGGATCGGTGGCCTCGGCGCCATGTTCGCGTTTACGCAGACGTGGTGGGTGCCGTACCGCTGGGTGCTCCTGGATCCTCGCCTACGCCCTCGTCGGGCACCGCGCTCTTCTCCGCCTGACGCTCAGGCCGCAGCCCCGGTAGCCCGCGGCCCAAGGGCGCGCAGAGCACCACGTCGGCGAAAGCCCGCGTCGCCGCGCCGGCCACGGAGCATGAGAGGCGCCCGCGCCAGCGGCCTCGTCGAGCGCGGCGCGCAGCGCGTCCTCGTCGAGCGGGTCGAAGAGGACCGCGTCCTCGGGCCGAAGGGTCTCGAGGGCGCCTGTCCGGCTTGCGGCCACCGGCAGCCCCGACGCAGCGGCCTCGAACGCGGGCAGCCCGAAGCCCTCCTCGAGCGACGGCAGGACGAGCGCCCGGCTCGTCGCGAGCAGCCTGTCGAGCTCGGGCTCGTCCACGGCGGCGCGCGCCTCGACGCCGGCGATCCCGCTCGCCGCGATCCACCTGCGCATCCGCTCAGTCTCGTCGGCCCAGCCGCCCACGAGCTCGAGCGTGCCACCGCGCGCCGCGTACCCGCTCGCCGCGAACGCCCGGGCGAGCCGCTCGAGGTTCTTATGCGGAGCGAAGCGGCCGAGGTAGAGGAGGCGCTCCTCCTGCCCCAGCTCCGTGCGGAGGGCGGCGATCCGCGCCGCGCGGTCGGCGTCGTGCGGGATGGTCATCACCGAGATCCGCTCGGCGGGCAGCCGAAGGTCGCGCTCGAGGGCGCGCCGCGAGAACTCCGAGTCGGTGAGGACGCAGGTCGAGAGCGCCGCGACGGCGCGCAGGAACGCCCGCTTCGCGAGACGGCTCGCCGCGCTCCCCCGTGGCGGAGCGGAATCGTGTCATGGATCACCGTCACGCTCGTGCCGGGTCGAAGCGGCCGGATCTGGTGCGAGTAGAGGACGACGTCGCCCTTCGGAACCCGGAGCAGGTCGCGCTGCCCGCTCAGCGAGCGGGGGTCGCCCTCCCACGGGTGGAGCGCCGCGCCCGGGAAGAGCCGTTCCTCGAGGAGCGCATGCCGGCCCCAGAGCACCCACTCGCCCGGCGGTGGGCCGGCGGCTAGCTCGCCGAGCAGGAGCTCCGTGACCCGTCCGGCGCCGCCCAGGCCGAGCCAGCGGCAGTCGAGGACGACCCGCTGTCCGGCGAGCACCTCGGCCGGTGAGCGCTGCGCGGCTACGCCGCCCGCCGGATCGCGTCGAGGGTCTTCGCGGCCGTCTCGTCCCAGGAGAACGCCCGAGCCCGCTCGAGGCCGGCCCGCGCGAGGGTCGCGCGCGCCGCGCTGTCGGAGAGAAGCTCGGCGAGCGTCCCCGCGAGCGCGGCCCGGTCGTGCGGATCGACGTAGCGAACCGCGTCGCCGCCCACCTCGGGGAGGCTCGACACGTTCGAGGTCACCACGGGTGTCCCAGACCATGGCTTCGAGCACCGGCAGGCCGAAGCCCTCGTACAGGCTCGGGTAGCAGAAGAGCGTCGCCGCCGAGTAGAGCGCCGGCAGGTCCTCGTCGGGTACGAAGTCGAGGTGGCGCACGGAGTCCGGGGAGCGATCGCCGATCGCATCGAACACCGCGTCCGACTCCCAGCCGCGCCGGCCGGCGAGGCGGCGGCGTCGCGCCCGCACGTCGGCGGGCAGCTCGCCAAGGCACGGACGAGCAGCTCGAGGTTCTTGCGCGGCTCGATAGTCCCGGTGGCGAGGACGAAGTCCGGCGGGAGGCCGTGGCGCGTGCGCACGGCAGCGAGCTCGGCGGACGGGGCGCGCGGCGTGGGAAGCGCTCGTCGGCGGCGAGCAGGAGTCACGTCCACCTTGCCACGCGACTCAGGCACGAGCGCCTCGAGATCCGCGGCGGTGGCGCGCCGAGATGGCCACGATCCGGGCCGCGCGGCGGATCGCCCGGCGCATCGTGGCGCGCTCGATCCACGCGGCCCGGGCGTGCGGGCGCGCCGCCCTTCCGGAAGGCAATCGTGTCGAACACGGTCTGCACGTGCGCGGCCGAGGGCTGCGGCGTCACGTAGGTCAAAGTGGGGTAGAGGGCAGCACTCGCTGCCGCGCCGCGTAGGGCCGCGCGCGCGTGCCATGCGGCCACCCGGGCCGCCCGATCGTAGCGCCAGCGAGGCGTTCTCGGGCAGCTCGACGTCGCCCCGGCTCGCCGGTGTAGAGGAGGAAGCGGAGAGTCGGGCGCGAGCGCGGGGAGGCGGCTCACGATCTCGCGCACGTAGCGGCTGCGCCCCGCGGCCCCGGCGCGCTGCCCGGGACGAGGGCCCGCCGCCTCGCGCGCGTCGATCCCGACGATCCACGGCTGCCCGGGACTGCGCGGTCACGCGGGATAGACGGGTCGGCGGAGACGGGAGGCGGACGGCGCGGAGCCGGCTGCCGGTACGAGCGAAGAGAAGCGCAGAGCCCGACGAGAGCCAGCCCACGACCATCCCGATCGCCGCGCCGTCCACGCCCCAGGCCTCGACGAACGCCCACCCTAGTGCGACGCTCAGCATTGCGCCGGACAGGCCCGCCGCGAAGATTGCCTTCGTCTGCCGACGCGCGGCGAGCGCCGCGGAGACGAGGAACACGCCGAGCATGATACGCGGAGGAGGTGCAAGGATCTGCACGACGCTCGCGTAGCCGTTGTACTGATCCCGGTAGAGGAGGGTCGAGTATCGGAGCGGCGAAGAACGCCGCAAGCGCGCAATAGAGCGAGCGACGGTCCAGGCCGCGAGCGCGAGAGCGCGGCGGAGTGAGGCATCGAGGCCGGGGTCGCCGTCCACCTCGCGGCGCGCGGCGAGCGGATCGGCAGCACGGCCCAGGAAGAGGTAGAAAGCGCTCAGCGGGCCGAGCACGACTGTGCCGCCTTGAGCGCGCCCGAAGCGGTCGAGTCGATGAGCACCGCCGCGAGGTAGAGGTAGAACTGGCCCACGAACCACGAGGCTGCGATCGACGCGCCGAGCCAACGTCCGAAGATCCAGTTCTCGACTATCGCAGAGCGACGGATTGCGCCGCCGAGGCTCCTACGGATCGCCCAGAAGCCGACGAGCGCGCCGGCCGCCGAGGTTACCGCGACGACGGCCATTGCGCCCGGCGGCGTGACCGTGCCGGCGGCGACGAGCGCCGCGACGAGGACCGCCTGGCCGCCGTAGCTCACGACGTCCGTGACGAACGCCCTGCCGAAGCGCCCTTCGGTGTAGAGCACGCGGCGGGCGAATTCTTGCGCCTGCCAGGCAACGAGGGCGGGCACGGTTGCGGCGACGAGCAGCGCGGCGCTTCGGTCGAACGCCGCCACGAATGCGGCGCCGAGGAGTGCGAGTGCCGCGGCCGCGACGGCGAAGACGACTTGCGACAACGCCGTCGAGGTCGTGTACGAGCGGTAGTCCGTCTGGCGGTGCGCCTGGCCGACAACGTTGTGGGGAGCGGTGACGAGCGCGCTCTGTAGGGCGTTCACGAAGAGTAGGGTCGTGTAGGCGAGGACGAACGCTCCGAAGTCCGACGGTTCGAGGCTCCGCGCCAGCAGGACGAGCGTGACGAAGTTCGCGGCCGAGATGAGGGCCTGGTCCGCGAGGCCCCACCCATTCCGCGTGACGCTCGAGACGACCCCTCGGAGCCGGCTAACGGGCGCAGTCGTCGCCACGCTGTGCTCGATCCGGCCAGGCACGTCGAGGAGCCACCTTAGTCGCACCGCCGTCTACGGTCGCAGCCCAGCCGGGTCGCGTCTAGTACGCGCCGCGCCCCGCCCACACGGCCGAGACCGTGAGCGCGAGGATGTGCAGGTCGCGGCGGAGCGAGAGGTTCTCGATGTAGTCGCGCTCGACCGCGAGGCGCTCCTCGAACGTGAGGCGGCCGCGGCCGTAGACCTGCATCGGCCCGGTGAGGCCGGGCTTCACGGTCAGGCGGAAGCGGTGCTCGGGCCGGTAGCGCTCGACCAGGTCGATCTGCTCGGGGCGCGGGCCGACGAGGCTCATGTCGCCGCGCAGCACGTTCCAGAGCTGCGGCAGCTCGTCGAGGCTCGTGCGCCGGAGCAGCCGGCCGACGCGCGTCACGCGCGGGTCGTCCGCGAGCTTGAACATCGGATCGCGGAGCGACTCGAACGGGACGAGCTCCTGGAGCCGGTCCTCGGCGTCGGCCACCATCGTCCGGAACTTCCGCATGCGGAACGGCCGGCGCGTCCTGGCCCGCGCGCACCTGCGTGAAGATCACCGGGCCGCGGCTCTCGACCTTGATCGCGATCGCGATGAGCGCGAAGAGCGGGGCGAGGAGGAGGAGCGCGAAGAGCGAGACGGTGAAGTCGAGCGTCCGCTTGAGGACGAGCGTCGAGTACGGGACGTCCCAGGTGTTGTATTCGACCACCGGGAGGTCGGCGACGTGGTTCAGCTTCACCGCGGTGCCGAACATGCCGCGCGCCGGCGGGACGACGCTCAGCTTGATCTTCTCGGCGCGGCAGAACGAGACGAGCTCCGCGAGCGCCTGCTCGTCGAGCGTCTGCGTCGCGAGCATGACCCGGTCGACGTCGAGGACGCCCGCCTGGTCGCCGGCGGACGGAACGGCCTCCTGCTGGGCGACGACGTCCACGTGGATGTCGGAGAAGAGCTCGAGCTTGCGGCGCGTAGCGTCGGCAAGCGGCCCGCTCCCCACGATGAGCGTCCGCTCCCGCGGCACGATCCTCCGCCAGAGGAAGCGCGCGAGCGCCCGGAACGTGATCGCGGCGACGACCGCGATCAGCCACTCACGCACCGCCACCGGGAGGTCGGGCGCGCCGGCGGGCGTCAGCCAGAGGAAGATCGACAACGCTGCGATGCTCGAACCGGTCCAGACGAGGATCGCGGGGAGCTCGTCGGCGGTGAGGTGCCGGATCGACCGCTGGTCGCGGTCGTAGAGGCCGTGGAGCTTCGCGAGGAGGACCCACACCGGGACGAAGAGCGCCGCCCAGACCGTGTCCACGATCGTCCCCGGCGGCAGGATGCCGAGCGTGAGCGTCACGATGAGCGCGGTCGTCATGTCGGCGAGCGCGAGCATCCGGCGGAGCAGCGAGTCGCGCCAGGTGCGCTCGCGGCGCGCGAACCCCGGCCGGCCGTCCGGTCCGCGCCACGGCTCGGCCGTCGCGACGGCGCGCGACTCGTCCTGGTCGAGGGGGGTCGGAGATTCGAGGATGTCGCTCAAAGCGTGGCCTCCACGGGGCGCGGCGTCGCTGCGGGGCGCTGGCTCGCGAGGATAATGGAGCCGCACGCCGGGCGCATCCCGCCCAGGAGCTTCTTACTCCACGTTTGCAAATAGCGGCGAGCGTGGATTCAGTTCTGCCGCGCGCGAAAGGCTCCTGCGCGCCTCCGCGATCTGGCCCGCCTTCGTCTGGATCCGCGCGCGCACGAGCCAGAGCCGCCAGTTCTCCGGATCCCGCTTGATCGCGGCGTCGACGGCCTCGATCCCGGCCGGGAAGTTGCCCGCGGTCTCCTGCACGAGCGCGATCTGGAGGTACGGCGACGCCGCCCAGGGCTGCAGTTGGCGCGCGCCGGTCGCCTCCTCGTACGCCGTCTGCACGTCCCCGTCGCGCGATCGCGTGCTGGCTCGCAGCGATCTTGAGATCGGCGAGGAACGGGATCGCGAGCGCGCAGATGACGAGCCAGCCGAGGGCGAGCGAGGCGAACCCGATCGCGAACCGGCGGCGGCTCGGCCCGCGCCTTCCCCTCCGCCACGAGCTGCGGCCGCTGGGCGGACGCGGTCGCCGGCCCGGTCAGGAGGCCGAGGAGCGTGACGCCGGTGACCGTCACGACTGTCAGCTCCCACATCCAGTCGATCCCGGCGCCGAGGAGGAACGCGACGTAGCTCGCGAGGAGCGCCGCGATCAGCATCGCGCTCGTCGCCGCGCGCGGCGGCCAGGCGCCGCCCGCCCACGACGACCCCCGAGCCGAGCGCGCCGATGAGCAGGAGGAGGCCGACGATGCCGAGCTCGCCGAGCGTCTCCAGGTAGAGCGAGTGGGCGTCGCGGAGGAAGAAGTAGAACGGGCTGTGCTGCGCCCACCAGGCCTCGTACGAGCCGGCGCCGTCGCCGACGACCGGATGCGCCTGCCACTGGTCGAGCGCGGCCGACCCAGAACTGCCAGCGCCCGCTCCCGTTCCCGCTCAGGAGGTGCGCCTTCACGAGGTCGTCCCCGGTGAGCGTCGTCGGCGGCTCCTTGAACGCCTCGAAGCGCCCGATCGGATGGGCGGCGATGACGCCGGCGAGGAGCGCGACGACCGCGACCGCCGCGGCGGCCCGTGACGCGTTGCGCGGGATCTCGAAGCGCCCGCGGAGCCGTGAGAGGAGCGCCCAGGCGACGCCGACCCCGATGCAGCAGAGGCCGATGACGAGCGCCGCGCTCCGTCCCTGCTCGACGGCGTTCGGCGAGTCGTAGGGGAAGTTCACGAGCTCCGTGCGGTCGACGAGCGCGGCGATCGCGACCGCCGATCCGGCGAGCCCGACGAGCAGCGCGATGGCTGCGGGCCAGCGGCTCGGCGTGAGCACGCAGAAGAGGAGGATGCCGAGGCCGCCCGCGGCGAACCCGCCGCGCGACGACGTGAGGTACATCGCCGCGACGAGCGCGGGAAGCGCGCCGAGCGCGATGGAGCCGAAGACCACGTGCTCGCCGACCGCGATCCGCAGGAGCAGCGGGAGCGAGAGGGCGATCAGGATCGCGAGGCCGTTCCAGTACTCGATCGGCCAGTTGATCCGGGTGACCGCCGAGGGCAGGAACTCCGGGACGTGCCCCTGCGGCAGCGATTCGGGAAAGAGCCGGCCGACGAGCGCGAGGATGCCGACGCCGCCGATCCCGACGGCGATCCCGTTCGCCCACTGCGAGGCGTTGCCGCGCGTCCCGGCGAGCACCGCGATCAGGAAGACGGCGAGGAAGAGCATCGTCCGGTCGAACTCGAGGAAGGCGCGCTCGGCGCTCGCCGCCCAGGCGATCGAGATCCCGGTCCAGAGGCCGAAGGCGATGAGGAACCCGCCCGTGACGAGGCTCGAGCGCGGCGGCGGGACGAGCGGCCAGAGCCCCAGGACGACGGCCATGATGATCGTCCACCAGAGGCCGATCGCAAGCGTCGCGCGGCTCTGGAGCGAGTAGGAGCCGTCGTCGAACGCGATCCAGAAGAAGATCCCCGCCACGAGGGCGGGAAGGACGAACGGCCGGATGGTCTCTAGATGTAAGGAGCGGTTCGTGCTCATTTGACAGCCGGAGCCGACGCCGCAACCATCACCGGCATGGCACTCGGGGTCGGTTTCATTCTTCGCGAGCGCCCTCGCGGGGCTCGCAAGGCTCTCATAGCGCTCTCCGTCGCGGCCACATTACTGGCTACCGCGGGAAGTGCGTACGCCCAGACGGGCGGTGACGGATCGGGCGTCGACCAGTACGTCGAGGACGTCCCGTCGGCCAGCGGCCCGGCGCATCCGGGCGTCGGCAGCTCGCACCAGACGAAGCTGCCGCCGTCGGTCGCCTCGCAGATCAACTCGCAGGGCGGCTCGGACTCCTCGACGCTCCGCGACCTCGCGACGAGCTCCGATTACGGCGGACAGCCGGTCAAGAAGAAGAACGCTGCTGCGGCCGGCCCGATCGTCGGCACCCCGGGCCGCGGCGAGTCGATCGCGGGCGCGAACGCCGAGAGCGACACGTCGGCGAGCGACGCGCTCGGCTCCGCGGTGAGCGCCGTGAGCGGCGGCGAGGCCGCACGGCTCGTCGGCCTCCTCGTCGTGCTCTTCCTGATCTCGGTCGCGACGCTCACCTCCGCCGGCCTGCGCCAGCGCCGCCGCGCCCAGTAGGCGACGAGCCCGGGAGGGCCGCCGCCCGCTCTAGAGGCGGAGAAGGAGGGATTCGAACCCTCGAGGGAAGCTTGTGCCCCCCTAACGCCTTAGCAGGGCGCCGCCTTCAGCCACTCGGCCACTTCTCCGTGGCGGCCCATGGTACCAACGCGACTTCGGGGCTCCGGCTCCGGAAATGACGACGCCCGCCGAATGCGGAGCCATTGGGAGCCGCAGAAGGACGGGCGTTCGTCGCTGCCGGTTAGTGAGGGGAGCCGGCGCCCTCATCATGGCCCCGCGCGGCGTGTCCACCCACCCTCTGAAGGGGGATAGGCTCGGGCCCTACTTCGAGGAGCGCTTTGCCGCGGCGAGCAGCTTGGGGACGGTCGGGTCGCCCTTCTTCGGCTTCGGCTTCACCTGGGCGACCGTGCATTGGTCCGGATCCTTGTCCGGCCGGAAGCGGAGGAACTTCGTGCCATGGCGGAACCGGCCCTTCTGCCACTTGTCGTAGCGCACCTCGACGACGAGCTTCGGCGCGACCGGCGACCACTCGAGCGTGACATCCCGCTGCCAGCGCGACGGCGCGCCCCGCGGCCGGCGCTCGGGGTTCTTCCCGAGGAGCGGCTTCACCTCGGCCTCGATCTCGGCGCGCCGCTTCCCGGCGGCAGACGCGGTGCCGACCGGCCGGAGCTTCCCGTCCTCGTCGTAGAGCCCGAGCATGAGCGACGCGAACGAGGAGCCCTTCTCGGACCAAGTCACGCCCATGACGACCGCATCGGCAGTCAGGTCGCGCTTCACCTTGACGACCGCCTCGCGCGAGCCGGGCTTGTACGCGGAGTCGAGCCGCTTCGCGATCACGCCGTCGAACCCGGCCACCTCGAGCCGCTCCACCCAGCCCTGTGCGACCTTCGCGTCGCGCGTCGCCGGGGAGATCTCGAACGGGAGCTTCTCCACGAGCTTGCGGCGCTCGGCGAGCGGGAGCTTCGAGACGTTCTCCCCGTCCCACATGAGCAGGTCGAAAACGACGAAGCGCGCCGGGATCTCGCCGGAGAGCTTCCGCACGCGGCTCTCGGCGGGGTGCAGGCGCATCTGGAGCGCGTCGAAGTCGAGCGCGCCGTCGCGGACGACCACGATCTCGCCGTCGAGCGCAGACTTCGGCGGCAGCTTCTCCCCGAGCGACTCGAGCTCCGGGAAATAGCGGAGGAGCGGCCGCGCGTTGCGGCTCCACAGGGCCACCGGCCCGCGCAGATTCTCGAGCACGCCGCGGAAGCCGTCCCACTTGGGCTCGAACTGCCAGCCGTCGCCGGTGGGGAGCTCGCGGACGAGCTCGGCCTCCATCGGCGGGTAGGGCAGTGCGCGTGGCGGGGCCGTACTCACTACCGCCACACTAAGCGAGTGAGCAGGATCGACGGAACCTGGATGGTCGAGCGCGTGTCCGGCGCGCTGCCGGCGAGCCTCCTCCGCAAGCGCATCTTCGGCGACCACGGCTGGACGCTCGCGGGCGAGGTTCCGCTCGGCTACTTCCGGGTGTACCGCGAGGAGGCGGACTCGGCCACGCTCGACTACCTCGTCATGCCGATTCGCGACGAGCTCGAGGCACGCGACGACGGCGGCTGGGACGGCCGCGGGCTCGTCTTCGGCCGCGAGATCTGCCGATTTCGACTCGTCCGCGACAAGGCGTAACCTCCGGCCCGGTTCGGCCGTCAAACAGACAGGGAAATGCGGCGGGTCGCCATCACTGGACTTGGAGCGGTCACGCCCGTCGGGAACGACGTCGCGACCTCCTGGGCGAATCTCGTCGCCGGCAAGAGCGGCATCGACACGATCCAGACGTTCGACCCGAGCGAGTTCCCGGTGCGTGTCGCGGGCGAGGTGAAGGATTTCGACGAGACCTCGGTCGTCTCCGCGAAGACGGCCCGCCAGATCGACAAGGCCGTGCTCTTCGCGCTCGCCGCGTCGAAGGAGGCGATGGGCGACGCCGGCATGAACGGCTTCAAGCCCGACCGCGTCGGCGTCGTCGTCGGCTGCTGCATCGGGGGGATCAACCAGACGCTCGAGCAGTACGAGATCTTCAAGGAGCGCGGCTGGGGTCGGATCTCGCCGTTCTTCCTCGGCAACTTCCTCCCGGATGCGCCGAGCGGCCACGTCGCGATCGAGCTCGGCCTGAAGGGCCCGAACTGCGCCGTCAACTCCGCGTGCGCGAGCGGGTCGCAGTCGATCGCCGTGGGCGCCGACATGATCCGGTCGGGCCAGGCGGACGCCGTGCTCGCGGGGGGCACGGAGGGCGCCATCAACCCGCTCGTCCTCGGCGGCTTCTGCGCCATGCGCGGGCTCGCGGTCGAGAACGGCGACCCGTCGCGCGCGTCCCGCCCGTTCGACGCCACACGCAACGGCTTCGTGATCGCCGAGGGCGCGGCGATCATGATGCTCGAGGACCTCGAGGGCGCCCGGGAGCGCGGGGCCACGATCTACGCCGAGGTGATCGGCCACGGCGCCTCGAACGACGCCTACAACATGATCCAGCCCGACCCCGAGGCGGTCGGCGTCGCGTCCATGATGCGAAACGCGATCGAGGGCGCCGGCATCGCCCCGGAGGACGTGGACTACCTGAACGCCCACGGCACGGCGACGCCGCTCGGCGACGTGGCCGAGACGAAGGCGATCAAGGAGGTCTTCGGGGAGCACGCGTACGAGATGCCGGTGTCGTCAACGAAGTCGATGATCGGCCACATGTTCGGCGCGGCCGGCGCGATCGAGGCGATCGTCTGCGCGCTCTCGATCCACCACGGCGTCATCCCGCCGACGATCAACCTCGACCACCCGGACCCGCTCTGCGACCTCGACTACGTCCCGAACGTCGCGCGCGAGGCCAAGGTGGACGTCGCGCTCTCGAACGCGATGGGCCTCGGCGGGCACAACGCCTGCGTGCTCCTCGGCCGCGCCGAGTAGCGGCTTCCCGAAGCACCGGTCTCGCGCTAGCCCCACCGCGGTCTAGTGCTGGCTCCATGGGCACGCGGACTCCCGCGCGGCACGATCGCGGCATAAAAGAAACGCCGCCTGCGGCCCGGCCCGACGAAAGGGAGCCATGCGCGCCATCTACCTGATCATCCCGGCGGTCGCCAACGGATCGAGCCCCGCCGACGAGACGGCGCAGACGCCTCAGGCCGAGCGCGAGAGCCGGATCCGCGCGTCGCTGCGCAGCAGCTCGACCGCCCTCGGTCGGGTCCGCCTCTCCCGGAAGCCCCGCTTCACCGTGCGCCAAGTAGGCCGTTGAACTGGCGCGCCGCTCGCCGAGGACGTTCCGCAACCTGAAGCTACGGTCGGAACATCGACGCTACGCCCGCGACGAAGACCTGGCGTATCCGTTAGGCCTTCGTAAGGAGAACGTCGGTTGTGTTGGCGTCGGTCGCCGTCGATGCGACACTCTGAGTGCGGAATGTTGCGTAGATCTGTACGAACCTGGCTCGCACTGGCGAGCTTCTTTGCGCTCGCGGCCGTTCCCGGAGCCCACGGCTTCGGACGGCCGGCGGTGCAGCGGCTCGACGACTCGCGCGTGCAGGCGCAGGCCGACGCGGTCCCGGGCGAGCTGATCGTCCGCTACCGCTCGGGCACGACGAGTGCGGAGAAGCGAGCGATCCGGCGGGAGCAGGACGCGACGCTCGACGAGACCCTCGCCCTCCCGCGCACCGAGGTCGTGGAGCTCCCGGCCGGCACGAGCGTGGCCGAGGCGGCCGCAGCCTTCGAGGCCGACCCGGACGTTGCTTTCGCGGAGCCGAACTCGGTCCGGCACATCGCCGACCTCGTGCCGAACGACCCGATGTTCGCGTCCACGCAGATGGCCAAGATCTCCGCCCCGAGCGCCTGGGATCTCACCACCGGCAGCTCGAGCGTGATCGTCGCGGTGCTCGACTCCGGCGTGGCCTACGACCACGAGGATCTCGCCACGAACATCTGGACGAACGACGATCCACCCGGCGGCGGTGACGACGACGGGAACGGCTTCGTGGACGACACGCACGGCTGGGACTTCGTGCAGGACGACCCGACGCCGCTCGACTTCAACTCGCACGGCACCCATGTCGCGGGGACGATCGGCGGCGTCGGCAACAACAACAAGGGCGTCGCCGGCGTCAACTGGACGGTCTCGATCATGCCGATCCGCGCGGGCGACTTCTACGGCTCGCTCGAGTCGTCCGACATCGTGAACGGGGTCATCTACGCGTGCGCGAACGGGGCGCGGGTGGTGAACGAGAGCTTCACCGGCGGCTTCTCGAACTCGGCGGAGATCGCGGCCATGAGCGCTCCCGCCTGCGCGAACACGCTGTTCGTGGCGGCCGCGGGCAACGACACCGTGGACACCGACTCGTTCGGCAACGCCCAGTTCCCGTGCAACTACACGCTCGCGAACGTGATCTGCGTGGCCGCGACGACGTCCTCCGACACGCTCGCGCCGTTCTCGAACTTCGGGACGACGTCCGTGGACCTCGCCGCGCCGGGCGTCTCGATCCAGAGCTCGATCCCGCGCTGGTCGGCGGTCGGCTCGACCGAGGACTTCGAGGGCTCGGCTCCTCAGTTCACGGCCCGGTGGGGCAATCCGCTCGGATCCGGCACGCCGTGGGGGCGCACCACGGCGAGGCGCACGGGCCGGAGAACAGCCTCACCGACTCGCCGCCGGGAACATCGAACTACCTACCGAACTCGAACTCGTCCATCCGGATGCTCAACGGGGCCAACCTGAGCGCCAAGTCCGGGTGCTTCATCGACTACTTCCTGCGCGGAACGATCGGCGCGGGCGATTCGTTCGTCATGCTCGGGAGCAGGAACACGCCCGACTTCCAGCCCACGGAGATCACACGCTGGGGGCCGGGCGAGCCGGCGCCAGGCGCCTTCTTCGAGGCCCAGGACGACGCGTCCGCGCTCGACGGCTCGACGGCCTTCCTCCGTTTCGAGCTCGACTCGAACGCGACCAACCAGGCCGACGGCGTCTACGTGGACGACCTCACCTTCGCGTGCCTCTCCGCGACGCAAGACGACTACGACTCGAACTCCGGCACGTCCATGGCCGCGCCCCACGTCGTCGGCGTCGCCGCGCTCGTGCTGGCCGCGCACCCGACCTACACGACGCAGCAGCTCCGCTCGGCCGTGCTCCAGGGCGTCGACCCGATCCAGGGGCTCGTGCCGACCACCGTGTTCGGCGGGCGGCTGAACGCGCGGAAGGCGCTCGACGCGGACCCGCAGGCGCTGCCGCCGACGCCGAGCCCCGCCTCCGGCCCGTCCGGGACTGGTCGCGTCCACCGGCGCGACGATCGACTTCTCGGACACCGACGCGACCGCGAGGTTCGAATGCAGCATCGACTTCGGCACGTTCATGCGCTGCAGCGCGCCGGCCACCCCCACCGGCCTCGACCAGGGGGCCCACACCTTCCACGTGCGGGCGTTCAACACGGCCGGGACGTCGTCCGCGATCTCGTTCGCCTGGACGGTGGACACGTTCCCGCCGACGACGCCCTCGGTCGTGCGCACGAGGACCGGCACAACGGGGATCCCGATCGCGTGGACGGCCGCCGCAGACCTCCACGGGCCGATCAAGTACGACGTCTTCGTGCGCTCGGCGAAGGTGGCGACGACGACCGGAACGACGAGAACCGTAAATGTCCCGTGTGGACGTCGCTCAACGGTCGGGGTCGAGGCGATCGACGCGGCGGGGAACCACTCGCTGCGCGGAACGCTCGTCGTCCAGGGGCATCCGTGCGGGCCGCAGACGACCATCTCATCGGGCCCGAGGGGCATCGTCGCCGGCCACAGCGCGCTCTTCCGTTTCCGCTCGAGCGTGGCCCACTCGACCTTCCAGTGCAAGCTCGATCGCCGCGCATGGCGAACCTGTCGCTCACCGAAGACGTACAAAACGTTAATAAAGGGACGGCACACTTTCCGCGTTCGAGCAATCGGCCCCGGCGGCGCCAAGGACACCACGCCGGCGGTGCGCACCTGGCGGATTCGCTAAGGAGGACGAGATGACCCAGACGCCCACTCCGAAGACCCCCCGGCGGCTGTTTCCCCTGAGCCTCCTTGCGTTCGCGATCGCCGCGCTCATCTTCGCCACGGCGGCCTGGGCCGCCACGCGCCCGAACACGGCTATCCACTACGGACCCGTCGGGACCGTGAACTCGCATTCCGCGACGTTCCATGTCGCGTCCTCGAAGCCCGGCTATGTCCAGTGCAAGCGCGACGCGCGTGCCTGGTACAGGTGCGTCAACGCTGCGAGCGGGTTCGTGAAGTACACGGGCCTGCGCTGTGGAAGCCACACGTTCAGGGCCCGCGGCGTCGACCGCGGAGGTCGCAAGGACCTGACGCCGGCCGTCCGCACCTGGCGCATCCGCTGCTAGAGAACCTCGACTAGCTCGGTCGTTAGCTCGTCCGACGTCGCGTCGGCCGCCGGGCCGCGTCCGACCCCGTTGACTGTCGCTCTGCCCTGGGTAGGGTCGAGGGCGGTTGGCAGCAACGGAAGAGGGGGTTCCCATGAGGAACTGGCTGATCGTCCCCGTGGCCGTGCTCGCCTCGGGGGTCGTCGCGTTCGCGCTTCTCGGCGTGTCGGGCACCGGCACGAAGCCGGCGGCCGCCAAGGCCAAGGGCGAATGCGTGAACGGCGGCGCGAGCATCGGAGACACCTACTACCCGTACATCGGCAACACGGGGTACGACGTCGCGCACTACGACCTCGACCTCGCGTACGACCCGCCGACGCACGTGCTCGACGGAAAGGCGACGATCACGGCGTCGGCGCTCGAGAGCCTGTGCCGCTTCAACCTGGACCTGCGCGGCCTCACCGTGAAGGAGGTGCGGGTGAACGACGAGAAGTCTGACTTCACCCGCGAAGGCCCGGAGCTCGTCATCACGCCGAAGCACGTGCTTCAGGCGGGCGACGGGTTCACGGTGGAAGTCGCCTACTCCGGCGAGCCGGGCCCCGCGCCGCGCGACCCGGACGGCTTCCTCGACGGCTGGTTCTACACGAGCGACGGCTCGTACACGGCGAATCCGCCGCTCGGGGCCGACACCTGGTTCCCGAACAACAACACGACGAACGACAAGGCGACGTACCGGTTCACGGTGACGGTCCCCGAGGACCTGCAGGTCGTGGCGAACGGTCAGCTCATCGACCAGAAGGTCCACCACAAGGCGGACGGCTCCGGCAAGGCCACCTTCGTGTGGGAAGAGACCGAGCCGATGGCGTCGTACGTCTCGACGGTGGACATCGGGAAGTTCGACTTCGAGTTCTCGCAGACTCCGGCCGGCATCCCGATCATCAACGCGACCCAGCCCGGGCTCATCGACGCCACGGCGCGCGCGCGGCTCGACAACCTCGGGTCGATCGTCGACTACTTCAGCACCGTGTTCGGGCCGTACCCGTTCGCGTCCACCGGCGCGATCGTCGACCAGGTCGCGAGCGGCTACCAGATGGAGACGCAGACGCGGCCCGAGTTCAACGGGCCAAACGGCCTCGGCGCCCTCGCGCACGAGCTCGTGCACCAGTGGTACGGCGACAACGTGGCCGTCGCCCGCATGCGGGACGTGTGGCTGAGCGAAGGCTTCGCGACATTCGGGGCACAGCTCTGGAACGAGCACAACGGCGGAACGACCGCGCAGCAGTCGTTCGACACGAACTACGCCCGCTCGTCCACGAGTTCGTTCTGGAACAACACGGTCGTCGACCCCGGAGTGACGAACCAGTACCAGAACGCGACCGTCTACAGCCGCGGCGCCATGACGTTGCAGGCGCTCAGGGTGAAGGTCGGCGATCCGACCTTCTTCCAGATCCTCCAGGACTTCACTGCGACCTTCGGCGGCCGCGTGGCGTCCACGGACGACTTCATCTCGCTCGCGGAGCGCGACTCGGGTCTCAACCTCGACGCGTTCTTCAACACCTGGCTTCGCACGCCGGGCAAGCCGACGAGCTGGTAGTCGCGCGGGACGGGGCCGCGGCCGTGCGCCGCGGCCCCGTCATCCTTTCGCCCGTTCGGCTGCGGCAAGGATCGTCTCGGGCTTGAGCATCGCGACGGACTCGATGACGGCGTCCGCCTCCGCGATCGCGTCCTCGCCTGGCGGATAGCGGGGGTTCGGCGCGGCCACGACGCGCCATCCCCGCGGCCTTCGCGCTGCGGATCCCGTTGTGCGAGTCCTCGACCGCGACGCAGTCGCGCGGGTCGGCACCGAGCCGGCGCGCGGCCTCGAGGTAGACGTCGGGCGCCGGCTTCCCGTGCGCGACCTCCTCGGACGAGACGGTCGCGGCGAAGGCATCGGCGAGCCCGGCCAGGTCGAGGACGAGGTCGATGACCTCCCGGTTCGAGGACGACGCGAGCCCGAGCGGCCACCGTGCTCCGAGCCGGCGCACGGCCTCGACCGCGCCCGGGATGAGCGGCAAATCTTCGCGGTAACGAGCCTGGAGGCGGCGGACGACCTCGGCGGAGATTTCCTCCGGGGACTCGGCGAGGCCGATCGTGTCGTGCATGTACCGCGACCATTCGGTGGAGCTCATGCCCATCATGTCCCGCTGGGCGCCGGGGTGCCACCGGCCGCCCCGCTCCCGCGCGAGCTCCTCGCGGATCTCGTCCCAGACGTGCTCCGAGTCGACGATCACGCCGTCCAGGTCGAAGACGACCGCCGCCGTCATTCGTAGCCGCCGCCGACGCGGACGAGCGGGCGCGTCACCCGGCCGCGCTCGACGCGCACGACCCGGCCGACGAAGAGCGTGTGGTCGCCGGTCTCGTGCTCCGCGTCGAGCTCGCACTCGATCCACCCGAGCGCATCGTCGATGAGCGGCGCGCCGGTCTCGCCGTCATGCACGGCCATCCCGTGCCAGAGCGCGATCGGCGGGACGCCGCGGGCGAAGTGCTGCGCGACGGCCGCCTGCCCCTCCGTGAGGAGCGAGAGCGCGAAGCGCCGGGCTCCGCGGAGCAGCTCGTGCATCGCGGCCTGGCGGCTCACCGAGACGCCGACGAGCGGGGGGTCGAGCGAGAGCCCGAGGAACGAGCTCACGGTGAGGCCGAGGCGTTCGCGCTCGAAGTCGACGGTGAGAACGGCGACCCCTGAGGGCGTCGCCCGCAGCAGGGCGCGAAGCTCGTCGGCGGGGCCGGTCAGGTCTCGCGCCGCCTCGGGCTAGTCCCCGCCGTCGATCGGGCCTTCGGCCAGGAGCTTCCGGAAGGCTGGGTACTGGCCGAGCTTGCCGACCGCCACGAGCGTGTCGCCATCCTGGATCACGTCGTCGGGCTGGGCGCCGGTGACCGGCTCCGGCTCACGCAGGATCGCGATGATCGTGATTCCGGTGCGGGCGCGAAAGGCGCACTCCGCGAGCGAGCGGCCGATCGCCGGGCTCCCCTCCGGCACGTGCACCCACTCGATCGCGAGCTCGCCGAGCGCCATCTCGAGCTCCTCGACCACCTTCGGCCGCTCGTAGGCGCCGCCCACGACCGCGCCGAGCTGGCGCGCCTCGTCGTCCTCGAGGCTGATGACCGCGGTCGGCTCCTCGTCGCCCGAGCGGCGGAAGAAGTAGATCTCCCGCATCCCGTCGTTGTGCTGGATGACGGTCAGCCGGCCGCCGTGCGCGAGGCCGAACGTGAACTTCGTCCCCACGCCGGGGAGTCGAGTCTGCGTCAGCTGGTCCATTAGCCCTCCTCCGCCAGTCTAGGTTGCGGGCGGAACACCGCCCGTCCGATGCGCTTGGACTCCTTCATGAGCACCACGCCGACGAACGCGCTCGCGAGGACGTAGAGGCCCGCGAAGGCGACGAGGTCCTGGCGGTCGGCGAGGGGGATCTGGTCGTTCTCCGACGCAAGCTGCGCGAGGATGACCGTGAACTCGCCGTGCGCGACGAGCGCGGCGCCCGCGTTCACCCCCTGGCGCAGGCTGAACCCGCCGACGTACCCGGCGGCGAGGCCCGCGACCAGCTTCCCGACGAGCGTCGCCGCGAGGGCGAGCGCGACCAGCCAGCCGAGGCCGCCGAGCGCGTCGAGGTCGATCGTCAGGCCGAAGACGAAGAAGAAGAGCGCCGCGAAGAGGTCGCGGAAGCCGAGGAACCGCTCCTCGATCTCGCTTCGCACCGAGGTCTCCGCGAGGACGATGCCGGCCATGAGCGCGCCGATCGCCTCGGACAGGCCCAGCTTCTCCGCGGCCGCGCTCATCCCGATGAGGAACGCGAAGGCGAAGAGCAGGAAGAACTCGCGCGGCAGCCGGTCGAGCGCTTCGTCGATGAAGCGGGCGAGCCAGCGCGACGCCGCGAGGGACGCGCCGATGAACGCGAGCGCCTTGACGACGAGCCAGAGCGTGCCGTCGACGCTGCCGCCGCCGGTCGCGGCGAAGCCGAGCGCGATCGCGATCACGAGATCCTCGAAGAGAAGGATCGCGAGGATGAGATCGGTCTCCTCGTCCGCGAGGCGGCGGAAGTCGATGAGGCCCTTCACCGCCACCGCGCTCGACGAGACGTAGACCGCCGCGGCGAGCACGAACGCGGCCAGGCCCGGCCCGAAGGCGATCAGCCCGACGACGAGGCCGAGCGCGCCGTTCACCAGGAGGTCGATCGACCCGCCGAGCCCCAGGTGGCGTCCGCTCCTCAAGAGGCGGTCGAGCGAGAACTCGAGGCCGAGGAAGAAGAGCAGGAAGATGATCCCGAGCTCGGCCAGGAAGTGCGTGATCTCGGACGGGTGGATGATCGCGAGCTGCTCGGGCTCGTTCGGGCCGAGGATCAGGCCGCCGAGGAGGTACGCGGGGATCGCCGAGAGGCCGAACCGGCTCGCGGCCAGGCCGAGGACGCCGAGCACGGCAACCGTGACGGCGAGCTGGCCGAGCGTCAGGCGGCGCCCTCCACGCCCGCGATCCTAAGGGCGGTCGCGGTTCCCAACCCGGGCGTGTCTTCGGGGGCCATGCCCCGGTGCCAGGCATGCGTCCATGGCCGAAAACGGCGGGATGACACGCGCGGCGCGTGTGGTCATGCGGATTCGGCCGACCGCCAGAGGCAGGCGTCCGAGGGCGGTCGCGCACGTCGGACGGCCATGTCTCGGTGCCAGGCACCGGGGGCGTGCGCGGCCCGCCAAGGCCGTCCGAGGCGCCTCCTACGCTGTCGGCCGATGCAGCGGGACTGGCTTCAACGAGCGGCCGCGGAGATGGTCGGCGCCTTCGCACTCGTCTTCGTCGGCGCCGGAGCCATCGCCGTCGCGGCGCCGGGCGACGGGGGGCTCGTCACCGTCGCGCTCGCCCATGGCCTCGTGATCGCCGTCATGGTGTCCGCGGTCGGGCACATCTCCGGCGGCCACTTCAATCCCGCCGTGACGCTCGGGTTCCTGATCACCGGCCGCATGGCGCCCGCTCTCGCCGGGATCTACTGGGTCGCGCAGCTCCTCGGCGCCGTTCTCGGCGCGCTGCTCCTCACGTGGCTCGTCCCGAACGCGCTTACCGACCCGGTGAACCTCGGCGCCCCCGCGCTGGGGCTCGGGACCGGAGCCGGCGCGGGGATGGTCATCGAGCTGATCCTGACCTTCTTCCTCGTGTGGGTCGTCTTCGCGAGCGCCGCCGACCCGCGCGGCACGTTCACGACGATCGCCGGGCTCGCGATCGGGCTCACGATCGCGCTCGACATCTGCATGGGCGGCCCGCTCACGGGCGCCGCGATGAACCCCGCGCGCGCGTTCGGGCCCGAGCTCGTGCAGGGCGACTGGACGGACGCCTGGGTCTGGTACGTCGGACCGCTCCTCGGCGGCGCCATCGCGGCGATCGCGTACCAGTGGCTCTACCTGCGGCCGGGTGCGCCCGGGATCGTGACGCCGGCGGAGGGGCTCGATGAGCCTCGCCCCGGCGACGCCGCCGCCCGCTAGGAGCGCGACTCCTCGATCGTCGCGCGCGCCTGCGCGAGCCCGCCCGCGGTGATCGTGTGCGGCGCCGGATCCTCGCGATAGCGCACGTCGAGGCCCGCGTCGGTGAGCAGGTCGCGCGCGGCCCGGCCGAACTCCACCGAGATCACCGGATCGAGGGCGCCGTGGGCGATCGCCACCGGCAGGCCGGCCCTGCTCTCGAGGTCGAGCTCGAACCCGGGGACGGTGGGGACGAAGCCGCTGAACGCGAGGATGCCGCTCGGTCGCGGCCGCCCGGCGCCGAGGCCGAGCGCGTACGCCATCACCGCGCCCTGCGAGAACCCGGCGAGCCAGAGCTCGCCCGGATGCTCCGCCGCGACGCCGTCCACCCACCCGGAGAGGAGCGCGAACGTGTCGCGGAAGGTCTCCGGATCCGGGAAGCCGACCCGGTAGAGCGCGTACCAGTGCGCGCCGCCGGGCGGAAACGAGAGCGGCCCGCGCGGCGCGTACCCGGCCAACGCACGCTCCGGGTCGAGCGCGTCGAGGAGCGGGAACAGGTCGTGCTCGTCCGCGCCGCGGCCGTGGAGCACCATCAGCACGCCCACGGCATCGCCCGCCGCCGGCCGCTCGAGCACCGTCAGGCCGTCGCTCACGCCGCCGCCCGCTCGCCGAGGAGCTCCTGGAACCGCAGCGCGTTCACCGGCGCCTGGGCGAACCACTCGCGCTCGCTACCGGCCGGCGCGGGGGAGCGGCCGTTGTTGTTGAACATCGCGAACGCCTGCTCCGCGCCCTCGGCGAGCTCGCGCGCGGCGCCCGCCCACTCGGCCAGCTCCTCGTCGGAATAGAGGTAGTCGAACCGTTCCGCCGCGCTCCCGCCGCGCTTGTTCCAGGTGCCCGCGTTGCGCCCGTGGAAGCGGATGTAGACGAGCGGGCTCGTGCGCGCGAGGACCGTGGGGACGAGGTTCTTCGCGTCCGTCTTCGGCGAGTCCGTCACCACGTGCGTCGCGCCCAGCTCCTCGAGGAGCGCGAGCGTCTCCGCCCGGTGCTCGTCGTCGAGCCAGCTGCGATGCCGGAACTCGACGAGCGGCGTCTCGCCGCGCAGCTCGTCGATCGCCCAGCGCAGGTACGCGATCGACGATTCCTTGAACACCACGTAGGACGGGAACTGGAGCAGGATCGCGCCGAGCTTCCCGGCCTCCCGCAACGGCTCCAAGCCGCGGTGGAACCTGGCGAAGATCTCGCTCCGGAACTCGCGCGAAGGCCGGTTCACGCGCCCCCGCTCGTCGGTCTCCGCGAAGTCCCGCAAATCCGGTGGAAGCTGCTCGAGCCGGACGGGATGGCGCGTCATGAGCCCGAAGGCCTTCACGTGGAAGACGAAGCCCGGCGGGGTGCGCTCGACCCAGAGCCGGGCCTGGTCCTCGTCGGGAAGCCGGTAGTAGGAGGCATCCAGCTCGACCGCGTCGAAGCGCTCCGCGTAGTGGCGGAGCCGCTGCTCGCCCGTGCGGATCCCCCGCGGATACCACCATTTGGAGAGGGATTCGTCCGCCCAGGAGCAGGTTCCGACGCGGATTCGGGCCGCCATCCGGCGATCCTAGCCCCCATCCCTCGACCGAGGGATCTTTGGCCTCATGACCCTTTCGGGTGACGTCCCTCGAGGGGGGCAAACGTAGCGTTCCGCCTGCATTCCCTTGCTAACTGCGGGCCCGCTTCGGAGGCGGGAAGGAAGGACGGGACGGATGCGTGGAGTTGGTATGACGAACGGAACTCGGGCCAGTGCCCTGTGGGGCAAGCGGTCCGGGTCGCGCTCGAGCGCACTCTGGGGGAAGGGTGGACGCGGCATCGTCGCGCTTGCACTCGGACTTCTGGTTACGACGGGCCTCACGGCTCCGGTCGCAACGGCAAAGTCGGCGCCGAGCTATCACGCGTTCGTCACCCCGACGCTCCTGACTGCGGCGACGAACAATCCTGACAAGGTCTTCACCGTGATCGTCACCGGCGAGCGCGGCAAGAGCTCGTCCACGGTGGTCGCGAAGCTGAAGCACGACCTCTCGCACGACGCGCATGCGCCGGGGCTCGATCGGCAGTTTTCGCTGATCTCGGGTGCGAGCGTCGAGCTGACGGGCGCACAGGTCCTCAAGCTCGCGGCCAAGTCGTACGTGGATGCGATCACGCCCGACTCGCCGGTCGAGCTCGCGGGCGGCCCCAGCTACTCGAACAAGCAGAAGTGGGCGCTCGTGTCCGGCGTGGCGAAGTTCTGGAAGGGCATGGAGGGCGGGCTCACCCCGCCGGCGATTGCGATCGTCGACTCCGGCGTCCAGGGCGACCGCGCGGACTTCGGGAACGGCGCGCAGATCCGCAAGTCGGTCGTGATGACCAACCTGCCGGGCAACTCGGCGGGTGACGGTCGCGGCCACGGCACGTTCGTCGCGGGCATCGCGGCGGGCCAGGCGTCGAACTACGCCGGCGCGCTTCCGGGCGCCCCGATCGTCTCGCTCGACGTCATGGACGACAAGGGCATGGCGATGACGAGCGACGTGATCGCAGCGGCCGATTGGATCTACCAGAACAAGGGCCTCTACAACATCAAGGTCGCGAACTTCTCGCTTCACTCCTCCGTCCCGTCGAGCTTCATGTACGACCCGCTCGACAAGGCGGTCGAGAAGCTCTGGTTCAGCGGCGTGACCGTCGTGGTGGCGGCCGGCAACTACGGCGTCGCAGGCGGTCCCTCGGGCGTTCCCTTCGCCCCGGGCAACGACCCGTTCGTCATCACGGTCGGCGCCAACGACATCGACGGCTCGGTCGGCCTGATGGACGACGACGCGGCTCCGTGGTCGGCCTACGGCTACACGCTGGACGGCTTCGCGAAGCCCGAGATCGGCGCTCCCGGCCGGTACATGATCGGCCCGGTGCCGACCACCTCGACGCTCCTCTCCGAGCGGCCTACGCAGGCGCGCGGAACGGGCTACATGGAGCTGTCGGGCACGTCGTTCGCGGCTCCGCTCGTGGCCGGCGTTGCGGCCTACATGATGGCCATCAACCCGACGTGGACTCCTGACCAGGTCAAGGGCGCGCTCATGCTCACGGCGAAGAAGCTGCCGAGCGCGGCGCCGCTCTCCCTGGGCGTGGGTGAGATGGATGCTCCGGCGGCCACGGATGTGGTGAACCCGCCGAACCCGAACCTGGCACTGAACCAGTTCAAGAGGGCCGACTCGACCGGTGGGACGACCCCGGTGTTCGACGCGGCCTCCTGGGCGAACGCCTCCTGGGCGAACGCCTCCTGGGCGAACGCCTCGTGGGCTTCGGCCTCGTGGGCTTCGGCCTCGTGGGCTTCGGCCTCCTGGGCGAACGCGTCCTGGGCGAGCGCCTCGTGGGCGTCCGCCTCCTGGGCCTCGACGGCCGAGGCTGCGGCCTCCTGGGCGTCGGCCTCCTGGGCGTCGAGCTCCTACGAGGACAACGCCGAGGGCGAGGAAGGCGTCGGTGGCGAGCTCCTGACCGACGCCGAGTACGCCCAGGCGCTGATCGACCTCGGTCTCGCACCTGAGCTTCCCCAGTCGATCCCGGCACCGGCTCCTAGCTCCACAGCCTGTAGGCAACCGACCCCGTCCCGCGACCTACGCGGGGCGGGGGCTCACGGCTCTTCCGGTTCAGCGTGTTCGGCTTGCGAGCGTGCACCACTGGGGACGACTGCTGCGCACCCCCGGGGCAAAGAAAGGCCCGCCGTGTGGCGGGCCTGGAAGGCCGCAAGAACGCTTATTACACCGCTCGGGTCGCCTCGCGAGGGGCGGCCGATCTCTGCAGGGCGCCGACGGGCCGAAACCGAACCCGACAGCACTCCGAGTCTGAACGCGCGACGCGGCGTGTACGCGCGGAATTGACCCGATCGTGTCCTATCGGGTGAGGCGAGGAACGGGCACGCTGGCAGTACGGCGATCACAGATTGCCCGCAAACAAGGGAGTAGGAAATGAGAAGTTCTTCATCGTCGCTGGCGCTCTCGCCGCGCTGGCCGTTCCGTCCGTCGCGGCGGCAGCCCCGGTCGATACGGCCGACGGCTAATCTGGAACGAGTCGGTCACTGGCCAGCACAAGCAGGGCCGACACCGTCGCAGAGTGACATTCGTCGCAGTTCACGCACGAACCTTCGCCGGGTAGCAGGCCAGATCGCTGTACAACGGCGTGGCCGCAGTCGCATCGTGCTGAGCGTCCCTTCGCGCTTGATGGCCTTGCGCTCGTCATCGACCAAGTTAAGTCCGGGTAGACGCCGCCGGGTCCCGTCCGACGTTCCACCTTAGCCCCCGACGACAGACCTGCGCCAACACCCAGCGCGCTCGGCCGGTGGCGTCGGCGAAGTAGATCGGCATTATCTGGGCGCAAGGGCACGTTAGCGGTCACCGTGAGAGCGGACGCCGAAGGAACGGCAGGGCCGTCGAAGGACTTCCTCACGATCTTTGTATCGGGTAACACTGCGATCCCGCGTCCGCGAAGCCTGCCTCTGCCTCGCCTGCCGGCTCGGACAGATGGCTCAATCCGCGTCGCCGGGGGTCCGGCGGGCGGCATCGGCTAGACCGGTTTGAGCCCATCTCGTCAGGCCAGATGACGCCCGGCGCGCCGATGAGCCACACTCCAGTGATGGCCACTGGCCTGGCACTCGGCGGCGACGTTGAGCAGGCGCTGGAGAACGTCGGCGTCCCGAGCTACGTCTGCGACACAACGGGAATCGTTCGTTGGATGAATCCGGCAGCCGAGCGCCTTCTCGGAGACGTTCGCGGTCGCCACTTCACCTCCGTCGTAGCACCCGAGGACAAGCCCCGCGCTCGCGAGCGATTCGCTCAGAAGATGCTCGGCACCTCCCTGGCCCACGAGGCGACCGGCCACGTCGTGTCGACCACCGGGACGCGAGTGCCCGTGGAGGTCAGCTCGGTCTCGCTCGTGAACGGTGAACGCGTGGTCGGCGTTTTCGGACTGATCGAGGAACGACCCGGCAACACGACCACAGCGCCACACCCGCATCTCACCCCCCGCCAGGTCGAGGTACTTCGTCTTCTGGAGCAGGGCCGCTCGACGAAGCAGATCGCCGCCGAGCTCCACCTGAGCACGGAGACGGTCAGGAACCACATCCGCCGTCTCTTTCGGGCCCTTGGCGTCAACTCCCGACTCGAAGCCGTCGCCGCCGCCCGGGCCGGATCACCCTCCTGACGCGCCGGCGGGCGGGGCTCATGGCTCTTTCTGAACCTCGGGTGCGATAGAACGGGGAGCATGATGGTCAGCAGGGCCGTGCCCAACATCAAGTCTGATCGGCCCGCAGAGACGCGCGAGTTCTTCGTCGACCTGCTCGGCTTCGAGGTGGCGATGGACCTCGGCTGGGTAGTGACCGTCGCGTCGCCGACGAACCGCTCGGCCCAGGTGACCATCATCGGCAATGACGATCCGGCCGCCCCTGGCATCTCGGTAGAGGTGGCCGACGTCGATGCCGTCCACGCCAGGGCCGTGGAGAAGGGCTTCGAGATCGCTTATTCGCTCCGCGACGAGGAGTGGGGAGTGCGGCGCTTCATGCTTCGAGAGCCGAGTGGCACGCTCGTCAACGTCGTCTCTCACCGCTCGGACTGAGCGCCGTTCGATCAGCGGCGGGGGTGGGATTCGAACCCACGAGACGCCTCACGGCGCCTAGCGATTTTCAAGACCGCCCCTTTCGGCCACTCAGGCACCCCGCCGTGCGGCGAGTCTAGTTGGGCGGCTTGACTAGTCCCTCATGTGCGTCTGCCACGATCTTGTGCGTGCTGAGGCGCATCCTCCTGACCGGCCTCGTCGCGCTTGGCCGCGGCCGCGCCCGCGCAGGCCGCGACGACGACGATCGACCCGCGCGGCGTCCTTGCTGTCGACGGCGAGCCGACCTTCGCGCTCGCGCTCCTCAAGCCGCCGCCGCTCGGCTCGACCACGCCCTGGGGGACGGACGCGCTCGCCGAGGTGACGGGCGCCGGCGTGAACCTGCTCGGCGCCGGGCCGCACGGCGTGCGTGGACCGAGGACGAGCTCACGCAGGCGCAGGCCTGGGACGCGGCCGCCGCCACGCTCGGCGTCCACACCTGGGTGCATCTCCGTGAGCTCGCCCGCGCGACCGCCGGCTCGCCCGACGACGCGATGCTCCAGCACGTCGTCGAGACCCTGCGCGGCGACCCGGGGCTCGCGCTCTGGAAGGGCGTGGACGAGCCGTGGTGGAGCGGCTACTCGGCCGACCTCCTCCAGTACTCCTTCGACCGGCTCAAGGCGCTCGACCCGACCCGGCCGCAGCTCGTCCTCGAGGCGGCGCGCGGGACGACGGCCGACCTCGCGCCGTATGCCCACCAGGCCGAGGTGCACGGCGTGGACTCCTACCCGGTGCGCTTCAAGAGCCCCAGGCCGAACCTCCACTGGGTCGGGATCTGGACGAGCCGGCTGCGGGCAGTGACGCCGTCGCGCGCGGTGTGGGCGACGCTCGCCGCGTGCTTCAGCGGGACGCGCGACCCGGCCGGAAGCGGCGCGATCGACCGGCCGACCCCGCGCCAGATGCGCTACATGGCCTACGACGCGATCATGAACCGCGCGCGCGGCCTCATCTTCTTCGGCAACCACAACACCTGGTGCCTCTCGCCCGACGAGGCCGCATCCGGCTGGAGCTGGTCGTACTGGACGTCGGTGCTGCGCCCGCTCGTGCGCGAGCTCGGGCCGCGCGGGCGGCTCTACCCGGCGCTCGCCTCGCCCGGCCCCGGCGCCGGCGTGTGGACGAGCGACCCGAAGACGCCGGTCGTGAGCCGCGTCGAGGGGCGCAACCTCTGGCTCATCGCCGCACGGCACGGGCAGAAGGCGAAGCGCGTCACCTTCCACGGGCTCCCGCGAGGGCTACGCGGCGGCTGGGTCTACCGCGAGGGCCGCACGGTGCGCGCGAAGGGCAGGACGCTCACGGACACGTTCCGCCAGTGGGACGTGCACGTGTACCGCTTCCTGCTGCCCGCGAAGCGCTAGCGCAGCCGAAGCTCGACCGCGTTGACCCGGTCGAGGGCGGGGTCCGCGTGGGCCACGTCCCGCCCGCCGCCTCCGGCCACGACATCGGCGAACCCGTCGTGGGCGAAGAACAGGTCGCGGCCGCGCCCGAAGCCGCCGAGGAGCGTGTCGCGCCCCGAGCCGCCGGTGAGCCGGTCCCTGCCGGCACCGCCGTCCAACCGGTCGTTGCCGGCGCCGCCGTCGAGGACGTCGTTGCCCGCCTTCCCGAGGATGACGTCGTTCCCGTCGTAGCCCAGGATCACGTCCGCGTACGGCGTACCCATGAGCACGTCGCGGCGCGGGCCGCCGGTGAGGAAGACGCCGCGGACGGTCGGCTTCGCCGAGACCGTCCACGTGCGGGTCGCGGGAGTCCAGTCCGTATTCCCGGCGGGGTCGGTCGAGCGGACGCGGAAGCTGTGCTTGCCCGGCTTCAGCTTCGGCACCGAGACCGGCGAGACGCACGGCGCGAACGGCGCCGCGTCGAGCGAGCACTGGAAAGCCACGCGCTCGGAAGCGCCGAGCCGGAAGAGCGCCGCACCCGGCAGGCCCTGTTGCATCCGGCCGAAGTCGATGCGCGTCGCGGGCGCGGTGCGGTCGATCGTCCACACGAACGAGGCCGGCGTGGGGTCGAGGTTCCCCGCGGCGTCGCGCGCCCGCGCCGTGATCGTGTGGCGGCCGGGGCGGAGCGGCGAGAGCCGGAGCGTCGAGGCGCACGCCTTGACCGGCTTCTTGTCGAAGGTGCACGTGAACGTGGCGCCCGGCTCGGAGGCGAACACGAACGTCGCGGTGAGCGCGCGCGTCGCGACCGCCGGCGCGCTCGTGATGGTCGTCTCCGGCAGGAGGTTGTCGATCAGGATCGTGCGCGGCGCGGTCGTGCGCGAGTTCCCCGTCTGGTCCACGGCGCGGGCGCGAATCGTGCGGACGCCGTCGCCGATCGTGCCCGAGTTCCAGTCGAGCTTGTAGGGCGGAACCGTGTCCGATGCGATCACGGTCGTGTCCACGAGGAAGTCCACCCGCTTGACGGCGTTGTCGTCCGAGGCGGTCGCCTCGAGCTGCGCGACGCCGCGGAGGGTCGCGTCCCCGGTCGGTGAGACCAGCGCTGTGTCCGGGCGCACGGCGTCGGCCGGGGCGTCGTGGCACGTCCCGGAGCCGGAGTCGGTGAACGGGCTCCCGAACTCGGGCCGGAACGTCCACGCGTACCCGCCCACGGCGAGGTCGAGCTCGAGGACGCCGAAGGTCGTGTTGTTTCGCACCTGGCTCTGCGGGAGGACGCCCGCGATGCCGGAATGGCTGAAACCGCCGGTCCCGACGATGAACTCGCGGATCCCGAAGGCCGAGTCCTGGTCGCCGATCGGGGTCGTCGGCGCGAGGCGCTCGTAGATGTGGTCGTGCCCGGCGAGGACGACGTCCGCGCCGTGCTCCCAGAGCGCCGTCCAGAACGGCTCGTACTCGTCGAGCTGCGGGCTGCGGCCGGAGCTGAAGCGCGGGTGGTGCATGTACGCGAGCGTGCAGTCCGCCGCGCTCGTCGCGAGGTCGTTCCGCAGCCACTGCTCCTGCGTCGAGCCCTCGCCGCAGCCCCCGACGAAGCCGCAGTTCGAGTTCAGCACGATCACGTGCCAGGCGCCGTAGTCGTAGCTGTACCAGCCCTCGCCCGGCGTCCCGGCCGCGGTGCCGAAGTAGGAGAAGTACGGCGCGGCTCCGGGCTGGCGGTACTCGTGGTTCCCGACGGCCGGGCGGGTTCGCGCCTTGTGGCGGCCCCAGCTCGGCCCGTAGCAGGAGTTGAAGTCGTCGATCGTCCCGTTCGGGTACGCGGCGTCCCCGAGCATCGCGACGAGCGCGGAGGGGAAGCCGTCGATGATCGCCGCAGTCGCCTCGTCGCCGGACGAGTTGCAGCCTGCGACGTCGCCCGCGGCGAGCAGCACCACGGACGGAGCAGGCGGAAGCGCGCGCGCCGCATCGGCTCCGAGGAGCGGAAGTGCGAGCGCGGCCACCGCAAAACCGATACTGCGGGCCACCGAAGACACCCGCGTTGGATTATCCACACACCCCCGGCGGGTGGTTTGCATGCTCACGAAACCCTCATACACTCAGGCGGACATTCGTCCAGTCCCCGGGGAGGAATCATGCGTCGCCGAACCACCCTGCTCGTGCTCACGATGGTCCTTGCGGTCGGCGCGGCCTGGCAGGCCGCGGCCGTCTTCGGAGGCCCGACCGCCACCTGCATCGGCGCGGTCCCGACGATGGTCGGGACGAACGGCGACGACGCGCTGAACGGCACTGCGGGTGACGACGTGATCGTCGGCCTAGCCGGGAACGACACGATCGACGGCGCGGGGGGCGACGACACAATCTGCGGCGGCGACGGCAACGACACGATCGGGGGCGGCACGGGCGCCGACCTCCTCCTCGGCGAGGCGGGCGACGACGGACTGGACGGCGGTCCCGGCACCGGCGACCTCGCGCTCTACCTGGACGCGACCGGGCCGATCGTCGCGAACCTGGCGACCGGCGGGGCGAGCGGCGAGGGCAACGACCTGGTGCTCGGCCTCGAGGGCATCGTCGGCGGGCCGTTCGCCGATCAGCTCACCGGCAACGGAGCGAGCAACTACTTCGACGGCCAGCCGGGGAACGACACGATCGTCGCGGCCGGCGGCAACGACACGCTCGACGGCGATGCGGGCAGCGACGTCCTGAACGGCGGCCCCGGCCTCGACGCCGGCGACTACTCCTTCGCGCCCCGCGCGGTCAAGGTGAACCTGAAGACCCACGTGGCGACGGGCTTCGGTGCCGACACGATCTCGGGCGTCGAGGACCTCTTCGGCTCCCGGTTCGCGGACACGCTCACCGGAAGCGCCGCAGGGAACTACCTCTACGGCGGGCGCGGCAACGACAAGGTCTACGGGCTCGGCGGCGCCGACCGGCTCTTCGGCGAGAGCGGCAGCGACCTCCTGAACGGCGGCCCCGGCCGCGACCGGGCGAACGGCGGCCCCGGGCGTGACACCTGCCCGCTCAGCGAGCGGAAGACGAGCTGCTGACGCGCGCCGGCGCGCCGTAGGGAACGAGGACTCCGGGGACGGCGACGCCCCCGGACTCGTCCTGGAAGTTCTCGAGGATCGCGAGCATGTGCCGCGCGGTGACGGCGGTGCCGTTCAGCGTGTGCACCGGCTCGACGCCGTGCTCGCCGCGGAAGCGGATCTCGAGGCGCCGCGCCTGGAAGTCGGTCGTGTTCGACGTCGACGTCACCTCGCGGTAGCGGCCCTGGCTCGGGAACCACGCCTCGATGTCGTACTTCTTCGTCGCGGACGAGCCGAGGTCGCCCGCCGCGACGTTCACGACGCGGTACGGCAGCTCGAGCTCGCGCACGATCGACTCCTCCATCTCGAGCAGCCGTTCGTGCTCGTCCGGTGAGGCCTCCGGGCGGCAGAAGACGAACATCTCCACCTTGTCGAACTGGTGGACGCGGAACATCCCTCGCGTGTCCTTCCCGGCCGCGCCGGCCTCGCGGCGGAAGCACGTCGAGTAGCCGGCGTAGTGGAGCGGCAGCGCGTCGGCCTCGAGGATCTCGCCCATGTGGAACGCGGCCAGCGCGACCTCGGACGTGCCCGTGAGGTACAGCTCGTCGCGCTCGATGCGGTAGATGTTGACCTCGTCCGTCGGGAGGAAGCCCGTGCCGTACATCGGCTCCTCGCGGACGAGCACGGGCGGCAGAACCGGCGTGAAGCCGGCCGCGACGGCCCGGTCGAGCGCGAAGCGGTAGAGCGCGAGCTCGAGGAGCGCCGCGTCCCCGATGCGGTAGGCGAACCGCGAGCCCGAGACGCGTGCGGCCCGCTCCATGTCGATCGGCGCGAGCTCGAGGTGGTCGCGCGGCTCGAACGAGAACTCCGGCGGCTCGCCGACGCGGCGAAGCTCCTCCGCGTCGTCCTCGGTCGCGCCGTCGGGCGCGCTCGGGTCGGGCGGGTTCGGGATGAGGACGAGCACCTCGTCGCGGCGGGCAGCGGCTCGGGCGAGCTCGTCCTCGACGCGCTGGAGCTCGGCCTTCACGCCCTTCAGCTCCTCGAGCTGCTCGGGCGTCGGCTTCCCTTTGAGCTTCGTCTTCGCGCGCAGCTCGTCCGCCTGCGGGACAAGCGCGAGCCACACGCGGTCGGCCTCGAGGAACGCGTCGAAGGGCTCGGCGGCGCCCTTCCGCGCGAGCGCGGCCCGGAAGCCGTCGGGATCGGAGCGCGCGGCGCGGACGTCGATCATCGGGCGATTCTAGGCTCCCGCCGCTTCCGGACACGGCCGTTCACGGCATCACGAACCGCTGTTTGTGTTGCATCAGTGCTCGGCCGCTCCTGTGCTGCAATGCGGGCTCGGCTCTGCGGCGGCGCGTGTTCGATGCAACACAAGCGCCACTTCGTGGGGCCCGAAACGGCCGTGGCCGCGAGCGGCGGGTGCCGGCGCCTCCGCCTAGGCGAGCAGCGACTCGATCACCTGCGCCACGCCCTCCTCGTCCACGGACGGCGCAACGACGTCGGCAGCCGCGAGCGCCCGCGGGTGCGCGTTCGCGACCGCGACCGCCGTGCCCGCCCATTCGAGGAGCTCGACGTCGTTCTCGCCGTCGCCGAACGCGATCGTCTCTTCGGCCGTGAAGCCGAGCTTCTCCGCGACGAACGCGAGGCCCGAGCCCTTCGTGACGCCGGGCGCCGCGAGCTCGAGGAAGTACGGCAGCGACTTGGAGATGTAGAGCCGCCGGCCGAACCGGTCCTTGAGTTGCGCCTCGAGCACGTCGAGCTCGCCCGGGTCGCCGATCACGACCAGCTTCGTCGGCGGCTCGGCGAGCCAGTCGAGGAGCGGTCCGACGACGTGGATCGGAATGTGCTGAAACTCGGCGTAGCGCCGTGCCTCGGCCGTCTCGGCCGCGACGTAGAGCTCGTCCCCGACGTACGTGTTCAGGCCGAAGCCCTCGCCCTCGACCGCGGCGATCGCCTCGCGCGCGGGGTCGAGCGGGATCGGCTCGTGGCGTAGGAACCGGCCGCTTTCGGGCTCGGCGACGACCGCGCCCTGGTAGCAGACGACCGGGTCCCGGAGCCCGGCGTCGAGGACGTACGGTCGGACCGAGCGGAACATCCGGCCGGTCGCGACGATCACGTGCAGCCCCGCGTCGCGCGCCGCCGCGAGCGCGGCGAGGGTCCGCGGGCGCAGGACGCCGTCCTCGGCGATCAGGGTGCGGTCGAGGTCGCAGGCGATCGCCCGCGGGGCGACCGGGAGCGCGAGGCTAGGAGCCGGCGTTCTCGGCGACGTATGCGGAGACGTCGGCGATCTGCTGTTCGGAGAGCGTGTCCTTGAACGCCGGCATCGCGCCGCCGCCGTTCTCGACCTGCGTCTGAACCGTCGCGGCGTCCGGCTTGAGATCGTCGAGGTTCGGCCCGACGGTGCCGCTCGCGCCTGCGGCGGACAGCGTGTGGCAGGTCGCGCAGTTCTCCGTGAAGACCGCCTCGCCCGCAGCAGCGTCGCCGGCGCCGCCGCCCGCGCCCGCGGTCTCCGAAGGGACCGAGCCGACGACAGTTTCCGGCGTCGCCGTTTTGTCGTCCCCGCCGCCGCATGCGACGGCAAGGAGCGGGAGGGCGAGGGCAGCGATGATGGCGGCGAGTCTGGTCATGCGCGGGAGTCTACCCACCCTCTCGACGGTGTAACTCCCGGTCGGTGACGCGACACCTCACCGGTACAATCCGGAGGCAAGGCCAGGACAGCGACACACAAGGAGCGGACCCCAGATGAAGCGCAAGGCGTACGGCCGGGACCGAGGTCTCTCGTTCCGGATATTGCTCACGACGTTCCTGCTCGGGCTGCTCTACGTCGTCTTCTTCGTCGTCCTGATCCAGATCTTCCAGGTCGGCCTGATCCTGGGCCTCGTCCTGATCGGAGGGTTCGCGTTCTTCCAGTGGTACACGTCGGACCGCCTCGCGCTCGCGGCCGCCGGGGCGAAGGTCGTCTCCCCCGAGGAGGCGCCGGAGCTGCACGAGATGGTCGACCGCCTGTGCGCCATGGCGGGGCTGCCGAAGCCGCGGGTCGCGGTCATCCCGACCGACGTCCCGAACGCGTTCGCGACCGGCCGCACGCCGAAGCACTCCGCGGTCGCCGTCACGCGCGGTCTCTGGGAGCGCCTCGAGCCGAAGGAGATCGAGGGCGTCCTCGCCCACGAGCTCTCGCACGTCGCGAACCGCGACGTCACCATCATGACGCTCGCGAGCTTCTTCTCCATGCTCGCCGGCCTCCTCGCCCGCTGGGGTCTCTGGGGCGGGATGATGGGCGGGAACCGCAACAACAACAGCTCGAACGGCTTCGCCTGGCTGATCATCATCGGCGTCTCGATCCTGACCTACGTGATCAGCTGGATCCTCATCATGAGCATCTCGCGCTACCGCGAGTACGCGGCCGACCGCGGCGCCTCGCTCATCACGGGTGCGCCCGAGCAGCTCATGAGCGCGCTCCAGAAGATCGCGAGCCAGATGACGCGGATCCCGCAGAAGGACCTGCGCGAGGTCGCCGCGATGAACGCGTTCTTCATCATCCCGGCGGGTCTCAAGTCGGGCGCGTCCGAGCTCTTCTCGACGCACCCGCCGCTCGAGAAGCGCCTCGCCCGCCTCGCCGAGATCTCGGCGGAGATGGGCAAGCCGGTCCAGCCGTTCTGAGTCCGGCCGCGGCTTCGCCGCGACCATGACGACTCAGAACGGTGAGGCCCTCCGGGCGACCGGCGAGTGTCTGCAAGCCGCGCCGAGCGAAGCTCGCCGCGGGCGACGAACCCGGAGCTAGCAACAGACTGTTGCAAGGTCGGCGTGGAGCCCGTAGCTAGGCTCACCGCGTGGGACTGGGCAACGTTCTCTTCGGGCGGAAGAAGCTCTCCGGGGCGAAGCTCGACAAGCTCTTCGCGCTGCCGAGCGCTGCGGTCACGATGGAGGCCGAGCTCGGCCTGCGCACCGACGGCGTCGCGGCGGTCGTCTTCAAGCCGCTCTCGGCAGGCGACTTCATGCGGGCGGAGCAGGAGATCGACGAGCTGCTCGGCGTCGCCGCGCGCGACTCGGGCTCCGAGGTGCGCCGCCGCGAGGACTCCTTCGGGTTCCAGTGGCTCGTCGTCCGCGACAAGGACCTCGAGGATCTCGTCACGACCGTCCATCTCGTGAGCTCCGAGCTGGCCGCGCGCGGCTTCGGCGAGCAGGTGCTCGTCGCGCTCTTCCGCTTCAAGGGCGGCGAGCGGCCGGTCTACCTCGTCTACGGCTACAAGACGCGGCACGTTCTGGCCGTTCATCCCGACCGGCGAGGACCAGCAGCGCGACAACGCGGAGGAGCTCCGCCTGAAGAACGAGCTCGAGAAGGAGCTCCCGATGGAGCCGCAGCTCGAGCGCTGGCTCGGGCTCTACGACGCCCCGCTCGACTGAGCCGCGCCGCCGGGCTAGATTCCCTCGGGCGATGCACGATCCGGGGTCGTACACGCAGGCGGAGCTCCGCGCGCGCCGTGACGCGCGCCGCAGCGCGGACCGCCACCACCGTCACGTGATCGAGCTCTCCTCCGCGGGGATCGCCGCCGGCGTCATCGCCATCGTCGCGGCGGCGATCCTCGTCGGCGGCATCGCCGATGGCGGTGGGGAGGCCCTGGCGGGCCGCACGCCGCAGACGACCGCGCCCGACCTCTCCAAGGTGCGGCTCACCGTCGCGGCCGTGGGCGACAACGCGTTCAACAAGGACGCGACCCTCCCGGCCGACGGGAGCGTCTATTTCGCCCGGCTCCCGAAGGCCCTCGGCGGCGACGTGGTGCTCGGGAATCTCGAAGGGGTGCTTGCGAACGGAGGCACGAAGAAGTGCGGCGCGCGCGAGCCGAACTGCTTCTCCTTCCGCGCGCCGCCGTCGTACGCGCGGGCGTTCAAGGCGGGCGGCTTCACCGTCCTGAACCTCGCGAACAACCATGCGCTCGACTACGGCGTGGCCGGGCGGGCCGAGACGCTCAGGGCGCTCGGCCGGGCGGGGCTCCGCCCGACCGGGGCCGGAACCGGGGCGACGTTCTTCCGGGCCGAGGGCGTTCGCGTCGCCGTGCTCGGCTTCGCGCCGCGGATCCCCGGGTGGGATCTCCTGAACATCCCGGCCGCGGGCGCGCGCGTGCGCGACGCCGCCTCGCGCGCCGATGTGGTCGTCGTGACGTTCCACGGAGGTGCGGAGGGGCCGGACGCGGCGCACGTCAAGCGTGGCCACGAGTTCTTCCTCCGCGAGGACCGCGGCGACGTCATGGCGTTCGCACGCTCGATGGTGGATGCGGGCGCCGATCTCGTCGCGGGCCATGGGCCTCACGTGTTGCGCGGGATGGAGTTCCGACGCGGACGCCTCATCGCCTACAGCCTCGGCAACTTCGCGGGGCACGACAGCCTGAACTGGCGCGGCGTCCGCTCGGTCACGGGCGTCCTGCGGGTCACGCTGCGCGGCGACGGCGCGTGGGTGTCCGGGTCGGTCGTGCCCGTGAAGATCTCGCGCCGCGGCGTCCCCGCGCGCGACCCGGCCGCCGCTGCGCTGCCGCTCCTTCGCTCGCTGTCGCGCTCGGACTTCCCGGGCACGGCGGCGCGGATCACGGCCGATGGACAGGTCCTCCGGCCGCGGCGTGCGTCGCGCTAGAGACGGTTAGGCGATCACACCGCCGCACTCTCGGCGCGCGGCGCGCCGACAAGGACACTCGCCGGGTGTCGGCGAAGACGGACACATGAGTCTTCCGCGCACGCTCCTTCGCGTCGAGGGCGCCGCGCTCTTCGGCGCCGCGCTCGCCGTCTACGTGTGCCAGGACTACACCTGGTGGGTCGCGGCCGTCCTCTTCCTCGCGCCCGACCTCTCGTTCGTGGCCTACGCGGCCGGCCCGCGGATCGGCTCATACGTCTACAACGCGGCGCACACGACGGTGGGGCCGCTCGCCCTCGGCGCGTTCGGCGTGGTCGCGTCCGAGCGGGTCGCGATCGAGATCGCGCTCGTCTGGCTCGGCCACATCGGCGCCGACCGCGCGCTCGGCTACGGGCTCAAGTACCCGAGCGACTTCAAGGACACCCACCTCCAGCGGGTCTAGCCGCGCCCGGTCGGCGCGGTCCCCCTTGGGGGCGCGCGGGCCCCAGCACGAACGCTATCGAGGCCGGGCGCGCGTGTCTGTCACGGAAGTGCGCCGAATGTGTGCCGGTTGTTCCACAGCCCGCGGCGCCCCGCGGCCCGCCCCGCGCTACTCCGGCGGGAGGTCCGGGATGAAGCCCTCGGCGGTCATGAGCTGGCGCGTCTCCTCGAGCGTCATGTCGCTCGGCGGGACGATCGCGTCCGACGCGGAGAGGGCGTCGTCGGCAAGCCGCTCGCCCTCGCTCCTGACGAGCTCGAACATCTGGTCGAGCCGTCCGTCGAGCTCCTCCTCGTCGCCCGCCTCGAGCGCGGCGCCGGCGAGGTCATCGAGCTCGCTCAGCCGGTCGCGGAGCGAGTCGTCGACGCGGTACTGCCCTTCGCCCATCAGCCGGACGATCACTGCTCCAGCTCCTTCTTCTCGGCCCCCGCGCCGACCTCGCCCTTGAGCTTCGCGAGCTCGTCGTCCACCTGGTTCGACGCCGTGATCTGCGCGAGCTCGCGGTCCAGCTCCGAGCCGGGTGCCGCCGTGAAGTCCTCGAGCGTCCCGGCGGCGGTCAGCTCCTCGATCGCGCCCGCGCGGGCCTGCATCTGCTCGGTCTTCTCGCGCGCGCGCTCGATCGCGAGCCCGGTGTCGGCCATCTGCTCGCCGATCCCGCTCGCCGCCTCGCCGATCCGCACCTGCGCCTCGGCCGCCGAGTACTGGGCCTTGATGACCTCCTTCTCCGAGCGGAAGGCCTCGACCTTCGCGGAGAGCGTCTTCTCGGACGCGATGAGCTTCTCTTGCTGCGCCTGGAGGTCGGCCGCCTGCTTGTCGAGCGACTGGAGCTGCTGCTGCGCGAGCGCCTTGCGCTCGAGCGCGGCGCGGGCGAGATCCTCGCGGCCGGCCGCGAGCGCCTGGCGGGCCTGGTTCTCGAGCTTCTCGACCTCCTGCTCGAGCTTCTGCGTCTGGAGCTCGAGGCGCTTCTTCGCGGTGACGACGTCGGCGACGCCCCGCTTCACGTTCTGCAGCATCTCCCGCTGCTGCTCATACGAGTAGTCGAGCGTGACCGACGGGTCCTCCGCCCGGTTCAAGAGCTTCGAGTACCACGCCTTCACCACGTTCGACGTTCGGCTCATCAGGCCGGCCATTCGTCCTCCTCGGGTCGCTGCGGCCGATCGTACCCGCGCGGAACCGCGCCCGTGCAGGCGGTGTAGAACCCGCGCATGGGGAGGACCTCCCGCACGCTCTGGCTTGCGGTTGCCATACCAATCGCGGCGTTCGTCGTCGTATTCGGCGTGTCGCTCCTCGCCTTCTCGCTCGACGGCGACCCGGTTGTCGCGCCGAAGGCGAAGCCGAAGCCCGCGGCCGCCGCACCGGCCCGCGCGCTCGGGGAGGGGATCCTCGTGACCTCGATCGAGAGCCAGGGCGCAGGCTTCGTGACCGCGACGATCGCAATGGTGCCGCTGGACGGCTCCGGCAGCGAGCCGATCACGTCGCCGCCGGAGGGGCGCGGCGCCTACGACGCGGCACCCACGCTCTCGCCTGACGACAAGACGGTCGCGTTCTGGCGCGTGCGCGAGCCGCGCCGCCGCGGGGGCGCGGCGCCTCGCGTCTACCTCGTGGGCGTGGACGGCACCGGTCTCCACCCACTGACCACGGGGCCGGCGGTCGAGATCGCGCCGTCGTGGTCGGGCGACGGCAGCCGCGTCGTCTTCTCCCGCAGGGTCGGCAAGCACTTCGCCCTCTTCGTCGCGAAGGCGGACGGTTCGCGGCTCATGCAGATCACGAAGCCTCCCAAAGGCGCGGACGACCTCGACCCCTCGTGGGCGCTCGACGGGGAACGAATCGTCTTCACGCGCGCACGCGAGGATCACGGCGATCTCTGGATCACGAAGCCCGACCGGAGCCCGGTCTCGGAGCCGTTCGTCGAGGGCGAGCACGACGACTCGACGGCGCAATGGTCGCCCGACGGGCGGAAGCTCGCATTCGTCCGCGACGGCCACATCGCGGTGGCGGACGGTGAGGGCAAGAACATCACGGTGATCACCGACGACCCTGAGGTGAAGGACTGGCGCCCGAGCTGGTCGGCGGACGGCTCGCGCATCGTCTTCTCCCGCGACCCGGGCCAGGTCTTCGTCGTCGACCCCGACGGCAAGAACCTCACGCAAGTGGAGATGGAGGAGCGGGCCGCAGGCGCAACGTGGGGCCCCGGCTCGTGAGCGACCAGGGCCTCGACCGCCGCCAGCTCCTCGTCCGCGGCGGCCTCATCGCGGGCGCGGCGACCCTCGCGGGCGCGGGCGGCTACGTCGCGGCGCGCGAGATCTCGGACGACGGGGACGCTACCGCCGCGGCGGGAGACCGCGACCACCTCGGGCGAGGACGCGCTCTTCACGCTCGACCCCGCGTACACGAACCTGACCACGTTCCTCCTCGCGCAGCACCCGAAGCCGGTGCGCGACGCGATCGAGCGCCATCGCGCCGAGCTCGACAAGGGCACCGAGCTCTATCTCCTCAAGGCGACCCCGGAGTTCGAGGAGGACGCGCGCGCCGCGGCCGCGGACTACCTCGGCACCGGGCCCGACCAGGTGGCGCTCACCGACTCGACCACCATGGGCATCGGGCTCGTCTACGCGCGCATGCGGCTCGAGCCCGGAGACGAGGTGCTGACGACCGAGCACGACTTCTACGCCACGCACCAGTCGCTCCACCTCCGCGAGCAGGTGGACGGGATCGCCGTCAAGAAGGTTCGGCTCTACCCCGTGGACGCGCCCGAGACCGCGTCGGCCGACGAGATCGTCTCGGCCATCGCCGGGGGCATCACGCCGAGGACGCGCGCGGTCGCGATCACGTGGGTGCACTCCTCGAGCGGCGTGAAGCTGCCGCTCGCCGAGATCGCGGACGCGGTGAACGCCGCGAACGACGGCCGCGGCCCTGCGGAGCAGATCCTCCTCTGCGTCGACGGCGTGCACGGCTTCGGGGCCGAGGACGCCTCGCCGGTCGACCTCGGCGCGCACGTCTTCGCCTCCGGATGCCACAAGTGGCTCTTCGGCCCGCGCGGCACCGGGCTCGTCTGGGCGGCGAGCCACGCATGGGGCCGGCTCGTGCCGACGATCCCGACCTTCGACGGCCAGGCCTACGGCGCCTGGCTCTTCGGCGGCGTGCCCGACGTCCCGCCGGGCTCGCTGAACACGCCGGGCGGCTTCCACTCGTTCGAGCACCGCTGGGCGCTCAAGGAGGCGTTCGAGGTGCACAAGAACGAGCTCGGCGGCCGCGCGAAGGTCGCCGCGACGACGCATGCGCTCGCGACCCGGCTGAAGGAAGGGCTCGCCGGGATCGACGGCGTCACGGTGAAGACGCCGATGGACGAGTCGCTCTCCGCCGGCCTCGTCGCGGTCGACCTCGCCTCCCACCAGGCGCGCGAGGCCGTGGACCTCCTGCGCGAGCAGCACAAGATCGTCGCGAGCGTCACGCCGTACGCCACGGAGTACCTCCGCTTCGGCCCGAGCGTCGCGAACAGCGAGGCCGACGTGGACGCGACGATCGCGGCCGTCGCCGCCATCGCGTGACGCACAGATCGGCGAGACCGGGGCGCGCGGCGACGCGGGCCCCGGCGCTTAAGCTTCACGGCGTGACCTCGGCCCATGACGAGCTCGTCCTTCTCGGGCTGCTCATCTGCGGCGGCGGCCTCGTCGTGCTCGCCCGGATCGTGCGCGTCCCGTATCCGATCCTGCTCGTCCTCGGCGGTCTCGCGCTCGGCTTCGTCCCGGGCCTCCCCGACGTCGAGCTCGACCCGGAGGTCGTGTTCGTCGCGTTCCTCCCGCCGCTCCTCTACGCGGCCGCGTTCTTCACCTCGCTCCGCGACCTGCGCGCGAACCTGGGGCAGATCTCGCTCCTCTCGGTCGGCCTCGTGCTCGCGACGATGGTCGGCGTCGCGGTCATCGCGCACGCGTTCGTGGAGGGCATGTCGTGGGCGGCCGCGTTCACCCTCGGCGCGATCGTCTCGCCGACCGATCCGATCGCCGCGACCTCGATCGCCCGCCGCCTCGGCGTCCCCCATCGCGTCGTCTCGATCGTCGAGGGCGAGTCGCTCATCAACGACGGCACCGCACTCGTCGCCTACCGCTTCGCCGTCGTCGCGGTCGTCTCGGGGACGTTCTCCTTCTGGTCGGCGAGCCTCGAGTTCGTGTGGAGCGTGGCCGGCGGCATCGGCGTCGGACTCGTCGTCGGCTACCTGATCCGGATGCTGCGGAAGCGGATCAACCACCCACCGACCGAGATCACGATCGCCCTCCTCTCCGGCTACCTCGGGTTCCTGCCGGCCGACGCGCTCGGCGTGTCGGGCGTCCTCGCGGCCGTGACGGTCGGGATCTACATGGGCTGGTACACGCCCGAGCTCACCACGCCCGAGACGCGGCTCCAGGGCATCGCCGTCTGGGAGATCGCGACCTTCGTCCTGAACTCGCTCCTCTTCGGGCTCGTCGGGCTCCAGCTCCCGCAGGTGATCGACGCGATCAGCGGCGGCTACTCCACGGGCGAGCTCGTCGGGTGGGGCGCGATCGTCGCCGCGACCGTGATCGTGATCCGCGTCGTCTGGGTCTTCCCGCTCACGTACCTGCCGCGGATGTTCAAGCGCATGCGGAAGGGACCGGCGCCGCCGTGGGAGGAGCCGTTCCTCGTCGCGTGGATGGGGATGCGCGGAGCCGTGTCGCTCGCGGCCGCCCTGGCGCTGCCGCTCACGACCGACGCCGGCGACCCGTTCCCGGCGCGGAGCCTCATCGTCTTCCTCACGTTCTGCGTGATCCTCGCGACGCTCGTCGGCCAGGGCCTCACGCTCGGGCCGCTCATCAAATGGCTCGGCCCGCAGGCGGACGACATGGAGGAGCGCGAGGAGGCGAACGCGCGCATCCTCGCCTCGGACGCGGCGCTCGAGCGGCTCGACCAGCTCCTCGAGGAGGGATGGGTCTACGAGGACACGGCCGAGCGGACGCGCGGCCTGTACGACTTCCGCAAGCGCCGGTACCGCGCGAGGCTCGACGGGATGGACGACGACGGCGTCGAGGAGCGCTCGCAGGCGTTCCAGCGCCTCCGTCGCGAGCTCCTCGCGGCCGAGCGCGACGAGGTCGTCGCCCTCGGACGCCAGGGCCGGATCTCGCAGGACGTGATGCGCCGCGTCCTGCGAGACCTCGACCTCGAGGACACGCGGCTCGACATCTGAGCGCCGTGGGTCAGGCCGTGCCGGCCCGGCCGCGTCTGCGGCGCAGCCAGAGCTCGATCGCCGACGCACGCGAGAATGAAGGCGCGCCGACGAAGAGCGCCGCGAAGAGCCGGAGGTCGACGTCGAACCCGCCGCCCGCTCCGCCGGTCCGGAGCCGGGAATCGGCGTCCAGACTGCGCTCGCCGGCGGGACGTGCGCCGGCAGCGGATGCCCACCCTCCAGGGCGATCCGGCGCACCGCAGCCATCGCCGTCGTCGCGAGCTCGTCGCCCTTCGCCCGCCGCGAGATCGAGAGGCCCTCGACGAGCTCCTCCGCCGATTCCCGGCTCACCACCTCGAGCCTCCCCGCGCGGACCTCCCTGCCCGACACCCCGAAACCGAACGGCGTGATGACGAGGAGGGGCGCCTTCAGGGCGATCGGGCCGCCCAGCTCTCGGGTCACGAACTCCGCGTAGTCCTGGGGCCGCCGCAGCATCCCGGTGTCGTAGGCGAGGTCGTCGACGTTCGCGACCAGCGCGACCTTGATGGGATACCCGTCCGCCTGCGCCGCCCGGAGGAGCCCGATGAGCCGGAGCTCGACCTCGGCCGAGGGCCGGGCCGCGACGGCCGGGTAGAGCGTGTCCCCTTCGAGCGCGTGGGTGGACGGGTCGCCGTGTGCGAGCGCCGCGCCCGGCGAGGCCAGCGCGGCCACGGCCGCGAGGAGGGCGATCGAGCGGAGCGGCGGTCGAAATCTGCTCTGCATGCTGGGTCAGGGGAAGAGCGGGGGCGCCTGCCGGCGCCCCCGCTCGGGGGAGGGGCTTGCCGTGTTGCCCCTAGCCGGCGACCTCCTCCAGCTCGCTCTCGAGCGGCGCGTCCTCGGACGCGTCGCTGTGGCTGCGGGCGCTGGGCCCCGCGCGCAGGCCGAACAGGTACTGCGCGCCGAGCTTCGCGTGCCTGAGCGAGCGGCCCGGGTCGGTGGCGGGGCCGATCGCGTTGTCGCTCTCGACGATGAAGAAGCGCGAACCCTTCGCGCCGACCTCGTCGAAGAGCTTCTTGAAGCCGACCACGCCGGGGTCGGGGTCGATCGGGTAGCCGCGCCCGATCGAGCCTTCTCCCGTGTAGAGCGCGTCGTTGTTCGCGAGCCCGCCGGGCGCGAACGTGGGCGGCCGGGTGACGACCTGCGTGAACGGGTTGCCCGGCGGGAGCGGCTGGACCGCGGTCCGCGTGCCGTCCTTGATGTGCCAGGCGACGATGCGGTGGGCGTTGCTCGTCCACCAGCCGAACCCGTCCCAGAGCTTCGTCGGGTCGTACGGGTTCGCCGACGTCCACCCGGGGAACGGGAAGCGAGCCCGCCCCGCGTACGCGTGGAAGATGTCGGTCTCGTTGAACACGAGGTTCCGGTCCGTGTTCTCGAAGAACCAGGTCATCCGGTTCTTGCCGGCGAGCTCCGGGTGGACGGTGGGGCTGAAGCCCTGGAAGCCGTTCTGCTCCACGTGCCAGTACCACCCGCGCATGCCCGCCGCGACGACGGCCGCACCGATGACGTTCGCCCGGTGCGCGGCCTCCGTCCAGCCGATCGTGGTGCCGACCGTCGCGAGGATGCTCGAGCCCGTGGGATCGCCCGCGGTTCCGATCTGCCGCATCCCGAGGATGAGCGCGTTGTCGATCTGCGCCTGTCCCGCGGTCGAGATGCCGCCCGTCGTGGCGTTGTACATCGTCCCCAGGCTCGCCGTGTGCGTGCCGTGCGCGAAGAGGCCCGCGTTGTCGAGGTACGTGCGGATCTCGGGGATCGTCGGCTGGCGGCCCAGCTCGTTCACGTTCTGCGAGAACTGGAAGAACTCGAAGCCGCGGTAGCCGATCGAGGACAGGTACTCGAACACCTCGGCGAATCCTCCGGGCAGCGGCACGAGCGGGCCGAGGTCGGTCGGGTCGGCTGGGAAGTTCGGGCCGCCCAGGTAACCCATCGTGGGCGTCAGGCCGTTCGCCTGGCTGTTCGCGATGGAGCGGCGCGTGATCGCGTCGCGGATCGAGAACTGCTGGACGCCGAGCAGGCCGGGCGGCGCGAGCCGCTCGCCGACGCCGTTCCCGCCGCTCATCGCCTTGGGGACGGCCCAGCTCCCGAGCACCGCGGCGCCGGTGGCTCCTGCGGCGGCGCCGAGGAACCCTTTCCGACTGAGTGCTAGGTCATTCATCGTTCGTCCTTCCTCCTCTCCTCCCGGTGGGGCCGGGGTGGAAGGGCGCCGCGCTGGGCGCGGCGCCCCGAATTTCCTCGTGGCTCGCTACGGCGCAGCGACGCCCTGGCCGGTGAACTCGACCCAGTTGAGGTTGAACAGGTTGTTGCCGGTCTGGCCGCCGGTCACCGTGCGGAACACCAGGAAGAGCTCGTGCGTGCCGGCGAGCGAGATCGCGAACGACTGGCTCGTCCACACGGCGGTGCCGCCCGTCGAGACCAGGTCGTAGGTCTGGACGATCGGCCCGGTCAGCGAGTCCTGATGGACTTCGACCGCGGCGAGCGGCGAGCCTGCCGTGCGACCGGCGGCGGTGTCCGCGACGCGGAACGTGAGCCCGGTGATGTTCAGCAGGTTGAACGGCCCGTTGAGCTGGATCCAGTCGCCTGCCGCGAGACTGCCGCGGTGGACGCCGGGCGTCCCGGGCGGGGTCGGCCCGCCGTCCGTGTTCGTCGCCGTGTTCGTCCCGGACTGGTTGACGACGAACTCGACCTCCTGGTGCTTCTGCCGGATCTGCTTCTGCGCCGTGGTCGAGAGCGTCTGCACGTTGTCGTGGGCGACGCCGTGGTCGGTGTACGTCGCGCTGACGACGCCGAACACGTTGCCGCCGTGCGACACGTCGCCCGCGTCCGTGTGCAGGACGCCGGAGCAGCCGGTCGTCCCGGCCTCGGCGTGGCCGTGCGTGTCGTGCCCGAGCACGAACGTGACCTGGACCTCCGAGCAGTTGATCGTCCCGTCCTCGGGGTCGGTCACCGTGACCGTGAACGGGATGTCGTTCCCGAAGGCGAACGTCCCGCCCTCGACCGGCGTCGTGACGACCACGGTCGGGCTCGTGTTCCCGGCCGTGATCACGGTGCTCTGGGACGCCGACTTGCCGGACGAGTCCGTCACGGTGAGAACGGCCGTGTAGCGCCCGCGCGCGGTGTACGTGTGCGTCGGGTTCGGGTCGACGGAGTGCGCGGAGCCGTCTCCGAAGTCCCACTCGAACCGGATCGAGTCACCGGGATCGGGGTCGCGCGAGCCCTCGCTCGAGAACTGCACGGTCAGCGGCACCGGGCCGTCCGTCCGATCGGTCGTGAGCACCACCGTGGGCGACCGGGTGCCCTTGACGTACTGCCACTTGTACATCCCGGCGTCCTGGTTGATGTTGAAGAACCCGTCGCCGTACGTGAGCAGGTAGAAGTCGCCGTCCGCGCCCCACTGGAGATCCATGGGGTTGTCGCACTCGAAGAGGAACGGCGAGTTCGCCACGTTCGCCGCCCCGCAGGGCAGGAACGAGTTGATCTTGAACACGCGGTTCTGCGAATCCGTCTTGAGCTCGCGCAGGGTGTCCTGCGTGAACTCGCCCAGGACGACCGAGTCGTCGTAGTAGGGCGGGAACTTCAGCGGGTTCGGGTTGAGCGGGTCGTACGTGTACTTCGCGATGCCGTGCGGGCCCACGCCGCCCGTGAAGAGCTCGGGGAAGAGGCGCGGGCAGGACGTAGTCGACCCGGGCACCGGCGGCAGGGTCAGCGCATCGGGGCCGTAGAAGGAGAAGCACGGCGTGCCGAGCGGTGCGGCCGTGTTGTTGTCGCGATACGAGTACCAGACGTCCGGCGCGGTGAGGCCCGGGACGGTCGTCAGGCCGGGCTCGACGCTCGGGCCGCCGTTGACGTTCCAGTAGTCGTTGTTGGGCATCGTGGCGCCGTCGCACGGATAGGGCTGCGGCGTCTGGCCCGCCGGGACCGGCTGGTGGTCGGTCAGGTTCATGGGAACCTGGAGGTTCACGTTCCAGGGGTACTCGGGAAGGTCCGGCTTGAAGCAGTAGGGCCAGCCGTAGTTCGCCGGCTGTCGGACGATTTCGAAGCGGCCCACGCCCGGAGGCCCGTGGAACTGCTGCGGCGTCTGGGAGTCGGGCGAGTAGTCGCTGACGTACGCGACGTCGTTCTCGTCCACCTGGATCCGGAACGGGTTCCGGAAGCCCATCGCGTACACCTCGGGCTTCGTCTTCGCCTGCGGCTGCCCGTTGACGAGCGGGAACATGTTGCCGGACGGGATCGTGTACGCACCGCCCGTCCCGAGGTTCGCCTTGTTGGCCTCGGCCGGCGTGATGTCGCCGTCCTTGACCTTGATCCGGAGGATCTTGCCGCGCAGGTCGTTCGTGTTCAGCGCGGAGCGCGCCGAGTCGGCAGCCGGCATGCGCCAGAGGCCACCCTGGCGTGCGGTCGCGTTGCTCCCTCCGGCGCCCGTGCCGACTCCGATCGTGAGGGTCGGGGTGGTGCCGGTCAGGCCCGTCGCGTCAGACGTGAGCGTCGCGACGTCCTGCTCCTCGAACGTGCCCTTCCAGGTGACGAGGACGTTCGCGGTGTTCACCGGGCCGCCGGTGGCCTGGATGTTGGCGGCGCCGATGTTGCTGAGCGCGCCCAGCGCCGCCGCGACCTGAGCGGCCGTGGCGTTGAATGGGATCGGGGCGGTGGTCTGCCCGTTGAACGTCAGCGTGAACGTGCCTCCCGTCGCGTTCGTCACGCGGACCGTCTGGTTCTCGTCGGTCCGCTGGTCGATGCTCTGACCCCAGTTGCCGGCATCGCCGCTGCCGGCGGCGCTGTCGTCGCCGGTCACGAGCCAGAGATTCCCGTGCGTGTCCCAGTCGAGGTCGCCGGCCACGTGACAGCAGGCGCCGCGGTTCACCGGTACGCGCATGATCTGCTGCTCGGTCGCGAGGTCGAGATGCGCCGGGTCGCCCGGGGCGTCGTCGACGAACTTGAACCGCGACAGCTGGAAGTACCCGATCCAGGAGTCGTAGTCGGAGATGTTGATCGCCTGGGTGGGAGCTGCGCTGTTCGACCGGCCGGAGGCCACGTCGAAGTTGTTGGTGTGTCCCGTCGTCCCGTCGGAGTAGGTGATGTTGTCGACGTTCGGCGGGGCGTAGTAGAGGTAGACCCACTTGTTCGTCGAGAAGTTGGGGTCGATGCCCGGGCCGTACAGGCCGTCCTCGCTCTGCGTGTAGACGGGGACCGTCGCGAGGACCTGCGAAGTGCCGGTCGCCGGGTTGTGCAGACGTACGCCGCCGCGGCGATCCGTCTGGATGACGCGCCCGTCGGGAAGCTGGTCGAAGCCGATCGGCTCGCTCAGGTTCGGCGGGCCGCTGATCTTGACCTGCTGGTAGTTGGCGAGCACGGTCGCGCCGCAGTCCGAGTAGGCCGTGTCCGACTGCCCCGCGGCCCACTTGATGGCGCCCGCGAGATGCGCGCCGAAGGTCGCGTCGAAGCTCGACGGCGTGTGGCCCCCGGCGGTGTAGAACGAGCGGCCGCCCTTGTAGTCCTTGCACCAGGCGACCGGATGGTCGGCGCCCATGGTGCCGCCCGTGATCGCGTTCAGTGTGAGACCGGACGGCTGCTTGGCGAAGGGCGCCTCGACGACGGTCGCGAGCACATGGCTCACGCCGCGGACGTTCGTGTCGAAGTTGTACCAGCGGTCGGTCCGGTTCCAGTACTCGGGCAAGTTCTTGGTCGCGTCGTGCACCCGGTCGGCCACCTTCACGGTGCCGGTCTGGGTGTCCGTCTCGCCCGTCGCCCGCGCGCCGAGGAGGTCGGTGAAGAACTGCCAGCCGGGCTCGGCCGCGATCGCCGCGTGGATCCCGACGAAGCCGCCCCCGTCGTGGAAGTAGGCCTCGAACGCGTCTTGCTGCGCGTCGTTCAGGACGTTGCCCTCGTTGTTCAGGAAGATGACTGCCCGGTACTGCTTGAGATGCTCCGCGTCGAACTTCGTCGCGTCGTCGGTCACCTGGACCACAAAGCGATGCTCCGCGCCGAGCTGCCTGATCTCAGCGACGCCCGCGTTCGTCGAGGCGAGCGTCGCGCCCTCGGTCTTCGTGAACACGAGCACCCGGAACTGGCGTGCCGAGCTCGAATCGGGGGGAGCGCCCGAGGCATTCCCCGGGGCTCCCGGCGTGGCCGCGGGAACGGCGAGCGCGAGAACCCCCATCGCGAGGGCCGCGAACCACTTCGTGTGTTGCATCGCTACCGACCTCCTTCGCCGAGCGTCATTCCGGGTGCCGCAGGAAGCGAGGGGCTCGCCGCGGCAGGGCGAGCAGGTGACCGTTGGCAGCCACCTGATGGGTGTCGTTCTGGGGGGAGGGGCGAAAGGCGACGCGTTGGAGCACGTCCGCTCCGGTGTCCTTCGTCGTGAGCCCTCGCGTGAACGAGAAGCGGCACGGCCGCCATGGCGCGCGACAATAGTCGATCTTCTGCCGGATTGCAACCAAAAGTCCGGTGTCCGCAGAACTATGTCTGTCGAAGGGCGCGCAGAAGTCCTCGAGACTCGACGCGAGCCTGGCCGGCGTGGCGGGCAGAAGCCGCCGTCTACAATGAGAGCCGCACGGGGCTATAGCTCAGTTGGGAGAGCGCCTGGATCGCACCCAGGAGGTCGTCGGTTCGAGTCCGACTAGCTCCACCTGATGGACAGCCAAGTTTCGATCCTTCAGCGGGACTCGACACGTGCCTTGGCAAGCTGTTTGGCAAGCGGAGCTTCGTCAAGCGAGCATCTGCTCATCAATCCGACCCGCGTAGTGCGGCCAAGTCTCTCGAGGACGTAATCGACCTCGGCTCGCCCGCCGGAGACGTGCGGCGGTTCGAGCGATCTGTGGGCCGCCCATCGAATTTGTCGGTGTCGGCTTAGTAGCTGTAGACGTCTGTCAGGATCCCTGCTTCTGGCGATCCCGGACTCCGTCGTTGCAGGACCGCTGCGGCTCACGAAGCGGGTGGCCGCCGCAGTGGGCGAGGGTGCCATGGCCGTAGCCTTGGTCCATCGTCGGCTAGAGGAGCTGGCCGTGGGAGCGGCCTAGGCCGCGCGAGTGTCCTCGGGGTAACTGACGCCCGAGCAGTCGACGGAGACTACGCCCGGCACCCGCCATGCCAACCCCTCAACCTCGTCGGCCGCTCCCGGACTCTCGACGCGGCCGGACACTCGGACACGGCCGCCGTCGACGGTGACCTCAACCTCGTCGGGCGCGAGCCACAGGTTTCGGCCGGCGAGGTCCTGCTGAAGGTCCACCAGGATCTCGGCGTCGGAGCGCGTGAAGGCACGGATCAGATCTGCGCGACTGATGATCCCGATGAGCGTCCCGTCGCGCACGACCGGGAGTCGGTTGACGTCACGCTGAACCATGAACCACGCCGCCTCGCTTACGGGGCGGTCCGGCGCGATCGTGACCGCCGGCGCGCTCATCGCCTCACCAGCCGTGGTCGCATCCAGTCGGCGCGCGTCGACCTTTGCTGGCGTCCAGAGGCGACCGATGAGCCCGATACTTCGACTCGCCGCCTTGACGATGATGTCGGCCTCGGACACGACGCCGAGCACGTGCCTCTTGGCGTCAATAACGGGCATCCCGGAGACGCGGCGCGTGCCCATGATCCGTGCAACCTGCTTTAGCGTTGCAGTCGGGCCTACCGAGACGACGACGGGGGTCATGACGTCCTCGACCTTCACGGCGGCTCCTTTCTCTCCCGTCGATTGCCCGGTCATGCGGCCAGTAGCTCTTGCCGCTTGCCGGCTACGCCTGTCAGCAGCTCGTCGAATGAGGCGACGAACTTCTCGATGCCCTCTCGTTCGAGGGTGGCGACGACCTCGTCGTAGTCGACGCCGACGGCGGACAAGTGGTTGCGTAGGTCCCACGCCTCGGGCAGGTCCGTCTCCAGCCGGGTCTCGACATTCCCGTGATCCTGGAACGCGCGGATCGTCTCCTCGGGCAGCGTCGAGATGGTTTCAGGCCCGATCAAGGCTTCGACGTAGAGCGTGTCGCGATACGACGGATCCTTGGTCGACATCGACGCCCACAAGCAACGTTGTTTCGTCGCTCCGTGCGCAGCGAGGCGCTGCCAGGACTCACCGGAGAATGCCAACTTGTATTGCTGGTAGGCGAGCTTGGCGTTTGCAATCCCGAGTTGCCCCTTCAGGTGCTCCCGGCCAAGCTCCGTGAGGCGGCGGTCCGTCTCGGTATCGACTCGCGAGACGAAGAAGCTGGCCACGGAGTGGACACCGCTCGGGTCGCCGCCGGCGGCGACCAGTCGCTTGAGACCGGCGAGGTAGGCCTCGATCACCTGCCGGTGCCGGTCGAGCGAGAAGATCAGGGTGACGTTGATCGAGTACCCGCGGGCGGTCATCTCCTCGATCGCAGCGACACCGGCGTCGGTGGCCGGAATCTTGACGAGGAGATTCGGCTTGGCGATCGCATCGTGCAGCATGGTCGCCTCCTCGATGGTCGCGCTCGTGTCGGCAGCCAGATTCGGGTCGACCTCGATCGAGACGTAGCCGTCGCCGCCTCCTCTCCACTCCCAGATAGGTCGGAGAAGGTCGCAGGCGGCCGCAACGTCGCGCATTGCCAAGCCGAGGAACACGCTCTTGGGGTCGTTGCCGCTGGCCTCGATTTGCGCGTCGTATGCCTGGCCGTGTGAGAGCGCCTTCTCGAAGATGGACGGGTTCGACGTCACCCCGACGACAGCGTCTTCCTCGAGAGCACGCGCTAGCCCCCCGGACTCGATGAGGTCACGCGACAGGAAATCGATCCAGATGCTCTGCCCGAGCTCCGAGAGGCGATGCAGGCGGGACGTCGACGGAAGCACGTCAGACCACGCTCCCCGCTGCGGCGAGCCGGCATGGACTCTTCGCGACGAGCACAGGGCGAGAGGAGGCGCTAGTGACGCCGCGGGAGACGCTCCGTCCCACCTTGCGCCGGCGTGAGCCCACGACCACGAGCTGCGCGCCGCGACTGCGCGCGAACTCGGCAATCCGCCGCCGAGGTGACCCCTCGAGGATCTCGCCCTCAGCCTGGACACCGGCGGCTGCGGCAGCCTGGAGCGCCTCGTCGAGCACCCGCCGTCCGCGCGCCATCGCGGCCGTCAAGCGCTGCTGGTACGTGGGCTCGCCAAGAATGCCGGCCGGTCCGCGACGGACGTAGACGAACACGATCGGTGCGCCGATCTCCTCGGCGACGTTCACCGCGGCGTCCGACGGCGACGGTGCTCTCCGATGAGCCATCGACGCCAGTGACGATCGGTGCGACCTGCCTCTCGCGCGTCGGCATGTCGCGATGGACGTCCGCGGCGATCCCCAGACGCGTCTGAGCTGCTCCAGTAGTCATCGAGATCCCTCCTTGGGGCGTCGTCCCTCATTCGCTTCGTAGTCCTGCTTCCAGGGTGCCGCAGGTCGGGGCCTCCGACCATCGGGTCAGCAGCTCATTTGGAGGGGACGACGAGCCCATCGCGCCCCGGCACCGAGGGCCCTCCCTCAAGCCCGTGCCCATGTGGGGTTGCGGCTTCCTCGAGATGGGCTGACGACTCGATACCGGCCCTCGCCCGGCCAGGCGAACCTCAAGGAAGTCACCGAAGGAGGAGTTGATGGGCGGTTCGATCATCTGCGGCATGGACGGCTCGGAGTCCGCAAAGAGGGCGGCACGCGTCGCCCGACGTCTTTGCAGCGCGCTCGAGCTCCGGCTCGTGTTCGTACACGTTGTCGAGCCCGGTTCTCCGGACGAGAAGGTCAGCCTCATCGCGGAGCGGCTTCATCACCTCGCGGAGGGCTGCACCGAGCTCGACTGCGGGGCCGCGTGGGTCGTCGAAGTCGGCCACCCGGTCGATCAGTTGGTCGCCGCGTCCGAGGGCGAAGAGGTGAGGTACATGGTCGTCGGCTCACGGGGACCGCGCGCGTCCTTGCTCGGCAACGTCGCTGCTGAAGTCTCCCGTCGCGCATCCTGCCCCGTCGTTGTCGTGCCGCCTGGTGCCGGCGAGAGCAGCGACTGCGCGACGCCGCCCATGCCGAGGTTGTCGGCGGCGGTACCGGCTTTGCGCGGGGGCTGCATTCGGATGGGACCTAGGAGCATCCGAGTGCCGTACGACAACGCATTGATGCGCTGGGAGACCGATGGCGGGGCAGTCCGGTTGAGCAACGGCGACCCCCGGCGTGACGCCGGCTCCGGGCGCGGGCGCTCCTCCGCGGCTCTGGCGGACTCGGCTCCATTCGATCTCCGCACACCGCGGAGGATCGAGACGCAGGACTGGTCGCGGTTCGAGCAGTCGATCGGGGAGATCCTCACGGCCTTCGGGATGGATCTCGAGACGCCGGCCACGAAGAACACGCCTGAGCGGTTCCTGAAGGCGCTCTACGACGCGACTGCCGGCTACGAAGGCGACGACAAGTTACTCACCGCGTTCCCGACCGAGTGCCGCTGCGACGCCGACTGCCTGGTCAGCCAGATCGTCGAAGGGCCGATCTCTTTCTATTCGCTCTGCGAGCACCACGGGTTGCCCTTCTACGGCGTCGCACACGTCGGGTACGTCTCGCACGAGCGCATCATCGGCATCTCCAAGCTGACTCGATTGGTGCGGCTCTTCGCGCGGCGCTTCACCCTTCAGGAGCGTGTCGGCGAGCAGATCGCCGACGCGTTCGTGCAGCTTGATCGAGCCGCACGGGGTCGCCGTGCACCTAGAGGCAGCTCATCTCTGCACGCAGATGCGCGGCGTACGCGAAGAGCGCTCGAAGAGCGTGATGACGTTCTGGCGCGGCAGCTACAGCGACGACCCGGATCTACGCCGCGAGTTCTTGGCCACGGTCGGTAACCACATCACCTGAGATGACCCGAAAGCGAGGCGAGTGATGCACACGAGCAAGTATCTGATCATCGGCGGCGGGTTGACCGCCGACGCGGCGTGCAAGGGCATTCGCGGCGTGGACGCCGACGGCGCGATCACAGTCGTGGCCGATGAGCCCCATCCTCCGTACGCCCGTCCCCCTCTCTCGAAGGGACTGTGGAAGGGGGACGAGGAAGCAACAATCTGGCGCGGCACGGCCGATCTCGGCGTCGAGCTCCGACTCGGCCGGACAATCGTCGCACTCGACCTCGCGAGGCACACGGCGACGGACGACCGGGGCGAGACGTACGCCTACGAGCAACTGCTGCTCGCAACCGGCGGCCGTCCGCGCCGGCTCCCCTTCGGTGGTGACGAGGTCGTCTATTACCGAACACTCGAGGATTACCGGCGCGTACGCGCACTCGCAGACACGGACGCGCGCTTCGTCGTGATCGGCGGCGGCTTCATCGGCTCGGAGATGGCAGCCGGGCTGGCGATGAACGAGCACCCGGTCACGATGGTGTTTCCCGAGCCCGGGATCGGCGCCCGCATCTTTCCGGCCGAGCTATCCGCGTCCGTCACCGACTACTACCGGTCGCGAGGCGTCGAGGTGCTCGACGGCACGTCCGTCACGGCAATCGAGCGGCACGGCGACACGATGTCGGTGGTGACGGGAGACGGCCGGACGCTTGAGGCGGACGCGATCATTGCCGGACTCGGTATCCAGCCGAGAGATGAACTCGCCGTCGACGCAGGCTTGCATGTCGCGAACGGCATCGTGGTCGACGACCGGGGTCGCGTCGAGGGTCACCGCGACGTCTTCGCCGCCGGTGACGTTGCGAGCTTCCCCTCGGCCGTGCTCGGGGTCACGACGCGGGTCGAACACGAGGATCATGCGAAGAGCCACGGCAGGCTGGTCGGCGCGAACATGGCAGGCGCAGACGAGCCCTACGATCACCTACCGTTCTTCTACTCCGACCTCTTCGACCTCGCCTACGAAGCAGTCGGTGAGCTGGACAGCCGCCGGCCGACGATGGCTGATTGGACCGAGCCTGGCCGAGCGGGGGTTGTGTACTACCTCGACGACGAGCAGCGGCCGCGCGGAATCCTGCTTTGGAATCTCTTCGACCAGGTGGAAGCGGCGCGCGACCTGATCCGGGCCGGCGAGCCGGTTGCGCCCGGAGCGCTCCGGGAGCTAGTCGGTTGACCACAGCGACGGTCGCCCACGCACCCCTCTCCCTGCCGGGGCTCGAGCCTCTCTACGAAGCCCAGGGCTTGCCTGCATTCGATCTTCCGGAAAGGCTCGCTCTCGCGTACGGCGGGCCACTGGGTTTCGCGGAGCCGCGGCTCTACGCGAATTTCGTCGCCAGCCTGGACGGGGTCGTCGCTCTTCCGGGCGTGGTCCAGTCGAACCGCCTCATCGGAGCCCACAAGGAGGCCGATCGGTTCGTGATGGGGCTGCTGCGTGCGAGCGCGGACGCCGTCCTCGTCGGTGCGGGAACGATGCATAGCTCGCCCCTGACGCAGTGGACGGCGGAACACGCCTACCCGCCGGCCGCCCGTCTGTTCGCCGAGTTGCGCCGAACCCGCCGGAAAGCCCTGCGACCTGTGCTCGCCGTCCTGAGCGGGAGCGGCTCGGTCGACCCGCGGCACCCCGCGTTCGAGGAGGGCGCGCTCCTGCTGACCAGCGAGCGCGGAGCAGCCCGGCTGCGTGGCCGCCTTCCTGGCGCGACGACGCTCCTAGCTCTCGGCGGCGATGCGCACGTCGATCCCGTCGCCGCGGTGGCCGCCCTCCGTGAGCGTGGCCACCAGCTGATTCTCGCCGAGGGAGGACCGACTACCTTCGGTGCGCTGGTCGCCGCCGACCTGGTCGATGAGCTCTTCCTGACGACTTCGCCGCTCCTGGCCGGCCGTTCGCCGGACAGGCCACGCCCTGGGCTGATTGAAGGGGCCGAGTTTCTCCCGGCTACGAACGTCGATTGCAGGCTCCTCACGCTCAGGCGCGCCGGATCGCATCTCTTCTTCCGCTACGAGCTGTCGAGGAGGCGCCGGATGGGTGCCTCAGCGGCAAGAGGTGGGGGCTCGCCCCGATCGACGGGCACCGACCGCCAGACCATCCTGGAGAGGGATGACAAAGACACCGCTTGACACCGGCAACACGAGTCGCCAAGCGCACGAGCAGCCCACGTCCGACGGGGGGTTCGCGCTGGCCATCTCGGTGTTCGCCGTCGCAATGCTGACGCTCTTCGCCGTCTTGGCTCTCGCCGATGTCGTGGGTCTCGCAGGCATCCTGCCGTTCGTCGGGCTTCCGCTTGGATTGCTCGCCATCGCCGCGGCCTTGGTGTGGCACTGGTTGATCGGCGAAGCCAAGGCGTCGGCTGCGTTTGAAGTCGCCCGTCGCGAGTCCGAGCAGGAGAAACGACGATGACGCGCGTCGCGATCAACGGCTTCGGCCGAATCGGCAGAAACTTCTTCCGCGCCTATCTGGAGCGCGAGCCCGGCTTCGACGTGGTCGCGATCAACGACCTCGGCGACCCGCGGACGATGGCGCACCTGCTCGAGTTCGACTCGCTCCTCGGCCGGCTCCCCGAGCCAGTCGAGGTCGACGCCGACTCGGACACGATCACCGTCGGCGGGCGCGAGCTGCAGGCGTTCTCGATTCCCGAGCCAGAAAACCTTCCGTGGCAGGAGCTCGGCGTTGACGTCGTCATCGAGTCCACAGGACGCTTCGAGCAGCGTGAGAAGGCACAGGCGCACCTCGACGCGGGCGCCGGCACGGTCGTGATCTCGGCCGTGGCCAATGATGCAGACGTGACGCTCGTCCTCGGCGTGAACGACGACGCCTACGACCCGAAGCGCCATCGGGTCATCTCGAACGCCTCCTGCACCACGAACTGCGTCACCCCACTGGCGAAGGTCCTCCACGACGCGTTCACGATCGAACGCGGCTTCATGACGACTGTGCACGCATACACGGTCACCCAGCCCGTCCTCGACGCGCCGCACAAGGATCTGCGCCGGGCGCGCGCCGCGGCGATCAACCTGATCCCGACCACGACCGGCGCAACGCGCGCGCTCGGAACTGTGTTGCCGGAGCTCGACGGCAAGATCGACGCCCTCGCGATCAGGGCGCCGGTCCCGGTCGGTTCGATCGTCGATCTGGTCGTCGAGGTCTCCGGTCGCGCCGGCCACGACGAGGTGAATGCCGTCTTCCGCGACGCCGCCGAGCACGGCCCGCTCGCCGGGATCCTTCGCTACGCCGACGAGCCGCTCGTCTCGACCGACATCGCCGGCTCTCCCTACTCGTGCATCTTCGACAGCCAGCTCACGATGGTCGCCGACCGGCTCGTGAAGGTCTTCGGCTGGTACGACAACGAGTGGGGCTACAGCTGCCGGCTCGTCGACCTCGTCAACCTCTTGGGGACGAAGCGATGAGCGCGCAGTGGAGAGGATCCGCATGATCGTCGTCGGCGTCGACCACTCGGAGGGAGCGAAGGCAGCGCTCCGCTTCGCGCTCGGCGAGGCCGAGCTTCGTCGGACGAGTCTCCGGCTCGTGCATGCCTGGCAGCTCAGCTACGCCGCCGCTAGCTTCGTTCCGGGCGCGTACCCCGCCGCCGGCGAGGAGATCGATGACCTGCGCGCGGCGGCGGAGGAATCCTTGGAGGCGACTCTGCGGGAGGTCGCGCCCGCCTCGCCCCAGGTGGATCTCGAGCTCCACGCGGTGGAGGGGGCGCCTGCGGAAGTTCTCGTCGACGAGTCACACCACGCCGAGCTGCTCGTGGTGGGATCGCGCGGCCTCGGCGGCTTCAGCGGGCTGCTGCTCGGCTCCGTGAGCCAGCAATGCGCCCATCATGCCGCCTGCCCGGTGGTAATCGTTCGCGCGCCGTCGGAGAAGCAGGACTAGGACGCCGTGGACGTCCGCCTCAAGCGCGCCTACGAGCCATCCGCAGCCGAGGACGGCTACCGGATCCTCATCGACCGGATCTGGCCGCGCGGGGTGACACGCGAAAAAGCACGGCTGGATGAGTGGGCCCGTGAGCTGGCGCCGAGCACCGAGCTGCGAACCTGGTTCGGGCACGATCCCGCCCGCTTCGAGGAGTTCCGGCGCCGCTACACGGAGGAGCTGGCGACCCAGGAAGAAAAGCTGCGAGAACTTCGCGCGCGCGCGCGAGAGACAACGCTCACCCTCGTCTACGCCGCCCGCGACACCGAGCACAACGACGCCGTGGTGCTCGCGGAGATCCTGCGCCGAGGGAGGCGCTCAACGTGATTTCCGCCCGCGCGGGCCTAGCGTCCGCTGCCGCAACGGTAGTGAGCGTTGATGGCTGAGACTGCGATCCGTTCGCGGCGTCCGAGACGCGCCGGCTCGAGTTGCTTCCCCGGCCGCCGTTTCGACTCGACCTCACCGTCTGGGCGCTCCGTCGGCGCGAGCAGAACCGAATCGATAGTTGGGACGGACGCACCTACCGTCGAGTGCTGCTCATCGACGACGCACCGACTCGAAGTTGGCCGTCACACAAGTGGCGGGCGCGAACGCGCCGCGACTCGAGGTCGTCCTCGCGGGGACGCAGGTTACGAGCTCCGTCGAGGCAGCCGCACGCTCGACCCTGGCCAGGCTCCTAGGGCTCGAGGTCGACCTGTCTGACTTCTACCCGCGCTCCGCCCGCGATCGCGCGCTCAAAGAGCTCGTCGAGCGGTACCGGGGCGTCAAGCCACCCCGGTTTCCGACGATTTTCGAGTGCCTGGTGAACGCAGTTGCCTGCCAGCAGCTCTCGCTCGAGGCGGGGCTGACACTCGCTGAGCCGGCTCGCCGTGAGGGCCGGAGCGCCGGCCGGCGCTATGCACGCCTTCCCGGGACCGACCGACGTCCTCGCCCTCCCGCGATCGGCGCTACGGACGGTCGGCTTCAGCGAGCGCAAGTCCGAGACGATCCTCGGTCTCGCGGACGCGGCGGCTGCGGGCGAGCTCGACCTCGGAGCCCTCGAACGCCTGGATGACGCGGCGGTCATCGAGGCGCTTGTCCAGCGACGCGGCATCGGGCGCTGGAGTGCGGATTACGTCCTGCTGCGTGGGCTCGGTCGCTTGCACGTGTTCCCGCGAGGAGACAGCGGAGCACTAAACGGCGTGCGCAGCTTCCTTGCCGCAGAAGGCAGCAAAGACGACCCGCGCACTGCGATCGCGCAATGGGCACCAGACGCAGGCCTGGTCTATTTCCACCTTCTTCTGCGCGGACGCGAGGCTGCCCACGACATCGCCCTCCGAGTCGCCTTGATCCCGACGCCGCTACGCCGCAACGAGCGCCCGCCGCGCGCGCATCGCGGCAGTGCCGGTGACGAGGTGCAGCCAGCGCTCGAGCAGGTGCTCGGCGAGTGCATTGAGCTCGGGGACCGCCCCGTCCAGGGCCGACCGCACACCATGGAAGTCGGCCCCGGCACGCTCCAGGAAACTGGCGTAGCCCGGTACGGAGGCCCACCGGACCAAGTCGTCCAGTCTCACCTCGGGGTGGAACTGTAGGCCGTAGGCGTTCGCGCCGAACCGAAACGCCTCATGCTCATCGGCGATCGACCCGGCCAGCGGGGTCGCGCCTCTCGGGAGCTCGAAGATGTCCTCGTGCCAACCGAGCGCGGGGAACGACCCAGGTAGTCCACTGAACAGCGGGTCATCTTTCCCGGCGGCGGTCAGGAAGATGTCGTGCACGCCTGCCACAGGCCGAGATCTGCGCCGAACGAAGCCGCCCAGCGCACTCGCCAGCAGCTGGCTCCCCAGGCAGATGCCGAGGAACGGTGTGCCTCCTAAGACCGCGGCGCGAATCCACCGCCGTGTCCCAAGCAGCGTCGCTTCGTGAGCGCTGAGGCTCCCTCCCAGCGCGATCACGCCGTCGAACCGAACGGCGGCCGGCAGCGGCGTCGCGCCGCCTGTCGCCAGCACTTCGCACTTGGCGCCGGCCTTGTCGAGGAGCCCCGAGAAACGTCCGAGTCCAGTCTCAGGCTCGTGCTGGAGGACAGCGATGCGCAACCCCGCGCCTTGAAAGCCGCGGAGCGTGGAGGCGCTCCTCATGCGGCCTGTCTCGCCATGGGCCTCGCGGCCACGAGCGGTCGGACACTGAGGATCTCGAACGAGCGCGCCCCTCGCGGAGTCTCAGCCACGACGCTCTCGCCGACGCGCCGACCCACGAGGGCGCTACCGATAGGAGCGCCGACCGAAACGCGACCGTTGCCCACGGGCTCGATTTCCCCGACCAACTCGTACTCGGCGACCTCGCCGAGGAGCGATGTCCCGTACACGCACAGAGGTGCCGATCGCCGCAACGCCCTTGCGGGCCGGTGCGACGATTTGCGCCGCCGCGACCTGCTCTTCGAGCGTCGCGATCCGCCGCTCCAGCTGTGCTTGCTCCACGAGCACGTCGTAGAGGGCCGGGTTGTCCGCCAGGTGCCCGTCGTCTCGCGCTTCGCGCATGCGTTCGCTGATCTGACGCCGACCTTCCACGCGCAGCGTCTCGAGCTCGAGCCAAAGCTGCTCGTACCCGTCGGCTGTCACGGGCATGGACTCGCCCACCCTCGTTGCAGTCATAGCGCTCACTTCGGCCTCCTCTCTGTCGGAAAGGGGACGGGTGCCGCCCCTGCCATCGATCTTGGGCGTTGGCCCAGTCGCTCGCCATGGGGCGAAGGCCCCAACTTGCCAGGGCCGGCGGCCCGGTCTCGACTGGCTCTTTCGCAGCGTCGGCGACGCGAGCAAATGGGGCTCGAACCCGATGGCGGACGGCCGTCGCTGCCATGACGATTGGGACCTGGGACGCAGACCGCGCGCACGAGAGGAGTCCCAAATGATTGATCTCGAGAGCGCACGGGCCGTTCGAGACTTGGCGGACAGAAGTGACGCGGACGCGCTCGCATTGGGGCGAGGCTGACGAGCTACAGGAGGAGATGCGGGATCTCCTGTGCCTCGCCGTCTTCGGTGATCACGTGCGCTGGGTTCTCGTCGACGACGCCGAGCTCGCCGACTGGCTCGCTGAGGCGGCACCAAAGTGGCGGGCGTGGGCCGGCGAGGCCGCGAGGCAGCTGGTTGCCCTTGGGATCCCGCCCGATGGACGGCTGCGGTCGTTGGCACAGGACATCCCGTCCAACTGGGTCCCCGACGGCTGGCTCGAACCGACCGAGGCACGGCGATTGGTCGATCATCGGGTGCATGTCGCAGCTGGACGCGCCCGCTATCGACAGTCACAAGCTCAACGACCCAGCCCTCGTGGAGTTGCTTGACCGACTCTGTACGGGCCTCGAGGAGCAAGCCCGTGCTAGGGACGCTGTAGCCGTCGTCTGACTGGCGGTCAGGGCTGAATCAGGCCGCGCCTGATGGCGTAGCGGGTGAGCTCGACGCGGTCGCGCATCTCGAGCTTGTCGAGGATGTTCTGTCGGTGGCGCTCGACGGTCTTGATGCTGATGAAGAGCTCGCTCGCGATCTCCTTGGAGGTGTGGGCCTCGGCGATCAGCTTCAGCACCTCGAGCTCGCGCGGCGTCAGAATGTCGAACTCCGCTTCGCCACGCCCGCCACGTTCGACGTAGTCGCGCACCAGAGTCGTGACGGCTGAGGGATAGAGGAACGAGTCGCCGCGCATGGCCGCCCGGACGGCGTCGACGATGTCGGTGTCCGCTCCGGATTTCAGGACGTAGCCGGAGGCTCCCGCCTTCAACGCCTCGAACAGGAACTGCTCGCTGTCGTGCATCGACAGCATCAATGTGCGTAGCTCGGGCTTCCGCTTGTGCAACTCGGCCGCGGCCTGGATCCCGGTCAGGCGTGGCATCGACACGTCGAGGATGACCAGATCGACGTCCTCCTTGAGCGCCTTCTCAACGGCCTCGTGGCCGTCTTCGGCCTCGGCCACCACCTCCATGTCGGCTTTCGCGTCGAGGACCTTCCTCAGACCGGAGCGGACGATCGCATGATCGTCGGCGATCAAGATTCGCGTCACGAGCGGAATCGGCATCAATCAGCGCCCACCGGTTGCATGACTGGCGCGACGGGGATCTCGAGTCGCACCTCGACCCCACCGCCCGCCGCCGTCCTGATAGCCAATTCGCCGCCGACGAGCGCAGCTCGTTCGCGCATGCTGTGCAGCCCCCCGTGTTCGGCCGGGGTGTCCGATGATCCCACGCCCATCGTCCACGACACTGAGCACGATGCCCTCGGAGTCGCCGGTGAGCGCGATCGTCACGTGGCTCGCGCCTGCGTGGCGAGCCACGTTGGTCAAGCTCTCCTGTGCGATCCGGTAGACGGCGAGCTCTGTGTCCTCGTCCAAGGTCGGAAGCGCCTGGTCTAACTGACGCTGCACGCTGACGCCTGCGACCCGGCTGAAGGTCGTCGCGAGCTCGGTCAGCGCACTGACGAGGCCCAGATGCTCCAACATCTCTGGGCGTAACTCGCTCGAGATGCGCCGAACCTCATCGAGCGCGCGGCGCACCGACTGCTTTGCCTCGTCGATCTCGTCGCGCTGAGCGGGCGCGGTGGCGGCAATCGCGTCGAGGTGCAGGAGCACGCCGGTCAGCACCTGACCCACCTCGTCGTGCAGGTCGCGGGCGATACCCACGCGCTCGGCCTCTTGCGCAGCGAGAACGCGCCGGCCGCTCTGTTGGCGTTCACGTTCGAGTCGGTCGAGCATCCGGTTGAAGGCGGCGACGACGCGGCTGATCTCGTCGTGGCGATAGATCTTCAGGCGTTCACCGGGGCGCAGGAGATCGACCCGCTCCATACGTTGCGCCAACCGCTCGAGCGGCGCCAGGGCTTGCCGAAGGAGCAGCGCATTCGCGAGCAGGGTGATGAGAAGCCCGCCGAGGATCACGAGCGCCTCTACGAGTCGGATCGGCGCATGAATCGTCACCGGGCTGAACAGCAAGACCACTGCGATCCCGCCCAGCAGCACGGCATTCACGGCGAAGACACGCCAGAAGACCGAGAAAGGACGCGCCATCAACGCGACGTTACGGGGTCCGCTCAAGATCGCGACGGATTTTCTGGATCGCCTCGCGCGGCCGACGGCCTCAATAGACGACATGACACCTCTTTCGCATGCTGGGCTTAGCTTGGCGCAGTGGCTCTGCCACCGCCATGGGGGTCAGGCCTCATCTCGTTAGGCGCTGTTCGCACCCGGAAGCGGCCCAACATGCCGCGAACGACAGACGGCATTGTGGGCCTGCCAGGCCGGCAATGGGGGGTCAGGCCCGATAGCGGCCGCGCCTGGTGCAGGCGAAGCTCGCCGTGATGAACTTCAACGGTCTCGCCCTGCTGAGCGCACCGGGCAAGGTGATGGTCCCGCGCGCGACTAGTGAGCAGCTCGTCGCCGCGGCCGCTTCCCACCTCGGCAATCGACATGCGCGGGTCGTGGACGTCGGCACCGGCTCGGGCGCGATCGCCATCGCCATCGCGTCCGCGTGTCCGAACGCCGAGGTCTGGGCGACCGACATCAACCGCTGCGCCATTGCCCTGGCGCGCGCCAACGTGCGCCGCCACCGCCTCGGAAAGCGCATCTTCGTGCGTCAGGGCGATCTGCTCGATCCTGTGGCGGGTCGGTTCGACCTGATCGTCGCGAACCTCCCGTACCTCCCGGTTGCGAGCGCGGCCGACCATCCTGAACTCCGCGACGAGCCTTTCGCGGCCGTGTTCGCCGAGGGCGACGGGCTCGGAGCGTATAGGCGCCTGGTTGACGCGGCGGCCGGCCGGCTCACGGCCTGCGGCCTCCTCGCATTGCAACTTCACGGGCGGACCGTTCTTGCACACGCTCCCCGAGCTGCCGGCGCTCAGAGCTGCCCTCGACGGCTGGGACGAGTCGGCCGAGCTCAGCGGTCTCGCCGCCTGACGACAGCTCAACGCCTCGGCGCTGTTGATCGCCGCAGGGTCGAAATGGGGCCGCGCCCGGATGGTCGGGCAGCCCTGCGACGTCGATGCTGTGAGGGACAGAAATGGAGGAGGAAATGGACAAGTCGATCGTGTGTGGCGTCGACGGTTCGTCTGACTCGAAGGCGGCGCTTCGCGTTGCCGCTGAGCTTGCAGAACGGCTTGGGTCAAGGCTCGTCGTCGCCTACGTCGCGGATCCGTTGCACCGCACGTATGTCGGCGCCGCGCCGTATGGCGGGGTTGGCATGCCCGGTTCGTTGAGCGTCGAGGAGTTGCGGAGTTCGCAACAGGACTCGGCCGAGGATCTGGTGGAGGAGGTAGCTCGAGCGGCGGGCGCCCTAGAAGCCGAGCATCGTGTCATCTCTGGAGGAGTGCCGGCCGAGGGTCTTTCCGACCTGGCCGATGAGGTAGGCGCCGAGCTGATCGTTGTCGGCTCCCGTGGGCGCGGCGCCTTTCGAGCGGCGTTCCTCGGCAGTGTCTCGTATAGCCTCGTGGGCGTTTCCCGCTGCCCGGTCCTGGTCGTGCCGCACGGCGTCACCTAGAAGACGATGAGACGGCATCCCGCCCTTGTGTCGCTCTCGCACGATCACCATCAGACGTTGGTTGCGGCTCGGCGCCTCCGTAGCGGCGCCGGCGGCCCTGATGCAGCGATGGGCGCAGCGGCCTTCCTGGACTTCTTCGACGAGCACACTGTTCCCCACTTCCGTGACGAGGAGGAGCTTCTGTTCCCCCTTGTCGTCGGTTTCGAGGACGCTGAGCCTCTCGTAGTCCGGGCTCTGCTCGAGCACCAGCGGTTGCACGCTCTTGCGGCGGTGCTGCGACGGGGCGGGTGGACGGTGACCGAGGTGATGGAGGAGCTCGCGGACCTGCTCACGGCGCACGTGCGCTTCGAGGAGCGGGATCTCTTCCCGTTGATCGAACGTCTCGCCGCAGGCGAGATCGAGGTCGATCTTGCGTCTCGAGAAGACCCCGCGTTCGGCGGGGCCACGCGCGGCCCCGCCTGGGGTGCCGCGTCAGACGACCTGAACGCGACGCTACTTGTCTGGGGTCCGGGCGAGGGGCCTCCGGAGCACGTCAACGAGGAACGCGACGTCCTGATGGTCGTAGTCGCCGGCTCGGTCGCAGTCCGAGGTCGACGGCGAGACATCTGAGGTCGCGCCTTGGGGAGGCGCTGATCATCGCGAAGGGCCGCCGAAGAAAGATGACCGCGGGCCGCCACGGCGTTCGGTATGTGTCAGTCCATGGCCGCCGGCCGCCGCTGCAAATCCGGCCCGGCTCCGCGTAGATCGCACGCCGCGCCATTGCAAGTTTGGAGGGTCGGCTCCCCTCGGATGGGGTGAGGGCCGGATAGCGGCCGAACCCAGCGCGGGCGAAGCTCCTTGGAAATGCGATCTAGAGGAGGAATCTGATGGCGGGGCCGATCATCTGCGGCGTCGACGACTCGGAATCTGCGAAGGAGGCGGCGCGCATCGCCCGCGGGTTGAGCGCCCGCCTGGGGATGCGTCTCGTGTTCATGCACGTCCTCGAGTCGCGTTCGGACTATGTGAAGGTCGACGTGGCGAAGCGCCTTCAGCGACTTGTGGCGGATGCGACCGACGCTGATTGCGGTGCGCACTGGGTGGTGGACGTCGGCCACCCCGCCGATCGCTTGGTCGCGGCGACAGTCGAAGAGCGAGCGAGCTTGCTCGTGGTCGGCTCGACCGGGCCGAACTCGTCCTTGATTGAGAGCATCTCGGCCGACGTCTCCCGGCGCGCAACGTGCCCAGTGGTCGTCGTCCCTGCAGCCGAGGACGTCGGCGCGAGTGGTGATGTGGGCGATTGAGAACGCCACCGGCGGCATCGTCCGCTTCGGCCTCGGCTCAGGCGGCTCGGAGCGAGTCCGCCGGCGGCATTGTCCGGTTCGACTTCGGGCTCGCAGGCAGGTAACCGATCGATCTCGATCGGTGGGTGCTGCGCGAACGCGCGTCGCACCCGTGACGCGCCACGCGCACGCGATCGTGACGGGATACCGGCGTGCGCGTGCACGGCACAGAGCATCCCGCGGTAGCGCCACGACAGCATCAGGATCACGGCGGTGGACGACAGATTGGCGGCCTGAAGTGAAATGAACACTGGGTCGCGCCGATGGATGGCGAGCGCGCCGATGAGTAGCCCGCTCACAAGCCACATCGCCCAGGCACGCCGGCTGATACCCGCTGAACAGTGCTCCTTGCCCAGGTGCACGACCTGGGGCACGTAGGCCAGCACCGAGATCGCGATTCCGAGTAGACCAAGCGCCTCAAAGACGGACGGCATCGCTTCTCCTTCTCTCGCTCCCAGCGTCCCCGAATGCGGGCGGTCCGACCATGGGTCGTGGGCCTCATTTCCGCCTCATGAGCCGCCTAAGAGGCGCTTGAGCGACGGGTGCGCCACGGTTCCTCGCACGAGATGAGCACTCAACGTGCGCCTTCCGACCATTCGGCGAGCTCGTCCCGGCGCCATGACCGGCCGCCAGCCCCCAGCGTGCGGGAGTCCGGGGAGTCGCCTGGTCCGCACCATGCCTTGTGTGCGCCTCTGAACGAGATCCACACGAATGTCTTTCGCCCTAGAGAAAGCCAAGAGTGATCGCGACGCTCGTGGTGAGGTTCGGCGTGATGTGTACACCAAAGTGTTTGGGCACGCCGGCCTGCCCGAGTCCTCGGCGGGCGGGCATTCGCCGGCTCGGAGGGACGGCAGAGCCGACGAATGCGGCGGTCTCGAAAATCGCCAGGGGTCGTTAGGCCCCTCGAGGGTTCGAATCCCTCCCCTCCGCCTCTCTCGGAAGCCGCTTGACAAGCGGCTTCCGAGCTCCGTCGGCACGCTCGCCGTTCTCCCGCTCCTGATCGTCGAGCACAAGGCGCCTGCGCCCGCGATGGTACGTCGACCGCCGGCGCGCCGCCGCGGGTGCCTGCAGGCGGCACGCCCGTTGACACGGACTTGTGCCGAAGCGCATAATCGCGGGCGATAAGGAGGAGGCACGTGACGCGACTGCGCGTTGCGTCTGCGAGTTTCTGCGGCCTGCTTGCCCGATCGGCTCGTGCCGGATCCGGGCGTCCCGACGCCGGCCTTCGGTGCGGGCGACCTACGTGGACGGGAGGGAGACCATGAGCCGCGAGCTCGACGTGCGCGATTTCGGAGTCAGCCGGGCGACGCCGGCGCGGACGGAGGCCCTGCGGGCCGCGGCCGCCGACGTGTCGGAGACTCTGCCGGGGATCCAACGGGTCGAGGTGGCGAAGGTCGACGCCACGACCGGCAATGCCGCCGCCGTCGTCTCCGTCGCGGCGCCGGCGGCGGGCGACGACTACATCGGGCGGGCGCTGCAGCACGTCCAGGCGGTCGCGCCCGCCTTCGGCCTCGTCGACCAGGCGCCGGAGTTCCTCGCGGACCCGGTTGTCCAGTCGACGAGTAGTGGCCAGCACGCCGTCAACCTCCAGCAGAGGTATCGCGGCATCCCGATCTTCCAGGCCGCCACGACCGTGCGGTTCGCCCCGGACGGCTCGATCATCGACGCCATCGGAAGCCCGGTGGCGGTGGGAGCCGAGCCGTCCGCAACGCGGGTGCTTCGCGCCGAGGACGCCGTCGTGCGCGCCGCGAAGTACGTGGCGACGCCGGACGCGGACGAGCGGCGCGCGGTCGACCAGTTCGGCGAGCCGCTCCGGCCGCCTAAGGTCGACATCAAGGGCTTCAAGCCGAAGGTTAGGGCGGCCTTCACGAGCGTGCCCGAGCGTCCGACGACGCTCGACCCCGGGCCGTTCGGCGCCGAGATCAAGGCGCACCTCACGTGGTTCCCGCGCGGCGACCGGGTCGACCTTGCGTGGGAGGTCCTCCTGACAATGCCCGAGTACGCGGGGCAGTACGTCACCCTCGTCGACGCGACCTCGGGGGAGATCCTCTACTGCCACCAGGTTATGCGGACGGTGGCGGCCGTCGGGAATGTCTACCGGGTCGACGGCGGCACGCCTCGGCAAAAGACGAACTTCCCCCGGCCGGTCGGGGACTACGGTCTCATCTTTCCGGCCATCGGGCAGCAGAACTGGCGCTGGTGCCACAAGTGCCAGGGGCTCTACTTCGCCGGCAATCCCGGCTCGAAATGCCCCAAGGGCGGCGCACACGACAAGACCGGGAGCGGCAACTACCGGCTGGTGCAGAACGCGCCGTCGTACCCCGGCCAGTCGAACTGGCGCTGGTGCAGCAAGTGCCAGGGGCTCTACTTCGCCGGCAATCCCGGCTCGAAATGCCCCAAGGGCGGCGCGCACGTCAAGACCGGGAGCGGCGACTACACGCTGATCCACCAGGCGCCGCTCGCGTTCGGCCAGCATGAATGGCGCTGGTGCAAGAAGTGCCAAGGGCTCTTCTTCGCCGGGAACCCGGGCTCGAAATGTCCCGCCGGCGGCGGCCACGACGCCACGGGCAGCGGGGACTACGCCCTTCTCCAGGTCGGCTCGGGCCTGCCCGGGCCGTTCCCCGACACCTGGGTCGGCACGAACCAGGCGAGCGGCAACTCGACCTTCGCCCATCTCGGGGCCGCCGGTCCGACGATCACCGGAACGACGTCGAACGGCGTCGTGACCTTCGATCCAGCCAATGCGACGGGCGACGACCAGAAGGTCCTGAACATCTTCTACTACTGCTGCTACATGCACGACATCAGCTACCTGACCGGGTTCCGCGAGGCCGACGGCAACTTCCAGCAGGACAACCTCGGCCGCGGCGGGGCGGCGGCCGATCGCGTCGACGCGCGCTCGCACCCGGGTGCCGTCTGGGGGACGGCGAACATGGACACTCCCGTTGACGGCTCGAGCCCGACGATGAACATGGGCCTCGTCACGTCGACGAGCCGGCACACCGCCTTCGACTCGACGGTCGTCTACCACGAGTTCACGCACGGCATCTCGAACCGGCTCGTCGGCGGCCCGATGAACGCCCACGCGCTCGACGATCCCCAGAGCGGCGGGATGGGCGAAGGCTGGAGTGACTACGTCGCCTGCACGATCAACGACGTGGTCATCCTCGGCAACTGGGTCCTGAACAACACGGCTGGCATCCGGAAGTTCCCCTACGACGCCAACTTCCCTGACGACTTCGGGAAGCTCGGCACGGGCCGCTACGACGGGAGCGACCCGCACAACATCGGCGAGATCTGGGCGGCGACGCTGATGGAGATGAACCGTCGGACGGCGCGGCACTTCGGATTCCAGCTCGTCATGGACGGGTTCAAGCTGACGCCCGCGAACCCGAGCTTCCTCGTCGCCCGCGACGCGATCCTGCTCGCGCTTGACGGCCTCAAGGCGGCCGGCCGGATCAACGAGAACCAGCGGGCCGGAGCGTGGCAGGGCATCTGGAGCGCCTTCGTCAAGTTCGGCATGGGGCCGCAGGCCGCGTCGAACGCCGCGCAGCTCACCGGTATCGTCGCCGACCTCAGCCTCGGCCAGCAGAACTGGCGCTGGTGCAAGAAGTGCCAGGGGCTTTACTTCGCGGGCAACCCGGGTTCGGTCTGCCCGGCGGGCGGCACGCACGTGAAGACCGGGAGCGGCAACTACGACCTCGTCCAGAACTGGCCGAGTGCGCCCGGGCAGGAGGACTGGCGCTGGTGCAAGAAGTGCCAGGGGCTCTACTTCGCGGGCAACCCGGGATCGAAGTGCCCGGCCGGCGGGGGGCACGTCAAGACCGGGAGCGGCAACTACAAGCTCATCTTCAACGCGTGGGGCTCCCCGGCGCAGCACGACTGGCGCTGGTGCAAGAAGTGCCAGGGCCTCTTCTTCGCCGGCAACCCAGGGTCCGTCTGCCCGGCGGGCGGCGGCCACGTCAAGACCGGCAGCGGGAACTACAGCCTGATGTTCACGTAGGCACGTCGCCCCAAGTTCGTCCGACAAACGATCTGCGGCGGGAGAGCGCCGCGGCGCCCCTCGGCCCTTCTCCGAAGACGGTCTGCGTCGCGCTGCGCCAGAGATCGCAGCGTCGGCAGCCCTTCGCTTCCTCACGCACCTCGTCGAGCGTCGGCACGCAGTGCGCCTGCCCCGCGGGGATCAGATGCCCACGTGCTCGGCGAGCCAGCGGCGGTTGCTCCCCTGCGCCTTGGCGGCCGGCCCGATGCCCTCGCCCGGCTCGAGAATCCGGTCCTGCTCCACGACGAGCCAGCCGTCGTAGCCGCGCTCGCGAAGCGCGTCGAAGAACGCCGGGCAGGTCGACGTCGCCCTCGCCGAGCTCGCAGAAGAGCCCGCGCCGCCAGGCGGTCATCATGTCCGCGCCCTCGGTGACGACGCTGTGCAGGACGTCGAGCCGGACGTCCTTCACGTGGACGTAGCCGACCCGGTCGCCCCAGCGCACGAGCGCGTCGAGCGGGTCGCCCCCGCCGACGAGGATGTGCCCGGTGTCGAGCAGGAGCCCGACGTCGGTCGCGTCGAGCAGGCGCTCGATCTCCCACAGCGCCTCGACGAACGTGCCCGCATGGTGGTGGAACACCGGGTCGAAGCCGCGGGAGCGCGCGAGGTCGAGCGCGCGCTCGACGCCCTCGACGAGCCGGCGGAAGGCGGCGTCGTGCAGGCCGAGCGAGCGGTCGTCCACGCCGCGCCCGGGGTTGGCCCGGCGCCGCTCCGAGCCCGCGTCCGCGAGCACCGGCGTCGCGTCCGTCGCGCCCACCGCCTCGAATAGGTCGAGGATCTCGGCAAGGACGGCCAGATCCTCGTCGCGCGCCTGAGCATCGCTGAACCGGACCGGCACGAAGCCGCCGGTCAGCGCGAGCGCGTGGCGGTCGAGCCGCGCCGCCAGCTCGTCGGCCGTACCGAGGTAGCCGGGCGGGCCGAGCTCCGTGCCCTCGTAGCCCGCCCCGGCGATCGCGATCAGCACGGCCTCCGGGGTAGGGACCTCGCCCGACCCGACCGTCTCCTCGAACGCGCCGAAACTGACCGGAGCGTTCGCGACGCGGATCGCGCTCACGACCGCCGGCCGTCCACGGTGACGAGCGGCACGCGCGGATCGCGCTCCATCCCGTCCCACGACGCGCGCACCCAGTGGAGGGCCGGGTCGTCCGACGCCGTCATCGCGTACGCGTCCCCGGCGAGCACGTTCAGGTAGTAGAGGTCGTAGCCGTGCGCGGCGGCGGTCGTGTGGTAGCCGTACGGCACGAGGAGCAGGTCGCCGTCGCCGACGGTCTCGGTGAGGTCGAGCGCGCGCTCGGGGCTGTAGAGGCGCTGGAACGCGAAGGCTTCGGGCGCGGGCGTGCGGAAGTAGTACGTCTCCTCGAGTGCGACCTCCTCGCCGGGCCGGTTCTCGTCGTGCTTGTGCGGCGGGTAGCTCGACCAGTTCCCGGCCGGCGTCAGCACCTCGCAGACGAGGATCCGCTCCGCCGGGAAGCCGGGCTGGAGCATGTTCGTGATCTGGCGGGTCGCGTTGCCGGCGCCGCGGATCTCGATCCCGACGTCCTCGGGCCGCTGGAGCACGGGCTCGCGGCGGCGGTCGCAGAGGGCGCCGCAGACCGCGACCTCGCTCGGCTCCGCGGCCTCGATCGCGTACCCGGTGTCGCGCGGGAGGTAGAGCGTCCACGGGAGCGCGGTGAAGACGCCCTCGCGCGGGCCGAGCTCCCAGGCCTCGCCCTCGGCCTCGATCCGGCCGCAGCCGGAGAGGAGGACGAGCGCCACCTCGCGCCCGCCGGTCTCGGCGGTGCGCCGCTCTCCGGCCCCGAGGCGCTCGACGGCGAAGGAGAGGAACCGCCAGCCGACGGACTCGGGCGTGACCGCGTCCCACGTCCCGGCCCGGAGGAGCAGCTCGCTCACAGCGCCGCCTCAAGCTCGGCGAGCGTGGGCATCGCCTCGGAGCAGGCGAGCCGCGAGGCGACGATCGCGCCGGCCGCGTTGCCCCGGTGCGCGCCCTCTTCCGGGCCGAGCCCGCGCAGGAGCGCGTGGCCCAGGGCGGCCGCGAACGCGTCGCCCGCGCCGAGCCCGTTCACGACCTCGACCGGGACGCCCGCGACCTCGGTGCGGCGGCCCTCGGCGAAGACGGTCGCGCCCTCCGCGCCGCGCTTCACGATCACGACTGGCACGCCCGCCGCGAGGATCCGCTCGACGCCGCCGGCGGCCGCCTCGACCTCCTCCTCGTTCCCGACCACGACGTCCGCGAGCGCGACGGCCTCGAGGGCGACGCCCGGGTAGGCGCCGGGACTCTCCCAGAGCATGGGCCGCCAGTCGAGGTCGAAGACGATGATGCCCTCGTGGGCGGCGAGCGCGGCGAGGGTCGTCTCGCGGCTCGGCGACTTCGCGAGCGCGGTCCCGGTCCCGTAGAGGAGCGGCACCGACGCGAGCTCGTCCGCGTCGAAGTCCTCGGGGGCGAGCCGCCAGTCGGGCGCGGTCGGCTTGCGGTAGAAGACGAGGGGGAAGCGGTCGGGCGGCCAGACCTCGCAGAACGTGAGCGGCGTCGGCCACTCGGCATCGACGGCGAGGAAGCGGCAGTCCACGCCCTCGCCCTCGAGGAAGTCGCGCACGAACTCGCCGTGGCCCTCGTCTCCCACGCGCGACACGATCGCCGTGGCGACGCCGAGCCGCGCGAGCCCGGTGGCGACGTTGCCCGCGAAGCCGCCGACGAAGCGGGTGAAGGTGCGCTGCCCGCGGAGCGGGGTCTCGAGCTCGTTCGGATAGAGATCCGCCCCGACGCGCCCCAGGACGGCCGCCTCGATCACACGGGCTCGACCTGCACCTTCACCGCGTGGCCGTTCCGCATGTCCGCGACCGCCTCCGGCACCGCCTCGAGCGCCACGCGCTCGCTGACGATGCCGTCGAGCGAGAGCCGGCCCTGCTCGACGAGCGCGATCGCGCGGGGGAAGACGTCCTGGCCGACGTAGGCGCCGAGGACGTCGAGCTGGTTCCGCGTGATTGCGTACTGATGGATCTCCGTGGACGCGCCTGCGTTCATGCCGAAGAGGACGATGCGGCCCGCCTTGCGGACGACTTCGAGCGCCGCCGGGAGCTGCGTGCCCACGGCGTCCACGACGACGTCCGCGCCGAGCTCGCCGCGCGCTTCGGCGAGCGAGCCCGCTTCGAGGGCGACCAACGCGCCGAGCCGGGTCGCGAGCGCACGGCGCTCCTCCAAGGGCTCGACCGCGATCACCGTGGCGCCGGCGTGGTGGAGCAGCGAGCAGAACATGAGCCCGACCGGCCCCGCGCCGAGGACGACCGCGGTCTCGCCGGGGAAGATCGCGGCCCGCTCGACGCCGTTGACGACGGTCGAGAGCGGCTCGACGAGCGCGGCGATCTCGGCCGGGACGTCGGGCGAGATGGGGTGGCACGCGACCGCCGGGACAACGACACGCGAGGCGAGCCCGCCGTCCTGGAAGATCCCGATGGTCGAGAACCGGATGCAGTGGTTCCTGAGTCCGCGGCGACAGTAGGCGCAGGTGCCGCAGTTCAGGTTGGGCGCGACGACGACGCGTGTGCCGGGCTCGAGGTCGACCACGTCCGCGCCGATCTCGACCACCGTCCCCACGAGCTCGTGGCCGAGGACGACGCCCGGCTCCGCGGGGTGCCCGGGCGGGTCGGCGAGGACATGGAGGTCGGTGCCGCAGAGGCCGCAGAGCTCCACGTCGAGGAGCACGTCGCCCGCGCGCTCGGGGCGCGGGAGGGGCCGCTCCTCGAGGACCGGTACACCCGGGCCCCGGAACACGCCGGCGAGCATCGTGCCGTTCGTGCTCATGTCGTTGGCAACGATTGCAGAATCCGTCGCTCCGTGTCAATCGAACCCGCCGTGCGGGCGCGAGAAATCGTTTTCGCGGAGCGCTACCATCGCGGGATGGCCGACCCCACGCTCGCCGACGTGGCCGGGGAAGCCGGCGTCTCGCTCTCGACGGCGTCCCGCGCCCTCCGCGAGGGGCATGCGGTGCACGACGAGACCCGCGCGCGCGTCCGCGCCGCCGCCCGCAAGCTCGGGTACGAGCCGAACCACCTCGCCCGCTCGCTCCGCACGCGCTCGTCGCGCCTCGTCGGCGTCGTCGTCCCGGACATCGCGATCGACTTCTACGCCCGGACGGTGAAGGCCGCGCAGGACGCGCTCGACCGGGCCGGCTACCAGGTGCTCGTAGTGAACACGGAGCGCGAACCCGAGCGGGAGGCCGCCGCCTTGAGGACGCTCGCCGCCCACCAGGTCGAGGGCGTACTGCTCGCCGCGTCGGGCGAGGCGCCCCAGCTCCCGAGCGTGCCGGTCGTGTCGTTCGACAACATCCTCGACGCGCCCGGCGTGGCGCGTGTCGCGCTGGCGAACCGGGACGGGATCGGCCTGCTGGTGGACCACCTCGTCGCCCGGCACCGCCAGCGACGGGTGGCCTACGTCGGTGGGCCGCCCATGCTCACCTCGGGGATCGAGCGCCTCGACGGCTTCCGCCACGCGGTCGCCGCGGCCGGGCTCGACTGCCCGGACGAGTACGTGCGCGTCGGCGACCCGGCCTGGTCCGCGGCGAGCGGCGCCGAGGCGACCGCGGCGCTCCTCGCCCTCCCCACGCCGCCGACGGCGATCGTCGCCGCGAGTGACACGCTCGCGCTCGGCGCGCTCGAGGCGCTCCGCGCCGCCGGCGCCCGCGTTCCCGACGACGTCGCGCTCGTCTCCTTCGACGACCCCTATTTCGGCGACCTGCTCGACCCGCCGCTCACCGCCCTGAGCCGCGCCGAGCGCGAGCTCGGCGACCTCGCCGCGTCGCTTCTCCTCGCCGCGCTCAACGGCACCGGCGGCCCGCCCGGCGAGACGCGCGTTCCGGTGCGCCTCATCGTGCGGCGCTCCTGCGGCTGCTGGCCGCGCCGGCGCGCTTCCTCCTCAGGCTCGACGACCGTCGGCGCGACCGGCGCCGGGAGCACATACGGGTTCGTCCCGTAGCGCGAGACGCGTGGGCCGGGAACGAGCACCCCGCGCGGCTCGTCGAAGATCGCCGTCTCAGGGAGAAATCACCAGGAATTATCTGCTAGCCGAGAAAGCGCTGGAGCCGGTCGCGGTCGCGCTCGTACTCCGCCCGCCGCCCCTGTACCTCGGGCTCGCCGGAGACCTCGGCCGGCGCCACGTCCCACCAGACGCCCGAGCCGGGGAGGTCGCGGTGCGGCTCGGTCTCGGCCACGATCACGCTCGGGCCGGGTTCGGCGCGCGCCTCGTCGAGGGCGGCGCGCAGCTCGTCCGACGTCGCGGCCGTCCACGCCCGGGCGCCGAACCCGCGGGCCGTCGCCGCGAGGTCGAGCCGCAGGTAGTCGCCGGCAAGCCGCCCGTCCGAGCGCGCGCGGAACTCGTTCCCGAACGCGCGCCCCGCCTTCGCGATCTGGAGGCGGTGGATGCACTGGAACCCGTGGTTCTCGGAGATGACGACCGTGATCTTCAGGCCCTCCTGCGCGGCGGTGACGAGCTCGGTCGGGTTCATGAGGTACGTCCCGTCGCCGATCAGCACGATGACCTCGCCCTCCGGCTGGGCCATCCGGACGCCGATCCCCGCCGGCAGTTCGTAGCCCATGCACGAGTAGCCGAACTCGAGGTGGCACGTGCGCCCGCCGGTCGGGTCCCAGGTCTTCAGCAGGTCGCCGGGGAAGCCGCCCGCCGCGGAAATGACCGTGTCGCCCGGCCGCGCGAGCTCGTTCACGACGCCGATCAGCTGCCCCTGGCTCATCGCCTCGCCCTCGACCTGCTCCGTGAGCGCCCGGCGCCGCTCCTCCCGCCACGCGTCGCGGGCCTCGCGCACCTCGCGCTCGTAGTCCGGGTCCGGCTCGCGCGCCGCGGCCTCGGCCAGCGCCCGCAGCGCCTCGCGCGCGTCGGCGACGACCGGCAGCGCACCCTCCTTCCGCGCGTCGCGGTCGGTGACGTTGATCGCCACGAAGCGGACGCCTGGGTGCTGGAAGAGCGACTGCGACGCCGTCGCGAAATCCGTGAGGCGCGTGCCGACGCAGAGGACGAGGTCGGCCTCGGCTGCAATCCGGTTCGCGGCCGGGTTGCCCTCGAGCCCGAGCCCGCCGAGCGCAAACCAGTCGTCCGCGGCGATCGCGCCCTTGCCGCCGAACGTCTCCGCCACCGGAACCCCGAACCGCGCGGCGAACGCGGCCAGCTCCTCGCGCGCCTGCGCGTAGATCACGCCGCCGCCGGCCACGACGAGCGGCCGCCGCGCGGCGCCGAGGAGCTCCGCCGCCTCGGCGATCCGCCCGGAATCGGGGTGCGCACGCTCGATCCTCCAGGCGCGCTCGTCGAAGAACGCGGCGGGGAAGTCGAAGGCGTGCGACTGGATGTCCTGCGGCAGCGCAATCGTGACCGCGCCCGCCTCGACCGGGCTCGTCAGCACGCGCATGGCCTCGGGCAGCGCGGTCAGGAGCTGCTCGGGCCGCTGGATCCGGTCGAAGAACCGGCTGACTGGGCGGAACGCGTCGTTCACGCTCACGTCGCCCGCGAGCGGGTGCTCGAGCTGCTGGAGCACGGGGCCCTGGTGCCGGGTCGCGTAGACGTCGCCCGGGAAGAGGAGGACGGGCAGGCGGTTGATCGTCGCGAGCGCGGCGCCCGTGACCATGTTCGTCGCGCCGGGGCCGATCGACGAGGTGCACGCGAGCGCCTGGCGCCGCTCGGTCGCCTTCGCGAACGCGGTCGCCGCGTGCACCATCGACTGCTCGTTCCGGGCCTGGAGGTACGGGAGGTCGGTGCCGTACTCCTCGAGCGCCTGGCCGAGCCCCGCGACGTTCCCGTGGCCGAAGATCCCCCACATCGCGGGGATCAGCCGGCGCCGCTCGCCGTCCCGCTCGCTCCACTGCGCCTGGAGGTAGCGGATGACGGCCTGCGCGGTCGTCAGGCGCTCGGTCGGGCCGCTGCGGAAGCCGGTGGAATCGATTGCACGAGTATGCCCTACGGGAGGAGCGCGAGCGCCTTGGCTGCCAGGGCCTCGTCGGTCGAGCCGACGTAGAAGACGACGCCCGACCCGTCCACCAGGTAGAGCGTCGAGCCGCCGGGATAGACGACCTTCGTCACCTGCTTCCCGCCGAGCGTCCCTGGCGAGACCTCGAGCCCCGGCGCATTCGGCCGCGACGCCGTGACGATCGCCTCGCGGAGGTCCGCGGGCGCGACGCCCGGCACCTCCCAGACGCCCAGCTCGAGCTTCGCGGTCTCCGAGGTGTCGATCGCGTTCGCGAAGCGAAGGTCGCCCGGCTCCTTGCCGACCGTTGCGAGGAACTTCGACATCTCGTCCCCGAACGCGTTGCCGCGGAAGACTTCCTCGCCGGTCGTGCTCGCCTTTGTGAGCCGCACGTTCCCGACCCTGTCCGGGAGGAGCGCCTCGAGCTCAGGAGCGGCCGGGCCCGGGTCGGTGAGCGTGGCCGGAGGCGGCGCGGCGGCGGTCGTGGCCGGCTGCGAGTCGGAGCATCCGCCCACGAGGAGCGCGAGCGCCGCGATGAGGACGATGGGCCGAGACATGTGTGAGGGCCCCGAGACCGGGGCCCTCACACAGGGTAGGTCGCGTAGGAGGATCAGCAGCCGAGCAGCGTCTCGAGCCTGGCCGTGGCGGCGAGGAGCGCCGCCGCCTGCACTGCCGGGAGGCCCTTCTCCTTCTCGACCTTCTTGTCGAAGTCGGAGAGCTCCTTGCAGGTCTGGTCGGTCATGCCCATCTCGAGGTGCTTCGTCGCGTTGTCCACCGCGTTGCCGAAGGACGGGTTGAGCCCGGCAACCGCCGCGGAGAGATCCGCGAGCTGCTCGAACGCGCCCTTCGTCAGGTGGTCGATCGAAGCGCTCGTCACCTGCGCGTAGTCGGCGTCACCGAGGTAGACCGCCCGGATCTGGTGCGTACCGGGTGGCAGCTCGGTCGTCGTGAGCGACGCGTGTCCGGACGCGTCGAGCGGGACCGGCGAGCCGATCGGGTTCCCGTCCACGGTGAACCGCACCTGGCCGGTGGGCGTGCCCGGGAAGAGCGGGTCGGTGCCGGTCACGGTCGCGGTGAGCGTGACGGGGTCGTTCTGGAACGACACCGCGGAGCTCTGCGACACGGTCACGCCCGCCTGGGCGAGCCCGAACGAGAACGCCTGCACCTCGCTCGACGGCGTCTCGAACGAGATGATCGCCGAGCCCGTTCGTCGCGAGCTTCGCCCGCGAGGCGGCGTCGAGCGGGATCGAGACGTGCTGCGTCCCGGCCCCGGTGACGGTCACGACGAGGTCGCGGACCACCCGGCCGCTCATGTCGGGCGACCACGGCGGGATGCCGCCGTCGGTCACCGCGCACGCGGAGAGGCCGTAGTCCGGCGGCGGGTTCGTCGCCGGGTCGCACGTGGTGATGAACACCGGGATCGCGCCGTGGTCACCGCTCCACAGGAACACGTGGGCGGTGCCGGAGCCGGTCGCGACGATGTCGAGATCGGCCGACGACGCTCCGAGCGTCAGGTTCTGGATCGAGATCGAGTCGTTGGCCGGCGCCGGGTTGCGGCCCGAGATGGGCACGCCGTCCTGGGCCGACTGCCACATGGTCTGCGGCGAGTCCACGCCGTCCAGGTTCGGATGCGAGACGTTCGGCGTGATCGGGATCGGCGAGCGGCCCGGAGGCGGCGTGTAGCCGGTCAGGGTCGTGCGGCCCCAGCGGAACGGATCCGCCTGCACGCCGCCGGTGTCGCTCGACCAGCCGAGCCGCGTCGAGTTGTCGATGTGGCGCAGCGTGGTCGTGCCCGCCGCCGCGGTGTTGTCCTCGTCGTACGGCGTGATGTTCAGCGCCATGCGAGCCGGATCGACCGCCGCGGGGAGGTCGGCCATCGGGATCTTCACCTCGAGCGAGTAGCCGCCGCCCGGCGCCGTAGCTGTGTCGACGTCGTGGTCTCGTTGGTGCCGACCCACGTCGCGGTCGAGGCGACCTGGACGCCCGGGGCGTTCGGGGCCGCGTCGACCGTCGCCGCGAGCGGCCCGGTCGAGTAGCCCTGGTGGTTGTCCGCGTCCCGCTCCCAGCACGGCCCGTTCACGCCGTTGCCGTTGAAGTTGGACGGGTCGTTCGTGAACGGGAAGACGCCGAGCTTGAACGTCGTGCCGGTGTCGAAGTTCGTCTCGGACGAGTTGCCGCGCGGGTCGATCAGGATCTCGACCGAGTCCGCGAGCCAGTGGGCGATGCACTCCGACGGAAGCACCGCGTAGCTCTGGAAGTCGTCGCTTGACGTGGATGTAGAAGTAGAGGTTGTCGTTGTTCCAGGTCGACCTTCGCGTAGGTCGAGTTCGGGTCACCGGGGAGCGTGCCCGCCTGCGTCCCGCAGTCCGGGAACGCCGGGCAGTTGCCGCCGCCCGACCAGCGCCGGCTGAGATCGAGCGCCGGGCCGGTGTACTCGCCCGCGGACGCGAGACCGTCCACGGTCGGAGCGGCCGCCGCCTGCGGGATCGCCGTCGTCGGGAGGAGCGACATGCTCAGGTTCTCGCTGGCCGAGGCGGCCGGCGACGAGTACGAGGTCGCAATCCCGATCGTCCGCTGCTGGATCGTGTTCGACGTCTCGTTGATCGCCGCGCCCGGCAGCGTCGTGTCCGTGTTCGTGAGCTGGAACGTGACGGTCGTGTCCGCGCCGCCCGCGAGCGGGCCGTACGGCTTGGACAGCGCGTCGGCGGTGAAGCCCGCCGGGAGCGTGAGCGTCACGGAGCCGCTCTGCGAGACCGTGGACCAGTTGTGCACGTCCACCTGGAGCGGGATCGTCGAGTTGATCGGCATGGACTGCACCGCGGCGGAGCGACCGAGCCGCAGCGCCGCCGGCGCGAGGTTGTTGAGCCAGCTGTCGAACTCGCCCCACTTGCCCCAGCGGTGGAAGCGGCCCTCGACGGCCGGGACGATGCGGACGACGTTGTCGGTGTAGCCCGACGACGCGCCGCTCGTCACGAGCGCCGAGATCTTGAAGTTCGTGCTCGCGGCCGTACCGGACGGCGTCACCGTGAAGGTGACCGTCGACTCGCTCGCGCTCGTGGTCGGGCCGATCGGCTTCGGCGCGTCCACGGTCCAGCCGGTGGGCACGGTCAGCGCGGCCGTCCCGGCCGGGATTGTGGCGCCGCCCGACTTCAGGTGGAGGGTCGCCTGGAACGGCGAGCCCGGCACGTTGAAGAACCGGTTGAAGGTGAGGTACTCGAGCGTCCCGAGCGGGAAGCCCGCCGGGATCGGCGACAGTCGCGCCGTAGAGCACGGCGTCGTCCTTGCCCGCGAGCGGGTTAGCCGTGCCGTCCGGGTTCGTGTTCGGCTGGAACGGCACGCTCGCCCACGTCTGCCCGAAGCGCGAGCAGCCCGGGGTCGACGTGGCCTTGCTCATCACGCGGCTCTGCGTCGGGTAGGCCGCGCTGCCCTCGGTGGCGACCTGCGCCCAGATCTTCGGCGTGCCCGCCGGGCGGCCCTGGACGTTGCCGGGCGGCCAGAGGTAGGGCGAGTCGTAGCCCGTCCACACGCCGACGACCGTGTCGAGGTTCGTGCCCGGAGTCGGGATGAACCCGGTGGTGCAGTCGGCCGTGGTCGTCGTGCCGCCGGTCCCGGCGGTCGACCCGCCGGAGAAGGCCTTCTTGACCTGCCAGGTCGTGAGCGGATGCGCGCCCGTGAGCTGGTCGGGGAAGAAGCTCGGGTTCGCCGCCGCGTTGATGCCCTCCCAGATCATCCGGCCGGCCCACTGGTGGTTGCCGTGGCCGGCGCCGAGGGTCGGCGTGAAGCCGATGTAGACGTCCGGCTTCGTCATGCGGATGATCCGCGTGATCCGGCGGAGCGTCTCGTCGTGGCCCCAGAAGAACTCCGTCTCCGGAGCGCTCTGGTTGAAGAAGAAGTCGACGCGGTCGAGGTTGAAGATGTCGACCGTGCTGGAGCGGTAGTGCGCGGTGCGGTCCTCGTTCTCGCGCCGGAGGCCGAGCGCCTGCCCGATCTCCGTGCCGACCGCGTTCCCGCCGCCCTCGCCGCGCGTGATCATGATGATCCCGCAGCGGACGCCGTATCGCTGGTGCCAGACGCCGCAGGGTCCGATGATGCTCGTGTCGTCGTCCGGATGGGCCCACTCGCCCATCACGTTGATCTTCAGGGGGTTGTCGACCGAGTTCGTGGTGGGAGGCGCAGCGCTCGCGGGCGTTGCCCGGCCGATCGCGAAGAGCGCGATCGCCGCCAGGGCGACGCCGAACACGAGGACCGCGCCGGAGCGCTTCAGAGTCCGCACGTCGGTTTCCTCCTCCAGGGCCACAGGATTGGGGCTGTCCCGTACACCGGTGTTCGCTCGCACCAATTTCGCGCGAAATCGAACATCCGGAACGCGTGGGACGTTAGGATGGGCCGTTGGCGATGTCAAGTGTCGCGCCGCCGCCGAGATGCGGGCGCGCGCCCGTCAGAAGGGGGTTCTGATGCGAAGACTGCTCCCCGTCACTGCGCTCGTCGTTCTCGGCGCGCTCGGACTCGCAGGCGCCGCGAGCGCCGCGTCGAGCCCGCCGAAGGCCGACGCGGTGAAGCTCAACGTCCTCTTCGTCGGCGCGCATCCCGACGACGAGGCGTTCACCATCCCGGCCTTCGGCCAGTGGGCGGAAGACCACGGGCTCACGACCGGCGTGGTCACGATCACGCGGGGCGAGGGCGGCGGCAACGCGGTCGGCCCCGAGGAGGGCCCGGCGCTCGGCATCCTGCGCGAGGGCGAGGAGCGCCGCGCCGTCGGCAAGGCCGGGATCGAGAACATCTTCTACCTCGACACTGTCGACTTCTTCTACACGGTCAGCTCGCCCCTGACCGAGCAGATCTGGGGCCACGAGGCCTCCCTCGCGAAGGTCGTCCGCCTCGTCCGCGAGACGCGGCCCGACGTGATCATCACGATGGATCCGGCCCCCTCGCCGGGGAACCACGGCAACCACCAGTACGCCGCCCGGCTCGCGACCGAGGCGTTCTACGCCGCGGCCGATCCGACTCGCTTCTCCGACCAGCTCTCGCGCGAGGGGCTCTCGACGTGGCGCGTGAAGCGGCTCTTCCGCGGCGGCGCCTCCGGCTCCGGCCCGTCCGGTCCCGACTGCGCGACGACGTTCGTGAAGAGCGAGCCGACCGACGACGTCTTCGGCGTCTGGATGGGCACTCCGTCGCCGGCAAACGGCGGGCTCCCGTGGTGGCACATCCTCTGGGACGCCGCGCACGAGTACCTCTCGCAGGGCTTCGGCGCGTTCCCGTCGCCGCCGGACTTCCCGTTCATCATCCCGTGCAACACGTTCACGCAGATCGCGAGCCGCGTGCCGTTCGACGCGACGAGCACCGCAGACGACCGCGATCTTCCAGGGCGCGTCGATCCCAGCGCCGGGCGGCCTGCCGCTCGGGACGGAGCTCTACCTGACGAGCGACCGCTTCGACGTCGCCGCCGGGACGCCGTTCCACGTCACCGCGCACGCGCGCGCGGCGGGCAGCGCGCTCCCGAAGACCTCGGTGGCGCTCCAACTCCCGGCCGGCTGGACGGCCGCCGGAAGCGGGGCGCTCGGCTCGGTCACGTCGAGCGGTGAGACCACCGCGACCTTCACGGTGACGCCTCCGGCCGGCGCCGCGGCCGGTCGCGCCCGAATCTCGGCCACGCTCACCTCGGGCGCGCTGACCGGGCACACGGACCTGGCGGTTCGCGTGGACCCGGCCGTCCAGGGGACCGTGCAGCGGCTCCCGCAGGTCGCGCAGTTCGAGCAGTGGGCGCGCGAGGTCGGCGTCCCGCAGCTCGGCGGCCTCGTCAAGCCAGTGCTCTCGATCGGCACCGGCGAGACCCGCTCCGTGCGCGTGGATCTCCACAACTGGAGCGGCTCGACCCAGTCAGGCAGCGTCTCGCTGACACTCCCGGCCGGGTTCTCCGCGAGCCCGGCGTCGCGCTCGTACACGGGCCTCGCCGCCGGAGGCGACACCTCCGTCTCGTTCGACGTGACGAACACGAACCCGGCGCTCCCGACCGCGAACCAGGGCGGGACGAACGGCGACTACGACTCGTCGGTCACGACGACGAGCGGCGCCGGGTCGAGCGCGGAGACGTTCGGCCTCGAGCTCGTGCCGGTCACGGCGATCCCGGCGTCCGTCGCGGCGCCGACCGTCAACGGCGTCGAGGCGCCGGGCGAGTACACGGGCCCGACGCTCGACCTGAGCCGCCTCTGGGAGGGCTCGCCGTGCGACTCGGCGGCCGACTGCTCCGGGAGCGCGAAGGTCACGCGGACCGGGGACGACCTGTACTTCCTCGTGCGTGTCACCGACGACACGCTCGGGACGAAGGTCGCGCCGACGGACTGCAAGCGCCACTGGCGCACCGACTCGGTCGAGATCACGCTCGACCCGCGCGGCGTCTCCGAGAACACGGCGACGACGTTCAAGACCGGCATCTTCCCGGTCACGAACGACCCGGCCCACGGGAACCCGCCGTGCTTCGAGCGCGACGCCGACAACCACCAGGGCGGCCCGGAGACGGCGCCGGGGATGACGGTCGCGTCCGTCGTCAGCGCGCCGTACGCGGGCTACACCCTCGAGGTGAAGATCCCGCTCGCCGACCTCCCGGCGGCGGCCGACCCGGCCCACATGGGCCTGAACATCTTCATCTACGACTCCGACACGCAGGACCTGACGGGCCAGACGCGGCTCGGCTGGTCGACCTACGGCGGCGTCCAGGGCGACCCCTATCGCTGGGGCCACGCGACGCTGCCGGGCTACACCGCGCCGGCAGGGCGTCCCACCACGCCCGCCGACCCGGTGATCGAGCAGACGGCGGCGCTGAGCGTGGACTCGCCGCAGTCGATCCTCCAGGCGACGGTGGACGGCGTGCCGCTCGGCGGCGGAAGCGCGGTCGCCGCGAACGCGCGGGCCCGGTTCAGCCCGGAGCCCACGCTCACGTCCACCGGGGTGACGCTCGGCCTGCTCGCCACGAGCTCCGGCCGGGCGCACGTGTTCGTCTGGACGGGGACGGCGAGCGTCGCCGACGTCGTCGTCACCCTCGAGCGCGGGAAGCGGGCGACCGTGGCGATCCCGCTCTCGGCCGCCGCGCGCGCGGCGGTCGCGGCGGGCGGCACGGTGCTCGTCTCGTTCGCGTCGGACGCCGGAGGCACGCAGAGCCTCGCGGCGCCCGTCGGCTAACCGGCCCCACGTGGAGGGGCGCCGGGGCAATCCGGCGCCCCTCCACGATCCGAACAAATCTGAACAGAAACTCCCTCGACCCTAGTAGAATCGAGGCCTGATGGACTCCCTCCCGCGGCGTTTCCCGTGCTCGCAGCCCAGCGCAGGCAGCTGATCCTGACCGCGGTTCGCAGCGGCCGCGGCGCCGGGGTGGTGGAGCTCGCGCAGCGCTTCGACGTCTCCGAGATGACCGTGCGCCGCGACCTCGCGGCGCTCGCTCGGGACGGGAAGCTGACGCGCGTCCACGGCGGCGCGGTGTCGGACCGGGAGGAGCCGCCCTTCGCGGAGATCGTGGTCGAGCGCCACGAGGCGAAGGCGCGGATCGGCATCGCGGCCGCCGAGCTCGTCGTGGACGGGATGACGATCATGATCGACATCGGGACGACGACGCTCGAGCTGGCACGGCGGCTGCGGGGGCGCAAGCTCACCGTCGTGACGAGCAACCTCGCCGTAATGGAGGAGCTGCTGCCGGAGGAGACGATCGACCTCGTGCTCCTCGGCGGCGTCGTCCGGCGGAACTACCGCTCGGTGGTCGGCGTGCTCGCCGAGGACGCGCTCCGCCAGCTCTCCGCCGACATCGCATTTCTCGGCGCGAGCGGAGTGCGCGAGGATATGTCCGTGATGGACTCGACCATGGTCGAGGTTCCGATCAAGCGCGGCATGATCGCCTCCGCGGAGCGGGCGGTGCTGCTCGCGGACGAGCAGAAGTTCTCCATGTCCGGCGTCGTGCGCGTCTGCGGGCCCGAGGAGCTCGACGCCGTGGTGACGGACGCCGTCGCGGGCTCGCTGCCGGTGAGCGCGCTCGAAGCCCTCGGGGTCGAGGCGGTGCTCGCATGAGGATCGCCCTCCTCGGCGGCGGCGGGTTCCGGGTGCCGCTCGTCTACGGCGCGCTGCTCGTGCGCGCGGAGCGGCTCGGGATCGAGGAGGTCACGCTGTACGACCTCGACGAGGAGCGCCTGACGCGCATCTCCGCGGTGCTCGAAGGCCTCGCGGCCGAGCGCGGCGAGCGGCTCCCCTTCCGCGTGACCGGCGACCTCGGCGAGGCGCTCGACGGCGCCGACTTCGTGTTCTGCGCCATCCGCGTCGGCCGGCTCGAGGGCCGCGTCGTGGACGAGCGCGTCCCGCTCGACGAGGGCGTCGTCGGCCAGGAGACGACCGGGCCCGGCGGCATCTGCTTCGCGCTCCGCACGGTGCCGGTCATGGACCGGATCGCCGAGGAGGTCGCCTCACGTGCCCCGCAGGCCTGGTTCGTCAACTTCACCAACCCGGCCGGGCTCGTGACCGAGGCGATCCAGGAGACGCTCGGCGGCCGGGCGCTCGGGATCTGCGACTCGCCGACCGCGCTTTGCCGCCGGGTCGCCGCGGCGCTCGGCCGCGAGACCGACGACCTCTGGTTCGACTACTTCGGCCTGAACCACCTCGGCTGGCTCCGCGGCGTGTACGACGGCGAGCGCGACCTCCTCCCCGATCTCCTCGCCGACCCCGAGCGGCTCGAGTCGTTCGAGGAGGGCAAGCTCTTCGGCGCGGAGTGGCTCCAGACGCTCGGGATGATCCCGAACGAGTACCTCTACTTCTATTACTTCGCGGCCGACACGGTGGGCGCGCTCCGCTCGGGGCTCCAGCTCCGCGGCGAGTTCCTGCTGCGCCAGCAGGCCGAGTTCTACTCCGGGAACGGCGCGGCGCCGGCCGAGGCGCTCGACGCGTGGCGCGCGACCCGGCGCGAGCGCGACGAGACGTACTTCGCGGAGGCCTGGGCAGCCGCCGGGGTCGAAGCGGCCGACGAGTGGGAGGACGTCGGCGGCTACGAGGGCGAGGCGATCGCGCTCGTCGAGGCGATCGCGCGGGGCGACGGCCGGGTGCTGATCGTGAACACGGCGAACCGGTCGAGCCTGCCGTTCCTGGACGAGCAGGCCGTGGTCGAGGTGCCCTGCGCCGTCGGGCGCACCGGGGCGGTGCCGACGGCCGTCGGCGACGTGCCCGCACACGCCCGCGCGCTCATCGAGTCGGTGAAGGGCGTCGAGCGCACGGCGATCCGGGCGGCGCGCGAGGGCTCGCGCGAGCTCGCGATCGAGGCGCTCGCCCTCCACCCGCTCGTGCCCTCGGTGAACGTCGCGCGCCGGATCTTCGCCGGCTACGCGGAGCGCCAGCACGAGCTCGCGGAGATGTTCCGGTGAGCGTCGACGTCGCCTGTGTCGGCCACGCGTTCCTCGACATCACGTTCGAGGGCCTCGAGGCGCTGCCCGCCCCCGGCGAGGAGCGCTACGCCGAGGATCTCCACGCGACGCCCGGCGGCGCCGCGATCACCGCGGTCGGCCTCGCCCGCCTCGGCCTGCGTACGGCGCTCGTCGCGCCGGTCGGCACCGACCTCGCGGGCGAGCTCCTCCGCCGCGAGCTCGAGGCGGAGGGGATCGTCCTCGCCGGCCCGACCGTCGAGCGGACGGCGGTCACCGTCGTCCTCCCGGTCGGCGGCGAGCGCGCCTTCGCCACCTTCGAGCCTCCCGTCTCACTCGATCCTTCCGTGGTCGCGAAGCTGCATCCGCGCGCCGCGATCGTCTCGATCGACGCCCTCGGCCTCGTGCCGGAGGGTGCAGCCGCCTACGCCGTCCTCGGCGACGAGGCCGCGACCCGGCTCGCGGGCCGTCTCCCCGAGGGGGCTCGGCCGGGCGGCGGCAATCCTCACCAACCGCTCGGAGGCGACGCGCCTCACGGGCGAAGCGAGCCCGGAGGGCGCAGCGCTGGCCCTCGCGGAGCACGTCGCGACCGCGGTCGTCACGTGCGGGCCGGACGGCGCGGTCGCGGCGTCCGGCGGAGAGCTGGCCTCGGCGGGCGCCCCCCGCGTCGAGGCACGCGACACGACGGGCGCGGGCGACCTCTTCGCCGCCGCGTACGTCTGGGGGGATCTGGCCGGCTTGCCGCTCGCCGAGCGGCTGCGGCGCGCGGCGGTCTACGCCGCGCTCTCGGTGCGGACGGTCACGGGAGCCGCCGGCGCCTCAACCCTCGACGAGCTCGAGCGCGCGCTTGCCGAGCTCGGCCCGGTCGTACAAGAGCCAACGGCAAAGGAGCGCTGATGTACCTCTCGAGATCACGTTCGATGAAGCTCGTCCTCGCGATCGCCGCGGTCTTCGCGCTCGCGATGCTCGCCGGCTGCGGCGAGGACAAGACCAGCACGTCCGGTGGAGCCGGAACGAGCGGCGGCGGCGGCGTGAACACCGACGCGGCGTCGCTCGGAGACGTGACCCTGACCGTGTGGGACCAGGAGGTGCGCGGCGGCCAGAACTCGGCCATGGTCGAGCTGAACAAGCAGTTCCACGAGAAGTTCCCGAACATCACGATCAAGCGCGTGGCGAAGTCGTTCACCGACCTCCAGACCACGCTCAAGCTCGCCGCCTCCGGCCCGAACCCGCCCGACGTCGTCGAGGCGAACAACGGCTACGCGGCGATGGGTCCGCTCGTCAAGGCGAACCTCCTGCTCGACCTCTCCGACTACTCGGACGCCTACGGCTGGGCCGACCGCTACTCCACCGGGATCCTCAAGATGAACCAGTTCTCGGCGGACGCCGCGACGTTCGGCTCCGGCAACCTCTACGGCGTCCCGATGACCGGCGAGGTCGTCGGCGTCTACTACAACAAGGACATCCTCTCGAAGCTCGGCCTCGACGTCCCCGCGACGTGGGAGGACTTCGTCGCCGCCGTCGAGAAGGCGAAGGGCGCGGGCGAGACCGCCGTCCAGTTCGGGAACCTGGACAAGTGGCCCGGGATCCACGAGTTCGAGACGATCCAGCTCCAGAACGTGGACAAGGACTACGCCCGGAACTTCATCTTCGGAGACGGCACGCCGAGCTTCGAGGACGAGGGCAACACCGCGGCGGCCACCACGCTCGCCGACTGGGCCTCGAAGGGCTACTTCACCGACGGCTTCGCGGGTCTCGGCTACGACCCGTCGTGGCAGGACTTCGGGAAGGGCAAGGGCCTGTTCCTCATCACCGGGAGCTGGCTGACCTCCGACCTCGGCAAGGCGCTCGGGGACAAGGTCGGCTTCTTCCTCGTCCCGCCGCCCGAGGGCGGCTCGCTGGCCTCGCTCGGCGGCGAGGGCCTGCCGTGGGCGATCAGCTCGAAGACGGCGAACGCCGACGCGGCCGCGGCGTACATCAACTTCATCACGAACGACGAGGCGATGCAGGTCGTCACGGACAACGGGAACCTGTCCGCGAGCAAGGCGCCTGTGACCGTGCCGGCGGGCCTCGACACCGAGGTCTACGAGGCCTGGAAGAAGGCCAATGACGAGGACGCGATCGTGCCGTACCTCGACTGGGCGACGCCGACCATGTACGACACCTCGACGGCCGAGATCCAGAAGCTCATGGGCGGCCAGACGTCACCGGCCGACTTCGTGAGCGCCATTCAGGCGGACTATGCGAAGTTCCACTCCGGCGCACGCTGAGCCAGGGGTAGTCGCCGAGCCCGCCCCAGCAGAGCTCTTGCTGGGGCGGGCTCTCCGCTCTGCCAAGGTGTCCCGCCGGGACCCGCCCGGCGAGCCGCGGCACGTCGGCTACCTCTACATCCTTCCGGCGTTCGCGATCTACGCGCTGTTCGTCCTCGCGCCGCTCGGCTTCGCGGTCTGGTACTCGCTGCACACGTGGGACGGCCTCCTCCCCATGGAGTGGGTCGGCCTCGACAACTACAAGGAGATCTTCCGCAGCGGCCCGCTCCGCCAGGCGTTCGGGCACTCGCTCGTCCTCATCGTCTTCTACGCGGTCCTGCCCGTCACCCTCGGGCTGATCATGGTCGCGGCCCTCTCGCGCGCGCGCATGCGAGGGCAGGCCGCGTTCCGCACCGTCCTCTTCCTCCCGCAGGTCATCCCGCTGGTCGTCGTCGCGGTGGTGTGGCGGATGATCTACGCGCCGAACAACGGCTCCCTGAACGACTTCCTCGGCAAGGTCGGCCTGGGCTCGCTCGAGCGCGCGTGGCTCGGCGACTTCAACCTGGCGCTCTACGCGGTCGGCTTCATCGGGACGTGGGTCGCGACCGGGCTCGCGCTCGTCCTCTTCATGTCCGGCGTCCAGCGGATCCCGCAGAGCCTCTACGACGCCGCGCGCGTGGACGGCGCCGGCCCCGTGCGCGAGTTCTTCGCGGTGACCCTGCCGAACCTCCGCGGCGAGATCGCGGTCGCGCTGACGCTGACCACGATCGCCGCGCTCCGGAACTTCGACCTCGTCTACATCACGACGCAGGGCGGCCCGGGCAACCAGACCTCCGTGCCGGCGTTCGAGGTCTACAACAAGGCGTTCCAGCAGGGGCAGATCGGGCTCGCGGCGGCGATCGGCATCACGCTGGCCGCGATGATCCTCGTGATCACCTTCGGGATCACGCGCATCTCCGAGCGGGGCCGCGCATGATCAGCCGCGGCGAGCAGGTGCTGAACTACGCGATCCTCACGGTGTTCGCGGTGATCGCGCTCTACCCGATCCTCGGGATGCTTCTGACCGCGCTCGGCCCGCCGGGCGAGTCGACCGGCTTCGGGATTCCGTCGAGCCTGCACTTCGAGAACTTCCGCGACGCCTGGAACCAGGGCCACTTCTCGACCTACCTGCGCTCCTCGACGATCGTCGCGGTGAGCGTGGTCGTCGCCTCGACGTTCCTCTCGATCCTCTCCGGCTACGCCTTCGGGACGATGCGCTTCCGCGGCTCGACCGTCCTCTTCTACGTCTTCATCGCCGGGCTGATGATCCCGCTCGAGGCGCTCGTCATTCCGCTCTACTTCAAGCTTCGCGACGTGAACCTGACGGACACCTACTGGGCGCTGATCCTCCCGCAGGTCGCGCTCTCGGTCGCGTTCGGGACGTTCTGGATGCGCGCGTTCTTCCTCGCGACGCCGCGCTCGCTCCTCGAGGCCGCCCGCATCGACGGCGCCTCGAGCTGGACGACGCTCTGGCGCGTCCTCGTCCCGTTCGGGCGGCCCGCGATCCTCACGATGATGGTGCTCGTCTTCATGTGGACGTGGAACGAGTTCCTGCTCGCGCTCGTCATGGTGTCGAGCGAGGACCTCCGCACCGCGCCCCTCGGCCTTGCGTTCTTCCAGGGGCAGCACTCGTCGCAGCTCAGCCTGCTCGCGGCCGGTTCGGTGATCGTCGCGACGCCCGTCGTCCTGCTCTACATCTTCCTCCAGCGGCACTTCATCGCCGGGATGCTCTCCGGGGCGGTGAAGGGCTAGTGGCCGGCGTCGCCTACGAGGAGGCCACCCGCCGGTTCGGCGAGACCGTCGCGGTCGCGGAGCTCACGCTCGACATCGCCGACGGCGAGTTCATGGTGCTCGTCGGGCCGTCCGGGTCCGGCAAGACGACCGCGCTCCGCCTCCTCGCCGGCCTCGAGCCGCTCGACGGCGGCCACATCCGCATCGGCGACCGCGTCGTGGACGACGTCCCGCCGCGCGGCCGCGACATCGCAATGGTCTTCCAGGACTACGCGCTCTACCCCCAGATGAGCGTGCGCCAGAACCTCGCGTTCGGCCTCCGGATGCGCAAGCTCCCGAAGGCCGAGATCGACGCGCAGGTGACGAGGTCGGCCGAGATGCTCGGGCTCGAGAAGCTCCTCGACCGCAAGCCCCGCCAGCTCTCAGGTGGACAGCGGCAGCGCGTCGCGCTCGGCCGCGCGCTCGTCCGCGACCCGCAGGTCTTCCTCATGGACGAGCCGCTCTCGAACCTCGACGCGAAGCTCCGCACGCAGACCCGCGCCGAGATCCGCCGACTCCAGCGCGAGGTGGACACAACCACCGTCTACGTGACGCACGACCAGGTCGAGGCGATGACGATGGGCGACCGGATCGCGGTCATGCGCGACAGCGTGCTCGAGCAATGCGGCGCCCCCGAGGAGGTCTACGCGCGGCCGGCGAACACGTTCGTGGCCGCGTTCATCGGGAGCCCCGCGATGCAGATCGGACGCTTCACGGCCGACCGCGGAAACGGCCGCGTGACGCTCGCCTCCGGCGAGCTGCGCCTCGACGTCGGCGCCGCGGACTCCGTGCCGGACGAGGTGATGATGGGCGTCCGCCCCGAGCACACGCGGCTGTGGGGCACGGAGCCGGACCTCCTCGGGCCGATCCAGGGGAGCGTCACGTACGTGGAGTCGCTCGGGCGCGAGACCCTGATCGGCGTCACGGCCGCGGGCGGCGCGCCCTTCGTCGTCCAGGCCGAGGGCCACATCCGGCGGGATCCCGGCGACGCGGTCGAGTTCGGCGTCCGCAAGGGCTGGCTCTACCTCTTCGGCGCAGACGACGAGCAAACGCTCGGAAGGATCTAGCGATGGCCGCGGGCGAGATCTTCCTGGCGGAGATCCGCGAGCAGCCCGCCGCGCTTCGCGACCTGCTTGCCGCCGAGGAGGAGATCGCCGAGGTCGGGCGCCGGATCGGCTCGCGCCCGCGGCTCGTCCGCCTCGTCGCGCACGGCTCGTCCGACAATGCGGCCTCCTACGCCGTCTACGCCTTCGGGATCCTGTCCGGCTGGACGGCGACGCGCGACTCGATCTCGCTGTCCGTCTACTACGGCGCCGAGCTCGACTTCGCGGACTCCCTCGTCATCGCGCTCTCGCAGTCGGGCCGCACGCCCGACGTCGTCTCCTACGTGGAGCGAGCCCGCGCGCGCGGCGCACTGACGGTGGCGTTCACGAACGAGGGCGACTCGCCCCTCGCCGGCGCCGCGGAACTCCTCGTGCCCGTCCACGCGGGCGCCGAGCGCGCGGTTGCCGCGACGAAGACGTACACGAACGAGGTCGCCGCGCTTGCCCTCCTCGCCGGCCACGCAGCAGGCCGAGGCGAGGAGGTGGCGGACGGGATCCGCGCGGTCGCGGACGCCATGGACGCCGCCATCCCCGGCCTCGACGCGCAGACCCGCGCCCTCGCGGTCCCGTTCTCGTTCGTCGGGCGCATGGTCGTGATCGGGCGCGGGATCGAGTACGGCACCGCGCGCGAGATCGCGCTCAAGCTGAAGGAGACGTGCCGCGTCGCCGCCGACGCGCTGACGGCAACCGATCTCGCGCACGGCCCCGTCGCCGCGCTCGACCAGCTCTTCCCCGTGTGGGCGATTGCGTCCGACGACGCCGCGCTCCCCGCGGTCGAGGCCGCGGTCACCCGCGCGCGCGAGGTGGGCGCCCTGATCGTCGCGAGCGGGAGCGCGGCCGCGAGGCTCGAGGGCGCGGCGCACGTCCTGGCGACGCCGGCCGCGCCGCTGCCGCTCCTCTCGCCGCTCCTCTCCGTCCTCCCGGGCCAGCTCTTCGCGTCTGCGCTTTCGTCGGCCAAGGGCCTAGACCCCGACGAGCCCGCGCACCTATCCAAGGTCACGCTCGCGCCATAGCCTTCCGAAGCTCGATCTTTATCGCAGCGGAAGAGGTTCGGAAATGGCTGATGTGACGCCCGGGGGGAACCGGCGCAGATTGGGACCCGCGCTGCGCGGGGGTGGGGGGCACTGCGCGGCATCGGGCGGTGGTGATGAATGAATTGACCGCCTAATGAGCTGACAGGCGGTCGTCTCGCAAAGCCTGATCTGAGCTTGTTCTGCGCACTGCTTGGCAAGCGGTTGGTAAGGCGCGGGGAGCTAGCTGTGCGGGATCGCGCCTGAACCCGCTGGCTGGGTTCTGCTTTGCTCCTCCGTGTTCGATTCTGAGACGAGTCCATTCACTAGGTGCAAGGAGACAAGCCTTGACGGCACTGGCTGAGGGTTGATGGACGTCGCGTGACGCGTCTCTCTCGCGACCGGAGAAGTAACGCTATGGCCCAAGATGCCCGGTCTGAGCGGGCGTATGCCGGGGCTGAGCGGAGTACAGCGCCGCTCCCACTTCCGCAGACGTACCGCACAGTCTCCGTTGACTCTCGCTAGCGCCTCGCAAGTTCCTCGCACGGAAGCCCACCGTTTCCGCGCAGCGCGAAGAGTTAAGCGGACCCTACTTGCCTAGTTGCTATCCAGGTTCGATCGAAGAACCTGGCTAGAAGGGGATTCGTCAGTTGCGACAGTAGACAGAACAGGAACAACATGTCCCCTTCGTCGCGACACTAGACGGACCAAGAACATGTCCGCTTAACCCCCCGTTGAGCCGGCAGCCTGGAGTCGCCCGATGTCGGCCTCGAGCGCGGCGACGCGGGTGGCGAGACGTCCCACCGTGTTCGTGAGGACCGACTCATGACGCTCGAGCGATCGAAGACGCGGTTCAGTCCTCTTAGTTCTTCGCTTTGGGATCTGTGACGGCAGGAGTTCGTCTGTGTAGGTGTACATCCACGAGGCCGGCCCGAGTTCCCGCTTCCGCCCGCTGGGCAGCGTCTCCCACTTTCTGCTGACGTCGATCAGACGTGCTGCCTTCAGCGAGCGAACCAGGCGCTGCGACTGCCCGACCGACCAACCGAGTTCTCTCGCCTTCGCATGGTTGTCGAGCGCGAGGATCCCAAGTTCAGGATGGTCCGCGGCGAGAATCAGTTGCGCGGCACGTTCTCGCTCTACGTGCGTCAGCTGTTGCCAGCCGTGGCGGCGGGCGGCGTGTTCGAGCAGCTCCTCGTGATTGAGCTGGGGGGTAGTCATCTCGCGAAAGCTTCTTGGTTGGCTCGTCACAGCGGCCCTCCGGCCCCTTTGGAGGCCATCGCGGTGCGGAACGCGTCCTCGGCAGCTTGTCGATCGAAGAGATGGATGTACACACGTTGCGTGACTCCGACGTTCGTGTGGCCGAGGATTTCCGAAAGCACCCCGACCGGCACTCCTCGGTGGGCCGCGAAGCTCGCGAACGCGTGGCGGAGGTCGTGGAATGTGATCTCCTTCGGGAGGCCGGCCAGATCTCGTGCTGCCTCGAGCCCGCGTCGTTGGACGTTGCGGTGCGAAAGTGGGCCTCCAGTCCGCGAGGCGAAGATGAAGTCTTCGTCTTGAGAGTGGCGAGAGGCGATCTTGTGTTCTCGCAGGAAGGCAGCTATCTCGGGGGTGAGAGGCACCCGGCGTCGGGCCTTTGCAGTCTTTGGCGGAGCGAGGTCTCCCTGTCGCGTGAGCTGCTGGTGGACATGAAGGACGGCTTCGTCGAAGTCGATGTCTCGCCACTGGAGCCCCAACAGCTCACCGAGACGCAGACCCGTGTGGACTGCCGTGCGCAGGAGCGGCGCGTAGCTAAATCGCGACTCAGCCCGCTTCCCGAGTGACTCCGAGGCTGCCAGAAGGGCCACGATCTCGTCCTCGGACCACTCGTGGACCTTCTTGCGCTCGACCCGAGCCGGCCGCTCATCGACGGTCAAGAGGGCGCACGGGTTCACGGCGATATGGCCTCGGCGTACGGCGAGCGAAAGAGTTCCGCTGAGTGGCAACAGGTAGCTCGAGATCGTTGAGCATGAGAGTCCTCTGGCTTCAAGCTCGCGGATCAGGTGCGCGACTCGCTCCGCATCGATCTGAGCGAGCTTGAGATGGCCGAAGCGGGGAAGTAGCTCGTTGTCGAGGGCGGCTCGGTATTGCTTGCGAGTCCATGGGCGGAGCCGATGCTTTGAGGCGAGCCAGGCCTCGGCCATGTCCCTGAAGCGGATGTTCGCGCGCGGGATTCTCTCGCCTCGGGCGGTCTTGCCACGCAGTTCGGCCTGTTTCGCGACGGCCTCTTGCTCACCTCCAAGTACCGGGTGTTGGCGGCCCTGCGCGTACACGTAGTAGTGGTGAGAGCCATCAGCGCGGACCCTGTACGTGATTCCGCGGTGACGGGTCTTGCGTCGCTTGAAAGGGTCGAAGCTTGGCCGGACGTGCATCAGGCAGGGCTCCTCTTGTGTGTGCGGCGCAGCGGGCCGGCTGCGCCCGCGTGTTTGCTGATCACCTGAGGGGTCTCCGTGTCTCGTCGGCGTTAAACGTCGTACCGTCATCCCTTCGCCACGAAGGAATTCGTCGACCTCACGGGTGTCGAAGTACACGTGCTTGCCGACCTTGCTCGCCGGGAGCCCTTTCGCGCGAAGGTCACGGGCCAATCGGTGGGAGCATCCGAGGTAGTCCGCGAGGCCTTGAATGCCGACAACCCAGTGGGGCCCGGCCTCTTTGTCAGCGACGAGCTCGGCCGCGCGCTGAGCTAGGGCCTCAAAGAGTTCGTCTGTGACTTCGAGGTGGGCGAGTGGGATCGTTCGCACGTGTCCATGCTGCGGACGCGAGCCGACGCGTCTGACCAGGCCAGGCCATCGCCCGTTGCCTCCGGATGGCGCTGAGGCGGGGGCGCCATCAGGCTTGGACCTTCGGAATGAGCCCCGTGAACACGACGCCGATGTTCTCGCGGAGCTGTAGTAGTTGCCCCCGAGGTTGCCGGCCAACGTGCGACTTGCGCCACGTCGCGGCATCGAGCGTTGGCAAGTCCTGGCAAGAGCCTGCTGGCTTCATAGGGCCTTACGGGCTGTCGAAGGAATCAGTGATGTGTGGAACGAAGCCGGTTCGTGCCGAACTCGTCCACGATCCACACCCATCAGCCTCGACAACGTTCGAAGCCAGCGGCCGCAGTGACCACACGGCGAACGGAACCGCGAGGACAGGGTGGCCGCGTGACTCCTGCACGCTCGTCGGGTACCGCTCGATGACCGCGGGGTCGTAGGCGAACCTCGCGAGAGGCTCCATGCGGCCCGCGCCCGCCCCGCGAGTCAGCGGCGGTGTGACACCGCCGCTGACTGCGAAAACTCGGCCGTCGACTAGCGCCGCACCGTGAACGATTGCGTCATGTCCGCGCTCGAGCTGTTACCGGCGTAGACATCGATCTGGCCGGGCTCGACGACGAACTTGCCGCGGTTGTCGTAGAAGCCGAAGTCGCTCCTGTCGAGCGTGAAGGTGACCGTCCGCGTCTCGCCCGGACTCAGCGTCACCCGCTCGAAGCCGCGGAGACGGCGGACGGGTTGCGAGATGCTTGCCACCGGGTCGTGGATGTAGAGCTGCACGACCTCGTCGCCCGGGATGCTCCCGGTGTTCGTCACGTTGACCGAGGCCTTCAGGCTGCCCTTCGACGACACGCTCGCCGAGCTGAGACGCAGGTCTGTGATCTCGAAGGTCGTGTAGCTGAGCCCGTGGCCGAACTCGAACTGCGGCGCGCAGCTCGGGATGTCGCGGTGGCGGGAGTTCCACTTGACGTCCGGGTTGCAGGGTCGCCCCGTCCGCTCGTGGTTGTAGTAGATGGGCACCTGGCCGAGCCGGCGCGGGAACGTCACGGGCAGCTTGCCGCCCGGATTGACCTTGCCGAAGACCACATCTGCGACTGCGGGCCCCGCCTGCACGCCGGGGAACCACGCCTCCAGGATCGCGGGCGCGTCTCCGACGATGTTCTCCAGCGCCAGCGGGCGGCCGTTGAAGAGCACGACCGCGAACGGCTTGCCGGTCGCTTTGATCGCGGCGACCAGCTCCTCCTGCCTACCCGGCAGGTCGAGCGTGCTCCGCGAGTTCGCTTCGCCGCTCATCTCACGCGTCTCGCCCAGGGCGAGCACGACCTGGTCAGCGGCCTGCGCCACGGCGACGGCCTCGGCGAACCCGGCGTCCGAGCCGCAGCCCTCCGGGTCGGCGTGCGGCGCCTCGGTGTTGGAGAGCGTGCAGCCCTGGGCGAAGGTCGCCCCGGGGCTCTGCGCGTTGATCCCGTCGAAGACGGTCACGACGTCGGCGTCGCGCCCGGCGCCCCACCACGGGCCGAGCATGTCGTGCTGGTTCCGGGCCAGTGGCCCGATCACGGCCGTCTTGCGGGAAGGATCGAAGGGCAGGACCCCACCCTCGTTTTGGAGCAGGACCATCGAGCGGCTCGCGGCGTTTCGCGCGGCGGCCCACGCGTCGGGCCTGAGCATCTGCGCCTCGGCCTCCGTGGGCAGGAACGGCGAGTACGGGTTCTCGAACAGGCCGGCGCGGAACTTGACGCGCAGGATCCTGCGCACCGCGTCGTCGATCCGCTTCATGCTGATCCGGCGCTCCGCGAGCAGCTGCTCGCCGTGGTCGCGGATGAGCGTGCTCGTCATCTCGGAGTCGAGGCCGGCATTCAGCGCCAGAGCCGCGGCGGCGGGGCCGTCCTCGGCGACTCCGTGACCGCATTCCCCGGAATCGGGATTCCTCGGCGGGCAGGCGCGCAGCTCGGCGACCGCGGTCCAGTCGCCCTCCACGAAGCCGTCGAAGTCCCACTCGCCCTTGAGGATCTCGTTCATCAGGTAGTCGTTCGCGCAGCCCGGCACGCCGTTGAGGGCGTTGAAGGAGCACATGGCCGTGTCGGCGCCCGCGTCGATGGCGGCCTTGAACGGCGGGAGGTACATGTTGCGGAGCCGCTGCTCCGACATGTCGGTCGTGTTGTAGTCGCGCCCTGCCTCGGGCTGTCCGTAGGCGGCAAAGTGCTTCGGGCTCGCGACCAGCTTGTCGCGCCCGCTGTAGTCGCGGCCCTGGGTGCCCTTGACGCGCGCGGCCGCGAAAACGGCGTTCAGGTACGGGTCCTCGCCGGCACCCTCGGCGATCCGGCCCCACCGCGGCTCGTGGGAGACGTCGACCATCGGGGCGTACGTCTGCTTGAGACCGACGGCGGCCGACTCGCGCGCGCCGTACAGCGCGTCGTCGAAGGCGACCTGCGGGTCGAAGCTCGCGCCGGTGCCCAGTGGAATCGGGAAGATCGTCCGGAAGCCGTGAATCGTGTCGAAAGCGAACAGGAGTGGGATCTTGAGTCGCGACTCCTCAACGGCCATGCGCTGAAGCTCCCTGATCCGCTGCGGGTCTGTGACGCTCAGGACCGAGCCGAGCCCAGCGCGAACCTCCCCGTCGGTGACGAGGAAGTCAGGCAGCAGCTGTATCTGCTCCAGCTTCTCCTCGAGCGTCATCTTCGCGAGCAAGCTGTTCACCCGTTTCTCCACGCTGCGATCCGCAGACTGCCGTGTCGGCTGAAGCGCCTGCTCGTCGCTCGACTTCGTGGCTACGACGACACCGCCCGCCACCGCCGTACCGAGCGCGACGATCGCCACGGCAACCGAGGCACTGAGCCTGAGGCTCCACATTGTGTCCCCCTTTCGGCGCGAACCCGCAGCTACTGGTGCGTACCCCGGCCTGTGGCAGGGTGAAACTCGAGCCTCCCCGACGAGCGCCGCCGCGACGGGTCCGCTCGCCTCCTTGACTAGCCTGCGAACGGCTCAGGCGTGCGTCGCGGTGGATTCCGCGTGTTGGCAAGTCCTTGGCAAGAGCCTGCTGGCTTCAAAGGGCCTTACGGGCTGTCGAAGGAATCAGTGATGTGTGGAACGAAGCCGGTTCGCGCCGAACCCGTCCACGATCCACACCCATCGCACCCAGGAGGTCGTCGGTTCGAGTCCGACTAGCTCCATGACTTAGACAGCGCCTTGTTCGGCATGACGTCGACCGAGGGGCAGTCGGCCGTCGATCGGATCGAGCTGCCGCACGAACAGCAGAGCACGTCGACGAAGTGCAGTTTCAGGGTGTTGCGTCGAGGTGCTCGGTGGTGATCAGCCGCTCGCCGCGGCCGCGGGTGACGAAGCTGATCACCCAGCGGGTGAAGACGAGCAGGCGGTTCTGAAAGCCGATCAGGTAGAAGAGGTGGACGAGCAGCCAGGTGAGCCACGCGATGAAGCCGCTGAGCTGCAGGCCCTTGATGTCCGCGACGGCCTTGGCGCGGCCGATCGTCGCCAGGTTGCCCTTGTCGCGGTAGTGGAACGGCGCCGGCTCACTCCCCCGCGCGCGCTCGCGGATCGCGCGGCCGGCGTAGCGCCCCTGCTGCATCGCCACCGGAGCGAGACCGGGTAGCGGAACCACCTTTCTCTCGGCGTCGTGCACCTGCACCATGTCGCCGAGGGCGATTACTTCCGGGTGCCCGGGCAGGGTGAGGTCGGGCCCGACGGCGACGCGACCGGCCTTGTCGACGGGGGCGCCCGCCTCGGTGGCGAGCAGGCCCGCGAGCTCCGAGGCGACGACGCCCGCGGCCCAGACGACCGTTCGCGCCGGCACCTGCTCGGTCGTCCCCGAGCCGGCCTCGAGCGCGACCGAATCCGCCGTGATCTCGACGACCCTGTGCCCGGTCAGCGGCGTCACGCCGAGGTGCTCGAGCGCTTGCGCGGCCCGTTGCGAGAGGCGCGGCGGGAACTGCGGCAGGACGCGGTCCGCCATCTCGACGAGCAGGACCCGCGCCGACCGCGTGTCGATCGCGCGGAAGTCGCGGTGGAGCGTGTCGCGGGCGATCTCCGCGATTTGGCCTGCGAGTTCGACGCCGGTCGGCCCCGCTCCGACCACGACGAAGGTGAGCCAGGCGGCGCGGCGATCCGGATCGGGCTCGTACTCGGCCGCCTCGAACGCCGTCAGGATCCGCCGCCGCACCTCGAGCGCGTTCTCGAGCGACTTGACGTCCGGTGCGAGCGGGCGCCACTCGTCGTGGCCGAAGTAGGAGTAGTTCGAGCCGCCGGCGACTATCAGGCTGTCGTAGGGGATCTCGACCGGCCCGCTGTCGTTCGAGGGGCGGTCTACCAGGACGCGCCTGTGCTCGAGGTCGAAGCCGATGACCTCTCCCAGGACGACGCTGACGCTCTTGTCGCGCTTGAAGATCCCACGCAGCGGCGAGGCGATCTCGCCGGGTGAGAGCGCGCCGGTCGCGACCTGGTACACGAGCGGCTGGAAGAGCGAGAAGTTGCGCCGGTCGATCAGCGTGACCTCGACCGGCGCCCGGCGCAGCTTCCGCACGGCCTGCACGCCGCCGAACCCGCCGCCGACGACGACCACGCGGTGGCGACCGGTCTCGCCGTCTGTCTGTAGGGCCACGTCTCCCGTCATCGTCTACGCTCGCTCGGCGCCTCGAGATGGGTGTGCGTACGGATCTCGACACTTCCGGCGAGCGCGCGTGAGACAGGGCATGTCTGCTCGGCTTCCTGTGCCGCCCGCTCGAACGCCGCCTGGTCGATCCCTGCCACGCGTCCGTCGACTTCGAGCTCGCTGCTCGTGATCGTATAGCTACCGTCGACCTCTTCCAACGTGATCACCGCGTCGACGGCGAGGCGCTCGGGCGGCGTGTGCTCACGCGCCAGGACCAGCCCAAGGGCCATCGTGAAGCACGTGGCGTGGGCGGCCGCGATCAGCTCCTCCGGGCTCGTCTTGCCCTCCGGCTCCCCGAAGCGGGAGGCTGCCGTCACGGGCAACGCGGCGAACGCTCCGCTGTGGGCGGACAATCGACCCGCTCCGCGCGCAATTGTTCCCTCCCAGACGACGTTGCTGGATCGCTTGATTGCTGCCATCTCAGATCTTCTCCTTTCGGACGCGCGAAGCGGCGATAGCCGGGTCGGATCGAACCTTGCGCGCATTGGCCTTATCTCTTGCCTTGTGCGTGCGCGGCGCCCGCCGGACGGAGCCGGGCGCCGCGCGGTGGTGCATTCAGCGTGGCTGCGTGTGGTCGACGGGAGTACCGAGCCCGTTGGCGAGCGGGTCGCCGGGGTATTCGTAGAACCTGCCCGGCTGTGAGGTCTCGACCCCGTATCCGATGCCGAGTGCCTCGAGGGCTTCGCGGACCGCGCCGATCGTGGGCCAGTCGAAGTTCTCGAAGCCGACGTCGTTGGGCGGGCCGATCTCCTTGCCGAGTTCGCCTTGTGCGAAGCGTACGAGCGCGCGGTGGACAGCCTCGGTGCCCATCGCCTCTGCGCACAGGCGAGCGCCGAAGTCGTCGCCGCGGAGGGCGAAGGCGCTGACGCCGATCAGGTAGAGGCTGATCTCGATCGTCTCGATGACCTCGAGGGTCTCGAACACGCCGATGCCGCCGTTGTCGAGGGCCGCGTCGGGGAACCAGTACTTGGTTGTCAGTGGCTTGCCGCCGGCTTCCTTGAGTGCCTCCACGTGGTGGTATTCCTGAGTGACGCCGTTGCGCAAGACGGGAAGGAACGCTTCTGAAGGGGTGCCAGGCGCGTTCTCGATCGCGGCGGACACGAGCGTCACGCCGAGTTGTTCCTCGGTGACGAGGAAGTCGAGTACCTCGCGCAGGTTCTCCTTGTCGCCGAGCGACCCTGTCCTTTCCGCCTCGCTGATGATGATTGCCTCGGACATGTGTGACCTCCAAGTGAGTGGATGGATTGGTGTCATCAAGGGTCGCGGGTTGGGCCGCCCGTCGCATCTGAGGGGCCCCGGCCGGTGTCCCTAGTCTCACCCCAGCCGCCGCCTCCCGCGCTGCGCGCGAGAACGACAACGACTCCGGGGATGACGAAGCCGGCGAGGACGACAGCCGGCGACATGGACGGCGGCGACGGCCGGGACGATGGTCAGGAACAGCGACGGCTCCGGCGACTGACTGCCACATGCTGAGGGTGCGACGAATCCGGGTCTTGCTAGACAGGCTGAGCTAGGCGCGGCTCGCTCGGAAGCGCACCGTCGAGCTGGATGCGCGAGCCGATCCGGAGTTTGGTGAACACCTTGTGCAGGTGGTATTCGACAGTGCGCGGGCTGATGAACAACCGGGCGCCGATCTCCGGATTGGAGAGGCCGTCGCGGGCAAGCCGAGCAATCTGCGCCTCCTGGGCGGTCAGCTGATCGCGGGTCTCGACGCTGCGTTTGCGCACCGTCTCGCCGGTGGCCGCCAGCTCGCGAGCCGCCCGCTCGCCGAACGCGGCCATCCCCATCGCGATGAACTGATCGTGGGCCGTACGGAGGTGCTCACGCGCATCGAGGCGCCTCCGCTCGCGTCGCAGCCATTCGCCATAAAGGAGATGGGCGCGCGCGAGCTCGACGTGAATGCGCGTGTGGCCGAGCCGCTCAATCGCGTTCCGATAGAGATCCTCGGCGTCGTCGCCCTCGCTCAACAGTGCTCGCGAACGTGCCTCCATTCCCAGAGCAAATTCGGTGCCGCTCGGGCTAGTGGTCTCGGAGATCACGTCGAGCGCTCGGGCGGCGACGTCGCGGTCCCTACTACGCACGGCCGCTTCGACCAGCTCGACCGATCCGTAGCTCGAGAACCACAGCTCCCTCGGATGCTCGCTCGCGGGCAGTGCCGCCGCCGCCGCCTTTGCATAGTGGCCCAGGCCGTTGTGCAGCACCGCGGTCGACCACTGAATGACGGCCAACCCTAGTCCCTCACCCCGCGAGAGCACCTCTCGCATGGTGGTCTCGGTCAGCCTGGACACTTCGGCTTCGCGGCCCTGCAGCGCAGCGAGCGCGAGGCCAACGTAGGGCGTGAACTGGGTCCCCGTCGCCTCGACGATTGCCTCTAGCTCCAGGAGCAGCGACTCGGCGGCGGTGAACTCCCCGGCTCCCATGTGCACGCCGATGCGCGAATTGAGGGCGAGCGCGAGCACGGGGAGCGCGCCGACTTCGCGGGCGACTTGGACCTGCCGGGTGGCGAACACCTCCCAGGCCTCGTCGTCCCAGAGCTCCAAGGCGGTTTGGCCTGCGAACCAGAGCCAGCGGAGCTCCTCTTCGGTCGTGACGTGGTCGCCGCGAAAAGCGGTCAGCGCCCGCTTTAAGGTCGGCACGCCTGCTCGGTACCCCTCCGTAATCACGAGTGCCAGACCGTCCAGAAGGAGGTCGGGCCCGCGTGGCGTCTGCAAGGGCGGGGGTGCCGCGCGGGCGGCCTGCGCGACCTCCAGCAGCCCGTAGCCGCTTGCCAGACGACCGGCGAGCATCGCCGCGGACAAGGCGTCCAAGTACGTCTCCCGGGCGAGTGTCACTTCGAGCGGTTCGAGCTGCTTGGCTGCTCTGACCAACAGCGCCGGTACATCGCCGCCGTGACTTACGGCGAATGCGATCTGCGCGCGCAGCAGCTCGACCCGGGCACGACCCAGCTCGTCGAGCGGGCCCGCCTTGGCGGTGGCCAGCAGTTGCAGCGCGGCGTCGGGCGCCCCGGCTTGGTGCTTGGCCTGCGCTGCGGTCAATGCGCGCTGCGCGCGATGCGCCGGCTCGGGCGTCAGCATCGCCGCGCGTTCGAGGAACGCGGCGGCGGCGGCAAGGCCCCCGCGCGCCTGCGCTCGTCCGGCCGAGCGTTCCAGCTCCGCGGCAATCTCCTCGTCAGGCCCCACCGCCGCGTGGGCACGATGCCACGCTCGGCGGTCAGGATCGAGATCTGGATCGGTCACATCGGCCAGCGCGCGATGCACATCCTGCAGGTCGCCCACGCCGCCCGCCCGGTAGGCCGCCGAGCGCACCAGCGGATGACGGAAACGCACCCGCGCACCGAACTCGATGAGCCCCGCGGCCTCGGCCGGCGCTGCCGCGTCGGCCCCGATCCCAAGCCGCTCGACCGCTCGCCACAACAGGGTCACGTCGCCGACCGGCTCGGCCGCCGCCGTGAGGAGGAGTAGTCGGGTCTCAACTGGGAGCGGTTGTAGCTGGCGGAGGAAGCTCTGCTCTATCTGGCTCGCGAGCGGTGACGCGTCGGGACGCGCGAATCCGCCCCCGAGCTCAGCCACGGTTAACCCCCGGGGCAACTCCAGCAGCGCAAGAGGGTTACCGCGCGTCTCGGCGACGATCCGGTCCCGCACGCGCTCGTCCAGTCGCCCGGGGATCGCCGAGTCCAGCAGCGCGCGGGCATCGCCGTCACTCAGACCCCGTACGACCTGCTCCGGAAGCCCCGCCAGCTGCTGGTCCTCGCTCGGCTCGCGCACCGCGAACACCAACGCGACCCGCTCCGCCAGTAGGCGGCGCGCAACAAACGCGAGCGTCTGCGCGGAGACCCGATCAAGCCACTGCGCGTCATCGACGAGGCAGATCAGCGGCTCTTCCTCGGCCACCTCGGCCAGCAGGCTGAGCACCGCCAGCCCGACGAGGAAGCGGTCCGGCGGCTCCCCCGTCCTCAGGCCAAACGCCGTGCCAAGCGCATCGCGCTGCGGACCCGGCAGCTGCTCCAGCCGGTCCAGCATCGGCGCGCACAGCTGCTGCAACCCGGCGAACGCGAGCTCCATCTCGGATTCAACGCCCGCCGCTCGCCCGACGCGACATCCTGCCGCACGCTCCGACAGATACTCCAACAACTCGGTCTTGCCGACCCCCGCCTCGCCGCGCAAGACCAGCACCCGACTCTGACCCGCCCGCGCAGCCGCCAGCAGCCGATCAAGCGTCGCGCACTCGGCGCTACGACCGGCGAGCACCGCTCACGCGCCGCCGGAGGGAAAGAGCCATCTAGTGCCAGGATAGACCCCGCCTTTGCGCGGCGATCACCGGTGAGCGACGTGAACCGCCTGCTCGTCGCGCGCGCCGTCGTGGCCACGGCAGGTCACGCTGCGCGCCTCAGGTCGGCGAGCCGATAGTCGACGCCACGCCACGCGGCGTATGCGTATGGGTGCTCGAAGATTTGAAGTGCGTTGGTGCCGCGTTCCACGCTCAGTTCAAACTGGTCGTCGTTGCCGTCGTCGCGGACGAGAACCGCGACGGTGTCTGTGTCCTCCGTCCAGAGCAGCGTCACCTGGACGCCCGCGTTCTTGCGCTCGGCGAGCACGACTCGGGCGGGGCTGGCGGGGGTGCGATCGTGAGAGTCGTTCATGTCATTCCTCCTGTTGAGCGCTCGCAGTCCGCGAGCTGACGTTGTTCAGCGAGCGTGCGTCATGAGGGCAGGAGCTCGCATCGAGCAACGCCCGAGTCAGCTCCCTAGTCCTCGGACGAAGTCCCTAGGCGCGCGAACCGCGCGTGAGTCCGCTAAACCGGCTGCGCTTCTCGAGCTTCGCTCGGGAGCACCCGCTGGAGCTCGTTGCGCGAGCTGATCTCGAGCTTCGTGAAGACCTTGTGCAGGTGGTACTCGACGGTCCGCGGGCTGATGAACAGCTGCGCGCCGATCTCAGGGTTCGAGTGTCCTTCTCGCGCGAGCTCCGCGATCTGCGTCTCCTGCGCGGTGAGCTGACCCCGTGTGTCTGCCGTGCGCTTGCGCGCCTTCTCGCCGGTGGCGAGCAGCTCGCGGGCGGCGCGCTCAGCGAATGCCTCGGCGCCCATTGCCGAGAACATCTCGTGCGCCGCGCGCAGCGTCTCGCGGGCATCGATCCGCCGGTTCTCGCGGCGCAGCCACTCGCCGTAGAGGAGATGGGTGCGGGCGAGATGCACCCTGATCCGGCAGCGGCCGAGCCGCTCGGTCGCCTCCAAGTAGAAGTCTTCGGCGGCCCGGCCGTCGCTGAGGAGGGCGCGCGAGCGCGCCTCGACCCCGAGCGCCCAATCGGTGCCGCTCAACCGGGTTCGTTCGGAGAGCTGCTCGAGCGCGTCAGCGGCGAGCTCCGGCTCGCGGCTTCGCGCAGCGGCCTCGACCAGTTCGATCAACGCCCAGGCGAAGAGACCCAGGTCGTCGTACTCACAGGCCCGTTGCGCGGCGGCGAGGGCGGCCTGGTAGCGGCCGAGACCGTTGTACAGCACTGCGGTCGCGTACTCGGCCAGAGTGACCGCCCTTCCCTCGCCCCTGCGGGTCGCGTCTTCGCGGCTGGCCTCGATCAGTTCCACGGCCTGGGCTTCCTGGCCCCGCCAGGCGGCGAGCACCAGCGACGTGTACATGAGGGGTGCATTGCCCGTTGCCGCCGTGATTGCGTCCGCCTCCTCGATCAGCGCCGCAGCGGCGGCGAACTCTCCCGCGTGTACGTGGACGCCGGCGCGGTAGGTGGCCGCGAGCGGAAGAACGGTGAGCGCGCCGGCATCGCGAGCGAGCCGAAGCTGGCGGGTCGCCAGCTCATGCCACGTCTCGTCCTCCCATAGATCGGGCGCGATGCGACACGCAAGCCAAAGCCAACGGATGTCGTCCTCGGTGTGGCCATCGTCTTCGGATACCGCGTTCAGCGCTCGCCTGAGCGCGGGCACGCCTGCCGCGTAGCCGTCGGTGAAGCGCGTCGCGAGACCGTCCAGAAGCAGGTCGATTGTGCGCGGCGGCTCCGGGGCGGGGGGTGCGGCGCTGGCGGCCTCTGCCACCTCCAGCACGCCCGGACCGCTGCTGAGGCGGCCGGCGAAAATTGCCGCTGCGATCGCTTCGAGGTATGTCTCGCGCGCGAGCATGGCATCCAGCGGTTCGAGGCGTTGCGCCGCGCTGAGGAGGAGCGGTGGAGCATCGCTTCCGCGTCTTAGGGCGAAGGCGAGCTGCGCGCGCAGCCGCTCCAGCCGACCATGCTGCAGCTCGTTGAGAGGCCCCTCTTCGGCGGCGGCCAGCAGCGCCAGAGCCCCATCGGGCGCACCGGCGTCGTGCTTGGTTTGCGCTGCGGTGAGGTCACGCTCGGCCCGGCGCGCAGGCTCCGGTGTGAGCCTCGCGGCTCGCTCGAGAAACGCGGCCGCCGCGGCCAGGCCGCCGCGTGCTCGGGCCCGCTCCGCCGAGCGTTCGAGCTCACTGGCGACGTCTTCATCCGGTGCGAGCGTCGCGTCGGCGAGGTGCCAGGCGCGGCGATCGGGATCGAGCGCCGGATCGGTAGCGGCCGCCAGAGCCCGATGCGCGTTCCGCCGCTCTTCGGCTGACGCCGCGCGGTAGATCGCCGAGCGCAGGAGGGGATGGCGAAACGTGACCGGGGCGCCGAGTGTGATCATGCCAGCGGCTTCCGCAGGCCCCGCCGCTTCCGACGCGACGCCAAGCTGATCGGCTGCTCGCCACAACAGCGTCGGATCGCCGGTCGGCTCGGCGGCAGCCACCAAGAGCAGCCGTTGGCTATCGGCGGGGAGACGCTCGACTCTCTGCCGGAAGCTCTCTTCGATGCGGCTTGGCAGCGGCAGCGCGGCCGTCAGGGCGAAGCCGCCCGCCAGGTCGGCCGGCGACAATCCATGCGGCAACTCGAGCAGTGCGAGCGGATTCCCGTGCGTCTCGGCGACGAGTCGCTCGCGGACGCGGTCGTCCAGCGGCACACTGATCACCGAGGCAAGCAATTCGCGCGCGTGGGCGTCAGACAGCCCGTCGAGCGGCAACTCCGGCAACCCGGCCAACTCGCCGAACTCACCCGGTTCACGCTCCGCGAACAAGAGCACGATCGACTCCGCCTGCAGCCGCCGCGCGACGAACCCGAGCACCTGTGCCGACGACTGATCAAGCCACTGCGCATCGTCGATCAGGCAAAGAAGCGGCTCTTCGTCGGCAGCGTCGGAAAGCAAACTCAGCAGGGCGAGGCCGACCAGAAAACGGTCGGGCCGGGCACCCGAGCTCAAGCCGAACGCGATCCCAAGCGCCTCACGCTGAGGCGGCGGCAGCTGCTCGAGCCCCTCGAGCAGCGGCGCACACAACTGGTGAAGCCCCGCGAACGGAAGCTCCATCTCTGACTCCACCCCGACCGCGCGAAGAACCCGGCAGGCTTCGGCGCGCTCAGCGGTGTACTCCAGAAGCGCTGTCTTTCCGATCCCCGCCTCGCCGCGCAGCACCAGCACCGCGCTCTGCCCGGCGTGTATTGCCTCAAGCAGCCGATCAAGCTGCACACGTTCGGCAGAGCGGCCGCGCAACATCGCTCAACGACACCCGAGCAGGTGACGAATCATCGGCAACCAGGATAGAACCCGGGCGCTAAAGCTGGGGGCCGAAGTCGGCACTCGCGTGTCGATGCCTTGTGAGGGCCAGGCGACCGTCAGCTGTCCGGGGAGTCTCCCGGCGCAACGACTCGGACCAGGGAGCTCGACTAGGGCCTCTCGCCCGTGACTCCTAGACGCGAGCGTCGCTCTGCGACCGCATGCTCGTCACCCAAGCAAATCTCCATCTAAGGAGGAAGAGAAATGAGCGCCATCACGACGCGCATCTTCGCCATCCTGCTCGTCGCCGCCGCCCTGGTCGCGGTTTTCGGTTCCGCCGCCGGGGCGCGGACGTCTGCGTCCAAGGCGAAGCAGTCTGTCAGGCCGACGATCGTGCTGGTGCACGGCGCCTGGGCTGACGGCTCGAGCTGGATCAAGGTCACCCAAGACCTCCAACGGGACGACTACACGGTCGCCGTGCCGCCGAACCCGCTCCGCGGCCTCGCCGCAGACTCGGCCTCGATCGCCGCCTACCTCTCGACGATCAGCGGCCCAATCGTTCTCGTCGGACACTCGTACGGCGGCGCCGTGATCACCAACGCCGCGCTCGGCAACGGCCAGGTGAAGGCACTCGTCTACGTCGACGCGTTCATCCCGGCCCAGCATGACACGCTCGTGAGCCTGACCCAGCCCGGCTCGTGCTTCGCGGCCCCGCCACCCACGGTGTTCGACTTCGTGCCGATCCCGGGCGCGCCCGCCGGTGTGGCCGATGCCTACGTCAAGCCGAGCGTCTTCCCCGGCTGCATGGCGAACGGCCTGCCCGAGCGTGAAGGCGCCGCGCTGGCGGCGACACAGCGTCCGCTCGCAACGAACGCGTTCACCGAGGAGTCCGGCGTTCCGGCTTGGGCGACGATCCCCGCCTGGGCCGTGATCGGCACGGAAGACCACGCCATCACGCGTGCTTCGCAGCTCGCAATGGCGAACCGGGCCGACGCGCACATCACGGAAGTCGATGCGCCACATCTCTCGATGCTCTCCGACCCGCGCGCGGTTGCGAGGGTCATCGAGCAGGCCGCAGAGGCGACGTCATGACGACGACAACGGACCACCCGACACGGCGCGATCTTCAGACACTCGGCATCGACTACCAGCAGCGCTTGTCCACACCCCGAAAGGAGCACGGCAATGAACGCTTCCCCCAATATCGTCCTCGTCCACGGCGCGTGGGCCGACGGATCCAGTTGGAGCGCAGTTATCGAGCGCCTGCAGGCCGACGGCTACACCGTCACAGCACCGCAGTTCCCGATGGCGGCGCTCGCAGACGACGTTGTCCGCCTCCGTCAAGTGCTGGCCCGGCAGGACGGCCCGACGATCGTCGTCGGTCACTCCTACGGCGGTCAGATCATGACGGCGCTCGGGACGGACGCGCCTAACGTCGTCGGTCTCGTGTACATCGCAGCGTTCGGACTCGACGAAGGTGAGTCAATCGGCGCGCTGGTGAGTCAAGGCCCCCCGAGCCCCGCGCTCGCGCATCTCGACATCGACCAGCAAGGCTTCGCCTGGCTGCCGGAGGACGACTTCGTCAACCACTTCGCGGCCGACGTCGACCCGATCAGGGCCAAGGTCATGTACGCGGTGCAACAGCCACTGGCCGGTTCGGCCCTCGGCGAGGTCATGAGCGTGCCAGCCTGGAAGTCGCTGCCCTCCTGGTACTTGGTCGCCGATGGCGACCAAGCGATCCCCCCTGACGCCGAGCGGCAGTTCGCCAAGCGCATGGGCGCAACGACAGTCGAAGTCCCGACCAACCACGTGGCGATGGTGTCGCACCCCGAGGACGTCGTAAAGCTCGTCAAGGCCGCCGCCGAGTCCGTGGCGGTCGCAGAAGCAGCGCTCGTCTGATCCGAAACGCAGCCGGGCCCGTGACTTGCCGCGTGTCCGAAGAGCCACGCTTCCGGAGGGAAGCGTGGCTCTTGCGTCCGCGCACCGCGTTTCCCAGGCGGTCCCGGCGTGCGGTTGGCTACGCGAGACGCGCTTTCGTCGAGGTCGGTCGGCACGACGTCGAGGATCTGCGAGGCGGCCGGGGGCCGGCGTACCGGAGCCCCCCGCCGCTCGCTGCGTCTACGCCAGGCTCAGGTGGCCACGGAGCGTGGCCTTGTCCTCGTCGCTGAATCCGTACCGGCCGGCGCCCTCGGTCTCGTAGCCCGCGAAGTCCTTCACGAGCACCCGACGCGAGATGCGTCCTTGCTCGAGCAGGTGGCCTTCCATCCGCGAAAGGTTGCGGATGAAGGCCCGCCCCTGGGCCTTCGTCAGCGGCTGCCGCTCGTGTGAGTGCGTCGACTAGGGAGCGCGACTAGGGATCTCGCCCGTGACTCCTAGAGGCGAGCGCCTCCCTGCGACCGCATGCTCGCTGCGTGTCCCGTTTTACACATTCAACGAAAGGAGCGAGCATGACTCGCAGTAGACCCTTCACCTTCCTCGCAGGCGCGGCGGTCGTACCGCTCGCGGCGCTAGCCCTCGTCGGCTGTGGCAGCGGCGGCGGCGCAAGCGCGCAGGCGGCTCCCCCGAAGACCGCCAGCGGACAGCCGGCGACGATCGGCATTGCCAATGACAGCAACCTCGGCAAGATCCTCGTCAATTCGCAGGCCCGCACCCTCTACTTGTTCCTGAAGGACTCCGGGACGACGAGCGCGTGCACCGGCGCCTGCGCCGCCGCATGGCCGCCGCTCCGGGCGAACGGCAAGCCCACACTCGGCAGCGGAGCGAATGCCTCGTTGATCGGAACCACCACGCGCTCCGACGGCAACCCACAGGTCACCTACAACGGCCATCCGCTCTACCTCTACGCGGGCGACCAGAAGTCCGGCGACACGAACGGCCAGGGCCTCACGCAGTTTGGAGGCGGCTGGTTCGCCCTCTCTCCGGCGGGAAGCCAGGTCTCCGGCCAGGGGTCGGGCTCGGGTGCCGGCTACACCTTCCGTTAACGGATGAGAACGTCTGGATCCCGCGACCACGAATAAGTGCGCGAGCTCGACGCATCCGACCTGGGTCAGGGCCCCTCAAGGCCCTGACCCAGGAATGCAAACCCGCCAGAACAGGCGGCGCGATGCAGCAGATCCACCACCCGCTGGCCGGCGTCAACCTGATCCGACTCTGACGCGCGAAGGGCCCGCAAGACGGGCCTTTTCGCGAATCCTCGAATCAATGTTCGGGCCACCATTGGCTCACGAACGGCAGGTCGGCGATCACCGCGCTCCTCGCCACATCGCCACGCTCGTGGCGAACGCCCAGACGAGCATCGCGGGGATCGCGAGCATCCCCGCGAACGCCACGTTCGCGACGACGATCAGAATTGCGGCGGCGACGCCGACCCATGCGAGCCAGCGACCGAAGACTGCGGTCTTGAAGATCAGCCAGGAGGTCGTCGCCATCGCGACCGCGGCGGCGAGGAGACCGCCGGCGCCGAGCACCGCGTAGCCGATCGTCGGGTAGTAGCGAAGCGTGTCGGCTCCCGGAAGCAGTTCGCCGTCACCCGGGCCCTTCATCGCGTAGCCGATTCCTCCACGCGACGCGGCCGCAAGCAAGAGCATGGCCACGAAGACGGCGCCGGCCGCGACGACCAGCGAGGTCAGTTCACCGGCTCCGCCCTCGGCCGCGAGCAGGCGAGACCGAAGCTTGGCCAGGAAGACGAGAAAGCACAGGCCGGCGAGGACGAAGAGGTACATGGAGACGACGGCGGTCAGCTGGTGACCGCTGTCGGACCACCAGGCGACCATCTTCGCGTCGCTCACGCCGTGGGGAAGGTCCAGCATGGCCGTTCCCATGAAGAAGAGGAAGGCAAAGGCAAGTCCCGCCAGTGGGCCAAGCCTTCCGCCTGCCGTTCTCGCACGGATTGCCGTGCCTTGGTCGACCGTCGCTGTCGCAGACACCGTCCAACCTCCTTGTCGTGCGCTGGTTCGCGCGTTGCTCGCACGCTACGACGGGGTCCGCCCACGGTCGTCGTGACGGGCACTGAACTGCCCTCGGTGCCAGCACCGAGATCTCAGACGGTGGACGCGCGCAGGTAGGTCAACACCGCGAGCACTCGTCGGTGGTCATCTCCGCTGATCGGGAGGCCGAGCTTGCCGAGGATGGAACGGACGTGCGTCTCGACGGTTCTCTCCGTCAACCAGAGCCGCTTCGCGATCGCTGCGTTCGTTCGTCCCTCCGCCATCAACGCAAGCACCTCCTGCTCGCGCGCCGTCAACACGTCAAGCGCCTCCTCGTGCCGCTGCGGCGAGACGAGCGTTGCGACGACCTCCGGATCGAGCGCCGAGCCACCCTCGCTCACCCGTCGCGCGGCGTCGAGGAAGTCGTCGACGTCGAGCACCCTGTGCTTGAGCAGATACCCGAAGCCGCCTCCTGTCGCGACCAGTTCGAGCGCATGACGCGTCTCGACGTGCTGCGACAGCACGAGAACGGCGGTCCCCGGATGCGTCCGGCGGATGTCGGCGGCGGCACGCATGCCCTCGTCCCCGTAGTCGGGCGGCATGCGCACGTCGACGACGGCGAGATCCGGCTCGTGCTCGGCGACCACTGCCAGGAGCGCCTCGGCGTCGCCGACCCGCGCGACGACCTCGTGACCGGCATCCTCGAGAAGACCCGCGAGCCCCTCGCGGAGAAGCACGGTGTCCTCCGCGATCACGATCCGCACGGAATCTCCGCCTCGATGCGCGTTCCCTCGCCCGGAGGGCTGTGGATGAGCAGCGTCCCGCCCTGGGCCTCGATCCGGTCGGTCAGACCCATGAGCCCTGTGCCGTCCGCCAGGGTTACCCCCCCGACGCCGTCGTCGGCGACCACCAATCTCAGCTCTCCGTTCGCCACCAACGCTTCCACGCGGACGTGCGACGGAGACGCGTGCTTGACGGCGTTCGTAACCGCCTCGCAGACGAAGAAGTAGGCGGCCGCCTCGATCTGCGGAGGGAGCCGCTCGTGCGTCGCTTCCAGATCGACTGGGATGGGCGCTGCGCGGGCGAGGTCGGCGAGAGCCGCGGAGAGACCCTCGTCCAACCGCGGCGGCCGGACGCCCGCGGCGATCGTACGCAGGTCTTCGATCGCCCGTCCGATCTCGTCGACCGCCGAGTCGAGTGCCGGGCCGAGGATCCGCGCCTCGCGTGGAAGCGACAGCTGCAGCCTTCGCAGCACGATCCCGAGCGTGACGAGCCGCTGCTGTGCACCGTCGTGAAGATCGCGCTCGAGCCGCCGGCGCTCCTCATAGCCCGCCGCCACGACCCGAGCTCTCGACTCCTCCACCTCCGCGAGCTGGAGCCGTACCTCGACTCGGAGGCGCGCGACCTCGATCGCGAGGCTCCCCGCGGCGAGAACGCTGTGCAGCAGATCGGGGCGGGCGAGCAGGGCGCGCTTGTGAAGGAGGAGCCCGATCTCCTGCCCTCGATGCTCCACCTTCGTCGCGGTCCGCCCGTCGTCGGGGAGTTCGGCGACGATCCTTGCGTCGCCATCGGCGTACGCCTCGCTCGCCGGCAGCCGAAAGAGCAGCTCCGCGCTCGGGTCGCGAAGGGCGGCGGCGAGTACCGCTCCAACCTCCTCCGGCTCTCGCCGGCCCTCGCGGACGCCGTCGATGAACGCATGCACGCGTCGCAGCCCTTCGTACCGGGGGCGGTCGAAGCGCCAGTCCACCGCGGCCTGAGCGCGGCGTCGCAGCGGCCCGAAGGCAGCCGCGGCGACGAGTGCGGCGAAGGCCGTCACCCAGCTCGACCCTCGGCCGACGATGACGCCGGCAGGCACCGCGACGACGGCATAGAGGAGACCGAGCCCCGCGGTGACGAGGGTGTAGACGAGCGTCCGGTTGATCAGTCGATCGATCTCGTACAGCCGGTAGCGCGTGACGGCGACACCGACCGCGATTGCAACCGCCGCCTCCATCGCCAGGAGAAAACCGAGCACGGCGTCGCCGGGCTCGCCGAACACGAGGCCCCAGAGGAGAAAACACACGACGCCCAACGGGATCAGAAGCGCCGCGTACGCCAGCCAGAGCATCTGCAGCCGCTCGATTCCCTTGGAGCGCTTGTACCGACTCCGGATCGCCGCCGCGCCGACGAAGAGGCTCGCGAACATCCCCAACCAGGCTGCCATCCTCAGAAAGCCGAGACTCTCCGGCAACCGAAGAGAGATCGGGTTCGGCACGTCCGAGAACGGGCTCTCGAGCTGCTCCGCCAGCACGAGCAACAGGATCAGGAGGGCCATCGAGCCGGCGGCGAAGATCGCGTATGGGCGCCACCGCGACGAGGGAAGCCGGCCGTCGGGGAACACGAAGGCAACCGCCAGCGGCCAGGCGAAGAAGACCGGCCACAGCGAAGACACGAGTGCAGCCCAGGAGCCGCCGGGAAGCGACCCCGGATGCGCCTCGAGGGCCACCCACGCGTACGACGACGCGGCGAGCACAACCGCGAGCGACAGCGCTCCCACGACGAGGATCCATCCGATCGGGTTGCGCGGCCGTTGCGTCGCGATCAACGCGCCCACCGCAGCAGGCGCCGAAATCGCCGCGAACACCAACGGGTACAGCCACACGGAGCCAGATCCGGGAACGTGCTGTGCGGCGGCGATCCGATCAAGCACCAGCCCTGCCACGATCACGCCGACAGCAGCGAGCGCCAGGCTCCAGGCAAGCACACGTGGCGCGGTCCGCACGGCTTCATTCTCGTGGAGTGGTGCTCCCGTGACCACCGTGCTGACACCGAACTCTGCCTTTGGATCGGCTCCGACCTCCCTGCGGAGGCAGAAGGTTCACCGGTGGTATCGATCCGGTGAACACCCGTGCACGACGCGCACGGCGTGTGAGAGGGTACGCACCGATGGGTGCTGACCACGAGCCCCCAGGGCCCCGGGTTCTAATACTCGGTGGCGGGTTTGCGGGCATCGGCGCAGCCCAAAAGCTGAAGGACTCCGACGTCGAGGTCGTGGTCGTGGACAAGCACGACTACCACACCTTCCAGCCGTTGCTGTACCAGTTCGCGACGGGGCTGCTCGAGACGACGGCCGTTGGACACTCGCTCCGCGATCTCGTCAAGGATCAGGACAACGCCACGATCCACAAGGCGCCGGTGACCGCGATCGACCTCGACGCCAAAGCCGTCCGGTTCGACGGTCTCGCGCCGATCGCCTACGACTACCTCGTGTTCGCCCTCGGGGCGCAGGTGAACTTCTTCGGGACGGAAGGCGCCGCCGAGCACGCGTTTCCCATGTACACGCTTCCCGACGCGGTCAAGCTCAAGAACCACGTCCTCGAGCGCTGGGAGGCGGCGGACAAGGACAGCGAGCTCGTCGACGACGGCGCGCTGACGGTCGTCGTGGTGGGGGGCGGGCCTACCGGCGTCGAGACGGCGGGAGCGCTCGCGGAGCTCTACCGCTCGAACTTCGTCACGGACTATCGCAGCCTCCCTCAGGAGAAGGCGCGTGTGATCCTCGTCGAGGCCGGCGACGAGATCTTCGCGATGTTCAAGCCGAACCTGCGCAAGTATGCGAAGGACGCGCTCGAGCAGCGTACGGTCGAGGTGATGACCGGCGCTCGCGTCCAGTCGGTGTCGCCGACGCGCGTGACGCTCTCCACGGGTGAAGTGATCTCCGCGCACACGCTCGTCTGGGGCGCAGGGCTGCAGGGCAACAGTCTCGTCCAGTCGCTCGGGATCGAGCTGCAGCGGGGCAACCGGATCGCCGTCGGAGCGGACCTCGAGCTCCCCGGCTATCCGGGCGTCTTCGTCGTGGGCGACGTCGCGGCGATCACGGATTCGAAGACGGAGCAGGTGCTACCGCAGCTCGGCTCGGTCGCGCTCCAGTCGGGAGAGCATGTGGGGGAGACCATCTCCCGCCGCGTCGCGGGCAAGCCGACGAAGCCGTTCGCCTACCGCGACAAGGGCACGATGGCCGCGATCGGGCGCAACGCCGCAGTGGTACAGATGCTCGGCGGGAAGACCATGAAGGGGCACAAGGCGCAGTTCGCATGGCGGACCGTGCACCTCGCGCTTCTCCCGACGAACGAGGACCGTGCGAAGGCGATCGTCGACTGGGCCGGGAGCCAGTTCACACATCAGCGCGCGGGCCGGATCATCGTCGACGTGGACGAGTAGACCGAGGAACAGGAGGCGCGGGCATGAGCGCAACACAGGCTCCACAAGCGATCAGAACGAAGACGGATGCCGATCCGAAACCGGCCGATGTTCTCGTCATCTTCGGAATCACGGGCGACCTCGCCAAGGTGATGACGTTCGACTCGCTCTACCGGCTCGAGCAGCGCGGGCTCCTCGACTGCCCGATCGTCGGCGTCGCCTTCGACGACTGGACGCTCGAGCAACTCGTCCAGCGCGCGCGCGACTCCATCGTCGGGACGGGTGATCAGCTCGACGAGGAGGTGTTCGCCCGGTTCGCGAAGCGGCTCTCGTACCACCACGGCGACTTCACGGACGACGCCACGTACACCGAGGTCGCCGAGGCGATCGGGGACGCGCAGACGCCGGTGTTCTACCTTGAGGTTCCGCCGTCCCTCTTCGGCACGGTCGTCGGCGGCCTGGCGAGGGCAGGCGTGACGGCGAACGCGCGGGTCGTCGTCGAGAAGCCGTTCGGGCACGACATGGCCTCGGCCCGCGCGCTGGCCGACGAGCTGCACGGGTACATCGATGAGTCCCAGCTCTTTCGGATCGACCACTACCTCGGGAAGATGGGGATCGAGGAGATCCTCCACCTGCGGTTCGCGAACGCGATCCTCGAGCCGCTCTGGAGCCGGACCTACCTCCAGAGCGTCGAGATCACGATGGCGGAGGACTTCGGGGTCGAGGATCGGGGCCACTTCTACGATCCGGTCGGCGCGCTTCGCGACGTCGTCGTCAACCACCTCATGCAGGTCGTCGCCGCTCTGCGCGATGGAGGCCCCGTCGCGCGGCGACCCGCAGACGATCAAGGACGCACAGGTCGCGCTCTTCCGTGCGATCGTCCCGGCCGATCCCGGCCCACTATGTCCGCGGCCAGTACGACGGCTACCTGCGAGATCGACGGCGTCGCGCCGGACTCGACGACCGAGACCTACGCCGCGCTGCGTCTCGACATCGAGAACTGGCGCTGGGCCGGCGTTCCGTTCTTCATCCGCACCGGGCAAGCGGCTGCCCGTCACGCAGACCGAGCTCCGCCTCGTCTTCAAGCATGCGCCCGAAGCTGGGCTTCACGGCGTTCGACCATCGGCCGGAGGCAAACCAGCTCGTGGTCAAGCTCGACCCGACGACCGGGATCCGGCTGATCGTCGAGGCCCACCGCGCAGACGCGGAGGGTGCGAGCCGGATCGAGCTCGACATGGAGTTCGCCCAGGAGGGAGGCGAGGGGCCGACCCCGTACGAGGTCCTGCTCCACGCGGCGATGGTCGGCGACAGCACGCGCTTCACCCGTCAGGACGCCATCGAGGAGACGTGGCGGATCATGCAGCCGCTGCTCGACGCGCCCCCGCCAGTCCACCCCTACGCCCAGGGCTCGTGGGGCCCCGCGGCCGCGGACGAGCTCGTCGCCGGCCACGGCAGTTGGCACGGTCCCTGGATCGCGGCATGAGCGGCTCGACGCAAGACACGGGTCAGACAGGCGCCCAGAGCGCCGCCGCGCCGTCGCCGTTCCCTCCGATCGCGGACTACGCGTTCCTGTCCAACTGTCACACGGGCGCCCTGGTCGCCGCCGACGGGGCGATCGACTGGCTGTGCGTTCCGAAGTTCGACGCACCCAGCGTGTTCGGGAGCCTGCTCGACCGAGAGGCCGGGTACTTCAGGTTCGGCCCGTTCGACATCAACCATCCGACTGCCCGCAACTATGACCCGGGCACGAACGTCCTCGTCACGACCTGGAAGACGCCCGCCGGCTGGGTCGTCGTCCGCGATGCGCTGACGATGGGCCCTCACGAGCACGCGGACGAGATCACGCCGCACACGCGGCCGCCCGCCGACGACGACGCCGAGCACCTGCTCGTCCGGACGGTCGAGTGTCTCGACGGCTCCGTCGAGGTCGAGCTCGTATGCGAGCCCGTCTTCGACTACGGCACGGAGCCGGCGGAGTGGGAGCTCGTCGAGGGCGGCAATGCGGCGGACGCCCGGGGCCACGGGCAGACGATCCGCCTCCAGTCCGACCTCGCGCTCGGGATCGAGGGGAACCGCGTCCGGGGACGGCATGTGCTCGAAGCGGGCGACCGAGCCTACTGCGCCCTCTCCTGGGCCGAAGGGCTCGCCGTTCCCGAGGACTTCGCAGACGCCGAGGCGCGCATCGCGGCGACCGTGCGCTACTGGCGCCGCTGGCTGAGCCGAGCCCGCATCCCTGACCATCTCTGGCGCGACCCTGTTCAGCGCTCTGCGCTCGCGATCAAGGGCCTCACGTACATGCCCACCGGATCCACGGTCGCGGCGCTCACGACCTCGCTGCCGGAGACCCCGGGCGGCGAGCGCAACTGGGACTACCGCTTCACCTGGATGCGGGACACGACGTTCACGCTGCAGGCGCTCCACTACCTGAACCTGGACTGGGAGGCGGACGAGTTCATGGAGTTCGTCGCCGACATCGAGGCGAACGAGGACGGAGCGCTGCAGATCATGTACGGGATCGATGGGCACCGGGACCTCACCGAGTCGACGCTCGACCACCTCTCCGGCTACGCCGGAGCGCGGCCGGTCCGGATCGGCAACGGCGCCTTCGACCAGCGCCAGAACGACGTGTTCGGCGCTGTCCTCGACTCCATCCACCTCCACACGCGGCGGAGCAAGCGTCTGCCACGCCGGCTCTGGCCGATCGTCCAGGCGCAGGCGGAATGCGCGACGGCGGTCTGGCAGAACCCCGACCAGGGCATCTGGGAGGCGCGTGGCGCGCCGCAGCACTACGTCTCCTCCAAGCTCATGTGCTGGGTCGCGCTCGACCGCGCCGCGAAGCTCGCCGGCATCCGGGGCGACCAGGACCTGCAGGCGGCGTGGAGCGCGACCGCCGAGGAGATCCACGCGGACATCCTCGAGCACGGCCTCAAGGACGGCGTCCTCCGCCAGCACTATGCGACCGACTCGCTCGACGCATCCACGCTGCTCGCGGCGATGTTCGGGTTCCTGCCCGCCGAGGACGAGCGGCTTCGCGGATCGGTGCTCGCGATCGCGGACGACCTCACCGAGGACGGCTTCGTCCTGCGCTACCGGACCGAGGAGACCGACGACGGTCTCTCCGGCGAGGAGGGCACCTTCCTCATCTGCTCGTTCTGGCTCGTAGCCGCGCTCGCGATCGTCGGGGAGCGCCAGCGCGCCCGAGACCTCATGGAGCGGCTCCTCCGCATCGCCTCGCCGCTCGGTCTGTACGCCGAGGAGTTCGACGTCAAGACGGGCCGGCATCTCGGCAACTTCCCGCAGGCGTTCTCGCATCTCGCCCTGATCGGAGCCGCGGGGCGCATCATCCTCGCCGAGCGGATCGAGGAGATCTCATGACCTATGACGTGATCATCATCGGAACCGGGGCAGGCGGCGGGACGCTCGCGCGGCACCTCGCGCCGTCGGGCAAGCGCATCCTCCTCCTCGAGCGGGGTGACTGGCTTCCGCGCGAGCTCGAGAACTGGGTCACGGAGGCAGTGTTCGTGGACAACCGCTACGTCTCCCCGGACACGTGGTACGACCGCGACGGCAAGCCGTTCCAGCCCGGCGTCCATTACGTCGTCGGAGGGGCGACGAAGCTCTACGGCGCCGCGCTCTACCGACTCCGCGAGGAGGACTTCGGCGAGCTCCGCCACCATGACGGGATCTCGCCGGCCTGGCCGATTCCCTACGAGGAGCTCGAGCCGTACTACACGCTCGCCGAGCAGCGCTACCAGGTGCACGGCGCCCGCGGCGAGGATCCGACCGAGCCTCCGGCGAGCGCGCCCTATCCGCACCCGGCCGTGTCGCACGAGCCGCGGATCCAGCAGCTCGCCGACGACCTCGCCGCGGCCGGCCACCAGCCGTTCCACGCTCCCTGCGGGATCATGCTCGACGAGTCGAACATGCCGTTCAGCACGTGCATCCGCTGCGCGACGTGCGACGGCTTCCCGTGCCTCGTGCACGCCAAGTCCGACGCTGAGGTCCTCGGCGTGCGCCCTGCGCTCGAGCACGAGAACGTCACGCTCCAGACGAACGCGAAGGTCGTCAGGCTCGACACGAATGACGCGGGAACCGCCGTCACCGAGGTGGTCGTCGAGCGGGACGGCGCAGAGGAGCGGTTCGTCGGCGACGTCGTGGTCGTCGCGTGCGGCGCGGCCAACACGGCGAGGCTGCTCCTGCAGTCGGCGAACGACAAGCACCCGAACGGCCTCGCCAACGGCTCCGACCAGGTCGGCCGCAACTACATGTTCCACGACTCGACGGCAGTGCTTGCGCTCTCGCGCGAGGAGAACCTGACCGCCTACCAGAAGACGCTCGGCCTCAACGACTTCTACTTCGGCTCCGACGACTTCGAGTACCCGCTGGGGAACGTCCAGATGGTCGGCAAGTCGACGGCTCCGATGTTCCGCGGCGAGCGGCCGCAGGAGACGAAGCTCGCGCCCGACTGGACGCTCGAGCGGATGGCGAAGCACGCGATCGACTTCTGGCTCTCGACCGAGGATCTCCCACACCCCGACAACCGGGTCACGGTGGATCGCGACGGCAAGCTGACGCTCACCTACACGGAGACGAACCTGGAGGCGAAGAAGCGGCTGTACGGGAAGGTCAAGTCGCTGCTGGGGAAGCTCGACATGAACCCGGACCACCTGATCCACCGGTTCGCGTACATGAAGAACGACATCCCGATCGGCGGCTGCGCGCACCAGGCCGGAACCGCGCGGTTCGGCACCGACCCGAGCACGTCGGTGCTCGACGTGAGCTGCAAGGCGCACGAGCTCGACAACCTGTACGTCGTCGACACGAGCGTCTTCCCGAGCATCGGCGCGGTGAACCCGGCGCTCACCGCGATGGCGAACTCGCTCAGGGTCGGCGACCACCTCCTCGAGCGGCTGAAGTAGCCGGGGCCTGCGGTGGCGACGCAGCCCGAGCGGACCGTCGTCTACTGCGCGGCGGTCGTGCAGGGCATCGCGCTCGTCACCTTCCCCGCCGCGAGCACCATCCTCACCGATCCGGCCGAGTACGACCTCTCCAGCTCGCAGTACGGCGTGCTCTTCCTGCCCCAGGTCGATCACGGCGATCGCCGCGGCGTTGCTCGGCGCCGGACTGAGCGGCCGGTTTGGGACGAAGCGCGTCTACCTTGTAGGTCTCGCGGCCAGTCTTGCCTCGATGGCCCTGCTGCTCGTGAGCGCGGCCCTGACCGAGAACGAGTCGCTCGCCTACGGCCTGCTGCTTCTCGCGACCGCGAGCCTGGGAGCCGGCTTCGGCTTCACCGTGCCGGCGCTCAACACCCTGACCGCGGCGTTCAACCCGACCGCGGTGAACCGCTCGATCCTCGTCTTGAACGCGCTGCTCGGGCTCGGAACGGTGCTGGCGCCGGTCTTCGTCGCGATCTTCGACGGGCTCGGCTTCTGGTGGGGCCTGCCGCTCACGGCGGCGGCGCTGCTCGTCGTCCTCATCGTCGCGAGCGTCGGCCTTCCGCTGCGAACCGGAGCGCGCGCCGCCGCTGCGTCGGCCAAGCGCTTGGAGATCCCGAGACGGTTCTGGGTGTATGCGGGCTTCGCGGTCCTCTACGGCATCTGCGAGACGGTCAACGGCAACTGGGCGCAGCTCGACATGACGAGCGAGCTCGGCGCGTCCACCACGGCGGCCGCCTTTGCGCTGACGGCGTTCTGGGCGATGGTGACGGTCGGACGAGTCGTCTTCGCCGCGGTCCAGCGAATCGTCCCGGCGCGGCTCACGTATCACGTGCTCCCGTTCGTGCTCACCGGCGTGTTCGTGCTCATCGCCCTTCTGCCGGATGACGAGCCGGCACTGGGCATCCTTGCCTTCGGCCTGGCCGGCCTCGGGTGCTCGGCGCTGCTGCCGCTCACGATCGGCTTCGGCCAGGAGGAGCTCACCGCCATCTCGGCCGCGGCGGCCGGCGGCGTGATCGCCTTCTACCAGCTCGGATACGGAATCGCGGCCTTCGGTGTCGGACCGCTTCTCGACCACGGCGTCGAGCTCTCGACGGTCTATGCGCTCGCCGCGATCGTCGCCGCCGCCATGGGCCTCTGGTCGTTCGTCGTCGCGGCGCGCCGGCCGAGCCCGACGACCCTTCACGCGCAGGCGGGATAGGCGTGCACAGTCCCTCAGGCGAGCAGCTCGAGATCGCGTTCGCCGACCAGCGCGCCGTCGTCACCGAGGTCGGCGCCGGGCTTCGCACCTACTCCGTGGACGGGCGTGAGCTGCTCGACGGGTACTCCGACCGGGAGATGGCCCCGTCGGGCCGCGGCCAGGTGCTCGTTCCCGTGGCCCAACCGGATCGCCGAGGGGCGCTACGAGTTCGGCGGGGCGCAACGCCAGTTGCCCGATCAACGAGCCCGAGACGGGCTGCGCGATCCACGGCCTCGTCCGCTGGGACGCCTGGACCGCCTCGGAACGAGACGCGCACCGCGTCGTCGTCCAATATCCGCCTGCACCCGCAGCCCGGCTACCCCTTCGCGCTCGCGCTCGAGATCGAGTACGCGCTCTCCGAGGACGGCCTCCGCGTCTCGACGACCGCGACGAACGTCGGTGACGAGCCGTGCCCGTACGGCGCCGGGGCGCATCCTTACCTCTGCCCGGGCACGCCCACGGTCGACACGGCGATCCTCCGGGTCCCCGCGCGAACCGTGCTGGACGTGGGGCCCGTAGACGGGACGGAGTTCGACTTCCGGAGCGGACGGCCCGTCGGCGGGACGAGGCTCGACCACTGCTTCACGGATCTCGAACGCGACGACGACGGCCTCGCGCGGGTCACGCTCGGAGCCCCGCGGGCGACGCGGGCCTCACGCTCTGGGCCGACGAGGCCTACGGCTATCTGATGCTCTACACGGGCGACGGCCGGCCGGACGTCAACCGGCGGAGCCTGGCCGTTGAGCCGATGACCTGCCCGCCGCACGCCTTTCGGACCGGGGAGTCGGTTATCGTCATCCAGCCGGGCGACTCGGTCGAGTCGACCTGGGGGCTGGCTCCACAAGGAACGGATCGGCGATGACGATGCTCGCGTCGACACTCGAAGCGGCGAGAAGCCAGATGGCGTTCACGCTCGGCTTCCACATCATCCTGGCGTCGCTCGGCGTCGCGCTGCCGTTCATGATGCTGATCGCCAACTACCGGGGCCTGCGCCGCAACGACCCCGACGCGTTGAAGCTCGCGCAGCGCTGGTCGAAGGCGGTGGCGGTGACGTTCGCGGTCGGCGCCGTCACCGGGACGGTCCTCTCCTTCGAGTTCGGGCTCCTCTGGCCGGAGTTCACCGGGCGCTTCGGCCCGGTGTTCGGCGTGCTGTTTGCGATCGAGGGCCTCTTCTTCTTCCTCGAGGCGATCTTCATCGCGATCTACATCTTCGGCTGGAAGTACCTCTCGCCGTGGACCCACTTCTGGACGGGTGTGCCGGTCGTGATCGCGGGTCTCGGCGGTGCGTTCTCGGTCGTGGCAGTGAACTCGTGGATGAACCAGCCGCAGGGGTTCTCGCCGACGACGGGCGACGTCACGTCGGTCGATGTGTCGAAGGTGATCTTCAACCCGGCGGTGCCCTACGAGGTTCCGCACATGATCCTTGCGGCCTATCTGGTGACCGGATTCCTCGTGGCCTCCATCTACGCGGTCGGGATGCTCCGCGGCCGGCGCGACCGGATCCATCGCCTGGGACTGCTGATCCCGCTCACGGTCGCCTGCATCGCCACGCCGATCCAGTTCGCGGTCGGCGACACGGCCGCGCGCGCGATCGCCAAGGACCAGCCGATCAAGTTCGCCGCTATGGAATGCGTCCAGACGACCTCGACCCACGTGCCGGAGTACATCTACGGGAGGTGTACCGACGACGGCGTGAAGGGCGGCATCGAGATCCCCGGGTTCGACTCGTTCCTGGTCGGATGGAGCACCAGCACGCAGGTAATCGGCCTCGACACCGTGGCGCCCGACGATCGCCCGCCCATGAACACCCTGCTGCACTGGGCCTTCGACACCATGGTCGGAATCTGCACGGTCTTGATCGGCCTCGGGCTCTGGTTCGGCATCGGCTGGTGGCGGAAGCGGGACTTCCCGCAGTCGCGCTGGTTCCTCCGCGCGGTGGCCGTCTCCGGGGTGCTCTCGATCATCGCGCTCGAGTGCGGCTGGATCGTGACCGAGGTCGGACGCCAGCCGTGGATCGTCTACAACGTCATGCGCACCGAGGACGCGGTCACGCAGGCGAGCGGCGTCTGGGTCACCTTCGCCGCGATCATCGGGCTGTACGTCGCGCTCGGTGTGACGCTGGTCGTCGTGCTGCGGGCGATGTCGCGGCGCTGGCGTGAGGCCGACGAGCAGGACGTCGAGGTTCCGTACGGGCCCGAGGCCGGCCCGCCGCCCGACCTCGCAGGAGCCTCCGGGTGAACAAGGCCGACGCCGTCGCCGTCATCCTGCTCATCGGGGTGACCATGTACGCCGTCTTCGGCGGCGCGGACTTCGGAGCGGGCTTCTGGAGCCTGCTCGCGGGCGGGGGCGACCGCGGCCGGCGTCCACGCGAGCTCATCGACTGGGCGATCGGGCCGGTCTGGGAGGCCAACCACGTGTGGCTGATCTTCGTGCTGGTCGTGCTCTGGACGGGCTTCTCGTCGGCCTTCGCGGCGATCTTCTCGACGCTGTTCATCCCCCTCAGCCTCGCCGCGCTCGGCATCGTGCTGCGGGGCGCCGGATTCGCGTTCCACCACACCGCGCGCCGCGCCGGGGGCCGAGCTCTCGCGACGGTCGTCTTCGGGCTCGCGTCGCTCCTCACGCCCTTCTTCCTGGGAACGGTCGTGGGCGCGATCGCCGGAGGCCGGGTCCCGGTCGGCAACGCGACAGGGGACGCGGTGACGAGCTGGCTCAATCCGCTCTCGTTCCTGATCGGGGCGCTCTTCGTGGCGACCGGCGCCTACCTCGCGGCGGTGTTCCTGGTCAGCGACGCGCGGCGCGCCGGCGCGCCCGATCTCGAGCGCTACTTCACGCACCGAGCGCTCGGCGCCGCGATGGTCACCGGGGCGCTCGCGGTCGTCGGCCTCGTCGAGCTGTACCGCGATGCCCGCTACATCTTCGACGGCCTCACGGGCGACGGGTTGCCGCTCGTGATCCTCTCGCTCGCCTGCGGGATCGGGGTGCTCGCGCTGCTTCGCCGCGGCGCCCGGCGCGGGGCCCGTGCTCTGGCGATCGGCGCGGTGGCCGCCGTGATCTGGGGCTGGGGCGTCGCGCAGTGGCCCTATCTCCTGCCGGAGACGCTGACCATCAGCGATGCGGCCTCCCCGGGCGCGACGCTCACCGGCGTGCTCATCGTCTTCGGCGTCGCGGTCGCGGTCGTGCTCCCGTCCATCGCACTGCTGTTCACGCTCGTCCAGCGCAACATGGTCGAGGAGACCTCGCGGCCGACCTCCACCTGACGGCTCGCGTCAGGCTGCGTTTCGAAGGGCGCGGTCGACCGCGTCGGGGGCGAGGACGTACTCGATCGCCATGATCGCCGCCCCGGTCACGCCGGCCCGGTCGCCGAGCCGGCACGGGACGATCCGGAGGTCGCGTGTCGCCAGCGGGAGCGAGCGGCTGATGATTCCCTCGCGGACCCCGGCCAGGAGCTGGGCGTGCGCCTCGGCGATGTCGCCGCCGACGACGATCACCGCAGGGTTGAAGAAGTTGACGGTCCCGGCCAGGACCTCGCCGAGGGTGCGGCCGGCGTCCCGCACCATCCGGATCGCGCCCGCGTGGCCGGCCTGCACCAGGTCGACCACGTCCCGGCTGCGCGAGGCGTCCTCGCCGTCGTCGGCGAGCCTGTGTGCGAGCGCCGAGCCGCTCGCGATCGCCTCGAGGCAGCCGACGTTCCCGCACGGGCAGATGACGTCCGTGCGGGCGGTCGCGCGGATGTGGCCGATGTCGCCCGGCGGCCCCGCGCGCGCCGCGGTGGATGTGCCCGTCGGCGACGATCCCGCAGCCGATGCCCGTGCCGACCTTGACCAGCAGGAGATGCTCGGTGTCGGCCCAGTGCGTCCGGTGCTCCCCGAGCGCCATGATGTTGACGTCGTTGTCGACGAGCACGGGAGCCCGGTAGCGGCCCTCGAACCACTCCGGAATCGGAAAGTCGTCCCAGCCCGGCATGATCGGCGGATTGACGGGGCGGCCGCTCGCGAACTCGACGGGCCCGGGGACGCCGATCCCGATCCCGTACACGTGATCGGGGGCGTGTCCGGCCTCGTCGAGGAGCTCGTCGAACTGCCCGGCCACCCAGCCGAGCGCGGCTTCCGGGCCGGCGGCGATGTCCAGGTCCGCGGCCCGCTCGGCCAGCGGCATGCCGCCGAGGTCGCTCAGGGCGATTCGGGCGTGGGTTGCGCCGAGATCTGCGACGAGGACGACGCCTGCCTCGCGGTTGAAAGCGAGCACGGTCGCCGGGCGGCCGCCGGTGGACGAGGCGCCGCCGGCCTCGTAGACGAGCTCCGCGCGCGAGCAGGGCATCGACGCGCTGGGCGACGGTCGATCGGGCGAGGCCCGTTTCGCGGGCGAGGTCGGCTCGCGTGACCGCGACGCCCTCGCGGATGAGGCGGAGGAGTGCGCCGGCGCTGGTCGGGGACGACTGCGACGCCGGAAGTTTCACCGCCATGAGACCAAAGTACACGACGAACTGGATGAAGTGTGAGAACTTTTGATTGACAGTTGGACTAAGTCCGGTTAGGTTCCCGGCGCATGGCGGTTCTTCGAGCGGCGATCGCTGGCACTGGATTCATCGGCGCGGTTCACGCACGGTCGGCACGCCTCGCGGGCGCGCGGCTGGTGGGCGTCGCCGCCTCGTCGCCGGAGAACGCCCGAGCCGCGGCGGACGTGCTCGGCGCCGACAAGCCCTACGCGTCGGCCGAGGAGCTGGTGGTCGACCCGGACGTGGACGTCGTCCACATCTGCACTCCGAACCACCTCCACCTCCCGCTCGCCGAGGCCGCGCTGGCGGCGGGCAAGCACGTGGTCTGCGAGAAGCCGCTCGCACTCGACGCCGCGGGGGCGCAGCGGCTCGTGGACGCCGCGGCCGACTCGGGACGCCAGGCGGGGGTCCCCTTCGTCTACCGGTACTACCCGACGGTGCGCGAGGCGCGGGAACGCGTCGCGGGCGGCCAGACCGGTCCCGTGCGCCTCATCCACGGCGCGTATCTCCAGGACTGGCTCCTTCGCGCCGACGACGGCAACTGGCGCGTCGACGAGCAGCTCGGCGGTGCATCGCGCGCGTTTGCCGACATCGGCTCGCACTGGTGCGACCTCGCCGAGTTCGTGTCCGGCGATCGCATCGCGCGGGTCTCCGCGCGGCTGCTCACCGCCGTCCCGGAACGCGCCGGCGAGGAGGGCCGGCACGCGTTCGCCTCGGGCCAGGGCGCGAGCGACCTCCGGCCCGTCACGACCGAAGACGCCGCCGTCGTCCAGTTCGAGACCGACGCCGGCGCCCTCGGATCCGTCGTCGTGAGCCAGATCTCGGCGGGTCGCAAGAACCGTCTCTGGATCGAGCTCGACGGGGCCGAGGAGGCGGTCGCCTTCGACCAGGAGCATCCGGAGGAGCTCTGGTGCGGGCGGCGCGACAGCCTGACGATCCGCCGCCGCGACCCCGCGACGCTGTCGCCGGCCGCGGCGCGCTACGCCTTCCTGCCCGCCGGTCATCCGCAGGGCTACGCGGACTGCTTCGACGCGTTCACCGCGGAGTTCTACGAGGCGATCCGCGCCGGGGCGCCGGTCGACGGGACGCCGCGGTTCGCGGACGGCCTGCGCGCCGCCCTCATCACCGAGGCGGTCCTGGTCTCGGCCCGGGAGGAGCGCTGGGTCGGCGTGGCGGCAAGCGCGACCCCGGCGGTGGTGGGGACATGAAGCTCGGCTTCCTGACCTCGTGCATGCCCGAGCGCAGCCTCGAGGAGATCGCCGCCTGGGCCGCGGGCAACGGCTACGAGGCGCTCGAGCTCGCCGCCTGGCCGTCGATCGGCGACCGGCCGTTCACGGCGAGCCACATCAGGGCCGACGCGTTCGACGAGGCCGAGGCAGAGCGTGTCCGGCGCGCGCTCGACGAGCACGGGCTCGCCCTCTCCGCGCTCGCGTACTACGACAACAACCTGGCGCCGGACGCGTCGGAGCGCGACGCCTACCACGCGCACCTGCGCGCCTGCATCGACGCGGCGGCGGCGCTCGGCGGTGTCCCCGTCGGGACGTTCATCGGCCGCGACCCCGGCCGCACCGTCGCCGAGAACCTGCGCGAGGCCGAGCGTGTCTTCCCGTCGCTCGTCGACTACGCGGGCGAGCGCGGCGTGCCGCTCATGATCGAGAACTGCGTGATGGAGGGCTGGCATCCCGACGGGTATCCCGGCAACCTCGCCTACTCGCCCGAGCTCTGGGAGTGGATGTTCGGGCTCGGCCTCTATCTGAACTTCGACCCGTCGCACCTGCTCTGGCTCGGGATCGACCCCGTTGAGGCGCTCCGGCCGTACGTCGACCGGGTCGTCCACGCCCACGCGAAGGACGCCGAGACGTTCCCCGACCAAGCGCAACCGCTACGGCTTCTTCGGCCGGATCTCGACGCGCGAGGAAGATCCGTGGGACATGGGCTGGTGGCAGTACCGGATCCCCGGTCTCGGCCAGGTCGACTTCGGCCGCTACGTGGACACGCTCCGCGACGGCGGGTTCGAGGGCGTCCTGTCGGTCGAGCACGAGGACCCGGTCTGGGGCGGCACCCCCGATCTCGTCGACGAGGGGCTGCGGATCGCGCAGGACAACCTCCGGCAGCTGGTGCCCGCATGACCGCTGCCGCCCCGACGAAGGTCCTCGAGGTTCGCAACCTCGTCAAGGAGTTCCCGGGCGTCAAGGCGCTCCAGGGCGTCGACCTGGAGGTGCTCGAGTCGCGAAGTGCACTGCCTGCTCGGGCCGAACGGCGCGGGCAAGTCGACGCTCATCAAGTGCGTCGCCGGCGCGATCGAGCCGACGAGCGGCGAGATCCTCTTCCAGGGCGAGCCGCTTCCACCCGGCGATCCCGCGGGCTCGCTCAAGCGCGGGGTCGCGACCATCTACCAGGAGCTCGACCTGGTCCCGGACCTGAGCGTCGCGGAGAGCATCTTCCTCGCCCACGAGCCGCGCCACTGGCCGCTGCTCGACCTGAGCGCCATGTACCGGGAGTCCGAGGCCCTGCTCAAGCGGCTCGGACACGAATCGATCCCCGTGCGCGCGAAGGTGGGCGATCTTCGTCCCGCGGCGCAGCAGGTCGTCTCGATCGCGCGAGCGCTGTCCGGCAACGTGCGGCTGCTGATCATGGACGAGCCGTCCGCGATCCTCGACGAGGCCGAGATCGCGACGCTCTTCGAAGTCGTCCGGCGCCTGACTGCCGAGGGAGTCGGCGTCATCTACATCTCGCACCGCCTCGACGAGATCCGCCGCATCGGCGACCGCGTGACCGTGCTCGCGGACGGGCGGACAACGGCCGCCGGCCTGCCGGCCGCCACGCCGACCGACGAGCTCATCGAGTTCATGATCGGCCGGCGGGTCGAGCAGCTCTACCCGGACCGACCGGTCGGAACGGACCGCGTCCTGCTCGAGGTTCGCGACGCCAGGCGGCTCCCCGAGGTGCGCGGGGTGAGCCTCGAGGTTCGCGCCGGGGAGATCCTCGGGCTGGGCGGCCTCGTCGGCTCGGGGCGCACCGAGCTCCTTCGGCTGATCTACGGCCTGGACCGCATGGACGAAGGCGAGATCCTCACGGAGGGCAAGCCGATGAAGCCCGATCCGCGGCGGGCGATTCGCCGGGGGCTCGGGCTCGCCCCGGAGGATCGCAAGTCCCAGGCGCTCGTCCTCGACTGGAGCGCGACGAAGAACGTGACGCTCGCCGACCTCGGACGGTTCTCACGCGGAGTCCTCGACATCCGCAAGGAGCGCAGGCAGGCGCGCGAGCAGCTCCAAGCCCTGCACACGGTCCCCGACGATCCCGACCGCCCCGTCCGGCTCTTCTCGGGTGGAAACCAGCAGAAGGTCGTGCTGGCGCGTTGGCTCCTGCACGAGTGCCGCGTGCTGCTCCTCGACGAGCCGACACGCGGCGTGGACGTCTCCACGAAGGCCGAGATCTACCGGATCGTCAACGAGCTCGCCAACGCCGGCTTCGGCGTGCTCGTCGTGTCGTCGGAGCTCGAGGAGCTGGTTCATCTATGTACGCGGATCCTCGTCATGCGCGAGGGTGAGATCGTGGCCGAGGTGGAGGGGGAGGCGGCCACCGAGCGCGAGCTGCTGCGCCACGCGGTCGCGCCCACCGACGCGCCGGTCCTGGTGGAGGAGGTCACATGAAGGGCACGGCTCTCACCCAGCGGGTGCGGGCGCTCGAGCTCCAGGAGTATGCGCTCGCAGGTGTCGTCGTCGCGCTGTTCGTAGCGGGCGCGATCCTGAAGCCCGACACGTTCCCGACCACCGACAACGTCCGGAACATGCTCACGCAGGCGAGCGTGGTCGGCGTCATCGCGATCGGGATGACGTTCGTGATCGCAACCGCCGGGATCGATCTCTCGGTCGGCTCGATCGTCGCGGCCGCGGGCGTCTTCGGCGGCATCTTGATCGGGGACGGCAGCAGCAGTCTCGTCTTCATCCTCGGGGTGGTGGGCTTCGCCGCCGTGCTCGGCACGGTGAACGGGACGTCCGTGGCGTACGGCCGCGTGGTGCCGTTCATCGCGACCTTGGCGATGTTCTCGATCGCGAGAGGGCTGGCCCTCCTCCTGAACGACAAGCTGCCGGTCAGCCTGCTCGACCTGAACGGCGGGTCGTTCGGCCATCCGCGGGCGTTCTCGCTGCTCTGGTTCGGGAGCGGACGGGTCCTCGGCGTCTCGCCGTCCGTGTTCATCTTCATCGGCCTGACGATCCTCGGTTGGGTCGTCCTCAACCGGACGCGGTACGGCCGCTACGTCATCGCCGTCGGCGGAAACCGCGAGGCCGCCCGCATCGCCGGCGTCCCGGTGCGGCGGATCATCTTCAGCGTCTACGTCCTCTCGGGCCTGCTCGCCGGGGTCGCCGCCGTGCTCCTCTGCGCACGGCTCGGAAGCGCCTCGCCGGTCAGCGGGAACCTCTACGAGCTCGACGCGATCGGCGCGGTCGTGATCGGCGGGACGAGCCTCGCCGGCGGCCGCGCGACGATCGTGGGCACGTTCCTCGGCGTCCTGACGTTTGCGCTGATCTTCAGCCTCATGACGCAGCTCAATCTCTCGACCGAAATTCAGCAGGTGACCAAGGGCCTGATCGTCCTCGGAGCCGTCCTGCTGCAGCGCCCGGAGGCGCGGTACTGATGCCCGAAACGGCCGGGCGAGGCAAGCAACTCGACCACAGGAGGTACGCGATGTCGCGGAAGCGACTCTCCACCTCGATCGCCGCAGCGGCCCTGCTGGCGGTCGGTGCCGTCGCCTGTTCCGACGGCGGAACGAAGACAGTGACCGTCGGCGGCTCGACGACGCCCGCCGGCGGCGCCAGCGACACGACCGGGGGCGGAACGAGCTCGGGCGAGAAGATCAAGATGATCGCGAGCGTTCCGCCGACCGACCACGGCTGGCTCGGCGCCATCTCGAAGGACGCCCAGGCCGCGGCCGACCAGCACCCCGACCTGGACTTCCAGCTGCTCCAGGCCGCGGACGCCGACTCGCAGGCGCAGCAGATCGAGCAGGCGATCGCCCAGAAGCCGGACGTCCTCGTCGTCCTGCCGCAGGACGGCGCCGCACTCACGCCGGTCGCCCAGAAGGCCGAGGCGGCGGGCATCCCGGTCGTCAACATCGACCGGCTCTTCACCGCGCCCGACGCGGCGACCGCGACCATCCTCGGCGACAACTACCAGATCGGCGTCCTGGCGGCGAACTACATCGCCGACGAGCTGAAGTGCCAGGGCAACGTCGTCGAGATCCAGGGTCTGGCCGGCATCTCGGTCACGACCGACCGGACCAAGGGCTTCACCGACACCCTCGAGAAGGTCTGCCCCGACGGCGGCATCAAGATCGTCGCGTCGCAGCCCGGGGACTTCAACCCCGACAAGGGTCTGACGGTGATGGAGAACATCCTCCAGGCCCAGGACAAGATCGACGCCGTGTACACGCACGACGACGACATGGCGCAGGGCGTCGTGCAGGCCATCCGCAACGCGGGCCGCGAGGACGAGATGTTCCTCACCGGCGTCGGCGGGTCGGAGGACGCGATGAACCAGATCGAGGAAGGCGGCCTGTACAGGGCGACGTTCCTCTACAACCCGAACATGGCGGCGACGGCAGTGAACATGGGTCGTCTCCTCGCTCTCGGCGAGGGCTTCTCGGAGCTCGTCCCGTCGGAGGTGCCCCGCCAGCTGATCGTCCCGGCCGCGGTCGTCACCAAGGACAACGTGGCCGACTACAAGCAGTACGCGTTCAACTAACCACCCTCGGACGCAGCACGCGGCCCGCCGGACGATTCCGGCGGGCCGCTCCGCGTTCAGCCGGGCGGGATCGGATCGCCGTGCGGACCGCAGGTCGGTTCGCCGAGCGACTTGGCGATCAGCCGCTCCACGGTCTCGGAGAGCGCGTGCTCGAGGCGGTCGGCCTCGCTGTGGACCGCTTCAGTCGCGACCCCCAGCCGCTCGACGAGGTAGAGCTCGAGCAGCCGGTGGTGACGGGTGAGCTCCAGGGCGACGAGGCGGCCTTTCCTGGTGAGGCGGACGCCGCGGTATGGAGCGTGATCGAGCAGTCGGAGCGCGTGGAGCTTCTTGACCATCGACGTCGCCGACGGATGCGAGACGCCCATCGCCGCTGCGACGGCGGAGGTCGTGACGCGCGGCTCGGTCTCAGCAAGCTTGAAGATGGCGCGGAGATAGTCCTCGCCCGCGCGCCCGATCCGAGGCTCCCTAGCCAACGAGAAGCCCCGTCGCGTACATGACGCCGAGTCCCGCCAGGAAGCCGCCGAGCACGTGGGGGCTGGTGAGGCCGCCGGGAGCGCGGCGGGAGAGATACCGACCCACCTCGACGATCACCTGGAGCGCCGCGCCGGCGGCAACGCCGAAGAAGAGGACGCCGAGCACGTCGAGCGTGACGAACCCGCCGATCCAGGCGCCCAGGATCGCCGGGGCCCCGGCGATCAGGGCAAGCCCGGCCAGGCGCGCGATGCTCGGCCGGCTCCCTTCCGCGGCGGCGGGTGCGGCGATGCCGAGGCCCTCGGTGACGTTGTGGACCATGAAGCCGACGATCAGGAATGTTCCGAACGCCAGCTCCCCGAAGGCGAACGACGAGCCGATTGCGAGGCCCTCGCCCAGGTTGTGCAGCCCGATGCCGACGGCGACGAGGGTCGCGAGGGCGAGCCCGCCGATCGGGGCGCCGCCCGACCGGCGGCCGCCGAGGCGCTGCGACAGGACGGTCAAGGAGAGGAAGCTGATCGCGACGCCGAGCAGGACGAGGCCGGTTCCTCCGAGCGCGCCGGGAAGCGCCGCCTGGAGCTCGACCGCCTCGGCAAGCGCCTCGATCGCCAGGAAGGCGAGCAGGCCTCCCGTGAGCGCCATGAACGCGGCGAGCCACTTCGGCGAGGCTCGGCGAAGCGACGGCAGCCAGAGCAGGCCCAATGCAATGGGGAAGACGCCCACCAGGACCCCGATCAGCGCGTAGCCCGCGAAGCTCCGCGGCGAGGCCCTCGGCGTCTCGACGGCGGCAGGGATCTCTTCGACGGTCTGGATCCCGGTCGAGCTCGTGATCCCGACGTTGATCGGCTCGTCCTCGACCCAGTCGTAGCGGACGACGATCGTGCTCGAGCGCAGGCGCCCGAGTGTCCGCGGCCCGTCGACCTCGAAGGGAACGATCGCGTCGTCGACCGTCACGACCGCGAGCGTGAGCTTCTCCGGCTGGGGGTTCGTGACCCGAACGCGGATCTCCCCCGGGTTGAACTCCACCCGGCGGACGTCGAACTGGTCGGCGGGTGGGGGGTTGTGACCGAGCAGCGAGAGAACGGAGCCGCCCTGCGACGCGAAGAGGGAGACGGCTCCGACGAGGACGAGGACCGGAAGAAGCGCCCAGAGGCGCCAGCGACCGCTTCCTCGGCCCACGCTCCGCGGCGGCGGTCGCGCGCGCCTCCATCAGTCGGTCACGTCGAAGTAGCCCATCCAGCCGAGCTCGGTGAACTCCGACTGGTGCGCGTGGAACATGAACAGCCCCGTGTTCGAGAAGTCGATTTCGATGATCCCGCGCTGGCCCTGCGTGAGCGCGACCGTGTCCGTGTACTCGAAGTGCTCGGTCGACCCGGTCGGGTAGTACCGGAAGAACTCGCCGTGCAGGTGGAACGAGTTCAGGAGGTCGAACTCGGTGAGGTTGGCGATGTAGATCCGCACGGTCTGCGAGCGGCTGACCTTGATCGGGTACTTGGCGTAGTAGAACGTCGGCCCGTTGACCGCGTAGAAGTTGTTCTCGCCGTCCCCGTCGGTGTCGAAGCCGTTCAGCACCATGACCAGCTCCTGCGCGGGGGGCCGGGGCTTCGGCGGGTCGATGATGAAGGCGCCGTAGAGGCCCTTGTGGATGTGCTTCTTGAGTGGGGTCGAATGGCAGTGGTAGAGCTGCATCCCGTACGGGCTGGCCGGGAACTCGTACGTGAACTCGTCACCCTGCGCGACCACCTCGAAGACGCCGTCCATGCCGGCCGGGTGGATCCCGTGGAAGTGGATCGTGTGCGGGTGGGAGCTGCCGTTCACGAAGCGAACGCGAAGGAGGTCGTCCTCGGTCGCGCGGATCACCGGTCCCGGCACGGTGCCGTTGTAGGTCCAGGCCGCGAAGCGGACTCCGAGGGCGACCTCGATCTCCTTGTCGATCGCGGTGAGCGTGTACTCGCGCACCCGACCGGGCTCGTGGGGGAGCGCCGGCGGCGGATAGAGCAGCGAGTCCGTCGCGTGCGGGCCGCCCGGCGCGGGGACGTCGGCGCCGATCATCGCGGCGTGACCCAGCGCCGCGTGGTCCATGCCCGCGTGGGTCGCTGTCGGCTGACCGGCCGACTCCGGCGGGAAGGCGAGCTTGACGGCGGGGGCGGCGGCGACGAGCGGCGCGGCTGCCGCCAGGAAGCGGCGCCGCGTCACACGAGAATTAGACACGCCTAAATCTTGCCCGCGGATGGCCTCGCAGTCAACCCGGTGCCAACGCTGGGGCGTCGAGCCCGGCGGGCGGCGCCGCCAAGAGAGTCGTCTCGGTGACCGTCCTGTGAGCAATTCGTGGTCGCCGAAGCACCCCGCCGGGAATTTCGACCGGACGCCCGCGAAGCGCTCCTGGCGCATCACGTAGGCGTCAGATCAGCCGGTCCGCCACCGGGAGGCGCTCGTCGCCCGCGAGGCACGAGGCCAGGCACATCGCCACGCCCTCGTCCCCGGTGAAGAGCGAGTGCCGTCCGTGGCCCAGCCTCGCCGCGCGCTCCTCGGCCTGCCCGACGGCATGCGCCGCGAAGGCGCGCGCCCGGTCGAGCCACTGCTCGTCGCCGGTCCGGCGCCACAGGGCGAGGAGGGCGTAGGCGTTCCCCGCCGTCCCATGGCAGAGGCCGGGCGCGTCGCGGATCGGGCCCGCCGCCCAGACGAGCCGGCCTGCGCCCAGGAGGAGCTCACCCCAGGCGTCGTCGTCCGGCGCGGCGTCCCACAACGTAGTCAGGACGCCCGGCGACCCGTGGCACCACTGCACGCGGATCCGGTCGCGGCTGGCGAGCGGATCCCCCGCCACCGCGGGCCAGTTCGCCATGCCGTCCTCGACGACCGCGAGGTGCGTGAGGGTCTCTACCGCGCGTCGCTCGACCTCGGCGCGCCGGTCTGGGAGGAGCGCACCGCCGCGCAGCAGCACGTGGAGGTTCGCGACGACCCCGTGCGCGGCGCCGACGTAGCGCGTCCCGTCCGTCCCGATCGTCTGGGTCCAGAGCCAGGCGTCGAGCGCGTCGTCATGACGCCACTCGGCGAGGAGCCGCGCCGCGCCGGCCGACCAGAACTCGGCCCAGCGGTCCTCTCCCGTGCGGGCGTAGAGCTCCGCGGCGAGCGCCATGTGGCCCGGGTGGCCGTACATGGGCTCGAGCGCCGGCGACTCGAGCGACGCCTGGGCGTGCTCGAAGAGGCGGTCGCGCCGGGCCGCATCGGGCCAGAACCGCTCCGCCACGGCGAGGACGCCGGGCACGCCGGACCAGACCCCGCCCACGCCGAGCTCCGGGTCGTCGGGCTCGGCGACGAGCCGCGCCTCGAGCGACTCCACGAACGTGCGATCGACCTCGATGCCCAGCTCGCCGAGCGCCCAGGCGATCCCGGCGGCGCCGCAGTAGAGGCCGCTCGCCGGAGGGTCGTCCTCGTCTTCCGCGTCGGACGCGTCGAGCGGCCAGCGCCCGTCCGCCGCGTCGAGCTCGCGCTCCGCGCGCGCCCCGATGCGGGCGATCGCCTCCCGCGCGCCCGCCTCGTCGAAGGTCAGGCCGGCGAGCGGCTCGTGACGGGCCGGCGTGTAGAGCATGCGGACGATCGTAGGGCGTCGTCCACCCGCGGCGACGGTGGGTCAGGCGTACGCGTAGCTGGAGGACGAGTACTCCGAGTACGCCGGCATCCGCGCCTGCTTGCCGCAGCCGCCGCAGATGACGGGGCGGCCCCCGTCGCGGCCTCGGATGGTGAGCCACGCTCCCTTCTCGCCCGTGAGGACGGCGCGGAGCTCCTCGCGCGGGTGCGCGTCCATGTCCACCGCCGTCTGGACGAAGTCGAGGAACGTGATCCGCCGATTGCAGCTCTCGCAGTTCGCGTCCACCACGCGGAAGGGACCGGCGAGCTCCTTGGGGCTCGCGCCGAGGTACTTGGCCAGCTCCTCCAGCTCCTCCGCGTCGCTCTCGCGGAGCTTCGTCTCGGGCGGAAGCCTGACGAGGAACTCCTCGGGCACCGAATAGGTCGTGGTCTGCTCAGGTCGCTCCTTGAGGAGCCGGCGGACCTCCTCAAGGGACTCGAGTCGACGCATGCGGCGTGCACCTCCTGGTCTAGACGGGCGTTACGCCGACCCTACTCCACCGGCGGTCCGTTTTCGCCCGGCCGAGCGTCGTAGGCTGCAGGCCTCGACCGAGAGGAGGCGCGGTGCCGGAGCACGACGACACGAAGCTCCCGACCTGGCGCAGGGCGCCGGGCGCGACGAACGGGCAGTTCGAGGGCGGGCCGTACGGCGGCGAGGTGTCGATGTTCGTCGTCGACGCGAAGCCCGGTGACGGGCCCGGGCCGCACTGGCATCCCTACACGGAGACGTTCGTGCTCCTCGAGGGCGCCGCGCGGTTCCGGTCCGGGGACGTGAGCGTGAACGCGCGCGCGGGCGACGTGGTCGTCGTCGCGCCGAACACCGCACACGGGTTCACGGCGCTCGAGCCCGACGGCGTCCGGCAGCTCGGTATCCACGCGTCGCCGCGATTCGTCCAGACCTGGCTCGCCGGCGCGAACGACGACGTGCCCCACGCGGACGCGACGCTCCCGACCTGGCGTGAGGCCCCGGACGCGACGAGCGGGGAGTTCGAGGGCGGGCCGTACGGCGGCGAGGTGACGATCATCGTCGTGGACGCGGCGCCCGGCCGCGGCCCCTCGCTTCACTGGCACCCGTACACGGAGACCTTCATCCTCCGCGAGGGCTCCGGCCGGTTCAGGCTCGGCGACGAGACGGTCGAGGCGAGCGCGGGGGACGCGCTCGTGGTCCCGGCCGAGCTCCCGCACGGCTTTACCGCGGTCGAGCGGCTGCGAATGGTGGCCGTCCACGCCGCGCCTCGCTTCGAGACGCATCTGGCTCGACGGGTGACGCTTTTCACCGACGAGTTTTTCCCATCGGTCGAGTCCTAGGGTCGACGACACTGAAAGGAGCAGGCGATGCGGATCGTGGTCACGGAGTTCATCACCCTCGACGGCGTCATCGAGGACCCGGGCGGAGGCGAGGGATCGCCGTACGGCGGCTGGGCGTTCCAGTTCGACCAGGGCGAGGACGGCGGCAAGTTCAAGCTGGACGAGACGCTCGGCGCCGACGCGCTGCTCCTCGGGCGGATCACGTACGAGGGCTTCGCGGCGGCCTGGCCGACGATCGAGGACGAGGCCGGCTTCGCGGACAAGATGAACGGGATGCCGAAGTACGTCGTCTCCTCGACGCTCGAGAACCCGGAGTGGAACAACTCCCAGGTGCTCGAGGGCGACGTGGGCGACGCGCTCACCGCGCTCAAGGAGCGGGAGGGCGGCGACCTCCTCGTCGCCGGCAGCGGGCAGGTCGCCCGCGAGCTCCTGCGCCGCGGCCTCGTGGACGAGCTGCGCCTCATGGTGTTCCCGGTCGCCCTCGGCGGCGGCAAGCGGCTCTTCGACGACGGCGTCACGGCGAGGCTCGAGCTCGTGGAGTCGCGGCCGGTCGGCAACGACGGCATCGTCGTCCTGGTCTACCGGCCGAAGGCCGAGGCTGCCGCCGCGTAGGGCCGCAGGCTGCTGCGGGGGCGCCGCGGCTAGGCGGCGCCCCCGCAGCGACTCCCGCTAGCTCGCGAGTGCCTTCGCCTTGATCGCGTCGTACTCGGCCTGCGTGATGGCGCCCGAGTCGAGGAGGCCCTTGGCCCGCTCGATCTCGCCGGCGGCGCCGCTGCTGCTCGCCACCTCGCGGACGTAGCTGTCCATCTTCGCTTGCTGGGCCGTTGCCTGGTCGATGCTCCGCTCGGTCATCCCGTCGTGCTCGGCGATCAGGTAGATGAAGACGCCGAGGAACGGGAGGATGATCACGAAGATGATCCAGAGGACCTTCGCGAAGCCGCCGATGTCACGGCGGCGGAACAGGTCGGCGAACACGGTGATCAGGAGCCAGAACCAGATCACCCACGCGAAGAAGATGAGCAGGGTTCCGAGGACGCTGAAGAATGGATAGTCGGCAACGAGCAAGCGGTGACCTCCTGCAGTTCGGGGAGCGTCCACCCTCTCACAGTCGCGCGGTTCCGCTCAACCTGGTCCGGAACGCCTAGGCAGCCCCGGGGCACTCGACTGCTGTAGCGTCGGCCGTACCCCCAGGAGCCGAGGAGGTTCCCATGACGCTCAAGCACCCGGCACGGCGCCGGCGCGCCGCACGCGCCCTCAGCGTCGACCCGCTCTTCTCGAGTGAGGCCGGCACGATCCCGCGCCACGAGATGCCCGAGAGCGAGATCCCGCCGGACCTCGCCTACCAGATCATCCACGACGAGCTGATGCTCGACGGCAACGCTCGTCTCAACGTCGCCACGTTCGTCAGCACCTGGATGGAGCCGCAGGCCGAGAAGCTCATGGCCGAGTGCTTCGACAAGAACATGATCGACAAGGACGAGTACCCGCAGACCGCGGAGATCGAGGCGCGCTGCGTCGCGATGCTGAGCAAGCTCTGGAATGCGCCCGAGGCCGAGGAGGCGACGGGCTGCTCGACCACCGGCTCGAGCGAGGCGGCCATGCTCGGCGGTCTCGCCCTCAAGCGGCGCTGGCAGCAGCGGCGCGCGGAGGAGGGCAAGCCGACGGACAAGCCCAACCTGGTCATGGGCATCAACGTCCAGGTCTGCTGGGAGAAGCTCGCGAACTACTGGGATGTCGAGATGCGGCTCGTCCCCATGGAGGGCGACCGCTTCATCCTCTCCGCCGAGGAGGCGGTGAAGCGCTGCGACGAGAACACGATCGGCGTGATCGCGATCCTCGGCTCCACGTTCGACGGGGCCTACGAGCCGGTGAAGGAGATCTGCGAGGCGCTCGACGCGCTGCAGGCGGAGACCGGCCTCGACATCCCCGTCCACGTGGACGGCGCGTCCGGCGCGATGATCGCGCCGTTCATCGACGAGGACCTCGAGTGGGACTTCCGGCTCGACCGCGTCGCCTCGATCAACACGTCCGGCCACAAGTACGGGCTCGTCTACCCGGGCGTCGGCTGGATCGTCTGGCGCGACGCCGACGCGCTGCCGTCCGACCTGATCTTCTGGGTGAACTACCTCGGCGACAACATGCCGACCTTCGCGCTCAACTTCTCGCGCCCGGGCGCCCAGGTGGTCGCCCAGTACTACAACTTCCTCCGCCTCGGCTTCGAGGGCTACCAGCGCGTGCAGGGTTACGCGCGCGAGGTCGCGACGCGGCTCTCGGACCAGATCGCCGAGATGGGGCCGTTCGAGCTCCTGACGCGCGGCGACGAGCTCCCGGTCTTCGCCTTCAAGCTCAAGGACGACGTCACGAACTACACCGTGTTCGACGTCTCGAACGCGATGCGCGAGCGCGGCTGGCAGCTCCCCGCCTACACGTTCCCGGAGAACCGCACCGACCTCGCCGCGCTCCGCGTCGTCGTGCGGCGCGGGTTCACGCACGACCTGGCCGACCTGCTCCTCGAAGACCTGGAACGCCAGCTCCCACGGCTCGAGGCACAGGCCGAGCCGGTCCACGATGCGGCCTCGGGGACCGCGTTCGCCCACTGACATGTGCCGCTGGCTTGCTTATCGCGGAACGCCCGTCCTCCTCGAGGACCTGGTGCTCAAGCCCAAGTACTCCCTCATCGACCAGAGCCTCCACTCGCGGCTCGGGGTCGAGACCACGAACGGCGACGGCTTCGGCATCGGCTGGTACGGCGACGACGTGGAGTCGCCCGCGCTCTTCAAGAGCGTCGAGCCGGCCTGGAACGACTGGAACCTGAGGGAGATCGCCGGCCACGTGAAGTCCGGTCTCGTCTTCGCCCACATCCGCGCCTCCACCGGGACGCCGGTGCAGTCGACGAACTGCCACCCGTTTCGCTACGGCAAGTGGATGTGGATGCACAACGGCTCGCTCACGCAGTTCCACGACGTGAAGCGCGAGCTCATGCTCGCCGTGGACCCGTCGCTCTACAACCGGATCGACGGGTCGACCGACTCGGAGACGTTCTTCTTCCTCGCGCTCACGTTCGGGCTCGAGGACGATCCGCCCGCGGCGGTCGCCCGCGCGGTCGGCTTCGTCGAGGACGTCGGGCGGCGCAACGGCATCGAGTTCCCGGTGCAGGGCACCGTGGCGACCTCGGACGGCGACAAGCTCTGGGCGTTCCGCTACTCGACCGAGGGCAAGTCGCGCTCGCTCTTCTTCTCCACGAAGCTGGCCGACCTGCGCGAGCGGTACCCGGACAACCCGATGTTCCACGAGCTCTCCGACGAGACGCGCATCGTCGTGTCGGAGCCGCTCGGCGACCTCGAGGGCGCCTGGAACGAGGTGCCCGAGGCGAGCTGGGGCGTCGTGCAGGACGGAGACGACGAGATCCATCCGTTCGCGCCGGTCCCGCCCTCGTAGTTGGCCCGGCACGGCGAGGGAGTCTGGTGGGCGCCGCACCGCGCGGGGTGGTGGATCGGCGTCCTGTTCGCGATCGGCTCGACGTGCTTCTTCGTCGGGCCGTTCCCGGGGCTCGTGGAGCTGGTCGGCTCGGAGATCGACGCGCTCGTCTTCTTCGTCGGCTCGATCTTCTTCACTACGGCCGCGGGGCTCCAGCTGCTCGAGTCGACGCGGGCCGGGTGGTTCAGCACCGACTGGTGGGCGAGCGGGATCCAGTTCGTCGGGACGCTGTACTTCAACGTCGACACGTTCCGGGCGCTCCAGCAGGGGCTCGACGCGACCGAGTACGACCGGCTCGTGTGGACGCCCGACACGATCGGCTCCGCATGCTTCCTGGTCTCGGGCGTCCTCGCCTACAGCCTGGTGCGCGGGCGGGGACGGACGCTCGACTGGAAGATCGCCACCGTCAACCTGGTCGGCTGCATCGCCTTCGGGATCTCCGCCCTCGCCGCGTTCTGGGTGCCGTCCAACGGGAGCATCGTCCACCTCGCAGCGGCGAACTTCTTCACCGCGTTCGGCGGCCTGTGCTTCCTGATCGGCGCGATCCTGCTCCTGCCGCTCTCCGCCCGTCAGGCGTCTTCGGCGTGATAGCCGGCGAGGAGCCGCTGCTCGTCGTCGCGGCGCGGGAACTTGAGGAAGACGAGCGTCGCGCCGATCAGGACGGCCACGATTCCGGCCGTGTAGGCCCACTGGTCGCCGTCGAGGAACGCCTGCTTGGCCCCGGCGATGATCGCGTCCTGCTGGGACGCCGGGTAGCGCGATGCGGTGTCGGCCGCGCTCGAGAACGACTTCGTCAGCTCCGACTGGGTCGCGCTCGTGACGTCCTGGCCGGATGAGGCGACGAGGGCGCCGGCTGCGGACGCGTAGCCCGCGGTCAGGAGCGCGCCGAAGATCGACTGCATGATCGCGCCGCCGAGGTCGCGCTGAAGGTCGGCGGTGCCCGACGCCATGCCGACCCGTCGAACGGGAACCGAGCCGGTCAGCGAGTGCGAGGCCGGAGTGCCGGCGAGGCCGACGCCGATCCCGACGAACGCGTAGCCGAGCGCGACCTTCCAGTACGGAGATGTCCTCCTTCCAGAGGAGCAGCATCGTGAGGAAGCCGAGCAGCACGAAGACGTAGCCGAAGAGCAGCGTGAAGCGCGCGCCGCGGACCTCGACGAGCTTCGCAGAGCGCGGGGCGACGACGACCATGCACGCGGCGGCGGGGAGGATCGCCGCGCCCGCCTCGACGGTCGAGTACGAGAGCACGTTCTGCAGGAACTGCTGGCCGATGAACATCGCGCCCATGAGCGAGCCGAAGACGATGAGCCCGGCGCACGCCGCGACCCAGAAGGTGGGGCGGGCGGCGACCTCGAGGTCGTACAGCGGGTTCCGCGCGCGGCGCTGCCGTAGAACGAACGCGACCAGCGTGGCGGCGGCGATCGCGAGCAGGCCGATCGCGAGCGTCCCCTTGTCCGGCACGGGCGCGAAGTTGATCCCGAGGACCAGCGTGCCGACGAGGACGATCGAGAGGAGCCCGCCGAGGTTGTCCACGGGCTCGGTGCCTTCGTTCACGTGGCTCGGCACGAAGAGGAGCGCCATGACGAGCGCAATGCCGGCGAGCGGGACCGTCAGGAGGAAGACCGAGCCCCACCAGAAGTGCTCGAGGAGGATCCCGGCGCAGAGCGGGCCGAGTGCGCTGATCGCGCCGCCGATCGCCGCCCAGAGCGCGATCGAGCGTGTGCGGAGCGGCCCGGCCCAGAGCGCGGTGATGAGCGCGAGCGTCGTCGGGTACGCCATGCCGGCGGCGAGGCCGCCGAAGATGCGCGCGAAGATCAGCACCTCCTCGGACGGCGCCCAGGCGGCCAGGCAGTCGGCCGGGATGGTCAGCACCATTCCGAGGATGAGGAGCAGCTTGCGGCCGTAGCGGTCGCCGACCGCCCCCAGGTAGAGGACGGACGCGGCAAGGCCGAGCGAGTAGCCGACCGCGATCAGGTTGAGCGCCGTCTGGGAGGAGTCGAACTCCGCGCCGATGGAGGGGAGCGCGACGTTCGCAACGGCGAGGCCGAGGTTCGCGACCGCGGCGACGAGGATCAGGGAGGCGAGGACGAGGCCCGCTCGCGCCGGGCTCGAGGACGACTGCGTGGCTCCGCCGTCGGTCCGCACGCGGCGATTATCGCGGGTCGCACCGCCTCGCGCGAAGGCGACGGCCCGGATTCACACGCGGAGGCTGCGCCATACTGGGCGCGTGCGCGGCCCGCTCGCCTGCGCGTCGGCGATCGCCCTTCTCGCGGCGGGGTGCGGCTCGTCCGACCCGACGCGAACGGGCTCGGCGGCGGCGGCCCGCGCCGATCTGGTGCATGCACGGCATGGCGACGACGCCTTCGGCTGGGCGATCCGCGGTGACCACCTCATGGTCACGCGCGACGGCGGCGACTCCTGGACGGACGCGACGCCGGACGGAATCGACGCCGTGGCCGGGATGAAGGGCGTGTACTTCGTGGACGACCGCCACGGCTGGGTCCTGACGGCGCACACCGGCGCCGACGAGCGCACGCAACTCGTCCTCGACCGAACCGCGGATGGCGGGCGGACCTGGAGCGAGACGCCGGTCGCGGAGCCCGATCTCGCGTTCACCGACTCGATCGCAAGCGCCGCCTCCGTCGACTTCGTGAGCCCTGACCGCGGTTGGCTGCTCGTCCCGCTCACGACGAGCAGCAACTTCAGCCGGGGGCGGCTCTTCGCAACCGAGGACGGCGGCGCCACCTGGACCGAGCTCCCGGCGCCGGGTGCAGGGGCGCTCTACTTCCTCGACGCGAGGAACGGCTGGATGTATACGGACGGCGGACCGCCGTCGCTCTTCCGGACCGAGGACGGCGGGCGCACCTGGCGCGCGGCCCGCTGACCCGTTAGGTGCGGCAGGCGGGCGTCCCGCCGGGCAGGCGGTGGCGCAGGCGCACGACGACCGGATACGCGGCGGCGCCGAGCCAGCGGAGCGGGGGCACGAGCAGCGCGCGGCCGAGCGGCGACCGCGCGGCGAGCGCACGGCCGATCGCGAGATGCCCCCGGTAGCGGCCGGTTCCATCCACCCACCAGGCCGCGTCGCGGGCGTCCTCCACGGTCAGGTCGAGCTGCGCGAGCCCGCCGGGCCCAAGCGTTTGCCAGGCGGCGCGCTCGCCGCCGACCCACTCCGCGGCCTTCGTGCAGAACCCGCAGTCGCCGTCGTAGATCAGCACTCCCACCACAAGCGACGATACCGCGATCAGGGGTGGCGGCGAACGGCCCTTCTGCCGACGATTTGACCGTGGCGCGCCGCCTGCCCGTCTACCACGGACGCTTTGGTCCCAAGGAGGCCGAGCGCCTGCTGTGGCGCGCCGGCTTCGGCCCGAAGCCGGGCGAGGCGAAGCGCGTCGCCCGCAAGGGACTCGAGCGGGCCGTCCACGACCTCGTGCATCCGCCGCGCGCGCGGCTCGTCGGCCCCAGGCCGACCGACGACGACGGCGCGCCGATCGCCCCGCTCGACGCCTGGGGCCACGACCACCTCTGGTGGCTCGACCGGATGGTGCGCTCGAACCAGCAGCTCGTCGAGCGGATGACGCTCATCTGGCACGACTGGTTCGCGACCTCGAACGCGGGCGTCGGCTCGCAGAAGTGGATGCTCCAGCAGAACGGGCTCCTCCGGCGCTACGGCCTCGGCTCGTTCGACTCGCTCCTCCTGAACGTCACCAAGGACCCGGCCATGCTGCTCTGGCTGAACGGCAACGAGAACACGAAGCGCCACCCGAACGAGAACTACGGGCGCGAGATGATGGAGCTCTTCACGCTCGGCGCCGGTCGCGGCTACACGGAAGCCGACGTCCGCGAGCAGGCCCGCGCGCTCACCGGCTGGCGGAACGACTGGGTGGAAGGCCAGGGCGACGTGAACTTCCGCTTCGACCCGAACCGCCACGACGACGGCGTGAAGACGATCTTCGGCAAGCCCGGCGCCTACACGTGGGAGCAGGCCTGCAAGCTCTGCGTCGGCCATCCCGCGCACGCGAGCTTCTTCGTCCGCAAGCTCTGGAGCTACTTCATCCCGACGCCGCCGTCGTCGGCGACGCAGGCCGGGCTCGTCGCGCTCTACAAGCGCTCGGGCCACAAGGTCCGCCCGGTCGTCGAGGCGATCCTCCGGCACCCGCGGCTGTACACCGGCCCGCGGATGATGAAGCCGCCCGTCGTCCAGGTCGCCGGGATGCACCGCGCGCTGCGCCGGCCCGTGAACTCGGACGCCTGGGCCTGGATCTCCGAGATGGACGGACAGCGGCTCTTCTACCCGCCGAATGTCGCCGGCTGGGACGACCAGCGCTGGCTCGACACGTCCACCCTTCGCGGCCGCTGGACCGCCGCGAACTACACCGCGCGGCCGTACGCCCTCGACACGGACACGATGAGCGGCAAGCTGCCCGTGGACGCGGACAAGCTCGTCGCAAGAGCGCTTGCCTTCTGGGGGAACCCGACCGTGAGCACGGGCGGACGCCGGGCGCTCCGGGCCTTCGCGCACACCGCGCTCGGCGACGCCAACGCGAACTGGAAGCGCGACACCTACCCCGTCCTCATCGTGAACGCGCTGCGGATCCTCGTGGCCGTCTCGCCCGACTACCAGACCTCATGACCTGCTCCTGCAACGAGTTCTCGCGGGCCTCGCTCCTGCGCAAGTCCGTCGCCGAGGCGGGCCGCGGCCTGCCGGCGATCGAGCCGGGGATGCCGGTTCCCGCCGGGAGCGGGCTCGACCGGCGCAGCTTCTTCCTCCAGGCGGCCGGGCTCGCGCTCTCCGTGTACGGCGCCGGCAAGCTGCCGCTCGGACTCTTCGAGGAGGGCGTCGCCCGCGCGGCGACGAACGACCCGATCCTCGTCTCCGTCTTCCTCGAGGGCGGCGCCGACTCGCTCTCGATGCTCTTCCCGGCCGGGAACGCGACGTACCAGTCGCTGCGCCCCAGCCTTGCGCTCCCGGCGGGCGCCGGCACGCCGTTCGCCGAGGACACGAGCCTCCACTGGCACCCGTCGCTCGCGCCGGTCGCGCAGCTCCACGGCGAGGGCAAGGTCACCGTGCTCCCGGCGGTCGGCTATACGAACGCCGACCAGTCGCACTTCACGTCGCGCCACTACTGGGAGGTCGGCGCGACCGACGCGCACCTGCTCACCGGCTGGCTCGGCCGCTACCTCGACCGGACCGGGACGATGGACAACCCGCTTCAGGGCCTCGCGCTCTCCGACTCGCTCCAGCCCTCGCTCGCGTCCGCCAAGGTGCCGATCGCGGCCGTGTCCCAGATCGACGACTACGACTTCTGGGCCGCGGGCGTCTGGGGCTCGGTGGAGACCCGGATGCTCGACGCGCTCGGCACGTTCCCCGCCGGGACGAGCGCGGCGACGAAGACGGTGTCCGGGGTGACGCGCCAGTCCGCGCGCCTGCGCAGCCAGCTCCAGCCGTTCAAGGACGGCAACTTCGGCACGCCGGTCCCGTACCCGACCGCCCGCGACTCGTTCCCCGACCGGCTCCGGGGCCTCGCGGCGATGATCGCGGCCGGGCTGCCGCTTCGCGCAGTCGCCGTGAACGCGCCCGGGATGTACGACACCCACTCGGACCAGGCGCAGGAGCTCACGGACGGGCTCAAGCTCACCGCGGACTCGCTGCTCGCGTTCCAGCGCGACCTCGAGGCGCGCGGGCTCGCCGACCGCGTCCTCGTCCACGTGTGGAGCGAGTTCGGACGCCGCGGCGAGGAGAACGGCTCGGCCGGAACCGACCACGGCGCCGCCGGCACCGGCTTCCTCATCGGCTCGCGCGTCAAGGGCCAGATGCTCGGCGAGTTCCCCGGGCTCACGACGGGGCTCGACGACGACGGGAACCTGAAGGCGACCTTCGACTACCGCTCGCTCTACTGCTCCATCCTCGAGCAGTGGTTCGGCGCGGATGCGGCAGCTGTGATCCCGAACGCCGGCGCGTTCGCACGGCCCACGCTCCTCAAGTGAGGCGCCTCGTCCTCGTCGCGCTCCTCGCCTCCGTGCTCGGCGGCTCGGCCGTGCACGCCGCGACGTATCCGGCCCGGCTCCAGGTGACCGCCGACGAGTTCAGGATCTCGCTCTCGCGGCTCAAGGTCCCGCGCGGCCAGGTGAAGATCGAGCTCGTGAACTTCGGCGAGGACCCCCACGACCTGCGCCTCAAGCGCATCGGCGGCACGCACACGTATGTGATCCCGAAGACCCTCTCGGGCGACCGTGCGATCCGCACGTTCAGCCTCCGCGCCGGGCGCTACCACGTGTGGTGCGCGATCGCCGGGCACCGCGCCAAGGGCATGCACGCCATGCTCCGCGTGTCGCGCTGAATCCTGATTTCGCCGGAGGCGCGCACGAGCGCCGACTGGCCGACGGAGCGCGCTTTTGCGCACGACAGCATTCGCTCGAAAAACACTATCCCGGGGGGATAGTGCGAATCGACACGGGCCGTTGTAGCGTCGCCGAAATAGCACAAACCTAGGCTGCGGCAGAGAGGACAACCCCCATGACGGCCACCCCTGCTTCACTCGGCAGAGCGCGTGTGCTCGCGGCACTCATCGTGATGCTCGCGTTCGGCGTCGCGTTCCTCGGCGCCTCGGCGCGGGCGGACCTGCCTCCGGACCCGATCGTTCCGGAGCACGGCGAGGTCACGCTGCTCGACAGCATCAATTCAGCATCCCGCTGAACGACATCGCGACGGCGCTCGACCACTTTCCCGTGCCGTATGTCGTCGTCTGCCAGGCGGGCAGCGGTCCTCCGGTGGTCGCGAACCAGCGAGCCGGATCGCCGAAGCGGCTGGACTGCGACACGAGCAAGACGACCGGGAAGGGCGGTGACGACCTCCAGGTGGAGGTGAACACCGAGCTCACCCCGGTCCCGCACCTTCGCCTGAACATCAACCGGCTGGGCGTCGCACCGTTCGCGACCAACGTGAAGGCGCTCGTCGCCTTCCCATGGGATGCGTTCAACTCGGAGCTCGGACTGCCGGCGGGGCCGAACCTCTTCATCGGCTATCAGACGACAACCGCGGGCGGCGGCGTCGGAGGGATCGCACCGCTCAACGAGGAGATCCAGTTCACGCCGAACATCGTCGCGGGGACGACGCACACCTTCGACACGACGATGCTCACCACGGGCGCCTCGAACCCGCTGCGCTTCCAGGCGGGCCATTTCGACGGCACGAATCTGACCGGGATCCTGAACGCCGACGCCATGTCTGCGCTGGTCGAGCCGGTGCCTGCGAGCATCGACCTCGGACTCGGCGTCTCGGAGTCGGTCCTCTCGCCCGGTCCTGGCGGGACCGACACCTCGCTCGACCTGACGTGGGACGCGAGCGCGGCCAGCAAGGTCACGTTCGAGTACCTCGAGGAGGAGTCCGCGCCGGGCGGCGTCTCCGACTACCAGACGAACCTGGTCGTCGACCAGATGCCGACGCACGAGCATCTGCAGCTCCACCTCGACGAGGCGGCGAAGACGATGACGCTCAACCACAGCGCGAGCGCGCCGATCAACGCCGTCACGCTGACGCGGACGCGAAACGATGGCCTCACGATCGTCGGGACGGCCGGTGACGTGCCGACCTCGGTCGCGCTCACCGTCGGCCTCTCCGGCACCGCGACGCTCGACGTCAACGCGAACACCCTCGACCTGAGCCTGAAGGCGACCGAGGACGGCGGCTTCCTGAACACGAGCGGCTTCCTTGGCTACAACGTCGGCTACGTCGAGGCCAAGGTGGTGAACGCGCCGGATCTGACCGCCGCATATCTGCCGGCGGACGACAAGTTCACGGCCCAGGCCACCAACCCGGGCGAGTCGATCGGAGCGGTTCAGCTCGTGATCGGCGACGACGACGACCTCGAACTCGCGCCCGCGTGGGGCTTCGCCGACCGCCACGTGTTCTCGCTCATCGACGACGGGACGCACGGCACGGCGGCCGCGCGGATCGTGCACCTGACCAAGGCGACGCTCGACCTCGACCCGTCGCCGACCGGCGAGGTGTACGACGTCGAGACGGGGCAGGCGGCCCCGATGAATGCCTATATCGAGACGACGCCGGCCTCGAACCTGATCCCGGGGCACGACATCCTCGCGGACTGCCACATCTTCGACATGCCGCTCGGGAAGACGCACTTCGAGATCGACCTCCCGACGACGTTCAGCTACACCACCGACCCGCCGCAGGGCATCGGCGAGGTCGGCTGCCTCGGCCACGTCGACTCGCTCAACTTCGACGTGGCGCTCGGGGACCTGCCGGCGGTCTTCTCGTTCGACTTCGACCCGGCGGGGCACCTCACCGTTAAGGCCGAGGACGGCACGGGACCGAACACCGACTTCGTCGGGGTCGCAACCGTCAGGCTCTGGGATCCGACCGGGCCCGGGATCCCGTCGTCGAATGCGGTCTTCGGCGAGACGCTCCGTGACGCCCGCGCCCGTGCGGACCACATCCCGAGCTTCCACGGGACGTGGGCGACGGGTGGCGGGAGCACGGCCATCGACTACCACTCCGACTCCGCCGCGAACTTCCTCGGTGGCGTCCAGGTGGACGTCGCGACCGAGGTGGGGCTCGACCCGCTCCCGGTGGCGTCTACGAGCGCGCACGACTACGGGCGCTTCGTCGACCACGGTGCGGGCGACTTCAGGGAGCTCGCAGCCGGTGTCTTCGGCATCCGTTCGTTCACCTACACGTCGAACGACGCGGCCAGGACCCTCGAGACGCACTACCGCGCGAACGCGGCGCATCAGCTCGACGCCACGTTCGACTCGCGGTTCGGCGGGCGGTTCTTCCCGAACTACGACATCGACGCGACGCTCACGATCGACAGCATCCCCGCGAGCATCGATCTCACGACCGACCTCGCGACGAGCTTCGACTACACGGCGAGCTCAGGGATCGACTCGATCGCGCTCGTCGGCGACATCGACATCACGGACGACGACAACGCGGACAACAGCACGCACGTCGAGGCATCCGTGGACGGGCTCCCGGCCGCGGCGGCGCTCGACGTCGCCCCGGGTGCGACCGGACACGCGACGTTCACGATGTCGTCGCCGATCGACGCGATCTCGTTCGACCTGACGGGCGCCCAGGGCATCTTCGGGAACGCGATCAAGCAGGTCCACTTCCTGATCGCGCACATCCCGGCCAACTGGACGGCCGACTGGGATCCCACCGGCGGCAACGTCACCGCCGTCGGCGATCACGTGAACCAGATCTCGCTCATCGTCTCCAAGGAGCTCCCGGCGTCGAACGACGCGATGCGTGCGCCGTTCCTCGCTCCGGGCGGGGCCATCTCGTACACGCCCTGGCTCCGTGAGATCGACCGGCAGTGGGCGAGAACCGGCGCCGGCAGCGCCGACACACGCGAGACGCACTTCATGTCGCGCCTCGACGACATCTACACGTCGACCGAGAACCTCGACGCCGGCGAGGATCGCGTCCTCTACATCCCGAGCGGCGGGAGCCTGAAGTACCTGGAGGTGCAGCTGACCAACCTGCAGGGAGGCTCGTTCCACTCGACCTCGACGACCGCGAACGCGAGCTTCACCGACCCGTTCGCGGGTGACCATCCGGTGTTCGTCGGAATCGGCCAGGCGAACGGAGACTTCCTCACGGTCGGTCTCCAGAACCTGCCGGACCAGATCGACTTCGACGCAGTGGCCGAGAACCCCGGCCACGTCCACTTCGACTCGAACGAGCCGATCGGGCGGGTCGCCCTGTACCAGGGTCCGCTCCCGAGCGCGGGCGAGGGAAGCGCGACGAAGTTCATCGTCGTCTCGGTCCCGTCCTCGATGCACCTCGACTGGGACTTCGGTGTCGACGGGAACGCCTCGTTTACGGCCAGCAGCGAGGTCGAGATCCGGTTCCTGCGCCAGGACGGCGGGACGCGCATCGTCAGCGCGTTCAACTTCCAGAACCTGAGCCTCGACTACGGCATCAAGACCGGCGAGCTGTCCGAGGGAGAGTGCTTCCCGCCGTTCGGCGAGCCGTGCAACGAGTACGTCGTCGTTGTCGAGGGGTCGGCGGCCTTCACCGCGAACCCCGGCGTCAACGGCATGCTGCTGGTCTACGACCACGGCTCGACGGAGGCGGCGAACGGCATCTCCTCGCCGGGCTCGACGTACCGGCCGGAGCTGAGCTTCCTCCTCGACAACCTGACGTCGATCTCGGCGTCGGCAGGCATCCGTGTCTGCTACCTGCCGCTGGGCATTCCACTTCCGCCCTGCATCGTCGGGGTGCCGCTGCCGTACTTCGGCTTCAGCGTGACGGCCGATGCGGCGAACCTCGACTTCTGGGACAACGGAGGAGGTCCGCTGGACGTCCTCGGCGATCCTGACTACGTGAGCAACGATCCGTGGAACCTCTTCCCGCTGCTTTACAGCGAGAGCAACCGGATCGATCCGTTCTCCTAACCCATAGGCACGTTGCGGCGGCCGGCCTTCGGGCCGGCCGCCGCTCGGCTGTCCTCCGCATCGCCCCGCCCTAGACTCGCGTCGTGGAGCCGAACGAGCCTGAGACGTCGCGCCGGGCCCGCGCGATCGCAGCCTCGAAGGACCGCACCGCTCGGCTGAAGGCGCGCGCGGAGGTCGAGCGGAAGCGGCACCGGTCCGTGGACGTGATCTTCGAGGCGGCCGACCGCGACGGCGAGATCGGCGGCGGCCTCATCGCGGGCGCGCTCGCGTACCGGTTCTTCATCTGGCTTCTCCCGTTCGCGCTCGTCGTGGTCGCCGGGCTCGGACTCGCCGCGGACGCGTCCGGCGAGACCACGGGTGAGACGGCGAACGAGGTCGGCCTGGGCGGCATCGTCACGTCCTCGATCGCGGGCGCGTCGAAGAGCTCGAGCCGTTGGTATGCGCTCCTCATCGGGATCCCGATCCTCCTCTGGACGACCCGCAGCTTCCTGCGCGGCCTCATCACGGCGCACCGGCTCGTGTGGCAGGAGGGGCGCGGAACCGCGCCGAAGCCGACCGTCGGCGCGACGTTCCGGCTCCTCGCGCTGCTCGTCGCCTGCTTCGCCGCGCCGACGTTCGCGCGTGCCCTTCAGGCCCACTCGGACGCCGGCGCGATCGTCTTCACGCTCCTCGACTGGATCGTGTTCGCCGGCCTGTGGCTCCTCATCGCGAACGAGATGCCGCACCGGCACACCCCGTGGCGGGCGCTCCTCCCGGGGGCGATCCTCTTCGGCATCGGCATCCAGATCCTCGGCGCGATCCTCACCTATTTCATCGCCCCCTGGGCCGCGGACAAGCAGGGGACCTACGGGGCGCTCGGCCTCGCCGCCGCGCTCCTCCTCGGCCTCTTCTTCATCAGCCGTCTCATGATCGCGACCGCCGTGCTGAACGCGACGCTCTACGAGCGGGCCTCTGCGGGCAGCTCGGTCGGAACGGCGGGCGCGAGCTCCTCGCGTACGAGTGTGTCGTAGTAGACGTAGGCCGTGGTGATGCCGACGAACGGCATCGAGACGGCGTAGACGACGCCCGCGACGATGTTCACGAGCGCCAGAGGGGCGCCGGGGAGGAAGAGGAGCAGCGCGCCGAGGAGCGGGCCGAGGACGAGCACGAGGGCGGAGGCGGAGAGGACGAGCGTCCCGACCTTGAGCCACTGGTGCCGGACGAGCTTGCCGCTTCGGCGGAGGGCGGCGCGCCAGTCGAGCTCCTCGAGCTCGGCGCACGGAACGAGCAGCGCCCAGCGGACTGCGAGCCAGATCGCGACAGGGATCAGGACGACCGTGGCGCCGAGCAGGCTGACGATCACGACTGCGACTGCGAGGGCCCCGACGAGCGGCTTCACGCTGTCGAGCGCGAGCGCGTAGGCCTGCACCGCGCCGATCTCACGGCCCGCGTCGAACTCGGCGATCGCCCGCACGCATGCGGCCTGGACCAGCGCGAGTCCGAGGAGCGTCAGTACGGTGCCGAGGAGGACCGCGAACCCGAGCCCGAAGCCCTCCCATTCCGCGACCGCACCAAGGCCGAGCGCGTGCGTGCCGGTGACGATGAGCCACTGGAGGAGCGAGACGACCGCCGCGACCGGGATCGTGATCAGCCCGATCGCGACGAAGAGACCCGCGTGCCCGCGGTACATCCGCGCGCTCGCGGTCAGCGTCTGCCCCCAGGAGCGGCGCCGGGCGACGTGGAGCGGCGTGGACGGCCTCCAGGTCGTGCGGTTGAACGCGTAGAGGAGGAGGGCCGCCAGGACGACGAGTACGAGCAGCATCTGCTGCGGGTTGTCGTTGGCCCGGATGAAGAGGTTCGAGCCGGCCGCGACGGCGTCGCAGAAGAAGTCGGTCGCGTCCGTCCCGAGATGGCCGCCCGCCGGGATCGCGTAGGCCTCGTCGCGCCAGTCCTCGGCCCACGTGATCGGCGCCGTCCACTGCGTCTTCAGGTTGGGCCCCGTCGGCCCGTTCAGGAACGCGCGCTGCCGCTCGCCCCAGCGCCCCTCGTAGGCGATCCACGGGAACGCCTTGCGCGCCTCGGCCTCGTCGGACGGGATCGTTTGGACGACGGGCCGGAGCTCCCGGCTCGGGCCGGTCGTGTCGTCGCAGCCGACGCCCTCCTGGGCGGAGCGCCCGATGAAGAGCGCGTCCTCGTAGAAGTTCGCGTGGGAGCCGGCACCCGGGTAGACGACCGGGTGCGTCCCGTCCACGAGCGTGAGCTTGTCGTCGCCCCAGTCCGCCTGCTCGGCACCCTCGTGCTGGGAGTAGCCGACCTTCGCCGGGCCCTTCGCGAGCGCCTCGTCCACGGTCGGGGCGTCGAAGACGAGCTGGATCATCTCCCAGTCGCCCTCGTGATTGTTGTTCCAGTCGTTGAAGGGATAGAAGAGCCAGTACTGGAGCGCGAGCGACTCGGGGTAGTCGGGATCGTGCGCGACGTGCGCGTACACGGTCGGCCGCTGCCCCTCGGTGATGCGCCGCGCCCATTGCTCGTAGGTGCACCCCGGCTCGAGCGCGTTGCCCGGGAAGTCGAGGTTGTAGTCCCAGAGGCCCTTGCCGAGGTCGTCGGCGGTCGGGGCGACCTCGATCAGGTCGTTCGACGTCCACGGGCCGCGGAGCGACACGGTGTCCTCGCCGAAGAGCGCGTCCACGTCGATCGGCTCGTAGGCCTCGCCGTAGCCGCATTCCTCCTCCTGGTCGACGACGCGGACGACCGGCGCGTAGCGCTGCGCGAGGTCGTCCTCGGTCGCCGCCGACGCGATCGCGGGCGCAGCGAGGGCGAGCGCGGCGAGCGCGACGGCGAGCTTCCACATGCTGGAAGCGTAAGGGCGGGGCGGGCCGGAGCCCGCCCCGCTGAATGGCTATTCGGTCGCGGTCGCGGGCTCGCCGTGCGGCGCGTGCTCGCTCGCCGGGGCGCCCGCGGGCTCCCGGATGAGGAGTACGCCGATCGCGGCCGCGGCAGCCGCGAAGATCGCGCCGACGAGGAACGCGACGTGGTAGCCGCCGGTGAGCGCCGCGAGCGCGGTCTCGCCGTCCGCCAGCAGGTTCCCCGTGCGCTGGGCGGCAAGGCTGGCAAGCACCGCGAGTCCGAGCGCGCCGCCCATCATGAACGCCGTGTTCACGACGCCCGACGCGAGTCCGGCCTCGTGCTGCTCGACCTCGCTCATCGCGGCGAGGAGCACCGGGTTGAACGCCATGCCGGCGCCGAAGCCGAGCAGGATCATGCTCGGGAGCACGTCGGTGACGTAGTTCCCGTCCACCGGCGCGCGCGCGAAGAGGATCAGCCCGAGCGACGCGAGGCCGAGGCCGACGCCGAGCGGCTTCCGCAGGCCGTAGCGCATGACGAGCTTCGCCGAGATGCCCACGGAGAGGATCCCCATGATGATGTTGCCGGGCAGGAAGGCGAGGCCGACCTGGAGCGGGCTGTAGTCCAGCACGAGCTGCAGGTACAGCGCCGTCATGAAGAACCAGGCGAACATCGCGGCCGCCCAGAGGATCCCGACCACGTTCGCGGTCGAGAGGTTCCGCTTGCGGAAGAGGCGGAGCGGCACGAGCGGCGCGGCGATGCGCGACTCGATGATCAGGAAGACGCCCAGGATCCCGGCGGCGACGGCGAGCAGGCCGAGCGTCCGCAGCGACGTCCAGCCCTGTCTCGTTGCCGTTCACGATCGCGTAGACGGCGATCATGAGCGCCGAGGTCACGGTGATCGCGCCCCAGACGTCGAGGCGGCCCTGGCGCTCCTGCGCGCTGTCGCGCGGGAGCAGCCGGAGCGACGCCAGGTACACGAAGATTCCGACGGGGACGTTCACGAGGAAGATCCAGTGCCAGCTCAGCACGTCGGTGAGGATCCCGCCGAGCAGCACGCCGATCGACCCGCCGCCCGAGGCGACGAAGCCGAAGACGCCCATGGCCTTCGCGCGCTCGGCCGGCTCGGTGAAGAGCATCATCATGAGCGAGAGCGAGACGGCCGAGACGATTGCGCCGCCGAGCCCCTGCACGGCGCGTGCGGTGACGAGCATCACCTCGCCGTTCGAGAGCCCGCAGACGATCGACGCGACGGTGAAGAGCACGATTCCGATCAGGAAGAGCTTCCGGTGGCCGTAGAGGTCGCCGAGCCGTCCGCCGAGAAGCAGGAACCCGCCGAAGGTCAGCAGGTAGGCGTTGACGACCCATGCGAGCGACGAGTCCGTGAAGCCGAGGTCGTCCTTGATGGACGGCAGGGCCACGCCCACGATCGTCGTGTCGAGGACGATCATGAGGGTGCCGCAGCACAGGACGATCAGTGCGAGCCAGCGGTTTCGATCGGACATCGTCACGTCGGGACTCCCTTCGCTCGAGTCGGTCACCAATGAGTCTCGAAGGCTTAGACCGCCTCGAGCTGCAGAACTCATCGGTCGCCGTTCCGATGAGTTCTACCGAGCGCGGCGGTCTTCATGTCGAACCCGAAAGGAGTACCCCTGCCCGACGACGCGCCTAGCACGATCGTCTTCGCCATCGCCGGGCCGCTTGCCCGCGAGGAGCTCCCCGCGCTCTGTCAGCGCTTCCGCGTGGCCGCGGAAGGCGCCAGCGAGGTCGTCTGCGACGTCGGCCGCCTGGGCCCGGCCGACGCGGTCGCGGTGGACGCCCTCGCGCGCGTGACGCTGACCGCGCGGCGGCTCGGCTGCGGGGTGCGCCTGCGGCACGCCTCGGACGACCTCCTCGGGCTCATCGCGTTCATGGGGCTCGGCGGCGTGATCGGCTAGCCGGGGTACTCGAGGGGGAGCCCGAAGAGCGGGAAGAGCGTCTCCGTGGCGAGGAAGAACGTCATCTCGACGATCTTGCCGTCCTCGATCTCGAGCACCTGGAGCGCCCACGGCTCGTAGCCCTCGCCCGTCTCGCTCGGCTTGTACTGGCCGAACGAGGGCGAGCCGTTCGCCGCGACGGTCGGGATGACCTTGGAGCCCTGGCAGCCGATGCCCGGGCCGAACCACCACTTGAAGATGTCGTCGCGCCCCGTCAGCCAGAGCTCGTACGGCGGCATGGACTGGGTCGCGTCCTCCTGGATGAGCGCGGTGAGCGCCTCGATGTCGTAGGCCTCGAACGCGGCGACGTAGCGCGCGAGCAGCTCCTTGTCCTCCTCGCCGAGCTTCGCGGGCGCGGTCACGTTCGCCTCGTCGAGCGTCGCGCGGGCGCGCTGGAGCGCGGAGTTCACCGAGGCCACGGTGGTGTCGAGGAGCTCCGCGACCTCGGAGGCCTTCCAGCGCAGCACCTCGGCGAGGATGAGGACGGCGCGCTGGCGCGGCGGGAGGTGCTGGAGCGCGGCCACGAATGCGAGGCGGATCGTCTCGCGCGAGGCGACGACGTCGGCCGGGTCGCCCTCGGGCGCGACGCTCGCGTCCGGGATCGGCTCGATCCACGTGACCTCGGGAAGGATCTCGCCGATCGGCCCGAGCGGGTCGCGCGACGGGCCGAGATCCATCGGGCGGGCCCGGCGCTCCCGGCCGGAGAGCATGTCGAGGCAGACGTTCGTCGCGATGCGGTAGAGCCAGGACTTGAGCGCGGAGCGGCCCTCGAAGCGGTCGTAGGCGCGCCACGCTCGGATGAACGTCTCCTGCACGGCGTCCTCGGCCTCGAACGGCGAGCCGAGCATCCGGTAGCAGTAGGCCGTCAGCTCCCGGCGGTGCTGCTCGAACTCCTGCTCGAGCGCCGGGGCGGCGGTGGCGGTGCGCTGCGAGTCCGACACTCGGGGCATCCTAGGGGGACCGCGCTAGCCCGCGCGGGGCGGAAACGTGAACGTCTTGTGCGGCGGGACGAACCCGCCTGTTTCCAGGACGATCTGAGCGCCGTCGACGAGGGGGACGTCACGCGGGTCGCCGGAGACCGGCTCGCCCGCGACGTACGCCTTCACCGCCCCCTCGAAGGAGAGGAGCTGCATCGGGCCGAGCCGCTCGCGCCAGACGCGGAAGAGGTCGCCCACGGTCAGGTCGTCGCGGTCGAAGTCGACGACGCCGCTCGGGTCGAGCGTCCGCGCCTCCGCCCGGCACGGGGCGTCCACGATCCGGCCGAGCCTCGTCTCCGGGGGCCGGCCGATCCCGATCCCCGGCGGGATCACGATCGCCTGGCGGTTCGCGAACAGCTCCACGTGCGCGCGGAAGGCGCCCTGCACCGGGCCGGGCTTGCAGAGCTCGGGCAGCGGCGCCTTGGCGGGCGGGCGGTACGCGGCGCCCTTGCCGATCGGCGTGGGGACGATCGACGGGTCGGTCTGCGCCGTCCCGCCGCCGCACGACGCTCGCGAGGAGCAGCGCCAGTGGTACTGCGGCCTTGAGCGCAAGCACCGGGCTATTCTTGCCCGCGGTGCGGAGACTCGGGCAGCGGCACGCCGCCATCGCCGTGGTCGCCGCGGCTCTGGCAGCCGGAGGATGCGGCTCGGACTCGGGGGTCTCCGAGCTTCCGACGGTCGGCGCCGCCAGGACGTTCGAGCTGACGGACTTCCAGCCGGCGAACCCGGTCGAGCCCGGGAAGCCGGTCACCCTGTCCTTCTCGATCGCCCAGCCCGACGGGACGCCGCTCACCGAACTACGCGACCGGCCCCGGCCCGCACACCGGCATCCACGTGATCACGGTCAACGAGGACCTCACCTCGATCGACCACAAGCACCCGCCGGTCGGCGCGGACGGGAAGGTCTCCGAGGAGATCACCTTCCCGGCGGCCGGCCGCTACCGCGTGGTCGTGGACGCCTATCCCGCGACGGGCCAGCGGAACTTCCAGCTCTTCCACTGGGTGGACGTGGACGGGTCGGTGCCCAGGAAGCCGTTCCCGGCGTTCAAGCAGACCGTCGTCGACAAGGGCTTCCGCATCACGATGAAGTCCAAGCCGAACCTGAAGGCGCTCGAGGCCTCGTTCCTCGACGTCACGGTCACGAACCCGCAGGGCAAGCCGGCCGAGTTCACGCCGTACTTCGGCGCGCTCGCGCACGCGATCTTCTTCCGCGCCGAGTCGCTCGACTACTTCCACACGCACGTGTGCGCGCCCGGCGCGACCGGCTGCACGAGCGCGCTCGGCGGCGCGCAGGTCACGGGGACCTCGTCGAAGCCGGGCGAGCTCCGCGTCGGCGTGCTCCTCCCGGTGGCCGGGACCTGGCGGCTCTTCCTCCAGACCGAGGCCGACGGGACGCTCCTCACCGCGCCGTTCACGCTGACGGTGACGTGAGGCGCGCGGCCGCCGTCGCGGCCGTGCTCGCGGCGCTCGTTGCGCCTGCGGCCGCATCGGCCCATCCCGGCCTGGTGCGCACGGATCCGACCGCGGGCGCCGTCGAGGAGACCTCGCCGCCGCGCGTCGTCCTCACGTTCGCGCAGCCGGTCGAGCCTGAGTTCTCGGCGGTCTCGGTCACGAACGCGGCCGGCGAGCGGAAGACGACGGGCGCGCCGCAGCTCGCGCCGGGCGACTCTCGCACGCTCGTCGCGCCCGTCGGAACGCTCGCCCAGGGCTGGTACCTCGTGTACTGGCGCGCGGTCGCGACCGACGGCCATGGGGCGCGCGGCGCCTTCACGTTCGCGGTCGGGCCGAACCCGGGGCCGGCGCCGGCATTCGTCGTCCCGTCCACGTCGGAGTCGACCCCGGCGTCGGTCGTCGTCGCCCGCTGGATCGCGCTGCTCGCCGTGCTGGCCGCGCTCGGGCTCCTCTGGTTCCGGCTGCTCGTCGCTTCGCGGGCCGTGACGGTCGCCTGCGCGATCGCCACCGGCGTCGCCCTCGTCGCGATCCCGGTCTACGTGGAGCTTCTCACCGCCCACCTCTCGCTCCTCGGGGCGTTCGACCTCGGCGACGTCGTGCCGCGGATGCGCGACTCGGCCGTCGGGCGCCGCTTCCTCGACCTCGAGCTCGGCCTCGCCCTCGTCGCCGTCCTCGCCGCGGTCGCGGTTCGCCTGTGCTCGCGGGTCGCCGGCTGGATCGCGCTCGCCGTCGGCGCGGCCGCGCTTCTCGCGCCGGCCGCCGCGGCGGAGGCAGGCGCGGATCACCACGCCGCCGCGGTCGTCTTCGCGTGGCTGCACCTCGGCGCGGCCGCGCTCTGGATCGGCGGCGTCGCGGGCGTGCTCCTCGTCCGCCGTGTTGACCCCCGCGTCGCACGGGCCGGCCTCGGGTCGATCCTGGTCGTCCTCGCCTCGGGCATCGCGGCGTCCGCGATCGAGCTCCCGTCGTTCTCGTCCCTCTGGGACACGTCCTATGGTCAGGCGCTGCTCGTCAAGGCCGCGCTCTTCGCCCTTGCCGCCGCCCTTTGGGCGTGGAAGAGGCTCAACGCCGTCCAGGCCGCCGCGCTCGCCGCCGCCGTCCTCGCCTCGGCCGTGCTCGTGAGCGTCCCTGCGCCGAAGAGCGCTGCCGCGACGGCCCCGAGCGCGACCGTCGGCCCCGGCCCGGTCGCGCACACGGCGGAGGAGAACGGCTACCGCGTCGAGCTCTCGGTCGACCCGAACCGCGCCGCCGTCCCGAACCGATTCGACCTGAAGATCACGAAGGACGGCGAGCCGGTGCGCGATGCGAAGGTCACGGCCGGGTTCTCGATGCTCGACATGGAGATGGGCCGCCAGTCCTACCCGTTGCCGGAAGTCGCGCCCGGGGTCTACCGCCACGAGGGCCCGGCGCTCGTCATGGTGGGCCGCTGGGGCCTCGAGTTCGAGGTCGATCCGCCCGACGGGCCGCCGTTTGCGGTCACCGTCGTGGATCACGCCGGCGGCTAGCGGGGTTCTTGCACGAAAGCGTTGACCAAAGTAGGCTGCCGCGCGAGTTTCCCACCGCTCAGAGCTCGGAGAGAGGACACCACATGAAGAGACTCACCGCGACGGGATCGCTGTTGGTCGCCGCGATCGCGTTCCTGACGTTCGGCGCGGGCGCTGCCTTCGCCGGCGAGGGCGGCCCGGCCCACCAGGCCGGCACCCTCGACGAGACGACCCAGGCGAGCGTGGATCGCGCCGCCCAGGTCGCCACGTCCGACTGCAAGAAGGCCGACGGTGACGCGCAGCAGCGCGACGACGCCGCGGCCAAGCTCGCGAAGGCCAAGACGCCGGCGCAGATCGCGGCGATGCAGGCCCTCCTCGACGAGAAGACCGCGACGGCCGCCGCGTCGGCCGCGCAGTGCGCATGGTCGACCGTCGAGGCCGAGCGCGAGGCCGCGTCGCTCGCCGGCGTGAACGGGGGCATCGAAAGCGATGCCGGCATCGCCCCGATCGCCGAGATCCACCAGGGCGCGAGCGGAATCGTGAAGAGCGACAACATGGAGTGGATCTCGAACAGCCGCGGCATCAACGGCGCGCTGTCGGGCGCGAACTTCATCCACTACGAGAACCTCGGCTACGACTTCATGTTCGGCGACGGCACGGGCGGCCTCTCCATCTGGTCGCTCAAGGATCCCGAGCAGCCGACGCTCGTCGGCGCGCTGCGCACGACGGATCTGCTCCAGCCCGCCGACTCCCACGGCCCCGCCGACACGGCGACGCGCTACTGGGAGGGCGAGAACATGACGCTCGACCCGAAGCGCAAGCTCGTGTACCTCGCGCGCGACCCGCGCAGCTTCGGCAACAACAGCCATCCGAACGGCCGCACGGGCCTCTACGTCATCGACGTGAAGGACCCGTCGCACCCGACGATCCTGAGCTACAACTGGGTGCCGGCCGGCCACACCGCCACGTGCGTGAACGACTGCCGCTACGTCTGGTCGATGGGCCCGGCGAACAACGGCTCGCACGTCGCGGGCCAGCCGCAGGACATCGCGGGCGTGCTGCATCCCGAGTGGACGGGCGTCCCGGTCTTCGTGACCGACGTGCGCGACCCGCTCCACCCGTACACGTACGCGAACCCGGTGGACATGAAGCGGAACAACAACACCACCGCGTACACCCACTCGGCCGACGTCGACCAGCACGGGCTCATCTGGACGTCCGGCTTCGGCGGCGTGCGCGGCTTCTACACGCACGGCCGGCACTGGGATCCGGTGCAGGGTGAGTTCCGGTACGCGACGGCGACCGACCCGATCCCGTACGCGGGCGGCTCGGTCCACTCGAACGACCCGAACTTCGCCACGAGCATCCTCGAGCACAACTCGTTCCACGTGACCCAGGACGCGAGCGATCCGACCTCGTCGACGGTCACGGCGGCGGACGGCCGTACGTTCAACAAGGAAGACCTGCAGTACGTGACGCAGGAGAACGTGACGAGCTGCACGTCGACGAGCGGCGGCGGCTCCGGCCGCTTCGAGGTCGTCAACCTCGCGGGCTCGTACAACGGCGAGGACTGGGATCCGTCCCTGAGCTCCTCGAACCGCTTCTTCGTCGAGACGATCGGTGACTACTCGGCGAAGAACCTGCCCGGCTCGATCGCGTCCGGCAGCTGCTCGGCGCACTGGTTCACCGTCCTCGGGGACATGGTCGCGATCGCGTTCTACGCGCAGGGCGTCCGCGTCCTCGACATGTCCGACCCGACGAACCCGACCCAGGTCGGCTACGTCCGGATCCCGGGCATCGCCGGCGGCGTCCAGTCGGCCCAGTCGACCTCGGCCGCGTACTGGCACAACGGCTACATCTACACCGCGGACTACAGCCGCGGAGTGGACGTCCTGAAGTTCACCGGCGAGATCAAGGGCCACGTCCAGCCCAAGGTCTGCTGGAACTCCTGCGACCAGTAGGGAAACTCGGCGGGAGGCCGGGAGCCTGACGGCTCTCGGTCTCCCGCATCCTCTTCCGAGCTACCGTTTGCCCTCGTGAAGCGGGTCATCGCCCTCACCGTCCTCGTGACGCTGCTCGTAGTTGCGGCGCTCGTCGGGGCGTGGAAGGCGTTCTCGGGGGACGACGGCGGGAAGCCCGCGCTCCACGGCAACGTCACGTTCGCCGTGCTCGCCCCGGCCGAGCGGACGGACGCGCTCGGCGAGCGCGGCAAGGATCTCCTCGCCGGCGCGAAGCTCGCGGCCGCGGAGATCAACGACGCCGGCGGCGTGCTCGGACGCAAGCTCGTCCTCTCCACGGTGGACGACGCCTGCGACCCGCAAATCGCCTACGAGGCCGCGAAGGGCATCGGCATGGACGGGAGCTTCAGCGGCGTCGTCGGCGGCATGTGCAACGCCGCGGCGCAGCGCGAGGTGGCCCCCGTGGACGCGGCCGGCGTCCCGTTCCTCGTGACGACCGCCGACGACCCGAAGCTCGTCGAGCCGGACCTCAGGTCCACGTACTTCATGAACGGGACGCTCCATCAGCAGGCGCTCTCGGCCGTCTACTGGATGACGTACCGCGAGGCGCAGCGCCTGGCCGTCGTCGGCGAGCAGACGGCGACGTCGAAGGCGCTCACGAAGGACGTGATCTCGCTCCTCGACCAGGCGCCGAAGCTCGTCTCGCTCCAGGAGCTGCCGCCGGGCGCGGACATGCAGACCGTCGCCAAGGCGGCGCTCGCCTCGAAGCCCGACTTCGTCTACTGGACGGGCTCCGCGGCCTCCGGCGGCGAGCTCGTGAAGGAGCTCCTCGGGCTCGGATTCAAGGGGACGTTCACCGCGTCCGCCGCGTCCGAGAGCCAGGAGTTCCTCGACGCGGCCGGGCCCGGCGGGGCCGAGGGCGCGTTCGTCACGGCGACCTCGAGCGGCACCAACACGCCGACGGCAGCCAAGTGGCGCGCGACGTTCAAGGAGACCTACGGCCACGAGCCGGGGCTCGACGCGCTCCAGGCCTACGACTCCGTGCGCACGCTCGCGCAGGCGATCAAGCAGGCGAAGTCGACCGAGCAGGAGAAGGTCGCGGCGCAGCTCGACGAGCTCAGCCTGAACTTCGTGAACTTCCTCGGCGTCGTCCGCTTCGCCGCCGACCACACGCTGCTCTACGACAATCGGGTGATCCTCGTCGTGAAGGACGACGAGTTCGTCTGGGAGCGTTCGCTCAGAACCGACTCGCTCCAGTGATCCCGCGCCTCGCGTTCGTGGCGGCGCTCGTCGCCGCGGCGGCAGTCGCCGCCTCCCCAGCGTGGGCGGACGGCGACCCGGCCAGCGACGTCCTCACGTACCAGCGCGTCTTCTGGCCGACCACGGAGAAGATCTCGGACTCGAGCGCGGACCGCCTGAAGGACGCCGTGGACGAGGCCGCGAAACGCGGCTACAAGGTGCGCGTCGCGCTGATCGCCGACGACTTCGACCTCGGCGCGGTCGGCGTGCTCTGGGAGAAGCCGCAGGACTACTCGCAGTTCCTCGCGCAGGAGCTCACGAACTGGAACACCGACTGGGTGCTGATCGTCATGCCGAACGGCTACGGCATCTTCCACTGCAAGCCGAAGGAGCAGCCCGGCGGCTACACCGACCCCTGCGAGGGCGGCCTGCCGTCGAAGGCCGACGAGCAGGCGCTGAAGGCGCTCGGCCCGCCGAGCGAGCGGTCGGGCGACTTCGCCTCGGACGCCGAGGTGGCCGTCCGCAAGCTTGCGCCGCTCCACGGGGCGACGATTCCGGAGAGCCACGGCGGCGGCGGGTTGCCGCTGCCGATGATCGCCGGCGGCGCGCTCGTGCTCCTCGCGCTCGCGGGCGGCGCGTTCTACTTCCTGCGCAGGCGCCGCCGCCCGGCCGGCGCCGAGGCCTAGGCGTATCGCCCGCGGCGTACTACTCTGAGAGACATGCATCGACGCGACGAGAGCCCCGGGCGTTCCTTCTCGTTTGCGTTCTTCTTCGTGCGCTAGCCGGCGCTCCGTTCCCGCGCCCCGCCGGCTAGCCGATCACCGCGCGGATCACCCATCCATACGAAGGAGCGAGATGCACGCACGAACGATCGTCGCCTACCCCGGCCATGAGGGCGCCCACAGCGCCGCGGCCGCCGAGTCGCTGTACTCCGCCGGCGAGCTCCGGCCGCACAAGAGCTTCAGCACGGTCGTCGACGCCGTGGCCGCGGGCGAGGCGCACGCCGGCGTTCTCCCGATCGAGAGCTCGCTGGCCGGCCCCGTCGCGGAGACGCACGACCTGCTCTACGCCTCGCCACTCTCGATCGTCGCCGAGACGATCCTCCCGATCCGGCACTTTCTCGTCGCGCCGCGCTCGGTTCCGCTCGGGGAGATCCGCGTCGTCCATTCCCACCCGGTGGCGCTCGACCAGTGCCGAGCGCTGCTCGCCGGGCTCCCTCGGGCGAGCGCGGTGGCGGCGCCGACGACGGCCGACGCGGCCCGGGCGGTCGCCGAGCGCGGCGACCCGACCGAGGCGGCGATCGCGAGCGACCGTGCCGCCGAGCTCTACGGCCTCTCGGTCGTCGCCGCCGACGTCGGCGACCACCCGGAGGCGTTCACGCGCTTCGTCGCGCTCGCCGCGCACACGCGCCTCGACCGTGGCGACCGCGCGTTCCGCACCGCGTTCTCGTTCGTCACCGACCACCGGCCCGGTGGCCTCGTCCGCGCGCTCGAGCCGTTCGAGCGGCTGGGGATCAACCTCGTCCAGCTCGTCTCCCGCCCGATCCCCGACTCGCCGTGGACGTACCGCTTCGACGCCGTCCTCGACGGCCATCCGCACGACGAGCCGGTGGGGGAGGCGCTACGAGAGGTCGCCGCGGTGACACGCCGGCTGCTGGTCTCCGGTACGTATCCGGCCGCGAGCTTGCATATAGCCGATATGTGATATAGCGTTTCGGCTATGAAGGTCGGCTGGATCGTGATCGGCTGGCTCGTCGTGGGGCTCTCGGCGGTCGCGGCGCTCGAGGCGGCGAACGCGCTTCGGTGGATCGAGCCGGACGTGGGCGACGGCGCCGGCCCGTTCTCGTTCGTGTTCGTTCCCTTCAGCCCGCTCGTGACGATGCTGCTCGGCGGCGTCGTTCTGATGGCGGCGTCGCTCGACCCGCGAGGATCGGCCTCGCTGGCGGTGCCGATCCTTCCGCTGGTCGCGCCGGCCGCAGGGGCCGTCGTGGCGCTCAACCTGGTCAGGTTCGACTCGTACTACCTTCCGAGCCACGCAGCGCGTCATGGACGTCATGAGGATCTCGCCCGTCTGGCTCGCCGTCATCGCCGTCCTGGGGGTGTCCGTCGCGCTCATCTCCTGGAAGCGCCCGCGTCTCGGCCTCTTCGTGACCGGCGCCTCCCTCTGGCTCTGCCTCGTCGGTCTGTTCCTGTCAGGCCCGTGGCACTAGCGGCGCCGCTGCTCCTCCGCGACCGTCCGCTCGGCGGTCGGGAAGACCTCGAGCCGCTCGTCCGGGATCGGCTCGCCGCTCTCGACCGACAGGCCGTACGTGCCGTCGGCGAGGCGGGCCTCGGCGCGCTCCACCGCCTCGAGCTGCGCGCGGAGATCCTGCGAGAGGCCCTGGTCGAGCTCGTCCTGATAGAGGCCCTCGGCCGCGTTTCCGGGGTCGCCGGGGTCCTGCGGCTCGCCGTCGTCCTGGTGGCCTAGCCGGCCGAGCTGGCGCTCGATGCGCGTGCGCTCGGCCTGGAGGAGCTCGCGTGCCCGGTCGGGATCCATGGGCGGAAGTATGCCGTGGTTTCGGTGTGGTGACGCCGCCGTGTCGAGTCCGTGCGGGAGCCCGAAACGGTTTCGCGTGCCGGATAGCGTCGCCGCGACACCGACCAACGGAGGGGACATGAGAAGACTGCTCGTCGCGATCTCGGCCGCGCTCGCGGTCGCCGCGCTCGTCGCGGGCCTCGCGCTCGGCGTCGGCAAGGAGGGCGAGGTCAACAACAAGAACTTCGAATATGCGATCGGTCTCTGGGGCGACGTGCCCTACTCGGACATCCAGGCGACGGTCGGCGTGCCGAACCTGATCGCCGACATGAACCGTCAGACGCTCGAGTTCACCGTGAACGACGGCGACCTGAAGGCGGGCTCGGGTCCGTGCACCGACGACGTCTACACGCGGGCGCTCACGTACTTCGCGTCGCTCGACGCCCCGGCGATGTTCACGCCGGGCGACAACGACTGGACGGACTGCGACCGGGTCGCCGGCGTGAACTCGCTCGAGCGGCTCGACTTCGAGCGGAGGCTCTTCTTCTCGACGCCGTACTCGTTCGGGAAGCACCCGGTCGAGCAGGACGTACAGAGCGAGCCCGCGTGCCTGGGCGTCGCCGGGCCGACCCCGTGCGTCGAGAACCGTCGCTGGACGACCAAGAAGGTCACCTACGCGACGGTGAACGTGCAGGGCTCCTGCAACAACCTCTGCGACACGGCCCCGAACGCGGCCGAGTGGGCGGCACGCAACGCGGCCAACATCGCCTGGCTCGAGGACACGTTCGCCGAGGCGAAGGCGGAGGGCTCGGCCGGCGTTATGATCGTCGGCCAGGCCGACCTCGGCTTCGACGGCTCGGACGCGACCCGCGCGCCGCTTCGCAACCCGCGCACGCTTGCGCAGACCGACGGGCAGCCCGACGGGTTCCAGGCGTTCATGCTCGCGTTCCGCGACCTGACCGTCGCGTACGGCAAGCCGGTCGTCTACGTCCACGGCGACTCGCACTACTTCCGGGTGGACAAGCCGCTCCAGGACTCGCTCGGGCGCCGGGTGGAGAACTTCACCCGCGTCGAGACGTTCGGCGACCACCAGGAGAACGGCCTCAACGACGTCCACTGGCTGAAGGTGCTCGTGAACCCGCAGAGCCGCGAGGTCTTCGCCTTCCAGCCGCAGATCGTGCCGGGCAACCGCGTCGCGGTTCCCGCCCCGTAACCGGTCTCACCACGAGGGAGGCGGGGGCGACCCCGTCTCCCTCAGCCTTCCGTCAGCTCGATCAGCTTGAGGACGGTGTTCCAGTTGCGGGAGGTTCCGCGGACGCCGAGCGTCTTCTCGATCCAGTCGTTCGTGAGCTTCGTGCTTCGCCTGGCCGCTCGGGTAGTGCACGTAGAGCTCACGTCCCTTGAGGACGAGCTCGTCGGGCGGCGAGCGGTCGGGGTCGAGCGCGTCGGCCGCGGCCTTCGTGGGCTTGGCGGCGAGGAAGACGACGTGGAGCTTCTTGCCCTCCTTGACCTGCGGGAACGGGTTGGCCTTGACGATCCGCCTGAGCTCGGCCGGCGTCCGCACCACCACCGTCACGGAGAGGCCGAAGTCGTCGGCGATCCGCTCCTCGATCTCCTGGCCCGGGTCCTTCGAGGCGCTCGTAAAGACGACGTTGCCGCTCTGGATGTACGTCACCACGTCGCTGTGGCCGAGCGCCTCGAGCGAGGCCTTGAGCGCGGGCATCGGCAGCGTCGAGCGGCCGCCGACGTTGATGCCCCGCAGAAGCGCGACGAGGACGGTCATCGGCGCAGCATGGCATTCTGGGGCGGGCCGTGACGATCGCCCACGTGAACATCCCGGTGAGCGACCTCGCCCGAAGCCGAGCCTTCTACGGCGCCGCACTCCGACCGCTCGGGTACGGGGTCGGCTACGTGAGCGACGACTCGGTCGGCCTCGAGGTGGACGGACGCGAGCCGATCGCGCTCCGGCTCGGCCCGGCGCCGAACCGCGGAACGCACGTCGCCTTCTCCGCCGAGAGCGCCGACGACGTGGACGAGTTCTACGCTGCGGCCCTCGAGGCGGGCGGCCGCGACAACGGCCCGCCCGGCGAGCGGCCCTACGGCGGCTACTACTACGCCGCCTTCGTCCTCGACCCGGACGGCCACAACATCGAGGCGCTCTTCCGCGGCTAGGCCGTCGCGAACGCTACCAGCCGCTCGCCCTCGGCCTTCGCGCCCGCGATCTCGGCGCGGGTCCAGCGGCGGAACCGCTCCACCTCGAGCTCGCCCTTGCGGATCCGCCAGGCGCCCGCGACGAAGCCGTCGAGGAGGACGCCGCCGCGGGTGAAGAGCTGCCGCCCGAGGTCGGGCGCGACGATCCGCGCGCGGTCGGCATGGGAGAGGGCGACGTTGTCGTACTCCGGGACGAAGCGCGGCGGCGCGGGCGTCTCGGGATCCGGGAGCGGCGCATTCGCCAGATCGAAGAGCTCGCGGCCCTCCTCGTCGCGGAACGTCCGCAGGCGCGGGCGCATCCGCTCGAGCACCGGCGCGAGACCCTGGATGTACGACCACGTCTGGACGTCCGCGACGGTCGCCGGGCCGAAGGCGGCGAGGTAGCGCTCGACCAGCTCGACGAGCTTCGGGCGCCGCACGACCGGGCGCCCGAGCCAGGCTTCGAGCGACGTGTGCCGCGCGCGGCCGCCTGCGCCCCAGATCCCCCGCGGCGGCACCTGGACACAGGCGACGTGCGTGCGCACCGCGTACCCGAGCGCCGTCGGATCGTGCCCCGGGAACTCCTCGGTCAGGCGCGTCCCGAGCTCGGCGAACGTCAGCGGCTCGGCCTCGATGAGCGGCAGTCCCGCCTCGGCGACCTCGGCCGCGTCGAGCCCGTCGAGGTGCTTCTGCCAGTTCCCGCGAAAGCCGCGCTCGATCACGGGCTGCACGAGCGGCCGCCAGCGGAGGGCGTCGCGGGCGCCGACGAGGTGGATCGTGGAGCGCATGAGCGCGAGGCGGACGACCCGGCGGTCGGCCAGCGACGTCGCGAGCTCGTTCGGGGCGAATCCGTCCACGCGCGACCAGAGCCCGACGTAGGGCGCGAGCGGCGCCTGCGCCTGCATCCCGGCGAGGCGCTCGACCGCCTCCTCCACACGGAGCGGCACACGGTCGAGCAGGAGCTGGCGCGCGAGGAGTGCGCGGTTCAGCGCCCGCGGGGAGAGCACGGGACCATCGGGGCTCACGGGCGCGACGCTAGCGAAATCCGCTTGCACGCCCGCGCACCGCCTGGGAGGATCGCCCCGTCTCAATCGACTCGAGGTGGCGATGGCCGCAAAGCCACGGGCACTCAGCCTCACGACCCCGCTCGGAACGGACGTCCTCTTCCTCTCCGGCTTCACCGGCCGGGAGGCGATCTCGTCCCCGTTCCGCCTCGAGCTCGAGATCGTCGGCCCGTCCGACCAGGAGGTGGACTTCGCGGCCGTCGTCGGCGGCTCCATGACGGTCACGGTCGGGGGCAGCCAGACCGAGAACGCGCGCTACTTCAACGGGTTCGTGAGCCGGTTCTCGGCCGGCGGACGGGGGCTCTACAGCGCGGAGCTCGTGCCGAAGCTCTGGCTCCTCACGCGGCAGTCACGCTCGCGGATCTTCAAGCAGATGTCCGTGCCGGACATCTTGAGGCAGGTTCTCGCCGGGCTGGACGTCGTCTTCGAGCTCACCGGCCAGTACCCGGCGCGCAACTACTGCGTCCAGTACCGCGAGAGCGACTTCGACTTCGCGAGCCGGCTCATGGAGGAAGAGGGCGTCTGGTACTTCTTCCGTCACTCCGCCGACGGGCACACGATGGTGCTCGCCGACTCGCCCGCGAGCCACCCGAGCCTCGGGACCGTGCCCTTCGACGGGAGCGGCCGGACGCCCGGAGCGGTGCTCGAGTGGTCGAAGTCGCAGGAGATCCGCGCCGGCCGGGTCACGCTCCGCGACCATCACTTCGAGCTGCCGGACGCGACGCTCGAGGTGCAGGCGGGCATCCAGCCGACGGCGCTCGTCGGCGAGGTCGAGCACCAGCTCCTGCTCCCTGCGAACCGGTCGCTCGAGGTCTACGACTACCCGGGCGGGTACGCCGAGCGCTTCGACGGCGTCGCTCCGGGCGGCGGCGACCAGCCCGCCGAGCTCGCCAAGATCCTCCCGGCGGGACAGCGCTCGGCTGGGATCGCCGCGCAACTCGAGGCGCTCGGGAGCGTCGGCATCCACGGCGCCTCCCTGCGGCGCAACCTCGTCAGCGGGTTCTCGATGGATCTCGACCGTCCGGGCTCGGGGTTCAGCGGCCGCTACGTCGTGACCGGCGTGCAGCACAGTGCTCGCGTCGACGGCGACCCGCGCACCGCCGGACCGAGGACCTCGACTACTCGAACGCGTTCACCTGCATCCCCGAGTCCGTCCCGTACCGCCCCGCTCGGGTGACCCCCAAGGCGCGGGTCGACGGCCTCCAGACCGCGGTCGTGGTCGGGCCGCCGGGCGAGCAGATCTTCACGGACAAGTACGCGCGAGTGAAGGTGCAGTTCCACTGGGACCGCGAGGGCCAGAAGGACGAGAACAGCTCGTGCTGGGTTCGGGTCGGTGCGCTCCACGCGGGCCAGGAGCACGGGTTCCTGACGGTTCCCGAGGTGGACGACGAGGTGATCGTCGCGTTCCTCGAGGGCGATCCCGACCAGCCCATCATCGTCGGGAGCGTCTGGAACCCCAAGCGCCCGCCGCCGCCGAGGACGAGCGGATGAGCGGACGGAACCGCGAGCCCGGCGGCGACGCGACCGCCGAGCCCGTGGTCACCTCGATCTAGAACTTCTTGAGTCGTGGGCCCGCGTACACCGCGAGGCCGTAGATCACGAGGATGTCGATCGCGAAGAGGCAGACCGCCCAGAGCGGATAGGCCGGCGCGTAGAGCAGCTGCCCGATCGCCCCAACCGCCGCCGTTGCGATGCCGTACCACTGCGCGAGCTTGCTTCCGCCCCACAGCGCGAACGCGGCGACGACCTGGAGCACGCCGACGATCATGATCACCCAGCCCCAGAACTTGACGTTGCTGAAGACGAAGGTCTGGTCGCCGCTCACGATGTCGGCCTCGGCGATCGCGAGAATGCCCTGGATCACGTTCCAGATGCCCGCGATGGCCAGCATGATGCTCGCGAACATCACCCAGCCGCTTCCGGTCGGCAGTTCCACGTACGTCCCGCCCTCGTAGTCCCTGGTGCTCATCACTCCTCCTGACGTCGCTGCGGCGAGCGTGGCCGTGCGGCCGGCCGCAGGCGTCATCCTTGCAGGCGATCCGGCGAGCTATATGCGGCGGACGCGCTCGAAGCCGGCGGCGCCGACCGCGCTCGCGTCGACGAGGCGGCAGAGCCAACCGTGCCCGGAGGCGGGGTCCGCCTCGTCGTCCTCCGTGCCGACCGAGGCGAAGATTCGGCCGTCGAGGAAGCTCCACTCGAGGATCTGGAGATGGTCGCCCTCGATGTCCGCGCGGAAGCTCGCGAGATCGTCGGTCAGGCGGGTCTTCACGGTGTCGAGCCATGTCTCGCGCGGATCGGAGCCTGGGCGCACGCCGCAAAGCTCGACCAGGTCGTCCTCGATCTCGTCGAGGACGAGGGCGTCGACGTACGTCGCGGCCGCCTCCCAGTCCGGGGCCTCGCCGGGGTCGAGCGCGACGAGCTCGACCGAGAGCCCGGCCTCGAGCGCATTGGCGATCGCCTCGGTCGCCTCGGCGGGGAAGCCTTCGTCGTCGCGGCTCTCGAGCGCGTGCTCGAGCTCGTGCGCGGTGGACGGGTCAGGGTCGTCGAAGTCGCGCTCGGCGACCAGGTCGAGGTACGGCTCGTCGCTCTCGTCGCGGGCGAGCTCCTCGTGGGCGACGACCCAGCCGGCGGGCGCGCCCTCCTCGACGGTAGTGAACGTGTGGCCTAGCTGCGGCGCGTCGGGGCGGTAGCGCCGGAACGCGGCCGTCTCCTCACGGCCGTCCGGATGCCGGAGCCGCAGCCGGTAGCGCGCCGGGCGCAGCTCCACGCGGGCCTCCTCCACCCGGTCGACGAGCCAGAAGCGGCCGTCGAGCCGCAGCACGTCGCCTGGGTCGAGCTCGGTCTCGGAGTTGTAGGGATGCACGAGCTCGCGGCCCTCGCGGTTCGTGTGGACCGCCTCGTAGGCAAACGCCATGGCGCCAGCTTACGCGCGCCGCGCCGGGTGCGAGAATCGCGCCTGTGACCGGCAGGTTCCAGCGGCGGCGCGGCGAGGGCGAGGCGCAGCGCGCGACGACGCTCGAGCTCTTCTACGACCTCGTCTTCGTCTTCGCGATCACGCAGATCTCGCACCTGCTCCTCGATCACCTGACCTGGGAGGGAGCGGGCGAGGCGGCGCTCGTCCTGCTCGTCGTCTGGTGGGCCTGGAACTACACGACGTGGGTCACGAACGAGCTCGACCCGGACTCGGTCGTCGTGCGCGGGCTCCTCATCGGGATCATGCTCGCGAGCCTCTTCATGGCCGTCGCGATCCCGGACGCGTTCGGCGACCGTGCGGTCCTCTTCGCCGGCTCGTACGTGGCCATCCAGGTCGGGCGGCACCTGTTCCTCACCTTCATCGCGCCACCCGGGTCGATCGAGCGCGAGCGCGCGGCGCACATCCTCATCTGGTTTGTCGCCTCGGGCGTCTTCTGGATCGCGGGCAGCTTTGCGGACGACGGTGCCCGCGTCGGCCTCTGGCTGGTCGCGCTCGCGATCGACTACTCGGCGCCCCTCTTCCTCTACTGGGTGCCCGGCCGCTCGCATCTGAGCGGAACGACGTGGGACGTCGAGACCTCGCACTTCGCCGAGCGCTTCTCGCTCTTCATGATCATCGCGCTCGGCGAGTCGATCGTCGTCACGGGGGCGACGACCTCGCAGCTCGACCTCGACGCGGCGCGCGTCACCGCCTTCGCGATCGCGTTCCTCGGGACCGCGGCCATGTGGTGGCTGTACTTCACGTACGTCGCGGCGATCGCGGAGCGCCGCCTCGCGCTCGCCCAGGACCGGACGCGCCTCGCCCGCGACGGCTACACGTACCTCCACGTGGTGATGGTGGCCGGGATCGTGCTCGCGGCCGTCGGCGACGAGATCGTCATCGCGCATCCCACCGAGTCGCTCGCGGGGCCCGAGGTCGCGGCGGTGGTCGGCGGCGCGGCGATCTACCTGCTCGGCCACACGCTCTTCCGGCTCCGCATGGCCGGGAGCCTGAGCTGGAAGCGGCTCGGCGGCGCGATCGCGTGCGTCGCGCTCGGCGCGATCGGCACCTCGGTCGACGCCATCGTCCTCGCCGCGCTCGTGCTCGGGGTGCTCGTCGCGGTGATCGCGGCCGAGTACACGGCCGCGTACCGCCGGCGCCGCCGCGGCGAGCCGACGCCGATGGAGCGGCTCGCGACCCAGAGCTGAAGGGCCGGCGGCGCAGGGTGCGCCGCCGGCCCTCGCCGTTACCCCGCCGTGATCGAGCCGAACAAGCCGTGCGACTCGTCGTCCGGGCCGGCCGTGAAGAAGAGCGTCTCCTTCGGGCCGTTCGCGGCCCCGCCGAGACCGAACTCGAGCGCCCACAGTCCGTCGATCGAGAGCGGCTTGCCGGTCTCGCTCTTCAGCGGGCCCTCGTTCTCGAACGACCCGTCCGCCTGCTCGGCGTAGCCGTGGATCCGGCCGTCGCCGAAGTTGCCGACGAGCAGGTCGCCGCTGAACCGGCCGAAGTTCGCCGGCGCGAGCGCGAGACCCCACGGAGCGTTCAGCGCGCCGTGCTGCGCGACCCGGTGCAGGAGCACGCCGTCGAGCGAGTACACGTCCACGTAGCCGAGCCCCTGCCCGGCGATCTCGTCCTCGGCGTCCGCGTCCTGCTTCGCGTAGGAGACGAAGACGCGCGAGCCGATCGTCTGGATCCCGAACGGCGCGTAGCCCGGCTTGAGCCCAGGATCCTGGAACGCGCCGGGCGTCGTCAGCTTCGTCCAGTTCCCGTCGAACACGTCCACGTTGCCGTTGTGGAAGTCGGCCGCATAGAGCCGCGGGCCGGCCGCCGTCGTGGCGATCGCGAGGCCCTTGTAGATCGCCCCCCAGGCCGAGCCGTCGACCGCGACCTGCGCGACGCGCGACCCGGCCGGAACGGTCGGGCTCCAGCCGCGGATCGTGCCGTCCTCGCTCGCGAAGATGAACGAGGCCTTGCCGGAGACGATCCCGTTCGTGACGAAGAAGCCGGTCGTCCCGTTGAACACCTCACCGGTCGGGCCTCCTCCGACCGCGACGACGAGCCCGGCGTTCGCGCCAGCGGCCGTGTAGACCGTCGCCTTGTCGGTGCCGTTGTCGGCGACCCACCACGGCGACGTCGGCCCGGCGGCGAGACCCCAGCCGTTGACCAGGTTCGGGTCGAGTCCCGCTGCGGCTCCGGGGACGTCGGAGAACAGCGGATGGACGGTGTAGCGCCCCTCGTTCGCGGCTCCGGCCGAGACGGCCGTGACGGCCACCGCGGCCAAAAGGGCGGCGGCGAGAACGAGCGGGCGACGAGAAATCGGGGGCATTGAAGCCCTCCTTTCTTCCCTCTCGCCACGAGAGTACGCCGGTCGCCGCAAATCGGATTCGGTTGGTTACCGTGCCCTTCGTAGGGCGACTGCGCTATACCTCGACAGGCATGGCCAAGCCGGTCGAGCAGCTCGAGCGCGTCGTCATCCGCTTCGCGGGCGACTCGGGGGACGGGATGCAGCTCACGGGCGGGCGATTTGCCTCCGAGACGGCGCTCGTCGGGAACGACCTTTCCACGCTGCCGGACTTCCCGGCCGAGATCCGCGCGCCGGCCGGATCGCTCCCCGGCGTGTCCGGCTTCCAGATCCACTTCTCGGATCACGACATCCTGACGCCTGGTGATGCGCCTGACGTGCTGGTCGCGATGAACCCGGCGGCGCTCAAGACGAACGTGAAGAGCCTGCCGAGCGGGGCGACGATCATCGCGGACACCGACGCGTTCTCGGACCGCAACCTGCAGAAGGCCGGCTACGAGTCGAACCCGCTCGAGGACGGCTCGCTCTCCGAGTACCGGCTTCAGCCGGTGCCGCTCACGTCCATGACCCAGCGGGCGCTCGAGGAGTTCGACGTCACGAGCCGCGAGGCTGCGCGCTCGAAGAACATGTTCGCGCTCGGGCTCATGTCCTGGCTCTACAGCCGGCCGACCGAGCGCACCATCTCGTTCCTGGAGAAGAAGTTCGCATCGAAGCCGGCGATCGCCGCCGCGAACGTGAAGGCCTTCCGCGCCGGCTACGCCTTCGGCGAGACGACCGAGGAGTTCGCGGTGCAGTACGAGGTGCGCCCCGCGCCGCTCCCGCCCGGCACGTACCGGTCGGTCACCGGCAACCAGGCGCTCGCGATGGGCCTCGTCGCGGCGAGCCGCCAGAGCGGGCTCCCGCTCTTCCTCGGCGCGTACCCGATCACGCCCGCGTCCGGGATCCTCGAGGAGCTCGCCCGCTACAAGAACTTCGCCGTCCGCACGTTCCAGGCCGAGGACGAGATCGCCGCGGCCGGTGCGGCGCTCGGTGCGAGCTTCGGCGGCGCGCTCGGCGTCTGCACGTCGAGCGGCCCCGGCGTCGTCCTCAAGGCCGAGACGATCGGGCTCGCGGTCACGCTCGAGCTCCCGATGGTCATCCTCGACATCCAGCGCGCGGGGCCCTCCACCGGCATGCCGACGAAGCCGGAGCAGGCCGATCTCCTCATGGTGCTCTTCGGCCGGAACGCGGAGTCGCCGGTGCCGGTGATCGCCGCGTCCACGCCGGGCGGCTGCTTCGCCGCGGCGCTCGAGGCGGCCCGCATCGCGCTCAAGTACCGGACGCCGGTCTACCTCCTCTCGGACGCCTACCTCGCGAACGGCTCCGAGCCGTGGCTCGTCCCGAACGCGGACGAGCTCGCGCCGATCCCCGTCGAGTTCGCCACCGAGCCGAACGACGACGGGCGCCACCTTCCGTACGTCCGCGACGACGCGACGCTCGCGCGCGAGTGGGCGCTCCCGGGCACGCCGGGTCTCGAGCACCGGATCGGCGGCCTCGAGAAGGAGGAGCGCACCGGCAATGTCTCCTACGACCCCGACAACCACGATCTCATGGTCCGCATCCGCGCGCAGAAGGTGGCCGGGATCGCCGAGGACATCCCGAACCTGACCGTCGACCACCAGGAGGGCGCGCGGCTCCTCGTCCTCGGCTGGGGCGGCACGTACGGGCCGATCGCCTCCGCCGTGCGCCGCATCCGCAAGGGCGGCGGCACGGTCGCGCAGGCGCACCTCGAGTATCTGAACCCGTTCCCGCAGAACCTCGGCGACGTGCTCCGAAGCTACGACCGCGTGCTCGTGCCGGAGATGAACCTCGGGCAGCTGCTCAAGCTCGTCCGCGCCGAGTTCCTCGTAGACGCGGTCGGCTACCACCGGGTGCGCGGCGTCCCGTTCACGGCCACCGAGCTCGCGGAGGCCATGGAGCCGCTGCTGTGACCGAGAAGCTGACCCTCAAGGACTTCAAGTCGGACCAGGAGGTCCGCTGGTGCCCGGGCTGCGGCGACTACGCCATCCTCGCGGCGTTCCAGGGCTTCCTGCCGGAGCTCGGCCTCCCGCGCGAGCAGCTCGTCTGCATCTCCGGGATCGGCTGCGCCGCGCGCGTTCCCGTACTACCTGAACGCCTACGGGATGCACTCGATCCACGGGCGCGCCGCGCCGATCGCGACCGGGCTCGCGGTCTCCCGGCCGGACCTGTCCGTCTGGGTCGTCTCGGGCGACGGCGACGCGCTCTCGATCGGCGGCAACCACCTCATGCACGCGCTGCGCCGCAACGTGAACGTGAAGATCCTCCTCTTCAACAACCAGGTCTACGGGCTCACGAAGGGGCAGTACTCGCCGACGAGCCCGCTCGGCCAGGTGACCGGTCCCACGCCCATGGGCTCGATCGACCGGCCGTTGAACCCGGTGTCGGTCGCCCTCGGGGCGGAGGCCACGTTCGTGGCGCGCTCGATCGACACCGACAGGAAGCATCTTCAGGAGACGCTGCACGCCGCCGCGAACCACCCGGGCGCAGCCTTTGTCGAGATCCTCCAGAACTGCAACGTCTACAACGACGGCGCGTGGGACCAGGTGCGCGACGAGAAGGAGAACCGCATCCTCCTCGAGCCCGGCGAGCCGATCCGGTTCGGCGACAAGGGCGTGCGGATGACGCCTGCGGGCGCGGTCGAGATCGTCGAGGTCGCCGACGTCGGCGAGGACGCGCTCCTCGTCCACGACCCGCACGCCGAGGAGCCGACGGTCGCGTTCGCGCTCGGCCGCCTCGGCTACCCGAGGCCCGGCCCGTTCCCGCTCGGTGTCCTCCGCGACGTCGAGCGCCCGGTCTACGACGAGCTCATGGCAAACCAGATCGAGACCGCGATCGCCGACCACGGGGAGGGCGACCTGAACGCCCTGCTCCACGGCGGCGACACTTGGACGATCGACTAGGCGGCGGGCCGGCGCAGCAGCGCGACGCCCATCGCCGCGATCCAGACGAAGAAGCCGACGAACCCGAGGAACGTGATCGCCTCGATCGCGCTCGACGCGGGCGACAGGAGGTTGCTGAGCCCGGCGAAGACGCCGACGAAGAGCCCGAGCCAGCCGATCCAGCGCGGGAGGTCCGCGTCTTCAGCACCACGTAGCCGTAGAGCGGCACGACGAAGGCCCAGATGAGCGCGTCGCCCGTGTAGTTCAGGACGAGCGCGAGCGCGGCGAACGTGTCGAACGTCGAGGCGTCCGCGGCGGCGAAGTCGGGCACCATCTCGTAGCCGAGCGCGATGGGGATCAGGTGCGAGATCGTGACGAGGCCGAAGCCGACCGCCGCCGCGACCGGGACGAACCCGAGGAGCGGCGATCCGCCCTGGAGCGCCTCGCAAAAGCCGAGCAGCGCGGCGAGTCCGAAGAGCCCGCCGAGGATGACGAGCCAGGCGCCGGCGAAGAAGAGGCCGTTCGCCTGGTCCACGTCGGTGATCCAGTCGCGGCCGTCCTGCCCGGTCGGCGGGATCAGCACCTGCACGCCGCTCGCCGCCATGCATCCGATCCCCGCGAGGAAGCACGCCGTGGTCGCGATGCCGCTCCACGCCCCGACCCGGGTCATGCTCACGGGCAATACTGCGCCCGCCGCGTTCGTCCAGTCAATGGCCGCCACGTTCTTCACCAAGCCGTCCCAGTTCCGCGCCTGGCTCGCGCGCCATCACGTCGACCACGACGAGCTGCTCGTCGGCTTCTGGAAGACGAGCTCCGGCAAGCCGTCCATGACCTGGTCGGAGTCGGTGGACGAGGCGCTCTCCTTCGGCTGGATCGACGGCGTCCGGCGGAGCCTCGGCGACGAGGCGTACTCGATCCGGTTCACGCCGCGGCGGCCGCGCTCGATCTGGAGCGCCGTGAACGTCGCCAAGGCGAAGGCGCTCATCCGCGAGGGGCGCATGCAGCCCGCCGGGCTCGCGGCGTTCGAGGCACGCACGCCCGAGCGCACGGCGGTCTACTCGCACGAGAACCCGAAGGCGGCGCGTTTCACGAAGGGGCAGGAGGCCGAGTTCCGCGCGGACGCGAAGGCCTGGGCGTGGTTCAAGAAGCAGTCGCCGAGCTACCGGCGGATGGCGACGTGGTGGGTCGTGAGCGCGAAGAAGGAGGAGACGCGCGCCCGACGCCTCGCGAAACTGATCGAGGACTCCCGCGCGGGCCGGACGGTGCCGCCGCTCACGCGGTCTTGAGGGCGTGCTCGGCGCAATGGGGGCAGGCCCAGTCGGGCTTCTCGCCGGTGCTGACCTTGACCCAGCCCGGCGGAGGCTCGCCCGCATGGCCGCCGTGCTGCATGAGGTAGTGGCCGCAGGCGGGGCAGACGTACTCGGCACAGACGTACGGGAGCGAATCCGGAGTGGCGAACTCGACGCTCACCTTGCGGGAATCGTACTTCTTACGCAGGACTTAGGTGGGCGCGCAAGACTGGAGGCATGGAGCCCAGGCTGAACCGGCGCGAGGCGCTCGCCCTGGCGGGCGGGATCGGCATCGCCGTGCTTGTGCCCGGCTGCTCCGACGACTCGGCACCCGCGTCAACTGCGGCGTCGCCCGCGACGAGCGGCGCGGACTGCGTGCTCATGCCCGAGCTCACCGAGGGCCCGTACTACCTCGACCTGAACGAGGTGCGAAGCGACATCTCCGAAGACCGGCCCGGGCTGCCGTTCGACCTGACGGTGCGCGTGGTGGACGCCGAGAGCTGCGAGCCGGTCAAGGACGCGGCCGTGGACGTCTGGCACTGCGACGCGGGCGGCGCGTACTCGGGCGTCGGCTCGGAGACCGGCGACACGTTCCTGCGTGGTACGCAGGTGACGGATGCGAGCGGCGGGGCCGAGTTCCGCACGATCTATCCGGGCTGGTACACGGGCCGCGCGGTGCACATCCACGTGAAGGTTCACGTCGGCACCGACGAGACGCACACGGGCCAGCTCTTCTTCGACGACGCCGTGACCGCCAAGGCCTACGAGTCGGAGCCGTACGCCGACCGTGGCACGCCCGACACGACGAACGAGGCCGACCAGATCTACGGCGAGAGCGGCGGCACGACGATCGTCGCCGTCACGCCCGGCGAGACCTACGCCGGCACGGTGACGCTCGGCGTTCAGCGCGCTTAGGGCGACGCGGGCACGGGCTCCGGTCTGGACCTCCTCGAGCCGGTCCACCCGCGCGAGCGCTGGGAAGTAACGCGCCCAGCTCGCGGCGATCCCGATCGTCGCGATGCCGCCGAGGACGACCGCGCGTGTGGCGCCGAGCACCGATGCTGCCAGGCCTGACTCGAACGCGCCGAGCTCGTTCGACGCGCTGATGAAGACCATCTCGACCGCGTTCACCCGGCCGCGGAGCTCGTTCGGCGTCGCCAGGGCGACGGTCGTCGAGCGGATGTTCATCGAGATCATGTCCACGAAGCCGCTGACCGCGAGGGCGAGGCACGAGAGCGCGAACGAGCGCGAGAGGCCGAAGACGACCATGCTCAGGCCGAAGACGCCGACCGCGATCAGGAGCTTGCGACCGGCCTGGCCGCCGATCGGGCGTCGCGCGATGAGCAGCCCCGCGATGAGGGCGCCCACCGCGGGGGCGCTCCGCAGGATCCCGAGCCCGACCGGGCCGACGTCGAGGATCGAGCTCGCGAAGACCGGCAGCAGCGCGACCGCGCCGCCGAAGAGGACGGCGAAGAGGTCGAGCGAGATCGCGCCGAAGATGACGGGCGTGTCGCGGACGAAGCGCAGGCCCGCGAGCATCGTCCCGAGTCCCGGCGAACGGCTCCGCGTCCGCGGGAGCGCGGCCCTCGTGGAGCGCGAGGATGCAGGCGAGCGAGGCGAGGAAGAGCACGCCGGCCACGATGTACGGGATCTCGGGCGCGACCGCGAAGAGCAGACCGCCGAGCGCCGGGCCCGCGACCGTGGCCCCCTGCATGGCGATCGAGCGGTAGGCGATCGCGGTCGCGAGGAGATCGGGCGGGACGAGCGTCGGCGCGAGCGCCCGGGCCGCGGGCCACCAGAGGGCGCTCCCGATCCCGCTGAGGAACGCGACGGCGAGATAGGGCCAGAGCCGGTCCACGTCCTCGACCGTCACCACGACCAGCACGGCGGCGATCACGGTCGAGAGCACGAGCGCGAGGGCGATCAGGAACCGGCGCGAGACCCGGTCCGCGAGTTGCCCGGCCGGGAGCGCGAGCAGCGGCAGCGGGATGAACTCCGCGAGTCCCACGAGCCCGAGGTCGAGCGGGTTGTGCCGGACCTCGTAGACCTGCCACCCGATCGCGACGGCGATCATCTGCGAGCTGAAGCCGGACAGCAGGACCGCCGTCCAGAGCAGGCCGAAGTCGCGATGGCGCAGGACGGCGGGCAGTCGGCGTCGCACCGGCCGAGCCTAGCTAGGGCACAATCACGTGGTGCCCGACGAGCCCGAGCCCCGGCCCGAGGATCAGGACGTCCGGCTCCACTCGGAGCTCGAACACGAGATCGGCCGGTTTCGTCATCCCGTCGAGGAGGTCGAGCGGCTCGCGCACGAGGCCTCCGCGGGCGAGGCCGACACGACCCCGGTCATCCTCATCGTCCTGATCGGCGCCGGCGTCGCGGTACTCGTCGCGGCCGTGATCGGGCTTGCGTTCCTCGTCGCGAGCCTGGTCGGCTAGCGAGGGCAGAGCGAGCCCGGCTCGGCGCCTTCGGAATCCGTCCCGCGCTCCTCGTCCTTCCAGTGGAGCCGGAACGTGCCGTTGACGAGCTCGTCCACGTGGTCGCGCAGGTGCCCGAGCAGCTCGTCCGCCATCGCCTGCGTGATCCGGTCGTCCTTCACGAGCGCGTCGAGATCCTGCTTCGCGTCCGCGACGATTGCGTCCTCGAGGCCCTGGACGCTCTTGCCGTCCGTCGCCTTCGCGATGTCCGCGAGCGACTTGCCCGAGTTGAGCTTCGTGCGGAGCTGCTCCTCGGTCAGGCCGAGGTAGTCCGCCGACGCCTCGAGGAAGCCGAGGTGGTGGCCGGGACCGGGGAAGCCCGGCCCGCCGGGCCCGAAGCGGTGGAACCCGCCGGGCGGCCCCCCGAACCGGAAGCCGTGGCCGCGGAACCCGCGCTGCTCGAGCGGCGGGCCGAGGAGCGGCGTCTCGCCGGACTCGATCGCCTGCTTCAGGCGGTCGCCGTCCTCCTTCGTGATCGTCCCGGCCTTCACGGCCGCGTCGATCTGCTTCAGCTGGGCCGTGCGGAGCGCCTTCTCGAGGTCGGCCGGGCTGACGCCGAGCTGGCCGGCCGCGTCGTCGAGGACGGACTGCTGCTGCGCGGCCCAGTCGTCGTCGCCGTTCGCGGCCGCGACCGCGGCGGCGCCGCCGATCGCGACCACGAAGGCGACGACGACGACGGAGAGGAGGGAGGTGGGACGCTTCATGAACGTCTTCCCTCATGGAACACGAAGCCGGCGCGCCTCGGCAAGGCGCGCCGGCTAAGAGTTTTCTAAGAACTCGGTGCTAGGAAACCGAGTCCGGGCGGGTGCCGAGCGTGACGGTCACCGTCCGGGTCTTGCCGCCGTTCACGACGGTGAGCTCGACCTTGTCGCCGGGCTTGTGGGAGTCCACGGCGAGCTGGAGCTCGGTCGAATCGGCGATCGCCTTGCCGTCGAACGACGTCACCACGTCGCCGCCGGTCGGGTACTCGATGCCGTCGAGCGTCTTCGCCCCGGTGCCGGCCTTGAGGCCCGCGGCAGCAGCCGGGCTGCCGGCCGTGACGTCGGCGACCGCAGCGCCGGCGGACTCGTTCAGCTGACCCGCGACGTCCTCGCCGATCGACTGGATCTTCACGCCGAGGTAGGCGTGCTGCACCTTGCCGCTCGAGATGAGCTCGGGCACGACGGTGCTGATCGTCGAGGCCGGGATCGCGAAGCCGATGCCGTCGCTGCCGCCGCCCTCGCTGTCGATCTGCGCGTTCACGCCGACCACGTTGCCGTCGAGGTCGAGGAGCGGGCCGCCGGAGTTGCCGTGGTTGATCGCGGCGTCGGTCTGGATGGAGTCGTTGATCGTGAAGCCGTTCGGCGCCTGCATCTCGCGATGGAGGGCGCTGACGATGCCGGTCGTGACCGTGCCCTGGAGGCCGAACGGGCTGCCGATCGCGACGACGCCGTCGCCGACCGCGAGCTCGTCCGTGTTGCCGAGCTTGAGCGGCTGGAGCTTGCCGGCGGGCGCGTCCACCTTGATGACGGCCAGGTCGGTCGAGGGATCGGTGCCGACGAGCGTCGCGTTGTAGACGGAGCCGTCGGAGGTCGTGACCTTGATGGAGGTCGAGCCGTCCACGACGTGCTGGTTCGTGACGACGTGGTTCGAGTCGTCGTACACCCAGCCGGAGCCCTCGGCGCGGCCGCCCTGGCTGCCGGTGGGCACGTCGCCGCCGGAGGTCGTCACGGTGATGTCGACGACGCTCGGCAGGGAGTCCTTGGCGATGTCGGCGACCGACATGGGCGCGTCGGCGACCGAGGAGGAGGAGCTGCTGGAGGAGGACGGCGTGGCCGAGCGGACGACGGTCGTCGTCCCGTTCGAGCCGCCGTCGTCGAGTGCTGCGATGGTCGCGGCGCCGACGCCGCCTCCCACGAGTGCGGCCAGGAGGAGACCACCGGCGGCCACTGCTGCTGTGCGGCTGCGGATCGGGCTAGACATGGGCGTTGTGCGTTCCTTTCGCGTCGGGTGTTCTTCCTGCATGGCAGCAACGCCTCCTAAGAGCCGCCTGAGACGAGGCTAAGAACTTCGTAAGGTTCTGCGGCCCCGCCGCCGGCTCTTAGCGTTCTCTCACCCGTGCGGGCGACAATGCAGCCGATGACCACGACCATTCTGGTGGTTGACGACGACTCCGCGGTGCGGGAGTCGCTTCGCAGGGCGCTCAAGCTCGAGGGCTACGAGGTCGAGCTGGCCGCGGACGGCGACGCCGCGCTCGAGCGGCTGGGCTCTGATACCGAGCCCGACGCCGTCGTCCTCGACGTGATGATGCCGGGCACCGACGGCCTCGATGTGTGCCGGACGCTGCGCGCCTCCGGGAACCGATTGCCCGTGCTCATGCTCACGGCGCGCGGCGCGGTGGACGACCGCGTCGCCGGTCTCGACGCGGGCGCGGACGACTACCTCGTGAAGCCCTTCGCCCTCGACGAGCTGTTCGCCCGGCTGCGCGCGTTATTGCGAAGGCGTGGCGGGGAGGAGGCCGAAACGCTCCGCTTCGCCGACCTCGAGCTCGATGCCGCGACGCGCGAGGTGCGCCGCGCCGGCGAGCCGATCGAGCTGACGCGCACCGAGTTCGCATTGCTCGAGCTCTTCTTACGCAACCCGAAGCAGGTGCTGACGCGCTCCGTCATCTACGAGCGCGTCTGGGGCTACGACTTCGGCTTCGGGTCGAACTCCCTCGACGTCTACATCGGCTACCTGCGGCGCAAGACCGAGTCGGGCGGCGGCGGGCGCCTCATCCACACGGTGCGCGGCGTCGGCTACGCCCTGCGCGAACCATGAGCGTCGGTCGCCTCCGGCTCCCCTCCCGTAGGGGAAACCATGTTTCCCCCACGAGCCCCCTTCTTTGATCTTGAGGAGGAACCTCCCGGTTCCCCCACACCCCTTCCCCAAGCTCATGGGCGGGATCGCCCATGAGCTTCCGCGTCCGCCTCGCCGTCGCCGCCGCCGTTGCCGTCGCGGTGGCCGTCGCCCTCGCGGCCGTGATCGCCTACGCCGTCGTCCGCAGCGAGCTGCGCACCGAGGTGGACGACGCGCTCGCCGCTCGCGTGGATCAGATCCAGCACGTGCCGCTCGGCGTGGAGGGCGGGCCCGGCCGGTTCTTCCTGCGGATTCCGGGGCCGCCGCTCGGCGGCGCCGCGGGCTATGTGCAGGTGGTCTCCTCGGAGGGCACGACCCTCCGGCCCGAGGGCGCGGAGGTGCCGCTGCCCGCCGGCTCGCGCGTGCTCGCCGTCGCCGGCGGCCGGACGCGTGCGTACTTCTCGGACGCCCACGTCACCGGGACGCACGTCCGCGTGCTCACGGCACCGCTCGGCGAGGGCTACGCGGTGCAGGTCGCGCGTCCGCTCACCGAGGTGGACGACACCCTCTCGCGCACCCGCAACCTGCTCATCGTGGTCGCGCTCGCCGGGATCGGGATTGCCGCGCTCCTCGGCCTCGCCGTCGCACGCGCCGCGCTCGCCCCGGTGCGCCGCCTCACGCAGACGACCGAGGAGGTGACGGAGACCGGCGACCTCACACGCCGCATCGACGTGCGCGGGCGCGACGAGCTGAACCGCCTCGCGGCGAGCTTCAACACGATGCTCGCCGCGCTCGAGGAATCGGCGCGCTCCCAGCGCCAGCTCGTCGCCGACGCCTCGCACGAGCTCCGCACCCCGCTCACCAGCCTCCGCACCAACATCGAGGTGCTCGCGCGCGACGAGTCGATGCCGGCCGAGGAGCGCGAGCGCCTCCTCCACGACGTGGTCGAGCAGCTCGGCGAGATGAGCGCTCTCGTCACCGAGCTCGTCGAGCTCGCGCGCGAGGAGCACGACGCGCCGGCCGGCGAGGACGTCCGGCTCGACCTCGTCGCCGCCGAGGCGGTCGAGCGCGCCCAGCGCAACCGCCCGGGCATCCGGTACGAGCTCGACGCCGAGCCGTCGCTCGTCCACGGGCTGCCGGGCCAGATCGAGCGCGCGATCTCGAACCTCCTCGACAACGCGGGCAAGTGGAGTCCGCCCGACGGGGAGGTGGACGTGCGCGTGCGCGAGGGCGAGGTGTCCGTCCGCGACCACGGCCCCGGGATCGCCGCCGAGGACCTCCCGCGCATCTTCGACAACTTCTACCGCGCTCCGGCCGCGCGCGGGATGCCCGGCTCGGGCCTCGGCCTCGCCATCGTCCGCCGGGTCGCGGAGTCCCACGGCGGCACCGCGGTCGCCGAGCCGGCCGAAGGCGGCGGCACCGTCGTGCGGCTCTCGCTCCCCGAGCAGAACTCCTCGTAACCGACGGTGCTTGCGCGATTCGCGCGGGCCTGTGTATCGTGCGCACGGCTGCTGTAAGGCAACCCTTACACCGACGACACAGGAGGAGCGATCGAGTGCTGCCGACGTTCGTGATCGGGCTTCGCGAGGGAGTCGAGGCCGCGCTCATCGTCGGGATCGTCGCCGCGTTCTGCGTGCAGCAGGGCCGACGCGACGCGCTCCGCTGGATCTGGGCCGGCGTCGGGGTCGCGATCGCGATCTGCGTCGCGGTCGGCGTCGCGCTCGAGCTGCTCAGCCGCTCACTCCCGCACAAGCAGCAGGAGGGGCTCGAGACGATCATCGGCCTGGTGGCCGTCGGCGCCGTCACGTTCATGATCGTATGGATGCGCCGCCACGCGCGCGGGCTCAAGAAGTCGCTCGAGGCGAGCGCCGGCACCGCGCTCGTCCAGGGCTCGGCGATCGCGCTCGTCGGCATGGCCTTCTTCGCCGTGATCCGCGAGGGCTTCGAGACCTCCGTCTTCCTGCTCGCCGCCTTCGACGCCTCGTCGAGCCCGCTCGCGGCGGGGACCGGCGCCGTGCTGGGCGTCGTCGTCGCGATCGCGATCGGCTACGGCATCTACAAGGGCGGGGTCAAGCTCAACCTCTCGCGCTTCTTCCGGATCACGGGCCTCGTGCTCGTCTTCGTCGCCGCCGGGCTCCTCGCCACCTCGCTGCACACGGCGCACGAGGCGGGCTGGCTGAACTCCTTCCAGGAGCAGGCCGTGGATCTCCGCTGGCTCGTCGACCCGGGCTCGGTCCGGGCGGCGCTCCTCACCGGGATGCTCGGCCTCCAGCCGCAGCCTGTCGTCGCGGAGGCGTTCGTCTACCTGCTCTACGCGATCCCGATGTCGGTCTACGTGCTGTGGCCGGCCGGACGCCGTCTGCGCCCCGAGCGCCGGCCTGCGACGCTCACTGCCGCGGGTCGGGCCGCATGAGGCGCACCGGGGCACTCCTCGCCCTCCTCGCGCTCGTCTTCCTCGCCGCCGCGTGCGGGGAGGAGTCCACGGGCGGCGGGGACGCGAACGCGGTCCAGGTGAAGATCACCGAGGCGGGCTGCGATCCCGCCGAGCTCGAGGTGCCGGCCGGCAAGACGACGTTCGAGGTCACGAACGACGGCGCCGACGCGGTGACCGAGTTCGAGGTGATGAAGGGCGACGAGGTGCTGGGCGAGGCGGAGAACGTCGCGCCGGGCCTCTCCGGCGAGTTCACGGTCGACCTCGAGCCGGGCGAGTACACGACGTACTGCCCGGGCGGGACGTCGGTCGAGCGCGGCAAGCTCACCGTCACCGGCTAGCCGGTTCTCCGTGCGGGGGGTCGTGCGGTTCGCTACCTTCGAGACCCCTTCGATGTTCGCCCGGGTCTCGTCCTTCCTCGTCTCCACGGCCGCGCTCGGCCTCGTCGTCGCGGGCTGCGGCGGGAGCGCGTCGCCCGCCGCGGAGAGCGCGCCGCCGACGGTGCAGCCGACCGGCGCGGTGCCGTCGACCACGACCGAGGCGACCCAGCCGACGACCGGCGAGACGGCCTCGACGCCCACCGAGAGCCAGACCGACACCGGCGGCTCGCCGCCGCCGCACCACCTCGACCTCGAACGGGAGCGGCAACGGAGGCAACGGAGGCGACGGAGGCGCAGCGGCGGCGGTCGCCGCCTACCACGCGTACGTGAAGGCGCAGGCCGCGTCGCTCGTCATCCGAACGACCGCCTTCTCGGCCGCGCTCCAGCGCGGCGATCCCGAGCGCGCCGTGAAGCTCTACCCGAGCATGCGCACGCTCTACGAGCGGATCTCGCCCGTCGGGAACATCGTCCGCGACGGCCTGGGGACGGAGATCGCCGGGCTCCAGGGCAGCGTGCCCGCGGGCCAGTGGGCCGGCGTGCACAAGATCGAGAAGCTCCTCTTCGGCACGGGGACGACGGTGGACACGGAGAAGCCGGGGCGGAACCTCGTCGCCGACGTGAAGGAGCTCGACAGCGGCGCCTCCGGCCTCCAGCTCAGCCCGAGCTCGATCGCGGCGATTGCGCTCACCCTGCTCGGCGACTCCCTGGGCGCGCCGCTCGACGGCAAGGAGGAGCGCTGGTCGCGCAAGGACCTCACGGACGTCGCGGCCAACGTCGCGGGGATCGGCGCCGCCTGGAACTCTCTGCGGCCCCTCGTCGCCGCGCGCGACCCCAAGCAGGCCGGGCGGGTCAGCGAGACCTACAAGCAGGCGCGGCTCATGGTCGAGTCGTTCAAGGGCCTGCACGGCTACCGGGAGTACACCGAGGTCGGGCCCGGCGAGATCGGCGCCATCCGCGAGAAGCTCGAGAAGCTGAACGCGCAGCTCCAGAAGGTCCCGCCGCTCCTCGGCGCGTAAGAGGGCTCGGCGCAAGGACCGCTGAGCCGCAGGGCCGCGCTGAACGGCGCGAGGACGGCGTCCTCGGTCGCGCCCGTACCTTCCAGTACGAACGCGAGTCTGCGTCCTTGCCTCGCACCGCCCATCGCACCCCTGCGACGAGCGCTCGTTGTGCCGATCCCTCGGCCGCCTGCACGAAACCTGCACAGGATCTGGAAGCGGCCTGCACGGCGCTTGCCTACCCTGGAACCCGTGGACAAGCGCCGCATCGCGGTGATCGAGGACGAGGAGGCGATTGCGGCCTCCGTCGCGGCCCGCCTCCGCTCCGAGGGCTTCGAGGTGCAGACCGCCGGCGACGGGCTCGCCGGGCTCGACCTCTGCCGCCGCTACCGCCCCGACCTCGTCGTGCTCGACCTGATGCTGCCGGGGCTCGACGGGCTCGAGGTCTGTCGGCGGCTCCAACGAGACCGCGCCGTCCCCGTGCTGATGTTGACCGCGCGCGACACCGAGACCGACCTCGAGGTGGGGCTCGGCGTCGGCGCCGACGACTACCTCACGAAGCCGTTCAGCCCGCGCGAGCTCGTCGCCCGTGTGCGCGCGCTCCTGCGGCGGGCGGGACGGGCGGTCTCCCGCGACGACGCACCCGCGCCCATTCGTCTCGGGTCGCTCGTCATCGACCCCGGGACGCGCCTCGTGACCCGGGACGGCGAGCCGGCGCACCTGACGCCGACCGAGTTCGAGCTCCTGCTCCGGCTGGCCGAGACGCCGCACGTCGTCTTCGGGCGCGCGCGCCTCCTCGAGCAGGTCTGGGGCCACCGGGTCGCGGCCGGGGAGCGGACGGTCGACTCGCACGTGCGCTCGATCCGCGCGAAGCTCGGGCCCGACGTGATCCGCACGGTGCACGGCATCGGCTACGCGCTCGACACGCGGGGGCTCGTGTGAGACCCCTCGACCGCCTCGGCTCGATCAAGCTGAAGCTCGGGGTCGTGATCCTGGCGGCGGTCGCGGTGACGGTGCTCGTCGTCTCGCTCGGCGAGGAGGTCGGGCTCTCGCCCGTGCTGACCGGGCTCGCGGCCGCCGCGCTCGCGCTCGCCATGGTGCAGCTCCTCGCGCACGGGGTGACGTTTCCGCTCCGCGAGATGGTCACGGCCGCGCGGGCCATGTCCGGCGGGGACTACTCCCGCCGTGTGACCGCAACGTCGCGCGACGAGGTGGGCGAGCTCGCGCGCGCGTTCAACTCCATGGCGTCCGAGCTCGCCGAGGTGGACCGGATGCGGCGCGACCTCGTCGCGAACGCGTCGCACGAGCTGCGGACGCCGATCGGCGCGCTGCGCGCCTCGCTCGAGAACGCGGTGGACGGCGTCGAGCCCGTGGACGCGGCCGCGATGCTCGCGCAGGTCGAGCGTCTCGGGCGGCTCGTCGAGCAGCTCCTCGACCTGTCGCGGCTCGAGTCGGGTGCGGCGCCGCTCGACCGAGAGCAGGTGCCGGCGACCGCGCTCGTCGGCCGGATCGTGGAGGAGTGGCGCCCGCGCGCCGAGGGCCGCGAGGTGCGCCTCGAGAGCTCCGTCGAGGCGGCGCTCGTCGTGGACGGCGACCCGGAGCGGCTCCACCAGGTCCTCGCGAACCTCGTCGCGAACGCGATCCGCCATGCCCCGCCGGGGTCGGCCGTGGTCGTGAGCGCCGCCGGGCGGAACGGCTCGGCGCGGCTCGAGGTCGTGGACTCGGGCCCGGGCATTCCGCCGGCCGAGGCCGAGCGCGTCTTCGAGCGCTTCTACCGCTCGGACCAGGCCCGCGCGTCGCGAGACGGAGGCTCGGGCCTCGGCCTCGCCATCGCCCGCTGGATCGTGGATCTCCACGGCGGCACGATCCGCGCGGAGCAGGCGGAGCCCCAGGGCTGCCGCATCGTGGTCGACCTGCCGCGGTGAGGCCGCTCGCGAGCGCCCGAGGCTGCACTAGGCGCTACTGCGTGCTGCGGCCCTGGCGCCGACGTCCCAGACCGAAGCGAGCACGAAGGCCGCCGCGGCGACGAGCACGATCGTCCCTGCGGCGGCCAGGTTCGCGTAGTACGCGACGGTCAGCCCGGCCCAGACCGAGCCGAGCCCGATGCCCATCCCGAGGAGGAGCGTGCCGCGCATGCTCCGCGCGAGCCGGCTCGCCGCGACGACCGGGAGGACCATGAGCGCGGCGATGAGCAGGATCCCGACGGTGCGCATCGAGACGGCGACGGTCACGCCGACGAGCGCCGCGAGGGTGATGTTCAGCCCGGCGACCGGAACGCCGGCGACGCGGGCGCCCTCCTCGTCGAGCACGACCGCTGCGAAGGCGCGGTAGAGGAACGCGACGACCGTGAGGCCGGCGATGCCGAGGATCGAGATCAGGACGAGATCCTCGTGCGACACCGTGAGGATCGCTCCGAAGAGGTATGAGAAGAGCCGCGCGTCGAACGTTCCGGCCGCGGAGACGAGCACGACCCCCGCTGCGATCCCGGTGTAGAAGAGCAGCGCGAGCACCTGGTCGCCGGCTGCGGGGCGCCGCGAGCGCAGCCACTCGACGCCGACCGCGCCGCCCACCGCGGCGACGAGCGCCGTCGCGACCGGCGCGATCCCGAGGAAGTAGCCGGCCGCGACCCCGGCGAACGCCGCGTGGCCGAGCCCGTCTCCGATCAGGCTCATCCGGCGCTGGACGACGAAGAAGCCGACCGCGGGCGCGAGAAGGCCGACGACCGTGCCGGCCGCGAACGCGTTCCGCATGAACTCGAGCTCAAGCATGGGAGTGGGAGGGGTCGTGCCACATGCCGGGGAGGTCGCCCGGAGGCCCGTCGAAGACGATCCCGCCGCGTACGAGGACGAGGCGCTCGACTACGTGCTCGACCGCGCCGAACTCGTGCGAGACGTAGAGGACGGTCACGCCGCGCTCCAGGTGGAGCCGGGCGAGGAGCGCCGCGAGCGCCTCCTGGGCGTCGGCGTCCACGCCCGCGGTCGGCTCGTCGAAGAGCAGGATGCGCGGCCCGGCGGCCAGCGCCTTCGCGATGAACGCCCGCTGCTGCTGGCCGCCGGAGAGCGAGCGCAGCGGCCGCTCGGCATGCTCGGTGAGCCCGACGTCCGCGATCGCGCGCGCGACGAGCTCGCGGTCCACGCTGCGGAGCGGTCCGAGCAGGCGCCCCGCGGGCAGTCGTCCCGCCGTCACGACCTCCCGCACCGTGACCGGCGCGTCCACGCCGAGGTGCGCGCGCTGGGGGAGGTAGCCGAGCTCGGCCCGGCGCGAGTAGCGCTGCGCCGGCTCGCCGTAGAGGAGCGCCTCGCCCGCCTGCGGCCGCTCGAGCCCGAGGACGATCCGGAGAAGCGTGGTCTTCCCGCCGCCGTTCGGCCCGGCGATCGCGACGAACTCGCCCTCCGCGATCGCGAGGTCCACGTCGCGCAGGACGGGCGGGCCGCCGTCGTAGGCGAACGTGACGCCGCGGAGCTCGACGGCTAGCGGCATCCGAGCGCCTCCCGGAGCGCGGCGAGGTTCGCGGACATCAGGCTGAAATAGTCGTCGGTCGCCGCGCACGCCCTCGATCGGATCGAGCACGGTGACCCGAGTGCCCGTCTCGCGCGCGATCGTCTCGGCCTCGCGGCGTGGGGCGAGCGGCTCGACGAAGATCGTCGTCACGCCCTGCTCCCGCACGAGCTCGGCCGTCCGCTCGAGGTCGCGCGGCCCGGCCTCGGCCTCGGGCGCGAGCCCGGCGAGCGCCACCTGCGTGAGGCCGTAGGCGTCCGCGAGGTAGCCGAACGCCTCGTGGCTCATCGACGATCGTGCGCCGGTCGCAGTTCGCCAGGCCCGCGCGGTACTCGGCGTCGAGGCGAGGAGAGCTGGAGACGAGCGGCCCGGCGTTCGCCGTCGAGCACGGCCGCGACCCGCGCACGAGCTTGGCGTACAGGAGCGGCGCGAGCCACACGTGCGGGTCCTCGGCGCCGGGGGAAGGAGGTCGGCCGCCGTCCCGTGCGCGCCCGCGATGGCCTCCTCGACCGCCGGCTGGAAGCCGGCACCGAGGTAGAGCACGTCGTCGGCGTTGCGGATCCGCTCGATCTCGCGCGGGCTGAAGCTCGAGGTCGTGCGGCTCGACCCCCGGCGGCGTCAGGTCATGCACCTCGACGGCGCTGCCACCGACCTGCTCGGCCGCGAACGCCAGCGGATAGAACGACGGCGACGACCTGCGGCCGGGCCCCGTCCCCGGGCGGCTTCACCGCGCAGCCGGCGACCGCGCAGGCGACGACGAGAATGAGAACGATTCTCACGGCAGGAGCCTACCTTGCTACGGTGGCCCGGTGCGAACGTCGCAGGTGGCAGAGGTGCTCGCGTCGGCCGGAGTGAAGCCGACCGCGCAGCGCGTCGAGATCGCCGCCGAGCTGCGCCGCGAGGCGAACGACGTGACGGCGCAGGAGCTCCACCTCCGGCTCCGCAAGCGCGGCGCCCGGCTCGGGCTCGCCACGGTCTACCGGACGCTCGGCACGCTCGCGGACGCGGGTGTCATCGACTCGCTCGCCCACCAGCACGGCGCCCTCTGCTACCGCTGGTGCGGCGCCGAGCACCATCACCACCTCGTCTGCGCCGAATGCCACCGCGTGGTCGAGGTCGAGGGCTGCCGCATCGGGCCGTGGCTCGACGACCTCTCCGCGGAGCACGGCTTCGCCGTGACCGGCCACGCGGTCGAGGTCACGGGCGTCTGCGCCGACTGCCGCTAGGAGGGTTCGGCGCTATGAGCCTCGTCGTCCGGGTGCGATGGGGGGTGCGAGGCAAGGACGCAGACTCGCGTTCGTACCAGAGGTACGGGCGCGACCGAGGACGCCGTCCTCGCGCCGTCCAGCGCGGCCGGACGGCTCAGGCTTGTACCGCTGAACCCTCCTAGAGCTCGGAGGCGCTCGTGACCGGCGCGCGGCAGGCGAAGCGCTCGCACACGTAGACGGCCGGCTTGCCGTCGACGAGGTCCTTGCCCGCGAGGAGCGGGATCGCGTCGTCGGGCCCGTCGGCGAACGCATAGACCGTGTTCGGCTCGAACCCGGCGAGAACGGCGCGGCGAAGCTCCTCGTCGGAGCCGATCACGGCGATCTCGCGCGGCGTCGCGAAATGGAGGTCGAGCCCGCAGAGGAGGAATCCGACCGCGGCCGGGGCGCGCTCGAGCAGGGAATGCGCGAGGCGGAAGACGCCGAGCGCGCGTCCCGTCAGGTCGTCGTCGCCCCACAGGCGCGCGAGCCGGAGGAGCTCGAACGCAAGCAGCGAGCTTCCCGACGGCGTCGGGTTGTCGTCGAGCTCCTTGCGCCGCGCGACGAGGGCGTCGCCGTCGGCGGCCGCGAGGAAGAACCCGCCGCGGTCGTCGTCGCCGAAGAGCTCAACGGCGAGGAGCGCGAGCCGCCGCGCCTCGTCGAGCCAGCGCCGCTCGCCGGTCGCGTCGTACAGGGCGTGGAGCCCGACCGCGACCGCGGCGTAGTCCTCGAGGTACCCGTCGATCTTGGACACGCTTTCGCGTCGGCTGCGGAAGAGCCGGCCGCGCTCGTCCGAGAGCGGGCCGAGCAGAAACTCCGCGAGCCGGCGTGCCGCATCGAGGTAGTCCGCCCGGTCGAGCCGGCGCCCCGCCTCGGCGAACGCCGCGAGCGCGAGGCCGTTCCACGCGGCGAGCGCCTTGTCGTCGCGCGCCGGCTGCGGGCGCTCGGCGCGGGCCGCGAGCAGCTTCGCGCGCGCCTCAGCCGGGATCTCGCCGCGCAGGATCGAGCGGCCGTGCTCGAACGGGAGGAGCCACTCGGGATGCGGCTCGCCGAGCACGGCCTCGATCTCCTCGGGCGTCCACGTGTACGTCGTCCCCTCGACGCCGTTCGTGTCCGCGTCCTGCGCGGAGGCGAAGCCGCCCTCCGGGAGCGCGAGGTCGCGGAGCAGGTAGTCGAGCGTCCCCTCGGCGACCTCCCGGTAGCGCTTCTCGCCCGTGACCACGAACGCGTGCAGGTACGCGGACGCGAGCAGTGCATTGTCGTAGAGCATCTTCTCGAAGTGCGGGACGAGCCAGACCGCGTCCACGGAGTAGCGGTGGAAGCCGCCGCCGACGAGGTCGTGCATCCCGCCCACGGCCATCCGGTCGAGCGTCGTCCGAGCCATCTCGCGCGCGTCCTCGTCGCCGCCGTGCGCGCGCCGGAGCAGAAACTCGAGCGTGGACGCCGGCGGGAACTTGGGCGCGCCGCCGAAGCCGCCGTGCTCGGCGTCGAAGACGCGGCGGAGCGAGGAGACGGCGCCGGTGAGAAGGCCGGTCGTGAGCGGCTCGCCCGAGGGCATGACCCGGCTCGCCTCGCGGATCGCCTCGGTGAGCGAGGTCGCCTGGAGGTCGAGGTCGGAGCGGCGCTCGCGGTAGGCGTCCGCGAGCGCGATCAGGACCTGGCGGAAGCTCGGCAGCCCGAGGCGCGGCTCCGGCGGGAAGTACGTGCCGCCCCAGAACGGTCGCCCGTCGGGCGTGAGGAAGACGGTCATCGGCCAGCCGCCGTGCCCGGCGAGCGCGAGCACCGCCTCCATGTAGAGCCCGTCCACGTCGGGCCGCTCCTCGCGGTCCACCTTCACGGAGACGAACAGCTCGTTCATGAGCGCCGCCGTGTCCGCGTCCTCGAAGGACTCGTGCTCCATGACGTGGCACCAGTGGCACGCGGCGTACCCGACGGAGAGCAGGATCGGTTTGTCCTCCTCGCGGGCGCGCGCGAAGGCCTCGTCGCCCCAGGGGTACCAGTCCACCGGGTTGGAGGCGTGCTGGAGGAGGTACGGGCTGGTCTCGTCCGCCAGGCGGTTCACGGACTCAGCCTACGCTCAGGCCAGCCGGGCGCCCTTCGTCTCGCGCCCGAGCAGCGTCACCCCGGCGCCCGCCAGCATCACGAGCGCGACGAAGACGAGCGACCAGACGGTGTCTCCGGTCCAGTCGATGAGGGCGCCGAAGAGGTACGGGCCGCCGATCGCGGCGCCCTTGCCGAAGCCCTCGACCATCCCGAAGGCGCTTCCGCGCAGGCGCGTGGGGAAGAGCTCGGACGTGTACGGGTAGACCGCGCCCCAGGCGCCGAGGTTGAAGAACCCGACGAAGAAGAGGGCGGCCACGTAGACCGCGGTCGTGTCCGCGAGCGCGAAGGTGAGCGCGGACAGGCCGCCGAGGGCGAGGAACGTCGCGAGGGTCGGCCTGCGGCCCCAGCGCTCCACGAGCCAGATCGCCGCGCCGTAGCCGGGGAACTGCGCGAGCGCGATCAGCGTCAGCAGCACGTAGACGTTCAGGTCGTACTTCCCCTCCGGCCCGAGCACGGTCGGGAGCCAGAGGAAGAGCCCGTAGTAGGAGATGTTGAGCGCGATCCAGACGAGGACGATGAGCGCCGACGTCGTCCGCAGCTTCCGCGAGACGAGCTCGACCACCGAGGAGCGCGGCTCGGGCGGCGCCTCGAGGCCGGCGGCCGACACCGGCGCGCCGGTGATCTCCGTCAGCACCTCGGCCGCCTCCTCCTTGCGGCCCTGCCGCGCCAGGAAGTACGGGCTCTCGGGGAGCGTCCGACGCAGGAAGAAGACGAGCACGGCGGGGAACGACGCGGCCACGAAGAGCCAGCGCCACTCGTTCCCGAGCACGTCCAGGAAGACGTACGAGAGGCCGATCGCAAGCAGCAGCCCGAACGGCCAGAAGAAGTCGAGGAACGCGAGGAAGCGGCCGCGGTTCTGCGGCGGCAGGTACTCGGAGAGGAGCGACGGGTCGACGACGAGCATCCCGCCGAGGCCGAGCCCGGCGAGGAAGCGGAACGTGAAGACGGACTCCGGGCTCCAGGAGAGCGCGGTCAGCGCGGTGAATGCCGCGTACCAGAGGATCGAGGCGCGAAAGAGCCGCCGCCGACCGATCCTGTCCGCGCTCCGTCCGACGACCAGCGACCCGACGAGCGACCCCGCGAGCGCCGACGCCGCGATCCAGCCCTGGGCGGTTCCGGACAGGTTCCACTCGGCCGTGAAGACCGGCAGGACGAAGCCGACCAGGAGGATCTCCATGGCCACGAACGTCCAGGCGATCCCGGTGAAGAAGACGGCCCGGCGGTGGAACGGCGTGAAGCCGCCGTCGCGCAGAACGTCCTCGACGTCGCGCGTGGCGACGCCGAGGGGTTCCGCTTCGACGACGGTCACGCGGCGACGGCCGCGCCGGCGAGCTCGTCCACGGTAGTGACGGTCGCGCCGTAGGCCATCTTCAGGTACTCGAGCGCCTCGTCCTCGTCCACGCCCTCGAAGGCGGAGACCGCGTCGCGCGGGACGATGATGGCGAAGCCGTTCCGCAGGGCGCCGTAGGAGGAGTGCCGCACGCAGATGTGCGTGTGCTGGCCGGCGATGACGACCTCGTCCACGCCGAGCGCCTTCAGCTGCTCGGTGAGGCCCGTGTCGTCGAACGCGCCGTAGTGGCGCTTGGGGGAGACGATCTCGCCCTCGCGCGGGGCGAGCGCCTCGACGACCTGCGCGCCGGGCGTGCCCTCCATGGCGTGCTCGCCCCAGATCGCGATCTCCGGGTCGTCCGGGTGGTGGGCGTCGTTCGAGAAGACGATCGCCCAGCCGTCCTGCCGCGCGTGGTCGAGCAGACGGGCCAGCGGCTCGACGATCGCCTGGGCCCGCGGGTTCGCGAGCTTGCCGTCCACGAAGTCGTCGAGCATGTCCACGATGATGAGCGCCTTCATTCCGCTATCCTCCGATCAGGTTTGCGACTACTAAGCGAAAACTCATGAGCAAGTCTAGCAAAGAGCGGCGTGCAGCCAGCCACGAGGCGCTCGCGGTCGTGCTCCAGGTGCGGGGCGACCGGCTCGAGGTGCTGCTCTGGCAGCGGGCCCAGGAGCCCTACCGCGACGCCTGGTCCCTGCCCGGCGGCTACCTCCTCGCCGGCGAGACGCTCGAGGACTCGATCCGCCGCCACCTCGCCGACAAGGTGGACGTCCAGGAGCTCTCCCATCTCGAGCAGCTCGAGACCCGCAGCGACCCGGACCGCCACCCGGACGACTGGGTGATCGCGACCGCCTACCTCGGGCTCGTCCCGGCCGGCGTCGACCCTGCGGTGCCCGACGACACGGCCTGGCATCCCGTCGACGACCTCCCGCCGCTTGCGTTCGACCACGGCGCGATCGCCCTCGCCGGGCGCGAGCGGCTCCGCGCGAAGCTCTCGTACACGAACATCGGATTTGCCCTCGCGCCGCCGACATTCACGATCTCCGAGCTCCGTACGCTCTACCGCGCCGCCCTCGGCCACGACGTTTCGGCGACCAACCTTCAGCGGGTGCTCCTGCGCCGCCGCCTGCTCGAGCCGACCGGGGAGCAGCGCCCTCCGGGCCGGGCCGGGGGACGCCCCGCAGCGGTGTTCCGCTTCCGCGAGCCGACCATCGAGGTCACCGACCAGTTCGCAGTCCTGCGACCTCCGAAATAGCGCCGACGGCGCTACACTCGCCGCGTGGTCTGGCTCTTCGTCTGGTTCATGGTCGTCCTGAAGCTGCCGATCCTGTACCTCGCCTACATCCTCTGGTGGGCGGTCAAGGATCCGCCCCAGCCGGGTGACGCGGCGGACGGCTCCTTCGGCGCCGACGGCGGATCGCCCTGGCGCCCGCGGCGGCGTAGCGGGAACGGCCCGCACGGCCGGCCCGACCGGCGCCCCGTCCCGCTTCGGGCGAGGGCGCACCACTGATGGAGACGGACCGCGACGTCTCGCGGGGGGGCTCGACCGCGGATTCGGTGGCCGGATACCTCGCTGCGTTTGCGATTCTCGGGGGGGTGCTCTCGATCGTTCGGTACCCGGGCCGCGTCGGCCCCGCGGCGATTCTCCTCGCCCTGATCGCCTGCGCCATGGCCACCGGCCAGCGCCGTCTTGCGGCCGGCGCGCTCGTCTTCACGACCCTCTGCTGGCTGGCCGGAATGATTCTCGCGGTCGCCCTCGAACGCCCAATCTTCTGATCCGTTGGGTAAAAGATCGCTAAGAGCGGGGGTATCCCCCTAAAGGGGGGTTGGCGAGCGGCCGATAGAACGGAAGGGTTATGAGACCTGTGGCGACCTGGCTAGAACGGAACGTCGGGAGCTTCAAGTTCCGCCTCGCGGCGTACTTCCTGCTCCTGGCACTGCTCCCACTTCTGGGGGCCGTTTGGGCGTTCTCCGAGATCGCCACGCGAAGCGAGCTCGGCCGCGCCGACGCCCGGCTGAACGGGGCGCTCCGCGTCGCGGCCGCCGACTTCCAGAACCAGACCGAGCAGGCGAACGAGACCGCGGCCAATCTCGCGCGCGCGACGGGATTCCAGGCCGCGCTCGGCGAGGCGAACAAGGCGCAGCTCGCGCGCCTCTACCGCGAGGTGCCGGACGCCGCCTTCTACCGCGACGGCCAGCTCGTCGCCGGCTCGCTCCCGCCCGACCTCGGCGTGCGCCGGAGTGTTGACGTCGTCGACCAGACGAACCGGACGCTCGGCAGCGTCGTGGTCTCGGTCCCGCTCGACGACGAGCTCGCCGCGCGCCTCCGTGCGCAGCCCGGCTTCTCGTCCGACGACCAGCTCGCCCTCATCGTGGACGGCAAGATCGTCGTCGCGCCGCCCGGCCTCGCAGGGGCCAGCCTGCCGTTCTCCGGCGCCGCCGACGTGAAGGTCGACGGCACGAACTACCGCGCCCTCGCCGCCAAGCTCTCCTACGGCACGCCCGACGCGGTGGTCGTCGTCCTCACGCCGAAGTCGAACATCCGCGCCGAGGCCGCCGGCCTCCAGCGCCGCATGCTCGTTCTCGCGCTCATCGCCCTCATGGTCGCTGGCGGCCTGGCATACATCCTCGGCCGGAACATCGTCCGCTCGCTCAAGGATCTCGGCGACGCCGCCGGCGGCATCGCGCGCGGCAACTTCGGTTCGCGCGTTCCCGTGCGCGGCCGCGACGAGTTCTCGAACCTCGGGCGGGCGTTCAACGACATGGCCGAGCAGCTCGAGTCGCGCCTCGAGGAGCTCGCCTGGGAGCGCGGCCGGACGCGCGACGCGATCGCGCGCTTCGGCGAGGCGCTCGCCGCGACCACGAACCCGTACTTCCTCGTCCCGTTCATCGTCGAGAGCATGGTCGAGGCGACCGGCGCGGCCGGCGGGCGCATCGTCGTGAACGGCGAGGAGATCGCGCGCGCGGGCGACCCCGACTCGGGCGCCGAGCCGCTCGCGGTCCCGCTCGGCGACGGGGAGAGCGAGACCGAGAGCGTGCTGTACCTCACGCCGTCGGGCCGCGACTTCTCGGACGAGTCCCGCGAGCTTGCGTACTGGCTCGCCGCCCAGGCGCGCACGGCGCTCGAGCACGCGAACCAGCACCAGCGCCTCGAGCTCGAGGCCGTCACCGACGGGCTCACCGAGCTGCCGAACCGGCGCCAGTTCGAGGACAAGCTCGCCGAGGAGCTCGTCCGCGTGGAGCGCTTCGGCGGCCCGCTGTCGGTGATCCTCGCCGACCTCGACAGCTTCAAGCAGGTCAACGACCGCCACGGCCACCTGGCCGGAGATGACGTCCTGCGGGCGTTCGCGGCGGTGCTCCGCGAGGCCGTCCGCGACGTGGACACCGCGGCCCGCTACGGCGGCGAGGAGTTCGCGATCCTGCTTCCGGGCACGGATCTCGACGGCGCCGCGCTCGTGGCCGAGCGGATCCGCGCCGACATGGCGTCCCGGCGGGTCGAGACGTTCCCGGGCGCGGTCGTCACCGTCACGGCCAGCTTCGGGATCTCCGCCTACCCCGAGGAGCCGACGCAGGAGAAGCTCTTCGCGGCCGCCGACGACGCGCTCTACGCGGCCAAGGCGGCGGGCAAGAACCGCGTCGTCATCGCCGACCGTGCGGGTGCCGACCACAGCGTCCGGGCGCGCGCCTAGCCTGTTGGAAACCAGGTTCGCGGTCGCGCCGTTGCCGGAAGTTGTCTAAACTGCCCAGCTTCGGTTGGCGCTACCCCGACCACGGAGGATGAAAGTGGACACCACGTTCGCCCGAGTGATCGAGGACCACCTCGAGCTCAAACGCCGAAATGCTGGCCTCGACACGGACATGCCGCTCAGTCGGTATCGAGTCGACGACCCGTTTCAGAATCATCCCCTTTTCAAGACCGAGGAGCAGGCCCGCATCGAGGACACCCTCGACGGCGCCGAGCCCGATCTGAGTGCCGAGACGGTCCTGGCGTGGCCCACGGTGGGCGAGCCGGCCGAGGACGAGGCGCAAGAGGACAGCTTCTGGGGTCGCTCGCGCGATTTCGACTGGGGCGACTAGTTAAGTAGGACGGGCGCCGGAGTCCGGCGCCCGTCTCTCCGAGTAGGTCGGAGCTTCTTGCCTAGTAGATGGCGAGGAGCCCGAGCATGTCACCGAGCCCGAGCGAGTCGTCCCCGTCGTGGATGAACGGGTACATCGTCAGCGCCGGCGACTCCCAGGTGTGGTCGAGCCCGGCGAAGTGCCCGAACTCGTGCGTGCCGACGTCCGAGATAGCCCAGCGGCCGCCGACCTCGTTGAACCAGGTCGTGTCGTCGGTCGTGTAGAAGTCCTGGAATCCGTAGCGGGTGAGGTCGCGCTCGAAGGACATGTCGGCCTCGTTGATCCCCTTCTCGTCGTAGTCGATCACGGTGCAGGCGGTCGCGCCGTCGCAGATCGTCCCGGCGAGCGAATCGAAGGAGATCGTGTTCACCCCGTCGCTCACGAGTTCGGTGACGAGCGTCGCGTGGCGGCCGGTCTTGCCGCCGTAGTCCACCTCGTAGTCCGACTTCCCCTTGGGCTTCTTGCAGTCCGTCCGGAAGTTGCCGTCCCAGGCCCTGGCCGACTGCTTGAGCTCCTCGGTGACCTTCCTGTCGTTCAGGTATCCGGGGACGGACGCCGGGTTGACGAAGTAGGGCTCGAACTTCGTCCACTGCGTCCCGAGCAGCACGTAGGTGTCGTCCAGGCACGCCTCGTTGGAGGACTTCTTGGACTTTCCGTGGAGGGAGGTCCCGCTGAAGACGAGCTTGCCCGTGCCCTTCGCCCTGACCTCGGTCAGGGACCCGGAGCGGACCTCCTTGAAGATGAGATAGCCGCTCTTCGGCATTGCCGCGAGAGCGGGGCCGGCGCACGCGAGCGCGACGACGGCGGCAGCTGTGATCGCAAGTGGGCGCATGATCCTCGTTTCGGCTTTGGCCGCAGGTTGCATGAACCCCGTTCGGGTGAGCGTTTCGCAGTCCTTCCCGGCAGGTACCGATGGACACGAAATGCCTGGAAAGCGACTACTAGTGCTCGCGACGGTTCCGGTCTCGGACGAGGCGCTGCGAGAGGCCGTCGGAGGGGCGGAGGACGCAGAGATCCGCGTTGTTGCGCCGGCGTCCGACATCTCCAGGCTCGACTGGCTGACGAACGCCGAGGACGACGCCCGCCGCGAGGCCGCCGAGGTCGCCTCGCGCACCGTGGACGAGGTCGACGCGGACGCCGAGGTGGGCGACACGGATCCGGTCCAGGCGCTTGAGGACGCCCTCCGTGAGTTCGCCGCGGACGAGATCGTCGTCGCGACGCCGCAGGGCGAGCAGGCGCGATGGCTCGAGGAAGACGCGGGCAAGCGGGCGCGCAAGCGGCTCGGCGTCCCGATCCGCGAAGTCGCGTTGCCGCGCCGCTAACCTTCGAACGCGCGGGGCGTTAGCTCAGCTGGGAGAGCGCCGGCTTTGCAAGCCGGAGGTCACCGGTTCGATCCCGGTACGCTCCATCGCCGCCCGCTGCGGGCGTTCGGCTGCGAGCTCCTGCTTAGTTCCTTACCGTGCCCGTTCAGAGTTCGCCGTCCGGCACGACGCCGCGCTCGAACTTCGCGATCTGGTCGGGCGTGAACGGCGGGCGCGCGAGGTCCGCGTTCAGGTGGAAGACCCGGAACAGGTGGACGATGTAGTGCATCCGCTCGTGAAAGTCCGCCCAGTCGTGCGCGCCGCAGTCGTCCAGCGCCGGCGCGACGGGCTCGAACAGCGCGAGGAGCTCGGTGAGATCCGCGAGCGACGGCTCGCGCAACTCCTCTGGATACGCGTCCGGGAGGTTCGTCCCGAGCGACAGGACACGCTCCGGCAGCGCCAGCACCATCATGCGGTCGCTGATCACCTCGCGAGTGACGCGGGTCGCGGTTCGCTGCGCCCCGGCCGCCACGGCGCCGACGGTCGCGGCGAGCGGACGCCGCACGACCGCCCACCACTGCGCCGCGCCCGGGATGAGCGCGACGAGCGCGCGCCGGCCGAGATCCTCGTTCGCCGTGAGCCCCGAGTCGAGCGCCTCGCGGATCTCCGGCTGGAGCCGCGTCTGCTCGTGCATGCCAATCTCGAGGTTCGCGAGGACGACGAGCTCGGCGCACGCCTTCGGGTCGGGCTCGTGGCGGGCGAGCTCGTAGCGCCCGAACGCCTGGTGGAGGTAGCGCTGCCCGTCGGGCGGCTCCCCGGGCCGCAGCCCGCCGAGGAACTCTTGGAAGTCCGACGCTTCGAGGTAACGCGCGAACTCGAGGCCGATCTCCTCGAACACCTTCCGGTTCCCGCGCGCCACGGCGTCGCTCGCCCACTCGAACGCGTCGAAGGGCGTGTGCAGCTCGGTGACGAACCGCCCGAGCGGCTTCGAGCGGTCGAAGAGTCCGCGACGCAGCAGCCGTCGCCACAGCGTGCGCAGCGGATGGAGGAGCCACCGCCCGGCCGTGAGCCGGCGCTCGAGCTCGTCCTGGATGTCCTCGCCGCGGATCGTCTGCCCGGCCTGGCGCGAGGCCCAGGTCGCGTACGTGCACCAGTTGGCCCCCGTGCTCCGTTCGGCCATCGCCGCGGCGAGGCGCGAGTAGCACCACGTGATCTCGAGGTTGCGGATGACCGGGTCGTCCAGCGCAGCGATGCGCCGAACGTCCGCCGGGGTCGGGGCGCTCACGGGTGCAGGAGGACCTGGCGTCAGATCTCGCGTGGCGGCTCGTCGCGGAGGATCTCGTCGATGCCCTCGGGGTCGATGCCCCACTGTTGCATCAGCTCCGCGTCCCGCACCGAATCCACCTCATCTTGCATCTCGCTGTCGGCGCGGATGGCGTCCTCGTGACGGCCGTGCTTGTGCAGATGGCGAACGATTGCGGCCTTGTCGATGTGCATGCGCGGGAGTCTAGACCGCCCGATCTTGTAGAACCCGCGCATCGCCGACTCGCCGCCGACCTCGCACACGTCTTCCCGCTGGGCCGGGTTCAGCCTCGCGGTGCTGCTGCTCGCGCTGGCCGGGGTCGGGGTCGGCGCGCTCCTCTTCACGTTCGAGCCCGTCCTCGAGACGATCGGGATCGGGGACGGGTGGACGAAGGACGAGCACGACTTCGCGGCGCAGTCCGAGACGCTCTTCTGGTTCCTGCTCATCTGCGCGCAGACCGCGCTCTGGGCGCTCCTGCTCGTCCCGGCCTGGTCGCTCGTCCGCACGCTTCGGCGCTGGGTCTCCTGGGGCTTCGTCGTGATCGGGGCCGTCCTGACCGCCGTCGTCGCCGGCTTCGTGGCGCTCATCGGCCAGTTCGGGATCACGCCGGTGCTCGACCACCAGGGGTTCAAGTTCGGCGTCGTGACCGCCGTCGGCTACTTCCTCGTCGCGCTGCCCGCCGCCGTCTCCATCTGGGCCGTCGAGCGCGCCGCCGACGAGGCGCTAGCGCTGCCCGGGACGTGGCTCGACGGGTTCCGCGCATTCGTCCGCGACGACATGGGCGCGGAGGCACCGACCGGGATCGAGTGGTACCTGCGCATGCGCGCCTACCTCGAACGTGGCGTCACCATCCTCGGCCTCGTCGTCGCGGCGGCGGTGCTCGCGAGCGCCGGGTTCCGGAACGCGAACCTCGCCTGGGAGAAGGACCGGTCGCCGGGGGCGGAGCTCGACGACGTGTTCGCGTTCGAGCGCGTCCTTGCCTACGGGCTCTTCTTCACGCTCCTCATCGGGCTGCTCTACGCGCCCGCTCATCTGCGGCTTCGCGCGGTCGGTGCGCGGCTCCGCGACGCGATGGTTCCCGAGCCCACAGCGGGCGCCGACTGGGCCGCGGCCTACGACGAGCGCGCGAGGCTCGACTCCGTGCTCGGCCTGAACGCGGGGCTCGGCAGCTCGTTCGGCCCCGCGGCCGCGGTCTTCGCGCCGTTCGCCGCGGCGATCATCAGCACGCTGCTCGAACGGTAGTTTCCAACCATGGGCGAGGACCTCGCCATTCGCCTCCGCGGCGTCGTGAAGCGCTACGGGCCGATCACCGCCGTCAACGGGCTCGACCTCGACGTGCCCTTCGGGACGTGCGTCGGCCTGCTCGGGCCGAACGGCGCCGGGAAGTCGACGACGATGCGGCTCCTCACCGCCCAGGCGATCGCCGACGAGGGCGAGCTCGAGGTGCTCGGCTTCAAGCTGCCGGAGGAGTCGAAGCAGGCGCGCGCGCAGCTCGGGGTCACGCCGCAGCTCGACAACCTCGACGTGACGCTGACCGTCGAGCAGAACCTGCTCGTCTTCACGCACCTCTACCGGATCGGGCGCGCCGAGCGGCACGACGCGATCGAGCGGGCGCTCGAGATGGCGAACCTCGTCGACCGGCGCGACAGCCGCGTGGACAAGCTCTCCGGCGGGATGCGGCGCCGGCTCCTCATCGCGCGGGCGCTCGTCCACGAGCCGCGCCTCGTGCTCCTCGACGAGCCGACCGTCGGCCTCGACCCGCAGGTGCGCCAGGAGCTCTGGGCGCTCGTGGACGCGCTCCGCGCGCAGGGCACGACGATCCTCATGTCCACGCACTACATCGAGGAGGCGCAGCGCCTCGCGGACACGGTGCTGATCATGTCCCACGGGAAGGCGGTGGCCGCGGGGCCGCCGGCCGAGCTCGTCGCGACGCACGCGGGCCGGCAGGCGGTCGAGGTCTACGGCGCGCCGGCGAAGCTCGCGGAGGTCGAGGCCGCGGCGCGCGCGGAAGGGTTCCGCACCCGACGCACCGGCACCAGCGTCTCGGTCCTCGGGGTCGAGGACGCCGACGGGCGCGCGCCCGAGGGCGAGCGGCGGCTCGCGAACCTCGAGGACGTCTTCGTCCTCCTGACCGGAGAGGAGATCGAATGAGCGCGAGAGCCACCACGCAGACGATCGGCCGCCTCGAGCGGCCCGCCCTGACCGGCGTCCTCGTGCGCGAGGTCGTGAACTTCTCCTCGTACTGGAAGTCGACCACGTTCTCCTCGACGGTCGAGCCGACCATCTACCTGCTCGCCTTCGGGTTCGGCTTCGGGTCGCTCCTCTCGACGATCGGCGGCTTCGACTACGTCGAGTTCGTCGCGACGGGGACGGTGGCGACCGCGGTGCTCTTCTCGAGCGCGTTCCCGGCCATGTTCGGGACCTTCGTCAAGTACCAGTTCCAGCGCACCTACGACGCGATCCTCGCCGCACCCGTGGACACCGAGGAGCTCGTCACGGCCGAGTCGCTCTGGATCGCGACGCGCGCCGGCGTCTACGGCTGCGTGCCGCTCCTCGTCGGCATCGTCTTCGGGCTCGATCCGCGCTGGAGCATGCTGGCCGTGCCCTTCATCGGGTTCATCGCCGGGTTCGGCTGGGCGAACTTCGGGATCTCGGTGGCCGGCTTCGCGAACTCGTTCGAGAACTTCAACTACATCGTGAGCGCGGTGCTGACGCCGCTCTTCCTCGTCGCCGGCACGTTCTTCCCGCTGACGCAGCTCCCCGAGTGGGCGCAGACCCTCGCGCGCTTCAACCCGCTCTACCACTGCGTGCAGCTCGTCCGCCACGCGGCGTTCGGCTGGGATCTCTGGCCGGACCTCGGCAGCCTCGTGTTCCTGCTCGTGTTCGGCGTCGTCATGTGGCGCGTCGCGATCATCGCGATGACACGGAAGCTGATCGACTAGCCTCTGGGACATGTGCCGGAACATCCGAACGCTCTACAACTTCGATCCGCCGACCTCGTCCGAGGAGGTCCAGTCGGCCGCCCTTCAGTACGTGCGCAAGGTGAGCGGGATGAACAAGCCCTCGCGCGCGAACCAGGAGGTCTTCGACCGGGCCGTGCACGAGATCGCGCACTTGACCGAGCACCTGCTCGCGGACCTGGTTACGACGCGCGCCGCCGCGTGACCGCGAGGTCGAGGCCGAGCGCCGCAAGGCCCGGGCCGTCGCGCGCTTCGGCTGAGTCGCGCTAGGAGGGATTGGCGAAACGAGGCGCTCGTCGCAGGGGTGCGATGGGCGGTGCGAGCCAAGGACGCAGGGAGCGTTCGTACCGGTGGTACGGGCGCGACTGAGGACGCCGCGCTCGCGCCGTTCAGCGCGGCCCTGCGGCTCAGCGGTCCTTTCGCCAAGCCCTCCTAGCCGCGGATCGTGACGGGCGTCTTGAGCGTCCGCGTGTTGCCGGAGAGGTCGGTCAGGACGACCGTCAGAGTCGCCCTGAGCGATTGCGCGCCGATCCTCCGCCCGAGCTGGCGTACCAAGCTCCTGCCCGCGGTCGTGAGCCGTGCGCCGATCGAGCCGACGCCGGCCGTGCCGAGCGACGCGGTGCCCTTCCCGAGCGTCTTCCTGTGCCCGTTCACCTTGCCGGTGAGCGTCGAGCGCGCGGTCACCGCCTCGTTCGAGCTGAAGCGCACCTTCCACGTCCGCCGGAGCAGGTTGCGGGGCGTCGCCACCGGGGCCGCCCCGAGGAGCCCGGTCGGCTTGGTCGTCTCCGGGTTCATGATCGTGAGCCCGTCGAGGCGTGCGACGGGGGGAAGCAGCCCGAGGAGTGTCGCGGCGCCGGTTGTGAGGTTGACCGTGTAGAAGCCCGTCCCGACGCCCGACGTGAGCGCGGCATATGCGATCCCGGTCTGGCCCGAGATGTCGAAGCCCGCGCCGGTTCCTGCGCTCAGGGAGACGCCGAGGCTTCCGACCGCCGAGACCTGCCCGCCGTTCGGGCTCGGGGTGCTGTTCAGACCGCCGATCAGCGCGAGCTTCGAGTCGCCGCGGCTGATCGCGTACAGGGTGGTGGTGGCCCCGGGAGGCACGGCCGTCCCGGGCGGTCCGGGCGCCACGTTCCGGTCGTACGCGTTCTCGACGATCGGGCCGATGACGCCGGCCATATAGGTGAGGTTCGTGTCGATGCCCGAGAGCGCGGCGTTGTTCGGGTTGACCCGGAAGTTCGCGTCGTTCGACGGGTTGACCCGCATCCGGTCGACGAGGGGCTGGAAGTCGAAGCCCGTCTTGATGTCCGCCGCGCCCGGGACGGTGGCGGCCGGGATCGTCCCGACCAGGGTTGCGATGCCCGTAGCCGGATCGAGCGTGTACGTGCGGATCTGCGCGTTCGCGGCCGCCCCGACGGGGACGGTGATGATGAAGATCTGCCCGGTCGCCGGGCGCTTGTCGATCCCGATGACGGTCTCGCCCGGGCCGAGGTTGATGATCTTCGTGATCGTCGCCGTGCCCGGCGCGGCGGTGTCGAAGGCGACGATGCTGGACGGCGAGACGAGGCCGAGCGCCCGTTCGGCGCTCGCCGCCGGCGCGAGCGCGAGCGCCGCGAATGCGGCGACCACCACAGACCGTGCCAGGGAACCCATCCTCGCGGCGAACACTAACGCCCGTCCGCGCCGACTTCTAGAGGCCCTGCTACTTCAGCTTCGGCCGGTTCACGGACCGCGGAATGCCGAAGTAAGATCGAAGCGCCCGAAGTCGAATCCGAGGAGGCCGTATGGCGCCGCAATCCTCAGACCAGAGCGACCAGGTGCGCGACATCCTGGTCGAGGCCGCACGGACGCAGCTGGCTGCGGTCACCGCCGCGACGCGCTTCTGGGCCGGCTGGGCCGAGGTCGCGGACAAGTACGCGCGCGGGATCAGCGACGAGCTCGCGAAGCTCGACGACGAGAAGGACCAGGGCGACCTCGTCGGCCGCCTCACCGACCTCACGCGCCAGTACCTCCGCGAGATGACCGAGCTTCCGTCCGAGTCCGTCAAGCAGTTCAACTCGCAGCTCGAGACGATCGGCAAGCCGAAGGCCAAGCGCACCCGCGCGGCCCGCGCTAAGAGCTGATCCCGGCGAGGCGCGGGTCCTCGCCCGCGCCGGGCGCCGTCGCCACGAGCCGTAGCCACTTCCGCTGAACGTCGAGCGTCCAGCGCGTGTGCCAGAGCGGGTCGGCGATGAACGACCGCGACCACGCGCCCTGCCACTCGACGAGGTCGGACACGGTCGTCCCGCCGCCGCGCCCGGTGAGGAGCCGCGGCCAGGCGCCCGCGACGTCCTGGATCACGCGCACCCACAGCGCGCCGAGGATCCCGAACGGCTGGATGTCGAGCCCGCCGAAGTAGCCGCCGCCCGTCCGCGCGAAGTCCTCGTCGGCCTGCGCGAGATCGCAGCCGCGGCCGAGCGCCTTGAGCCACGGGCGCGCGAGGTGCCGGTTCCGGAGCGTGGCCGCGCAGAGGTCGAGGAAGTTCATGGCCGGGTCGAAGTACGCGCGGAAGGCGGTCTCGTAGGGCGAGAGCGCCTCGGCGTGGAAGCGGCCGCGCTCGAGCGCCTCGGCGAGGACGGGCGCGGCGAGGAGCGCCGACTCCATCGCGGGCGTGATCCCCTCGCCGGTCATCGGGTCAACGAAGCTCCCCGCGTCGCCGACGAGGACGCCGCGGTCGAAATGGTTCGGGCCGGCCGCGCCGTAGGTGCGAACGATCCCGCCGATCGGCGGCCCCTGGAGCTCGAGCCGGGCGCAACGGGGATGGTGGCGGCGCAGGCCCTCGACAAACTCCATGAAGAGGTCGGGGACGTGCACGCCGAGCCGCTGCCTTGCCTCGGACAGGATCCCGACGCCGACGTTCACGCGCCCGCCCGCCATCGGGAACATCCAGCCGTACCCGGGAAAGAGGCTCTCGTCGAAGCAGAAGACGGCCTCGCCCGCGTCCTCCTCCACCGTCGCGTAGGCGCGCTGGGCGACGGCGACGTGGCGCGGATCGTCCTGGGGCAAACCATGCGGCTTGCCTACGACCGAATGCGCTCCGTCGGCGCCTGCCACCAGCGCCGCGCGAAGCTTCACCGTCTTGTCGCCGCGCCCCGCCGTGACGACGACGCCGTCGCGCCGCGTCTCGACCTCGGTCACCTGTGTCTCCTGGTGCACGGTCGCGCCCGCCTTCTCCGCGGCGCGGAGCATCACGTGGTCGAGCTCGTCGCGCGGGACGATGTAGCCGTGCGGCGGGAGTCCGCCGCCGCCGTCGTAGAACGGGATCGGGCCCGCGTAGCGGCACGTCCAGTCCACGTACGTGGCCGAGCTCGTGATGGGCAGGGGCTTGCGGCGCTTGAGCGTCGTGAGTGCCCCCATGCGCTGGAGGATCCGCAGGCCGCGCGGCTCCACGTAGTCGCCGCAGACCTTCTCGCGCGGGAAGCGCATGCGCTCGAGGAGCAGCACGTCGATGCCGCGCCGGGCGAGCTCCCAGGCAAGGGTCGAGCCGCCCGGGCCGCCGCCGACCACGATGACGTCCGCGTCGCGCGTCGGCATCAGACGGCCGAGAGCGCGCGGGTGTGCCGGACGAGGTCGACGAGCAGCGCCGGGTCGCCGGCGTGCTCGCGCGCCTCCGCCTCGGCCTCGTCCGCGAGCCGGTCGAGGTAGGTCTCCGCCTCGGGCAGCGACCTGCGGAGCTCGTGCGCGATCTTCGCGAACGTCGCCGGCCCGGCGTTGCGGAAGAGGAGCGCCGCCTGCGGATCGCGCGTGGCGATCGCGGCGGGCAGCGTGAGGATCCCGTCCACGATGTCCTTCTCGCTCCCGCCGCCGAGCGCGGTCGTGCCGCGGACGTCGGCCACGTCGTCGCAGCCGTGGTAGAGCGTTCCGAGGAGCCGGCCGAACTTGCGCAGCCGGTCGTCGCCCGTGCCGAGCCGCGCGCAGATCTCGAACATGCTCCCCGTGTCCTCGCTCGCGACCGCGCGCCAGTCCTCGACGCCGAGCGGCTGGCGGCGCACCCGCCACTGGAGGCACTCCGCCGCGCCGAGCCGCTGCATGAGCTCGGCGAGGCAGCGGACGCTGTAGGCGTCCGAGGCGACGAGCGCCGAGCCGCCGTAGCCGACGTATCCGGCGGTCATGAGCGCGGGGAGGAAGCCGTAGCGGCAGTGGAGCGAGAGCTCGCCGCGCCGGTAGCGCGACCGGTCGAGGATGTCGTCCACGATCAAGGAGACGTTGTGGATGAGCTCGACCGCGGCGGCCGCGCGGAGCACGCGGGTCGAGAGCGGCTTCTCCGTCGTCGCGTGGTAGCAGGCGAAGACGGTCACCGGCCGGAAGTACTTGGCGCGGGCGCCGAGCTGGCGGCGCACCATGTCGCGCACCTCCGGGTCGCACTCCTCGACCCACTCGGCGAGGAACGCGTGGAGCCGGTCGAGGTCGCCGGTCAGGCCGAGGAGCTCCGGGAGCTCCCAGGCCGAGCGCTCGGCGGCGCTCGGGGCGGCGGTCATGGCCGCTTCCGGGCTGCGGGCTTCTTCGCGGCGGGCTTCCTTGCGGCGGCGGGCTTCTTCGCGGCGGCGGGCTTCTTGGCCGCGGCGGCGCGGCCGGGCCGGCGCCGCACGACGAGCGGGATCGTCATGCCAGAGAGCGACGGCACGCGCACGTCGGCGCTGTAGCGCACGCCCGGATCGAGGCTCTGGTCCACCTTCGCGGCGAGCTGGACGAGCACCTGGTCGCCGGGGTCGAGCGTCACGACGTCGGGGGAGAAGCGCACCTGCGGCTTGGCCGTCCGCCCGCCCGGGCCCTTGAACGCGGAGACGGTCACGGGCCCGGAGACCTGCTTGTCGGTCGTGTTCTCGACCATGAAGACGCCGAGGCCGCTCCGGCCCGCCTGGGCCTCGACGACGATCGTGCTCTCGGACTCGGGCGGCGCCGGCGCGGTCGGCGTCGCGGAGGGCGCGGGCTCGGGCGGCGGATCGGCCGACCGGCTCAGGTGGAGATCCGCGGGCGCGATCGCCTCGACGAGGTCGACGGTCAGGCGCCCGAGGCGCGAGTAGTAGGCGAGCGCCGCCTCTGCGGCGTCGCGAAGCGCCGGAGTGAGGTCCGCCCGCTCCGCCATCGGCTCACCCGTGCGAGACCGCGCCGGGCGCGCTCCCGAGGCTCGTGCCGCCGAGGCAGGGCCGCGGGCAGTAGAAGTGGTCGTACCAGTGGTGGATCAGGTCGGGGCAGTCCTCGATCGCGATGTCGACCGCGGCGCACTCGCCGTCGGCGACCTCGACCGTCCAGCGGAAGTACCACTCCTTGCAGCCGTGGATCCGGATGAGGCTCTTCTGCGTCTGCCCCTTCGTCGCGGCCGCCGGAACCTCCCACGAGAGCACGATCTCGCCCTCCTCGAGCGGGCCGAGCGAGAGGGATGCCGGGCTCACGGACACCGCCTTGTTCGTCGGCTCGACCGTGATCTTCCGCGGCTGGATCCCGCAGTTCACGACGTGGAGCCGGATGACCGCCTTCGACCCTGCGCACGTCTTCGAGAGGACGTCGTCGAGCGGCTGCGGCATCCAGCACGGCGGTGGGATCTCGCAGTCGCACCCGCAGCCGCGGCTCGGGAGCTTCACCGCGCCGAGCATCTCCATGCCGGTCTTCGCCATCGGGCCGAGGAGGTCGCCGACCGCCTTGGCCGCGTCGGCGAGCGTGGTCGGGCTCGAGGAGCTCATCGCGCCGCCGCCTTCCGCGTCGTCTGCGTCGCCTCCGGCACGGTGATCCGCACCGGGACCCGGATGCCGCCGACCTCCCACGCGCCGGAGTAGGAGCCGCCGGCCTGGAGGCGGTCGGGGAAGCGCAGCGTGAGCGTGACGTCGCCCGACTCGCCGGGCGCGATCTTCGCGGCCTTCTCCACCTTCGCGGCAACGAGCCCGCCGTGCGAGCCCGCGAGGTCGTCGAGGAAGACGTCCATGCGGCCCTTGCCCTTCGGCGGCTCCTTCTCGAGCGCCGTCCAGACGGCGTGCTCGATCCCGCGCCCGTCGAAGAGGCAGAACGTGGAGGTGCCCGCCACGTCGCACGGGACGTTGCCGGTGTTCATGAGCGTGATGTCCACGGTCTGGCGGCCGCCGGGCTTCGCCTCGAGCGCGACGCGCCGCGGATGGGCGTCGAGCCGCGCGCGCCCCTCGACCTCGGCCACGATCGGCACCTCCTTGCCCTCGATCGTCGCCGTGCCCTTGTACGTGCCGGGCGGCGTCGTCTTCGGGAGCTTGAGCGTCGCCTTCAGCGCATCGGCCTTGCCGACGCGCTCGCTCGAGCGGACCGCGAGCGTGCGGACCTCGGCGCCCTTCAACGTCGCCTCGGCGGCGGGGGCCTCGACCGTCCCGGCCGCTGGAACCAGCGACGCGAGGCGGTCGGGCGGTCCGCGGAAGACGACGGGCTCGGCCTTGGCCTTCGGCTTCGCCCTGGGCTTCGGCTTCGCCCTGGGCTTCGCGGCGCGGCGGGCGGGAGGCGTCACTTCGGCACGTCCGGATCGGGAGCGGGCGTCGGTGTCGGTGTCTGAGTGCGCGAGACCTGGCCGCAGTGCTCGCACGGGTTCGGGTGGTACGGCTCGGTGATGACCTGCGCCTCGCCGCAGAGCTTCGCGCACAGGAGCTCGTAGCCGAGCACGGAGAGCCCGAGCGTGAAGAGCGCCGGCACGTGCGTCCGGATGGACGGGATCTCCTTGAGCCGCACCGAGACGTCGAGCGGCTCGATCCTGATCGGGTCGAGCCCGACGGTCAGCTTGTCGACGCCGACCTGGATCTTCGGGATGTGCGTGACGTTCAGGGAGTAGCTCGACGGGATGCCGGAGAGATCGACTCCCAGGTCGTTGTCGAAGCTCAGATCGACGTCGACGCTAGCGCCCACTGCGGCATACCCCCTTCGCCGCCGACTCTAGACCGTCCGGCCGCCTCGGGTCAATTCGCGTCGACCGGGAGTAGGGTGCGCGCCACCAACGACGCGAGGAGGCCAACGATGAAGCTGCTGCGCGAGTTCCGCGACTTCCTGCTCCAGGGCAACATCCTCACGATCGCGGTCGCGTTCGTGATCGGCACCGCGTTCGCCGTGCTGGTGGCCTCGTTCGTGGACAACCTGATCATGCCGATCGTCGCCGCGATCATCGGCAAGCCCGACTTCCGCGACCTGACCTTCACGATCCACGACTCGGTGTTCCGCTACGGCGCGTTCCTGACCGACGCGATCATCTTCGTCTTCGTCGTCGCGGCGATCTTCTTCTTCGTGGTCAAGCCGATGGCCGCGATCCAGGAGCTGCGCAAGAACGACGACGACGAAGAGGTCGTGACCGACGAGGAGCGCCGCCACCGCGAGCTCATCGTCGCGATCGAGCACATCCGCGCGTAACGATCGGGCCCTTTCCGCGACTGAAGATCAGGTGGGTACGCTCCCACCAGGAATTCGAAAGGGAGGTCAGATGGAGAAGGCCACGTTCGCGGCGGGATGCTTCTGGGGTGTCGAGGCCGCGTTCCGGCAGGTTCCGGGCGTGACGGGGACTCGCGTCGGCTACACCGGCGGAACGGTCGCCGACCCGACGTACGAGCTCGTCTGCACCGGGACGACCGGGCATGCCGAGGCGCTCGAGGTCACGTTCGACCCGGAGCGCGTCTCGTACGACGAGCTGCTCGATCTCTTCTGGTCGAAGCACAACCCGACGACGCGGAACCGGCAGGGCCGCGACATCGGATCGCAGTACCGCTCCGCGATCTTCTTCCACTCGCCCGAGCAGGAGGCGGCGGCGATCGCGTCGCGCGACCGACTCGAGGCCGAGGGGCAGTTCAAGAACCCGATCGTCACGGAAATCGTTCCGGCCTCGCCCTTCTACGAGGCTGAGGACTACCACCAGCAGTACCTCGAGAAGCGCGGCCGCGCGAGCTGCACCGTCGAGCTCGCCTCGGCGACCGCCTGACTTCGCCGCTACCGCGGTCGGGCCTGATGACAGGCCTGGCCGCGGAGCGAGTCTCGGAAGGTGCCGCCCGCGACGTGCACGAACGCGAGGTCGTAGTCGCGCCGGCGCAGGACGAGCTTGAGGACGCCGTAGTCCGTGCCGTTCGCGGCCTGGCGATGGGCGATCGCGCCGGGCGCGTAGTGGCTCGCGCCTCCGGTGCCGACGACGAGCGAGCGGACGCCGAGCCGGTTCGGCCGGCCCCGGCCGCCCATGCGCACTGAAGCGCTGGTAGTTGTGGTCGTGGCCGGCGAGGACGAGGTCGACGCCGGCGTCTCGACGGCCGCGCGCCAGAACGGCTGCACGTCCGCCTGTGAACCGTGCACGCCGCCGGACCAGCGCGGCCGGTGCCAGTAGAGGAGCTCGCAGCGGTGCGTGTCGCGGGCGAGGTCGCGCCGGAGCCAGCGGAGCTGCGCCGAGTCCGCGCCGTGGTCGATCTCCGAGTTCAGCGACACGATGTGCCAGGCGCCGAGGTTCACGCTGTAATACGGCGGGACGGAGAAGTAGCCGAAGTAGCCGGCCGCGCCGGGGGTCGCGTACTCGTGATTTCCGGGCGCCGGGTAGGTGATCGCGCGGAACGCGCCCCAGGTCGGCGCGTAGCAGCCGGAGAAGTCGGCCGCGCTTCCCGTCGGGTAGGCGTCGTCGCCGAGGGTGAGGACGGCGTCGGGACCGATCCGGGAGATGACCGCGGCCGTCTGGGAGTCGCCGGTTCCGTCGCAGCGCGCGATGTCCCCGGCCGCGACGACCGTGACATGCGTGGGCGCGACCGCTCCGGCGAGGACGGCCGCGAGGAGCGCGAACGTCGGCATGCCCCGAGTATCGACCCCGCGGAGGCCCTACGTGAGTAGCCGGGCGCCGAGGAGCGACGCCAGCGACTCGCTGCCCCAGCGGTAGCGGGTCAGCTCCATCCGAGCTCGTCCAGGCGGTCCTCGTCGATCCCGAAGTGGTGCGCGATCTCGTGCAGGACCGTGATTCGGATCTCGTCCACGAGCAGATCGGGGTCGTGGCCGAAGTCCTCCTGGAGCGGGCGGCGGTAGATCGCGATCCGGTCGGGCAGGACGCCGCCGTAGCTCGACGTCCGCTCGGTGAGCGCGATGCCCGTGTAGAGGCCGTACAGGTCGGGCTCCTCGGCGTTCTCCTCCTCGACGACGATCGCCACGTTCGACATCGCGTCACGGAGCTCGGCCGGCAGTGCGTCGAGCGCCTGCGCCACGGCGTCGTCGAACCTCATATCGCAGGTCTCCGCGGCAGGAGCACGTAGCGGCACGCGACGAGCCCGAAGACGAAGCCGCCGATGTGCGCGAAGTACGCGACGCCGCCTCCCGCGTCGGGCGACGTGAACGAGGAGCTTCCCAGGAGGAGCTGGAGCCCGAACCAGATGCCGAGGTAGAGCATCGCCGGGATCGGGATGATGAAGATCGGTGCGATCCAGGTCAGGACGGTCGCGCGCGGGTAGAGCAGGATGTAGGCGCCGAGGACGGCAGCGATCGCGCCGCTCGCGCCGACATTCGGGATCTCCGCGTCGCTCGTCGAGCCCCACTGGATCGTCACGATCGTCTGCACCGCCGTCGCGGCGAGGCCGCCGGCGAAGTAGAGGAGCAGGAAGCGCACACGGCCGAGCCGGTCCTCCACGTTGTTGCCGAAGATCCAGAGGAAGAGCATGTTCCCGAGCAGGTGCACCCAGCCGGCGTGGAGGAACATCGCCGTGATCGCGGTGACGAACCAGGGGTGGCCCGGCGCCTGGCAGGTGTTCTCGACGTCGCACGGGAAGTAGCCGGACGAGGCGACCGAGTTGTCGAACCCGGGCTGAGCTCCCGCGTGCTCGTACACGATCCACACGATCAGGTTCGTCAGGATCAGCGCGTAGGTGACAACCGGCCGCCGCTCGGTCGGGATGTTGTCCTTGAGCGGAAGCACGGGCCCCTACGGGATGACGAGCGCCATGAGCGCCTTCTGGGCGTGCAGGCGGTTCTCCGCCTGGTCCCACGCCGCCGAGCGCGGGCCGTGCAGCACCGACTCGGTCACCTCCTCGCCGTAGTGGGCGGGGAGGCAGTGCATGACGATCGCACGGTTCGAGGCGAGCGCGACCATCCGGTCGTCGATGCCGAAGCCGGCAAGGTCGCGCAGGCGCTTGTCGCGCTCCTCGTCCTGGCCCATGCTCGTCCAGACGTCGGTGTAGAGGACGTCGGCGCCGCGGGCCGCCTCGGTTGCGTCGTGGACGATCTCGACCGTGGCGCCGGAGGCCTCGGCCGCGGCCTTCGCCCAGCCCACCACCTTCTCGTCGGGGTCGTAGCCCTCCGGGACGCCGGCGACGAAGTTCGCGCCGAGCTTCGCGCACGCGACCATGAGCGAGTGGCACACGTTGTTTCCGTCCCCGAGGTAGGCGACCTTCACGCCCTCGAGCTCGCCCATGCGCTCCCGGATCGTCATGACGTCGGCGAGCGCCTGGCAGGGGTGGAACTCGTCCGTGAGCCCGTTGATGACCGGGATCGTGGAGTACTCCGCGAGCTCGTCCACGTCGGACTGCTTGAACGTCCGGATCATGATCCCGTCCAGGTAGCGCGACAGCACGATCGCGGTGTCCTTGATCGTCTCGCCGCGGCCGAGCTGGAGGTCGTTCGCAGAGAGGTAGAGCCCGGTGCCGCCGAGCTGGGAGATCCCGACCTCGAAGCTCACGCGCGTTCGCGTGGAGGGCTTCGAGAAGATCATCCCGAGCGAGCGGCCCTCGAGGTGCGGATCGTGCACGCCCTGCTTCGATCGCGCCTTCAGACGGTCGGCGAGGTCGAGGATCTGAAGCAAGTCGTTCGGCTCCCAGTCGTTCACACGCAGGAAGTCGCGGCCCTTGAGCTGGACGGAGATCACGCGCGGAATCCTACGGGGCAGACGCGGCGAGAATGCGCGTGCCGCCCGTTCCGGCCGCGAGCGCCTCGGCCGTCGTGATCTCGACCGTGCCGCCGGTCGCGCGGACGAAAGCGAACGCGGCCTCCACCTTGGGGCGCATCGAGCCCTCCGGGAGCTCGGCGAGGAAGGCGTCGTCGCGGCCTGCGCGAAGCTCGTCGATCCGCTCGGCGGCGTCCGTGCCGAAGCCGCGGTAGACCCCGTCCACCTGCGTGAGGATGACGAGGCGCGTCGCGCCGAGCCCGGTGGCGAGGAGCGCCGAGGCGAGATCCTTGTCGATCACCGCGTCCACGCCGTCGTGGCGCCCGTCGCGCGCGACCACCGGGATGCCGCCGCCGCCCACGGCAACCACGGCGACGCCCGTCGCGAGGAGCGCGCGGATCGAGTCCAGCTCGAGCACCTCGAGGGGCTTCGGCGACGGGACGACCCGGCGCCAGCCGCGACCCGCGTCCTCCTTCACCGCCCAGCCGCGCTCGCGCTCTAGCTCGTGCGCGCGGGCCTCGTCGTAGAACGGGCCGACCGGTTTCGTCGGATTCGCGAAGGCGGGGTCCTCGGGCGAGACGGCGACGCGCGTGAGCACGACCGCGGTCGGGCGGCGCGCGACCTGCGGCAGCTCGGAGACGATGAGCGCGCCGATCTCGGCCTGCGTCTGCGCGACCGCGATGTAGAGGGGGAGCGGCGGCGCCTCGGCCGCGCCGAGCTCCTGGCGGAGCAGTTCGTTCCCGACCTGCGGGCCGTTCCCGTGCGTGACGACGACGGGCCCGTCGTGAAGGACGTCCGCGAGCGCCGCGAACGTGTCCGCGAGGTTGGCGCGCTGCTCCGCGGCCGTGCCGCGCTCGCCCTTGCGGATGAGCGCATTGCCGCCGAGGGCGACGACGGTGAGGTCGGTGGTCATCTCACCAATCGTCGCGCACGGATGGGGTGTCCGTGGCGAGTCACCCGCTCAGGTTCCGGAGAAGCGGCGCGCTTCCTGCGTCAGGCGAGGGCGGGCTCGGCGGCGCCGATGACGCCCCGGGCGCGGAGGATCGACTCGAGCGTCGGCGCGCCGATCTCGTCCAGCTTGTATGTGACCCGCATCGCCGGCTTGGAGATGTCCACGATCCGGCGCAGGTCGATCGGCGTCCCGATGAGGACGAGCTCGGCGTCGGAGCGCTCGATCGTCTCGCGCAGCTCGTTCGTCTGCTTCTCGCCATAGCCCATCGCCGGGAGGAGCCCGGACACGTGGGGGTACTTCTCGAACGTGTCCTTGATCGACCCGACCGCGAAGGGCTTCGGATCGACGAGCTCGGCCGCGCCGTAGGCCTTCGCGGCCAGGACGGCGGCGCCGTAGGCCATGTCGCCGTGCGTGAGCGTCGGGCCGTCCTCGATCGCGAGGACGCGCTTGCCGCGGATCTCCTCCGGGTCGCCCTCGACGGCGAACGGCGAGTTCGCGCGCACGATCTCGGCCTTCGGGTTCAGCTGCGCGATCGACGCGAGCACCGCCTCGACGCCCTCCGGAGGCGCGCTGTCCATCTTGTTGATCACGCAGACGTCGGCCATGCGGAGGTTGGTCTCGCCCGGGTGGTAGCGCGTCTCGTGCCCGGCGCGGTGCGGGTCCACGACGACGACGTGCACGTCCGGGTGGATGAACGGCGTGTCGTTGTTCCCGCCGTCCCAGAGGATCACGTCCGCCTCCTCCTGGGCCCGCGCGAGGATCGCGCCGTAGTCGATCCCCGCGAAGACGAGGTTGCCCTCGGCGAGGTGCGGCTCGTACTCCTCGCGCTCCTCGATCGTGCAGTTCGCCGCCTCCAGGTCCTCGTACTTCTCGAAGCGCTGCACGGCCTGCTTGACGAGGTCGCCGTAGGGCATCGGGTGACGGAGGACGGCGACGCGCATGCCCGCGCCGTGGAGGACACGCGCAACGTGGCGCGTCGTCTGGCTCTTGCCGGAGCCGGTGCGGACCGCGCAGATCGCGACGACCGGCTTCGTGGACGTGAGCTCGGTCGCGCGCGGGCCCATGAGGCGGTAGTCCGCGCCGGCGGCCAGTGCGCGCGAGCCGATGTGCATCACGTGCTCGTGCGAGACGTCCGAGTAGGCGAAGACGACCTCGTCCGCGTCGCGGGCGAGGTCGTCGAGCTTCTCCTCGGCGACGATCGGGATCCCGCTCGGGTACCCGTCGCCTGCGAGCTCGGCCGGATAGACGCGCCCGTCGATGTCCGGGATCTGCGTCGCGGTGAACGCGACGACCTCGACGTCGGGGTTGCCGCGGAACGCCACGTTGAAGTTGTGGAAGTCCCGCCCGGCGGCGCCGGCGATCACGATGCGACGAGGCACGGTCGGGGAGCCTAATCGTTCGGTCGGCGGCCGCCTAGCGGGAACCGACGCGCTCGCGAACCCGCGCCACGAGCGCATCCAGGTCGAGGTCGGAGCCGGTCACGTCGCGAACCATCTCCTCGGCGGTCAGGCGCTGGCCCTCGTTCCAGAGCTCGCGCAGGAGCGACCCGGCCTCGCGCCGCGCGAACCACGACGTGCCGAACTCGTCGCGCAGGAACTCGCGCACCTGCGCCTCGAACGCCCACGAGCGGAGGTAGGCGGACGCGTAGAAGCCCGAGTCCACGTCGGCGAGGTAGTCGGCGGAGGACGGCGCCACCTTCGTCGCGTCCGCGAGCAGCTCGACGTAGCGCGCGCGCATCTGGTCGAGCGGCGCGCCGCCGTGGAGCTCGAGCTCGTAGAGGATCTTCGCCGCGTAGCGGCGGGCGATGTAGAGGTGGATCGCGGCCGCCTGGTCGGCGAACTCGTCCGGCCGGCCGAAGTCGAGGCGCCGCGCGAGCCAGAGCGGCTCGTCCACGACGCGCTCGAGGAGCGCGGCCCAGCCCTCGGTCACCGCGTAGTCGCCGAGCCGCCGGGCCTCGAGGACGAGGTCGCCCGAGGTGTGCGCGTAGTGCTCGGTGTGCCCCGCCTCGTGGAAGAGCGCGTGCCAGTCGTCCGGGCCGCCCATCGGGTTGATGACGAGGACGACGCGCCCGGGCACCTCGATCGGCGCGCAGAAGGCCCGCGGAGACTTGAGCGGGCGGGGCTCGACGTCGAGCTCGACGTTCCGCTGGGCGGCGAGATCGATTCCGAGGTCGGCGAGCGTGCCGGTAAGGGCGGGGAGCATCGCGGCCGCCGGGAAGCCGGTGTCCCAGTCGGTCGCGCGCAGCAGCCGCAGGAGGTCGGGCCGCGTCGCGTCGTCGAGGCCGATGCCGAGCCGCGTGCGGAAGAGCTTCTCGGCCGAGGCGACGTAGAGATCCTCGGTCTCCGCGAGGAGACGCCGGCACTCCTCGCCGAGCTCGGCGAGCGGGAAGCCGAGGCGCTCGTACAGGGCGCGATAGGTCTCGGCGCCGAGCTCGACGGCGTTCGCGCGCAGGCGCTCGGTCGCGCGCATGTAGATCGGGTTCAGCCGCTCCTCGACGAGCTCGACCCGCGCCCGCTCGAGTCGCCAGCGCCGCTCGCGGTCGGGCTCGTTCGAGGTTGCCATCCGGAGGAGCCGGAACGGGATCGTCTCGCCGTCCACGGTCGCCTCGAGCGACGCCTCGAGCCCTGCGAGCTCCTCCTCGTCGGCACGGCCGGCGTCGCCGATGTAGCCCTCGCACGCGAAGCGCCAGAGCTCGACGCCGCAGAGGCCCTCGGCGGCGGCCTGCTCGAGCCGGCGGCATGCGTCGAGCGTCGTCAGGTCGGCGTGGCGCTCGTAGATCGGCTCGAGCTCGAGCGCCTCCTTGTGGCCGGCGAAGTGGAGGTAGACCTCGCCGTCGAGCGCGGCGATGAAGCGGTCTGCCTCATCCCGGTAGGCCTCGACCATGCCGCTCCCCACCGGGGTTGTCGCCATGAGTGGCGTAGGATAGCCCGCCGATGTTGCGCGAGATCGACGTCCGGACAGAGCGGAAGACGCAGGCCGTCGAGATCACGGCGAAGGTCCGGGAGGCCCTCGCGGACGCGGGCGACGCGGTCGCAGCCGTCGTCTGGGTGCCGCACACGACGGCGGGTGTCGTCGTCCAGGAGCACGCAGACCCGGCCGTCGGACGCGATCTCGAGAAGGCGCTTCAGCGGATCGTCGGGGACGAGTGGGGCTGGGAGCACATCGAGGAGGGCGAGGAGAACGCCCCGTCCCACGTACGCGCGGCGCTCACGGCCACCTCGGTCGTCATCCCGCTTCGCGACGGCGACCTCGCGCTCGGTACCTGGCAGGGGATCTTCTTCTGCGAGTTCGACGGGCCGCGCTCGCGCAAGGTGCTCGTCGCGCCGATCGGCTGACCAGCCCGGTCCGTACACTCGCCGCGCCATCTCTATTGCCGACCTTCCGGCTGCGGACCTCCCCGAGCCGCTGGCGTGGTTCTTCGCCGGCCTGCTCGCGGCGAACGTCGCGCTCCTCGTCGGCCTCGCGGTGCTGCGCGAGCAATGGGCGTTCAACCGCCGGCGGCAGGAGGCGGCCCGCCGCGAGCTCGAGCCGCTCGTGCGTGCGGCCGCGGCGAGCGGGGCGGCGGCCGACCTCGACATGCTTCGCCGCGCGCTCGGCGGCCTCGGGCGGCAGGGGCGCACCGCCGCCGCCTGGCTCGTCCTCGATCTCGCGGAGGACGCAGAGGAGGCGGCGAAGGCGAGGCTCCGCGCCGTCCTCGACGAAGTCGGCGCGATCGGCGCGGTCGAGCAGGCGACCCGCCGGCGCACGCCGTGGCGCCGGGCCCTCGCCTGCGACATGCTCGGCGCGGCCGGCGACGAGCGGTCGGTGCCGTTCCTCCTTGAGCGGCTCGAGGACAGCCGCTCAGAGGTTCGTCTCGCCGCCGTCCGCGCCCTCGGACGGCTTGGCGCTCCCGAGGCCGCGGCCGCGCTGACGGCCCTCTACCTCGAGCGGCGCGCCGTGTCGATCGGCGTCTCCCACGCGGCGCTCAAGGGGCTCGGGCGCCCGGGGGCGGAGGCCTTCCGCCGCGGGCTCTCCTCGCCCGACGCGACGGTCCGGGTCTCGTCGTGCTTCGGGATCGCGGACGCGGCCGGCGAGCTCGGGCCGGGCGCTGCCTCGGACCTGCTGGCCGGCGCGCTCGCCGATCCCGACGCACGCGTGCGAACCGCGGCCGTCCGCGCGCTCGGGCGCGTCGGCGGGTTGGCGCCGCCACCCGGCCTCCTCGCGACGGTCGAGGATCCCGACGTCCGCGTGCGCCGCGAGACCGCGGCCGCCCTCGGGGCGTTCGACTGGCCGGGGGCCGCCGGGCTCCTCGCCGAGGGGATCGCCGATCCCGATCGGGAGGTCGCGCTCCGCTCGGCGGAGTCGCTCGCCGCGCTCCGCGAGCGTCCGCAGGCAGGCGCCGCTGTACGTGCGACCCTCGACCGGTCCGACGCGTGGCCGGTGGAGTACGCCAGCACGATCGCGGAGGTCGCGTCGTGAGGGACACGCTCATCACAGGATCCCTGATCGCCTTCACGTTCTTCGCGGTCTACAACCTGATCGTCTTGACGCTGCTCGCGATGTCGTTCGGCGAGATGTCGTGGCTCGTCCGCGGGCGCCAGCCGGGCCGGCGCGCATTGCCGCCGTCGCGGCCAGGGATCAGCGTGCTCGTCCCCGCGTTCGACGAGGAGCTACTCGTCGTCGCGACCGTCGCCTCGCTCCTCGCGGTCGACTACGAGCCGCTCGAGATCGTCGTCGTGGACGACGGCTCTACCGACGCCACGTTCGACCGGCTCGCCGAGGCGTTCGACCTCGTCCCGGTCCCGCTCGGCGGGCCGCTGCCGATTCCTACCGCGGAGATCCAGGCGCTCTACGCCTCGCGGGTCGCGCCGGGGCTCCTCGTCGTGCGGAAGGCCAACGGCGGCCGGGCGGACGCGCTCAACGCCGCCCTGGGTGTCGCACGGCAGGAGCTCGTCGCCGTGGTGGACGCGGACGGTCTGCTCGAGCCCGACGCGCTCGCGAGCGCGCTGCGGCCGTTCGAGGAGGATCCGGACGACTGCGTCGCGTCCGGCGGCACGATCCGGGTGCTCGGCGCCTCTCGCGTTGGCCCCGGGGGCGCGGTCGAGGCGCGTGTCGGGCGGCGCGGGCTTGCGGCGACCCAGGTGATCGAGTACCTGCGCGGCTTCCTCGGGACGCGGATCGCGTGGTCGCGCATGAACGGCCTGCTCGTCGTGAGCGGCGCCTTCGGCGTCTTCCGGCGCGACATGCTCCTCGCCGTCGGCGGCTTCATGCCGGGCTCGCTGGGCGAGGACATGGAGCTGACCATCCGGCTCCACCACAGCCTGCGGCCGGACTGGCCGGGCGCGAGGGTCGCGTTCTGCCCCGACGCGGTCTGCTGGACGCAGGCGCCCGACACGCTCGGCGGTCTGCGCTCGCAACGGATGCGCTGGCAGGTCGGCCTGCTCGAGACGATCCGCCTCCACCGCGGCATGTTCGGCCGCCGGCGCTACGGCGCGGCCGGCACGCTCGCGTTCCCGTTCGTCTCGATCTTCGACGCGCTTGCGCCGTTCTTCCAGATCGTCGGCTACGCGGTCACCATCGCGCTCGTTCTCCTCTACCCGAGCACATGGCCCTATCTCGTGCTGCTCGTCGTCGGCACCGTTCTCTTCGGCCTGGCGCAGAGCATCGCGGCGCTGCTCGTGGAGGAGCTCGGGTTCCGCCGCTACGGCCGCCTCGGCGTGGCGAAGCTCCTCGGCTGGAGCCTGCTCGAGTGCGTCTGGTTCCAGCCGCTGATCGCCCTCTGGAAGTTCGACGCGACCGTGCGCTTCGTCTTCGGCCGCCGCCCGTCGTGGGGGACGATCCCACGGCGCACGCTCGAGGAGGCGCCTGCCGACTCGGCGGTGCCGCTCACGCGCTAGGTAGGGTCGGCCGCATGGCCGCGCCGGTCTCCAAAGGCGACGAGGTCGAGGTTCGGATCGACCGGCTCGCGTACGGCGGGGCCGGCGTCGGGCGGCTAAACGGCTTCGTGCTCTTCGTGCGGCGCGGGCTTCCGGGCGACGTCGTGCGGGCGCGCGTGACGAAGGTGAAGCGGAGCCACGCCGAGGCCGATGCGGTCGCGGTCGTCGAGCCGGGCGCGCCCCGTGTGGACGCCCCGTGCGTGCACTTCCCCGCGTGCGGCGGCTGCCGGTTTCAGGACCTCGACTACGCGGCGCAGCTCGAGGCGAAGGCGGGCCAGGTCGCGGACGCGCTCCAGCGGATCGGCGGCCTTGACGTGGAGCTCGAGCCGGCGCTCGGCTCGACCGAGATCTTCCACTACCGGAACAAGCTCGAGTACTCGTTCACGCGTACGCCGTCCGGGCCGGGGCTCGGGTTCCACCGGGCGGGGCGCTGGGACGAGGTGCTCGACCTCGAGCGCTGCTGGCTGACGACCGACCTCGGCAACGCGATCCGCGACGCCGCCCGCGCGTGGGCGCGCGCCGAGGGGCTCGACGCCTACGACCAGGAGACGCACACTGGCTACCTGCGCCACCTCGTCTTCCGCGAGGGCCGCAACACGGGCCAGGCGCTCGTCACGCTCGTGACCGCGCCGGGCGAGCTGGACGGCGCCGACCGGTTCGTCGCCGCAATGCGCCGGTTCCCCGAGGTGCGCTCGATCCACTGGGCCGTGAACGACCGGCCGGCCGAGGTGACAAACCTCCCGACGCGGCTTCTCTGGGGCGAGGAGTGGATCGAGGAGGAGCTCCTCGGCAAGCGGTATCGCGTCCGCCCGAACGCCTTCCTGCAGACCAACACCGCGATGTGCGAGGAGCTCTACCGGTTGGCCGCCGAGTACGCGGGGCTGACCGGGGAGGAGACGGTGTACGACCTCTTCTGCGGCATCGGCACGATCGGGCTGACGCTGGCCGAGAAGGCGTTGACCGTCTGGGGCGTCGAGGTGTCCGAGGAGTCGGTCGCGTGCGCGCTCGAGAACGCCGAGCTGAACGGGGTCACGAACGCCGCGTTCTTCGCCGGCGAGGTGGGCGATGCGCTCGAGGAGCTCCGCGACCGTGCGGGCGCGCCGGGCGTGGTGGTCGTCGATCCGCCGCGCGCGGGGCTTACGACGAAGACGCTCCGCCGGGTCGGCGAGCTCGAGGCGCCGAAGATCGTCTACGTCTCGTGCAACCCGACCACGCTCGCCGGGAACGCGAAGGAGCTCGTCGGCTCGCTCGGCTACCGGCTGGAGCGCGCGCGGCCGGTGGACATGTTCCCGCACACGCCGCACATCGAGACCGTCGCGCTGTTCGTGCACTAGCCGCCGTCCTTCGGGCCACGGCCGCCGCGTCCGGCGCACGACCCCCCAACGGGCGCGAGCCGCCCAGCACGAACGCTATCGAGCCCCTGCCCGCGTCTGCGCGAACGGTGCCGAATTCGTGCCGTCGACTACGCGCTCGTGGTCACTGCGGGTAGACCGGCCGGTCGCGGATCGAGTGCCACAGGAGATCCGCGTTCGCGAGCACGAAGCCGGCCGAGAGCAGCGGAAGCGCGGCGACGCCGGCCTGGTCGAACCACACGGCGAGAACGAGCGTCCCGCCGAACGAGAGCGTCATCAGGAGCCACGTCGGCGCGATCCGCAGGCCGAAGCGCGCGCACGCTCCGAGGAAGAGGCCGAAGAAGAGGACGTCGGGCAGGCCGAGATGCGCCGCCTGCACCTGCCCCTCCGAGTTCCGCCCCGGGATGATCATGAAGATCGACAGCGCGTCGAAGACCTGCGGCTGGTTCTCCGTGATCTCCTTCGTCGGCCCGCGCGCGACCGAGAAGAGATCCACCGGCACGATCAGGAGCGCGACGAGCATCACCCACCACGGCGCCTCGAAGAACGCGAGGGCGACCCAGCCGACCGCCGTCGCGGCCGCGAGCTTGAGCAGGTTCGCGGCGATCTCGAGGTCGGCGAGCGAGCAGGCGATCGCGAGGATGACGAGCGTGCCCGCCAGCACCGCGAGCTGGAGCAGGTTGAGCGCGCCGCGCAGCGGCAGGCAGAGCCAGACGAGCGCGAACATCGCGGGAATCACGCCGAACGCGAGGATCGCCACGTTGCCCCACTCGCTCTCGACCCGCGGAAGCGACGGCGCGAGCTCCGACCAGAGCGCGATGGCGGTGATGAGGACTAGTACGGCGGCAATTCGGACCACCAGGGCCCGATCGCCTTGAAGGCGTTCCAGAAGGCGCGCTTGGCGGGCGCCTCGTCCAGGGAGGCGTCCACGTCCGGGGTCACCAGGGCCTCGATCGTCGGCGTGAGCCGCTGGAGGTCCCCCGGTGTCTCCTCGATCGTCGTCGCGAGCGGGAACTGGGCCGCGTTCAGACACGCGACCGCATCTTGCCCCATCGCCACGACGAGCTTCGGCTGCACGACGTGCAGCTCACGGCGCAGGAACTCGTGCGACTCGGCGTCGTCCTCGCCCTCGTACTTCACGCAGTTCGTCCCGTAGATCGCCATCGGGTCGACGCGGAGCTTCTGGATCGAGCGCAGCACGGCCTGGCCGGCACGGCCGAAGAACGCCACGCCCTCGCTCACCTCCGAGGCCTGCGGCGTGTGCTTCAAGAGGAGGATCTCGGCCTGGGGATGGCCCGAGCCCAGGACCGGCACGCGGTCCGGCCCGGCGGCCTCGGCGATCGCGTGCCCGAGATCGTTCATCTCTGCGATCGCCTTCTTCAGGTATCGGTCGGCGATGTCGTTTTGGGAGGCAGCCACTGCTCGTCCCTCAGTTCGCTCCCTCAGCGCCCTGTTCCTACCGGACCGTCACCGGCGCGATCCCGCCGCCGTCTTCCCGCGCCGCTCCTTCGCCTGGGCCATCCACTTCAGGCTCTGGAGGTAGACGAGGGATTTGGGCCGCCGCAGCACCTCGGCGGTGCGCAGGCTGATCAGGAACTCCTCGGGTGTCTCGAACGCGCGCATGCGCAGCGCGCCGGAGCCGACGCCCTGGAGCACGTGCGCGTCCGAGCCGGCGCCCATGAGCAGGTTGTACTTCCGCGCGAAGCGCAGGGCCTCGTCGTTGAAGCCGTCGCGGAGGAGCCGCGCGTTGTAGACCTCGAAGACGTCCACCTCCTCGAGCAGCCGGTGCAGCGTGCGCGAGTCCGGGATCGAGTGGAGCCGGTCGAACGGGTGGGGGAGGTAGACGACGCCGCCCTGCTCGCGGATCGCCGCCACCGTGTCCTCCATGGACATGTCGCGCGGGATCTCCTCGGACAGGAAGAGGCCGATGACCTCGCCCTGCGTCGTCTTCATCTCCTCGCCCGGGATCACGCGGAGGGCGCGGCCGCGGGCGAGCTCGACCGCCTCCTGCGCCCCGCCGAAGACGTTGTGGTCGGTGATCGCGATCGCGCCGAGCCCCTCGGACTCGGCGTAGTCGAGGAGATCGGGCACCGGGATCGAGCAGTCGTGCGAGTGGGCCGTGTGCATGTGGAGGTCGCAGACGATCAGCTCGCGGTCCGCGAGCGGGTCGGCGGCCTCGGCGCGGCGCCGCCGCGCGACGACCGGGCGGTAGACGTGCCGCTCGAGCTGGTCGGCGAGCGCCTCGAACGACTCCCGCCGGCCGGCCTTCTGCGCCTCGCCGGACCGGCGGGCGCGCCAGGTCTCGTCCTCGGCGAGCCGCGAGATGGCGGCGCCGAGGAGGCGCGGCTGCTCCCTGGCGCCGGACGGATCGACGGTCGGGACGCCGGCGGCGGCGGCCTCGAGGGCCGGGCGGGCCGAGCCGCGGACGACCGGGACGAAGCCTGCGGCGCCGCGCACCTCGCGGGCGCGGGACTCCGGGGTGAGCCCACGGCGGAGGTGCACGCGCCCGCGCAGCCGGCGCGGCACGTAAGGCGGCGTCGTGAGCGGGCGTGTGCGGAGCACGACGAGCTCCCAGTCCTCCGGCAGGTCGGCGAACGCGTCGAAGACGGCCCGGGCGCGGGCCGCCTCCTCGGGCCGCCATTCGAGGACGAACCGGCGCTCCGTCGGCGCCGCCTCGAAGAGGCTCGTGTCCACGCCGAGCGGCAGCCGGCGGAAGTCCCCCGGGTAGCGCTCGCGGGCGGCCGCGAGCACCGCGTCGCTCGTCGCCGTCAGCGCGTCGATCCGCGCGAGGAGCTTCTCGCGCTGGCGCTTCCCGGGCGGGTAGGCGAGCCGCTCCGTCGAGTGGAAGGTCGCGACCGTGAGGCCGCGCGCCTCGCGGAGTGCCAGGTGCGAGAGGCTCGGGATCCCGGGCTCGTGGCCGTGCACGACGTCGAAGCGGTCGGCGGAGAGGGCGAGCGCGAGGTTCGCGCGCGCGGCGAGCGGCAGCCCGACGAGGCTCCGCCGGGTCACGGGGATCGCCGGGCCGAGCGCGACGAAGTCCGGCAGCGGCTCACCCTCCTCGGCCAGGCGCCGGAGCGCCTTGCGTCCCGCTGTCAGATCGCCCGCCCGCGTCGACGGCGCGAGGATGACCACCTCGTGGCCACGCGCCCGCAGCGCCTTCGCGGCGCCTGCCACGTGCTCGTTCACGGGGTGCGGCCGCGACCACGCGAAGGGCGTGACCATGCAGACGCGGAGAGCGTCAGCCATCCCGTCGAGTCTAGCCCGGTTGCCTCCCCGGCCATGAACCCCCAAACGTTGACAATTGACGAATCCGGGCGGTCGGCGGTATAACGCCGGGTCGGTCCGCAGCCGCGCGGGCCGCATTACAGGAACAGGGGGTTCCCGATGTCCGACCATCTCGCTCCTGCGGCGCGAGGAGCTCGAGGGGTGCGGGCGGCGGTCGTTGCCGCGTGCGCGCTCTTCGCCCTCGCGTTACCTACCGGAGGCCTCGCGATCGTCAATCTCGACGAAGACGCGGGCCTCGCAGATTTCGACACCAGGACGGCGTCGATCGCCCCGACCGACGCCCAGGTCGCGGCCGTCGACGCCATGGGCGCAACGGCAACCTGGAGCCAGTTCGGGACGCCGGCGACGCTCATCAAGTACGGCGGCTCGCTCGCGAGCGGGATCCAGGCCGCGGACGCCGAGGGCGCCGCGCGGGCATGGCTCGCGAGCAACGCCGCGCTCTACGGCGTCTCCGCCGGCGATCTCGAGCTCTACCGCTCGGCGCCGCTCGGCGCCGGGCGCGCCGTCATCTTCCGGCAGACCTTCGGCGGCCTCACCTCCACGACCGACGGCATCGCGACCGTCGCCGTGACCGGGTCGGCCGCATCCGGGTGGAACGTCGTCTTCGTGTCCTCGACCTTCGGGACCGCCGGGGCGGTGACCGGGACGGCCGAGCTCACTCCGGTCGAGGCCTACGTCGAGGCGGCCGACGCCGCCGGCGCCGACGTCTCCGTCGTCGACGTCGACGTCGCCGGCACGGCGCAGGGCTGGACGAAGCTGAGCGTCGCCGGGCTGACCGAGGCGAACCAGCTCGTCCGCCACGTCGCCTTCCCGACGCCGAAGCGCGGCGTCCTGAACGCGTACGACACGTACTTCACGAAGAACGGCGCGAACGAGGGCTACCGGCAGGTCGTCGACGCGCAGACCGGCGAGATCCTCCTTCGCGAGTCGACCGTGGAGAACCTGGCGGACAATCCGCTCTGGAAGGCCTTCCCGGCCAATCCGCCGCTGACCAACCTGGGTGAGTTCCCGTGGAACTACCCGAGCAACGACACGCGCGAGCTGTGGTGCTGGACTGCGATCACGGGCTGCGACCGCGTGGTGCAGAACCCCGCGTCGCCGGTCGCGTGGGACGTGGACGCGCGGACGAACGTCCCGACGTTCACCACCACCGGCAACAACAATTTCAACTTCGAAGCGTGGCTTGGAAACGCCGGCAACAACTACGCGCCTACGAGCCCGACGCGGGACTACACCTACCCGTGGACGAACGTCTGGTACGAGACGAAGTGCGACCCGGCGAACTTCGTGGTCGGCTCCGGCAACGACATCGACGCCGCGGTCGTGAACCTGTTCGCCATGCACAACCGGCTGCACGACTTCGCGTACAACCTCGGCTTCACCGAGATGACGTGGAACTCGCAGTCGTTCAACTTCGGCAAGCCGTTCCTCGAGAACGACCCGGTGCGCGGACGGGCCCAGTCGGGCGCCGTCACCGGCTCGCGCAACAACGCGAACATGGGCACCGGTGCAGACGGCACGATCTCAACGACGAACATGTTCCTCTGGCAGCCGCAGGCGGCAGCGTTCTACCCGCCCTGCGTCGACGGGGACTACGACATGGCCGTCATCGGCCACGAGTTCGGCCACATGGTCGAGAACCGCATGATCGGCAAGGGCCTCGGCGCGCGCCAGGGCTCCCATGCGGGCGCCATGGGCGAGGCGTTCGGCGACCTGAACGCCGTCGAGTACCTCCACGAGTACAACTACGTGCCCACCGACGGCGAGGACGAGTGGGCCGAGGGCGCCTACGCCACCGGCAACCCGACTCGCGGGATCCGGAACTTCAACATGAGCTGGCGCTCGGCCGGACAGCTGCCGAGCCCGGGCAAGACCGAGAAGGTCAACTCGCTGAACCTCGGGTCGTACGGATACGACATCGTCGGCAACGAGGTCCACTCGGACGGCGAGCTCTGGATCAAGGCGAACTTCACCCTGCGCGAGCTCCTGTTCGACCGGTACCACACCGGGAGCTTCAAGCTCCAGGAGGAGTGCGCCGAGGGCGAGCACCCCGCGGACCAGTGCCCGGGGAACCGCAGGTGGTTCCAGCTCTACCACGACGCGATGCTGCTCATGCCGCGCAACACCACGCTGCTCCAGGCTCGCGACGCGATCCTGGCCGCGGACATGGCGCGGTTCGGAGGGGCCAACCAGGACCTCCTCTGGAAGGGCTTCGCCGAGAACGGCTTCGGTCAGAACGCCTCGGTGACGTCGAACGGCGACTCGACCCCGCAGCCCGACTTCACGTCGCCGCTCGAGGACGAAATCACGTTCAACTTCGTCGGCGTGGCGAAGGACGAGGCCGGCAACCCGCCGGTCACGTTCAACCTCTACGTCGGCGACTACGAGGCCCGCGTGACTCCGATCGCACACACGAAGGCCTTCGTGGCCGACAAGGACGGCTACAACTTCGTCGCCCAGGCGGCCGGCTACGGGATGGTCCGCTTCCACGTCATGGCCAACAAGGTGAAGGCCGGCGGGGAGACGCAGACCGTCACGATCCACTTTCCGACGAACGTCGCCTCCACGTCCAAGGGCGCGGTGGCGACCGGAGACGGGACGAACCAGATCCGCCTGATCGACGACACCGAGAACACGAACTGGCAGAGCACGGTCGCACCGGTCGCGGGCCGGCAGGTGACCGTGGCGTTCGCGGGCGCGCAGACGTTCGACACCGCAAGGGTCAGTGCCTACCTCGTCTCCGGGAACAACCGGTGGACGGCCATGCGGTCGTTCGAGCTCTACGCGTGCACGGCGGGGGCCGACGCGGCCAACCCGACCTGCGACGGGACGATCGCGGCCGGCTGGACCCGCTTCCTGAAGAGCCAGGACGACGCGTTCCCGGGCGCCAGCCCGCGGCCGGTCGCCCCTGACATGCAGCTCAGGACGTGGGACGTGCCGAGGACGACGGCCACGCACGTGAAGCTCGTCGTGGTCGCGAACCAGTGCACCGGCGATCCCGAGTTCCAGGGAGAGCAGGACAACGACACGCGTGCGACGACCGACTGCCGCACCAACGCCACCGGGAACTCGCAGGTCCGCGCGGCGGAACTCGAGCTCCTGTCGAGCAAGGTGAAGGTGGACGGCGCGAACAGCGAGCAGTAGCGGCTAGCCGCTACGGAAGCGACGCGAGGGGGCCGGCATGCCGGCCCCCTCGCTGTCTGGTCTCTAGTGCTCGGTGCTACGCCTTGGCGGCGGTCTTCGCGCTCTTCTTGCCGTACTTGGCGATGAACGCCTCGACGGAGGCGTGGGCCTCGGCGTCGTGGAGCTGCTTGGGCGGAGACTTCATGAGGTAGGCGCTCGGACCCTCGAGCGCGCCCGAGACGCCGTTGTCGAGGGCGAGCTTCGCGAGGCGGACGGCGTCGATCACGATGCCGGCCGAGTTCGGCGAGTCCCAGACCTCGAGCTTCATCTCGAGGTTGAGCGGCACGTCGCCGAACGAGGTGCCCTCCATGCGGATGTACGCCCACTTGCGGTCGGTGAGCCACGGCACGTAGTCCGACGGGCCGACGTGCACGTTCTCGGCGCCGATGTCGTAGTCGAGCATCGACGTGACCGCGTTCGTCTTCGAGATCTTCTTCGACTCGAGCCGCTCGCGCTCGAGCATGTTCAGGAAGTCGGAGTTGCCGCCGACGTTCAGCTGCATCGTCTTGTCGAGGTGCACGCCGCGCTCGCGGAAGAGGCTCGTGAGGACGCGGTGCGTGATCGTCGCGCCGACCTGCGACTTGATGTCGTCGCCGATGATCGGGAGGCCGCGGGCCTCGAACTGCTTGCCGAAGTAGCCGCCCTTCGCGATGAAGACCGGCATGCAGTTCACCATCGCGCAGCCGGCGTTCAGGATCTGCTCCGTGTACCACTTGGTCGCCTCCTCGGAGCCGACCGGGAGGTAGTTCACGACGACGTCGGTCTGCGTCTCCTCGAGGATCCGCGCGACGTCGTCCGTGTCGCCGGGGGCCTTCTCGACGACCTCGGAGATGTACTTGCCGAGCCCGTCGTGCGTCATCCCGCGCGAGACGGTGACGCCCGTCTTCGGGACGTCGGCGAACTTGTACGTGTCGTTCGGGTGCGCCCAGATCGCCTCGGCGAGGTCCTTGCCGACCTTGTCCTTGGTCACGTCGAACGCCGCGGTGAACTCGACGTCGCCGACGTGGTAGCCGCCGAGGTCGACGTGCATGAGCCCCGGGACGAACTGCTCGGGGTCGGCGTCCTTGTAGTACTCGACGCCCTGGAGCAGCGAGTTCGCGCAGTTGCCCACGCCGATGATCGCGACGCGGACCTTGCCGTCCTTGCGTGCCTTGCCGTTCGTCGTGCCGTTGGTCGAAGCCATAGGTGTTCGTCTCCCTTTTCGGATTCCGAGCCGCTCCCCGAGCGTCTCGACGATGAGGTCGTTGGTAGTGCGCCCGCCCCCGGAGGCGCGTTCGGTCAGGCGCTCCTTGAGCGCCCGGGGCATGCGGAGCAGCACGTCACGGCCCTCGCCGCGCGGCGTTCCCTTGCGACCGGTCGGCTCGTAGGGGATCCCGAAGCGCGCGGCGAGGATCTCCACCGCGACGTCGTTCAGGTTCGAGCCTTGCTCGGCCGTCTCGTCCGCAAGGCGCCGCTTGAGCTCCGCGGGCATGCGGACGAGGACTGTGGTGCGCTCCCGTGGCATATCGCAAACAAGTGATAGCAGAAAACTGCTATCACCGTCAACTATTCGCGCTCGCGCAACTGGCGGCGAACTGCTAGCACCCGCTGGAGCACGGTGATCCACGTGGTCGCGACGAGCAGCGCGATCGTCGCCGGCAGGATCAGGTCGTGGAGCGGCGCGAGCACGAGGCCCGTCGTGATCACGACGACGCGCTCGGCCCGGCTCCCGAACCCGACGTCACCCCTGAGGCCGAGCACCTCGGCCTTGGCGCGCGTGTAGCTCACGAGGAACGAGCCCGCGAGCGCGGCGAAGGCGAGCGCGACGCCCCACTCGCGCCCCTCGCGCATGAGGACGAGCGCGATCGCGCCGAGCATGAACGCCTCGCCGATCCGGTCCACGGTCGAGTCGATGAACGCGCCGAAGGGCGAGCCGGCCCCGCGGCTCCGGGCGAGCGCGCCGTCGAGGATGTCGAGGATCGAGCCGACGACGAAGAGCCCGGCGCCGAGCCAGAAGAAGCCCCAGCCCAGGTACTCGAAGTAGACCGCGACCGCGCCGGCGATCGAGAGCAGCACGCCGGCGGCGGTGAGCATGTCCGGCGTGATCCGCGTCCGTGCGAGCTTCGCCATGGACGCGGCGGCCGCGCGGCGGACGCCGTCGATGTAGCCGCGCTGGACGCCCTCGAAGCCTGCCATCGGCCGCGCGGACGCTACCAGCGCCTGGGCCCGGCGACCACGACGTTCGCGGGCATCCGGGCTTCCGCCCAGGTGACGAGCGCGTAGCCGAGCCCGGCGCAGGCGACCCCCGCCGCGATGTCGAGCCAGAAGTGGTTCGCGGTCGCCATGACGGCGAACCAGACCCACGGCGGCCAGAGCGCCCACGCGATCTTCGCGGCCGGCGAGCGCACGAGCCCGACCATCGAGATCCCGATGATGAGCGCGTCGGCGCCGTGGAGGCTCGGCATCGCGGCGTACGGGTTCGCGGCCAGCTGGACGAACCCGGTGCCGTGGTTCAGCGCGGCCGACTGCGCGAGCGTGTCCACGAAGCCGTCCGCAGGGAACATGCGCGGCGGCGCGGTCGGCATCGCGACGTAGCCGATGAGGCCGAAGAGATTCGCGGCGATGAGCCAGTTCCGGACGTGCTCGAAATGGTCGATGCGGCGGAAGTAGATCCAGAGGAGCGCGAGGCCGACGACCGCGAACTGGGAGAGCCAGTAGGTGTAGTCGAGCGCGTGCACGAGCGCGTCATGGGGCAGCACCCACTTCTGGAAGTCGAGCTCGAAGAGGCTGTGCAGGTGCCGCTCGAAGCTGATCACCCAGCGCCCGTTTCGGAACGCCTCGTCCGGGTTGCGGTCGGCGATCCCGCGCGCGACCTGGTAGAGCAGCCCGAAGCCGAGCCAGATCGCGAGCTGGAGGACGAAGTCCGCAGGCCCTCGCGGGAAGACGCTCGCCGCACGCTGTCTCACTAGCCGCCGATCTGGCTCATCGAGCGGTTCGCGCGCACGAAGCCCGGATCGCCGATGCGGTGCTTCAGCTCTTTGTGCGCAACGGCGTTGCGCACTAGGCGGGTGAGCTCTTCGTCTGAAGCCCCGGAGCGCAGCGGCTCCTTGAGGTCCCAGTCGCGGCGCGAGAAGAGACAGGTGCGCAGGCGCCCGTCGGCGGTCAGCCGGATGCGGTCGCACGACGAGCAGAACGGCTCGGACACGGGGTTCACGAAGCCGAGCTCGCCCGCGCCGTCCGCGAAGGCGTAGCGCTTCGCCGTGGACGAGGCCTTGGCCGGGAGCTCGACGAGTGGCCAACGCTGCTCGACGATCGCGCGGATCTCGGCGCCCGTCAGCACCTGGTCGCCCGACCACGCCTCGTCGGCGTCGAGCGGCATGAACTCGATGAAGCGCACGACGTACGGCTTGCGACGTGCCAGCTCCGCGAGCGCCGGAACCTCCTCCTCGGTGAAGCCCTTGATCGCGACGCAGTTGACCTTGATCGGCCGGAGCTCGGGGTAGGCCTCGGCCGCCTCGAGCCCGCGCAGCACCGCGTCGAGCGCGTCGCGCCGCGTGATCTCCGCGAAGCGGACGTGCGAGAGCGAGTCGAGCGAGACGTTCAGCCGCCGGAGGCCCGCCTCGACGAGCGGCCCGGCGAGCCGGTCGAGCAGGACGCCGTTCGTCGTCAGCGAGAGGTCGTCCACGCCGGGCGTCTCGGCGAGGAGGGCGACGAGCGTCGGAAGCTCGCGGCGCACTAGCGGCTCGCCGCCGGTGAGCCGCACCTCGTCCACGCCCATCGCGGCCATGACCTTGACGAGCCGCGCGATCTCCTCGTAGGAGAGCACCTCGTCGCGCGGGAGCCACTCGAGCCCCTCCGCCGGCATGCAGTAGCGGCACCGGAAGTTGCACTTGTCCGTCACGGACACGCGCAGGCTCTTGATCTCGCGGCCCCAGCCGTCGACGAGCGGCTCCATGCCGACAAGCCTAGCCCGCCCGCCCGGCGGGCTCAGGGGAAGCGGTCGCGCCGGCGGCGCGTTGGAACGGGCATGGCGGGCGACCTGGGGGCAAGAGTCTGGATCGCCCTGGGGACCATCTACATCGTCTGGGGGTCGACGTTCATGGCGATCGACCTCGCCGTCCGGACGATCCCGCCGTTCATCGCGATGGGCGCGCGCCACGTCTTCGCCGGCTCCGTCCTCCTGCTCTGGGGCCTCGCGCGCGGGCCGCGCGAGCGGATCGGGAAGCCGCAGCTCGTGGCGACGGCGATCTTCGGCGCCGCGCTCTTCCTCGGCGGCCATGGGTCGCTCGCCTGGGCGCAGCAGGAGATCCCGTCCGGCGTCGCGGCGCTCATCATCGCCACCATCCCGCTCTGGGTCGCGATCTTCGACCGGCTCGTCTTCGGGAAACGCCTCGCGGGCCGCGCGATCCTCGGCCTCGCGATCGGCTTCGGCGGCGTCGCCGTCCTCGTGGATCCGGTCGGCGGCGGCCCGATCGACACCGTCGCCGCGCTCGTCGCCCTCTTCGCGGCCGCGTCGTGGGCCGGCGGCTCCCTCTACTCGCGCGACGCGCCGATGCCGCAGAACGCGTTCGTCGCCGCCGGGCTCGCCTCGCTCTTCGGCGGCGTGCTCCTTCTCGCGGGCGCCGGTGTCCGCGGCGAGTACTCCGGCTTCGACCTCTCCGCCGTCTCGGGCGCGTCGGCCTTCGGCGAGGCGTACGTCATCGTCATGGGCTCCTTCGTCGGGCTGACGTCGTACGTCTGGCTCCTCCGCACGGCACCGATCTCGCTCGTCGCCACCTACGCCTACGTGAACCCGGTCATCGCCGTCCTGATCGGCTCCCTCTTCCTCGACGAGACGCTGCCGGCGTCGATCCTCGTCGCAGGCGCCGCGATCGTCGCCGCGGTGGCGATGATCGTGAGCGCCCCCGCGCCGGCCCGGTCGCACGGCCGTGGGCTCCGCCGCTCGGCGCCGCTCGGGGATCAGGCCGGGCCCTGACCGCCCGTTTTCGCCGCGCGGCGGCCGGGGATCATCCGCGCTCTGCAACCGACCAAGGGGGGAACGGCATGGCTGACTGGGATCAGGCCGAAGGCAAGGCCAAGGAAGCCGCAGGCAAGGCGACCGGCGACGAGGGTCTCGAAGGCGAGGGCAAGGTCCAGGAGGCCTGGGGCGACTCGAAGGAGAAGGCGAAGGAGAAGGCCGGCGACGCCGTGGACAAGGTCCGCGGCGACGACGACTAGCGCCTCGGCGAGTCAGCGGCCCGGGTCACACGGCCCGGGCCGCTGTACGGTTCGGCGGTGCCGGACCAGCGTGAGACGCCGCTTGCGACCGCGGCCGAGGCCTACCTCGCGGACGACCGCATCGCGCCCTTCACGACGCCGGGGCACAAGCGCGCCGCGCACCTCGTGGATGGGCTCCTCGCCCACGACCTGCCGCTCTCGGCCGGCGTCGACGACCTGCACCTGACCGGCGACCTGCTCGGGCAGGCCGAGCGCCTCGCGGCCGAGCTCTGGGGCGCCGAGCACTGCCGCTTCTGCACGAACGGGACGACGCAGGGAAACGAGGCGCTCGCGCTCGCGGTCGCGCGGCCCGGCGACCGGGTGATCGCCTCTCGCAACCTGCACAAGTCGCTCTTCGCGGGGCTCGTCCTCGCCGGGCTCGAGCCGGTCTGGGTGCGGCCCGAGCTCGACGCGGACACCGGGCTTCCGCTCGGCGTGGCGGCGGCGCGCGTGGAGGAGGCGCTCGCGAAGGCGCCGGACGCGCGCGCGGTCTTCCTCGTGGAGCCGTCGTACGTCGGGGTCGTGTCCGACGTGGCGGCGATCGCCGACGCGGCCCACACGCGCGGGATCCCGGTCGTTGTCGACCAGGCCTGGGGCGCGCACTTCGGGTTCCATCCCGGCGTCCCGCCGAACACGCTCTCGCTCGGCGCCGACGCGATGGTGACCTCGGCGCACAAGACCCTCGCCGCGTTCACGCAGGGCGCCTACCTCTTCACACGCGGGGAGCTTCTCGACCACGACCGCGTGGACGAGAGCTTCGAGCTCGCGAATACGACGAGCCCGTCGGCGGCGATCTACGCGAGCCTCGACCGGACGCGCTCGCTCCTCGCGATCCGCGGCGAGGAGCTGCTCGCGGAGACCGTGCGGCTCGCCGCGCACGTCCGCGACGTGCTCCGCCGCGTCGAGGGCCTGCGGCTCGTGGAGGCGAACGAGCGCGAGCGAAGCGTGGCGTTCCACGATCCGACGAAGCTCGTGCTCTCGCTCGCGCGGACCGGGGCGGACGGCCTCGCCGTCGAGCGCGACCTCTACGCCGAGGGCGTGACGCTCGAGCTCGCGAACCGCGACATGCTCGTCCCGCTCCTCACGATCGGCGACACCGACGCGAGCGTCGACCGGCTGCTCGAGGCGCTCGTCGCGTCGATCGAACGCCACCGCCGGGCGCCGCGCGGGCCGGGCGCCGCGAGCGCCGTCTGGGCGGTCGAGCCCGAGGTCGCGCTCGCGCCGCGCGAGGCGTTCTTCGCTCCGCGCGAGACCGTCGCGGCGAACCACGCCGCGGGCCGGATCGCCGCCGAGACGATCGTCCCGTATCCGCCGGGCATCCCGGCGATCGCGCCGGGCGAGGTCGTCCGCGCCCCGCTCCTCGCGGCCCTCCGCGAGGCCGCCGCCGAGGGCACCCGCATGGCCTACTGCGCCGATCCGAGCCTCGCCACGGTCCAGGTCGTCGCGCAGCCCTAGCGGGCCTGCGCCGACCTGATATAACGACACTTAGATTTTCTCAGCGACCTGACTCCTGTAGGAGAGGAGAGCGAATGGCAAAGACACTCGGTATCGATCTCGGCACGACGAACTCGTGCATGGCCGTCCTCGAGGGCGGCGAGCCGACCGTCATCCCGAACGCCGAGGGCGGCCGCACGACGCCGTCCGTCGTCGCGTTCACGAAGGACGGCCAGCGGCTCGTCGGCGCCCCCGCGAAGCGGCAGTCCGTCACGAACCCCGAGAACACGGTCTTCTCGATCAAGCGCTTCATGGGGCGCAAGTTCTCGGAGGTCTCGGAGGAGATGACCATCGTCCCGTACGAGGTCGTCTCCGGCCCGAACGGCGACGTGCGCGTGAAGGCCGGCGGCAAGGAGTACGCGCCGCCGGAGGTGAGCGCGATGATCCTCCAGAAGCTCAAGGCCGACGCGGAGGCGTACCTCGGCGAGCCGGTCACGGAGGCCGTCGTCACGGTCCCCGCGTACTTCAACAACGCGCAGCGCGAGGCGACGAAGGACGCCGGCAAGATCGCCGGGCTCAACGTCCTCCGGATCATCAACGAGCCGACCGCGGCGGCGCTCGCGTACGGGCTCGACAAGGAGGGCGCCGACCAGACGATCCTCGTGTTCGACCTCGGCGGCGGCACGTTCGACGTGTCCGTGCTCGAGCTCGGCGAGGGCGTCTTCGAGGTGAAGGCGACGAACGGCGACAACCACCTCGGCGGCGACAACTTCGACAAGGCGATCGTCGACTGGATGGTCGCCGAGTTCAAGCGCGAGCAGGGCATCGACCTGTCGGCCGACCGCATGGCGCTCCAGCGCCTGTACGAGGCGGCGGAGAAGGCGAAGATCGAGCTCAGCTCGACGACGTCCACGCAGATCAACCTGCCCTTCGTGACCGCGACGCAGGACGGCCCGAAGCACCTCGACCTCCAGCTCACGCGCTCCAAGCTGAACGAGCTCGCGCACGACCTGATCGAGCGCACCGTCGGCCCGACGCGCCAGGCGCTCAAGGACGCCGGGCTCGAGGCGTCCGCCATCGACCACGTGATCCTCGTCGGCGGCATGACCCGCATGCCGGCCGTCCAGGAGAAGGTCAAGGAGCTCATCGGCAAGGACCCGCACAAGGGCGTGAACCCGGACGAGGTCGTCGCCATCGGCGCCGCCATCCAGGCGGGCGTCCTCAAGGGCGACGTGAAGGACATCCTCCTGCTCGACGTGACCCCGCTCTCGCTCGGGATCGAGACGAAGGGCGGCGTGTTCACGCGGCTCATCGACCGCAACACGACGATCCCGACGAAGAAGTCCGAGACGTTCACGACCGCGGAGGACAACCAGCCCTCGGTCGAGGTGCACGTCCTCCAGGGCGAGTCGGACATGGCCACGTTCAACAAGACGCTCGGCAAGTTCCAGCTCGTCGGCATCCCGCCGGCGCCGCGCGGGCTGCCGCAGGTCGAGGTCACGTTCGACATCGACGCGAACGGGATCATCAACGTGTCCGCGAAGGACATGGGCACCGGGAACGTGCAGCAGATCCAGATCACCGGCGGCTCCGGGCTCGACGAGTCCGAGGTCGAGCAGATGGTCGCCGACGCCGAGGCGCACGCCGACGAGGCGCGCAAGCTCAAGGAGCTGGCCGAGGCGCGGAACCAGGCCGAGACGCTCGTCTACCAGACGGAGAAGAGCCTCGGCGAGCACCGCGAGACGCTCGACGCGGAGACCGTCTCGACGATCGAGGCGCGGATCGAGGAGCTCAAGGGCGTCCTCGACAGCGCGGACGTCGGCGAGATCCGGGCGAAGACCGAGGCGCTCATGCAGGCCTCGCACCAGCTGGCGCAGGCCGTGTACGCGAACGTGCAGGCCGAGCAGCAGCAGGCCGGCGGCTCGACCGGCAACGGCGAGCCCGCCTCCGACGACGAGGTCGTCGAGGACGCCGACTACGAGGTGATCGACGAGGAGGCGAAGCGCTCGTAATGACCGAGCGCGAGGAGCAGGCGGCAACCGGCGGGGTCGAGGAGACGATCGCAGCGCTCGAGGCCGAGCGCGACGACTACCTCGACCAGCTCCGCCGCCTCGCGGCCGAGTTCGACAACTACCGCAAGCGGGTGGCGCGCGACCAGGAGAGCGTGGTCGCGCGCGCCCACGAGCGGCTCATGAAGGCGCTCCTGCCCGTGCTCGACGACCTCGAGCGCGCGCTCGTCGCCGCGGAGGAGCACGAGGAGGCGAAGCTCCACGAGGGCGTCGGCCTCGTCGCGCGCGAGCTCCGCAAGGCGCTCGAGCGCGAAGGCCTCGAGGAGATCGAGACCGCGGGCGCCTTCGATCCGCACGTGCACGAGGCGCTCCTCTCCCAGCCGTCCGAGCTCGACGAGGGCTCGGTGGTCGAGGTGCTCCAGAAGGGCTACCGGCTCGGCGACCGCGTCCTGCGGCCGGCCCGGGTGGTGGTCTCGCAGGGCGTTCCGCAGGAGACCGAGTAATGGCAACGCAAGCGCCGGATCTCTACGGGATCCTCGGCGTCGAGAAGACCGCCTCGGCCGACGAGCTGAAGAAGGCGTACCGCAAGCTCGCGCGGCAATACCACCCGGACCGCAACCCCGGCGACGCCGCGGCGGAGGAGCGCTTCAAGGAGGTGCAGGGCGCGTATGACGTCCTGTCGGACCCGGAGAAGCGCAAGGCTTACGACGAGCGCGGCTCGCAGCTCTTCGGCGGCGGGCCCGGCGGGTTCCAGTGGTCGGGCGACTTCGCCGACCTCTCGGATCTCTTCGGCGGGTTGTTCGGCCAGCGGGCGCAGCGCCAGCGTGGGACGCCCGGCCGCGACGTCGAGGTCGAGGTGCAGGTCTCGTTCGACGACTCGCTCAAGGGCGCGACGATCCGGATCCCCGTCGAGCTCGAGGTCACGTGCCACACGTGCAACGGCTCCGGCGCCGAGCCGGGGACCTCGCCGGTGATCTGCCCGGTGTGCCGCGGCCGCGGCGTCGTCTCCGACAACCAGGGGCTCTTCGCCCTCTCCCAGCCGTGCCCGCGCTGCGGCGGCAACGGCACCGTGATCGAGCAGCCCTGCCGCACGTGCCACGGCTCGGGCCGCGAGCGGCGGACGAAGCGCTACACGGTCAAGATCCCGCCGGGGGTGAAGGACGGCACGCGCATCCGGCTCAAGGGCAAGGGCGAGGCCGGCCTCGGCGGCGGGCCGCCCGGCGACCTCTACGTCGTAACCCGCGTCGCGCCGTCGCCGCTGTATGAGCGCCGCGGCTCTGATCTCGTGCTCGAGGTTCCCGTCACGTACCCCGAGGCGACGCTCGGCGCGACGGTCGAGGTGCCGACCCCGGACGGCCGCATCTCGCTCAAGGTCCCGCCGGGCTCGCAGGACGGCCGCACCCTCCGCGTCCGCGGCCGCGGCGCGCCGAAGCTGAACGGCGGCGGCAAGGGCGACCTCCTCGCCCGCGTCCGCGTCAACGTCCCGAAGAAGCTGACGAAGGCCGAGCGCGAGGCGATCGAGGAGCTCCAGAAGGTGTCGAAGGACGATCCCGCGGAAGGCGGCGTTCTCGTGACGGCTGACGAGCGCTCCCACCCCCGCTACATGATCTCGGTCGCCGCCGAGCTCGTCGGCATGCACCCGCAGACGCTTCGCATCTACGAGGCGCGCGGCCTCGTCCGGCCGCAGCGCACGCCCGGGAACACCCGGCTCTACTCCGAGGCCGACCTCGAGCGGCTGCGGCTCGTGCAGCGGCTGACGACCGAGCTCGGCCTGAACCTCGCCGGCGTCGACACCGTGCTGCGGCTCGAGGACGAGATGCAAGAGCTCCGCACGCGGATGGCGCGGCTCGAGCGTGAGGTACGCGAAGAGGTCGCGCTCGTCCACAAGCAGTACCGGCGGGAGCTCGTCCTGTACGAACGCAACCAGATGGAGAGGCGATGGACTTCAACCGACTGACCCTGAAATCTCAGGAGGCGGTCGGCGCCGCCCAGGAGCTGGCGCGCCGCGCCGGCAACCCGGAGATCTACCCCGAGCACCTGACGCTCGCACTGCTCGACCAGGAGCTCCCCCGCACGCTCGTCGAGCGCTCGGGCCACGACCCCGCCGAGCTTCGCGCCCAGGCCGAGGCCGCGCTCTCGGCACGGCCGCGGACGGAGGGCGCGGCGCAGCAGCCGCGCGTCTCGACGTCGTTCTCCGCAGTGCTGGACAAGGCGGAGGACGAGATGCGCCGGCTCGAGGATGACTTCGTCTCGACCGAGCACCTGCTGCTCGCGCTCGACGTCGTGGAGCGCGACCGGCTCGAGGAGGCGCTCCGCCAGGTGCGCGGCGCCCAGCGGGTCACGTCCCAGGATCCCGAGGGCACGTACCAGGCGCTCGAGAAGTTCGGGCGTGACCTCACCGCCGCGGCGGAAGAGGGCAAGCTCGATCCGGTCATCGGCCGCGACGAGGAGATCCGCCGCGTCATCCAGGTGCTCTCGCGCCGCACGAAGAACAACCCCGTCCTGATCGGCGAGCCCGGCACCGGGAAGACCGCGATCGTCGAGGGCCTCGCGCAGCGGATCGTCGCCGGCGACGTCCCCGAGGGGCTCAAGGGCAAGCGGGTGTGGGCGCTCGACATCGGCTCGCTGCTCGCCGGCTCCAAGTACCGAGGCGAGTTCGAAGAGCGGTTCAAGGCCGTGCTCAAGGAGATCTCCGAGGCGGCCGGTCAGATCATCCTCTTCATCGACGAGCTGCACACGGTCGTCGGCGCCGGGGCGGCCGAGGGCGCGGTGGATGCCGCGAACCTGCTGAAGCCGATGCTCGCGCGCGGGGAGCTGCGGGCCGTCGGCGCGACGACGCTCGACGAGTACCGCAAGCACATCGAGAAGGACGCGGCGCTCGAGCGGCGCTTCCAGCCGGTGATGGTCGGCGAGCCGTCCGTCTCGGACACGATCGCCATCCTGCGCGGGCTCAAGGAGCGCTACGAGGCGCACCACGGCGTGCGCATCCGCGACGCGGCGCTCGTCGCCGCGGCGGTCCTCAGCGACCGCTACATCGCCGACCGGTTCCTGCCGGACAAGGCGATCGACCTCGTGGACGAGTCCGCGTCGCGCCTGCGGATGGAGATCGACTCGTCGCCGATCGAGCTCGACGAGGCCGAGCGCCGGGTGCGCCAGCTCGAGATCGAGCTCGCCGCGATGGCGGGCGAGACGCCCGAGGTGCGCGAGCCGCTCGAGCGCGAGCTGGCCGAGGCGAAGGAGCGCCGCGACGAGCTCGCCGCGCGCTGGGCCGAGGAGAAGGAGATCCTCGGGCGGATCGCCGAGGTCACGCGCCGGATCGACGAGCTGCGCTCCGAGGCCGAGCGCGCCGAGCGCGAGGGGAACCTCCAGCGCGTCGCGGAGATCCGCTACGGCGAGCTGCCGGCGCTCGAGGCCGAGCTCGAGGAGCGCCAGCAGCGCGACGTCGCGCCCATGGTCAAGGAAGAGGTGGACGAGGACGACATCGCGGAGGTCGTCGCTCGCTGGACGGGCATCCCTGTCACACGGCTCATGGAGGGCGAGACCGAGAAGCTCATCCACATCGAGGAGCGGCTGCACGAGCGCGTGGTCGGCCAGGACGAGGCCGTCTCCGCGGTCGCGAACGCGCTGCGGCGCGCCCGCTCCGGGCTCCAGGATCCGGACCGGCCGATCGGCTCGTTCGTCTTCCTCGGCCCGACCGGCGTGGGGAAGACCGAGCTCGCCCGCGCCCTCGCCGAGTTCATGTTCGACGACGAGCGGGCCATGATCCGGCTCGACATGTCCGAGTACCAGGAGCGCCACACGGTCGCGCGCCTGGTCGGCGCCCCGCCCGGCTACGTCGGCTACGAGGAGGGCGGGCAGCTCACGGAGGCGGTGCGCCGCCGGCCGTACTCGGTCGTCCTCCTCGACGAGATCGAGAAGGCGCACATGGAGGTCTTCGACGTGCTCCTCCAGATCCTCGACGACGGGCGCCTCACCGACGGCCAGGGCCGCACGGTGGACTTCCGGAACACGGTGATCATCATGACCTCGAACGTCCGCTCGGCCGAGGCCCTCCGCGACGTCTTCCGCCCCGAGTTCCTGAACCGGATCGACGAGATCGTCGAGTTCCACCCGCTCTCGAAGGAGCAGATCGGCGAGATCGTCGAGCTCCAGCTCGCGCGCCTGCGCGGACGGCTCGCCGACCGCGCGATCGGCCTCCACCTGACGGACGCGGCGAAGGAGCTGATCGCCGAGGAGGGCTGGGACCCGGCCTACGGCGCCCGGCCCCTGAAGCGCTCGCTCCAGCGGCTGGTGGAGAACCCGCTCGCGCTGAAGCTCCTCGAGGGCGAGTTCCGCGAGGGCGACACGGTCGAGGTGGACGCCGGCGAGGACGGGCTCGTGTTCCGCAAGGCCGCCGCGCGCGAGCCGGCCACGGCCTAGCGCAAGGAAACGGGCGGGGCGCCGTCGTGGCCCGGCCCCGCCCGCGTCGTTCCTTCTCCCTACGGGTGGATCTCGTCGGCGAGCTGTCCGAGCAGCGCGCCGTCCGTCCAGCTGATCGTGCCGTTGCCCGTGAGCTTCCCGAGCTCACGGCGGAAGTCGTCGAGGCGCTTCGACGTCTCCTTGCCGGACGCCTTTCCGAGCTCCCTGACGAGCTTGTCGTCGGCCTTGCCGCCGATCAGCCGCTCGGCGAGCGCGGCGAGGTTCGCCGCGTCCGTCCACTGGATGATCTGGAGCTGGCCGCCCTCGACGAGCTCGGCGCCGTTTCCGAAGTGCGCCTGCGTGTCGAGGAGGTAGGTCTCCTTGCCGAGGAACGGGGCCGGGATGATCCCGGAGTTCTCCTCGTCCTGGGTGATGAAGTCGGGCGAGCCCGTGAGGAACCGCGCCGCGTCGTGGCGGGTGACCTCGGTGAGCGTGTCTGCCGCGGCGTTGTAGCGCCACGCCTTCCCGAGCCGCGTGTTGTTGCCGACGTCCTCGAGGGCGAGCACGTCGCCGTTCTCCGCGACTGTGATGTTGTCGAGCATCTGCTGGCCCTCGGTGCCATCGAGCGCCTGCTCGATCGTGCCGCCCGCGGCCGGGTTGGCCGGGTCGTCGAACGTGAGCCGCCAGAGCCGGCTGGGCGCGTTGAACGCGTTCGTAGTGACGAAGTAGAAGCGCTTCGCGTTCGACGGATCCCAGGAGCCGTCCTCCGGGCGGAGGAACCGCGTGACGCCGGCCGTGTTCGAGTCGGTCTCGAGCTGCGGGGCGGTCGAGTTCGTCCGGTTGCCGAGGTCGACGAGGTCGAACCGCGTGCCCGGGGCGAGGGTGGTCGCGTTCGTCTCCGTCGCGACGCCTGCGACCTTGATGCCGTAGACCTTGCCGTTCGTGAGGCCGGCCTTCTCGACCGAGGTCCCGGTCGTCTGCTTCTGGCCGAGGTAGACGTAGACCTGGCCGGGCGTCGAGTCGTCGAGGCCGACGACCGCCGTCGTGTCGCCCGAGTTCGGGCTAGCGACCGAGTTCTCCCAGGCGAGGCGCCCGAGGGCCGGCAGCTGCCAGCTCGTGCCGCCGAGCTCGTGCGCGAACGCGCGGCCGTCCGAGGCCTCTTCGCCGTCCATGAAGAGGCGGCCGTCGTAACCCTTGCCCGTCGCCGGGTTGTAGAAGGCGGTGCGGGCGGGCAGGTCGGCCGAGCAGAACCGGTTGAACGCGGTCGTGCCGGGCGCGTAGGCCGTGCCGTTCCAGAGCTGCACGGTCTGGATCAGATCCTGGCCGCTCAGCACCTCGTGCGTCGCCTTGTCGACGACCCACTTGGATACGTACGCGCCGGCGGATCCGTGGGCCCGGGGCACGCCGGTCGTGTTCGGAAGCTCATGGTTCATGAGGACGGTGAAGGTGCCGTCGCCGTTGTCGAACGCGCCGAGCCCGTCGGGGATCCCGGCCATGCGGTAGCCGCCGACCGAGTCGCCCGTCGTGAGGAGGGACTCGGTGATGAGCCCCGGTTGCGTCCGGATGATGTACGGCGCCTGCGAGCTCGACGGCCCCTGGAGGCTCGGCTGCCCGGCGACGACCGTGGTCTCGCCGGGGCCTGCGATCGCGGTTGCGGCCACCGCCACTGCGGCGATCCCGGCTGCTGCGACCACGCCGAGGGCGAGCCGCCTCTTCTTCCTTCGCATCTGCTCTCTCCTTTGGAGTGGGTTCGAGCGCGATGCTGCGTAGACCCGGCGCACCCGTGGGTGTCCGCATGGTGACGGTCTTGTGGACCCGAGTCAGGCGCGTCCGGCGTCGTCGCGCCGATGTCTCACCACGTTTCCACGCCGGCGCCGAAGGCTTGCGCGCCTTGACGATCGCGGCGTGCATCCCGTCCGCGACCTCGTGCGTGAACGTCACGCTCACGTCCGTCAGGCCCTTCTCCTCGAGCCCGGACTCGTATTCGGCCTTGGAGAGCGCCCCTGCGATGCAGCCGACATAGCTGCCGCGCTCCGCCCGCTGCTCCGGGGCGAGCCGATCCTCCGCGACGACGTCGCTGATCCCGATGCGCCCGCCGGGCCTCAGCACGCGCGCGATCTCCGCGAGCACGGCCGGCTTGTCGACCGAGAGGTTCACGACGCAGTTCGAGATGACCACGTCGACGCTCGCGGCCGGCAGCGGGATCGCCTCGATCTCGCCCTTGAGGAACTCGACGTTCGCCACGCCCGCCTCGGCCGCGTTCCTCCGCGCGAGGGCGAGCATCTCGTCGGTCATGTCCACGCCGTAGGCGATCCCGGTCGGTCCGACGCGCCGGGCCGAGAGGATCACGTCGATGCCGCCGCCCGAGCCGAGGTCGAGCACGGTCTCGCCCTCGTGGAGCTCGGCGACCGCGGTCGGGTTGCCGCAGCCGAGGCTCGCGAGGGCCGCTGCGTCAGGGAGCTCCTGTCGCTGGTCGATCGAGTAGAGCGCCTCGCCGAAATCGGTGTTCTCGCAGGCGTCGCCGCAACACGAGCCCGGACCGCAGCCACAGCCCTCGCCCTTCGACGCGTTCTCGGCCGCCTCCGCGTAGCGCTCGCGTACCCGCTCGCGAAGCTCCGACGTGTCCGTGCTCATGCAGCCACCTCCGCAAGTTGAACGAGGCCGGCGAGCATCCCCGCGGCCTCCGGGTTGAGCGAGAAGTACGCCCACTTGCCGCGCTGCTCGCGCTCGAGCAGCCCGGCCGCGGTCAGCCGCTTCAGGTGATGGCTGACCGTCGCCTGCGTCAGGCCCAGCGCGGGCGTGAACTCACACGCGCAGACCGGTCCGTCGCGTTGCGCGAGCAGGTTGAGGATCTTCACGCGACCGGGATCGGCGAGCGCCTTGAAGACCGCCGCCGTGGCCTCGGCCTCGGAGTCTGCGAGGGCGGTCGCGCCGAGCGGGCGGCAGCAGTCGAGCAGGTCGGTCGTCGACGACATATCGATCGTCATCGTAACGACGTTCGTCGAACTGTCAAGGGCCGCGCCGGCTCCGGCAGCGACTCAGACCGCGGAGTCGAGGAACTCGGCGTGCCCGCGCTCGGGCGGGGCGCCGTAGGCGTAGACGAGCACGTCGGCCTCCCCCTCGTTCACCATCTGGAGCGGCGTGCCCGCCTCGACGTGGACGAGCCCGCCGGCGCCGATCTCGTGGCGCTCGGGCGGGTCGCCGAGGTACATCGTGAGGATGCCGGAGACGACGACGAACGTCTCCTCCTGGGCCATGTCCTTGTGCCGGCGGCCCCGCGCGTCCGGCTCGTAGCGCCAGAGGTTCGCGCGGGTGTGCTCGAACCCGGCGCGGTCGGTGAGCGCCGCGATGTGGCGGTCGGCCCCGCCCGGCTCCGGCGGGCGGGTCTCCCACTCGAGGCCGTCCAATGGGATGACGACGTAGCCCACGGGGGCGAGTCTAGTCAGCGGCCGGAGGCCGAGAAATGCTGGTAGTCCCGCGGCCCGCTCCACGAGCCGCCCCAGCCCCAGCCCTCGGCCGCGAACGCGCGGACGGTCGCGTCGCCGGTGTGGATCATCCCTTTCGCCCGGAGCGAGCGGTTCGCGTAGCGCCGGCCCTTCTCTGGGGAGACGTGGCTACCCGAGACATACGGGTTCTCGACCGGGTTGATGTCGATCGCGCGGCCGTAGGCGTGCTCCGACCAGCGCGACGTCCCCGCGACGAAGCGGCAGTTGAAGGCCGACGTGTTGTCCGCGTTCATCGAGCGATCGTCGTTGGCGCCGTAGGCGTCCACGAGCCACATCTGGCGGATCTTGAACTTGCGGTCGAAGAGCTTGTGCATGACGCGGAGCATCGGCCGGGCCGCATCGGCGTGGACGATCAGCCGCCCGCGGTGCACCTTCCCGTCGAAGCCCCAGTGGTCGAGCTGCAGGAGCCGGAGCCGCGAGACCGGCACCGGGCAGCCCTTGTGCCACGACACCATGCGCGCCCGGATCCGCGGGCCGATGGTCGAGATCGTCCCGTGAAAGGCCGGCGTCCCCGCGGGCGAGCGCGCGGCGTCGGCGGCCGGCGGCGCGAGGAGCGCGGCCAGCGCGAGCAGGAGGGCGATCCGGCGGGCCGTCATGTCGCCCGTGATAGCACGCCGAGCGTGGCCGCGCTCCGGCCCGTAGGTTTCCGCTCGTGACCAAGGACGCGCCGGAGACGCCGCAGCACCCGCCCATGAGGCCGCTCGCGCTGGGCGAGATCTTCGCCCAGACGACCCACATCTACGGCGAGCGGATCTGGGCGGCGGCGGGGATCGGGCTCATCGCGGCGGCCGCGTTCGTCGCCCGCGCGTATGTCGGGCCGATCGCCGGGATCCCCGTCATCGCGCTCTCGATCACGGCCGCGTGGGCGATCGCGGCGCGCGTCACGCTCGGCGACTCGTTCGGCGAGTCGGCCGCCCAGGCGGCGGTCCGCGCGCCGGCGCTGCTCGTCCTCGCCGTGGTCGCGGCCGTGCCGTTCTCGGTCGCGCTCAGCCAGCTCTACCTCGTGCTGATCGCGGTCGCCTGGCTCGCCCTGACCGGCTTCTCGATCCCGGTCGCGGTCGTCGAGCAGGCGCCGGACGAGCGCTTCATCCACCGCGTCGGCTTCGCGCTCCACCGGTCGATCGACCTCGCCCGCGCGGAGTACCTGCACGCGGTCGGCGTCATCGCCGCGCTCGTCATCGCGGTCTTCCTCGTGGGCGCCTTCCTCTACCTCAGCCTGAGGGGCTTCGCCGAGAACGGCGACCTCGCGGCGGGCGCGCTCACGCAGGTCGTCCTGGCGCCGTTCTTCTTCATCGGGCTCTCCGTGCTCTACTTCGACCAGCGAGCGAGGGCGCTATCCTCGCGGCGCGGCCACTGACGAAGGAGGCGGGATGCCGAAGTACATCATGCTGTCGAAGCTGAGCGAGCAGGGCCTCCAGACCCTTCGCGCGAACCCGGACCGGCTCCAGGCGGTGAACGCGGACGTCGAGGAGTTGGGCGCGAAGGTGCTCCACCAGTGGTTCGTGCTCGGCCCCTACGACTTCATCAACATCGTGGAGGCACCGGACGCGAAGACGATCGCGCGCGTCGGGATCGCGATCAGCGCCCGGGGCTCCGCGCACCTCGAGAGCTACGAGGCGATCGAGGTGGACGAGCTCATCACGCTGCTCGGCGGCTGACCGCCGCCGTGCTCGCCGCGCTCCCGGAGGCTCCCCCGGCGGCGCGAGCGCCGGCCTGGCGCCACGCCGAGGTGCTCGGCGCGTCGGTGCGCGGACGGCCGATTCGCGCCTTGGTGGTGGGGGACCCGGACGCCCCGCGGCGCGTGCTCGTCGTCGGCTGCATCCACGGAAACGAGTGCGCGGGCGTCGCGGTCGCGCGCCGGCTGGAGCGCCGCGCGCCGCCCGCCGGCGTCGTCCTCTGGATCGTCCCGCAGCTGAACCCGGACGGCGCGGCGCGCGGCTCGCGTCTGAACGCCCACGGGGTGGACCTGAACCGGAACTTCCCCTCGGGCTGGAGCGCCCGCGCCGCGAATCCGGGCCCGCGCCCGCTCTCGGAGCCGGAGACGCGCGTCGCCCGGGCGCTCGTCGTGCGCGTGCGGCCCGCGGTCACGATCTGGTTCCACCAGGCCCAGCGGATGGTGCGGGCGTGGGGGCCGAGCGTGGCGGCCGCACGCCGCTACGCCCGCCTCGCGGGGATGCGCTACCGCAGCCTCCTGTGGCCTCCCGGCTCAGCGGCGCGCTGGCAGAACACGCGGTTCCCCGGCGCGGCGTCGTTCGTGGTCGAGCTCGCCGCGGGCCCGCTCTCCGAGGAGCGGATCGCGCGCCACGCTGCCGCGATCCGGCGGCTCTAGACTCACGCCATGGACGAGCGCCGCGGACGTCTCGGCTCCTTCCTCGTCGGCGGGCTGCTTGGCTCGATCGCAGGCGTCGTCGCGGCGGGCCGGATGCGCGTGCGCGACCGGTCGGGCGAGCGGACGACGCCGGCCGGGCTCGCCGCCTTCGAGGACGCGCCGTGCTACCAGGAGGTCCTGGAGCGGGAGGCCGCCGACCGGGCGCGGATCGAGGCCGCGGCCGAGTAGCAGCCAGGCGCGCTGGTACGCTCGTTTCCAGCAACCACGCGCCTTTCGCCGATGCCTCTCTACGAATATCGCTGCCCGAACGGGCACACCTTCGAGGTGATTCACCCGATGGCCGACCCCGGGCCGTCGGTGTGCGAGATCTGCGGCGCGAGCCCGGTGGAGAAGGTGCTCTACCCGGCGGCGATCCACTTCAAGGGCTCCGGCTTCTACTCGACGGACTACGGCCGAGGCGGCCGCAAGCGCGACAACTCGGACTCGAGCGCGCCGAAGCCGAGCGAGTCGAAACCGGACAAGAAGCCCGAGAAGAAGAAGCCGGCCGAGACCTAACCTCCGACGAAGCAGCCCGGCGCGAAGAGCTGGCCCTTGGGCGGGCGCTGCGGCGCCGAGCGGCCCGTGATCATCGCGATCACGAGCGGATTGTCCTCGGAGGACTCGAGCACGGAGGCGTCGCCCGCGAAGGCCGGCGTCCCGCCGAGGTGGCACTTGAGCGTCTTCGAGCTCGCCGCGCGCTTCCGCACCCAGGTCAGCGCGAGCAGCTCGTTCGTCGAGAGGTCGGTGGCGAGCGGCTTCACGACGTCGTCGCCCCAGAACGGCAGGTGGAAGAAGCCCGAGACGCCGGTGACCTTGCCGAGGAGCGCCTGCGTGACCCGCTGCTGGCGCTCGCCGCGGGTGATGTCCGAGTCGCCCGGATTGAGCTCGTTCTTCCGCACGCGGGCGTAGATGAGCGCGCGCTGGCCGTTCAGCTCGATCTCGCCTTTGTTGAACCGCCAGCCCTTGAAGGCGGCGCACTTGTCCGGCTTGAGCGGGCAGTCGAACTTGGACACGATCGGCGTGGGGTTGTTGATCGTGATCCCACCCACGGCGTCCACGACGTCCCGGAAGGTCGCGAAGTCCACGATCACCACGTGCTGCACCGGAAGGCCGGTCAGCTTCTCCACGGTCTCGATCGCGAGCGCCGGGCCGCCAAACGAGTACGCAGCGTTGATCTTGTCCGCGCCGTGACCCGGGATCTCGACCCGGAGGTCGCGCGGGATCGAGAGGTACGCGAGACGGTGCTCGTCCGGGTCGGTGCGCAGGAGCAGGATCGAGTCCGCACGTCCGCCCGTCGCCTCGCGGCCCTTGAAGTTCTTGCCGACGTCGGCGCCGAGGATCAGCGTGTTCGTCGGGGTCGAAAGGATCGAGCCGTCGGATGGCGAGAGCGCGCGGTAGGCGCTCTGCGGCAGCCGCTCGTTCGCGGCGTGGACGCCGCGTCGCACCGCGAGGTATCCGAGGACCGCCCACGCGAGCGTGAGGAGGACGAGCACGAGCAGGCCGAGCGCGACCCAGCGGCCCCAGCGGCGCTTCCGTCTGGGCTTCGGGGTCTGGTCGGCGGGACGCCCGTCGTAGCCCCGGTCCTGCTTGTCGGAGGAGCGGGCGTCCTTGCGGTCGCCCCCCAGCTTCACCGGTCCCCGGGAGCGACCGCCTTTGTAGACCTTGTACGGCTTGTCTTTCCCGGCCACGGCGAGGGGGTATGGTAGCCGCCGGTCTTGGCCGAGCCTCAGGTCATCGCGCTCGATCTCGGCGGCACGAAACTCGCAGCCGGTCTCGTGTCGCGCTCGGGCAAGCTCACGGACAACACGTTGCGGGACACGGCACAGTCCAACCAGGACGCGCTCGTCGAGCAGATCGAGTCGGCGATCGCGGGGCTCGTCCGCGACGACGTGGTCGCGCTCGGGATCGGCGTTCCGTCGCAGATCGACCAGCGTGCCGGGCGGGTGGGCAGCTCGGTGAACGTGCCGCTTGCGGGCGTGGATCTGCGGTCACGGCTCGCCGACCGGTTCGGCCTCCCGGTCGCGCTCGAGAACGACGCGAACGCGGCGGCGGTCGCCGAGCACCGCCTCGGCGCGGGCCGCGGCACCGAGCACATGGTCCTCCTCACCCTGGGCACCGGGATCGGGGGCGGGCTCATCCTGAACGGCTCGCTCTACCGGGGCTTCATCGGCGCGGCGGCCGAGCTCGGGCACATGACCATCGACCTGCACGGCGAGCCGTGCCAGGGGTTCTGCCCGGGGGTCGGCCACTTCGAGACGCTCGCCTCCGGCAACGCCGCCGGGTGGGCGGCGGCCGCCGTGGCGGAGGCCGATCCGGACGGTGCGCTGGGCCGTGCGGCCGGCGAGGGGAGAGACGTCGACGGCAAGCTCGCGGTCGAGCTCGCGAAGGCGGGCGACGAGGAGGCGGTGGCGATCCTCCGGACGATCGGCGAGAACCTGGGCATCGGCATCGCCAACTACGTGAACATCTTCAACCCGGAGCTCGTGGTGGTGGGCGGCGGGTTCGGAGCGGCGGCCGGCGACCTGATCCTCGAGCCGGCGCGCGAGGTCGTGGCGACCCGCGCGCTCCCGACCGGCCGCGACGTGGTGCGGATCGTCCCGGCGGAGCTCGGCCCCGAGGCGGGGATCGTCGGCTCCGGGCTGGTCGGCTTCGACGTGGCCGCCGCCGCGAGCTGAGCGCGTGCCGCTCGTCGTCTGTCCGACGCCGATCGGGAACCTCGAGGACGTCACGCTGCGCGTGCTCCGCGAGCTCGGCGAGGCGGACGTCGTCCTCTGCGAGGACACGCGGCGCACCCGCGTCCTGCTCGACCGGCACGGCGTCACCGCCCGCGCGCTCCTGTCGTTCCACCGGCTGAACGAGGCGGCGCGGACGGCCGAGCTGCTCCCGCGGCTCGAGGCCGGCGAGCGGATCGCGCTCGCGAGCGACGCGGGGCTTCCGGGCGTGAACGACCCGGGCGCGCGGCTCGTTGCGGCGGCAATCGACGCGGGGCTCCCCGTGACCGTGCTGCCCGGGCCCTCGGCCGTCGAGACGGCGCTCGTCGCGAGCGGCCTCGTCGGCGAGCGCTACGCGTTCGTCGGCTACCTGCCGCGGCGCCAGGCGGAGCGGGCCCGCCTGTGGGAGGAGCTCGCCGGCTGGACCTGGCCGGTCGTCGCGTTCGAGTCGCCCAAGCGGCTGCCCGCGTCGCTCGCCTCGCTGGCGGCCGCCGACCCGGGCCGGCCGGTGGCCGTCTGCCGGGAGCTCACGAAGCGGTTCGAGGAGGTCGTGCGCGGATCGGCCGGCGAGGTGGCGGCCCAGTTCGCCGAGGCGCCGAAGGGCGAGGTGACCGTCGTGATCGGCCCGGCCGCGCAGGCACCGCCCGCCGCGAGCGAGGCCGCGCTCGCCGCGGTCGCCGAGCTCGTCGCCGCGGGGCTACCGCGCCGCCAGGCGGCCGACCTCGTCGCGAGGCTCACCGGCGAGCCGAGGAACGCGCTCTACCGCGCCGGCCTCTGATCCACAGCCTGTCCTTCCGGGCCATGGCCGGGGCCTGACCCCCGGCGTCCGCCTAACCCCGGTGCCTGGCACCGGCATCGCACGCCTGCAATTGCCGGGCGTCGAGGGCCGGCCGCGGAGTGCGGCATGGACGCTGGACGGGCGCGCCCTCGGTCCGTTGCGGCCATGACACGTTGCCTGGCACCGGGCCACGGCCGTCCGGGCCATGCCAGGGGTCTGACCCCGGTCGTGTCCGCGGAGGACTAGACGTTTGACGCGATCTCGGAGGCGCAGGACTCGCAGACGGGGCGTCCGCGGTGCTCGCCGAGGCCCTCGTCGCGGCCGCAGAAGACGCATTGCGTTCGCGGGCGCGAGAGCAGAATCTCGTCGCCGCGCACGGAGATCTCGACGGGATCCTTGTCCCCGAGGCCGAAGCGCTTGCGGATCTCGCTCGGGATGACGATGCGCCCGAGCTGGTCGATATGCCTGACGATTCCGGTGCGAACCGGGTCGGTTTCCTTACCGTTTTTTCCAGCCATGGTGTCCGGGTATCCGCATTGCGCAACGGCTAACCCCTGAAATGTCGGCCTTTACTCCACCCGTAAGATCGGGCGCATGCCCGAGCACGTCCTCGTCGCCGTCGCCTGGCCGTATGCGAGCGGCCCGCGCCACATCGGCCACGTCGCCGGGTTCGGCGTGCCGTCCGACATCTACGCGCGCTACCACCGGCTGCGCGGAAACCGTGTGCTCATGGTGTCTGGAACGGACGAGCACGGGACCCCGATCATGGTCGAGGCCGACCGGCAGGGCGTCTCGCCGCGCGAGCTCGCCGACCGCTACAACGGCGTGATCCGCGAGGACCTGCGCAACCTCGGGCTCGCCTACGACCTCTTCACGCGGACGACCACGCGCAACCACTATCGCGTTACGCAGGACGTCTTCAAGACGCTCTACGACAAGGGCTACGTCCTGAAGCGCACCACGATGGGCGCGTTCTCCGCGACGACCGGCCACACGCTGCCCGACCGCTACATCGAGGGCACGTGCCCGATCTGCGGCTTCCCCGAGGCGCGCGGCGACCAGTGCGACAACTGCGGCAACCAGCTCGACCCGGTGGATCTCATCAACCCGCGCTCGAAGGTGGACGGGACGACGCCCGTCTTCCGCGAGACCGAGCACTTCTTCCTCGACCTGCCCGCCTTCAAGGAGCGCCTGGCGGAGTGGATCGGGGCGCAGAAGCACTGGCGGCCGAACGTGGCGAACTTCTCGCTCGCGCTCGTCGACGACCTGAAGCCGCGGCCGATCACGCGCGACCTCGACTGGGGCGTCCCCATCCCGCTGCCCGGCTTCGAGGACCGAAACGACAAGCGGATCTACGTCTGGTTCGACGCGGTGATCGGCTACCTCTCGGCCGCGGTCGAGTGGGCGCAGGTGACCGGGCAGCCCGACGCGTGGCGCGACTGGTGGCAGAACCCGGACGCGCGCCACGCGTACTTCATGGGCAAGGACAACATCGTCTTCCACTCGGTCATCTGGCCGAGCATGCTCATGGGCTACGGCTCGGGCGGGGAGGTCGGCGCCGGCCGCGCGGATCTCGAGCTGCCCGACGACATCGTCGCGAGCGAGTTCCTCACGATGGAGGGGAAGAAGTTCTCGTCGAGCCGCGGCGTCGTCATCTACGTGCAGGACTTCCTGTCGCGCTACGACCCCGATCCGCTCCGCTACTTCCTCACCATCGCGGGACCGGAGACCCAGGACACGGACTTCACGTGGGCCGAGTTCGTGCGCCGAAACAACGACGAGCTGGTCGCGAACTGGGGCAACCTCGTGAACCGGACGCTCACGAACGCGCACCGCACGTTCGGCCACGTGCCGGAGCCGGGCGAGCTGACGGGCGACGACGTTGCAGCTCCTCGCCGAGGTGCAGGACGGCTTCGACGCGGTCGGCGACCACATCGCGGCCGCGCGCTTCCGCGCCGGGCTCGCCGAGGCGATGCGGCTCGCCTCGCGGGTGAACCAGTACACCTCCGACGAGGCGCCCTGGGCGCTCGTCGAGACCGACCGTGAGCGCGCCGGCACCGTGCTGAACGTCGCGCTCCGGTCCGTGGACCACCTGAAGACGATGCTCGCGCCGTTCCTCCCGTTCAGCTCGCAGACGGTCCACGAGCTGCTCGGCCACGAGGGCACGCTCGCCGGGCCGCCGGACGAGCGCGAGGTGACCGAGGAGGACGGCTCGGCGCACACGGTCCTCACCGGCGACTACGCGTCGTGGACCGGGCACTGGGGGCCGGGCGAGCTGCCGGCCGGGCGCGAGCTTCCCGCTCCGCGGCCGCTCTTCCGCAAGCTCGATCCCGAGACGGTGGTCGAGGACGAGCTGCGCCGCATGGAAGCCGAGCTGGATCTCGGATGATCGACACGCACGCGCACCTCGACGGCGGGGACGAGCCGGCCGGCGAGGTGCTCGCCCGGGCTCGCGCGGCCGGCGTCGAGCGGGTGATCGCGGTCGGCACCGGCGTCGAGTCGTGCCGCGCGACGCTCGCGATCGCCGACGCGGAGGACGGCGTCTTCGCGGCGCTCGGCATTCATCCGCACCAGGCGGGCGAGGCCGGGGACGAGGACGTGGCCGAGCTGCGCGACCTGCTCGCGCACCCGAAGGCGGTCGCGGTGGGGGAGACCGGGCTCGACCACTTCCGCGACTACGCGCCGCGCGACCGCCAGGCCGAGCTCTTCCGCGCGCAGATCGCCGTGGCCGAGGAGACCGGCAAGGCGCTCGTCGTGCACACGCGGGCGGCCGACGAGGAGACGGTCGCGGCGCTCCGGGACACGTCGGCGACGGTCGTCCTGCACTGCTTCTCGTCCTCGGTGCTCCTCGCGCCCGCGCTCGAGCACGGCTGGTACGTCTCGTTCGCCGGCAACGTCACGTACCCGAAGGCCGGCGAGCTCCGCTGGGCCGCCGCCGAGGCGCCCGCCGAGCGGATCCTCGCGGAGACCGACTCGCCGTACCTCTCGCCCCAGGCCGTCCGCGGGAAGCGGAACGAGCCCGCCAACGTCGTCCACACGCTCGTCGTGCTCGCCGAGGCGCGCGGCGAGGAGCCGGCCGCGCTCGAGGCGCAGATCGAGGCCAACGCGGCGCGCGCCTTCGGCCTCCCGTGAGCGTCTCTCCGAAGCGCGAGCTCGGCCAGCACTTCCTGGCCGACCCGAACATCCTCGGCGTGATCGGCCGGCTCGCGGAGCCTGGCCCGGAGGACGTCGTGCTCGAGGTCGGCGCCGGGCTCGGGGTGCTGACGACCTACCTGGCCGACCGCGTCCGGCTCGTCCACGCGGTCGAGCTCGACCGCTCGCTCGAGCCGACGCTCCGGGAGGCGATCGGCACGCGAGAGAACGTCGAGCTCCTCCTCGGCGACGCGCTCCAACTCCCGCTCCACGAGCTCGACCCGCCGCCCGGGAAGCTCGTGGCGAACCTGCCGTACCAGATCGCCACGCCGCTCGTCGCCGAGAGCCTGGACGGCCTGCCGACCGTCCGTGCCTGGACGGTGATGGTGCAGCGCGAGGTCGCCGACCGGTTCTTCGCCCAGCCGGGCACGCGCGCGTACGGCTCGGTCTCGGTGCTGATCGCGCTGACCGCGGAGCGCACCGGCTTCCACCCGGTCGCGCGCACGGTGTTCCGCCCGCCGCCGAACGTGGACTCGGCGCTCGTCGCGTTCCGGCGAACGCGCGACTGGGGCCCGGAGTTCACGCCGCTCAAGCGGATCGTGCAGGCGGCGTTCGCCCACCGGCGGAAGACGCTCGCGAACTCGTTCGCCCTCTCGGGGATCGACGGCGCGGAGGCGATCGCGGCGCTCGGCCTCGATCCCTCCGTCCGCGCCGAGGCCCTCGAGCCCGGGCGGTTCCTCGACCTCGCCGAGGCGCTCGCGTGATCGAGGCCTTCGCCAAGGTGAACCTCGCGCTCGTGGTCGGGCCGGCCCGCGCCGACGGGCTGCACGAGCTGACGAGCGTCGTCCAGCGCGTGGATCTCGCCGACGAGCTCGACCTCGCGCCCGCGGACGCGCCGCACGTGGACGGCTTCCCGGAGGACACGCTCGTCCTCGCGGCGCTCCACGCCTTCGCCGCCGAGACCGGGCGGTCGTTCGCCGCGACTCTCACGAAGCGGATCCCGGTCGCGGCGGGGCTCGGCGGCGGGAGCGCCGACGCGGGCGCCGTCCTCGCGGCCGCAAACCTGGAGCTCGACCGGCCGCTGCCGACGGCGCGGCTCGTCGCGCTCGCGGCGGAGGTCGGCGCAGACGTCCCGTTCTTCGTCGAGCCGGGACCGAAGCTCGTCGAGGGCGCGGGCGAGCGCCTCACGCCGCTCGACCTCCCGCAGGGCTTCTGGCTCGTGCTCGCCCTCCCGCACGAGGCCGAGAAAGCCTCCACCGGCGACGTCTTCGCCCGCTTCGACGCCCGCGACGGCGCCGGCGGGTACCCGGCGAGGCGCAACACGCTCCTCGCCGCCCTCGCCCGCTGCCGCGAGCCGCGCCACCTCGCGCTCTTCCCGCCCAACGACCTCGCCGACGATCCGGGGCCGCACGAGGTCGCGGAGGCGCTGCGCGAGGCGGGTGCCCTCCGGGCGGATTCGAGCGGGGCGGGGCCGGCGGTCTACGGCATCTTCGAGCGGCGGGAGCAGGCCGAGCTGGCCGCCCTCGCCGTCGAGGCCTCGGCGCGCGTCTGGGCGCTTCGGCCGGTCTGGTAGCGTCGCCGCCCCATGGAGCCCCAGCCCGTCATCGAGCACGGCGAGAGCAGCTCGACGCGCTGGCTCAAGGAGCGGCGGCTGCGCGCGGCGCTCGTCATCGGCTTCGTCGAGTCGATCCTCGTCATCGCGAGCCAGCTCCGCTGGTTCTGGGTCGTGGCCGCGGCGGTCCTCGCCCTCGTCGTCTGGTACTTCGTCCGCCAGCGCTTCGGCCCGGGGACGCTCCGCGAGGTCGCGTGGATCCTGGCCGCGTCGCAGCTCATCGCCGTCGTCGTCCCCGTGCTGTGGGAGCTCTTCAAGGTCGCGGCGATCATCGCCCTCGTCGTGATCGCGGTCGTGCTCCTGGCCGTGCTCCTGAGAGAGCGGTAGTCTCGCGCCATGGGGCCGACCCAATCGTCCACCCCGCGGTGGGGCGTAGCCAAGCGGTAAGGCAGCGGGTTTTGGTCCCGTGACCGGAGGTTCGAATCCTCCCGCCCCAGCCATGAACCTCGCTGCGATCGTCATGGCCGCCGGCCTCGGAACGCGCATGCGCTCCGAGCGTCCCAAGCATCTCCATCCGCTGCTCGGGCGGCGGCTCGTGGACTGGCCGGTCGAGGCTGCGCGCGCCGCGCGCGTCGACCCGATCGTCGTCGTCGCCTCGCCCGGGCACGAGCTCGGGCTCGAGGGCGTGACGGTCGCGATCCAGGAGGAGCCGCGCGGCACGGGCGACGCGGTCGCCGCGGCCCGCCCGGCGCTCGAGGGCTTCGACGGCGACGTGCTCGTGCTCCCCGGCGATGCGCCGCTCCTCGACGAGGACACCCTCGCACGGCTGGTGGAGACTCACCGCGCCGAGAACGCCGACGTCACGCTCCTCACCCTCGAGCCGGCCCGGCCGCTCCCGTACGGGCGCGTAGTTCGCGAGAGCGGCAAGGTCGTCCGCGTCGTCGAGGAGCGCGACGCGACCGAGGACGAGCGTGCGATCGGCGAGCTGAACGCCTCCGTCTACGTCTTCCGCGCCGCCGCGCTCTGGCCGGCCGTCGAGCGGCTCGACGCCGCGAACGCCCAGGGCGAGCTCTACCTGACGGACACGATCGCGTCGATCGCGGCCGGCGGGGGCACGGTCGCGACGCTCGCCGCCGACGACCCCGCGGTCGGCCAGGGCGTGAATACGCGCGTCGACCTCGCCGAGGCCGCCGCGCTCCTGCGCGAGCGGATCCTCCGCGACCACATGCTTGCCGGCGTCACCGTCGTCGACCCGGCGACGACCTGGATCGAGCCGGACGTCGAGCTCGAGCCGGACACGACCATCCAGCCGTTCACCGTGCTGCGCGGCCGCACGATCGTCCGGACGGGCGCCGAGGTCGGCCCGCACGTCGTCGCGACCGACGCGGAGGTGGGGCGGGGCGCGACCGTCGGTCCGTTCGCGCACCTACGGCCGGGCGCGCGGCTCGGCGCAGGGAGCCGCGTCGGCACGTTCGTCGAGGTGAAGAACTCCGAGATCGGGGAACGTACGAAGGTGCCGCACCTGTCCTACATCGGGGATGCCGAGATCGGCGAGGACACCAACATCGGAGCCGGCGCAATCACCGCGAACTACCGTCCCGAGCTCGGGGAGGGCAAGCAGCGCACGGTGATCGGCCGGAACGTCCACACGGGCAGCGACAATGTGTTTGTTGCGCCGGTCGAGATCGGAGACAATGCCTGGGTCGGAGCAGGATCGGTCATCACCGAAGACGTCCCCGCGGGCGCCCTCGCCATCGCGCGGGCGCGCCAAGTCGTCAAAGAGCGATACGAGGAGAGAGAGCGGCATGAGTGAGCTCGCGACGCTTCCCGGACTCGAGGCCGTCGAAGCGGTCCAGAAGCGCGACCACTACATCTCGCACGGCCCGGAGGGGAAGCTCATGCTCTTCTCCGGCCGCTCGAACGAGGATCTCGCGAGCGCGATCGGCGAGCAGCTCGGCATCGCGCTCGGCGACGTGAAGCTGAAGACGTTCGCAAACGGCGAGGTCTACTGCCGCTACATGGAGTCGATCCGCGGCGCCGACGTCTTCATCGTCCAGTCCTGCGCCGGCGACGGTGTGAACAACGCGCTCGTCGAGCTCCTCGTCATGATCGACGCGGCCCGCCTCGCCTCGGCCAACCGCATCACGGCCGTCATGCCCTGGTACCCGTACTCGCGCCAGGACAAGAAGTCCGCGCCGCGCGAGCCGATCACCGCGCGCCTGATCGCCGGGTTCCTCGAGGCGGCCGGCGCCGACCGCGTGCTGACGATGGACCTCCACGCGGGCCAGATCCAGGGCTTCTTCTCCATCCCGGTCGACCACATGACCGCGCTCCCGCTCTTTGCGCAGTACTACCGCGACAAGGGCCTCCACGGCGACAAGGTCGTCGCGGTCGCGCCGGACCCGGGCCGCGGAAAGATGACCACCCGCTTCGCCGAGTTCCTCGAGGCCGACGTCGCCTACATGTCGAAGACGCGGCCCGAGCACGACGTCGCGTACGTGACCGAGGTCGTCGGCCGCGAGCGCGTGAAGGGCAAGGCGGCGATCCTCTCCGACGACCTGATCGTGACCGGCTCGACGCTCACCTCGGGCGCGCGGGCGCTCCTCGAGGCGGGCGCGACCGAGGTGTACGCGTGCGCGACGCACGGGCTCTTCCCGCCGGCGGCGCTGGAGAAGATCGGCGAGAGCGAGCTCACCGAGGTCGTCGTCACCGACTCGGTCCCTCAGAAGCCGATCGGCCGGCCTGCCAATCTGAACGTGCTGACCGTGTCGCCGCTCCTCGCGAACACGATCCAGAACGTGTTCTCGGGCGAGTCGGTCTCCGAGATCTTCGCGGGCGAGAACCAGCTCTTCTAGGGAGGATCCCCGAGCGGGGGATGGCGCTCCCCGGTTCGGGCGCCGATTCTTCGTGGGAAGGCGGGGCGGCGCGCCGAGAACGATCTTTTCGGAGGCGCATGCCGGACATCGATCCCCGCAAGGCACCGACCTACTACATCCTCGTCATGGCCCTCTGGGTCTACGGCTTCGCCGCGATCGACCGTGACCTGCCCGCGCCGGTCATGTTCCTGTCGCTCCTCGCGGCCGGAGCCGTCCAGGTCGGGCTCGGCTACGCGCTCGGCCGCTGGGAGGCGATCGTCCTCGCCGCCGTACCGGTGCTGCTCGCGCTCGCCGCGGCCGGCCGGGCCTCGAGCCTCTGGCTGACGGTCTTCGTCCTCATGGTCTTCCCCGGCGGCCCGCTCATCGCGCTCGGCGTGTACGCCCGACGCTGGCACGCCGAGAAGCACGACGACTCGCCGGACGCCTGGCTGTACGGCGAAAACCCCGACTGACCAGCCGCGCGAAGTCCGCCCGGCTTCGCCGGGCATGACGACTTCACGCGGGGACCGGCTGTGCACGGAGCCGTGCGCGAGCAAGTCGCGCCACGGCGCGACGGCTGAGGTCGAACGCCGCACGAATTCGGCACGAACCCGGCACGAAGTCTGACTGGCTCTGCGGGCTACGCTCGGCTTGGGCGGGACGCCCACTCCCCGCCCCCTGGGGGTGGGTGTGCGCGAAAAGACCCGCCGGGTGACGGGCGTGTGGATCGGGCCGGCCGGAGGAGCTACGCGGCGTCGAAGGTGCGCGACTGCTCGCGCCGGTGGAGCTCGCCCTGCACCTGGGCGACGTAGGCGGTGAGCTCGTTCTCCTTCTCCGTCAGGCGCCGCTCGAGCTCCGCGAGCTCGTGCTCGCGCCGGTCGAGCTTCTGCTCGCGGTAGTCGCGCTCGCTGTCGAACGCAACGCGGTCCATCTCGAGGTCGCTCTCCTTCTCGGCCAGCGCGTGCGCGCGGTCCCGATGTGACGCCTCGAGCTCGACCAGGCGCTTCTCGCGCCGCTGGATCTCGAGCCGCTCGGCGGCGACGCCGTGGTCGCCCGCGCGGGTGAGCGCCTGCTCGGCCCGCTCGCGCTCCCGCTCGGCGAGAACCCGCTCGCGCTCCGCCAGCCCGACCTCGCGCCCGTCGAGCTGCTCGCGCTCGGCCGCCAGCTCGGCGGCCCGGTTCGCTGCGCCCTCGGTCTGCGTCGTGAGCGCGGCGGCCCGCTCGGCGAGCTCGCGCTCGCGCGTCTCGGCGATCGCCTCGCGCTCGGCGAGGGCCTGGTCGCGCGCGGCCGCGTGCTCGTTCGCTTCGCGGAGGCGGATCTCGAAGTCTCCGTCTGAGAGTCGCTGCTCCTCGGCCGCCCGTTCCGCGGCGTCGAGCGCTGCGTTTCGCGCCTCGACCTCGGCCGCCCTGGACTCGAGCCTCGCAGCGCGGACGCCGAGCTCCTGCTCGGCCTCGACGAGCGCCGTCGCGCGCGCCTCGCTGTCGCGCTCGCGCTCGGCGAGCTCCTCGGCGCGCGTCGCGAACTCGGTCTCGGCGGCGACGATCGCCGTCTGGCGGGCGGCGATCTCGGTCTCGGCGGCGGTGATTGCGGCCTCGCGGGCCTCGACCACGGCCGGCGCGGCGGGCCTGGGCTTCGCCGGCGTCGTCTTCTTGCGCGTCGCGGGCTTCCGCGTTCTCGGCGGCGTCTGCGTCGCGTAGATCTCCAGGCGGACGACGGCCGGCTCGGCGGGCTTCGCCTCGAGAGCGGGCTTCTTCGCCGCCGGAGCCGGCTTCTTGACCGCCGGCTTGGCGGGCTTGGCCGCACGCGTGGACGCTGCACCCTTGCGGGTCGTCGAAGGCTGGCTGGGATCGCGTGCTGGCGGCATGAGGTGCGGCTCCTCGCGCAAAGCATCGGCGCTCCCGAACGGCATTTCCATCCCTCGCACGAGCGGTTGCACCCCAGGCGCGCCCCGCCGACACGATGAGCCGACGGCCACATGGCGTCGCCGTCGAGAAAGGCATCTGCGGTGAGCATGGACCCCAACACGCACGCGTTCGTCCTCGCGACGGCGTTCTTCACCTCCCTCTTCTTCGCGCTGGCGACGTGGCTGCCGGTCGCGCTCGTGCTCCATCACTTCCTGCTCCGGTAGCTCGGAGGCGCTCGGCGCCTTCGGTAGACTGGCCGACCGGAAATGGCTGAAGAACGCGTGAAGCTCGAGGTGGAGACCCGTGAGGCGCGCGGGAGCGCGGAAGCGCGGCGGCTGCGTGCCCGCGGAATGATCCCGGGCGTCCTCTACGGGTCAGGCGGCAAGGCCGCGTCGTTTGCGGTTTCCGAGCGTGAGCTCCGCCGCGTCCTCACCGGCGAGCACGGCCGCCACGCGATCCTCGACGTGATCGTGGGCGAGGCCAAGGCCACGCACCATGCCGTCCTCAAGGACTTCCAGCTCCACCCGGTCCGCAGCCGCGTGCAGCACATCGATCTCCAGGAAGTGCGGCTCGACCGCGTGATCCAGGCCCAGGTCGCCGTCGAGCTCATCGGCGAGTCCGAGGGCCAGAAGATGGGCGGCATCCTCACGCAGATCGTCCGCGAGGTGAACGTCGAGGCGCTCCCGATGAGCGTGCCCGACCGCATCGAGCTCGACATCTCCGCGATGGAGATCGGCGACAGCCTCCGCCTGGCCGACCTCGTCGCGCCCGAGGGCGTCACGCTCCTCGACCCCGAGGACGTCGTCCTCGCGAGCGTCTCCGCGCCGCGGGTCGAGGAAGAGCCCGAGCCCACCGAGGAGGAGCTCGAGGGCCTCGAGGAGGGCGAGCTGCCCGAGGGCGAGGAAGGCGAGGCGCCCGAGGGCGAAGGCGGCGAGCCGGCGGGCGACGCCGAGTCCTCCGAGGACTAGCCCGTGCGCTTCCTGCGCCGGGGCGAGCAGGCCTCGACGCTCGATCTCCTCGTCGCCGGCCTCGGCAACCCCGGCCGCGAGTACGCGCAGACGCGGCACAACCTCGGCTTCATGGTCGCGGAGGAGCTCGCGCGGCGGCACGACGGGGCGTTCAAGTCCAAGTTCTCGGGCCGGCTCGCCGAGGTGCGCGTCGAAGGGCTCCGTCTCGCGCTGCTCGAGCCGCAGCTCTACATGAACGAGTCCGGCCGCTCCGTGGCGCCCGCGGCGCGCTTCTTCAAGGTCGACCCCGCGCGGCTGCTCGTCGTGCACGACGAGGTGGATCTCGACCCCGGCCGCCTGCAGGTGCGGCTCGGCGGCGGGCTCGCCGGGCACAACGGCCTGCGCTCGGTCGCGAGCTCGCTCGGGACGTCCGACTTCCTCCGCCTGCGCATCGGTATCGGCCGGCCCGAGCGGGGCGATCCGCGGCCCGTCGCGGACTGGGTGCTGTCGCCGTTCGACGCCGACGTGGACGTCGAGGGTCTCGTGGGACGCGCCGCCGACGCGGTCGAGACGATCGCCCGCGACGGCCTCGAGGTCGCGCAGCAAGAGTTCAACTGAACGCCGCTCGAAGTCGGCACACACTCGGCGCAGTTCCGTGACAGACACGAGCCGGGGGCGTCGATAGCGTTCGTGCTGGGGCCCGAGCGCCCCCGTAGGGGGAGTGCGTCCGGCGGCGGGACATGGCCCGGCGGGACAGGGCTAGCATTCGACCCCGCGGAACCCCGGTTCCGTCGCTCGTCATGGACCAACCGACCTCCGTCACGTCCGCAGGCCCCGTCCTCCGCCCGCTCGCGCTCGAGCTCGCGGAGAGCGCCCGCCTGCGTGCGTTCGTCGAGTCGCCCGGCCGCACGCGCGTCTCCGAGCCGATCCTGCCGCTCTTTCTCGCCGCGCTCCACCTCGCGCGGCCCGGCCCGCTCGTCTGCCTCTTCCCCGACGACGGCGACGCGCGCGACGCGGCCGAGGCGGCCGGCTGGTACCTCGGCGAGGACGCGGTCGGCCTCTTCGCCTCGCGCGGCGTTCGGTGGGAGAGCGGGCTCGAGCCGCCGGCGCACCTCGTCGGCGAGCGGGCGCGCGCCCTCGGCGTGCTCGCGGACGGGGGACTCGTCTGCGCATCCGCGCTCGGCTATGCGGAGGGCCTGCCGCCCGCCGAGGCACGGCCCGAGCCGGTCCGGCTTGCCGCGGGCGAGGAGATCGGCGTCGAGGCGCTCGTCGAGCGGCTCGCTCTCGCCGGGTACGCCCGCGCCGAGCGCGCCGAGGAGCGCGGCCAGATCGCCGTGCGCGGCGGGATCGTGGACATCTTCCCTTCCACCGGCCGCGAGCCGGTCCGCGTCGAGTTCTTCGGCGACGAGATCGAGTCGCTCCGCGCGTTCTCGGCGTTCACGCAGCGCGCGCTCCACCCGCTCGACCGCGCCCTGATCCAGCCGGCCGCCGAGCGCCGCCTCGACCTCGTGGAGCCCACGCTCCGCGACGACGGCGAGCCCGGGCAGGCGCCCGAGGATCTCGTGACCGCGCTCCCCGTTCCCGACCTCGTGTGGACGCCGGACGAGGTGCGCGCGGTCTGGCGCGAGGAGCTCCTCGACGAGCCCGAGCTCGGCGGCGCGATCGAGCTCGACCAGCTTCCGGCCGGCCAGCCGCACGCCTTCGAGGCGCAGCGCCCGGCCCTCGCGGCGCGTGGGCTCGCCGAGGCCGAGCGCGAGCTCGAGGGCTTCGTGAAGAGCGGGAACCGCGTCGTCGTCACCTTCGCGCACCGCGGCGAGGCGCTCCGCACCGAGAACCTCTTGCGCCGCGTGAAGGCGGAGCTCCTCGAGCCCGGCGCCGGGCTCCCGGCGGCCGAGGCGCTTCGCTTCGCCGTCTCCCCGGCGCGGCGCGGCTTCGTGTCCAGGGAACTGGGCCTCGTCCTCCTCCCGGACACGCAGGTCTTCCGCAAGAAGCCGCCGCGGGCGGACACGCGGCTCGGGCGCGCGCTCCAGAGCTTCGCCGACCTGCGGACCGGCGACTACGTGATCCACGAGGACCACGGCGTCGGCAAGCTCCTCGGCTTCGAGACCCGCGCGGTCGCCGGCGTCACGCGCGACTACCTCTTCCTCGCCTTCCGGGGCGACGACCGCCTCTACGTCCCGCACGAGCAGATCGGCAAGGTCACCCGCTACGTCGGCGCCGACGGCGCGACCCCGGCGCTGTCCAAGCTCGGCGGCAAGGCGTGGCAGCTCCAGAAGACGCGGGCCCGCGACGGGGCGCACGAGCTCGCCGGCGAGCTGATCGCGCTCTACGCGCAGCGCCAGCGCGCGCCCGGCATCGGCTACGACCTGGACGGCGAGCTCCTCGAGCAGCTCGAGGCGAGCTTCCCCTACGCGGAGACGCCCGACCAGCAGCGCGCGATCGAGGCCGTGAAGGAGGACCTCGAGACGGCGCGCCCGATGGACCGGCTCGTCTGCGGCGACGTCGGCTTCGGCAAGACCGAGGTCGCGGTGCGCGCGGCGTTCGCGGTCGCCGCGGCCGGTCGCCAGACGCTCTTCCTCGCACCGACCACGATCCTCGCGCAGCAGCACTGGAACACGCTGCGCGAGCGCTACCGCGACCTCCCGGTGAACGTGGATATGGTCTCGCGCTTCCGGCGCCCCGCCGACGTGAAGCGCGTCCTCGCGGAGTTCAACGAGGGCAAGGTGGACGTGCTCGTGGGAACGCATCGGATCCTGTCGCGCGACGTCTCCGCGAAGGACCTCGGCCTTGTGATCCTCGACGAGGAGCAGCGCTTCGGCGTCGCCCAGAAGGAGCTGCTCCGCCAGCTTCGGCTCGAGGTGGACGTGCTCGCGCTCACGGCGACGCCGATCCCGAGGACGCTCCACATGTCGCTCTCGGGCCTCCGCGACATCTCGGTGATCGAGACGCCACCCGAGGGGCGCCGCCCGATCCGCACCCACGTTGGAGAGTACGACGAGGAGCTCGTGAAGGCGGCGCTCGAGCGCGAGCACGCCCGCGAGGGGCAGTCGTTCTTCCTCCACAACCGCGTCGAGACGATCGAGGAGCGGGCCGAGTCGCTGCGCCAGCTCCTACCCGGCCTGCGGATCCTCGTCGGGCACGGCCAGCTGCCGGAGCGCGAGCTCGAGGAGCGGATGCTCACCTTCCTCGCGGGCGACGCGGACGTGCTCGTCGCGACGACGATCGTCGAGTCGGGCCTCGACATCCCGCAGGCGAACACCCTGATCGTGGAGCGGGCCGACGCGCTCGGGCTCGCCCAGCTCTACCAGATCCGCGGGCGTGTCGGCCGCAGCGACGTGACCGCCCATGCGTACCTCTTCTACCCCGACGGAACCGAGCTGACGCCGGAGGCCCGGGCGCGGCTCGCGGCCCTCGCCGACCACACGGAGCTCGGCGCCGGCTTCCAGATCGCGATGCGCGACCTCGAGATCCGCGGCGCCGGCAACCTCCTCGGCGCGGAGCAGTCGGGCCACGTCGCGGCGGTCGGCTTCGAGCTCTACCTCGAGCTCCTCGGCGAGGCGGTCGCCGAGCTCTCCGGCGCCCGGCGCGCGATCACGCGCCCGGTGCGCGTCGAGGCCCAGGTGGACGCCTACGTGCCGGCCGCCTGGATCGACGTCGAGGCGCAGAAGATCGACCTCCACCGCCGGCTTGCGCTCGTCGAGGACGAGGACGAGCTGCGCGAGCTGCGCGCCGCGGTCGAGGACCGGTACGGCCCGGCGCCGGAGCCGGTGGACAATCTCTTCGCGATCCAGGAGGCGAAGCTCCGGCTCGCCGTCCTGGGGGCGGACTTCCTCGTCGTCCGTGGCGGAACGGCCCGCGTCGGGCCCATGATCCTCGGCTCGGAGGAGCTGCGGACGCTGCGCCGGATCGCCCCGAGCGCCGTGTATTCATCGGCCCGGAAGGAGGTGTCGCAGCGGGGCGACGGTATGTCCCCCTCCCTTGCGCTGCTCGCTGCTATCCTCGAATTACGGCTCGCCGCATAGGGGGCCGTTTCCTATGACGCTCACTCGACTCGCCCCCCTCACGCTTCTCTGCGCGCTGGCCGTGATTGCGGCCGGCTGCGGCGGTGACAAGGACGCCAAGGCGTCCGTGCCTGACGACGCGATCGCGGTCGTTTGCGACGACAACACGCCGATCCCGCGCTCCGAGTTCGAGAGCCTCATGGCGCAGGTCGAGTCGAGCTACAAGGCGCAGAAGCAGGAGTTCCCGAAGGTCGGCACCGCGCAGTACAACGACCTGAAGAACCGCGCCGTCGAGTACCTCGTCCAGCGCTACCGCTACGCGGCCGAGGCCAAGAACCTGAACGTCACGGTCAGTGACGAGGAAGTCCAGAAGCGGATGGACGAGATCGTCAAGCAGAGCTTCAAGGGCAAGGAGGCGCTCCTTCTCGCCGAGCTCAAGAAGCAGGGCATCACGCTCGACCAGGCGAAGGCCCAGCTCCACGACCGGATCCTCCAGGAGGAGCTGTACAAGAAGGTCACGTCGAACATCAAGATCTCCGACGCGGACATCGAGAAGTACTACAACGAGAACAAGTCGCAGTTCACGCAGCCGCCGAACCGCGTCGTCCGCCACATCCTGGTGAAGTCGAAGGCGAAGGCCGACGAGATCCACCAGATGCTCGACGACGGCGGCAACTTCGTGAAGCTCGCCAAGCAGTACTCGACCGACCCGGGCACGAAGAAGAACGGCGGCTACCTGACCGTGTCCAAGGGCACGACCGTCCCGCCGTTCGACAAGGTCGCGTTCGAGCTGAAGACGGGCGAGTACTCGGAGCCCGTGAAGACGCAGTTCGGCTGGCACATCATCAAGGCGATCTCCGACGTGAAGCCCGAGTCCACGACGCCGCTCGAGACGCTCAAGGACTCGATCAAGCAGAGCGTCCAGCAGACGAAGCAGAACTCCGCGATCGAGAGCTGGACGAAGGGTCTCGCGCAGAAGTGCCCGGCCACCTACGCCGTGGGCTTCGCGCCGCCCAAGCCGACGGCCACGACGCCGACCGGCACCGCGCCGGCGACGACCGATACCGGCTCGAGCGAAACCACCACTACCGGCTGATCGCGCCTTGGCCGACGACGGCCTCGCTCGCGCCCTCCTCGATCTCCAGACCCTGGCCGAGCGCCTCCGGCGCGACTGTCCCTGGGACCGCGAGCAGACGGCGGCGACGATCGTCCCGCACACCGTCGAGGAGGCCTACGAGGTCGCGGACGCCGCGCTCGCGGGCGACGACGCGAAGCTCGTGGACGAGCTCGGCGACCTGCTCTTCCAGACGTACTTCCTCGCGCTGCTGCTCGAGGAGCGCGGCGCGGGCGACCTCGCCGGCGTGGCGCGGGCGATCCACGACAAGCTCGTCCGGCGCCATCCGCACGTCTTCGGGGACGCCGCGGCCGACTCACCCGGCGAGGTCAAGGCGCGCTGGGAGGACCTGAAGACGAGCCAGGAGGGCCGCGAGGGCGTGTTCCACGACGTGCCCGTCTCGCTGCCCGCGCTGCTCCTCGCGAAGAAGGTGCAGCGGCGCGCGGCGGCGGTCGGCTTCGAGTACCCCGACGCCGCGGGCGCGTTCGCCGACCTCGCCGACGAGGTCGAGGAGCTGCGCCGGGAGCTTCCCGAGGCAGATCCGCGGCCGGAGACCGAGCCAGATCCGCGCCATGCGGACGAGGTGGGCGACGTCCTCTTCGCCGCCGTGAACGTGGCGCGGCGGCTGAACGTGGATCCCGAGCTCGCGCTGCGCGCCGCCGCCGGGCGGTTCCGCGCGCGGGTCGAGGAGGCTGAGAGACTTGCCGCCTTCGACGGCAAGTCTTTTGCCGACCTTTCGCTTCAGGAGCAGGATCGCTACTACGACAAGGCCAAGGAGGGCGAATGAGCGCCATCGAGTCGGTGCACGGACGGTGGATCCTGGACTCGCGGGGCAACCCGACTGTCGAGGTCGACATCACGCTCGCGTCCGGCGCGCTCGGGCGCGCCGCGGTCCCCTCTGGGGCGTCCACCGGCAAGTTCGAGGCGGTCGAGCTCCGTGACGGTGGCCCGGAGTGGGGCGGCAAGGGCGTTTCGCGCGCGGTCGCGAACGTGAACGGCGAGCTCGCCTCGCTGCTCGCCGGGCGCGACGCGGACGACCAGCGCGGCGCCGACGACGCGATGATCGAGCTCGACGGGACGCCGAACAAGGCGCGCCTCGGCGCGAACGCCATTCTCGGCTGCTCCCTCGCGATCGCGCGGGCGGCCGCGGCCGACGCGGGCGTCTCGCTCTTCCGGCACGTCGGCGGTGCGGAGGCATCGATGCTGCCGGTGCCGCTCATGAACGTCGTCAACGGTGGCGCGCACGCCCAGAATTCGCTCGATTTGCAGGAGTTCATGCTCGTCCCGGCAGGCGCGGACACGTTCTCCGAGGCCCTGCGGATCGGCGCCGAGGTCTTCCACACGCTGCACGACCTGCTGCACGAACGCGGCCTCGCGACCGCGGTCGGCGACGAGGGCGGCTTCGCCCCCGACCTGCCGTCCACCGAGGCTGCGATCGAGGCCGTCCTCGAGGCCGCGCGCCGCGCGGGGCACGAGGACCGCGTCGCGCTCGCGCTCGATCCGGCCGCGACCGAGGTGTGGCACGACGGCCTGTACCGGCTGCCCGGCGAGGGCAAGGAGCTCGACCCCGACGGGATGATCGACTTCTGGGAGGACCTCGTCGGTCGCTTCCCGATCGTCTCGATCGAGGATCCGCTGGCCGAGGACGAGTGGGGCGCCTGGCGCTCGCTCACGGAACGCGTGGGTGACCGCGTGCAACTCGTGGGCGACGACCTCTTCGTCACGAACGTGGAACGGCTCCAGCGGGGAATCGACGGCGGCATCGCGAACGCGATCCTCGTCAAGGTGAACCAGATCGGGACGCTCACCGAGACCCTCGACGCGATCGAGCTCGCGCGCTCGGCCGGCTACGGCGTCGTCATGTCGCACCGTTCGGGCGAGACCGAGGACACGACGATCGCCGACCTCGCGGTCGCGACCGGCTGCGGCCAGATCAAGACCGGCGCCCCGTCGCGCTCCGATCGCGTCGCCAAGTACAACCAGCTCCTGCGGATCGAGGAGGAGCTGGGCGATGCGGCGACCTACCCCGGCTGGGCCCCGTTCCCGCGGATCGCCGCGTAGGCCGCAGCCTCGGCTACCTTGGGGGCGTGATCCAAGGCGCTCCGGCCCGGGGTTCGCGCAAGACGAAGATCGTCTGCACGATCGGCCCCGCCACCGAGACGGCCGAGATGGTCGACCGCCTGGTCGACGCCGGCATGGACGCGGCGCGGCTCAACCTCTCGCACGGGACGCATGAAGAGCACGCGGCGCGCGCCGCCGTCATCCGCGAGGCGCAGGAGCGCGCCGGCCGCCCGCTCGCGGTGATCGCCGACCTCCAGGGGCCGAAGCTCCGCGTCGGACAGCTCGCCGAGCCGCGCGTCCTCGTCGAGGGCGAGGAGATCCTCGTGGTCGGCGACGGCGATTCGGCGAACGGCGGCGGCCTGCCGGTGAGCCCGTCCGTTCTCTCCGAGGTGCTGCGCCCCGGCGACGACGTGCTGATCGACGACGGCCTCGTGCGGCTTCGCGTCGTCGGCGTGAGCGGCGCCGGGGTGAGCGCGACTGTGGTCGTCGGAGGGGCGGTCGGCGCCGGGAAGGGCGTCAACGTCCCCGGCGTGCCGCTACCCGTTCCCTCCGTGACCGAGAAGGACGTGGCCGACCTCGAGTTCGCGCTCACGCTCGACGTGGACTTCGTCGCGCTCTCGTTCGTCCGCTCGGCCAACGACGTGCGGCTTCTGCGCGAGCTCCTCCACGAGGCCGGCTCGCAGGCGCAGGTGATCGCGAAGATCGAGAAGGCCGAGGCGCTCGACGACCTCGCCGGAATCCTGCGGCTCTCGGACTCGGTGATGGTCGCGCGCGGCGACCTCGGCGTCGAGATCGGCCCGGCCGAGGTGCCGCTCGTCCAGAAGCGGATCATCCTGGCCGCGCTCGAGCGAGGGAAGCCTGCCATCACCGCGACCCAGATGCTCGAGTCGATGATCGTCCACGCCGAGCCGACCCGCGCCGAGGCCTCCGACGTCGCGAACGCGATCCTCGACGGCACGTCCGCGGTCATGCTCTCCGCCGAGACGGCGGTCGGGCGCTACCCCGTCGAGAGCGTCGCGTTCATGGATCGGATCGCCCGCGCGGTCGAGCCCAGTCTCGCCTATCGCCACGAGCTCGACCCGAACCCAGATGAGCCCTACGCGACCGTCGGCGAGGCCATGTCGAACGCGGCCTGCGACATCGCCGAGGCGCTCGACGCGACCGCCATTCTCGTCCCCACGTACAGCGGCCGCACCGCTTCCGCGGTCGCGCGCCACCGCCCCCGGCGGCCCGTGATCGCCGTCACGCACAAGCGCCACGCGGCCCAGCAGCTCGCGCTCGAGTGGGGCGTGATCCCCACGGAGATCGAGGAGTGCCGGGACGTCGAGGAGCTCTGGGCGCGCACGCTCGACGCCGCGAAGACGACGGGCGTCGTCCACGCGGGCGACCGCGTCGTCATCACCGCGGGCACGGCGGTCAACGTGCCGGGCACCACCAATCTCATCAAGGTGGAAACGGCGTAGCAGGAGCCCGCGGGCCGTGCGCGAACCGTGACGGTCCGTGTCCCGCCGGAAACGTCCCTCCCGCTCGTCGCTCATGCTGCGCTGGCTCGCCGTCGCGACCCTCCTCGCGATCGCGCTCGGCTACGTGCACCCGCTGCGCTCCTACCTCGCGTCGCGCGGCCAGGTCGACCGGGATCGCGCGGCGCTCGCGAAGCTCGAGCAGGACCGGCGCTCGCTCGACGCGCGGCTCGCGGTGGCGAAGTCGAACGAGTTCGTCGTGCGCGAGGCGCGCAAGCTCAACCTCATCCGCCCGGGCGAGCGTCTCTTCATCGTGACCGGCCTCCCAGGCGAGGAGCGTCCGTGAGCGGCGCGAAGGCGTGGATACGATGATCCGGTGGACGACCTCGGAATCGTCTCGTGGCAGCTCGGGCGGCCGGCCGACGGTTTTCGGCGCGTTGCTCGCCGCTGCGCGTACGGGTTTCCGGCGGTCACCGAGCAGCCGCCGTTCACGGCGTCCGGCCGGCCGTTTCCGACGACCTACTACCTGACCTGCCCCTGGCTGGTCGCGGCGATCTCGCGCCTCGAGGCGGACGGCGGCGTCGCCCGCTACCGCGACGCGGCGCGTGAGGACGAGGCGCTCGGCGCGAGCCTCGCGGCCGCCGACGCGGAGCAGCGGCGCCTCCGCCCGGAGCTCGACGTCGGGATCGCGGGGACGAAGGAGCCCGGCGCGGTGAAGTGCCTGCATGCCCACGCGGCGTTCGCGCTCGCGCGGCCCGGCTACGAGCTCGGCGAGCGGATCCTCGACGAGGCCGGCGAGACCTGGTGCCCCGACGAGCGCTGCGCCGGGGCCCACGGATGAGCGTCGACGTCGCGCGGTACCAGTGGGAGGACGGGCTGCGGCGCCTGGAGCGCACGAGGCCCGACGAGCCGCGCTACCAGCATCTCTCGCTGCTCGTGGACGCGGTCGTGGACGAGCTGCGCCGGCGCGTCGGCCAGACGTACTCGCTCGCCGATCTCGCGTCCGTCTACCGGGGATCCGAGGACTGGGTGCGTGACGTAGTGCGCGAGGCGACGCCGCCCAGGGCGCAGGCCGGGATCCGCGACGCGGCGCTCGTGCAGGACGCCGCGTTCGCGCGCTACGCCCGCGGGGCAACGGACTACCGTCCGTGACCGACCTCGGGCCGATCGGCGAGCGCCGCGCCCGCATCCGGCGCGAGGAGAAGCGCGCCCGGAAGAGGCGCATCGCGGTGATCGCGGGATCCGTCCTCGTCGCTGCGCTCGCGTTCTTCATCGGAATCGCCGTGGGCCGCGCGGTCGAGGAGGCGCCGCAGCCGGGCGGCACCCAAACGTCCGTCCGCACGCTTACTCCCGCTACCCTTCCTCCGGTATCGAGGACGGTCACGGTTACGACTGGGGCACCCTAGGTACGTATTTCACTGTTTTGACTTCTGAGGGGGCCTCAATGGCAGGCGAGACACAAAGCGGGGGGAGCCCCGGACGCCGCAGCGCGTCCTCCGAGTGGATGACCCTGGGCCAGGCCGCGACCTACCTCGGCGTAGCGCAGAGCACGGTGCGGAAGTGGGCGGACGCCGAACGGCTGGCGGTCTTCTACACCCCCGGCGGGCACCGCCGGTTCCGGAAGAACGACCTCGACGAGTTCGTCGGTACGTCGCGGGGGCGCGAGCGGCCCGTCGTCCTGATCGTGGACGACGACGCCGGCCTCAGGGCGTCGCTTCGCGCGAGCCTCGAGTCGGACGGCGTCGAGGTGCGCGAGGCGGCCAGCGCGGAGGAAGGGCTCGCGGCGCTCGAGGACGAGCCACCCAGCCTCATCCTTCTCGACGTGATGATGCCCCAGGTGGACGGCTGGGAGATGCTGCGGATGGTGCGCGAGCGTCATGGGCTCGAGGCGATGCCGGTCGTCATGTTCAGCGGCGCGGCGAACGGCGCGGACGAGGCGGAGGAGCGCGGCGCGCAGGCGTTCGTCGGCAAGCCGTTCGACCCCGAGAAGCTGCTCGCCTCGACGCGGCAGCTCCTGCGCCGCTAGGCGCGCGACGCTGGACCGCGGCGCCTTCGTCTGGGTCGTCGAACACCGGGTCGGCGCGCTCGATCCGGTCTTCATCTTCCTGAGCGCGATCGGCTACGCGGGGCTCGTCTGGGTTGCCCTCGCGCCTGCGCTCGCGTTCTGGGCCCGCCGGCAGGTGCTGCTCACGACCGCCCTCGTCGCGGCGTGCGTCTGGGCGAGCGACCTCCTCGCGACGATCCTCAAGGTGTCGATCGACCGGCCGCGCCCGTTCCTCGTCGTCCCGGAGGCCCACCCGCTGCTCGGCGGGACGATCGGGAGCTCGATGCCGTCCGGCCATGCCGCGACGAGCGCGGCGGGCGCCGTCGCGCTCGCGCTGCTCGTCGGCGCCGCGCTGCCGCGCGCCGTCACGGTCGGGCTCGGCCTGCTCGCGGCCGCGATCGCGTTCTCGCGCGTCTACGTCGGTGTCCACTACCCGCTCGACGTGCTGGCCGGCGCGGCGCTCGGCGCCGCCGTCGCCACCGCGATCGTGCTGGGCGTCAGGCCTCTTCTGCGGACTTCAGCAGGCCGGCCACGATCAGAAGCAGCGCGGCCACCAGGCTGATCCAGATCCCGATCGAGCGACCGAGCTCGGCATAGTCCTCGGGCACCTCGATGAGCCGGATGAGGACGACGATCGTCCCGATCGCGCCGAGCACGGCGATCGCGAGGCCGACCGGCAGCGAGGGCGGCAGCTCGACGCCGGCGGCGCGCAGCCCGAGGAGCGCGAGCGTCGCGAGGCCGACGACGAGGACGAGCTTCCCAGGCAGGCCGGTGTCCCAGCCGAGCGCCGAGAGCTTGAGCCCGTCCACGAGGCCCGAGTACCAGCCCATGAACGAGCTCAGCGTGAAGATCAGGGCCGCGACCCAGGCGAGGCCTTCGCCGGGCGTCCAGAAGCTCGCCTGCGGCGCTCGCGCCCCCCGCGCGGGATCGAACGTCATCGGTTCACAGCCCGAAGAGCGCCTGAATCTGGTCCCAGATGGTGAGGCCGATGATGACGGCGACGAAGAGGAGGAAGCAGAGGAGGATCCAGAAGCGCCGGCGCGCCAGCTGCCTTTCGCGCTCGTGGTCGATCCTCGCGCGGCGCCGTGCGCGCTCGCGCACCATCGCCCGCTCGAGCGGCGTCGGTGGGAGCCGGACCGGTGTGGGCCGGGTTCGGCGAGGTGCCGGGGCCGCCATACAGCCCACGATTCTTCCGGCTCTCCCGGCTGACCGCAAGCCCAAGGCGCCGCAAACGCGATAATTCCAGGCGATGACCGGGCCGGCGACGCTCACTTCCGGGGACCCGGGCCTCGCGACGCGCGAGTTGCGGGCGCTCGATGAGCTGGCCGCGGCCGCCGCGGCGCTGGCGGCAGGCGCGCCGCTGGACGAGGCGCTCGCCGCGCTCACGCGTGCGGTGGGCGTCGGCACGACCTCCGGCCTCGCGCTCGTCCGCGTGGCCGACCCCGACGCCGACGCGCTCGTCGCCCGCGCCGTCTGGTCGCACTCGCCGGTGCTCACGGCCGAGCTCGAGGGCGCGCGGCTCCCGGCGGACGACGTGCCGGCCTCGGAGCTCGCGACGCCTGCAGGCGACGGGCCCGCCGGCGTCCGGCTCGTGGCGGAGGCGGCCGGCGCCAAGCACGTCCTGGTCCTGCCGGTCTCCACGTCGCGGCGCATGCGCGCGACGCTCGAGCTCTACCGCGAGCTCGATGCCTTCGGCGAGCGCGAACGGGCGCTTGCGCGGCTCGCCGCCTCGCACCTCGCGCTCGTCCTCGAGTTCGCGGCCGTCACCGACCTGCCCGGCCGCCCGGCCGCCGGGGCGCTCGACGCTGCGGGCGAGGCGCTCGCCGCGGGCGCCGACGAGGCCGAGGCCGCGGAGCAGGTCGTCCGGCTAGCCGCGGCCGCCACCGCCGCCCGCAGGGCGATTCTCTGGCGGGTCGAGCCGGACGGCTCCCTCGCGCTCCTCGCCGTGCGGGGCCTCACGCGTGAGGACGCCGCCGCCCGCGACGCGGATGCGGCGCTCCAGGAGGCGCTCGAGCGTGGCGACGCCGACCTGGGCGACGGGCTCGTCCTCGCGCTCGGCGAGCCGCCGGCCGCGCTCCTCCGGCTCGAATGGGACGGGCCGCGGCCCGCGGGCACCCGCCGGCAGCTCGCCGGGTTCGCCGCCCGCGCGGGCGTCGCGCTCCGCCGCGCGCGCCGCGCCGGCCTCGTCGAGCTCGCGCTCGAGCGCTCGCAGACGATCGTCGGCGTCGTCGGCCAGGCGATCGCGCGGCTCTCGCTCTCGCACACGCTCGAGACGGCCGTCGAGCGGATCTCGGAGCTCGCGGCGAGCGGCCACGTGGCGATCTACCTTCGCGAGGGCGAGCGGCTCGTCGCTGCGGCCTCGCAGGGCCTCTCGGGGCCGCACACCGAGCTCGCCGAGCGCCTGCTCGACCTCGCCCTCGGCCCGTCGCGGAGCCGCGGGTTCCTCGCGGTCGCCGACCTGCGCCGCGACCCGCGCCTAGGCGGGCTCGACGACGTGCTCGCGGAGACGGGCCTGCGCCGCGCGCTCGTCGTGCCGCTCGTCGTGCACGAGGAGGTGACCGGCGCGCTCGCCGTCTTCCGGACGCGGCCCGGCCCGCTCCAGCCGGGGGAGGAGGAGCTCCTGCTCGCGCTCTCCGGCCAGCTCGGGGTCGCCGTCCAGAACGCGCGCCTCCACGAGCGGGCGAAGCAGCTCGGCGCCGTCCTCGAGACCACCCTCGCGGCCGAGCGCCGCTCTGCGCGCCAGCTCCGCGGGCTCTTCGAGATCTCGCACGCGTTCACCCGCAGCCTCTCGCTCGAGGCGACGCTTGACGCCGTCGCCGGCACGGTCGTCGGGCTGTTCGACCTGGACGCGGCCGTCATCCGGATGCCCGACGCGCGCGGGAACCGGCTCGAGCCGCTCGCCGTTAGGGTCGCCGACAGCGCGCTCCATGCGCCGACAGCGGCGATGCTCGCGCGCCCCCAGCCGATCGACGACCCGGTCGTCGCCCAGGTCCTCTCGACCCGCGCGCCCGTGCTCCTCGGGCCGCGCTCGCCGGATCCGTTCCTCGCGCCGTTCCTGGCGAAGGGCGCGACCGCCGCCGTGCTGCCCCTCGCGACGCCCGGCGAGGTGATCGGCACGCTGACGCTCCTCTCGCTCGACCCCGACCGGCCGCTCGACGACGAGACCGTGGAGGCCGCGGCCACGGTCGCAACCCAGGCGGCGCTCGCGATCGACAACGCCCGTCTCTACCAGCAGCAGAAGGACTTCTCGGAGACGATGCAGCGCTCGCTCCTCCCGCGCGAGCTGCCGGCGGTCGAGGGAGTCGAGATCGGCCACGTCTACGTGTCCTCGTCGCGGGTCGAGGTCGGCGGCGACGTCTACGACCTCCTGCGCCTCGACGACGGCCGGCTCGCGATGTGCCTCGGCGACGTCACCGGCAAGGGGATCGAGGCGGCGGCGGACATGGCGCTGGCGAAGTTCACGTTCCGCGCGCTCGCGCGGAGCTCGGCGAACGCCTCCACGTTCCTCGCCCGCGTGAACGAGGTCGTCGCGGACGAGATCGCGCTCGGCAAGTTCATCACCATGATCTACGCCGTCCTCGACCCGGAGACCGGGGAGCTCGAGGCGGCGAACGCCGGCCACCCGCCGCCCCGGCTCGTCCGGCCCGGCGGCACGGTCGAGGCCGTGTCGACGCCCGGCCTCGCGCTCGGCATCGAGGGCGGAGAGCGCTACGAGGAGCAGCGGCTCACGCTCGAGCCGGGCGCGGCGATCGTGCTCTATACGGACGGCGTCATCGAGGCGCGGAAGGACGGGGAGCTCTACGGCGAGGCGCGGCTGGACGCCTTCCTCGCCGCGAACGCCGGGCTCGGCGCGCAGGCGCTCGCCGACGCGCTCGTCGAGGACTGCCGCGCGTTCGGCGGCGGGGCGCTCGACGACGACTGCGCCGTCGTCTGCGTCCGGTTCTCGGGGTGAGCGCGCCCGCCGTCCGGCTCGGCCGGGGCGCCGTCGTCGCGGCCGTCGTCCTCGCGCTCGCGATCCCGCCCGCCCTCCTCGGGAACGCCGTGCGCGTCATCGCCTCGGACTGGTTCCTGCGGCACGAGTACGCGGGCACGCCGGCGGCCGAGGTCGGGATGACGGACGCCGAGCGGCTCGAGCTCGGCCGCACCGGGCTCTCGTCCGTGCGCCCGGGCGGCGCCGGGATCGAGGCGCTGCGGCGCGCGGAGCTCGACGGCGCGCCCGCGTTCACGGAGCGGGAGGTGGCGCACATGGACGACGTCCGCGGCGTCTTCGCCGGGCTCTACGCGCTCCAGGTCGTCGCGCTCGTGGCCGCGATCCTGCTCGTCGTGTTGCTCATCGCCGCGGGCGCGACGCGCATGCTCGCGCTCGGCCTCGCCGGCGGCGGCGCGCTCACCGTCGCGCTCGGCGCCTTCGTCGGGATCTACGCGGCGATCGGCTTCGACTCGTTCTTCCGGTGGTTCCACGGACTCTTCTTCGACGCCTCGACCTGGGAGTTCCCGTCGTCCTCGACGCTGATCCGGATCTACCCCGAGTGGTTCTGGCAGGACGCGGTCGCCTGGCTCGCCGGGCTCGTGCTCGCGCAGGCGGTCGTCCTCATCGCCGGCGGCGCCTGGGCGGTGCGCCGGGAGCGCCGGCGGGCCGCCGCGCCCGTGCCGGCGTCGACGTGAGGCTCGAGCGGACGGCCCACGGGCCGCTCAGGATCGGCCACCGGGGCGCCGCCGCCCTCGCGCCCGCGAACTCGCTCGCCGCGATCGAGGCCGCGCTCACCGTCGGCGTGGACGGCGTCGAGATCGACGTCGTCACCGTGGACGGGCGGCTCGTCGTCGCCCACTCCGCGGGCGAGGCTGTGGCGGAGAGCCCGCCGCTCGACGACGCGCTCGCGCTCCTCGCAGGATCCGACGCGTTCGTTCTCTGCGACGTAAAGCAGGCCGGGCGGGAGGCCGAGCTCGCGGCGCTCCTCGGCCGGCACGCGCTCCTCGAGCGGACGCTCGTCGCGTCGTTCCTCCCGGACGTCCTGCTCGCGGCCGCCGCGGCCGCGCCCGCGCTTTTGCTCGCGCGGAGCTATCCGGACGACCGGCTCGGGATCTCCGGCCGGCTCCCGGATGCGGCGATCGAGGCCGGGCTCGCGGTGCTTCGTCGCGCCCTGCCGTACCGGATCGCCGGGATGCTCCGCGACTCGGGGGCGTCGGTCGCCACGCTCCACCACCGCGTCGTCTCGCCCGCGCTCGTCGAGCGCTGCCGCGCGCTCGGCGCCCCGGTGCTCGCGTGGACCGTGAACGACCCGGCCGCGCTCGCCCGCGTGGATGCCCTCGGCGTCGCGGGCGTCATCACCGACGATCCTCGGATCTTCGAGGACGGATAGACCTGGAACGGCGGCCCCACCGGTAGATAGCATCCAAGCCGCCGTGGGTCGCGTCATCCTCCTCGTCCTCGTTCTCGCTGCCGTCGCGGCGCCGGCCGCGCACGCGCAGACGCCGCCCGTCATCGCACACGGCGTCACGGTCGCGGGCAAGGACGTCGGGGGCATGACGGGCGCCGAGGCGCGCGTCGCGCTCGAGGCGGCCTACGCGCGGCCCGTCCGGCTCGAGTTCAAGACGCGCCGCTGGGTCGTGCGCCCCGAGTACCTCGGCTCGTGGGCCTACCTCGACAAGGCCGTCGCGGAGGCGCTCACCGCCGCGCCGAACACGGAAGTCGAGCTCGAGACCCACGTCCACACGGGCAAGATCGCCCGCTACGTGGCGAGGCTCGACACGCTCTTCTCGCACGCGCCGGTCGATACGAAGCTCCTCATCCGGAACGGCGGGCCGTTCCTCACGAAGCCGGTCTGGGGCGTCGAGGTGGACCGGGGCGCGATGAACATGATCGTCACGGGCGCGCTCCGGAGCCTGGACCGCGGCCCGTTCAGGCTCCAGGTGGACACGTACCCGGCCAAGATCAACCGCGTCACCTTCGGGCCGATCATCGTCATCCACCGCGGCTCCCGGCGCCTCTACCTCTACCGGAACACGACGCTCGTGCGCCGCTTCCCGATCGCCGTCGGGATGCCCGGCCACGCGACGCCGCTCGGCCGCTACCGCGTGATCGTGAAGGAGAAGAACCCGACGTGGAACCCGCCGGACAGCCCGTGGGCGGAGGGCCTCGGCCCGATCCCGCCGGGGGTCTCGAACCCGCTCGGCACGCGCTGGATCGGCACGTCCGCGCCCGCGATCGGCATCCACGGCACGCCGCTCCCGTCGTCCGTCGGCACCGCGGCGTCGCACGGCTGCATCCGCATGTACATGTCGAACGTCGAGTGGCTCTTCGAGCGCGTCCGCGTCGGCACGCCGGTCATCATCATCGCCTCCTGAGCCCTGAACTAGACTCGAGACGGCCATGGCGGGCCGCACGAAACTTCTGCTGCAGGCGGCCGCGGTCGCGCTCGTCGCCTCGCTCGTCTTCCTCCTCGCGTGGCAGCTCGCGACGAAGGACGCGGGCGCCGGGCTCGTGAAGGCGGTGAAGCGCGGCGAGACGCCGCCGGCGCCCGCGCTCTCGCTCCCGCGCCTCGACGGGAAGGGCACGATGTCGCTCGCATCCCTCCGCGGCAAGGCCGTCGTCGTGAACTTCTGGGCGTCGTGGTGCGAGCCGTGCAAGGAGGAGGCGCCGCTCCTCCAGCAGGCCTGGGAGGACCGGCGCGACGAGGGCCTCGTCGTCCTCGGCGTGGACGCGCAGGACATCGGCGACGACGCGCGCGCCTTCGCCCGCCGCTACGGCATCACGTACCCGGTCGTCCACGACGGGCCCGGCTCGTCCCTCGGCCACTGGGGCACGACCGGCTTCCCGGAGACCTGGTGGGTGGACCGGCATGGACGCCTGGTCGGCTACAAGGAGGGCCAGGTCACGCAGGAGGATCTCGACCGCTACAACGACCGCGCGCTGGGGACGCGATGAGACGCGCGGTCGTGGCCCTCGCACTCCTCGCTGCGCTCTCCGCCGCGCCGGCCGCGCTCGCGAGCGAGCAGCACCCGACGCTGGCCGACCTCGAGGACGAGGTCATGTGCCCGACCTGCAAGACGCCGCTCGAGATGTCCGACTCCCCCGTCGCGAACCGGATCCGCTCGTTCATCCGCCTGCGGATCGCGCGCGGCGAGACGAAGAGCGAGATCAAGTCCCAGCTCGTGGACGAGTTCGGCGACGGCATCCTCGCCGCGCCGTCGAAGAAGGGCTTCAACCTCCTCGCCTGGCTCCTTCCGTTCGCGGGGCTCCTCGCGGCCGGCGCCGCCGTGACGGTGGCCGCCCGCCGCTGGCGCTCGACCCGCGAGCCTCCGCCGGCCGGGCCCGCGGGGAACGGGCGCTCGCCGATCGACCCCGACCTGGAGCGGCGGCTCGACGAGGAGCTCGCCCGCTACGACGGCTGATCTCGTGGAGGCCAAGCTCCTCCTGGCGTTCGGTGCGGGGCTCCTCTCGTTCGCGACCCCGTGCGTCCTGCCGCTCGTCCCCGGCTACCTCTCGGCCGTCTCGGGCGCCGCGCCCGGCGTCACGGGCCGGAAGGTCGTGGCCGCGAGCCTGCCGTTCGTCCTCGGCTTCACGGTCGTCTTCGTCGCCCTCGGCGCGCTCGCGGGCGGCGCGGGCGGACTCCTCGACGACTACCGCAGCATCGTCCCGCAGGTCGCGGGGCTCGTCATCGTCGTTCTCGGCCTCTCGTTCATGGGGCTCCTGCCGTTCCCGTACCTCGACCGGCTCGCCGCGCCCGACCTCATGCAGGGAGCCCAGCGCCGCGGCTCGGCCGCGCTCCTCGGCGCTGCGTTCGCCGTCTGCGCCGCGCCCTGCGTCGGCCCGGTGCTCGCGACGATCCTCGCGCTCGCGAGCGACGAGTCCACCGTCGCGCAGGGCTCCGTGCTGCTCGCGGTCTACTCCCTGGGGCTCGCCGTCCCGTTCGTCCTCGTCGGCCTCGGCTTCGCGAAGGCGATGCGCGCGTCGCGCTGGCTGCGCGACCGCTACGACGTCGTCCGGGTCGTGAGCGGGGCGTTCCTCGTCGCCGTCGGGCTCCTCCTCTTCTTCGACCGCTGGTGGTGGCTGAACGTCGCGGGCAACCGCGTCCTCGGCTTCTTCGGGATCGGCGATTGAGGCGAGCGCTGGACGCGGCGGCGCGATCCGTGTAGCTTCCCGCCCGCCGTGGCGACGATCCTGGTGGCAGGGGTCGATCTCCTCTTTCGTGGGAAGCTCGACGCGATGCTCGTGCCGCCTCACCGGGTGGTCACGACCGACAGCGTGGACCCGCCCGAGCTCGTGATCGTGGACATTGCGCGCGTGGATCCGGAGGAGGTCGCCGAGGAGTGGCCGGACGTCCCGATCCTCGGCTACACGAACCACACGGACACCGCCGGCCTCCGCGCCGCGCACGAGGCCGGGTTCGACCGCGTCGTCGCCCGCTCGGCGCTCGCCGAGCGCTGCCGCGAGATCGTGGACGAGCTCGTCGGGTAGCGGGTCCGGGTCCGGACGCGGTCAATACAATCCGAGCCGATGACCTACATCATCGGAGAGCCCTGCATCGACATCAAAGACCGCTCGTGCGTCGACGTCTGCCCGGTCGACTGCATCCACGAGGCAAACCGCATCCTCGTGATCGACCCGGAGGAGTGCATCGACTGTGGGGCGTGCGAACCGGAGTGCCCGGTCGAGGCGATCTTCCCCGAGGACGCGCTCCCGGACAAGTGGGAGCCCTTCGTGAAGATCAACTACGCCTACGACCAGGGGATGGACGTGATCAACGAGCTCACGGACACCTACGCGACCGAGCACGACGTCCAGAACCCCCCGCTCGACGAGCGCTAGCCGGGCCGCGCTGGACGGCGCGAGCGCGGCGTCCTCAGTCGCGCCCGTATTTGCCAATACGAACGCTCCCTGCGTCCTTGGCTCGCACCACCCATCGCACCCCGGGAGCTGGCGGCTAGAGGGAAGCCCAGACCTCGAGCTTCGCCCGCGTTCGCTCGATCACCTCGTCCGTGAACTCGGTCGTCCCTGCGTGGCCGCCGAGATCCGCGGTGCGAACGCCGGACGCGACCGCCTCGAGCGCCGCCTCGCGGATCGCCCGGCCCGCCTGGCGCGGTTCCTCGGAGTCGATGTGCGTGAGGAGCGCCGCGGCCGCGAGGATCATCGCCATCGGGTTCGCCACGTTCTTCCCGGCGAGCGCGGGCGCCGTCCCGTGCGCCGCCTCGGCCATGAGCGCGCGCGGCGTGTAGTCCTCGTTGAAGGCGACGAGCAGCGACTCGGAGCCCGCGATGGAGCCGAACAGCGGGAGCACGAGGTCGCTCAGGATGTCGCCGTCGCGGTTGAGCGCCGGGATCACCAGGGGATCGCCGGCCGCGCCGACGAGGAGCGCGAACGTCGCGTCGATGAGCTGCGGCTCGTACGGCACCTCGGGATGGCGCGCCGCGGCCGCGTCCATCTCCTCCTTCAGCATCCCCTCGTAGACCGGGGAGACGGTGTACTTGGGGCCGCCGAAGACCTTCGCCTTCGTGCGCTCGGCGTGGCGGAACGAGAACTCGGCGACGGCGCGGCAGATGCGCCGCTCGATGCGCTCCGTGCGGAAGGCGGCCTCGTCCTCGCCCTCGCCCTCGCGCCACTCCTTCGCGCCGTAGGCGTCGCCGACCGCCATGCGGACGACCGAGATCGGATAGTGCGCGCCGGCGATCGGCACGACGCCGGGGATCCGCCGGCCCGTCCGGACGATCACGTGGCCGCCGATCTCCTCGCGGAGGATCCGGTTCGGGCTGCCGACGTCGCCCGCGCTCTCGGGCGTCACGGTCGCCGCCTTGAGCCCGAGCCCGTGCTCGCGGACCGCCGCGGCCGCCTCGTAGACGACCCTGTTCTGCGTCTCCCGGCGCGACTCGAGCGAGAGGTCGAAACGGGGCAGCTCGAGCTCGATCCCGACGACATCCGGCGCAAGGACGCGCACCGCTTCCTCGAGCAGCTCCTGCCCGGTCTCGTCCCCCTCGAGGACGACGATCGTCGAGGTCTCCATCGGACCTCACCCTAATCCGGAATAGAAAACGTCGCGAAGTGGTAAGGGCTCACTGCCCCCTAGTGAGGAGGAGCGGATGGCCGAGGTCGCGTTCGACCAGGTCAGCAAGGTCTACGCCGACGGGACACGCGCGGTGAACCGGATGACCTTGGACGTCGCCGACGGGGAGTTCATGGTGCTCGTCGGCCCCTCCGGCTGCGGCAAGACGACCGCGCTCCGCATGGTGGCGGGGCTCGAGGAGATCTCGGAAGGCGTCGTCCGGATCGGCGAGCGGGCCGTGAACCACGTCCCCGCGAAGGACCGCGACATCGCGATGGTGTTCCAGAGCTACGCGCTCTACCCGCACCTCACGGTCTACGACAACATCGCGTTCGGCCTGCGCGTGCGCAAGCTCCCGAAGGACGAGATCAAGCAGCGCGTGCACCGCGCGGCGGGGATCCTCGGCCTCGAGGAGCTGCTCAAGCGCAAGCCGCGCGCCCTCTCCGGCGGGCAGCGCCAGCGCGTCGCGATGGGCCGCGCGATCGTGCGCGAGCCGGCCGCGTTCCTCATGGACGAGCCGCTCTCGAACCTCGACGCCAAGCTCCGCGTCGCGACGCGCGCCGAGCTCTCGACCCTCACCGACCGACCTCGGCGTCACGACGATCTACGTCACGCACGACCAGGTCGAGGCCATGACGATGGGCGACCGCGTCGCCGTCATGCGCAAGGGCGAGCTCCAGCAGGTCGCGTCGCCGCAGGAGCTCTACGACCATCCCGTGAACCTCTTCGTCGGCGGCTTCATCGGAAGCCCCGCCATGAACGATGTTCGAGGCGACGCTCGAGCGCAAGGACGGAGGGCACGAGCTCGTCGCGGGGAACCAGCGGCTCGCCCTCGACGAGAAGACCCTCGCCGCCCGGCCCGCGCTGCGCGCCTACGAGGGCCGGATGCTGATCGTCGGCCTCCGCCCCGAGAACCTCGAGGACGTTGCGTTCGCGGACGAGGCGCCCGACGGACGCCGCCTGCGCGGCAAGGTCGAGCTGACCGAGGCCCTCGGCTCCGAGCTCGTCGTGCACTTCGAGATCGATGCGCATCCCGCCCTCACCGAGGACGTGCAGGAGCTCGTCCTCGACGTCGGCCGGGAGTTCGAGGAGAGCGAGCACACGATGGTCGTGGGCCGCTTCAACCCGCACTCGGGCGTCTCGGCGGGAGACACGGTCGAGGCCGTGATCGACCCCGACAGCTACCACTTCTTCGATCCCGAGACAGGCGCCGGGATCTACGACGCACCACCGGACGCAACCCCGAAAGGAGCACCGCAATGAGACACCAAGGCCGCATCGCCCTGACCGTCCTCCTCGCCCTCGCACTCGCTCTGGCAGCCGCCGCGTGCGGCGGCTCGGACGGAGGCGGGTCCGGCGAGGCGGCCGCCACGGGCAACGAGAGCGTCTCCGGATCGGTCTCGTTCATGGGCATCTGGACCGGGGAGGAGCAGGCCTCCTTCCAGGCCGTCATCGACGCCTTCAACGAGCAGTTCCCGAACGTCACCGTGAAGTACAACCCGGTCGGCGACAATCTGCCGACCGTCCTCTCGACGGCGGTCGAAGGCGGCAACCCGCCCGACCTCGCCGAGGTCGCCCAGCCCGGTCTCATCCAGGGCTTCGTGGACCAGGGCGCGCTCAAGCCGATCGACTTCGCGAAGGACACGATGGCGGAGAACTTCGACGACTCGATCCTCCAGGTGGGGACGTTCAACGACGCGCTCTACGGCCTCATGTTCAAGGCGGCCAACAAGTCGACCATCTGGTACAACGTCAAGGCGTTCGAGGACGCCGGGGTCGAGCCGCCCGACGACTGGGCAGAAGCTCCTCGACGACGCCGACGACGATCAAGGCTTCGGGCCTGCCCGCGTACTCGATCGGCGGCGCCGACGGCTGGACGCTCACCGACCTCTTCGAGAACCTCTATCTCCGGATGGCCGGGGCGGAGAAGTACGACCAGCTCGCCAAGCACGAGATCCCGTGGACCGACCAGTCCGTCAAGGACACGCTGACGGAGATGGGCAAGGTCTACAGCGACACGGACAACATCGCCGGCGGCACCCAGGGCGCGCTCCAGACGGACTTCCCGGCCTCGGTCTCGAACGTCTTCGTCGACAACCCGAAGGCCGCGATGGTGATGGAGGGCGACTTCGTCGCCGGCGCGACCAAGACGACGCTCAAGCCGGAGACGGGCTACAACGTGTTCCCGTTCCCGAACGTGAACGGGTCGGCGCCCTCCGTGGTCGGCGGCGGCGACATCGTGATCATGTTCAAGGACTCGCCGGCCGCGCAGGCGTTCGTGAAGTTCCTCGCGACGCCGGAAGCGGCGGAGGCCTGGGCGAAGCGCGGCGGGTTCTCCTCGGCGAACAAGAACCTCGACCCGGCCGTCTATCCGGATCCGATCCTGAAGACGACGGCGAGCGCGATCGCCGAGGCGGACACGTTCCGCTTCGACATGTCCGATCTGCAGCCGGCCTCGTTCGGCGCGACGGTCGGCCAGGGCCTCTGGAAGGACTTCCAGGACTTCCTCGCCAACCCGTCGGACGTCGACGGGACGGCGCAGACCATGGAATCGCAGGCGAAGAAGGCGTTCGCCAGCAAGTAGCTGTATGAGCTCGAGCTCCGTCGCAACCGTTCCTCCGGCCGCGCCGGCTCCGCCGGGCGGGGATCCGGGCCGCTGGCGCAGGTACGCGCTGACGGCCGGCTTCCTCGCCCCGGCGGCCGTCTTCCTCATCGTGTGGATCGTCTACCCGACGATCTACACGATCGTCCGCAGCTTCTACGGGCGCGACGGCTTCGCGACCTTCGTCGGGATCGACAACTACCGGACGCTCTTCACGACGGACGTCCTCGTCACCGCGATCAAGAACAACCTGATCTGGCTGGCGGTCGTGCCGGCCTTCGTGACCGCGATCGGGCTCATGTTCGGCGTGCTCACGGAGCGCATCCGCTGGTCGGTCGCGTTCAAGACGGTCGTCTTCATGCCGATGGCGATCTCCGCGTTCGCGGCCGGCGTGACCTGGCGGATCATGTACGTCCAGGATCCCGACCTCGGGGCGGTGAACGCCGGGCTCCGGGCGATCGACGACACGTTCAGCCCGTCCGGCGTCCTGCCGGACGCGGCCCCGTCGTCCGACGCCGTGCGGGGCAACGCGAAGAGCGGGATGGTCTCCGTGAAGGCGGTCTCGCCGGGCGGGGACCCGGTGCCGCTCGGTCTCACACGGATCCGCCCGTCCGACGTGCCGGAGGGCGCGAAGCAGGCCGTCGTCCCCGAGCCGCTCCAGGGCGGGATCACGGGTGTCGTCTGGCGGGACTTCAAGCCGGGCGGCGGCACGCCCGGGGAGGTGGAGGACGGCGAACTCGGGCTCCCCGGCGTCACGGTGAACCTCCGCGACGCGGGCGGCGGAACCGTCGCGAGCGCGACGACGGCGGACGACGGCACCTTCAAGTTCGAGAACGTCGAGGGCGGGAGCTACCGCGTGGGGATCAGCTCGTCCACGTTCGCGCAGCCGTTCAAGGGCGTGGCGTGGCTCGGCGCCGACCTCATCACCCCGTCGATCATCATCGCCTACATCTGGATCTGGGCCGGCTTCGCGATGGTCGTGATCGCCGCTGGGCTCTCCGCGCTGCCGCGCGACGTGCTCGAGGCCGCCCGGACGGACGGCGCGACCGAGTGGCAGGTCTTCCGCCGCGTGACCGTCCCGCTCCTCGCGCCGGTCCTGACGGTCGTCTTCATCACGATGCTGATCAACGTCCTCAAGGTGTTCGACATCGTGATCTCGGTCGCGCCCGGCTCCGTGCAGGACGACGCCAACGTGCTCGCGCTCGCGATGTGGCGGACCTCGTTCGGCGGCACGAACAACTTCGGCGTCGGCTCGGCGATCGCCGTCTTCATCTTCATCCTCGTGATCCCGCTACTCGCGCTGAACGTCAGGCGCTTCAGGAGGGAACAGTGACCCAGGCCGCCGCCGCCGAGCCGATCGCCCAGCATCCCGCAGTCCTCGAGGAGAGCTTCGCCTCCCGCTTCGTCCGCTTCCTCGGGCGCACGCCGGTGACCATCTTCCTCGTCCTCGTCGGGCTGCTCTGGCTCGTCCCGACGATCGGCATCTTCATGACGTCGCTGCTCAAGCCCGAGAACACGCTCACCCACGGCTGGTGGAAGATCTTCTCCCAGCCGAGTCTCGGCACCCTCGACAACTACCGCGCGATCTTCAACAACTCGACGATCACGCGCTCGCTCTGGATCACGGTGATCATCGCCGTCGGCGGAACCGTCTTGCCCATCCTCATCGCCTCCTTCGCGGGCTACGCGTTCGCGTGGCTCGAGTTCCCCGGGCGCGACTGGTTCTTCATCCTCGTCGTCGCGCTCCTCGTGGTGCCGATCCAGATGGCGCTGATCCCGATCTTCACCATCTACAACAAGCTCGGGCTCTACGACACGGTGTTCGGGCTCATCCTGTTCCACACCGGCTTCGGCCTGCCGTTCGCGATCTTCCTCTTGCGCAACTTCTTCATCGGGATTCCGAAGGACATCATGGAATCCGCGCGCATCGACGGCGCGTCCGAGCTGCGCATCTTCACGCGGCTCATCCTGCCGCTCGGGCTGCCGGCAATCGCCTCGCTCGCGATCTTCCAGTTCCTCTGGACGTGGAATGACCTGCTCGTCGCGCTCGTGTTCACGCGCGACAACCAGCCGATCACGGTCGCGATCTTCTCCCAGCTGCGGCAATTCGGCGCGAACATCGAGCTGATCGCGCCCGCGACGTTCGTGTCGCTCGTGATTCCGCTCTGCGTGTTCTTCGCGTTCCAGCGCTACTTCGTGCAGGGGCTGCTCGCGGGCTCCGTCAAATAGCCCCGCATTGCCAATGGGCAGCGCGCGTCACCGTGCAACGCCGGTCGGCTTGCGCTAGCGTTGCTTTGCACCCGGGAAAAACACCCAGGCGAAGCGTTCGCTCGCCGCAAAGCTGGAGGGTCGATGGCACGCAAGACGGTTCTCATCTCGGACATGTCCGGCAAGGAAATTGCGGACGGCAAGGGCGCGACCATTCGCATCACCTTCCGCGACGCGCGCAAGGGCGTTCGCGAGCTCGACGTGACGGACGCGGAGGCCGAGGGCCTCGGCGGCCGCGCGGTCGCCCGGCGCGGCCGGCGCCCGAAGAACGCCGCGTAACGCCGCTCGGGCGCGTTCCGAGCGACGCTCGCGGCCGCCGATCCGGGCGGCCGGAGTCGGCCGTAGAATCACGGGGATGGGGCTCTCCCTCATCGTTGGGCCGGCCAACGCCGGCAAGGTTGCGTTGCTTCTCGACCGGTACCGCGCGGCCCTCGACCACGATCCCGTCCTCGTCGTCCCGAACCGGGCCGAGTCCGAGCGGATCGAGCGCGAGCTCCTCGAGCGGACGCCCACGCTCCTCGGCGGGTCGATCGGCACCTTCGACGACCTCTTCGACCGCATCGGGCGCGCCGGGGAGGGCGGGCCGCGCATCCGCACCACGCAGCGGCGCCTGCTCCTCGCGCGCGTCGTTGCGGGCGCGTCGCTGAACGGCCTCGCGGCGTCGGCGCGCACGCCCGGCTTCGCGGACTCGCTCGGCGACGCGATCGCCGAGGCGGAGGCGGCGCTTCTCGAGCCCGGCGACCTCGAGGGCCCGCTCGGCGCGCTCTACGCCGGCTACCGCGCCGAGCTCGAGCGGCTCGGGCTCGCCGACCGCGACCTCGAGCGCCGCCGCGCGGCCGGGCTCGCGGGCGGCGACCTCGCCGCCTGGGACGGCCGGCCGGTGTTCGCTTACGGCTTCGAGGACTTCACAGGCGCCGAGTGGTCGCTCGTCGAGGCGCTCGCGGGGCGCGGCGAGGTCACGGTCTCGCTCCCGTACGAGCCCGGGCGCGCCGTCTTCGCGTCGCTCCGGCGCACCGCGGACGACCTCACGCGGCTTGCCGACGACCGCATCGAGGAGCTCCCGCCCGGCGAGGCGTGGCCCGACGCTCCCGCGCTCGCACACCTCGAGCGGACGCTCTTCGTGGACGACGCCGCGGTCGCGGAGCCGCCGCCGCTCGGCGACGCGATCCGGTTCCTCGAGGGCGCCGGGACGCGCGCGACCCTCGAGTTGGTCGGCGAGGAGATCCTCGGGCTCCTCCGCGCCGGCACGCCCGCCGAGTCGATCGCGGTCGTCTGCCCCTCGGTCGAGCGCGTGCGCGGCCCGCTCGAGACCGCGTTCGGCGCCCTCGGCGTGCCGTACGCGATCGAGGGCCGCATCCCGCTCGACCGCACGCCGTTCGGGCGCGCGCTCCTCGGGCTCCTCCGCTTCGCCTGGCTCGGCGGCACGCGCCGCCACCTGTTCGCCTTCCTCCACTCCCGCTTCTCCGGCCTCCCACGCCACCGCGCGGATTTCGTGGAAGGGAGGCTCCGCGGCCGCGCGGTCAGCGAGTCGGCGCGCGTCGAGGAGGAGGCGCTGCGGCTACTCGGCCACCCGATCCCGGCGCTCGACGAGGTGCGCGGCGCCGCAACCCCCGCCGAGGCCCTCCGCGCCGCCGCCGACCTCATGATCCGCAGCGCCTACGGCCTCGCCGCGCCGCCGCTCGGTCCCGCGGCCGGACTCGACCTGCGCGCGCACGAGGCGGCCGGGAAGATCGCGGAGGATCTCGAGGGCTGGCGCGCGCTCGGCGGCGATGCCGGGCCCGAGGCGACGGTTGCAAGCCTCGAGCGCGCGACCGTGCGGGTCCATCGCCCCCGGGAGCCGGGCCGCGTCGCCGTGCTCGACCTCCGGGACGCCCGCACGCGGCGCTTCGACGCCGTGTTCGTCTGCGGCCTCGAGGAGGGCGTGCTCCCGGGGCGCCCGCGCGAGACGCCCCTGCTTCCGGACGAGACGCGGTCGGCGCTCGAGGAGGCATCGCCTCGCCGGCGCGTCGTCCGGCCCGACCGCCTCGAGCGCGACCGCTACCTCTTCTACGCCGCCTGCACGCGGGCCCGGCACCTCCTCGTGCTCGTCCGCGAACAGGCCTCCGACGACGGCCGCCCGCTCGAGGCGAGCCCGTTCTGGACCGAGGCGCGCTCGCGCTTCGCGCCGGAGGACGTCGCCCGCGCGACCGTGCGGCGCTCGCTGCCGGAGCTGACGTGGGGGCTCGAGCGCGCGCCGACCGAGCGGGAGCGGCTCCGCGCGGCGGCCGCGCTCTCCGCAGGAGACCCGGACGAGGCGCGCTCGCTCGCGCAGGCGAACGGCTGGGAGCGGCGCATCGACCGCGCGCTCGGCGCGTTCCACCGCGAGACGCGCCTCACGCACCCGGGCGTCCTCGCCGAGCTCGCCGAGATCGGCCGCTACTCGGTGACCGAGCTCGAGACCTTCGGGACGTGCTCCTCCATGTGGCTCTTCGACCGCGTCGTCGACCCGCGCGAGATCGACGGTCAGCTCGACGCGCGCACGCGCGGATCGGTCGCGCACCAGGCGCTCTACCGCTTCTACTCCGGCCTCCCGAAGCGCCTCGGCGTGGACCAGGTGGACGAGGGCCGTCTCGACGACGCACTTGCGTTCCTGGGGGAGTGCCTTGCCGAGGCGATCGAGGGCCAGGTGCGGATCGACCTCACCGACGTGGAGCGGCTCGAGCTCGAGGGGACGCTCCGGCGCGACCTCGAGCACTTCGTCCGCCAGGAGGTCGAGCTCGGCTCGCCGCTCGTCCCCCGCCGCTTCGAGGTCACGTTCGGGACGCAGGGCGCGGCCGTCGAGCTGCAGCGCGGCCTCGACCTCGGCGGCTTCGTCGTCTCCGGGAAGATCGACCGGATCGACGTCGACCCGATGAGCGCGCAGGGGATCGTGCAGGACTACAAGTCGGGGAGCGGCGCCCACTCGGCGAAGCAGATCGAGTCCGAGGGGAAGCTCCAGATCCCGCTCTACGTGCTCGCGCTGCGCGACCTCGTCGGGATCGAGCCGCTCGGCGGTCTCTACCGGGCGCTCGCCGGGTCGCGCGAGGCACGCGGCCTCGTGCGCGAGACCGCCGCGGACGCGGTGCCCGGGCTCAAGCAGGCCGACTACCTCGACGAGGACGCCTTCTGGGGGCAGGTCGATCTCGCCACGGACCGCGCGCGCGACTGGGTGGGGCGGATGCGCGAGGGCGACGTGCGCCACGACCCGCGCGGCGGGACGTGCCCGACCTGGTGCTCGCGCTGGACGATGTGCCGGATCCGGAGGGCCTGACCTTGCCCGTGCCCGTCGAGACCCCGAACCCCGAGCAGCAGGAGGCGATCGAGCGCGCCGGCGTCGTCTTCGTGTCGGCCGGCGCCGGCACCGGGAAGACGCGCGTCCTCGTCGAGCGCTTCGTCAAGGCGGTCTGCGAGCGGGAGCTCGGGCTCGACGCGGTCCTCGTCATCACCTACACGGAGCGCGCCGCGGGCGAGCTGCGCGCGCGGATTCGCGAGCGGCTCGCCGAGCTCGGCCGCGCCGACCTCGCGCGCGACATCGACCGCGCGTGGATCTCGACCATCCACGGCTTCTGCCATCGGCTCCTTCGCTCGCATCCGTTCGAGGTCGGCCTCGACCCGGGCTTCCGCGTGCTCGACGAGAGCCAGTCGCGCGTCCTCCGCTCGGAGGCGTTTGCCGAGGCGCTCGACCGCTTCTGCGCCGGACGCGAGCCGGAGCGCCTCGGGCTGCTCGCGACGTACGGGTCGGCGCGGCTCTCGCGGATGCTCGCGGGCGTGTACGAGCGGCTGCGCTCGGCCGGGCGCCCGCTCGAGCTCGGCGCGGGGGAGGAGAGCGGCCTCGCGGCGGCGCTCGGGGCGCTCGGCGAGTGCGCCGCCGCGACGCTCGACGGACTGCCCGCCGGTGCCGAGGGACGCGCGGAGGTCGAGCGCGCGGCCGAGCTCGCGGCCGCCTCGAACGGCCGTCGCCCGTCGGCGGACACGCTGCTCGACCTGGGCGAGTTCCGCCCGGTGGCGCGCGACGAGCGGCTCGTGCCCTACGACGAGGCGCTCTCGGACGTGGAGAGCGCGGCCCTCGACGAGATCGCCGCGCGCGACCGCGACCTCCTGCAGGAGCTGCTCCGGTCGTTCGACGCCGCGTACGCGGACGCGAAGGCGCGCGAGTCCGCCGTGGACTTCGAGGACCTCCAGCTGCTCGCGCGCGACCTCCTGCGCGACGACGAGGCGGCGCGCGGCCGGGCGCAGTGGCGCTTCCGCTCGGTGATGGTGGACGAGTTCCAGGACACGAACCGGCTCCAGTGCGAGCTCGTGGACGCGCTCGACCCCGAGGAGCTCTTCTTCGTCGGCGACGAGTTCCAGTCGATCTACCGCTTCCGCCACGCGGACGTCGAGGTCTTCCGCGAGCGGCGCGCCCGGTCGGGCGGCGTCCTCGCGCTCACGCGGAACTACCGCTCGCGGCCGGAGATCCTCGGCGTCATCAACCACCTGTTCGGCACGGAGTTCGGGACCGACTTCGAGCCGCTCGTCGCCGCGTCGCAGTTCCCGGAGCTGGCCGGGCCCGGCGTCGAGCTCCTCGTGACGGACAAGGGCAGCTGGAAGGGGACCGGAACGCACTGGCGCGAGGCCGAGGCGCGGCACGTCGCCCGGCGGGTGCGCGAGCTCGTTGACGCGGGCGAGGCGGCGCCCGGAGAGATCGTGCTGCTCTTCGCGGCCGGCACCGACGCCGAGCGCTACGAGGAGGCGCTGCGGGCCGCGGGGCTCCCGACGTACCGCGCCGCCGGCCGTGGCTACTTCGGCCAGCAGCAGGTGGCCGACCTCGTCAACTACCTCCGGCTCCTGCAGAACCGCTACGACGACGAGGCGCTCGTCTCCGTGCTCGCCTCGCCGTTCGTCGGCGTCTCGAACGACGGGCTCGTCCTCTTGCGCCGCGCGGTGGGGCGGCGGCCGCTCTTCGTGGGACTCGAGCGCGAGCTGCCTCAGACGATCGGCCAGCGGGACCGCCGGCTCTTCGACGCGTTCCGCCAGCGGTACGAGCGCCTGGCGCGCGCTGCCGAGCGCCTCGGCCTCGAGCGGCTCTGCGAGCAGATCGTGGTCGAGCACGACTACGACCTGGCCGTGCTCTCCCAGTGGGACGGGCGGCGCCGCTACGCCAACCTGCGGAAGCTCGCGCGGCTTGCGCGGTCGTACGAGGGGCTGCGCGGGCCGGACATCGAGGGTTTCGTCGCGTTCCTGCGCGACCAGGAGGCTGCCGGTGCGAAGGAGGTCGAGGCTGCGGCGGAGGAGGAGGGTGCGGACGCGGTACGGCTGCTCACGGTTCATGCCGCCAAGGGGCTCGAGTTCAAGGTGGTCGTGCTCGCCGACGCCGGGCGAACGCCGCCGTCGCCGGCAGCGGACGAGATCCTCTGCTTGCCGGACGGGCGCTTCGGCTTCCGCGTGATCAACCCGGCGACCGGCGAGCGCGCGGCCGCGTTCGGCTGGGACGCGATGCGCGAGGAGGAGCAGACGGCGGGCCAGGCCGAGAACCGCCGGCTGCTGTACGTGGCGATGACGCGCGCGATGGACCGGCTGATCGTGTCCGGCGCCGTCGATCCGGGCTCGCGGCGCGAGGCGTCGGCGCCGCTCCACTGGATCCTCGAGCGGCTCGAGGTCGACCTCTCGGGCGACGGGCCCGCGGAGCTCGAGCGCGGCGACGCGCGGCTCGTCCTGCGGGTCGACCGGCCGGCGACCGCGCCTCCGGTGGACGTCGAGCCCGCGGGCGCGCCGCAACTCCAGCTCTTCGCACCCGCCGAGGGCGGGGCGCCGCGGCCTGCACCGTCGCTCCCGGCGCTCGCGGAGGTCGAGGCGCCGCCGGCGTTCGCGCTGCGGCGGCTCTCGTTCACGGCGCTCTCGCGCTATGAGCTGTGCCCGTACCGGTTCTACGCGGAGCGGATCATCGGCCTGCGCGGGGAGCCGGGCGCCGTGCCGGGCGGGTCGGAGGGGCTCGCCGCGACCGAGATCGGGACGATGGTCCACGCGCTGCTCGAGACGGACGCGCCCGCGGAGGAGGTGCGTTCGCGCACGCTCGCGCGCTATCCGGCCGCGACGGAGGAGGATCTCGCGCGCGTCGAGTCGCTCGTTGCGGCCTGGCACGGGTCGGAGCTCGCGCGGCGGCTGGCGGCCGAGGGCGGCGGGCGCACCGAGGTCGGGTTCACGTTCGAGCGCGACGGCGTGCTCGTCACCGGGTTCCTCGACCTGCTGCGCCTGGAGGACGGCCGGGCGCTCGTCGTGGACTACAAGACGAACCGGCTCGAGGAGACGACGCCGGCCGAGTCGGTCGAGGCCGAGTACCGGCTCCAGCGGCTCGTGTACGCACTCGCCGCGTTCGGCGCCGGAGCGGACGAGGTCGAGGTCGCCTACGTGTTCCTCGAGCGGCCGGACGAGCCGGTGGTCGCGACCTTCGGGCGTGCGGACGTGGCGGAGCTCGAGGCCGAGCTCACCGCGGCGATCCAGCGCATCCGGGAGGCCGACTTCCGGCCGACGCCGAGCGAGTACGCCTGCGCCGGGTGCCCGGCGCTCGACCGGGTGTGCGCCGGGCCGAGGCTCCTCGAGTCGTTTGGCTAGGCTCGGGCCCGGACGGCCGGCGGGGCGCGTCGCGCGGGTCACACGTCCGGCACACGTTCGCGCGTCTCTCGGCACGGTCCGTGACAGACACGCGCGGATCTCGCCGATACGCTGAGGCCCTTCCCACACACGCGCGGCCGACCGGGAGCAGGCGGGCGGCCCCTCAGCCGGGACGGACGCGCGTCGATGGAGGAGGCGCTTGGCGCGTCGCATAGTCTGAGCCGCATGTTCTCCCGCTCCGCCCGCGTGTACGACGCGATCTACTCCTTCAAGGACTACCCGGCCGAGGCGGCCCGGGTGCACGAGTTGGTGCAGGCGCGGGCGCCCGGCGCGAAGACGCTCCTCGACGTAGCCTGCGGCACGGGCGCGCACCTCGCCGAGCTGCGCGGCTGGTACGAGGTCGAGGGAGTGGATCTCGACCCGGAGCTCCTCGCGATCGCGCGGGAGCGGCTGCCCGGCGTCGCGCTCCACCAGGCCGACATGATCGAGCTCGACCTCGGGCGTGAGTTCGACGTCGTCACGTGCCTGTTCTCGAGCATCGGCTACGTCCGCACGCGTGACGCGCTGTCTCGGGCCACCGCCTCGCTGGCCCGCCACGTCGCCCCGGGCGGGGTGCTCGTCGTCGAGCCCTGGCTCGAGCCCGGTGTCTGGGAGCCCGGCCGGATCGGCGCGGTCTTTGTCGACGAGGACGATCTCAAGGTGGCGCGGTTGAACGTCGGCGACTCCGCCGAGGTGATGGACATGCACTACCTCGTCGCGACGCCCGATGGGGTGGAGTCCTTCACCGAGCGGCACGAGCTGGGCGTCTTCTCGCGGGAGGATCACATCGAGGCGTTCCGGTCCGCCGGGCTGCTCGTCGAGCGCGAGCCCGAGGGTCTCATGGGCCGGGGCATCTACCTCGGCACGCGTGGCTCGTAGCTACGTCGCCGAGGCGCGGCGCCGTGTCGGGCCGAAGCGCGACCGGATCCGCCCGGTCATCGAGCGCCTCGCGGCCGAGTATCCCGACGCGACGATCGTTCTCCGGTTTCGGAGCGACATCGAGCTCCTCGTCTCGGTGATGCTCTCGGCCCAGACGACCGACGTGACCGTGAACCGCGTCACCGAGCGCCTCTTTCGCAAGTACCGCACGCCCGAGGATTACCTGGCCGTTCCGGCCGAGGAACTCGAGGCCGACGTCCGCCCGACCGGGACGTATCGCCAGAAGGCTCGCAACCTCCGCGGCGCGATGCGGATGCTGATCGAGGAGTTCGACTGCGAGGTCCCGTCCACGATCGACGAGCTCGTCCGGCTCCCCGGCGTCGGGCGCAAGACCGCGAACGTCGTCGCCTCGGAGCGCGGCGCGACGCAGGGCATCGTGGTCGACACCCACGTCCGCCGGCTCTCGCAGCGGCTCGGATTCACGCGCCGCGAGGACCCCGTGAAGATCGAGGCCGACCTCCGCCGGCTCGTGCCGCGCGCCGACTGGGCCCGCTTCCCGCACCTCCTCATCTGGCACGGCCGGCGCGTCTGCATCGCCCGCGCGCCGCGCTGCGAGGACTGCGTCCTCTCCGATCTCTGTCCGGCTAGCCGAGCGCTATGAGCGCGATGCCCGCCACGACGACAGCCGATCCCGCGAGACGGCGCCGCGTGACGTGCTCGCGCAGCACGACAGCGGCGAGGATCGTCGCGATGACCACGCTCGTCTCGCGCACCGCTGCGACCGGCGCGGCCGGTGCCCGTTCGAGCGCCGCGAGCACGAACCCGTAGGCCCCGAACATCGCGAGCCCGGCGAGCGCCGCGGACGGGCGCATCTCCGCCCGAAGCGCCGGGCGTCCCTTCGCCACCGCGATTCCGGCGGCGTACACGAGCGCCGGCCCGGCAAGGACGAGCTCGAGGTACGGGAGCGGGTCCGCGTACCGGAGTCCCTCCTTGTCGATCAGCGTGTACGCCGCGATGGACGCGCCGATCGTCAGGGCGAAGATCGTTCCGCGGGTGTCGGCATGCCCGCCGACGCCCCGCACGAGCAGGACGCCCGCCGCGATCACGACGACCCCGATCGCCTCCGCGACGCCCGGTCCCCGGCCCAGGATCGCCACCGACCCGAGCAGCACCAGCACCGGCGCCGCCCCGCGCGCGAGCGGATAGACGAGCGCGAGCTCCGAGCGCCGGTAGGCCGCCGCCAGAAGCCCGAAGTAGAGGAGCTCGAGCGCGGAGCTCGCCACGATGTACGGCCACGCCTTCGCCTCGACGTCCCAGGTCAGGACGGCCACGGGTGCGAACGCGATCGCCGCCACGACGAGCGCGACGGCGGTCGCCGCCTCCGAGTCGCGCGCGCCCGCGAGGAGCACGTTCCACCCGGCGTGCAGACAGGCCGCGACGAGCGCGAGGAGGAGCGCGGTGAGCGGCACCGCGCGAGCCTACGGCACACATCGGTCACAGAATCGGCGCAATCGCCCGGCCGCCCCGCGCCTACCGTGGAGGGCAATGCGCGCTGTCGATCTCGCCGTCTACGCGGACGTGCTCGCCGGACGGGCTGCCACGCTGGCCGCTCGGCTCGAGCGGGTGCGCGACGGCGTGCGCCAGACGGCGATCGAGCGGGCCGCGCGCCGGGCGCTCGACTCGGCCAGCGCCGAGCGGCTCGAGCGGATCGGCGCGCTCGGCACGGCCGACACACGCGCGCTCCGGCGGGAGGCAGCCGAGCTCGCCGAGGATCTCGCCGCACTCGAGGAGCTCCAGGCGTGGGTCGAGGCGCGGCTCTTCGAGGCGCGCGAGGACGCGGCCGCGTGATGCGGGCTAGCGCGGCCCGAGCGCGACGAGGAGCCCACCGTCGTCGTCATAGGCGGGGAAGAAGTCCCCCACGACCGCCTTGCGGACACCCGACCGCGTCGTGAGTGTGAGGGGCTTCGCCAGCTGGCGGACACCCCACTCGGTCGCCACGACCGCCGGATGCTCGCCCTCGACCCCGTCGAGCGTCAGCGCCTCCGTGACGTCCTGGCCGATCAGCTCGCTCTCGGTGAATCCGGTCAGCTCGAACATCCCGCGACCGGCGGCGAGCACGCGGCGCTCCTGGTCGCAGACCACGAACGCGGTCGAGGGGCCCGGGTAGTAGTCCTCCATCAGCTCGAACAGGAAGCCGAAGCCGCAGTTAGCGCAGCCGACCGCGTCGAGCGTCAGCCCTTCCCTCCGGTCGTGGTCGATCGAGCGCCGCTTGCAGTTCGGGCAGATGAAGTAGGGCATGCCGCGAACGATGCTAGCGCCGCCGCCCGGCCCCGCCGACGCCGAACCGCCTACCGGTCCTACGGGGTCGCGAGCGCGCCCTCTTCAACGAGAGGGTCATGCTCGCCTGCCTCGCGCGCCGACAGCCAGCGCTCGGCGTCGAGCGCCGCCTCGCAGCCCATTCCGGCCGCGGTGATCGCCTGCCGGTAGACGTGGTCGACGCAGTCGCCCGCAGCGAACACGCCGGGGATGTTGGTGCGCGTCGACTTGCCCTCGGTGAGGATGTAGCCCTCCTCGTCGAGGTCGAGCTGTCCGCGGAAGAGCTCGGTCGCGGGGTCGTGGCCGATCGCGACGAACACGCCCTCCGCCGGAATCTCGGAGATCTCGTCGGTCTTGACGTTGCGAACCCGGACGCCGGTCACCTTGTCGCCGCCGACGACCTCCTCGACGACCGAATCGAGGACGAACTCGACCTTCTCGTTGGCGTGGGCCCGGTCGACCATGATCGGCGAGGCGCGGAACGTCTCGCGGCGGTGGATCACGGTGACCGAGGAGGCGAACCGGGTGAGGAAGATGGCCTCTTCCATCGCGGAGTCGCCGCCGCCGACGACCACGACGCGCTTGTCGCGGTAGAAGGCGCCGTCGCAGGTCGCGCAGTACGTCACGCCCGCGCCCTGCATGCGGATCTCCGAGTCGAGACCGAGCTGGCGTGCGGTTGCGCCCGTCGCGACGATGACCGCCTCCGCCCGGTGCTCGGTCTCGCCGACCCACACGCGGAACGGGTGCACCGAGAAGTCCACCTTGGTCACGTCGTCCGTCACGAGCTCGGCGCCGAAGCGGTCGGCCTGCTCGCGGAAGTCCTGCATCATCTTCGGGCCGAGCACGCCCCCCGGGTAGCCCGGGTAGTTCTCGACGTCGCTCGTGATCATGAGCTGCCCGCCCCACTGGAAGCCCTCGAGGACGAGCGGCTCGAGGTTCGCCCGCGCGCTGTAGAGCGCAGCGGTGTATCCGGCCGGGCCGCCGCCGATCACGATGAGCTTCTTGGTCTCGCCTGTGGTCACCTTCGTCCTTTCGGTTCCCCGCGTCCGTACGTCAGACGCCTGTATGGGAAAACGATCCAGCCGGGCGGGGTGTTCCGTGTAGCCTCGGGCGGAAAGGGCAAGGATAGCGACGTGGCCAGAGGGCTCACCTGGGGCGATCTCCGCCGGCTCGCCGAGTTCGAGGCCGAGGCGCCGAGAGCCGTGAGCGTCTTCCTGAACCTCGACCCGAGCGTAGTTCCGACCCCCGCCGAGGCGCACTCCCACTTTCACGCGGTGCTGGACGAGGCGGGCCGGCAGGGTGAGCAGGAGAGCGCCGGCCTCTCTCATGCTGACCGGATGGCGCTTCGTCAGGACCTCGCGCGGCTCAGGTCGTTCCTCGAGAACGAGCCCGTCGAGCACGACGGGGCGCGCGGCTTCGCCCTCTTCAGCGCGGGCGACGAGGTGTCGCAACAGTTCGAGCTGGTCGAGCCGGTGCCGGACGGCAGCTCGATCGACCGGTGGTTCCGCCTCGCCCCGCTCGTTCCGCTAGTCGGCCGCGGCGACGGGGGGCTCGTCGTCGTGGCGAGTCGCGAGCAGGGGCGCATTCTCCGCCTGCGGGGAGGGCGCCTCGAGGAGGCGATCGACCTGAGCGAGGAGCAGCCGCGCCGCCATGACCAGGGCGGCTGGTCGCAGGCGCGCTACCAGCGGCACGTCGACGTGCTCGCCTCTCGGCACCTGCGCGAGGTCGCCGACGCGGTCGACCGCATCGTGCGCGAGGCCGGCGTCGCCGACCTGGTGATCGCCGCGCCGGATGAGAGCCGCGCCGAGCTCGCGACCCACCTCTCGGCCGAGGTACGGGCGGTGCTTGCGGGCTGGACGAGCGTCGAGTCGCATTCCACGCCGTCCGAGATCTTCGAGCGCGTCGCCCCGCTCTTCGACGAGCGCCGAGTCGAGCGCGAGCAGGCGGTCCTCGATAAGTGGCACGCCGCGGTGGGACAGGCCGACCGCGCCGCGGCGGGCTGGAAGGACACCCTTCCCGCCGCCTCCGACGCGCGGGTGGACGTCCTCCTCGTCCAGGCCGGCGCCGACCGGTCGGCGCATCGCTGCCCGCGGTGCGGCCGCGCCGAGCTCGACGCCGGCGAGTGCCCGCTGGACGGCACGCCGCTCGAGGAGATTCCGAGCGGGCTCGACGCCGCGGTCCGGCTCACGCTTCGCCACGGCGGCAGCGTCTGCTCGCTCGAACGCGCCCAGGACCTCGCCCCGGTCGGCGGGATCGGCGCGCTGCTTCGGTTCTAGCTAGGCGGCGTCGCGGGCGCGCGGGAGCTCGTGCACCGTCTCGGCTTCAGCCTCGATCTCGACGGTCTCCGCGCCCACGATGAGCTCGGACTCGGCGGCGTGCTCGAGCTTCGTCTCGAAGCGCGAGACCCGTTTCTCGGCCTCGCCGAACTTCGTCTGCGCGTTCCCGAGATGCTTGCCGACGAGGTCGAAGTCGGCCTTGAAGCGGTCGAAGTCCCGGTTCAGGTCGGCGACGTAGGTCATGACCTCGCGCGCGTGCTCCTCGATCTGGAGCCCTCGGAACCCGAGGACGAGCACCAGGAGGTACGCGTGCAGCGTCGAGGGCGACACCGGGATGACCTTCCGCTCGAGCGCGTAGGAGAGCGGGCTTTCCTTGCCGCAGACGAGCTCGTAGTACACGGCCTCGGCCGGGAGGTACATGAGCGCGAACTCGTACGTGCCCTCGTCCGGGCGGATGTACTTCTGCGCGATCGCGTCCACGTGGCCCTTCACGTCGCGGGCGAACAGCTTTCCGTATGTCTCGCGGTCGGCCTCGTTCTCCGCCTCGACGGACTTGGCGTAGTTGTCGAGCGGGAACTTCGCATCCACCGGGACCATCGCCTGGTGGAGGTGGATCACGGCATCCACGCGCTCGCCGCTCCGGAAGCCGTACTGGAGCGAGTACTTGTCCGCGGGGAACGTGTCCGCGAGTAGGTTCGCGAGCAGCATCTCGCCGAAGCCGCCGCGCGCCTTGGGCGGCCGCAGCGCATGCTCGAGGCGGGACAGGTCGCGGGCGCGCTCGTTCATCTGCGCCGTCGCCTCGTCGAGCTTGCCGAGCCGGTCGTGGATCCGCGTCGAGGTCTCCGACGCGTTCGCGAGGCGTCGGTCGACCTTCGTGTCGAGCTCGGAGAGGCGCCGGTCGAGGGTCTCGGTCACGCCGAGGATCCGGCGGTCTACCTCCGCGTTGCGCTGATCGAGCTGGGACGCGGTCTCCGCCTTCAGCTCCGAGAGCTGGGTGGTGCTCGCGTCCTTCATGTCGCGCATCGCGCGCAGGAGGAGATAGGCGACGAGGCCGAGGGCGACGATGGTGACGATGACCGCTGCCATGGGGCCTGCAAACGTACGCGCGCCATCGGACGGTGTGGCCGAAAGTGCGATAGAACCTGCACGTGCGCGATCCCGTCCAGGTCGCATGCGTCCAGGCCGAGCCGGTCGTCCTCGACCGCGAGGCGACGCTCGAGCGCCTGGCCGAGCGCACCGCCGAGGCGGCCCGCGCCGGTGCGCGCCTGATCGTCTTCCCCGAGGCGTTCGTCCCGGCGTATCCCTCGTCCATTTGGGCCAAGGCGCTCGCCGGCTGGACCGACCCCCGCGCCAAGGCCGCCTTCGCGCTCCTCGCGCGCGAGTCGGTGGAGGTGCCGGGCCCGGCCGCCGACCGCATGGGCGAGATCGCGCGCGAGCATGACGCCTGGCTCGTCGTCGGCGTCACCGAGATCGACCCGGAGCGGCCCGGCACGCTCTACAACACGCTGCTCGGCTACGGCCCCGACGGCGCGCTTGCGCTGCACCACCGCAAGCTCGTCCCCACGAATCACGAGCGCCTCGTCTGGGGGCCGGGCGACGGCTCGGGCCTCCGCGCGATCGACACGCCGCTCGGGCGCCTCGGCGGGCTCATCTGCTGGGAGAACTACATGCCGCTCGCGCGTTTCGCGTTGTACGAGTCCGGCGTCGAGCTCTACGTGGCGTCGACCGCCGACGACGGTGACGAGTGGCAGGCGACGCTCGTCCACATCGCGCGCGAGTCGCGCGCGTTCGTGATCAGCCCGTGCCACTTCCAGCGAGCCTCGGCGTACCCGAAGGACTTCCCGCTTCGCGACCTCCTGGACGGCGTGGACGTGATCGGCCGAGGTGGAAGCGCGATCCTCGGGCCGGACGGCGCCTACCTCGCCGGGCCGCTCTACGACGAGGAGGGGATCCTCTACGCGGAGCTCGATCCGGCGCGGCTCTACGAGGAGCGGCAGCGGTTCGACCCGGCCGGCCACTACCACCGGCCGGACGTTCTCGGGCTCACGGTTCGCGGGCCGAGCGCGTAAGGCCCGCTGCTACATTCCGGAGCCCGTGGCGAAGAAGAGCAAGACCCCCGATCCGCCCAAACGGGCGGTCCAGGCGCCGAAGGTCCGCTCGGATCCGAAGCGCCCGCACGACCCGCGCCGCACGAGGCTCATCCTCGCCGGCGTCGGCGCCGTCGTGCTGCTTGCGCTGATCGGCGGGGGAATCGCGTTCGCCATGCGCGGCGGCGACGACAGCGGCGCGGCCGCGAGCGGCGTCTGCAAGGTCACGACCTACCCGGGGCAGGGCCAGGAGCACATCGAGACGGAGACGCTCCCGAAGGGCTTCAAGTACAACTCGTTCCCGCCCACGTCCGGGCACGCACTTCTTCCAGCCGCTCGTCTTCGGCGAGTACCCGAAGCCGGTCGAGCAGACCCACCTCGTCCACAACCTCGAGCACGGGGGCGTCGGCGTCCAGTACGGCGCGGACGTGCCGGACGACGTGGTGCAGAAGCTCCTCGCGTGGTACCGCGTCGACCCGCGCGGCCTCGTGGTCGCGCCGCTTCCCGCGACCGGCCAGGCGGCCGAGCTCAAGGACAAGATCGCGCTCAGCGCCTGGGTCGCGAGCCGCGACGGTGACCCGACCGACCCGAACACCCGCGTCACGAAGCAGACGGGGACGCTCGCGATCTGCTCGACGTTCGACGAGGACGCGTTCAACAGCTTCATCGACGACTATCGAGGCAAGGGCCCCGAGTACTTCCCGCTCGACTCGTTAGCGCCCGGAAACTAGCGCCGACAACCTCGCCGGGGTGGCGGAACTGGTAGACGCGGGGGACTTGAAATCCTCTGCCTTCGGGCATCCGGGTTCGACTCCCGGCCCCGGCATTAACCGACGCGAGTCCGGCCGCCGCTTCGCGCCGACCATGACGACTCGCGTCGGATAATCCGACCTTCGCTTGCGTCTGGCCGCGGCCGCGCAGGTCGGCCGCGGGTGTCGAACAGCTAGGCGACCGGCTTGAACGGGCCCGGGATCGCCTCGATCTTGGGGATGACGACGCGGGCGATCGTCTCGAACCCCGGCCCCGGCTTGCACGCCTGGGCGATCCCGACGTCGCAGGCGACGCTCAGGAAGATGAAGGCGTCCTCCATCGTCATGTCCCACTCGTCCACGAGCATCCGGGCGGCCTCCTCGCAGACGAGCTGCATCGCGTCCATGAACTCGAACGCGGTCGCGTGGACGACCCAGCGGTCGGCGAGCTCGGTGACCGGCCAGCGCCCCTGCTTGCCCTTGACGAGGTCGAAGCGGACGACGACCTCGCCTGCGATCTCGACGCCCGTCCCGCAGATCTCGCCGTCGCCCATCGACGCGTGCATGTCGCCGACCGCGAACATGCCGCCCGGCTGGCGCACGGGGAAGAACATGCGGGCGCCGGGGCCGTGCATGTGGTTGTCGAGGTTCCCGCCGTGCTGGCCGGGGAGCGCGTTCGTGAGCGTCTCGCTCTCGGTCGCGACGCCGACGACGCCGACCATCGGCCGCACCGGGAACCGGATCCGCTCGTCCATCTCGATCCACCCGTCGCGGACCTGGAAGATCTTCGTCACCGGCGACCTGACCTGCTCGTGGAGCTGGCCGTAGCCGGGGATGATCGTCGCGACGCCCCACTCGATCGGGTTCACCTCGAGGAGTTCGACGACGAGCGAGTCGCCGGGCTCCGCTCCCTTCACCGCGATCGGGCCGGTCGCGCTGTTGATCCGCTCGAAGTCGATGCCGGTGACGAGGTCCTCCTCGCTTCGGATCTGGCCCGTGAAGCAGTCGTTCGTCTCGAGGCGGACGACCGCGCCCGGCTCGACCTCGAGCACTGGCTCGAGGTCCGGGCCGAACGCCCAGATGACCTGGTCGCGGCCGACGAGCTCCTGGGCGGCGGTGGCCATCGCTACTGCCCCGCCGAGGTCGGTGGGGCGACGGTCTCGTCCTCCACGAAGATCCGCTTCGCGTTCTCGAGCGCCTGCGGACGGCGCATCGAAATCCAGATCGTCAGCAGGATCCCGATGGCGAGCCACGCGATCGCGATCCAGTTCGCGTAGCCGACGGGGTTCGGGGAGCGGTCCTTGTACGTGTAGTAGAGCGGGGCGGTGAACGCGAGCGCGCCGAGGATCGGGAAGATCAGGTGGAGCAGCGGGTTGAACTCGCTCCGGCGCTGGCGCAGGTAGTAGACGATCGTCCCGAGGCAGACGAGGATGTAGATCACGATCACGACGATCGTGATCGCCGTCGCGATCAGCGAGAACGCGGTCAGCGGGCTCCACTTCCAGCCGAGGAGCAGCGCGAGGATCGCCCCGCCCCAGACGTTGATGATGATCGCGAGGCCCGGGGTCTTGTGCTCCGGGTGCGTGCGGGCCAGCTGGTGCGGCGCCGCGCCGTTCCGCGCCATCGCATAGACCACGCGCGTGGCTGCGTTCACGCCCGCGTTCGCGTTGGCGATCGCCGAGTTCAAGATGGCGACGAAGATGAGGATCCACCCTGTGTGCCAGAAGACCTTCCCGAGCGCGCGCCAGGGATCGGGGTTCACGGTGGTGTCGGTCTGGGTGAGGAACTGGTTGAACCCCGCGCCGTACACCCAGGCGTAGGAGCAGAACACATAGAAGATGCCGATCAGGACGGCCGCGCCGATGACGGCGCGCGGGATCGTCCAGCGCGGGTGTCGCGCCTCCTCGCCGAGCGGTGCCGCAGCCTCGAAGCCGATGAACGCGAGGATCCCGAAGACCATCCCCTTGAAGACGCCCGAGAAGTCGCTTGACGCGCTCGGGTTCACGTTCTCCGGGTTGAACGCCTGGAGGTTCAGCTGGTCGAAGTTCGAGATGAGCATCCAGAGCGAGAGGCCGGCGAAGACGGCGATCTCGAACGCCCCGAGGACGATCCCCGCCCGGGTCGAGAGGCGGACGTCGCGGTAGGTGAGGAAGAAGACGATCGCAGCGGCGGCGATGACCCACCACGCCCAGCCGATGTCCCAGCCGATCTCGTTCTTCACGACGTCCTCGGTCGCCCACGCGAAGATGAGGAAGAGAAGCGGGGCGACGAGCGGCGCGAAGAACATGAAGCTCCACCCCGTGAGGAAGCCGGCACGCGGCCCGAGCGAGGTGCTCACGTACGTGTAGAGGCCGCCGGCCGACGGCATCTGCTTCGCGAGCTGGCCGATCGAGCTGGCCACGAGCGCGCATGCGATCGCGGCGAAGAGCACGGCGAGCGGAAGCGCCTGCGCGGCGAACGACACCGAGACGAGGAGCGAGAACGCCACCGCCGCCGCGGGGGCCATGTGCGTGATCGACTGGAAGAGCGCCTCCGGGAGCCCGATCGAGTGCTCGCGCAGATGGTCGAACTGCCGGGTCGGAGTGGTCGAGGCTTCCACCGTTCCTCCTTCGGTCGCCGGTCGTCGCGGGATTGTTGCGGCACGAGCCCGATGTGACAAGTGATCCCTACAGTGCGCGGCGTGCTCCTGGTCGGCGCCGTGCTGCTCGCCGTGTTCGTGCTCCCGCCCGTGTGGGGCATCCTGGCCGTGATCGCGGCGGCGATCGTCGAGGTGGGGGAGACGGCGTTCTGGATCCGGCTCTCGCGCCGGCGCAGGATCCAGGTCGGGGCGGAGACGCTGATCGGCGCAACCGCGACGGTGGTAACGGAGTGCCGGCCGCTGGGCCAGGTCAGGCTCTCCGGCGAGATCTGGGCGGCGTCCTGCGACGAGGGCGCCGATCCCGGCGAGAAGGTCCGCGTCACCGGCCGCGACGACCTCACCCTGGTGGTCGAGCGGGCGGAGGGCCGAAAGTAGACTCCGGCCAATGTCCGCGCCGTCCACGCACGCGCCGCCGTCCGACCTCCCGCCGGAGCTCGACGACCCGCTTTTCCGCACGGCCCTCGGCCAGCTGAACGGCGCGCTCGAGCACGCCGACGTCGGCGTCGGCGCCGCCGAGGTCCTCCGCTACCCCGAGCGCGCGCTCTCCGTGGCCGTGCCGATCCGGCTCGACGACGGCTCGCTCGCCGTCTTCCCGGGTTACCGGGTGCAGCACTCGAGCGTCCTCGGCCCGACCAAGGGCGGCGTCCGCTACGACGTCGCCGTGACGCTCGGCGAGTGCGCGGCTCTCGCGATGCTCATGACGTGGAAGTGCGCGCTCCTCGGCCTGCCGTACGGCGGTGCGAAGGGCGGCGTTCGCTGCGACCCGCGCGCGCTCTCGCTCGACGAGCGCGAGCGGCTGACGCGCCGGTTCACGTCGGAGCTCCTGCCGATCATCGGGCCGCAGAAGGACATCCCCGCGCCGGACATGGCGACCGACGAGCAGACGATGGCGTGGATGATGGACACGTACTCGATGCAGGTCGGCCACGCGGTGCCGGAGATCGTGACCGGCAAGCCACTCTCGGTCGGTGGCTCGGTGCTTCGGCCCGAGGCGACCGGGATCGGCGTCGTCATGGTCGTGGACGGGGCGGTGCGGCGGCTCGGCTTCGAGCTCGCCGGCACGACCTGCGTCGTCCAGGGGTACGGGAAGGTTGGCGGCGTCGCCGCGCACGAGCTCGCGGCGCGTGGCGCGAAGGTGGTCGGCGTCTCGGACATCGCGGGCGGGATCCACACCGAGGAGGGCATCGACTTCGCCGCGCTCGACGCGTGGCGGGCCAAGGAGGGCGGCGTGGTTGGGTTCCCCGGCTCGCGCGAGGTCTCGAACGCGGAGCTCCTCGAGCTCGAGTGCGACGTGCTCGTGCTCGCGGCGACCGAGCGGGTGCTGACGGAGGCGAACGCGGGGCGGATCAACGCGAAGGTCGTCGCCGAGGGGGCGAACGGCCCGACGACGCTCCCGGCCGACGCGATCCTCGCCGAGCGCGGGATCATCGTGCTGCCGGACATCCTCACGAACGCCGGCGGCGTCGCCGTCTCGTACTTCGAGTGGGTGCAGGACATCCAGCGGCTCTTCTGGACGCGCGAGGAGATCCGGACGCGGCTCGACGACCTCATGCGCGACGCGCTCGACCGTGTGTGGACCCTGTCCGAGTCCGAGGAGCTGTCGCTTCGGAGCGCCGCGCTCGTGCGGTCGATCCGCGAGGTCGCCAACGCGCTCATGGCGCGGGGCGTCTACCCGTGACGGTCGTTCGCGAGGCGCTGGTCTCGGATCCGCCGGTGCTCGAGGCGTCCGCAAGCGGGCGGGACGCCGCCGAGGCGCTGGCGCGCCCCAACGTGACGACCGTGCTCGTCGTGGACGGCGAGCGGTTCGTCGGCGCGGTGAACGACGAGGCGATCGTGGCAGCGGTCGCGCGCGGCGACGACGTGGCCCGGCTGACCGCGGCCGATCTCGCGGACGGCGCCGTGGCGACCATCGGCCCCGACGCGGCGCTCGACGAGGCGCTGCACGCGATGGCCGAGCACGACCTCGAGCGGATCGCGGTCGTCGAGGACGGCCGGCTCCTCGGGATCCTCCCGCGCGAGCCCCTCGTGCGCCGCCTGGCCGAGGACGACCCGCCGCCCGACGAGGACGCGAGCTCCTAGCTCCTCCTCGTTTACCCGCGCGCTCGCGCGTCTGATGAGGGCTCCCAACCCACCCCCAACCAGCCACGATGCTATCGGCGAAATGGGCGCGTGTCTGTGACGGAACTGCGCCGAATGCGTGCCAATCGGCGGGCTCAGCAGCACGTGTAGGCGCCGGGCGGGACCGCGCCCTCCTCGGGCTCCGGGAGCTCCGCGGCCGCGAGCGCGCCTCCGTGCATGATGTCGCGCTCGCTGACCTCGAGCTCGGCGAGCCCGAAATGCGCGAGCACCTCGGCCACGAGGGCGATCCCGGCGACCAGCACCGGCGCGCGCGACGGATGGACGCCGGGCACCAGCGCGATCTCGGCGACCGGCAGCCGTGCGAACCGCGCGAGCTCGTCCTCGATCCACGGGGCGCGGAGCCGGTGGCCGTGGAGGATCTCGGGATCCTCGTCGGCGAGGCCGAGCTCGAGCGTCGCAAGTGTCGTGACGGTTCCGGCGACGCCGATCGCGCTCGTCGGGCGCACGGTCTCGGGAACCCGCTCGCCGAGGAGCGCGCGCACCGCCGCGCGGCACTCCGCGAGCTCGGCCGCCGTCGGCGGATCGCTCGCGAGGAACCGCTCGGTCAGCCGCACGCAGCCGAGGTCGAGGCTCGTATGGAACGCGACGCCGTCCCCGTCGGCGAGCACGAGCTCGGTCGAGCCGCCCCCGACGTCCACGAGGAGCGTGCCGTCCACGCCCTGTCCGTTCAGCCCGGAAGCGACGCCGCGGAACATCATCCGCGCCTCGTCCTCGCCCGAGAGCAGGCGCGTGGAGAACCCGTAGCTCCACTCGATCTCGCCGAGGAATGCCTCGCCGTTGTCCGCGTCCCGCACGGCGCTCGTCGCGAGCGTCAGCGTCCGCTCGACGCCGAGCGCCTCGATCTCGCGCCGGTAGTCGCCGAGCACGTTCCGAACGCGCGCGATCGCGGTGGGGAGGAGCTTGCGGCGCGCGTCCACCGACTCGCCGAGCCGAGTGATCGCGAGACGCCGCTCGACCTCGCGCACGGAGCCGTCCTCCACGTCCGCCACGAGGAGGCGCGTGGAGTTGGTGCCCAGATCGACGACCGCGACGCGCATCCACCGATCGTAGCCCGAGACGATAATGACGCCGTGCCGGACAGCCTGAGCCATGCGAAGGACGCGCTCGGGCGCGGCGAGCCCGCCGAGGCGCTCGTCCATCTCTGGAGCGCGCTCGACGCAGCGCAGGCGGAGCAGAACGCCGGCGACCTGGCCGCGGTGGAGCGCATGGCCGAGACGATCGCCGCGAAGGGCGACGACGCCGACGCCGCCGAGGCCGAGCGGCTGCTCCGCGAAATCGACCGCGCGGCCGGCGAGGACCCCGCCGAGACGGTCACGGTCGAGCCCGGATCCTTCGAGCCGCCGCCCATGCCGGCAGAGACGAGCAAGCCCGACGAGGTGGAGTCCAAGCCTCCTTCCAAGGGCGCCCGGCTGTGGCGCCTCATCCCGTTTGCGCTGTTCCTGTTCTTCATCCTGCGCGACGTGTGGAGATGAGGGCTCGGCGAAAGGACCGCTGAGCCGCAGGGCCGCGCTGAACGGCGCGAGGACGGCGTCCTCAGTCGCGCCCGTATCACCGATACGGACGCTCCCTGCGTCCTTGCTTCGCACCGCCCATCGCGCCCCTGCGACGAGCAGTCGTTTCGCCAATCCCTCCGGCGGCCGAATCCATGTGCGCGTGGTATCTTGGGGCTGCGACGCGGGGTGGAGCAGCCAGGTAGCTCGCCGGGCTCATAACCCGGAGGTCGCGGGTTCAAATCCCGCCCCCGCTACCTCGAAAGGCCCCGGAAACGGGGCCTTTCTCTTACGCGGCCGTCGAGGTCTTGCGCGCCGGGTTGAAGAACGGCAGCTCGACGACCGTCCCCGCCGTTCGGCTGCGCTGCGCCTCCACCGTCCACTCGACCTCGATCCTCGTGCCGAGCTCGCTGTGGTCGGCGGCGACTGACGCCAGCGCAACCACCTTCTTCAGTGTTGGGCTCCACGTCGTACTGGTCGCCTTGCCGACCTGGCGGCGCCCCGCGTACACGGGGACGGGGACGCGCGAGGCGGCCGGCTCGAGCGCCGCCGTCAGCCCCTTCTCGCTGTACAGCTCCTCGAGCGGCTCCCAGTCGAGTTCGAGGCCGACGAGCCTCCGCGGCGGCCCGCCGCGAGCCTGCTCCTGCTCGAGCGCGCGGCGGCCGACGAACTCCACCGGCTTCTCGAAGTCGACGAAGCGGCCCAGGACGCCCAGCTCGAAGGGCGAGTACGACTGCTCGGGAATCAGCGCGTGCCGCACGGAGTCGAAGTCCGCTTCGATGAGGATGAGCCCCGCCTCGATCCGCGCGATGTCGAGGGCGAGCATCCCGGCCGGCCGGATGCCGTACGCGCTCCCCGCCCGCACGAGGGCATCCCAGAGCTCGACCGCCTTAGCGCTCTCGACCCAGACCTCGTAGCCGAGGTCGCCCGTATAGCCCGTCCGGGAGACGTCGACGGGGATGCCGCCGATCTGCCCGGCCCGCCGGCCGAAGTACCTGAGGTCGCCCCAGGACGTCTCCGTGGCCGCCTCGAGCACGGCGCGGCTCAGCGGACCCTGCACGGCCAGCGCGGCGATGCGCTCGCTCACGTCCTCGATCTCGACGTCCAGGCCGCGAGCGTTCATCCGGAGCCAGCGCAGCGACGGGTCGGCGGCCGTCCAGCGGTAGCTCTGCTCCTCGAGGCGGGCAACCGTCCCGTCGTCGACCACGCGGCCGTCCTCGTTGCACCAGGACGTGTAGTAGACGCGGCCGACGGCGAGCTTGCCCGCGTCCCGCGTGATCACGCGGTCGACGAGCCGCGTGGCGTCAGGCCCGGAGACCAGGTACTTGTAGAGCGGAGAGACGTCGATGAGCGCCGCCGCCTCGCGGATGGCGTTGTACTCGATCTCGTGGGAGTCGGAGTAGGCGCTCGCCGCGAAGTAGCCCGACCATTCCCGCCACTGCTGCTTGGCGTTGAGTGGCGCGGTCCGGGGATAGAACGCGGTTCCGACCGACACGACGGTCTAGGACTTCGGGATCTGCTTCTCGGGGTCGAAGAAGGGCAGCCGCACGATCGTCGCGTCCCTCGTCCCCTCGGGTGTCTCGACCGCGACATGCGTCCCGAGCTCGGTGTGCTCGACCGGGAGCCACGCGTACCCGATGTTCTTCTCGAGGCGGGGCGAATACACAGCGGAGGTCACCCGTCCCCTCGCGCCGTCGGCCGACACCGGCCAGTCCGTTGCGTTCATCCCCAGCCGGTCGCCGTCGATCTCGACGCCGACGATCCTCTGCTTCACGCCCTCGTCGCGAATCCGCGTGAGCGCGTCGCGGGCGATGAAATCCGCCTCGCTGTCCAGGTCGACGAGCCGGTCGAGGCCCAGCTCGAAGGGGTTGTTCTCGTAGTTCATGTCGGCACCCCAGTTGAAGATGCCGCCCTCGATCCGGCGGATGTCCACCGGCCCCGTCGGCCGGATCTCGTGCGGCTCGCCCGCCTCCATGATCCTGTCCCACAGGTCCCCGCCGCGCGAGGCGTCGAGGAGGTAGATCTCGTATCCCACCTCCGACGTCCAGCCGGTGCGGGTGAGGATGAGCGGGATGCCGTCCAGGTCGAGGCGGCGGAAGCGGTAGTAGCCGAGGTCGAGGATCTCGTCGCCGAACAGGGCACGGACGACGTCCTTCGACTTCGGGCCCTGGATCTGCAGCGGGTACGCCTCGGCCTCCGAGAGCTGCACGTCCATCCCCGCGTGCGCCGCTAGCCCCTGCGCGTACGGCAGCACGTCGCTGTCCGCGAGCGCGAACCAGAACGTGTTCTCGTCGAGGCGCAGCATGACCGGGTCGTTCAGGATCCCGCCGTCCGGCGCCGTGATCAGCACGTACTTGCCCTGGCCGACCTCGCACTTGCTGAGGTCGCGGCAGGTGAGGAGCTGCGCGAAGCGGAAGCCGTCCGGGCCCGTCACCTCCACGTTGCGCTCGACGGAGACGTCCCAGAGCGTCACGTGGTTCAGCAGGTGCCAATACTCGGCCTCGAAGTCGTCGAAGTTGATCGGGAAGAGCGTGTGGTTGTAGACGGTGAAACCCTTCGGGCCGTGTCGCTGCGTCGCCTCGTAGAAGGGGCTGCGCCGCAGGCGCGCTCCACGCTGAACCGTCGTCATGTCGAAGGGGCCGCCGGGCATGGTCGGCAAGCATAATCGGGCGCGCCTCGGCAAGCGCGCCGAGCCGTGCCGCCGTTAGGGTCGCCGCTGATGGCGACCTCCAATAACGGCACCTACGACGCCGTGATCGTCGGCGGCGGGCACAACGGGCTCGTGGCCGCGGCGTACCTCGCGCGGGCCGGGCTCAAGGTCGTCGTGCTGGAGCGGCGCCACGTGCTCGGCGGGGCGGCGGTCACCGAGGAGGTGTTCCCCGGCTTCCGGTTCAGCGTGGCCTCCTACGTCGTCTCGCTGCTTCGCCCCGAGATCGTCCGGGAGCTCGCGCTCCCGCAGCACGGCCTCGAGATCCTGCCGCTCGACGGAACGTTCACGCCGCTCGACGACGACTACCTGTGGCGTGTGAACGACCACGGCCGCACCGTGCGGGAGCTCCGGCGCTGGTCGGCGAGCGACGCGGAGGCGTACGAGGAGTACAGCCGCCTCATGGTCGAGATGGCGAGGTTCATCAAGCCGATCCTGTCCATGGCGCCGGCGGACCCGGGCCGGCTCGATCCGCGCGAATGGCTCCCCGTCGCACGTCTCGCCCGCGACTTCAACGGCCTCTCCCTGGAGCAGCGGGCGGTGTTCATCCAGCTCATGACGATGAGCGCCGCCGACTTCCTCGACCAGTGGTTCGAGACGGATCCGCTGAAGGCGACGATGAGCGCCTCCGGGATCATCGGCACGTTCCAGGGGATCCGCTCTCCCGGGACCGCCTACGTCCTCTTGCACCACTACATGGGCGAGATCGACGGCGTCCTGCGCGCCTGGGGAATCCCGCGCGGAGGGACCGGCGCCGTCAGCGAGGCGATCGCGAGCGCCGCCCGGTCGTTCGGCGCCGAGATCCGGACCGAGACCGCCGTCGACCACTTCCTGACCCGGGGCGACGAGGTGACCGGCGTCGTCACGTCGGCGGGCGACGAGGTGACCGGGCGGGTGACGCTCTCGAGCCTCGACCCGCGGCAGACGTTCGCCCGGCTCGTGCCGTCCGGCCTCCTCGACGGGCCGTTCCTCGAGGAGGTCGAGCGCTACCGGTACCGGGGCTCCAGCGGGAAGGTGAACCTCGCCCTGGACGGGCTGCCCGACTTCACGTGCCTCCCCGGTACGGGCGACCACCTGCGCGGCGCGATCAGCTTCAGCCCGAGCATCGACTACATCGAGCGGGCCTACGACGACGCGAAGTCCGGGCGCTTCAGCCGGCGCCCGTACATCGACATGGTCATCCCGACCCTCGTCGACCCGTCCATGGCGCCTCCCGGGAAGCACGTCATGAGCTGCTTCGTCCAGTACGCGCCCTACCACCTGGCCGAGGGCGACCAATGGGACGACGGCCGGCGCACTGCGTTCGGGGAAACCGTCATCGACACGATCGCGGAGCGGGCGCCGAACATCCGCGACCTCATCCTGCACGCGCAGGTGCTCACCCCCAAGGACATCGAGGACACGTTCGGGCTCTCCGAGGGGAACATCTTCCAGGGCGAGCTCTCGCTCGAGCAGCTCTTCTTCAACCGGCCCGTGCCGGGCTGGGCGCGCTACCGGACGCCGCTTCGGAACCTCTGGATGTGCGGCTCGGCCACGCACCCCGGGGGCGGGATCATGGGCGCGTCGGGACGCCTTGCGGCGCAGCAGGTCCTGCGCGGGCTCCGCGGCAAGAAGGCCGCCTGAGCGTGGCCCGCGAGCGATACGACACGGTCGTGGTCGGGGCCGGCCACAATGGCCTGGTCACGGCGTCGTACCTGGCGAACGCGGGGCTCCGGACACTGGTGCTCGAGCGGCGAAGCCGGGCGGGCGGCCCCCTGGCCACGGAGGAGGTCGCGCCCGGTGTGCGCGCGCCCGTTGCGGCCGATTGCGTCGGAGGCCTCCGTGACGACGTCGTTCGTGACCTCGGGCTCGCCTCGCACGGCTTCCATGCGATCGAGCCAGAGGTGGCGGCCTTCGCTCCTTCCGCCGAGGGATCCGGCCTTACGCTCTGGCGCGACCCGGTCCGAACGGCGACCGAGCTCCGGGCGGGGCCCAAGCCGCGCGATGCCGAGGCGTACGTCGCCTTCGACTCCAGGATCCGCTCGCTGGGCGACTTCCTGGCCCGCGTTCAGGCGACCGAGCCGCCGGACCTCGCGTCGCCGTCACTTGCGGACGCCACCGGCGGCCTCACGCTCCTGAACGGGCTGCGGCACCTCGGGAGGGAGCAGCGGCGCGAGGCGCTGCGCGTGCTGCCGATGTCCGTCGCGGACCTCGTCGGCGAAGCCGTCGAGGGCGAGGCGCTCCGCGGCGCCCTCGGCGTGCGAGGCGTGCGGTACGCGGCCATGGGCCCCCGGTCGGCCGGGACGGCGCTCAACTTCCTGTGGGACTCGGCCGCCGGAGGAGGCGCGGCGGGCCGCACGGTCTTCGCGCGCGGCGGACCGGACTCCCTGGTGGGCGCGCTCGTCGCCGCCGCGCAGGGAAGCGGCGCGACGATTCGACTCGACGCCGACGTCGCGGCCATCCGAACCGGGCGAGGCTCGGTCGAGGGGGTCGCGCTTGCGAACGGCGAGGAGATCGACGCGCGGCTCGTCGTGTCGAACGCCGACCCCAAGCAGACGCTTCTCCGCCTCGTCGACCCGGCCGAGCTCGGCCCGACGCTGGGCTGGCGGGTCGAGCACATCCGCACGCCCGGCGTGGTCGCGAAGGTGACCCTCGTCCTCGAGGGCTTGCCGGCGTTCGGCGGCGCAGCCGCCGAACGCCTTTCCGGGAGGATCGTCGTCGCACCGAGCCTCGACGACCTCGAGCGGGCATTCGACGACTCGAAGTACGGCCGGATCTCCGAGCACCCGTATCTCGAGGCGACGATCCCGACCCTCTCCGACCCCTCGCTCGCCCCTGACGGGATCCACGTCCTCACCGCACTCTTCCAGTACGCGCCACGGCACCTCCGCGACGCGGACTGGGACGAGGCGACGCGAGACCGTGTGGCCGACGCGGCCGTGCGAACGCTCGAGGTCTACGCACCGGGGATCGCGGACAGGATCGTCGCCCGCCACGTCGTCACGCCTGCGGACCTCGAGAGCGACTACGGCCTCAGCGGCGGGCACCCGATGCACGGCGAGCTCGCCCTCGACCAGTTCTTCGCCTGGCGGCCCCTACTCGGCCATGCTCAATACCGGCTCGACGGAATCCGCGGCCTGTACCTGTGCGGCGCGGGCACCCACCCCGGGGGCGGGATCACCGGCGGCCCGGGGAGGAACGCAGCCCGGGCGATCCTGGCCGACGCCAAGCGAGCTCGACGCCGCAGCAGACGTCGCCACTGAGCAAGGCCCGCACGGGCGGGCCTTCCTCCTACTCCGGTGTGGGCTCGCGCTCAGCGCGGCTGCGGGACGATCCGGATGTACGGCTTGGGGGACTCCCAGCCGTCCGGGTACGTCTCGCGGGCCTCGTCGTCCGAGACCGAGCCGGCGATGATCACGTCGTCGCCATCCTTCCAGTTGACCGGCGTCGCGACCTTGTGCTTCGCCGTCAGCTGGAGCGAGTCGATCACGCGCAGCACCTCGTCGAAGTTGCGGCCGGTCGTCATCGGATAGACGAGGACGAGCTTGATCTTCTTGTCCGGGCCGATGACGAAGACGTTCCGCACCGTCTGGTTGTCGGCCGGGGTGCGGTCGGCCGGGTCGCCCGACGTCTCCGCGGGCAGCATCCCGTAGAGCTTCGAGACGTTGAAGTCCTTGTCGCCGATGATCGGGTAGTTGGGCGCCGCGCCCTGCGTCTCCTCGATGTCCTTCGCCCACTCCTCGTGCTTGCCGGTGGGGTCGACGGAGAGCCCGATGATCTTGACGCCACGCCTGTCGAACTCGGGCTTCGCCTTCGCCATGTAGCCGAGCTCCGTCGTGCAGACCGGGGTGAAGTCCTTGGGATGTGAGAACAGCACGGCCCACGAGTCGCCGATCCACTCGTGGAAGCTGATCGGGCCTTCCGTGGTGTCCGCCTGGAAGTCCGGGGCCGTGTCGTTGATCGAGAGCGCCATTCGCTCCTCCTTCGCAGAAGTTCGTCGCCTTGCACTATGGAGGACGACTTTGGGGCCGCGACTATTTCACGTCGACGCGCGGTTGTGGTTCACGACCTCGACGTTGTTGCCGTCGGGGTCGAGGACGAAGGCGCCGTAGTAGCCCGAGTGGTAGTGCGGGCGCTCGCCTGGGCCGCCGTTGTCGCGATACCCGGCCTCGACGAGCGCGCGGTGGAACGCGTCCACGGTCGCGTCGTCGGTCGACGGGAACGCGAGGTGGGCGTGCTCGGTCGGCTCGCCCGCGACGAGGGAGAACGAGGCGCCGTCGCCGACGAACTGATCGCAGCCGGGATCGTCGCCTCGCAGGCGGAACCCACCGAACGGCGCGACCGCCTCGTAGAAGCGCGCCGCCGCCTCGACGTCCGCGACGCGGATCCAGAGGTGGTCGATCGCGTTCTCGCCGCCGACGTCGCCGTGATGGACGGCCTCGACGCTGTTCCCGTCGGGGTCGAGGAGGAACGCGCCGTAGTAGTCCTCGCGGTACTCGGGCCGCGGGCCGGGCGCGCCGTCGTCGGCGTACCCCGCCTCGGTGCCCGCCCGCCAGAACGCATCCACGTGCGCGCGCGAGGGCGCCGCGAAGCCGAGGTGGAGCCGGTGCGTCGGCGGCTGGTCGTCCGTCGCCGGGGCGACCGAGAACCCGGCCCACCCGGTGAACTCCTCCTCCGTCGCGGCGCGCTCGACCCCGAGCGTCGCGAGCACGAGGTCGTAGAACCGCTCGGACGCGGCGCGGTCGGCGGCGCGGATCTCGACGTGGTCGAACATCCCGGTCACGCTACTTGTCCGGTCGCGATAGGGTCGCCCGGATGCGGATCCTGATCATCGTGGCGATCGTGCTCTTCCTCTTCATTTGGGCGAAGTTCGTGCTCGACGCGCTCCGGCGGCCCGACCTCGGCCCCGGCGCGAAGGCAGGCTGGACGCTCGGCATGCTCCTCCTGCCGCTCCTCGGGATCCTCGTCTACCTGCTGCTCAAGCCGTCCGACGCGCAGATCCAGCGCAACGCACGGCGCTAGAGGCAAGAGCTCGCCTGTAGCGTCCCGACATCGTGGCCGGGGATGCGGCAGAGCTCGTCTTCGACGAGGCGACGAAGCGGTACAGCGGGCGGCCCGAGCCGGCGGTCGACATGCTCTCGCTCACCGTGCCGGCGGGGGAGATCTGCGTGCTCGTCGGCCCGTCCGGCTGCGGCAAGACGACCGCGCTCAAGCTCGTCAACCGGCTGATCTCGCTCACCTCGGGCGACATCCGGATCGACGGGCGCTCGATCGGCGACCTCGACCCCGTCGAGCTCCGGCGCGGGATCGGCTACGTGATCCAGCAGGTCGGGCTCTTCCCGCACGTGACGGTCGAGGCGAACGTCGGCACCGTGCCGCGCCTGCTCGGCTGGCCGAAGCAGCGGATCCGCGCGCGGACGACCGAGCTCCTCGAGCTCGTCGGGCTCGAGCCGGACCGCGACCTCGGCCGCTACCCGGCGGAGCTCTCGGGCGGGCAGCGCCAGCGCGTCGGCCTCGCGCGCGCGCTCGCCGCCGACCCGCCGCTCATGCTGATGGACGAGCCGTTCGCCGCCATCGACCCGATCGTGCGCGAGCGCCTCCAGGACGAGCTGCTCCAGCTCCAGCGCGAGCTCCGGAAGACGATCGTCTTCGTCACCCACGACATCGACGAGGCGATCAAGATGGGCGACCGAATCGCGATCCTCCGCGAGGGCGGGCACCTGGCCCAGTACGCTCCGCCCGCCGAGCTCCTCGCCGAGCCCGCCGACGAGTTTGTCGCACGGTTCGTCGGCGCCGACCGTGCGCTCAAGGGCCTCGCGCTCCGGCGGCTCTCGGACCTCGAGCTCGATCCTGCGGACGCTGCGCCCGCGGATGCGCCGCGCCTCCCGCCGACCACCACGCTCCGCGACGCCCTGGGCTTCCTCATCGTCGCCAAGGCGGACGCGCTCCTCGTGACGCAGGACGGCCACGTCCTCGGCTCGCTGACCCGGGACGCGCTCCTGCAGTGAGCATCGTCGCGCAGAGCGGCCCCACGATCCCCGAGTTCGGGCAGGGGAGCGACTGCGTGCGCGAGAACCGCACGTTCTGCCCCGACTGGGTGCAGGACCACTGGGGCGACACGCTCCAGCCCGCGCTCCTCCAGCACATCAAGCTCGCGGTGATCGCGGTCGTGATCGGCTTCGCGATCGCGCTCGCCCTCGCGCTCCTCTCGTACCGCTACCGCCCGCTCGACACGCCGATCGGCCTCTGGACGGACTTCCTCTACACGATCCCGAGCCTCGCGCTCTTTCAGATCCTCGTGCCGCTCACCGGCCTCACGGTGACGACGGTCGAGGTCGCGCTCGTCGCCTACACGCTCCTGATCCTCTACCGGAACATCTCCGAGGGGCTGCGCGGCGTGCCCGACGACGTGCTCGAGTACGCGCGCGGGATGGGCCTCACGCGCGGCGAGATGTTCCGGCGCGTCGAGCTGCCGCTCGCCGTCCCGTCGATCGTCGCCGGGCTGCGGATCGCGACCGTCTCCACGATCTCGATCGCGACCGTGGCCGCCTTCGTCATTCCCGAGGGGCTCGGCCGGCCGATCTTCATCGCGCTCGACCAGAACGTCTTCAAGACGGAGATCCTCGCCGCCGGTGCGCTCGCCGTCGGGCTCGCCCTCGTCGCCGACGCGCTGCTCGTCCTCGCCGGCCGGGCGCTCACGCCGTGGACGCGGCTGGAGCGGAACGCGTGATCGCCGACCAGTTCCGGCCGGGCACGTTCGTGGACGCGGGCCGCTTCGCCGGCGACCAGTGGCGCCTGCTCCTCGACAAGACGCTCGAGCACCTCGAGCTCTCCGCCGTGGCGCTCGCGATCGCGCTCGTCCTCGCGCTGCCGCTCGGCCTCTGGCTCGGCCACCGCCACCGCGGCTCGTTCCTCGCGATCAGCGTCTCGAACGTCGGCCGCGCGCTGCCGAGCCTCGTCCTCATCGCCGTCGGCCTCTCGATCCTCGGCTTCGGGTTCTGGAACAACGTCGCCGCGCTCGTCATCCTCGCGATCCCGCCCATCCTCACGAATGCGTACCTCGGAATCGACGGCGTCGACCGCGACGTGGTCGAGTCGGCGCGGGGGATGGGCCTCACCGACCGGCAGGTGCTCACGCAGGTCGAGCTGCCGCTCGCGCTCCCGCTGGTCTTCGCCGGGATCCGGATCGCGGCCATCTTCGTGATCGCGACGGCCACGATCGCCGCGATCGCGGGCGGCGGCGGGCTCGGCGAGATCATCGTGAACCAGGCGAGCTATGGACTCGCGGGGGTCGTCGCCGCCTCGCTCACCGTCTCCGCGCTTGCGCTCAGCGCTGCGTTTCTGCTCTCCGCGCTGCGCCGCGCGATGTCACCGCCCGCCGTCGCGAGCGAATAGTCTCCCCGCCTTGATCGTTGGGCCGCTACACGGCAATTCGCAAGAGGAGGAGCTGACGTGATCCGAAAGCACACCAGGCGCGCCGTGAAAGCGGCCTTCGCGGTTTCGATCGGGGTGGCACTCCTGCTCGGGGTGACGGCCTGCGGCGACGACGCCGGCGGGACGACCGCGGCGGCCGGCGGCGGCACCGACACCGCGGCCGCGGTCGACAAGGCGGCGACCCCGGTCAACATCGGGAGCAAGAACTTCACCGAGCAGTACGTCCTCGGCCAGCTCTACAAGCAGGCGCTCGAGGCCAAGGGCTACACGGTCACCTACAAGGAGAACATCGGGAGCTCGGAGCTCATCGACACGGCGCTCACGAGCGGCGACATCAACTTCTATCCCGAGTACCTGGGGATCATCGTGCAGGTCCTCGCCCACCAGGATTCGCCGGACACCGAGGACGGGACGTACCAGGCGGCCAAGACCTTCGAGGAGAGCCGCGGCTTCACGCTGCTCGACCGGACGCCCTTCTCCGACTCCGACTCCTTCGGCGTCCTGAAGACGACGGCGGACAAGTACGGGCTCAAGACGATCGACGACCTGAAGAAGGTGAAGGACGTCAGCTACGCGGGCTTCCCCGAGTGCCGCACGCGGCCGACGTGCCTCATCGGCCTGAAGGAGCAGTACGGCCTCACCGACATCAAGTTCGTCCCGCTCGCGTCGATCTCCGTCTACACGCTGCTCGACCAGGGGAAGGTCTTCGGCGGCGACACGTTCTCGACCGACCCGCAGCTCGCGAGCGGCAAGTACGTGATCCTCGACGACACGAAGCACATCTTCGGCTTCCAGAACGTCGCGCCGATCGTGAGCCAGGACGTCGTCGACAAGCTCGGCCCCGAGTTCACGAACACGGTCAACTCGGTCTCGGCGCTCCTCACGACCGAGGCGATGATCGCGATGAACAAGGCGGTCGCGATCGACAAGCAGTCGCCCGCCGACGTGGCGCAGCAGTTCCTCGCGGCGAACGGGCTGACCTAGCGACCTGGGGAGGGGCGCCTAGGCGCCCCTCCTACTCCTCCGGCTCGTCGAAGCGGCCGGCGAAGCTCTCGACCCGGCCCGGGCGGGTGAGCTCGTACACGGCGAACGGCTGGCCGCCGGGTGCGTCCACGCGCGCGGCCGGCCCCGGCGGCAGCCCGAACTCGTGGACATCGAGGCCTCGGGCGCGGAGGCTCGCCACCGTCGCGGCGAGGTCGTCCACGCGGTAGACGAGGATCGGCACGTCGCCCTCGAGGTGGCCGGCCAGGATGACCGCGGGCCCGGAGCCCGAGACGTGCAGGCAGGCGACGACCGTCCCGAACCGGCGGATCTTCCAGACGAGCTCCGCGCCGAGCGTCTCCACCCAGCGCGCCGCCTCGGCGTCGGGATCGGCGGACGGGACGTACACGTAGTCGAGCGAGCGCAGCATGCGGACCGGCCGATCGTAGAGCGGGGAGGGCGGGCGCGCCGGCCCGCCCTCCCCGGGGTGACGTCCTAGTTCGCGCCCGCGAGCGGGATCTGCCAGACGCTGCGGCCGAAGGTGGCCGCGTAGAGGGTCTGGTCGTCGCCCGTGAGCTTCACGTCGAGGACCGACGTGTTGGGCAGCCCCTCACCGAGACGGCTCCAGTTCTTCTTGCCGTTCTTCAGGTAGAAGACGCCGAAGTCCGTCGCGGCGTAGAGCTGATCGTTCGGCTGGTCGTACGTGATCATCTCGACCGGCGCGTTCGGCAGGTTCCCGGAGATGTTCTCCCAGGAGTCGCCGCCGTCGGTCGTCTCCCAGATGTTCGCGGAGTCGTCGCCCTCGCGGTAGCCCGAGAAGGCCACGAACACGTGGTTCGCGTCGGTCGGGTCGACCACGATCGCGTTCACCCAGCGGACGGGAAGCCCTTTGCCGGCGAACTCGGTCCACGTGGCGCCGAGGTCGGTGGTCTTCCAGAGCCGCCCCGTGTCCGTGCCGACGTAGATCGTGTTCGAGTCGGTCTTCGCCGGTGCGATCCACGTGATGGTCGCGTACTCGTTCGCGTAGAACGGGCCGAGGTCGTTCTCCTCGGGCGGCACCGGCCCGGTCAGGTAGTCGCCCGGCGGGCTGATCTGCGTGAACGTCTGGCCGCGGTTCGTGGAGCGGTCGAGGACGTTCCCGCCGAAGTAGACGACGCTCGGATCGTTCGGGTCGAGCACGATCGGCGCGTCCGTCGTGATCCGCGACGAGTGCCGGGCGCCGAAGTTGAACTGGCGCTGCACGCCGCCCGAGTCCTCGTGCCGCCGGCACGAGCCGACCTGCAGGCACTCGTAGTAGATGTCGTGGTTCGTGTAGTCGATCAGCACCTCGTGGCCGTCGCCGCCGCCGAACGCGTTCCACTGGGACATGTCGGTCGGCTCGGCGTTGTTCGTCCACGTCCGCACGGAGCCGTTGTCCTGGAGCCCGGTCGCGAGGCGGTTCGGGTCGTCCTGGGCCACGGCCAGGTGGTACGACTGGTTCCACGGCATGAACGTCGCGCGGCGCCAGGTTCCGGGCGCGCCGTTCGAGTCGGAGCGGTAGATGCCGCCGTCGTTCCCGAGGTAGACGCGGTTCGCGACGTTCGGATCCCACTCCATCCCGTGCTGGTCGGCGTGCACGTTGCCCGAGTTGCGCCACGTGAGCCCGCCGTCGATCGACTCACGGTTGTTCACGTCGGCGTTGAACAGGTGGTTCTTGTCCTGCGGATCCACCCAGAGCCGGCCGAACCACCACTGGTAGCCGCCGTTCGCGTAGGCGCGGCCGCCGACGTGGAACGAGTCGCCGCCGTCGTCCGAGATGTAGAAGCCCTTGTCCGGGCCGTACGGCGAGCCGAACGCGACGTAGACGCGGCTCGGGTCGGACGGGGCGATCGCGACCCCGATGCGTCCGAGGCTCGCGTCGCTCGTGAGCCCCGTCTGCGTCTGGTCGTAGGTCGCGAGCGGGCCCACGATGTTCTCGAGGCGCTTCCACGTGTCGCCGCCGTCGTCCGACCGGTAGAGGCCGGAGCCGACGCCGCCGTACGTGCGGGCGCCGTTGTTGCGCTTGTGGTCCCAGAGCACCGCGAAGACGCGCTGCGGGTTCGACGGGTCGATCGCGACGTCGATGCCGCCCGTCGTGTCGTTCGGCGGGGCGAGGACGAGCTTCCAGTCCTTGCCCTTGTTGTCCAGCCGGTAGATGCCGCGCTGGCCGGCGACGCGCGAGATCGAGCCCGCGGCCGCGACGAAGACGCGGTTCGGATTGGTCGGGTCGACGGCGATGCGGCCGATCGCGGCGCTGTTCACGAGGCCCCAGTGCTGCCACGTCTGGCCGCCGTTCGACGACTTGTAGATCCCGTCGCCGAAGTAGGTGATCCCGCCTCCCGACGGGTTCGCCTCGCCGGTGCCGGCCCAGAGCGTGCCGTCGGGCCCCATCGCGATGGCGCCCATGGCCTGGGTCTGCTCGATCGGCCAGACGGGCTCGTGCGTCATGCCCGCGTCGGTGGACTTCCAGATGCCGCCGCCGGAGACGGCCGTGTACATCGTGTCCGGGTTGTCTGGATCGACCACGAGGTCGACCACGCGGGCGCCGATGTTCGACGGCCCGACGAGCGACCACGCGTCCTTCGAGCCCTGCGGGATCGCCTTGGCCTGCTTCTTCGCCCGGTCGACCATCGCCTGGGTGACGTCCTGCCCGGACGTCCACTTGAGCGTCAGGTAGTCGGCCGGCTTGGACGGGCCGCCTTCCTCTTCCTCCTCCTCGGCGGACTCGCCCTCCTCGCCCTCGCCCTCGATCTCGCCGACGATCTCGCCGTCGGCGGCCTCGGCCGACTCGCTCGTCCCGCGGTCGGACGCAAGGCGCTGGACGCCGAAGGCCGTCGCCGCCGCGAGCAGCAGCAGCACCACGACCAGGATCGGCACACGCTTCATCTCGCTCCCCCTCTCGTTCTGGAGCAGTGCGGTCGCCGGCCGGGGGGAAGCGGTCCTGCCTAGGCGCTCAAGCTAGCGCGACCGTTCAAGAACGGGCGTGGAGATCGCTCCACGTCGTGGTCCGCGCGCTTCTGGCCTACGCTCTCCTGATGGCGAAACGGCGCAAGCGCACGCCCGAGCCGCCCCGGCGAGACCGCCGGCGGCTGGTCGCGGCCGGGATTGCCGCGGCGCTCGTCGCCGGCGGCCTCGTCGTCGCGGGGATCGTCCTCGCGGGCGGGTCGGGGGACGAGCCGTCCGCAAGCGCGACGGGCCCGTCGGACCTCGCGTCGTGCTCGTCCGAGACCGGCGACGCGCAGCTCGCCTGCTACAGCGAGGCGTTCGACGCGGACGTCGTGGGCGCGAAGGACCCGCTCGCGGCGGTGGACGCGATCTCCCAGGAGGCCTACGCCGAGGGCGGCCCGCTCCTCACGAACTGCCACGGGCTCATGCACGCGGTCGGGCGCAAGGTCGCGGCCGAGCGGAAGGTGACGCTCGCGACCCTGATGGACTACCTGCCGAAGTCGAACGACCCCGGCTGCTCGGCCGGCTTCGCGCACGGGCTCGTCACCGCGGTCGCGCCGCAGATCGACCCGAACGACCCCGCGGCCGCGGCCGCCGTGTGCGGCGACGCGGACACGCGCTACGAGCGCTACTCCTGCGTCCACGGGTTCGGCCACGCGTTCATGCGCCTCTACTCGGACGAGCTCGAGCCGGCGCTCGCCCTGTGCACGAAGCTCGGCGCCCAGGCGCCCGACTGCGCGCAGGGCGCGTTCCACGACTACTGGTTCTCGATCGGCGGCTTCGACGACGCGCCCGCCCAGGCGAGCCCCGTCACCGATCCCGCGACGCTCTGCGGGAGCCAGGCGAAGCAGTTCGTGCGCCCGTGCTGGTATCGCGCGTTCGTGGACAACCGGCCGGACACCCCGGTGACGAGCGCGGTCGACCTCGATCGCCTGTGCCAGGGGCTCGCGGGCCTCCAGCGGGACGCCTGCCTCACCGCGGCGTCCGTGATCGGCCCGGCCGACCCCCGGGCGCAGATGGCGCTCTGCTACGGGTACAAGGGCGACGAGGCGCTTGCGTGCATCCGCGGGGTGAAGGCGCAGAACTTCCTCGGCCGCGGGACGGAGCTCTACGTGAGCCTCATCGAGCGCTGCGACGGCTTCGGCGAGGACCGGGTGCGGCTCGGCTGCTACCGCTGGCTCGGAAAGGCGATCGCGGTGATCACGAACGGCGAGTTCGAGCACTCCGGCTGCCTCGCGCTCCAGCGGGACGACGCGATCGAGGCGTGCGTCGCGGGCGCGAAGTCCATGAACGGCCCGCTCGTCACGTTCTCCTAGGCAGCCTTGCGCGCACCCGGCGCGGAAACCTAGACTCCCGGCGCCCGGAAATTTTTTCGGGCGAGAGAAATACCCTTCCGCTGTGACCGCAACGCAACCCGTCCAGACCGCAGCGCCCGCTCCGGGAACGCCCGAGGCGCCGGCGCGCACCGGCCGGGTCTCCGGCGCCGTGAACGGGTTCATGCGCAAGGTCATCCTCGCCGCGGCGCGGAACGGCCGCGTCCGCCGCTTCGTCGGCAGGCACGGGATGAAGCTCGGCGCGGCGCGCTTCGTCGCGGGCGAGACGCTCGACGCCGCCGTGCCGGTCCTGCGCGGCTTGAACGACAAGGGCCTCCACGCGAACACGACGCTCCTCGGCGAGGACACCGCGAACGAGGCCGAGGCGGCGGCGGTCGTGGAGGAGTACGGCCGGATCCTCGAGCGGCTGCGTACCGAGGAGCTGCGCGTGAACGTCGCGCTCAAGCTCACGCACGTCGGCCTCGACCTGGGGCCGGAGATCGCCTACGCGAACGCGGAGAAGGTCGTCGCGCGCGCGGGCGAGCTCGGCAACTTCGTCCGCATCGACATGGAGGCGCACCAGACGGTCGACGCGACGCTCGAGATCTACCGGCGCCTGCGCGACGCGGGCCACGAGAACGTCGGCGTCGTCCTCCAGTCGTACCTCTACCGCGCGCCCGACGACCTCGAGGCGCTCCTCCCGCTCGCGCCGAACCTCCGCCTCGTGAAGGGCGCCTACCTCGAGCCCGCGAGCGTGGCCTACCCGGACAAGTCCGACGTGGACGCCGCGTACGTCCGCCTCGTCGAGCGCGCGCTCTCGGGCGGCGCCTACACCTGCGTCGCGACGCACGACGAGCGGATGATCGAGCACGCGATCGCGTTCGCCGAGCGGGAGGGCATCGGCCGCGACCGCTTCGAGCTCCAGATGCTCTACGGCGTCCGGCCGCAGCTCCAGCTCGACCTCGTCGCGCGCGGCTACAAGGTGCTCGTCGCGACGCCGTTCGGCCCCGAGTGGTTCCCGTACCTCATGCGGCGCCTCGCGGAGCGTCCGGCCAACCTGACCTTCATCCTGCGGAACATGGTGCGGAGATGAGCCGGGACTTCGACCGCCTCGGCCGGGTGCCGCGCTCCGGCATCCGCGACGTCTTCGACCGCGCGCTCCGCGTGCCCGACGCGATCCACCTCGAGATCGGCGCGCCCGACTTCGACACGCCGCCGCACATCGTCGAGGCGGCGGCCAAGGCGGCGCGCGACGGCTTCACCCGCTACACGGCGACCGCGGGCCTCGCGTCGCTCCGCGACCTCCTCGCCGAGAAGGTGCGGGCGCGGAACGCGATGGACTGCGCGCCCGAGAACGTCGTCGTCGCGGCGGGCGGCTGCTCGGCGATCCACGCGACGCTCGCCGTCCTGATCGGCCCCGGCGAGGGCGTGCTCATCCCGGATCCCGCGTGGCCCGTGTACGCGATGAGCGTCGAGGGCCTCGGCGGCGAGATCCAGCGCTACCCGCTCCTGCGGGACGAGGGCTTCGAGCCCGACCTCGACGCGATCGAGGCGCTCGTCAAGCCGACGACGCGCGTGCTCGTCACGAACAGTCCGGGCAACCCGACAGGTCGCGTCCACCGGCGCGAGACCGTCGAGGCGCTCGTCGAGCTCGCGGAGCGCCATGACCTCTGGCTCATCTCGGACGAGGCCTACGAGGACTTCGTCTTCGAGGGCGAGCACGTGACGGCCGCCTCGCTCGACGGGGCCGGCGACCGCGTGATCGGCGCGTACACGTTCTCCAAGTCCTACGCGATGACGGGCTGGCGGCTCGGCTACGTCGTCGCGCCGAAGCCCGTCGCCGCCGCGGTCACGCTCGCGCTCGAGCCGCTCATCGCCTGCGCGTCGAGCATCTCCCAGAAGGCGGGCGAGGCCGCCGTCGCCGGGCCGCAGGAGAACATCGCCGTCATGCGCGAGGCGTTCAGGCGCCGCCGCGACATGGCCGTCGCCCTCCTCGACCGCGAGGGCGTGCCGTACATCCGTCCGGAGGGGGCGTTCTACCTCGTGGTGGAAGTGCCCGGCGAGGGCGGCGACTCGACGGCGTTCGCCTACCGGCTCCTGGACGACGGCCACGTCGCCGTCGCGCCCGGCGCGGCGTTCGGGCCGCTCGGCGAGGGCCTGCAGCGCATCTCGATCTGCGCGTCCGACGAGGATCTCGAGGCCGGGCTCCTCCGCCTCGCACGCGCGCGCGAAGAGGTTCCGGCGTGATCCGCGGCACCCTCGCCGCGGCCGTCACGCCGCTTCGGGCCGACGCGTTCGACGGCGAGGCCGCGGATGCGGTGATGACGCTCTACGCCGGCGCGCGCCTCGACGGGATCCTCGCGCTCGGGACGACCGGCGAGGGCGTGCTCTTCGCCCCCGAGGAGCGGCGCGCGATCGCCGAGCGCTTCGTCGCCGCGAAGGGCCCGCTCAAGGTGATCGTCCACTGCGGCGCCCAGTCCACGCGCGAGACGGTTGCCCTCGCCGCGCACGCCGCCGAGTCCGGGGCGGACGGCGTCGCGGTCATCGGGCCGCCCTACTTCCCGCTCGACGAGCGCTCGCTGCTCGCGCACTTCTCCGCTGCCGCCGGGGCGTGCGCGCCCGCGCCGTTCTACCTCTACGAGTTCGCGGCGCGCTCAGGCTACGCGGTCCCCCTCGCGGTGGTCGCGCAGCTGCGCGAGGCGGCGCCGAACTTCCAGGGGCTCAAGGTCTCGGACGCGCGCTGGGACGACTTCGCCGGCTACCTCGTCGAGGGGCTCGACGTGTTCGTCGGCCCGGAGTCGCTCATCGCGCGCGGGCTCGAGGCGGGCGCCGTCGGCGCGGTCTCCGGGCTCGCCGCCGGGTTCCCCGAGCTCGTCGCCGGGCTCGTCCGCGAGCCGTCCGCCGAGGCCGCCGAGCGCGTCTGCCGCCGTCCGCGACGCCGTGCAGCGATTCCCGTTCCAGTCGGCGCTCAAGCACGTGCTCCACCGCCGCGGACTGCCGATCGAGAGCGGCGTGCGCGCGCCGCTGCGCGGCATCGACATCGCGGAGCGCGAGGCGCTCGACCGCGAGATCGACGACGTGGACGGCGTCCTCGGCGCGGCATTCGTACGAGAGGAGGCGGCAGCGTGACCGCCACCGTCGAGCGGATCGGCTCGCAGGGCCGGCTCAGCGAGCGCGCCTACGACTTCGTCCGCCGCGGGATCCTGAGCGGCGATTTCAGGGTCGGCTCGGTCATCTCGGACGGCCAGATCGCCGACGAGCTCGGCATGTCGAAGACGCCGGTGCGCCAGGCGCTCCGGCTCCTCGCGCAGGAGGGGCTCCTCGAGACCGGCCCGCGCCGCCAGCTCGTCGTGCGCGGCGTGTCGGCCGAGCAGCGCGCCGAGGTGCTCGAGGTCCGCGAGGCGCTCGAGGGGATCTCGGTCACGCACGCGTGCCGGTCGATGGCGATCGACGACATCGACCAGCTGCGCCTCAACCTCTTCCGCCAGCGGCGCGCCGCCGAGGCCGCCGACGGCGACGCGTTCATCGAGCTCGACGAGGAGTTCCACCTGGCGCTCGCGCGCGGGGCAGGGCTCCCGACGCTCGAGCGGCTCCTCGCCCAGCTCCGCGGCTTCGTCCGCCTGATGCGCGTCGGCACCGCCCGCCGGGAAGGGCACCTCTTCGACGTGCTCGCCGAGCACGAGCGGATCCTCGACGCCGTGGAGCAGCGCGACGAGAAGGCCGCACTTGCGGCGCTCAAGGACCACCTGCACACGTCCGAGTACCGGATGTCGCAGGGCTCCGAGTCGCGCTAGTCGGGCCTGCCCGAAGAAATTTCTTTCGGCCCCCGAGATATTGACTCGCGTCCCGCACGCGAATAGACTCGCCGCGCTTCGCGCGCGGCAGCGCGGCGCATCTTCGACGCCCGGCCCGGGAGAGGACGGGCGCCGGATTTCGCCCCGCCCCATCGGCAGCGCCCGACCAGCGGGACGTTCCAGAACGCCACACCCCGTGGCCCCACCCGGGAGGGAAGTCTGATGAAGCACCGGCTCACCGCGGCGGCGAAGAGGATCGGCGGCACGTCGCCGACCACGCGCCTGATCGTGATCGTCGTAGCACTCCTCGTCATCGGCGGCGCGGGCGCCGCAATCCAGCTCACGCGCGACGGCGACTCGGACGGCTACAGCGAAGCCGACCGCGTCGCGGCGGCGAGCGCCCAGCCCGCCGACGACGGCGTGCTGGTGACCCAGGCCATCCACGACGTCTCCGACTCGCTCGAGGGCATGACGCCCGAGACGAACGGGGTGGACCTCTGCGCGGGCGCGGACGAGCCGACCGACCCGATCCTGGCCGAGGCGATCGCCCAGTCCGGGGAGGGCGACGAGGGCGAGGAAGGCGGGCAGGCGCTGAAGCCGGAGTCCCCGGACTGCGTGTCCGAGGAGGAGCGCGAGGAGGCCGAGCGCGAAGAGGCCGAGCGCGAGGGCGCGATGGGCCCCGGCGACCCGGACAACCCCGACGCCGACTCCGCGGACGCCGACGGCGACGCCGAGGGCGACGGCTCCGGCGGCGGGTCGTTCTCACTTCTCTCGAGCGGCTTCCCGGGCGCCGAGGTCGAGCAGAAGTCCTTTGGCCCGCGGCCCGCAGCCCGCTCGTGGCGAGCTGCGACAACGGCCTGAACGGCGGCTCGACGTCGGACAACCACATCGCGCCGGGCCCGAGCTCGGTCGCGGTGATCCGCAACTCCCAGTTCAAGATCATGACCAAGGCCGGCGCGACGATCTTCGGCCCGGTCAACTCGAACTCGATCTTCTCCGGCACGAGCGAGGTTCAGGCCGTCGCGCTAAGCGGCTACACAGCCGACGGCAACGCGTACCAACTGAACTACAACGGCGCTCTGTCCGTGCCGATCACCCGCGGGCAGAACAACACGCAGGCGGGGATCCAGGCCGCGATCCAGGGCGGCAACGAGCAGCAGCAGGTCGCGCTCACCGGCTTCGCCGGCACCAACGCGTACTCGCTGACCTACGACGGCGTCGCGAGCACGCCCTTCGTGCGCGGCACGAACCACACGGCCGCGGCGATCGCGGCGGCGCTCAACGGCCCGAGCGAGGTGCAGACCGTCTCGCTCTCGGGCTACGACGCGAACGACGACTCGTACCGGCTGAGCTTCAACGGGAACCAGACCGCGCCGATCGTCCGCGGCCAGAACGACACGCCCGCCGGGATCGCGAACGCGATCCAGGGCGGCAACGAGATCCAGACCGTCACGTTCTCGAACTTCAACGCGGCGAACGCGGGCAACACGTTCCGGATCAAGATCGGAGACCGCGTGTCCGGGCCGCTCGGCTTCGCGACGGCGCTCGGCGACGCCGCGACGGCGACCAGCCAGAACGTGAGCGACGAGATCAACGCGATCTTCGGCTTCCCCGGCACGGTCACCGTGACCGGCGTGACCAACACGACCGGCCCGGTGATCACGTTCGCAGGCCAAGTCGGCGAACACCGACGTCGCACCGGTCGAGATCGTCTTCGGGGACTGCGCGAGCGCACCGACGCCGTGCACCTACACGAACCGGGAGACCGCCAAGGGCGGCCTCCCGATGGCCGGCTGGCCGACGAACGGCACGCCTGCGACGGTCGCGGTCGGCGCCGTCACCGACGCCGGCTACACGCTCACGTTCTCCGGCGGCGGGCTCCAGGGCAGCGACGTCGCCCCGTTCTCCGTCACCGACGGAACGGGCGGCGCGTCCGGCACGGTCACCGAGACGACGAAGGGCGCGAAGGGGCTCCTGCCCACGGGCGCGGTGGCGACGGTCGGGACGGTCGCCGACACCGGCTACACCGTCACGTTCGGCGGCTCGCTCACGAAGACCGACGCCCTTCCGCTCTCGGTCACGGACGGCACGGGCGGCACCACCGGAACCGTGCGCGAGAACGCCAGGGGCTCGAACGGCGTCGCAGGCTGGCTCTCCGACACGACGGTGACGATCGGCGCCGTGGCCGACACGGGCTACAACGTGACGTTCAACGCGCTCACGCCGCTCGGCTCGGCGCGGCAGACCGGGCTCGGAGACGTCACGCAGCTCGTGGTCGCGAACGGGACCGGCGGGACGGCCGGCACGGTTTCGACGACGACGCAGGGCAAGTCCGGCATCGGCCAGGGCGCGTGCACGAACTCGGGCGACGGCCACATCCGCTACGACCAGCTCGCGCACCGCTGGCTCTTCACGATCCCGGCGTTCACGCGCGTCGGCGGCCTGTACGCGATGTGCCAGGCGGTCAGCGTCGGCGAAGATCCGCTCGGGCCGTACAACCGCTACGTCTTCCGCAGGTCGCTCTTCCCCGACTACCCGCGGGTCGCGATCTGGACGGACGGCTACTACAACGCGACCTCGACCGGCGACAACGTGATCGAGAAGCATGCGTGCGCCACCGACCGGACGAAGATGATCGCGGGGCTCGACGCGACCGAGCAGTGCATCATCGTCCCGGCCGTCAGCTTCATGGAGCCGGCCTCCATCGAGGGACAGGCGCTCCCGCCTGCGGGGGCGCCCGAGCACTTCTTCGCGGCGGGCGGCTACCAGCTCCGGTCGATCTTCGAGGACGACGGGATCTACGCCTACAAGTTCCACGTGGACTGGGCGAACCCGATGAACTCGACGTTCACGGGCCCGCAGAAGATCACGGTTGCCCCGTACCACTTCCTCTGCAACGGGCAGCTCACCCAGTGCGTCCCGCAGCCGAACTCGACCACGAGGCTCGACTCGCAGGGCGACAAGATCATGCACGGCATCGTCTACCGCAACGTGAACGGCGTGGAGTCGATGGTCATGCTCCACTCCATCGCGACCGAGGTGGGGGCGGGCGCCGAGGGCTGGTTCGAGATGCGCCTCGACGCCAACCGCGACCCGTACCTGTACCAGCAGAGCACCTACGCGCCGGACGACCACTACCGGTGGCTGGGCAGCCCGAACATCGACCGCAAGGGCGACATCGCGCTTGCGTACTCGTTCGGCGGCGGCCCCTACATCCTGCCGATCGCGACCACCATGTCGGCCGCGTCGGTCGTCGGCGCGACGAACATCAAGGTGGCCGCGGTCACGGGCACGAACGTGAACTTCGCCGTCGGCGGGAAGATCAACATCGGCACCGGCGCCACGCTCGAGACCGCGACCGTGGCGGCCGTCGGCACGGCCGGCGCCGCCGGAACCGGCATCGACCTGACGGCCCCGCTCACGATCGCGCACGCGAGCGCCTCGACCGTCTCGAACGCGGCGTTCGTCTGCACCCCGCCGGCCTGCCTCCCGGTCGGGCAGCGCTACACGGCGCGGCAGCCGGGCGACCCGCTGAACCAGATGACGTATCAGGAAGGCGTGATCATCGAGGGCATCGGCGCGGCCGGCGGCTCCCGCTGGGAGGACTGGTCGAAGCTCGCCGTCGACCCGACCGACGACTGCACGTTCTGGTACTTCGGCGGCTACGGCGAGCCGGGCCGTGCCGGCGGGCCGTACTTCGCCCGGACCGGCGCGTTCCGCATCCCGACGTGCCGGCTCGATGCGGCCGGTGCCGCCGCGAGCGCGATCCCGGTGCGCTACACCGGCCCGGTCGCGATGTTCACGGATTCGGACCTGACCGCCGGGGCCGGGGACTTCAGCGCGAGCATCGACTGGGGCGACGGGTCGACCTCGGACGGCACGGTCACCGGCGGCGCCGGCAGCTTCACCGTCTCCGGCACCCACACCTATGCGACGACCGGGCCGCGCACGATCACGACGTCGATCACCGGTACGGACGGCAGCATCGCGTCGGCCGTGTCGGAGGTGATCGTCTACGACTTCCCGGCGGCGGCGGCACGTTCGTCCTCGGCGACGGGAGCGTCACGGGGACGGTCACGTTCTGGAGCCCGCAGTGGTGGAGGAAGAACGTCCTCACGAAGGGCGTCGACACGCCGTCGTTCAAGGGCTTCGCGATGCGGCCGGCGACGCCCGCATGCGGAGCGACGTGGTCGACCAACCCCGACCTCGTCGTCCTGCCGCCGGCGCCGCTGCCCGAGTACATGGCGGTCGTCGTGGCCGACTCGGTGGCGAAGAAGGGCTCGACGATCTCGGGCCCGACGACCCATCTCGAGGTCGTGCACGTCACTCCGGGCTACACCGCCGATCCGAGCAAGACCTACACGGGCACGGTCGTCGCGACGATCTGCTGACCGGCCGAGCCCACGACTAGCGCCCCACGGGAGGGGGCGGGCCCCAACCCGCCCCCTCCGCAGCCGTCCGAAACGGACGCTACGGTCCGCCGGCCCGTGCGCCTCATCGTTGCCCGCTGCGAGGTGGCCTACAGCGGCCGCCTGTCCGCCTACCTGCCGGAGTCCACTCGGCTCCTCATGCTGAAGGACGACGGCTCCGTGCTGGTCCACGCGGACGCAGGCGGCTACAAGCCGCTCAACTGGATGACGCCGCCGACGGTGATCGAGCCCGAGGGCGACCCGCTCGAGCGGCTCGTCGTCCGCAAGCGGCGCGGGCAAGAGCGAGGACCGCCTCGACATCCGCGTGCTCGAGGTGCTGAGCGACGTCGAGCACGAGATGGGGGAGGCCGCCGGGCTCGAGAAGGACGGCGTCGAGCGCGACCTCCAGCTCGAGCTCGCCGCCAACCCCGAGGCGATCGAGCCTGGTCTCCGGCTCGACCGGCGCGAGTGGCCGACGGACATCGGGCCCGTGGATCTCATGTGCCGCGACCCGAGCGACGGCTGGGTCGCGGTCGAGGTGAAGCGGGTCGCCGGGATCGACGCGGTCGAGCAGCTCGGCCGCTATCTGGAGCGAATCCGGCTCGATCCCGCGCGTGCCGCCTGCCGCGGGATCCTCGTCGCGGAGCGCGTGAAGCCGCAGGCCGCGACCCTCGCTGCAGCCCGAGATATCCACATCCTGGAAGTTGCACTCGGGGCCCTCCGGGGCGAGCGCGAGCCCGATCTCACGCTCTTCGGCGCCTGAATCCACGTGGTAGGCGCTTGGGGGCCGGCCGTGCGGCCGGCCCCCAAAGGACCCGAGGGTCTATCCGTCGCTCAAATCGCCGACCACCGCTTCGGCCTGATCCTCCGTGTGGATCGAGTCGGCGGGCGTGACCTTGTCGAAGCCGGCGCGCGCGAGCGCCTGCTTGCCGCCGACGACCGGGAGGTCGAGCAGCGAGTCGGTCACGTTCAGCGTGATAACCGCGCGGTTCTGCTCCGCCTGCGAGCCGTAGCCCGAGTAGCTCCCGAAGACGACGAGCCCGATCCGGTGGCCGGCCGGGAACACGTAGTCCTGCGGCAGGAGCGGGAAGTCGAACGCCGTCTCGAGCCCCGGGTACGAGCGGCTCGAAGACCGCGTAGTCGTTCCGGTTGGCGGCATCGAGGATGCCCTTCGTCACCCGCCACTGGGTCACGGTCGTGAGCCGCTTCTCGACCTGGCGGTAGCAGGCCTCGTCGGCGGCGCTCGCCTCGCCCCAGCAGTCCTCGGTCGCGAGCGTCGGTAATGCCGTCGCCCGAGCGGGAGACCTGCGTCGCGGGCCCGTAGTCGACGAGGAGCCCGGCGAAGTTCGTGTCCGTCGCGTTCACGGCCGCCTGCAGCCGAACGACCGCCGTGCCCGAGACGTGCACCGGGGCCGTCAGAACCGGCGAGAGGAACACGCGGCGATTCGCCGTGACGGTGGTCGGGTTCGAGATCGCGGTGTTCTCGCTCATGGACGGCGTGTCCGTCCACGACTGGAGCACGTCGGACACGTTCGGCGTGGACGGGGCGCCGTAGGACAGCGTTCCCGCCGTCGTCGGCGTGTCTTCGCCGAGCCTCACCGACACCTCCTCGCGAGCGTCGGTCGGCCAGCGCTTCGCCGTCCGCCACTCGTCGGGGCCGTACTCGATGTCGGCCGCAGGCTCGGTCAGGACGTCGTTGTGCACGCCCTGGAGCTCGTGGTCGAACCACCGGTGGATCGTCCGCACCCACTCCGCGCGGCGAAAGTCGAACGGGTCGATGTGGCCGGTCCGCGTGAGCCAGACCTTTTTCGCGAGGTTCGACGGCAGCGCGTCCCACCACTTCGAGAAGTGGTCGGGCATGACGTTGTCGTCCTGGAGGCCGTGCGTGGCGAACACGCTCGCCGTCACGTTCGCGGCGTCCTTGTTGTAGTCGCGCTCGACCCAGAACGGCGTGAAGTCGCCGGTCTCGTCCCCGTCGTTCATGGCCATTTGGGCCCTGACGGCGGCGCAGTGCGCGCGGCGGTCAGGGTTCGTGACGGTGTTCGAGAGGCCCGACGGATAGCTGTTCCCGCGCGTGACCACGCCGTTCGACCGGGTGTAGTCGTACCAGGACGAGATGGCCGAGATCGGCACGATCGTCTCGAGCCCCTCGACGCCGGTCGATGCCGCGCCGTTCGCGAGCGTCCCGTCGTACGACTTGCCGATCATCCCGGTCTTGCCGTTGTGCCACGACGGCGACGACCTCGTTGCCGTCCTCGTCGTAGCCCTTGCGCCGGCCGTTCAGCCAGTCGATGCCGACGACGGCGCTCAGGTGGTCCGGCGTGCCTCCGGTGACGGGACAGCCGGTCGAGTTGTTCGTCCCGACCATGTCCAGGAGCACGACGGCGTAGCCGCGCGGCACGAAGTAGTTGTCGTAGAAGAGCGGCCACTTGTCGAGCAGGCCGTCTCCGTCGGTGTCCTCCTTGAACTCGGACTCGTTTCCGCGGCCGAGCGTCGAGTAGTACGGGCTCGCGTCCATGATCACGGGCGCCTTGTAGCCGGTCGCGGTCGCGGCCGGGCGCATGATGTCGAGCGCGATCCTGTCCTTCACACCGTCCTGGTCGGTGTCGAAGTCGGCCTCGACCCACACGCGCTCGCGGATGGCGTCGGCGTAGCCGAAGACCGGCTGCGTCACACCGTCCTGGACGACGATCGAGGGCGAGGCGCCCTGCTGGGCGGCGGCGCTGCCGGTGGCGGCGAGCGCGGCCGCGAGGACTGCGGCCGCTGTGAGCAGCCGCGGCATTCCACGTCTTCGCATCCGAATTCCCCCTCTGGGCTCTTGGACCGCGCGATCCTAGCGGGCCTTCTGTAACGGTCGTGTATGGGAACCGCGTATCGTCCGCGCGATGACGGCGGCGGTGCTCGACGACGCCCCGGCGGCGGGCCGAAACCGGGCACTTGCGTTCCTCTCCGCCTCGGTCGTGCTCTCGATGACGACGTGGTTCTCCGCGTCGGCGGTCGTCCCGCAGCTCCGGACCGAGTGGGATCTCGGCGGCACCGCGGCGGCCTGGCTCACGATCGCGGTCCAGCTCGGCTTTGTCCTCGGCGCGACGCTCTCGAGCATCCTCAACCTCGCGGACGTGATCTCGCCGCGCGCGGTGCTGCTCGCGGGCGCGACGGGCGCCGCGGCGGCGAACCTCGCGCTCGCGGCGGCGGGGAGCGCGGCGGGCGCGATCCCGCTCCGCTTCGCGACTGGCTTCTTCCTCGCGGGCGTCTATCCGCCGGCGCTCAAGCTGATGGCCACGTGGTTTCGCCGCGGTCGCGGAACCGCGCTCGGCATCGTCGTCGGCGCCCTCACCCTGGGAACGGCCGCGCCGCACCTCGTGAACGGGCTCGGAGGCCTCGACTGGCGCACGGTCGTCTACGCGACGTCCGCGCTCACGCTCGCCGGCGGGATCCTCGCGTTCGCGACCGTCCCCGAGGGGCCGTACCGCTTCGCGCGCGCGACCTTCGACCCGCGCCAGGCGGGCATGGTGTTCTCGAACCGGGGCGTCCGGCTCGCGAGCCTCGGCTACTTCGGCCACATGTGGGAGCTCTACGCCATGTGGGCGTGGTTCCTCGTCTTCGCGACGGACTCGCTCGAGGCGCGCGGGGAGGAGGTGGGCGCGCGCGCCGCCTACGCGACGTTCGCGGTGATCGCGGCGGGCGCGCTCGGCTGCTGGCTCGGCGGCGTCGCGGGGGACCGCTTCGGCCGCACGCGCACGACGGCGGTCTTCATGGCGGTCTCGGGCGCGTGCGCGCTCGGCATCGGCTTCGCCTTCGACGGGCCGACCTGGCTCCTCGTCGCGATCGGGCTCGTCTGGGGCTTCACGGTCGTCGGCGACTCGGCGCAGTTCTCGACCATGGTCACCGAGCTCGCCGACCAGACCTACGTCGCGACCGCGCTCGCGCTCCAGCTCGCGGTCGGCTTCACGCTCACAGTCGCGACGATCTGGCTCATTCCGTACCTCGTGGACGGCGTCGGGTGGCGCTACGCGTTCGCATTCCTCGCCCCGGGTCCGATTCTCGGCGTCTGGGCGATGCTCCGGCTGCGCGCCAGCCCCGAGGCCGCGCAGATCGCCCACGGCAAGGGCTGAGGCCCGCCGGGGCGGGCCTCATATGTGTGAGAACCGAGAGCTCTACGCGTACCGGACGTTCGCGGGTGCGGCGCCGTGGCGGCGGTCGCGGGCGAAGAATCGCCTGGTGCGGAGCTCGTGCGCTCGCGAGCGGCGCTCGTCGGAGAGCCGGAGGAGCGCGAGGCGGCGGGCATGGGCCGTCTCGACGAGGTTGCGCTGGTTGTCGTAGAGGAATGTCGGTGCTTGCATGGCGCTCCTTTCCATTAGCGCCAGGATCGCGTCTGCGTCGTCTCGGCGGAATACGGCGGGCAGGCGTCTGGCAGGGCGGATATCCGCACGGCCGCGGGTGGGTCTCCCGCCGCAACCTCCCTCCGGACCGGCATGGATACACGCTTGCGCGCGCTAGACGCCTTCATCCGGCTCGTCTGGGGCCGCGACCTCGACCCGCCGCTTCGGCCGGTGCTCGCGGTCGCGCTCGTGGGCTCGCTCGCAGGTTCTGCAGCGTGGACGTTCGTGGGGATCTGGGGCATCGAGGAGCTCGGCGCGAGCTCGCTCGAGCTCGGGGCGTACTTCGTCGCGTCGGCCGTCGTGTTCGCGATCGCGGGCTACGTCGGCGGCCACCTGTCCGACCACGTCGGACGCCGGCCGCTCGTACTCGTGTCGTACGGCGGGATGGCGGTGACCGTCCTCGCCTACACCCTCGTCGGGGGCAGCTTCTGGGTCGCGTTCCCGCTGCTCCTAGTGAGCGGGATCTTCGCCGCGCTCGGCCTCGCGGCCGTCCAGGCGCTCGTCGCCGACCTCGTCCCGCGCGAGCGCCACGAGGCCGCCTATGCATCGGTGCGGGTGGCGAACAACCTCGGCGTCGTCGCGGGCCCCGTGCTCGGCGGGCTCCTGCTCGTCGGCGGCCACTGGCCGCTCCTCTGGATCGGCGTCTCCGCGTGCGGCTTCGTCGCGTTCGCGACGGCGCTCGTCTACCTCCCGGACCGCGGTGCGTACTCGCCGGAGGCGCCGCCGGAGCGGAGCTCGCTCGCCGTGATCCGGCGGGATCACGTGTTCCTTCTCTTCCTCGCCTCCGTCGGCCTGGCCTTTGTCGTCTACGTCGCGTTCGAGGCCGTGCTGCCGATCGTCGCCGTCTCCTCGTACGGGCTCGCGCCGTCGACGTGGGGGTTCCTGGTGGTCGTGAACGCGGGCCTCGTCACCCTGTTCCAGCTGCGGATCACGCGGGCGGTTTCGCGCTATCCCCTGGCCCCGCGCCTCGCCGTCGCGATGGTGCTCATGGGCTTCCCGTTCTTCGTCCTCGACGTGTCCAGCGCGATCCCGGTCGTCCTCGGCGTCATCGTGGTCTTCGTGATCGGCGAGATGCTCTGGGTGCCGACCTCGCAGGCGATCGCGGCCGGCCTCGCACCGCCCGACCTGCGCGGCGCGTACATGGGGGCGTTCGCGGGCGCCGGACCCGTTCGGGTTCGCCGTGGGGCCGTTCTTCGCCCTGCAGATCCGCTCCGCCTTCGGCACCACCGCCATGTGGACGTTCTTCGCCCTCGTCGCGGTCGCAGCGGCGATCCTGGGCGTGATCGCAATCCGCCTGGCTGCGGATCGCGCATCATGGGAATGATCTGCACACGACGCCCGTTTTCGATCCCAGCCCCAAGGGAGACGCTCACGTGATTCAGCCCACCAAGCTCGACCACATCGCCCTGTGGGTCGCCCAGCGCGACCGGATCGCCGACGCCGCCGTCGCACGGCTCGGCATGCACGTCATCGACCGGACCGACGCGTTCACGCTCGTCGGATCCGAGGCCCGGCACGGGAAGCTGACGCTCTTCGCCGCCGATGCGCCACGCGAGCGCGGCGCGCTCGCCCGCGTCGGCCTGCGCGTGAACGACCTCTCGCGCGCGCAGGAGACGCTCGCCTCCGGCTCCACCGACGTCACGCTGGCCGACGGCCTCGTCGTCCGGCTCGTCGAGGCGCCGACCGAGATCGACTACGACCTCGACCACGTCGCGCTCTACGCCCGCGATCCCGAGGCCGCCGCGACGCGCTGGGAGGCGCTCGGCTTCGACCGTGCCGATCCCTCGGCGGACGGCGCCCCGCGCGTCGAGGTCGGCGGCGCGTTCGTCGAGCTCGTCGAGGGCGATCCGGGCGAGACCGAGCGCCCGCTCCTGAACCACGTCGCCGTCCTCGTGGAGTCCGCCGACGAGACCCTCGACTGCGTGCGCGACCGCGGGTTCGACGTCGCCGACGTCGTGGACGCCGCGAACACGAAGGCGGTGTTCGTCTGGGGTCCGGAAGGCGTCAAGGTCGAGTACGTCGAGCACAAGCCGACGTTCTCGCTCGTCTAGCGGGTGGCGCAGCTCGTCGTCGCGGGCGCCGGGATGGCCGGGCTCGTCGCCGCCGTGCGCGCCCGCGAGCTCGGCGCCGACGTCGTCGTCCACGAGAAAGGCTCGCGGCCGGGCGGCTCGATGCTTCTCTCCGGCGGCTTCGTCTTCCGCTATCGCGAGTGGGAGCGGTTCCGCGAGGAATGCCCAGGCGGCGACCCCGAGCTCCAGCGGCTCGTCTGGGAGCGCCTGGACGACGCGCTCGCCTGGCTCGAGTCCCTCGGCGCGCCGGTGGCGGAGCGCGAGACCGGCAACCCGCTCACGACCGGCCTGCGCTTCGACAACCCCGGGCTCGTGGACGTGCTCGTGCGCCGGGCGGGCGACGTGCGGCTCGGGTCTCCGCTGGAAGCGCTCCGCGACGAGCCGCTGATCCTGGCCACGGGCGGCTTCCAGGGCGACCGCGAGCTCGTGCGCGAGCACGTGACCCCGGAGGCCGACACGCTCGTCCTGCGGTCGAACCCCTGGAGCACCGGCGATGGGCTTCGGCTCGGCCTCGCCGCCGGCGGGCGGACGAGCGCCGGGCTCGGCGAGTTCTGGGGGCGCGCCATGCCGGCGCCGCCCGCGTGGATCACGGAGGAGACGTTCCGGCCCCTGTCGCAGACCTACGGCCGGTTCGCGCGGATCACGAACCAGCACGACGAGGTCTACGAGGCGCGGACGTGGTCGGAGATCGACGTCGCGCAGTGGATCGCCCGCCAACCGCGTGGCCGGGCGTGGTTCGCGGTGCCCGACGACGCGCTCGGCGAGCGGGTGCGCGACCGCACGGTGAGGGAGATCGTCGAGTCGGCGCGCGCCGCGGGCGGCCCGGTCGAGCGGCTGGACGGCGAGACCGTGGTCGAGGTCGTCGCGGGCATCACGACGACGCTCGGCGGCCTCGCCGTGGACACGCGCGGCCGCGTCGCGAACGGCATCTGGGCGGCAGGCGCCGACGCCGGCGGCATCTCGCTCGGCGGCTGGGCGAGCGCCCTCGCAAGCGCCCTCGTCCTGGGCCTCGCCGCCGCCGAAGACGCGGCCGGCGCCGCGAGCGCCTGACCGCTAGACCAGCTGGAGGTACGCGCAGAGCCGGTTGTCGCCGGGGAGCGGCGACGGCGAGACGCGGACGACCTGGAAGCGCTTGTCGCCCTCCTCGATCTCGGCTCCGGCTGCCGGGACCTCGCCCTCGCGCTCCTCGAGCTCGTAGCGCGTCGGCGTCCACACGAAGAGGAGGTGGCCCTTGTCGTTCGTCGCCATTGCGGGCGGGAGTCTACCCCGACTGCGCGGCCGCGTAGGGCGGAAGAATCACGCGGACGGTCGTGCCGCCCTCGGGGCCCGAGTCGATCTCGACGCTCCCGTTCAGGACGCGAACGCGCTCGTCGAGCTCCTCGATCCCGGAGCGCCGCCGTTCGACCGTGCCGTCGTCGCCGATCTCGGTCACGAAGGCGTCGCCGTTCGACGCGACGGTGATCGTGATCCGCTCCGGCCGGCGGCCGACGGCCTGGTTCACGGCCTCGCGGATGAGCTGGTAGAGCGCGACCTGGGCCTTCTCGGCGAGCTCCTCGCCCGCGTCCACGTCGGCCGCGACGGTGATGCGGTGGGAGCCTTCGACCTGCTCCCGGAGCGCCCCGACCGCGGCGGCGAAGCCCTGGTCGCGCAGGACGAGTGGCTCGATCGCGAACGAGAGGTCGCGCAGATTCCGGATCGTGTCGCGCTCGCGGTCGAGCGAGCTCGCCACGATCTGCTCCGCGTCCTCGAGTCGCCCCTCGCGGATCGCGTTCAGGGCGGCGTCGTGCATGAGCGCGATCCCGGACATGGACTGGAGCGGGCCGTCGTGCAGGAAGATGGAGAGGCGCCGGCGCTCGTCCTGCTCGGCCGTGATCAGCCGCTCGGTGAGCCGCCCGCGCTCGTCCTCGCGCTCGCGCGCCTCGTCGATCAGGCGGACGTTCTCGACCGCGCGCGAGGCGAAGTCGGCGAGCATGGTCGCGCGGATCAGGTCGGCGCGGTGGAACGGCTCGGACCGCCGCAGCTCGAGCGTCCCGATCGGCGTCGCCCCGGTGCGGAGCGGGACGCGAAGGCCGCCTTTCACCTCGTGGGCGTCCACGACCTCGACCTTCTCGGGCGGGAGCAGCTCGGCCGAGCGGGCCTGGAAGAGCGAGACCGCCTCCTTGCGCGTGCGGTCGAGGATCTCGGCCGGCGAGCGGGACTCGGCGAGGGCGCCCATGGAGCGGACGAGCGACTCGAGGAACTGCGCCTGGGAGGCGAGCTGGTCCTCCGCGACCTCGTGGCGGCGCCGCTCGGAGACGATCAGGTAGACGGCGAACGACCCGGCGAACGCGGTGGCGCCGACGAGCCCGAAGATGGCGACGGACCCGCTGTCCGCGATGAGCCCGGCGCTCGCGATGATCGCCGAGACGACCGTCCCGGCGACGAGAACGCCGGGGAGGCCCGCGGCTCTAATCGATGATCGCTTCGCGAAGCGCGATGGCGACGGCATGCGTCCGGGTGTCCGCCTCGAGCTTGGCGAGGATGTGGCGGACGTGACTCTTGACGGTCTCCTGGCTGATGAAGAGGCGCGCCGCGACGTCCGCGTTCGACATCCCGTCGGCGAGCAGCTGGAGAATCTCGCGCTCGCGCTGGGTCAGCATGTCCTCGCGGTCGCGCGTGAGGAAGTCGGGCATGAGCGCCGGGTCCACGTAGCCCTCGCCGCTCGCCACCTTCTCGATCGCGCGGAGCAGGGTCTGGTGCGGGGCTTCCTTCAGGATGTAGCCCTTCGCGCCCGACTCGAGCCCCCGGCCGAGGAGGCTGCGCTCGCCGTACGCGGTGAAGATCAAGACCGACGTGGTCGGGACCTTCTCCGTGAGGAGCTTCGTCGCCTCGAGCCCGTCCATTCCGGGCATCCGGACGTCCATGATCACCACGTTCGGGCGGCGGCGCTCGGCGAGCGCGACGGCGCCGGCCCCGTCTGCGGCCTCACCGACGACGCGAATGTGCGGCGCGCGAGAGAGGGAGAGGCGGAGGCCTTCGCGGACGACCTCGTGGTCGTCGGCGATCAAACAGGTGATTTCTTGCGGCATCTTCAGATTTCCCCTGAGTCAGGGATGATAGTCGGGCGTTTCCCGGCGAAACTTTAGGGCCATCTTTTTCGGGGCCGGATACGCCGAGCCCTTCGCTATCCTCTGACGACGGACGTGGACGAGCTACCTCCTAGTACCCACGCCCCGGAGAGCGGGGCGTGAGCGACTTTCTCCGCATCGTCGTGGTGCTCCTCCTCGTCGCGGGGAACGCCTTCTTCGTGGCGGCCGAGTACGCGCTCGTCACGGCCCGCCGCTCACGGCTCCTCGAGCTCGCCCACGGCGGGAACCGCCGCGCCAGGGTCGCGCTTCGGATCATGGACGACCCGGTGCGCTTCATCGGGACGGTGCAGCTCGGGATCACGGCCTTCTCGATCGCGCTCGGCGCCGTGGGCGAGCCGCTCATCGAGCACTTCCTCGACCCCGTCCTCGCGACCACGGTCTCCTTCGTGCTCTCGTTCGCGATCGTCACGTATCTCCACGTGACGCTGGGCGAACTCGTGCCGAAGGCAGTGGCCCTGACGAAGAACGAGTCCACCGCGCTCTGGGTCGCGCTCCCCGTGGAGGCGTTCTTCATCGTCACCTACCCGCTCGTCTGGTTCCTGCAGACGTCGGCCAACGCGGTCACCGGCCTCTTCGGCATCGAGCCGGCGCCCGCGGGCGTCGTCGCCCACACCGAGGAGGACATCCGCCACATCGTCGCCGCCGCCGAGGACACCGGCGTCATCGAGACCTCCGAGGAGGAGATGGTCTACAAGGTCTTCGACTTCGCGCACAAGGAGGCGCACGAGGTCATGGTCCCGAGGCCGCAGGTGGTCGCCCTCTCGGTCGACCTTCCGTCGCAGGAGGCGCTCGCAGCGGTCATCGACTCCCCCTATACGCGCTACCCGGTGTATCGCGGGTCGCTCGACGACGTCCTCGGGATCCTCCACGTCCGCGATCTCTTCCGCGCGCTCTACTCGGACGGCCTCGAGACGGTCCAGATCGAGTCGCTCGTCCGCCCGGCCTATGTCGTGCCGGAGACGAAGGACCTCGGCGCGCTCCTCACCGAGCTTCGCAACCAGAACCAGCATCTGGCGATCGTCGTGGACGAGTACGGCGGCGTCGCGGGCATCGTGACGCTCGAGGACCTTCTCGAGGAGATCGTGGGCGAGATCGAGGACGAGTACGACCTGCCGGACGAGTCCGTCGAGCGCCTGGACGAGCGGCGCATCCGGATCGACGGCACGTTCCCGATCGACGACTTCAACGAGCAGTTCCACCAGACGATCCCGCAGGAGGACTTCCACACGGTCGCGGGGTTCGTCTTCGGCGCCCTCGGCCGCGCGGCCGAGAAGGGTGACGAGGTCAAGTGGGACGGCCTCTGCTTCACGGTCGTCGAGACGGACGGCTCGCGCATCGGGCGCCTCGAGGTGGAGTTCGTCGGCGAGGACGAGCCGGCCGAGCCGGAGGCGGCCGCCTAGCCGTTCCGCAGCTTCGACGTGTCCACGACGACGAAGTCGGCGCCCAGTGACGTTGTGGAGCGTGTGGAGCTGCTCGTTCGACCAGTACGGGCTCGGCGCGCCGCTCACGTACCAGCTCGAGCCGTTGTCGGCCACGATCATCCCGTAGCGCTTGAGCGCCGTGAGGACGATCCGCGCCTGGCGCGGGAAGCCCGAGATGTCGAAGTCGCCGCGTAGCCGGAAGCGCAGGCCCATGGGCGGGAGAGCCGGGTCGAGCTCGTCGCTCGCGTAATGGCGTCCGGGATAGACGTACGCGCGCCGCGTGCGCTCGACCGTGACGCGCAGCGCGTGGTCGATGACGCCGCGTTTCACCTCGGCCCAGCGCGCGAGGCCGGGGAGGATGGGGAGGCCGGCCGCGTCGGCCGACGTCCAGCCGGCGGGGCGCAGGCGGTTCGAGCGGAGATCCCAGATCGCGCCGGAGCCCGCGCGCCAGGCGCCGGGCCGGCCGCGGAGCGCGAAGAGCTCGTAGAGGCGGCAGGCGGTTCGGTCGACGATGATCGCGTGCCGGTCGCCGTCCGCGTTGCGGCCGCCCTCGATCCGCACGCCGCGCGGGATCGGGTACGGGCCGCGGTCGGACTCGTCGGCGTACTGGAACCGGACGCGCCACTTCCGCTGGCTGCGGCCGACGACCGTGATCGGGATCCCGATCGGCCCGCCGTCCCACGTGCCCGAGCCGAAGTCCGCGTGGACGTAGCGGTCGAGCCCGACGGCCGCGACGATCGCGTGGGAGTTCGCCGCCACGGGCAGGGCGTCCACGCGCTTGTTCCAGACGTTCGTCCTCGGGAAGACGGGGCAGCCGGGCGCGCTCGGAAGGCGCGAGGCGTCCGCGGGAGACGCGGCCAGAAGCCCGGCGAGCACGGCGAGGAGGACGGCGGCGCGGCGCATGTCTTGAGGATCGTCTCCGCTCCTCCGGCCGGCAACCCTCGAACGGGTTCGGACAAACCGGCCAAGCCCGGGCGCCGTATTGCCGCTCGACACATGCCGACGTCGACCCTCACGCTGCGCCGGGCAACGCCGCTCGTGGTTGCCGCGCTTTCCCTCTCGGGCGCGGGTGCAGCGATGGGGGCGACCTACTACGGAACCGTCGGGCCGGAACGGACGATCTCACTGACCACGCGTGGTGGCGCGGCGGTCACGAAGGTTCCGGCGGGCAAGCACACGTTCGTGATTCGCGACCGTTCGCCGTTTCACAACTTCGTCCTGGCGCGCGGCCCGACACGGATTCGCTGGACGACCCTCGACTACGAGGGCGTCACCCGCTGGACCGTCCGGATCCGGCCCGGCGCGATCTACCGCTACTTCTGCGGCACGCACCGGCGCGTCATGCACGGGAGCTTTCGGGTCGGCTAAGACGGGCCCGACATAGCCGGGATGCGTCCCGGCGCCTGCCAACCGGTGAGCGGCCCGTCTCCAGGCGGGCCGCTCGCCTATGCCGGGGCGAGGTCGAGCGGAACCGAGCGGCCGTCCTCGATCCGCCAGGCGGCGAGCTCGCCCGTGTGGAGCGCGAGGATCAGGTACGGGCGGCCCTCCCAGAGCCCGACGTTCTCGACGTCCGTGCGCGACGGGCGCGGCGGGCTCGCGAGATGCGAGTGGAAGACGGCGAGCTCGTAGCCCTCGTCCTCGAGGAACCACGTCTCGGGGTCGACCTCGAGCTCGAAGCGGTACGGGCTCGCGGCGCCGTTTCGCCCGGGGATGTAGCGCTCGGCCACGCCGCCCTTGAGTGCGACGAGGCCGCAGCACTCGTCCGGCTTCGCGGCCTCGGCGTGCTCGACGAGCTCCGAGCGCACCGCGGCCGGGATCACCACCAGAGCTTGTCCTCGAGATGCGTGTCCGGCCGGTCCCAGAAGTCGGCCGAGAGGTACTTCCAGCCGCCGTCGGCGAGGACGCAGGCCACGACGCCCTCGTCGAGCTCGGCGGCGATCCGCCGGGCGACGTGGACGACGGCCCCTGACGAGACCCCGGCGAAGATGCCTTCCGTCCGGAGGAGCTCGCGCACGGCCGCGACGGACTCCTCGTTCGTCACGAGCACCTTGCGGTCGAGCTTGTCCACGTCGAGGACGGGCGGCACGTAGCCGTCCGCCAGCGAGCGCAGGCCGTAGACGAGGTCACCCTGCATCGGCTCGGCGGCCGCGACGGTCACGTCCGGGAAGGACTCCCGCAGGCGCGCGCCGGCGCCCATGAGCGTCCCGCCGGTGCCGAGTCCGGCGACGAAGGCGTCCACGCGCGGGAGCGCCTCGGCGATCTCCGCGCCGGTGCCCTCGTAGTGGGAGCGCGGGTTCGCCTCGTTGCCGTACTGGTTCAGCATCACGTAGTCCGGGTCGGCCTCGGCCATCCTGAGCGCCTTGCGGACGGCGCCGTTCGACCCCTCGTGGGCCGGCGAGGTCACGACGCGCGCGCCGTAGAGCTCGAGGAGCCGGAGGCGCTCGGGTGTCGCGTTCTCCGGGACGACGCACGTGAGCGGGTAGCCGCGGAGCTTGGCGACGAGCGCGAGCGAGATGCCCGTGTTGCCGCTCGTCGGCTCGAGCAGCTCGCGCCCGGGCTGGAGCTCGCCGCGCTCCTCGGCCGCCTCGACCATCGCCTTCGCGACGCGGTCCTTGATCGAGCCTGTCGGGTTCTGGCCCTCGAGCTTCGCGTAGATGCGCACGTTCTCGGACGGAGACAGCCGCGGCAGCTCGACGAGCGGCGTGTGGCCGACCGCGTCGAGGAGCGAGGACGTGACGGTGTGCTCGCCGCCGGCCATCGCGGGGAGGAGGATGACGCGTGGAGGAGTCGCGGACGGGCGTGTCGAGGCCCTGGAGCGTCCGGACGTCCTCGCTGTCCACGTAGACGTTCACGAAGGGCGCGATGCCTCCGTTTTCGAGCACCTGCGCCCCGAGTCCCGGGAAGCGCGAGGCGAGGTCGTCGAGGAGCTCTCGGACCGTTCCGCCCGCGCCCTGGACCTCGCGATCGCCGCCGACCTCGCCGCGGAGCGTGGGCGGGATGCGGACGCGGCTCACGCGTGCGCCGCCCTTCCACCCGCGCAGAAGGCGACGTAGTCGATGTACTCGGTGATGGTCGGGTGCTCGCCGCAGACGGGGCAGTCCGGGTCGCGGCGGAGCGAGATCTCGGTGAAGGTCGTCGAGAGCGCGTCGAAGAGGAGGAGCCGGCCGACGAGGGAATCGCCGATGCCGAGGATCAGCTTGAGGGCCTCGCTCGCCTGGAGCGACCCGATGATCCCCGGGAGGACGCCGAGGACGCCGCCCTCCGCGCAGCTCGGCGCCATCTCGGGCGGCGGCGGCTCGGGGAAGAGGCAGCGGTAGCACGGGCCGTCGCCCGGCTTGAAGACCGTCGTCTGGCCCTCGAAGCGGAAGATCGAGCCGTGGACGACCGGGACGTCGTGCCAGACGGACGCGTCGTTCAGGAGGTAGCGCGTGGGGAAGTTGTCCGCGCCGTCCACGATCACGTCCCAGCCCGCGCCGACGATGCGGTCGGCGTTCTCGGACGTCAGGCGCTCCTTGAAGACCTCGACCGTCACATCCGGGTTCAGGGCCTCGATCGTGCGCTTCGCCGACTCTGCCTTCGGGTCGCCGAGCCGCTCGGTCGAATGGACGATCTGGCGCTGGAGGTTCGAGTCGTCGACGACGTCGTCGTCCACGATCCCGAGCGTCCCGACGCCGGCCGCGGCGAGGTAGAGCGACGCGGGCGAGCCGAGCCCTCCGGCGCCGATCATGAGCACCTTGGACTGGAGCAGCTTCTCCTGGCCGGCCTCGCCGACCTCGGGGATCAGGAGGTGGCGGCTGTAGCGGCGCCGCTGGGCGGCCTCGAGCGTCTGCGGGACCTCGAACGGGAAGCCGTTGCGCTTCCAGTCGGTGAACCCGCCTGACATGGAGACGACGTCCCCGTAGCCGAGCTCCGCGAGGGTGCGCGCCGCGAAGACCGAGCGGCTCCCGCTCGCGCAGTAGACGACGAGCGGGCGCGAGTGGTCGGGAAGGAGGCCGTCGGCGCGCGACTCGAGCGAGCCGCGCGGGATGTGCACTGCGCCCGGGAGGTGGCCCTCGTCCCACTCGGCGCCCTCGCGGACGTCGAGGAAGAGCGCCTCGCCCTGGTCGAGCCGGGCACGGGCCTCGGGCGCGTCGATCTCGTCGATCTCCGCGCGTGCCTGGGCAAGCAACTCACGGTAGGAAGCCATCGCTTCAAAGAGTATAGCGTGGTCTCGCGGGCCTGAGAACGGTTGCGAGATACCCTCATTTCGTGTCTCCTCGCACCCGTGTCACGACCGTTGTCGCGGGTCTCGCGGGCCTCGCCGCCGTCGGCGTCGTAGGCGCCGCGCTCCTCCAGGACACGACCCCGAAGGCGGCCCAGCGGACGACGACGGCGATGTCGACCGAGCCCGTGAACGAGCGGCCCGCGCTCGAGCTCGCGGTGATCGACCGGGACACCCCGCTCGCACGAGGGCTCCGCAGGGCGGAGCGCCAGCTCGAGCTCGGCCGCCGCGCCGACGCGAAGCAACGGTTCGCGGCGCTGGTCGCGCGCTACCCGGACTCGATCGAGGCCGCGATCGGCGCCGCGGTCGTCGCCTGGCCGGACGGGACCGCCGAGAAGCTCGAGCAGATCGCGGCGGAGCACCCGGAGAGCGCGGTCGCGCACCTGAACCTCGGGCTCGCGCGCTTCGCCGCGGGCGACACCGAGGGCGCGCAGACCGAGTGGCGCGAGGCGGAGCGGCGCGAGCCGGACGCCCCCGCCGCGCTGCGCGCCGAGGATCTCCTGAACCCGCGCTCGCCGCCGGGCCGGCCGCGCTTCCTCCAGCCCGGCTTCCCGGAGGACGTCGTGAACCTTCCGGTCGAGCAGCGCCTGGCCGAGCTCCGGAGCCGCGCGGAGGTGGGCGGCGTGGACGACTGGCTCCACTACGGCGCCGCGCTCGAGCAGGCGGGGCATCGCGTCTCGGCGCAGCAGGCCTACGACAAGGCGGTCGACCTCGACCCGCAAGACCTCGACGCCCGGGTCGCCGCGGCGGTCGTCCGCTTCGACAAGGACGAGCCGTCGAAGGCGTTCAGCCGGCTCGGCCCGCTCGCGGCGGAGCAGCCCGACGCGGCTGTCGTCCGCTTCCACCTCGGCTTAATGCTGCTCTGGCTCCCCAGCCTCGCCGAGGCCCGCGACCAGCTCGCCCTCACGCAGCAGGCGGACCCCGATGGCTTCTACGGACAGCAGGCCGTCCGGATCCTGAAAGAGCTCGACCGAACCGGGCGTTGACGTTCGGCATAGGACCGGCGCGCGCCGCAAATGGGCCGTTCGGCCCATGACACGACCTCGCCCTGCAGGCAAAGTCGCGGAGTTGTCGACGCGGGGTCTTTCGAAGCAGGCGTTGGCGACCCGAGGGGTCCGGTTTACCGTGGAAGGAGGGGCTACGGTGGGGGTCGAGGAGCGGATTGAGGTGGCGCACGTGACCGTTCTCGAGCATGAGGACGCGCGGACGCTCGTACAGCAGGCACAGGAGTCGGGTTCGGTCCTGCACGTCGAGGTCGAGGCGTTGCTCGAGGAGCTCGCCGCGGACACGGCGCAGGCGGAGGAGCTGTACCACTTGCTCGAGGATCTTCACGTGGAGGTCGTCGAGGAGGCGGAGGCGGCCCCGGCGCCGCAGCCGGTGCTCGACCTGCGGATCAACGAGCGCGATGCGACAACCGACTCGCTTCAGCTCTTCCTGAAGGACATCGGCCGCGTGCCGCTCCTGACGGCGGCGCAGGAGGTCGAGCTCGCGAAGCGGATCGAACGCGGCGACATGACGGCGAAGCGGAAGATGGTCGAGTCGAACCTCCGCCTGGTCGTCTCGATCGCGAAGAACTACCGCAACCAGGGCCTGCCGTTCCTCGATCTCATCCAGGAGGGGACGATCGGCCTGGTGCGCGCCGCGGAGAAGTTCGACTACCGCAAGGGCTTCAAGTTCTCGACGTACGCGACGTGGTGGATCCGCCAGGCGGTCGCCCGCGCGCTCGCGGACAAGGCGCGGACGATCCGCATGCCGGTCCATGTGGTCGAGAAGCTGAACAAGATCGGCCGCACGGAGCGCAAGCTCCTGCACCGAGCTCGGCCGCGAGCCGACCGCCGAAGAGGTCGCGCGGGATCTCGACCTCGAGGCGAAGGAGGTCGAGGCGGTCCGGCGAAGCGCGCAAGTGCCGATCTCGATGGAGAAGCCCGTGGGAGACGAAGAGGACTCGGAGTTCGGCCATTTCATCGCCGACGAGTTGGCGAAGGCGCCCGACGAGGCCGCCGACACCGTCATGCGCGAGGAGTGCCTCGAGCGGGTGCTCGGGATGCTGAGCTACCGCGAGCGGCGGATCCTCGAGCTTCGCTACGGCCTCGCCGGCGAGCAGCCCCGTACGCTCGACGAGGTCGGCAAGGCGTTCAACGTCACGCGCGAGCGCGTCCGGCAGATCGAGAACCAGAGCCTGAAGAAGCTCCAGGCGATGGCGGAGTCCCAGAAGCTTCGCACGGTCGCGGCGTGAGGCGCTCCCGGCGTCTCGTTCGCCGCTAGGCGACGTGGCGCTGGAGATGCGGCCCTCCTGCGAGCGCTGCGGCCGCGAGCTCGCGGCCGACGGCACCGCGTACATCTGCTCGCACGAGTGCACGTTCTGCATCGAGTGCACGGCCGAGCTCCTGCGCACGTGCCCGAACTGTGGCGGCGAGCTGGTGCGGCGCCCGCGCCGCGTCGAAACGCCGGCCTAGCGCTTCGTGCGAGTCTACGGTGGCTGCTGCTCGCGCCGAGCGTGCTACATAGACTCCCCGGCGTGTCCGAGACGGCACCGCAAGCCTGGCTCGACGAGCTCTTCGACCTGCTCCGCATCCCGAGCGTCAGTGCGGACCCGGCCCACACTGGCGACGTGCGGCGCGCTGCCGACTGGGTGGCCGACTTCGTGCGTCGCGCGGGCGGGGAGGCCGAGATCGTCCCGACCGCCTCGCACCCGCTCGTCATCGGGGAGATCGCGGCGTCGAACGGCTCGGCGAGCGCCCCGACCGTCCTCGTCTACGGCCACTTCGACGTGCAGCCCGCGGCGCCGCTCGAGCTCTGGGAGTCGCCGCCGTTCGAGCCGGAGGTCCGCGACGGCTGGATCTACGGGCGCGGCATCGCAGACGACAAGGGCAACCTCTACCTGCTCCTGCGCGCCGCCGCCGACCTCGCAGCCGAGGGCAAGCTCCCCGTGAACGTCCGCGTCGCATGCGACGGGGAGGAGGAGATCGGCGGTCACTCGATCGTGGACTTCATCGCCGAGGACGAGCGCGGCGCCGACGCCTGCGTGATCTTCGACGCTGGGATGCCGAAGCGCGACGTCCCGGCGCTCTATGTCGGGACCCGCGGCCTCGTCTACTTCCACGTGCGCGTGAAGACCGGCGAGCGCGATCTCCACTCGGGCGTCTTCGGCGGTGCCGCCATGAACGCCGCGCACGCGCTCGCCCAGGTGCTCGAGGCGGTCACGTCCGAGCCCGAGGAGCTGCGCCGCGGCATCGCGCCGCCGACCGAGGAGGAGCTCGCCGCCTGGGCCGACCTCGATCCGGGCGCCGAGGTGCTGGCCGAGCAGGGCGCGACCCCGAAGGACGCCACGGCCGCGGAGGAGTTCTACGTTCGCACGTTCGCGCGGGCGGCCGTGGACGTGAACGGCTTCGTCTCCGGCGAGCCGCGCCTCCAGAAGACCGTGCTGCCGGTCGACGCCGAGGCGAACGTGTCCATCCGGCTCGCGCCGGGTCAGGATGCGGAGGAGATCGCGCTCGCGTTCGAGCGGCTGCTCCGCGAGGCCGCGCCGCCCGGCGCCACGGTGGACGTCGAGCGCTGGTCGTCCGCGCCGGCGGGCCTCGTCCCGGCCGACGCGCCCGCCGTGAAGCTGGCGCAGGACGCGTTCGAGCGGGTCCTCGGACGCCGGCCGCTCCTCCTGCGCTCGGGCGGGACGCTGCCGATCGTGCCCGCGCTGGCCGACAAGGGCATCCCGACCGTGCTGAGCGGCTTCGATCTCCCTGACGGCAACGTGCACTCGCCGAACGAGCGCCTCCTCGAGCGCTACGTGCCGCTCGGCGTGGCCGCATCGCGCGAGCTCTTCGGCGAGCTCGTCGCGCTGCGCTAGGGCACTAGGTGCGGTTCCGCCCGGCCGGCGAGGCCGACTTCCCCGAGATGCACGCGGTGATGGCGGCCGCCGAGGGCGGCGTGCGCCACGGGCACGGCTTCGCGTGGGAGGCGCCGCCGCTCGAGGTCTTCGAAGCGATGCACCGGCACTTCCTCGGGACGGGGCCGCAGCGGGTGCAGGTGGCGGAGGACGACGAGCGCATCCTCGGGTTCGCGGCCGCGTGGACGCGCGGCGACGCCTGGTTCCTCGCCGACCTCTTCGTCGCGCCCGATGCGCAGGGCCGCGGGGTTGGGCGCGAGCTCCTCGGCCGCGTCTGGGAGGGCGACGGCATCGCGCGCCGCATGACGCTCACCACGTCGATCCAGCCAGTCTCGAACACGATGTACGCGCGGCGCGGGCTCGTGCCGGCGACACCGATGTTGAAGCTCTCGGGCGTCCCGCGGGCGGTCGCGCCCGAGGAGCTCGCGGAGGGCTCCGACGACCCCGAGGCGCTCGCCGCGATCGACGCCGCGGCCTACGGGTTCGACCGCACGCTCGACCACGCGTTCTGGGCGCGGACGCAGATCCGCACGGTCTGGCGCCGCGCGGGAGTGCCGGTCGCGTACTCGTACGCGGGCGGCGCGAGGATCGGCCCGATCGCAGGCGTCGATCCCGAGTCCGCCGCCGCGGCGCTCACCGCCGAGCTCGCGCGCGCGGGCCGCGAGGTCACGCTCGACGCGCCCGGAAGCGCGAGGGAGATCGTGGAGGCCGGCCTCGCCGCCGGCCTGCGTCTCGGCGAGCTCCCCGGGCTCGTCCTCCTGTCGGAGCACGCCGAGCCGCCGCGCTCGCTCGCGTTCTCCGGCTACTGGCTCTACTAGGCGCTGATCGGCGCGACGGCGTCGTCGTGCGAATGGCCGTGCTCGGGCACGAGCCACTCGTGGCCGAACTGGCGCATCGCCTCGAGGACGGGGAGGAGCGACTGGCCCTTCGGGCTCAGCTCGTACTCGACTCGGGGCGGGGACTCCGCGTAGCTCGTCCGGACCAGGATCCCGTCCTGCTCGAGGACGCGGAGCCGCTCGGAGAGCGTCCGCGGGCTGATCCCGGGGAGCGCGCGCTCGAGATCGGAGAAGCGCCGCGGCCCCTCGGAGAGGTCGTGCACGACGAGTGCCGTCCACTTGGCGCCGATGATGTCGGCGGTACAGGCGACGGCGCAATCCTCGTCGTGGACAGGCCGCATGGTGCGCATGTCTTGATTGTACGCCTAGGTACGGCGGCAAGAATAGGTCGAGCCGGGCGCAAGTCGAAGGGGCTGCGGCACACCCTACGAACGCCCGGCTCTCTGCTTACTATAGTAAAGCCCCCGGCCGGTGCGCAAGGGGTATCGAATTATTCGAACGGCGGCCCGCCGTGCACCCAGCGTCCGCCGAGCATCGTGGCGACCACCTGCACCTCCGGAAGCTCGTCTGGCGAGATGGTCACGGGGTCGCGGTCGAGCACGACGAGGTCGGCCACGAAGCCGGGGAGGAGCTTGCCGCGGTGGCGCTCGTCGCGGGCGAGCCAGGCCGGCGCGACCGTGGAGGCGAGCAGCGTGTCCTCGACCGTCAGCGCCTGCTCCGGGTGCCAGGCCGGGCGCCCGTCGATCGACCGGAGGACGCCGGCGCGGATGCCGAGGAGCGGGTCGAGCTCCTCGACCGGGGCGTCCGAGCCGTTCGCGATGAGCGTGCCCGCGTCGCGGAGCGAGCGCCACGCGTAGGCCCGGTCGGTCATGCCGGCCCAGGTCTCGTCGGCGAGGTCCCGGTCGGACGGGGCGTGGCTGAACTGGACGGACGCGGCGACGCCGATCCGGCCGAAGCGCTCGACGTCCTCGGGGGCGAGGAGTTGCGCGTGCTCGATCCTCGGGCGCAGGCCGCGCGGGCGCCATTCCTCGGCCGCCGCCTCGAACCCGTCGAGCGCGTCGCGGTTCGCCTGGTCGCCGATCGCGTGCACGCCGACCGGGAAGCCGACGCGTGCGGCGCGGCGCACGATGTCCTCGAACTCGTCGCGGCTCGTGATCTCGACGCCGGAGCCGTCCAGGAGCCGGGCCGTCTTCGACCCGAGCGTCCCGTCCATGAAGACCTTGATGTAGCCGATCCGGAGGAGGTCGTCGCCGATCCCCGAGCGCAGGCCGAGTGCTTCGATCTCGGGGAGCCGCTCGTGGGGAAGCGATTGCCAGACGCGCAGGGTGAGCGAGCGCTCGTCGGCGAGCGCCTGCCACCAGGGCAGGATCCCGAGCCAGCCGTCCTTGTCGTGGACGGCCGTCACGCCGCGGGAGTTGGCGATCCGGACGCCGTCGCGCATCGCGTCGATCCACTCCGCTTCGGGTGTCTGCCCGTAGACGTAGCGCTCGCGGAACTGCCAGGCGGACTCCTCGCGCAGCACGCCGGTCGGCTCGCCGCGCTCGTCGGTCTCGACGACGCCGCCGTGGACGAGCAGGTTCCCGTCCGCGCGTGCAAGGGCGGCCGTGTTCAGCCAGAGCGAGTGGCCGTCCTTCGCGAGGAGCGACGCGGGGACGTCGCCGGTCACCGCGTCGAGATCCTGCCGGGTCGGCTCGCGGTGCTCCGACCAGTCGCCGCTCCTCCAGCCGAAGCCGCGGAGCCACCGGCCCTCCTCGACGCCGCCGACCCGCTCGGCGACGCGCGCGACGGCCTCCTCGAGCGAGCGCGTCCCCTCGAGGCGCACCTGACGCTGCGCGAGCGACCACTGCGCGAAGTGCACGTGGGAGTCGGTGAAGCCGGGGAGGACGCAGCGTCCGCCGAGGTCGACGCGCTCGGGGCTCGCGAGGGCGGTCTCGTGCGTGCCGACCCCGCCCGCGATCCGGTCCCCCGCGATGGCGAGCGCCGCCGCGGTCGGGAGCGAGCCGTCCATCGTGCGGATGACGCCGTTCTCGAGGATCACGGCTGCGAGACTACCGCCGTGATTCCGCGGGCGGAAATCGACCGGCGCATCGGCGCGTTCCAGGCGGCGCTCCGCGAGGACGGCCTCGACGGTGCGGTCGTCGTCCAGGAGACCGACCTCGTCTACCTCGCGGGCACCGGTCAGAGCGCGCACCTCCTCGTGCCGGCGGACGGCGAGCCCGTGCTGCTCGTTCGCAAGACGCTCGAGCGCGCGGTCGCGGAGAGCCCGCTCGAGCGCGTCGAGCCGCTGCGGTCGCTCCGCGAGCTGCCCGAGGCGCTCGCCGAGGCGGGCCTAGCAGGCGGCCGTGTCGGGTTCGAGCTCGACGTCCTCCCGGCCACGACCTACCTCGGCTATGTTCGCCGGCTCGAAGGGATCGACGTCGCGGACTGCTCGCCCGCGCTCCGGCGAGTGCGGGCGGTGAAGTCGGCGTGGGAGCTCGAGCGGATCCGCGCCGCGGCCGAGCAGCTCTCCCACGTCGCGGAATGGATGGGGCGCCACGCACGCGAGGGGATGACCGAGCTCGAGCTGGCGGCCGAGCTCGAGCGCGAGCTCCGGCTCGCCGGGCACCAGGGCCCCGTTCGCTTCCGCGCGTTCAACAACGAGCTCTTCTACGGGTCGATCCTCGCCGGCCCGAGCGGCGCGGTCCCGGGCTCGACCGAGACGCCCATCGTGGGCCCCGGCCCGAACGTCGCGGTGTCGAAGGGCGCCTCCGCGCGGCCGATCGGCCGCGGCGAGCCGATCCTCGTAGACCTCGCCGGCGCGATCGACGGCTACCTCGCCGACCAGACGCGCACGTTCTCGCTCGGCCCGCTCGACTCGCGCTTCACGGAGGCCTACGCGGCGGCGCGCGAGATCCTCGCCGGGGTCGCGGCCGACGCGAGGCCCGGCGTCACCGGCGCCGCGCTCTACGACCGCGCCGTCGAGCTGGCCGGAGATCGCGAGGGGTTCATGGGCGGCACCGACGAGCGCGTCACGTTTGTCGGCCACGGCTTCGGCCTCGAGATCGACGAGCTGCCGCTCCTCGCGCGCGGCTGGGAGCATCCGCTCGTGGCCGGGATGGTCTTCGCGCTCGAGCCGAAGTTCGTGTTCCCCGGCGCCGGCGCGGTCGGGATCGAGAACTCGTACCTCGTCACCGAGGACGGGGCCGAGCGGCTCACCTACGCGCCCGAGGAGCTCGTCGAGCTCTAGACGATCGTGTCGGCGAGCGTGTCGGTGGGCGCTTCGGCCCCGGCCGGATCCGCGAGGAAGCGTGCGAGCCGCTCGGCCTCGCCCTCGTCGAGCGAGACGGCGCCCGCGACCCGCGCGGTGGACGTCGTCTCCTCCCAGACGCTGAAGCGCACGTGCCGCTCCTCCGCGGAGCCGCCGAGGTAGCGCGAGACGCGGAGCGCCTTCGCCCGGTCGTGCTCGATCTCCGGGTGCGGGCGGAAGAACTCGACCACCTTGAGGCGCTGCGGCGCGGCGCACCAGGGGCAGAAGCGGTACTCGCGTTCCACCGACCCGCCGCACGCGGCGCACTCACGCATGTGGCGGCGAGGGTAGCGCGTTCCCGGGCCGGGTGCTATCACCGACGAGAGTGCGAGAGCATCGGAACCTGGGCACTCGTCGGCGCGGTCTGCGCGGTCGGGCTCGCCGCGCTCGTGGACTCGTTCGTGGGCGGCGATGACAACGCCGAGGCGAAGCGCCCGCCGCCGACCGACGGACGACGACGGACGGACGAGCAGCCGGAGCTCATCGAGGCGCTCAGGCGGCTCGGCGTGCGCGGGGCGATCACGTACGCAGACACGCGATGCGGGCTTCACGTCCTCGCGGCTCCCGGACCTCGACAACCTGCCGAGGCAGGCGGATCTCGCCGTCCTGCGAGTTCACGGTCTCGCCCGGAAACACGTGGTCGCCCGATGGCGTCGCGCTCGACCCGAAGACGCGCTCGCGGCGCACGCTGCCTGCACGCGGGCCTCGTCGAGCTTCAGCGGTGCCGACGACGGCACCCTGCAGATCGGACCCGGGTGCTTCCCGGCCTGGACGCCCGACGGACGCCTCACCTCCGTCTGGAGAGGCGGCCTCTACCGGCTCGCCTGCGCGCCGGCCGGGAGGCCGTGCGCTCAACCCGGTCCCGCTCCTCACTCGCGCGAAGCTCACGCGGGAGCTCGCCGGGACGTCATGGGGCCGGAACACGCCCTTCGTGCGCGAGGCCGCGTGGCTCGACGATGACCTCGTTCGCGGTCATCGTCGCCGCGAATCCCGCTGGACGCGGCGCGCGACGGCCTCGCGCTCTTCCGCGACGGAAAGCTTGTCGCGCCAGCCGCTCGGCCCGTACACGATCCTGGCACGGTACGCCCGAGCCCACGCGGCACCTACGTCTCGGCCGTGATCGCCGACGGACGGGCCTCGTCGTCGCGGACTCGAGCGGCGAGCTCGTCGGCGATCCCGATCCGCACGGGCCAAGCGATCGCCTGGTCGCCCGACGAGGCTCTTCGGCGTCCTCGCCTCGCCCGGCGGGGACGCCTCTTCGCGCCGCCGACCGCGGACCATCGTGACGCAGGTTCTACGCACTCCCGATCGTCGCCCGTGATCTCGTCTGGAACTAGGATCCGCGGGCGATGGCGACCGACTTCCTGACCGACGAGCAGCGCGAGATCCGCGAGCTCGTCCGCACGCTCACCCGCGAGCACGTCGCGCCGCGCGCGGCGGAGATCGACGCGTCGGCCGAGTTCCCGCACGACATGGTCGAGCTCTTCCGCGAGCACGACATCCTGGCGCTCCCTTTCGAGGAGCGCTACGGCGGCACCGGCACCGGCACGCTCACCCTGCTTGTCGCGATCGAGGAGATCTCGAACGCGTGCGCGACGACCGGCCTCATCCTCGCGGTGCAGGAGCTCGGCTCGCTCGCGCTCAAGCTGGCCGGCTCGGACGAGCAGAAGGAGAAGTGGCTGCCGCGCCTCGCGAGCGGCGAGTGGCTCGCGGCCTACGCGCTCACGGAGCCGGGCTCGGGCTCGGACTCGGCGGCGATGCGCACCACGGCGCGGCGCGAGGGCGACGAGTACATCCTCGACGGCGGCAAGCGCTTCATCACGAACGCGGGCGTCGCCGGGCTCTACACCGTGTTCGCGAAGACCGACCCGGACGCGGGCCACGCCGGCATCTCGTGCTTCGTCGTCGAGGCCGACGCGCCGGGCTTCTCGGTCGGGCGGATCGAGCCGAAGCTCGGGATCAAGGGCTCGACGACGGGCGAGGTCTTCATGGACGGCTGCCGGATCCCCGCGGCGAACCTGATCGGCGAGGAGGGCGAGGGCTTCAAGATCGCCATGCGGATCCTCGACCGCTCGCGGCCCGGCATCGCGGCGCAGGCGCTCGGCATCGCGCAGGGCGCGACGGACTACGCGCTCGAGTACGCGAAGACGCGGGAGACGATGGGCAAGCCGATCGCGCAGCACCAGCTCATCGCGGCGAAGCTCGCCGACATGGAGACGGCGTGCGAGGCCGCGCGCGGGCTTCTCTACCGCTTCGGCCGCCTCGCCGACGAGGGCGTGGACGGGCCCGAGCTGACGAAGGCCTCCGCACAGGCGAAGCTCTTCTGCTCCGACACCGCGATGTGGGTCACGACCGAGGCCGTGCAGGTCCTCGGCGGCTACGGCTACGTGAAGGAGTACCCCGTGGAGCGCATGATGCGCGACGCGAAGATCACGCAGATCTACGAGGGCACGAACGAGATCCAGCGCCTCGTGATCGCCCGCGAGATGGTGCGCGAGGCCCGCTCCTCGCTCCTCGCCGGGGCCGCGTAGCCGGGCGTTCGTCTACGCCTTGGCGGCGCGGAGCGAGGCCTTGTACGCGCGCTTCGCGGTCTGGTAGGCCTCGAGCGCCTCGGGGGAGTCGACGTCGCCGAGCGTGTGGTGCGTCGGCGCGACGTCCTCCCAGCCGGGCGGGCGGACGCCCAGGCGTTTCCCGATCACGGCCAGGAGCGAGCGCGCCTTCATGTCGCCGATCCCAGGGAGTGCAAGGAGCCGCCGCTTGAGGTCGGCGCCTGTCTTGGCCTCCGTCCACACGCGCTCCGCGTGCCCGTCGTAGTCCTCGACGATCGCGGCGCAGAGGTCCTGCACGCGCACGGCCATCGCGCCGGGGTACCGGTGGAGCGCCGGCTTCGCGCGGAAGATCTCCTCGAGCTCGGCCGGGTCGGTCTCCGCGATCGTCTTCGCGTCGAACGAGCCCATCCGGCGGCGCAGCTCGAGCGGCCCCGAGAACGCTTTCTGGACGCTCACCTGCTGGTCCAGCGCGAACCCGACGAGGAGCGCGAGCGGGTCGGAGGCGAGGAACGCGTCGGCCTCCGGATCGCCCGTGAAGTAGAGGGCGTCGGGCATGCGGTGGCGATGCTAGCGCCCGGTACGCTGGCCGGGTGGATGCGCTCGCCTCGTTCAGCCCGAAGACGCGCTCCTGGTTCGAGGGCACGTTCGACGCCCCGACGCCGGCGCAGGAGCGCGGCTGGCCGGTCATCGCGGCCGGCGCGAACACGCTGATCCAGGCGCCGACCGGCTCGGGCAAGACGCTCGCGGCGTTCCTCTCCGCACTCGATCGCGCAGAGCCGGGCAAGGGGACGCAGGTGCTCTACGTGAGCCCGCTCAAGGCGCTGAACTACGACGTCGAGCGGAACCTGCGCGGCCCGCTCGCCGGCATCGGCTCGACGCTCTCGGTCGGCGTCCGCACCGGGGACACGCCCGCCCGCGAGCGCGCGGAGATGCTGCGCCGCCCGCCGGACATCCTGATCACGACGCCCGAGTCGCTCTTCCTCATGCTCACGTCGCGCGCGCGGGAGATCCTCCGCTCGATCGACACGGTCATCCTCGACGAGGTGCACGCGGTCGCCGGGACGAAGCGCGGCGCGCACATGGCGCTCTCCCTCGAGCGCCTGGAGCGCCTCGTGGACGACACGTTCCAGCGGATCGGGCTCTCCGCAACGCAGAGGCCCATGGAGGAGATCGGCCGGTTCGTCTCCGGCGGCCGCCCGATCGAGCTCGTGGACGCGGGGCGCGCGAAGGAGCTGGACCTCGAAGTGGTCGTCCCGCTCGAGGACATGCGCGAGCCTGGGCAGGGCGAGCCCGACGGCCCGCGCGGCCCCTCCATCTGGCCGTCCATCTACCCGCGCCTCCTCGAGCTCGTGGAGGCGCACCGCTCGACCATCGTCTTCGTGAACAACCGCCGCCTCGCGGAGCGGCTCGCGCTCCGCCTGAACGAACTGGCGGAGAAGGAGATCGCCCGCGCCCACCACGGCTCCCTCGCACGCGAGCAGCGGCTCGAGGTGGAGGAGCTGCTGAAGCGCGGCGAGATCCCGTGCCTCGTGGCCACGTCCTCGCTCGAGCTCGGCATCGACATGGGCGCCGTGGACCTCGTGATCCAGGTCGAGTCGCCGAAGTCGGTCGCCGCGGGCCTCCAGCGGGTCGGCCGTGCGGGCCATCGCCTGGACGAGCCGTCGAAGGGCCGCATCTTCCCCAAGTTCCGCGCCGACCTCCTGGAGTGCGCGGTCGTGGCGCGCCGGATGAAGGACGGCGCGATCGAGGAAACGCGGATCCCCAAGAACCCCCTCGACGTGCTCGCGCAACAGGTCGTAGCGATCTCCTCGCAAGAGGAAATCGAGGTAGGGGAGCTGCACACGCTGGTCCGCGGCGCCTATCCCTTCCGGGAGCTCTCCCGGGCCCAGCTCGAGAACGTGCTCGACATGCTCGCCGGGCGCTACCCGTCCGAGGAGTTCGCCGAGCTGCGCCCGCGCATCACGTGGGACCGCGCCGCCGGGCTGATTCGCGGGCGCGAGGGCGCCGGCCGCCTCGCCGTCACGAACGCGGGCACGATCCCCGACCGCGGGCTCTACGGCGTGTACCTCGTGGACGGCGGCGGCCGGGTCGGCGAGCTCGACGAGGAGATGGTCTACGAGGCGCGCGCCGGCCAGACGTTCCTCCTCGGCGCCTCGACGTGGCGGATCGAGGAGATCACCCGCGACCGCGTGCTCGTCTCGCCCGCGCCGGGCATTCCGGGCCTCGTCCCGTTCTGGAAAGGCGAGGGCGTGGGGCGCCCGTACGAGCTCGGCGCGGCGATCGGCAAGACGGCCAGGGAGCTGGTCGCGCTGGACGACGACACCGCCACGGCGCGCCTGCGGTCCGACCATTCGCTCGATGAGCTCGCCGCAACCAACCTCGTCACGTTCCTGCGAGACCAGGAACGATCCACGGGAGCCATTCCGTCGGACCGCACGATCGTCGTCGAGCGCTTCCGCGACGAGATCGGCGACTGGCGCGTCTGCATCCTCACGCCGTTCGGCGCTCGGGTGCACACGCCGTGGGCGCTCGCGCTCGCCACGCGCCTCCGCGAGTCGCTCGGGCTCGAGGTGAGCTCCCTCTGGTCGGACGACGGGATCGCGCTCCACCTGCCCGACGCGGACACGCCCCCGCCGGTCGAGGACCTCGTGCTCGACCCGTCCGAGCTGGACGACCTGCTCATGACCGAGCTCGGTCAGACGGCGCTCTTCGGCGCGCGCTTCCGCGAGAACGCGGCGCGCGCGCTCCTCATCCCGCGCCGCCGGCCCGGCGAGCGGACTCCGCTCTGGCAGCAGCGACTGAAGGCGCAGGCGCTCCTCCAGGTCGCGCGCCGCTACCCGCAGTTCCCCGTCGTCCTCGAGACCGTGCGCGAATGCCTCCAGGACGTCTTCGACCTGCCCGCGCTGCGGACGCTGCTCGGCGACCTCCAGGCCCGCCGTGTGGACCTCGTCGCCGTCGAGACGCCGAGCGCCTCGCCCTTCGCGTCCTCGCTCCTCTTCGACTACGTCGCCACGTACATGTACGAGGACGACACGCCCATGGCCGAGCGCCGGGCGCAAGCGCTCGCGCTCGACAAGGATCTGCTCCAGGAGCTGCTTGGCCAGGAGGAGCTGCGCGATCTGCTCGACGCGGACGCGCTCGCCCAGGTGGAGGAGGAGCTTCGCGGCTCGCCGCGCTCGCCGGACGGGCTGCACGACCTGCTGCTCCGCCGCGGCGACCAGCGGCCGGGTGAATACGACGAGGCGTTCGCCGAGCCGCTCCTCGCCGAGCGGCGCGCGGTCACGATCCGGATCGGCGGCGAGGACAGGCTGATCGCCGCCGAGGACGCGGGCCGCTATCGCGACGCGCTCGGCGCCATGCCGCCCGCCGGGCTGCCCGACGCGTTCCTCGATGCCGGCGAGGACCCGCTCGGCTTCATCCTCGTCCGCTTCGCCCGCGGCCGCGGGCCGTTCACGACCGCCGAGGCGGTGGAGCGGTTCGGCCTCGAAGCCGTGCGCATGGAAGAGGCGCTCGCCGCGCTCGAGCGCGAGGACCGTCTCGTCCGCGGCGAGCTTCGCCCCGGCGGCACCGAGCGAGAGTGGTGCGACCCGGACGTTCTTCGCCGCCTGCGCCGCGCGAGCCTCGCCCGGCTGCGGAAGCAGGTCGAGCCCGCCGACCAGGCCGCGCTCGCCCGCTTCCTCCCCGCGTGGCAGAGCGTCGGCCGCCGCTCGACGCTCCGCGAGGCGCTCGTGCCGCTGCAGGGGCTGTCGCTCCCCGTGCCGCTCTGGGAGTCCGACGTCCTTCCGCGCCGCGTGCCCGACTACCGCCGCGAGCAGCTCGACGGGCTCTGCGCCTCGGGCGAGGTCGTGTGGGTCGGCGCGGGCCTCGAGCGGGTGGCGCTCTTCTTCCGCGAGGACGCGCCCGCGCTGGGCCGCCCGGCCGCGCTCCCGCCGCCCGAGGACGAGGCGCATGACGCGGTCCGAGAGGCTCTCGGAGACGGCGCGCTCTTCTGGTACGACCTCGCCGCCGCGACCGGCCTCGAGCAGGAGACGCTCCTGCCGTCGCTCTGGGATCTCGTCTGGGCGGGCGAGGTCACGAACGACGCCTGGCAGCCGCTCCGCGCGAGCCGCCGGTTCCAGACGCCGCGCCCTGAGCGCCGCCCGCGCCGCTTCTCGCGCACGCGCGCGAACGCGATCACCGCGACGCAGGGCCGCTGGTCGACGACCGCAGGCCTCTTCCCGGGCGAGCCGGACCCGCGCGCGCTCGCCGAGCTCCTGCTCGAGCGCCAGGGGATCGTGACCCGCGACGGCGTGCGGGCCGAGGGCGTGCCCGGCGGCTATGCCCGCGTGTACCAGGAGCTCCGCAAGCTCGAGACCCTCGGGCTCTGCCGCCGCGGCTACTTCGTCGAGAGCCTCGGCGGCGCCCAGTTCGCGCTGCCGGGTGCGGTCGAGCGGCTCCGCGAGGAGCCGCCGAAGGACGCCCGCCTCGTCCTCGCAGCGGCCGATCCGGCGCAGCCGTACGGCGCCGCGCTCCCCTGGCCGAAGCGGGCCGACGGTCGGGCCGCGCGGGTCGCGGGCGCGCTCGTGGTCACGCTCGGCGGCGACCCGGCGCTCTTCGTCGAGCGCGGCGGCCGCTCGCTCGTCCCGCTCCGCGACCCCGAGGAGTCCTGGCTCCGCCCGGCCCTCGAGGCGCTCGTCGAGCACGCGCGCCGCACCGGGGTCAAGCGCCTCGCGGTCGAGCGCTTCGACAGCGAGCCTGTCGCCGACTCCGCCGCGATGCCGCTCCTCGTGGACGCCGGGTTCCTCGCGGGCCCGCGCCGCGCCGTCCTGCGGGGCTAAGCCCTATTCGAGGATCGTGCCGAGGCCCTGGGCGTCGGCGAGCGTCACGTTCACCGCGTTCGTGAGGTTCACGAAGTAGGTCTCGTTCGGCTCGACTTCGTTGACGAAGCCGTCGCTCCTGACCGTGACCATGAGGGTCTTCTGCGTCTCGCCGGCGGTGAACGTGATCTGGCCGCTCGTCGCCGTGTAGTCCATTCCGGCCATGGCCGTCCCGTCCGCGGTCGTGAAGTCCACGGTGATCGTCTGCGAGCTCGCCCGGGTGAGGGTGAGCGTGAAGATCGCGAAGGTCGTCTGCGGCCCGCCCGCGACCGGCTTCAGGCCCTTCGGCTCGTTGACGGTTACGTCGTTGATCACGAGCTTCGGCTGCACCTTCACGGGGCTCGACGATGTGTTGTTCGCCGGCACGGGGTCGGCGCTCGGGCTCGAGGCGGTGCCCGTCGAGGTGAGCGTCACGCCCGACGTCCCGGCCGCGGGCCGCCCGGCGAGCACGATCGTGGCGCTCGCCCCGGAGCTCATCGTCCCGAAGGAGCAGTCCACCGCGCCCGCGCTCGGCGTGCACGATCCGGCGCTCGGAGTCACGGACTCGAGCGTGAATCCGGAGGGCACGGTCTCGTGGAGCGTCACCGAGGCGGTGTCGTTCGGGCCGTTGTTCTGCACCGTGATCGTCCACGAGAGGTCGTCACCGACGTCCACCGTCGTGGCCGAGCGCTGCACCGTGACCGCGACGTCGCCCGCCGGCAGGTAGGTCGTGCCCACGGAGTCCGAGTTGTCCGACGGGTCGGGGTCGGCCGGGGAGGAGGTCGCGACCGACGCCGAGCTCGAGAACGTGGCGGCCACGGGGACGCTTCGCGCGACGACCACCTGGAGCGGCACGGTCGTCCCCGACGCCATGGTCGCGCCGAGCGCGGCGGCGCCGCAGGTCACGGTGCCCGAGCTCTCGCTGCACCCGCCGGTCGCGCTCACGAAGGAGACCTCGACGGGGAGCGTCTGCGTCAGGACGGGATCCTGCGCGGCGAACGGGCCGCGGTTGTGCACGGACATGGTGTAGGTGAGCTGCTGCCCGGCGAGCATCGTCGCGGCCGAGCTGGTCAGGTCGAGCTCGACGTCGGCGCCGCTCTGCGTGGTCGTGGACTCGGTCGCGCTGTCGTTCGCCGAGCTCGGGTCCGAGTACGCGCCGGACACGGACACCGTGTTCGAGACGCCGCCGCCGACGGTCGCCTCGACCGCGATAGTGACCGTCCGCGTCGCGCCGTTCGGGATCATCCCGAGCGCGCACGTGATCCGCGGCGCCGCGAATGAGCAGCTGCCGGAGGAGGGCGTCGCGGACACGTACGTGAGGGAGGCTGGGAGGTCGTCGATGAGCGTCGTCGCCGGCGCCCGGTCGGAGCCCCCGTTCGTGATCGTCGCGGTGTAGGTGAGCGGCGCGCCCGCGATCACCGGGTCGGGCGAGTCGGTGAGCGTGACGCCCACGTCGGCGATCGCCGCGTCGTCGTCCGTGATCGTGCCGGTTCCGCGGTCGTCCGAGAGGGTCGCGTTCACCGCGTTCGTGAGTCGCACCTCGAAGGTCTCGTCGTCCTCGTCCACGATGTCGCCGAGCACCTGCACCACGATCGGCTTGGTCTTCTCGCCGGGCGCGAACGTGACCGTCCCGGTGGTGGCCGTGTAGTCGCTTCCGGCCGTGGCCGAGACGTCCATGGTCGCGAACGTGGCCGTGACCTGCTTCGACGTGGAGAACGCAAGCGACGCGGTGAAGGTCGTGCCGGTCTGGCCGCTCGATCCCTCGGCCATGGTCACGTCGTTGATGGACATGGCCGGCCCGGTCGGTGGAGGCGGCGGACCGGGCGGAGGCGGGGGAGGTGGAGGGTTGCTCGACGGGACGTCGTCGTCCGTGATCGTGGCGACCGCGGTGCCGCGCTTCAGCTTGGTGCCGCGCGGAGCCGTCAGACGGAGAGAGAAGCGCTCGAGCGCCTCGACGGCGGCGTCGTTCAGGACCGCCACCGCGACGGGCCGCTGCTTCTGGCCGCGCTTGAAGACGACGGTGCCCGTGAGCGCGCGGTAGTCCTTCCCGGCCGTGGCCGTGCCGTTCCGCGTCTTGAAGCGGACCCTGAGCTTCGTCGCGGCCGGCTTGGAGAGCCGAACGGCGAAGACGGCCTTCGTCCCCTCGGTCGCGCGCGTGTCGGCGACCGTGAGGCGCAGGAGCGGGGCGTTCGCGGGCGCAGCCGACGGCGCGCCCACCACGAGCACGGCCACCAGGGCGGCGCCGCTCCCGAGGCCTCGCCAGACACGCTGGATTGTGACCGCAGACACGTTCGCTCCTCCGAGGCCGTTGTCGGCGCGCAAACGGGGGATCTGAACCCCCGATCGGCGTGATCCCGCCCTACCCCGTGGCGGCTAGGGTCGGGCCGTGCCCGAGGGGGATGCGCTTCACCGAGCGGCGGCCCGGCTCCAGCCGCTCGTCGGCGACGTCGTCGAGGCGGAATCGCCGCATCCACGCGGTCTTCTCACCGGCGTCGCGGCCGCGGTCGACGGGCTGCGGCTCGAGCGCGTGGAGGCGGTCGGCAAGAACCTGCTCCTCACCTTCGAGGGCGGCCTCGTCCTTCGCAGCCACCTCCGCATGTCGGGCCGCTGGGTCGTCCGTCCCGTGGACGACGAGCCGTTCGGCAGGCCGTGGCTCGTCCTCCGCGGCCGCGAGCTCCAGGCGATCCAGCGAAACGGCCCGGTGCTCGAGCTGACCCGGGGACGGAACCGGCATGTGGCGCGGCTCGGACCGGACGTCATGGCCGACCCGCCCGACCTCGACGCGATGGTCGCGCGCCTGCGCGCCGCCGACCAGCGGCGCGAGCTCGGTGACGCGCTCCTCGACCAGCGGCTCGTCGCGGGGATCGGGAACAAGTGGAAGGCGGAGGGCCTCTTCCTCGCGCGGCTCTCCCCGTGGGCGCGGCTCGACGAGGTGGACGACGACGAGCTGCGGCGTGTGCTCGCCGAGACCTCGGCCGCGATGCGCGAGGGGCGCCGCGGCCGGACGGTCTACCGCGCGTCCGGTCGCCCGTGCCCGCGCTGCGGAACCCGCGTCCGGTCGCACCCGCAGGGCGACAACGCGCGCATGGCGTACTGGTGTCCGACAGTGCCAGCCGGAGCCGGGCGCTACGGGATCGAGATGATCGTCTCGCAGCCGGTGCCGGCGCCGCCCGTATCGGTGTCGGCGCCGCCGTCGCACACGTCCGTGTCCGCGCCGCCGACCATCCGGTCGGAGCCCGAGCCGCCCTTGAGGTGGTCGTTCCCGGACTGCCCGCGCACGCGGTCGTCGCCGGTGTTCCCCTCGATCGTGTCCGGGCCCTTGCCGCCCGCGAGGTCGTCGTCGCCGCCCTGGCCCCACAGGTAGTCGCGTCCCGCGCCGCCGGTCAGGTAGTCGTTGCCGCCGCCGCCCTCGATGCTGTCGACGCCGTCCCCGCCGTTCAACCCATCCCAGCCGGCGCCGCCGTCGATGATGTCGCGTCCCGACCCGGCGCACACGATGTCGTCGCCGCCGCGCGCCAGGATGCGGTCGTTGCCGCCGAGCGCGACGATGACGTCCTTGTGCGCGGTCCCGAGGATCACGTTGTGGCCGGGCGTGCCCACGATCGTCGCCGTCGCGCCGACGCACTTGTAGGTGGTTCCGCCGGTCCCGGCGCCGGGGACGAGGGCGGTGAGCGCCGTCGCGGTGACGAGCACGAGGACGACCCGCATGCGGGCACTGCAGCACGCCGCGGCGCGTGAGTCAAGGAGGAAGACGGGCGGGCGGCGCGTATCGGGTCCATCCGTGCAGGCACCGCGCTCACCCTCGCTCCTCCGCGCCCTCAGAGCGTTCTGCCTCGGGGCGTTCTTCGAGCTCGGCGCCGAGCTCGAGGGCGGGGCCGATCTCCCGGCGTCACTCGCCGAACACGCCGCCCCCGGCCGGCCGACGCTCTACGAGTACCGGCCGCTCGTCGGCGGCTTCATCGAGTCGCGTGCGCAGCGCCTTGCCGTTCGCGAGGACGCGCGCGACGCGCTCGTAGCGCTGAAGGACGAGCCGGCAGCCGGAATCTTCGCGCGCGCACACGCGGGGGAGCGCGTGGGGGAGGACGAGGCGCTCCGCCGGACGGTGCTCGTCCCGCTCCTCGTCCGCACGGCGGAGGGGTGCGGCGGCTTCGACTGGGACGATGAGGCATTCGAGCGCGCGTACGCCGAGCTCGAGCGGTGGCTCTTCGGTGCGACGCGCGCCTACGCGGCGATCGCGCCGCTCGTCGGGCTCACCGCCGGCGGCACCATCGAGCTCGGCCGGGGCCTGCGGGTCCGTCCCGCGGCGACCGGTGAGCTCGCCGCGACCTGGCCGGAGGCGAACCGCCTCATGCCGCGCGACTTCGGGCGCGAGATCGACCGGACGCTCGTGCTCGAGTTCGAGACAAGCTTGGACGGGGCCGCATGCAGCGTGCCGGATGCGCCCGGCGAGGTCGGGCGCGCCGTCACGGCGCTTCGCCTCGCGACGCCCGGGGCGATTGCCTGCGGGCCGGTCGTCTTCGAGCGGCTCGACTGGCGGCCGTACGGCGTCCGCCCGGCGCCGCCGCTCGCGGCGCAGATCCCGCCGGGCGAGGCGACGCGGCTCGACCCGTTCCGCGCGCCGCTCGTCGCGGAGCTCCAGAACCGCCTGGCCGCGGCGGTCGAGCCGGACGTCCTCGAGGCGCTCGACCGGTGGGAGCTTTCGCTCTTCCACGACGGGCCGGTACGTGCCGACGAGCTCCGCGAGGCGCTCGAGTCGCTGCTCGGCTGCGACGAGGGACCGTGGGCCGCAGCCATGCGGGCCGCCGTTCTCCTGGGCGAGAACGGCCGCGAGCGCGAGGACCTGCTCGTCGGCCTGCGCGCGCTTCTCGACGGCGACGGCCCGGGAGGGCGCGCCGCCGAGGCGGTCCGGCGCGCGCTCGTCGAGACCCTCATGCACGATTCCCGAATGGGACTGGTCGCATCGCTCGACGAGGTGCTGCTCGGCCTGCGCCCGCGCGCCCAGTCGGCATCGGGCCGCGTCGTCGCGGCCGGATGAACCCCGAGGAGATCGCGCGGCGCAAGCGCTGCCACTCGCTCGAGCTGGCCGCGATCCTCGGCGTCGCGCTCGCGATCTACTCGGCGATCGACGGCTTCTGGCCCGCGGTCGCGCTCGGCGTCGTCGGCGCGATCGTCCTCCTCGTCGTCCGCTGGCGGCTCTGTCAAGGACTCGACCGCGAGTCGTAGCGCTTCCGGCACATTCGTCCGCCGACCGCGCGCGTACGCTCGACGCATGGACGAAGGACCCGACGTGCTCGAACGCCTCGACCGCATCGAGCGGCTCCGCGCAGCCGGCGAGCCGCGCCCGGTCATCCTCGCCGAGATCCGGGAGCTCCTCGCCGCGGGCGAGGCGGCCCTGGACGACGCCGCAGAGCCCGACCGACCCGCACCGTCCGAGGGCGCCTAGCCCACCCATGCCAGACCGCGCGGGTGAGCCTCCCCATCGTTAGGGGAGGCGCACCCGGGAGAAAGGCTACGGAGGCAGGTGTGACGCGTCTGTGCCGAGTTGTGCCGAGACTGCCCCGGACCTGTGGCGATTTGCAGGCGTTTTTTTGGACGGTTCCCCTTCCCTTCCCCCGCACTTTCGGGCACTCTGAGTGGCAGAAGGATTGTGCTAGCCTCGAACGAACTGAAGGCTCCGTGAGCCTTCTCTCCTCAGTCGCGCGCTCAGTTGCGCGCTCGCCCTCCTCGCAAGGAGCATCTTTGGCACAGGTCATCGCTCTGGCCAACCAGAAGGGTGGGGTGGCCAAGACGACGACCACCCTGAACCTCGCCGTCGCCCTCATGGAGGTCGGGCACAAGGTGCTCGTGGTCGATCTCGACCCGCAGGGCAACCTCACAATGAGCCAGGGGATGAACCCCGACGAGGTCGAGCGCTCCATGTTCGACGTCCTCGTGCACTCGTTGCCGATCGAGGAAGTCATCCAGCGGGCCGAGGTCGACATTGCCGTCTCGTCGATCGACCTGGCGGGCGCCGAGCTCGCCCTCTCGAGCATGATCGGACGCGAGCGCGCCCTGCAGAAGGCGCTGTTGCCGGTCCGGTCGAAGTACGACTACATCTTCGTCGACACCCCGCCGTCGCTCGGGCTGCTGACCATCAACGCGCTCACCGCCGCGGACGGCGTGATCGTCCCGGTCCAGTGCGAGTACCTCTCGCTCCGCGGCCTCGTGCAGCTCGAGGGAACGCTCTCCATGATCCGCGAGAACCTGAACCCGACCGTCGAGATCCGCGGGATCCTCCCGACCATGTTCGACTCGCGGACGGTGCACGCCCGCGAGGCGATCGAGATGCTGCAGGAGAACTTCGGCGATCTCGTCTTCGATACCCGGATCCGCAAGACCATTCGCTACGCCGAGGCGCCCGTGCAGGGCTCGTCGGTTCTCAAGTACGACCCGACCGGTCCGGCCGCCGAGGCCTACCGTGACCTGGCGAAGGAGGTGCTGAATGGCGCGAAATCGCGCACGCGCCAGCATGCGTGAGGGCCCGCTCGCCGAGCTCTTCAAGGCGACCGAGGCGGCCCAGCGCCAGGCCGAGCGTGAGGCGGAGGGGGCCCAGTCCCCCACCGTCGAGCACGCCGGCCCGGAGAACGTGACCATCGAGCAGGCCGAGGCGCGCGCCGCCGAGGCGCAGCCCGAGGTCGTCGAGCACGAGCACCCCTCGCCGATCACGAAGCCCGTGATCGAGGCGCCGCCGGTCGAGGATCGCCCCGCTGTCCGCTTCGCTGACCCGTCCGCGCAGTCCCTTCACCGGGCGCCGCGGCCGCAGTCAGCCGCTTACCTCGCGGTCATCCGCGTCGTCGGCGTCGGCGGAGGCGGCCTGAACGCGGTCGACCGGATGATCGAGGCGGGCATCTCGCAGGTCGAGTTCGTCGGCGTGAACACCGACATCCAGCAGCTCCGCGGCTCCGAGGCCCCGATCAAGCTCCACATCGGGCGCGAGCTGACGCAGGGGCTCGGCTCGGGAGCCGATCCGGATCTCGGTCGCCAGGCCGCCGAAGAGGCCTACGACCAGATCAAGCACGTCCTCCGCGGCTCCGACATGGTCTTCATCACGGCCGGCGAGGGCGGGGGCACAGGCTCCGGCGCCGCGCCGGTCGTCGCGCGCATCGCGCGGGAGCTGGGCGCGCTCACCGTCGGGATCGTCACGCTGCCGTTCAAGTTTGAGGGAACGCGGCGCCAGTCGCAGGCCATGCAGGGCGTCGAGACGCTCCGCTCCCAGTGCGACACGGTGATCGTGATCCCGAACGACCGCCTGCTCGAGGTGCTCGACCGGTCGACCTCCATGCTCGAGGCGTTCCGCGTGGCCGACGACGTCCTGCGCCAGGGCGTCCAGGGCATCTGCGACCTGATCACGACGCCGGGGCTCATCAACCTCGACTTCGCCGACGTGCGGACGATCATGAGCGACGCCGGAACCGCCCTCATGGGCATTGGCTTCGCGACGGGTGAGAACCGCGGACGCGAATCGGCCGAGCGTGCGCTGCGCTCGCCGCTCATCGATACCGAGATCGGGGGCGCGCGAGGGATCCTGCTCTCGATCGCGGGCGGACTCGACCTGACGCTGCTCGAGGTGAACGCGGCGGCGGAGACCATCCGAGCCGCCGCGACCGAGGAGACGAACATCATCTTCGGCGCGACCATCGACGAGCGCCTCGCGGGCCAGGTCTGGGTGACCGTGGTCGCCACTGGAATCGGCAAGGGCTCCCGGTCCCGGCCGCTTCCCGCGTCGGTCGCGGGTGTCGCGCCCGAGGCGCCGCGGCCATCCGACGACGAGCCGCTCGAGCCTCCGAGCTTCCTCCGGACCGACTGAGGCCGGACTGGAAAGGGCGACTCACCGGGTCGCCCTTTCGCTTCAGGCGCGGGGTAGGCTGGACCGCATGGACGTGGCCGTCGCCGAGCGTGGCGTGCGTGCGTTCCGCGTTCGCCGGGCGGACCCGGGCGACGCGGGGGAGCTCGTCGAGCTGGCGCGCGCGGTGGGCGCCGAGCCGGAGGGCTGGCTCGTGACCGACGGCGAATGGCGTACGGCCTCGGAGGAGCGTCGCTACCTGCGTGCGATCCGGCGCTCGCCGCATGCCGCCGTGCTCGTCGCCGAGAGCCCGGACCGGCTCGTCGGGCGCCTGTCGCTCTCTCGCGACCCGCATCCGGCGAGCCGGCACGTCGCCGACGTCGGGCTCATGGTCGCGCTGGACTTCCGGCGCCGCGGTGTCGGACGCGCGCTCATGCTGGCCGCCGAGGACTGGGCCCGATCGGTCGGTGTCCGCAAGATCGAGCTCCACGTCTTCCCGCACAACACGGGCGCGATCGCGCTCTACGACGAGCTCGGGTACCGGCGCGAAGGCGTCCGGCTCGGCCAGTACCGGCGGGGCACGACGTACGTGGACGCGATCCTCATGGCGAAGGACGTCTCGTGAGCTCGGCGCCGCTCGAGCCGGGCGTCCTCACGGGCGAGCCGGAGCTGCTCGAGGACGAGGCGCTCTGGACCGACGACGGTGCGGAGGACCACGCCGGCTGGTGGTGCGTCGGCACCAACCCGTTCCCGTGTCCGGCGGAGGGGTGCACGTTCGTCGCCGAGTTCATGACCGCGGCGCACCTCATCCTCGTGTGGCAGGAGCGCGACGACCCGAACCTGCTCCGCCACGCCCAGCGCGCCAAGGAGGTCGGCCGGAACCCGCGGGTCACGACGTACGCCCCGGAGTTCGGGCCGAGCGCGTCGTACTACGCATGGGAGGCGGCGGGCCGCCCCGTCCACGGCGTTCGGCGGGTCTAGAGCGCTTCGACGCGGCCGTTGCCGGAGGCCCGGTCGCGCACCTCGCGCTCGCGGGCGACCGCCTCGGCGGCGCCGTCGAGGAGCTCGGTCAGACGGACGACTCGTTCGCGCTCCGAACGCATCTCGAGGAGGGTCTGCTTGACGTCCGTCCCCAGGTCGATGCGCGACACGACCTGGAACGAGATGAAGTCGCCGCCACGGTCGAACTCGTCGAGCTCGGCGGCCGCGGCCTCGACCACGCGGTCGTAGGCGGCCAGGCAGCGCTCGCGCTCCTCGGCGGTCGGCTCGTCGCCCTCGTCCTCGATCTCGTCCACTTCGGCCGTCGCGAACGCGCGGCCTTCGGTGAGCTCGAGGAGCTTGAAGCGCTCGCGTCCCTCGACGACCACGTTCAGCCGGCCGTCCTCGAAGCGCTCGAGCACCTCGACCACCGCGGCGCGGGTGCCCACGTCGCGCATGCCCTCGTCGTCGGCGAGCACGAGGCCGAACGGCAGGCCGCGGTCGAGACACTCGCCGATCAGCTCCTTGTAGCGCGGCTCGAAGACGTGCAGCGGCGTCTGCTCGCCGGGGACGAGCACGAGCGGAAGCGGAAACAGGCCGATCTCCTCCATGCCGGAAGGGTAGTGGCAACTAGGCTTCCCTCGTGCCCGCCGGCGACCTCTTCCGCCCCGCGATCGCCGATCTCGTGCCCTACGAGCCGGGCAAGCCGGTGGAGGAGGTGCAGCGCGAGCTCGGGCTCGAGCGCGTCGTCAAGCTCGCGTCGAACGAGGGGCCGTTCGCGCCGTTTCCCGCCGCCCAGGCGGCGATTGAGCGCGGCGCCGCCGACCTCAATCGCTACCCCGACGGCGGCGCGTACCGGCTAACCCTCGCGCTCGCCGAGCGGCACGGAGTGGACCCCGGGAACGTGGCCCTCGCGGCCGGCGCGGACGGCGTGATCATGTACCTCTCGGTCGCGACGCTCGATCCCGGCGACGAGATCGTCTGCGGGTGGCCGTCGTTCCCGAGCTACGTCCTCGACGCGATCAAGATGGGCGCGACGCCGGTCACGGTTCCGCTCTCCGGCCACCGCTACGACCTCGAGGCGCTCCTCGCCGCGATTACCGAGCGCACGAAGATCGTCTACGTCGCGAACCCGAACAACCCGACCGGGACCATGGTTGGCCGGGAGGCGATCGACGCCTACTTCGAGCGGGTGCCCGACCATGTCCTCACCGTGCTCGACGAGGCGTACTTCGAGTTCGTCGAGGCGCCGGACTACCCGGACGGGATCGCCGAGTACCTGAAGCGCGACGGGCGGCGCGTCCTCTGCCTGCGGACGTTTTCGAAGATCTACGGGCTCGCCGGGCTGCGCGTCGGTTACGGCGTCGGGCCACCCGACGTCGTCGCTGCGATCCGCAAGGTTCGGAACGCGTTCGACATCAACCAGACCGCGCAGGACGCCGCGCTCGCGAGCCTCGGCGACCCCGAGGAGCTCGCCCGGCGCCGCGCGCTCACGGCCGCCGGGCGCGAGCGCCTGATCGAGATCTGCGCACCGCGCGGGGTCGAGGTCGCAACGCCGGCCGTGGCCAATTTCATCTACGTGGACACGGGCCGGCCGGTGGCGCGGCTGTACGACGCGCTGCTTCGCGAGGGCGTGATCGTGCGCCCGCTGGCGCCCTTCGGCGCGCCCGATGCGATCCGTGTCACCGTTGGCACCGAGGAGGAGAACGAGCTCTTCGGCGCCGCGTTCGCGCGCGTCCTGACGACCGTCCCGGGCTAGTCCATCCGCCGCCGGGCACGCTGGTACGGTTGCCGCGTGCCAACGGGCCGCGACCGAGCCCTCCTGGGACCGGTGCGCGGCCGGGATTTCCGGCTCCTCCTCGTCTCGACCATCGCGTCCGGAATCGGGACGTGGCTCGCGTACGTCGCGCTCGTCGTGGACGTCACGGACCGGACGGCCGACCCGCGCTGGATCGGCGTCCTGCTCCTGGCGGAGTTCCTCCCGAGCGTCGTCTTCGGCTTTGTCGCCGGCCCGCTCCTCGACCGGCTGCCGCGCCGGGGGATCCTCGTCGGCGCGGACCTCGCGCGCGCGGCGATCTTCGTCGCCCTTCCGTTCGCGCCGAGCGCGACGGCGGTCGTCGGGCTCGCGCTCTGCGCCGGGATCGCCACCAGCTTCTTCCGTCCTGCCGTCTACGCGAGCGTGCCGAACGTGGTCGAGCCGGACGAGCTTCCCGCCGCGAACGCGCTCCTCCAGACGGCCGACAACCTGACCTGGGCCGCGGGCGCCCTGATCGGCGGCGCACTCGTCGCGCTCTTCGGGCCCGACCCGGCCTACCTCGTCAACACGGCGAGCTTCGTCGTCTCCGCGCTCTTCCTCCTGCGGATCCGCCGTCCGCTCCAGGAGGCGGCGGCCGCGTCGAGCGGCCACCTGCGCGACCTCGCCGACGGAATCTCGCTCGTCTTCCACTCGCGGCCGCTTCTCACGGTCCTCGCCGCCTGGAGCGTCGTCATGCTCGGGAGCGCCGCGGTGAATGTGGCCGAGGTCTTCCTCGCCCGCGACGTCTTCGGGGCCGGGAACTTCGGCTACGGGCTCCTCGTGGCGAGCGGGGCGGTCGGACTCGCGGTCGGGAGCCTCGCGGCCGGCAAGCTCATCGCCTCGCACGGCGTCCGCGGGCCGTACGGGCTCTCGATTGCGACGATGGGCGCCGGGCTCGTCGGCGCCTCGATCGCGCCGGACGTCTGGATCGCCGCCGCCTGTGCCGCGGTGGCCGGAGCCGGGAACGGCGCGGCCGTCGTCTGCAATGCGATCCTCGTCCAGCGCGGGTCGCCGGACGCGCTGCGCGGCCGCGCCTTCGCCGTCCTCATGAGCGTCGGGAACGCGGTGCTCGGCGTTGGCCTGATCCTCGCCGGGATCTTCACCGAGGTCTTCGGGGCGCGGGCCGCCTGGGCCGCCGCGGGCGGGCTCTGCGCGCTCGGGGCGCTCATCGCGGTCGTGATGCTCGGACGGGACGACCGCGCGGGCCTGCCGGTTCCCGTGGGGAGCTCCTCGTGACAGCCTGGACGCGCGACACGCTCGTCGACGGCGTCCGCGACGGCGACCGCCGCGCGCTCGCTCGCGCCATCAGCCTGATCGAGAACGGCGACCCGCTCGCGGCCGAGCTCGTGCGGGAGCTCTATCCCGCGACCGGCAACGCGTACGTGATCGGGATGACCGGGCCGCCCGGGGTCGGGAAGTCCACGCTCGTCGGCGCGCTCATCCGCCACGTGCGCGCGCAGGAGAGGAGCGTCGGCGTCATCTCCGTGGATCCGTCGAGCCCGTTCACGGCGGGCGCGCTCCTCGGCGACCGCATCCGCCTCGCCGACCACTTCCTCGACCCCGAGGTCTTCATCCGCTCCATGGGCACGCGCGGGCATCTCGGCGGGCTTGCGGAGGCGACGCTCCAGGCCGCGCTCGTCCTCGACGCGGCGGGCAAGGACCTCGTCTTCGTCGAGACGGTGGGGACCGGCCAGAGCGAGGTCGAGATCACCGGCATCGCGGACACGACCGTGCTCGCGCTCATGCCCGGCTCAGGCGACTCGATCCAGGCGCTCAAGGCCGGGATCATGGAGATCCCCGACGTGATCGTCGTCAACAAGCGCGACCATCCGGCGGCCAAGACCATGCTGAACGAGGTGCGCTCGATTCTCGCGATCGGCGCGGAGCGCGACTGGACGCCGCCGATCATCCTGACCGAGGCCGTCCGCGGCGAGGGAATCGACAAGCTCTGGACGGCGATCGAGGGGCACCGGGCGTTCCTCGGGGACGCGGGGCGGCTTGCGGCCAAGCGCGGCGACAACCTCGCCGGCGAGGTGTTCGCGCTCGCGAGCTCGCGTGCGAGCCTCCATCTCCGCCGGGCGGTCAAGGACGACCCCGAGCTCGCGCGGCTGCTCGACGAGGTGCGCGGGCGCACACTCGACCCGCTGACGGCGGTCGAGGAGATCATGGAGAAGGTCTTCAAGCTGGACGATGGTGATGGACGCGGCCCCGACATTCGCTGACGTCCAGGCGGCGCGGGAGCGGCTCGCCGGTCTCGCGCGCGCGACCCCCGTCTACGGGTCGGAGACGATCGGTCGGCTCGCCGGGCGTCCGGTCACGCTCAAGGCGGAGAACCTCCAGCGGACGGGCTCGTTCAAGATCCGCGGCGCGGTGAACAAGCTCGCCACGCTGCCGGCGGAGGCGCGCGAGGCCGGCGTGGTTGCGGCGAGCGCGGGCAACCACGGCCAGGCGGTCGCGTGGGCCGCGCGCGAGGTGGGCGTCGCGGCGACGATCTTCGTCCCGGAGGACGCACCCATGGCCAAGGTGGACGCGACCAAGGGCTACGGCGCGACCGTCGTCATGACGGGCGTGGGGTACGACGAGGCCTACGAGGCATCGCAGCGCCAGGCCGCCGAAGGCTCGACCTTCGTGCATCCGTTCGAGGACCCTGCGATCGTCGCCGGGCAAGGGACGCTTGGGCTCGAGCTGGCCGAGCAGCTCGGCGACCCGCTCGACGTCGTCCTCGTCCCCATCGGCGGTGGCGGGCTCGCGGCCGGCATTGCGATCGCGCTGAAAGAGATCCGCCCGAACGTGCGCCTCGTCGGCGTTCAGGCGGCGCGCTGCGCCCCGTTCGCGGGAGGCCAGGTCGGCGGTCAGACGATCGCAGACGGGATCGCCGTGAAGGTCCCTGGCGAGCTCACGACGAAGATCCTCGAGGACCGCCTCGACGGCGTCGTGACCGTCACCGACGACGAGATCGCGAGCGCGATCGTGCTCCTGCTCGAGCGCTCGAAGCTCGTCGTCGAGGGCGCGGGCGCGGTGACGGTGGCCGCGCTCGTCGGGGGCAAGATCGACGGCTCGGGCCCCGCCTGCGCGGTGCTCTCGGGCGGGAACATCGACGCGACGCTCCTCATGGAGGTCGCCCGCTCGAGCCTCACGCTCGCCGGGCGCTTCCTCGTGGTTCGCACCTACGTGCGCGACCGGCCCGGCGCGCTCGCGCTGCTCCTCTCGCTCATCGCGGGCGAGCGCGTGAACGTGATCGCCGTCCAGCACCTCCGCGAGGGGTTCGCGGTGCCGCTCGGCGAGACGGCCGTCGAGCTCACGCTCCAGACCCGCGACGAAGAGCATTGCGTCGAGGTGCTCGAGCGGCTCGAGGAATGGGGGTTCCGGGCCGAGCGGCTCCGCTAGCCGGCGCCTGGATCGCGCCGCGCGAACGGAGTAGGATTCGGCGCCTGGTGTTGCTCGCCGCCGTTGCTGCGGCCGGCGGCCTTCACAAGGGGGAAGGGTCATGGGTGCAGGATCGAAGAGGGCGCCTCGGGCGTCCTCCCGCAGCCGCGTGCTCCTCGCGGCCTACGCGCTCGCCGGAGTCGCGCTCGCGCTTCCGGCCGGCGCGTCCGGTGCGCTGCCGGACGACGGCGCGGCACCGGACGGCGCCGCCCCGGAGGGCACGGTGTACTACGACGGCGGCGCGACGGCGCCCGCCGGCGCCGAGCAGGTGTCGTGCGACGACTCGGCCGGAGCCGACACCTACGCGCAGCCCACGAGCGGGGACACGGTCGAGTCCGCCGAGACCTACGGGGCTGACGGCCAGCCCTACGACACGTTCATGGACGAGTCCGCCTCCGGGACGTACGGCGGTTCGCCCGCGACCGGCGCCTCACCCGACGGCGCCTCGCCCGACGGCGCGTCGCCGGACGGTGGGCCGTCGACGGACGCGGCCTCGCCCGACGGGATGTACACGGGAGACACGGGCTGGTACGGGACGTACTCCGAGAGCGCGGCCGTGTGCACCGCGGCGACGGCCGCGGCGGCGCTCCCCGCGCACGCGAGGGGCTTCAACACGCGCCAGCTCGTGGACTGGGCGCTTGTGCCGTATGACCCCAACCATCCGGAGGCCAAGTGGGATCACTCGGTCGACGTGGCCCTGGACGAGATGGTGCGTACCCGGTCCCGCATGCATCGTCTCAGCGTCTACTGGTGGGACGTCCAGCCGAGCGAGGGCGTCTGGAGCGAGAGCAACTGGGCGAAGTACGACCGCGTCGTGAACGCCGCGGCCTCGCGTGGGCTCCAGCTCGTCCTGACCCCGGTGGGCTCGCCCAACTGGGCGCGCCACCCCGAGCGGCGGAGCCCGGCAGGCGCGAAGTTCGGCCCGTTCGGCTACCCGGACGTCGAGTGGTGGCCCGCCTGGGACACGTTCATCCGGACGCTGACCGAGCGCTACGGCGCGAAGGCCTACGCCTACGAGATCTGGAACGAGGAGAACTCGCGGCCCTTCTGGGATCCCCAGCAGCAGCCTGACCCGAACAAGCCGAACTACCACCTGAGCGAGGACCCGAGCCCGCCGAAGTTCACGAGCCTCTTCTGCCGCGCGGCGCAGCAGATCCGCGTCGTGCGGCCCGGTGCGCGCGTCGGCATCGGCGGCCTGACCGCCCGACGAGCGACCTGGATCGACCCGCCCCGGTCGGGACGCATCCGCGAGATGCGCTCGAGCATCTACCTGAGCAGGGCGTACGACGCGGGCATCGCCGGGTGCACGCCGAGCTTCGTCGGGTTCCACCCCTACGTCTTCAAGTCGTACTGCGGGGCCAACCCGACGATGGCGAGCACGCCCGGCATGCGCGAGCTCGGCTCCGTGAGGACGGTCATGGTGAACCGCGGCGAGTCGGCGAGGCGGATCTGGATGACGGAGTGGAGCTTCCCGAGCCGGCCGTTCTACAACGGCACCGACCGGTTCGGCCGCCGGATCCTGTGCAACTACACGGGCGCCAAGCAGGCGAGCCTGATCGGCCGGGAGCACAACTTCCTGCGGACGAAGACGTACGTCCGCTACTCGATGTACTTCAACTACCTCGACGCTCCCGGGGACTCGCGGGAGGACTTCAACCTCTCGATCGGACTGGCCCGCACCGACTGGAGCCACAAGCTGAGCTGGGCAACCTGGCGCTCGCTCGCGCAGAGCTAGCGGCGGATCGAGCAGCGCCCCGCGCCGCCGTCGAGGCGGCGCGGGGCGCGCGTGTTACGACCCTTCCTCCACCTCGTAGATCTCGTCCGCGACGAGCCCGTGCGCCTCGCGGTGCACCGTGTGCGCGGCCTCGGCGTTCGGGGCCTCGACGAGGCAAAAGATCTTCCCCGCCTGCTCGTCCACCCAGTAGTTCTTGTAGTTGACGCCGTGCGCGGCCTGCTCCTCGAGGTCCTTCATGTGCGCGTCTGCGACGTCCTTCGATGCGACGCCACCCTCGATCGTGTGGATGTCCATGAAGAGCGGCAATTCGGGCTCCTTCCGGTCGGTTGCGGGCGAGAGGATACGCCGCTAGAGCCCGAGGTGCTTGGCGATCACCATGCGCTGCACCTCGTTCGTGCCCTCGCCGATCTCGAGCACCTTCTGGTCGCGGTAGAAGCGCGAGATTGCGTACTCGTCCATGTAGCCATAGCCGCCGTGGATCTGGAGCGCGTCGTTCACGACGCGGTTCGAGAGGATCCCGGTGTAGAGCTTCGCCATCGCCGCCTCCTGCGCGAACGGGCGGCCCTGGTCCTTGAGCCACGCGGCCTTGTAGACGAGCTGGCGTCCGGCCTCGATCTCCGTCGCCATGTCGGCGAGCTTGAACTGCACGGCCTGGAACTTCGCGATCGGGCCGCCGAACTGCTCCCGCTCCTTCGCGTAGCGGAACGCCTGCTCGTAGGCGCCCTGGGCGAGGCCAGCGCCCATCGCCGCGACGGAGATCCGGCCGCCGTCGAGGATCTCGAGGAACTGGCGGAACCCGTTGCCGCGCGGCCCGAGCAGGTTCGCCTCGGGGACGGCGCAGTCGGTGAACGAGAGCTCGCGCGTGTCGGACGCGCGCCAGCCGATCTTGTCCATCTGCGCGGAGATCTCGTACCCGGGCGCGCCGTTCGGGACGATCACGTTCGAGATCTCGTCCTCGCCCGTGCGCGCGGTGATCGTCACGCACTTCGAGATGTCGGTGCCTGCGTTCGTGATGAAGATCTTCGAGCCGTTCACGACCCATTCGCCGTCGCGCAGGTCGGCGCGCGTCTGCGTCGCGCCCGCGTCCGAGCCGGCGCCGGGCTCGGTCAGGCCGAAGGCGCCGAGCTTGCGGCCGGAGGCGAGGTCGGGCAGCCATTCGCGCTTCTGCTCCTCGCTCCCGAAGAGGTAGATCGGCATCGTGCCGAGGGACGTGTGCGCCGCGACCGTGATCGCGACGGACGAGTCCACGCGCGTCAGCTCCTCGATCGCGATCGCATAGGCGAGCGTGTCGCCGCCCGCCCCCTCGTACTCCTCGGCGATCGGAATCCCCATGAGCCCGAGCTTGGCCATGCCCTCGACGATGTCGTACGGGAACCGGTGATCACGGTCCAGCTCCTCCGCAACCGGCGCGATCCGCTCCTCGGCGAACTCGCGGACGGTGCGGCGAAGCAGCTCGTGCTCGTCGCTCAGGTCGTAGTTCACGGCCGCGGAGCGTACCCCGACACGGCCAGGCGGCGGGCAAGCTCCGTCAGGAGGCCGACGCCGAAGCCGGTGGCACCCTCACGCGGGTACGGCGTGCGCGGTCCAGGCAGGAAGCCGGTGCCCGCCATGTCCACGTGCGCCCACGGGCCCTCGCCCGCGAAGCGCTCGAGGAACATCGCCGCAATCGTCGCACCGCCCTTCCGCTTCTCGGGCGCGTTCTTGAGGTCGGCGACGGGGGAGTCGTTGTAGCGCGCGTAGCCCGGGTCGAGGGGCATCGGCCACCCGCGGTCGCCGCTCGCCTCGCCCGCGGCGTAGAGCTCGCCGAGCCAGCCCGCGTCGTTCGCGAAGAACCCGGCGAGGACGTTCCCGAGCGCGACCTCGATCGAGGCCGTCAGCGTCGCGAGGTCGACGACGTGCGTCGCGCCCTCGCGCCGCGTGTGCCAGAGGACGTCCGCGAGGACGAGCCGGCCCTCCGCGTCCGTGTTGTTGACCTCGATCGAGAGGCCGCTTGCGGCGTGGAGGATGTCGCCGGGGTGGAGCGCATGGCTGCCGGGCATGTTCTCGGTGGCGCCGACGGCGGCGACCACGCGAACCGGGAGGTCGAGCTCGGCGATCGCGCCGATGCCCGCGAGCACCGCGGCGCCGCCGGCCATGTCGGACTTCATCTCCTCCATCGAGTCGGCCGGCTTCAGCGAGAGGCCGCCGGAGTCGAACGTGACCGCCTTGCCGACGAGCCCGAGCACGAGGTCCGGATCGGTCGGCGCCTCCGGCTCGTAGCGGAGCGTGATGAGCCGCGGCTCCGCAGCGCTCCCCTGTGCGACGCCGAGGAACGCCCCCATACCCTCGGCGCGCAGCTCGTCCGGGCCGAGCACGGTGAGCGTGAGCCGCGGCGAGGCGTCCGCCATTTCCTTCGGCGGCTGCGGCCAGGCCCTCCGGGTTGATCTCGTTCGGCGGGCGCGTCACGAGGTCGCGGCACCGGTCGGCCCAGGCCGCGACAACCACCTGGCCCCGGGCGGCGTCGAGCGCCGCCTCCGCGCCCGGTCCGCAGAGGACGAGGCGCTCCACGGGTGCCGTGCGCGTCCCGCTCGTCTTCCAGTGCGCCGGGTCGTAGCGACCGATGGCGAGGCCGTCGACGATCGCGGCCGCCGGGGTCCCGGCACCGAGGAGCCACGCCACCGAGGCCGCGTTCGGGATCCGGGTCGCGAGCGTCGAGGCGGCCGCGCGGTACGCGGCGGCGTCGTCCGTCTCGCCGAGCCCGACCACGGCGATCCGCCCGGTGTCCGTGTGGAACACCGTCAGCTCGCCCGCGGCGCCGGTCAGCTCTCCGGCGAGGCGCTCGAGCCGCGAGTCGAGCGCGCGCACGTCATCCGCGAGCGCACCGCCCGCGTGGAGCGTGACGGCGAGGACGTCGGTGTCCTCGGGCGGGCGCTGGGCGGCGTCGACCTGCATGGCGGGTCGATGCTAGTCGCTCGGCGTCGTCCGAACGGGTGAAACCGGGTCTAAAGGTGGCGTTCGAGACAGCCGATACGCGGGCTGCGCAACGTGCGCAGCTCTACCCTCTCCGCCCACTCCCCCTAGTGGGCATCCTCTCCCGGTGGAAGCCCTCCAGGATTGCCTCGGAGGGCTTCTGCATGGAGCAGCCCGGGTATCCTCGCGCCCGTGAAGGGCGTCGACCGGCGTGCGATGGCGGCGCTCTCGTCCGGGCACCTCGCGACCGACCTCGCGCAGGGGTCGCTCCCGGCGCTCCTCCCGTTCCTCCGCGATGCCTTCGCGCTCTCGTACACGCTCTCGGCGGCGCTCGTCCTCGTCGCGACGATCTCCTCGTCGATCGTGCAGCCTGCCTTCGGCTTCTGGTCCGACCTGCGCGGCGCGCTCTGGCTGCTCCCGGTCGGCGTCGCGGTCGCCGGGATCGGGATCGGCGCCGCCGCGATCGCACCTTCGTATCCGCTCGTCCTCCTCTGCGTGCTCGTCGGCGGGCTCGGCGTCGCCGCCTACCACCCGGAGGGATCGAAGTTCGCGAGCTACGCGAGCCACGGCCGTGGCGCGAGCGGGATGGCCGTGTTCTCCGTGGGTGGCAACGTCGGGTTCGCGCTCGGACCGCTGCTCGCGTCGTTCGTCGTCATCACGCTCGGGCTCGGGCTGCACGGCGGCGTCCTGCTCGCCGTGCCGGGCCTCATCGCGGCCGGGCTCCTCTTCGCCGAGCGGCGCTACCTGAACACGTTCCTGCCGAGCGATGAGCACGCGGCCCAGCGCCGCGCCGCGCCCGGGCGGCCGTGGGGGCTTGGGCTCCTGCTCGTCGTCGTCGGGCTCCGCTCGGTCGCGCACATGGGGCTCTTCACGTTCGTGCCGCTCTACGAGGAGAGCCGCGGCCACAGCGCCGCCTACGGGATCCGGCTGCTCTCGCTCTTCCTGATCGCCGGCGCCCTCGGCACGCTGGCCGGAGGCCCGCTCGCCGACCGGTTCGGGCGCCGCCGCGTGCTCGTCGTGAGCTTCCTGGTCGCGACGCCGCTCATCGTCGTCTACGCCCTCGTGGACGGGCCGGCGGGCGTCGTCGCGCTCGCTATCGCGGGCGCTGCGATCATCGGCACGTTCGGCGTCAGCCTCGTGATGAGCCAGGAATACCTGCCCGCTCGCGTCGGCATGGCGTCGGGGTTGTCGATCGGGATGGCGATCGGCCTCGGCGGCATTGCGGCGCTCTCGCTCGGCGCCGTCGCGGACGCGGTCGATCTCAAGGCGGCCGTGCTGGCCACCGCGCTCGGGCCGCTGCTCGCGCTCGGGGTCGCGTTCGTCCTGCCGGCCGCGCCGAAGATCGGGCGCGGCACGGGGCCGGCCGAAGCTGGTCTAATCGCGCCGTGAGTGGACGGGCGTACGTCGTGGGGGGCGGCTCGCGCGGCCTCGGCCGTGCGGTCGCCGAGGAGCTCGTCGCGGGCGGCTCGCAGGTCGTGCTCGTCTCGCGGGGCGAGGAGTCGCTCGAGGCCGCGGTCTCCGAGCTCGGCGACGCCGCCATCCCGTGCGTCGCGGACCTGTCCTCGCCGGACGGAGCCGACGCGGTTGCCCGCGTGGTGGACGACCACCTCGGCGGCCGGATCGACGGCGTGCTCGTGAACCACGGTGGCCCGCCCGCCGGCAATGCGCTCGAGCTCGGCGACGAGGAGTGGCAGCGCGCGTTCGAGCTCGTCGTCGCGGGGCCGCTGAGGCTCCTGCGTGCGCTCGTGCCGCGGATCGAGGACGGCGGCTCCGTCCTCTTCGTGGCGTCGTCGTCCACGCGTCGGTCGATCCCCGGGCTCGACACGTCGAACGTCCTGCGCCCCGGCGTCGCCGCGCTCGTCGGCTGCCTCGCCCGCGAGCTCGGCCCGCGCGTTCGCGTGAATGCCCTCTCGCCGGGCCGGTTCACGACCGAGCGCGGGGAGGAGGTGCTCGCCGCGCGGGCCGCGGCGCAAGGGGTCTCGGTCGAGGAGGAGCGGGCGCGGATGGAGGCGTCGATCCCGGGCGGGCGCTTCGGCGACCCGGCCGAGCTCGCGAAGGTCGCCGCGTTCCTGCTGTCGCCCGATGCGAGCTACGTCACCGGCGCGAACGTCGCCGTGGACGGCGGGTTGATCGTCGCGCCCTAGTCCTCCAGTTCCACGAGCACCATGCCGCCGGTGACCCGGTCGCCCTCGGCGATGTGCACCTTCGTGACGGTGGCCTCGAAGGGCGAGAGGAGCGGCGTCTCCATCTTCATCGCCTCGAGGACGACGAGCGGCTGGCGCGGCTCGACGCGGTCGCCCTCGGCTGCGAGGACACGGATGACCGTGCCCGGCATCGGCGCGACGACCGTGCGCTCCGCGTGGTCGCCGCCGCTTGCGTGTGCGGCGTCCTCGACCTGGGGCGGGGCGGCCGGAGCGGGGGCGGGCCCGTCGCTGTTCAGCCGCCACCAGCCGCGCCACGTGGAAGGAACGCGCGGCGCGCGGGAGAGCGGCGGATGCTCGGTGAGGAACGCCGTCGTCGCCTCGCCCGCGCGCAGCACCGGGTGGCGGACGAGCCAGCGCAGGAACGGGAGGTTCGTCGTCACGCCGCCCACGCGGGTCTCGTCGAGCGCGGCCGCGAGCCGGTCGAGGGCCTCGTCGCGGGTCTCGCCGTAGGCGACAAGCTTGGCGATCATCGGGTCGTAGGCGAGCGGCACCTCGTCGCCCGACCTCGATCGCCGGCGTCCACGCGGATCCCTTCGGGGAGCTCGAGCGCGTCGATGCGCCCGGCCTGCGGGAGGAACGAGCGCGGGTCCTCGGCGTAGAGGCGAACCTCGACCGCGTGGCCCTCGGGGTCGCGCGACTCGAGGCCGAGCGGCTCGCCCGCTGCGACGCGGAGCTGCTGCTCCACGAGGTCGAGCCCGGTCACGAGCTCGGTCACGGGGTGCTCGACCTGGATGCGGGCGTTCAGCTCGAGGAAGGCGAAGCGCCCGTCCTCGCCGAGGATGAACTCGGCCGTGCCGGCGCCCTGGTAGCGCAGCGCCTGCGCCAGCGCGATCGCCGCCTCGCCCATCTCGCGCCGCAGCGCGGCGTCCACGGCGGGGGAGGGCGACTCCTCGAGCACCTTCTGGTGGCGGCGCTGCACGGAGCAGTCGCGCTCGCCGAGCGAGATCGCCGTGCCGTGGGCGTCGGCGAGGAGCTGGATCTCGACGTGCCGCGGGCGCTCGACGTAGCGCTCGAAGAAGACCGTGTCGTCGCCGAAGCCCGCGTTCGCCTCACGCCGCGCCGCCTCGACCGCGTCGTCGAGCTCCTCGGCCGCGCGGACGACGCGCATTCCGCGCCCGCCGCCTCCGGCCGCGGCCTTGATGATGAGCGGGAAGCCGAGCTCGTCCGGCGTTCCGGTCTCGACCACGGGCACGCCCGCATCGGCGGCGATTCGCTTCGCCTCGAGCTTGTCGCCCGCGGCGCGGATGACGTCCGCGGGTGGCCCGACCCATGTGAGGCCGGCCGCGGCGACCGCCTCGGCGAGCGCCTCGCTCTCGGCCAGGAAGCCGTAGCCGGGATGCACGGCGTCGGCGCCCGCGCGCCCGGCCGCCGCGACGATCTCCGCCGGGTCGAGGTACGACGCGACAGACTCAACGTTGTCCGCGACGCGCGTGTGGAGCGCGCCCTCGTCGTCCGGCGCTGCCACGGCCACGGTGGTCATGCCGAGCCGCTTCGCGGTGCGGAAGACGCGGGCGGCGATCTCGCCCCGGTTCGCGACCAGCAGCGTGCGGATCGGCTCGCCCACGGGCGCTACTCGGAGTAGCGTGCCTGGTAGTCCTCGCGGACCGGCTGGAAGACGTCGATCACCGTCGCGCCCTCCGGGCCGGTGCGCGCGCCGTGCTCGACGCCGCCCGGGATCACGTAGGCGTCCATCGGCCCGATGTGGTGCTCCTCGCCGTCGATCAGCAGGATCTGCGTGCCGCGCAGGCCGATGCCGAGCTGCTCGTGCGGGTGCGAGTGCACCGGGACGACGGCGCCGGGCTCGAGCTCGACGAGGTTCACCTGGGCGCCCTCGCCGAACATGGGTTGCGCGGTCACGCCCTCCACGAGCTCGAACGGGCGGAGGTCGGTCAGTTTCAGGAACTGGACGTCGGCCATGGCGCTGATCATCGCAGACGTGTGGTACGAATCGCGGGCATGGCGCCGCGCACGCCCGAAGAGAGCTTCTGGAGCTACGTCCACGAGCTGTACGAGCGGATGGACGCCGACGCGCCCGAGGATCACGTCGCGCGGGTGAACGTGCATCTCCATGGAGGCGAGAGCTTCGCGCCCGGGCTCGCGCAGTCCGTCCCGCCGTGGATGATCTTCCAGTCGTTCGACGAGGATCAGGAGCCGCGCGTCGTGATCGTCCGTCCTGAGGAGATCGCCAAGATCGAGCTGCGGTTCGTGTCGAACCACGAGATCCAGCGCTCGATCGGGTTCCAGTTCAAGCCTCCTGGGGCGCCCGCGGATGGATGAGCGCGACCGCGAGCTCCGGAACCGCACCTACGCCGCGTTCGTCGAGCTCGGCGGCCCGCCGACCGCGCTCGAGATCGCGGAGCAGACCGGCGAGACCAGGGAGCACGTCGTCGCGGGCTGGCGCCGGCTGGACGACGCCCACGCGCTCGTGCTCGAGCCGACGACGGACGAGATCCGCATGGCGAACCCGTTCTCTGCGGTGCCGACGCCGTACCGGGTCGAGGCGGACAACCGCTCCTGGTACGCGAACTGCGCCTGGGATGCGTTCGGCATCTGCGCCGCGCTCGGCGTCGACGGGCACATCGAGGCCCTGTGCGCGGACTGCGGCGACCCCATGGCGGTCGAAGTGCGCGGCCGGCAGGCGGACGACCCCTCGCTCGTCTTCCACTGCCTCGTCCCGGCGGTGCGTTGGTGGGACGACATCGTCTTCACCTGAGCCGCGATGAACCTCTTCCGGTCGGGGGAGCACGTCGAGCGCTGGCTCGCAGGCCGGGAGCCGGGCGCGACGATCTCCGTGGCGCAGCTCTGCGACCTCGCGCACGCCTGGTGGAGCGATCGGCTCTCGCCCGACTGGCGGCCGCACACGCGCGATCAGAACCAGGCGATTCTCGACGGCATCGGGCTGACCGGCGAGTTCTGGGCCCTGCCCGCCTAGCGGTCGTCGCGCGGCGCGTAGACGCCCCAGCCGCCCTCGGCGGCGCGCTTCTCGAGGAACGCGCGGAGGCCCTCCTGGCCTTCGGGGCTCGTGCGCATCCGCGCGGCGACGTGCGGAAGCTCGTCGCGCTGGGGCGGTGAGAGGACGAGCTTCTTCGCCTCGCGCGCGGCGGCGGCGCCGGACGTCAGGAGCTCGGCGACGATGCGCTCGACCGCGGCCTCGGCGTCGTCGGCGATCTCGTCCACGAGGCCGATGCGGAGGGCGGTCTCGGCGTCGAAGCGCTCGCCCGTCGTGAAGTACCGGCGGGCCCGCGAGCCGATCTTCGCGAGCACCATCGGGGAGATCACCGCGGGGATGATCCCGAGCTTCACCTCGGTGAACCCGAAGACCGTGTCGGGCGCGGCGACGGTTGTGTCGGTGCAGGCGACGAGGCCCGAGCCGCCGCCGAGGACGTAGCCGTGCGCGCGGCAGACGACCGGCGCCGGGCAGTCGCGGATCGCCTCGAGCATGCGGAGGAGCCTCGTCGCGTCCTCGACGTTCTCCTCGTAGCTGAGGTCGATCGAGGCACGCTGCCACTCGACGTCGGCCCCGGCGCAGAAGCTCTGTCCGTCCCCCGAGAGGACGACCGCGCGGGCGTCGCCGACCGCGTCCGGCGCGAACGCCTCGGTCAGCTCCGCGATGAGGGCGGCGTCGAAGGCGTTGCGGCGCTCCGGCCGGGCCAGCGTGACCCGCAGGACGGGGCCGTCCCGTTCGATCCGGAGGGCGCTCACCGGGCGGCGAGCTCCGCGTCGCGTGCGAGGACGGCGGCGAGCGACTCGTCGAGGATGGACACGGCCGTGTCGATCTCGTCCTCGGCGATCGAGAGCGGCGGCGCCATGCGGAAGCAGTTCGCGCTCGACCCGGCGCGGACGATGTTCATCGAGAGGCCGCGGTCGAGGCACTCGGCTGTGACGGCGGCACCGAGCGCGTTCGCCGGCTCGCGCGACTCGCGGTCGGTGACGAGCTCGAGTCCGGCGAGCAGGCCGCGCCCGCGGACGTCGCCGATCTGTTCGTGCCGCGCCTGGAGCTCGCGGAGCCCTGCGAGGAGGTACTCGCCGCGCTCGCGGGCACGGTCGACCAGGCGCTCCTCCTCGATCACGTCGAGGACGGCCAGGCCCGCCGCGGCCGGGAGCGGGTCGGAGACGTGCGAGGTGACGTGGAGGAAGCCCTTGCCGACGACGTCCTCCTCGATCGCCGCGCTCGTGATCGTGGCCGCGATGGGGACGCCGCCGCCGAGCGTCTTCGATACGGCGACGAGGTCGGGGACGATCCCGTCGTGCTCGAAGCCGAACATCGTCCCGAGCCGGCCGAAGCCGGTCTGGGCCTCGTCCGCGACGAGGAGCATGCCGCGCTCGTCGCAGAGCTCGCGCAGGCGCTGGAAGTACCCGTCGGGCGGGACGATGATCCCGCCCGCCGAGAGCACCGGCTCGGCGACGACGGCGCAGAGCGCGCCGACCGACTGCTGGTCGATCAGGTCGAACCCGGTCTCGAGGCACGTGCAGTCGCAGGCGCCGTCGCAGTGCCGAACCGGACAGCGGTACTCGTACGGCGCCGGGAGGGCGAACGAGCCGGGCAGGAGGGGTCCGTACCCGGCGTGCGCCATGGAGAAGTTCACGGACGCGATGCCGGCGAGGAGCCCGTGGAAGCCGCGCGTCAGTCCGACGACCTCCCAGCGGCCGGTGTGCATCTTCGCGAGCTTGAGCGCGACCTCGTTCGCCTCCGATCCGGTGTTCAGGAGCATCACGCGGTCGAGCGGGTCGGGGACGAGGCCGGCGAGGCGCTCGGCGAGCGCGAGCACCGGCTCGGAAAGCATCCACGAGTTCAGGTGGAGGACGGTGTCGAGGCTGCCGCGGATCGCCTCGAGGATGCGCGGGTGGTTGTGGCCGAGCGTGGAGCAGATCTGGCCGGACGTGAAGTCGAGGATCCGGCGGCCATCGGTGGTCTCGACCCAGGCGCCCTCGGCGCGCGCGACCGTGAACGGCGCGAAGCCGCCCGCGTAGCGGATCAGGAACCGCTCGCGCTCGTCGTCCACGGAGCGAGTCTAAGCGGCATCGAGGCTCAGAAGCCCGAGAAGCTTCCCTCGCAGAGCTCGTGCACGAGCTCGACCGTGGTCGTGGTCGGCGCGCCGGACGAGGTCGAGGTCCGGTCGGCCGGGAAGGAGCAGGAGAACCGCGCCTCCCGCGTCCCCTCGCGGTTCATCACCGTCAGGTGGAGCGTGCGGATCGCCGCCAGGTCCGGGTCGTCGTTCACGGCGGCGACGACCGGGAGCGCGACGAGCCAGGCCTCGTCCTCGGTGGCGAGCGACTGGAGCGTCGTCACCCGGCACTCCGACCCCGAGCAGTGGACGGTTCCCGCGAGCCCCATCCCGCTCGTGAGCGAGCGCTCGTGGTCGGCGTTCGCGTCCGAGGAGCCGCCGCCGCATCCGGTCGCGAGGACGACGGCGATCGCGGCCAGGGCCGGGAGGGCGCGCGCGGGCGCGCGCCCCGTCCGCGGACGGCTAGCAGCTGAACGGCTGCGTGACCGTGGCAACGGCGTAGACGAGGGTAGGACTCCTGCCGGTCGGGACCTTGACGAACGCCGCCTCGGCAGCGCCCGGCGATGTGGTCGAGCCCCTGCAGCCCTGCCAGGTCGCGTTGAACTTCGTCGCAGTGACGTCGATGTGGATCACCTTGGGGCAGCGGGTGTAGCCGCGCGAGAGGGTCACGCCGTATCCGGACAGCGAGACGTTCGATTCGGTGCACGACGACGAGCTGACGTCCGAGCCCGGACTCCACTGGACGATCGACGTGCCGCTCGCGTACCGCTGCTCCCCGCCGCCGCGGATCAGCCAGTGGCCGCCGCTCTTCGCGTGGCCGCTCGCCTGCGACGAGTCCGCGAGGTAGAAGGCGCAGCAGTCGCTGGAAGCGGTCCCCTTGCGCGTGTAACAGCCGCGCCAGGTCGCGTCGGTCCGGTTGAGGTTCACGCAGCCGGAGTCGTAGATGACATTGGGCGTCCCGTAGTTGCGGGCGAGAATCGGGACGCGCGCCCGAGTGTGCCGCGGGCGCGGAGGCAGCGGGATTCCCGCCGCGCGCATGTCCTTCTCCGGGCTTCGCCCCGCCCGGCGGTAGGCGCGCGCCTTCGCCGCGAAGCCCGCCGCGGACGCGACCCCGGGGACGGCGACTGCCGCGCCGGTCGCCTCGCCGGCCGCGTTCTCGGTGAACGTGACGACCGCGTCGGCGTCCCCGACGAAGGTGGCGCCGTTCGACCACTCGCGCTTGACCGCGCCGCCCGGAAGGCTCTCCTCGCTCATGAGGATCGTCCTGTGTCCCGCGGGTGTCGAGCTCGACCCGAGCACGAGGGCTCCTCCGACGGCGGCGAGCACGACTCCCAACACCAATATGCGCCGCATCTCGTTCCTTTCCGGCTCGAGACGGGCGCATCAAGCCTTGCTCTGGGGGTTTCGGCCTTGACGCTAGAGGCGCAGTCGGGCGGCGTCAATTCGCACTTTCGGCCCTGTCCGGAAGGGACGCGGCCGCGCCGGACGGGCCGTTGGCTACTCGAACGCGAGCCCGAGGTGCGAGAGCTCGGGAGCGCCGGCCAGCGTCGCCTCGAGGTCGAACGTCTCGGCGATGTCCGGATCCTTCCCGATCAGCTCGCGCATGCGGCCGGGGATCTCCGCGTCGGCCGCCTCCGCCGACTCCCAGAGCTCGATCGCGCCCCACCGCTCGGTGAGGTCGTCCGACACCCACGCCTTGAACCGGAGCCCCGGGACGTCCGTGAACGCGACGGCCTCCTCCTCGCGCAGGTGCTCCCGCAGCTCGGCCACCGTGCGGGCGGTGTCGGCGAGGTTCCAGAGGACGAGCCGGACGACCACGGCGCTAGCCCCACTCGGGCGGCTCGTACAGCCGGTCGAGCGGGGCGCCGAACGTGACGAAGTCGAGGCCGTCCGAGCCGGCCGTCGGCACGCGGACGGTGTCCGGATCGACCCGGAGGACGATGCCGGGCCGGAGATCGACCTCGTCGTCGCCAACGCGCATGACGCCCGACCCGCGCAGGACGACGTAGACCTCCTCCTGGCGATCCGCGGCGTGGTCGTGCTCGCGCCCCGTGACGCCCGGCTGCAGGCGGAAGTGGTTGAACCCGAACGCGTGCGCGCCGAGCGAGCGCCGCAACTTGCGCACCGCGCCGCCCGGGCCCTCGCCCTCGAGCGTGTCGATGTCCACGACGTCGTAGCCCACGCCTACATCCTGAAGACGCCGAACGTGGTCTCGGGGACCGGCGCGTTGAGCGAGGCCGCGATGCCGAGCGCCAGCACGCGCCGCGTGTCCAGGGGATCGATGACGCCGTCGTCCCAAAGGCGCGCGGTCGAGTGATACGGGTTGCCCTCGCGCTCGTACTTGGCGCGAATCTCGTCCGGGTCGCTCTTCCCGACGGTCGAGAGCACCATCGCCGCCTGCTCGCCGCCCATCACCGAGATGCGCGCGTTCGGCCACATCCAGAGCTGCCGCGGTGCGTACGCGCGCCCGCACATCCCGTAGTTCCCCGCGCCGAACGAGCCGCCGAGAATGACCGTGAACTTCGGCACCTCCGCGGAGGCGACGGCCGTGACCAGCTTGGCCCCGTCCTTCGCGATCCCGCCCGCCTCGTACTCCTTGCCGACCATGAAGCCGGTGATGTTCTGGAGGAAGACAAGCGGCACGCGCCGCTTGCAGGCGAGCTCGATGAAGTGGGCGCCCTTGAGCGCGCTCTCCGAGAAGAGGACGCCGTTGTTCGCGAGGATCGCGACCGGGAAGCCCTCGATGTGCGCGAAGCCGGTGACGAGCGTCTCGCCGTACAACGGCTTGAACTCGTGGAGGCGGCTGCCGTCGACGATCCGCGCGATCACCTCGCGGACGTCGTAGCCGATCCGGTAGTCCTCGGGCACGACGCCGTACAGGTCGGCCGGGTCGTGGAGCGGCTCCTCCGGCTCCTCCGGATCCCACGGGAGGTCCGGCTTGCGGACGCTCAGGTTCGCCACGATCTCGCGCGCGAGGGCGAGGGCGTGCTCGTCGCTCGTCGCGTAGTGGTCGGTCACGCCGGAGATGCGCGAGTGGACGTCGGCGCCGCCGAGCTCCTCGGCGCTCACCTCCTCGCCGGTCGCCGCCTTGACGAGCGGCGGGCCCCCGAGGAAGATCGTCCCGGTGCCCTTCACGATCACGGTCTCGTCGCTCATCGCCGGGACGTAGGCGCCCCCGGCCGTGCACGAGCCCATGACGACGGCGATCTGCGGGATCCCCTGCGCGGACATGCGCGCCTGGTTGAAGAAGATGCGGCCGAAGTGGTCGCGGTCGGGGAAGACCTCGTCCTGGAGCGGCAGGAACGCGCCGCCCGAGTCCACGAGGTAGATGCACGGGAGCCGGTTCTGCTCCGCCACCTCCTGCGCGCGCAGGTGCTTCTTCACGGTGAGCGGGTAGTACGTGCCGCCCTTCACGGTCGCGTCGTTCGCGACGATCACGCACTCCGTGCCCTCGACGACGCCGATTCCGCTGACCATCCCGGCGGCCGGCGCGTCGCCGTCGTAGACGTCCCAGGCGGCGAGTGCGTTCAACTCGAGGAAGGCGGTGCCTGGATCCACGAGGCGGTCGACGCGCTCGCGGGCGAGGAGCTTCCCGCGCGCGCGGTGCTTCTCGATCGCCTCGGGTCCGCCGCCCTGCGCGACCTGCGCGGTGCGCTCGCGGAGCTCGGCCACGAGGGCCTCCATCCGGGCGCGGTGCTCGCGGAACGCGTCGGAGTCGCGGTCGGCGCGGGAGTCGAGGATCATCCGGCGGAAGCCTACGTCCCGGCCGTGTCGGCGAGGCGCTTACCGGATGCTTACGGACCACTTGAACTCCGCGTACAGACGAGTCGTAGGCTCGCACACGTTCCGGCGGAAAGGTGCAGAGCCGGTGGCCGGACCCGCGACGCCGCCATCACGCTCACCCCGCCCCGCCGGAGAGGAGAGGACTCCTCCTAGGTTTCCCCTCACCGCCTCTCCGGCTCTCGGCCCGCCCTCGGCGGGCCGAGACGCATCTGGGGCCGCTTACAGATCCGTACCGCTCCTCGCGCATTTCTTACAGATCGCCGCATTCAGGTTCACCGCGCGCTGGTTTGCTGCGGGCTAGCCACCGTCGAAAGGAGCACCAGTGCGCAAGGTCATCCCTCTGCTAATCGTGCTTGCGGCGCTTGCATTCGCCGCCACCGCCTCGGCCCGCGTCATCGTCGGGACGAGGGGCGACGACACGCTGACCGGCACCGACCGGCGCGACCACATCCTCGCCAAGGCCGGCAACGACACGATCACCGGCAAGGGCGGGAGCGACGTCGCCCTCGGCCAGCTCGGCAACGACACGATCTCCGGCGACGAGGGTGGCGACTACCTCTTCGGCGGCCCCGGCGACGACTCGGTCGACGGCGGTCCCGGCCGCGACCAGATCTGGACCGGCTGGGGAACGGACTCGGTCGACGCGGGCGACGGTGACGACATCGTCCACTCGGCGGCCGACGACAGCGCCCCCGACTTCATCGACTGCGGCGCAGGCTTCGACCGCGCCTTCATCCGCACCGGCGACACCGCCGTGAACTGCGAGCGCGTCCGCAGCGTGCGCGGCCACGGCGTCCCCGGCTCGATCCAGAAGGGGACCCGCGGCGACGACGTCATGACCGGCACCGCAGGGCGCGACATCATGATCGCGCTGGCCGGCAACGACACCCTGAACGGCCTCGACGGCAACGACTTCCTGTTCGGCATGTTCGGCAACGACACGCTGAACGGCGATGCCGGCAACGATCGCGCCTGGGGCGGCCCGGGGAACGACGTCGTGAACGGCGGCGACGGCGACGACTGGCTCCACGCGGGCTGGGGCGCCGACATCGTCAACGGCGGCGCCGGCGACGATCACATCTGGACTGCGGCTGACGACGGCATGGTGGACGCCGTCGATTGCGGCGACGGCACGGATCGTGCCGTCATCCGGCCGGGCGACACGGCCGTGAACTGCGAGGTCGTCAAGACGATCTCGTAGGGCACCAAAGCGCTCGCCTGCACCCGGACCGGTGCCGGGCGAGCCGCCGGCCCGCATCGCCCGGGGCCGGGGCGCCAACCAAACGAAGGCCCGCCGCCCGGCGGGCCTTCGTCTTTCTCGGGTCGTTGCGCGAATCGGCGCAGCTCGCGCGCGAATCGGCACACATCCGTGACAGACATGCGCGTCCTTCGGGGGTAGCCTCGACAGCGGGTGGCGGGCGGACCGGTCCCCACCCAAGGGTGGGGACGTGGGGTTCGGCGCGCCCGCGGGCCGGACGTGCTCGCGGGCGCCGACTTCGGGCTAGAGCTCGTCGAGCGCCGCGCGGAGCGACGCGACGAACTCGCGCAGGCCCTCGGCGCCGGACTCCTCGGCGATCTGCACCGCGCGGCTGCCGACGACGATGCCGTCGGCGAGCGAGGCCGCGGCGGCGGCGTGCTCGGGCGTCGAGATGCCGAAGCCGGCGAGGAGCGGCACGTCGGTCACCGAGCGCGCCCGTTCCACGAGCTCCGGAAGCTGGGACGAGACGCCGTCGCGCGCGCCCGTCGTGCCGGTGAGCGCGACGAGGTAGAGCCAGCCGTCCGTCCGCTCCGCCGCGGCGCGGATCCGCTCGGCGGGCGACGTGGGCGCCACGAGTTGGACTCGCGGAATCTCGGGGGCTGCCTCCAAAGGCAGGTCGGCGACGATCAGGCTCGTTGCCCCGGCCGCCTGTGCGTCCGCCCAGAACCGCTCGTAGCCGGCCGCCTCGAGGAGCGACGCGTAGGTCATCGGCACGAGCGGCACTTCCACGCGAGACCGGATCTCCGCCAGGCACTCGAGGCACGCCTGCGTCCGCATGCCCTGCGCGAGCGCCTTCTCGCCGGCGAGCCGGATGACCGGCCCGTCTGCGAGCGGGTCGGAGAACGGGAACCCGATCTCGAGGAGGTCGGCGCCGGCTCCGACCGCTGCCTCGGCGTGCGCGGGCGTGTCCCGCCCCGCCATCAGGTACACGGAGAGGGTCTTCATCCGGCGGCGAGGACGCTCGCGAGGTCCTTGTCGCCGCGCCCCGAGAGGCAGACGACGACGAGCTCCACATCCTCGAGGTCGAGCGCGCGGGCGAGGGCGTGCGACGGCTCGAGCGCCGGGAGGATGCCTTCGCGGCGCGCCAGCAGGTGGAACGCGGCGAGCGCCTCCTCGTCGGTCGCGGCCCGGTACTCGGCGCGGCCGATGTCCCTGAGATAGGCGTGCTCGGGCCCGACGCCCGGGTAGTCGAGGCCGGCGGAGATCGAATGCGCGTCGGCGACCTGGCCGTCCTCGTCCGCGAGCACCGAGGAGCGCGCGCCGTGCAGGACGCTCGCCCGGCCCGTTCCCAGCGACGCGGCTCCGGCCGCCTCGACCCCGATCAGCCGCACGCCCTCGTCCGGGATGAAGCCGGCGAAGATCCCGATCGCGTTCGAGCCGCCGCCCACGCATGCGACGACCGCGTCCGGGAGGCGGCCCTCGGCGGCGAGGATCTGCTCGCGCGTCTCGCGGCCGATCACGGCCTGGAGCTCGCGCACGATCTCCGGATAGGGGTGCGGGCCGACGCACGAGCCGATCAGGTAGTGGGTCGTCTCCACGTTCGTGATCCAGTCGCGGATCGCCTCGCTCGTCGCCTCCTTGAGCGTCTTCGTGCCGAACTCGACCGGCCGGAGCTCGGCGCCCAGAAGGTTCATCCGCTCGACGTTGGGCGCCTGGCGGCGGATGTCCTCCGCGCCCATGTAGACGACGCACTCGAGCCCGAAGCGCGCGCAGACGGTGGCGGCCGCGACGCCGTGCTGGCCTGCGCCGGTCTCCGCGACGATGCGGTGCTTGCCGAGCCGCTGCGCGAGGAGCGCCTGGCCGACCGCGTTGTTGATCTTGTGCGCGCCCGTGTGGCAGAGGTCCTCGCGCTTGAGCCAGATGCGCCGGTCGTCGGCGACGCGCTCGGCGCGATAGAGCGGGGTCGGGCGCCCGACGTACGTGTCGAGGAGCGCGTCGAGGTCGCGGTGGAACGTCTCGTCCGCGCTCACCTCGCGCCAGCCGCGCTCGAGCTCCTCGAGCGCCGGCACGAGGGTCTCTGGGACATAGCGGCCGCCGTACTCGCCGTAGAGCCCGGTGGCGGCCGTCACCGCGCCGCCTCCACGAACGCGCGCACACGGTCGTGATCCTTGATTCCCGGTGACGCCTCGAGGCTCCGGCTCGCATCCACGGCCCACGGCTGGACGGCGGCGATCGCCTCGGCGACGTTCTCCTGGGAGAGCCCGCCGGCCAGGAGGACGCGGCCCTCGACGCCGGCCGCGCGCTCCCAGTGCTGCGGATCCTCCTCGAGCCAGGGGAGATCGAGGACGCGCGCCACCTGTTCGTCGCCGCGGAGCAGCGCCCCGTCGCGCGCGCGGTGGTCCTCGTCGCTCGCGTAGAGCTGCGTGAGATCGGTGCCGACCTCCTCGGTCGCGCCGACGAAGACGCCGACGGAGAGCATCGTGTCCGGAACGGGAAGCGGCGCCTCGGCGCGGCGCGGGCTTTCGGCCAGGACGAACCCCGCCAGGTCCGCGCCCGCCTCGGCCGCGACGGCCACGTCCTCCTCGCGGGTCAGCCCGCAGACCTTCACGAACGGGCGGCGCAGGAGGTCCTCGAGCTTCGCCGCGGGATCGGGCGCGCGCATGAGGGCCGAGCCGACGAGGATCGCGTCCGCGCCCGCCAGCTCCGCTGCGGCGGCCTGCGCGCGCGAGTGGACGCCGCTCTCGGCGACTACGACCCGGTCGCGGGGGGCACGGGCCACGAGCTCGAGCTGCGCGGCCCGGTCGATCTCGAACGTGCCGAGGTCGCGGGCGTTCAGGCCGATGACGGGCGCGCCGAGCGCGACGGCGCGGTCGAGCTCCTCCGCGTCGTGCGCCTCGACGAGCACGTCCATGCCGAGCCGCTTCGACTCGCGGAGCAGGAGCCGCGCGCGGTTGTCGTCCATGTCGCGCAGGAGCAGAAGCGCCGCGTCGGCGCCGGCCTCGGATGCCGTCACGAAGTCCGCCGGTTCGGTGAAGAAGCCCTTGGCGAGGAGCGGAGCGTTGGTCGCGGCCCGTGCGGCGCGCAGGTCGTCCCAGGAGCCCGCGAAGCGCTCGTCCACGAGCACCGACACCGCCGCGGCCCCGTGCCGTGCGAACCCGGCGGCGAGCGCGGCGGGGTCGGCGTCCGGCCGCAGGTCGCCCGCGGAGGGCGAGCGGCGCTTGACCTCGGCGATCGTGCGCAGGCCCGGCCGCGAGAGCGCGTCCGCGAAGCGCCCCATCAGGCGCCCGCCTTCAGAAGGCGATGAGCTCGTCGAGCCGCGTGCCGGCCGCGCCGGAGTCCACGACCTCGCGCGCGAGCTCGTAGCCCTCGGGGAGGTCGGCCGCGTGGCCCGCGGCGGCGACCGCGCCGGCCGCGTTCAAGAGGACGGCCTCGCGCTTCGGCCCCGGCGCGCCCGCGAAGACCTGCCGGATCGTGTCCGCGTTCTCCGCCGGGGATCCGCCCACCAGGTCGCCCGGCGAGCAGCGCGGCACGCCGAAGTCGGCCGGGTCGATCTCGCGGCGGGAGACGGCGCCGTCGCGCACCTCGTAGACCAGGTTCGGCCCCGCGGGCGAGAGCTCGTCCACGCCGCCCGCGCCGTGCACGACGAACGCGCGGTGCGCGCCGAGCTGGGCCAGGACCTCGGCGATCGTCTGCACGAGATCGGGCGAGTACACGCCGACGACCTGCGCGCGGGCGCCCGCCGGGTTCGTCAGCGGGCCGAGGACGTTGAAGACCGTGCGTGCCCCGAGCTCGCGCCGGACGGGCGCCGCGTGGCGCATCGCCGGGTGGTGCGTCGGCGCGAAGAGGAACCCGAAGCCGAGCTCGTCGATCGAGCGCTCGATCCGCTCCGGCGGGAGCTCGAGGTCGAAGCCGAGCGCCTCGAGCACGTCCGCCGAGCCGGACGAAGACGACACCGCGCGGTTCCCGTGCTTGGCGACCCCTGCGCCCGCGGCGGCCGCGACGAGCGCCGCCGCCGTCGAGATGTTGAACGTCCGCGCGCCGTCCCCGCCTGTTCCGGCCGTGTCCACGAGGTCGAAGCGCGTGGGCTTCACCGGGAGGACGTGGGCGCGCATGGCCTCGGCGCAGCCAGCGATCTCGTCGGCCGTCTCGCCCTTCACGCGGAGCGCCACGAGGAGCCCGCCGATCTGCGCCTGCGTCGCCTCGCCGGCCATGACGGCATTCATGACGTCACGCGCCTCCTCGCGGGAGAGGTCTTCGCTGTCGAGCAGGCGGGCGAGGGCTTCCTGGATCGTCATCGCGTTCCCTCGAGGAAGTTTCGCGCGAGCGCGTGGCCGTCCGGCGTGAGCACGGACTCCGGGTGGAACTGGATCCCGTCCACGGGCAGGTCGCGGTGGCGGACGGCCATCACCTCGCCGTCCTCCGTGCGCGCGGCGATCTCGAAGCAGTCCGGCACCTCGGCGGCCGCGAGCGAGTGGTAGCGCCCGGCCTCGAACGGATCCGGGAGGCCGGCGAACAGGCCGCGCCCATCGTGCGTCACCGAGCTGGCCTTCCCGTGGACGAGCTGCCGCGCGGGGCCGATCTCGCCGCCGAAGGCCTCGACGATCGCCTGGTGGCCGAGGCAGACGCCGAGCGTCGGCGTCGTCGGCGCGAGACGCTTGACGATCTCGAGCGTCGCGCCGGAGCCCTCGGGCCGGCCGGGACCGGGGGAGATGACGAGGTGGCGACGGCGCCATCGCCTCGGCCTGCGTCCGCGTCCACCTCGTCGTTTCGGAGCACCGTCACCTCGGCGCCGAGCTCCTGCAGGAGGTGCGACGAGGTTGTAGGTGAACGAGTCGTAGTTGTCGACCAGGAGGATCACGCGGCGCCCTCCTCCGCCAGATCCAGCGCGGCCTCGAGCGCGGCGAGCTTGTTCAGGCACTCCTGGTGCTCGGCGGCCGGGTCCGAGTCGGCCACGATCCCCGCGCCGGCCTGGAGCCGCGCGAGACCGGGCGTCATGACGACCGTGCGGATCGCGATGCACGTGTCCATGTCCCCGTTCGGGAGCGCGTAGCCGACCGCGCCTGCGTACGGCCCGCGCCGGAAGCCCTCGAGCTCGGAGATGAGCTGCATCGCACGCACCTTCGGCGCGCCGGAGACCGTTCCCGCCGGGAAGCACGCGCGCAGGAGGTCGAAGGCGCCGCGGCCGGGCTCGAGCTCGCCTGCGACCTCGCTCACGAGGTGCGTGACGTGCGAGTAGCGCTCGGCCTCGAGGAACCGCTCGACGCGGACCGTGCCCGCCTTGCAGACGCGCGAGAGGTCGTTCCGCCCGAGGTCGACGAGCATGATGTGCTCGGCGCGGTCCTTCTCCGAGGAGAGGAGCCGCTCGGCGTCGCCCTCGCCCGGGTTCGTGGTGCCGGCGATCGGGTTCAGGCTCGCCCGCGTGCCCGTGAGCTTCACCAGCGTCTCCGGCGAAGAGCCGACGAGCGCGAGATCGCCGAGCTCGAGGAGGAAGAGGTACGGCGACGGGTTCACGCGGCGCAGCGCCCGGTAGAGGCCGAGCGGTGTGACCGCGGTCGGGCGCTCGGCGCGCTGGGCGAGGACGATCTGGAAGGCGTCGCCCGCCGCGATGTGCTCCTTCGCCGCGCGGACGCCGTCCTCGTAGGCCTCGCGCTCGGGGAAGCGGTGCGTCTCCCCGCCAGGCGCAGCGGGCGCGGGCGGGGTCTCGACTTGCCGCTCGAGCGCGGCCGCGACGCCTGCGCGATCGCCGGCGAGCACCTCGGCGGTCGCGCTCACGTGGTCGAAGCGAACGAGCGTCTCGGCCACGATGAACCGGCTCTCCGGCAAAGCGCTTCCCTCGTCGGGAAGCGCTACAGAGGGCTCGAGAATCGCGACGTGGTCATAGCCCAGATAGCCGACCACCGGACGCCCCGCCGCGACCTCGGCCTCCGCCTCGGCGAAGTCCACGAGCCGCGACCCCGCCCCGACCAGGCTGAACCGGCCCAGGCGGCCCTTCTCCACGGACTCGAGGAGGAAGCTCGCCGACCCGGTCTCGCGCAGACGGAGGTAGGCGCCGAGCGGCGTGACGAGGTCGGTGTGGATGTCGGGTGCAAGCGTCATGGCACGAGAAAAGGCCCTCTCGGGCCTTCGGTGGAGCGGGTCGGGCTGTTCGTCGGCCTAGGGTTCAGGCGACGCTCCCGCCCCGCTCGCGGCGCCAGGCCCAGACCGAGGAGAGAGGAGTCGTCATCGGGATGGAGCGTACGGCAGGACTCCATGAGGGTCAACTCAGGTTACGTCGCGCCGGCGGAGCAGAACCACCGCCACGAGCGTGAAGAGCACGAGGTAGCCGAGCAGCACGACGATGCCGCCGCCGCGCGAGAGGGTGTGGTCCATGTTCGAGCTGTGGATCGCGTCCCCGGCGCGCCCGGGGAGGTACTTGGCCTGGTCGGGGAAGAAGCCGAAGAAGATGTTCTCGATCACGAGGAGCCAGACGAGGGCGCCCACGACCCCGCCGATCTGGTTGCGGACCGCTCCGCCTATGGCCACGCCGATCGGGCCCCAGATGGCGCTCGCGACGAGGGCGCCGAGGAGGACCGAGCGGAACGGCGCCTCGCTCCACGGCACGTCCACGTCGAGAAGGCGGAACCACGGGACGGACATCGCGAGCATGAGGGCGAGCGTCGTCGCTGCGAATGCGAGGCCGACGAGGGCGTAGGCCCCGAGCTTCGCGGCGAGCACGCGCTCGCGCCGGGGAGTGACGAGGAACGTCTGCGCGATCGTCCCGTGCCGGAACTCGCCGCTGAAGCCGACGATCCCGATCAGGAGGACGAAGAGCGCCGTGATCCCGCCGGGGATCGTGATGATGTCGAGCACCGATGTCCTGTCCCAGCTGCCCTCGTGCAGCGCGATCCCGAGCGACGTGAAGAGCGCGACGAGCGCGGAGACGACGAGCAGGAGCACCCAGGGCGCGCGGGTCGTGCGCGCCTTCAGGAACTCGGATGCGATGAGCTGCCTCATCCGGGGCGCGCCTCGGTGCCGGTCAGCTCGAGGAAGACCTCCTCGAGGCTCGACTCCTGGCGGCGCAGCTCGTGGAGGACGATCCCGTTCGCGGCCGCGACCTCGCCGATCCGCTCGGGCGGCGCGTCCACCGCGAGCGCGTTCGCGCCGCAGTCACGGGCGCTCGATCTCCGCCGCGTCGAGCGCCTCGCGGAGCCGCTCGATCTCGGGCGATCGGACGAGCGACCCGGCCCCGGCGCGCGCGGTCAGCTCCGCGATCGGCGCCTGGGCCACGAGCTTGCCGTGCGTGATGATCACGACGTCGTCGGCGGTCTGCGCGAGCTCGGCGAGGACGTGGCTCGAGACGAGCACCGTGCGGCCCTCGCCCGCGAGCCGGCGCAGGAACTGGCGCAGCCAGCGGATCCCCTCGGGGTCGAGCCCGTTGGCCGGCTCGTCGAGGACGAGCACCTTCGGGTCGCCCATTAGCGCGGTCGCGAGGCAGAGGCGCTGCTTCATGCCGAGCGAGTAGCCCTTCACGCGCCGGCGGCCCGCGCTCTCGAGGCCGACCAGCTCGAGCATCTCGTCCGCGCGGCTTTTCGGGATCCCGGCCGCGGCGGCGACGACGCGCAGGTGGTTCCGGCCGGTGCGCCCGGGATGGAACGCCTGCGTCTCGAGGACGGCGCCGGCCTGGTGGACGGGCTCCGGCAGGTCGCGGAACGACGAGCCGTTGATGGTCGCGGTGCCCGCGGTAGGGCGGACGAGGCCGAGGAGCGCGCGGAGCGTGGTCGTCTTCCCGGCGCCGTTCGGGCCCACGAAGCCGGTGACGCGGCCGTCCGCGGAGCTGAAGGTGACGCCGTCCACGGCGACGACCTTCCCGAACCGCTTGTGGAGATCGCGAATCTCGATCACGGCGCCCGCACCCTAACCGTGCGGGCGCCGTGATCGGACGCCTATCCCGCCTCGAACGCTGGGGCCGCCGCCGTCGCGCGGCGGCGGCGGGGAATCAGGAGCGCCGTGAGCGCGCCGACGGCGACGACGGCCGACCCGACCCAGACGGCCGGGACGAGCCCGTCCACGTAGTCCTGCGGCGACCCGTAGCCGCCCTTCGCGGTGAAGACGGCGGCGAGCACCGCGACGCCGAAGACGCCGCCGAGCTCGCGGATCGCGTTGTTGGCGCCGGACGCCTGGCCCTCCTCCTCCGGGCGGACGGCCGAGAGGACGACGTTCGCGACCGGGGCGAAGAAGAGCCCCATGCCGATCCCGGCGATCACGAACGGGACGACGAGGTCGGAGTAGGGGACGGTCGGCGACGAGATCGCCGCGAGCCAGGCGAGCGCGATCGCCTGGAGGCCGAGCCCGGTCGCCATGATCGGCCGGCCGCCGATGCGGTCCGAAAGCGCTCCGGCAATCGGTGCGACGAAGATCGGCATGCCCGTCCACGGGAGCGTCCGGACGCCCGCCTCGAGCGGCGAGTAGCCCTGCACGACCTGGAGGAACTGGGCGAGCAGGAAGATCGATCCGAACATCCCGAAGTACATCGCGAGCGAGACCCCGTTCGTGGCCGAGAACGTCCGGTTGCGGAAGAAGCGCATCGGGAGCATCGGCGCCTTCGCGCGGAGCTCCCACCAGACGAACGCGGCGACGAGGATCGCGCCGAGCGTCAGGGAGAGGACGATCTCGGGGCTCGACCAGCCCTGGCCGTTGCCGCGGACGAGGCCCCAGACGATGCCGAAGAGGCCGGCACTCGCGAGCGCGACGCCGGGGAGGTCGAGGCGTCCGTACGGGCCTTTGGACTCGTGCAGCTTGAAGGCCGCGAGCGGGATGACCGCGAGCCCGATCGGCACGTTCAGCCAGAAGATCCACTGCCAGGCGATGCCCTCGACGACCGCGCCGCCGACGAGCGGCCCGATCGCGACCGCGAGGCCGGCGATCGCGCCCCACGCGCCGAGGGCGAGGCCGCGCCGCTCCGGCGTGACGGCCGCGCTCAGGATGGTGAGCGTGAGGGGCGTGACGAGCGCGCCGCCGACGCCCTGGAGGGCGCGCGCGGCGACGAGCGCCTCGATGGACGGCGCGAGCGCCGCCGCGGCCGAGGCGAGGGTGAAGAGGGCGAGCCCGGCGACGAACATCCTCCGCCGGCCGAACCGGTCCCCGAGCGCCGCCCCCGTGAGCAGGAGCACCGCGAACGGCAGCGTGTACGCGTTCACGGTCCACTCCAGGCCCTCGAGCGAGGCGCCTAGGTCGAGCCGGATCTGGGGGAGCGCCATCGTCACGACGAGGTTGTCGAGCGTGACCATGAAGAGCGCGATCGAGGTGATCGCGAACGTCCAGAGGGCGCGGGTCTGCGTTGCCATTTCTCAGTCTCCTTCCTGGTTGTGACTAGTCACTACGTACGGGGCGAAAAAAACACCCATCACTTCTCCAGGCAGCCCTCGAGGAGATCGCGGCCCCAGGTCTCGCCGGCGCCCTCGACGTCCATCGCAGTCAGCACGTTGATCAGCATCCCGGTGGCGAAGAACCGCCCGAGCTCCTCGTTCGACGCGCCGGTCGACTCGCGCACGAAGTCCACGAGCTCCTTGTAGCCCGAGCGGACGACCGCGCGGACATCCGGGTCCTCGCACGCCGCGTAGGTCTGGAGCTGGCCCATCAGCATGTGCCGCTCGAGCGTCTCGACGTACGCGGTGCCGAGCGCGCGGAGCCGCTCGCCGGCGGGCGCGTCGGCCGCCGCCTGCTGGAACGTCACGAGCGTGCGGGCGAAGCAGGCGCGGACCACGGCGAGGAAGAGGTCCTTCTTCGTGCCGTAGAGGCGGAAGAGGTAGGGCTGCGAGATCCCGGCGCGGCGGGCGATCGCCTCGGTCGAGGTGCCGTGCAGGCCGCCGAGCGCGAACTCGTCGAGGGCCGCGACGAGGATGTCGGCGCGGCGCTCGTCGGCGCTCAGACGGGATTTCGTAGAGCTCGGTAGCGGAGGTCATGGCGGGTAAGTTAGCGAGTAGTCACTTCCTTGTCAACCGTCCGGGTGAGCGGTGACACTCCGGCGCGGTGGCCAGGCACCCGATCAGGCTCGTCGTGTCCGACGACCTCGAGCGCAACCGGCTCACCGTGGTGTTCCGGTTCTTCCTCGCGATCCCGCATCTCTTCTGGCTCGTCCTCTTCACGTTCGGCGTGACGATCGTCGCGGTCATCAACTGGTTCGCGACGCTCTACAAGGGCCAGTCGCCGGACGGGATCCACGACCTGAACCGCATGTACGTCCGCTACGCGACCCACGTGTACGCCTACGTCTTCCTCGCCGCGAGCCCTTGGCCGAGCTTCAGCCCGAACGCCGACTACCCCGTCACGGTCGAGGTCGACCCGCCCGCGCGCCAGAACCGCTGGAAGGTCGGGTTCCGCCTCTTCCTCGCGATCCCCGCGATCCTGATCTCGAGCGCGCTCGGCGGCTTCTCGGGCGGTGGGGGCGGGACGGGCCGCACGGGCGAGGAGCCTCACTGGTGGGAGCTCGCGCTCTCGGTCGGGACGGGCGCCGGCGTCGCGTTCGTGGTGGCGCTGTGCGCCTGGTGGGCGTGCCTCGCGACGGGCCGGATGCCTCTGGGCTTCCGCGACCTCATCGCGTACTCGCTCCGCTTCGCCGCGCAGCTGAACGGCTACTTCTTCCTCCTCACCGACCGGTACCCGGACGCCGATCCGTTCGCGGGGCCCGCGCATCCGGCGCCTCGCCACCAGCCGGTGCGGATCGCGATCGAGGACGACCTGCGCCGCTCGCGGCTCACCGTCTTCTTCCGCTTCCTGCTCTTCCTGCCGCACCTCGTCTGGCTCGTCCTCTGGGGCATCGCCGCGTTCCTGACCTCGATCCTCAACTGGTTCGCGACGCTCGCCATGGGCCGCTCGCCGGACGCGTTCCACCGGTTCCTCGCGCGCTACCTGCGCTACCAGACCCACGTCTTTGCGTTCCTGTACGTGATCGCGAACCCGTTCCCGGGCTTCACTGGCCTCCCGGGCAGCTATCCGGTCGACCTCGAGATCGACCCGCCCGAGCGGCAGCAGCGGGCGATCACCGCCTTCCGCCTCGTCCTCGCGGTCCCGGCGTTCCTCGTCTCCTCGGCGCTCGGCGCGCTGCTCCTCCTCGCCGGCTTCTTCGGCTGGTGGGTCGCGCTCGTCCTCGGCCGGATGCCGCTCGGCCTGCGGAACGCGGGCGCGTTCGTGCTCCGCTACCAGGCGCAGGTGAATGCGTACGCCTTCTACCTGCTCACCGACCGCTATCCGTACAGCGGCCCGGCGGAGATGGCGCGCCCGGCCTTCGACCGGGACGGCCCGCCGCCGCCTCCGCCCGCGTGGGGCCCGTGGGCCAGGCCGGTCGAGCCGCCGCCGCTTGCAACCGCGTAGCACCCGAGTCGTCCTCGCCGCCGCCGCGCTCGCGGTCCTCGGCCTCGCCGCCCTCTGGTTCTATGCCGCCACGCTCCTCTGGCACACGAGCGTCCCCGGTGACCTCCGCACCCCCGACGTCGACCCGCGCTCGCTCTTCACGCAGGCGGAGCTCGACGACGCGCGCGCCTACGACCGCGTCATCCGGCTCGACTATCTCCTCGGGCTCCTGCTCCCGCTCGCCGTGCTGGCCGTCTACGCCCGCTACGGTGCGCGGTTCCTCAAGGAATCGGCCGCCGGCCGGATCGGCTCCGGGATGCTCCTCGCGATGCTCGGCCTCGGGCTCGTCTGGCTCGCGGCCCTCCCGGTCGGCCTGATCGAGGTCTGGTGGCAGCGCCGCCACGACATCACGAAGGCGAACTACCTCGACTGGATCGTCGGGAGCTGGTTCGCGCTCGGCGGCGAGTTCCTCGGGATCTCGCTCGCGATCCTCATCGTCATGGGGCTCGCCGGCTGGCTGCCGCGAACGTGGTGGATTCCGGGGGCCGCGGTCTTCGTCGGGCTCGCGCTTCTTGGCACGTTCGTGAGCGGCTACCTGATCGGCGGAGAGCGGATCCACGACCCGCAGCTCGTCGCCGACTCGCGCGAGCTCGCGCATGCCGAGGGGATCGCGCCGATCCCGATCGACAAGGTCGAGGTCTCGACCGAGACGACCGCGCCGAACGCGGGCGCGACCGGGCTCGGGGTCAGCCGGCGGATCATCCTCTGGGACACGATCCTCGACGGGCGCTTCGACCGCGACGAGCTGCGGGTCGTCCTCGCGCACGAGATCGGCCACCACGCGCACAACCACCTCTGGAAGGGCATCGGCTGGTACGCGCTCTTCGCGTTCCCCGGCGCGCTCCTGATCGCGCTCGCGACGCGGCGGCGCGGCGGGATGGGCGCGCCCGAGGCGGTGCCGCTCGCGCTCCTCGTCCTCGTCGGCCTGAACCTGCTCGCGCTCCCGTTCATGACCGCGATCACGCGGCACATGGAGGCCGAGGCCGACTGGGCGGCGCTCGAGGCGACGAAGGACCCGGCCGCGGCGGAGCGGCTCTTCAAGGGCTTCGGCACGTCGCTCCACGCCGATCCCGATCCGCCGACCTGGGCGTACGTCCTCATGGAGGACCACCCGACGCTCATGCAGCGGATCGAGATGGCCCGCGCCTGGAAGGCCCGACACGGCTGACGTCGGGTAGCGTTGCCCGCATGTCCAGGTCGGTGATCGTCTCTGCGGTTCGCACGCCGTTCGGCAAGCTCGGAGGCGGCCTCGCGAAGCACGAGGCGACGGAGCTCGGCGCGATCGTGATCCGCGCCGCGCTCGACCGGATCCCGGTCGATGCGGCCGACGTGGACTACGTGATCATGGGCCAGGTCCTCCAGGGCGGCGCGGGCCAGGCGCCCGCGCGCCAGGCCGCGGTCGGGGCAGGCCTGCCGATCGACGTCGGCGCGGACACGATCAACAAGGTGTGCGCGTCGTCGATCCGGGCGGTGGAGATCGCCGACTCGATGATCCGCGCGGGCGACGCCGAGATCGTCGTCACGGGCGGCATGGAATCCATGTCGAACGCGCCGTACGTCCTCAAGAAGGCGCGCTTCGGCTACCGGATCGGCGACGGCGTGATCATCGACTCGATGGTCCACGACGGTCTTACCTCGAGCTTCGACGACCGCCACATGGTCGAGCAGGCGTCGTTCGTCTCGCGCGAGCTCGGTATCTCGCGGGAGGACCAGGACGCCTGGGCGCTCCGCTCGCACGAGCGTGCGATCAACGCGATGGACACCGGGCTCTTCGCCGACGAGCTCGTCCCCGTCGGGGAGGTCACCGCCGACGAGGCGCCGCGGCGCGACACGACGCTCGAGAAGCTTGCGTCGCTCAAGCCGGTCTTCGATCCCGACGGCACGACGACCGCGGGGAACGCGCCGGGCGTGAACGACGGCGCGGGCTCGATCATCGTGATGAGCGAGGAGGCGGCGAAGGCGCGCGGCATCGAGCCGCTCGCGACGATCGTCGCCCAGGCCGCGGTCGCGGACGAGTTCGCCTACCTTGCGCGCACCCCGGCGGAGGCGGGCAAGAAGGCGCTCGCCAAGGCGGGCAAGACGATCGGCGACGTCGAGCGCGTCGAGCTGAACGAGGCCTTCGCGTCGGTGGCGCTGAACTCCGCCGAGATGCTCGACGCCGACCCCGAGAAGGTGAACGTGAACGGCGGCGCCGTCGCGCTCGGCCACCCGATCGGCGCCTCGGGCGCGCGCATCCTCGGCACGATGATCTACGACCTGCGCCGCAACGGCGGCGGGTTGGGCCTCGCCGCCATCTGCTCCGGCGGCGGCCAGGGCGACGCCATCCTCGTCGAGGTCTAGTGCCCCTCCAGGCGATGCTTGCCCGCCTCTGGCCCGCGATCACGCTGCGCCTGACCTCACCCGCGCTCTTGCCAAGGCTCCCGGCCTTGGCTTCGAACGCGTTCGAGCTCAGGCTTGGTGCTCGCGACCCAGAAATCGACCAGCACCACCTGAAGGGGCACCGGTGACGATCCTCACCGGGGAGCGCGTCACGCTGCGGCCGCTTCGCGAGGAGGACTTCCCGGCCATGCGCGCCGCGCACGAGGCCGGCATCGCGTCCATCGCGAAGCTCGACCCGGCCGGTGAACGGCGCCTGCGGCGGCGCGTCGAGCGCTCGGGCGCGATGGTCGACGGTTGGCTCGACCTCGGCATCGAGGCGGAGGGGCGGCTCGTCGGCGACGTCGGCGCCCGTCGGCCCGTCGGGCGCGCTGCCGCCGGGCGTCTTCGAGATCGGGATCGAGCTCTACGACGAGGCCGATCGCGGGAAGGGCTACGGCGGCGAAGCGGTGCGCCTCATCACCCACCACCTGTTCGCCGACCACGAGGCCGAGCGCGTGCAGGCCTCCACGGACGTGACGAACGCGGCCATGCGCCGGGCACTCGAGCGCGCGGGCTACTCGGAGGAGGGCGTCATGCGCTGGTTCCGCGACGGCGGCAACGGCAGCCGCGACGACTACGTCCTCTACGCGGTCACGAAGCCCGACTGGACGCGGGGCTAGCCCAGAAACGCGGCCAGCACGTCGGCGAGCTCCTGCGGCCGGCGCCAGGGAACCATGTGGTCCGCCTCGGGGATCACCACCCGCCGCGCGCCACCGATCCGGCGCTCGAGCACGTCTCCGATCTCCGTCATCGCGGGCACGTCCCGGTCGCCGGTGACGATGAGCACGGGGACGTCGATCTCCGCGAGGCGCTCGGCGGCGGGCGGCTCGGGCTCGACGGCGGGGTCGGCGCCGTTCGACGCCTCCGCGTTCTCGTGGAACATCGCCCGGAGGTCCGCGTCCGCGCCGAGCGGCGCCCAGAGCTCCAGGTCGATCTCGGCGAGCGCCGCGAGGTCGCCGGCGGCCTCCGCCTCGTCCCACCGCCGCTCCAGGTCGTCCGGCACCTCCCAGCTCGGCTCGTGCCCGGGGAGCGCCGACGCGACGAGCGCAAGCCGTGAGACGCGCTCGGGCCGATCGAGCACGGCGTCGAGCGCGATCCGCCCCCCGCGCGAAAGGCCGACCAGCCCGGCGCGCTCGAAGCCGACCTCGTCCAGAACGCCGAAGAGGTCGTCTGCGAGCGAATACGGGCCGTCCCAGCGGGCGGAGCGTCCGTACCCGCGCTGGTCGTAGACCACGACGTCGTAGCGAGGCGCGAGGAGCGGCACGGCGGGCGCCCAGATCCGGGCATCCACCACGCCCGCGTGGAGGAGGACGAGGGGGTCGCCCGACCCCGTCCGCTCGTACCAGAGGCCGTTCTTCGCGATGGGCACGGTCGGACGGTAGCCTCCCGCGCGTGAGCTTCGAGCACGTCCTCGTCGTCGGCGCCGGGCAGATGGGCGGCGGCATCGCGCAGGTCTTCGCGGCCTCGGGCCGCCGCGTCTCGCTCCTCGACGAGCAGGAGGGCGCGACCGACCGCGCGCTCGGCGTCATGGGCAAGAGCCTCTCGCGCCTGGCCGAGAAGGGCGCCGACCTCGACCCCGAGGCGGTCCTCGCGCGCGTGACCCCGGTGGACGGCCCCGTCCCGGCCGACCTCATGGTGGAGGCGGTCGTCGAGGACGAGGCCGTGAAGCAGGCGATCTTCCGCGCCGCCGACGAGGCGCTGCCGCCCGGGGCGATCCTCGCGTCGAACACGTCGTCCATCCCGATCGCCTCGCTCGCCGCCGTCACCGGCCGGCCGGACAAGGTGATCGGCATGCACTTCTTCAACCCGGTGCCGGTCATGACGCTCGTCGAGGTCGTCCGCCAGCCGGCCACCTCGGACGAGACCGCCCGCGCCGTGGTCGAGCTGGCCCAGGAGCTCGGCAAGACGCCGGCCGAGGCGAACGACTTCCCCGGGTTCGTCTCCAACCGGATCCTCATGCCGTTCATCAACGAGGCCGTGTGGGCGCTCCACGACGGGGTCGCCGAGGCGGAGGCGATCGACACGATCGCGAAGCTCGGCTTCAACCATCCGATGGGCCCGCTCGCGCTCGCCGACCTCATCGGCCTCGACACCTGCGTCGCGATCATGGAGGTCCTCGAGCGCGGTCTCGGCAACGAGCGCTACGCGCCGTGCCCGCTCCTCCGCGAGCACGTCGCCGCGGGACGCCTCGGGCGCAAGTCCGGCCAGGGCTTCTACGCTTACTGAAACTCCGACCGAACCGAATCCCCTCGGCGCGGCGAACCGGTAAAGGATTCCGCGCGTCCGGACGATAAAACGTATCCGTCTCAATCAGGGGAGGAGAGGGAAACCGTGCGTCTGTTGCTCGTCGATGACGACGCCGGCCTCCGAACGCTCGTCAGGACGACGTTCGAGGCGGTGGACGTCGACGTCGAGGAAGCGGAGAGCGCCGAGGCGGCGCGCCTCGCCATCCACAACCGGCGTCCGGACGCGATCGTGCTCGACGTGAAGATGCCGGGCGCGAGCGGCCTCGAGCTCTGCCGCGAGCTCAAGGGCGATCCCGCGACGGCGGAGATCCCCGTCGTCCTCCTGACCGGCTCGGACGCCGGCTCGCGCGAGGACGGACAGGCGGCGGGCGCCGATGTCTACATGCGCAAGCCCTTCAGCCCGCTCGAGCTCCTGGCCGTGGTCGAGCGGCTCGCCGGCGGGCTCTACGGCGTCCCGTTCCGCGCCTCGAAGCTGCAGGGCACCGAGGAGCAGCTCCTCCTGTACGCGCGCGACCTGCGCCACCTGCTCGAGATCGAGCGCGGCCAGCGCGTCCTCATCCAGCGCGCCTACCAGGAGACCGTCTCGGCGCTCGCGAGCGCGCTCGAGTCGAAGGACACGGGCACGAAGCAGCACTCGCAGCGGGTGCAGCGCTACGCGATCGAGCTGACCACCGTGCTCGCGCCCGAGCTCGCCGACGACCTGAGCGCGCAGTACGGCTTCCTCCTGCACGACGTCGGCAAGATCGGGATCCCCGACCGGATCCTCCTCAAGCCCGCCGCGCTCACCGAGCAGGAGACGAGCCTCATGAAGACGCACACGCTGCTCGGCGAGCAGATGCTCGGCGGCGTCGCGTTCCTGCGGGGGCCGGGCCTCCAGGTCGTGCGCCACCACCACGAGCGCTGGGACGGCGACGGCTACCCCGACGGCCTGGTCGGCGAGGAGATCCCGATCGGCGCGCGGATCTTCGCCGTGGCGGACTCGCTCGACGCGATCACGAGCGACCGCCCGTACCGCAAGGCCCGCTCGTGGGACTACGCCGCCTCGGAGATCCTCGGCAACGCGGGCACCCAGTTCGACCCCGCCGTGGTCGACGCGTTCCGAAACCGCGAGGACGCGCTGCGCGAGATCCAGCACGAGCTGGCCGCCGCGTAGGCCTCACGCGAGATTCCCCCGGGGGCCTCCGGCCCCTTTGCCCCCGCTTTCGAGACTAACCACGAAATCGTCACGTGTCTGTGACGAGTCGTGACGGCTTGCGCGCGGAAGCGAAACTATTCTTCGCCCGTGGACTTCGAGCTCACCGCCGAGCAGCGCGAGATCCAGGCCGTCGCGCGCGAGTTCGCCGACGCCGAGATCGCGCCCCACGCCTCCGCGTGGGATCGCGAGCACCGCTTCCCGCACGAGCTCGTGCCGAAGCTCGCCGAGCTCGGGTTCATGGGCGTCTGCGTCCCGGAGGAGCTCGGCGGCGCCGGGGCCGATTTCCTCTCGTACATGCTCGTCCTCGAGGAGATCTCGCGGGCGGACGCGGGCATCGGCGTCACGGTCGCGGTGCACACGAGCGCGGCGACGCTCCCGATCGCGAAGCTCGGCACGGACGAGCAGCGCGAGGAGCTCGTCCCGCCGATGGCGCGCGGCGAGAAGGTCGGCGCGTTCGCGCTCACCGAGTCCGGCGCCGGCTCCGATGCCCGCTCGCTGCGCACGAAGGCGGAGGCCGACGGGGACGGCTGGAGGCTGAACGGGACGAAGCAGTGGATCACGAACGGCTCGTTCGGCGGCACGGCGCTCGTGTTCGCGCGCGGCGAGGCCGGGATCTCGTGCTTCCTCGTGGACGGCGAGGCCGACGGCCTTCGCGTCACGAAGGAGCACTCGAAGATGGGGCTCCACTCCTCGTCCACGGTCGATCTCGTCCTCGAGGACGTGCGCGTGCCGGCCGCGCGGCTGCTCGGCGAGGAGGGCAAAGGCTTCTCGATCGCCATGTCCACGCTGGACGGCGGGCGGATCGGGATCGCCGCGCAGGCCGTCGGAATCGCCCAGGCGGCCTACGACGCGGCGCGGGCCTACGCCCTCGAGCGGCGGCAGTTCGGCAGGCGGATCGGCGAGTTCGGCGCCATCCAGGCCAAGATCGCGGACATGACGACCGAGATCGACGCGGCGCGGCTCCTCGTGCTGCGCGCGGCGTTCCTGCGCGACCGCGGCGAGCCGCACGGCGAAGCGGGCGCGAAGGCGAAGCTCTTCGCGTCGTCGGTGGCGCGGCGCCAGACGGGCGAGGCGATCCAGATCCTCGGCGGCTACGGCTTCACGACCGAGTTCCCGGTCGAGCGCTACTACCGCGACGCCAAGATCACGGAGATCTACGAGGGGACGAGCGAGATCCAGCGGCTCGTGATCGCGCGCTCGGTGCTCGGCCTCGCGGAGCGCGCCGAGCCGGCTCCGGCCACGGCGTGACCCGCAAGCGCGACGAGCCGGTCCGCCTCGACCGGATCTACACGCGCGGCGGCGACGCGGGCGAGACGAGCCTCGGGAGCGGCGCGCGCGTGCCGAAGGACGCGCCGCGGATCGAGGCCTTCGGCGACGTGGACGAGCTGAATGCGCTGCTCGGGCTCGCGCTCGCGCGCGGCGTGCCGGAGCCGTGGGGCGCGTGGCTCGCGGCGGTCCAGAACGACCTCTTCGATCTCGGCGCCGACCTGGCCGTGCCGGCGGGTGGCTCGCGAGAGCGGCTCCGCGTGACCGGCGAGCAGGTGACGCGCCTCGAGGCCTGGTGCGACGAGGCCAACGAGGGGCTCGAGCCGCTGCGGTCGTTCGTCCTCCCGGGCGGCTCGGAGACGGCGGCGCTCCTCCACGTCGCGCGTACCGTCTGCCGACGCGCCGAGCGGCGGGGGGTCACGCTCGCGGCCGCGGAGGACGTGAACCCGGAGGCGCTCGCGTATCTGAACCGGCTCTCCGACCTGCTCTTCATCCTCGCCCGCGCGGCGAATGCGGCGGGTGGAGTGGACGAGCCGCTCTGGCGCCCCGGCGGCCCGGGCGCCGGCGACTGACCCTCGCCCCACGGTAGAACGGCGCCGACGTGGACGCGCTCGACCTCCTGATCGCCGCCGGCGGATCCTTCGTCGCTGCGCTGCTCGGCTCGGCGGTCGGGCTCGTCCTCGGAAGCCTGCGGCTGCCGGCGATCCTCGTCGCCTCCGGGAATCCCGCCGCCGCCGCCGGGTCGAACATCGCCGTCAGCGCCGTCTCCGCGCTCGTGGGCGGCATCACCCACGCCCGCGCCGGCCGCGTGGACTGGCGCATCGTGGCCTGGATGGCGCCCCCGTCGGTCGCCGCCGCGTTCGTCGGCGGGCTCTTCGGCAGCGAGGTCCCAGCGGATCTCCTGCTCGGCCTGATCGCCGTCGTCCTCCTCTACAGCGGGCTCGACCTCCTGCTCGGTCTTCGCCCGGGTCCGGAGCGACCGGGCGACCCGCGAGCCGTCGCCGCGATCTCCGGCGGGATCATCGGGCTTATCGGAGGAGCCGTTGGCCTGATCCTCGGGACGCTCCGGCTCCCGGCGCTCCTTAAGGGCGTCGGGCTGACTGCGCATCGCGCCGTCGGGACGAACCTCGTCGTCGGATTCTTCCTCGGCGTCTCCGGCTTCCTCGGCCACCTGGTCAAGGGCGAGGTCGAGTGGGCGATCCTGGCAGTGTCCGTCGCGGCCGCGATCCCGGGAGCGTGGCTCGGCGCGCGGCTCACCGGGCGGCTCTCGGAGCGCGCCCTCAAGCGCGCGATCGGCGTCGCGCTCGTCGTCGTCGCAGGAGCGATCGGGGTCGCCGCCGTACAATGAAGCCCATGGCGACGACGGAAGACCGCGCGGCCGGCGACGCGACCGAGGCCTGGCGCGAAGAGCTCTACGAGGCGAAGCCGGAGCGCGACGCGCTCTTCTCGACCATGTCCGGGATCGAGGTCGAACCGCTCTCCACGCCGGACACCGTCGACGTCGACTACGACCGCGACCTCGGGTTCCCCGGCGTCTTCCCGTACACGCGCGGCGTCTACCCGTCGATGTACCGCGGGCGGCTCTGGACGATGCGGCAGTTCGCGGGCTTCGGCACCTCCGAGGAGACGAACGAGCGCTTCCGCTACCTCCTCGAGCACGGCCAGACGGGCCTCTCTACCGCCTTCGACATGCCGACCCTCATGGGCTACGACTCGGACCACCCGAAGTCGCTCGGCGAGGTCGGCCGCGAGGGCGTCGCGATCGACTCGCTCGAGGACATGGAGCAGCTCTTCGCCGGGATCCCGCTGGACAAGGTCTCGACCTCGATGACGATCAACGCGCCGGCGGCGATGCTGCTTGCGTTCTACATCTGCGTGGGCGAGGAGCAGGGCGTCCCGGCGGACAAGCTTCGCGGGACGATCCAGACGGACATCCTGAAGGAGTACATCGCGCAGAAGGAGTGGATCTTCCCGCCGGAGCCGTCCATGCGGCTCTGCGTGGACATGATCGAGCACTGCGCGAACGAGGTGCCGCTCTGGCACCCCGTCTCGATCTCCGGCTACCACATCCGCGAGGCCGGCTCGACTGCCGCGCAGGAGCTCGCCTTCACGCTGGCCGACGGGTTCGCCTATGTCGAGGCGGCCGTGAAGCGGGGTCTCGACGTGGACGCGTTCGCGCCGCGGCTGTCGTTCTTCTTCAACGCGCACATCGACTTCTTCGAGGAGATCGCCAAGTACCGCGCGGCCCGCCGGATCTGGGCGCGCGAGCTCCGCGACACGTACGGCGCGAAGGACCCGCGCTCGTGGCTCATGCGCTTCCACACGCAGACCGCCGGCGTCTCGCTCACGGCGCAGCAGCCCGAGGTGAACATCGTGCGGACGGCGCTCGAGGCGATGGCCGCGGTGCTGGGCGGCACGCAGTCGCTGCACACGAACTCCTTCGACGAGGCGCTCGCGCTCCCGACCGAGCACGCGGTGAAGCTCGCGCTCCGCACGCAGCAGGTGATCGCGCACGAGACCGGCGTCACGTCCACGATCGACCCGCTCGGCGGCTCCTACTTCGTCGAGGACCTGACGAACAAGCTCGAGGCCGAGGCGTACGAGTACTTCGACCGGATCCGCAAGCTCGGCGGCGTCATAGCGGCGATCAAGGAGAACTTCTTCCAGCGCGAGATCGCGGAGGCGTCCTTCACGTTCCAGAACGAGGTCGAGCGGGGCGAGCGCGTGATCGTCGGCGTGAACCGGTTCCAGGAGCCCGACGACCACCAGCTCGAGCTGCTGCACATCGACGCGGCGCTCGAGGGCAAGCAGATCGAGCGGGTGCAGGCGCTGCGCGGCCGGCGCGACTCGGCGGCGGTCGAGACGGCGCTCGCGCGGCTCAAGGCGGACGCGTCCACGGAGGACACGAACCTCATGCCCGCGATCCTCGACGCCTCCCGCGCGTACGTGACGATGGGCGAGATGTGCGACGCGCTACGGGACGTCTGGGGCGTCTGGCGCGAGACGCCCGTTTTCTAGGAACCGTTTCCGTTCCGGAAGCGATTCTCACCGTTCTCATACCTGTCGATGCCCCTTCCGGGTGATGCCGGGAATCCCCCGAACCGCCGACCTTTCTTCTTGCATCCCCGACGCCTTGCTGCGGCGAGGCCGAACGAAAGGTCTGAAAAGGTGGAGGCAGGAAACGCCAACCGGTGGGAGCGGCCCGACGCGCCGCTCGGCACGCTCGTCTTCCGGGCGGGCCTGCTCAGCAAGGAGAAGCTCGAGGCGGCGCTCGAAGAGGGCGCGCGCAGCGGGCGCCGGCTCGGCGAGATCCTGCTCCAGAAGGGCTGGATCGACGAGAAGGACCTCGCGCGCCTGCTCGCCGGGCAGAAGAGCCTCAGCTTCGTGAGCCTTGCGGGCCGCGGCTACGACGCGCCCACGGCGCGGCTCCTGTCCGAGCGGGTCTGCCGGTACCACACCGCAATTCCAATCGAGGATCGCAACGACCGCGTCGTCGTCGCGATCGCCGACCCCACCGACGACGGTGCACTCCAGGAGATTCGCGACGAGCTCGGCCGCGACGTCGACCTCGTTGTCGCGACGGGCGCGGAGATCACCGCCGCCCTCGACGATGTCTTTCATCCGGCGGCCGGAGGGGACGACGTGCCCGGCGCCACGCCCACTGCGATCTCGCCGGTCAGCGAGCTCGGACTGCGCATCGCGGCCCCGCTCCCCGAGCCGGAGGCCGAGGTGGCCCCCGAGCCCGAGCCTGAGCCGGTCGCCGTCGAGCCCGAGCCGTTCGTGGTCGAGCCCGAGCCGGTGGCCGTCGTGCCCGAGCCGGTGGCCGTCGAGCCCGAGCCGGTCGTGGTCGAGCCCGAGCCGGTCGTGGTCGAGCCCGAGCCAGTGGCCGTCGAGCGCGAGCCGGAGCCGGTTGCGGCCGAGCCCGAGCCGGAGCCCGTTCGCGAGTCGGTTCCGTCGTTCGATTCCGTCGCCTCGCCAGAGGCGCTCGCGGTCGAGCCCGAGCCCGTGGTCGTGGAGCCCGAGCCCGTGGCTTTGGAGCCCGAGCCCGTGGCGGTCGAGCCCGAGCCCACCTTCGGCGAGCCGACGATCGAGCGCAACGAGGAGGCGCACGTGAGCGTCGCGTTCCATTCGGCGCCGCCCGTCACCCCGGAGCCCGAGCCTGTGGCGGAGGTCCCCGCCCCGTCCCCGGAGGACGAGGAGGGCCGCTATCGCATCGCGCTCTGCCTGGAAGGCGGCGACGAGATCGACGTGGCGTCCTTCGCCGACGAGGCCGAGGCCGAGGCCGCGGCGCGCGAGCTGATCGCGGGCATCGCCAAGGACGGCGAGTGGCCGCGGGTCGGCAACCAGTTCATCCGGCCGGAGCGGATCGTCTCGGTGGACATCCGCGAGCGTCAGCGCTTCGGCGGAAGCGGCGAGCGCGCAGCCGGCTGGGGCAGCGGCTCCCCCGCCGCGTAGCCCTACCTCGACACGATCTCGACGACCAGCCCGTCGTGCGAGAGCGGCACGCCGTTCGGCGGCGGAAGCTCGGCCGGGCGATGCGTGAGAAGCACGGGCCCGTCGGCGGCGTCGAGCGCCTCGCTCGCGGCGAGGTGCCCGCGGAGCGCGCCCTCCGAGTCGGACGCCTCGAGCGTCGCCTCGCAGAGAAAGAGGTCGGCGCCCTCGGCGAGCGCGGCGAGCTCGGGCCCGGGCGCGCAGTCCCCGGAGTAGGCCAGGAGCGTGCCGGCCTCCGGATCGCGCACGCGGAAGCCGAATGCCTCGAGGTTGAAGTGGGGCACCTGCCGCGCCTCGACCTCGAACCCGGCCGCGGCGAACGGAGCTCCCGCCTCGAACTCGTGCAGGTCGAAGGCGACGTCGAACATGGCGTGGTTCCCCCACAGCCGCGCAAAGCTCGCGAGCTGCTCGCCGCCGCCCGGCGGGAGCCAGAGCTCCGGCCGGCCGGGCCGCTCCTGCCCGTGCGCCGCGAGCCAGGCCCAGGGCACGAGGTCGCCCCAGTGGTCGAGGTGGAAATGCGTGATGGCGATGGCGTCGACGTGCATCGGACCGCGCTCGCGCAGCCGCGCGAGCACGCCCGGCCCGCAGTCGAGGAGCAGCGTCCCCGGCCCGTCGAGGAGGTAGCCCGACTGCGCCCCGCCGGGGTTCGGCCAAGCGGGCGAGCAGCCGATGACGGTCAACCGCACCTCCATATACTCACCCAAATGGCCAGGAAGATTCGCGTCGTGATCGCAAAGGCCGGCTTGGACGGCCACGACCGGGGCGCGAAGATCATCGCCCGCGCGCTTCGCGACGCCGGCATGGAGGTCATCTACACCGGGCTCCACCAGACGCCCGAGCAAGTGGTCGAGACCGCGCTCCAGGAGGACGCCGACGCGGTCGGCATCTCGATCCTCTCCGGCGCGCACATGACGCTCGTGCCGAAGATCGTCGAGGGCCTCCGCGCCCAGGGCCTCGAGGACGTCCTCGTCCTCGTCGGCGGCACGATCCCGAAGCCGGACGTCGCGGCGCTCAAGGAGCAGGGAGTCGCGGAGATCTTCACCCCCGGCGCGCCGGTCTCCGAGATCGTCGACTTCCTGCAAGCCAAGATCCCGGTCGAGGCGTAGCGCCCGCGCGGTCCCGTGACGGTTCTGCGCGCATTCCGGCACGTTGCGTCACAGACACGTGACGATTTCGTAGGTAGTCTCGAAAGCGGGGGAAGAGGGGCCGAAGGCCCCCGGGGGCATCTCTCGCGCGGGGGCGCGGGCTAGTGCCGATCGACGTTGGGATCGACGCGGGCGTCGCGACCGTGACCGTGAACCGGCCGGACGCGATGAACGCGCTCGACCTCGAGCACGCCCAGGCGCTGCGCGATCGGCTCGAGGAGCTCGCCACCGATGACGCCGCGCGCGTCGTGCTGCTCGCCGGCGCGGGCGAGAAGGCCTTCGTCGCGGGCGCGGACATCAAGTACATGCGCGGCGCTCGGCGTCATCGAGGCGCGCGAGTGGGGCGACCTCGGCCAGCGCTGCGCGACGCTCCTCGAGACGATGCCCAAGCCGACGGTCGCCGTCATCAACGGCTTCGCGCTCGGCGGCGGCTGCGAGCTCGCGCTCGCCTGCGACCTGCGCCTGGCCTCGTCCACGGCCAAGCTCGGCCAGCCCGAGGTGAACCTCGGCGTCATCCCCGGCTGGGGCGGCACGCAGCGCCTCGCACGGGCGACCACGCTCGGCTTCGCCAAGGATCTCGTCTACACCGGCCGCGTCGTCGGCGCCGAGGAGGCGCTGGCGCACGGGCTCGTGAACGCCGTGCACCCGCCCGAGGAGCTTGCCGCCAAGGCGCAAGAGCTTGCGACCACGCTCGCCTCGAAGAGCCCGCTCGCCCTCGCGTACGCCAAGGAGGCCGCGAACCTGGCCCTCTCCGGCGACCACCGCGAGAACCTCGAGATCGAGGCGCGCCTCTTCGCCATGCTCTTCGCGAGCGAGGACCAGAAGGAGGGCATGGCAGCGTTCGTCGAGAAGCGCGAGGCGCGCTTCACCGGGCGCTAGGCTGGAGGAAACGCGGGAGCCCCGGACAGGGGCTGAGAGGCGGCTTCGAGGCCGCGACCGCAGAACCTGATCTGGGTCATGCCAGCGAAGGGAGACGGAATGACAGACACGCTCACCATCGCCGGCCGCGAGTTCGGCTCGCGGCTCATCACCGGCACCGGCAAGTACGAGACGTTCGAGCTCATGCGCGAGGCGGTCGCGGCCTCCGGTTGCGAGATGGTCACCGTCGCGGTGCGCCGCATCGACCTGGACGCGCGCGGCGGCGGCGAGGACATCACCGACTTCCTGCCCGAGACGATCCTGCTCCTGCCGAACACGGCCGGCTGCGAGACCGCGGACGAGGCGGTGCGCGTCGCACGGCTCGCGCGGGCGGGCGGCCTTCCGGACTGGGTGAAGCTCGAGGTCATCCCGGACCAGCGCTACCTGCTGCCCGATCCGGTTGAGACGCTCCGCGCGGCCGAGGCGCTCGTGGACGACGGCTTCACCGTGCTGCCGTACATGCTCCCCGACCCCGTGCTCGCAAAGCGCCTGGAGGAGGTCGGCTGCGCGACGGTCATGCCGCTCGCCGCGCCGATCGGCACCGGGCGCGGGCTCAAGCTGCGCGACGCGATCGGGATCATGATCGAGCAGGCCGAGGTGCCGGTCGTCGTGGACGCCGGGCTCGGCTCGCCGTCGCACGCGGCCGAGGCGATGGAGATGGGCGCGGATGCGGTCCTCGTCAACACTGCGATCGCTCGTGCCGGCGACCCGGTCGCCATGGCCGGGGCGTTCCGGCAGGCGGTCGAGGCCGGCCGTGCCGCGCGCCTCGCCGGGATGATGGACGAGGGGATGACCGCGGTCCCCTCGAGTCCGGTCGTCGGGCTCGTCACGCAGCCGTGAGCGCGGTCACGGTCAACGGCCGCGAGCACGAGCTCGAGCCCGGCGAGACCGTCGCGCGCCTGATCGAGCGCCTCGGCCTCGGCGCCCGCTACGCGCTCGTGGAGCGAAACGGCGAGCCGGTCGATCGCGCCGCCTACCCCGAGACGGAGCTCGCGAGCGGTGACGTCGTCATCGTCGCCCGGCCTGTCGCCGGAGGCTAGGCGCCTCTACCTCGTCACGCCCGTTCGGCCCGCGGAGTTCCTCGAGGCCGCGATCCGGGGCGGGGTGGACGTTGTCCAGATCCGCGAGCGCGCGCTCTCCGACCGCGCGCTACTCGCCGCGTTGGAGGAGGCCCGTGAGGTGACCGCGCGGCTCGGCGTTCCCCTGGTGGTGAACGACCGGCCCGACCTGGCCGTCCTCGCGGACGCCGACGCCGTGCACGTGGGCCAGGACGACCTGCCAGTCGCGGTCGCGCGCCGCTTCGGCCTCCCGGTCGGGCTCTCGACGCACGCGCCCGGCGAGATCAACGTTGCGGACGCGGACTACATCGGCGTCGGCCCTGTGTACGCCACGCCGACGAAGGAAGGACGCCCGGCCGTCGGGCTCGAGCTCGTCCGCTACGCGGCCGCCAACGCACGCATGCCCTGGTTCGCGATCGGCGGCATCGACCGGACCAACGTGGAGGAGGTCGTCGCCGCGGGCGCGACCCGCATCGCAGTCGTGCGCGCGATCGTGGACGCCGCCGACCCCGAGGCCGCGGCGCGCGAGCTGAGAGCGGCGCTCCTCCCCTAGGGCGCGCCGCGCAGGCGGACCTTCATCGCCGCCAGCAGGTCCGGCGGCGCGAGCTGCGTTTCGAGCGACGGCGTGAAGAACGCCGTCCAGACGGTCACCCGCTCGCCCGGCGTCGCCTTCTCGAGGTACGCGGGCGTGAGCTTGCCCGTCTCGGACATGCGCTCGACCGTCATCCCCTCGCCCTCGGCGAGCGCGACCGGCCGAGGCACGGCGGGCGAGCGCCAGCCCGTGGAAGCGGCTACCCGCCCGACCCGCAGCGACAGGGAGGTCTGTGCGCTCGTGTAGTTCCCGAAGAGCGCCAGCCGGATCGACGTCACGCTGCCCGGGACGGCGTAGAGAAGCCGCTGCCCGCTCTTGAGCCAGCGGTACGGCGAGACGGCGCGGCCGCGGTTCGGGTGGAGCTCGAAGTGAAGGTGCGGATGGATGCCGGCTGCGTTGCCGGAGTTCCCGACGAACCCGATCAGCTGACCGGCGCGAACGCGCATGCCGCTCTTGAAGTCCGGCGTGAACGCGACTCCGACCTTGCAGTTCCGGGCGCGGTTGTCGTCGCCCTTCGTGACGTCGTCGTTCAGGTGCAGGTACCAGTAGTCGGTCCCGCTGCGCCCGTGCAGGATGAGGAGGCAGTCGCGTGTGCCCCAGGACGGGTGGACGACGCGCCCCGGCTCGACGGCCACGACCGGCGACCAGCGCGCGGCCATGATGTCGTTCCCCTGATGGCGGTGGCCGCCGCGCGGCGCTCCGAAGTCGTCCTGGTAGGAGACCGGGCCGACCACCGGAAAGACGAGTTGCTTCGGCACCGCCGCCTGTGCGGTCCCTGCAAAGACCCCCAGAAGAACGAGGATCAGGATGCTTCGGGCTGTCGTCCGGTGGCTTGGAAGCATGTGCTCCGGTTCGCGCTCGAAGGGCGAGACCCTAGCAGACCTCACCGCGCGCTTACCTATGCACCTCGGCGCCTGGCCTCTCGAACTTGAATGGATATGCTCGCCCGCGCCATGAAGATCGCCGTCTGCATGAAGGAGGTACCGGACTCCGCGGCCCCCAAACGGCTCGACCCGGGGACGCACCGGCTCGACCGCTCCGTGGACGGTGCGCTGAACGAATTCGACACCCATGCCCTCGAGGCCGCGCTCGAGGTGAAGGACGCCGCGCCGGACACCGAGGTCGTCGTCATCTCGATGGGCCCGGAGCGCGCCGGCGAGTCCATGCGGAAGGCGCTTGCCATGGGCGCGGACCGGGTGCTGCTCGTCGCCGACGCCGGCGCGGCCGGCTCGGATCTCGTCGCCACGTCCGCGGTGCTCGCGAAGGCGCTCGAGCGGGAGGGGGCCGATCTCGTCCTCTTCGGCCAGCAGGCGGGCGACTCGGACGGCGCTGTCCTCTGGGCCGCGGTCGCCGACCGGCTCCGCCTCCCGCTCATCTCGCAGGCGGCGTCGCTCGACCTGGACGGCGGCAAGGCGAAGGCCAAGCGGCAGACCGAGTACGGCTATGACGTGCTCGAGGCGCCGCTCCCGGCCGTGGTCGCCGTCTCGGACGCGATCAACGAGCCGCGCTACCCGTCCCTCAAGGGGATCATGGGCGCGAAGAAGAAGCCGCAGGAAGTCGTCTCGCTCGCCGACCTCGGCGTGAACGGCGACGCGGCGGGCGAGGCGGGCTCGCGCACCGAGGTGCTGGCGACGTCCGCGCCGCCGGCGCGCGGCGACACGGAGCGCATCGAGGACGAGGACGGCAGCTCGGCCGACCGCATCGTCGCGTTCCTCGCGGAGAACAAGCTCGTCTGATGGCGACCCTCGTCTTTCTCGAGCACCACGACGGTGAGCCGGCCAAGGGGGCGCTCGGCGTCCTCGCCAAAGCGGCCTCGCTCGGCGGCGACGTCTTCGCGCTCCTCGCCGGGTCCGGCGTGCGTGGAATGGCCGAGGGCCTGGGCGCGCACGGCGCGTCCACCGTCTACGTGGCCGACGACCCCGCCCTCGATGCGCCGCTCCCGCAGCCGCGCGTGGACGTCCTCGCGAAGCTCGTCACCGACCAGGGGATCGACACGGTGCTCTTCGCCGCGAGCGTGCTCAGCGCGGACGTCGCCGCCGGCCTCGCGGCGCGGCTCGGCGCGGGGATCAACTGGGATCTCGTGGACGTCGAGCTCTCCGACGGCACGCTCGTCGGCAAGCGCCCGGCGTTCGGCGACTCGCTGCTCGTGGACGTCGGCTGGACGTCGGAGCCGCGCATCGCGCTCATCCGCGCCGGCGCGTTCGAGCCGGCCGAGACGGGCGGCGGCGCGCCGACGGTGGAGGACGTGGACGTGGCGCTCGAGGACTTCTCCTCGCGGACGCAGATGCTCGAGCAGGCCCACGAGGAGTCGTCCGGCCCGTCGATCGAGGACGCGGACGTGATCGTCGCGGGCGGGCGCGGGCTCGGCGAGCCCGGCGGCTTCGCCCAGCTCGAGGAGCTCGCGAAGGCGCTCGGGGGCGCGGTCGCCGCGACGCGCGCGGTCGTGGACGCGGGCTGGTATCCCTACGCCGCCCAGGTCGGGCAGACCGGCAAGAACGTCTCGCCCAAGCTCTACCTCGCCTTCGGGATCTCCGGGGCGATCCAGCACAAGGTCGGCATGCAGAGCTCCGGCACGATCGTGGCCGTGAACAAGGACCCGCACGCGCCGATCTTCGAGTACTCCGACCTCGCCGTCGTCGGCGACCTGAACGCGATCGTGCCGAAGCTCACCGAGCTCGTGCGCGCGCGGCGGGGATAATCGGGGCGATGAGCGCGAGACCCGCGGACTTCCCCCCGCCGTTCGACTCGGGCGAGTTCACGGCGGAGCCGACCGACCCGTCGGACGAGCGGATCGACGTCGGGATCCTGATCGTCGGCGCCGGGCCCGCCGGGCTCTCCGCCGCGATCCGCGCGGCCCAGCTCCTCGAGGAGCGCCCTGAGCTCGCCGAGCGCATGGGGGACGCGCCGATCGCCGTGATCGAGAAGGGCAAGGCCCCGGGCGCGCACCTCGTCTCAGGCGCGGTCGTGAACCCGCGCGGGTTCCGCCAGCTCTTCCCCGGCATCGCGACCGTCGACCTGCCGTTCATCCACCCGGTGGAGCACGAGGGCGTCTACTTCCTCACGAAAGGCGGCTCGTACCGCCTCCCGGCGCCGCCGCCCATGTGGAACCACGGGAACTACGTCGCGTCCGTGGACGAGATCGCGCGCTGGCTCACCGAGCGCGCGGAGGAGCTCGGCGTGACGGTCATCCCCGAGACCGCGGCCACGAAGCTGCTCGTCACGGGCGGCCGCGTCGTCGGCGTCCGCACCGGCGACAAGGGGCGCGGCAAGGACGGCGAGGAGCTCGCGAACTTCGAGCCGGGCTCGGATCTCCGGGCGCGCGTCACGATCCTCGCCGAGGGAACCCAGGGCCACCTCACCGGCGTCGCGCTCGACCGCTTCGGGCTCGCCTCGAAGCCGCAGGTCTGGGCGCTCGGCGTGAAGGAGGTCTGGGACGTCCCCAAGCCGCTCGACCGCGTGATCCACACGCTGGGCTGGCCGCTCTCCGGCAAGAAGTCGCGCCGCGAGTTCGGCGGCAGCTTCATCTACCCGATGGGCCCGGAGCGCGTGGCACTCGGCATGGTCGTCGGGCTCGACGCGACCGACGCGACGCTCTCCGTCCACGACCTGCTCCAGGAGCTGAAGACGCATCCGAAGGTGCGCGGGATCCTCGACGGAGGCACGCGGGTCGCCTGGGGCGCGAAGACGATCCCCGAGGGCGGGTTCCTCGCGCTGCCCGACCGGCTGCACTTCCCGGGCGGCATGATCGTCGGCGACGGCGCCGGCTTCGTGAACGTGCCCGCGCTCAAGGGAATCCACTACGCGATGCGCTCAGGGATGCTCGCCGCGGAGACCGCCGTGGACGCCGTTGGCCCGGGCCGCACCGCCTGGGCGCCCGACGCGCTCGCCGGCTACGACGAGGCGATCAAGAACGACTGGGTCTGGAAGGACCTCAAGCGCGTCCGCAACCTCCGGCCCGCGTTCAAGCACGGCTTCTTCACCGGCTCCCTCATCGCGGGCGCCGCGGTGATCTCCTTCGGCAAGCTTCCGCTGCGCGACCTGAAGCTCGAGCACGACGCCGACGTGGAGGTCGCGGACGGCCGTCTCGCCGCGCGCTACCCGGCGCCCGACGGGAAAGTGGTCTTCGACAAGCTCTCGAGCGTCTACCTCTCCGGGAACAAGACGCGCGACGACGCGCCGAATCACATCCGGGTCCAGCGGACCGTGCCGCGCGAGGTCGCGGAGGCGTGGATGTGGATGTGCCCGGCCCACGTGTACGAGATCGCCGGGGAGTCGGACGACGGCACGGTCATGGTCGAGCTCACGCCGTCGAACTGCGTCCAGTGCGGCGCGATCACCGCCAAAGGCGGGCGTCTGACGCCGCCCGAGGGCGGCTCCGGGCCCGAATACACCGTGATGTAGGCTCGGCGAATGTGGCGTCTCGCGATCGCAGCGGCCGCGCTCGCCCTCGCCGCGGCCGGATGCTCGGACGACTCGACCTCCGGCCCCGAGTCCGCGGCCTCGCCGCTCCCCACGGGCAGCACCGACACCGGCCCGGCCACGTCCGGCGACCCCTGCAAGGTCGTCCCCGACTCCGCGGTCGCGACGGTCTTCACCGGCACGCGGCCGGAGGTGGACGTGAACAACCTGACGGGCGGCTTCGCCACGTGCACGTGGGAGGACTCGGAGGCGACGCTGCTGGTCTCGGTCTTCCCGGCCGCGAACCTCCAGACGGACTACAAGGATCAGCTGAACATGACCGGGCCGGTCCAGTCGAGCGTCTTTGCCGACGGTGTCTCCTTCCCGGGGACCGTCGGGATCGGCAAGGCCAACGCGAAGGGCACGACGGTCGGCTTCACCACGGGCGACAAGGGCTACCTCGTCGCCGTGCGCACGGGCGCGGAGGGCCATCCGAAGAAGGATCTCCCGCTCGCGACCGGCATCGCCGAGGCCATCGCGCGGGGCTCCTGATGGCCGCCACGGCCACGCCGCCGACCTTCGACGACGTCCGGCGGGCCACGGCGCTCGTCGGGAACCGGCTCCACCGCACGCCCGATGCTCACGTCGCGAACGCTCGGCGAGCGGATCGGCGGGCGGGCGCACCTGAAGGCCGAGCTCTTCCAGCGCACGGGCTCCTTCAAGCCGCGCGGGCTCCTGGCGAAGATCGCCTCGCTCGACGCCGAGGAGAAGGCGCGCGGGGTGATCACGATCTCCGCGGGGAACGCGGCGGCGGCGGTCGCCTGGGGCGCGGCCGCCGAGGGGATCGACGCGCTCGTCGTCATGGCCTCGATCGCGAGCCCGGCGAAGATCGCGGCCACGCGGGGCTACGGCGCGGCGGTCGACCTCGAGGCGGACGGCTTCGAGGAGGCGTTCGAGCGCTTCCACGAGCTCCGCGAGGCGACCGGCCGCACGGTCGTGCACCCGTTCGACGACGCGACCGTCATCGCCGGGCACGCGTCGCTCGGGCTAGAGATCGTCGAGGACGTGCCCGATGTGCGGACGATCGTCGTCCCGGTCGGCGGCGGCGGGCTCATCTCCGGCGTCGCGCTCGGCGCGAAGTCGCAGCGCCCGGACGTGCGGATCGTCGCCGTCGAGCCGGAGACCTCGGCCGCGATGAAGCTCGCGCTCGAGGCCGGCCATCGCGTGCAGATCACCCCGGTGTCGATCGCGGACGGCCTGAACGCGCCGTACGCGGGCGACGTCTGCCTCGCGGTCTGCCGCGACCTCGTGTACGACGCCGTCACCGTCACGGAGGCCGAGATCGAGGACGGCTTCCGCTTCCTCTACGAGCGTGCGAAGCTCGCCGTCGAGCCCGCCGGCGCGGCGGCGACCGCCGCGCTCCTGGCCAAGAAGGTGCCCGGCCTCGAGGGCCAGGAGGTGGTCGTGGTCGTCTCGGGCGGCAACGTCGCGGCGAAAACCGCGGCTGATATCCTCGATCGACATGAAGGCTGACATTCATCCGGACTACGTCGTCGCCACGGTCACGTGCTCCTGCGGGAACACGTTCCAGACGCGCTCGACCAAGCCCGAGCTGCACGTCGAGATCTGCTCCGAGTGCCATCCGTTCTACACCGGCAAGCAGAAGCTCATGGACACCGGCGGCCGCGTCGAGCGGTTCCAGCGCCGCCTCGAGCGCGCGCAGGCGAAGAGCTAACCGGCGCCTCGGCGCACGGAAGCTAAGCCGTTGAGCCGGAGCGTCCGATAAGGAGTTCGATGAGCGCCCTTCGCCGCATCCTTCGTGTGCTTCCGCTCGCGTCCGCGGCCCCGATCGGCGGCCAGGCCGTCCTCGAGGGCGTGATGATGCGCGGTCCCTCCGCGTGGTCGGTTGCCGTCCGCAAGCCGGACGGCCTGATTGCCGAGGTGAACAGGCCGATCGCCTCGCTCCTCGCGCGCCACCGCTGGGCGCGGCTCCCGATCATCCGCGGCGTCGTCGCGCTCGGGGAGAGCCTCACGATCGGCTTCCGGGCGCTCGCGATCTCCGCGAACTACGCGGCCCAGGAGGAGGGCGAGGAGAGCGACGTCGAGACCGAGCTCTCGCGGGGCCAGCTCTTCTTCGCGTTCGCGGTCGCGATCGGGTTCGCGCTTCTCCTCTTCAAGGTCTCGCCGGCGATCATCGCGAACTTCCTCCCGATCGACGGGACGACCTGGTTCGTCGTCGTCGAGGGCCTTATCCGCGTCGGCATCTTCATCGTCTACCTGCTCGCGATCTCGCTCCTGCCGGATCTGAAGCGCGTCTTCCAGTACCACGCCGCCGAGCACAAGGCGATCAACGCGTTCGAGGCCGGCGAGGAGCTCGAGCCCGAGCGCGTGCAGCGCTACAGCCTCCTGCACGTGCGCTGCGGCACCGCGTTCCTCCTCTACGTGATGGTGATCGCGATCTTCGTCTTCGCCTTCTTCGGGCGGCCCGACTGGTACTTGCTGATCGCGTCGCGGATCCTGCTCCTGCCCGTCATCGCCGGGCTCGCCTACGAGGTCATCCGCTTCGCCGGGAAGCACGCCGAGAACCCGGTGCTCCGCGCCGTGCTCGCGCCGGGCCTCTGGCTCCAGCGCCTCACCACCCGCGAGCCCTCGCTCGACCAGGTCGAGGTCTCGATCCGCGCGCTCAAGGAGGTCCTCCGCATCGAGGGCCGCATGACGCCCGAGGAGCGCAAAGTCGAAGTAATGGCCTGACGCCCTCGGGCTATCCTGGCTTTGCTATGGCCGGAATCGAGGGACTCGTCGCGGATCTGGAACGCTCGTACACGGAGGCGCAGGAGCGCATGTCCGACCCTGCCGTCTTCAACGACCACCGCACCGCCGCGGAGGCCGGGCGCCGGCTCAAGGAGCTCGAGGGCCCATGGAAGCTCGCGCAGTCGTGGAAGGAGGCGCTCGGCCGACCTCGAGGACGCGCGCGCCGACGGCGACCTGCGCGAGATGGTGCCCGAGCTCGAGCAACGGACGGCCGAGCTCGAGGAGGAGCTGAAGCTCGCGCTCGTCGAGCGCGACCCGAACGACCAGAAGGACGTGATCGTCGAGGTGCGCCAGGGTGTGGGCGGCGACGAGGCGGCGCTCTGGGCAGGCGAGCTCTATCGCATGCTCACGCGCTACGCGGAGCGTCTCGGCCTGAAGACCGAGGTGCTGAGCTCGAGCCCCTCCGACGTCGGCGGCTTCAAGGAGATCACGTTCGCGATCAAGGGCGACGGCGCGTACTCGGTGTTCAAGTGGGAGGGCGGCACACATCGTGTGCAGCGGGTACCCGAGACCGAGTCGCAGGGCAGGATCCACACTTCGACGGCCACCGTGGCCGTCATGCCCGAGGCCGAGGAAGTGGAGATCGAGATCGACCCGAACGACCTGAAGATCGACGTCTACCGCTCGACGGGGCCCGGCGGCCAGAGCGTGAACACGACCGACTCGGCCGTGCGAATCACGCACGTCCCGACCGGCGTGGTCGTCGCGATGCAGGACGAGAAGTCGCAGCTCCAGAACAAGACGAAGGCGATGCGCGTCCTTCGCGCGCGCCTCTACGAGCAGGAGCGGCGCCGCCAGGAGGCCGAGCTCTCCGCGCAGCGCCGCTCGCAGATCGGCACCGGCGAGCGCTCGGAGAAGATCCGGACGTACAACTTCCCCGAGAACCGGGTCACGGACCACCGCGTAAAGCTCACCGTGCACCAGCTGGACCGCGTCCTCGACGGCGAGCTCGACGAGCTGACGGAAGGGCTCGCGGCCGAGGAGCGCCGCCGGGCGCTCGAGACCGCGGCGGTCGAGGCATGAGCCGCCAGGCCGTCCTCGAGGTCGAGCAGGCGCTCGGCCGGGCCGGCGTGCCGGAGCCGCGCACCGACGCCGAGCTCCTCGTCGCCCATGTCCTCGGCGTCCGCCGCTCGACGCTCGCCGGGATGATCCGCTGCGAGCTCGACGACGCGAAACGCGCACGGCTTGGTTCGCTCGTCGAGCGCCGAGGGGCGCGCGAGCCGCTCCAGTACGTGCTCGGCGAATGGGGCTTCCGCCGGCTCGTCCTCACCGTGGACGGGCGGGCGCTGATCCCACGGCCCGAGACCGAGATGGTCGTGGAGCGCGCCCTCGCGCACATCGATGAGCTCGACGCACCGCGCGTCCTCGACGTAGGCACCGGCTCCGGGGCGATTGCGCTAGCCATCGCCGACGAGCATCCCGGCGCGCGGGTCGTGGCGCTCGACGTCTCGGCCGACGCGCTCTCGCTCGCCCGGGAGAACCTGGAGCGCACCGGCCTCGGCGAGCGGGTCGAGCTGCGGCAGGGCCATCTCCTCGACGGCCTGCGCGGGCCGTTCGACCTCGTGGTCTCCAACCCGCCGTACGTGCGGGGCGACGAGCTGCCGGGACTCCAGCCGGAGGTGCGCGACTGGGAGCCGCACGTGGCGCTCGTCGGCGAGGGCCTCACCGAGGCGATCGCGGCTGGCGCGCGCGAGGTGCTCCGGCACGGTGGCGGGCTTGTGCTCGAGGTCGCCGAGGGCTCCGCGGAGCGCGTCGCGGGCGATCTCCGGCGGCTCGGATACGACGACGTCGGCGTCACGCTCGACCTGGCCGGACGCGACCGGGTCGTCGAAGGCGCGCTTCGTTGACTTCGGCCTGAGGCGAGAATCCGCCCGATGGATGCCGTCGAAGCCCTGCGCGCTGGGGAGCCGGTCGTACTTCCGACCGACACGGTCTACGGCCTCGCCGCCCTCGCATCGCGTGCGGACGCCGTGCACCGGCTGGCCGAGCTCAAGGGCCGTCCCGAGGGAATGCCGATCGCGCTGCTCGCCGCCGAACTCGACGTGATCCTCGAGCTCGTTCCGGAGCTCGGCGAACGCGAGGAGCAGATGCGTGCGCTCCTGCCGGGGCCGTTCACGCTCGTGCTCCCGAACCCGGCGCACCGCTTCCCGTGGCTTGCGGGCGACCGGCCGGACGCGATCGGGCTCCGAGTGCCCGAGCTGCCGCCCGCCGCGCGCGCGATCCTGACCGAGGTCGGCGCCGTCGCGGCGACGAGCGCGAACCTCCACGGCGGCCCCGATCCGCGCAGCGTGGAGGAGCTCGACTCGACGCTTCGCGACGCCTGCGCCGCGGTCGTGGACGCGGGGCCGCTGCCGGGCACGCCGTCCACGGTCGTCGACCTCACCGGCGCGGAGCCGAGGATCCTCCGCGAGGGCGCGGTTCCGGCGGTCGAAGCGCTCAGGCGGATTGCGGAGCGAGCCGCGCCCTGAGCCCCGCCACGGCGACCGAGTACAGGGTCAGCGTCGCGACGACCGTCAGGCTCCACTGGAGGACCGGTCGCCCGGAGAGGGGCAGCGCCAGCGCGATGCCGAGGGCGAGCGACGGAAAGAGCGTGACGATCGCCGCGGCGGCTGTCCCCCGTCCCATGCCGAGATCGCGGCGGAGGCTCACGTACTCGTACGCGAGCGGACCGCAGACTACGAGCGTCACGAGTCCGAGTGGAAGGGCGGTGGCAAGCAGCATGGCGGCGTCGTACCCCTAACGCCGTGTCCCTCTAACGGGTTACGGCCGATTTCCCTCGATCGAGGGACACCCGCGGGCTGCGCTAGGCTCCGGGCATGGCCGTCGCGCAGGATTCCTTCGCCCGCCTCCGTGAAGCCAGCCTCGCCGAGCTCGACCCGGACATCGCCGCGCTCATCGGCCGCGAGGCCGACCGGCAGCGCGGCCAGATCGAGCTGATCGCGTCCGAGAACTTCACCTGGCCGTCCGTGCTCGAGGCGGTCGGCTCGGTCGTCACGAACAAGTACGCGGAGGGCTACCCGGGCCGGCGCTACTACGGCGGCTGCGAGGTCGTGGACGAGATCGAGCAGCTCGCGATCGACCGGGCGAAGGCGCTCTTCGGCGCCGAGCACGCGAATGTCCAGCCGCACGCGGGCGCCCAGACGAACATGGCCGTCTACTTCGCCACGCTCGACCCGGGCGACACGATCCTCGCCATGCGGCTCGACCACGGCGGCCACCTGACGCACGGCCACAAGGTCAACTTCTCTGGCCGCCTCTACACGGTCGCGTCCTACGGCGTCGACCGCGAGACGAGCCTCATCGACTTCGACGAGGTGCTGCGAGTGGCGAAGGAGGCGCGGCCGAAGATGATCGTCTGCGGCGCGTCGGCGTATCCGCGGGCCGTCGAGACGGACAGGTTCCGGGCGATCGCGGACGAGGTCGGGGCGCTCCTCCTCTGCGACATGGCGCACTTCGCGGGGCTCGTCGCGGCCGGGCTCCACCCGAACCCGACTCCGCACTGCGACTTCGTCTCGTCCACGACGCACAAGACGCTCGCGGGCCCGCGCGGAGGGTTCGTCCTCTGCAAGGAGGAGCACGCGGCTGCGCTCGACAAGGCGGTCTTCCCGGGGATGCAGGGCGGCCCGCTCGAGCACGTGATCTCGGCGAAGGCGACGTGCTTCAAGGTCGCCGCGTCCGACGGGTTCCGCGCCTACCAGGAGCAGATCCGCGCGAACGCCGACGCGCTCGGCGGCGCGCTCCAGGACGGGGGGTTCGACCTCCTCACCGGCGGGACGGACACGCACCTCCTCCAGGTGGATCTACGCGCCACCGAGTGGACGGGCAAGGACGCCGAGGAGCGCCTCGACGAGGTGCGGATCACGGCGAACCGGAACACCGTGCCCTTCGACGAGCGCCCGCCGACCGTGGCCTCGGGGCTCCGCGTCGGGACGCCCGCGGTCACCATGCGCGGCTTCCAGGAGGACGACCTGCGCGAGGTCGGCTCGATCATCACGGACGCGCTCGTCGCCGAGCCCGACCTCGACGGCCTCCGCTCGCGCGCCGAGGCCCTCTGCGACCGGCACCCGCTCTACCCGGGCTTCCGGGGCTACACCGCCTACGAGACGGAATGACGCCTGCGGGCGTCGTCGCGGTAGACCATCCGCTCGTCGCCCACAAGCTCGGACTGCTCCGTGACCGCGACACGCCGGCGCAGGAGGTGCGCGCGCTCGTCCGCGAGCTGGCGCTGCTCTTGACCTACGAGGCCACGAAGGACTTCCCGACGGAGGAGGTGGAGATCGAGACGCCCTTGGAAGCCGCGCGGGTAGCGCGGCTCTCGGGGAAGAAGGTCGCCGTCTGCCCGATTCTCCGCGCGGGGCTCGGGATGCTCGACGGCGTGCTCGCGCTCGTGCCGGCCGCGCGGGTCGGGTTCATCGGGCTCTACCGCGACGAGGCGACGCTCGAGCCGGTGGACTACTACGCGAAGCTCCCCGACTCGCTCGCCGACCGCTGGGTACTGCTCCTCGATCCCATGCTCGCGACGGGGGGCTCGACTGCCCGGGCCGCGCGGCTCGTGAAGGACGCGGGCGCCGAGCGGGTGCGGCTCGTCGTGCTCGTCGCCGCGCCCGAGGGCGTGGCACGGATGCAGGAGGAGCATCCGGACGTCGGGATCGTCTGCGCCGCGGTCGACCACGGCCTCGACGAGCGGGGCTACATCCGCCCAGGCCTCGGCGACGCGGGCGACCGCCTGTACGGCACGCGCTAGGAGTACGCTGAGCCGATGGTGCAACGCGTCATGGCCCGATGGACGCCGCAGCTCTCCCGCTCCGCGGAGATCGCGCCGGCGTGCTGCAACGCGTGCCGCACCTGCTGGACGACGAACGCGATCGGGCTCCTGCTCGCGATCGTCGCGCTCCTCACGCGCGGCCGCTTCGGGCGCGCTCCGGGCACCTCCTAGTCCTCGCCGACTACGTCCCGGGTCAGGCTCGGCAGATCGGCGAGCCGAAGGTGGATCGCGTCGATCAGGTCGTCGGTGGCCGCACAAAGAACCGCCGGCGGCCCCGTCGGCTCGTTCGGCGGAAGTGCGACGTTCACCGCGAACCAGACCGCCTCGTCGAGGGTCTCGGCGTCGTGCCACGTCGTCATCACGAAGCGGTTCGCCTCGATCGCGGCCCGGTCGAACAGCCGGTGAACGCGACGGCAATCGGGGCCCCAGCAGCACGCGTAGCCGACGCCCTGGACAATGAGCTTGGTCGCGAATGCTTCGATGCGAGCGTCGCTCACGTCACGTGCGTCGAGTGCGAGCAGGAGCACGAAGTCGGGTGGGAGCTCGATCGTGCTCGGCCACGTGTCGAGCGCTCCGATGCGCCTTACCCAGAGCGTTCGGCCTGTCACCGGGTCGACGCCGACCCGCTCGAGCACGGCTAGGCCCGCGCGGGCGCGAGCAGCCCCGGCCTCGAGAGCGCCTCGAGCCAGACGGCGCGGATCTCCTCGCGTGAGCCCCGTTCCGGGAGCCGCTCGAGCACCCACGCCGGGGCCTGCATCGGGATCTCGCCGAGGATCGGCGCGATGCCCTGGAAGCGCTCGGGGCCGACCTCCTCGCCTGGGCCGACGAGCACCTCGCTCATCGTCTCGCCCGGGCGGATGCCGACCACGTCGATGTCCGGCGTGCCGGCCCGCCCCGCGGCGGCCCAGATCCGCTCCGCGAGCTCCCCGACCGTGAGCGTCAACGGGTCGGACGCGGTCGCGAGCGGCGTGCCCTCGGCGCCGAGGAGTGCGGCGTGCGAGGCGAGCGTCGTCGTGTGCGCCATCGTGATCCAGTAGCGCACCATCCCGCCGTCCGTGACCGTGAGCGGGACGCCCGCGCGGGCCTGGCTCCAGAAGAGATCGGACACCGACCCTGCGGTGCCAAGGACGTTCACGAAGCGCACCGCGACCCGGCGCGCGCCCGCCTCGCGCCCAGCGAACGCCGTGAGCTGCTCCATGAGGCGTTTCGTGCGCCCGTAGACCGACGCGGCCAGCGCTGCCTTGTCCGTCGAGGCCACGACGACCGTGTCCACGGCGGCGCGCTCGGCCCCGCGCAGCACGTTCCAGCTCCCGACGAGGTTCGTGTCCACGAACTCGTCCGGGAAGAGCTCGGCCCAGTCCACGTGCTTGTAGGCGGCCAGGTGGAAGACGACGTCGGGCCGCTCGGAGGCGAGCACCGCCTCGACCCGCCCGGCGTCGCGGACGTCGCAGAGAAGGTGCGCGACGCGGGGGTCCGCGCCGCGGGCGCGGCGGTCGGCGGTGAGCGAGGCCTCGTGGCCGTCCACGAGCGCGATCCGCTCGGGCCGGAAGCCGGCGAGGAAGGTCGCGAGCGTTCGCCCGATCGAGCCGCCGCCGCCGGTGATCACGACCCTCCGTCCGCCGAAGCGCTCCTGGAGCTCGAGCAGTGCCGGCACCGGGTCGCGCCGGCCGAGCACGCCCGACCAGTCGGTCGTCTCCGGCTTGAGCCGGCGCGGCGGGCGCGGGAGCCTCGCGGCGTAGGGCTCCGCGAACGCGCGCTCGAGCTCGCGGTAGCCGGCCTTCATGTCCGGCGAGCGGGCTGGGTCGGGCTCGTTCACCTCGGCGACGACGAAGCGACAGACCGTGCCGAGGCGGCGCATGACGGGCTCGAGGTCGAGCTCGCCGCTCCCGAACGGGAGGCCCTCGCCGAGGAGCCCGTGGGCGTCCGAGACGTGCGCGACCTCGAGCGACGGCACGAGCTCCTCGACGTAGCGCGGGAGGTCGAGCTCGTCCTCCGAGGCCAGGCCGAAGAGGGACGGGTACGCGGCCGCGAAATTCCGAAAGAGCGCCGCGTGCGAGGTGTCGAGCGTGAAGCGGAGGTCGGGGACGCGCGCGTGCCAGCGCCGCAGGTCCTCCCAGTGGCCGCCGATCTGCGTGAGGAAGACGCCGCCGACGCGCATCCTGAGGACGGGCGGCACGTTCTCGATCAGGGGCGTCACGCCGCGGGTGACGCACGCGGCCGCGAAGAAGGCGAGGAACTCCTGGACGGCGTCCTCGTCGATCGGCCCGGCCTCACGGAACTCGTCCGGGGAAAGCGGGGCGTAGAGGTGGATCGTCAGGACGGGCGAGCCGATCGCCGCGGCGAACTCGGCGCTCCGGTCGATGCACGCGCGCGCCTCGTCGGTCAGCCTGTCGACTCGGACGAAGGCGCCACTTGGCCAGGAGACGGGCGCCTCGGCGGCGAGCACGACGTCGCGCCCGGCGGTGCCTTCCTGCACGGCCGCGATCGCCGCTGCGAGCGATGCCTCGTCGGCGAGATCGGCCGGCATGAGCGCCAGCTCGAGCCCGCGCCAGTCGCCGTCCGCAAGGCGCTCGGCGATCTGGTCAGGCGTCGGTGCGGCCTTGAGCAGCGGCGTTGCTGCGGAGCCAGTCGACATGGAGCGCAATTCCCTCCTCGAGCGGTCGAGGGGCGAAGGCTAGCCGCGGCGGCGGCCGGTCGGCCGGGTACGTGTCGTCCTCGCCCGCCGCGAGCGTGCCGCCGGGCGTCTCGATCGGCGAATCCGTGTGCGCGGCCGCCTTCACGAGCTCCGCGGCCTCGCGAAGCGGGGTGAGCTCGCCGCGTGCCAGGGTGATCGTGTCGTTCCACAGGCCGTGCTCGACGATCCGCTCGAACGTCGGAACGAGGTCGTCCACGTAGACGAAGTCGCGACCGCGCGCCGGGTCGCCGTCGATCACGATCGGCCGGCCGCCGAGCGCGGCGGCCGCGAAGCCGGCGATGGCCCCGGTCGCCCCTTCGTCCGCCACCTGCCCGGGCCCGAAGACCGAGGTCAGCCGGACGATGGTGGACTTCGCCCGGTGGAGGCGGCACGTCTCCTCGCCGAGGCGCTTCGAGATCGCGTACGGATCGGGGAGCGGGTCGACCGCGGCGCGCACGGTGGAGGGGTAGAGGAGCCCGGCGTCGTGCTCCCTGCAGCCCTCGAGCAGGTTGAGCGTGGTTCCGGCGTTCTCGCGGACGGCGCCCGCGACGTCGCGGTTCGCCGCGGTCGGGTTGGGGATGCCGGCGAAGTGGAGGACGGCGTCGCAGCCCGCGACCAGCTCGCGGATCGCCGGGTCGCCCGCGTCCATGCGGACGACCTTGCCCTCGTCCACGTGCGGGCGCTTGCGGCCGCCGGGCCGCGCGACGCGGACGACCTCGTGACCGTGCTCGGAGAGGAGGTCGGCCGTGCGCGAGCCGAGGAAGCCGGAGGCACCGGTGACGAGGAGCTTCACCGCGGCATCCTCCTGCGGAGGTAGTCCGCGACGCGGTGTTCGTAGGCGAAGGGCGTCGCCGCCGTCCACGCGGGCGTGCCGGTCGGCTCGTCCCCGCGGGCGAGGGCGGCGACGTCGGCGACCGTGATCGTCTCGGCGGCCACGTTCGCGGGGCCGGGCGGGGCGTCGAGCAGGATCCGCGCCGCGTCCTCGACGTGCACCACGCCGATCGTCGCGCGGCCGCCGTCGTCGAGCGGCAGGTCCTCACCCGCCGCTGCAAGCCGCCGGAAGCGGTCGACGACCGTCTGCGACTCGGGCCCCTCGTGCTCGACCGGGCTCGGGCCGTAGACGATCCCGAGGCGGAGGAGCGAGAGCGGGAACCGGGCGCGTGCCGCGTGCATGGCGAGGACGAGCTCGCCGTAGACCTTCGTCAGGTGCGCGAGGTCGCCCTGGGGGCCGTACGGATGGTCGGCGCCGACCTCGCCGGAGAGCCCGGGGCCGTAGACGTGGACCGAGCTGCCGAACGCGACCGCCGGGCCGCCGTCCGCCGCGACGGCCTCGGCGACGAGCCGGACGCCCGTCGCGTTCGTGGACTCGGTGCGCTCGGGCTCGCGCTCGGCAATCGGGCGGCTCGCCTGCGCGGCGAGGAGCAGCAACCGGGACGGGCCCAGCGCTAGCAGCCGCTCGATGTCCTCGCGGCGGCGGATGTCCGCGGTCTCGACGCTGGCGCCTTGCGCCTCGAGCGGCGCGAGCTGCTCGCGCCGGGTGAGGCTCCAGTCGTCGGCGAGGACGACGTCGCATCCCTCGGAGAGCGCGAGCTCGGCCGCCTTGGCGCCGAGGTACCCGGCGCCGAGCACGAGAACGGGTCCGTCCGCGTTGGGCACGGCGCGATTCTGCCCGTAGGCCTAGATCCGGTGGACGGTCGGCCCGTCGGGGACGACGTTGCGCGAGTCCACGATGCGGGCTGCCGAGTCCCAGTGCGGGTCAGCGGCGAACTGGCGGTGGTTCGTGAGCAGGACGACGCAGTCGGCCGCCTCGACCTCCTCGCGGCTCCACGGCACGCTCTCGTGCCGGCGGTCGTCGAGCTCGAGCCACGGCACCCACGGGTCGCAGTAGTGCACGTCGCCGCCGCGGGCGAGCAGGAGCCGCATGACCTCGAGGCTCGGCGACTCGCGCGTGTCGTGCACGTCCGCCTTGTAGGCCATGCCGAGGAGCAGGATCCGCGAGCCTTTCACCGGCCGGCCATCCTCGTTCAGGGCGTCCCCGACCTTGCCGACCACGTACGTCGGCATGCTCGTGTTGATCTCGTGCGCCGCGTCGATGAGCCGCGGCGAGTAGCCGTACTCGCGCACCCGCGCAGCGAGGAACTGCGGCACCACCGGGATGCAGTCGCCGCCGAGCCCGGGGCCCGGGTAGTGCGGGAGGAACGCGAACGGCTTCGTCGCGGCCGCCTCGATGACCTCCCACGGTGAGATCCCCATCCGGTCGCACATGAGCGCCAGCTCGTTCGCGAGCGCGATGTTCACGGCGCGGAACGTGTTCTCGTGCAGCTTCGCCGTCTCCGCGACCATCGGGCGCGAGACCGGCACGACGGTGTCCACGATCTGGCGGTAGAGGAGCTGCGTGCGGTGCAGGCACTCCTCGGTGACGCCCGCGACGAGCTTCGGCGTCGTGCGGATGGTGAAGCGGTCGTTGCCGGGATCCACCCGCTCGGGCGCGTAGCCGAGGAAGAAGTCCTGGCCGACCTTGCCGCCGGTGGCCTCGAGGATCGGGAGGACGATCTCCTCCGTCGTGCCCGGGTAGGTCGTGGACTGGAGGACGACGAGGAGGCCCGGCTTGAGGTTCTTCGCCACGGACTCGGCCGCAGCGACGACGAACGAGATGTCCGGGGTGCGCGTCTTCGAGAGCGGCGTGGGGACGCAGATCGTGAGCGCGTCGATCTCGCGGACCGCGGCGTAGTCGGTTGTCGCGGCGAGCGTGCCCTCGAGCCCCTCGTAGCGCTCGGCCGGGACGTCCACGAGGTAGGACTCGTGCGCGCGGACGGCGGCGACTCGCTCCTCGTTCAGGTCGAGCCCGGTGACGCCGAAGCCGGCCTCCGCGAATGCGATGGCGAGCGGGAGCCCGGCGTAGCCGAGGCCGACGATGCCGACGTTCGCCTGGCGGGAGGCGATCGACTCGTCGAAGGTGGACGCGGCCTGGGCCGCGGAGCCCGCCGGCGTAGTGGGTTTCAGGACCTCGGCCACAGGGGCCTGAACGTAGCAAAAGGCTCGCTCGAAGCAAGGTCGACGCAACCCTCTGCGATAATCGGCCGGAGTGTCGTTCCTCGACTCGCTCGACACCCTCGTCCACGAGGGGGCGGTCGTCTGGGGGTTCCTGGCGGCCGTGGCCATCACCCTTTGCCTCGCTCCAGCCACCGCCTGGCTCGCGCCGCGCATCGGCGCGGTGGACGACCCCGGCCACTCGGACCGCCCGCGCGTGCACTCCCGGCCGCTGCCGCGGATCGGCGGGCTCGCGATCGTCACCGGCATCCTCGTGCCGGCGCTCATCTGGATCGGCCTCGACGGCCCCTACCCGGGGATCCTGCTCGGGACGGCGCTCGTCTCGCTGCTCGGGCTCGTGGACGACGTCCGCGGGCTCCGGCCGAGCGTGAAGGCGGTCGGCGTCCTCCTGATCGCGCTCATCCCGGTCGTGGGCTACGACGTGACCTTCGAGTCGATCTCGCTGCCCTTCCTCGGGAACATCGACTTCGGGATGCTCGAGGTGCCGCTCACGCTCTTCTGGATCGTGTTCCTCGCGAACCTCGTGAACCTGATCGACGGGATGGACGGGCTCGCCGCCGGGATCGTCTCGATCGCCGCCGGGGCGTTCGCGATCCTCGCCGTCTCGTTCGTCCGCGTGGACGCCGCCGCGCTCGCCGCGATCGTGTGCGGGGCCACGCTCGGGTTCCTGCGCTACAACTGGCATCCGGCGCGGATGATCATGGGCGACTGCGGGGCGCTGGCGCTCGGCTTCGTCCTCGCGTGCGTGGCCGTGCAGGGCGTGCTGAAGACGGCCGCGTCGATCGCGCTCATCGCGCCGCTGCTCGTGATCGCGGTGCCGATCCTCGACACGTCATTCGTCGTCCTCAAGCGGCTCAAGTACCGCCGCCCGCCGTGGGGCGCCGACCAGAACCACTTCTACCACCGGTTCATGCGGATCGGCTTCTCGCAGCGCCGGACGGCCGCGTACCTCCACGTCTGGGCGCTCATGCTCGCCGCGTGGGCGCTCCTCGTCCGCTTCGTCCCGCCGCGGCCGCTCGGGGTCTGGGACCTGCGGAACACCCTCATCGTCGCGGCCGCCGGGTTCGTCGTCTTCCTCGCGTCGGTCTGGATGGTCTACACGCTCGAGATCCTCAAGGCGCGCCACCTCCGCGTTCTCGGCCTCGGCCGCTTCGCGACGCGCGAGGAGGAGGAAGAGGCCACCGTCGAGCACGTCCTGACCGCCGGACGCCGCTGACCGGGTGAGCATGGAGTCCGCGATCGCCCGGGCGCGGGCGCCGGTGACGCTCGCGCTCGTCGTGGCGGTCGTCGTGAACATCGCCTGGGGCTCGACGCCGGTCGCGACACGGCTCGCGGTCGAGGACGTGCCGCCGCTCATGGTGGCCGTCCTCCGCACCGTGATCGCGGGGCTCGTCGCGGCGCCGATCCTCCTCGCGATGCGAACGCGGGCGCCCGAGGCCCGCCGGAGCCGCGGGCTGCTCGTCCTCTCGGCGCTGACCGGGTTCGTGCTCTTCCCGATCCTCTACACGCTCGGCCAGGAGCGGACGTCGGCGACGCACGGCGCGCTCATCCTCGCCGCGCTCCCCGTCTTCACGGGGGCGTGGGCCGCGCTCGTCGACCGGCGCCGGCCACCGTCCCGGTGGCTCCTCGGCTGTGCGATCGCGCTCGCAGGCGAGGCGGTCATGATCGGGCTGCGCGGCGGGAGCGGAACGGAGCCGACCTTCGGCGGCGACCTCCTCATCCTCGCCGCGGCGACGCTCGTCTCGGCCGGCTACGTCGCGGGCGCGCTCCTCTCGCTCGCCGGCTATCGGAGCCTCGCGACGACGCTCTGGGGCGTGGCGCTCGGCGCGGTCGTCATGGGGCCGCTCGGCGCGGTGCTCCTCGGCGTGGACGGCGTACCTTCGGGGGACGCCGCGGCCTGGGGCTCGATCCTCTTCCTCGCGATCGTCACGTCGATCGTGGGCTACGTCGGCTGGTACTGGGCGCTCGCGCGCGGCGGCATCGCGCGCATCGCGACCGTGCAGTTCATCCAGCCGCTCTCCGGCCTCGCCCTCGCCGCGCTTGTCCTCGACGAGCGGTTGACGCCCGAGCTCGCGCTCCCCGCCGCCGCCGTGCTCGCCGGGGTCTGGATCGCCCAGCGGCGCTAGGGGAGGGCCAGCCGGAGCAGCTCGCGAGGGTCGCGGCGCACGCGGCGCTCCACCGCGCCCGGCGCCTTCTTCGCCGGGACGATCTCGGCCGGGTCGGAGAGGAAGCGGAGCCGCCCCTCGGCGGCGAGCTGCTCGTCCACGGCGCCGAGGCGGCCCTCGAAGATCGACCAGACCGGCGTCCCGAGCACCGCGGCCTCGCGGTTCATCGTCCCGCCCGCGGAGACGAGGAGGTCGGCGAACGCGACGAGGCTCCGTCCGTCCACCGCGCGGTCCGGGACGATCACACGGTCGAGCCCGAGGCCGCGGATCGCCGCGCGCTGCTCGGGCGTGCGGGCGAGGACGACCGTCTGCGTGCTCTCGTCCGATGCGAGCCGTCGCAGCACCGCGGGCAGGAGCTCGTTCTCCGACCCGCCGAGGTAGAGCGCGTAGGACGGCGCGGTGCGGACGACGGCGAGGATCGCATCGCGTTCGACGCCGAGCGCGTCGAGCACCGCGGGGTCGGGCTCGAAGTCCGCGAGGTAGTACTCCTCCTTGAGCCCGGGGTAGCGAACGAGCTTCGGCGGGCGGGCGCCGTAGCGAGCGAGCCGCTCGAGCGGGATCGCGTCCGGGACGAGCACGCGGTTCGCGAGCCGGCAGACAACCTGCTCCTGGGCGACCGCGAACTCGTAGTCGAACATCGTCGTGTTCTTCACCCGCAGCGTCCGCGCGACCGGCGGGAGGTCGACCGAGCCGTGGCCGAGGCCCCAGTCGAAGCCGCGCCCGCGCGCGAAGCGGAGGAGCCCAGCGACCCGGCCGGCCGACGCGAGCGCCTTGCCGAGCCGCCGCGACCCGCCGTGGTGGCCGACGACCGTGTACGGGTGGCCCCAGTCGTCGAGCAGCTCGACCGTGTGCGAGAGCGGCCGCGCGGTCAGCGTCACTTCGTGGCCGTCCTCCTCGAGCAGCTCGACCAGCGGCCGAAGGACGAGGACGTGGGCGGTGTTCGTGAGGTCGACCCAGACGCGCACGCCTCGATCGTACGGTCGACGCTCGGACGCGGTGCCACAAAGTCCTGGGCAAACGCGTGCGTTTGCACTAACCAAGCGGTTTGTGCGTGTCACGAAGTCGAAGGACGCTGATAAGCTCGCCGCGCGTGGAATGATGCGGTCGCTATTGCAGAACGCCAGACCTTCGATCCCCTCGGCGCCGGCGGCGTGCTGCTCGGCGTCCTTGTCGCATGCGTCGGACTCGGCGCCCTGCTCGGCTGGGCGGCGGGCTCCGTGGGCGTCGGGATCGCGATCGGCTCGGTGATCGGCGTCCCGCTCTCGATCCTCGCGGTCTACGCCGCGTACAGGAACGCCTTCTGATGGCCATGACCGTCACGCCGCGCGCGATGCCGGAGCGCAGGACGCCCGTGCTCGTCGGCACCGCGATCGTCGCGCTCGCGCTGCCGCTCTTCCTCATCGCCGGCTGGAACGTGAAGGGCTGGGCGCTCGGCGCGTTCCTCTGGGGCGCGAGCCAGGCGCTCGGGCTGCTCTTCGCCCGCCTCGGCATCGGCGACCCGACGCTCCGCGGCTCCGGCCTCGTCGCCTTCGGGATGATGGGCCGCGGCATCCTCGTCGTGCTCGCCTGCATCCTCGTGGCCGTGAACCAGCCCGACGTCGCGCTCGCGGGCGCGCTCGTCTACGCGGCCGGCTACTCGTCCGAGCTCGTCACGAGCCTGACGCTCTACTTCCACGAGGAGCCGAGCGCGTGAGCTTCCTCCTCGCGGCATCCTCGGACTTCCACCCTGAGGACGAGTTCGTTCTCCACCCGTGGATCTCGATCCACCTCGGGCCGATCGACATGTCCGTGAACAAGGCGGTCGCCTACCTCTGGCTCGGCGGTCTCATGACGATCCTCTTCGGGATCTGGTTCATGCGCTTCGGCCTTTCGCTGCGCCCGAGCCGCCGCCAGACGACGGGGGAGGGGCTCTACGACGCGCTCCAGGGGCAGATCGCGGAGGGCAACCTGCCGAAGAGCGCCGTCCACCGCTACTTCCCGTACTGCGCGGCGCTCTTCCTCTTCATCTGGGTCATCAACCTGATCGGGTTCATCCCGCTGCCGCTCTCGGACGAGAAGTTCCACCTGTTCGGCGCCGACCTCCCGACGTGGGGGATCTACGCGGCCACCGCGAACCTGAGCGTGACCCTCGCGCTCGCGTTACTCACGTTCCTCACGACCCACTACGAGGGGGTGAGGCACAACGGCTCGTGGGGCTACCTGAAGAGCTGGATCCCCTCCGGCGTGCCGAAGGGGCTGCTCCCACTCATCATCCCGCTCGAGGTGATCTCGCAGTTCATGCGGCTCATCTCGCTCTCCGTGCGACTCTTCGCCAACATGCTGGCCGGCCACATGCTGCTGCTCGTCATGCTCGGCCTCATCTTCATCTTCTCGAACGTCGCGCTCGCCGTCCTCGCCGTCCCGGTGGCCGTCGCCGTGTACATCTTCGAGGTCGCGATCGTCGTGACGATCCAGGCCTTCGTCTTCGCGCTTCTCTCCGCCATCTACATCGGCGGCGCAATCGAACCCGAGCACTGAAAGGAGCTTCATGTTTCTCACCCTTGCGCAGACCACCGACGCCGGCCTCGCCGATCTCGGCAAGGCGATCGCCTTCGGCGTCGGCGTCGGCCTCGGCGCCGTGGGCGCCGGCATCGGCATCGGCTACATCTTCGGCTCGATGATCCAGGCGGTGGCCCGCCAGCCCGAGCTGCGCGGCGAGCTGACCGGCATCCAGTGGCTCGGCTTCGCGCTCTGCGAGGCGGTCGTGTTCTACGCCCTCCTCGGCGGCCTGCTCGCCTTCGTCCTCGTCTAGCCGATGCAGCTCGCAACGCTCCTACTCCTCCAGGCCGAAGAGTCCGACAGCGGCAACGCGCTGATCAAGGTCGTCCCAGGCCTGATGATCTGGACGATCGTCACGTTCCTGATCGTGCTCTTCATCCTGCGCAAGGTCGCGTTCTCGCGCATCCAGGCGCTCATCGACGCGCGGCGCGACCGGATCCGCGCGGCGCTCGACGAGGCCGACAAGGCCCGCGAGGAGGCGCGTGCGCTCCGCGAGTCCGTGCGCGAGGAGCGTGAGGAGGCGAAGGCCGAGCGGGAGCAGCTCCTCGAGGAGACGCGCCGCCAGGCGCAGGAGCAGGCTCGCCGTGCCCGCGAAGAGGCGGCGGCGGACCTGCAGCGCCGGCTCGAGGAGAACCAGAAGGCGGTCGAGGCGGAGAACCGCAAGTTCCGCGAGGAGATCCGCCGCGACGTCGTCGAGCTCACGCTCCTCGCCTCGGAGAAGGTGACGCGCAAGACGCTCGACGAGAAGGACCAGCGGCGCCTGATCGACGAGACGATCGAAGAGCTCGACGCCGAGCAGCTGGCCAGCGAAAACTGATGGGCGTAGCCCAGCGCATCTACGCGGAGGCCCTCCTCGAGGCCGCCCACGAGCAGAAGTCGCTCCCCAAGGTGCGCGACGAGTTCGCCGCGTTCGCGGGCGCCCTCGCGGCGTCGCCCGAGCTCGCCGATCTTCTCCGCAACCCGCAGCTCGACCCGGAGGAGCGGCGCGGCGCGATCGACGCGGTCGCGCAGGGCTCCACCGACACGTTCCGGAACTTCCTCCGCCTGGTCGCGGAGAAGGGCCGCCTGGCCGAGCTGCCGGAGATTTACGAGGAGTGGGAGCGCCTGCTCGCCGCGGAGGAGCGGATCCTCGAGGTCGAGCTCACCACCGCGGTCGAGCTCTCGGACACGGACGCGGAGGCGATCGTCGCGAAGCTCGAGAAGGCCGCCGGCCGCAAGGTGGAGGCTACGCGCAGCGTCGACCCGGACCTCATCGGCGGCCTGATCCTCCAGGCGGGCTCGATGCGCGTGGACGGCAGCGTGCGCGGCCGCCTGAACGCACTGCGCGACGAGCTGCTCGCCCGCGCCTAACCTCTCGCGAGGCGACAAGGGAGGCCCGATGAAGGGCGTCAGGCACTTCATGCGCGAGTTCACGGCGACCGCGGTCCGCGAGCACCTGCGCTCGCAGGTCGAGGACACGGACGGCGCGCCGAGGCTGACGAAGAAGGAGGTCGAGCTCGTGCGGTACGTTCGCGGGGTCGACTGGGACGCGTTCCCGGCCGAGCGCCCGGGCGCCTAGCCCGAGTACGAGACCTGGAGCTCGCGGAGCTCCGGGTGGTCCGGCGCGCCGCCGACCAGGAACATCCGCACCTCGTTCGACCCGGAGCGGAACGCCTTGTCGGAGGTGAGGGCCGTGAAGCTCACGGGGCCTTCGGGATCCTGGTACGCCGTCGCGACCGCCTGGATCGTCCCGTTCACGGCGAGCGCGAACGTGTCGCCCTTCCCGGGGCCGCCCGAGAACGTGCCCACGACCGGCGACGGCACGGCGGCCGAGCCGGGGCGATAGGAGCGCAGGAGCCTCGAGCCGACCGCATCCACCTTCGCGGTCCCCGGGGCCCGGCCCCGGAACGCCGACCGCGCCCACCCGCTTGCCGACGAGCCCGCCGAACGGCCCGATGCCGTAGAACCCCGGGCCCCAGCTACCGGTTCCGAAGAGCGCGAGCTGACGCGCGAGCGAGCGCTTGCGCTGCGCGAGCACCGCCGTGTAGGGCTTCGTCAGCCGCCAGCCGACCGTGACCGTGTCGAGGCCGGGATCCGAGCCGAGCGCCGTGGAGCCATCGGTCTTCCAGGGGACGGGCGTCCCGAGGACGTCGGCGATCGTCGGGAGGATGTCGTCGATCGTCGTGTGCCGCTCCACGGTCGTCCCGCCCGGCTTGCCGGGGATCCTCATGAAGAGCGGCGTGAACGCGAGCTCGGCGAAGTTCGAGTTGGTCGGGGCGCGCCGGGCGTCACCGCCGCGGAACGAGATTCCGTGATCGGCCGTGACGATGACGAGCGCCTTGTTCCAGAGTCCCGCGCTGCGGAGCCGCGCCACGAAGCGTCCGAGCAGCTTGTCGGCGTAGCCGAGCTGGAGCATGTGGCGCTGCCAGGCCTGGAGGGCGAGCCCGTCGTCCGTCCAGAGCTCGCCCTTGCGGCCCGGCGCCCGCGGGCTTGCGACCCCGCTCACGCGCCCGTCCGGGAAGTAGAGCCACGGGCCGTGCGGCAGGAGCACGTGGAGGAAGTCGAGGGAGGGGTGGCCCGCCCGGTACGGGCGGATCCCGGCGACGAAGCGGTTGAACCCACGGACGCGGCCGATGTAGAAGTTCGCCTGGTTCACGTCCGGGAGGCTCGTCTCCCCGGTCAGCCGCTCGGTAGTCCCGGTGCCGAAGTCGCCCCAGGACTCGTCGATCGGTGCGAGCTCGTCCTCGAGGGCCGGTGGTGCGAGGAGGTGCAGGTAGACGATGCGGGCGTCCTTGTAGAGCGAGCGGAGCCGCGCCTCGCTGCCTTCGCTTCGCTGGTGGCAGAGCTGCGTCGGGCAGAGCCGGGTCTGCGACTCGCTCACGTGGAAGCGGTAGCGGCGCCCGAGGTAGGTGAAGAGGTTGTTCGGGTGGTTCTGGAACACCGGGAGCTTGCCGCGTTTCGGCAGCTTCCCCGTGAGCATCGAAGGGACAGCAACCGTCGTGGAGGGCGAGTAGGTCGTCGTGTTCACGAACCAGGTGGACGCCTTCTGGAGCCGCGCGAAGTTCGGGAAGCGCGCCGCGTCGATCTTGCCGTTGCGGTCGAGGAGCGAGATGACGGGGAACTCGTCGAAGAGCAGGAAGACGACGGGTGTGTCGGAGCTGACCGCCGCCGTCCGGACCTCCACCTCGGGCGGGAAGACGAGCTTCTCGACCGGGGTCGTGAAGAGGAAGATCACGAGGAAGACGGGCGCCGCAGCCGCGAGGACGGTCAGGAACGAGCGCACGATCTGCACGCGCCACACGGCGACGGCGAACGCCGCGCCGATGAGCACGGCGCCGGTGATGAGCGCGGCCGTTCCGTCGAGCCCGTGGCGCTTCAGGAACTGGATTCCGAAGACCGCCGCGAGCCCGCCGAGGATGACGAGGTGGAGCGCCAGGGCGGCGCGCCGGCTCGCGAGCCCGACGAGCAGCTCGATGGCCAGGAAGACGATCGCCGGGACGAAGGTCACGACGAGCGCGAAGACGACGATGTCCGAGGGCGCCGAGCCGCGCACGGCGAAGAACTCCGCGTTCTTGCCGAGGATGTCGAACAGCGGCTGGGCCAGGGCGAAGCTGGACGCGGCTAGGAGCTGGGCGAACCGGACGGCCGGCTCGCGGAAGCGCAGCGAGATGCGCGGGATGACGGCGGCGCGCGAGGATGCGACTGCCATCAGCGGGGCCTTGCGTGGAACAGGATGCGGGTGCCTCCTGCCAGCTCCTCTCGCCGCTCGATCGTGTAGCGAGCGCCGAGCTCGCGCTCGAAGGGCTCGAGGTCGTAGTCCGGGTCGGCGCCCTCGCGCTTGCGCGAGAGGATCGCGGCGACGCGCCGGTCGTCGCGCGTGGGGAACTCGATCACCAGCTCGGCGCCGAGCGAGCGCAGCCAATCGAGGAACGCGGGCACCGGCACGTTGCCGGAGAGCGCGACGTGGTGGATGACCGCGAGGCAGAGGACGAGATCGGGTCGGCCGCGCGCGTCGAGCGGAGAGCGCTCGAGCCCGCCCCAGCCGAGCGGCGGCGACGGGTCGGTCAGGTCGCCGGTGAGCGGCAGGATGGACGTCGCGCCCTCCTCGGCGAGCGTGCGGTAGAGCCGGTCGGCGACGGCCGCGTCGCCGTCCACCGCGACCACGTAGCGGGTGTTCTCGGCGGCGATCCGCGCGTGGCGCCCCTCGTTGCAGCCGAGGTCCCAGGCGAGGTCGCGCGGCCGCTGGTGGACGACCTCGCGGACGAAGCCCTCCTTGCGCACCGCGTCCGCGTCCGAGTACGAGGTGGTCATCCCGTAGTCCGACCACTCCGTCTGCCCGGCCTTCCACTCGAGCTTGCGGATCGTCTTCTCGAGCCGCTTCACGTTCGCGACGATGAAGTCCTTGCGGAAACCGGCCTTCTTCATCTCCGCCTTCACTTCGCCGCCCTTCGACGCGCTCTTGCGCTCAAAGCGCGCAAGGAGTGCCACGTTCGTCAGCACGCCGCGGCGGAAGAGGTCGCGGAACGACATGAGCGCGCGCAGCTCGGCGGGCCGGATCCCCGCGAGGCTCCCGCGCAGCCACGGCTGGTACGGGACGTCCTTGTAGGCCTGGAGGAGCAGGGGGTAGAGGAAGAGCATGCAGAACTGGCGGTACGCGGCCCACGGCTCGCCGGCCGGCAGCCGCTCGAAGGAGCCGACGTCGATGAACACCGGCTTCGCGCCGCGGAACTGCACGTTGTAGGGCGTTGCGTCCTTGAGGATCAGGTCCTCGTCGAGCGCCCGGCGCAAGAGCTCGAGCTGGAGGAGCGCGGCGTCGCGGAGCATGGAGAACGGCCACTCGTACGGGTAGGAGACGAACGGGATCCGCTCGTGCTCGAGCACCCCGGCCGCGTCGCGCACGAGCCCGGCGGGCGCCTCGGCGCCCTCGACCTCCTCGGTCTCGACGAGCTTCCCTTCGGCGACCGCCTCGGCGAAGAGGCGCGACGAGGCGAACGCCCGCCAGTCGGCGAGGCCGTCCCCGGAGAGCGCCCGGAGGATGCGTCCGTCGTCGTAGAAGACGCGACTGTCCCAGTCGCGGAAGGAGCCGGGGTCGAACGTGGGCGCCGCCGCGCCCTCGACGTCAGGGCTTTGCGACCGGCTCACGCTCGGACGGGACCGCGTCGTCGGCCTCATGCGCCTCGGCGGCCTGACCCTCGTCCGGCTTGCGAATATGGAGGAACACGAGCACGCGGTGCCAGAACAGCTTGAGTGCGACCGCGGCGGCCGCGAGCCCGCCCAGGATTCCCTGGAGCAGCATGCTGCCGCTACTGGGGTCGATGTAACCGAGATTCATGTATAGGTCTCCTTGGCTCCGGGGTTCGTGGCCGAAGCCGCAGTATGTTACCCACGGGTGACCGAGGGGACCCCGACCAGCGGAGGCGGCCCGAGCCGGGCCGGGGAGGAGACGGAAGGCACGTGACGATTCGCCCTGAGGAGATCACCTCGATCCTGAAGCAGCGGATCGAGGACTACGACGTCGAGACGAACCTGACCGAGGTCGGGACCGTCCTCCAGGTCGGCGACGGCCTGGCGCGCGTCTACGGCCTCGAGAACTGCGTCGCGCTGGAGCTGCTCGAGTTCGAGCACGGCGTCACCGGCATCGCGTTCAACCTCGAGGAGGACAACGTCGGAGCCCCGCTCTTCGGCGAGTGGGACAAGGTGTCAGAGGGCGAGCCGGTCCGGCGCACGGGCAAGGTCGTGAGCGTCCCCGTCGGCGAGGCGCTCGTGGGGCGGATCGTCGACCCGCTGGGCCAGCCGCTCGACGGGCAGGGCCCGATCGAGGCGGCCGAGATGCGCCCCCTAGAGTTCAAGGCGCCGGGCGTCGTGCAGCGCCAGCCGGTGAAGGAGCCGGTCCAGACCGGCATCAAGGCGATCGACTCGATGATCCCGATCGGGCGCGGCCAGCGCGAGCTGATCATCGGCGACCGCTCCACCGGCAAGACCGCGATCCTCGTGGACACGATCCTGAACCAGAAGGGCCAGGACATGATCTGCGTGTACGTCGCGATCGGCCAGAAGGCCTCGACGGTCGCCCAGGTCTACGAGCGCCTGAAGGACGCGGGCGCGATGGACTACACGATCATCGTCGCGGCCTCGGCGACCGAGGCGGCGCCCATCAAGTGGATGGCGCCGTTCGCGGGCGCGGCCATGGGCGAGTACTTCCTCTATTCCGGGCGCCACGCGCTCTGCATGTACGACGACCTCTCGAAGCATGCCGACGCCTACCGGCAGATGTCGCTCCTCCTGCGCCGCCCGCCGGGCCGCGAGGCCTTCCCCGGCGACGTCTTCTACCTCCACTCCCGGCTCCTCGAGCGCGCCGTGAAGCTGAACGACGAGCTCGGCGGCGGCTCGCTCACCGCCCTCCCGGTGATCGAGACGCAGGCCGGCGACGTGTCGGCCTACATCCCGACCAACGTGATCTCGATCACGGACGGGCAGATCTTCCTCGAGTCGAGCCTCTTCTTCTCGGGCGTCCGGCCGGCGATCAACGTCGGCATCTCGGTCTCCCGCGTGGGCGGGAACGCGCAGACGAAGGCGATGAAGAAGGTCTCCGGGCGCCTGCGGCTCGACCTGGCCCAGTACCGCGAGCTCGAGGCGTTCTCGCAGTTCGGCTCCGAGCTCGACCCGCAGACGCAGCGCACCCTCGCGCGCGGGGAGCGGATGGTGTCGACCCTGAACCAGCCGCAGTACCAGCCGTGGCCCGTGGAGGAGCAGGTCGTCGCGATCTTCGCGGGAATCAACGGCTACCTCGACGAGATCCCGGTCTCCGACGTGCCGCGCTTCCAGGACGAGCTCCGCGAGCACCTGCGCACCGAGAAGTCGATCTACACCGAGATCCGCGAGAAGAAGGACCTCCCGGACGACCTCGCTGAGCGCATCGGCACGGAGATCGACAAGTTCGCGAAGAGCTTCGCGACCCACGAGGACGCGGGCGTCCTCGCCTAGGCCTTGGCGTCGGTCCAGGACATCAAGCGGCGCGTCTCCTCCGTCCGGAACACGCGCAAGATCACGAAGGCGATGGAGCTCGTCGCCGCGGCGAAGCTCCGCCGGGCCGAGGCGCGCATCGAGGCGCTGCGCCCGTACGCCGACCGGATGCGCGAGCTCATGACCGGCACCGCCCGGGCGACCCCCGCGCGCGGCTTCCCGCTCCTCGCGGAGCGCGAGACGGTCGGCTCGGTCGCGATCCTCGCCCTCACCGGCGACCGCGGCCTCGCCGGCGGCTTCAACGCGCAGATCATCCGGCGGGCGGTTGCGCTCGCCCGCGAGGCGGAGGCCCAGGGGCAGGAGGTGCGCTGGCTCGCCGTCGGCAAGAAGGGCCGCTCGACGCTCCGCTTCCGACGCTTCGACGTGACGCAGGCCTGGGTCGACCTCACCGACCGGCCGACCTACCACCACGCGGAGGCGATCGCCCACGCAGTCGCCGAGCTCTACGCCGATGGCGGTGCCGACCGCGTGACCATGGTCTACAACCGCTTCGTCTCCGCGCTCACGCAGCACGTCGAGACCGAGACGATCCTCCCGATCCCGCGCACCGCCCTCGACGAGGACGAGGACCGCAGCGCCTACGAGGTCGCGCTCGAGGGCGACTTCATCTACGAGCCCGAGCCGGAGCTCATCCTCGAGCGGCTGCTCCCGACGTACCTCGAGACCACCATCTTCCGCGGGCTCCTCGAATCCGCAGCGTCCGAGCACGGCGCGCGCATGACGGCGATGCGGAACGCGTCGAAGAACGCGAACGAGATGATCGACCGGCTCACACTCGAGATGAACCGGGCCCGCCAGGCGGAGATCACGCAGGAGATCCTCGAGGTCGTCGCCGGGGCGGACGCGCTGACGAGCTAGCTAGCCTCGTGGCATGAGGCTTCCCCGGATCCGGCGAACGCCCGGCTACCGGGAGCGCAGCCACCTGGGGATCATCACGCTCGTCCTGATCGGCGTCGGCGTGCTCGCCGCCGCCGGCTCGGGCCTCGACGACCCGGAGGCGCCGGGCGCCCCCACGCCACGCGGCAAGACGCCCGCCGGCCCGACGCTGACGATGGCGTGGGCGCAGCCGCCGACCTCGCTCGACCCGGCCTTCGCGGTGGACCACACGGCCGCGAACCTCGTCTGGAACCTGAGCGACCCGCTCGTCCGCCTCGACGAGCTCCGGCGCCCGCAGCCCTCGCTCGCCCGCCGCTGGGAGTTCTCGGAGGACGGGCGCCACATCCGCTTCTTCCTGCGCAAGGACGGCCGCTGGTCGAACGGCGAGTCCGTGACGGCGCACGACTTCGAGTTCGCGTGGAAGCGGATGCTCTCGTCCGACCTCGACTCGCCGCTCGCGCCGGAGCTCTTCGGCCTCGTCGGCGCGGCCACGTACAACCGCTGCGAGGACGGGTGCGACGCGCTCCTCGACCGCGTCGGGGTCCGCGCGGAGGGCAACTGGGTGCTCGACGTGACGCTTCGCGCGCGCGAGCCCTGGTTCCCGGCCGCCCTCGCCTCGCCGGCCTTCCTCGCCGTGCCGCGCTCGGTCGTCTCCCGCGTCCCGGACGGCTGGTCGGATCCGGAGACGATCGTGACCAACGGCCCGTTCCGGCTCGCGCGGCTCACGGACACGGGCTTCTCCCTCATCCGGAACGGACGCTGGCGCGGCCGGAGCCACGTCGTGCTCGGCCGCGTCGAGGGCCGGTTCCTGACCGATCCCGCGGTGCGCGAGCAGGCCTTCGACGAGGGCGTGGTGCAGGCGCTCGACGGCGCGGCGCTTCCGGCCGCCGACGTCCCCGCGCTCCGCGAGCGCCGCGAGTTCCAGGCGTACCCCTCCCTCGAGACCGCTGCGTACGCCTTCAACCTGCGGACGATCCCGGACCCGCACCAGCGGCGCGCGATGGCGCTCGCGGTCGACCGCAGCGCGCTCATCGAGAACGTGCTGCGCGGCGACGAGTACCCGGCCCGCCGCGTGACGCCGCCCGGCGTCCTCGGCGCCCGCGAGCTGCCCGCGTCTCCGTGGTATCCGGCCGGCGGCGACGTGACGGCCGCCCAGGCCGAGCTCGCCCAGGCCGGCGCGGTCCGGCGGCGGCTCACGCTCCTGCGCGTGGACGAGCCGGGCACGCTCGGCGTCGCGCTCGCCCTCCGCGACGCCTGGCGGCGGATCGGCATCCAGACGACCGTCCGCTCGAGCCCGCCGGAGGAGTTCCTCGCGTTCGAGGGCCCGCTCTCCCTGGACTCGGTGGACGTCTTCCAGGCGGACGTCACCGCGGCGGCGCCGGACGCCTGGCCGCCGCTCGAGCTCTGGACCTGCCGCTCGGAGTGGAACAAGTCGAACTTCTGCAACAACCGCTACGACCGGTTCCTCGAGGCGGCGCAGCACGAGCCGGACGCGGACGTGCGCCAGGCCCTCTACGGCGCGGCCGAGGAGGTGCTCTCCGGCGGCGACGGCGCCGTTCCGGCGGTCGCGCTCTACTCGCCGACGTTCGCGAACCTCGAGTCACTCTCGATCCGCGACACGTTCCGGATCGACCCCCTCGGCCTCGTGAACCTGGCGGCCGTGGACCCCGAATAGCTAACCGGACATGCCCGTCGAACGTCTCACTCAAGGTCGGGCGGCCGCATTTTCGCAGTGCGCCCGATTCCGCAGTACACTCGCGCCCCAGCAACCGAGGACCTAGACGCTATGGCGACCGTCGCACCCGAAATCCACGAGCCATCCGTTCCGGTCAGCCCGGAAGGCGAGACGAAGGTCTCGGGCCGTTCGCCGCGGCAGCTCTTCTGGGCGCGCTTCAGGGAGGACAAGGCCGCGTTCATCGGCCTCGGCGTCATCGCCTTCCTGTTCCTCCTCGCGATCTTCGCGCCGCTCTTCGTGAGGCTGACCGGCCACGGGCCGAACGAGCTCTTCCAGCGGGAGATGACCGACGAGTTCGGCCTTCCGAAGGGCCCGAACAAGGAGTTCTGGTTCGGCGCCGACCAGGCCGGGCGCGACGTGTTCGTCCGCGTGATCTACGGGACGCGCACGTCGCTCGAGGTCGCGCTCCTCGCGACCGGCGTCGCCGTCTTCGTCGGGACGATCATGGGCCTCCTGGCCGGCTTCTTCGGCGGGAAGTCCGACACGTTCATCTCGCGCACGATCGACGTGATCCTCTCCATCCCGATCCTGCTCTTCGCGATCGGGATCGTCGCCGCGTGCAGCTCGACGGCGCAGGGTTGCCTCCACGGACTCATCAAGCCGGGCCTCACGCTCGTGGTCTTCGTGATCTCGATCTTCACGTGGCCGTATATTGCGCGCATCGTGCGCGGCAACACGCTCGCGATCCGCGAGCGCGAGTTCATCGAGGCGGCGCGCTCGCTCGGCGCCGGGAACATCCGGATCATGTTCCGCGAGGTGCTCCCGAACCTGCTCGCGCCGATCATCGTCTACGCGACGCTCCTGATCCCGAGCAACATCCTCTTCGAAGCGGGCCTCTCGTACCTCGGGCTCGGCGTGCCGCAGTCGACGCCGTCCTGGGGGCAGATGCTGTCCGACGCTTCCGCAATTTTCCAGTTCGCGTGGTGGCTCATGCTCTTCCCGGGGCTCTTCCTCATCATGACCACGCTCGCGTTCAACCTCCTCGGCGACGGACTCCGCGACGCGCTCGATCCGCGAAGCAAACGATGACGGGGACTTCGTTCGACGCCGCATGGTGCGGCGCTAACTTCACGCGTTCCCGCTCGTCAACGAGGCAGGAGGCTCTTACGAGCGAACCGCGAAACAACTGGACCCATCGAACCGATAGGAGAGGGGTGAACCTTGCGACGTAAGGTGATTGCAGCAGCCGTGCTGGCCGCAAGCCTCACGCTCATGCTTGTTGCCGCAGGTTGTGGCGGCGACGGCGGGAGCACGGGCGCGGCTCAGGCCACCGGCACCGGTGGCGGCGGCAACGCGGAGAAGGGTGGCACGTTCCGCACCCAGACCGATGCGTTCGAATGGACCGGGAACTTCGACCCGACGGGCGAGTACCTGGCGACGTTCCTCGGTCTCTACACGAACATGCTCGGCCGGACGCTCATGGGCTACAAGCACGAGCCCGACGCGGCAGGCAACGAGCTCATCCCCGATCTCGCGGCCGAGGAGCCGGAGCTCACGGACGGCGACACGACGTACACGTTCACGATTCGTGACGGCGTCAAGTTCGGTCCGCCTCTCAGCCGTCAAGTGACGTCGAAGGACGTCGAGTATGCGATGCGGCGCATCGGAACGCCGGGCCTAGTCGCGCAGTACGGCTTCTACTACCTGGGCGTCATCAAGGGGCTCCAGGAGTACTCGGATGGCGGCGGCCTGACCGGCAAGAACGCGGACGCGCCGATCGCGGGCATCGAGACCCCCGACGACAAGACGATCATCTTCCACCTGGAGAAGCCGACCGGCGACTTCCTGTACCGGATCGCGATGCCGGCTGCCGGCCCGATCCCCGAAGAGGTCGGCAAGTGCTTCACGAAGGCGGGCGAGTACGGCCGCTTCCTGATCTCGTCGGGCCCGTACATGGTGCAGGGCGAGGACGCCCTCGACACCACGAGCTGCGACACCATGAAGGCGCTCGCAGGCTTCAACCCCAACTCGAAGCTCATCCTCGTGCGGAACCCGGACTACGACCCGGCGTCCGACACGACCGAGGCGCGGCAGAACTTCTTCGACCAGTGGCAGATGACCCTGAACACGAACGCTCAGGACATCTTCGACCGGGTCAAGGCCAACCAGCTCGAGCTCGCGTACGCGAGCGAGCCGGCGGAAGTCATCCGCACCTACACGACCACCGAGGCGCTGAAGAACAACTACAAGACCAACTCCGGCGACCGGACGTGGTACATCACGATGAACCTGACCCAGCCGCCCTTCGACGACATCCACGTCCGGAAGGCGATGAACTGGATCATGGACAAGGAAGGCCTGCGCAGGGCCTGGGGCGGCTCGCCGAAGGGCGAGATTGCGAACCACATCGTCCCGGACACCATGTTCAACGGCGACCTCGACGACTACAACCCGTACGGCACCGAGGGTGACGCGGGCGATCTCGCCAAGGCGCAGGAAGAGATGAAGCAGTCCAAGTACGACACCAACGGCGACGGGATGTGCGACGCGCCGCAGTGCGAGAACGTGCTGCACGTGACCCGCACGACCGACGTCTGGCGGAACATGACCCCGGTGATCGAGGCGGCTGTCGCGAAGATCGGCATCAAGCTCGTGACCCGGCCCTCGGATGACTCGTACACGATCATCCAGACGGTCGCCCGCAAGGTGCCGGTCTCGTCCACGCCCGGTTGGGGCAAGGACTACGCGGACGCTTCGACGTTCATGGTGCTCTTCGACTCGCGCTCCATCAACGCCGAGGGCAACGTGAACTACTCCCTCGTGGGTCTCACCCCGGACCAGGTCAAGGAGTTCAAGGTCACGGGCACGACCACCGGCATCCCGTCCGTCGACGCCGACATCGACGCGTGCAACGTGTTGCTGGGCGACGAGCGGAACACCTGCTGGGAGGACCTCGACAAGAAGCTCATGGAGACCGTGGTGCCGTGGGTTCCGTACCTCGACGCCAACGCGGACTTCGTGATCTCGGACTCCGTGTCCCAGTACGTCTTCGACCAGAACTCGGGTGACCCGGCATGGGCGCACCTGGCGGTCGATCAGGCAAAGCAGGCGCAGTAACGACCAGATAGGAATCACCGAACCGGAGGGCCGCTCGCCAAGGGCGGCCCTCCGGTTCTAGAATCAGAACCAGGCGAACAGGAGATAGGGGGAAGCGATGGGGCGGTATGTGATCCGACGGCTTCTCTGGACGATTCTCGTCGTCCTCATCGTCACGTTCCTGACCTTCGTCATCTTCTACACGCTCCCACCGGGCGACCCGGCGACGAAGTTCGCCGGGAAGCAGCCGACACCGGAGCTCATCGCCGAGGTGAAGAAGAACCTCGGCCTCGACAAGTCCGCGTTCGGACTCAGGGTCTGGGACGGCGAGCGCCCCTGGGACTCGCAGTACGGGACCTTCCTCGAGCGCGTGTTCACCGGCGACCGGGGCCACTGTCCCGCCGGGACGGAGGGCTGCGACGGGCACTTCCTCGGGCTCGGCTTCTCCTATGACAGCCGGACCGCGGTCCGAGAGGAGATCATCAACCGCCTCCCACGCACGCTCTGCCTCGCGGCCGGCGCGGCCATCATCTGGCTGGTCATGGGGGTCACGATCGGGATCATCTCCGCGCTCCGGCGGCGCACCCTCGCCGACCGGGCGGCGATGGGCTTCGCACTCTTCGGCGTGTCCGCACCCGTGTTCTGGCTGGGGCTTCTTTCGCTCTGGATCTTCTGGAACAAGCTCGGGATCGACGCGGTCAGTACCGGGTACGTCGAGTTCCACGTGGACCCGGTCGGGTGGTTCACGCACCTCCTCCTGCCCTGGTTCTGCCTGGCGCTGCTCTACGCGGCGTTCTACGCGCGGATGACGCGCGGGAACCTGATCGACGTGATGGGGGAGGACTACATCCGCACCGCCCGCGCGAAGGGGCTGTCCGAGCGCAAGGTCGTCTTCAAGCACGGCCTGCGGGCGAGCCTGACGCCGATCGTGACGATGTTCGGCCTCGACTTCGCGCTCCTCATCGGCGGCGCGGTCATCACCGAGACGGTCTTCAACATCCAGGGGCTCGGCAACTGGGCGGTGACGTCGGCGAGGAGCGCCGACCTGCCCGCCATGACGGGCGTCGTCATCGTCGCGTCGTTCTTCGTGGCGATGATGAACCTGTTCGTCGACGTGCTCTACGCGTACCTGGATCCTCGGGTGCGCTACCAGTGAGCCGCGCAGAGGGACGCCTGGGCGAGCCTCTACTCGAGGTTCGCGACCTAAAGGTGCACTTCCCGACGCCCGACGGGATCGTCAAGGCCGTGGACGGCCTCACGTTCTCCGTCCGGCGCGGCGAGACGTTCGGCATCGTCGGCGAGTCCGGCTCGGGCAAGAGCGTGACGTGCCTTACGGCGCTCGGGCTCATCAACCGGGAGAGCGCGCACCTCGAGGGCGAGATCCTGTTCAAGGGCCGAAACATGCTCGAACTCCCGGCCAACGAGCTCCAGAAGGTCCGCGGCAAGGAGCTCGCGATGATTTTCCAGGACCCGTTCGCCTCGCTCCATCCCATGTACCGCGTCGGCGACCAGCTCGTCGAGGCGATCCTCGTCCACGACGACATCCCGAAGAAGCAGGCGCAGCAGCAGGTGATCGACCTGCTCGCCGCCGTCGGGATCCCGCGGCCGGCGGAGCGCTTCAAGGACTACCCGCACCAGTACTCGGGCGGGATGCGCCAGCGCGCGATGATCGCGATGGCGCTCCTCCACAACCCCGACGTCCTGATCGCGGACGAGCCGACGACCGCGCTCGACGTGACCGTCCAGGCGCAGATCCTCGAGCTCATCCAGAAGATGAAAGAGGAGTACGACATCGGGGTCATCCTCATCACGCACGACCTCGCCGTCATCGCGGACACGGCCCAGACGATCATGGTCATGTACGCGGGCCAGGCCATGGAGCGCGGCGAGGCGGCTGGCGTCTTTGCGACCCCGCTCCATCCGTACACGTGGGGCCTTCTCGAGTCGATCCCTACGACGGCCGGTAAGGGTGCGCCGCTCTTGCCGATCGAGGGCGCGCCGCCCTCGCTCATCAACGTCCCGCCCGGCTGTCCGTTCCATCCGCGCTGCCCGCACCGCTTCGCGCCGTGCGACAACCAGCGTCCGGAGTTCAAGGACCGCGGGGGCGGCCATCCCGAGGCGTGCCATCTGTCGATCGAGGAGAAACGGCGCCTGTGGGAGGAGCGCGAGACGAGGCGGCTCAAGGTGGCGGTGTGAGCCAGGCCGCAGCAACGCCGGGGCCGTCGGCTCCGCCCGCTCCCGAGGACGAGCCGGACCGCGAAGCGCTGGTCAGCGTCCGCGGTCTGACGAAGTACTTCCCGATCACGCGCGGAATCATCTTCCAGCGCGAGATCGGCCGGGTGCACGCGGTGGAGGACATCTCCTTCGACATCCAGCCGGGGGAGACGCTGGGGCTCGTGGGCGAGTCGGGCTCCGGGAAGTCCACGACGGCCCGGCTCATCACGCGGCTCATCGACGTGACTTCCGGCACGGTCATGTTCGAGGGCCGGGACATCACGAAGTTCAGCCGGGGCAAGATGCGGCCGATCCGCCGGGAGATGCAGATCGTCTTCCAGGATCCGTACTCCTCGCTCAACCCGCGCCAGACGGTCGGCCAGATCATCGGGATGCCCTACCAGATCCAGAGAACGGAGAAGGACGTCCGCCGGCGCGTCCAGGAGCTCATGAGCCGCGTCGGCCTGAACCCGGAGCATTACAACCGCTACCCGCACGAGTTCTCCGGCGGGCAGCGCCAGCGCATCGGCGTCGCCCGCGCGCTCGCGCTCTCCCCGCGGCTCATCATCTGCGACGAGCCGGTCTCGGCGCTCGACGTGTCGATCCAGGCGCAGATCCTGAACCTCCTGCTCGGCCTGCAGAAGGACTTCAACCTCACCTATCTCTTCATCTCGCACGACCTCGGCGTCGTGCGGCACGTCTCCGACCGGATCGCGGTCATGTACCTCGGGCGCATCGTCGAGGTCGGCGATGCGGACGACCTCTACCAGCGGCCGCAGCATCCGTACACGGCGGCGCTTCTCTCGGCGATCCCGAAGGGGCACTTGGCGGGCCAGGACGGACGGGCGAAGCGGATCGTCCTCACGGGCGACGTGCCCTCGCCGGTCGACCCGCCGCCCGGGTGCCCGTTCCACCCCCGCTGCCCCAAGGCGCGGCAGGTCGCGCCGAGCGGGGAGGAGGTCCCCGAGAACTGCAGGACGGAATGGCCCGAGGCGAAGATCGACAAGAACCGGCGCGTCTCGTGCTGGTATCCGCTCTCCGAGGGCGAGGAGCTCCAGGAGGCCGCGAGGGCCTGAGCGCGCCGCGGCCCCAGGCCGCGCAGCTAACCCTTCGTGTGCTATTCCGTCCCACTAGACGTGGCCGGGATGCTTGAACGGGGCTGCGATCGCGCGCACGCGTGGGCGTCGCTCGCGCTCGACGACGAGTTGTCGGAGCTCGAGCGGGCGCTGCTCGACGCGCACCTCGCGCGCTGTCCCGAGTGCGCCCGCGAGGTCGCGCAGATGCGGGCCGTCGCCCGGGTCATGCGGGCGACCCCGCCGGAGCGCCCGGCGGAGCCCGTCTTCGTCGCCCGCTCGGCGCATGCGCCGCGCCACTTCGCGGTCCGCGTCGCGATCGCCGCGACTCTCGCGCTCGGCGCAGCAGGGCTCGGCGTGCTGGCCGGCCATGTGGGCGGCACCAAGCCTCCGACCGCGCCGACCACGAACTCGGACATCGCACTTCGTGAGCTCGACGCGCGCAAGGACGTCCAGGGCCTGCGCGTCCCGCAGAACCGGGCCGTCCAGCAGGACCGCCGGGAGCAGGGAGGCGCCGTCTAGTGGCCTACCAGCTCTCGTACATCGGCTCGTTCGTCTGACACATGGACCACTCCGCCCGGGTGGCGGAGGCGTCGTCGAGGGCCAGGCGCCAGCGTGAGGAGGCGCGTGCGCTCCGCGACGCCGAGAAGGCGCCCCGCCGCGGCTTCCGCGTGCCGCGGCCGAGCCTGCGACGGCCGGCGCTGCGCGCCGGATAGACTCGCTCGCGTCCCCGAGTAGGAGCGCGAATGGCCTCGAAGAACGGAAACGCCGGCAAGGTCGTGGAGATCCGCGGAGTCGTCCTGGACGCGGTCTTCTCCGGCGACCTCCCCGAGATCTACAACGCCCTCAAGGTCACGGTCCCCGGCGCCGACGGCCGGCCCGACCTCGAGCTGATCGCCGAGGTCCAGCAGCATCTCGGGAACGACCGCGTCCGTGCGGTCGCGATGGACTCGACCGACGGCCTCGCGCGCGGCACCGAGATCGTGGACACGGGCCAGCCGATCTCCGTTCCCGTCGGCGAGGCGACGCTCGGACGGATCTTCAACGTCCTCGGCGACGCGATCGACGAGAACCCGGAGCCCGTCGAGACGAAGGAGCGCTGGCCGATCCACCGCAACCCGCCGACCTTCGAGGAGCTGACGGCGACGATCGAGGTCTTCGAGACCGGCATCAAGGTCATCGACCTGCTCGCGCCCTACGTGAAGGGCGGCAAGGTCGGCCTCTTCGGCGGCGCAGGCGTCGGCAAGACCGTGCTCATCCAGGAGCTCATCCGCAACATCGCGGAGGAGCACGAGGGCCTCTCCGTCTTCGCCGGCGTGGGCGAGCGGACCCGCGAGGGGAACGACCTCTGGCTCGAGATGACCGAGTCGGGCGTGATCGACAAGACCGCGCTCGTCTTCGGCCAGATGAACGAGCCGCCGGGCGCGCGCCTGCGCGTCGGGCTCTCGGGCCTCACGATGGCGGAGTACTTCCGTGAGCAGGGCCAGGACACCCTGCTCTTCATCGACAACATCTTCCGCTTCGTGCAGGCGGGCTCCGAGGTCTCCGCGCTCCTCGGCCGCATGCCCTCGGCGGTCGGCTACCAGCCGACGCTCGCGACCGAGATGGGCCAGCTCCAGGAGCGGATCACCTCGACGCGCAAGGGCTCGGTCACCTCGGTGCAGGCGATCTACGTGCCGGCCGACGACCTCACCGACCCCGCGCCCGCCGCGACGTTCGCCCACCTCGACGCGACGACCGTCCTCTCACGCGCGATCGCCGAGCAGGGCCTCTACCCGGCCGTCGATCCGCTCGACTCGTTCTCGCGCGCGCTCCAGCCGGACATCGTCGGCGACGAGCACTACGACATCGCGACCGCGGTGCAGTCGATCCTCCAGCGCTACAAGGAGCTCCAGGACATCATCGCCATCCTCGGGATGGAGGAGCTCTCCGACGAGGACAAGCTCGTCGTCCAGCGCGCGCGCAAGATCCAGCGCTTCCTCTCGCAGCCGTTCTTCGTCGCGGAGGCGTTCACGGGCAGCCCGGGCGCGTACGTGAAGCTCGAGGACACGGTGCGCGGCTTCAAGGAGATCATCGAGGGCAAGCACGACGAGCTGCCCGAGGGCGCGTTCTACCTCGTCGGGACGATCGAGGAGGCCGTCGAGCGCGCCAAGGAGATGGGCCGCGAGGACGACTCGGCGAAGGCCGAGGACGAGGCGCCCGCCGAGGCGGAAGCCGAGCCCGAGCCCGTCAGCGCCGAGCCCGAGCCCGTCAGCGCGTAGTGGCCGACGGCTCCGTCAAGACGTTCTCGCTCTCGGTCGTGACGCCCGAGGGCGCCGCCTTCGAGGGCGAGGCCGAGCGGCTGATCGTGCCCGGCGCGGACGGCGAGATCGGCGTCCTCGCCCGCCACGCGCCGCTCGTCGCGATGCTGGCGGCGGGGGAGATCCGCATCAAGACCGACGGACAGTGGGTGAGCCTCGCGGCCGGCCCCGGGTACTTCAAGGTGCAGAAGGACCGCGCCATCGCCCTGGTGGACGACGCCGTGCGCGCCGAGGAGATCGACGTCGAGGAGACGAAGCGCGAGATCGAAGAGGCCCGCAAGGTTCTCGAGCAGGCGGAGGCGGGCGAGGAGGGCATCGACCGCTGGCACGCCGAGCAGCGGCTCCGGCACGCCGAGAACAAGCTCGCAGTCGCGGGTCGCGGCTAACCCCGCTCCCGAGACGACGCGCGGACCCGACGGGCACAATTCAGGCCGTGGCCACCGCGACTGCCGACCGTACCTCCGTCGAGGCCCGCCTGCGTGACCTGCTCGCGCAGCGGATCCTCGTCCTGGACGGCGCCTGGGGCACGATGCTCCAGGGCCGCGGCCTGACCGAGGAGGACTTCCGCGGCGAGCGCTTCCGCGACCATCCGCGCGACGTCAAGGGCGACCCCGACCTCCTGAACCTGTCGCGGCCGGACATCGTCCTCGACGTGCACCGCGCCTACCTCGCGGCGGGCGCCGACATCACGACCACCAACACCTTCACGGCCACGTCGATCGGCCAGGCGGACTACGGCCTCGAAGAGGCCGTGTACGACATGAACGTCGCGGGCGCGAAGCTCGCGCGGCAGGCGGCCGACGAGGCGGGCGGGCGCTTCGTCGCGGGCTCGCTCGGGCCGCTCAACCAGACGCTCTCGCTCTCGCCGCGGGTGGACGACCCGTCCTACCGCACGGTCACGTTCGACCAGGTCGCCGAGTCCTACGCGGAGCAGATCCGCGGCCTGCGCGACGGCGGCGTCGACCTGCTCCTCGTGGAGACGATCTTCGACACGCTGAACGCGAAGGCGGCGATCGTCGCGGCGATGGACGAGGCGCCCGACCTTCCGCTCTGGATCTCGCTCACGATCGTGGACCGAAGCGGCCGCACGCTCTCCGGCCAGACGCTCGAGGCGTTCTGGGTCGCGATCGAGCACGCGCGGCCGCTCATCGTCGGCGTCAACTGCTCGCTCGGCGCGCGCGAGATGCGCCCGCACGTGGAGGAGCTCTCACGGCTCGCGGACACGTTCACGAGCTGCCACCCGAACGCCGGGCTCCCGAACGCCTTCGGCGGCTACGACGAGCTGCCGCCCGACACGAGCCGCATGCTGCGCGAGTTCGCCGAGGAGCGCCTCGTCAACATCGTCGGCGGCTGCTGCGGGACGACGCCCGACCATACGCACGCGATCGCCGAGGCGACCTCGGGCATGTCGCCGCGCCAGGTGCCGACCCGCCGCCCGGCCACCCGCTGGTCCGGCCTCGAGCCGTTCGAGCTCTACGACGGGTCGAACTTCGTCATGGTCGGCGAGCGGACGAACGTCACGGGCTCGGCGCGGTTCCGCTCCGTGATCGAGGCGGACGACTGGGCCGGCGCGACCGCCGTGGCGCTCGAGCAGGTGCGCGGCGGGGCGAACGTCCTCGACGTGAACATGGACGCCGACCTCCTCGAGTCGGCGGAGGCGATGACGACCTTCCTGAACACGCTCGCCACCGAGCCCGAGGCGGCGCGCCTGCCGTTCATGATCGACAGCTCGCGCTGGTCGGTCATCCAGGCCGGCCTGCGCTGCGTCCAGGGCAAGCCGATCGTCAACTCGATCAGCCTCAAGGAGGGCGAGGAGGACTTCCTCGCCAAGGCGCGCGAGGCGCGGCGCTTCGGGGCGGCGCTCGTCGTCATGGCCTTCGACGAGCAGGGCCAGGCCGACACGGTCGAGCGCAAGGTGGACATCTGCGGCCGCGCCTACGACCTGCTCGTCGCCGAGGGCATCCCGCCCGAGGACATCATCTTCGACCCGAACATCCTCGCCATCGCCACGGGGATCGAGGAGCACGCGGGCTACGGCAAGGCGTTCATCGAGGCCATCCCGAAGATCAAGGAGCGCTGCCCGGGCGTACGCATCTCGGGCGGGATCTCGAACCTCTCGTTCTCGTTCCGCGGCAACGACCACGTCCGCGAGGCGATCCACTCGGTGTTCCTCTACCACGCGATCCGCGCAGGGCTCGACATGGGGATCGTGAACGCGGGCCAGCTCGCGGTCTACGAGGACATCCCCGCCGACCTGCTCGAGCACGTCGAGGACATCGTCTTCGACCGCCGGCCCGACGCGACCGAGCGCATGGTGGCCTACGCCGAGGAGGTGCGCGGCGAGGGGAAGAAGCGCGAGCTCGACCTCTCCTGGCGCGAGGCGCCGGTGGAGGAGCGGCTCTCGCACGCGCTCGTCCACGGGATCGTGGACTTCATCGAGGAGGACACGGAGGAGGCGCGCCAGGCCGCCGAGCGGCCGCTCGACGTGATCGAGGGCCCGCTCATGAACGGCATGTCGATCGTCGGCGACCTCTTCGGCTCCGGCCGCATGTTCCTCCCGCAGGTGGTGAAGAGCGCGCGGGCGATGAAGCGCGCCGTCGCCTATCTCGAGCCGTACATGGAGGCCGAGAAGGCCGAGGGCGAGGTGCGGACGCAGGGAAAGATCGTCATGGCGACGGTCAAGGGCGACGTCCACGACATCGGCAAGAACATCGTCGGGGTCGTCCTCGGCTGCAACAACTACGAGGTGCTCGACCTCGGCGTGATGGTGCCGGCCGACCGGATCCTCGACACGGCGCAGGAGGAGGGCTGCGACGTCGTCGGGCTCTCCGGGCTCATCACCCCGTCGCTCGACGAGATGGTGCACGTGGCCGAGGAGATGGAGCGCCGCGGGATGACGCTGCCGCTCCTGATCGGCGGCGCGACGACCTCGAAGCAGCACACGGCGGTGAAGATCGCGCCCGCCTACGGCCAGCCGACGCTCCACGTGCTCGACGCCTCACGGGTGGTCGGCGTGGTCTCCGACCTGCTCGACTCGGAGCGGCGCGGCGTCCTCGCGACGGCGACGCTCGCCGACCAGGAGCGCCTGCGCGTCATGCACGGCGAGAAGCAGCGCAAGCCGCTCCTCCCGCTCGAGGCCGCGCGCGCGAACCGGACGCCGATCGAGTGGACCTCGGCGGAGCCCGAGGCGCCGCCGTTCACGGGCACGCAGCTCGTCGAGCCCGACCTCGCGACCCTGCGCGACTACATCGACTGGCAGTTCTTCTTCCACGCGTGGGAGCTCAAGGGCAAGTTCCCGGCGCTCCTCGACGACCCCGTAAAGGGCGCCGCGGCGCGCGATCTCTACGAGAACGCGACCGAGCTCCTGGACGAGATCGTCGCGGGGGAGCTCCTGCGCGCGCGCGGCGTCTACGGCTTCTGGCCCGCAAGGGCCGAGGGCGACGACATCGCTATCGATGGCGGCGGGGCACGGTTCCACATGCTGCGCCAGCAGTCCGACTACGGCGATGCGCGGCCGAACCGCTCGCTCGCCGACTACATCGCGCCTGCGGGCGCCTGCGTCGCGGATCACATCGGCGCGTTCGCGGTCACGGCGGGGCTCGGCGCTGACGAGCTCTCGGCGCGCTACGACGCGGAGAACGACCCGTACCGCTCGATCATGGTGAAGGCGCTCGCCGACCGGCTCGCCGAGGCGTTCGCCGAGTGGCTGCACGAGCAGGCGCGGCGCGCGTGGTACGAGACCGGGCCGCAGCTCCCGAAGGAGGACCTGAACGCGGAGCGGTTCCGCGGCATCCGGCCGGCGTTCGGCTACCCCGCCTGCCCCGACCATTCGGAGAAGACGACGCTTTTCGACCTGCTCGGCGCACGTGAGGTGGGCATCGACCTGACGGAGTCGTTCGCCATGACGCCGGCCGCGAGCGTGAGCGGCATCTACCTCGCGCATCCGGCCGCGCGGTACTTCTCCGTCGGCCGCGTCGCGCGAGATCAGGTCGAGGACTACGCGGCCCGAAAGGGAATCGGGCCGGATGAGGCCGAACAGCTCCTCGCGCCGAACCTCGCCTACTAGTACCTCCCTTGACGTTCCGGGACCTCGGGTATCCTCGAACGTCGTCGCCATTGGCGACCTTTTCGTATGAGGACGACGCACAAGCTAGGCGCCCACTGGGCCGCCGAGAAGGAGACGTCTGCGAACGGGACCGCGGCCAACGGGTCGGGTAACGGCGCGCCTCCAACCTTGCCGCCGTTCACCGCGATGACGCGCTACGGCCAGCCGCACCGCCGGCACCCGGTGCTCCGGGTCGCGAAGGTCTTCGGCTGGATCCTCGTCTTCTGCCTCATGCTCGTCGTCGGCGTCGCGGGCGGCGCCGCGCTCTGGGGCGAGGACCTCCGCCAGCAGACCGCGCCGAGCACGCCCGCGGAGAAGGAGGCGCAGAAAATCCTCCAGGAGGTCACGACGCCCGGACAGCCGGTGAACGTCCTCGTGATCGGCTACGACCAGCGGTGGGGGCCCGAGAAGACGTCGGAGCACGAGTCGCGCTCGGACACGATCATCGCCGTCCGGCTGGACCCGAACGGCAAGACGATCTCGATGCTGTCCTTCCCGCGTGACCTGCGTGCGGAGATCGCGGGGTGCAAGCGGGCCGCGCCGACGGTCGGGAAGATCAACGAGGCCTTCACGAACTGCGGCCCGAAGGGCACGATCGAGACCGTCCAGAACCTCACGGGCATCAAATTCAACTACTACGTGCTCGTCAACTTCCTCGGCTTCATCGGGGTGGTCAACCGGATGGGCGGCGTGTACGTGGACGTCGACCACCGGTACTTCAACGACAACTCCTCGGGCGAGAACTACTCGGCAATCAACATCCAGCCCGGCTATCAGAAGCTGAACGGGCGCAACGCGCTTGCCTACGCGCGCTTCCGCCACACGGACTCCGATCTCTACCGCAACGCGCGCCAGCAGTCGTTCGTGAAGGCCATGAAGGACCAGCTCGCCGTGACCGACATCCCGCGCGTTCTCTCGGCGGCGTCGAAGAACGTCACGATCGCCGGCCCCGGCAAGGGCGCGCTCTCGCTCAAGGAGGTCCTCACGTTCGCCAAACTCGCGAAGGAGCTCCCGAGCGGGAACTTCTTCCAGCCGCGCCTGACCACCCTCGGCCAGAACAACCTCACGTTCGAGCTCCTCGCCGACCAGACCGAGATCGACCGGGTCGTCCACGAGTTCATGAACCCGGACACGGACTCCGCCTCGAAGGCGACGGACACCGCGACCGGCCGGAAGCCGCGCAAGGCGAAGCCGACCGGCCCGCCCGCGCGCACGGTCACGATCGAGGTCATGAACGGCAACGGCGTGACGGGCGACGCCGACCGCGCGGCCGTCCTCCTCGAACGGCAGGGCTACCCGGCCGGGAACGGCGGCAACGCGACGGAGACAACCTTCAAGACGAAGGTCATGTACGACGCGAGCGCGAAGGGTGCGCCCGCGGCCGCGAACCGGGTCGCCACGCTCTTCGGCGACGCCGAGGTCGTCGCGGGGACGCAGGCCGACACCCTCTCGACGATGCTCCGGGTCACGGTCGGCACGACGTTCAAGGGGACGCTCGCGCCGCTCCCGCGCGACACGACGCCGGAGCACACGGCGCCGCACGTCACGAACGACGCGACCGCCGAAATCGCGGCCGCCCGCGACGCGCGGAAGAAGGTCAGCTTCCCGGTGCTCATCCCGACCATCCACGAGAGCTCGTCGCGCCTCTCGAGCCTCTCGCCGTACCGCATCTACCGGCTCCACGACGAGGGCGGGCTCCGGTTCGTCTACAACGGCCCGTCCAGCCTCGAGTACTGGGGGATCCAGGAGACCGCGTGGGAGGACCCGCCCATCCTGGCCGGGCCGACGCTCACGCGAACGATCGCCGGCCGGGACTACAAGCTCTACTACAACGCCGCCCATCTCCACATGGTCGCGTTCACCGAGAACGGCTCCTCGTACTGGGTGACGAACACGCTCCTCGACTCGATGTCGAACGAGACGATGCTCGCCATCGCCAAGGGCTTGAAGCCCAAGGCGACGCCGTAGACTCAGACCCGATGGCCGACAGGGAACCGCTTGGGATCCTCGGCGCCGGCTGGGTCGGGCTCGTCACGGCCGCCTGCTTCGCCGACCTCGGCCACCGCGTCGTCGTCCGCGACGTTGACCGGGAGCGGATCGAGGCGCTCCAGGACGGCCGCGTCCCGATCTACGAGCCCGGCCTCGCCGAGCTCCTCGAGCGCAACCGCGAGCGCCTGACGCTTCACGCTCTCGATCGAGGACGTGTTCGCCGAGGCCCACGCCGCATTCGTCTGTGTCGGCACGCCGTCCACCTACTCGGGCGACGCCGACCTCACCGCCGTCTGGCACGTCCTCGACGAGCTGCCCGAGTTCGACGAGCGCACGCTCCTCGTCATGAAGTCCACCGTCCCGGTCGGGACCGGCGAGAAGGTGCGCCAAGAGCTCGACTCGCGCGGGCTCGCGCACGTCGGCTACGTCTCGAACCCCGAGTTCCTCGCCGAGGGCACCGCGATCCGCGACTTCACGGCGCCCGACCGCGTGGTCGTGGGGAGCTTCGCGGAGACGGATGCGGACGCCGTGGGGGCGCTCTATGAGCCGCTCGGCGTGCCGGTCGTACGGACGGACGTGGCCTCCGCCGAGATGATCAAGCTCGCCTCGAACGCGTTCCTCATGACGCGGATCAGCTTCATCAACGAGATCGCGAACGTGTGCGAGCTGGTCGGCGCGGACGTGGCCGACGTGGCCGAGGGCGTCGGGCTCGACAAGCGGCTCGGCCCGCACTTCCTGCGCGCCGGGATCGGCTACGGCGGCTCGTGCTTTCCCAAGGACTCACTCGCGCTCAAGCAGCTCGCCGCGAACTCCGGCTACCACTTCCAGCTCCTCGCCGCGGTCATCGAGGTGAACGAGCTCCAGAAGCGGCGCGTCGTCGCGAAGCTCGCGAAGCACCTCGGCCCGCTCCAGGGCAAGACGATCGCGCTGCTCGGCCTGGCGTTCAAGCCGAACACGGACGACATGCGCGAGGCGCCCTCGCTCGTCCTTGCGTCGCGGCTCATCGCCGAGGGCGCGACCGTGCGGGCGTGGGACCCGGTCGCGATGCCCGAGGCGCGCAAGCACCTCCATGGCGTCGAGTTCGCGGAGAGCGTGCTGGACGCGGTGTCGGGCGCCGACGCGGCCGTGATCGTCACGGAGTGGGACGAGCTGCGCGACCTCGCCTCCGCGGAGGCGCGCGCCGCGATGCGGACGCCGCTCATCGTGGACGGGCGCAACCTGCTCGACCCCGAGGCCGCGCGCGCGGCCGGCTTCACGTACGAGGGCATCGGCCGGGCGTCGTCCGCCCTGCGCTCGCTGCCCGAGGCCGAGCGGGCCGAGCGGGATCCCGCCTGATGGAGGCGCTGCTCCTAGCGGGCGGCAGGGGCGAGCGGCTCGGGGCATCTGTGCCGAAGCCGCTTGTGCAGGTCGCCGGACGGCCGCTCGCCGCGCACATCGTCGAGCGCCTCGCCGCCGCGGGCGTCGACCGCGTGATCGTCGCGTGCGCGGCCGGGGCGGAGGAGGCATTCACGGAGGCGCTCGGCGGGCTCGGCCCGGAGATCGTCCCCGTGGGCGAGCCGGAGCCGCTCGGCCGTGGCGGCGGCCTGCGCCTGGCGGCGACCGCGCGGCGCGAGACCGGGCCGGCGTACGCGCTGAACGGCGACGAGATCGCCGACGTGGACCTCGAGGCGCTGCTGGCCGCCCATCGCGAGCAGGGCTGGGCCGCGACGATCGTCGTCGCGCCGCTCATGTCCCCGTTCGGCGTCGTCGAGCTCGACGGCGACCGCGTCACGGGCTTCCGCGAGGCGCCGAAGCTCCCGCACTGGGTGAACGCCGGGATCTACGTCCTCGACGACGAGGCGATCGCCCGGCTCCCCGAGCGCGGCGACCACGAGGACTCCACGTTTCCGGAGCTCGCCGCGGAGGGACGGCTCGGCGGGTTCCGCCACGAGGGGCTCTGGATCACCGTGAACACGCCGAAGGACCTGCGCCGCGCCGAGGAGACGCTCGTGGGGGCGGCGCCGTGACCGAGTCGCCGAACATCGTCGACCTCGACCGCTTCGCGAGCCCGGTCGAGCGCGTCGAGAAGCCCTGGGGCTACGAGATCCTCTTCGCCCACACCGACCGCTACGTCGGCAAGCTCCTGTTCGTCCGCAAGGACGAGGCGCTGAGCCTCCAGTTCCACACCGTGAAGGACGAGGTGCTGTACGTCCATGAGGGCCGCGTCGCGTTCGAGATCGGCGCGCCTGGAAGCCGCGGCCCGCTCGACGAGGAGGTCGTCGGGCCGGGCCATGCGTTCCACCTGACGCCCGGCACGGTGCACCGCCTGCGCGCGCTCGAGGACTCGATCCTGCTCGAGGCCTCCACCCCGGAGCTCGACGACGTCGTGCGGCTCGAAGACCGCTACGGCCGCGCCGAGCCGGGCCCCACGACTTAGCAACAGACTGTTGCAAGCGAGAGGGCTACCGGATGCCCGGTCGCTCACCGCAGCAGTGCCGGTCACGCCTCAGTAACATCCGGCGCGGCATGGCCACGACCTCCTCGCACGACGTCAAGGACCTCGCGCTCGCGCCCGACGGCGTGACCCGCATCGAGTGGGCCGATCGGCACATGCCGGTGCTGGCCGCCATCCGCGAGCGCTTCGAGCAGGAGCAGCCGCTCGCCGGCCACCGGATCTCCGCGTGCCTCCACGTGACGAGCGAGACCGCGAACCTCATGCGCACGCTCAAGGCCGGGGGCGCGGACATCGTGCTCTGCGCGTCCAACCCGCTCTCGACGCAGGACGACACCGCCGCCGCGCTCGTGGCCGAGTACGGCATCCCGGTGTTCGCGATCCGCGGCGAGGACGACGAGACCTACTACTCGCACATCACGGCCGCCGTCGACCACCACCCGCAGCTCACGATGGACGACGGCGCCGACGTGATCGGCGTCCTCCACAAGGACCGCCGCGAGCAGCTCCCCGAGATCGTCGGCGGGATGGAGGAGACGACGACGGGCGTCATCCGCCTGCGCGCCCTCGAGGCCGCCGGGGAGCTCGCGTTCCCGATCATCTCGGTGAACGACGCCGACACGAAGCACCTCTTCGACAACCGCTACGGCACGGGCCAGTCCACGATCGACGGGATCATCCGCGCCACGAACATCCTCTTCGCCGGCAAGCGCTTCGTCGTCGCCGGCTACGGCTGGACGGGCCGCGGCGTCGCGCTTCGCGCCCGCGGCATGGGCGCGCACGTGATCGTGACCGAGGTCGATCCCGTGCGGGCGCTCGAGGCGGCGATGGACGGCTTCGAGGTCATGACGATGGAGCAGGCCGCCGAGGAGGGCGACATCTTCTGCACGGCGACGGGCGACAAGCACGTCATCTCGCGCGCCGCGTTCGAGCGCATGAAGGACGGCGCGATCGTCGCGAACACGGGCCACTTCAACGTCGAGATCGACATCCCGGCGCTCGAGGCCCTCGCGGTCGCGCGCCGCGTTGCCCGCCCGAACGTCGAGGAGTTCGAGCTCCAGAACGGCCGCAGCGTCTTCCTGATCGCCGAGGGCCGCCTCGTGAACCTTGCCGCCGCGGAGGGCCACCCGGCCGCCGTCATGGACATGAGCTTCGCGAACCAGGCCCTTTCGGCCGAGTACATGGTCGCGAACGCGGCCTCGCTCGAGCCGAAGGTCTACCCGGTGCCCGCGGAGATCGACAAGGAGATCGCTCGGCTCAAGCTCGAGACGATGGGGGTCGAGATCGACCGGCTCACGGAGGAGCAGGAGAAGTACCTGGCCTCCTGGGACGAGGGCACGTAGCGCCGCCCGCCTAGCTTCGTGCCGGGCTTCGTGTCCCAAGCGCGCGGCCTCGCGCCCGAGCGCATCATCCGGCTCGACGGCGACCGCGTCGTCTGCCTCGACCAGCGCCGCCTGCCCGACGCCGAGGTCGACCTCGAGTGCCGCTCGTCCGCCGAGGTCGCAGACGCGATCCGCACGCTCGCCGTCCGCGGAGCGCCCCTCATCGGCGTCGCCGCGGCCTATGGCTACGCGCTCGCCGCGAAGCAGGGAGAGGATCTCGGCGAGGCGGCCTCGGCACTCGGCTCGACGCGCCCCACGGCGGCGAACCTCGCCTGGGCGCTCGGCCAGATGCGGGCCGCGGGCACGGATCCGGACGCGCTCGCCGAGCATGCGCGTGGGATCCACCGCGACGAGGTGGCGCGCTGCCGCGCGATGGCCGGGCACGCGCTCGCCCTTTTCGAGCCGGGCTCGCGGCCGCTCACGCACTGCAACACGGGCGGCCTCGCGACCGGCGGCGTCGGCACGGCGCTCGGCGCGATCGTGCTCGCCTGGGAGGAGGGCCGCGTCGGCACGGTGCTCGTGGACGAGACGCGGCCGCTCCTCCAGGGCGCGCGCCTCACGGCCTGGGAGCTCCACGCGGCGGGCGTCCCGTTTTCCCTCGTCGCCGACGCGGCCGCGCCGGGCCTGATCGCCCGTGGCGAGGCGACGCTCGTCGTCGTCGGCGCCGACCGGATCGCCGCGAACGGCGACATCGCCAACAAGGTCGGCACCTACCCGCTCGCGCTCGCGGCGGCGCGCGCCCGGACCCCGTTCGTCGTCGTCGCGCCCACGACGTCGCTCGACCTCGCGACCCAGACGGGCGCGGAGATCCCGATCGAGGAGCGCCCGGGCGACGAGGTCAGCGAACGCTACGACGCGCGGAACCCGGCGTTCGACGTCACGCCCGGCGGAGCTGATCACGGCGATCGTCACGGAGCCAGGCGTGCACCGTCCGCCGTTCAGCGAAGCGCTCCCGGCGCACGCGGCGCGAGGCGGAGCACGCATGAAAGCGATGGTCATGGCCGCCGGGCTCGGCACGCGGCTCCGGCCGCTCACCGACTTCCTGCCGAAGCCGATGATGCCGGTCGCCAACCGACCGGTCCTCCATCACCTCCTGAACCTGCTGCACCGCCACGACGTGAAGCAGGTCGGCGTGAACCTGCACGTCGCGCCCGACACGATCAAGGACTACTTCGGCGACGGGTCGACCCTCGACATGGAGATCAACTGGTCGTACGAGGCCGAGCTGCTCGGAACGGCGGGCGGGACGAAGAAGCTCGAGGACTACTGGGCCGGCGAGACGATCCTTGTCACCTCCGGCGACGGGCTCCACGACATCGACGTCACCGCGCTCCTCGGCCATCACCGCCGCGTCGGCGCGCTCGCCACGCTGGCCGTGAAGCCCGTCCAGGACCCGTCCTCCTACGGCGTCCTCATCCTCGACCGCGACACGCGCGTGCGCGGCTTCCAGGAGAAGCCGACGCGCGACGAGGCGCGCTCCGACCTCGCGAACTGCGGCGTCTACGTGATCGAGCCCGAGCTGCTCGAGCGGATCCCGCCGGACACGTTCATGGACTTCGGCCAGGACCTCTGGCCGATGCTCGTCGCGGCCGGCGAGCCGATCTACGCGTACACGACGATGGCGTACTGGAACGACGTCGGCGACCTCGACGCGCTCCGCAACGGCATCCTCGACGCGGTGCAGGGACACGTCCGCATCGAGATCCCGGGCGAGGAGATCTCGCCCGGCGTCTGGGCCGAGGACGGCTGCCGGCTGAACGCCGCCGCGCAGGTCGACGGGCCGGTCGTCCTCGGGCGGAACGTGGTGATCGAGGAGGGCGCGCAGGTGCGCGGCCCGGCCGTGATCGGCGCGGACTGCCACGTCGGCAAGTCGGCCGCGATCCGCCGCGCGGCGCTCCTTCCGGGCTCGATCGTCCCGGACGAGGGGCTCGCGATCGCGGGCATCTTCGGCGACGCGTCCAAGCTCGCGGACTCGATCCTGCGCTACCCCGCCGCCCGCGCCTGACCACCGCCGGGGCGACCCGGCGCGGCCCCGCGACTTCTGTCAAAGCCGTGTTAGGGTGCCGCATTCCCGCCGTGAAGCCGCCTCCTTCGGGGCACCGGGGAGGGGCGCCCACCGTGCGGCGGGTGTCGCCGAGAGAAAGGGAGGTCATGCGCCCATCACGCACCGTTCGCGTCGGCCGCCGGCGCGTCGCCACGCTCACCGCGCTTCTCGCGCTGCTCGTGGCGGCCGTGCTCGGAGCCGCGCCCGCGTCCGCGGGTCCGCCGCCCGACGTGGTCAACAGCCCGCTCCTGCAGCCGATCGACGCGCAGGCATGGGTCGACCAGGGCGAGCTCACCTGGGACGCCTACAAGCCGATCCGGCCGCCCGAGTGGAACTCTGCCACGACGAGCCACGGGAGCCAGAACCAGTACAAGACGGCGATCATCCTCGTCGACTACTCCGACCAGCCTTTCCTGATCACGCAGGCGCCGGGCACGCATCCGTTCGGCAACCCGCAGCCGGGCTGGACGCCGGTCCCGCAGGACGAGGTCGCGGACTGGATGTACGACTACTACGCCGTCCCGAATGAGTTCAACGGCGGCCAGACGCTACACGCGTACTGGATGGAGGACAGCCACGGCAAGATCGGCGTCGACGTGACCGTCTTCGGCCCGTACCGGATGCCGGGCAAGCAGTTCGAGTACGGCATCGCGAGCGACTTCAACAACCCGGTCAACCAGTTCTGTCCCCAGGGCAATACGTGCAACCGGAACATCCGTACCGACGGCGGGAACGCCTGGCGCGCGGCGATCGGCTGCGCGTCAGGGCTCTGCGGCTTCGACAACGCCTTCTACGTGACGGCCGGCCACGACGAGTCGTCGACGTGGCAGGAGTTCGGCGAGATGCTGTGGACCGACCGTGCTCAGGTCCCGGCGCAGTTCGGGCCGCCCGGCGCGACCGAGGGCACCGTCCTCAACAACCTCGGCCAGCCGATGACGAACTGGGCCCAGACCCGGTACGTCCCGTGGACGTCGTGGCGCGCGGCCGCGAACCACTGGCCGAACGCGGGCGGCGGAACCTCCACGCAGGCGGAGAGCTCCGGCCTGAGCGTCTTCGCCCACGAGTTCAGCCACCTGCGCGGGCTGCCGGACAACTACAACAACCCGTTCGCCGACAACGAGCGGGCCGGCACGGGCTACTGGGAGATGATGAGCCGCGGCACGTTCAACGGCCCTGGCGGCACCCACAACCGCTGGCAGGTTCCGAACGCGGGCGGCTCCGGTCTCGGGCCGCACCACATGCTCCACTTCAAGAACCGGCTAAACGTGCTCGACGCGACCGACCAGGTCACGATCGACCGCAACACGCTCCAGGACCAGGGCGTAGCCGTGTTGCGCGTGAAGGAGCGTGAGGCGATCCCGAACGGCGACCTCGTCGGGCTCACGGTGGACTTCAACGCCGCCGGCGAGGGAGGCGACCTGTCCGGCACCTGCGCGAACCAGGGCTACACGGACGTCTTCTACTGCCCGAACCGGGTCGGCACGGCTTACTCGGCCTACCGGCTCGAGGTCGTGAACCGGGTCGGCAACGACTCGTTCGCGCCGGGCCACGGGGTGCTCCTCTCGAAGAGCCGCGCCTCCGGCACGCCGAGCCTCTGGATCATCGAGGCGAACACGCAGGACATCGGGATGATCGACTTCTACCGGCCCGACGGAACGCCGGTGCCGGTCGTCCGCGGCGACCCGCGGCAGCTGAACGATGCGACGTTCCACGCCGGGACGAACTCGGGCAGCAAGTACGAGTACGTGGACACGTTCAACGGGCTCCACTTCTACGTGCTCGCGAAGCACGCCGATGAGAACGGCGTGATCTCGTACGACGTCGGCGTACGCCGGCTCAGCGGCGCCGGGCCGTTCGCCCGCGGTGTCGCGGTTGCCGCGCCGACGAAGACCCCGCAGCGGCAGGGCTTCATCGCCACCTGCACCTTCCCGGTCACGAACACGGGCCAGGCGGGCGCGGGGATCTTCGACTCGGACATTTACCGCATCTCCGCCGAGACGCTCGACGACGACTGGGATGCCGTGCTCCCGAATGCGCTCGCCGCGGTGAAGGCCGGGCAGACGGCGCAGGTCCCGGTGCACGTCGTCAAGAACCCGAACGTCGAGGGCGACGCACGCACGACGGTGCGGCTCACCGCAACGTCCGAGACGGACTCGTCGAAGACGGCGACGCGCACCTGCGCGGTGCACGTCAAGGACACGACGCCCAACGCTGGGCACTAAGCAACTCACGTACGCGACTGCGAGGGCGGCGGCTTCGGCCGCCGCCCTCGTCCTACTCGCGGGCTGCGGCGGCGACGACGGCGTCGCGGGTGGGACGGAGGACCTGCCGGGGCCGGTCCCGGCCGGCGTCGAGTTCGGCAACACGCCCGCGGAGGGCGTGGCCGCGGGCGACTTCGCGGCCCGGCTCGTGGACGGCACCACGGTGCGCGCGAGCGACCTCTGGAAGGACCGCCCGATCGTCCTCGTCTTCACCGCGAGCTGGTGCAAGACGTGCCGCGACGTCCACCGCTCGGCCGCGGAGGTCGTCAAGCGGCACGAGGGCGCCGCGCTCCTCGGCCTCGTCCCGGCCGACGACGCGGGGCCGGCCGCCGACTACGCCGCCGACCTCGACCTCGGTGAGCCACTCGCGGCGGCGGAAGACAAGGTCTGGCTCGACTACGCCGCCCGCGAGCCGCCGGTGGTCGTCCTGGTCGCGCCCGGCGGGACGGTGGTGCGCGGCTGGCCCGGCGGCGTCGACGAGGCGGTCCTCGACAAGGCGCTCGACGACCTGACAGAGCAATGAGGGCCCTCGCCGCGGGGCTCCTGGCCGTCCTGGCGCTCGGCGCCTGCGGCGGCTCGGACGACGGGCTCGACATGAAGATCAGGCTCGTCGCCGAGGACAAGAACATCCGCGTCGAAGGCGCCGAGTGCGCGGGGGCCCGGCCGCTCGAGTACGCCCATGCCGAGGCGGCCTACGCCCTCGAGGACATGACCGGCCGCGTGTTGGCCGGGGGCGAGCTGCCCGCCGGCCACGCGGTGAACGCCGATCCGTCGATCGACTGGGGTGTCGAGCGCATCCCGACGTTCTGCGTGTTCGACCTCGAGCTCGACGACGTCCCGCGTCGCGGCCGCTACGCGCTCCGGCTCGACCGCGGTAGCCCGCTTCCGTTCGACGAGTCCTTTGTCGAGGGCGGGAAGCCGGTCACGCTCACGCTGCGCTGATCCGGCACAGAGGCGGCACAAAGCCGCGCCCCCGAGCGGCCTACGCTCGATGCATGAGGCTCTTCGATCTCGTCCTGCCGGTCCGGTGCGTCGCGTGCGGTGCGGGCGAGGCGCTCCTCTGCGACGGCTGCCGCGCCGCGTTCCTCCCGATCCGCGCGCCGCTCTGCGCCCGCTGCGGCGCGCCGACCGCCTGGCCCGTGGAGCGCTGCGGCGAGTGCTCTGGGCGAAGGCTCGCCTTCGCCTCGGCTCGCGCCGCGGTCGTCTATGTCGGCCCGGCGCGCGCGCTCGTGGCCGGATGGAAAGAGCGGGGCCTGCGGCGCCTGGCCGTGGAGGCGGCCGACCTCGTCGAGCAGGCGGTGGCGCAGCCGCACGCGGATGCGCTGACGTTCGTCCCCGGCGACCCCGATCGCGTCCGCTGGCGCGGTCCCAACACGGCGGAGGCGCTGGCCCGGCTACTCGGCGTCCGCTGGGGCCTGCCGGTGCGGCCGCTTCTCCTCCGAACCGGCCGCGTGCCTCGCCAGCGGGGCCTCACGCGCGCCGCGCGGCGGGCGAACGTGCGGGGCGCCTTCCGCCCGGGCGGCGCCGTGCCGCCGCGGATCGCGCTCGTGGACGACGTGTACACGACCGGCGCCACCGCCAACGCCGCCGCCTCGGCCCTCCGCAAGGGCGGGGCCCGGCGCGTCGAGGTGGTCACGTTCGCCCGGACGGGACGCGGGTGATTCGCCGAGCATCCGGTAGGCTCCGAAGCAGGACCGACATCGACGAGGAGGTCGCCGTGGAGCTGACCGTCAAGGGCAGAAACGTCGAGGTGAGCCCGGCCCTCAAGGACTATGCCGAGAAGCGCCTCTCGAAGCTCGACCGGCACCTGAACGGCTCGACGCGCGTGGAACTCGAGCTGGTCGGCGAGCGAAACCCCTCCATCGGAGCGAACCAGGTCGCCGAGGCGACCGTCTGGACGAACGGCCCCGTGCTCCGCGCGAAGGAGGCGGCCTACGACATGAAGGCCGCCATCGACCTGCTCGTGGACAAGCTCGACCGCCAGGCGCAGAAGCTCCACGACAAGCGCCGCCGCGGCCCCGCCCGCCACCAGAAGCACATGGGAGACAACCTGATGGCCCAGCCCGAGTCCGAGACCCCCGACGAGAGCTCGATCGTCAAGACGAAGCAGTTCGCGGTGAAGCCGATGACGCCAGACGAGGCCGTGCTCCAGCTCGAGCTGATCGGCCACGACTTCTTCGTCTTCCAGAACGCGGAGACCGATGGCGTGAACGTCCTCTACCGCCGCCGCGACGGCGGCTACGGGCTCATCGAGCCCCAGCTCGCGTAACCTTTTCCACGTGCGCGAACCCCCCGAAGACGTCCTCGCGTTCCGCCGCGTCCCGACGGGTGTCACCGGCATCCCGCGCCTGCGCGACTGGGACGCGGTCGTGATCGTCGAGCTCCCGGAGCTCGAGCGGAGCGCGATCGGCGAGGTCGAGGTCGTCGTCCCGGAGTCCGGCGAGGTGCTGGTTCACGCCGACGACGCGGTTCCGCACCGGGTCGGCGAGCGGATCGCGGCCGCCCTCGACGAGGAGCTCGACCGGCCCTACGAGGCGCTCGCGGTCCGCCAGGACGAGCTCCGCTGGTCGGCCGGCGCCCGGATGCTCCGCGGCGGGACGACCCTCGAGTTCCCGGCCGGTCTTCCCGCGACGTCCCTCGAGCTCGCGCTCGCGCCCGACGGCGCCGTCGAGCTCCGGGCGGACGGCGAGATCGTGGACCCCGCGCTCTCGCCGCTCTTCGCGGAGGGGGCGGCCGAGCTCGAGCGCCACGGGCGGGCCAAGTTCCAGTTCTTCGTCGCACGCGCCGATAAGGTCGCCGAGGGGTCCTGGCAGCTCACGGTGGACCCGCTCTAACTCGGTACCCTGACTCGGAATGCCTGACAACTACGGAGGACTCGAGCGCGTACTTCGCGCGGGCGAAGGGCGGCGGCGGAAGAAGCTCGCCCAGCAGGCCGCCTACGTCGCCACGCTCGAGCCCGACTTCGAGAAGCTCTCCGACGCCGAGCTCGCCGGGAAGACGGCCGAGTTCCGTCAGCGGCTCGAGAACGGCGAGGAGCTCGACGAGCTCGTCTTCGAGGCCTATGCCGCCGTGCGCGAGTCCGCGAGACGGACCGTCGGGATGCGGCACTTCGACGTCCAGGTGATGGGCGCGATCGTGCTCCACGAGGGCGACATCGCCGAGATGAAGACCGGTGAGGGGAAGACCCTCGTCGCCACCATGCCGCTCTACCTGAACGCGCTCCCGGGCGGGAACGTCCACCTCGTCACGGTCAACGACTACCTGGCGAAGCGCGACATGGAGTGGATGGGCCCGGTCTACGAGGGGCTCGGCATGCGCGCCGGCTTCATCCGGAACATGATGCCGTTCGCCGAGCGCAAGGAGGCCTACGCGGCCGACATCACGTACGGCACGAACTCCGAGTTCGGCTTCGACTACCTCCGCGACAACATGGCGACCGCGCTCGAAGGCACCGTCCAGCGCGGCCACTCCTACGCGATCGTGGACGAGGTGGACTCGATCTTGATCGACGAGGCGCGGACGCCGCTCATCATCTCGGGCGAGCCCGAGACGGCGGCCAAGACGTACTACGACTTCGCGCGCATCGTGAAGACGCTCGAGAGCGCCGCGGTCATCCCGGCCGCGCAGAGCGAGGAGGTCTACGGCGACGCCGACTACACCTACGACGAGAAGTTCAAGAACGTCGCGCCCTTCGAGTCGGCGATCGAGAAGGTCGAGGCGGCGCTCGGGATCGAGAACCTCTACGACCCGCACAACGTCCAGCTCGTCAACCACCTGATCCAGGCCCTCAAGGCCGAGTCGCTCTACCAGCGCGACCAGGACTACGTCGTCATGGACGGCGAGGTCAAGATCGTGGACGAGTTCACCGGCCGGATCATGGAGGGGCGCCGCTGGTCGGAGGGCCTCCACCAGGCGGTCGAGGCGAAGGAGCGCGTCCCGATCAAGGAGGAGAACGTCACCCTCGCGACGATCACGCTCCAGAACTACTTCCGCCTCTACGAGAAGCTCTCCGGCATGACCGGTACCGCCAAGACGGAGGAGAAGGAGTTCCAGGAGATCTACAACCTCTCCGTCGTCGAGGTCCCCACGAACGCGCCGATGGCGCGCCTCGACGAGAACGACTACATCTACAAGACGAAGGAAGCGCGCTACGACGCGGCCATCGCCGACATCAAGGAGCGCCACGAGAAGGGCCAGCCGATCCTCGTCGGCACCATCTCCGTCGAGGTCTCCGAGTACCTCTCCGAGCTCCTCACGCGAAGCGGCATCCCGCACAACGTCCTGAACGCGAAGCAGCACGAGCGCGAGGCGGAGATCATCAAGGACGCGGGCCAGCGCGGCGCGGTCACGATCGCGACGAACATGGCAGGCCGCGGCGTCGACATCAAGCTCGGCGAGGGCGTCACGGAGCTCGGCGGCCTGTACGTGCTCGGTACCGAGCGGCACGAGGCGCGGCGGATCGACAACCAGCTCCGCGGCCGCTCCGGCCGCCAGGGCGACCCGGGCGAGTCGCGCTTCTACCTCTCCGCCGAGGACGAGCTCGTGCGCCTCTTCGCCGGCGACCGGATCTATCGGATCATCGACCGCTTCGGCCTGCCGGACGACGAGCCGATGCAGGCCGGGATCCTCACGAAGCAGATCGAGGGCGCCCAGAAGAAGGTCGAAGAGCAGAACTTCGTCTCGCGGAAGAACGTCCTCAAGTACGACGACGTGATGAACGTCCAGCGCATGGTCATCTACGAGCAGCGCCGGCGCGTCCTCGAGGGCGAGGACCTCTCCGAGGAGATCGAGCAGTGGATCGGCGAGGTCGTCGAGGCGACCGTCCTCCAGCACACGCAGGCCGACTACCAGGAGGAGTGGGACATCGAGGCGCTCGTCGGCGAGCTCGCGGCGCTCTACGACCCGAAGCTCGACGCCGCCGAGTTCGTCGGCAAGACCTGGACGCGTGACGACCTCGTCGCCGAGTTCGTCGAGGATGCGCAGGACGCCTACGAGGCGAAGGAGGAGGAGCTCGGCTCCGAGCTCATGCGGGAGGTCGAGCGCTACCTCGTCCTCCAGGTCGTCGACACCCGCTGGCGCGAGCACCTCGACGGCATGGAGTACCTGCGCGACGGCATCCACCTTCGCGCGATGGCCCAGAAGGACCCGCTCTCCGAGTACCGGGCCGAGGGGCACGCGATGTTCCAGGAGCTCGCCGCGATGATCCGCGAGGAGGTCCTCCGCTTCCTCTTCCACCTCGAGATCGACCAGAGCCAGGCCGAGTCGCTCGCGGCGGAGCCGGCCAGGGCGAACGGCGGCGGGAACGGCAACCTCGTCTACGAGCACCAGTCGCTCGCCGGGTCGGACGCGATCATGGCGGCCGGCGGGGCCGCGGTTGCCGCCGGCGGCGCCGCCGCGCTCGGCGCCGGGGAGGGTGCGCCGCCCGCGCAGGCGCAGCGCGTCTCGTCCGAGTTCGACAACGTCGGGCGGAACGATCTCTGCCCATGCGGCTCGGGCAAGAAGTTCAAGAAGTGCCACGGCGCCTGACCCGGCTTCGCCGGCCCACGCGCTACCGGTGAGCTTCTCGGACTTTGTTCGTGCCCAGGTCAGGTCCGGCCGGGTGCTCGAGGTCGGTTGCGGCGACGGCGCGCTCGCGCTCGAGCTGGCCTCGGCCGGCTACGACGTCCTGGCGATCGATCCCGAGGCGCCCGGCGGGGAGATCTTCCTGCGCGTGACGCTCGAGGAGCTCGACGAGCCCGGCCCGTTCGACGCGGTCGTCGCCTCGCGCTCGCTCCACCACGTCCATGACCTCGACGCGGCGCTCGACCGGATTGCCGCGCTCATCGCACCCGGCGGCTTCGTCCTCCTGGACGAGTTCGCCCACGACCGGCTCGACGAGCCGACAGCCGAGTGGTACTACGGCCAGCTCCGCGCGCTCGGCGCGGCGCGGGGCCACCCGGTGCCGCGCTCGCTCGACGCCCTGCGCGAGGAGTGGGCCGCCGAGCACGAGGGGCTGCACGGCTCGGACGTCATCCTCCCGGCGCTCGCGGCGCGCTTCGAGGAGCGCGCGCTCACCTGGGAGCCGTACCTCTGGCGCTACGTGGACGGCGTCTCGACGCGCGACCTCGAGGCCACGCTCGTCGACGTCGGCGTCATCCAGGCGCTCGGCTATCGCTACGCCGGCGTCGCGCGTTAGGGTCCGCAGGCGGTGAGCGTCCGGATCTCGAAGCGGGTGGCGAGCATGATGCGCATGACCATGGCGGACATGGCCGACCTGGCCGATGCCCGCCCCGGCGCCTTCCGGCTCGAGAACGCCGACAGCTACCTCGTCCCGCCCGATCACGTCCTCGCCGCGACGCGCGACGCGGTCGGCGTGGACGACTACAACAGCTACCTCCCGCTCCGGGGGCTCAGGATCATGCGAGAGGCCGTCGCGCACCGGCTCCGCGAGGACTTCGGGCTCGAGTACGACCCCGAGGGCGAGGTCGTCATCAGCTCCGGCGCGGGGGAGTCGCTCCTGAACGCGCTCCTCACGACGATCGACCCGGGCGACCGCGTGCTCCTCACGAACCCGACGTACTCGGGCATGGCCCAGCGCGTGCGGCTCGCGGGCGGCGTGCAGGCGTTCTGCGACCTCGAGCGCCGCGACGGCCGCTGGGCCCTCGACACCGACCGGCTCCGGGAGGTCGCGCAGGGTGCGCGGGCTGTGTTCTTCGCCTCGCCGTGCATGCCGACCGGCACCGTGTTCACCCGCGAGGAGACGCAGGCGTTCGCCGATGCGGCGGTCTCCAACGACGCGGTGCTCGTCTTCAACGGCCATGCCGAGCGGCTCGCCTTCGACGGCCGCGAGGTCGTCCACCCGGCCGCGCTCCCGGGGATGCGCGAGCGGACGATCGCGATCGGCGCCGTGTCGAAGGACTACGGGATGCCGGGCTGGCGCGTCGGCTGGGCCGCGGCGCCGCGCGAGCTGGCCGGCGCGCTCGAGGACGCGCACATCTTCAACGGGATCATGCCGGGCGGCTTCGCCCAGGCCGGCGCCGCCGCGGCGCTCGCCGGCCCGCAGGACTGGCAGCACGAGCTGCGCGAGACCTTCCAGCGGAACCGCGACGCGCTGCTCGAGGAGCTCGCGAGCGCGCCGGGCGTCGATCCGGTGTCCGCGGAGGGCGGCTACTACTTCATCGCCGACGTGGAGGGAACGGGCCTGACGGCGGACGAGTTCTGCGAGCGGGCGCTCGCCGAGCACGACGTCGCCGTCACGCCGATGCGCGGCTGGGGCGCCGACGACTTCGGTCTCCACCAGGTGCGCTTCATCTTCACGAACGAGCCCGAGGACCGGCTGCGCGAGGCCGGCCGGCGGGTCGCCGAGCTCGCGCGCTCGCTCAGCGGCTGAGGCGCCGGTCGAGCTCGGCCGCGTCCAGGCCGTCCACCTCGACGACCTTCCGCCGCGCGGATGCGCCGCCTACCACGCGCACGGACGCGACGGCCACGCCGAGGAGCTCGGCGAGCAGCACACAGAGGGCGTCGTTCGCGCGCCCGCGCTCCGGCGCCGCGGCGACCCGCACCTTCCACGCATCGCCCTGCCGGCCGACCAGCTCGGTGCGGCGGGCGCCCGGCGAGACGACGACGGAGATCCGGCCCACGACGGGCGCCGACGGTAGCATCGAATCGCGATGACCGAGACCGACCGTTCCGCCGTCGAGCGCGACCTCGAGGAGATCGGGACCCAGCTCGCCTGGGTCCGTGATTACCTTTGACCCCGAGAAGCTCCGCGGCCGCGTGGCCGACCTCGAGTCGGCCATGGGCGAGCCAGGCTTCTGGGACGATCAGCAGCGCGCCGCGAAGATCTCGTCCGAGCAAGCGCGCCTGACCCGGCGCCTCGAGCGCTACGACCGGCTGACCTCCGAGGCCGACGACCTGACGGAGCTCGCGGGCCTCGCGGACGCGGACGGTGAGCTGGACGAGGTCGCCGTCTCCGTGGACGCGCTCAAGCACGAGCTCGCGCGGCTCCAGGAGGACGCGCTCTTCACGGGCGAGTACGACGCGGGCGACGCGGTCGTCTCGATCCACGGCGGCACGGGCGGTACGGACGCGCAGGACTGGGCCGAGATCCTCCTGCGCATGTACCTGCGCTGGGCCGCGAACCGCGGCTTCAAGACCGAGGTGATCGAGGAGTCGCCCGGGGAGGAGGCGGGCCTCAAGTCCGCGACGTTCACCGTGTCGGGCGAGAACGCCTACGGCACGCTCAAGGCCGAGCGCGGCGTGCACCGCCTCGTGCGCCTCTCGCCGTTCGACTCGGCGCACCGCCGCCACACGAGCTTCGCGCAGGTGATCGTGAGCCCGCTCCTCCCCGACGACGTGGATCTCGCGATCGACGAGGCCGACCTTCGCATCGACACGTACCGGGCGAGCGGCGCGGGCGGCCAGCACGTCAACAAGACCGACTCGGCCGTGCGGATCACCCATATCCCGACCGGGATCGTCGTCCAGTGCCAGAACGAGCGCTCGCAGCTCTCGAACCGCCAGACGGCCATGCGGATCCTGAAGAGCCGCCTCGCCGAGTACGAGCTCGAGAAGCGCGAGGCCGAGCTCGCGCGGGAGCGCGGGCAGGTGATGGACACGGGCTTCGGCAGCCAGATCCGCAGCTACGTCCTCCACCCGTACCAGCTCGTAAAGGATCACAGGACGGGCGTCGAAGAAGGCAATGCCCAGGGCGTCCTCGACGGCGACCTGGACGAGTTCGTGCACGCATACCTGCTCGCCAAGGCCGCCGGCACCGTCGCCTAACCGTTTGGGCTCTCCGTGACCTCAGCTAATATCCCCGATTCCACCGACCTCCCGCCGACGGGCTCAATCGGCCCCCAGGATCCCTTTCCGGTGCAGGAAACGACACTCGCGACACCCGACTTCCCCGCGCCCTCGCAAGCGCCTGAATCCGCGGCCCCGCGGGCCGCCGGCGCGCCCATGATCGTGTTCGAGGCCGTGACGAAGATCTACGACCCGCACATCGTGGCGCTCAGCGACGTCTCGCTCACGATCGACAAGGGCGAGTTCGTCTTCCTCGTCGGCCCGTCCGGCTCCGGGAAGTCCACGATGATGCGGCTCCTCCTGAAGGAGCTCGAGCCCACCGACGGGCGGATCATCGTCGGCGGCCGCGAGCTGGCGCGCCTCAAGCGCTCCAAGGTGCCGATGCTGCGGCGCAACATGGGCTGCGTCTTCCAGGACTTCAAGCTTCTCTCCGACCGCAGCGCCTACGAGAACGTCGCCTACGCGCTCCTCGTGCAGGGCGAGTCGCGCACCGCGATCCGCTCCAAGGTCCCCGAGGTGCTCGGCCTCGTCGGGCTCTCTTCGAAGATGAGCCACATGCCCGACGAGCTGTCGGGCGGCGAGCAGCAGCGCGTCTCGATCGCGCGCGCGTTCGTGAACCATCCGCCGCTCCTCATCTGCGACGAGCCGACCGGGAACCTCGACCCCGACACGTCCGTCGGGATCATGCAGCTCCTCTACCGGATCAACCGGACCGGCACGACCGTGGTCATGGCGACGCACGACCGCGAGATGGTGGACAAGATGCGCCGGCGCGTGATCGCGCTCGACGACGGCCTCGTCGTCCGCGACGAACGCCGCGGAGGCTACGGCTAGTGGGCGCACGGCTGAAGCTCTTCCTCCAGGAGGCGCTTCGCTCAGTCACCTCGAACGTCTCGACGGCGCTCGCCGCGACCATGACCGTCCTCATCGGGATGTTCCTGCTCGGCCTCTTCATCGCGCTCGGCACCTGGGTCACGTCGTACACGAACGACGTGAAGCGCCAGCTGATCGTGAACGCCTACTTCTGCACGCAGACCGACCCGGCCTGCGACAAGGAGGCCACGACGGCCCAGATCAACGCGGTGCACAACACGATCGTCGCCATGCCCGAGGTGAAGTCCGCCGAGTTCATCTCGAAGGAGGAGGCGCTCGCGATCGAGACGAAGCGCCACCCCGAGATCGTCGAGAGCCTCACCACGAACCCGCTGCCGGCCTCGTTCAAGATCATCCCGAAGCGCGGCGAGGACGTCGGGAAGATCGCGGCGGCGCTCGACCCGTTACCGGCCGGGGTGGGGAAGGTCGCGTACGGCAAGAAGACCGCCGACCGGGTGCTCAAGGTCGCGAAGGTGATCGGCGCGATCTTCATCTTCGGCAGCCTGATCCTGATCGTCGCGTCGATCATCCTCATCGCGAACACCATTCGCCTCTCGATCTACGCCCGCAGGCGCGAGATCGAGGTGATGAAGCTCGTCGGGGCGACGAACTGGTTCGTGCGCGGCCCGTTCGTGCTCGAAGGGCTCCTGACCGGCCTGGTCGGATCGCTCGCCGCGATCGTGCTGCTCGTGCTCGCGAAGGAGGTCGCGCTGCCGGCCGTCATCGAGCACTCGACGCTCACGAACGACGAGGTCCATGCGCTCGCGTTCCCGCTCATCGCGCTCATCCTGATCGGCACGAGCCTCGTCATCGGGGCCGTGGGCTCGGGCATCACGCTGCGCCGGTTCCTGAAGGTCTGAGGAGACCTGCGTAGGCTTGACCCCGCACGGGGGTGCTGTCGCAATCGCGTCTAGCCGACCTATACTGACGCCGCGGCACTCATGAGGCATCTCGCAGCCATCGCGGGAGTCGGACTCCTGCTTGCAGGCGCATTTGCGCTCGGACTTGCGGCCACGCGCGCGCACGAATCCGGAGGAAGCACGCTCTCCGGCCTCCCGCGCGACACCCGCCCGGAAGTCCTGGACGAGGTTCGGAGCGAGCTGGTCTCGGCGTACTACCGGCCCGTGCCGTCCGAGCTGCTCGCGCGCCACGACGTGGACGAGATCATCGAGGGCCTCGAGGACCCGTACACGGACTACCTGTCCGCACAGGAGTACGCCGACCTCCAGAGCCGGACGGCGAAGAGCTACGGCGGCATCGGGCTGACCGTCGGCCAGCGCCGGGAGGGGCTGATCGTGAAGGCCGCGCTCGACGGGCCGGCGCGCGCCGCGGGCATCAAGCCCGGCGACCTCATCGTGTCGATCGACGGCCGCCGCATCCGCCGGCTTCCGTTCGACCGCTCGCTCGAGCTGATCAAGGGCGAGAAGGGCACGCGGGTCGCGCTCACCGTTCGCCGCCCGCGCGAGGGCACGATCCAGTTCACGGTCGAGCGCACCGACATCGAGCTTCCCGCCGTCCGCTCGCGGCTCATCCAGCGCAAGGGCGCCGCGCCGCTCGGCTACGTCCACATCCTGTCCTTCCGCGCGAACACGGTGGACTCCGTGTCCACGCGCACCGCCGCGCCTCATGAAGAAGGGCGCGAAGGGCGTCGTGCTCGACCTGCGCGACAACCCGGGCGGCCTCCTCCAGCAGGCGATCGGCACCGTCTCGCTCTTCGTGAAGAGCGGCGTCGTCTGCGTGACCGAGGGCATCCACCACGGCCGCACCGTCTACTCGGTCTCCGGCAAGGCGCCGCTCGCCGACGTGCCGCTCATCGTCCTCGTGGACGAGCAGAGCGCGAGCGCCGCCGAGGTCGTCGCCGGCGCGCTCGGGGACGACGACCGCGCGCTCGTCGTCGGACGGCGCACATACGGGAAGGCGAGCGTGCAGTCGCTCCGTGAGCTCTCGAACGGCGCCGCGCTCAAGCTGACGACCGCGGTCTTCCGCACTCCGAGCGGCGTGAACCTCATGGGCAGGGGCCTGAAGCCGGACCTCCACGCCTACGACCGGCCCGAGACCGTGCGCGACGAGGCGCTCGTCCGGGCCTCCGACGTCCTCCGCAGCCAGCTGCCCAGGTAAGTGCCCCTCCAGGCGATGCGCGCCCGCGTCTGGCCCGCGATCACGCTGCGCCTGAGCCCGCGCTCGCTCTTGCCAAGGCTCCCGGCCTTGGCGGCGAACGATCGCGACCTCTGGCTTGGTGCTCGCGACCCAGCCGGTGGTCGGCATCACCTGAAGGAGCACTAGTGGAGACCGCTCGTCGCGGAGCTCGCCCGCCGGGGCAAGCTCCTCGTGGGCGACCCGTTCTTCGAGGGTGGCGTTCCGGTCGTCGTCGACCGCAAGGGCACGGGCGACGCGGCGGTCGGCGATCTCGTGCTGCTCCGCCTCGGCCGCGGGCGGGCGAAGGTGGAGCGGGTCCTCGGGAAGCCGGACGCGATCGAGGCGGTGCTCGAGGGGCTCCTCTGGCATCGGGGCGTGCGCAGGCCCGCGCCGCCGGTCCCGCCCGAGCCGGGCGACGAGGTGGATGTCGGCCGCGTGGATCTCCGTGATCTCGCGACCGTCACGATCGACCCCGACACCGCAAAGGACTTCGACGACGCGATCTCCGTGCGGGCCGAGGGCGACGGGCTGCGCGCCTGGGTGCACATCGCGGACGTCTCGGCCTACGTGCCGCCCGGGTCGCCGCTCGACCGCGACGCCTCCGAGCGCGCGTTCTCGACGTACGTCCCCGGGCTCGTCGAGCCGATGCTTCCGGAGGAGCTCTCGAACGACCGCTGCAGCCTGCGCCCGCTCGAGGATCGCCGCGCGGTCACGGTCGAGATCCCGTTCGACGCGGCGTTGCGCCCGGGGGAGCCCGCGTTCTACCGCAGCCTGATCCGCTCGAACGAGCGGCTCACGTACGGGCAGGCGCAGTCGATCCTGGCCGGCGAGCTCGACGCCGCGCCGGAGACGGCGGACACGCTCCGGCTCGCACACCGCCTCACGGAGGAGCTCCGCCGCCGCCGGTTCGCCCGCGGCGCGCTCTCGCTCGAGGCCGGCGAGATCGTGTTCGCGTTCGACGGGCGCGGCGGGGTCGAGCGCGCCTGGATCGAGGCGGAGCCGCTCGCGCACATGCTCGTCGAGGAGCTCATGATCGCCGCGAACGAGGCGGTCGGGTCGCTCCTCGCGGGCCGGCGGCGCGAGGCGCTCTTCCGCGTGCACGAGCGGCCGGATCCGCAGGCGATCGAGCTCCTGCTCGCGAAGCTCGCCGACCTCGAGGTGCCGACGCCCCCGGTGCCCGACCAGCCGACGAGCGCCGACGCGGCCCGGATCGCCGCCGAGGTGAGCGAGCGCGTGCGCGAGTACTCGGAGCAGTCCGGGCGCGGGAAGGAGGCGTTCCGGACGCTCGTTCTCCGCTCGCTCAAGCAGGCGCGCTACGACCCGAGCAACCTCGGGCACTCCGGGCTCGCGAGCCCCGCGTACTGCCATTTCACGTCACCGATCCGGCGCTATCCCGACCTCGTGTGCCACCGGGCGCTCCTGCGCGAGCTCGGCGTCTCCGACGACCCGCCGCCCGAGGACCTCGAGGCGCTCGCCGAGTGGACGTCCGGGCGCGAGCGCGAGGCGGCGCAGGTCGAGTACCGGGCCGACGCGATCTGCGCCGCGTCCCTCCTCGGCAACCGTGCTCTTCGAGGAGGGCTGGGAGGCCGGGTTCGACGGCGAGATCATCGGCGCGATCGGCTCCGGCATCTTCGTCCGCTTCGGCGAGGTGTTCGAGGGCCTCCTTCCGGCGCGGCGCCTGCCGGGCGAGTACTTCGAGCTGAACCCGCTCGGGACGGCGCTCGTCGGGCGCCGGTCCGGGACGCGCTACCGGCTCGGCGACGCGATCCGCGTGCAGGTCGAGGCGATCGATCGCATCGAAGGTAAGGTGGAGCTGCGGCCGGCCGAAGCCGCGAACCCCCGGCCGCGAGGGAGACGCTGATGCGACTCGAGGGCATCCACCACGTCACGTGCATCACCGCCGACGCGCCCGGCAACGTCGACTTCTACGCGCGCCTGCTCGGCCTGCGGATGGTGAAGAAGACGGTCAACCAGGACGACCCGACCGTCTACCACCTCTTCTACGCCGACGAGCAGGGCAGCGCGGGCGCCGACATCACGTTCTTCGAGTACCCCGGCGCGCGTCCGGGGCGGGCCGGCGCGGGGATGGTGCACCGCGTCACGTGGCGCGTGGCCTCCGACGCGGCGCTCGACTTCTGGGCCGAGCGGCTCGGCGGCGAGGGCGTGGCCGACCGAGCGCGATGGCTCGCGGCTCCGCTTCGCCGACCCGGAGGGCCTCGGTCTCGAGCTCGCGGTCGTGGAGACCACCGACGAGCCGCTCGTCGCCGAGCATCCTGAGATCCCCGCCGAGCTCGCGCTCCAGGGCTTCGACTCCGTGCGCGCGTACCACCGCGCGCCCGAGGCGAGCCGCGCGTTCCTCGAGCAGGCCGTCTCCTTCGACCCGATCGATCCGCCGGCCGAATGGGAGGCGCGCGGCGAGAAGCGCGGCGGCCTCTACAGCTACGATCCCGCGCCCTCCGAGCCGGGAATCGGCGGTGCCGGCACCGTCCACCACGTCGCGTGGGCCTCGACGATCGAGGAGCACGAGAAGTGGCGCGAGCAGGTCATGCGCGCAGGCGGACAGCCGACGCCGGTCATCGACCGCTTCTACTTCAAGTCGATCTACTTCCGCGAGCCGAGCGGCGTCCTCTTCGAGATCGCGACGCTCGGTCCCGGCTTCACCGCCGACGAGCCGTGGGAGACGCTCGGCGAGGGGCTCTCGCTGCCGCCGAACTACGAGCACCTACGAGATCAGCTGGCCGGTGTCCTGACGCCGCTCCCGAACCCGCGGGAGTCGTGGACGCGCTCGTAGCGAGATGAGTTTCGCGGCGCTCCGGGGTCTGAGGGGTACGTCAACTGAGACAAGGAGAGACGCATGGGATACCCGGTAGTGCACTTCGAGGTCATCGGCAAGGACGGCGAGAAGCTCCGCAGCTACTACAGCGAGCTCTTCGACTGGCGGATCGACGCGGACAACGAGATGAACTACGGCATCGTCTCCCGCGAGGAGAACCAGGCGCCGGACGGGACAGGCATCGGCGGCGGCGTTGCCCAGGGCCCCGAGGGCTACGAGGGGCACGTGATGTTCTACGTCGGCGTGCCGGACGTCGAGGCCGCGCTTGCGAAGGCCGAGGCGCTCGGCGGCACGCGCGTCATGGGGCCCGAGACGATCATGGGCAGCATGGTCCTCGGGCACTTCACCGATCCCGAAGGTCACCTCATCGGGCTCGTCAACGACGCTAGCTAGGTCTTCCCGGATGCGAGGGGTCCTGAGCCGCACGGGGCCCCTCGCGCGCGATGCGAGAATCCCCGGGTGGCCAAGCCGACGGGGACGAAGGTGATCGCGGAGAACCGCCGCGCGCGCCACGAGTACCACCTGATGGATCGCGTCGAGGCGGGGCTCGAGCTGACCGGCACCGAAGTGAAGTCGCTGCGCGAGGGCCATGCGACCCTGCAGCGCGCGTTCGGCGACGTGCGCGGCCGCGAGATCTACCTCGTCGGCGCACACATCCCGGAGTACACGGCGGGAAACCTCGCGAACCACGATCCGGACCGCGACCGCCGGCTCCTGCTCCACCGGCGCGAGATCGACCAGCTCGCCGGCAAGGTCGCCGAGCGCGGCCTGACACTCATCCCGACGCGGCTCTACTTCAAGGACGGGCGGGCGAAGGTCGAGATCGCGCTCGCCCGCGGCAAGGAGACCCGCGACAAGCGCCGCGACGTCGCCGACCGCGACGCGAAGCGGCAGATCGAGCGGGCGATGAAGTCCAGGGGCCGGGACGCCGAGTAGTCATCTCGCGCCCGTGTACTAGGGCTCCCAACCCACCCCCAACCAGCCACGATGCTATCGCCGAACGTGTGCCGTGTCTGTGCGCGGACCGTGCCAAATGTGTGTCAATGCCGGGCGAGCCCGAGCACGCCGAGGAAGCTTCCGCCGCCCGTGATCCTTGCCGCCGCGTCGCCCGCGCGGCGCCGAAGCTCCCGGTCCGACGTGACGAGCTCGTAGGCCTCGCCGCCGCGCCGCGAGCTCGGCCGCGCGCGCCGCGATCCAGTCGTCAGCGCTCTCGCGGCCGGTGCCGACGACCTCGACCGCGGACGGGCCCGCGGGCGCGCGTCCGTCGAACACCACCACGGCGTTGTGCCGCTCGCGGGCCGCCCACTCGGCCACCGCCTCGACGAGCTCCTCGCTCGCGACGTTTGGCCAGCGCGAGCGCTCGACATTCCGCCCGTCCACGAGGACGATCACAGCCCGAGGCTACAATGAGGGGACATACGGGGGCGACCAGGTTTCGACGTGGTCGACGCTCCGGCAGAGCTGCAAGCCGAGGTCCCCGGTCGGCCTCGTAAAACAACCGGGACAAACGCAAGTGCGGATAACGAACTCGCACTCGCTGCCTAACTTCGGTTAGCTAGCGCGTCGCCCCGTCCTCGGCCCGTGGGACGGCAAGCGGCGTCAACGAACGGGCTCGCCGGGAAGGGAGTGCCAATCGCCTGACCCGGGACTCCAAAGGATGGCTAGCCCGTCGGTGGGCCGCCTGCGATCCAGCCGGCGGGCGAATCTGAATCGCAGGACAAGCTTGTAGACGCTAGGTCGGATCGACCTCGGACGCGGGTTCGATTCCCGCCGCCTCCATTCAACCGCCCGGAATCCGGCTCCGGCTTTCGCCGAAGCCATGATGACTTCGGGCGGGTTTCCTCCGCGTCGGGAGCCGCGCCCGCCATGTCGGGCGCGGCGCGGCGAAATGCAGCAATGCAAGACCTGACACCGTTGGCCTACGCTGGTGCGATGGCAGCCACCTCGGCGAGCGTGACGGTCGTCCCCGTCGACACGCCGCACGGCACGGCGAACGCCCATCTGCATCTCACCGATCGGCCGCAGGCCGCCCTGGTTCTCGGTCACGGCGCCGCCGGAGGGATTGCCTCGGGAGATCTGAAGGCCGTGACGGACGTGGCGCTCTCGGACGGAATCAGCGTCGCGCTCGTGGAGCAGCCCTACCGCGTCTTGGGACGGCGCAGTCCTGCTCCGCGCGCGGCAGCTCGACGCTGCGTGGGCGGCCGTCGTCGAGCACCTGACGAACGGCGAGCTGGCGCGGTTGCCGCTCATCGTCGGCGGTCGATCGCTCGGCGCGCGGGTCGCGTGCCGCACGGCGGAGGCGACCGGCGCGACAGCGGTGCTGTGCCTCGCGTTCCCACTGCAGCCGCGTCGCGGTCCAGGACGGCCCCCGGCACCGAGCCGGCTGGACGAGCTCGACGCGGTGGCCGTCCCGACCCTGGTCGTGCAAGGCGCCAGGGACCCGTTCGGCATTCCGCCGGCCACGGCGCTTCGCACCGTGGTGGAAGTGCCGGGCGACCACAGCCTGCGGACCGACCTGGACGCGGTGGCCGCGGCGGTGCGCGCCTGGCTTCCCGGCGTCCTGGCTTCGTCCTGAATGCGCCCAAAATGATTAGGGAGCCCGGTCGCCCGGGCTCCCTAGTTTCGGTGCGATGCCTGTCTAGGCCGCGAGATCGAACGCGGGCTCGGCGGCCACCTCGGGCTGCTCGAGCTCGTCGCGCCGGATCAGCGTCAGCGAGGCGACGATTCCGATTGCGGCGATGATCGCGCCTGCGAGGAACGCGCCCGTGAACCCGTCCACCAGCGCAAACGGTACGGCGGAGCCGGACGACACCGCGTCGTCCGCCCGCGTGGTCGCGATCGTCGACAGCGCCGCGATCCCGAGCGCCCCGCCGATCTGCTGGGACGTGTTGATGAGGCCCGAGGCCAGTCCGGCCTCGGCCGCCTCGACGCCCGCGAGCGCGGCGATCGTGATCGGGACGAACGAGAAGCCGATTCCGACGCCGATCAGGAGGAATCCCGGCAGCAGGTCCCTCACGTAGGAGCCGCCGACCGAGACCTGGGTGAAGAAGACGAGGCCCGCGGTGAGGAACGTCATCCCGGTAACGAGCACCGGCTTCACGCCGATCCGCGTCACGAGCTGGGCCGCGACGGCCGACCAGAGGATCGCCGTGCCGGCGACGGCGAGGTACGCGACGCCGGTCTTCATGGCCGAGTACCCGAGGACCGTCTGCATGTAGAGGGTCAGCATCAGGAACATCGAGAACATCGCCGTGCCCAGGATGAAGCCGGCGACGTTCGCTCCGGCCACGGTTCGCGTGCGGAAGATCCCGAAGCGCATGAGCGGCTCGGGGTGCCTGAGCTCCCAGGCGACGAAGCCGGAGAGCAGCAGGACGGAGGCGGCGAAGAAGCCGAGCGTCGTCGCAGCGAACCAGCCGTCCGATCCGGCCTGGGTGATCGAGTAGACGAGGGACGAGAGGCCCGCGGTGACCAGCACGGCGCCCGGGAGGTCGAACCTCTTGACGCTGGCGTCACGGCTCTCGTTGAGCAGGATCGGGGCGAGGATGATCGCCAGCACCCCGACCGGGACGTTGACGAAGAAGATCCACTCCCAGCTGAGCGCGTCGGTGAGGATCCCGCCCAAGAGGACGCCGGCGGCGGCGCCGAAGCCGCCGACGGCGCCCCAGGCTCCGAGGGCGATGTTGCGCTCGCGGCCTTCGGCGAACGTCGTCGAGAGGATCGAGAGCGCGGCGGGCGTGATGATCGCCGCGCCGAGGCCCTGGAGCGCCCGCGCCGCGATCAGCGATCCCTCGGACCACGCGAGGCCGGCGAAGAGGGAGGCCAGCGGTGAACACGACGAGACCGCCGAGGAAGATGCGTCTGCGTCCCAGGAGGTCGGCGGAGCGGCCTCCGAGGAGCAGGAACCCGCCGAAGACGAGCGCGTAGGCGCTGATCACCCACTGCAAGTTCTCCTGCGAGAACCCGAGATCGACCTGGATCGACGGCAACGCGACGTTCACGATTGCGATGTCCAGGATGACCATGAACTGGACGACGCTGAGGAGCGCCAGCGCCAGCCACTTGCGTCGATCTGTTGCGACCATGTCGTCCGGTTTCCTTTCGAGTCTGTAGATGATGCTGGCAACCTAGCAGCTTCTACTTTCATAGTGCAAGGAAGAACTTCACGACAGCAAGCGGTTCGCTACAATGGCCGCATGACGAAGCGCTATGACGACTACTGCCCGGTCGCGCACGCGCTCGGGCTGGTGGGCGAGCGCTGGTCGCTCCTGGTCGTCCTCGAGCTCCTTCGCGGCCCCAAGCGCTACACGGACCTGGCCGACAGCCTGCGCGGGATCGGAACGAACATCCTCGCCTCGCGCCTCAGGGATCTCGAGGCGGGCGGGATCGTCAGGAAGAGCGTGCTCCCGCCTCCGGCCGCGTCACGCGTGTACGAGCTCACGGAGTACGGGCGCGAGCTGCGCCCCGTCATTCGCGAGCTGGCCCTCTGGGGCGCCCGTTCGCTCGGCCCGCCGACGGGCGACGACGAGCTCTTCCCCGGCTGGCTCGCGAACGCGCTCGACACGGTGCTCGCCCCGCTCGCGCCGCCCGGCCGCTTCGAGTTCCACATCGGCGACGAGATCGCGTCGCTCGTGGACGGCGAGGCGCTGGCCGGTCCCGTCGAAGATCCCGACGTGGTGATCGAGGGGGATCCGGCGGGCGTGTACGCCATGTTCATCGAGCGGAGACTCGACGCCGTCCAGGTGGAGGGCGACCGGTCGCTCCTCGAGCGGCTGATCGACGCCGCGCCGCAGCACGTCGAGCTCGGCGCGTCCGCCTGACCCGCCGCTCCGTGTGACGGTCGTCATGCGGAACCGGTGACGCTCGCGGAGGAGAAGGGTGGCTGTAGGTTGGCGATGAGTTTCGGCCGCGTCGGCCGTCTACCCTAGGAGGATGACGTTGGCGTCCACGGAGTTGAGGCGCGAGCAGGAGCTGCTCGGCCCTGCGCGAGCGGGCGACGAGGCCGAGTTCGGCCGCATCGTCGAGCGCCATCGCGCCGAGCTCCACGCCCACTGCTATCGCATGCTGGGCTCGATCCACGACGCCGAGGACGCGCTCCAGGAGACCTTCCTCCGCGCGTGGCGCGGCCTCGCGGAGTTCGGCGGTCGCAGCTCGCTTCGCACGTGGCTCTATCGGATCGCGACCAACGCCTGCCTGGACGCGATCGCACGACGCCCGAAACGCGTGCTTCCGGTCGACCACGGCCCATCGGCCGGCTTCCCCCTCGGTGACGTCGGCCGGCCGCTCGTGGAGTCCGTGTGGATCGAGCCGTATCCGGACGAGTCGATGGAGATCGCGGACGAGCACGCCGGGCCCGAGGCCCGCTACGAGCAACGCGAGGCCGTCGAGCTCGCGTTCATCGCGGCCGTTCAACACCTCCCGGGGACCCAGCGCGCCGTGCTGATCCTGCGAGACGTGCTCGGGTACTCCGCGAGGGAAACGGCAGCGTCGCTCGACACCTCGGTCGCGTCGGTGAACAGCGCCTTGCAGCGCGCACGCGCATCTGTCGGCGAGCGGCTCCCCGAGCGCAACCAGCAGACGACGCTTCGCTCGCTCGGCGACGCGCGAGTTCGGCAGCTCGTCGAGACGTACATCGACGCCTGGGGGAGCCGTGACGCAGACGCAGTCGCCGCCGTGCTCGCCGAGGACGCGGTCTTCTCGATGCCGCCGTGGGCGAGCTGGTGGCACGGCCGCGACACGATCGCGCGGTTCACGCAGGAGGCGACGTGCCCCGAGGCGCGGCAGGTCCCGACTCGCGCCAGCGGGCAGGCCGCGGTGGCCAGCTACGTCCTGGATGCCGACACAGGCCGCTTCGTCGCCGCGGCGATCGACGTGCTCACGTTCGACGGGGAGCTCATCAAGGAGATCACCGCCTTCGTCACGCCCGAGATCTTCCCGGCCTTCGGCCTTCCGAGCGAGATCACGGGCTGAGCGACACCGGAAGGTCGTAGTACCGCCGCACGCTCGAACCGATGCGGGAGACGTCGGTCCCGCCCAAGTGGTTCAATCGGCCCGTGCCGCAGGACACGAAGACGCCGTCCGTGCTGGCCGTCGACGTCGGCGGCTCGCATGTGAAGGCTCTGCTCGCGGGTGAGAAGGAGCGCCGGCGGTTCAAGTCGGGGCCGGACATGACGCCGCAGGCGATGGCCGAGGGCGTGCTCCGGGTCGCGGACGGCTGGTCGTTCGATCGGGTCAGCGTCGGGATTCCGACGCCGGTGCGCGGTGGGAAGCCGATCTCCGAGCCCGTGAACCTCGGCGACGGATGGGTCGGGTTCGACTACGACGCCGCGTTCGGCGTGCCGACGAAGGTCGTCAACGACGCGGTGATGCAGGCCGTCGGCAGCTACGAGGGGGGACGGATGCTCTTCCTCGGCCTCGGCACCGGGCTCGGCTCCGCGCTCATCGTCGACGGGATCGTCGAGCCGCTCGAACTGGCCCACCTGCCCTTCCGCAAGAAGACCTTCGAGGACTACGTCGGTGCCCAGGCGCTCGCGCGGCACGGGAAGAAGAAATGGCGTGAAACGGTGTTCGAGGTCGTCGAGCGCCTCGCGGCCGCGATGGAGCCGGACTACGTCATGATCGGCGGCGGGGACGTGGTCGAGCTCGACGAGCTGCCTCCGAACAGCCGCCGCGGCAACAACCAGCACGCATTCCTCGGCGGCTTCCGTCTCTGGGAGCCGGACTGGATGTCGACCGCCGCCGCCAGCCCCGACGCGACACGCGCAAGGAGCTCATAGGTCGATCGCTCGACGAGCGGAACGCGCGCCTGGTTTACCGGGCCCTGGTGGCGCGTTCGAGAACCCGCCCGACCGGCGGCATGTGCGGGGAGCGCCACACGTGTCGCTTGTCGAAGGGCCAGGCGTAGATTGGGCTGCCGTCGCGAACCAGCTCGAGCAGGCGTGGCTCGTCGAGCTCCTCGGCGGACCACTCGTACAAGCGTTGCAACCGCGGGACGATCACCGCGTAGTCGAGCAGCCGGCCGAGACGCTGTTCGTCGGCGACGTAGCGATCCACGTCGAGCGCGAGTGGATAGCGGTTCGGGAGCACGCGGCGGAGTGAGAGAAAGACGCCGGCCATCCCGAGCCGGGGGTCGCCGAGCACGCGGCCAAGCGGAGCGAACGCGTCCCAGCGCAAGGCGCGGCGCCCCGACGAGTGCGTGCGCGTAGAGCACGCGGACCAGCGCGACGTTCATGAAGAAGCGCTCCGGCGGGCTCTCTGCTTCGGCGAGGTCGCGGTGCTCGAAATAGGCATCCACGATGCTCGCGTTATGCGCTCGGTACCAGTTCCGCCCCGTCGGCCTCGCGATGAACTCCAGCCACCGCCGCACGGGCTGCGATGACGCCTCTCCGGCCAGGCCGCCGACGAGTGCGACGGATTCGCATCCGTCCCGCAGCAGTCGCTCGTTGACCGCCCGCCACCAGACGCTGCCCGGCGGCGAGGCGTCGAGCGGATCGAGCACACCGCGATGCCCCTGCCAGCGCATGAACGACAAGGCCGCGCGTCGGAACGGCAGGTGGCGCGGGGCGCGGCCGGTCGGCCCGTGGTAGGTCCTGTACGACCAATGCAAGACGCGCCGCGGGATCGTCGCGCACGGCCGCGACCTGCGCCTCGGCCGAAGCGAGGGCAGCGCCTGGGGACTCGCTCATCGCCGTGTAGTGATAGCGAAGTGAATGAGAGAATCAGCGCATGGCTTCCGTCGAACGCCTGGTGACCTTCGTGGACCTCGACCCCGCGAACGACCCTGGTCCTGACGCGCGCTCGAACTGGCTGACGGCGCTTCACGAAGCCGTGCTCACGGACGGGCGTCGCGTCCTGTTGCTCGACGACCGGGGCTGGGGTGGGACCGTCAACGCTGAGCTGGGATCACGAGCCTTCCGAGGAGGAGCGGCGAGAGGCGGAGAGCCTCAGCGCCTGGGAGCACGAGACGGTGGAGCAGCTCGAGCGTGAGGCCCGCTCCGTGGTCGGGCCGGACGAGCCGCTCCCGAGCGAGACGCAGGCCGAGATGGAGGCCGGGCACTGGAACATGCTGGCGAGCACCCTCGCTCGACACGGCGTCGAGGTTCAGGGCGCCGAGCTGAGCCGGCTCCCGCACGACGTCGTGCTCAGTGACCGCGTGCTGGCGCGCATCGGCCCTAGCTGAAGGCGAAGCGTTCCATGGGCGCTTGCACCCGGGACTCGCAAGGAGCGCCACAGGGCTGCCCCTGATGCGGGCCGACACTCGACGTGCGACGCTTTCATGCGTGGCGGCGACCGTCCTCATCGTCGACGACCACGCCGGCTTCCGGTCCTTCGCCCGTGCGCTTCTCGAGTCCGAGGGGTTCGCCGTCGTCGGAGAGGCAACGGACGGGGCGTCGGCGCTCGCCCTGACGCGGACGCTCGAACCGGAGCTTGTGCTTCTGGACGTGGCCCTCCCCGACATGGACGGCTTTGCGGTCTGCGAGGCGCTGCTCGAGGACGGCCGCGGCCCGGCGGTCATCCTGACGTCGAGCCGCGACGTCTCGTCGTACCGTCGGAGACTCGAGCGAAGCCGGGCCCGCGGGTTCATCCCGAAGAGCGAGCTCTCCGGTCCTACGCTCGCGCAGCTCGCGGGCGGCTAGCACCGGTGCGGCTCCTGCGGATCGCGCTGCTCCTGGGCGCCGTCGTCCTGGCGGTCGCGGCGGAGTGGGTCTCATACGAGCCCGGCGACCTCCCCCTTGTCGTGGCCGACGGCGTCGTCGGCCTCGTCCTCGTGACGTGCGGGTTCGTCGCCTGGGAACGGCGCGGCGAGAGCCGGGTCGGGCCGCTGATGACGCTCTCGGGCTACACCTGGTTCGCGGGCAACCTCTGGCCGCAGCTGCTCTACCTCCACCGCGGCCCGCTCGTCCACCTTCACATCTCGTATCCGACCGGGCGTCTTCGCCGGCGGCTCGCGCAGGCGACGGTCGCCGCCGCCTACGTCGACGCAATCGTCGAGCCGATCGCGCGAAACGACGTCGTCACGCTCGTCCTCGCCGCGTTCGTCGCCGCTGCGGCCCTCGACGGCTACCTTCGCACCTCGGGCACCGCACGGCGGGCCGGTGCCCCTGGCCTCGCGGCCGCGCTCGCGTTCGCCGGCGTGCTGGCATTCGGGGCCGTCGAGCGGCTGGCGGGCTGGGGTCTGGACCGAGAGTCGCTCTGGGCCTACGACATCGTGATCGCGTCCCTCGCTGTCGTCCTTCTCGTCGACCTGCTCCGCGGCCGCTGGGCCGAGGCGGTCGTCGCCGACCTCGTCGTCGACCTCGGCAAGCGGGCCGACACGCGGACGCTGCGTGACGAGCTCGGGCGCGCGCTCGGCGACCGCTCGCTCGTCCTGGGCTACTGGCTGCCGGAAGAGGCGCACTATGTCGACGATGCGGGCAGACCGGTCGAGCTTCCCGATCCGGGCGCGGGGAGGGCGGTGACGCCGATCGCGCACGACGGAGAGCCGATCGCCGTCCTCGTGCACGACGAGGCGGTGCTCGAGGACGCGGCCCTCGTCGACGCCGTCGCCTCCGCCGCGCGGATGGCGGTCGCGAACGCCCGCTTGCAGGCCGAGGTACGGGCGCGGGTGCTGGAGCTTGCCGCCTCCCGCCGCCGGATCGTCGAGGCCGCCGACGCCCAGAGGCGCCGACTCGAGCGAGAGCTCCGCGCCGGAGCCGAGCAGCGCCTCGCCGCCGTCGCCGCCATCCTCGACGAGACGCGGGCGGCGGTCGGAGGCCCCGCCGCCACGACGCTCGCGGAGACCGAAGACGAACTCCGGAAGGCCCGCGCGGAGCTCCACGATTTCGCCCAGGGCATCCATCCTGCGGCGCTGACCGACGGCGGGCTGAGCGCAGCGCTTCCGGATCTCGCCCTCCGTGCCGGGCTGCCCGTCGAGCTCGAGATCTCGGTGGGCCGGCTCGATCAGGCCATCGAAGCCGCCGTCTACTTCCTCTGCTCGGAGGCGCTGACGAACGGCGCGAAACACGCACAGGCGACCGGGATGGCCGTCTCGGTCACCCAGTCTCCGGGCCGGTTGCTGGTGGAGATCGCCGACGACGGCGCCGGCGGGGCGGATCCGGCCAAGGGCACCGGCCTGCGCGGGCTCGCAGACCGGATCGAGGCCCTGGGCGGCAGGCTCTCCGTGGAGAGCCTGCCGCGCCAGGGCACTAGGCTCCGCGCCGAGATCCCGGTGTGAGGGCTACTCGACTCGATCCCAGGGCTCGATCACGTACGGCGTCGGGATGCTTCCGAGCGTCTCGTCACGCGTGAACTCGAGCTTGTCCCGGAAGAGGCTCCAGTGGGCGGTGAACGTCTCGCCTGCGTTCACGCCCTCGGTGAAGTCGAGAACGACCGTGTCGCCGTCGAGCTCGTACGTGCCCGAGGTCGAGGTGCTCGTGACATCGTTCTCCTGCTCGAAGGTCACGCGACCGGCGTCGAAGGTCAGCGTGAGGTCGCCCCAGTTCTCGTCGTTGACCTCACCGGACTCGTAGAGCAGCGGCGAACGAGCAAGCTCCTTGCGAGTGAGGCTCATCCGGTAGACGCCGTCGATGGAGCTCGGCTTCGACTCGGCACGCACCCAGGGATGCGACGCCCAGAGAACGTGGTAGTTGAGCTCCTCGAGAGGGACGCACGGGGAGCCCGTGCAAGCCCCGAAGTCCTTGAACTCGAGCCTCTTCCCATCGACCACCCACCGTGCGGTGAGGGTGTCAGGCTCGCCGACGGCTTCGAACTTGTCGCGGAAGAGGGTGTAGGGCGCCTGGAACCCGACCTCTCCGCTGGGCAGGCGGAGGATCACCGTGCCATCCGCGAACTCCAGCGTGAACACCCCCGCGCTTTCGCCTTCCACCCCGGAGGCGGCGTAGTCGTCGCGCGTGATCGTCGTCTCGTACGTGCCCTCCGGAATCCCTGCGGACGCAGACCCTCCGGAGTCGGATGCGGCGCAGGCGGGCGCTTCGGCCGAGGCCGCGATCTCCTGCTTGAGGCTCGTGATCGCGTCCAGGTACGACTTGGTCTCGGGATTGCTCCCCAGATCCGCGTACACGGGCTCGAAGGCAGTTCGTAGCTCCGCGACGTCTGCGTCCGATGCGGTGCCGAACGTCATGCCGCGCGCGCAGAGAATCGCAACTGCCTCCTCGTCTTCTGCACGCGACGCCTGAAGGGCCTTCGGGATCGCCGACTCTGCGGCGTCGCGAAGGGCGGACTGCTGCTCGTCCGTCAGCGAGTCGTAGGCGTCGTTGCCCATGACGATGACCAGTGGCCGGGGCCACAGATTCACATTCGAGGTCACGTACTTCGCCGTCGCGTCGTAGGAGTTTCCGGCGATCGACGAAAGCTGCTGCTCGTACGCGTCGAGACCGTCGAGCTGTGCCTGGGCGGGCACGGGCTTCGGAGTTGCCCCGAGCGCGTCGAACGTCTGCTTCGCGACCGCGGAGTCCTGGATGCCGACGACGCGCCCGGCGAAGTCCGCGGGACTGGCGAACGGCCGCGAAACGCCGAGCACCTTCCGCATCGGGCCCGGGAGCACGCCGATCCCGACGAGATCCGGCTCGTCGACCGCCTCCAGCATCTTGCCGGGGATTCCCTCCTCGAAGACCCTGGCCTCGAGGTCGTAGCTGTCGACCAGCAGCGGAGCCAGGAGCGCCTGGAAGCTCGTGACGCCGACGGTGTCGAACGCTCGGGCGCCGACCCATGCCATGTCGACCTTGTCGGCCTTCACGTCCTCGAGCGTCCCGGCCTCGCTTGTCGGCTCCCCCAGTCGCCAGTTCTCGCTGAACTTGATCTCGAGCGTTCCGTCGGAGAGTCGGCTCACCTCCTTCGCGAACGCGGACATCTGGTCGGGCACGCCGCTTTGGACGGCCATCGTCAGCACACGCGGCTGGGTCTTCTCCGCGCCGCCGGCCTTGTCGCTCTCCGAGCCGCCGCACGCGGCCAGGGAGATCGCCGCAGTCGAGAGCACCGCGGCGGACGTCCACCGGATGATTCGTCTGGTCTGCATCGTCCTGCACCTCCGTTTGTAGGTGCTGTCGACGCTACGGCCGCACTGCTCCGTGCACATCAGGGCGCTCCCTCGACTCGTGGCCGCCAAGCATGGGGCCAACCCTCGCCTTGCACAAGGGCCAGACTGGGGGCTCGATGGGCGCTGTGCGACGATTCGCACAATGGTGCTTCGGCTCGTGCTCTGGCCGGCCGGGCTCGCGCTCGGCGCCGTCTCGCTGGCCTTCGCCCGCGACGAGCCGGCGTTCTCCTTCGCTGGCTCGTCGCTCTGGGGCGCAGTGGCGCTGCTGGGTGCCGGCTGGGCGCTGCTCTTCTGCGGCCTCGTCTTCTGGGGGAGGCGCTCGGCGAACACGGTCGGCCCGCTCCTGGTCGCCGCCGGGGGCGCCTGGTTCCTTGCCGAGTGGGACAACCCCGGCGTCGGCGCGGCCGCAGTCTTCACGATCGGCCTAATCCTCTTCGCGGCGTGTCCGCCGCTTGCGGCGTGGGCGATGCTCGCCTACCCGGGCGGCCGGCTCGGCTTCTGGGTGGAGCGCGTCGCCGTCGCCGTTGCCCTCGCCGGTGCCGTGCTCGTGCTGGGTCTCCTGCCGGCGCTCTTCTACGACCCGGCGACGTTCGGCTGCATCCGTTGCCCGGAGAATCTCCTGCTCGTCTCCGACGACCCTGGGCGTGTGGACGACCTCAATGCCCTCGGCGTCCGTCTTGGCCTTGCCTGGTCCCTCCTGCTGATCGCAGTGGCCGCCTGGAGAGTGGCGCGCTCGAGCGGGACGAGACGGCGAGTCGTCGCGCCGGTCGTCCTCGCCGGCTGCGCCTACCTCGGCCTCGTGGCGGGCTCGTTCGCCACGAGCCTCGACCGCGGGTTCGTGGGGAGCGGCGAGCTCGACCGCCGGCTGTGGCTCGGTCAGGCCGCTGCCCTCGCGGCGCTGGCGGCTGCCGTCGCCTGGAGTCTGCTCCGGGCCCGGCGGACGCGGTCGTCCCTCGCGCGGTTGGTCGTCGAGTTGGGCGAGTCGGCGTCTGGCGGTCTGCGGGACGGGCTCGCCGACGCGCTGGCCGACCCCGATCTCAGGCTCGCCTACCCGGTCGGCGAGGGTCGCTACGCGGACGCAAGAGGGCGGCCGGTCGACCCCGCTCCTCTCGACGGTCGTGCGGTCACACCGCTCGTACGCGAAGGCCGGCCGGTCGCGCTCCTCGTGCACCGGGCCGACCTCCTCGACAATCCGGAGCTCGTCGAGGAGGTGACGTCGGCCGCTCGCCTCGCGCTCGAGAACGAGCGCCTCCAGGCCGAAGCGCGCGCTCAGCTCGAGGACCTGCGCTCGTCGCGGGCCCGCATCATCGAGGCGGGCGACGCCGAGCGCCGACGGCTCGAGCGCGATCTCCACGACGGTGCCCAGCAGAGCCTCGTCGGGCTCTCGCTCGCACTGCGTCTCGTGCGGAGCCGGCTCGGACCGGAGGACGAGGAGCAGCTTGCGCGCCTCGACGAAGCCGGGACGCAGCTCCACGAGGCGGTGACCGAGCTGCGGGAGCTCGCGCACGGGATCCACCCCGCCGTCCTGAGCGACGAAGGGCTCGCCGCGGCGATCGAGGCCCTCGCCGAGGACGCGCCGCTGCGCCTCATCGCCCTGCCGCAGGAGCGGTTCCCCGCGGCAGTCGAGACCGCTGCGTACCTGGTCGTCGCCGAGGCCGCGAAGGCCGGCCCCGTCTCCGTGGCCGTGATGAGGCGCGACGGCGCGCTCGTCGTCGACGTCGAGGCGGAGGCCGAGCCGGAGGGGCTCCTCGACCTGGAGGACCGCGTCGGCGCGCTGGACGGTCGACTCGGGGTCGAGCATGTCTCCGACGGCGGAGTCAGAATCCGCGCCGAGATCCCATGCGGCTAGTCGTCGCCGACGATTCCATGCTCCTGCGCGAGGGGCTCGTGCGCCTCCTCGCCGACGCCGGCTTCGACGTGGTGGGGAAGGCGGAGAACGCGCCCGAGCTTCTGCGCCGCGTCGAGCTCACCCGTCCCGACGTCGCGATCGTCGACATCAAGATGCCGCCGACGCACACGGACGAGGGGATCGTCGCGGCGCAGGAGATCCGCCGCGCGCATCCGCAGGTCGGCGTGCTCGTGCTCTCGCAGTACCTCGAGTCGAGCTACGCGTTGCGGCTGCTCGAGGAGACGCCCGACCGCATCGGCTACCTGCTCAAGGACCGCGTCTCGGACATCGCCGTGCTGGCGGACGCCCTCAAGCGGATCGACGAGGGCGAGTGCGTCATCGACCCGACGATCGTGTCCCGGCTCCTCAAGCGCCCGCGCGAGCAGGGGCCGCTCGACGAGCTGACCGAGCGCGAGCGCGAGGTGCTCGGCCTCATGGCCGAGGGGCGCTCGAACGGGGCGATCTGCCAGGCGCTCTTCCTGAGCCCGAAGACGGTCGAGGCGAACGTGCGCCAGATCTTCCGGAAGCTCGGCCTGCAGCAGTCGCCGGACGACCACCGCCGGGTGCTGGCGGTGCTCGCCTACCTGCGCCCGGCGGCCGGCTAGTCGAGGGCGCTTATCGCGAACGCGAGCGCGAAGCCGAGCGTCGTGAGAAGGCCCGCCAGCTTGCCGCCGTAATGGAGGGCCTCCGGCATCATCGTGTTGGCGAGCATCGTCAGGACCGCGCCGCCGGCGAACGCGAGCACGATGGCGACCGTTCGGGGCGAGGCGCCGTCCAGCAGCACGTAGCCCGCGAGAGACGCCACGCCGAAGCCCAGGGTCACGAGCACCCAGAACCGCATGATCCGGGTGCCGGTGCGACCGGCTCGGGAGAGGGCCGTCGTCGCCGCGATCGCCTCGGGAAGGTTGGCGAGGAAGACGGCGACGAGGAACGCGACGCTGACCGTTCCGGCCTCCAGCACAGTCAGGCCGAGGACGAGCGACTCGGGAATCCCGTCGAGGATGATCCCGAGGACGATTGCCCGCCCCGCGATCCCCGCCGGCGTCGCGGCCGCTCCTGTTCGACGACCGGTTCCCAGCCGGTCGATCAGCACCTCGGCCGCGAAGAAGACGGACGAACCTGCGAACAGCCCGAGCGCGATCCCGCCGTCCCCGGCCGAGGTTTCGAACGCCTCCTGGACGAGCTCGTAGGCGACCGCGCTCAGAAGAACCCCCGCACCGAAGGCCATGATCAGGCCGAGCAAACGCCGGGTCATGCGAACCCTGAGCGCGAGCAGCCCGCCGATCACGAGCGAGGAGCCCCCGACCACACCCCAGACGAAGGCCTCGCCCATCAGGTCTCGATCCTTGCGCGTCGCTCGGACGTGACCGTTGAGGCTGGCCTCTCTGGCGCGGTTCACCGAAGATGCGGTCCGTGACGCCGACCCCGCCGCCCGCGGTGCCCGACGAGGCCATCAAGGAGCACGCCGAGCGGCTCCTCGCCGGTCCTCCGAGCCGGGGCGCGCTCGCACTCGCGTTCGGCGAGAGCAGCGCGTCGTCCGCGGAGGTGCTCGTCGAGGGCCGCTCGTTCTACCCGCGGTTGCTCGAGGACATCGCCGCGGCCTCGTCCTCCGTGCACATCAACCAGTTCGGGTTTCGGCCCGGCACCGTCGGAGACCAGTTCGCCGACGCGCTCGTCGCGAAGGCCGCGGAGGGCGTCAGCGTCCGGCTCGTCGTCGACCGGCAGGGCTCCGACCCGGAAGGCGGGTCACGGGCGTTCTACGACCGGCTCACGGCCGCGGGCATCCAGGTCTGCGTCGTGCGCGCGACCCGTCCGCGGGTGCCCGCCGGGCCTCTCGGCGGCGGCGGAGCGACGCGACTGGAACCTCCGCGGGCTCGGACACATCGACCACCGCAAGGTCGCGATCCTCGACGGCCGGATCGGCTGGGTCGGAGGCGCCGGGATCGAGGACCACTTCCAGGACGGTCGCTTCCACGATCTCTTCGTCAGGGTGGAAGGCCCGGTGGTCGCGCAGCTTCAGCTGGTCTTCCTCGCGAGCCTCCACTGGCTCGGCGGCGAGATCGCCCCGGCGGAGCTCGACGTCTTCTTCCCTTCCTTGGACAGCGGTGCCGACCCGATTCCTGCGCGCGTCCTGCACAACGCTCCGGGGCGGTACCGGCCGATCACGGACGCGATCGCGCGCCTGCTCGACGGCGCGACCGAGACGCTGGACGTCGTCAACCCCTACGTCACCGACCGCGGGATGATCCGGCGCATCGAACGGGCGGCCCGCCGCGGCGTCCGCGTGCGCCTGTTCGTGCCGGCGAACGCGAACAACTGGGCGTGCGCCGGGGCGCAGCAGCACCACCACGCGAAGCTCCTGGACGCCGGCGTGCGCATCCTCGAGTACCCGACCATGCTGCACGCGAAGGCGTTCGTGCGCGACGGCCGAGAGCTCCTGGCGGGGACGTGCAACCTCGAGGCCTGGAGCCTGAAGCGCTTCTTCGAAATCGACCTCCAGCTTCACTCGCCCGCCGTCGCGGCCCAGTTCGACGAGCGGTTCAGCGCGCCCGCGGAGGCGGTGTCGACGCCGGGCCGGCCGCTGAGCGGAGCGAAGGAGCGGGCGCGGGCCGCGGCGCTCGCGGCGGTCTCGCCGCTGCTCTAGTCGATCGGCGGATTGGCCAGCACGACCGACGTCTCGATCTGGCGGTCCGGGATGTTCCAGTACCGCCGGAGCAGCTCGGTCTTCCGCTCGTGCGAGACCAGCGCGAAGCCGTTGCGCTCGTAGAAGCGGATCGCCCACTCGGCCGCGGCCCAGGTGCCGATCAGGATGCGTCGGGAGGTCGTTCCCCGCAGGTGCTCGAGGAGCGCGCGGCCGATGCCCTCGCCCTGCCGCTCGGGCAGCACGTACGCGTGCCGGATCAGGTCGACGTCGTCCATCGCCTGGATGCCCATCACGCCGACGAGCTCCCCGTCTGCCTCGTAGCCCCAGAACTCGACCCCCGCCGCGAGCTCCTCCTCGAGCTCGCGCGCGTCCATGTACGGCTCGTGCCAGCGGTCGTCCGGGATCACGCCGCGGTAGGCCTCGGCGGCGGCGTTGACGATCGCGAGGATCGTCTTGTGCTCGTCGTCACGACAAGAACGGATGGTCGGTTTCATCGGGCTCATGGGCAGGAGTATTGTGTCCTCGTCGCCCCTGGCCGCTAGTGAAGGGAGCAAGCATGCGCACATCTTGGAGACGGCTCGCGATCGTGGGTCTCGCGAGCACCGCGCTGGCACTGGTCGCCGGCTGCGGCAGCGACAACAACTCGACCGAAGGCGCCTCGCCCACGGGCACCGGCGGCACCGCCGCCGTTCCGGAGATCGACGCCGCTGCGTTCACCGCGGACTTCTCCGAGATGAAGAAGCTCACGGACATCGCGAAGCAGGGCAAGGGCCTGATCGGCGTCCTGCTCCCCGACACGACCACGTCGGCGCGCTACGTGCAGTACGACGCGCCGTATCTCAAGCAGGCGTTCGAGGCCGCCGGGCTCTCGTCCGACCAGTTCAAGATCGACAACGCGCAGGGCAGCGCGGCCACGATGCAGCAGCAGGCCGAGGCGGACATCACCGCGGGCGCGTCGGTGCTCCTGATTGACCCGCTCGATCCGGGCTCGGGCGCGGCCATCGAGTCGAACGCGGTTTCCAAGGGCGTCAAGGTGATCGATTACGACCGCCTCGTGACCGGCGGTCCGGAGGATCGCTACTACGTCAGCTTCGACAACGTGAAGGTCGGCGGGCTGATCGGCCAGGGCGAGGTGGACTGCATCGACGCCTGGAAGGTCTCGAAGCCGAACATCCTGATCATGGACGGCGACCCGACCGACAACAATGCGAAGCTCTTCGCGCAGGGCTACAACGAGGTGCTGCAGCCCAAGTTCGACGACGGCTCGTACACGAAGGTCGGCGAGCCGCCCGGAACGTGGGATCCCGCGACGGCGGCGACGACGTTCGAGCAGCAGTTCACCGCGCACCCGAACATCAACGCGGTCGTGACTCCGAACGACGACAACGCGAACGCGGTCATCGCGGTGCTCCAGAAGAACAAGATCCCGCCGAACACGTTCCCGACCACCGGTCAGGACGCGTCCCCGTCGGGCCTCCAGAACATCCTCAAGGGCTTCCAGTGCGGCACCGTCTACAAGCCGATCTACCTCGAGGCGCAGGCGGCCGCGGCGCTCGCGCTTTACCTGCGGGCCGGCGCGACGCCGCCCACCTCGCTCGTCAACGCGACGACGAAGGACACGGAGCTGAACGCGGACATCAAGTCCGTCTACACCACGCCCATCTGGGTGACGACCGACAACATGGCCGACACGGTCGTGGCGGATGGCGCGATCAAGACCTCCGACCTCTGTGCGGGCGCCCTCGCCAGCAAGTGCCAGGAGGCCGGAATCAGCGGCAGATAGGCGGTCGGACGGCGCCGGGCCTCTTCGGGGGCCCGGCGCCCCGGCACGTCCCCGAGCCGGAAGGGACGCGATGACGAGCAGCGGAAACGGCGCCGAGCCTCTCCTTCGCCTTCGCGGCGTGTCGAAGAACTTCGGCCCCGTGCAGGCGCTCACCGACGTGGATCTCGAGGTCCGCGCCGGGGAGGTCACGGCGCTCATCGGCGACAACGGCGCCGGCAAGTCCGTGCTCATCAAGTGCATCTCCGGGATCCACGCGCCCGAGCACGGCCAGATCTTCTGGGAGGGCCAGCCGGTGAAGCTCCGCACGCCGCGCGAGGCCGCGGCCCTGGGAATCGAGACCGTCTACCAGGATCTCGCGCTCTGCAACAACCTGGACATCGTCCAGAACATGTTCCTCGGGCGGGAGCGCGGGAGCGCGTTCCTCCTCGACGAGGAGTCGATGGAGACGGCCGCCCGGGAGACGCTCACGAGCCTCGCCGTGACGACCGTGCGCTCGATCCGGCAGCCGGTCGCCTCGCTCTCCGGCGGCCAGCGGCAGTCCGTGGCGATCGCGAAGGCCGTGCTCTGGGACACGAAGCTCGTGATCATGGACGAGCCGACCGCCGCGCTCGGCGTCGCGCAGACGCGGGGCGTCCTCGACCTCACGCGCCGGCTCGCGGAGCAGGGCCACGCCGCGCTGATCGTCTCGCACAACATGAACGACGTCTTCGAGGTGGCCGACCGGATCATCGTGCTGTACCTCGGTCGGGTCGTCGCGCTGCGTCCTGCCAGCGAGCTCGACCGGCAGATCGCGGTCGATCTCATGACGACCGGCGCCTCGGACCGCATGCCCGAGCACGCGGCGCGCGCGGAGGAGGCGGACGCCTGATGGCTAAGGTCGACGAGCCCGTGACCCCGGCCGAGGAGGAGGTCGCGCAGACGGAGATCGCAGCGCGGCAGGCCGAGCTCGCGGTGCCGGCCGAGCTCACTGCCGGATCCGTAGGCGAGTACTTCCGCAGCGGAATCGCTCGGATCAAGGCGGGGGAGAGCGGGGTCCTGCCGGTCGTCGCCGGGCTGATCCTCATCTCGATCCTGTTCCAGTCGCTCGACTCGAAGTTCCTGACCACGGGGAACCTCGTCAACCTGCTCGTCCAGGCCGCGGTCTTCAGCCTGCTCGCGATGGGCGAGGTGTTCGTCCTCGTCCTCGGCGAGATCGACCTGTCGATCGGCTTCGTCGCCGCGATCGGCGCAGTGACCATGGCCGACCTCGCGGGTCCGGCGCACGACTGGCCGTGGTGGGCTGCGATCGCGGCGGCCCTCGTAGCGTGCGCGGGCATCGGCCTGCTGCAGGGCTCGATCATCACGATCATCGGGCTGCCCTCGTTCGTCGTCACGCTCGCCGGGCTCCTCTTCTGGCAAGGGGTGCTGCTGAAGATCCTCGGCAACGGCGGGACCATCCCGATCAACGACGCGCAGATCAACGACATCGCGAGCGCCAACCTGAGCCCGCTCGCCGGCTGGATCCTGATGCTCGTGCTCGTCGCGCTCTTCGGCGCGCTGCTCTTTCGCCGCGACATGAAGCGCCGCAAGGCCGGGCTCGTCGCGCCGCCGCCGACGATCACGCTCCTCAAGATCGCCGGCGCGCTCGCCGGCGGCATCGCGCTCGTCCTCATCTGCAACGCGGATCGCGGCGTGCTCGTCCCGATCCAGGGCGTGCCGTACGTGGTGCTCCTCGTCGTCGGCGTCCTCGTCCTGTGGACGATCCTGCTCGGACGAACGAAGCTCGGGCGCTACTTCTACGCGATCGGCGGCAACGCCGAGGCCGCGCGGCGCGCCGGTGTCAACCTCGTCCGGGTCCGGACGATCGCGTTCATGCTGTGCAGCCTCACGGCCGGGATCGCCGGGATCGTGTACGCCTCGCGCCTCCGCTCGATCTCGACGTCGATCGACGGCGGCACGCTCGTCCTCTACGCCGTGGCCGCGGCCGTCATCGGCGGCACGAGCCTCTTCGGCGGGCGCGGCAAGGCGATCCACGGCGTGCTCGGCGGGATCGTGATCGCCGGGATCGACAACGGCATGGGCCTCCTGGGCTTCACCGCGGCCTCGAAGTACATGGTCACGGCGCTCGTCCTGCTCGCCGCCGTGACGATCGACGCACTCTCGCGCCGCGGCCGCGTCGCCACCTGAGCCGCGTTATGGGCCCAATCTAGAGCGCAAAGGAGACGGAATGGCGTACGAGGAGCTCAAGCAGCGACAGAGCGTGATGTGGGGCAACGGGCCCTACCAGCGGATCACCGAGACGCTCACCGACATCCACGAGAACGTGATCGAGCGGCTGGCGCCGCAGTCGGGCGACCGCTGGCTCGACCTTGCGTGCGGCACGGGCGCGGTCGCCGAGGCCGCCGCCGCCAACGGCGCGGACGTGACCGGGATCGATCTCGCGCCTGTGCTGATCGACACGGCCAAGGAGCGTGCCGTCAGAGCGCGGGCTCGACATCGAGTACGCGGTCGGCGACGCCGAGCAGCTTGCGCTGGACGACGCGAGCTTCGACAAGGTCTCGTCGGCCTGCGGGATCATGTTCGCGCCCGATCACGAGGCCGTCGCCCGAGAGCTCGCGCGCGTGACCGCGCCGGGAGGCCGCGTCGCGCTCGCCAACTGGACTCCCACGGGCGGGCTCGCGCGGATGTTCAAGATGATGGCGCCGTACCAGCCCGCTCCGCCGCCCAGCAGCCCGTTCGACTGGGGCGACGAGAGTCGTGTCCGCGAGCTGCTCGGTGACTCGTTCGAGCTCGACATCGAGGAGCACGTCTCGACCCTGACGCTGCCGACCGCGGAGGCGTACTGGGAGCTCTTCTCGACGAGCTACGGCCCGACGAAGACCTTGGCCGACACACTGGGCGACCGGCGCGAGGACCTGCACCGGGACTGGATCGACTTCTTCGAGACGAACTACGAGAAGGACGGCAAGATCGCCCACACGCGGGAGTACCTGCTCGTGCTCGGGAGCCGCCGCTGACGGCATCGACCGCCTGGCGGCCGCGGCCGCGTCGCCACCTGAGCCTGGCGCTCACCGGTGTTCGCGGCGCGATAGCATCGCGGCGTCATCCAGGGGGCGACGAGGACACGGCCGTGTCGAAGTCGGAAGCCAGGCTGAGGGCGTTCTACGACCTCCGGGCGGGAGAGGAGCCGGAGCGGGACCCCGAGGCCCTCCTCCGGTTCCGCAAGGCTCTGCGGGCTGCCGAGCTCGGAGCGGGGGAGAAGGTGCTCGACGTCGGCGCGAAGCGCGGCGGTCTAGGGCAGTCCGCGCGCGACCTCGGCCTGGACGTCGAGTACACGGGCGTCGATCTGAGCCCGGAGAACGTGGCGCTCGCGCAGGAGGCCGGTTTCGACGTCCGTGCTGCGGACGGGAACGACCGGCTGCCGTTTCCGGACGGCGCCTTCGACTGCGTGTTCTGCCTCGAGCTGCTCGAGCATCTCGTCACGCCGCTCACGCTCCTCGAGGAGATGCGGCGGGTACTCGCAGAGGACGGCCGAGTCGTCGCTTCCGTTCCGAGCCCCTACAGCTGGGTCGAGGTCGCCAGGGAGCTGTTCCGGATGCCTGACCCGGAAGGGCATCTCAACAGCTTCACGACGCCGGTGATGGCGAACCTCGCCGCGCTCGCGGGGTTCCGGATCCGCAGCAGGCTGGGGACATCGATCAGGGTCCCGAAGACGTCCCGCCTCATCCCGACGAACTCCATCCTGGCTCGATCGCGCCTCTACGTCCTGGAGCCGGCCGACACTGTCGTGTTCGCGGGGCGCGAGCTCCCTCCGGCGTAGCCGGACGCCGGATCGGGACGCGACGGTCGCGCAGTTGCGCGGGCGGGGCCTGAGTGGGCGGCGGCGTTGTGCGGCAGATCCTACGGGCCCGAGAGCAGCTTGTCGTGGAGCTCGCCTCCGGTGACCTTACGCGTGACCTGGAAGCGGCCGAGCGGCTGCGTGCTGCCGGACCGGGCCCACGTACTCACGTCCTGGGTGAAGACCGCGTCGAACCGCTCCGTCAGCCAGGCGAGCAGATCGTCCGGGATCCGCGCGTCATTCGTGCCGTCCTGGCCGTAGCTGCCGTACGGGGGCGCGAAGGCGACTGGCTCGTACGTCGGGACGTGGTCGGAGAGCGTCTGGCCGCCCCACTCGATATCCGACCGCACGCGGTCGCGCCACTCGTCGAGATCTTCGCCCGGCTCCTCGTAGGCGTAGTAGGGGCCGACGTCGTCGGGCCGCGGCCCGTACTGGATCTGCTTGTGGCCCTTGCCCGAGTGGAGCTGGAGGTCCCAGCGGCCGCTCGCCTGCAGTGTCTCGAGCTCCTCCCACGTCAGGTACTCCGGGTCACCGGCGTCCACGCGGCCCACGTCCACGAACATCACGGCGTTGAACCCGAGCTCGTCGAGGATCCCGTCGGCGCCGGTCCACGAGTCGGCCCGTGCGTCGTCGAAGGTCAGGAGCAACGGCCGCGGGGGGAGGTCGACCGCCTCTCCGCGCACAAAGCGGACGAAGGTGTCGAGGTCGACTGTCTCGTAGCCTGCGTGGGCCAGCATCGTCATCTGCCGGGCGAAATCATCCGGATCGACTCCGTACTGGGCGTCCGTGGCGTTCGAGAACTCGTCGGCCGGCGCGACTCCGTGGTAGAGGAGCGCGGGAATGGCCGACCGGTCCGGGGGAGCTTCGTCCAGACCTTCTCCTCCTCCGGCGTCAGGACGATGTTCGGCGCGGGGATGGGCGTCCGGGCCGCCGACGGCTCCGTGACGTCCTCTGTCGATCCCCCGCAACCGGCTGCCGTCAGGAGCGCGCCGCAGGTGAGGGCAACGATGAACGTCGTCGATACCCTCATCCCAGCCCACTGTAGCGCCGGCTGACCGCGTGAATCCTGGGCCCGCCGTGGCCCGAGCACCTCGGCTCGCCGGAAGCTGGCATGATCGAGCGGCAGTGAGCAGTGATGCCGAACGGCCGTCGGTGCGTTTCGAGCCGCTTCGCCCGGCGTCGCGCGGGCGCCTCGTCGCGGCATTCATCCTCGGTCCGATCATCTGGTTCGTGGCGCTCGTCGCCGCCGCCTGGCTCCTTGCGTACGGCTGGGCGATCGAGGTTGCCTTCCTGGTGACGATCGCTACCTTCCTCGGGTCGCTCGCCGTGCTCGCGGTCCTCCGCAATGGACGGCGACGCCAGGAGGCGCGGTATGTGGACCCTAGCTGAGGGCCTGCTCGCGTTCGTCGCGCTCTACCCGGTGTGCACGGCGGGTATCTGGATGGCGGGCGGGCTGCTGTTCCGGTTCCTGGACGAGTCGAAGACCGGTCACGATCCCGAGGGCGGCTGGCCGGGCGTGACACTGCTCATCCCCGCGTACAACGAGGAAGGCGTCATCGCGACCTGCGTCGGGGCCGCCCTGGCGGTCGACTACCCGACGCTCGAGGTACTCGTCCTCGACGACGGCTCGACCGACGGAACGGAGGCCGCCGCGCGCGCGGCCGGCGCCGCGGACGACCGGTGCCGGGTCATCCGCGACCCGGTGAACCGTGGCAAGGCAGAGCGGCTCAACGAGGGATTCCGGGAGGCGCAGCACGAGCTCGTGGCGGTCACAGACGCCGACACGCACGTGCATCCGCAGGCGCTCAAGCTGCTCGTCCGGCGCCTGACCGCATCGCCGATCGTGGCCGCCGTCGCCGGTGCGCCACACGTCACCAACCGCGGCCGCCTCCTGCTCGCGATGCAGGTCCTCGAAGCGGCCACGATCATCGGCCTCATCCGCCGCACCCAGTCCCTGACCGGACGGGTCGGCATCGTCGCGGGCGTCCTCGGGCTCTTCCGTCGCGACCGCGTGCTCGCCGTCGGAGGCTACGACCCGCGGATGGCGACCGAGGACATCGAGCTGACCTGGAAGCTGCTGCTCGCCGGCTGGCAGACCGCCTACGAGCCACGCGCGCTCGTCGGTATGGAGGTTCCGTCGTCGCTCCGGGCACTCTGGGCGCAGCGCACGCGCTGGGCGCGCGGCCAGGGCGAGGTGCTGCACCTCCACTTCCGCGAGGTGAGCCTCTGGCGGAACCACCGCATGTGGCTCCTGAGCTTCGAGTCGCTCGCGTCGCTCCTCTGGGTCACCGCCCTCGTCGCGGCGCTGATCGTCGCCGCGCTCGCCGCCGGACTGGGCGGCGGCGAGAACCTGTTCGGGTTCGCTGTCGGGTGGGGGATCGCGATCGCAGTCGTCGCCACGGTGCAGATGATCCTGGCGCTCACGATCCAGCATGGCTACGACCCGACGGCACTCCGGGCGTTCCTGCTCGGACCGCTCTACCCCCTGTTCTTCTGGATGATCACCGCCGCAGCGGCCCTCCGGGCGCAGATCGTCGCGCTCGTCCGCGGGCCCCGCGAGGAGCGCGTGGTCTGGGACATTCCGCGCGAGCCGACCGCCGGGGAGGCGTCCCGCAACCGATAGCGGTTTGCATCCGCGCCGGGATCGCAACGATGATCGCCCGCATGCGGCGGCTGGAAGGAATTCCCGACTTCGGCATCGACCGTGTGGCCGCGGCGGCCGGGTCGGATACGGATGTACTGCGCCTCGAGAACTACGACACCGACATCCGGCCGCATCCCGACGCGGTCGAGGCGACGCGGGCGGCGCTCGACCTCGACGAGGCGAACTCGTACCTGCCGTTCTCCGGGCTCGACGAGCTGAAGGAGGCGGTCGCCGAGCTCGTCGCGCGCCGCGGCGGCCCGGCGTACGACCCCTACGGCGAGGTCGTGATCATGGACGGCGACGGCTCGCCGCTCCTGAACGCGCTGCTCGTCCTCACGGATCCCGGCGACGAGGTGATCCTCACCGACCCCACGTACGCGGGCATGCTCCAGCGGGTGCGCCTCGCGGGCGCCGTCCCGCGGCTCGTGCCGCTGCGCGGCAACGCTGGCGGATGGCGGCTCGACCTGGATGCCCTGCGGGCCGCGGTGTCGGCGCGCACGCGCGTCGTGTTCCTCATGAGCCCGGCGATCCCGTCCGGCTGGGTGGCGAACGAGGAGGAATGGGCAGCGGTCGCGGATCTCTGTCGCGAGCGGGACATCACGCTCCTCTACTGGATGCTCTGGGAGGCCATGGTCTTCGGTGGGCGCCGCGTGGTCGTCCCGTCCGGCCTCCCTGGGATGCGCGACCTCACCGTCACGGCGGGCTCGGTCTCGCTCGAGCAGCGGATGATCGGCTGGCGCGTGGGGTGGACGGTCTCGAACGCCGAGCTCGCGCCGACGCTCGCGATGGTGCACATCTACAACGGGATCGTCACCAGCGGCTTCGGCCAGATCGGCGCCGCGGCGGCTCTGCGCGCCGGAGATGACGACGTGCGCGCCGCGGTCGTCGAGTGGGAGCGCCGGCACGACGAGCTCGTCCGCCAGTGCGACGGGCTGCCGCTCGTGCCCGCGCACGGCGGCTGGTCGGCGCTCCTCGACGCCGAGGCGTGCGGCGTCCCTGCTCCCGAGCTTTCGCAGCCGTCTGCTCGAGCACAAGGTCGCAGCAACCCCGATGACCGATGCCTGGGGCGGGGAGGTCGCGGCCAGGCACATCCGCCTCGTGTTCTCGAACGAGCCGGTGGAGCGCCTCGTGCTCCTCGGCGACCGCCTCCGCTCCGCGCTCGCCTGACGCGGGCGGCGTGAGAAGATCGGCCGATGTCGGCACCCGGCCCGCCGCCGGCGGAGGACATGGCGTGGATCCCAGGCGGGACGTTCCGCATGGGATCGGAGGATTTCTATCCGGAGGAGGGGCCGGTCCGCAGCGTGGACGTGGACGGGTTCTGGATCGACACGAAGGCGGTGACGGCGGCGGGGTTCCGGCGCTTCGTGCGCGAGACCGGCTACGTCACGCTCGCGGAGCGGCCGCTCGACGCGGCCGAGTACCCGGACGCCGACTCCGAGCTGCTCGTCCCCGGGTCGCTCGTGTTCCGCAAGGCGGAGGGGCCGACGCCGCTCGACGACGTTCGCGCGTGGTGGGAGTACGTCCCCGGCGCGTCGTGGAAGCGGCCGGGCGGCCCGGGCACGACGATCAACGGGCGCGACCATCACCCGGTCGTCCAGGTCGCCTTCGAGGACGCGGCGGCGTACGCGGAGTGGGCGGGGAAGGAGCTGCCGACCGAGGCCGAGTGGGAGTACGCGGCGCGCGGCGGCCTCGACGGCGCGCCGTTCGTCTGGGGCGACGAGGAGCTCCCGGGCGGCGAGCCGGCCGCGAACACGTGGCAGGGCCGCTTCCCGTGGGAGAACCTGAAGCTCGACGGCTACGAGGGCACCGCGCCGGTGGCGAGCTTCGCGCCGAACGGCTACGGCCTGTACGACATGGCCGGAAACGTCTGGGAGTGGACGACCGACTTCTTCGCGGCGGGGAACGGCGACGCCCCCGCGTGCTGCGCGCCGCCGCTCATGCCGGGCGAGCGCTTCCCACGCCGGGTGATCAAGGGCGGCTCGCACCTCTGCGCGCCGAACTACTGCCTGCGCTACCGCCCTGCCGCCCGGCAGGGTGAGACCGTGGACACGTCCACGGGGCACATCGGTTTCCGCTGCCTCATCCGCCCGTAGCCGGGTCGGTCTCGTCGGGTTTGCTGGCGAGGATCTCCGAAGCCCGAGCAGCGTCGCTCTCGTCGACCAGCACATGCGCCCCTCCGGAGAGCACGAACGGATAGGCGCCGCCCGCATCGTCGGCGCTGACGGATGCGTCGATCCCTTCCGAGACGAGCAGACCCTGAACGACCTCCGCCTCGAACCGCGTCCCAAAGGTTCCTACGACGACCAAACGGCCCACGTTCGACAGACAGTATCTCCGTGCCGCCGTCTAGGATACGAACAAATGTTCGTATCGCGTGAAGCGAGGATCCTGCACGCCGACCTCGACGCCTTCTACGCGTCGGTCGAGCAGCGCGACGATCCTCGCCTGCGCGGGCGGCCCGTGATCGTCGGCGCGGGCGTCGTGCTCGCGGCGAGCTACGAGGCCAAGGCGTTCGGGATCCGCACGGCGATGGGCGGGCGGCAGGCGCGGCGGCTCTGCCCGCACGCGGTGGTCGTGCGGCCGCGGATGTCGGCCTACTCCGAGGCGAGCAAGGCCGTGTACCGGGTGTTCGAGGACACGTCGCCGCTCGTCGAGGGGCTCTCGATCGACGAGGCGTTCCTCGACGTGCGCGGCTTCGAGCGGACGGCCGGGACGCCCACCGAGATCGCGGTGCGCCTCAAGCGCCGCGTGCTCGAGGAGGTCGGCCTGCCGATCACGGTCGGCGTGGCGCGGACGAAGTTCCTCGCCAAGGTGGCGAGCGGGGTCGCCAAGCCCGACGGGCTGATCGTCGTCCCGCCCGACGCGGAGCTCGACTTCCTCCATCCGCTCCCGGTCGAGCGGCTCTGGGGCGTCGGGCCGGTGACGTCCGAGCGGCTGCGCCGGCTGGGGATCACCTCGGTCGGCGAGGTCGCGGAGTTCCCCGAGGGAGCGCTCGTCACGCTGCTCGGCCAGGCGTCCGGGCGGAAGCTCCACGCGCTCGCGCACAACCGCGACCCGCGGCCGGTGCAGACCGGGCGCCGGCGGGGGTCGATCGGCTCGCAGCGCGCCTACGCGCGTGGCTACCGGACGCTCGACGACATCGACGCCTCGCTCGTGGGTCTCGTCGACCGCGTGACCCGGCGGATGCGAACGGCTCGGCGGATCGGCCGCACGGTCGTCCTCCGCATGCGCTTCGCGGACTTCACGCGCGCGACCCGGTCGCACACGCTCCCGTACCCGACGGCCGAGACGTACACGATCCTCGCGACCGCCCGCGCGCTCCTGGCCGCCTCCGCGCCGCTCGTCCGCGACCGCGGCCTGACGCTCGTCGGTGTTGCGGTCGCGAACCTCCAGAACGACCGGCCCTGCCAGCTCCTGCTCCCGTTCGAGCTCGACCGCCGCGGCGCGCTCGACGCGGCGCTCGACGCGGTGCGAGAGCGCTTCGGCCCGAACGCGATCACGCGCGGGCTCCTGCTCGGCCGCGACCAGGGGCTGACAGTGCCGCTCTTGCCGGACTAGAGTCGCGGCAATGGCCACGCAGGAGCAGAAGGCCGCCGCGTTTCGGGCGCTCCACGAGGGCGAGCCGTTCGTCATCCCCAACCCGTGGGATGCCGGCTCGGCGCGCGTGCTCGAGGCGCTCGGGTTCCAGGCCCTCGCGACGACGAGCTCCGGGTTCGCGTTCACGCTCGGGCGGGCCGACGGCGACGCGTCGCTCGGGGATGTAGTCACGCACGTTGCCGTGCTGGTGGGCGCCACCGACCTGCCGATCTCCGTGGACCTCGAGAACGGCTACGACGATCCGGCCCACGCGATCCAGCGGGTCGCCGAGGCCGGTGCCGTAGGCGGCTCGATCGAGGACTACGACCCGTCCGGGCGGATCTACGAGCTCCCGCACGCCGTCGAGCGCCTCACCGCCGCCGTCGAGGCGGCCCGCGCGCTCCCGTTCGCGTTCATGCTCACCGGCCGCGCGGAGAACCACATCCGCGGCAAACCCGGACCTCGGCGACACGATCGCGCGCCTCCAGGCGTACGAGACGGCCGGGGCGGACGTCCTCTACGCGCCGGGACTCCGCACCGTGGAGGAGATCCGCGCGGTCTGCGAGGCGGTCACGAAGCCGGTGAACGTCCTGGCTGTCCGCGACCTGACGTTCGCCCAGATGGCCGAGGCCGGCGCGCAACGAGTCAGCGTCGGAGGAGCGCTCACGTGGACGGCGACCAGTGCGTTCGCCGAGGCCGCGAAGGCGATCCGAGACCGCGGGGACTTCTCCGGCCTGGGCTCCGGCGAGGACTGGTTTCAGCCGACGACGCGGTAGCGCAGATGCGTCACCGCGGGTGACGCGACCGTCCGCACCAGCTCGAGCTTCGGCGCGACTCCCTCCTCGAACAGGCGTGTGCCGCCGCCGAGGAGCACCGGCGCGACGTGGATGTTTAGCTCGTCGAGGCAGCCGGCCGCGAGGAACTGCTGGGCGACGTTCGCACCTCCGGCGACCCCGATGTCCTTCTCACCGGCCGCCTCGCGGGCGAGCTCGAGCGCCGCCTCGACTCCGTCGGTCACGAACGTGATCTCCGAGTCGCCCTTGGTCTCCGTGGGGCGCGCATGGTGGGTCAGCACGAAGACCGGCACGTGGAAGGGCGGGTCGTCGCCCCACCAGGCGTCGGCGTTCGGATCGTCCTCCCACGGCCCAGAGCCGCCGCTCCACATCTTGCGGCCCATGACGACCGCGCCCTGCGAGTCGATTGCCTCCTGCATGAGGTCGCTGTCGGCGCCGCGCTCGCCCTCGCCGAGCCCGTGCGCCTGCCGCCATGCGTCGAGGCCGAAGATCCACTCGTGCAGCTCCTCGCCGCGCTTCCCGAGCGGCTCCTCGAGCGTCGGGTTCGGGCCAGCGACGTAGCCGTCCAGGGACATCGAGATCTCGAGCCGTACCTTGCTCATCGGTTCCTCCCTTGGCGTTTTCCCATTAGACCGGATTCGGTAGCGCGGTTCATCGGTTTGCGACCCGGCGCGTCGGGAAGCCGCCAAGCGAGCCACGAAAGGGGGCAACCATGGCCAAGGATCACGGCCCGTCCGTCAAGGACGACGAGGTCTACGAGGCGCTCCGCCGCGAGGGCGCGAGCAAGGAGAAGGCGGCCCGCATCGCCAACGAGGCCGCGTCCTCGTCGCGCCACGACGTCGGCGAGAAGGGCGGCAAGGCGGAGAACTACGAGGACCGCACCCGCGACGAGCTCGCGCACCGCGCCAAGGAGATCGGCATCGAGGGCTACTCCAACATGTCGAAGGACGAGCTCATCGACGCGCTCCGCAACCACTGACGGCGGGCGCAGGCATCCGGCGATGAGCCCGGCGGGTTTCGGCCGGCCCGAGCCGGGTAGCGCATGGGCATGCTGAAGCGGATCAGATGGCTCGCGATCGGCGCGGCCCTGACCTACTTCGGCGACCCGCAGAAGGGCGCCCGGCGACGGGCGCTCGCCAAGGATCAGGCGCACGCCCACTGGCGACGCCTGGTTCGGCGGAGCGAGCGCGCCCGCGCGCAGGCCTCCGGCCGACTGAAGCACCTCCGGCACCTGCGGGAGACGCCGAAGGAGTTCGACGACGCGACGCTCGCCGACAAGGTGAAGAGCGAGGTGTTCCGGCCGCACGATCTGCCGAAGGGCGACGTCAACGTGAACGTCGCGGACGGCGTCGTCGAGCTGCGCGGGAAGCTGGCGGATCCCGGAGCTGATCGACGAGCTCGTCTCCAGGGTGCGCCGCGTGCACGGCGTTCGCGACGTCCACAGCTTCCTGACGGCGCGGGACGAGCCGGCCGAACCCTCCTAGGAGCCCGGCGCTCACGGCCGGCGCCGGGAGGATCGTTCGGTGCACGAGACCCGGCAAGACGGAACAATCGCGCCGTGCTCCTCCGTTACGGACACGTCCATCGCAGCCAGGTGGGCGAGCTGTTCCGCCCGGCGGTCGATGCTCCGTCTCCGGTCGCGGTCGTCATCCACGGCGGGTTCTGGAAGCAGCGCTACGACCGGCACCTCATGGACGAGCTCTGCCGTGACCTGGCGGCGCGTGGCTGGGCGGCGTGGAACGTCGAGTACCGGCGCGTCGGGTTCCGCGGCGGGGGCGGCTGGCCGTCGACGTTCGCGGACGTCGCCGCGGCGATCGACCACCTGGAGACGGTGGACGGGCTCGACCTCGCGCGCGTGGTGACGATCGGCCACTCGGCCGGCGGGCATCTCGCGCTCTGGGCGGCGGCCCGGCCCGGGCTTCCGGCGCGTGCGCCTGGGGCGCGTCCGGCCGTTCACGTGACGCACGCGATCGCGCAGGCCGGGGTCGTCGACCTGATCGGGGCCGCGCGGCTCGGGCTTGGCGGCGGCGCGGTGGAGCGTCTCACGGGTGAGCTTCCCGAGGCATACGAGCTCGGCTCGCCGCGGGCGCGGCTCCCGCTCGGGGTGCCGCAGCTCCTCGTCCACGGAACGGCCGACGATACGGTCCCGGTCGAGATGAGCCGCGAGTACGCCGCCGCGACCGATGAGGCCGAGCTGGTCGAGTACGCGGGCGGTCACTACGAGCACCTCGACGCGGGCTCCGAGGCCTGGCGGGCGGTGGTCGAGTGGCTGCCCTGATCGACCGGGCGCACGCCGAGGCGCTCGACGCCGCCGATCCGCTCGCCGGCTGGCGCGACCGCTTCCTCACCGGCGACGGCGACCGGATCTACATGGACGGCAACTCCCTCGGCCGTCTTCCTCACGCAGCCGCGGAGCGGATCGCGGAGCTGGTGGAGGAGTGGGGGAGCCGCCTCGTGACCGGCTGGCACGAGTGGATCGAGCTGCCGACGCGGATCGGCGACGTGCTCGCCGAGGGCATCGTGGGCGCGCGGCCCGGCGAGGTGCTCGTCTGCGACTCGGTCACCGTGAACCTCTACAAGCTCGCCGCGGCCGCGCTCGCGCGCCAGGCGCCGCGGCGCGTGTTCGTCACGGCCGACGGACGAGTTCCCGACCGACCGCTACGTCCTCGAGGGGCTCGGCGAGGTGCGCATGCTCGAGCCCGACCCGACCGCCGAGGACGTGGCCCGCGCGTGCGCGCCGGGCGACGTCGCGCTCGTCTGCCTCTCGCACGTGAACTACCGCTCGGGCGCGCTGGCCGATCTCCCGGCGATCACCGCGGCGGCGCACGAGGCGGGCGCGCTCATGCTCTGGGATCTCTGCCACTCCGCCGGGGTCGTGCCCATCGGCCTGGCCGAGCACGGCGTCGACCTCGCCGTCGGCTGCACCTACAAGTACCTGAACGCCGGACCGGGCGCGCCCGCGTTCCTCTACGTGCGCGACGCGCTCCAGCCCGAGCTCCGCTCGCCGATCCAGGGCTGGTTCGGCCAGCGCGAGCAGTTCCTCATGGCGCCGAGCTACGACCCCGAGCCCGGCATCGCGCGCTTCCTCGCCGGGACGCCGCCGATCGTGGCGCTCGTCGCGGTCGAGGCCGCCGCGCGCATGGTCGCCGAGGCGGGCATCGCGGACCTGCGCGCGAAGAGCGTGGCGCTCACGGCGTACGCGATCGAGCTCCACGACGCCGTGCTCGCGCCGCTTGGCTTCGAACTCGGGACGCCGCGCGAGCCCGAGCGCCGCGGCTCACACGTCTCGCTCCGCCATCCGGAGGGCTGGCGCATCTGCCGGGCGCTCATCGAGCGGGCCGACGTGATCCCGGACTTCCGCGCGCCGGACTCGGTGCGCTTCGGCTTGCCGCCGCTCTACACGGGCTTCGCGGACGTATGGGACGCGTTCGACCGCCTGAAGCGGCTCGTCGAGGACGAGACCTACCTCGAGCTCGACCCGGCGCTCGGCCGCGTCACCTAGGCGCGGCGCTCGTCGCGCCGATCGCGGCGGCGCGTTCGCACCATCCGGGTGCCGATCACGTCGCCGAGGGCGGTGCAGATCCAGATGATCAGCGTCGCGAGGACGTACGTCCCGGCGCCGTGGATCGAGATGTCGTCGACGACGAGGTTCACGATGAAGAGCGCGATGATCGTGGATGCGAGCGCGAGCAGCCCGGCCATCGAGACCGACGGCCCCCGGATGAGCACCCGCAGGGCGATGAAGTTGATCACCAGGTGCACGATCCAGAAGAGGAGCGTGGCGAGGACGACGCCCTGCGTCGTCACGTCGAAGTCGTCGAGGAGCGCGGCGGAGAGGATGATCCCCACGGCGATCCCGATGAGCGAGGCGGCGAGCCGGATACCCCAGCGGGCGAGCACGGCGCGATCCTAACGCGGCTTGGGGCGGGCACGCTAGCCTTGCGCCGTGAGCGCGACGCCGACCGTCCGGACGCCTTACGAGCCGCGGCACCTGCACTTCGTCCGCCTCGAGGAGGTCGGCGACTGGCGCATCAAGGCCTACGGGATCGGGCTCGACGGCGAGGACGCGCGGCCCGAGTTCGTGGACGCGACCGTCCGTCTCGCGCGCGAGGTCTACCCGGATCCGGCGGAGACCGACGACCGCTACGGCGTCGGGTTCTTCATCGCGCACGACGCGCGGTTCGCCTGCATCGCGCTCCTCTACTGGTGGCAGTCGGAGAACGAGCTGCACCAGCGCATCTACTACGGCCCGAAGGACGACCCGGACGCGCTGGTGCCCGTCGAGGAGCCGCAGGCCGCCGGGTGCGTCTGGGAGCTCGGGATCGTGGACTTCGAGCGCCGCGCCTGGCTCGAGGACGTGCTCCAGAACCCTGATGGGCCGGACGTCCAGCGCTACCTCGACCGCACCTTCGTCGCAGACGTCTGACGCCCCAGCGGCGCCAGGAGGTGCGGGTCGCGCCACCCCGCACGTGTGGCTGTCCGCACATGCGTTGGGTGGCTGAGGCCATTCCGTTCGCGCCCTTCTGTCAGCAGCCTGTTCGTTGCAATCCACACCCCATCGTCTTGAAGGAGCGCAGCTCGATGTACACAACCCCCACAGAGAAGCGGCGACGCTCGCCGCGGCGGCTGCTTGCGGCTGTCGTGGTCGGCGCCGCGGCGATGCTGGCGGCGAGCCCGCCGGCGAGCGCGGCGGTGACGGCCTCGTTCAGCGCAGGCGTGCTGACCGTGATCGGCGACAACGCCAACAACTCGATCGTCGTCACCCGCGACGCGGTCGGGAGGATCCTCGTGAACGGCGGCGCGGTCTCCGTCACCGGAGGCACGCCGACGGTCGCCAACACCGCGAAGGTCACGGTCTTCGGCCTGGGCGGCAACGACACGATCACCCTCAACGAGGCGAACGGCGCGCTGCCGTCCGCGAACCTGTTCGGCGGCGCCAACAACGACACGCTGAGCGGCGGCCTGGGGAACGACCAGCTCTTCGGCCAAGCGGGCAACGACACACTGCTCGGCCGCGGCGGCTTCGACTTCCTCTTCGGCGGAGCCGACAACGACACCCTGACCGGCGGCGACGCCGACGACCAGGTCTTCGGCGAGAGCGGCAACGACCGGATGATCTGGAACCCCGGCGACGACACCGACCTGAACGAAGGCGGCGGCGACACCGACACGGTCGAGGTCAACGGCGGCAACGGGGCCGAGCAGTTCACGGCCACCGCGAACGGCACGCGCGTCCGGTTCGACCGCGTCACCCCGGCGCCGTTCTCGATCGACATCGGCACCTCCGAGAAGCTGGTGCTGAACGCCAACGCCGGCAACGACAGCTTCTCCGCCACCGGCAACCTGGCCGCGCTCATCGCGATCACGGTCGACGGCGGGACGGGCAACGACACGATTCTCGGCTCGAACGGGATCGACGCCCTGACCGGCGGTGACGGAAACGACTTCGTCGACGGACAGCAGGGCAACGACACCGCCTTCCTCGGCGCCGGGGCCGACGTGTTCCAATGGGATCCGGGCGACGGCAACGACACCGTCGAGGGTCAGGACGGCACCGACACCATGCTGTTCAACGGCAGCGCGGCGAACGAGATCTTCGACGCCTCGGCCAACGGCCAGCGGCTGCGGTTCACCCGCAACGTCGCCAACATTGTCATGGACCTGAACGACGTCGAGGCGGTGGACCTCAACACGCTCGGCGGGACCGACACGACCACCGTCAACGACCTGACCGGCACCGACGTCACCCGGATCGACGTCGATCTCGCGGGGACGCTCGGCGGCAGCGCCGGCGACGCCGCGGCCGACACCATCGTCGTGAATGGCACGAACAGCGCCGACGTCGTGGACGTCACCGGAGCCGGCACTTCGGCCTCCGTGCTCGGCCTGTTCGCCAGGGTGAACGTCACCAACTCCGAAGGAGCCAACGACTCGCTCGTCGTGAACGCCCTCGGCGGCGACGACACCGTGACAGCGACGACGCTGCCGGCCGGCGTGATCAAGCTCACGGTGGACGGCGGCGCAGACGAGGACTCGCTCCTCGGCTCGCAGGGCGCTGACACCCTGCTGGGTGGTAACGGCGACGACTTCGTGTTGGGCGACAACGCCAACGACGTCGCCTTCATGGGCGCCGGCGACGACGTGTTCCAGTGGAACCCGGGCGACGGCAACGACACGATCGAGGGCCAGGACGGCTTCGACACGATGCTCTTCTTCGGCGCCAACATCAGCGAGAACATCGACATCGCCGCGAACGGCGGGCGGGTGCTGTTCCTCCGCAACATCGCCAACGTGGTGATGGACATGGACGACGTCGAGGGGATCGACTTCAGGGCCCTCGGCGGCGCAGACAGCGTCGTCGTGGGTGACCTGACCGGCACCGACATGACGCAGACGAGCCTCGACCTCCGCGGCCCGACCGGCGGCGGCGACGGCTCTGCCGACACGATCACCGTCAACGGCACGCAGGGTCCCGACGTGTTCGGCGCGGCCGGCGACGCCGGCGGCGTCAACGTCTTCGGGCTCAAGAACGCGGTCGACGTCTTCTTCCAGGAGCAGGCGAACGACCGGCTCGTGCTGAACGGACAGGGCGGCGACGACGTGATCAACGCGACGTCGCTCGAGGCCGACGGGATTCAGCTCACGATGAACGGCGGGCTCGGCGTCGACACGCTCATCGGTAGCGAGGGCGACGACCTCGTGAACGGCGGCGACGGCGACGACACGGCCTTGATGGGCGCCGGCGACGACACGTTCACCTGGAACCCGGGCGACGACAACGACACGCTCGAGGGCCAGGACGGGTTCGACACGATGACGTTCAACGGCGCGAACATCGCCGAGCAGATCGCGCTGTCCGCCAACGGCGGCCGCGCGCTCTTCACTCGCGACATCGCGAACGTGGTCATGGACCTGAACGACGTCGAGGGCATCGACTTCCGGGCCCTCGGAGGTGCCGACACGATCACGGTGAACGACCTCAGCGGCACGGACGTCACCGAGGTGAACACCGCCCTGGCCAGTGTCATCGGCGGGAACCTCGGGGACGGCGCGGCCGACAACGTGGTCGTCAACGGGACGAACGGCGACGACATCGCGGTCGTCGCGGGCGACGCCTCCGGTGTCTCGGTGCTCGGCCTCGCGGCCCGCGTGAACATCACGAGCGCGGAGGCGGCCAACGACCGGCTGACCCTCCACATGCTTGACGGCGACGACGTCGTCGACGCCTCCGGGCTGGCCGCGGGCTCGATTCAGCTCACGCTCGACGGCGGAGCCGACAACGACATCCTGATCGGCGGTGACGGCAACGACGTCCTGCTGGGCGGGCCCGGCGACGACGTGCTCATCGGCGGCCTCGGCATCGACATCCTCGACGGTGGCGGCGGCGGCGACGTGATCATCCAGCTCGTCGGCGACGACGCGATCTCGGCGACCGCCGCCGGGGACGAGTGGCTGGACAAGCACGCCAGCATCGTGGACGGCAAGACCGTGCTCGAGGTCGGGGGCAGGGAGCACACGCTTCCCCGCGCGGATCTGAGCGGGCTCATCTCGACCTCCTGAGCCTCTCCCGCGCGCGGCCGGCGCCGGAGTCGCACCTCGCGGCTCTGGTGCCGGCCGTCGTGCTCTAGGCTGCGGGCGTGCCCGACCTCCCGCTCACCGGCGGCTGCCTCTGCGGGGGCGTGCGCTTCGAGATCACCGAGGCGCTCGGCCGGGCGAGCTACTGCCACTGCACGCGCTGCCAGCGGCGCACCGGTACGGCCGCGTCGGCGCAGGCGCGCGTCAGTCCCGGCTCGCTCCGGATCCTCCAGGGGAAGGAGCTCGTCAAGTACTGGCAGCCGCCGAACGGCTGGGCCAAGGCGTTCTGCTCGGAGTGCGGCTCGTCCCTCTGGAGCCAGAGCGCGGACGACGACGAGGTGAAGGGTGTCCGGCTCGGCGCGATCGACGGCGACCCGGGCGTGCGGCCCGAGTACCGCCAGTACGTCGCGTACGCGGCGGCGTGGGAGCCGCTGCCGGACGACGGGCTCGAGCGCTTCCCCGAGTTCCGGCCCTAGTCCGTCCTATCCAGTCGGGTATAATACCGCTCGGTATGGCCGAGCTGACCAACCCGTTCCGCTACGGCGCGCTCGCGCTCGACGACGCGTTCACCGACCGGGCGGAGGAGATCGCGGAGCTCGTCGCGGACGCGCGAAACGGCCAGGACGTCGTCGTCCTCGCGCCGCGCCGCTACGGGAAGACCTCGCTCGTCTGGCGCGTCCAGGAGGAGCTCCATCGCCGGCGGATCCTTGTCGCGCATGTGAACCTCATGACCACCCCGACCCGCGAGCAGCTCGCCGAGAAGCTGGCGAAGACGGTGCACGACGACGTGGCCTCGGCCGCGGATCGCGCGCGCGACCGCGTCGCCGGGCTCTTCCGCGGCCTGCGCCTCACGCCCGTCATCACGGTCGACCCGAACGACGCGTCGCTCGGGTTCACGTTCGCCGCGGGTCACTCCTCCGAGGACGTGAACGCGACGCTCGAGCGGCTCCTCGAGCTGCCCGGCGAGCTCGCCGCCGACCGCAAGCGCCGCGTGGTCGTGGTCTTCGACGAGTTCCAGGAGATCGTGGACATCGACCCGCACCTCCCGAAGCTCATGCGCTCGGTGTTCCAGGAGCAGCCCGAGGTCGCGCACTTCTACCTCGGGTCGAAGCGGCACATGATGGAGCGGATCTTCAACGACGAGAACGAGCCGTTCTGGCGGAGCGCCAAGCAGCTCGAGCTCGGGGTCATCGCGCCCGACCTCTTCCGCGGCTACGTCGCCGAGCGGTTCGCGGCGAGCGGCAAGCGGGTGGACGACGCGGCGCTCGACCGGATCCTCGAGCTCACCGACGGGCACCCGTACGCGACCCAGGAGCTCTGCTACTTCACGTGGGCCGCGGCCGGCAGGAAGGCGGGCGTCGAGGAGGTCGAGACCGGGCTCGCGGGCGTCCTGCGCTCCGAGCACGCGCACTTCTCGCTGCTCTGGGACGGCTCGCCGGCCGGGCAGCGCGTGCTCCTCCAGGCGCTGGCCGCCGAGCCGGGCCGCCCGTACTCCGGGCCGTACCGAGTGCGCCACAACCTGCGCGGCGCGACGAACGCCCAGAAGGCGCTGCGCGGCCTCGCGAACCGGGAGCTCGTCGCCAAACGTCCGGACGGTTCGTGGGCGATCGCGGAGCCGTTCTTCGCCGCCTGGGTGGGGCGGCGCTCCGACGAGCTCGCCTAGAGCAGGTCCGCAACCGCGCGCCTGAGCGCACCCGGCTGCTCGAGCCACGGGAAGTGGCCGCAGGCCTCGACGATCTCGACGCGTGCGCCCGGGACGAGCGCCGCGCTCAGCTCGCCCCACTTGGGCGGGATCGGGCCGTTGCGCCCGAGGACGAACAGCGTCGGACAGTCGAGCGACGGGAGGCCGTTCACGAGCGTGCCGCGGTCGAAGTGCTCACGGATGGACACCCAGGTGTCCGAGTAGTCCGTGATGTTCATGTCCGTCTCGGGCATAGGCGGCGCCGCCTCGGGCCGGGCGAAGTAGTACGGCCAGACCGCCGCCATCATCTCGCGTCCGTCCTCCGGGCTGCCCTCGCCGCGCAGCAGGCGCTCGTCGAGCGCGGCCATGCGGGCAGCGAGGTCGCTCGGAAGCTGCGCGGCGAAGTGCGCCTCGAGGTCGGCCTCGCCGCCGTCCGGGACCGCGCCGAGCGGATCCACGAGGACGAGCGCCGCGATCCGCTCGGGCGCGGCGACGGCGACGTGCATGGCCAGGTGGCCGCCCCAGGAGTGCCCGACGACCCAGGCGCGCTCGGTCTCGAAGGCGTCGAGCACCGCGAGTGCGTCCGCGACGTGGCCGTCCACCGAGTACGGACCCTCGACGGTCGACGGCGGCAGGCCGCGCTGCTGATAGCGGAAGGTCTCGAAATGGTCGCCGAGCTCGGCCGCGAGCCCCTCGGTCACGTCCGTGAGGCCCGGCCCGCCGTGGAGGACGAGCGCGGGCGTGCCCGACCCGGCGCGCCAGCCGCCGATCACGCCGCCGTCGCGCTCGACGGTGAACTCGGTCACCGGGCCAGTGTAGTTCGGAACCGGTCAAACCTTTCGTCGAGAAATCGTCCGGGCTACGCTGGCGCGACTCCGAACGTCATCGCGGCGGTCACGGTCACGGGCGACACGCCCTGCCGCGCGACGAACGTGGACTACCGGATGGACACCGCGTCGGCGCGGTCGTTCCTCCAGCAGTTCGTCACGCTTCCGTAACGCCTTCGGGCTCGGGCTCCGGCCACGTGCCGGGGCCCGAGCGCCGCTTCCGCACGGTCCAGTAGACGATCCCGACCGCGAGGAGGGCTGCCTCGACGAGCGTGATCGCGAGGCGGTTCAGCACCGTCACACCGAGGGCGACGCTCGACGGGACGACGGCGAGGAGCAGGCCGTACATCGAGGCCTCGCGGACGCCGAGCCCGGACGGAGCGAAGATGCTCAGCACGGTCACGATCGCCCCGACCGCCGCGGTCCCGCCGAGGTACGGGACAGACGACCAGCCGGGGTCGGAGCCGAGCGAGCGCGTGAGGTAGAGAAGCGCGACGCCGCCGACGAGCCACGTCATGGCGTAGTAGCCGAGCAGCGCGACCATCCTCCGGTAGGTGAGCGGCGGGAGCGCGGCGCCGCCGAAGCGGGCGAAGATCGCGGTGAGGAGGCGGTTGAAGATCGTGGGGTTGAGGAGGACCGCGACGAGAACGGCGAAGCTGAAGAGGCCCGCCAGGATCGCGGGGTTCACGCCCACCCACGCCGCGCCGAACGCGAACACGAGGACGCCGGCGATCGCCGAGAGGCCGGCCTCGAGCGCGATCGAGCCGACCACCTCGGGCGTCTGGCGTATGCCGGCGCGCCGGAGCCAGAGGACGCGCGCGAGCGGTGTCCAGATCGTTCCCGGGACGTACTTCGCGAGCATGGACGCCATCTCCGCGCCGAGGGCGAGCGGGTAGCCGATCCGGATCCCCAGGCCGGCGAGGATGATCATCCAGCCGATGACGAAGAGCAGGTAGTAGGCGGCGAGCGCCCCGAGCGCGATCGCGATGTCCACCGGGTCGGCGTCCTCGAGGAGCGGCAGGGCGTCATGCCAGGCGTCCCGCAGGAAGTACGCGAGGACGACCGAGAAGACCACGACGAAGCCGATCTGGAGCCCGACGACGAGGCGCCGGTTGGCGAGGAGCTCGCGGAGGCGCGGCATCGGGCCACTGTAGACGGGTGGAGCGCTGCCGCCCGTCCGGTTCGGTAGCGTCCGGCCGTGCCGAATCCGTGGCCGCGACGCCTCATCGCGTGCTCGATCGCGCTGCTCGTCCTCTGGGTCGTGCTCACCTTCGTCGCCGTCTGGCGCGGCTGGCCGGCCGAGTTCCACGGGGTCGGGGACCCGGAGAAGGTGGGCGATGAGTGGCTCTCGCGCGGCACGCTCCTCTCGCCGCCGCTCCTCGCGATGGTCGCCCAGGCCGTCCTCACGATCGTCGCGCTCGTCGAGCGGCGTCCGTTTCTCGCGTTTGCCGGCTTCGGCCTCGCCGTGATCGGCGCGTACTACACGATCGCCGCGGTCGGCGAGCCGCTCCATCCCGAGCGCTCCGACCCGCCCGTCGGCCTCCTCCTGGTCGTGAAGGTGCTCGGCGTCGGCGGCGCGCTGGGCCTGGTCGTCACCGGCGTCGAGACGGGCATCGGGGCGCTGCGCGGACGGATTCCGTAGGGGCGGCGGGCGCCCGGGCGCATTGCCGATCGTCAGCGATCGGCGCGCGCCGAATGTCAGGCGAGCGGGGTGGGACGGCCGCAATACTCCGGCGCGTGAGCGGCCCGGAATTTCCCGAAAGCGAGCGGCTGGGGCCGGTCCCGCCGATCGAGCCGGGCGGGCGCTTCCGGCGCGCGGCGCAGCTCGCGACCATCGACATCGGGCCGCTCCGGCGGCACCGCGACTTCCGCCTGCTCTTCATCGGCCAGGGGCTCTCGCTGCTCGGCTCGATGGTCACGTACGTGGCGGTGCCGTTCCAGGCGTACGACCTAAGTGGCTCGTCGCTGACCGTCGGCCTGATCTCGCTCGTCGAGCTGCCCCCGATCCTTCTCATGCCGTTCCTCGGCGGCGCGCTCGCGGACTACGTCGACCGGCGCAGGCTGGTGCAGTTCGCCGACCTCGGGCTCGCGCTCAGCTCGGTGCTTCTGCTGGTGAACTCGCTGCTTCCGAGCCCACAGCTCTGGGTGCTCTTCGTCGCCGCGCCGCTCGCCGCGGCGTTCTACGGGATCCAGCGGCCGCCGCTCGACGCCCTCGAGCCGCGGCTCGTCGAGAAGCACGAGCTGACCGCCGCCGGCGCCCTCTCCTCGTTCCGGCTGAACGTCGGCGCGGTCGCTGGGCCGGCGCTCGGCGGCGTCCTCATCGCGGTCGTCGGGCTCCCCGCGACGTACGGTCTCGACGTCGCCACGTTCGGCTGCTCGCTCCTGGCGCTGAACCTCATGCGATCGGTGCCGCCGCCGGCGGACGCCGAGCGGCCGAGCATGGCCCGGATCGTCGAGGGCGTGCGCTACGCCCGGAACAGGCCCGAGCTCCTCGGCACGTACATCGTGGACATCGTGGCCATGTTCTTCGGGATGTCGAACGCGCTCTTCCCGGCCTTCGCGCAGGCGAGTTCGGAGGGCCGGCGGTGCTCGGGCTGCTCTATGCGGCGCCGTCGGTCGGCTCGCTCTGCGCGACGCTCACGAGCGGCTGGACGAACCGTGTGCACCGGCACGGCCTCGCCGTGATCCTCGCCGCGGCCGGCTGGGGCGTCGGGATCACGGTCGTCGGGCTCGCCCCGAACCTCGCGGTCGCGCTGGTCGCCCTCGGGTTCGCCGGCGCGAGCGACACGGTGAGCGGGATCTTCCGCGGCGTGATCTGGAACCAGACGATCCCCGACCGGATGCGCGGCCGCCTCGCCGGGATCGAGCAGGTGAGCTGGTCGAGCGGCCCGATCCTCGGCGACCTCGAGGCGAGCGTCGTCGCGACGCTCACGACGGTGCGGACGTCGATCGTGTCGGGCGGGATCCTCTGCGTCATCGGGGTCGGCATCTGCGCGATAGCGCTGCCCGCGTTCCGGAAGTACGACTCGCGTGTGCACATGCCCGCGGACGCCCCGGCGGCGCCCGCGAGCTGACGTCCGCGGTAACGGCGGGCGGGCCGCGGACTTCCGGCGCACTTCCGGCACGAACTCGGCACAAACGCGGGCCACGTCCGCCGGTAGCGTGAGTCCCAGGGGGGCTCGCGCCCCCTTGGGGGCACGTGGGGGACCGGGCGCGCGCCGATCGGAGCAGGGCGCCGCCCGGCCGCCGAGGCCTCGCGGGGGTTCGTCAAGATTTCGGAAGGAGCGCGCTTGGGGTGACGCCGCGCGCCGGGGCCTTGCGTACCCTGAGACGTCCATGCGCGCTCGTCTCGCCCTCGTTCTCGCTGCTCTCGCCGCCTGTGCCGTCGCCGCGCCCGCCCAGGCGGGGCTCGGCCTGCGCCTCGTGACGGACGGCCTCGACCAGCCTGTGGACGTTGCCTCGACGCCCTCGCAGCCGGGCCGGATCTACGTCGCCGAGCAGACCGGCCGCGTGCGGATCGTCCAGAACGGCACGCTGCTCGCGAAGTCGTTCCTCGACCTGCGCGGCCGGATCTCGTGCTGCGGCGAGCAGGGGCTCCTGTCGTTCGCGCTCCACCCGCGCTACCCGTCGGTGCCGCGCGTCTACGCGAGCTTCACGAACCCGTCGGGCGACACGCGGATCGTCCAGTACACCGTGAGGGGCGACCGCGCCGTCCTCTCGAGCGCGCGCCGGATCCTCGCCGTGAACCAGCCCTTCTCGAACCACAACGGCGGGCACATCGCGTTCCACAACGGCTACCTCTTCCTCGGACTCGGCGACGGCGGCGCGGGCGGCGACCCCGGCAACCGCGCGCAGAGCATGCGCACCCGGCTCGGCAAGCTGCTGCGGATCAACGTCCGCACGCGCGCCGTGCGGATCGTCGCGCTCGGCCTGCGCAACCCGTGGCGCTACGCGTTCGACCGGAAGACCGGCGTCATGTGGATCGGCGACGTCGGCCAGGACGCCCACGAGGAGATCGACCTGTGGCGGCCGGGCCGCACCGGGCTCGAGAACTACGGCTGGCGCCGTTTCGAGGGATCGAGCCTGTACAGCGGCGGCACGCGCCTCTACAGCCGAAGCCGGCTCGTCATGCCGATCCACACCTACGACCACGGGGCCGGACGCTGCTCGGTCACCGGCGGCTACGTCTACCGCGGCAAGACCGTCGCGGCCGCCCAGGGCCGCTACTTCTTCGGCGACTACTGCACCGGTGAGGTGTGGAGCTACGCGCCGGGCAAGGGGGCGCGGCGGCAGCCCACCCTCGACGTGCCGGGCACGCTCTCGTCCTTCGGCGAGGGCCCGAACGGCGACCTCTATCTCCTCGCGCACTCCGCAGGACGGGTCTACAAGCTCGCCGCGTCGTGAGGCGCGCCGCCGCCGGGCTCGCCGCGCTTGTCGCGCTCGCGGGCTGTAGCGGCGGCGGCTCCGGGACGACGACAGCAGCGACGCCTCCGACGACGACGGCGGCGCAGCAGACCACGGCCGGGACGACGACGCCCGCCGAGCCCGCGCGCCTCGCGCTCGAGACCGTGGTCACCGGGCTCGACCAGCCGCTCTACGTCACGGCGGCACCCGGCGAGCCGAACCGGCTGTATGTGGTCGAGCAGACCGGCCGCGTCCGCGTGATCGAAGACGGGAAGGTGCGCGCCGAGCCGTTCCTCGACCTGCACGACCGCATCTCCTGCTGCGGCGAGCGCGGGCTCCTGTCCCTCGCCTTCGCGCCGGACTACGAGACGAGCGGGAAGCTCTACGTGAACTACACGAACACGGACGGCGACACGCGCGTGGTCGAGTACACGGCCACGGGCGACCGTAGGACGATCGATCCGGACGGCGGCCGCGAGATCCTCGCCGTGGAGCAGCCGTACGCGAACCACAACGGCGGGCTCGTCCTGTTCGGCCCCGACGGTCGCCTGTACGTCGGCATGGGCGACGGCGGCTCCGGCGGCGATCCCGAGAACCGTGCACAGGATCTCTCCGACCGACTCGGCAAGTTGCTCGCGCTCGACGTCGGCGCGCCGGGCGCGGACTGGGAGATCGTCGCCTACGGCCTGCGCAACCCGTGGCGCTTCACGTTCGACGAGGGCGAGCTCTACATCGGCGACGTCGGCCAGAGCGAGTTCGAGGAGATCGACGCGGTGCGGTGGCCGGCGGGCGGGCTCCTGAACTTCGGCTGGCCGATCTTCGAAGGGCGGAGCCGCTACGAGGACAAGGCGCCGAACCCGGCGGGAACGCTCGTCGCGCCCGTGGCCGTCTACTCGCACGCGGAGGGCTGCTCGGTCACGGGCGGGCTCGTGTACCGCGGCGAGGCGATCCCCGGACTGGCCGGGCGCTACTTCTACGGCGACTACTGCAGCGGCACGATCTGGAGCTTCCGCCTGGAGGACGGCAAGGCCCGCGAGGCCCGCCGGGAGCCCTTCACGGTGGAGTCCCTCACGTCGTTCGGCACGGACGCCGCCGGCGAGCTCTACCTCCTCTCGCAGGACGGGACGATCTACCGGCTCGTGGGGGCCTAGCGCCTCCGACTTGCGCTTCGGCGTACGTCAGCCATGATCGAAGCCATGGGAGCGGCACCTGCGGGGCGCGATGGCGTCGGTTGACGTTCCGGTCGCGCTGCTCGGCTACGGCACGGTGGGCTCCGCCGTCGACCGGATGCTGCGCGAGAGCGCGGAGGACATCGAGCGCGTCACCGGGCACCGGCTGCGCGTCGTGCGCGCGCTCGTCCGCGACCCGGCGCGCGAGCGCGAGCACTCGCCTGCGCCCGGCGTCCTGACCGACGACTTCGCGTCCATCCGCGACGACGACTCGATCGCCGTCGTCGCCGAGGTGATGGGTGGAGTCGAGCCGACCGGCGACTACGTCCTCGAGCTCCTGCGCCGTGGCCGGCCGGTCGTGTCCGCGAACAAGCAGCTCATCGCCCGGCGCGGCGCCGACCTCTTCGCGGCCGCGTCCGAGGCCGGCGTGCAGCTCCGGTTCGAGGCGAGCGTCTGCGCGGCGATCCCGGTCGTGAAGGTGCTGCGCGAGGCGCTCGTCGCGACGAACGTCCACCGGGTGCTCGGCATCGTCAACGGGACGACGAACTTCATCCTCACGGAGATGGAGCGCGGCGCGACCTACGACAGCGCGCTCGCCGAGGCGCAGCGGCTCGGGTTCGCCGAGGCCGACCCGACCGACGACGTCTCGGGCGCGGACGCGGCGGCCAAGATGGCCATCCTCGCGACGGTCGCCTTCGGCTCGCGCGTGACGCTCGCGGACGTGACGACGGAGGGCGTCGAGGGCGTCGAGCCGGCCCACGTCGTCGCGGCGGACGAGCTCGGCGCGGTCGTACGCCTGATCGGCTCCGCCGCGATCGTGGACGGAAGCGTGGACGTCCGGGTGCATCCCGCACTCGTCGACCGCCACCATCCGCTCGCGGCGGTCGAGGGCGCGTTCAACGCGGTCATGCTCCAGGGCGACGCGATCCGCGAGATCACGCTCGAGGGGCCCGGCGCCGGGGGCAGCGAGACGGCCTCCGCGGTCGTGGCCGACATGGTCAGCGTGATCGGCACGACCGGCACCGGGTTCCTGCAGAACGACGCGTGCTGGCGCGACCTCTCGCGCCTCGAGCCCGGCGACTTCCGCGCGCCGTTCTACCTCCAGGTGGTCGTCGAGGACCGCCCCGGCGTGCTCGCCGAGATCGCGCACGCGCTGGCCGAGCAGCAGGTGTCGATCGCACGGCTCATCCAGCACCAGGGGAACGGCGAGGCGGCCGTCCACATCGTCACGCACGAGACCTCGCTCGGCGCGCTCGAGGCGGCGCTCGTCGCGATCGAGGGGTTCCCGGGCACGCGGCGCCGGCCGACCCGGATGCCGCTCGTGGTCGCGTGACCGTCCCGCTCGTCGAGCGCTATCGAGACCGGCTTCCCGTCGGGCCGGACACGCCGGTCGTCTCGCTCGGCGAAGGCGCGACGCCGCTCCTGCCCGCGCCGCGGCTCTCGGCCCTGCTCGGCGTGGACGTCCGGCTCAAGTGGGAGGGCGCGAACCCGACGGGGAGCTTCAAGGACCGGGGGATGACGGTCGCGGTGTCGAAGGCGCTCGAGGAGGGCGCGCGCGGCGTGGTCTGCGCGTCCACGGGGAACACGGCCGCGTCGGCCGCGGCCTACGCGGCCCGCGCGGGGCTCGAGTGCGTGATCCTGCAGCCGGCAGGCGCGGTGGCGCGTGGGAAGCTCGCGCAGGCCAAGGCGGTCGGCGCCCGTGTCGAGGACGTGGACGGCGCCTTCGGCGCGGCATTCGCCCGCGCGCGCGAGCTGGCCGGCGCCGGAACGCACGTCTTCGTGAACTCGGTCAACCCGCACCGGCTCGAGGGGCAGAAGACGGCCGCGTTCGAGGTGGTCGAGGACCTCGGCCGCGCGCCTGACGTGCTGGCGCTCCCGTACGGCGGCGGCGGCAACACGTGCGCGTACGCGCTCGGCTTTCGCGAGGCGGGCGCCGGGCTGCCGCAGATCGTGGCCGCCGAGTCCGACGAGCGGTCGAGCACGTTCGCGAGCGCGATCCGCATCGGGGAGCCGGTCCACGCCGCGGAGGTTGCCGTGGCGCTCGTGGAGTCGGGCGGCCGTGTCGCGACCGTGTCCGACGACGAGATCCGCGAGGCCTGGCGGATCCTCGCCCGCGAGGAGGGCCTCTTCTGCGAGCCGGCGGCGGCGGCGGGCCTTGCCGCGCTGCTTCGCGATCGTCCGCCGGCCGGCTCCACGGTCGTCTGCATCATCACGGGTCACGGGCTGAAGGATCCGGACGCGGTCGAATGAGCGACACGATCCGCGTCCGCGCGCCTGCCTCGACCGCCAACCTCGGCCCGGGCTTCGACTGCGCCGCGTGTGCGCTCGACCTCTGGAACGAGCTCGAGGTCTCGCCCGGCGAGGGCGTCGAGATCGAGGGCGAAGGCGCCGAGGAGCTGCCCCGCGGCCCCGAGCACCTTGCGCTGCGGGCGTTCGCGCTCCTCGCGCCGGTCTCCGGTCGCCGGTTCCGCGCGCTCAACCGCATCCCCCTCGCGCGCGGCCTCGGGTCGAGCGCATCGGCCATCGCGCTCGGGCTCGTAGCGGGCGCGGCAGCCGCCGGGCGGACGCTCGAGCCGGCGGAGCTCCTCGCCTGCGGCCTGCCGCTCGAGGGGCATCCGGACAACCTCGCGGCCGTGCTCACCGGCGGCGCGGTGCTCACGTGGGCCGAGGGCAGCTCCTGCCGGGTCGTCCGGGTGGCCGAGGAGCTTCCGCTCGTGCCGATCGCCGTCGTGCCCGCCGCCCGCGTCGAGACGACCGCCGCCCGGTCCGCGCTGCCGGCGACGGTCTCCCACTCGGACGCGGCGTTCAGCGCCGGGCGGGCCGCGCTGCTCGGCGCGGGCCTCGCGGCCGGCGACGAGTCGCTCCTCTCCGCAGCGTTCGCCGACCGGCTCCACGAACCGTTCCGCGCCGCGAACGCGCCGCTGCTCGCCGCCGTGCGCGAGCGGCTTCCCGCGGGCGCGGTCGGAGCCACGCTCTCCGGCTCCGGCCCGACGGTCATCGTGTGGGCGCAGCCCGAGCGGGCGGCGGCATGTGCGTCGGAGCTCGCCTCCCGGTTCCCGGACGACCGCGTGCTCGCGCTGCGGGTCGCGGCGACGGGAGCGGGGCCGCTCGTGGAACACTCGGGGGCGTGAGGTACCAGTTCGTCGACTGCCGCTGGGCGCTGGGGGATCCCGAGGCCGGGCGGGTGCTCTACCGCGAGGGGCATATCCCAGGTGCGTCGTTTCTCGACGTCGAGCGCGAGCTCTCCGCGTCCCCCGGGGCGCCGCCGGAGCACGGTGGCCGCCATCCGCTGCCCGACGCGGACGACTTCGCGCGCGCGGCGGGCGCGGCCGGCATCGGGCCGGGCGTATTCGTCGTCGCGTACGACCAGGGGGCGAGCGGGGGAGCGGCGCGGCTCTGGTGGCTCCTCCGCCATTTCGGGCACGAGGACGTCGCGGTGCTCGGCGGCGGCATCGGCGCCTGGCAGGGACCGCTCACGGAAGGCGACGAGGAGCCCGACCCAGCCCTCTTCGACCCGCAGGCGCAGACGGATGACACGGTCGAGGCGGACGAGCTCGAGCGGCGCCTCGGCGACCCGAGCCTCGTCGTCGTGGACGCGCGCCTTCCGGAGCGCTACCGCGGCGACGTCGAGCCGATCGATCCCGTCGCCGGGCGGATCCCCGGAGCGGTGAACGTGCCGTACGGCCCGGAGGTCTCGGTGCCAGAGGACGTGCTGGCTATGGACGAGATCGTGGCCTACTGCGGCTCGGGCGTGACCGCGTGCGTGACGCTCCTCGCGTTCGCGCAGGCCGGACGGCCCGACGCGAAGCTCTATCCCGGCTCGTGGAGCGATTGGTGCTCGCGCGGGCTTCCTGCAGAGCGGGGCTGATGGCTCGCGCCGCAGCGGTCGTCGTCGCGCTCGCGCTCGCCGCGGCCGCGGGGTGCGGCGCGTCGTCCGAGCCGAAGGGGGTGCAGACCCCGGCGGACTGGACGAAGGGCGTGTGCGGCGCAGTGCGGAGCTGGGCCTCCGATCTGAACGCACGCTCGAAGGTGCTCAACCGGACGATCGCCAGTGCGCAGTCCTTCGCCGAGGCGCGCACGCGGATCGGCGAGTACCTGGACGAGACGATCGCCCGCACGGACACGATGCTTGCCGACGTGCGCGAGCAGGGCCGCCCGGACGTCGCGGGCGGGGCGGAGGTGGCGCAGCAGATCGAGACGAGCCTCGCGAAGCTGCCCCCCGCGCTCGAGGACGCGCGGGCGAAGGCGGACGAGCTGCCCGACGACCTCGAAGGATTCCGCGAAGGCGTGAAGGAGATGAGCGACTCGGTCTCCGCCGCCGAGTCGCAGGTCGGCGACGACCTGGCGGCGGTCGTCACCGACTCGGAGCACTCGCAGCTCGCGCGCGCCTTCGCGGCCGAGCCGACCTGCAATCCGCAGTAGCGCGCACGCCGGCTCGGCTGTGGACGACTTGGCACACATCCGGCACAGGTCCCGTGACAGACACGCGCGCCCGGCGCCGATAGCGTTCGTGCTGGGGCCTGCGCACCCCCAAGGGGGGAGTACGCGTTCGTGCCGGACATGGCCCGAAGCGACGGGCGCTGGTCGCGAGGGCTCGGCTAGCCGAGGTCGACTTGTGCGACGTCCGGGATCGCCCGCTCGTCGTCGACGTAACGCTCGTACACGGCGGCCGCGATCGCGAGATCCTGGACGGCGAGGCCGGTCGAGTCGAAGACCGTGATCTCGTGCTCGTCGCTCCGGCCGGTCTCGTCGCCCGCCAGCACGTGACCGAGCTCCGCGACCCGCTCGCGCGCGAGGAGGCCGAGGTCGACCGCCCGCGAGATGTCGCCGTTGTGGCTCGCCTGCTCCCACTCGTCCACGATCACGCGGGCGCGCTTGAGCTCCTCGACGGCGATCTCCCCCTTGCCGGGCCCGTCGGCGCCCATGAGGCTCACGTGCTGCCCGGCGTGGAGCGAGCCGTCGTGGAAGAGCACCTCCCGGCCGGGCGTGACCGTCGCGACGATGTCGGACGCGAGCGCGTCCGCGAGGTCGGCCGCGACCTCGGCGCCCTCGCCGAGCTCTCCGGCGACGAGCTGCGCCTGGTTCGCGCGCGCGTCCCAGAGCAGCACCTCGCGCCCGCGCGCGATGAACGTGGCGGCGACCGCCTTCCCGTTCACGCCGGTGCCGACGACCGCGGCCGGCGCGATCGTGGGCCGCGCGAGCGTCTCGGCCGCGAGCACCGCGGCGGCGCCGGTGCGAAGCGCCGTGACCGCGCCCGCGTCGAGGATCGCGAGGAGCTGGCCGGTCTCCGCCTCCGAGAGCAGCACGACCCCGCTCACGGTCGGAAGCGCCCGCGCCGGGTTGTTCGGGAACGAGCTCACCCACTTGAGCACGGCGTAGCCGCCGCCCGCGGCGGGCATCGCGCGGAAGTCGCCGTCGGGCGGCGCCTCGACGTACACCTTGGACGGCATCTGCCACTCGCCGCGGGTGTGCGCGAGGAACGCGGTGTGCACGGCGTCCACGGCCTCGCCGTGCCCGAGGGCAGCGTAGACCTGCGGCGCGGAGAAGGCAGGAACGCTCGGCACGCGCGTATCCTAGGGCCGTGCCGGTCACCGTTTGCGATGTGGGGCCGCGCGACGGGCTCCAAAACGAGTCGACGACCCTTCCGCCGGAGACCCGCGCCGACCTCGTGAACCGCCTCGCGGCCGCGGGACTGCCCCGCATCGAGGCCGTCAGCTTCGTCAACCCGGCGCGCGTCCCGGCCATGGCCGGCGCCGAGGAGGTGACGGACGGAATCGTTCGCCACGCGGGCGTGTCGTACGCGGGACTCGTCCTGAACGAGCGCGGCTACGACCGGCTCCGCGACACGCACCTCGACCGCGTGTCGCTCACCTTCGCGGCGACGGACTCGTTCTCGAGGCGCAACGCGAACGCGACGGTGGAGGAGGCGCTCGCGACCGCGGCCCGCGTGCTCGCGCGTGCGCAGGAGGACGGCGTGCCGGCCACGGTCACGATCTCGGTCGCGTTCGGGTGTCCGTTCGAGGGGGCAGTCGACCCGGTGCGCGTCCTCGGGCTCGCGGAGGAGTCGGTCACGCTCGGCGCGTCCGAGGTCGTCCTCGCCGACACGATCGGCGTCGCCGTTCCGAGCCAGGTTCGGGCACTCGTCGAGGGCGCGCTCCCGTTCGGCAAGCCCGTGGGGGCGCATCTCCACAACACGCGCTCGACCGGCTTCGCGAACGCGTGGGCGGCGCTCGAGGCGGGCGCGACCATCTTCGACGCCTCGGTCGGCGGCCTCGGCGGCTGCCCGTTCGCACCCCGGGCGACCGGCAACATCGCGACCGAGGATCTCGTGTACCTCCTCCACGGCGAGGGGGTCGAGACGGGCATCGACCTCGACGCGCTCATCGCCGTGGCCGAGTGGCTCGAGGGCGTACTCGGGCGCGAGCTCCCCGGCCAGGTGTACCGCGCGGGGTCGTTCGCGCCGGTCGCCGGCTAGGGCCCCGGGCCGGTCGCGACGGCGCGGGACGGGTCGAGCACGGCCTGCGGGCACGCGCCCCAGAGGCCGCGTCGCGTTCCCTGAGCCGTGCGCGCGGCGTCCATGAGGTCGCCGGCGTACCGGCCGCGGTCTCCCCGGAAGAAGTAGGGCGCGGCCGCCCCGCGCTCGACGAGCTCGACGTTCACCACTCGCCCGTCCGCGACGACGTAGCGGAGGAGCCGGCCGAAGCGGTCGGTCTGGTCGAGCTTGGGGTCGCCGACCAGCTCGACCTCGGATCCCTCGGGCACGAGGCGGCGAAGCTCGTCTGTCGCGCGGTCCGCGTAGCACTCGGGTCCGCGCTCCTCCGGCGCGTCGATCTGGACCAGGCGGACGCGCCGCCCGTCGGTCAGGCGGATCGTGTCGCCGTCCGAGACGCGGGCGACCCGCGCCGTGTCGATGCCGGGGTCGTGCGAGCACGCGGCCGCGCCGGCGAGGAGAGCGCAGGAGCAGCGCGACGCGGAGCACGAGACGAGCGTAAGCCGCCGGCCGGACCGGCGGAAGCACTGTGGAGCGATCGGCACACATCCGGCACGGGCCCGTGACAGACACGCGCGGATTTCGTCGATAGGCTGGAAGGTAGGGGTGGGGGTCGCCTCCCACTAGACGGGAGGCGGGGACGGAAGGGCTCAGGCGGCGCGGCGCGCGAGGACGGCCTCGCGGAGCGTCTCGGGCTCAGCGCCGAGATCGCGGACGATCCGGACGGCGCCGTTGCGCTCGTCGTCGAGCAGCCCGAGGAGGACGTGCTCCGCGCCGATGTACGGGTCGCCGAGCGCGCGCGCCTCGCGCAGCGTGTTCTCGAGCGTCCGCTTCGCCGCGCGCGTGAACGGGATGCGCCGACGGCGCTGCTCGCCGGTCACGAGCTCCTTCACGCGCTCGCGCGAGGCGTCGAGCGTGAGCTTCGCCTCGGCGAGGATCGGCGCGGTCGTCTCGTCCTCCGTGCGGATGAGCCCGAGCAGCAGATGCTCGGTGCCGACGCGCGTATGGCCGAGCGAATCGGCCTCCTCCTGGGCGAACACGACGACCTGCCGCGCCCGGCGCGTGAAGCGCTCGAACGGCCAGACCCAGCCACTGCGCGGCCCGCCACGGTAGCCGCGGCGCCCGCCGCCGGCCGGGGCGTCCCCGCCCTCGACGATCTGATGGACACGCTGATGGCTGAGCGAGAGGTTCTCGGCGATCTCGCGGAGCGATCCGCCCGCAGCGTGGAGCCGCCGGACGCTGTCGTTGTAGTCGGCCCGGGCTCGCTCGGCCTCGTGCTGTGCCTCGAGCAGCCGGTCGCGCGAGCTCTGCGCCTCGGCGAGAATCTTGGGATCGAGCGGTGCCATGCCGTCTACGGTAGTAGACAGCTACAAGGCTGTCAAGCGGGATAGACGCCTAGCGCGTCTGCGGGAATCCGAGGTCGACCTGGCTCGTGGACGGGTCGGGCCAGCGGCTCGTCACGACCTTCCCCTGCGTGTAGAACGCGATCCCCTCGGTCCGTAGACGTGCGCGTCGCCGAAGAGCGACGCCTTCCAGCCGCCGAACGAGTAGTACGCGACGGGCACCGGGATGGGGACGTTCACGCCCACCATCCCCGCCTGCACGTCGAACTGGAACTGCCGCGCAGCGCCGCCGTCGCGCGTGAAGATCGCGACGCCGTTGCCGTACGGATTGTCGTTCGCGAGCCGCAGCGCCTCGTCGTACGTCTCGGCCCGCACGACCGAGAGCACCGGCCCGAAGATCTCGTCGCGGTAGGCGTCCATCTCGGGCGTGACGTGGTCGAGGAGCGTCACGCCGAGGAAGAACCCGTCGCCGTCCACGCCGAGCTCGCGCCCGTCCGCGACCACGGTGGCGCCCTGCTCGCGTCCGCTCTCGATGTACGACGCGACCTTGTCGCGATGCTCCCGCGTCACGAGCGGCCCCATCTCCGAGGACGGGTCGAGCCCGTCGCCGATCTTCACGTTCGGCAGCCGCTCGGCGATCGCGTCCACGAGCCGGTCGCCGACATCGCCCACGGCGACGACGACCGACACGGCCATGCAGCGCTCGCCGGCCGAGCCGTATGCGGCGCTCACGGCGGCGTCGGCGGCCATGTCCACATCGGCGTCCGGCAGGACGAGCATGTGGTTCTTTGCGCCCCCGAGCGCCTGGACGCGCTTGCCGTTCGCCGCGCCCGTCTCGTAGATGTACTTCGCGATCGGCGTCGAGCCGACGAAGCTGAGCGCCGCGACCTCCGGATGCTCGAGGAGCGCGTCCACCGCGACCTTGTCTCCCTGCACAACGTTGAAGACGCCGTCGGGGACGCCCGCCTCCTTGAGGAGCTCGGCCACGTAGAGCGACGCGGACGGGTCCTTCTCGGACGGCTTGAGGACGAAGGTGTTGCCGCACGCGATCGCGGGCGCCCACATCCACATGGGCACCATCGCCGGGAAGTTGAACGGGGTGATGCCGGCGCAGACGCCGAGCGGCTGGCGGATCGAGTACACGTCCACGCCGGTCGAGGCCTGCTCCGAGAAGTGGCCGCGCAGCAGCGTCGGGATGCCGCAGGCGTGCTCGATCACCTCGAGGCCGCGCGTCACCTCGCCGATCGCGTCGGAGAGCACCTTGCCGTGCTCGAGCGTCAGGAAGCGGGCGATGTCCTCGCGCCGGTCGTGCACGAGCTCGCGGATCGCGAACATGAGCTCGGCGCGCTTCGCGAGCGAGAGGGCGCGCCACGCCGGGAACGCGTCGCGCGCGGCCGCGACGGCGCGGTCGACCTCCTCGGCGGTCGCGAAGTGGACGACGCCGGTCTGGCGGCCGGTCGCCGGGTTGTAGACCGGGCCGGTGCGGTCGGACATGCCGGGCTCGCGTCGGCCGGCGATCCAGTGGTCGATCCGGGTCGGCTCGTCGCGCTCCTCGACGCCGTGCTCGGGCGCGTGGATGACCTCGCTCATGTGCTCCTCCTGCTCGCTCGAGGACAGCGTACCCCCGCGCTCCGTTCGAACCAGATAGGCGCGCGGGATTAAGGGTCCCAGCCCACCCCCAACCAGCCACGATGCTAACGGCGAAATGCGCGCGTGTCTGTCACGGAAACGCGCCGAATGTGTGTCAATCGCCGGCGCCGGGCGGCGTCGCCTTCGACATCGTGACCGCGTCCTCGCTGTAGCCGAGCGACCGGTAGAGGGAGCGCGCTGCCACGTTCAGGCCGAACACGTTCAGCTCGATCCGCGGCGCGCCGAGCCGCCGCGCCTCCTCCTCGAGCAGCTCCATGGCCTCGCGGCCGAACCCCTGCCCGCGGCGCGGCTCGTCCACGGTCACCTGGAAGAGCCAGAGCCCCCGCTCGTCCTGCCGGTACCAGAGGACCCCGACCCGCGCGCCGGATCCCGCCTCGACGAGATGGAACAGATGGTGGCCGGGAAGCACCTGACCCTCCGGGAACGTCATGGCCATGTCGCGTTCGGCCTTGCCGCGCGCATCCGCGGTGCTCCAGCCGGCGTACTCCTCGATCTGGCGCGCGTATTCGTCGAGCTGGACGGCCGGGAACGAGGCGATGTCCGCGTCCGACATCCGCTCGAGCCGGAGCCGCCCCATCAGCGCGAGACCGCGTGCATCGCGAGGAGCTCCCACGCGACGTTCGCCGCGGCGAGCGCGGTCGGCTGGCCCGGCCCGTCGTACGCCGGCGCCACCTCGACGACGTCCGCGCCGGCAAGCTGCAGCCCGCGCAGTGCGCGAAGGAACGCGAGCGCCTCCGCGGTCGAGAACCCGCCGATCTCGGGCGTCCCGGTCCCGGGCGCGACCGCGGGGTCGAGGAAGTCCACGTCGAACGTGAGGAACACGGGCCGCCCGCCGGTCCGCCCGCGGACGAGCTCGCCGTACGCGTTCGGCCCGAGCGCGCGCAGCTCCTCGGTGGTCAGCACGGTGAACCCGAGCTCGCGCGACCCGGCGAGGTCGTCCGCGCCGTAGACCGTCCCGCGCATCCCGGCCTGCACCGACGCGGCGGCGTCCACGAGCCCCTCCTCGACCGCACGCAGGAACGTCGTCCCGTGGAAGTACTTCTGCCCGAAGTACTCGTCCCAGGTGTCCGCATGCGAGTCGAGCTGCACGAGCGGGAGCGGTCCGTGTTTCTGCGCCAGAACGCGGAGCTCCGCGAGCGTCACCGAGTGGTCGCCGCCGAGCCCGAGCGTGACGACGCCGGCATCGACGACGGGCGTGAGCGCCTCCTCGACGCGACGGTACGTCTCGATCGTGTCGCCGGGCGCGACGGGCAGGTCGCCGTAGTCCACGATCGCGAGCTCCTCGATCACGTTCACCTCCCAGGCCGGGTTGTACGGCCGGAGGAGCGCGGACGCCGAGCGGATCGCCTCGGGCCCGAAGCGCGCGCCCGGCCGGAAGGTCGTCGCGGTGTCGAACGGGAGACCGAACACTGCCACGTCGATCCCGGTGAGGTCGGTGCGGTACGGCATTCGGGCAAAGGTGCGCACCCCGGCGAAGCGCGGGATCACGAACGCGTCGAGCGGCTGCGGATGGTCGGTGCTCACGCGGCGCATCTTCGCAGGCGTCAGAATCGGGCGCATGGTGCGGCCGGCAGGAATCCTGGCCGCCGTGGCCGTCTCGGTCGCGGCCGCCGATCTCGGCATGAAAGCCCTCGCGGTCGCGAGGCACGGTGACGCAGTGGTGCTGCACGAGCGGCCCGGGATCTACGCGCTCGTCGCCCTGGCTGCGCTCGCCTGGTCGACTGCGCTGCTCGCGATCGGCTCGCCCCTCGTCGCCGCGGCCGGAGGCCTCGTCCTCGGCGGCGCGCTCGCCAACGCGGCGTCGCTCGCGCTCTGGCCGGGCGTACCGGATCCGCTCGTCGCCCGGAACGTCGCGTTCAACCTCGCGGACATCGCAGCGCTCACCGGAGGGCTAGCGGCCGTCCCGCTCGCCGTCGCCGCGGTCGCGATCCGCGACCGCGGGCGGCTCGCGCAGCGCGTCGGCGGGGGATTAGGGTTCCGCCACGGCAGGTAGAACCGCGCCGTCTACGACCTAGGCGTCCAACGGGCGCCAGAAGGAGGGCAAGTTGGGCGGACTCTCGATAGGCGGGATCATTGTGATCGTCGGGATCGTCCTGATGATCTTCTGGAGCTTCTGGATCGGCCTGATCGTCGCGCTGATCGGCCTGCTCGCGTTCGGCGGCTTCGCCCGCGGCCGCTGGTACTGACCTTGAACAACCGCCGCTGACCGGCTACGTTCCGGCGCGGTTTGTGGCTGCGGCTGATTGTCCTGGCGGGGGTCGTCGCCGTGCTCCCTGTGAGCGCGGCGGCGGCTCTGCCTGACCGCGCGCCGCCGAAGATCAAGACGGCGGTCATGAAGGACACGAACGGGAACGGCCGAGCGGACATGCTCGTGCTCACGTTCACCGAGCGCGTGGTGCACCGGCGCGACGCGGACGGCCGCTATCCCTTCGCAGTCGGCGGCTACCGGCTGGGCTCGGTCGGAGCCGCGTCGGGCAAGACGATCATGGTCAAGCTCGTGGAGAAGACGTCGCCGGACGGTTCGGCGAAGCCCGCGGTCACGTACCGGCGGACGACGTCGAAGCCGGTGCGCGACCGAGCGGGGAACCAGGCGATACGCCAGACGTTCCGCGGGACGCGGGCGACCGGATACGTGGATGACGCGGACGGCGATGGATTCCTTCCGCCGACCGATTGCGCGCCCGCTGACCCGGCCGTCCATCCGGACGCGACCGACCTCCCCGACCCGACCTTCACCGACCGGAACTGCGACGGCATCGACGGCGACAAGGCGCTCGCGATCTTCGTGAAGACAGGCTCGCGGGTGACCGCCGGCTGCGGCGCGTTCGCCGATCCGTGCGGATCGATGTTCTCCGGGTTCGCCGAGGCCCTGGGCCAGACGAAGCACCAGCTGTACGTATCGGCCGGGAGCTACGTCGGCGGGTCGCTCGCGAGCGGCGTGGACGTCTACGGCGGGTACAGCGCGAGCTGGGTGCGGAGTGCCGCGACGACCGGCGTGAACCAGGTGGTCACGCTCACCGGCGGATTCGACGCCGACGACGGGCAAGCACCTGGCCGTCAAGGCGATCTCGCTCGCGTCCCCCGTGAAGGTCACCGAGGTGAAGATCGTGGGGCCGAACGCGACGGGCGCGGGCGCCTCGAGCTACGGCGTCGTGGTGATGAACTCCACGATCACGCTCGACAGCGTGATCGTCAACGCCGGGAACGGCGTGACTGGAAGCCCGGGCGCGAACGGGACGAGTGCGACGCAGACGGCGGCCCAGTCGGGCGGCACGGGCGGGAACGGCGACGAGTTCTCGACGGCGTGCAACACGACGTCACGCGGAAGCGCGGGCCCGCCGGGCGCGAACGCGTCGGCCGGTGCGGGCGCCACGGGCGGCACGGGGGGTCTCGGCGGAACGATGGACACCGACTGCGGACCGGTCGGCACCTGCGGGATAAACGGGAATTGCACCGCTCGGCCGGGCGACGGCGGCACAAATGCCGGCAGCTTCCTGGCCGGGTTCTACGGCGTCGGAGGTGCGGCGGGGCCGGCGAACTCCAACAACTGCAACAGCCAGATGGGCACGGGCGGCGGCAACGGGTTGCCGGGCCTGGTCAGCAACGGCACGGGCGGCACGGCCGGCTCGGGGAGCTCGCTCTCGGCGTCGTTCTGGGTCCCGAACAACGGCGGCGCGGGAGGGTTGGGCGAGCACGGAACCGGGGGCGGTGGCGGTGGCGGCGCCGGCGGCTGCGATGATGGAAACGATGCCTACGGAGCAGGCGGGGGCGGCGGTGGAGCCGGTGGAGTGAAGGCGACTGTCGCCGGAACCGGTGGCGGCGGCGGTGGCGGTTCGTTCGCGATCTTCGCCGTCTCGTCGACCGTCCTGATCACGTCCTCGACCCTGAATCGCGGGAACGGAGGCGACGGCGGCGCGGGCGGCCAGGGCGGCGCCGGCCAGCCGGGCGGCGCGGGCGGTCCCGGCGGGGCGACGCATCCAGGCTCGTCTCCGCCGGGCAACGGCGGCGACGGCGCCCACGGCGGCCACAGCGGCGGCGGTGGGGGCGGCCAGGGCGGCCTCTCCTTTGGCGTGTTCTCGTTCTCGAGCACCATCACCCAGACGCTCGTGACGACCCTCGGCGGTGCGGCGGGCACCGGAGGCGCCGGCGGAGCTGCGGGCGGTGCCGGCGGAAACGCGGGCGCGAACGGCGCGAACGGGACGCTCGGCGCGAACGGCACCTGCGTTTCGGCGGGTGCCTGCTAGGCCGCGAGCCCCGGGCGCACGAGGCGCTCCGGGCGGCGGAGCCCGGCGTCGTTCACGCTCGGGTTGACGGGCTCGACGAGCGGCGGGGCGCCGAACGACGCACGTGTGCGGTCGACGTCCGGCTCGCCGTAGAGCGTCGTCCGCTGGCGCGGGGTGCGGCCGATCGCGCGGATCGCCTTCTCCATCCGCTCCGGCGGCATCTCCTGGCCGTGGGCCGCGCCCGCCGCGCGGGAGATGGACTCGTTCATGAGCGTTCCGCCGAGGTCGTTCGCGCCGGCCCGCAGCGCGGCCTGCGCGCCCGCGACGCCGAGCTTCACCCATGAGGCCTGGACGTTCGTGATCCACGGATGCAGCGCGAGCCGGCCGACCGCGTGCATGAGGAGCGCCTCGCGGAAGGTCGGGCCCGGGCGCGCGCGGCCCTTGAGGAAGATCGGCGCCTCCATGTGCACGAAAGGGAGCGGCACGAACTCGGTGAAGCCGCCGGTCGCGCGCTGCTGGTCGCGGAGCGCGAGCAGGTGGCGCGCCCACGAGCGCGGCCCCTCGACCGCGCCGAACATGATCGTCGTCGTCGAGCGCAGGCCGGCGCGGTGCGCCGCGTCGTGCACCTCGAGCCATTGCGAGGTCGTGACCTTGTCCGGGCAGAGGACGCGGCGGACCTCGTCGTCGAGGATCTCTGCCGCGGTGCCCGGGAGCGACGCGAGCCCGGCGTCGCGCAGGCGTGCGAGGTAGTCCGGGAGCGGGAGGCCGAGCGTCGCGGCGCCCTGCCAGACCTCGAGCGCGGAGAACGCGTGGACGTGCAGGCCGGGCAGCTCGCGCTTCACCGCCGCGGCGATCTCCAGGTACGTCTCGCCGGTGAAGGCGGGGTGGATGCCGCCCTGGAGGCAGATCTCGACGGCGCCGCGCTCCCACGCCTCGTGCGCGCGGCGGACGATCTCGTCGAGCGGGACGACGTACGGGGCGCCGCGCAGGTTCGCTGCGAGCTTCCCCTTCGAGAACGCGCAGAAGCCGCAGCGGAAGTAGCACACGTTCGTGTAGTTCACGTTCCGCGTGACTACGTAGGAGACGGTGTCGCCCGAGACCTCGCGGCGGAGGTCGTCGGCGGCGGCGAGGACGTGGGCGAGTTCCAGGCCGCGCACGCGGAAGAGCGCGGTCACGTCGTCCTCGCGGAGGGCGTCGGTGCCGACCCTGGCGAGCGCGGTCGCGACAGGCCGTGACACTTCCGGCGCATCTCGGCGCGGTTTCGGCGCACTTCCGTGACTGACACGCGCGCCTTTCGCCGTTAGCATCGTGGCTGGTTGGGGGTGGGTTGGGACCCTCAATAGACGGGCGCGTGATTCCGGGTGGCCGACGGCCTCCTCGGCCACGCCCGCCGCCCACTCGTCCTCCCGCGCCAAGCCTTCGGCGTCGGCGCGCAGGCGCACCGCCTGCGCCACCGGCTCCGACGTCCACCGCTCGAGGTCGCGCGCGTACTCCGGGTAGAGCGGGAGCCGGGCCGCCAGCTCGAGCCCCGCCGCCTCCGTCGCGGCGCGGAGCCGATCGACCTCGGGCCACGGCGCCTCCGGGTTCACGTGGTCGAGCGTCACGGGCGAGATGCCGCCCCAGTCGTCGATCCCCGCGTCGAGCAGCCGTGGGAAGTCGTCGTACGAGAGGTTCGGCGGCGCCTGCACGTGCATCTCGGGGCCCAGGACGATCCGCGCGACGGCCGCCGTCCAGAGCAGGTCGTCGAGCGGCGGCTCGGGATGCGCGACCATCTTCGTTCCCGGCTTCGCCCGGAAGTTCTGGACGATCACCTCCTGGACGTGGCCGTGCCGCGCGTGCGACTCGCGAATCGCGCGCAGCGCCTCGATCCGCTCCGCGCGCGTCTCGCCGATGCCGATCAGGATCCCGGTCGTGAACGGGATCGCCAGCTCGCCCGCCCGTTCGAGCGTCGCAAGCCGCTCCGCCGGGCGCTTGTCGGGAGAGCCGAAGTGCGGGCCGCCGCGCGCCGAGAGCCGCTCCGAGATCGTCTCGAGCATGATCCCCTGCGAGGCGCTCGACCGCCGCAGCGCAGCGAGATCGGCGACCGTCATGACGCCCGGGTTCGCGTGCGGCAGGAGCCCGGTCTCCGCGAGGACGAGCTCGGACATCTGTGCGAGGTACTCGATCGTCGTCGCGCAGCCGAGCGCGGCGAGCTCGTCGCGTGCCGCGCGATAGCGGAGCTCCGGCTTGTCGCCGAGCGTGAAGAGCGCCTCGTGGCAGCCGGCCGCTGCGCCGGCGCGCGCGATCTCGAGCACCTCGTCCGCCCGCAGGTACGCCTGCTCGCCCCGGCGTGGCGGCCGGGCGAACGTGCAGTAGTGGCAGACGTCGCGGCAAAGCTTCGTCAGTGGGATGAAGACCTTCGGCGAGTAGGTGACAACCCGCCCGTGGCCGCGTTCGCGGAGCTCGACCGCCTCCGCCAGGAGGTCTTCGAGCGGCCGGTCGAGGAGCTCGGTCATGCGGCGCGGAGCTCCGGCACCCGCGCCAGGTCGGCCGCGTCGTCGAGGTCGAACGCGAGCGCGGGATCGGCGAGGACGGCCGGCACGAGCCCGGCGTGGCGGGCGCGCGCGACCGTCAGCGCGGCCGCGCCCGGCACTCCGAACAACGGCTGCAGCACGCGTGGGTCCGCGAGCGCGATCGCGTTCAGTCCGCCGTCCTCCGCGGGGACGAGCGCCACCGGCCGGGCGGCCCGCGCGAGCGCGTCGAGCGAGACCGCAGTCGCGAGCGGGCAGTCGGCCATGACGACCAGCGCACCGTCGGCCGCGCGCGGATCAGCGAGCGCGGACGCCACCGCGGCCGCGTGCCCGATGCCCTCGTCCACGAGCACGTCCGCGCCGCGCCCGAGGCCCGGATCCGGCGTCACGACGAGGATCTCGTCCACCGCCTCCGCGGCCCGGCATGCGTCGAGCACCGTGTCGAGCATCCGCAGGACGAGCGCCGCGCGCGCCTCGGCCCCGAGCGCCGGCGCGAGTCTGGTCTTCGCGGTGTCGAGCCCCTTCACCGGGACGATCGCGAGCACGCCCCGAGCATACGCAGCGGACCCGCCGCGCGGGCTAGCGGAGGTACGCGTCGACGAGATCGCGCACACGCGCGCCGGCGCCGTGGAGGATCGGCTCGCCGTGGCCGACGCCGAGGATGGTCGCGTCCCGGTCGGCGAGGCGGCGGAGCGTCTCGCGGTGCTGCCGCTCGTTCAGGGTGAAGTTCCCCCAGCCGGGCAGCCAGTCCGGCCAGGTCGCGATCGAGTCGCCGGAGATGAGCGCGCTGCGCTCCGGCCAGAAGAACGCTAGGTGCCCGACCGAGTGTCCGCTCGCGTCGATCAAGTGAAGCGGTCCGACTTGGTCGCCGTCCGCGACGTGCTCGTCCACCGGGCAGGGCGGGTGCTTGCCCCTGCCGAGTGCCGCGAAGAGCTGGAACGGGACGTACGTCCGGATCGGCGACTTCGGCATGAGCCCAGGCCGCTCGGCGACCCGCTCCCCGCCGATGATGTCGGCCTCCCACTCGTGCGAGTACACCGTCGCGTTCGTCGCGGCCTTGAGCGCCGCGAGCCCGCCGAGGTGCGAGCGGTGGCCGTGGGTGAGGACGATGTGCTTCAGGTCGGAGGGCTGCCGCCCGATGCGGTCGATCTGCTCGAGCACGCGCGCGCCGTCGGTGTCGAAGAGCGTGTCCACGAGCGTGAGCTCGGTGCCGTCGTCGCAGAGGAACGCGTGGACGCGGCCGCCCTTGCGCTGCCCGATCGCCCAGAGTCCCTGCGCGAGCTCGACCGTGTCGCTCATCCGACGCGGTTCCAGGGTGCGAAGGCGTTGTCCACGCCGCGGAGCGACGGCTCGAGCACCGGGTAGTGCCGGAGGAGCACGTCCTTCATGGTCATGTCCCGGACCCAGCGGAAGCCGGCGGGCGAGTACACCTCGGGCTTGAAGTCGCTGGTGAAGAACCGGTCGCTCTTGATCCGGCGCGACGCCATGAGGATGAACACGCGGAAGGCGGTGTCGCTGAAGCCGAAGCCCTTCGGGAGCGGCTCGGAGTAGAGGCCGACCATGAGGTCGAGCCGGTCCGGGTCGCCGTAGATCCGCTCGAGCTCCGCGGCCTTCTCCGTTTCGCCGGTCAGCTCCTCGAACGACTTGACCCGCCCGCGGTGGAAGAGCTCGCGGAAGTCGTTGTACCGCGGGACGCCGCGCTCGCGGATGCGGACGATGTCGGTCGCGGCCAGGTCGAGGATCGTCCCGTCCGGCCGCTCGAGGCGCTGGAGGAACTTGGGGTAGTTGTGGAGCGTGATCGCGCCGGGGTGTGCGAGGCCGAAGGAGTAGAGGCCGTTCGCCATCCCGATCTCCTCGAGGCGCTGGCGCGTCTGGAGCGCGCCGATCTCCGGGAACGTGTGCTCGGCGAGCACGCGGTCGTCGTCGGTCGAACGGAACGTGTAGTCGTCCGGAAGCAGCGGGTGCATGCGGTAGACGGCGACGAACTCCTCGGTGAGCGAGTACGGGACGCCGTGGTGGCTCGTCGGCGAGCCGGGGATGCCGCTCAGCACCTCGCCCTTGCCGATCCGCCCGAAGCGGCGGTGGATGCGCTGGCCGGCGATGCCCCACCAGTTCGCGTTCATCGCGGCCTTCGTGGTCGGGTGGGCGATGATCGCCGGCGTCCACTCGGTCGTGTGGATCTTCGCGATGAGCGCCGAGATCACCAGCCGGGAGCGCTCGAAGACCTCCTCGTCCGACCACTCCGGGTTGTCGGCCGCGATCGCGTCGCAGACCGCGTTGTGCTCGAGCGAGAAGAGCGTGTGCAGGAGGCCGAGCCCGACCCAGAAGTTCGCCGCCACGCCCTCGAGGTCCACGTGCTCGGCGAGGTCGGCGGGGAGGAGGCCCTGGTCGTCGATCCTGAGCTTGCCCTTCTCGCCGCTTCGGATCGCGTGCGCGAAGCCCGTGTCGCTCCCGTAGATCTGGGACGCGTCCCACCAGTGGCTGTCCGCCGTCACGTACGTGGGCGGCGTGGAGGGGTCCGCATCGGACGTCGGGTCGCGCCGCGTCCGCGGGATCTTCATCGGCCGCTCCGGCCAGTCGTCGTTCTCGGCGAGCGCGACGTCCCACGAAGCCGTCTCGTTCTTGCCGTGGCTGAACCAGTCGTGCACCTCGAACTGGAGCCACGCGCCCGCGAGGAGGTTGAGCGTCGTCGCCGGGATGAACCGCTCGCGCGTCAGGAGCTCGCGGCTCACCGTGCGCGGGTTCGGCTCGAGGAGCGCGGCGTCCACGTCCGGGAACGTCCGGTCGAGCGGGACGTTGCGGCCGAAGCGCGCGCCGATCGAGCCCATCTGCGGGTCCGAGAGGTCGTTGAACGTGCCGTCGGTCTGGCGTGCCTGCCGGAGCTCCTCCGGGATCGGGTCCGGCGGCGGCGCCGGCTTCGCCGTCTCGGTGTCGTGCAGGTTCTCCTCGCGGAGCCGGGTGCGCAGCCCGACGAGCGTCAGGATCCCGATCCACTTCGGGAGCCGGTCCCAGCCGTACCGGCGATCGAGGGAGCTGGAGACGCGAGTCAGAAGACCCATGGCCGCGATCCTTGCGTGCGCCCGGCCCTGTGTCAACGAATGTCATGCGGCACCGTGCGAGGCGCGGCGGGTAGCGTCCGGGCGCGATGGCGCGGCTCACGGTGCTCTGCGGCGGACTCGGCGGGTCGCGCTTCGTCGACGCGCTCGCCCGTGCGGCGGGGCCGGAGTCGGTCACGGCGATCGGCAACGTCGGAGACGACGTCGAGCCGTTCGGCCTCCACGTCTCGCCCGATCTCGACACCGTCCTCTACACGCTCGCCGGGCTGCTCGACGAGGAGCGCGGCTGGGGCGTCCGCGAGGAGACCTACTCGGCGCTTCGCATGGCCGAGTCGCTCGGGGCGGAGACCTGGTTCACGCTCGGCGACCGCGACATCGGGCTCCACCTCGTGCGCACCGCGCTCCTCCGGGAGGGGCGCACGCTCTCGGAGACGTTCGCCTACCTGGCCGAGCGCCTGGGTGTCGGCGTCCGGCTCCTGCCCGCGACGGACGACCGGCTGCGGACGCTCGTGGAGACGCCCGACGGGGAGCTCGACTTCCAGACCTGGTTCGTGCGGCGCCGCCACGCCGACCCGGTGCTCGGCGTCCGCTTCGACGGGGCGGAGGCCGCGCGGCCGGCGCCCGGCGTGCTCGACGCGATCGCCGCCGCGGACACGGTGTTCCTCGCGCCGTCGAACCCGTTCGTCTCGCTCGCGCCGATCCTCGCCGTGCCCGGGCGTGCGCAAGGCGCTCGCCGCGCGGCGCGAGTCCGTCGTGGCCGTCTCGCCGATCGTCGCGGGCGCGGCGGTGCGCGGCCCGCTCGCGGAGATGCTCGCCTCGCTCGGCCACGAGCCGACCGCGATCGGCGTGGCTCGCATCCACGCGGAGGTCGCCTCGACGTTCGTGCTCGACGAGGCCGACGCGCGCCTCGTCCCGGAGGTCGAGGCGCTCGGACTGCGGGCCGTGGTCGCGCCCGTCGTCATGATTGACCCCGAGATGCGAGAAGCGGTTGGAAAAGCGGTGCTCGAGGCGGTCCGATGACGGTCGCGATCCTCGGCGGCACGGGCGCGTTCGGCTCCGCGCTTGCCGGCCGGCTGCGGCGCCTCGGCGAGGAGGTCGTGATCGGCTCGCGTACACCCGACGGCGTGGAGACGTTCTCTCACGAGGAGGCGGTGCGCCGCGGCGACCTCGTCGTGCTGTCCGTGCCGCCGGACGGGGTGGAGTGCGTGCGGCCCATCGCGGACGCGCTCGACGGGAAGATCCTGCTCAGCGTCGCGAGCCCGGTCGTCTTCCGGGACGGACAGCCGGTCGTCGAGGCGGGGCCGCGCTCGCTTGCGGAGATCGCCGCCGAGGCCGCACCTGGGGCGCGTGTCGTCGCCGGATTCCACACCGTGTCCGCGAGCGCGCTCGCGGGAGACGGCCCGGTGGCCGAGGACGTCCTTCTCGCGGGCGACGACGCGGACGCGAAGGCGGAGGTCGCGGCGCTCGCGGAGCGGATCGTCATGGGCCGCGCGATCGACGCGGGCCGGCTCGAAGCTGCCCGCTGGCTCGAGACGCTCACCGCGCTTCTCATCAACATCAACCGGAACTACCACTCGGAGACCGGGGTTCGGATCACCGGGTTGTGACAAGCCTCGAGATCAAGCGGCGCGGCGTCATCCACCCGACGTTCGAGATCCACCTCGAGTCGGGTGAGGTGACTGTGTGGCGCGGGTCCGTGCGGGGGAACGATGCGCACACGACCATCGAGGGTCATCGGTACGCCCTTCGCCGGGACGGGCGCAAGCGCTTCGTGCTGGAGGAGGACGGAGCCTCGATCGTCGAGGCGGAACAGGGACGGCGGCACATGGACGTTCTCCGCCGAGGGAGTCTCGTATGAGCTGGTGCGCGCATCGAGGTGGAAGTCGGTCATGGAGCTGCGGCGCGACGGCGCGACCGTCGGGTCGGTACGAGGCTCAGCCTCGGGTCGGAGCGCACGGCTCGAGGGAGCCGGCGAGCTCCGCGCGATCGACCGGATGTTCGTCGGGATCGCCGCGATGATCCTTTGGAGCCGCGCGGCGGCTGCCTCGTCCGGCATGGCCGTGTCGTAGGTACGGGAATCCGCACCCTAAGAAGCGGGGTGCCTCCCTGGCCGCCGAGGGGCCTGCGGGGCGACACTTCTGCCATGCACACCGCCGCAGACACACTCTGGTTCCTCGACGGCCTCGCCCGCGTTCGCGGCGTCTCGGTCGAGTTGACCATGCCGTGCGGAGCCGCCTCGCCGATGCACATCCAGGACGAGGACGAGAACGTGTTCGTCCTCGACGGCCGCCTCGAGTTCGAGGTGGAGGGCGAGACGGTGGAGCTCGGGCGGGGCGATAGCTTCGTCATCCGGGCCGGGTCGGCCCACGCCTATCGCGTCATGTCCCGCTCGGGCGCACGCTGGTCGGCGTTCACGGCCAACGGCCGCTACGCGCGCTTCGTCCGCGAGGTCGGCCGGCCGACGGGGCCCGTCGGGCATCCGCCCACGCCGCCGACGCTGACGCTCGCCGACGTGATCGCCGTCACCGCCGCCGCCGCCGACCACGGCATCGAGATCGTCGGGCCGCCCGCCGCGCTCCCGCTCCGGCTCGCCGCCTGAGAGCGATAGCGTCCGGCGCGTGCCGGACCTGATCGTCACGCCGCTGGAGGGGATCCCCGAGATCAGCCCGGGCGACGATCTCGCCGCGCTTCTCGGGGATGCGCTCGAGCGGGCAGGCGGCCTGGCCGAGGGCGACGTCGTCGTGGTCGCCCAGAAGGTCGTGTCCAAGGCCGAGGGGCGCGTGGAGGAGTCGGACGACACGCTCGCGCTTGTCCTCCGCGAGGCGCGCGTGGTGCGGCGCATCCGCCACGACCTCGTGATTGCCGAGACCGAGCACGGCTTCGTCTGCGCGAGCGCGGGCGTCGACCGGTCGAACGCGCCGGGCGACGGCTGGGCCGTGCTTCTCCCACGCGATCCCGACGCGTCGGCGCGCGGGCTCCGCGAGGAGCTGGCGGCCCGCTTCGGCGTCGCCCCGGCGGTGATCGTCAGCGACTCGTTCGGCCGCGCCTGGCGGCAGGGGACGACCGACGTCGCAATCGGCGTCGCAGGGTTCGCGCCGCTGCTCGAGCTGCGCGGCACGCCCGACGGCCGGGGCCGGCCGCTCGAGCGGACGGAGATCGCGCTCGCCGACGAGCTCGCAGGCGCGGCGGAGCTCATCTTCGGCAAGGCGCGCGGCGTCCCGGCGGCGCGGATTCGCGGCGCGTCGATCCCGCCGGGCGACGGGTCCGCACGCGACCTCGTGATGCCGAGAGACCGGGACCTCTTCCCTTAGTGCCTCTCCGGGCACTGCACGCCCGCTTCCGGCCCGCGATCACGCGGCGCCTGAGCCCACCCTCGCTCTTGCCAAGGCTCTCGGCCTTGGCGGCGACCGAGTGCGGACTCCGGCTTGGTGCTCGCGACCCAGAAGGTGAGCAGCAGTACTCGAAGAGGCACTAGCCTGGCCGCGTGTTCCAGTCGCTGACCGACTACGTCTCCGGGTCGCCGTGGACGTACGTCTACCTCTTCTTCGTCTCCGCGCTCGACGCCGTCATCCCGATCGTCCCGAGCGAGACCTCCGTGATCACGGCGGGCGTCCTCTCGGCTGACGGGGACCTGATCTTCCTCGGCGTCGTGCTCGCCGCCTGGGCCGGCGCGGTGGCCGGCGACAACGCCTCGTACTGGATCGGCCGCACGGCCGGCCATCGCGTCGCGGAGCGGATGTTCCGGGGCTCGAAGGAGGAGCGGCTCGCGAGCTGGGAGGACCGCCTGGCCCGGCGCGGCGGCTACTTCATCATCATCGGCCGCTTCATCCCCGGCGGCCGGACGGCGGTGACGCTCGCCGCGGGGACGCTCGAGTACCCGTGGCGCAAGTTCATCTTCTTCGACGTGATCGCTGGCGGAATCTGGGCCACGTACGCGACCGCGCTCGGCTTCTTCGGAGGCAAGACCTTCGAGAACCACCCGCTCTGGGCGTTCGCCCTAGCGTTCGGGATCGCGCTCGCGATCACGGGGCTCGTCGAGCTCGGGCGGAAGATCCTCGAGCGCCGCGCCGAGAAGCGCGGCTAGTGCCCGCAGCGGCAGACGGGCTCGCCGAGGTGCCGGCGCTCGAACCGGAGGCCGCAGCGCGCGCACGTCGGGGGGAGCTTCTGTGCGTAGACGAGCACCGCGCGGGCCACGGTCGCCCAGGCGACGAGGAGCACGAGGGGGATCCAGACGTCCTGACGCATGGCTTCTTCCTCTATCGGCAGCCGTTGCCAAGCCCTGAGTCCCCGTCCTGAGCGGTTCAGAAGCGTTCTCTACAATGAGACCCGTGGGTCTTTTCACCCTGGTGCTGCTCGGATGCGCCGCGCTTCTCGTGGTTGCCGCAGAGTGGCCCCGCCTCACCGCGAAGCTCGGCACCGACGCCCGCGCGACGCGCGACCGGCGCCGCAGGAAGGAACGGCTCTCCGTGATCGACGGGGAGGGCGACGACGACTTCGCCGCGAGCGTCGAGCGCGACCTCGCCAGCCTGCCTGTGATCGAGGAGCGCGACGACCGTTCGCGCCGGTGAGGACGCTGAGCAACCGTCGCTAGAATCGCCTCTGCCACGCGGATGTGGCGGAATTGGTAGACGCGCACGGTTCAGGGCCGTGTGGGCGCAAGCCCGTGGAGGTTCAAGTCCTCTCATCCGCACTTAGCTCCCGGGAGCGATGCGGCGTCGGCTCGTCCGAGTTGCAGCTACCCTTGAGTCCATCGGGCTTCGCGGCACATGGGACCATCGGACACCAGTGGTTCGGGAACCCCGTAGAGGTTCAAGTCCTTTCATCCGCATCGCCAGTCCATGAGTCCGCCGAGCGGGCTCCTCGCTTCACGGGAGGCCCTCGTCACCCGTTCTCGGGCTGTTGCACCGCCCTTCACCGCCGATTGGTTCCCTGTGAGGTTTCTCAGGGAGATCCGGTCATGGTCGCGGATGAAGCTCGCGCTGAATGGGTTCTCGCTCGTCGCGGTTGTTGTCCTCGGCGCGTTTGCGCTGCGGCACTTCTCACAGAGCGGCTGGCCGCTCGCGCACGCGAACCCGAAGCTCGCCGCCGCGGCCGGCCTGCTCTTCCTCGCCGGCTATGCGCTCAAGGCGTACGGCTGGCAGCGGCTCTTCGTCCCGCATGAGCGGCCCGGGTCGCTCACGCTCGCGGCTGCGAGCGGCGCGGCCTGCGTCGGCGGAGTTGCGCTCCCCGGCCGGATGGACGACGCGATCCGGCTCGCCGTCGTGCGGCGCTGGTCGGGATCTTCGGCCGGCGTCGGGACGCTCTGCCTCTCGCTCTTCATGCTCGGCCTCGTTGACACGGTCGCGCTGACCCCGTTCGCGTCGACCGCGGCTGCGACCGGCGACGTTCCGATCGCGCTGCGAATCGGGCTCGGCGTGGTCGCGTTCGCGGGTCTCGGCGCCGCCGCGGTCGTCCTGGGACTTCCGCGCCTGGCGCGGAGCGGCTTCGGCGCGCGCTTCCGCGCGACACGCTGGCTCGCCGACCGCTCGATCTGTCCTCGCGAGGCGTCGAAGGCGACCGTCTTCGTGGCGCTTTCGTGGCTCGTGCGAGCCGGAGGGCTCATGCTGCTCCTGGCCGCGCTGGGCGTCGGCCTCTCGCTCCCGCTCGCGCTCGTCTTCCTATGCGCGGCGGCCGCCTCGGGCTGTCTCCCCGTCGCGCCCGCGGGCGCGGCCACGCAGGCGGGCGCCGGCGCGGCCGTCCTCGTGGCGAGCGGGCTCTCGACGACGCAGGCGATCGGCGTCGCCGTCGCGGCCCAGGCGCTCGTGATCCTCGCTGGCGCCGCGGTGATCCTGTTCGCGGTCGCATGGCGCGGCGGCGTGCGGCTCCGCAGCCGCTGGCAGCCCGTCTCCGCCTGACACACATTCGGCGCGCGCTGTGTCCATTTGGGACGCAGACAAACGCGTGCTGCGGCGATAGCCTGAGCGGCGAGAAGGGGGCGGGTCGGGAGCCCGTATTAGACGCACCCGAGTAACGGATGGCGGCCCCGTAGCGCTTTCGGCCTAGGCCGAAAGCGCCTGAAGCACCTTCTCCGGATGCCCGTCGGCCTTTACGCCGTACATGGCCTTCTCGACCGTGCCGTCCGCGCCGATCACGAACGTCGAGCGCAGGATCCCCATGTACGTCTTGCCGTAGTTCTTCTTCTCGCGCCAGACGTCGTACGCCTCGGCGACCGCGTGATCGGGGTCGGCCAGCAGCGGGAACGGCAGCGAGAACTTCTCCCGGAACTTCGCGTGCGAGGTCTCGTCGTCGGGGCTGACGCCGAGGATCACCGCGCCGCGCGCCCGGAACTCGCCGTACGCGTCTCGGAACTGGCAGGCCTCCGCCGTGCAGCCGGGCGTGTCGTCCTTGGGATAGAAGTAGAGGACGACCGGCTTGCCGCGGAGATCCGAGAGCTTGATGCGCTCACCGTCGCCCGCGGCGAGGTCGAAATCAGGCGCCTGCTGGCCCTCCTCGATCATCGGCGCGAGTGTAGCGACGGACAGGCGGTACGCTCCGCCCCTGTGCTCGACCTCCACCGCTGGAACGCCGTCCTCGTCATCGCCGCGACCCTCCTGTCGTTCGGCTGGGGGCTCGTCTACGTGATCCGGAAGCGGCCGCCGAACCGTGTCTACGCGCATGTCCTCGCCGGCGCGCAGGCAGTCGTGATCGCCCAGGTCGCGCTCGGGCTCCTGCTCCTCTCGGACGACTACCGCGCGGCCGACAAGCTCCACTACGCCTACGGCGCGTTCGCGCTCGGGGCCGTCCTCTCGCCCTGGGTCTACGCGCCGCCCGTTCCCGCGCGCCGCCTGCTCTGGTTCGTGGTCGCGAGCCTCGTCGCGGCCGCGCTCGCCGTCCGGGCCTACACGACCGCATGACCGACTGGGATCCCCGCACCAACGGCACGCTCCGCGGCTTCATCATCATCCTCGCGATCGCCGCCGGGATCACCGCGGCCGGCCAGGCGGGGGCGATCGGCCTCGGCCTCGTGCTCTACCTGATCCAGATCGCGTTCCTCGTCGCGATCGGCATCTTCCTCTTCGTCCTCTGGCGCCAGCACCGGCACGAGATCGGGCTCTGGCCGCTCCGGGCGCGCGTCGTGTTCTACGGCGCGGCGTTCCTCGCGCTGGTCGACATCCTGGCGCGGTTCGTCCTTCCCTGGCCCACCGGCGGATTCCAGGCGCTCGTGTTCTTCGTCGTGCTCGCCGCGTGCGGATTCGCGATGGTACGGACCTGGCGCGACCAGCACACCTACGGCTACTAGGAACCTCCGGCCGCCGCGCGGCGTACCAGGGCATGCGCGGGCCGGCGCTTCTCGTCGCCGCTGTCTACGTCGCGGGCTGCGGCGCGGACGCGCCGGCCGTGCGCTTGCCCGATCTCGACCAGGCCGTCCCTGCGGCGGTGACCATCCACCGCGAGGGCGACCGCGACCTCCTCGCGTTCGCCTCCGCCGTGGACAACGTCGGGCCGGGGTCACTCGTAGTCCACGCCGAGCGCGACTCCGGAGCGGAGACGATGTCCGTGCGCCAGGTGCTCGGCGACGACGCCGTCCCGGTCGACGGGGAGCTCCGCTACGTCCACGCGCAGACGCACGCGCACTGGCACCTCATGGGCTTCGAGCGCTACGAGCTCCGCGACGCATCCGGCCGCCGCGTCCTCACCGCGCGCAAGGCGGGCTTCTGCCTCGGCGACCGCTACGACTCCCACCGCTCGCGCCGGCTCCCAGGCGAGCCCGCGGAGCCGGTCTGGACGGAGGAGTGCGGCCGCCACGAGCCGGGGCTCCGCGAGCTCGACGAGGGGATCTCGCCCGGCTACGGCGACGACTACGCGCCGGTGCTCGAGGGCCAGTACGTGGACGTGACCGGCCTCGCCGGGGAGTTCGTCCTCGTCCACTTCGCGAACCCGGACCGGATCCTCCGCGAGGCGTCGTACGCGAACAACGCGGCGTCGGTCGCGCTCCGGCTCGACGGACGCGGCGGCCTCGAGATCCTCGCGCGCTGTCCCGACTCCGAGAACTGCCCGGAACCCTGATGGCGCGCCCGGTGTAGAGGGGGAAACGGACCGAAGGAGGCACCATGCGTCGCGCCCTCGCGCTCACCGGACTCACATTCGTCGCCGCTCTGGCCCTCTCCGCGGCCGCGCAGGCCAAGGACATGAGCGTCGCGCTCGCCGAGAGCGCGCCCACCGCGCTCGCCGACGGCGAGGACTGGAACGCGAGCCTGCTCGTACACGGCGAGCCCGACATGCTGCGCGAGGCGACGCCGTCCATCCGGATCACGAACACCGTCTCCGGCGCCTCCGAGGACGTAGCGGCCGCGCGCACGAGCGCGAAGGCCGCAGACGGCCAGATGATCTACGCCGCGACCGTCAGCTTCCCGTCGGCCGGCGTGTGGCGCTATTCGCTCATCGACGGCGTGACCGACAGGGAGTACGAGGGAGGCACGATCCAGGTCGGGGCGGCGGCGGCCGCGGCCACGGCTGCGCCGTCGGGTCCCGGCCCGGCCGCCGTGGCTTCGGCCGGAGAGGACGGAGGCTCGCCGTTCTGGCCGCTCCTCGCGGCCGGAGTGCTGCTCCTCGTGCTCGCGGGCCTCGGCGCCTACGCCGTGACCCGGCACCGGCACGGGCCGCAGCCGACCGCTTAGCGCGACTCGACGCGCGCCGAGGCGCCGTCGAGCGAGTCGAGGATCGCGCGGATCTCCGCGGCCTCGCCGACGAAGATGGGGACGTCCCGCTCCGTGTAGCGGGACGCCTCCGTCTCGCGGAGGGTCATCATCAGCTCGAGGAAGTCGCTCGGCGCCTCGCACTCGAACGCGGTCATGAACTCCTGGTCGTCGATCCCGAACGAGTACGTCGTGTGGTTCGTGATCGTGACGAACCGCCCGCCGACCTCCGCGTGCTCGCGCATCGCGCGGCCGCGGTCCTCCATGGAGAGCGAGTACCACTCGCGCTTCTTCACGAACGGATAGACGACTAGGTACGGCGCGCCGCGCGGGATGACGCGCCGCGGCGGGCGGCGCGGGTCGCGCTCGAAGTACTTCGACGGGCGCGTGGCGGCGAGGTAGGAGTACGGCGTCTCTAGCCAGCCGGCGAGCGGCGTCGCGTTCAGGTCGGTAGCGAGCTCGCGGAGGTCCTCGAACCGCTCGGTCAGCTTCCAGAGCATGAGGTCGGCCTCGGGCCGCACGCCGACCAGGCTGAAGCTGCGGAGATCCATCCGATCCTGCCAGGCCTCGATCACCTCGGCGAAGGCCTCCTTGGCGGCGATGCGCTCCTCCACGGGAGCCGGCGCCAGGCCGGGTCGAGGCGGTAGAGCGTGTAGGCGACGTACTGGTCGGCGGTGGACTCCTCGGGCATGCGGAAATCGTATCCGTCCCGTGCGCCTTTCCTGACCATGAGCGCGCCGGGCGGCCCTACCTTGGAACTGCGGGCGCGCCCGTCGGCGGGCAGTCGGGCGCGTCCGCACTGACGGGCCGAACGACTCGGTCAGTACGGATTCGGTACGGAGAACCAGATCACGTGGGCCTCGTCGGTCTCCGACGGGTTGCGCCACGTATGCGCGTCGCGGGGCGAGTACGTGAATGTGTCGCCCGCCTCGAGCCGGTGCGTGGAGTCGCCGACCCGCAGCTCGAGTGAGCCCTCGATGCAGACCACGAGCTCGGCCTCGGCCGGGAACGAGTACTGCGGCTCGCCGGCCGAGCCCCCCGGCGGGATGCGCGTGTCGATCGCCTGGAAGCGTCGCTCCGCGGGCGACGAGATGATGTAGTGCTCGCCGCTCTCCCCCGACACGACGCTGCGCTGGCGGTCGTCGCGGCGGATGAGCCGGCCGAGCGCGGGGCGGTCGGTGAGCGAGCCGATCGTGATTCCGAGGGCCTCGCAGATCCGGGCGAGCGAGGAGAGCGACACGGAGGTCTGATCGCGCTCGAGCTGGCTCAGAAAGCCGCTCGTCAGGCCGGCCGCCGCCGCGAGCTCGGCGATCGTCATGCCGCGCTGCTGCCGTGCTGCGCGCAGCCGTGCGCCGATCTCGATGGTGGCCGCAACTGCCATGACGGTAAACGAATGTTAGTGCCACTAACCAACCGGCTGCTCCAGCGTCCGAATTCACGAAGGCCGCCGCCGCTCGTCACGCGTGGCTCGCCTCTCTCGGCGCTGTCCCTGTTCCGCGCGTGGCGACGGCGGTGTGGTCCGCTACGGCCATGAGCGAGCAGCTCGCAGCGCTGATCCGCGACCGGCAGCCCGTCGTCGTCCTCACGGGCGCGGGGATCTCGACCGAGAGCGGCGTGCCGGACTTCCGCTCGCCGACCGGGATCTGGGCGCAGTTCGACCCGCTCGAGTACGCGACGCTCGGGGCCTTCCACGCCGATCCGGAGAAGGTCTGGCGCTTTTACGCGCCGCGGTTCGAGATGCTCGGCGCGGCGGAGCCGAACCGGGCGCACCGCGCGCTCGCCGAGCTCGAGCGCCGCGGGCTCGTCCGCGCGGTGGTCACGCAGAACATCGACCTGCTGCACGAGCGGGCCGGCTCGCGCGACGTGGTCGAGGTGCACGGGTCGATCCGCACGTCGTCGTGCCTCGCGTGCGGCGCGTCGTATCCGCTCGCCGAGGTCGAGCCGCTGATCGAGCGCGACGGTGCGCCCCGCTGCCCGGCCTGCGGCGCGGTGCTGAAGCCGGACGTCGTGTTCTTCGACGAGCTGCTGCCGCCGGCGGCGGTCGACCGTGCGCGGGCGCTCGTCCGCGAGGCTGCGCTCCTGATCGTCGTCGGCTCGTCGCTCGAGGTCTTCCCGGTGGGCGGCCTGCCGCAGGAGACCCTCGACGCGGGCGGCGCGGTCGCGGTCGTGAACCGCACGCCGACGTGGGTGGATCCGCACGCCGAGCTCGTCGTGCGCGAGAGCGCGGGCGACGCGCTCGCCGGGGCGCTCGCGCGGCTGAGCCCGACTCCGCCTGTGGTGCTCGCCGAGCCCGATCCCGCCTGGGCGGGGCTCGCAGCCGAGGAGGCCGAGAGCGTCCGCGAGGCGCTCGGCGCCGTCGCAGTCGAGCACGTCGGCTCGACGTCGGTGCCGGGGCTCGCGGCGAAGCCGATCGTCGATCTCCTCGCCGGGCTCGACCCGCGCGACGTCCCGCCGGAGCGGATCCACGCGATGGAGGCGCTCGGCTACGAGGCCCTCGGCGAGTACGGGCTGCCCGGCCGGATCTACTTCCGCGCGCCGAGCCGGCACGTCCACGCAGTCGAGCTCGGCGGCGGCCATTGGACGCGCCATCTCGCCTTTCGCGACTACCTCCGAGCCCACCCGCGGGAGACGGCCGCCTACGCCGCCGAGAAGCGCCGCGCGCTCGAGGCGTCCGCCGGCGACGGCGAGCGCTACTGGGCCGAGAAGGCGCCGTACGTCGAAGCCCTCGAGCAGCGGGCGCTCGCCTGGGCCGTGTCCTAATTCCGCCCGGCTACGCTGGCCGGGACATGTCCGCGCCCGCCGAGACCCGCACCGACCGCATCGAGGAGCAGCTCAAGGGGCTGCCCGCGAAGCCCGGTGTCTACCTCTTCCGCGACGCGCGGGACGACGTGCTCTACGTCGGCAAGGCCAAATCGCTGCGCTCGCGCGTGCGCTCGTACTTCCGGGGCGGCGACTCGCGCCTCGGGCTCGACCGCATGACGGAGCGCGTCGAGCGGATCGAGATCATCGTGACGCAGACCGAGGCGGAGGCGCTCCATCTCGAGCAGAACCTGATCCGCCGCCACCGGCCGCCGTTCAACGTGCGGCTGCGCGACGACAAGTCGTACCCGTACATCGCGGTCACGGTCGAGGACGAGTACCCGCGCGTCATGTTCACGCGCGAGCGGCACCGGCGCGGGGTCGTCTACTTCGGCCCGTACGCGAACGCGAAGAAGGTGCGCGAGACGCTCGACGTGCTGAACCGCGTGTTCCCGTACCGGCCCTGCGAGGGCCCGAATCCGGGGCGCCATTCAGGGATCCCGTGCCTCGACTACCACATCGATCGCTGCCTGGCCCCGTGCGTCGGGTACGTGACCCAGGAGGACTACCGCGCGGTGATCGAGGGCGTGATCGAGTTCCTCCAGGGCGAAAGCCGGCCGATCCTGCGGAGCCTCGAGGCGCGTATGAAGGACGCGGCGGAGGCGCAGCGCTTCGAGGAGGCGGCGCGCTACCGCAACCGGCTGAACGCCGTGCGCCACCTTGCCGAGCGCCAGGCTGCGGATAAGCGGGCGATCGGGACGATCGACGTGATCGGCATCGCGACCGACGGCGACCGCGCGGCCGTGCAGGTCTTCCCGCTCCGCGGTGGGCGGCTCGTGGACCGCCATTCGTTCCACCTGGAGAACGTGGCTGGGCAGGACACGCCCGCGCTCCTCGAGGCGTTCTCGCTCGAGTACTACGGGAGCGCTCCGGCCGTGCCGCCGCAGATCGTCGTGCCGGCCGAGGCGGGGGAGAGCGAGGCGCTCGAGCAGTACCTGAGCGAGCTGCGCGGCTCGCACGTCGAGGTGCGCCCGGCGCGGCGCGGTGAGAAGCGGCGGCTGCAGGAGCTCGCGACGCAGAACGCCGAGCTGGCGCTCGAGCAGGACGCGGCCGAGGGCGAGCGGCGCCGGCTCCGGCGCGTCGAGGCGCTCGAGGAGCTCCGCGAGGCGCTCAACCTGGAGAGCCTCCCGATCCGCATCGAGTGCTTCGACATCTCGAACATCCAGGACCAGGCGCCGGTCGGCTCGATGGTCGTCTTCCAGGACGCGCTTCCGAAGAAGGCGCATTACCGCAAGTTCGGGATCCGCGGCACCGAGGGCCAGGACGACTTCGCGATGATGGCGGAGGTTGTGACACGCCGATTTGCGAGGGTCAGCTCCGTGACGGCCGACGAGTACGACGCCGGGTTCGCGACGCTCCCGAACCTCGTGGTGATCGACGGCGGCAAGGGCCAGCTCTCGGCGGCGCTCGCGGCGATGCAGCAGTTCGAGCTCCCGCGCGTCGCGGTCATCTCGCTCGCGAAGCGCGAGGAGGAGATCTTCCTGCCCGGCCGCCCCGACCCCGTGCGGCTCGACCCTGCCTCGCCCGGGCTCCAGCTGCTCCAGCGGGTCCGCGACGAGGCGCACCGCTTCGCGCTCGGGTTCCACCGCCAGCGGCGCGGAGCGGAGGCGCACACGTCCATCCTCGATGCGCTTCCCGGTGTCGGCCCCGCCCGCAAGCGCGCGCTGCTCCAGCACTTCGGCTCGCCCGAGCGGCTGCTCGCCGCGGGCCGCGAGGATTTCGAGGGCGTGCCCGGCGTCCCGGCGAAGACCGGGCGCGCGATTTACGACGCCCTGCATCGCGCGGGCGGGGCCTGAGCTACTTCGAGAGCAGCCAGAGCCCGCCGACGGTGTAGAGCACCATCAGCGCGAGCAGCGGGTACTGCGTGCGGAGCGCCGTCCGCTGGTCGGGGGCGATCTCGAGCGCGCGGTCGTGCGCGAGCGCGAGCCCCGCGACGTGGCCCGAGACGAGCGCCGCGACCTGCACGTACCAGATCGTCGCCGGGCGGAACGGCGAGAGGTCGGGCACGAAGTCGCGGCCGCCGAAGAGGTCCCATCCGAAGCCGAACGGGTCCGACGTCAGGTTCACGAGGAACTGGCTCTGCACGACGAAGAGCGAGAAGTAATGCGACACGGCGTATACGAACGCCACCGGCACGAGGCTGGCCGCGAACGCCTTCGCCAGGTCGAGCTGGGAGCCTGAGAGCCCCTTCGCGATCCACACCGCCGCGAGGTAGAGCCCGGCCACTGCGAGCACGACCGCCAGGAGCCCCGCCACCTTGAACGCGTTCTCGCCGCCGTCACTCCCGATGTCCTGCGCGCGGTTCTGGAACTGCTGCGTCCGGCTGAGCCCGTCGAACGCGACCGAGCCGAGCATCACCGAGATGAACGCGACCGTCCCCGGCCGCGGGTCGCGCATCGCCGCGAGCCCGGTCAGCGGCCACCGCACGACGAGCCGCCCGTCGCGCGACGCGAACGGCGCGATCCGCGCGAGCAGCCCGAAGTAGCTCGTGAACGCGTCGCCGTTCGCGAACCACGTCTCGCTCCCGTAGACGAGCGCTCCGAGCCACATCGCAACCGAATAGACGACGACGGCGAGCCCGATCGCGCGCGGGTCAGAGGGATCCGAGTAGCCAAGCTCGAGCGCCGCGAACGCGAACAGGAGGACGGCGGCGGGCCAGCGCCCGGCCCAGGCCGGGTACGCGATCGGCTCGCCGGGGCGCACGAGCCACTCGACCCCGTCGGCCGCGGCCTTCCACGGGTTCAGGTACGACCAGACGTTCCCGAAGAGCGCGCTCGCGAGCGTGAGCCCGAGCCAGAACGCGACGTAGACGAACGTGGGCGCGAAGTTCGTCCCGGCCGAGCGGTCGCCGACCAGCGCAGTTGCGAACACCACGCCGAGGAGAAAGAGCGACACCACGCCACAGACCACCCGCAGCCAACGAGAGAGCAGCAGCCGCTGTAACCGGTCGGCCAAAGGCCGACCGGATTGGTGGCGCTCCAGTAACGGCCTCCGCCACAAGACAGCCAGCGCCACGAACGACACGACGAGGACCACGGCGGCGCCGTAGATGAAGAGCCACTGCGGGATCGGGAGGTCTTTGACGCTGCCGACGCCGTGCGCCAGCGGCGTCACGACGTGATGGTCAGCTCACCGATCTCGTAGGCCTGGTCGGCGTGCAGCTGGATCGAGAACTTGCCGGGCGCGGTGGCCGCGAACTTGAGCGTCTTCACCTTGTTCGGCGGGTCGCCGACGATGCCGCCGTCGTTGCCGTCCGACCACGTCACGCCCTTCGCCGGCGCGGAGGCGTCGGTGTTCCCGGCCTCGTAGATGCCGAAGTGGGCGATCATCGCCGACGTGACGTTCAGCGTCACGGTGTCGCCGACCTTGGCCTCGATCGTGACCGGGCTCGGCTCCGTCCCGCCGCCGTCGGCGACCGTGATGTCGTACGTGCCCGGATTCGTCGGCGCGGTGGTCGTCGTCGGCGTGGACGAGGACTCGGTGATGGTGGGCTCGCCGCCCCCCGAGGCCGAGGTGTCCTCGGTGTTGCGGAGCCCGAAGTAGAGCGAGACCCCCAGCACGAGCGTCACAACCGCGATCGACACACGCCACGCTGTGTTCATGCGGGGAAGTATGGCGACGGCCGCACGCGGACGGGCGCGCGAACCGTTGAGGTTCCTAGGCGCCGTTCTTCGAGTCGGGCTCGAGGAACGGGTAGCGGTAGTCGCGCGGCGGCACGAACGTCTCCTTGATGACGCGCGGGCTGACCCAGCGGATGAGGTTCCACATGGAGCCCGCCTTGTCGTTCGTGCCCGAGGCGCGCGCGCCGCCGAACGGCTGCTGGCCGACGACCGCGCCGGTCGGCTTGTCGTTCACGTAGAAGTTGCCGGCCGTGTAGCGCAGGGCGTCCTCGGCCTCGATGACCGCCTCCCGGTTCTCGGAGAAGACGGCGCCGGTCAGGCCGTACGGGGCGGTCTCGTCGATCAGCTCGAGCGTCTGCTCCCACTCGCCCTCGGGGTAGACGTACGTGGTGACGATCGGGCCGAAGAGCTCGTCGCGCAGGAGCCGGAAGCCGGGGTCCTTGGTCGCGATGACGGTCGGCTCGACGAAGAAGCCCTCGGAGTCGTCCACGCCGCCGCCGACCACGATCTCCGTGCCGTCGGCGCCGCGCGCCTCCTCGATCGCCTCCCGATGCCCTGCGAGCGCCTTGGCATCGATTACCGCGCCCATGAAGTTCCCGAAGTCGGTGGGGTCGCCCATCTTCACGGAGGCGACCTCCTCCTCGAGCCGCTCGCGGAGCGCCGGCCAGAGGTTCGACGGCGCGTAGACGCGAGAGGCGGCCGAGCACTTCTGCCCCTGGTACTCGAAGGAGCCGCGGACGATCGCCGCGGCGACCGCGTCCACGTCGGCGGACGGGTGCGCGACGATGAAGTCCTTGCCGCCGGTCTCGCCGACGATCCGCGGGTAGCTTCGGTACCTGGAGATGTTCTCGCCGACCGTCTTCCACATGGACTGGAAGACCGGCGTCGAGCCGGTGAAGTGGATGCCGGCGAGGTGCTCGCTCGCCAGGGCGACGTCGCCGATCTCCGCGCCCGAGCCGTAGACGAGGTTGATCACGCCCGGCGGCACCCCGGCGGCCTCGAAGAGCCGCATGAGGTAGTAGGCGGAGACCATCGCGGTCGAGGCCGGCTTCCAGACGACCGTGTTCCCCATGAGCGCGGCGGAGCTCGGCAGGTTCCCGCCGATGGCCGTGAAGTTGAACGGCGTGACGGCGAAGACGAAGCCCTCGAGCGGCCGGTACTCCATCCGGTTCCAGACGCCCGGCGAGGAGATCGGCTGCTCCTCGTAGATCCGGTGCATGAAGCTGACGTTGAAGCGGAGGAAGTCGATGAGCTCGCACGCCGCGTCGATCTCCGCCTGGTGCGCGGTCTTCGACTGGCCGAGCATCGTGGCGGCGTTCAGGGTGTCGCGCCACGGGCCGGCGAGGAGCTCGGCCGCGCGCAGGAAGATCGCGGCGCGCTCCTCCCACGGGACGCGGTGCCAGTCCTCCCAGGCCTCGGCCGACGCCGCGATCGCGCGCTCGACCTCGGCCGGGCCGCCCTGGTTGACGTCGGCCAGGACGTGCGCCTTCGCGTGCGGCATGACGGCCTCGGCGGTCTTCCCCGTCGTCACGTCCTCGCCGCCGATGACGAGCGGGATCTCGATGCGCTCGCCGCTCATCTCCTTGAGGCGGGCCTGGAGGCGCATGCGCTCCGGCGAGCCGGCGAGGTAGTCGCGAACCGGCTCGTTGACGGGCGGCGGTGGGCGGAAGATCCCCGGGGCGGACATCGGCGAGGGCATTCTATGAGGCGTGCTCGTGGTCGCGTACGACGTTCCGGGCTGGGGCACCGGCGAGCTGTGGCTGGACGGCGAGACGGTCGTCCACCACGACCTGCCGACCGCCCGGCCCTCGCGCGCGGAGCGCGGCCATCCGCTGGCGGAGCGCGTGCTCGCGTGGTACGGCGGTGCGCGGGAGGACTTCCTGGACGTGCCGCTGGATCTGGACGGCGCGACCGAGTTCCAGCGGGCGGTCGTCGAGGCGCTGCGGCGCGTGCCCTGGGGGGAGACGGTGACGTACGGCGAGCTGGCGGTGCTGGCCGGGTATCCGAACGCCTACCGCGCGGCCGGGACGGTCTGCGCGGGGAACCGCTTTCCCCTCTTCGTGCCGTGCCACCGGGTGGTGTCGGCGAGCGGCCTCGGGCCGTACGGCTCGCTCGGGACGGGCTACAAGGAGCGGATGCTGGCGGTGGAGTCGGCGTGAGCCTCTCCGAGGACGTCCGCGCGGAGCTGGCCGCGATCGAGCCGCGCAAGGCGTGCTGCCGCCTGGCCGAGCTCTCGGCGCTCGTACGCGGAGCCGGGACGGTGCATCTGCGCGGCCGCGGCGCGGTCGGCGTGCACCTCGAGGTGTCGTCCACGGCCGTCGCCCGGCGGGCCGTCGCCCTGCTGCACGCCTACGGCGCCGAGTGCGAGATCCGGACGTTCAAGCGGCGTTCGTTCGACCGTGCGACGCGCTACCAGCTCCACCTGGCCGAGGACGCGCGGTCGGTGCAGGCGCTGAACGAGGCCGGGATCCTGGGGGCGCGGCTGCAGCCGCTCGAGCGGCCGCCGGCGCGGGTGGTCGCGCGCTCGTGCTGCCGGGCGGCGTACCTGCGCGGGTCGTTCCTGGCCGCTGGGTCCGTGTCCGGGCCGCGGGACGTGCATCTCGAGCTGCGCACCGGGGACGTGGAAGGCGCCGAGGTGCTTGCGGGACTCGCTGCGGGGGAGGGATTCTCGCTCGGGGTGGCCGAGCGGCGCGGGAGCGCGATCGCCTACGCGAAGGGCGGCGAGCAGGTCGCGGAGCTCCTCGCGTTCATCGGCGCGAACGATGCCGCGCTGCGGCTAGGGGAGCAGGCGGTCGTCGCCGCCACGCGCGCGCACGCCAACCGGCTCGCGAACGCGGATCACGCAAACCTTCGGCGGGCGTCCGCGGCCGCGGAGGCCCAGGTGCGCGCGATCGAGACGCTGCGGGCGGACGGGCGGCTGGAGCACGCGTCGCCCGAGCTCCGCGAGGTCGCCGAGCTTCGCCTGCGCCACCCGACCTCGTCGCTCGCCGAGCTCGCCCGCCGCTGCCGCCCGCCGGCGACGAAGGCCGCCGCGCACCGGCGCCTGACGAAGCTGCAACGCCTGGCCGACGGCGGCTGAACCGGCCGGGCCCATGGCGCGGGCCGTGGAGCGATCGGCACAGATTCGGCACGGTCCCGTGACAGACACGTGCGCCGCGCCTCGATAGCGTTCGTGTTGGGCGCCACGCGCCCCCGTTGGGGGAGTCCGTGCGCCGAACGCGGCCGTCGTCGCGCCGGAGACCCGGGGCTCTAGACCAAACGCACGGCTCGCGTTCCAGGGGCGTCGCTCGCAAGGGAGGTGCCGCGGCACGGGCGCGGGACGGTACTCAGGTACCGACAAGCGCGGGCCGCGGTGCATCGCTGCCGCCGAGCGGCGTTCCTGGGACGTGAGGGAGCGGGCCGGAGGGGAAGCTCCGAGGACGACCTCCCCCTCCGGATTGACCGCGCTCCGGACCGTAGGCGTCGGACGGGGTCTGAATCCAACACCGGACGAGCGCGGACCCGCTCGGGCAGGAGTATGACGCATTGGGCCCCTCGCGAAAAGACGCGGATCCGGCCTGATCCGGCCTCGATAGACTCGCCGTCCGGGAGACGACGAGGGAGGAGCGCATGAGCGTACGGGTGGGGATCAACGGCTTCGGGCGGATCGGCCGGAACTTCTTCCGGGCCGCGCGGCAGCAGGGCGCCGACATCGAGGTCGTCGCGCTGAACGACCTGGGCGACGCGAAGACGATGGCCCACCTCCTCAAGTACGACTCCGTCCTCGGCCCGTTCGGCGAGGACGTCGAGGCCACCGACGGCGGCATCCGCGCGGGCGACGTCGAGATGAAGCTCCTGAACGAGCGCGATCCCGCGTCGCTCCCGTGGGGCGACCTCGGCGTGCAGGTGGTGCTCGAGTCCACGGGGCTCTTCACGAAGCGCGACGCGGCGCAGAAGCACCTCGACGCCGGCGCGGAGAAGGTTGTTATCTCGGCGCCCGCGACCGACCCGGACGTGACGCTCGTCCTCGGCGTGAACGACGACGCGTACGACCGCGAGAACCACCGGATCATTTCGAACGCGTCGTGCACGACGAACTGCGTGGCCCCGCTCGCGAAGGTGCTCCACGACACGTGGACGATCCAGTCCGGATTCATGACGACCATCCACGCGTACACGAACGACCAGCAGATCCTCGACCTCCCGCACCCCGACCTCCGGCGCGCGCGCGCGGCCGCGATCAACCTCATCCCGACCTCGACCGGAGCCGCGAAGGCGATCGGGGTCGTCATCCCCGAGCTGGCCGGCAAGGTGGACGGCATCTCGGTTCGGGCGCCGGTCCCGGATGGGTCGATCGTCGACTTCACCGCGCGCCTCGGCAGTGCGGTAACCGAGGACGAGGTGAATGCGCGGTTCCGCGAGGTCGCCGACACAGGGCCGTTCGCGGGAATCCTGCGCTACACGGACGAGCCGCTCGTCTCCTCGGACGTCATCGGCAGCTCGTTCTCGTCGATCTTCGACTCACAGCTCACGATGACGAACGGCGACGAGATCAAGGTCTTCTCGTGGTACGACAACGAGTGGGGCTACTCGTCGCGGCTCGTCGATCTCGTGCAGCGCCTGCTCTAGGTGCACCGCCCGCGCTCCGTCCGTGACGCGGAGGTCTCCGGCAAGCGCGTGCTCGTCCGCGTGGACTTCAACGTGCCGCTCGAGGACGGGCGCGTCGCCGACGACACCCGCATCCGCGCGGCGCTCCCGACGTTGCAGCTTCTGCTCGACCGACGCGCGGCCGAGGTCATCTGCTGCTCCCATCTGGGGCGTCCGAAGGACCGCGAGCCCGAGCTCTCGCTGGAGCCGGTGCGTGAGCGCCTCGACGACTTCCTGCGAGACGAGCGCGTCAGCCTGCTGGAAAACACGCGGTTTGAGCCCGGCGAGACCGCGAACGACCCCGAGTTCGCTCGCCGACTCGCAGGCTACGCGGACCTCTACGTGAACGACGCGTTCGGCTCGGCGCACCGCGCGCACGCCTCGACCGAAGGCGTCGCGCACCTCCTCCCGGCCTACGCCGGCCTGCTCCTCCTGAAGGAGCTCGAGGAGCTCGGAGCGCTGCTCGAGGATCCTGCGCGGCCGTTCGTCGCCATGCTCGGCGGCGCGAAGGTGGCGGACAAGATCGGCGTGCTGCGCTCGCTCGGCGAGCGGGCCGACACGGTGCTGATCGGCGGAAAGATGGCCGAGGAGGTCGAGCGCGACTCGGGCTATGGCCTGCCGGCGGACGTCGTCGCGGCTGCCGCCTTCGAGCCGGACGCGGAGTCGCGCGTGGTGGGGTGGGACGCCGTGCCCGACGGCTGGCTCGCCCTCGACATCGGCCCCGAGACGCGCAAGGCGTTCGCCGCGCAGATCGCCGAGGCGAAGACCGTGTTCTGGAACGGCCCGATGGGCGTCTTCGAGTGGCCGCGCTTCGCGGAGGGGACGAAGGCGGTCGCCGAGGCGGTCGCCTCCGCGGATGCGCACACGGTCGTCGGCGGCGGCGACTCGGTGCGCGCGATCGAGGAGCTCGGCCTGGCCGACAAGATCGACTGGGTCTCCACCGGCGGCGGCGCTTCGCTCGAGCTCCTCGAGGGCAAGGAGCTGCCCGGTGTCGTGGCCATTCCGGCGGCCTAGCTAGCCGTTCTCCGGCACGTCGGCGACGCGCAGGTGCAGCGTATGGCCGTGCGGCGCGAACGTCGTGTCGCGGGCGAGCATCCCGGTGACGACCTCCCAGACCGCCTCCCCCTCGTCGGCGGGGCCGCGGATGTACGACGCGTTCTCGGCGATCTCCCCGAGAAGCCCCCAGACGGCCTGGATCGCCTGGCGCCGCGTCCCCTCGCCGCGCCAGCGCAGCTCGAGGACGAGCACGCCGTCCGGCTCGACGTGCGACGCGTCGAGCGCGAGCAGCGACCCGGGCGCCGTGCACGCCCGGCGGACGTGCGGAAGGAGATGGGCGTCCGGCTCCTCGGCCACCCAGTCGGGCTCGTCCATGGCCGCGAGCAGCTCGCGCGCGCCCGGGAGGAACGGCCGCGCATCGGCGACCCCCCGTCCACGCTCATCGATGTCCCAACGACGCACGGCCGAAGTCTAGGATGCCCGGCGTGCTGATCGCGGGAAACTGGAAGATGTTCAAGGGCCCCGGCGAGGCCGTTGCGTTCGTGGCCGCGCTTCGCGACCGCGTCCGCGACCTCGAGGGAGTGGAGATCGCCGTGGCTCCTCCCTACCCGGCGATCACGCCGGTCCTTCGTGCGCTCGAGGGCAGCTCGATCGAGGTCTACGCGCAGAACGTCCACTGGGCCGCGGAAGGGCGCGTTCACGGGCGAGGTCTCCGCGGCGATGCTCCTCGAGCTCGGCGTCGCGGGATCGATCGTCGGCCACTCCGAGCGCCGCCAGCTCTTCGGCGAGACCGACGAGACCACGGCCATGCGCGCCGCAGCGGGCCTCGCGGCCGGCCTTCGCGTGATCGCCTGCGTCGGCGAGACCGAGGCGGAACGCGACGTGGGCGAGACCGAGACGGTCGTCCGGCGGCAGACGGAGGCGATTCGCGACGCGGTTCCGTCCACGGACGGGCTCACGCTCGCCTACGAGCCCGTCTGGGCGATCGGCACCGGCAAGACCGCGACGCCCGCGATGGCGCAGGACGCCCACGCCACGATCCGCAGCGTGCTCGACGTGCCGATCCTCTACGGCGGCTCCGTCAAGCCCGACAATGCAGAGGAGCTCTGCGGCCAGGCCGGACGTCGACGGCGCGCTCGTCGGCGGCGCGTCGCTCGTCGTCGACTCCTTCGCGGCGATCTGCGAGGCGGCGGCACGAATCCGGTAGTCCTTGTCGTCCTCGACGGCTGGGGCTGCGCGCCGGCGGGCCCCGGCAATGCGGTCGAGCTGGCGGAGACGCCGGTCTTCGACGCGCTCTGGGAGCGCTACCCGCACACGACGCTCTCGGCGTCCGGCCGCGACGTCGGGCTCCCGGACGGGCAGATGGGCAACTCCGAGGTCGGGCACCTGACGATCGGCGCCGGCCGCATCGTGCCGCAGGACCTCGTCCGCGTCGACGACGCGATCGAGGACGGGAGCTTCTTCGAGAACGAGGCGCTCGTGGCGGCGTTCGGCCGGGCGCGCGAGCGCGGCGGCACCGTCCACCTCCTTGGCCTCGTCTCATACGGCGGCGTCCACTCGCACATCGAGCACCTCCGCGCGCTCCTCGACCTCGCGTGGCGCGAGAAGATGGACGGCCGGACGTTCGTCCACGCGTTCACCGACGGACGCGACGTCTCGCCGACTTCGGCCCAGCGCGACCTGAAGGAGCTAGTGGACGAGGGCGCGCAGATCGCGACGGTCGCCGGGCGGTACTACGCGATGGATCGCGACGGCCACTGGGAGCGCACCGACCGCGCGCTCGAAGCCATCCTGGGGCCGGCTCCGGCGGAGGCGTCCGACCCGCTCGCCGCGATCCGCGCGAGCTACGAGGCCGGCGTCACGGACGAGTTCGTCGAGCCCGTCGCGATCGAGGGCACGCCGCGGCTCGACCCCGAGAACGACGCGGCGATCTTCTTCAACTTCCGGCCCGACCGGGCGCGGCAGCTCTCGGAGCGGCTCGCCGAGCGCGATGTCGACCTGACGACGATGACGCGCTACCGGGCCGACTTCGAGTTCCCGGTCGCGTTCGAGGAGCAGGACGTCCGCGAGACGATGGCCGAGGTGCTCGCCGAGCACGGCGTCCGCCAGCTGCACGTGGCCGAGACCGAGAAGTACGCGCACGTCACTTACTTCTTCAACGGCGGAGTAGAGCGGGAGTGGGAGGGGGAGACGCGCATCCTCGTCCCGAGCCCGCGCGACGTCGCGACCTACGACGAGAAGCCGGAGATGTCCGCGTTCGAGGTCGCCGACCGCTTCGTGGACGAGATCGGGAACGGCTACGGCTTCGCGATCGTGAACTTCGCGAACCCGGACATGGTCGGCCACACGGGCGTCATCCCCGCGGCCGTCCGCGCCGTCGAGGCGGTGGACGCGTGCCTCGGCCGCGTGGTGGAGGCCGTCGAGAGGACGGGCGGCGTCTGCCTGGTGACGGCCGACCACGGAAACGCCGAGCAGCTGCTCGAGGCCGACGGCGAGAGCACCCATACGGCGCACACGACGAACCCCGTGCCGCTCATCCTCACGCGCGAGGGAGCGACGCTCGCCCCGGGGGGGACGCTCGCCGACCTCGTGCCGACCGCGCTCGCCTTGCTGGGACTCCCTCGGCCGGAGGAAATGTCCGGTCAAAACCTAATGAAACCTTGATCCGGCGGCCGACAACTCCGGGGTAGCGGCTCCTATACTGGCTTTCACCACTTCGTCCCAATCTGCGCGCATGCCTCTCCCTCAACCGGAACTCGCACTCCTCCGCAAAGCGCAGCGGGGTGACGAGCGCGCCTTCGCGGTGATCGTCCGGTCGTACGAGCTCCCCGTCTTCAACTACGTCCTCCGAACGGTCGGCGATCGCGCCCTCGCGGAGGATCTGACGCAGGACATCTTCCTGCGGGTCTACCAGGGGCTTCCGCGCTTCTCGCTCCGCTGCCGGTTCACGACCTGGCTCTTCCAGATCGCGAAGAACAGGATCCTCGACGAGCTCCGCGCCCGCGAGCGCCGGCCGCTCGCGCCGATCACGCTCGACGACGCGCCGCCGATCGACGTGGTGGACCCGCCGCTCGAGCGCGGGGAGACGATCGACGCGCTCTGGGTCGCCGTCGCCGCGCTCAACCCGGACCTCAAGATGGCGCTCTTGCTTCGCGACGTCGTGGGTCTCTCGTACACGGAGATTGCGGACTCGCTCGAGATCACGCTCGCCACGGTCAAGTGGCGGATCTACAAGGCGCGCGAAGAGGTGCAGCTCGCCCTCGCGCGCGACGGGCTCGGCCTCGAGGGCCACGAGCCCGCGGTCGAGACCTCGACTCCTTAGTTCCCCGCGGTGTGATCGCGGAGCCAGGCCTCGAGGTTGCGCGCCTGCTCGGCCGGATCCGAGGACGCCCGCACCGGCTCGACCTGCGCGGGCTCGTTCGTTCCGCCGCGTGACGCGAGGCCGATCGCGAGCGCGGCTACGACGATCGCGACCGCAAGAACGGCCGCGGCGACTGCCGGGAGGCGGCGTCCGCGCCGGGGTCGGAGCACGACCGTCTCGGCCTGCGTCGCCGGGACGCGCGCGATTGCAGTGTCGCCTTCGAGCTCACGGCCGAGTGCGGCGGCGTCCGGCGGCCGGTAGCTCGGGTCGCGCGCGAGGGCGTGCATGACGGCCGACTCGACCTCGGGCGGCGTCTCCGGCGCGAGGTCGCACACCGGGCGGGCGGGCGTCTCCGCGACCGCGGCGAGCTGGGCCAGGTTCTCGACGCGCCAGGGGAGCTCGCCCGTCAGCGCCTGGTAGCAGACGACACCGAGCGAGAACACGTCGGCGGGCGGGCCGGCCTCCTCGCCGCGCGCCTGCTCGGGCGCAAGATACGCCGCGGTGCCGAGGATCGTGCCGGCCTGCGTGAGCGTGGTCGCACGGTCGAGGGAGCGCGCGATGCCGAAGTCCGTGACCTTGAGCAGGCCGTCGGGGCGGACGAGCAGGTTCGCCGGCTTGACGTCGCGGTGCACGACGCCCTCGCTGTGCGCGTAGCCGAGCCCGGCGCAGGCCTGGCCGGCGAGCTCGACGACCCGCTCCGGCGCAAGGCGGCCCTCGCGGGCGAGCAGCGCGTCGAGCCCTTCGCCCTCGACGTGCTCCATGACGATGTAGTCGGCGCCGTCCTCCTCGCCCGTGTCGTAGACCGCGACGACGTTCGGATGCCCGAGCCGCGCGGCCATGAGCGCCTCGCGGCGGAAGCGGTCCGAGATCTCGTCGTCGGCGGCGAAGCGGTCGTCCAGCACCTTGACGGCGACCGTCCGGTCTAGCTCACGGTCGTGCGCGAGGTACACGGCCGCCATGCCCCCGCGGCCGAGGAGGCGCTCGACGGTGTAGCGGCCGTCCGCGAACGTGAGGGTCGCGCCGGGCGAGCTCACAGGCCCGTCCCCGTCGTGGTCGGCGTGGTGTCGGTCGTCGTGGGCGGAGGGGGCGGCGGCGCGGTCGCGGTCGGCGTGTCCTCGCCGCCGTTCTTGTCGTGGCCCTTCTTCTTGCCCTTCCCGTTGTCCTCGTTGTCCTCCTCGGGAGGTGGAGGCTCCTCCTGCGTCGCCGAGACGAGCGTGAGGAGCCGCTGGGCGCCGGCACGCAGGTCGTCGGCGAGCGCTACGGGCACCTGCCCCGCTGCGATCGCCTGGTCGACCGCCTGCACGAGCGCGGTCGCCTGCGTTTGCGCCGTCGCCTCGTCGCCCACGTTCAGGGCGTCCTCGACGGCCGCCGTCTGTTGCACCAGCGCGGCGCCGACGCCGGCGGGGAGCTTCGGCGCGGCCGTCGCGCCGCCGCAGCCGGCGACGAGCACGCCCAGGAGGAGCGCGCTAGAGCCCCACCTCGAGGCGCGTCGCCAGCACCTCCGGGAGGCCTCGGTCGCGCAGCTCCCGCTGCGTGGTCTCGACGGGATACGGAACACGCCGGTACGTTGCCCGCCCTTCGCCCAGGTCAAGCACGAGAAACGCCGCCCGCGGATCGCCGTCGCGCGGCTGGCCGACCGAGCCCGGGTTCAGGATCCAGCGGTCGGCAGCGCTCAGGTCGAGCTCGGTGCCGTCCGGGGCGAGCCCGCCGACGAGCCGCCCGTCCGCCAGCGCGAACGTGAGCGCGAGGTGCGAGTGGCCGACGAGGACGAGCCGCTCCGGCGCGGTGACGATGGCGGCGGCCGCGGCCTCGGCCGACATGATGTATTCCCAGACCGGGTCGACCGGGCTCGCGTGGTAGAGGCCTGCCTCCTCGCGCACGCCGAGCGGCTCGAGCCCGGCGAGGTAGGCGCGCGCGTCCTCGTCGAGCACGGACTGCGTCCAGCGGGCGCTCTCGGCCGCGTCGTCGGAGAAGCCGTCGAGGTCGATCGTCCCGATGACCGCGAGGTCGTGGTTCCCGACGAGCGAGAACGCCGCCTCCTTCGCGACGATCCGGCAGCACGCGTTCGGGCGCGGCCCGTAGCCTACGAGGTCCCCGAGGCACCAGATCTCGTCCGGGGCCTCGTCCGCGACCGCGGCGAGGACCGCGTCCAGCGCGTGCAGGTTCCCGTGGATGTCCGAGATGACGCAAGCGCGCATGGCCGGCGCGCAACGCTAGCGAAGGCCGCGGTCGCGGGGGCGCTCGTGCTCGGCTGGGCGCTCGCGGCGTGGCTCCTCCTGCGGACGACCGTGCCGGACGATCTCGCGCTTCCGCACCTCGATCCCGCCCGCTACTTCACGCCCGCGCAGCTCGACCGCGCCGGGCGCTACCGCACGGTCGCGCGCACGCTCTTCCTCGTGACGACGGCCGTGCAGCTCGTCGTTGCCTCGCTCGTCGTGTGGCGCGCGCGGCGCATCGAGCCGCGGGTGCGGCGCGTCGCGCGTGGCCGGATCCGCACCGGGATCGGAATGGCGCTCATCGACGCTCGGCGTCGTCTGGGTCGCAATCCTCCCGCTCGGCATCGCGGGGCACTGGTGGGCGATGCGGTACGGGCTCACGCACCAGCCGTGGGCTCCGTGGCTTCGGGGCCACGTGGTCGCCTTCGCCGTGCAGGCCGTGCTCGTCTGCGCGGTCGTGGCCGGCGTGCTCTTCCTTGCGGCGCGCTACCGGCGCTGGTGGCTCGTCGCCGCGCCCGCGCTCGCCGTCGTCGGGGCCGTCTTCGCCCTCGCGCAGCCGGTCGTGTTCCAGCCGCTCTTCACGAACACGAAGCCGCTCCCGGATAAGCGGCTCGCCGCGGAGGTGCAGCGCCTGGGCGAGCGGATCGGCGTGAAGGTCACGACCGTGCAGGTCTCGGACGCGAGCCGCCGGACGACCGTGCCGAACGCGATGACGCTCGGGATCGGCCCGACCCGCCGCGTCGTCTTCGACGACACGATCCTCGACGGGCGCTTCTCCGACGCGGAGCTCGAGTCGGTCGCCGCGCACGAGCTCGGCCACGTGAAGCGCCGGCACGTGTGGAAGGGCGTCGCCTGGTTCGCGCTCTTCCTCGTGCCCGGGCTCGCGCTCGTCTGGTGGGCGACGGAGCGGCGCGGCGGCCTGCGCGACCCCGCGCTCGTGCCGCTCGCGCTCCTCGTGACGTTCGCGTTCACGCTCGCGGTCATGCCGTTCGCGAACGCGGTGTCGCGCCGCTACGAGGCCGAGGCCGACTGGATCTCGCTCACCGCGACCCGCGACCCCGACGCGGCCGTGGGCCTCGAGCGCCGTCTCGCGATCGCCTCGCTCGGGGATCCCGACCCACCCGCGTGGATTCGGTTGCTCTACGCGACGCATCCGACGACGATGCAGCGGATCGCCATGGCGGAGGCCTACCGGGCCCGGAGCCGTCCGTAGGATGGTTCGCGTGAAGACCGAAGGCCGCTTCGCCGTCGAGCGCCTCGCTGCCGAGCTCTCGGAGGCGGCCGGCGCCCCCGTGACCCTCGAGCGCCCCCGCGACGCCGCGTATGGCGACTACGCGACGAACGTCGCGCTCCAGCTCGCGCCGACGCGCGGACAGAAGCCGATGGAGCTCGCCGAGGAACTCGTCGCGGCGGCCGGCTCGCTCGCGGGCGTGCAGCAGGCTGCGGCGGCGCCGCCCGGGTTCGTGAACCTGACGCTCGATCCCGCGTGGTTCGGCGACGCGGTGGCAGAGATCGTCCGCGAGGACTCCGCGTACGGCGCGGGCACGCCGGAGCCGAAACCGGAGCGCGTGCAGGTCGAGTTCGTCTCGGCCAATCCGACCGGGCCGCTGACCGTTGCGACGGCGCGCAACGCGGCCTACGGCGACTCGGTCGCGCGCCTCTTCGAGTTTGCCGGCCACGAGGTGGAACGCGAGTTCTACGTGAACGACACGGGCGCGCAGATCGACCTGTTCCGCCAGTCGGTCGACGCGCGCGGGCGTGGGGAGGAGCCACCCGAGGACGGCTACCGGGGCGAGTACCTGAAGGATCTCGCCGCGGAGGAGGGCGACCCGGTCGAGCGGATGCTCGCGCGGATCGAGGCGACGCTCGAGCGGTTCCGCGTCCACATGGATCTCTGGGTGCGCCAGAGCGAGGTCGAGAACACGCTCGAGGAATCGCTCGCGGAGCTGCCGCTCTACGAGGAGGACGGCGCCACCTGGCTCCCGACGTCGAAGTGGGGTGACGACAAGGATCGCGTCGTGGTGCGCTCGGACGGGCGGCCGACGTACTTCGCCGGCGACATCCCGCACATGCGGCTCAAGTGGTCGCGCGGCCACGACAGGCTCGTCTACGTCCTCGGCGCCGACCATCATGGCTACGTCCAGCGGCTGAAGGCGATCGCGGCGGCGCAGGGTCACGATCCCGACGCGGTCGAGGTGCTGATCTACCAGCTCGTCAACCTCGTCGAGGGCGGCGAGGCGCGGAAGGTGTCGAAGCGGCGCGGCGACGTCGTCTTCCTCGACGACCTGCTCGACGCGATCGGAGTGGACGCGGCCCGCTGGTTCCTGATCGCGCGCGGCCACGAGCAGCCGGTGGACATCGACATCGACCTGGCCTCCGAGCGGACGGACAAGAACCCCGTCTACTACGTGCAGTACGCGCACGCGCGGATCGCCGGGATCCTGCGGAACGCGGGCGACCGGGTGATCGGCGGCGAGGCGCCTGCCGAGCTCGCAGACGAGGAGCGCGAGCTCGTGAAGCGGCTCGCGGACTTCCCGCTCGTCGCGGCGGAGGCGACGCACCGGCGGGGGCCGCACGCCATCCCGACGTACGCCATCCGCGTCGCGGACGAGTTCCACCGCTTCTACCACCAGCACCGCGTGCTCGACTCGGACGCTGAGTCCTTCCGGCTCGGCTTGGCGCGCGCCACGCAGATCGTGATCGCCCGCTGCCTCGACCTGATCGGGGTCGACGCGCCGGAGCGGATGTGAGTAGACGCGCGCGCGTCTGACTGCGGGCTCCGACCCGCCCCCTTCTCGCCGCTCAGGCTATCGCTGAAATGCGTGCGTGTCTGTGACCAAACTGCGCCGAGTGTGTACCGATCACTTCACAGCCGAGGCGACTTCGGCAACGGCTGAGACGGTCAGGTCGATCTCCTCGTCGCCGTGGGCGAGGGAGACGAACAGCGCCTCGAACTGCGACGGCGCGACGAGCACGCCGCGCACGAGGAGCCCGCGGAAGAGCGCGCCGTACCGCTCGGTGTCGCTCGCCTGCGCCTCGGCCAGATTCCGCACAGGACCGGAGTGCATGAAGAGCGTCGCCATCGCGCCGACACGCTGGACGCACGCATCAGGCGCGGCATCCCGCAGCCCCGCCTCGAGCCGCGCACCCCGGGTCTCGAGCTCCGCGTACACACTGGGGTCGCGCAGTCGCCGGAGCACGGACAATCCGGCCGCGGTCGCCAACGGATTCCCCGAGAGCGTCCCGGCCTGGTAGACGGCGCCCGCCGGCGCGAGCAGCTCCATCACGTCGCGCCGTCCGCCGAACGCGCCGACCGGCAGGCCTCCTCCGACGATCTTCCCGAGGATCGTGAGGTCGGGCCGGACGCCGAAGCGCTCCTGCGCGCCGCCGTGCGCGACCCGGAACCCCGTGATGACCTCGTCGAACACGAGCAGGGCGCCGACGCGGTCGCACGCCGCACGAAGGCCCTCCAGAAACCCGGGCGAGGGCGGGACGACGCCCATGTTCCCGGTCACCGGCTCCACGACCACGGCGGCGGTCGAGCCGTCGAGCACCTCGTCGGTCGCGGCGAGATCGTTGTACGGAACGACGGCGGTCTCGGCGACGACCGCGTACGGAACGCCGGGCGTCGAGGGAATCCCGAGCGTCGCGATGCCGGAGCCCGACTCGGCGAGCAGCGCGTCCGCGTGGCCGTGGTAGCCGCCGGCGAACTTGACGACACGGTCGCGCCCGGTCGCGGCACGGGCCAGGCGGAGCGCGCTCATCGCCGCCTCCGTCCCGGAGGACACGAGCCGCACCGACTCGATCGACGGCACCGCGTCCGCGATCTCCTCGGCCAGCTCGACCTCGGCCGCCGTCGAGACGCCGAACGAGGTGCCGGAGCGAGCAGCGGCCGTGACCGCCTCCACCGTCTCGGGGTCCGCGTGGCCGAAGATCAGCGGCCCCCAGGACTGGATCCAGTCCACGTATCGCCGGCCGTCGGCGTCGACGAGCCACGCGCCCTCGCCGCGCGCCGCGAACACCGGCGCGTCGAGCCCGACCGCGCGCATGGCACGGACGGGCGAGTTCACGCCGCCCGGGATACGCGCGAGGGCCCGCCGGTAGAGCTCGCGGGACGCCTCGCCGGGCAGGTCGCTCAGACGCGCTCCTCGTCGAGCGCGAAGAGCGAGCGGAGCGCCTCGGCGTGACCCGGGGCCTCCTTCACGCGCACGGTCGGCTCGTGGAGGAGCTTGCTCACGATCTGCGCGGTGAGGGTCTCGACCTCGCGGCGCTCGGTCTCCGAGAGCCCGGCCAGCCGACCCTCGACCCGCGCGAGCTCGGCGACGCGGATCTCGTCCGCCCGCCGCCGGAGCGCGGTCACGACCGGGGCGGCGTCGAGCGCGTCGAGCCAGCGGCCGAGCTCGACCGCCTCGCCGGCCACGATCGCCTCGGCCGCGTCGGTCTCCTCCTGCCGCGTCGCGAGCGCGTCGCCTGCCTCGGGGCCGAGCGCGTCGAGGTCGTAGAGGCGGCATCCCTCGAGATCCGCGATCGCGGGGTCGAGGTCGCGCGGCACGGCGATGTCGACGAGCAGGAGCAGCCGCCCGTTGCGCGCGGGGAGCGCGGCGGCGACCTCGTCCGCGTGGAGGATCACCTGCGGGCAGCGCGTCGAGCTCAGGACGACATCGGCGCGCTCGAGCTCCTCGGCCATCGCATCCCACGGGACGGCCTCGCCGCCGAAGCGGTCCGCGAGCCGCTGGGCCCGCTCGATCCGGTGGTTCGCGACGAAGACCCGCTCGGCGCCGCGCGTGAGGAAGCTCGTGGCCGCGAGCTCGCCCATCTTCCCGGCGCCGATGACGAGGATCCGCTTGCCCTCGAGCGGCCCGACCACGCGCTCGGCGAGCGCGGCCGCGGCGGCGGGGACGGCGGCGGGGATCGTGCCGACGCCGGTCTCGTGCCGCACGCGCTTGCCCGCGTGGAGCGCGTGCTCGAACGTCCGGTTGAGGACGGGCCCGGTCGCGCCCACGGCGGACGCGAGCTCGTACGCCTCGCGCACCTGACCGAGGATCTGCGACTCGCCGGGTAGGAGCGAATCGAGCCCGGCCGCGACGCGGAAGAGGTGGAGGGCCGCGTCCTCGTCGCGCTCCTCGTCGAGGAGCGTCTCGAGGTCGGCCTCGTCGATGCCGGAACGGCGGGCGAGCGCGCCTCGCGCCAGCGCGGCGGCCAACCCCGAGTCGTACGCGGCGAGGTAGATCTCCGTGCGGTTGCAGGTCGAGAGCACGGCCGCCTCGACGCCGCCGCCGGCGAGCTCCGCGGCGAGTGCGCCCGCCTGTTCCGGGGGGACGTGCAGGCGCTCGCGCACGTCGAGCGCCGCGGTGCGGTGCGATGCGCCCACAAGGACGAGAGCGGGCGAGGAGCCGCGTGAGCCCACGGCGCGAAGCTATCAACCGGAGCGGGCGTGGCCCGGCGTAAGGGGGACCTTGCAGCGGTCCGGCGCGCGCGGTGCGAGACTGGGCGCACGCCCTCCTTCGACACGCCGCCCAAAGCCGTCCTCGCCGAGCTGACCGCGCTTCGCGCCGCCGTGGACCAGGTCATCCCGGCGAAGCAGCTCGACCGGAACCTCCTGGTCGGGACCTGGAACCTGCGCGCGTTCGGCGGGCTCACGGAGAGGTGGACGACCGCAGCCGCCGACTCGCCGAAGCGGAACTTCCGCGACGTGCTCTGCATCGCCGAGATCGTGTCGCGCTTCGACGTCGTGGCCCTCCAGGAGATGCGCGGCGACGTCCACGCGCTCCGCCTTCTCCTCAGGACGCTCGGCCCCGACTGGGCGGTGATCCTCACGGACGTGACGAAGGGCGACCAGGGCAACGACGAACGGATGGCCTTCCTTTTCGACACGCGCCGGGTCAAGCCGTCGGGCCTCGCGTGCGAGCTGGTCGTCCCGGTCGAGAGCGACCCGGCGAAGATCAAGCCGGGCGCGTTCAACCGCCAGTTCGCGCGGACGCCGTACGCGGTCGGCTTCCGCTCCGGCGGAACGAACTTCGTCCTCGTGACGCTCCACGTGATCTACGGCGAGCAGGCCGCGGACCGGGTGGGCGAGCTGAAGGCGATCGCCGAGTGGCTCGCGGAGTGGGCGACCCGAACGAACGAGTTCGAGCGCAACCTGATCGCGCTCGGCGACTTCAACATCGACCGCAAAGGCGACCCGCTCTACGACGCGTTCACGTCCACGGGCCTCGAGACCCCCGCCGCGCTCGACGCGGTGCCGCGCACGCTCTTCGGCGACGCGGCCGACCACTTCTACGACCAGATCGCCTGGTTCACGAAGGGCTCGAGCGCGCTTCTCTCGCTCAGGCTCACGGCCGCGGGGAGCTACGACTTCGTCCCCGGCCTCGCCGCGGGGATGACGAGGCTCGCGCTCTCCTGGCACATCTCCGATCACTACCCGCTCTGGGTCGAGTTCGGACTCGACCGCTCAGTCGCCTAGCGCCGCGGCCTCGGCGGGCTCGGCGGCGCGCCGGCGCGTGCGCGGCCACCAGCTCGCCTCGCCGGCGAGGGCGATGAGCGCGGGGATGAGGAGCGCGCGGACGACGAAGGCGTCGAGGAGCACGCCGACCGACATCGCGAAGGCGAACTCGCGGAACTGGCGAAGGTCGATGAACGCGAGCGACGCGAACGAGAGAGCGAGCGCGATCCCCGCGACGCCGATCGCGCGCGAGGCCCGCGGCGCGGCGGTCGCGATCGCCTCGCGGAGCGGCCGGTCCTCGGCGTACTGCCAGATCCGCCCGACAAGGAACACGTTGTAGTCCGAGCCGAGCGAGAGCAGCAGCACGGCGACGGCGATGGGCACGTGGTACGTGACCTCGTCGTAGCCGAGGAGTCCCTGGAAGACGAGCGTCGTCAAGCCGAGGCTCGCCGCGAGGGCGAGCCCGGAGGCGAGCACCAGGTAGAGCGGCGCGATGAGCGCGCGGAGGAAGAGCGCGAGCAGCAGGTAGTTCACGAGGAACGCCGCGATCGCGATGCGGACGAGGTCGTCCTCGATCGTGTCCACGGTCTCCTCGGCAGCCGCGGTGTCGCCCGCGAGGCTCGCCCGCGCATCGCCGAGCCCCGCGCCGGCGAGCAGCACGGGAAGCCGGTCGCGGAGGTGCCGGACGATGTCGACGGCCGGCCCGCCTTGCGGCTCGCGGTCGAGCACGAGGAGGTAGCGAGCGGCTCCCGCCTTCTCGGACATGAGGAGGCCCGGCGCCTCGTCCTCGAGCTGGCTCGTCGGCCCGATCGCGGCGGCGATCCCCGGCTCGCGGTCGAGCGCGGTCTGGAGTTCCTCGAGCTTCGGGAGGTCGTCCACGCCGACGCCCTCGAGCAGGACGACGGTCGGCGACAGGATCCCGGGCGCGAATCCCTTGGCGGCGGCGTCCTGCGCCTGCCTCGGGCCCGAGTCCTTCGGCAGGCCGGCGATCTGCGTCACGCCGAGCCGGGTCTCGCGCAGGCCGTAGCAGGCGAAGGCCAGCACGGCGAGCGCGACGAGCGCGACGACGAGCGCGACGGGGCGGGCCGCGGCGAAGTACGCGACGCGGCTGGGACCGCGCGGGCTGCGCTCGCGCCCACGTGGCCAGAACGCGCGCGGGCCGAGGATGGCGATGAGCGCGGGGACGAGCGTCACCGCGACCAGGAGCGACACCAGCACGGTCAGCGCCATGCCCGGCCCGAACGCGCGGAAGAAGGCGAGCTGCCCGACCATGAGCGTGGCCGTCCCGCCCGCCACGATGAGCCCGGCGGTGACGACGATCGGCAGGTAGTCGGCGGTCGCACCCTGGGCCGCCCGGAGGCGCGGCTCGCCCGCGTCGAGGCGCTCCCGCGTCCCGTGGAGGAAGAAGACCGCGTAGTCGGTGACGACGCCGAGCAGCAGCACGACGAGCACCGGCTCGGCGTCGTGCGGGATCGTCAGGTCGAACCGCACGCCGACCCAGGCGACGACCGGCAGCGCCACGACGTACGCGACGCCGGCGGCGAGGAGCGACACGAGCGGCGCGACGAGCGAGCGGAAGTGCACGCCGAGGACGAGCGCGATCACCAGGAGCGTCGCAAGGGTCACCCATGGCAGGCCGCGGTCCACGACGCGCCCCTCCTCGATCCACGCGGGCGCGACGCCAGTGATGCCGACGAGCGCGTCGTCCGGGGCCGAGACCTCCTTCGCCGCGAAGCGGGCGGTCTGGCGCTCCTGGTCGAAGATGGTCGTCTTCCCCGGGTCGAAGAAGACGTAGTTCACGATCGTCGTGCCGTCCTCGCGCGACGCCGGCACGGTGCCGCGAGCGTTCACGAGCGGGAGCACGCCCTCGATCCCGGGAAAGGCGGGATCCTTCGTGTCCGCGATCGCCTTCGCCCGCTCGGCCGCGCGCCGGAGCGCGTCCTCCGAGAGCCCGTCCGGATCCCGCTGGACGACGTGCGAGTGCGCGACGACGGGGACGTCGAAGAGCTCGGCCAGGCGCACGGCCGTCTTCGTCGACTCGGCGTTCTTTGGAACGAGCCCGCCGAGGAGCGAGCTGCTCCGGCCCTGGTCCTGGAAGCTCGGAAGGAAGACGGCAGCCGCAATCGCCGCGGCGATCCACGCGAGGACGATCGGCCAGCGCAAGCGGACGATCAGCCAGGCAAGTCCGCGGGCAAGAGCGTTCACGGGTTCCTTCCTGTGCCCCAGCAGCACGCGGAAAACCTCGCCGAGCCGAGCCGGGCTTCGCCTGGCTCGACAGGAAAGCGCCGGTGGCTGCTCGGCGTCTTGCGCCGTGACTCGTTAGGCTCACGGCCGAGCTGTCGTTGTCCAAGGGCGCGCCGCCGGGACTGCGCCACGCGCCCTGAATGAAGGGGGTGTTCCGTTGCGGGGAGCAGGCAGGCGATCCACCAGGATGTTCGTCTTGAGCGTGTTCGTCGTCGTAGCGTCGATCGCGTTCTCCTCACCGGCGGCTGCCCAGGTCGGCCCGCCGTTCAACGGAAACCCGGTCTCACATGGGCTCGGCCCGACCTACGGAGAGCAGTGGTGTGCCCCGGTGGGAGGCGAGAACGCGCCACAGAGCTCGCCGCTCGCGATCATTCCCTACGGAGCGATTCAGTGCACGCTCGACCAGTTCGAGACCGAGGCGGCTGCGGCCGGCGTCCCCGATCGGCTCAGCTACTCGGTCATCGGACAGAGTGCGGGCGGCCGGGACATCTTCGGGGTCGTCGTCAACGCGGTCGAGACCCCCGCGCAGCTGGCTGCCTACCAGCGCTGGCAGCAGCTTCGGGGGGTCATGCTCACCGATCCCGTGGCGGCGCAGGGTCTGCTGGCCGCGTGGCGGTCGAGCGGTCTGAACGTGAAGCTGCCGATCTTCGTCGAGGCCAACATCCACGGCGGCGAGTTCGAGGGCGCCGACGCGATGATGCAGGCCATCCGCGACCTGGTGACGCTGCCCCGCGGGACCAACGCCACGGTGGACGACTTGCTCGACAACGCGATCGTCGTGGTCATCCCGACCACGAACCCGGACGGCCGGGTGGCAGGACGGCGGCAGAACGACAACCGCTTCGACATGAACCGGGATCTGCTCGTCCAGTCTCAGTCGGAGATCCGCGCCAACACCGCCTTCCAACTCCAATGGCTGGCCCCGGTCGGGCTCTTCATGCACGGGTACTACAACCCCACGCTCGTCGATGGGCTGACGAAGCCGCACAACCCCGGCCTCGAGTACGACAAGTTCCTGTACTGGAACCAGCGCCGACTGGACGCCAACCAGGCCGCGATCGAGGGGATCGGGCGAACCATCCAGCGGCCGGTCAACCAGTGGGACGCGCGCGGCGTCAGCGGGGCCAAGAACGGAGGACCCGAGGTCGCCGAGGGCTGGGACGACTGGGGCCCGTTCTACACCCAGACGTACGGCGCGTTCTTCGGCGTCGACGGCTCGACGGTCGAGATGTGCGAGGACGCAGCCTGCGGCGGCCGGCTGGGATCGAAGCGCGAGCAGTACGTCATCTTCTACTCGTCGGCCCGCTTCTGGCTCGCGAATCGCGGCGCCATCCTCGGAGACCAGCTGGAGATCTTCCGGCGGGGCGTGACGGGCGCGGCGCGGCCGCACTGCTGCGACGACGCCCTGGTTGCAAGCCGCGGGTTCACGGAGGACCAGCACAACTGGATGGTCGAGTACCCCAAGGCCTTCCTCATCCCGTTCGTCGGCGAGTCGGCCGCTCAGGTCTCTCCCGACCGGGGCGTACAGCGAAGCGACGCCGAGGCGAACAGGCTCGTCCGGTGGCTCCTAGACAATGGGGTCGAGGTGCGCCGAACCACCGCGGCCATCGTCTGGTCAGGGAAGCGGTATCCGGTCGGCTCGTACGTGGTCTCGATGCGGCAGGCATTTCGCGGCTTTGCCTACACCGCCCTGGCGGCGGGGCAGGACATCTCCGAGCGAATCAGCCAGCTGTACGCGCCCCCGGGCGCGTGGAGCCACGGGTCGCTCTGGGGCGCGGACGTCGTCCAGATCCCCGCGGGCGACGCGTCCTTCAACCCGGCGACGACGCCGGTCGCGAGCGTCAACCCGCTCCAGGGTGGAGTGCGCCCAGGGCCTGCAAGCTGGTACGCCCTCACGATCAAGGGAGCTGCGCAGCTCCGAGCCGTGCTGAACGTCCTGCGAAGCGGCGTCGACGGCGAGGTGGCAGAGGTCTCGGTGGCGAGTGCCTCCGCGGGGCCGATGCCGGCCGGCTCGGTGATCTTCCCGAGCGATCCGGTGACCGTGGTCGCCCTCCAGGCGGCCGGGCAAGCCGCCGGCGTGGTCTTCGAGCGAGGCATCGGATTGCCTCCGCCGGGAACGCAGCTCGCCGAGGCGCCGCGGATCGCCATCCTCGTCGACAGCGCTAGCCCCGTCGAGTCCGACACGTCCTGGTCGCTGCGCCAGCTGTTCGGGCCCGATGTCGGCTTCGTCTCGGCCGCGAGTGGAGCGAACTCGCTGCAGAACGCGGCGACCGATCCGCTCGAGTCCTTCGACGTCATCTACAACGCCGGGCAGACGTACCCGACCGGCAACACGGCGAGGGCCCGCCTGCGGGCGTTCTTCGAGCGGGGCGGCGGCTATGTCGCGACGAGCCAGTCCGCGTCGAACTTCGCCTTCCTTACCGGCGCCCATCCGGCGCTGATCACGGGCACCCTGACGCAGGGCAGCGACGGCGCCGGGGGCGGGATCGCCTTGTGGGCCAACGCCGGAACGAGCGGCCCGCTCACCGGCGGCTATCCGGCGACCGACAACCTCTACCTGCCGGCGGACGTCACATGGTTCGCGACGGTGCCGGCCGGTGCGACGGTGGACGGCCGGTACATGTCGAGCGTCAGCTCGATGTTCATGGCCGGGCTCTGGCAGGACCGTGATCGGAAGGCCGCGAGCGCGCCGGTGATCGTGCACGGGACCACGCTGGTCGGGAGCCGGTACGTGGGCCTCGCCACGAATCCCTTCTCGAGAGGGGATGCGGAGCGCGAGTGGCCGCTCATCGGCCAGGCTGCGCTTTGGTCCAACCTCACGGACGACTAGGACAGAGGAAACGGGGTGAGGGGCGGGCCTCCGCCCCTCACCTCCCTGGCCCGTGCGTCTGTACGCCACGTGGGCGCTGAAGCGACCGGGGGCGCCCCCTGCCGCGAACCTGCGTGGTTGCTAGGAGCGGACGACGGGGTTCGAACCCGCGACCCTCAGCTTGGGAAGCTGATGCTCTACCAACTGAGCTACGTCCGCGTGCGGGTCATTCTACTGAGGGATAGCCGATTTTTCGGACGTTCCCGATGATGTGAGGGACACGAACTCGTGGCGTGCGGCCCGCCCCGATCAGGAGGTACGCATGCGAGTGGTTCGCAGCCTGAAGCGCCAAGACGGCCAGACGATGAGTGAGTACGCAATCGTGCTCGCGGTCATCACGCCCGCCATCGTCGCCGCCTTCGCGCTGCTTTCCGACGCCGTCGCCGGCCGAATCGACACGTTCATCGGCTACTTCGGCTAGCCGGACCAGAAAAAGACGGGAGGACAGCCGCCGCAAAGCTGCCCCCCCGCTCCACAGGATCGTAACTCCTTCCCTGGCTCGAGGGAAGGTCTTTTGCTGCCGCGGTCCCGGCCGGGCAGGAATAATCCACCCAGGGAGATCCGAAGGAGGACCGCCATGGACGTGAAGAGCCTGAACGAGACCGCACGCGCGCTCGTCGCCGAGGGCAAGGGCATCCTCGCCGCGGACGAGAGCGACGGGCACGATCAAGAAGCGCTTCGACTCGATCGGCGTCGAGTCGAGCGAGGAGAGCCGGCGGGCCTACCGCGACCTGCTCTTCACGGCGCCCGGCGCCCAGGAGTTCATCTCGGGCGTGATCCTCTTCGACGAGACGATCCGCCAGTCGTCCGCGGACGGGACGCCGTTCCCGAAGCTGCTCGGGTCGAAGGGCGTCATCCCCGGCATCAAGGTGGACAAGGGCGCGAAGCCGCTCGCCCTCGCCGAGGGCGAGACGATCACCGAGGGCCTCGACGGGCTGCGCGAGCGCCTCGCCGAGTACCGCGAGCTCGGCGCGCGCTTCGCCAAGTGGCGCGCGACGTACTCGATCGGCTCGGAGCTCCCGAGCGAGTACTGCGTCTGGACGAACGCGCACGCGCTCGCCCGCTACGCCGCGCTCTGCCAGGAGGCCGGCCTCGTGCCGATCGTCGAGCCGGAAGTCCTCCAGGACGGCGAGCACACGCTCGAGGAGAGCTCGAAGGCGACCGGCCGCGCGCTCCTCGCGGTCTTCCAGGAGCTCCACGACCAGCGCGTCGAGCTGAGCGGCATCCTGCTCAAGCCGAACATGGTCCTGTCCGGGTACTCGGCGGCGAGCCGCGCCGGCGCGGACGAGGTGGCCGAGGCGACGCTCGAGTGCTTCTACAAGCACGTGCCGGCGTCCGTCCCCGGGATCGTCTTCCTCTCGGGCGGCCAGTCGGACGAGGACGCGACCGCGCACCTGAACGCGATGAACGCGCGCGGCCCGCATCCGTGGGAGCTCTCGTTCTCGTACGGGCGCGCGCTCCAGGCGCCGGCGCTCAAGGCCTGGGAGGGCAAGCCGGAGAACGTCGAGGCGGCGCAGGAGGCGTACCTGAAGCGCGCGCGGCTGAACGGCGCGGCCCGGTCCGGGAGCTACACGGCCGACATGGAGAAGGCGATCGCGGCCTAGCGGTACTCGCGCCCCGAGAAGCGGCTCAGCTTCTCGAGCTCGTGCCACGCCTGGACCCGGCGGACCGTGCCCGAGCGTGAGCGCATCACGATCGACGCCGTGACGGCGCCCTCGGTCGTGTACCGGACGCCGTCCAGGAGCGCGCCGTCCGTGACACCCGTGGCGGCGACGAACACGTTGTCGCCCGACACGAGGTCGTCGGTCATGAGTGTCTTGTCCGGATCGAGGCCCTGCTCGACGAGCGTCGCGCGCTCCTCGTCCGTGCGCGGCCAGAGCCGGCCCTGCACGGCGCCGCCGAGGCACTTGACTGCGGCGGCGGCGATGACGCCCTCGGGCGTTCCGCCGATGCCCATCATGAGGTCGATCGGCCGGTCGGGGTTCGCGGCCGCGATGGCCGGGGCCACGTCGCCGTCCGTGATCAGCATCACCTTGGCGCCGCACTCGCGCAGGGCCGCGATGAGCTCCTCGTTCCGCTCCCGCTGGAGGACGACGACCGCGATGTCGCCCGGCTTCACACCCTTCGCATCGGCTGCGGCCTGAACGTTGTCGGCCGGAGACGCGTCGATCGAGATCACGTCCGCGATTGCGGAGCCGGCGGCGATCTTGTCCATGTAGACCGCGGCGCCGGGGAAGAGCATCGTGCCCCGCTCGGCGACCGCGATCACGGCGATCGCGTTCGGCTGGCCGGTCGCGGTGAGCGTCGTCCCCTCGAGCGGATCGACGGCGACGTCCACCTCGGGCCCGTGGCCGTCGCCGACCTCCTCGCCGTTGAAGAGCATCGGCGCCTCGTCCTTCTCGCCCTCGCCGATCACGACGACGCCGGCCATGGAGACCGTGTCGAGGACGGCGCGCATGCCGTCCACCGCGGCCTGGTCGGCGGCGATCTTGTCGCCGCGCCCGACCCAGCGGGCCGCTCCGAGCGCGGCGGCCTCGGTCACGCGCACGAGCTCGAGCGCGAGGTTGCGGTCCGGGACCACGGGGACGCCGGTCGAGGTCACGCGGCGATCCTACGGCGCTTACGAGCCCGGTGCTGGCGGCAGCTTCGCGATGACCCGCTTGACCGCGCGGAGGACGTCGGCCTCCTCGTGGCCGAAGTCGTCGAGGTACGCCATGAGGGCGGCGCGCACCAGGCGGAGCTCGTCGTCGGTGAGTTCGATCGTCGGCACGCCGGAAGCCTACGCGTCGAGCGCAAGGAGGTCATCGACCGTCTCGCGACGCCGGATCTCGCGCGCGCCGCCGTCCGCGACGAGCACGGCGGCGGGACGCGGCACGGCGTTGTAGTTCGACGCCATGGCGAGCGTGTACGCGCCGGCGCCCGGGATCGCGACGAGGTCGCCACGGCGAGGCTCGGGGAGCTCGACGTCATCCGCGAGGACGTCGCCCGACTCGCAGTGCTTCCCCGCGACCGTGAACGTGCCGGTGGACGGCTCGCCGGCGCGGTTGGCGAGGAGGGCCGTGAGCGGCGCGCCGTACAGGGCGGGGCGGGGGTTGTCGGAGAGGCCGCCGTCCACCGCGACGTAGGTCGTGTCGTCGGCCGCGCGCTTCACGACGCCGACCCGGTAGAGCGTGACGCCCGCGGGCCCGGCGATGGAGCGGCCCGGCTCCAGGATGAGGTCCGGCTCGGGCAGGTCCTCCGCCTTCCAGCGCTCCGCCACGCGCTCGCGCAGCGCGCCCACGAACTCGGCGATCCCGGGGGCGCGGTCGGCGGCGACGTAGCGGATCCCGAGGCCGCCGCCGAGGTCGAGCACGGCGGGCGTCCAGCCGAGCTCGCGGCGGCACTCGGCCGCGAACCCTGCCGCCCAGTCGACGGCCTCGAGCGCGGAGTCCGTCCCGGTGAGCTGGGAGCCGAGGTGCACATGGATGCCGCGGACGTCGAGCCCCGCGTCGCGGGCGGCCGCGATCGCCCCGAGTGCCGCGACCGGCGGCAGGCCGAACTTCGAGCCGTGGTGCGCTGTGCGAATCGCCTCGTGCGTGTCCACGTCGATGCCGGGCGTGACGCGGACGAGCACGCGCTCGACGCCCGCCGCCGCGGCCCGCTCGATCTCGTCCTCGGCGTCGAGCACGACGAGCGCGCGCAGGAGCGCCGCAGCCGCGAGCTCCACGTCGGCCTTGTTGTTGCCGTGCACGACGAGGCGCTCGCCCGGAACCTCGGCGGCGCGGGCGAAGGCGAGCTCGCCGAGCGTCGAGACGTCCGCGCCGAGGCCCTCGCCCGCGAGGAGGCGGATGACGGCCACGTTCGGGAAGGCCTTGACGCTGTAGGCGATGAGCGCACCGGGCGCGGCTTCGCGGTAGGCGCGGGCGCGCGCAAGGAGCGTCTTCTCGCACAGGACGACGAGCGGCGTCCCGTACGTCTCGGCGAGCGCGGACGCCGGCACGCCGCCGACCGTCAGCTCGCCGCCGGCGATCTCCGCGGAGTCGGGGAAGAGATCGAGCATCTGCATTCCTTGTCGGCCTGTTCGCCCATGTCCCTGACAGTCCCGCCTGTGGACGAACCGGCACACATCCGGCACGGTCCGGTCACAGACACGTGCGCCTCCCGCCGATAGCATCGTGGCTGGTTGGGGGTGGGTTGGGACCCTTAATCCCGCACCCGGGAAACCGTGCCGCGGCGGAGGCGCGACCGGCTAGGGCCTGGGCCGCACGACGACGTTCATCGAGTACGTGCGGAAGCCCGGCTTCGTGGCGCGGATGTAGAGCTTCCCGCGCTTGCGCGGCCGGAGCGTGAACGACACCTTCCCGGCGGAGTTGGTCGCCTTCACGCGCGGCGACAGCCCGGCGCCCCAGATCCGGATCTTCGCGCCCTTCACCGGGTGCGTGACCCACGTCGCGCTGACGACCAAGGTGCTCTGTCGCCCGCGCATCAGGAAGCCCTGCGCGCGCACGCGCATCGTCTGGAGGAGCCCGACCTGCTTCACCGGGCTGTAGTCGCCCATGTTGTCGTCCGAGTCGATCGCGGCGACGCGCCAGTACAGGACGCCGCCGTCCACGTAGTCGTGCTGCGTCAGGAGCGGCGCGTACACGGGCACCTCGGTCGTGATGTTCTCGACCACGTCGCGGAAGTCCGGGCGGGTCGAGATCTGGAAGCGGTACTTCTTCGCGCCGGTTCGCGGGTTCCAGGAGAAGACGAGGTGCTTCGCCGACGCGTCGGAGGCAAGGCCGCCGGGCTCCGGGATCGTCCGCGCGTACGGCATGAGCGGCGAGTACGGGCCGTGCACGACGGCGCCGGTGCTGGTCGGGAAGTTGGCCCGCGCGGAGAAGGTGAAGATGCCGGTGCCGGTCATCTTGGTCGCCGTCACCGCGTGTGACGGGATGTTGCCGAAGTCGGTCTGGTCGCCGTCCGGCTCCTCGATGTGGACGTCGTACGACACCGCGCCGGGGACTGGCGCCCAGGAGAGCGTGGGGATCGCGGCGCCCGCGGTTGGGTTCCCCGCGTCCGGAACCGGCGCCGGCAGCTGCTTGCGGAACGTCAGCGGGCTCGACCAGGTTAGGCCCACGAAGTTCGACGCGTCCTCGGCGTCGGCGCGGACGCGCCAGTAGAGGATCGTGTCCGCCGGGTAGGTCGTGTTCGACGTGTACGCGGTCGAGTCGGTCGTCCGGTCGTCGATCGGGTTCGAGAAGCTCGGGTCCTGGGAGATCTGGAGGCGGTAGCGGCGCGCGCCCTCGGCCGGCGTCCACTGGAACGTGATCGGGCCCGGGTGGATCGAGGCGTCGGGCGGGCCGATCAGCGTCGGCGGCGGGGACTGCTTCTGGAAGTTGGACGGCGCGTCGAGCGGGTTCGCCGAGACGCCGCCGCCGTCGTCGTCGATCGCCGGGAGGACGGCCCAGTAGTAGAGCGTGAGCTCGTCCGAGTAGCCCTTCGTCTGCGTGCCGGTGCGCGGCGCATACGCGGGAACCTGCGTGAACGCGTAGTCAACGACGTTCGTGAAGGCGGCGTCGCGCGCGACGATCACGAAGTAGCTCTGGGCGCCGGTGACGGCCTGCCAGGTGAAGAGCGGCATCCGCGCGAGCGTCGCGCCGGTGATCGGGCCCGTGTACTGCGAGCCGGAGACGGTGCAAGGAGAGCACGCGCCGGCTACCGAGCCGTCGCTCCACGTGAACGCCGCCTGGTTGTTCGCCGGGAGGTAGGTGTAGTCCCCGAAGATCGTCGGGCCGGCAAGGGTCGAGGTGCGGTCGACGGGGCGGACGCGGGCGCAGTAGCTTCCCGGCACGAGGAAGGGGATGTCGGTGGACATGGCGAGCGGGTTCGGGAACGGCTTCACGCCGTTCCATCCGTGCCCGAGCGGCGTCCAGCTCGTGGAGGACGTCCGCTTCACCCAGTGGCTCCCGCTCGCCGTCCAATCGCAGGCACCGGCCGTGAACGGCGTGACGTCCACCTCGTAGCTCGAGGCGCCCGGAACCGGATCCCAGGAGACGATCGGGACGGTCGTCGCCACCGGGTAGCCGACCGTGCCCGGGTCCACGCCCGTGTACGGGTCGGCGAGGTTCGTGCGCATGCGCAGGTTCTTCACGCTCGGCGCGATCACCGGCGGCACCTGGTCGAACGTCTTCACGAACGGCGTGCCGACGTTCCAGAGGCCCGCGTTGTTGCTCGGGTCGATCGCGCGGACGCGCCAGTAGTAGGTGTTGTTGTCGAGCGCCTCGACGGGCGCGTACGAGAGGCCGAGCGTCGTGATCGAGCTGGTGATGCGCACCGGATCGCAGCAGACCTTCGAGCCCGGCGCCCAGTCCGACGACGAGTTGACCTCGATCTCGTAGCCCGCGGCGCCGTCCACTCGGGTCCACGAGAAGAACGGGTCGACCATCTCGGCCGCGGGCGCGAGGTCGGTGAACATGACCGACGTCGTGGAGGGCCAGGTCAGCGTGAACGAGGCGACCGTCGAGGAGGTGCCGGCATGGCCTTCCGCGTCGAGCGGCGTGACGCCCCAGTAGTACGTGCCCGTCGGGAGCGGCGCCGACTGCGTGTACGTCGTCGCGGCCGTCTCCTGGGGGCCGGTCGTCCAGACCACCGATCCGAGGGCCGGGTCGGTGGCGAGGCGCACGAGATACTTCGTCGCGCCCGGAACCTCCGACCAGGCCAGGCGGACCGGATCGTTCGGGTAGACCAGCGTGGCGCCGCCCGCGGGAGCGAGGAGAGACGGCTTCGCCGTCCACGCCATGCTCAGGTGCCGGGTCGGCGACCAGGCGCCGAGCGCTCCGTCGGCGTTGATCCCGCGGGCGCGCCAGTAGTAGTTGCCGTTCGGAACGACCACCTTCGACGTCGCGCGCGTGTTCTTCGTGGTGACGTGAACGATGTCCGAGTTGAAGCCGGGGTCGGCTGAGAGCTCGAACTCGTAGGTGTCGGCGCCGGCGACGGGCTGCCAGGCGAATGCGGGGAGCGAATCAACGGCGATGTCGTCGCCCGGGCCGATCAGCCCCGGCGCGACCGGTGCGGTGCGTCCGACCGAGGCGACCGTGAGCGCAAGCAGCACGGTCGCGAGTACGACGAGCGTCCGGGACGGCGAAGAAGGAATGCGCGGCGTGGGAGGCATGGCGGTGATGGACGCCCGCCGCATGGGTCGTCCGGGAGCTCCTTTCGGTCTTGACCACACCGTCGTCGCACGCGGCCCGAAACGCCATCCCTCGCGCGAGGGGGATCGCTCCTGGACGTGGGTGGAGCGGTTGCCCGCCCCACCCACGTGCCCGGCAGTATACGAACATCTGTTCTATACTGCCTGCATGGCGAGGGTTTCGTACCTCGAGGACGAGTGCAAGTCCGCGCTCAACCGCGTGCCCGAGGCGGCGCGCGTCCCGTTCCGCTGGACGGTGAATCCGTACCGCGGCTGCACGCACGCGTGCCACTACTGCTTCGCACGGGCGTTCCACGCGTACCTCGACATGGACGTCGGCGAGGACTTCTCCACGAAGATCGTCGTCAAGACGAACCTGGTCGAGACGCTGCGGCGCGAGCTCGCATCGCAGCGCTGGGAGGGCGAGCCGGTCGCGATGGGCACGGCCACCGACCCGTACCAGCAGTGCGAGGGCCGCTACCGGCTGACGCGCGGCGTCCTCGAGGCGTTCGCCGACCACGAGAACCCGGTCTCGATGCTGACGAAGTCCACGATGATCGTCCGCGACCTCGACGTCTTCCTGCGGCTCGCCGAGGTGACCGACGTGAGCGTCTCCATGAGCGTCGGCACGCTCGACGAGGAGGTGCGCCGCGTGGTCGAGCCCGGCACGCCGCCCGGGCGGAAGCGCCTGGAGATCCTCGGGCGCTTCGCCGACGCCGGCATCCGCACCGGGATCCTCGTCGCACCGGTGCTGCCGGGGCTGACGGACGACGACGAGCACATGGCCGAGGTGCTCGCGGCCGCGGCGGAGGCCGGGATCGGGTGGGCGTCCGTCATCCCGCTGCACGTCCGGCCCGGCATCCGCGACCACTTCATCCCGTGGCTCGCGCGGACGTACCCGAGGCTCGTCCCGCGCTACGAGGCGCTCTACGGCCGCCGCGCCTACGCGCCCAAGGCCTACGCGGAGGAGCTCGGCGCCCGGTTCGCGCGGCTGCGCGAGGAGCACGGCCTCGGCACCGGCACGTTTCGGCGCACGCATGCAACGCGGCGCCGCACCGAGCAGCTGGCGCTTGCGGTCTAGATCGGCTCGGTGTGCTGGGCGAGGCCGCCGTCCACGCCGTATGTGGACCCGGTCACGTAGGACGAGCGGTCGCTCGCGAGGAAGAGGACGACCTCGGCGACCTCCTCAGGCTCGCCCCAGCGCGCGAGCGGCACGGCACGCTCCAGCTCTTCTTGCGCTTTTGGATCCGAGAGCGCCTTCCGGTTGATCGGCGTCGCGATCGGCCCCGGCGCGACGTTGTTCACGCGGATCCCGAACGGCGCGAGCTCGACCGCCATGTTCCGCATCAGCATCCGCAGGCCGCCCTTCGACGCGGCGTACGGCGCGTGGTCGAGGAACGCGACGTCCTCATGGACGGACGAGACGTTCACGATCGTGCCGCCCCCGTTGTCGCGCATCACGCGCCCGCAGGCCTGCGAGCAGAGGAACGGGCCCGTGAGGTTCACCGCGAGCTGCGCGTCCCAGTCCTCCTCGGCCACGTCGAGGAACGGCGCGGGCTTCTCGATGCCGGCGTTGTTCACGAGGATCGCGACCGGGCCGAGCTCCGCGCCCACGCGCGCGACCAGCGCGTCGACGTCCGCCCGCTTCGACACGTCGGCCTCGATCGCAATCGACGGCGCGCCGCCTGCCGAGAGCTCCTCCGCCAGCCGCTTCGCGTCGTCCGCGTAGCCGAAGTAGCTGACCGCGACGTGCGCGCCCTCACGGCCCAGGCGCTCCGCGATCGCGTACCCGATCCCGCTGCCGGCGCCGGTGACGATCGCGACGCGTCCGTCGAGCTCTCCCACGCGGCCGAAGTGTGCCCGGCCCGTCGCGAGGGGACACAATGCGCCCGTGGCGCTTCCCATCGAGGACTACGGACTCATCGGCGACACGCAGACCGCGGCGCTCGTCGGGCGCGACGGGTCGATCGACTGGCTCTGCATGCCGCGCTTCGACTCGGGCGCGTGCTTCGCCGGGCTCCTCGGCACGAGCGACGACGGCCGCTGGCTGATCGCCCCGGAGGGCGAGGTGACCCGGTCCGAGCGCCGCTACTCCGGCGACACGCTCATCCTCGAGACGGATTTCGAGACCGCCGACGGCGCCGTCCGCGTGATCGACTTCATGCCGCCGCGCGAGCGCGCGCCCGACATCGTCCGCATCGTCGAGGGGCTGCGAGGCCGCGTGCCGATGCGGATGGAGCTCGTGATCCGGTTCGACTACGGCTCGATCGTCCCGTGGGTGCGCCGGCTCAACGGGACGCTCGTCGCGGTGGGCGGGCCGGACGGCCTCGCGCTCCGCACGCCGGTCGAGACGCGCGGGCAGGACCTGACCACGGTCGCGGAGTTCACGATCGCCGAGAACGACCGCATCCCGTTCGCCCTCACCTGGTACCCGTCGCACGAGCCGCCGCCGCCCGAGATCGACCCGGAGCAGGCGCTCCAGGACACGTACGCGCTGGTGGAAGGCGTGGTCGGACCGCTGCACGTACGAGGGCGGCTGGAACGAGGCCGTCGTCCGGTCGCTCATCGTCCTCAAGGCGCTCACGTACGGGCCGACCGGCGGCATCGTCGCGGCGCCCACGACCTCGCTCCCCGAAGCGCTCGGCGGCGTGCGGAACTGGGACTACCGCTACTGCTGGCTGCGCGACGCGACGTTCACGCTCTACTCGCTCGTCAGCGCCGGCTTCATGGCGGAGGCGCGCGAGTGGCGCGACTGGCTCCTGCGGGCGGTGGCCGGCGACCCGGCCGACCTCCAGATCATGTACGGCGTCGCGGGCGAGCGGCGCCTGCCCGAGTTCGAGCTGCCCTGGCTCCCCGGCTACGAGGGGTCGAGGCCGGTCCGGATCGGGAACGCGGCGTCGAAGCAGCTCCAGCTCGACGTCTACGGCGAGGTCATGGACACACTGCAAGCCGCGCGCCGCGCCGGGCTCGAGGCCGACCCGAACTCGTGGTCGCTCCAGCGCGTGCTGCTCTCGTACCTCGAGGACGAGTGGAAGGAGCCCGACGAGGGGATCTGGGAGGTCCGCGGGCCGCGGCGGCACTTCACGCACTCGAAGGTCATGGCCTGGGTCGCGTTCGACCGCGGGGTGAAGGCGATCGAGCTTTTGGGCCGCGAAGGGCCGCTCGCCCGCTGGAAGCGGCTGCGCGCCGAGATCCACGAGGAGGTCTGCCGCGAGGGCTTCGACCCGGAGCGGAACGCGTTCGTCCAGTACTACGGCGCGCAAGGAGCTCGACGCGAGCCTGCTCATGATCCCGCTCGTCGGCTTCCTCCCGGCGACCGACCCGCGGATGCAGGGGACGATCGAGGCGATCGAGCGCGAGCTCGTAGTGGACGGCTTCGTCGTCCGGTACCCGACGGCCGAGGGCGGGGTGGACGGACTGCCGCCGGGCGAGGGCGCGTTCCTGCCGTGCACGTTCTGGCTCGCCGACAACCTGGCGCTCGCCGGGCGCCACGACGAGGCGGAGGCGCTCTTCGAGCGGCTGCTCTCGCTGCGCAACGACCTCGGGCTCCTGGCCGAGGAGTACGACCCGCGCACCGGCCGCCAGCTCGGCAACTTCCCGCAGGCGTTCACGCACGTCGGCCTCGTGAACACGGCCGTGAACCTGACGAAGACGTTGCCGAGCGTCCACGAGCAGCGCTGTGCGGACGGCGACGACGAGAGCGCCGTGCCGGCCGCGGCGTCCTAGATCGTCTCGAGCGACGCCCGGCGGCGGCCGTCCGCCTCGAGCAGCCGGAACAGGAGGAACGCGCCCGCGGCGTAGGCGACGCCGATCCCGAACTCGGTCCAGACCAGGCTCGAGACGGACGAGAGCGACGCGCCCGCAGCCACCTCGCGCGCGGCCGCGATCCCGTGCGTGAGCGGCAGGCACTTGGCGACGTCCTGCATCCACGTGGGCAGCTCGGCGAGCGGGACGTTCACGCCGCAGAAGAGGAGCAGCAGGTAGTAGGCGAGGTTCGCGGCGAAGAACACGTCGCGCGTGCGCAGCCCGAGCGACGCCGAGGCCCATCCCGAACGCCGTGCACGAGAACACGGTCACGACGAGCACGACCGCGAGCGGCAGGAGCGACCCGGCCGCGGGCGAGAAGTCGAGGAACACCCAGCCGACGACGAACCCGAACGCGGAGATGAGGAGCCCGTTCAGGAGCACCGGCACCCCGCGGCCGAGGAAGAGCGCGAGCCGGTTCGCGGGCGTCGCGAGGAGCGGCGCGAGCGTCGCGAAGTAGCGCTCGTTCGCGATCGTCATGCACGCCGCGTAGACGCCCGCCATGGCACAGACCTGCACGGCGTTCCCGACGACGAAGAACGCGTCGTCCTCGACCCCGGCGAAGCGGCCGAGGTACGTGAAGAAGAGGATCTGGAAGAACGGGCTCCCGAGCATGGTCGGGATGTAGATCCACGGCGAGATCCAGTTGAAGAGCGCGCGGTAGGCGATGCGCCCGCCGATGAAGAAGATCCGCAGGGAGGTCATGTGAGGGCGAGGGTCGCGCGCTCGCGGGCGAGGCGCTCGAAATGGCGCAGGAAGACCGTCGCGAGCGCGAAGTAGACCGCCCCGAGCACGAGGCACATGCCGATCGCGGGCCAGGGATTCCCTCCGATCGCCGCGTCGCGGATCGCGCGGACGCCCCAGGTCGGCGCGAGCACCCAGGAGAGGGGCTCCACCCAGATCGGCAGGAGCGACACAGGCACGAGCAGGCCGGTGACGAGCCAGACCGGGTACTCGAGCAGGTTCGACATCGCGTTCGCGTGGCGGTAGAGGATGAACGTGGAGGCGAGGAGCAGGCCGAGCAGCCCGAGCCCGAGGACGGTCGCCGGGACGGCCACGACGAACGCGAACGGGTGCACGAGCTCGAGCGGCACCCCGAAGAGGAGGCGTCCCCAGACGAGCGTCATCGTGAGCGAGTAGAGGCCGACCGACGCGGTCGCGAGCGCGAGTGGGAGCAGCACAAGCAGGAACGGCGCGGGTGCGGCAACGAGGAGCTCGAGCGTCCCCTGCCAGCGCTGCCACTGGATCGCCCCGCCCGAGCCGAAGAGCGTCGACGACCAGATGCCCATCATCCCGGCGCCGAGGGCGGCGTAGAGCAGCGTCCCCGGCTGCCCGCCGGCCTCGACGAGGAAGAACGCGATGGACGCGAAGATCATCGGCTGGACGAAGCTCGTCAGGAGGAAGAAGCCGCTGAGCGTGAGCGTCTTCATGTGGAAGAGCCAGCCGGTCCAGATCAGGCGGGCAACGCTCACTCCCCGGCTCCCCCGACGAGCGCGACGTAGGCGTCCTCGAGCGTCGGCTCGCGCGCGACCACGCGCCCGACCGCGGCTCCGTCGAGCTGGCCCAGGAGCGACTGCGTAAGCTCGAGGCCCTGCGGCGACTGGACGAGCACGATCTGCCGCTCCTCGCGCTCCTCGACCCAGACGGCCTGGACGCCCGGCACCGCGCGCAGCCGCTCGACCGACCCCTCGGGCAGGTCGAAGGTCTCGATCTCGACGACCGTCCGGTCGGCGACGTGCGCCTTGAGCTCCGACGGCGTGCCGGCGGCCACGATCTCGCCGTTCGCGATCATCGCGATCCGGTCGCAGAGCGCGTCGGCCTCGAACATGTAGTGCGTGGTCAGGAGCACGGTCTTCCCGGCCTCGGTGAGCGAGGCGATCATGCCGCGCAACTCACGGGCGCCGACCGGGTCGACGCCGATCGTCGGCTCGTCCAGGAACACGACCTCGGGGTCGTGGATGAGCCCGCGCGCGATGTGGAGGCGCTGCCGCATGCCGCGCGAGTAGCCCTCGACGCGCTCGCTCTCGCGGCCCGCGAGGCCGACGAGCTCGAGGAGCTCCCCGATCCGGCGCTTCTGCTCGCGTGGCGGCACGCCGTAGAGCTCCGCGAAGTAGCGCAGGTTGTCGAGCGCGGAGAGCCGCTCGTACAGGCCGCGCTCGCCGCCGAAGACGTAGCCGATCCGGCGGCGCACCTCGCGCGCGTCCTTGACCACGTCCAGACCCAGCACGTGGGCCGTCCCGGACGTGGGGAGGAGCAGCGTGATCAGCATCTTGATCGTGGTCGTCTTGCCGGCGCCGTTCGGGCCGAGCAGGCCGAAGAGCTCGCCCTGCGCGACCTCGAAGCTGACGCCGCGCACGGCCTCGACGGCGAGCGCGCGCCGCCTGAAGATCCCGGTCGTCGTCCGGTAGGTGCGGCGGAGGTCCACCGCCTCGATCACGGCCATGCGGCTGAGGCTATCTACAGGGTTCGGCTAGACCAGAGCACGGCCGCGAGCAGGACGCTCACGAGCGAGACGACGAGGCCGATGACCCACGCCTCCACGTCCTGCGTCCCCAGGATCGCGGCGACGGCGGTGCCGATCGCGGCGATCCCGGTGGTCGCGATGAGCCGCACGGCGAGCGACTCGACACCGAGGCGCCGCGGCCGGTTCGGCAGGAAGGGGCCGGGCTCGTCGCGGTGGTGCTCGGGCTCCGGCGGCGGTTGCTCCGAGGACGCGGCGGGCTCGACCGGAGGGTCGGTCTCGGACATGGCGGGATTCTAGGGGGTCACGCGCACGGAGTCCGGCTCACGCCCCGCATTCCTCGAGGCCCATGTCGGCGGCCTGCTGCGTCCAGTCGTCCCGGGCCTTCTCGACGCGGCCGGCGATCCGCTGCACCTGGTCGGCGGCGTTCGCGCGGAGCGCCTGGTCGTAGTCGACGAGGAGCCCGTCGAGCCGGCCGGTGAGGACGAGGTACTGGCGGAACGCGGCCGCGTCGTCCTCGGCGAGCTGGCTCAGCTCGATCGGGATCCGGACCTCCCATTCCTGCACGGCGGCCTGGTGCGCCTCGAGGATCTGCGCCGCCTCCTTGTACCGCCCCGCCGCTGCCGCCCGCGCATAGTCGGCCGTGAACCGGCGCTCGAGGTCGGCGTTCCGCGCCTTGCACCAGTCGGAGAGCTGGCGGAGGAACTCGTCGTGGGCGAGGGCGCCGCCCGCGGCCGTCGTCGCCGTGCCGACGTCCGGCTGGGAGGTCGGGGTGCTCGGCGCGGCGCTCCCGAGCTGCAGCCGGCCAGGATGAGCACGACGCACGCGAGGCCGATCGCCTTCATCTCGCCAGTGTGCCCGCGGCGTTCCGACGGCGATGAGGGAACCGTCCTACGGCCGCCACTCGTAGAGCGCGTCCGGCTCCTTCTCCTCGTTGCGCTGCCCGTCGGTCAGCTCGACGAGCGTGAACCCGTGCCGCTCGTAGAACCGCCGCGCGCCGGTGTTCTTCTGGAACACCCAGAGCCGGAATCCGCCCGGCCGCCGCTCCTTCGCCTTGTCGAGGAGGGCAGCGCCGGCGCCGCGATTCTGCGCGTCGGGGTGCACCCAGAGGTGCCGGAGCAGGTCGTCGCCGAGCCCGGCGAAGCCGACGACGCGGCCGTCCTCCTCCGCGACCCAGACCTCGTTGTTCGGGAGCATCACGTCCCGGATGAACTCGCGGTTGTCCTCCTCGGTGTGGAGCACCGGGATGTAGGTCATCCCGGCGATGCCGCCGATGAACGCGTCGGCCACTGCGTCGGTGTCTCCGGGCTCGACCGGCCGGATCCTCCTCACGGCTCGACGGTCTCGCCCTCGTCGGCGAGCGCCGCCGTGAGCTCCTCGCGCGTCGCGATGCCCAGCTTCCGGTAGGCGTTGCGCAGGTGCCACTTGACCGCGTTCACCGTCACGAAGAGCGACTGGGCGATCTCGCGGTTGCTCATCCCGGCCGCCGCCATCTCCGCCACCCGCGCCTCGCTCGGCGTGAGCGCGTCGCGGCCGGTGAACGAGCGCTGGCCGAGGTGCGCGCCGGTGGCGGCGAGCTCCTCGCGCGCCTGGCGCTCGATCCGGAGCGCGCCGAAGCGCTCGGCGAGCTCGAGGCCTCGCTTGAGCGGCTCGCGCGCGTCGGCGCGGCTTCCCCCGCGCCGCAGCAGGGCGCCGAGATCGACGAGCGCCCGCGCGTGCTCGAGCCTCGCCGGTGACGTCTCGAGGACCGCGACCGCCTCGCGGAGCATGGCCGCTCCCTCCTCGCCGCCCGCGACGAGGCCGGCCGCGCGAAGCGCGACGCCGACTGGCCGCGGCGCCCCGAACGCGCGGGCGAGCTCGAGCTCCTCGCCGACGAGCTCGCGCGCCCGCTCGTCGTCGCCGAGCCGTGCGGCCGCGAGGGCGGCCTCCGAGCGCCACTCGCCGATCGCGGGGTTTCCGAGGTGGAGCGTGTCGCGCAGGAGCGAGCCCGACGCGAGCTGCTCCGAGAGCGCGTCGTCGGCGCGCCCCCGCGCGAGCGCGACGCGGCCGCGCGCGGCGCGCCAGGCCGCGTACATCGTCGTCCCCGCCCAGCGGGCCTCCGCGTCCGGGAGATCGAGCGCCGCCTCGGCCTCGTCGAGCTCGTCGCGTTCGATGTGGGCCCGCGCGAGCCAGTACAGCGCGCCGGGGAGGTACATGGCCCATGAGCCGCGCCAGGCCGACACCGCCGTCTCGGCGTCGGCGAGCGCGTCGGCGATGCGCCCGGCCCAGAAGCGCGGCCACGAACGGGTGTACAGCGCGAGCGCCTCCGTCAGGTAATCCCCCCGCGCGGCGGCGTCGGCACGCGCCGCCTCGATGGCGGCGTGCGCGCCGCGGAAGTCGTCCGACCAGCTGAGGGCTCCGACGGCGATCCAGAGGTTCAGCGAGTCCGCGCCCGTAGCCCCGAGGATCGCGTCGTCCGCGAGGAGCCGTCGGGCGAGTGTCCGCACCTCGGTGTGGGAGCGCCCCGCCGAGAGCTCCTGCACGAGCTGCTGGGAGAGCAGGCCGCGCTCGGCGGCCGCCGGCGTGCCCTCCGGCGCGGAGAGGAGCGCACGCCGCCGCTCGAGGACATCGGCGGCGAGGCTGCTCTCGTACCACGCGACCCCGAGGTAGCCCACCTCGAGCTGGAGGGCGAGCACGCTTCCGGGCTCCGCCTCGGCGAGGCCGCGCTGGAACGCAGCGGCCGCATCCGCGATCCGGCCGCTGCGGTGGAGCATCCAGCCGAGCCGGAGGAGCGTCTGCGCACGCTCGGTCGGATCCTCCATGAGCGGCAGCGCCTCCTCGAGCCGGGCGAGCGCGGTGGACGCGCCCGCGGACGCCTCCGCCTCGCCGAGCTCGACCAGCACGGCGGCCCGGACCTCGCGCGGCGCCGGCTCGTCGAGCGCCCGGAGGAGATAGCGCGCGGCCGGCTCCGGCGAGGCCGCGGCGCACGCGTGTGCAGCTGCTGCGCGCAGCATCTCGACCACCCAGGGATCGCCGGCCGGCGGCGCGGCGATGAGGTGCGGCGCCACCCGCTCGGGGGGAACGTCGTCTGCGAGCAGGCGCGCGGCGCGGCCGTGCAGGAGCCCGCGCTCGACCGCCGGGAGGTCGGCGTACACCGCCGAGCGGAGGAGGGGGTGGAGGAAGGCGAGCGGCTCGCCCGGCGCGAGAATCTCCGCCGTGGCGAGCGCGTCGGCGGCCGTCGCGGCGGCCGCGAGATCGAGATCCGCGAGCGCCGCGGCGTGCCGAAGCTCTGCATCGTCGCCGAGCACTGCGACTGCGCCCGCGAGCGACGACGCGTCCTCTGGGAGGCGCGCGAGCCGCGCGAGCACCGAGCGCAGCACCGCGTCGGGCGCGAGCTCGCTTACCTCCTTCGCGGTCGTGTCGTCCGGGCTCCGGCCCTCGGCGGCGAGCGCCGCGAGCAGCTCGCGGACGAGATGCGGGTTTCCGCCCGAGACGCGCGCGCAGGCGGCGCAGAAGGCATCGCCCGCGCTCGGGAACCGCTCCCGCACGAGTGCGTCCACGCCGGAGCGGCTGAGCGGCGCGAGCTCGAGGAAGGTCGTCGCGGGGTGGTCGGCGAGGCGCGCAATGAGTCCCTTCTCGTCGAGCCCCTCGGTGCGCCGAAGGGTCGCGACCACGAGCACCGGCAGGGACTCGAGCCGCTGTTCGAGATAGGCGAGGAAATGGAGCGACGGCGTGTCCACCCACTGGAGGTCGTCCACGGCGAGGACCAGCGGAGACCGCTCGGCCAGGTTCGCGCCGAGCCAGTAGAGCGCATGGAGGACGGCGACCTCCTGGCCCTCTACGCCCTCGTCCCCCTCCTCGAGGAGCGGCCGTGCATGGGCGGCTGGCCCCGCGAAGAGCTCGTCGCGCTCCTCCGGCGAAGCCGCGCGGACGGCGCCCTCGAAGAGCTGGAGCACCGCGCCGAAGGCGAACGAGCGCTCGAGCTCACCGCCGCGCGCGAAGAGGACGCCCATGCCCGCCTCGGCCGCCGACGCAGTCACGGACCCGAGGAGCGCGGACTTCCCGACGCCCGCCGGGCCCTCGATCACGAACAGCCGGCCCTGGCCCTGCGCCGCGTCCTCGAGCCCTCCTCGCAGCGCCTCCAGCTCGTCGTCGCGCTCGAGCAAGGGCGCGCTCTGTTCGGCCGCGGCGGGGCGATGGGTCTGCATCGCTCGAAAAGACTATCCCGGGGGGCTAGTGCGAATCGGCCGGTGCCGCCGTAGCGTCCGTCCCATGAGCACCGGGACGGGGTCCGTGACAGGCCAGATCGCCGACCAGGCGACTGACGGGGTCACCGAGGGGGTCACGGGTGCCGGCGGCGACGCGCAGGCGGAGGCGTCGCCTGCGCGCGCCGCCCGCACCGGAATCTGGCACTGACGCCTACCCCCCAGGGGCTGCGGAGAGAGGCCCGCCTCGTGCGGGCCTTCTCTATGCGCCGAGCACGGCCTGGATCGCCTTGTGGCTCTCGAGGTCGGGGCTCTCGGAGATGACTGTCGCAGGACGGTCGAAGCGCCCGAGCGCCTCGGCGAGCGGCTCGGCGCGGAGCGTGCCCTCGCCGTAGGGCAGGTGCTTCGTCTCGTTTCTGTTCGCGTACTGGATGTCGCTGAAATGGATGTGGAACGGCGCGCCCGGTTCGAGGAGCGAGTCCGCCTTCTCGAGGATCGCCACGAAGGCGTCGGCGTCGGTGAACGCGCCGTCCGTGACCGCGTGGAGGTGCGCGAAGTCGATCACCGGGCGCACCCACGGGAGCAGCCCGGACACGTGGAAGATGTCCTCGGCCGTGCCGAGCTCGCGGACGCGGCCCATGACCTCGATCCCGAACGGGACAACGCGGTCCTTGCCCTCGAGCCGCTCGCGCAGCGCGGTGAGGTCCTCGACGACCTTGTCGAGCGCCTCCTCGCGCGAGCGGCCGAGGAGGAAGCCCGGGTGGATCACGACGACCTCGGCGCCGACCGCAACCGCGACGCCGGAGGTGTGATCGAGCATTCCGAAGGCGCGCTTGCGCTTCCCCTCGTCGCCGGTCACGTGGCCGGGGAACGCGGGGATCGGCGCGTGGACGGAGAGGACGATCCCGGCGGCGCGGGCCTCCTCGCCGAACTTCGCCGCCCACTCCCACTCGGGCTTCATCCAGAAGCCGCCTTCGAAGTCGATCTCGTTGGCGGTGAAGCCCCGCTCCACGAGGAGCTGCACGGCCTCCTCGGGGCTCTCGCGGGAGGGCACGCGCGCGGGGCCGAACCGGATCTCACCCATGGCCCGGAGCCTAGCCCGGTCGAGCCGGGTGTCGTCCGACAGCGCTTCTACCGTTTTCGTCATGAGCAAGCGCCCCACCCGCATCGAGCTCCTCGAGCTGGACATCGACGTGCGCCTCGCCGATCTCTGGGCCGAGGCCTGCGAGGTGGACGACTGGAACCTCGAGGTCATGGCGGCGTTCATGCGGGCCGCCTACGGCAAGGGCTACTGCGACGCCCTCACCGAGGACGACCAGGGCTCGCTCTGCCGCGACCACGGGTACCGGATCCCGCTCCGGAACCCGGCGCACGCGGGCGAGTAACCGCGCCGAAGCGCGGAGGCCCAGGGGTACACTCGGCCCGTGGCTCGGCGCAACCCTGTTCGCCTCGTCATCGCGCTCTCGATCGCGGCGGTGCTCGCCGCGTTCCTCGTCTACACGAGCTTCGCGGGCGGCGCGACGCCGTCCGTCCAGCCGAGCCAGCTTGCCGCCCACGACGGCCGCGTGACGCTCGGCGGCAAGGTCGTCGGGCCGGTCACCGGTGACGCGCACCAGGGCGGCCTCAGGTTCGCGCTCAGCGACGTGAAGGGCTCCGCGACGGTTCCGGTCGTCTACATGGGCTCGGTGCCCGACCTCTTCAAGGTGGGGCGCGAGGTGATGCTGAAGGGCGAGGTCGAGAAGGGCGTGTTCATGGCCGAGAAGGACTCGCTCGTCACCAAGTGCCCGTCGAAGTACTCGCCCTCGAAGAACGCCTGAGCCCATGGCGCTCCTCGGCCGGGCCGCGCTGATCGTCGCCCTCGGGCTCGTCGTCTACGCGCTCTGCGCGGGCGCCTACGCCGCCGCCAAGGGACGACGCCGCCTCCACCAGTCCGCGCGCGACGCGCTCGTCGCCGCGCTCGTCGCGGCCGGCGTCGCCTCGCTCGTCCTCCTCGCCGCGCTGTGGCGCCACGACTTCTCGTTCGCCTACGTCGCCGAGCACACGAGCCGCGAGCTGCCGCTCCGCTACACGCTCGCCGCCTTCTGGAGCGGACAGGAGGGCTCGCTCCTCCTCTGGCTCATGGTGCTGCTCGCGATGAGCGTCGCCGCGCTCGCCTTCAACCGCAAGCTCGTCGCGAGCGCGCTGCCCTGGACGGTGCCGATCCTCGCCGCCGTCGCCACGTTCTTCGGCACGCTGCTCGTCTTCGTCGCGAGCCCGTTCGCGGAGCAGGCTGCCGTGCGCGACGGCGCGGGGCTCAACCCGAGCCTCCAGAACCCGTACATGCTCGCGCACCCGCCGCTCCTCTACCTCGGCTACGTCGGCCTGACGATCCCGTTCGCGTTCGCGATGGCCGCGCTCGCGTCCGGCAAGGCCGACGAGCGCTGGATCGTCGCCACGCGCCGCTGGACGCTCGCGGCCTGGATGTTCCTCGGCATCGCGATCCTGCTCGGCGCGAAGTGGGCCTACGAGGAGGTCGGCTGGGGCGGCTGGTACGCGTGGGACCCGGTCGAGAACGCGGCGCTCATGCCGTGGCTCGTGGCCACCGCGTACCTGCACTCCGTGATGATCCAGGAGAAGAAGGACATGCTCCGGGTCTGGAACGCGGTCCTTGTCGCCGGCGCGTTCTGCCTTTCACTGTTCGGGACGTTCCTCACGCGGAGCGGGATCCTGAGCTCGATCCACTCGTTCACGCAGTCGTCGATCGGCCCGTGGTTCCTCGGGTTCATCGCGGCCGCGGCGGCGTTCTCGATCGCGATGATCCTGTGGCGGCTGCCGCTCCTGCGCGCCCGCACGCGCCTCGAGTCGCTCGTCTCGCGCGAGGCGGCGTTCCTCTACAACAACCTGTTCCTCGTCGCGCTCGCGCTGACCGTGCTCTGGGGCGTGCTCTACCCGATCGTGTCCGAGGCGGTGCGCGGCGTGGCGGTGACCGTCGGCGCGCCGTACTACGACTTCTTCGCGACCATCTTCGGGCTCCCGATCGTGCTGCTCATGGGGATCGGGCCGCTCGTCGCCTGGCGCCGCTCGTCGCTCGGCGCGCTCGGCCGCGCGCTCGTCTGGCCGGCGGCCGTCGCGCTCGTCACCGGTGTCGTCCTGCTCGCGCTCGGCGCGGGGTCGAGCGTCGCGGGGCTCGTCGGCTACACGTTCGCGGCGTTCGTCCTCTCGGCGATCGTCCTCGAGTTCGTGCGCGGGACCCGCGCCCGCAAGGCGACCGGCTCGGCCACCTGGCTCGGCGCGTTCACGAGCCTCGTCGGGCGGAACCGGCGGCGCTACGGCGGCTACATCGTCCACTCGGCGATCGTCCTGCTCCTGATCGGGGCGATCGGGATCGGCGCGTTCTCGACGACGCGCGAGGTGCGCATGAACCCGGGCGACACGGTGACGGTCGCCGGCTACACGCTCGCCTACCTCGGCTCGACGCAGCAGCGCGGCGCGAACGCCGAGGAGCTCCGCGCGCGGCTCGACGTCTCGCGCGACGGCGAGCGGCTGGGGGAGATCACGCCCGGCAAGAACCGCTACCTCGCCGAGCAGCAGACCTCGAACGAGGTCGCGATCCGCTCCGACCCGCTCCGCGCCGAGGACCTCTTCGTGATCGCGGACGACTTCGCGGCCGGCGGCGGCGTCTACCTCAAGGTGATCGTGAACCCGCTCGTGAACCTGATCTGGCTGGCTGGGCTCGTGTTCCTCCTCGGCGCGCTCGTCGCCATGTGGCCGGACGCGCGCGAGCAGGCGCGGCTCGCCGCACGCTTCGCGGAGCGGGACGCCGCGCTCGCCCGGGCCTGATGGACGCCGTCGCGCTCGTCCTCGCGGCCGCGCTCGCGGTCGGTTGCGTCCTCTTCGCGGCGAGGGCGTTCCTGCGCGAGCCCGTGGCCGAGGCGGATCGCCTGGACTCGCTCGACCCGGCGGGCCGTGAGCGCGTCCGGCTCGAGGAGGAGCGGGACCGCGCGCTCTCCGCGCTCAAGGAGCTCGAGTTCGACCACCGCACCGGCAAGGTCTCCGACGAGGACTACCGCGCCGCGCTCCCCGGCCTGCGGGCCCGCGCGGCCGATGCGCTGCGGGCGCTCGACGGCCCGCGTGACATCGAGCCGGAGCGGGAAGGGGAGACCACGCATGTCTGACTGCCCCACCTGCGGTGCCTCGCTCCCGGCGACCGCGCGGTTCTGCCCGGCCTGCGGCCGCGAGGTGCCCGAGGAGGCCCGCGAGGGCCGGTCGCTCCCGCGGCCCGGGATCGTGGAGGCCGCCGCGGCCGTGCTGGCGCTCCTCGCCGTGGTGCTCCTCGCCCTTGCGCTCTGGCCCTGGGCGCTCGTGTGCCTGCTGGCCGCGCTCGTGCTCGTCCTCGGGCGGGCGCGCCTCGCCGACGGGGGCTGGCGCCCGTTCGTGCGCCATGCCCGCTCGCGGGTGTCCGTGACGCGCGAGCGGTGGGCCGCGCGCTCGCGCGAGCAGGTCGAGGTGTTCCGCGCCCGGCGCGAGCTCGCGGATCTCGAGAGCGAGCGTGGCCGCCTCCTCCGCGACCTCGGCACGGCGGTGTACGCAGGGGACGAGCCGGGAACGGAGGCCGCGCGGGCCGCGCTCGACGCGGTGGCCGCCAGGGTCGAGGCGAAGGAAGGGGAGATCGCGACGTTGCGACACGAGACGCAGGAGCGGGTCGAGCGGGCCCGGGCCGAGGTCCGGCCGACCCAGATCATGGAGGCGCCGGAGCCTGCGCAGGTCCCCGAGCCGTGGCCGCCGCCCGACGAGGCTGCGCTTCCAGAGCCTGATCCCGAGCCAGATCAAAGCGAGCCGGACGAGCCCGAAAAGGCCACCGGGACCTAGGAGGGTCTGGCGGAACAAGCCTGTGTCGCGGCCGCTACGGCGCAGGCGTCTCAGTCGCGCCGTACACCGTCGAACGCGCGTCTTGCCCGACGGTACGGACAGCGTCGTCAGTCGTCGGTCGCCGGGTCGTCTTCAAACGCCCGCGGGCGGTGCAGGGAGGACTCTGCGCCCCGCGAACCTCCTCCCGTGGCCCTTCCTTACCGGACATCGGTCCTCGTTGTGCTTGCGCTCGGCGCCGCCCTGGCCGCCGGCGTGGCGCCCGCTTCGGGCGAGAGCCTGGACGGCAAGATCGCCGCGCTCCGCTCGAAGATCGCGTCGGAGAAGCAGAAGGAGGGCGTCCTCTCGACGCAGATCGCCGCGGCGAGCGGGGACATCCGCTCGCTCGAGGGGTCGATTGACTCGCTGACCATCGAGCTCGCCACGCTCGAGAGCCAGCTGACCTCCTCCCGGGCGCGGCTGGCGCGCGTGCAGGAGCGCTACGAGACGCAGACCGACCACCTGAACCGACTCACGCGCGACCACGCGATCGCGCAGCGACGGCTGGAGCGGCGGATCGTCCAGCTCTACGAGTCGGACGAGACCGACTCGATCGGGATCATCCTCGGCGCGACCAGCCTGGACGACCTGATCTCGTCGATCGACTACGTCGAGTCGATCCACCGCCAGGATCGCCACATCTCCGAGCTCCTCAAGAAGCTCCAGGGCGAGATGCGCGTCGCCCGGCGGGAGACCGCGAAGCTGAAGGAGCAGGTGGCCGCCGCCACCGCCGTGATCGCGGCGAAGACGGACGAGGCGCGCGAGGCTCACGAGGCGCTCGTCGCGCGCCAGAGCGCGCTCGTCTCGGCGCGCGAGGACAAGCAGTCGCTCCTCGGCGACATCAAGGCCAAGCGGGAGAACGACGAGGAGGACCTCGAGGCCATGCAGGCGGCCTCGGCGGCGATCCAGGCGCAGATCCAGGCATCGGGCTCCTCGACGTCGGACGCCCCGGTGGACGGGTCGCCGTCGGCGAGCGGCTTCATCTGGCCGGTGTCCGGCCCGATCACGAGCCCGTTCGGCTGGCGTTGGGGCCGCATGCACGAGGGGATCGACATCGGCGCACCGACCGGCACCGCGATCCACGCCGCCAAGGCCGGAACGGTCATCTTCGCCGGCGTCCAGTCCGGCTACGGGAACCTCGTGATCATCGATCACGGCGGCGGCGTCGCCACCGCGTACGGGCACATGTCGGCGATCTGGGTCGGCGGCGGCACGGTCGCGCAGGGCCAGGGCATCGGCGCCGTCGGCTGCACCGGGCACTGCACCGGCCCGCACCTCCACTTCGAGGTACGGATCGACGGTGCGCCCGTGAACCCGCTGAACTACCTCTAGCCGCGCCGGGCGAGCCCGAAGGGGCTGCCCTCGGAGTCGCGACAGATCGCCCACTGCTCGCCCGGATGGACGACCTCGCCGCCGAGCGTCAGGACGCGCGCGACCGCTTCCTCCACGTCGGCAACCGTGAAATACGGGAGCGAGACGCGATCGCCGGGCCCGCGTCCGCGTTCGTGCAGCCCGACCGCCACGTCGCCCTCGCGCGTCTGCCGTCCGCTGCCCTCACCCTCGCGGCGCTCGGTGAACTCGACGCCGAGCAGGCCTTCCCAGAAGGTGCGTGCACGTTCCGGGTCGTCGGCCGGGAACTCGACGAGCGAGAGCTTCGCGGCCATCAGTCGCGCAGGAGCAGCCGCAGCTCGGGCAGGGCGCAGTACCGCCCCTCGAGCTGGAAGCCGTAGCCGACGAAGAACTCGTCCGGGGCGGGGAAGCCGACGTACCGGATCGGCAGGTCCTCGACCAGGCGCCGGTTTGGCCGGTCGAGGAGCGTGCAGACGGCGAGCGAGGCCGGGTCGCGGAGCGCGAGCGTCTTCAGGAGGTAGTTCAGCGTGAGCCCCGTGTCCACGACGTTCTCGACGACGAGGACGTCGCGGCCGGCGATCGGCGCGTCGAGATCCTTGAGGAGCCGCGCGGCGGCGGGCTTGTCGGGCGAGCCGCTGTAGCCGGCGAGCGAGACGAAGTCGAGGGAGTGCGGCGCGCCGACCGCACGCGAGAGATCGGTGGCGAAGACGACCGCGCCCTTCAGGACGACGAGCAGCAGGAGGTCGCGCCGGGCGTAGTCGGCGGCGATCTCGCGCCCGAGCTCGCCGACGCGTGCCGAGATCTCCTCGTGCGAGAGGTGGATGTCCCCCAGGCGGTAGGGCGGGACGGCCCGGACGGCGTCGCTACGGGCGGCGGCGGACACGATTCACAGGGAGGTCAGGCGGCTCTGGCGAGTCGGCGTTTCGCGACGAGCGTCTCGAAGTCGCGCTTGTAGAAGAGCTTCACGTTCACGTCCGGGTAGCGCTCCCGGAGCTTGCGGATCTTCCGGTTCTTCCGCGTCACGAGCGACTGCTTCATCGTCGTGAGCTCGAGGTAGACGTTCTGCTCCGGCAGGAAGAAGTCGGGGCGGATCGCCTCGAGCGGGCGGCCCGTCTCGTCCTCCTCGAGGACGAAGGCGTGCGGCTCGTAGTCCCAGGGGACCTCGTAGAAGTCGAGGAGCAGAGCCACCTCGCGCTCGGCGTCGTTGACGAAGCGCGGCTCCTCGGAGCCACAATATGCCTGGAAACCAAAGGTTTCCGTCACGCGGCCACCGTAGCATCGGCCGCGGACGACCTACACTGAGTCGCAGATGGACGGCACGTTCCGCATCGCGCACATCTCCGACCTGCACTGCGGGTCGCAGCACTTCGTGCCGAACCTGCTCGAGCGCGCGATCGTCGAGGTGAACGACGTGAACCCGGACGTCGTCGTCTGCTCCGGCGACCTGACGACGAACGGCTTCCGTGCCGAGTACGCGGAGGCCGCCGAGTACCTCGCGAGGCTCGAGTGCAAGCACCTCGTCGTCATCCCGGGGAACCACGACTCGCGGAACGTCGGCTACGTCCACTTCGAGGAGCATTTCGGCGACCGGAGCTCGGTCACGCGCCTGAACGGCGTGACGATCGTCGCCGTCGACTCCTCCGAGCCGGATCTCGACCACGGCCAGATCGGCCGCGGCCGCTACGCCTGGATCGCCGAGCAGTTCGCGGAGCCGGCCGAGTTCCGGATCTTCGTGCTCCACCACCACCTGCTCTCGGTGCCGGGCACGGGCCGCGAGCGGAACATCGTCTACGACGCCGGCGACATCCTCGAGCTGCTCGGCCGCTCGAACGTGAACCTCGTCCTCTCCGGCCACAAGCACGTGCCGTACGCCTGGCGCCTCGAGGACATCTTCATCGTGAACACCGGCACCGTCTCCTCGCTCCGCCTCAGGGGCAAGGGGAGGCCCTGCTACAACCTCGTCGAGCTGGACGGGAGCCACGTGGACATCTGGCGCAAGTACCCGTTCCACGGGCAGGAGCGCATCATCCAGTTCTCGGCGGACACGCTCGAGTTCGAGAAGTACACGGCGCGGATCGAGCGAGAGGTGACCTCGGGGCGATGAAGGCGTTGGCGCTCATCGACGGGGAGCATTACGCCGAGGTCGTCGTGGACGCGCTCGCCGAGCTGCCCTACGACGTCGTCGGCGCGGTCGCGCTCGGCGGCACGGAGAAGCTGCGCGGTGGGGAGGACTACGGCGTGCCGCTCTTCGAGTCGCTCGCCGACGGACTCGCCCGCTCGGGCGCGGAGGTCGTCGTGGATCTCTCCGACGAGCCCGTCGTCACCGCGCGCGACCGCTTCCGGCTCGCGAGCGAGACGCTCGCCGCGGGCGTGGCCTACGAGGGCGCCGACTTCCGCTTCGAGCCGGTCGCGTTCGCGCCGCTCGACGCGGCCGCGCTCGCGGTGATCGGCTCGGGCAAGCGCGTCGGAAAGACCGCGGTCGCGGGCCACGTCGCCCGGCTCTTGGCGCAGACGCGCGAGGTCGTCGTGGTCGCGATGGGCCGCGGCGGGCCGCCCGAGCCCGTGGTCGTGGAGGAGCCGCCGGGCGTGGACGACCTGCTCGCGCGCTCCCGCGCCGGGTCGCACGCTGCCTCCGATTACCTCGAGGACGCCGCCCTCGCGCGGGTGCCGACGATCGGCGCGCGCCGCTGTGGCAGCGGGCTCGCCGGGGCGCCGTACACGTCGAACGTGGAGGAGGCCGCGCGCGTCGCGGCCGAGCGCCGGCCCGACCTCGTCCTGCTCGAGGGCAGCGGCACGGCGATCCCGCCCGTCGAGGCGGGTGCGCGCATCCTGGTCGCGGCAGCCGCGCAGGATCCGGAGCTCGTCGCCGGCTACCTCGGCGCCTACCGGGTTCTCCTCTCCGACCTCGTGGTCATCACGGGCGGCGATTCCGAGGATCTTCGCGCCGCGATCGCCGACGTGAAGGCCGTCCCCGTGATCGCGACGCGCTTCCGGCCGAGCCCGGTCGCGCCCATCGCCGGCCGCCGCGTCGCCGTCTTCACCACGGCGCCCCACACGGCGCACGACGCGATCCGCGAGGAGCTCGAGCGCGAGCACGGCGCCGAGGTTACGGTCGTCTCGGGGAACCTCGCCCGCCGGGACGCCCTACGTGAGGACGTGGAGCGCGCCGACGCCGACGTCTTCCTGGTGGAGATCAAGGCCGCCGCGATCGACGTGGTCGCCGAGGCCGCGGACGCCCGCGGGGCGGAGGTCGTGTTCCTCGACAACGCGGTCGAGCCGCTTCCGGGCGAGCCCGACCTCGACGCGGAGTTCGTCCGCCTGGCCGACGAGGCCGCGCGCCTCGCCGGAGCGGCCCGATGACCGAGCGCCGCGTCTCCGAGGCGCCGATCGACCCGCGGCTGCCGTACTCCAAGGGCCTCATGGCCCGCGCATACATGGGCACCGGCATCCCGCCGGACCGGGCGTGGGAGCTGGCGCGCCTCGTCGAGGCCGAGCTCGACCGCGGCACGGACGCGGTGCCCGCGACCCAGGACGAGGTCTACGACGCCGCCGCCCGCGTGCTCGGGGAGCACGAGGACGAGCAGGCCGTCCGCCGGCTCCGCCGGTTCCAGCGCCTCCAGGAGCTCGACCGCCCGCTGATCGTCCTCGTCGGCGGCGCGACCGGCACGGGGAAGTCCACGATCACGACCGAGGTCGCGCACCGCCTCTCGATCACGCGCGTCACCTCGACCGACTTCGTGCGCCAGACGATGCGCGCGTTCTTCTCCGAGGCGTTCATGCCGACGCTCCACTACTCGAGCTTCGAGGCCGGCCCCGCCGTCGTCGGCCGCCACGGCGATCCGCGCGAGGCGCACCTGCGCGGCTTCCTCGACCAGACCCGCAACGTGCTCGTCGGCGTCCGCGCCGTCATGGAGCGCGCGCTCACCGAGGGCCACTCGATGGCGCTCGAGGGCGTCCACCTCGTGCCGGGGATGGTGCCCGGCGCGATCGACGGCGCGATCGTCTCGCAGTGCCTGATCGCGATCTCGGACGAGGAGCGCCACGCGAGCCATTTCTACGTCCGCGATGCGGACTCCGAGGGCGTCCGGCCGGTGGCGAAGTACATCGACTCGCTCGCCGAGATCCGCGAGATCCAGGCGTATCTGGTCGAGCAGGCGGAGAAGGCCGGCGTCCCGGTGATCGAGAACGACGACCGCGAGCGGGCCGTGGACGAGGTCCTCCGGATCGTTCTCGACACGTTCGAGCGCGCGGCGGTCCCGGCCTAATGGAGTGCCGCTGCGAGGCGTTCGCGGCCGCGACCGAGCGCGCTGCGGTGGCGGCGGGGCGCTGGCTCGGGCGCGGCGACGTCGGAGGGGCCGAGGCCGCCGCGGCGGAAGGAATGCGCGACGCGCTCGACCTCCTGTCGATCGAGGGGCGCATCGTGGTCGGGAACGAGGCCGAGGGCGATCCGCTCGCGATCGGGACGGTTCTGGGGCAGGGCGGCGACCCGGTCGACCTCGCCGTGGACCCGATCGAGGGCGCGTCGATCGTCGCGCGGGGCGACTTCGGCGCCATGTCGATGATCGCCGTGGGCGACCGCGACTCGTTCCCGCGGCTCCCGAACATGTACATGCGCAAGCTGGCCGTCGGCCCGACCGCCCGTGGGCGCATCGACCTCGGCAAGCCGGTCGCGGAGAACGTCCGCGCGATCGCCGACGCGTTCGGCCGGACGCCGCAGGACGTGACGACGATCATCCTCGACCGCCCGCGCCACGAGGACCTGATCGAGGACGTGCGGAGCTCGGGCGCGCGGATCAAGCTCATCGCGGACGGCGACGTGACCTCGACGATCAGCGCGGCGATCCGCGGCACGAACGACCACCTTGCGATCGGCATCGGCGGTGCGCGCCAGGCCGTCATCGCCGCGGCCGCGCTCCGCTGCCTCGGCGGCGAGCTCCAGGCGCAGCTCTGGCCGACGACCCGCTCGGAGATCGCGCAGGCCGCCGAGTACGGGATCGACGACGTGAACCGCGTCTTCACCACGGACGAGCTCGCGCCGGGCGAGGTGATCGTCGCGGCCACGGGCGTCTCGAACTCGGATCTCCTGCGCGGCGTGCGCTACCTCGCGGACAGCGCGCGCACCCACTCCGTCGTCATGTGCACCCGCCACAACTGGGTGAAGTTCATCGACGGGATCCACTTCTTCGCGCGGGAGCGGCGCGAGGAAGTCCGACTGCTCGGCTAGCCTCCGAACCTGCCTAAAACCACTAAAGGTTGAAGGTGGGTGTGCCGATCCCTCGAACGAGGGATGACTCGGACATGGAGACCGCAATCGTTACCCACGCGATCGAGCGCCGCCGCCGGAAGGATGTCGACGTGATCGTCGTGCCCGGAGAGCTCGGGGACGACGGACTGCTCGAGCTGCGCCGCGAGCTCATCGCCTCGACCGGCCCCGAGGTCGATCGCCTCGAGATCGACTTGAGGAGCGCCGGCCAGGTGGACGCGACGGTGCTCGGGATGCTCTCGGACGCCGCGCGCCTGCGCAGCCGCTGGGGCGGCACGATCGCCGTGCGCTGCGCGAGCCCGGAGCTCATCCAGCTTCTCAGGATCACGCTGCTCGACCGCCTCATCGACGTCGTCCCGACGCGCGAGGCCTCAGCAGCCGCCCGCCGCGCCGCGTAGCACGGCCGCCGCACTAGACTGGCCGCATGCCAACGCGTGAGCAGGTCGTGGACGCGCTCAGGGTCGTCGAGGATCCGGAGCTCGGCATGGACATCGTCGAGCTCGGCCTCCTCTACGACGCCGAGGTCGAGGGCTCTGCGGTCAAGGTGACGTACAGCCTGACGTCGATCGGCTGCCCGGTCGGCCCGATGATCGAGCAGCAGATCAGGGAGACGGTCGCCGACATGGACGGCGTCGAGTCCGTCGACGCCGAGCTCACCTGGGATCCGCCGTGGTCGCCGGAGCGCATGTCCGACGACGCGAAGTTCATCCTCGGCTTCGGCTAACGCCGGCTCAGGGCGCCGGAACGGCGCACTCGGGCGACACGGCATCCGAGTAGAGCGCTTCCTCGTCGAGCCGTCCGACGACGATCCACGACGAGCCCTGCCGGTTGAACGTGTCCGAGAAGAGACCGGTCGGGAAGAACGTGGTGACGGTCCGCTCCACGACCGTTCCGGGCGGAAGCGCCCCTCCGACCGACGTGTACGTGAGGTGCACGGGCACGCCGATGCGCAGGGGCGTCCCGGCGCCGCGGACGAACACCGACTGGCCGGTCGTTCCCGTTGCCTGCGTGCACTCGGTGATCGCCAGGGTCTGGTGGAAGGGCGGCCCCGTCGGAGCGATCGGGAGCGGGTAGAAGCGGCTCTGCCGGATCCGCGCCGCGGGCGGGACCGTGAAGCCGGGGAGCCTCCTCCCGGGCGGGGCGGTCCGGACGAGGAGGTCGATCCCGACCGTCTGGGTGAAGCCGGGGACCGGCACGGAGCCGAGGGCGCCGTCCCCTTCGGCGGGGAGCAGCGTGTCCACGGAGGACGACCCGAACGACACCGCCACCGGGACGTCGGTCGCCGCGGGGGCGTTGCCCGGCGGGCGGCGAAGCACGACCGTGACCCGCACCGGATGTCCAGGCCGGAGCGGCGTCGCCGTTCCCTCGACGGCCGCCCGCCAGCCCTTCGGGACGATCGCGGGCGTGACGAGGTACGGCACCTTGCCCTTGCAGGCCTCGCCGGCTGCGAGCGTCAGCGGGATGCGGACCGTCCGCGTGCGGAACGTCGTGAAGCCCACGACGGTCGAGGCGCTCTCGGCCTCGGCGAACGGCCGGGTTTCGCCGCGGAGCGTCACGGTCACCCCGAGGGGAGCCGACGAGCGGGGGCGCCACGTTGCGGTTCCGACGGCGGCGGCGCCGGGCGCCAGGCGCGGAAGGCCGACGACGTCGAGCACCCGTCCCCGCGGGCCGTCGGGCGCGCCGCACGCCGCGGTCGCCGCCCACGGCTGGCGGACGCGGACGACGGCCGTGCCCTTCCCCGACCGTCCGCCGGCGTTGCCGTAGACGAAGCGGATCGTGCTCGGCTTGCCTCGCGCGGGCGCCTGGACGCGGACCGAGCGGGCGAGCGAGCGCGCCGTGACGAGCGGCTTCGGGCCGTTCAGGACGACGCCTGGGTTCGACCAGAGCGCCTTCGCCGTCCGCAGGCCGAGATCCGGCGCGAACAGGCTCTCCTGTGCATTCACCGCCGGGATGAACGAGGCGGTCTCGAGGAGGACAGTCGGCCGGTCGAGGACGACGATGCAGCCGCCCGTGGTCGTGAACCCGTTGAAGCGGAGCGTGAAGCCTCCTGCGTGGCTCCTGAACGTCTCGCCCGTCTTCAGGAGCGCCCGGTCGGTGTTCTCCATGGCGAGCGGGTCGTCGGAGCGCCGGACGACGACCAGCTGGCGCTCCCCGGGTGGGCGTGCGCCGTCCACGTAGCTGATCAGGAGGCCCTGGCCCGGCGGCGCGACAGGGTCGTCCCAGGCGGTGCGCCGGCATTCGGCGAGCCACCCTTGGAAGTCGGTGCCGTTCCCGAACGTGCCGGCGAGGAGCTGGCGGTTCGGATCCTCGGGGATGTGCAGGGCGAGCGGCTGGCCGTTGGGGTACTCGAGCGAGCTGAGCTCGAACTCGCCCGAGAACACGCCCGGCTCGTAGCGGAGGGACGGCGGCAGCGTCGGAACCCAGCCGAGCACGGCGCGCGTGTAGTACGACGGCGCGGCGTTGCGCGTACCCGCGAGGCCCATGAGGTCCCAGGTCCCGACGCAGTCCGTCCTCAGCGTCCGCTCGAGGTCGTTCCCGAACGGGAGGGCGGGGAGCTCGCCGGGCGGCCAGAGCGGGCACGGCTCGCCGGACAGATCCCACGGGCCGAGCTCGTGGGCGAGCTCGTGCTCCACGAGGCGCGCCATCTGGCCGTCGTCCGGGCCCTCGTTCACGAACGCGGCCGTGACCGTGTACGTCGCCGAGCGCCCGCGGGCGTAGGACGCCGTGTAGGCGAGCGGCAGGTTCCCCGAGGACTGGCCGCCGGGGACGTGCCAGTTGTGGATCGCGAGGAAGCGGGTGGAGGCACCGAGCTCCGAGGCGGAGACGACGCCGCGCCTGAGCGCCCTCGCGACGACGACCTCCGCCGCGTCGCGAACGGGCGAGCCCTTCGCGGTGTAGGCGTTCCAGTTCGTCCCACGGGCGCCGGCGCGGGCCGCAAGACCCTGCACGGTCGAGGGCGCCGGCCACCAGCCGTTCGCCGTGTCCGGGTTGGCGAGCACCCGCACGCGCCAGCTCACGAGGCTCCCGGTCGCCGGGTTCCCGTAGTAGGCGGTGAGCGCGTTCTGGAGGATCGCCTGGAGCTCCGCGGCCGTGTTCCGCGGACAGGTCGGCGTGCCGCGCGAGTCAGGCGGGCAGCCCGAGTGGGCGTACTCGACCGGGACGACGAGGAGCGGCTGCGTCCCGATCGTCGGAAACGCGCCGGCCGGCCCGGCGCACACGGCCGCGACGGCGACGAGTGCCGCGAGCGGTCCGCACCTCGCCGGAATCCTGATCCCCATGGAAGCCTCTACGCGAGTCTGACGCGTTCGGGTCGCGAACGGGAGGGGGCGCGGCTTCTAGGTCACGGGATCGGGATCGAGCACGACGCGGACACGGCGTCGGAGTAGAGCTCGTCTGCGTCCACGCTCGCGACCACCGTCCAGGCGGTGTCCTGGCGGTTGAACGAGTCCGAGAACGTGCCCGTCGCGAGCGTCGTGGCCGTGCGCTGGATCACGGTTCCGGCCGGGATCGCGCCCAGGACCGCGGTGTACTTCAGGTGGACGGTCAGACCCATGCGCGGCGGGCCGACGGAGCCGTTCACGGCGACGACCTGGCCGACCGCGTTCGAGCAATCCGAGATCGCGACCGTCTGCTGGTACGGCGGGCCGGGGGTCGGGAGTGGCGCCGGAACCGGCGGCGTTCTTCGCCTCGTAAGCGTGGACGGCGGGAGGACGAACCGCGGGAACGTGCGGCCGGGCGGGGCGACCCGCCCGAGCAGGTCGATGCCGACCCTCTGTTCGATCCCGGAGACGCTCACGTCGCCGAACATGTTCGCGCTCTCCGCCGGCTCCGCCACGCCGGCCGCGGATCCGCCGCCGAACGAGACCGTGACCGGGACGTCGGTCGCGGCACGCCGCGCGGTCGGGCGAAGGGTGACGACCACGTGCACCGGATGTCGCCGCTTGAGTGCCTCCGTCGCGCCGGAGACGGTCGCCTTCCAGCCGGCCGGGACGATCGCCGGCGTGACCATGTACGGGACCTTGCCGACGCAACGGCTCCCGGCGGTGAGCGTGAGCGGGATCTTGAGCGTCCGCCTCCGCGACGTCCCGAAGCCGACCACCGTCGTCGCGCTCTCCGCCTGCGACGCGGGCCGGCCCTTGCCGTTCAGCGTGACCGTGATCGCCGCAGGCGCGGAGGACCGCGGCACCCAGCCGACGGTCGCGACGCCGGCGGCACCCGGCCGCAGGCGCGGGAGCGTCAGCCGCTTGATCACGCGCCCATGCGGCGTCTCGCGCGCTCCGCAGCGCGCTGTCGCGGTCCACGGCTGCTGCACGCGGACGACGGCGGTGCCCTTCCCCGCCTTGCCGCCCGCGTTCCCGTAGACGAAGTGGATGAGGTTCGTCTTGCGCGGCACGATCGCGGAGACGTGGATCGCCTTCGCGAGCGCGCGCGCGGCGACGGCACGCGAGTGGGCGGGCGTGCGCGGGTGCGGCGTCGGGGGCCTTGGCCCGTTAAGGATCACGCCCGGGTTCGCGTAGACCGCCTTCGGCGTCTTCAGGCCGAGGTCGGGGGAGGAGATGCCGTTGGAGTGGCTCACCGCCGGGATGAACGAGGTGGAGTCGACGACGAACCCGGTGCGGTTGACGGCGAGCTTGCAGCCGCCGTTCGCCGTGAAGCTGTCGAACGCGATGTTGAAGTTCCGTCCGAGACTCGAGAACGAGTTGCCCGGTGTGATGCGTGCGAAGCGGATGTCCTGGCGGGCGTTCGGGTCGTCGAAGCGCCGAGCCACGACGACCTGCCGGTCGGTCCACATGTCGCGCGTCGAGTCCACGTACGTGATGAGGACGCCTTGGTCGGTCGGCGCGATCGGGTCGTTCCACGCCGTGCGGCGGCACTCGACCGTGAAGCCCTGGAAGTAGCCGGCGTTCCCGAAGGCGCGCGCGATCACCAGCCGGTTCGGGTCGTCGGGGATGTGCAGCGCGATGGGGTTCCCGTTCGGGTACTCGAGCGAGCTCAGCTCGACCGGCCCCGCGAAGTCCGCCGTCTCGTATCGGATCGTGGGCGGGACGCTCGCGGCCCACCCGAGGAGGACGCGGGTGTAGTACGTGAACGCCGGGTTGCGCGTGCCCGTCAGGCCCATGACGTCCCAGACGTCCATGCACTCGGTCCGCAGCTCCCGCTCGGTGTCGTTCGAGTACGGGAGCGCGGCGGGCTCGCCGGGCGGCCAGAGCGGGCACGGCTGCCCGTAGAGGTCTGCCGGGCCGAGCTCGTGGCCGAGCTCGTGTGTTGCCACGCGGACCATCTGCCCGTCGCTCGAGCCCTCGTTCACCATCGCGGTCGTGATCGAGTAGGTCTTGAAGAGCGTGGACATCCCCGACGTGTAGACGGCCGTGTAGCTCAGCGGGTTCGGGCCGGACGACTGCCCGCCGAAGACGTGCCAGTTGTGGATCGTCATGAAGCGCGTGTATCCGCCGAGCTCGAACGTCGAGATCGCGCCGCGCTGGAGCGCCTGCGACATGACGATCTCGGCCGCATCGCGCACCGGGGAGCCCTGCGGCGTGAACGCGTTCCAGTTCTTGTTCGCCTTCGCGCGCTCGGTGAACTGCTCGGGCGTGGACGGTGCGGGCCACCAGCCGTTCGAGGTGTTCGGGTTCACGAGCACCTTGACCTGGAAGGTCGTCTTGCTCCCGGTCGCGGGGTTGCCGTAGTAGGTGGTGAGGCCGTTCTGGAGGAGCGTCTGGAGCTGCGCGGCCGTGTTGCGCGGGCAGGTCGGCGTCGCGTTCACGTCGGGCGGGCAGCCGGTGTGCGCGTACTCCATCGGGATGATGACGAGCTTCTGGACGCCCGTCGTGGGGAAGGCGGCGGCAGGCCCCGCGACCGTCGCGGCGAGGACGATCGCCGCAGCGAATGCACCGCCCCCGGCGAACGATCGTGCGCTCACGAGACTCCCTTCGCGGGGAGTGTGCTCCGATTTCCCGCCGGGGTCTAGGGGATCGTGAGGACGAGCTTGCCGAACTGGCCGCCCCGCTCGAAGTACGCATGCGCCTCGGCCGCGTCGTCGAGCGGGAACGCGCGATCGATGACCGGGCTCACCTGCCCCGTCTCGACCAGCTCGAGCAGCGCCGCGAAATCCTCCCGCGTACCCATCGTCGAGCCGAGGATCGAGAGCTGCTTCCAGAAGATCCGGTGGAGCATCGCGGGCGGGTTCGGCCCCGACGTCGCGCCGCAGACGACGATCCGCCCGCCCGCGCGCGCCGCCTGGAGGGAGCCCTTCCAGGTCGCCTCGCCGATGTGCTCGACCACGACGTCCACGCCGGCGCCCTCCGTCAGGCGCTTCGCCTCCGCGACGACGTCGGCGTCCGTCCGCACACCTGCGTCTGCGCCGAGGGCGAGCGCGCGCTCGAGCTTCTCGTCGCTCGTCGAGGTGACGAGGACGCGGGCACCGAGCGCCTTGGCGATCCCGAGCGCCGCGATCGCGACGCCGGAGCCGATCCCCCAGACGAGCACCCACTCGCCCTCGCGAAGCTGCGCCCGGGTGGCGAGCATCCTGTAGGCCGTGACCGAGACGAGCGGAAACGCAGCCGCCTCCTCGAACGAGAGCCCCTCGGGGATCGGGTGCACGTACTCGGCCGGCACGGCGATCAGCTCGGCGTGCGTGCCGTTGAGGTGCTCGCCGAGGACGCGGGCGCCGTCGTCGAGGCCCGGGTTCAGGAGGACGCGGTCGCCCTCCGCGAAGCCCTCGACGCCGTCGCCGACCGCGGCGACCTCGCCGGCCCCGTCCGCCCCGAGGATCCGGGGCTTCGGCACGGAGGGGAGGCCCTTGCGGACCCAGAGGTCGATGTGGTTGAGCGAGGCGGCGCGCAGGCGGACGAGCACCTCGCCCGGGCCCGGCGAGGGGTCGTCGACCTCCTCGTAGCGCAGCACCTCGGGCCCGCCGTCCTCGTGAATCCGGATGGCATGCATGGCGAACGATCGTATCCTTCTGGCGTACGGTGACCCACGTCACACAGGGGGAGCTCGGTCGCCTCGCCTCGGAGCTCGGAATCGACGTGATCGGCGCCGCTCCGGCGGAGCCGTACCGCGCGACCGAAGAGCACATCCGCGAGCGGCGCGAGCGCGGCCTCTTCGCGGACATGCGCTTCACCATGGCCCAGCCGGACGTGTCCTGCCATCCGGAGTCGCTGATCGAGGACGCGCGCACGGTCGTCTCGGCCGCGCTCTCCTACTACGCGCCGGGGCCGGAGCCCGAAATCGGGGAGGGGCGGCTTCCCCGCTACACGTGGACCGACCGGTACGCCGCGCTGCGCGAGAAGCTCGAGGAGCTCGGCCGGCGCCTGGGCGGCGAGCACCGCGTGCTCGTGGACGCGAACCAGCACGTGGACCGGGAAGGCGCGGCGCGGGCAGGCATCGGGTTCTACGGGAAGAACACGCTGCTCATCACCCGGCGCCACGGATCCTGGGTCGTCCTCGGGACGCTCGTCACGTCGGCTGACGTCGAGCCGAGCGCGACGCTCAGCCTCGACTGCGGGTCGTGCCGCCTCTGCATCGACGCCTGCCCGACCGGGGCGCTCGACGAGCCGGGCGTCCTCGACTCGACGCGCTGCCTCTCGTACTGGACGCAGGCGCCGGCTCCGATCCCCGACGGCTACCGCGCGGCGCTCGAGGACCAGGTCTACGGCTGTGACATCTGCCAGGACGTCTGCCCGTGGAACCGCGGGGCGGAGAAGCGCGCGGTGGACGAGGCGCTTCCGGCCGACGCCGAGCCGGTCGTCTCGCTGGCCGAGTGGCTCGAGGCGTCCGACGAGGAGCTGCGCGAGCGCTACGACCGGCTGTACGTGCCGCGAAACGACCCGCGCTACCTGCGGCGCAACGCGCTCGTCGCGGCCGGGAACTCGGGCGATATGCGGCTCGCGCCCGTCGTCGGGCGCTACGCGGAGTCCGGCGACGAGCTGCTGGCCGAGCATGCCGAGTGGGCGGCGGAGCGGCTCGCGGCGGCGGGAGACGGGCGATGAGGGTCGAGCGGCTCCGCGCGCAGGAGATGTGGATCGCGTGGACGCGCCTCCTCGCGGTCGCCTTCACCGTCGTCCTGGTCATCCTGACCTACGACGAGCCGGACATCTCGCGCGGGCGCGCCTGGCTCGTCACCGGGACGTTCGCGGTCGGCGCGGCGGTCCTCGCGCTCCTCGCGCAGCGCCGCTGGAGCGTCCGCGGGTTCCAGATCCTCGGCATCTCCGCGCTCGTCTTCGACACCGCGATCCTCTACCTGTTCGTCTTCAGCCACGCGCTGACGACCGGAACGGCGTCGACGCGCCTTGTCGTCCTCGCGGTCGCCGAGGCGGCCGTCCGCTACGGGATCTGGGGCGGCGTCGGTCTTACGGTCGTGAACGCCCCGCTGCTCGTCCTCGCGGAGGTGCAGCGCGCGAATATGGCCGACGACGGGTTCCAGATCCGCAACGTCGCGCTCTCGCTCGGCGTCCAGCTCCTGATCGGCCTCGTCGTCGGCGGGCTCGTCCACCAGCTTCACAGCGAGACCCGCCGGGCGGAGGCGCGGGCCCGCGAGGCGGAGGGGTTGCGCGACGCGATCGGCCGTCACGCGGACCAGCTCGAGGTCGTGAACCGCTGCGCGCGTGCGCTCGCGTCGTCGCTCGAGCTGAGCGAGGCGTTCCGTCTGTTCGTGCGCGAGCTCAAGACGGCGCTCTCGTTCGACCGGATCGCCCTGATCGGGATCGAGGGCGGGCACGCGTCCGTCATCGCCGAGGCCGGCGTCGCGTCGGAGCCGGGCGACGTCCGCTGGAGCCGTCCCATCGAGCAGACTGCGCTCGCGGCGCTCATCCGCGAGGGGCGGACGGTGACCCGCGAGGACCTGGCCGAAGAGCCCAGGTACCCGGAGGAGGAGGAGCTCGTCGAGGTCGGGATGCGCGCCAGGGTGCTGGCGCCGCTCACGCTCGGCGGCCGGGCGCTCGGCGCCCTGTCGGTCTCGCGCACGGAGGCGGGGAGCTTCACCCGGGAGGACGTCGAGCTCCTGACGCTCCTCGGCCGCCAGCTCGCGACCGCGGTCGAGAACACTCGTGCGTTCGAGGCCGAGCGCGCCGCCGCGGAGGAGCTGCGCCGGCTCTCGGCGCTTCGGGCCGACTTCGTCTCACTCGTCTCCCACGAGCTGCGTGGGCCGATGGCCTCGGTGGTCGGCTGCGCCGCCACGCTCCGCCAGCGCTGGCGCACGCTCACGCCCGAGCAGCGCGAGTCGTTCCTTGCCCTCATCGAGGAGGAGACGTCGCGGCTCGCGGGCCTCGTCGGCGACGTCCTCGACACGTCGCGTGTCGAGGCGGGGACGTTCACCTACGCGTTCGCGGACGTTGATCTCGAGGGGATGATCAACGAGGTCACGGCCCTGATCGGGATGGGGCAGGAGGAGGTCGGGGTCCACGCCGAGTTCGCCGGTCCGCTCCCGACCGTGCGCGGCGACCGCGAGCGTCTGCGCCAGCTCCTCGTGAACCTGGTCACGAACGCTGTCAAGTACACGGTCTCCGGGGACGACGTGGAGGTGTACGCGGAGGCGCGGAACGGGGTGGTGGACGTGAGCGTCACCGACCACGGCCCGGGCATCTCCTACGAGGACCAGCGGCTCATCTTCGAGAAGTTCGGTCGGGCCGCGACCGCGGGCGGCTCGAAGCCCGGCGCCGGGCTCGGGTTGTTCATCGCCCGCTCGATCGCCGAGGCGCACGGCGGGACGCTCCGCGTCGAGTCGGCCGAGGGTCGCGGCGCCCGCTTCACCGTCCGTCTGCCGGTGTCCGGCTAGGTGCGCCGAGTTCGTCCGACCCCGCCGGACACCGAGGAGCTTCGCGCGCGCATACGGGCTGAGGTCGTCCGGCGCCCGAGTCGGCGGCGCGTGTGTTGGTAGGGCCTCAGCGTAGCCCGGCAAACCGCACGTGTCTGTCACGGGCTGTGCCGGACCTCCGGCGGATGTGTGCCGGAATCGCGCCGCCGGCGGCGCGAGGCCTCAGCGCCGCTTGGCGCCGGCCGCCCAGGCGCGCGGGCGCCGCTTGCCGAGCTCCATCTGGAGCGCGCGGGCCCGCTCGGCGATCGTCTCGCGCACGTCGGCCGGCTCGAGCACGATCGCCGCGCCGCGGTGCGCCAGGATCTCGCCGACGAGCCAGTCCATGCCCCCGTGCCGGAGCTCTTCGAGCGCCGAGCCGTCCTCGAGCGCCGCCGCGCCTCGCTCGATTCGCCACGGCGCGACCGCCTTCTTGAACAGGACACGGGCGGTTGAGACGTCGCGGAGCTTCTGGGGCACGAGATCCGGGCGCGGCTCGAACTCCTCCTCCAGGAGCTGCACGTCGCGTATCCGGTCGAGCCGGAAGCTGCGCTGCGCGTCGCGGGAGCGGTCCCACGAATGGACGTACCACCACGGCAGCTCGCGCTCGAGCGCGTGCGGCTCGATCGTCCGGACGCTCGGCTCCTCGCCGACCGCGAGGTACTCGATCTCGACCAGCCGGTGTCGCGCAATCGCGTCGGAGAAGACCCGGACGAGCCCCTCCTCCTCCGACGGCGCCGCGGCCTCGCCCTCGTCGGGGAGGTCGAACTGGCCGAACGTCTCCTCGAGCTTGCCGCGCACGCGATCGAGCGGCGTGTGCGCATCGGCCGCGATCATCGGCCCGACGAACTCCAGCGCGAGGCGAATGGCGCGCGCCTCGAGCGGCGTCAGCCGGGGCGCACGCCGGAACGCGTCGCCGAAGAGCTCCTTCTGGACGTGCACCTCGTCGCCGTCGAGGTTCGCGTAGACGGCGTAGCACCCGCCGCCGAAGTTCACGAGGTTGAGGAGCGCCAGGTGCTCGGCCAGTTGCTCGGGCGTCAGGCTGAACCGCTCCGCGAGCTCGCCGGCGGGGATCGTCGCGTTTTCCTCCTCGCCACAGCGGGCGAGGATGTACGCGAGGAGCGCCTGGAGGACGGCGAAGCGCTCCGGCGCAACCGGCCCGCTCGTCCGGTCGAGCACGACCGGCTCGCCGTCCGGCGCGACGGCGGCGGCGGGGCGCGGCGGGCGCTTCTCGTGCGCCGCGATGACGGCGTTCAGCGCCTTGTCCACCTCGGCCCCGAGCTCGGGCGGGGAGACGGGCCGCGCGCGGCCGTCCTGGCGCAGCACCCACGACGCGAGCTGCCCGAGATCTGCGTACTCCGTCACGAAGCGCCCGTCCTCGACGTGCCCGCGCGGGATCGTCCGCTCGACCCACCACGCCGTGTCCGGGTCGAGGTCGATCTCCGCCTCGCCCTTGATGTCGCCGAACTGCCACGGCTGGCGGCCTCGGAAGCCGCTCGGGTCGAAGTCCTCCGGCGCGCGGAAGTCGCGCTCGCGCCGCGTCGCGAAGCGGATCTCGCCGCGCACCCGCGAGACGCGGAAGGTCCGCAGCTCGTCCCGGTCGAGGTCGCGCCCGATCAGGTACCAGGAGCCCCCCTCGGGGAGTAGCGCGTACGGGTTGACCGTCCGCTCGGCCTCCGAGTCGCGGCTGATCGTCCAGTAGCGGAATTTGATCGTCCGCTGCTTCGAGATCGCGTTCTCGAGCTTGGTGAGCCGGCCCGACATCTCCACCGAGTAGTCCGGGTCGGTCACGACGACGCGCCGCTCCGACTCGGTCGTGTCGTCGAGTGGGCCGGGGCGGCCGAGTGCGAGGTTCTGGAGGGCGAGGCGAAGCGGCTCGGCGTAGGCGAACTTGCCGTCGAGGAGGAAGAGCGCCGTCTGGAGCGCCGCCAGCTCGTCGTCGTCGAGCTCGAGCTCGCTCAGGAAGTACTGCTCGGATCGGAGCGTGTAGAGCTCCTCCCCCGTGAACTCGTCGCGCTGCGACTTGAGCGGCACGCCGAGGTTCACGAGCTCGGCCCGGTCGGAGTAGAAGCGGCGCGCGAAGGCCTCGTCCGACATCTCGGAGTAGCCCTCGACGTTCGACTTGACGTCGCGTGCGGTCAGCGGTCTCCGCTCGGCCATGAGGAAGGCGACGAGCGAGAGCTGGCGGATGAGCTTGTCGGTGTCGTGGGACACGATGCGGCGGCGATGCCGGAAGGTCGCCTCCCTATTCTCCCTCTTGTGGACCAAGCCGTGGTCGTCATCGGCCATTTGGATCTCGACGCGTTCTTCGCGGCGGTCGAGGAGCTCGAGGAGCCGGCCCTTGCGTCTAGGCCGCTGATCGTCGGCGGTGACCCGCATGGCCGGGGTGTCGTGGCGACCGCGAACTACGTCGCGCGCGGGTACGGCATCCACTCGGCGATGAGCTGCGCGGAGGCGCTCAGGCGCTGTCCCGATGCGGTCTTCGTCCCTCCGCGCCACCAGCTCTACTCGCAGGTTTCGCGGCGCGTGTGGGACGTGATCCGCGAGGTCGTGCCGACCGTCGAGCGCACCGGTCTCGACGAGGGCTACCTCCAACTCGACGAGGTCGTTCGGGACTTCCGCGAGACGCGCGCTGTCGCCGGGGCGATCCAGACCGCGGTGCGCGGTGCGACCGGGCTCACATGCTCGCTCGGCGTCGGAACGTGCAAGGTCGTCGCCAAGGTCGCAAGCGACCGCCGGAAGCCGGGCGGCGTTGTGCTCGTCCCGCCGGGCCGCGAGGCCGCGTTTCTCGCACCGCTCCACGTCCGCGTCCTGCCCGGCGTCGGCCCGCGCGCGGAGCAGCGCCTGAAGGGCGCGGGCGTCGAGCGGATCGGGGAGCTCGCGGCGCTCAGCGATGCCGAGCTCGCCGCGCTCCTCCCCGGCAAGGCCGGCCGGCTCGTGCGCGACCGGGCCCGCGGCGTCGATCCCCGCACCCTCGAGACGGTCGTCGAGAACGTCTCGCTCTCCTGCGAGGACACCTTTCCGCGCGACGTCGACGACCGCGAGCGGCTCCACGACGAGCTGCGCCGAATGGCCGAGCGCCTCGCGAAGAAGCTCGCCGAGGACGGCCAGTCCGCCCGCACGGTGACGACGAAGCTGCGCTACCCGGACTTCACGACGCGAACCCGCTCGCAGAGCCTGCCGGTCGGCACCGACGAGGCGGAGCGGATCGGCGACCTCGCGTGCGCGCTCCTCGACCGAGCCCTCACGGAGCGGCCCGGCGCACTACGACTCGTCGGCGTAGGCGTTTCCAATCTCGAAGACGCAGTCCAGCTCGAGCTGTCTGCAGCGTCATGAGCCCCGCGACTTAGCAACAGTCTGTTGCAAGGTGGGCTTCGCCGCGCAGTGCGCGACTTGCTCGCGCACTGCTCCAGACGCATGCCGAAACCCGCCCGAAGTCGTCATGGCCGCCGAAGGCGGCCGGACTTCGGGCGGCTGAGCGGCTTCCCGAGCTCTCCGGAGAACCGTTCGGGCTGTCCGTCCTGCGCCGCTTACGCGGCGGACGTCTCGAGGTGCTGATGCGAGGGGCAGTACTCGCGCTCGGGGAGCGGCGTGCGCTGGCACGGCTTGCCCTTGCGCGTCGTCGCGCGGCAGCGGGCGATCCCGCCGTCGAACGCGCCCGACTCGATCTGATGCTCGATGTAGCCGACGGCCGCGCCGATCCCCTCGGTCACCGCCCAGTTCACCCGGGCCTGTGCCGTGATCGGGAAGTAGCGGCGGATGTCCTGGAAGAGCGCGCGCTCCGGCTTCGAGAAGTAGCGCGGATCCTTGGCGAGGCGCTCGACCGTGTCCTCGCAGTGGGCCAGCACCGCCCGGCGGTACTCGACCCGGGTCTCGGCGTCCGCATACGGGTCGACGAGGTCCTTGATCGAGCGGTAGATCGCTCGGGAGTACTGATACATGCGGGGAAGGAGTCCGTCGGGCATAAGCAGTGAGGCCATTGTGGTCTGCAACCGGTTAACTGGCTGCAAACGAATGTGTATTTCGCGTTAAGGGGCCGTTCGACGGCCCCAGCCATTTCCAGTCTAACGGGCCTCGTCCGGTGTTACAAAGTCGGGCTTCAGGGCGTGATCTGGCGCACGTAGGCGGCCGGCCAGCCGGCGCTCTTCGCGGTCGGCACGGCGCTGTTCGCCTCGGAGAGCGTGTCGTAGATGCCGCTGAAGACGACGTAGAAGCCGGGGTTCAGGCTCGAGTAGTTGGACGAGTTGAGGACGCCGACCTCAGGGAGGCCGTCCGCCTTCGCCTGCTTCGCCTTCGACTCGGCAGCGGAGCGCCCGCTCGACTCGGGGAGCGACTCGAGGATGACCGTGTAGCCGCTCTTGCCGGACGGCCAGGTCGTGAGGCCGGTCGAGGTGGTCGGCGTGGTGGTCGGCGCCGTCGTCGTCGCGAAGGTCGTGCTGGAGAACGTGGGCGTCGTCGAGGACGTGGTCGGAAGCGTCGTCGCGAGCGTGTCCGTGTTCAGCGTCGTGGGCGGTGGAACCGTCGCGGGCAGCGTCCCCGTGGAGATCGGAGAGCTCGGGGAGGAGAGCTGGCTCGTCGTCGGGCCCTGTGCGTTGCCCTTGTTGTCGTCGTCGCGCGCCGCGAGCACGATCGCGCCGGTGACGAGCGCGATCGCGAAGAGCGCGATGAGCGCGCCCCAGAACCAGAGCGGCGACTGGCGTGACCAGGAGTCGCGGCGCCAGAGCGACATGCCCGGGTAGGGGACGAGGCGCTGGCCGCACTCGAGGCAGTACTCCTGGAACGGGTCGTATGGCGAGTTGCAGCGCGGGCAGCGGTAGGGATCGTGCGGGGGCGGAGGCGGCGCGGCGTCGGGCGGCGGCGCGTCGTTCGGCGGGGGCCCCGACATCTACGGCTCCTGGGGCGGAGGGGGCACGAGCGTCTCGTCGATCGGCGGAGGGGCCTCCGCGTACGCCTCGGCCGCGACCGGGTTGCCGCAGAACGAGCAGAAGTTCACGTCGGCCGGAAGCGGCTGGCCGCAGTGGCTGCACGCGACGACCGGGTTCGTCTCCGGCGCCGGCCGGCCGCAGTGGGCGCAGAAGTGCTGGCCGCGCATGATCGGCGCGCCGCACTGGCACTCGACCACGGGGACGCCCCGGGAGGCCATGTCGCCGGCGGCGATGAGCGCGTCGAGCTCGTGGATCCGCTCCTCGATCCCGAGCACCTCGGCGCAGCGCGAATGGAGGAGCGGGTAGCGCCAGTCGTCGCGTCGCGCCATCTCGACCGCGAGCCCGCCGACGTCGCGCATCTCGACCTCGCGGAGCCGGGCGAGGGAGCGGCGCTCGCGCTGCGGCGAGTACGTACGCGGTGGCGGCACGGGCGCGGGGGCCGCGGGAGGCGGCGGCGCCGCCTCGGGCGGCGGGGCGTCCGAGACTGGGGGATCGGCGGGCGGCGTTTCGCCACGGCCGAAGAAGCGACCCGACATGGTGCGCGAGTCTAGCCGACCGCTGCGGCCGGTCCCGCCGGGGCCCTACGCACCCAAGGCGAGCACGACGAGGCGCTCCTCGGTCATCTCGCGCACGGTGTACGGCGGGCCCTCGCGCGTGTTCCCGGACGCCTTCACACCGCCGTAGGGCATCTGGTCGGCGCGGAACGTGGGCGCCTCGTTCACGGTGATGCCTCCGAACTCGAGCCCCTGCGCCGCGGCGAGCGCCGCCTCGACGCTCCCGGTGAAGATGCCGGCCTGGAGGCCGTAGCGTGTCGAGTTGGCGAGCGTGATGCCCTCGTCGAGCGAGTCGTATGGCGACACGGTGCAGACCGGGCCGAAGACCTCCTCGCACGAGACCTTCATCTCGCGCGTCACGTCCGCGAGCACGGTGGGGCGGAGGTGCCCGTTCTCCTCCCCGCCGGCGAGCTCGGTCGCGCCCTGCGCCTTCGCCTCGGCGATCCAGGCGGCGATCCGCTCCTTCGCGCCCTCGTCGATGACCGGGCCCACGTCCGTGTCCTCGTCCGCCGGGTCGCCGACCACGAGCGCCTCGACCTTGGGGACGAAGCGGGCGACGAAGTCGTCGTAGACCTCGCGGCGCACGTAGATCCGCTGGACGGAGATGCAGCTCTGGCCGGCGAAGGAGAACGCGTTCGCGGCGAGCTTCGTCGCGGCGGTCTCGAGGTCCGCGTCGGCCTCGACGAGCACCGGCGTCGCGTTGCCGAGCTCCAGGGAGACCTTCTTCCGCGCCGCGCGCTCGCGGATCCCCCAGCCGACCTCGCCCGAGCCGGTGAACGTGATCATCGCGACCCGCTCGTCGGCGACGAGGACATCCCCGATCTCGGACGCGGGGCCCACGAGGACGTTCAGCCAGCCGTCCGGCAGCCCTGCCTCCTGCTCGAGCTCGGCGAGCAGGAGCGCGGAGAGCGGCGTCTGGCCGGCGGGCTTCAGGACGACGGCGCAGCCGGCGGCGAGCGCGGGGGCGACCTTGTGCGCGACGAGGTTCAGCGGGAAGTTGAACGGGCTGATCGCCCCGACGATCCCGATCGGCCGCCGGAGCGTGAACGCGAGCTTTCCCTCGCCCGCCTGCGATGCGTCCATCGGGATCACGTCGCCCGCGAGCGTGCGCGCGACGGCGGCCGCGATCGTGAACGTGGAGACGGCGCGCTGCGCCTCGACGCGCGCGGCCTTCATCGGCTTGCCCGCCTCGTCCGAGATCGTGCGGGCGACCTCGTCCTGGCGCTCCGCGAGGAGCTCGGCCGTGCGGTCGAGGATCGCGGCGCGGCGGTGCGTCGGGAGCGGCTCGGCCATGGCCCGCTCGGCCGCGTCGAGCGCCTTCGTCGCCTCGGCCGCGCCTGCGCGTGCGACGCGCCCGACGACGTCGCCCGAGTACGGGGAGCGGATGTCCTGCCATTCGCCGGTGTCGACCCATTCGCCGCCGATCAGGAGCTTTCGCTCGCGCGCCGTCACCGCCATGAAAGTATTGAACCATGGCCGGGGAGGTGAGGCGGGTCGGCGTCGTCGGGCTCGGCACGATGGGCGCGGGGATCGCCCAGGTCTGCGCGCAGGCGGGCGTCGAGACGCTCGGGGTCGAGGTGAGCGAGGAGCTCGGCGCGAAGGCGCGCGAGCGGGCCGGGCACTACCTCGGCCGCGGTGTCGAGAAGGGCCGCCTGACCGCCGAGGAGCGCGACGCCGCGCTCGACCGGCTCACGACCACGACCGACCGGGGCGAGCTCGCCGCGTGCGACCTCGTGATCGAGGCGATCGTCGAGGACCCGGCCGCCAAGCGCGAGCTCTTCGCCGAGCTGGACGGGATCGTCGCCCCGGACGCGGTGCTCGCGACGAACACCTCGGCGCTCTCCGTGACCGAGATCGCCCGCGCGACCGCGCACCCCGAGCGCGTCGTCGGCATGCACTTCTTCAACCCGGCGCCGGTACTCCCGCTCGTCGAGGTCGTGCGGACGGAGCTCGTCGCGGACGAGCCGTACGAGACCGCCTACGCGTTCGCCGAGCGGATCGGCAAGCAGCCCATCCGCTGCGCCGACACGCCCGGCTTCGTGGTGAACCGCATCCTCATCCCGCTCCTGAACGACTGCGTGCGCGTGCTCGACGAGGCCGGCGTCTCGCCCGAGGATCTCGACAAGGCGATGCGCTTCGGCGTGAACTGGCCGATCGGCCCCTGCGCGCTCATCGACCTGATCGGGATCGACATCCACGTGCACGCGTCCGAGGCGCTCTTCGAGGCGCTCGGCGAGCCACGGATGGCGCCGCCGGAGCGGCTGGTCGAGATGGCGGCGGCAGGAACGCTCGGCCGGAAGTCCGGGCAGGGCTTCTTCACATACGAGTAGGGCTCAGGCGGCGCGGCGGGCGCGGCACCACGCGACGTCCGGGTGGCGCTCGGCGACGTGGGCCCAGATCGCCGCGGCCTCCTCGGACGAGAGCAGGCCGAGCGCGATCGCGTGCCGGGTGGCCGCCTCGGCGGCGAGCACGTGCTCGTCCGGGAGCTGCAAGCCGGCCGTCGAGCGCTCCTCGGCGGCGGCCAGGTACTCGAGCCGCGCCGCGAGCATGCGGACCGCGCGGTCGTGGCGCTCCTCTGGGGTGAGGCTGCGGCGTCGCATTGGCCTCCATCCCAGGGAAGCACGCGCACCGGACGGACCGGAGCGCTCCGACGCGCGCCGCGTGACCGCGGCACGACTCCTCAGGGCGCCAGGCGCTCGACGAGCCAGCCGCCCTTCGGCCCGCGCCGGTAGCGGAGGCGGTCGTGGAGCCGGTTCTCCCGGTGCTGCCAGAACTCGACGGCGTCGGGCGTGAGCCGGAACCCGCCCCAGTGCGGCGGGACGGGGATCTCGCCCTCGGCGAAGCGCTCCTCCGCGTCGGCGACGCGCCGCTCGAGCGACTCGCGCGAGGTGAGCACCGAGCTCTGCGGCGAGGCCCACGCGCCGAGTTGGCTACCGGGGGCGCGGGTCGCGAAGTAGGCGGCGGACTCCTCCTCGGAGACGCGCTCCACGGTCCCCTCGACGCGCACCTGGCGGCCGAGCGGCTGCCACAGGAAGACGAGCGCCGCGCGCGGGTTTTCGGCCAGCTCGCGGCCCTTCCGGCTCTCGTAGTTCGTAAAGAAGAGGAAGCCGTCGTCGCCCGCTCCCTTCACGAGCACGGCTCGGGCGGACGGCGCTCCCCCGGCGGTCGCCGTCGCGAGCACCGCGGTTTCGGCGAGCGCAACGCCGGCCTCCTCGGCCTCCGAATACCACGTTCGGAACTGCGCTCCGGGGTCGGCCGCGAGGTCGCGCTCGTCAAACGGGTGGTCGTCGGATTTGGAAATCGGTGGCTCCGTCGGTTACACACTTCTTACACGCGCTTGATCCAGGGCGCACCCGACTCGGCGAAACTACGTCACACCGAGGTCCTATGCGGTTTCTGACGATCTCACTCGCACTGGTAACGCTCGCGATCGTCCCGTCTGCCGGGGCGGCGCCGCTCCAGCGCGAGCCGACGGGCAACGGGTCGCAGCTCGGCCTCTACGCGGGCCACGGCACGGCAATCGTGAAGAGCGACGACGGCGCGATCCTCGGGACGCTCTACAAGGGGTCGATCGTCGTTCGCGACCCGCTCCGCGGCGCCCGCACCGTCGTCTCGACGTCGGGCTGCAAGCGCAAGCGGATCGACGCGATCACGTTCTCGTGCGCAGGCCGCAACATCAGCTTCTCGGTCGTCAACGGCGCGTGGAAGGTGACGCTCCGCGGCAATCGCCTCGGAAGCCGCATCAACGCGAGCGCCGTCTTGAGCGGATGGCTTCGTCTGCAGGGCACCGCCGGGAAGTTCGCGATCGACAACGGCCGTAAGAGAGTCTGGCCGCGTTACTGGCGCACCTTTGTCCTCGGCTGACACGCAGCCGGGCGCTCTGTCACCATTGGACGAACCCATGGTCGACACCGTGCGTCAGCGGATCCTCGTGGTCGAGGACGAGGCGAACATCGCCTCCTTCGTGGCCATGTACCTCCAGAAGGCCGGCTACGAGGTCGGCGTCGCGCGGAACGGCGCCGAGGCGCTCGCGAAGGCCGGCGCCGACGCGCCCGCGCTGATCGTCCTCGACCTGATGCTCCCTGACATCGACGGCGTGGACGTCTGCCGCCGGATCCGCCAGCGCTCCGACGTGCCGATCCTCATGCTCACCGCCCGCGACGACGACGTGGACAAGATCATCGGGCTCGAGGTCGGCGCCGACGACTACCTCACGAAGCCGTTCAACCCGCGCGAGCTCGTGGCCCGCGTGAAGTCGATCCTCCGCCGCTCGACCACGCGGCGGACGCTGCCCGAGGGCGGCTTCCTCGAACACGGCGTCCTCCGGATCGACTCCGGGCGCCGCGAGGTAACGGTCGCGGGCGACGAGGTGCAGCTCGCGCCGAAGGAGTTCGACCTCCTCTGGGAGCTCCTCGACCACCGCGGCCTCGTCCTGACCCGCGACCAGCTCCTCGAGCGCGTCTGGGGCTACACGTTCGCCGGCGACACGCGGACCGTGGACGTCCACGTGGGCCAGCTGCGGCGCAAGCTCGGCGACGCGTGCCCGATCGTCACCGTGTGGGGGGTCGGCTACAAGGTCGCGACCGAGCCGAAAACGGCCGGCGCCACGACGTAGAGGGCCATGCGCTCCCTCCGATTCCGGCTGCCGGCCCTGTTCCTGGCCGGAATGCTCCTGGCCGCCGTGGTCACGGCGGTCATCGCGACGACGCTCTTCCAGGACGTCACGCGAAACGACTCGCTCGACGAGCTGCGCCGCCAGGCGGCGGGGCTCTCGAACTTCTACGCGCAGCAGGCGCTCGCGCCCGCCAAGCAGAACCGCCGGGCGCCGGCTGCCGCCACCAGGTACCTCGAGGCCGCGGCCGGGCCGAACACGAAGCTCTTCTACACGGGCCTCGAGCTCTTCCCGGGCGAGGCCGCCGGCCCTGAGGACCCTCCCGGTCAGCGTCCTGCCCGACCGGGCCGCGGCCGAGGCCGGGCGGGCCCAGACGTTCGAGTTCCGCCCGCCCGGCGAGGATCGCGTCTACCTCGCGGCGGCCGAGCCGCTCAAGATCGGCGACTCGACGTTCGGATTCCTCGTGGCGGCGAAGCCGCGTGCCGAGCTTCGCGACCGCTGGGTGCCGCTCGTCGAGCGGCTCGGGATCGCGTTCCTCGGCGGTCTCGTCGTGGCGCTCGGCCTCGTCTGGTACGTCACGCGCAAGCTCACCGCGCCGCTCCTCCGGCTGACGCGCGCGACCGACGAGGTCGCGGCGGGCCGCTACGACGTGGCGCTTCCGCCGACCGGGAAAGACGAGGTAGGCCGCCTGACCTCGAGCTTCGGGCAGATGGCCACGCGGCTCGCCGAGGCCGAGGAGCTCGAGCGCAACTTCCTCATGAGCGTCTCGCACGAGCTCCGCACGCCGCTCACCGCGATCCGCGGCCACGTCGAAGCGCTGAGCGAGGGCGTCGTGGACGATCCCGCCGCACGCGAGGCGTCGCTCCAGGTGATCCGCGGCGAGACCGACCGGCTCGCGCGGCTCGTCGGCGACGTGCTCGATCTCGCAAAGCTCGACGCGAACCGGTTCCGGCTCGCCGAGGAGGAGGTCGAGCTGGGGCGGCTCGTCGGCCTCGCCTACCACGCGCGCACCGAGGAGGCCCGCCAGCGTGGGATTGCCTACGACGAGCGCCTGGACGCGAACCCGGTGCTGACGACGGACGGGGACCGCGTGCTCCAGATCGTCACGAACCTGATCGACAACGCCTTCACCTGGACGCCGGACGGCGGTCGCATCCGCATCGAGGTCGGCCAGGCGAACGGCACCGCGTCTGTGACGGTAACCGACAACGGGCCCGGCATCCCGGAGGAGGACCGCGAGCGGATCTTCCGGCCGTTCTTCACCGGCGACCGCGTCGAGGGCACGGGGCTCGGCCTCGCCATCGCACGCGAGCTCGCACTCGCCCTGGGCGGCGAGATCGCGCTCGAGACCGAGGTCGGCCGCGGGTCGCGCTTCGAGCTCCGGCTGCCCGTCTAGGCGCCCCGACGGAACGCGCAGGCGTTTCCTATAGTGGGCCCGCTGCGGGAGCCCAATCGGGGGGAGGCCAGGCATGTCGTGCAAGAACGGGCTGACGAAGTCGCTGATCGCCGCGCTCGTGGTAATGGGTTGCCTTGCAGGGACGTCGGCGGCGGCGCCGTTGTCGCCGGCTCCGATCACGACCTACCCGGGCGACCCGGGCACGGTGGGCGATCCGGCGAGCTGGCGCACGCCTGAGTTCCTGCGCGACAACGGCATGATCTCGATCGGCGCGGAGTTCGCCTACTCCGCCGGCTACTCCGGGACCGGGATGAACATCGGGATCGTCGACTCGGGGTTCTTCGGCGGGCACATGCGCGAGCACGGCAGCCTTGCGACGAACTACGCCATCGGCGACCGGTACTTCGGAGTGGTCGCGCAGGGCGGCGACACGGGCCCGACGTCCGGGCTTTACGACCCGGCCTTCAACGACACTCACGGAACGCATGTGAGCGGCACGGTCGGCGCGAGTCGCGACGGCGTCGGCGAGACGCAGCCCACCGGCCCCGTCGCGAACATGCACGGCGTCGCGTTCAACGCCAACGTGTATCTCGGCAACACGGGCAAGACGGACGGCGTGTTCTACGGGCTCCTGCCGGCCACCGCGACCGCCGCGCAGACGCCGGACAACGCGTACATCGCCAACGTGTACCGGGCCGTGAACGCCGCTTCGACCGCGAACGGCAAGCCCATCAGACTCATCACGTCGAGCTGGGGCAGCCAGCCGCCCACGGAGAACTACAACACCTTGGAGCCGCTCCCCGGTGCTCCGGCGAGCTTCGGCCTGAACGCGGCGTGGCGGTTCCTCTCCACGCCCGACGGCGTCGCCGACGCGAACGGCAAGACGATGCACTGGCTGAACGGCGCGATCGAGGTCGCGCGCACGGGCACCATCGTCCAGTTCACGGCCGGGAACAGCGGCTACGCGAACCCGACGCCGCGGGGCGCCGCGCCGTACTTCCTGCCCGACCTGGAGGGCCGCTACTACACGACCTCCGGGATCAACCCCGGGATCGGGCGCACGTTCAACGCCGACGGCTCCGTGCTCGTGCCGGGGCAGCAGGAGTTCAACCAGTGCGGGGTCGCGAAGTGGTCGTGCGTGACGGCGCCGAGCAGGTCGATCAACAGCACGACCGTGTCGGTCGTCGACGGCGTGCCGCAGCCCCGGTACGCGAGCGCGTCGGGCACGTCCATGGCGGGCCCCCATTCCGCCGCGTCGCTCGCGCTCGTCATGCAGCGCTTCCCCTACATGACGAACACGCAGGCGCTCTACACGATGTTCACGACGGGCCGCCAGAACAACACGATCAACGACGCGGCGGGCGTCGCGATCCCGAATCCGGCGCGCGGCCAGATCGTCCAGGTGCCCGACCGCCGGAACGGCTGGCACACGCCCAGCCTGCGCGAGGCGTTCAGGGGCCCGGGCCAGCTGCTCGGGCCGATCGACCTCGACACCCAGGGGTACAGCGACGTCTGGTCGAACGACATCTCGGACGTCGCAATCCAGGCGCGGCGGCTCGAGGACGCCGACGAGGCGGCCGCGTGGACGGCGACCAAGATTGCCAGGGGCTGGACCCAGGGCCTGCCGCCCGACGCGAGCGCGATCGACCAGTCGGACTTCGCGATCGGCACGCGCCGTGAGCAGGCACGCAACACGCGCGTCTACGAAGGCAGCCTCACGAAGAGCGGCGAAGGGACCCTGTTCCTCACCGGACACGAGACCTGGCACGGGACGACCACGGTCCTCGGCGGCAAGCTCTCGGTCATCGGCTCGCACGCGAGCGCGATCGACGTCGACGGTGGGACGCTCGGCGGCAGCGGCACCGTGGAGGGCGGCATCGACGTGGCGGGCGGCGTGCTACAGCCCGGCCTCTCGCCGGAGGAAGCCGCAGGGATCACCGACGTGTCCGTTGCTCCCGGCAATGTCCTGAGCGTCGGGGGAGCCGTGCGCATCGGCAGCAAGGGTCGCGTCGCCGTGACCGTGAGGGGCGACTTCGACTACACGAGCGTCGTGGCTGCCGGGGATCTGTTCCTGGACGGAGCCCTGTCCTTGGATGTCGACGGGACCCTGACCCGCGGCACCGTGCTGACGATCATGAAGGGCCGGTCGATCTCGGGCCGGTTCGACAAGCTCCCTGAAAACCGTGTGCTGAACACGGGGGGCTACCTGTTCCGGGTGTCCTACAAAGGAAACAGCGTGACGCTGACCGTCATGCACGCGGTGCCCGCAGGAGGACACTAGGTCCGGAGCGCGGCTGCTCTAGCCGGCGCGGGGGCCGGAGTCGCGGCCGGTTCGGTCTTCCAGGCGGAAGACCGAGGCCACGGGGCGGTCTCCGAGCGTTCGCTCGATGCGATCCATCGTCCGCTCGAGCCGGTCGAGGCGCCGCTCGGCCGCCTGCCAGCTCGACGCGATGAGGTCCACGAGGAGCCCGAGGTCCTCGACGCGGCCGCGCCGCTCGGCGTCCAGGTCGACCTGAAGCCGTTCGAGCCGGCGGATCGTCTGGTTCGAGTAGCCGCGGATCTCGGCGACCTGGCGGCCGACCGGGAGGACCTCCGCGCGCATCCCGTCCTGGATCGCCGCGCCGAGCCGCTCGGGCACCGCGGCCTCGAGCTCGGCGACCCGCTCGGCCACCGACTCGAGCGCCTCGCGGGCCCGCGCGAGCGTCGCGTCGATCTCGGCGTCGTCGGGCTTCGACTCGGCCGCCTCGAGGCGCCGTCGCGCGCGTGAGAGGGACTCGGGAAGCACGCCGCCAAGCTAGCGTCCGGCCCGGACGATGCGAAGCGACGATCTCGACTACGACCTCCCGCCGGAGCTCATCGCGCAGCGCCCGCTCGAGCGCCGCGACGAGAGCCGCCTGCTCGTCTACGAGCGCGGGACCGGGGAGGTCCGGCACCGCACGTTCGGCGACGTCCTCGAGGAGCTCGCGGGCTACCTCGTCGTCGTCAACGACACCCGCGTGCTCCCCGCGCGGCTGCACGTCGAGCGGCCCGGCGGCGGCCGGGCCGAGGTGCTCCTCCTCGAGCCGCTCGGCGACGGGACCTGGGAGGCGCTCGCCCGTCCGACGAAGCGCCTCCGGGCCGGCATGCGGCTCGGGCCGGTCGAGCTTCTCGGTCACGAGGGCGAGGGGCGATGGCGCGTCCGGCTCGACGGCGAGCCCGCCGGCGAGATGCCGCTGCCGCCGTACATCCACGAGGCGCTCGCCGACGCCGAGCGCTACCAGACGGTCTACGCCGACCGGCCCGGCTCGGCCGCGGCGCCGACCGCCGGGCTCCACTTCACGCCCGAGCTCCTCGCCTCGCTCGATGTCGAGCGCGTCACCCTGCACGTCGGGCTCGACACGTTCCGCCCGGTCACGGCGGAGACCCTCGACGCGCACGAGATCCACAGCGAGCGCTACGAGGTAGCGCCCGCGGCCCGGGAGCGGATCGCCGCCGCGCCCCGCGTGGCCGCGGTCGGGACGACGACGGCCCGCGTCCTCGAGTCGCTCGCCGGGGGCGCGCCGCTCGCCGGGCGGACGAGCCTCTTCATCACGCCCGGCTTCGAGTTCCGCCGCGTGGACGCGCTCCTCACGAACTTCCACCTGCCGCGGTCGACGCTCCTCGCCCTCGTCATGGCATTCGCCGGGATCGAGGACACGCGCCGCCTGTACCGCCTCGCGATCGAGGAGCGCTACCGCTTCTACTCCTTCGGCGACGCCATGCTCGTACTGGCTTGACACCGATTTGCGGCCGGGTGAGGCTTGGCCATGCGCATTCACCCGGTGCTCCTCGCGGTGCCGCTCGCCGTCCTCGTCATCGCGCCGGGCGCCCCCGCGGGCCCACCCGCTCCGAGGTGCCTCGACCACGCCGCCACGATCGTCGGCACGGACGCCGGCGAGACGCTGAACGGGACGCCGGGGTCGGACGTGATCGCCGCGCTCGGCGGGAACGACTTCGTGAACGGCGGCGGGGGGAACGACTTCGTCTGCGGCGGCGCGGGCGACGACGCGCTGCACGGCGACGCGGGGCGCGACCAGCTCGAGGGCGGACTCGGCGCGGACACGCTCGACGGCGGCGACGGGATCGACTTCGCGAGCTTCTACCTCTCGCCTGCGGCAGTCCGCGTGAACCTCCAGACAGGGCTCGCCACCGGGTGGGGGAGCGACGTGCTCGGCTCCGTCGAGGGCGTCGTCGGCTCGCGGTTCGCCGACCGGCTCGCCGGCGACGGCGCGAGCAACCGCCTCGAAGGCCGCCAGGGCGCCGACGTCCTCCTGGGCGCGGCCGGCGTGGACGCGCTCGAGGGCGACGCCGGCGCGGACACGCTGAACGGCGGTCCCGGGTTCGACTGGGCCGACTACTTCTATTCCGTGCGCGGGATCAAGGCCGACCTCGTGCGCGGGCGCGCGAGCGGCGAAGGCGCCGACCGGCTCCTCGGGGTCGAGGGGATCGACGGCTCGGCCCACGCGGACGTCCTCCGCGCGAACGGCGCGCAGAACGCCCTCTGGGGCTACGGCGGCGCCGACCGCCTGTTCGGTCGGGGCGGTCCCGACCAGCTCGTCGGCGGTGCGGGGCCCGACCGGCTCGACGGCGGTCCGGGCACGGACGTGCTGGACGGGGGCACGGGCACGGACACGTGCGTGGCGGGCGAGACGCTCCGCCGCTGCCCCTGAGGGTTGACAGGCCGAACCCTGCGAGCGACATTCCAGGCGTGCGCGTGCGCTGGCTTGTTTCGCTCGCCGCTCTGGGGGCTCTCGTCGCGATGCCGGGCAGCGGCGGCGCCGTGCCGGTCGTCAAATGCTTCGGCAAGGCGGCGACGATCGTCGGGAACGCGGGCGCCAACACGCTGACGGGCACCGCCGGGAGCGACGTCATCGCCGGGCTCAGCGGCAACGACACGATCGACGCGGGCGCGGGCAACGACTTCATCTGCCCGGGCAACGGCGCCGACTCGGTCGTCGGCGGCAAGGGCCAGGACGAGGTCGAGGGCTCGAACGGCAGCGACACGATCGACGGCGGGCCGGGCGAGGACACGCTGAACGTCTTCTCCGCGCCGGGCCCGATGGTCGTCAGCCTGCCGCTCGGCGCCTCGACGGGCTGGGGCGCCGACACGATCGCGGGGATCGAGGACGTCGTTGGGTCCCAGTTCACGGACACGATCACGGGCAACGCGGCCCGGAACGAGCTCTGGGGGAACCGTCGACCGGACGTCCTGCTCGGCGGCGGCGGAGACGACACGCTCCTCGGCGGGCCTGGCAACGACACGCTGAAAGGAGGGTCCGGCTACGACTGGGCCGACTGGTACTTCTCGCCCCGCGGCATCACGGCGAGCCTGAAGACCCACCGCGCGACGGGGGAAGGGACCGACCTGATCGCCGGGGTCGAGGGGCTCAGCGGGTCGCGCTTCGTGGACATCTTCACCGGCGACGGCGCGCCGAACGCGCTCTACGGCTACGGCGGCAACGACATCCTCTGGGGCCTCCGCGGCGACGACTTCCTGAACGGCGGAGCGGGCCGGGACCGGCTGGACGGCGGCCGCGGCTTCGACGACCTGAACGGCGGCACGGGCCAGCGACGTGTGCGTGCGCGGCGAGCGCCGCCACAACTGCCCCTAGAGGGAACCTCGCTCGAAACGAAGCCTTGAGCCGCCCGGCCGCGCTGGACGCCGCGAGGACGGCGTCCTCGGTCGCGCCCGTATACGCGTTCGCGTTCAAATAGCAACGCGACGCTGTGTCCTTGCCGTGTGTCTGGACGCGGATGCGTACCCGGGCAGCGAAGCGTCATTCCGAACGAGGTTCCAGCGAGTCCGTCACCATTCCCCGGATGAGCTTCACGGTGACCGCGACCGACGGCGCCGCCCGCGCGGGCGTCCTCACGACCGCGCACGGCGACGTGCCGACGCCGGCCTTCATGCCCGTCGGGACGAAGGCGACCGTCAAGGGCCTCCATCCCGACCGTATCCGTGAGCTCGGCGCCTCGATCGTCCTCGCCAACACGTACCACCTGCTCTTCCGCCCGGGGGTGGACGTGATCGAGGAGCTCGGCGGCCTGCACCGGTTCATGGGCTGGGACGGGCCGGTCCTCACCGACTCGGGCGGCTTCCAGGTCTTCTCGCTCCGCCACACGATCGCGAAGACGGACGACGAGGGCGTCACGTTCCGCTCCGTCTACGACGGCGACCTCGCGCGCTTCACGCCGGAGCTCGCCGCGGACGTGCAGCGGCGGCTCGGCTCCGACATCGCGATGTGCCTCGACGTCTGCCTGCCGGGCGCTGCCCCGCGCGCCGACCTCGAGCGTGCGGTCTCGCGCACGACCGACTGGGCCCGTCGCCAGCTCGCCGCGCCGCGCGCCGAGGGCCAGCTCCTCTTCGGGATCGCGCAGGGCGGCACCGACCCCGAGCTCAGGCGCCGCTCGGTGGAGGAGATCGCCGGCCTCGGCTTCGACGGCCATGCGCTCGGCGGCCTCTCGGTCGGCGAGGACCGGGAGCCGATGCTCGAGACGGTCGCGTTCGCCGCGCCGCTCCTCCCGGCCGAGCGGCCGCGCTACTTCATGGGCATCGGGGACCCGGCCGGGATCCTCGAGGTGGTCGAGCGCGGGATCGACATGTTCGACTGCGTCCTCCCGACCCGCTTCGGCCGGACCGCGACCGCGCTCACCCGCGAAGGGCGCCTGAATCTGCGCAATGCTCGCTTCGTCCGCGACCCCCGGCCGCTCGACGAGGAGTGCACGTGCGCGGCGTGCAGCCGGTTCTCACGCGCGTATCTCCGTCACCTTGTCTCCCAACAGGAGCTGTTGGGGCTGATACTTTTGTCCGAGCACAACGTGCGGTTTCTCATTGATCTGACCGCCGGGGCGCGATCGGCGATCGAGCGCGGGGAGTACGGAAGCTACAAGGCGGCCGTTCTCGGACGGCTCGGGAGCGGGGTCGACGCGACCGGCCAGGAGGTTCTCCGGTAGTGGGCTTCTTCGTCGTCTTCGCCATCATGCTCGTCTTCATCTACCTGCTCATCCTGCGGCCGCAGGGCGCGCAGAAGAAGAAGCAGGGCGACATGCTCGCGCAGCTGAAGCCGGGCGACGAGATCATCACGGTCGGCGGGATCTACGGCGACGTCGTCGAGATTCTCGAGGACCGCATCGAGGTCGAGATCGCCGAGGACGTGCACATCGAGGTCGCCAAGCGCGCCATCGCGCAGGTCGTTCCGGCGGAGGATGCCCTCTCAGGGATCGAGGCGCCCGAGCCGATGGACGCTCCGGAGCCCGAGCCGCTTCCGGAGGAGGAAGCCGCCCGGCGCTGAAAGGCGCGGGCCGGGGTCCACCAACCAGATGCGCAGATACCTCCTGATCCTCCTCGGCGTCGTCGGCGCGGTCGCCGCCGTCGCCGTCTTCGCCCTCTTCCGGACGCCGACACTCGGCCTCGACCTGCGCGGCGGCCTCGAGATCGTCCTCCAGGCGGAGGCGCCGAAGGGCCAGAGCGTGGACGCGGCCGGCATGAACCGCGCGCTCGACATCATGCGGACGCGCATCGACAAGCTCGGCGTCGCCGAGCCCGAGCTGCGCCGCCAGGGGAACAACCAGATCATCGTCGAGCTGCCCGGCGTCCACGACGCCGCGCGCGCCGCCGAGATCGTCGGCACGACCGCCCAGCTCCAGTTCTACAAGCTCGAGGGCGACGCGGCCGGCCCGACCAAGGGGCCGGTGAACAACCCGGTCATCCCGAACACCTCGCCGCTCCCGCTCCTCACCGCCGAGTCGAGCCTGAAGCCGGGCGACGAGGACCCGAACGCCTGGTACCTCTACGGCAAGGACAAGAAGCTCATCGCCGGGCCGGGGAAGACGAAGCAGGACGTCATCGACTCGATCCCCGGCGGCACCGTTCCGCAGGACGCGAAGTGGTACGTCGTCCCGTCCGACCGCATCGTCCTCACGTGCGGCAAGGGGCAGGAGGTGTGCCCGGGCGTCGGCGTCCCGACCCAGACGTACTACTACCTCTACAACTTCGACCCGGAGAACAAGGAGAAGCCGGTCCCCGAGCTCAGCGGGACCGACCTCAAGATCGACGGCACGCGCGCGGACTTCCAGAACGGCGAGCCCGTCGTCTTCCTCCAGTTCACGAACGACGGCGGCGACAAGTTCCACGAGATCACGCGCGAGCTCTCCCGCGAGGGCCGCCAGGTCGCCTCGCAGCTCGGCATCTCGGGCGGCAACAAGACCGACCGCCAGCCGGCGCTCCAGGCCTTCGCGATCGTCCTCGACAACGAGATCCGCTCGTTCCCGACGATCGACTACGCGGACCTCCCCGACGGCATCTCGGGCGGCAGCGCGGTCATCTCCGGCCTCTCCGGCGTCGGCGAGGCGAAGGACCTCGCGCTCGTCCTCCAGACCGGCGCCCTCCCGTACTCCTTCAAGCAGCTCGAGCGCACGGACATCTCCGCGACGCTCGGCCAGGACTCCCTGCACGAGGCGCTCATCGCGGGCATCGGCGGTCTCCTCGCCGTCGCGCTCTTCCTGCTCCTCCTGTACCGCTTCCTCGGCCTCGTCGCGATCGCCGGCCTCGCGATCTACGGCGTCTTCCTCTACGGGACGATCCTGCTCTTCAACGTGACGCTGACGCTGCCGGGCTTCGCCGGCCTCGTCCTGACCATCGGCGTGGCCGCGGACGCGAACGTGGTCATCTTCGAACGCATCAAGGAAGAAGTGCGCGCCGGGAAATCCGTGCGCGCGGCCATTGCGGCGGGCTACAAGAAGGGCTTCTCGACCATCGTGGACGGCAACGTCGTCACGATGATCACGGCGGCCATCCTGTTCCTGATCGGAACGGGGAGCGTCCGAGGGTTCGCCCTCATGCTGCTCCTCGGAACGCTGCTCTCGATGTTCACGGCCGTGGCGGCGACGCGTGCGCTCCTCGGCGTGCTGGCCGGCTTCACGTGGTTCGACAACCCCGCCTTCATGGGCGCGGGCGGCCAGCGGATCCCGCGCTGGCAGAAGGTCGACTTCATCGGCAAGCGCCGGACCTGGTTCGCGATCTCCGGCGTGGTCGTCCTCGTCTGCCTCGGCTCGCTCGGCGTGCGAGGCCTGAACCTCGGCATCGACTTCGAGGGCGGGAGCCAGGCGACCTTCGAGACGCCGAAGCCCGTGCCCGTCGAAGACGTGCGCTCCGACGCGGCCAAGCTCGGCCAGGGCGGCGCGATCATCCAGGGCCGCGGCGCCGAGACGAACGGCGGGTACACGAGCTTCTCGCTCCGCACCGAGTCGCTCTCGCGCGCCGACCAGGACGCCCTCCAGGCCGCGCTCGAGCGCGAGGTGGACGCCACGAACTTCGGCTTCAAGAACGTCTCCGCGAGCTTCTCGAAGCAGATTCTCAAGAGCGCGATCATCGCCGTGCTCGTCTCGCTCGCGCTGATCTCGATCTACATCACGTTCCGGTACCAGCTCGCCTACGCGATCCCGGTGCTCGTGGCCCTCTTCCACGACCTCCTCATCGCGATGGGCGTCTATTCGCTGAGCGGCCGGGAGGTGACGGCGGCGTCGGTCGCAGCCCTGCTCACCATCTTGGGCTACTCGATCTACGACACCATCATCATCTTCGACCGCGTGCGCGAGAACACCCAGATCATGCGCCGCTCGAGCTTCGCCGCGATCGCCAACCAGTCGCTCTGGGAGACGATCCGCCGCTCGATCGCGACGACGGTCATCACGCTCCTGCCGGTCGCCTCGCTCCTCATCTTCGGCGGCGAGACCCTCCAGGACTTCGCGTTCGCGATCTTCGTCGGCGTCGCCTCGGGTGCGTACTCGACGATCTTCATCGCCACGCCGCTCCTCACGGTCATCAAGGAGCGCGAGCCCGAGTACCAGCGCCGCAAGGACGCCGGGCTCGTGGAGAAGATGGACGAGGACCTCGAGACCGGGCCCGCGGCGTTCGAGCCGGAGCCCGAGCCGGTGCCGGTGGCCGTGGCAGCCGAGCCGGTCGCCGCCGAGCCGTCCGCCGCCGGGAACGGCGAGGACGAGGGGAAGTCGGCGGCGGAGCGCCGGGAGGCGCGCCGCAAGCGGCGCCGCGCGAGGCCGCATGGCCGGGCCCGCTGACGACGAGACGCGCAGCGCGCGCGATCTCGCCGAGGACTTCCTCTACGCCGGCGTCGGCGCCGTCGCGCTGACGCGGGAGCGCGCGGAGGAGCTCGTGGACGAGCTCGTGGGCCGCGGCCGGATGAGCCGTGAGGACGCGCGCGCGATGCTCGACGACCTCACCGGCCGCTGGCGCGGCGAGGCGTCGCGGATGGGCGAGCGGGCGTCGAGCGGGCTCGCCGGGGTCATGCGCGAGCTCGGCCTCGTGACGCGCCGCGAGTGGGAGGAGCTCGAGCTCCGTCTTGCGCAGCTCGAGCACCGGCTTCGCCTCGTCGAGCGACCGCCCGAGTAGCGGCCGCTACGGCCGGATCCTTGTGGAGGAACCGGCACACATCTGGCACGGCTCCGTGACAGACACGGCACCACTTCGGCGATAGCATCGTGGCTGGTTGGGGGTGGGCTGGGAGCCCTAATCAGACAGGCGCGTGGATCTAGGGGGTCGCTGCGCCAGCGCCGTAGACTTCCCGCATGAGCTCGCGGCCTGCAGTTCGACAGCTCGGCCGCCTGTCCGAGATCGCGCAGGTCGCGGCCAAGCACGGCTTCGGCTACCTGTTCGACTCGCGGCGCCGCAACGGCCTCGGGCGGCGGAAGCCCGAGTCCGACACGGTCGACCCCGAGGGCTCGACCCGCGGGCAGCGGCTCCGCGCGATGCTCGACGAGCTCGGCCCGACGTTCGTGAAGTTCGGCCAGCTCCTGTCGACGCGGCCCGACGTGGTCCCACCGGACATCGTCTTCGAGCTCCGCAACCTGCAGGACCAGGTCACGCCGTTCCCGGTGGAGGAGGCGCGCCAGGTGATCGAGGACGAGCTCGGGCTGACCGTCGACCAGCTCTTCCTCGAATTCGACCCGGAGCCGATCGCGGCGGCGTCGATCGGCCAGGTGCACCGGGCGATCCTCCCGAACGGCCGGGACGTCGTCGTGAAGGTGCAGCGCCCGGACGCGCCGCGCCAGATCGAGGCCGACCTCGAGCTCATGTACCAGGCGGCCCGCCTCTCGCGCGACCGCGTGAAGTCGCTCTCCTTCGTGAACCCGATCGCCCTCGTGGACGAGTTCGCGCGCTCGATCCGCCAGGAGCTCGACTACCGGGCCGAGGCGCGGAACGCGGAGCAGTTCCACAAGAACTTCGCCGGCAACCCGCGCGTCACGATCCCGCGCGTCCACTGGCAGTACTCGCGCTCGCGCGTCCTCACGCTCGACTTCGTCCGCGGCACGAAGCTCCGCGACGTCGATCTGGCCGCGTACACGCTCGACGAGCGCCGCATGCTCGCGACGACGATGACCGAGGCCTGGATGACGATGATCTTCCGGCACGGCTTCTTCCACGCCGACCCGCACCCGGCGAACGTGCTCGTCCTCGACCGCGCCGACCGGATCGGGCTCATCGACTTCGGCATGGCGGGGAAGCTCACCGACGAGGACCTCTCGAAGGCGACGCGGCTCTTCATCGACGTCGTGAACGAGAACATCGAGGCGATCCCGCGTGACCTCGCCGGCCTCGGCGTCCGCTTCCCCAAGGACAAGGAGGAGGAGTTCGTCGTCGAGCTGCGCGACATGTTCTACCGCTACTACGGCGCGAGCCTGAACGAGATCGACCCGATCCAGATCATCGGCGAGGTCTTCGGCATGATCTTCAAGCTCCAGCTCGAGCTGCCCACGCGCTTCGTGCTGCTCGACCGCGCGATCGCGACGCTCGGCTCGGTGGGCCTCGAGATCGACCCGGGCTTCAACGTCTTCGAGGTCGCGAAGCCGTACGCGCGCGAGCTCCTGCTCGAGCGGTTCACGCCGCGTCGCATGGCGATCCGGGCGCGGCAGCAGGGGACGGACTACGCGCGGATCCTGTTCGAGATGCCGTACCAGATCCACGACACCCTCGAGCAGGTGCGCGACGGCCAGGTCGAGATCGGCTTCCGCCACGAGGGCCTCGAGGAGCTCTTCACGCGGCTCGACCACATCTTCAACCGCCTGGTGATCGCGATCGTCGTCGCGAGCGGCCTGCTCGGCTCGGCGATCCTCGGCATCTTCGTGACGAGCGGGCCGCAGCTCTTCGGTCTGCACTTCCTGAGCGTGCTCGGCTTCATCCTGTCGGGCGTCCTCGGAGCGTGGCTCGTGTGGGGCGTCGTCCGCTCCGGACGGCTCTGACCAAGTCCCCCAGCACCTGCTGACAATTGTGGACGCCGAGGAGTATGGTGCCCGGCGTATTCCACACGAGGGGAAGGGGTGAGAGATGCGCAGATGCGTGATCTTGCTTGTCGCGATCGCCGCTCTGGCGTGCGCGTCGACGGCGAGCGCGACCAACTACATCGTCCTCTACAAGGGAAACGCGACCTCGCCGAAGGCGGCGAAGGCCATCGCCCAGGCGGGCGGGTCGGTCGTCTACTCGTACGACGCGATCGGCGTGGCCATCGTGAGCTCGGGCAGTCCGTCGTTCGCGCAGAGCCTGGCCGCGGTCGACGCGTCCGTGGACAGCGTCGCGTCCACGACGGGCATGGGCGTCCGGCTGACCGACTCGGAGGCGGCCGGGAACCCGGGCGACCTCCCGAACTCGCCGGCGACCGACTCGGACACGTTCAGCCCGCTCCAGTGGGACATGCGGCAGATCTCGGCGCCCGAGGCGCACGCGATCACGGGCGGGAGCCCCGCGGTGCTCGTGGGCGACATCGACACGGGCCTCGACTGGCGCCATCCGGACCTCCGGGCGAACGTCGACGCCGCTAGCAGCGCGAGCTGCATCGGCGGCGTGCCGATTCCGGGCGCCGTGGCGGCGAACGACGACAACGGCCACGGGACGCACACCGCCGGCACGATCGCGGCCGCGTCGAACGGCCAGGGCATCGTCGGCGTCGCGCCCAACGTGAAGGTTGCGGGGATCAAGGCAGGGAACGCGGACGGGTACTTCTTCCCGGAGGCCGTGATCTGCGCGTTCATGTGGGCCGGCTCGCACGGCTTCGACGTGACGAACAACAGCTACTTCGCCGACCCGTGGCTCTTCAACTGCAAGCAGCATCCGGAGCAGCGGGCGATCTGGCAGGCCGAGTCGCGGGCGGTCAACTACGCCCAGCGCAACGGCGTGACGATCGTCGCGGCGGACGGCAACTTCAGCGACGACCTCGCGCATCCGACGCAGGACGCCACGAGCCCGGACTTCCCGCCCGGCTCGGAGGAAGTGCGTCCGGTGAACGGCGCCTGCGACATCATCCCGGGCAACCTGCCCGGCGTGATCGGAGTCAGCGCGACCGGCGTCCAGCGGATGAAGTCGTACTACTCGAACTACGGCGGGGCAGGCATCACGGACGTCGCCGCTCCCGGCGGCGACCGGATCCTCCAGCAGACGACCGACTTCGGACAGGGACGCGTCCTCTCGACGTACCCGGCCGGCTTCCCGTGCGCCCGCGGCGTGACGCAGGCGACCGGTGACCCGACCTACCCGACGGCTCTCTACTGCTGGCTTCAGGGGACGTCGATGGCCTCGCCGCACGTAGCGGGCCTCGCTGCCCTCGTCATCAGCCGCTTCGGCACCTCGGCGAACGGGCTGAGCCCGGGACGGGTCCAGGGGATCATCGAGCAGACCGCCGACGCGCACGCGTGCCCGAGCGCGGCGGAGCTGGCGCTCTACGCACCGTTCCCGTCCGTGAACAACGGCGCGCCGCAGACGTGCCAGGGCGGGACGAACAACAACGGCTGGTACGGCAAGGGCATCGTGAACGCCCTCGCCGCGGTCTCGAACTAGCTCGACCTCTCGTGGGCGGGCCCGTACCTGGGGCCCGCCCACACCGGCGCCGATGAAGCCCGCGAACCTCGCCCTCCGCTTCGCGCTCGAGCTGGCGGCGCTCGCGATCGCCGCCTACTGGGGCGCCACGACCGGCTCGGGCGTCGTTCCCTGGATGCTGGCGGTCGCCGCGCCGCTCGCGGTCATCGTCGTGTGGGGCGCGTTCGTCGCGCCGAAGCGGCGGATCGATCTCCCGCACCCGGCGCGCCTCGCGATCGAGCTCGGGGTCTGGGTCGCGGCGGCGGCGATGCTCGCGGACACCGGCCACGTGACGCTCGCGATCGCCTTCCTCGTCGTCGCCCTGGCGAGCGGCGCGCTGAACGCGATCTGGTCCTGAGCCGCCGCGGCCGCGGCGACCACCTGTCGAGAACCCTGCGGATTCGTTGGCACGATTCCGCGCCAAAGGACATCTGGCTGCCGCCCCGGGCCCGGGCTACGGTCGTGGCATGGCAGGAGAGGCGGTGCTGGTGGTCGAGCGGGAGGCGCCCGTCCGGGCGTTCCTGGAGCGGCAGCTCGTCGCGGACGGCTTCGAGGTGCTCGCGGCCGACGCGGGAACCGCCGCGCTCACGCTCTGCGAGGAGGCGGCCCCGGATCTCGTGCTCCTGGACGCCGTGCTCCCCGACGGCTCGGGCTTCGAGGTCTGCGGACGGCTGCGGAACGGCGAGCCGGGCCGGTCGTGGAACCGCGACGTGCCGGTCATCATCGTGAGCTCGCGCGCCGACCCGGCCGACCGCGTCCGGGGCTTCGCGCGCGGCTGCGACGACTACGTTCCGAAGCCGTTCGTCTACGAGGAGCTCGTCGCGCGGATGCGCGCCGTCCTGCGCCGCGCGAACGGGAGGCGTGTCCGCATGGTGGCGATCCGCGAGCTCACGATCGACCTCGCGTCGCGCGTCGTCCGCGTCGCCGGGCGGCGCGTCCACCTCTCGGCGAAGGAGTACGACCTCCTGACGGCGCTCGCCGCCGAGCCCGAGCGCGTCTTCCTGAAGGACGAGCTCCTGCGCGACGTCTGGGGCTTCCAGTCGCGCGGCCGGACACGCACGCTCGACTCGCACGCGAGCCGGCTCCGCCGCAAGCTGAACGACGGCGCCGAGCCCGACTACGTCTTGAACGTCTGGGGCGTCGGGTACCAGCTCGTCCGCACCGCCGGTTGACTTGCGCTCGCGGCGGCGCGGGTGCAAAGTCGGACGAGCCCGTTTGCCAACGCCGCAGGTGGCCGGTGCCGTTCGAGCGCACGAGAAAGCAGTGGCGCGAGATCTCGCTCGAGAAGAAGCTCGCGATGTTCGTCGCACCCGTGGTCGTCGCCGTCGTAACGGCGATCGTCGTCCCGCGCGTGACGGGAGCCTCCGGTGACGACGGCGGCGGCTCGACGACGGTGAGCGTGACGACGCGGGACGAGGTGCTCGAGGTCGTCGACCTCGCGGCGACGAGCGGGCCGGACGCTCCGGCGATCGACGTGAGCGTCCGGAACATCGGCGACGCGGTCTCGGTCGTCACCGGCGCGGTGCTCACGGTGCGGGACTTCGAGCTCATTGGACCGTGCGTCCAGGGCGCGGCGCTCCCGCCGTCCGCCGCGTACGAGGTGGAGCTTCCGGTCGATCCGGCGAAGGGCGACACGGTGGACGTCGACCTGAGCCAGCAGATCCCCGCCGGAACCGCCGACCGCTTCCTCATGCGGATGCACGTGCCGCAGTTGAAGGCGGCGGAGGGGAGCCGCCTCTACGCGCTCGACGTCGCCCTGCGCCACGACGCCGCCGGCGAGCCGCTCCCGGCCGGGACCGCGATCGTCGCCGTTCCGCACCTCCCGGCCACGTCGTTTTTCCCGTTCGACCTGCCCGAAGGCGCCGACGCCGTGCCCGGCGCCCACGACTGCGCCGAGAAGAACCTGGCCGACTACGAGCGCTTCCTCGAGCTGGATGCGGTGCGCCCGCCCGAGATGACCGCCGCGCTCGCCGGGCAGTAACCGGGGCGCGGCGCGTACGATCTCCACGGCAGCCGGCGGGCTGCTCGAGCATCGAGCCAGGAGGAATCTCATGACGTTTCGCACCGCTTCGCGTGTCGCGCTCGGAACGCTTCTCGCGGCGCTCGCGCTCGCCCCGGCGGCCGCCGCGCACGTCGAGCTCAGCCCGGAGGAGGCGACGGCCGGGACCGAGGGCCGCTTCGCCCTTCTCGTCCCGAACGAGGAGGCGGACGCCTCCACGGTCAAGATCGTGGTGAAGTTCCCCGAGAGCGTCCCGGTCGCCAGCTTCCAGCCGGTGCAGGGGTGGACGCGCACGGTGAAGACGGTGAAGCTCGCCACGCCGATCACCGACGACGACGGCAACCAAGTGACCGAGCGGATCGACACGGTGACGTGGCAAGGCGGCGAGATCAAGCCGGGCGAGTTCCAGGAGTTCGGCATGAGCTTCGCCGCGCCCGAGGACGCCGGCGCGATCCAGTTCCCCGTCGTGCAGACGTACTCGGACGGAAACGTCGTGCGCTGGATCGGCCCCGAGGACTCCGACGAGCCGGCCGCGCAGCTCACGGTGGTCGCCGCGGGCGGCGACACGTCCACGAGTTCCTCCGGGAGCACCGAGCCGGCGCCTGCGACCGGCACGGCCGGCACCGAGACGACGGGCGCCGAGCCCGCACCGGTCCCGACGACGTCCGCCGAGGCGGCGTCCGAGACCGGTGAGGACGAGGACTCCGATACCGAGACGACGCTCGCGCTCATCTTCGGCATCGCCGGGCTCGCCGCGGGCCTCGCGGCGCTCGGCCTGGTGCTCTACCGGCAGCGCAAGACATAGCGCGCCTGGGCCGGGCGGGCGCTCGCCGCCCGGCCTTCCCGCGTTTTTCGGCCCGGAGCGCCGGGAATGTTGGCCGTCGTGACACTGCGCGACACCCCAGTGGAACGAACCGCCATGTCCGCGGACGGCCGTCTGTTCACCGTGCGCGTCGGCGTGTCCGAGGACGGCTACCTGCCTGATGCCGACCTCGACACGGTCGCGTTGACGCTGCACGAGGGCGGCGAGGTGGTGGCGGCGCTGAACACGCTCCTCGAGCCTCAGCACGAGCGCGAGGCGGCGGTGCTCGCGGCGGAGATCGTGACGGGCCTCGAGACCGGGACGCTCAAGCCGACGGCGGGCGCCCTCGAGCCGCTCGCGGACACGATCCCGGTCGTCCGCGGGCGCGACTAGCCTCGTCCGCGATGACCGAGCCTGAGCGGTGCCTGCGCTGCGGCGCGGCGATGGACTGGCGCCATCAGACGTGGCAGTGCCCACGTTGCCGGTTCAAGCTCGGCTGCTGCGAGGGTGAGGCTGGCGAGGAGTGTGAGATGCCGACCGACGCGGCCTGATCAGAGGCGGCGTCGTTCGACCAGGGTGATCGTGTCGCGCTTGTCGCCGTAGACCGTGTCTCGGCCCGGACCGCCGTTGGCCCGATCACGGGTCTTGTCGGCCGTCCGGAACACGTCTGCGCCCGGCCCGCCGAGGAGCCTGTCGGCTCCCGTGCCGCCGGTGAGCCGGTCGGCGCCGTCGCCGCCCCTCAGGAGGTCGTTGCCGCGGTCGCCGAAGATGACGTCGTTTCCCTTGCCGCCGAGCATCCGGTCGGCGCCGTCGCCTCCGTGGATCTCGTCGTTGCCCGAGCCGCCGATGACGACGTCGTCGCCCGCACCTGCGAAGACCTTCATGCGCCCGATGCCGAGCTCGATCTCGTCGTCACCCGTGCCGCCGTACACGATGTCCGACCCCGCACCGGCGTGGATGTGGTCGTGGCCGCCGAGCCCGCAGATCACGTCGTCCACGCGGGTGGCGTTCAGCTCGTCGTCACCTGCGGTGCCGACGATCGTGCAGGCTCCCGGCGGCGGGACGGACGGCGGGAGAACCGGCGGAGGCGGAGTCCCAGGTGGGGGCGGCGGCGGCGGAGGGGGTGGAGGCGCGTGCGGATCAGGCGGCGGAGGCCCGACCGGCGGCGGGTTGTCGATCGGCGTCGGCGGGCCGCCGCCCGCGTCGAACACTGCCGCGAGCTGGCGGGCGAAGAACATCGTGAAGTGGCATTCGGCGCCCTGGACCCAGTCGCAGTCGCCCGACCAGCCCGTGAAGACGGAGCCGACGCCCGGCGTCGCCGTCAGGACGACCTCGGTGCCGTACTCGGCGCCCCCGCTGCACGTCGGGCCGCAGTCGATCTCGACCGCCGGGCCGACGACCGTCCCGCCGCCGGTGCCGGGCTTGACGATGTTCACCACGCACGGCGCCGCGCAGACGGTCGCCGCAGATGTCGGCTGCGAGCTAGGCGACGAGGCGGCGCCCGTCGCGAGAACGAGCGGGGCGAGGAGCGCCGGCAGCAGTGTGCGTGCGCAATGCAACGAGCCCGAATCTAGCAGCGAGGTGCGAGGAGTTCGTCAGCGCGTGGGGTCGTGATCGGCGACCCAGTCCCGCGTGATGTAGAGCCAGAAGGCGAGGCCGGCCCAGGGGCCGTAGCGGCGGAAGCGGCGTTCGATCGTCGCGTCCTTCTTCGCGCGGCCTCCCGTGAGGCGGACGTACGTGGGCCGTGTCCACGAGTCGAGCACGAGGCGCGAGTGTCGGCCGAGCAGCATCATCACGTGGGCGGCGGCATACGGGCCGACGCCGGGCAGCGCGAGGAGCTCCTCCGCGACCTGGTCGTCCGTGAGCTCGTCCGGCGTCGCCCGCCCGAGCGCCTCGAGGTCGAGCGCGCTGGTCGCGACCGACTCGGCGAGCGAGCGCAGGTAGGCCCCGCGGTACCCGGCACGGACGGTGTCGCGGTAGAAGTCGAGGCTCGCGCCGGCCATCGCGGCGGGCGTCGGAAAGACGCGGCCGAGCGGGCCGTCGCTGGGCGCGTCGGGCGCTGGCTCGCCCAGGTGCTGGACGAGCGCGCCGACCATGCGGACCGTTCCCGACCAGGCGCAGTTCGTCGTGCAGATCGTCTTCACGACCTCCTCGAAGACCGTCGGATTGCGGACCATCCGGCCCGCGCCGCGCGCCGCCCATGCGAGGTCCGGGTCGTCGGCGACCCGCTCGTAGAACGGGGAGAGGTCGGCGTCGAGCCGTAAGACGTAGCGGACGAGCCCGCGGATCCGCTCGGCGTCGCGGGCGCTCGGCGCACGGCCCACGACCTCGATCGCCGCCCAGCCGGGCCGCCCTGCCGAGACGCGCACAGACCGCGGCCGGGCAGGTGCGAGCGGGAGCGTGACCTCGAGCGCGCGAGCGTCGTCGTCGATCCGCATGGGCGGGAGGTCGACGAGCCCGTGGGACTGGATCGTCCGCCAGAGGTCGACCGGCTCGCCTCCGGCGCCGACGAGCTCGACCTCGAGCGCGGCCATCGGACGGTTCAACGCGTGTCCCGCCGCTGCATTCCTAGCGCTCGATCGTGAGCGTGTCGCCGCGCGCGACGCCGAGGCGCTCGAACGCGCCCTTGTTCACCTCGAGCGCCGTGCGGTACTGGACGCCCGGGTCGTACGTCGGGCATGGGTCGGCCGTGCACGGCTCCATGTCGAGGATCTCGAGGATCGTGCCGTCCGCGTCCGCGAACGCGACCGAGAGCGGGATCAGCGTGTCCTTCATCCAGAAGGTCGCCGAGACGTCCTCTGGGAAGAGAAACGCCATTCCGGCGTCGTCCGCGAGCGACTTCCGCTGCATGAGCCCGAAGTCGCGTTGCGCCTCGGTCTCGGCGATCTCCACGTCGAGGTCGACCGTGCCGTTCGCTGTCTCGATCGAGGCGTTCGCCTGTTCGAACGCGGGCGATCCGGATGCGCCCGCCGTGGTTGCGTCCGACCCGCCTCCGCAGCCGGCGAGGGCGAGGGCCGCCAGGAGGACGAGCGCGCCGCGCATCCGGGGCATGGTGACAGCCCCGGACGGCCAGGGGTCAAAGGCCCAACCGTCCGGCCTCGAGGTCGAGGAGCGCGCGCTTCCGCTCGAGTCCGCCGGCGTAGCCGGTCAGGCTGCCGTTCGACCCGACGACGCGGTGGCACGGGAGGACGATCGGCACCGGGTTCCGGTTGAGCGCGCCGCCGACCGCACGGGCGGCCTTCGGGTTGCCGATCTTCGCGGCGAGGCCGCCGTAGGTTTCCACCTCGCCGTACGGCACGCGTGCGAGCTCCTCGAGGACGAGGCGCTGGAACGTCGGCAGCGGCGTGATGTCGACCGGGAGGTCGAACGTATCGCGGCGGTGCTCGAAGTAGTCGTCGAGCTCCCGGCGAACCGGGTCGAGCGGCTTCGGCGAGCGGAGGACGCGCGACCCGAACTCGCGGGCGAGTGGCTCGAGCTCGGACTCGGCCTCGGGGTCGAACGAGATCCGGCAGACGCCGCGCGTGGTCGTAGCGAGAAGCAGCGTGCCGACCGGCGAGTCGGTGAAGTCGTAGGCAACGTCGAGGAGGCCCTGGGCGGCCGCCTTGGCCCGGAAGCGGGCGTCGAGATCCGTGGGAACGGTCATGCGATCCCCTTTCTGCGCAGCCGGCGCACGCCCGTCGAGGCGGCCTGGCGTGCGGCCTCCTCGGAGGAGCCGAGCGCCGCTGCGATGTCGGCGTAGGCGAGGTCGTAGCCGTACCGGAGGACGACCGCGGCGCGCTCCGTGCGCGGGAGCTCACCCGTCAGATGGTCGAGCTCGGCGTAGGCGGGCTCGGAGTCGAGGCTCGGCAGCTCGTGCTCGCCGAGCGGCTCCGGCCGCGCGCGCCGCCGTTCGTCGACCGCGACGCGGGTCGCGATCGTGAACGCCCAGGCCCGTAGGTGCTGTGCGTGCCGCAGGTTCGCGTAGGCGCGGAGCGCCTTCAGGAACGTCTCCTGGAAGGCATCCTCGGCGGCCTGCCGGCCGAGCATGCGGACGAGGTACCGGTAGATCTCGTCCCGGTGTTCCTCGTAGAAGCGCTCGAACGGCGGTGGGCCCGGAGGGGCGGTCGTCATGGTTGGCATCATCCTCTGTAACGGGCCGGGTCGTGCTCGTGTGAGGATGCCGCCGTGAAGGTCGGCGTCGTCGGACATGTCGAATGGATCGAGTTCGTCGCGGTCGAGCGCGTGCCGGCGCCGGGCGACATCGTCGTTGCCGAGGAGTGGTGGGGCGAGGCGGCCGGCGGCGGGGCCGGCGCGGCGGTCGATCTTGCGCGCCTCGCCGGCTCGTCCGCGCTCTTCACTGCGCTCGGCGACGACGAGCTGGGGCGGCGCTCGGCCGGCGAGCTCGAGTCGCACGGGGTGCACGTGGAGGCGGCATGGCGCGAGCACGAGCCCCAGCGCCGCGGGTTCTGCTACCTGGATGCCGATGGCGAGCGGACGATCACGATCCTCGGCGACAAGCTGCGACCTCAGCGCGCCGAGCCGCTTGCCTGGGAGTCGCTGGCCGAGTTCGACGGGGTGTACTTCACGGGCGGCGACGTCGATGCGCTCCGCGCGGCCCGCGCGGCGCGGGTACTCGTGGCGACGGCGCGCGAGCTTCCGACCCTTGCCGAGGCCGGGGTGGAGCTGGACGCGCTCGTGGCGAGCGCGTCGGATCCCGCCGAGCGGTACTCGGACGGGGATCTCGACCCGCCGCCGCGGGTCATCGCACGGACGGAGGGCCGGAAGGGCGGCGCGCTCGAACCGGGCGGTCGATGGGTGCCTGCGCCGCTTCCCGGGCCGAAGGCCGATGCCTACGGCGCGGGCGACTGCTTTGCGGCGGGGCTCACCTTCGGGCTTGCGGAGGGACTCGATCCGCACGAGGCGGCCGAGCTCGGGGCGCGACGTGCGGCCGAGGCGATGACCCGCCGCGGCGCGTACGGCGGGGGGTCGCGGGCGTGACGCGGCGCAAGGCACTGGCGATCGCGGGCGTCGTTGCGGTGCTCGTGTTCCAGGTCGCGATCGTGGTGATCGCAATCACCACGGAGAACCCCGGTCTGATCGGCCTTGGCTTCATCGTGCTCGTGATCGTGTGGTTCGCGATCAAGCCGAAGCGGCCGAGCTAGACGCGCACGCGTCCCCTTCGATCCTTCTCTTCGCGCGTGTGCCGGCTGAGGTCGCCCGGGCGCCGGATCGGTCGCGCGTGTGTTGGAGGGCCTCAGCGTATCGGGGAGATCCGCGCGTGTCTGTCACGACGTGTGCCGAGTCCGTGCCAACACAGCGTGGGTCGCCGCGGTTGCATAGTGGGGGAAGGTGGGGTACAGTGGGGCGCAGTGGAATGAGGAGGACACCGCCCGAATGCTCCTCGGTGAATTCGAACACAGCCTCGACGACAAGAATCGCGTCACCCTTCCGGCTCGGTTCCGGCAGTCCTTTGCGAAGGGCGTCGTCATCGCGCGCGGCATCGACAAATGCCTCGCCGTGTACCCGCCGGACGGTTGGACCCAGTTCGTCGACGAGCAGCTCGCGGGCCTCAACCCGTTCAGCCGCGAGGCGCGCCAGATGGGGCGGTACCTGTTCGCCGGCGCGACCGAGACCGAGCTGGACAAGCAGGGCCGGGTCTCGCTGCCGGCCGGTCTCCTCCAGCACGCACGCCTCGAACGCGGGGTGGTCGTCGCGGGCGTCCGCGACCACCTCGAGCTCTGGGATCCGGACGCCTGGCGCAAGGAACTCGACGACGTAGAGGGGAGCGCGGACCTTGTTGCAGAACGCCTCGCACGCAGCCAGAGCTGAGCACGTCCCGGTCCTCGCCGACGAGGTGCGCGAGCTCCTCGCCGTGCAGCCGGGGGAGACCGTCATCGACGCGACCTTCGGCGCGGGCGGGCACGCAGCCCTGCTCGCCGCCGACCTCGGGGGCAAGGGCCGCTTCATCGCCGTCGACCGCGATCCGGAGGTGCGCCCGCTCTTCGACCGCTTCGCACGGAACGCTGGCGTCCAGGCGCGGCTGCTCCGCGGCGACTTCTCCGTCGTCCTCGGCCAGCTCGCGCAGAACGGCGTGCGCGCCGACGCGATCCTCCTCGACCTCGGCGTCTCGAGCATGCAGATCGACCGGCCGGAGCGCGGGTTCTCCTACGCCGCCGACGCACCGCTCGACATGCGCATGGACCCGTCCGAGCCCCGCTCCGCGCGCGACCTCGTGAACGAGGACGACGAGCGCGAGCTCGCCGACATCTTCCGCCGCTACGGCGAGGAGCGCTTCTCGCGCCCGATCGCGCGCGCCATAGTCCGCCGGCGCACGGAGCATCCGTTCGAGCGCACCGGCGAGCTGGTCGAGACGATCCGCTCCGCGATCCCCGCGCCGCGGCGCTTCGGCGACGGGCACCCGGCGAAGCGCGTGTTCCAGGCGCTCCGGATCGCCGTCAACGACGAGCTCGGCGCGCTCGAGCGCGGACTCCCCGAGGCGCTCGACGTGCTGCGCCCCGGCGGGCGCATCGCCGTCATCAGCTTCCACTCGCTCGAGGACCGGATCGTGAAGCGGTTCTTCGCCGCGGAGGCGAAGGGCTGCATCTGCCCGCCCGACCTGCCGATCTGCGGATGCGGCAAGGACCCCGCGCTCCGCCTGCTCACCCGCAAGGCGCTTCGCCCGTCGCCCGCCGAGGTGGCGGACAACGCGCGCGCCGCGTCCGCGCGGCTCCGCGCCGCGGTGAGGACACAGGAGGACTAGTGGCCGCCGCGGCGCCCGCACCCGCACGGCCCCGGCGTGCGGCGCCGAAGCCGCGTCCGTCTGCGCCTGCGCGCCGTGCGCCGGACCGACGGACCCGCCGAGCCGCGCGGCCGCGCATCGCCGGCGGCGTCGTCTGGATCCTGCTCGTCGCCGTCCTCCTCGCCGGCATCGTCGCTGTGAACGTCGCCGCGCTCAGGCTCAACCTCGAGTCGCAGCGGCTCGAGGAGCAGCGCGACAAGCTTGCGGCAGCCAACGCCCAAACCGCCTCCGAGCTCTCGAGCCTCGCCGCGGCAGCGAGGGTCGAGGCGGCCGGGAAGGCCACGCTCGGCCTCCTGCCGGCGACCGATCCGGCCTACGTCCGCGTCCGGCGCGGCGGTCGGTGAACTCGCGGCGCGTCAACCGGCGCGTCCGCCTCCTAGTGGCGGTCTTCGCGATCGCGTTCGCCTGCGTGCTCGGGCGCGCGGGGTGGCTCCAGGCCGTCCGCGCCGGGTCGCTCGACCGGCTCGCGGCGAACCAGCATCGCGAGACGATCGCGCTCCCCGCTACCCGCGGCACGATCTTCGACCGGACCGGCGTCGAGCTCGCGATCGGCGAGCGGGCCGTCACCGTGTACGCGAACCCGAAGCAGATCCATGACCCGCGCGCGGTCGCGATCGCGGCCGGGCACGCGCTCGGAATCGAGCCGGGGAAGCTCCTGCCGCTCCTCTCCGACCGCTCGCACGGGTTCGTCTACCTTGCGCGCAAGGCCGACCCGGACAAGGCGGCCGCGCTCGAGCAGAAGGACCTCGTGGGCCTGGGTTTCTATCCGGAGGAGCAGCGCACGTATCCGCTCCGGAGCGTCGGGTCCGAGGTGGTCGGCTACGCGGGCGTGGACAACCATGGTCTCGCCGGGCTGGAGCTCTCGCTCGACAAGACGCTCGCCGGGCGCGACGGGACCAAGACGATCATCCGCGACCCGCTCGGCCACGTCCTCTCGACGGCGAGCCAGACGAGACCCGAGAACGGGCGAGACATCCGGCTCACGATCGACAACACGATCCAGCGGAAGGTGGAGCAGATCCTCGCCGAGACGCGGGCGCGTTGGAACGCGAAAGCGGTCACCGGCCTCGTGCTCGACCCGCGGACGGGAGGCATCCTCGCGCTGGCCGTCGAACCGGGCTTCGACGCGAACCGGTTCCCGGCCGTGCCGAAGGACCGGCAGCGAAACCGCGTGGTGACCGACACGTACGAGCCGGGCTCGACGTTCAAGGTGGTCACGATGACCGGGGCGCTCGAGACAGGCATGGTGACGCCGCAGACGCGCTTCACGCTCCCGTACTCGATCCAGGTGTCCGACCGGACGATCCACGACGCCGAGCCGCGCGGCACCGAGACGATGTCGGTGCAGCAGATCCTCACGCGCTCGTCGAACGTCGGGACGATCACGGTCGCGCTCGGCCTCGGCCGGCTGCGGCTCGCGCAGTGGATCGACAAGTTCGGCTTCGGCCACCCGACGGGCGTCGAGTACCCGGGCGAGAGCGGCGGGATCGTCCTGCCGCCCGACAAGTGGTCGGGCTCGACGATCGGGAACGTGCCGATCGGCCAGGGCATCGCCGTGACCCCGCTCCAGATGGCGCGCGCCTATGCGACCGTCGCGAACGGCGGCGTAGCGGTGCAGCCGCATCTCGTCGAGCGCGTCGGCGATGGGGCCGCGCAGCCGCCCAAGGAGACGCGGATCATGTCCGCGCAGACCGCGGCGCAGCTGAACCGGATGCTCCGGCTCGTCGTCGGGGAGGGCACAGGCGTCGAGGCGCAGATTCCCGGATACGTCGTCGCGGGAAAGACCGGCACCGCGGCCAAGGCCGACCCTGTGCACGGCGGCTACTCGACGTCGCGCTACGTCGGGTCGTTCGTCGGGTTCGCGCCGGCGCGCCACCCGCGCGTCGTCGTGCTCGTGACCGTGGACGAGCCGAGCACGATCTGGGGCGGCGTCGTGGCTGCGCCGGCGTTCAAGGAGATCACGCAGTTCGCGCTCCAGTACCTGCAGGTGCCGCCGGACAAGCCCGCCGAGCTCGCCTCGGGCGCGCAGTAGCGCCTGCCCCTCTTCGTCTGCGTTTCGCGGGCCCACGTCCGGACGGGCCGAGTCTCGATCCCCACACCACCCCTGGGGAGGGCCTCGAGGCGATGTCCCGCTGCGAAGCCTAGCGGCGATCGTGTGCCGTGTCTGTGCCCGACGTGACACAAAACACGAGCAAATCAGGCACTTTTCGCGGAGTAGGACCGGCGGGGCAGCGGGTGGGCTCCGATAGAATCGACCCATCAAGCTGGCCCGCCTGAGCGATGCCGTGCGGCCGCTGCGCACGGCGAACCCCGCCCCCGCGGACGTGACCGACCTCGCCTACGACGCGCGGGCGGTCACCCCGGGGGCGCTCTTCGCCTGCATCCCGGGCTTCCGGGCCGACGGGCACGACTTCGCGCCCGACGCGGTCGAGCGCGGCGCGGTCGCGCTGGTGGTCGAGCGCGAGCTCGACCTCCCGGTGCCGCAGCTCCTGGTGGCCGACGCGCGCGAGGCGCTCGCGCTCGCCGCCGACGCGTTCTTCGGGCACCCGACGCGCGAGCTCGCGGTCGGCGCGGTCACCGGGACGAACGGGAAGACGACGACGGCGTTTCTCCTCTACTCGATCCTTGCCGCCGCGGGCAGCCGGCCCGGGCTCCTCGGCACGATCGAGAGCCGCGTCGGAGGCGAGCGGCGCTCGGTCACGCACACGACGCCGGAGTCGGTCGACCTCCAGCGCACCTTTCGCGAGATGCTCGACGCCGGCGACCGGAGCTGCGCCATGGAGGCGTCGTCGCACGGCTCCGAGCTGCGCCGGCTCGCCGGCGTCCGGTTCGCGGCGCTCGCGTTCACGAACCTGACGCCCGAGCACCTCGACCTCCACGGGACGCTCGAGGCGTACTTCGACGCGAAGCGCCGGCTCTTCGTCGAGCCTGGGCCAGACGGTGCCCGGCCGCCCGCGGCGATCCACGTCGGGGATCCCTACGGGCGCCGGCTCGCGGACGAGCTGCGCGGGCTCGGGGAGACGCCGCTCACGTTCGCGGTCGACGCCGACGCCGACCTGCAGGCCGACGACCTCGAGCTGACCGCCAGCGGCACGCGCTTCACGACCGCAGGGCTCGACATCGAGACGAAGCTCCGCGGCCGGTTCAACGTCGAGAACATCCTCGCCGCGGTCGGCCTCGCGCGGCTCCTCGGGGTCGAGGACGACGCGATCCGGCGGGGCGTCGCCCACCTCGCGGGAGTGCCGGGGCGGTTCGAGGCCGTGGACGAAGGGCAGCCATTCGCCGTGCTCGTCGACTACGCCCACACGCCAGGCGCGCTCGAGAACGTCCTCCGCGAGGCGCGCGCCCTCACGACCGGCCGGCTCGTCTGCGTCTTTGGCTGCGGCGGCGATCGCGACCGGGCCAAGCGGCCCCTAATGGGAGAGGTCGTCTCGCGCCTCGCCGACGTCGCAGTCGTCACCTCGGACAATCCGCGGAGCGAGGATCCGGGCGCGATCATCGATGCCGTGCTCGCCGGCGTGGACGGGAACGCGGAGGTCGAGCCGGACCGCGCCGCCGCGATCGAGCGCGCGCTCGAGGGCGCGGGCGAGGGCGACGTCGTCGTGATCGCGGGCAAGGGCCACGAGCAGGGGCAGACCTTCGCCGACCGGACCGTGCCGTTCGACGACCGCGAGGTGGCCCGCGACGTCCTCCGCCGGCTCCGAGCGGCCGCGGCCTCGTGATCGCGCTTCCGCTCGAGGAGGTCGAGCCGCTCGGCCGGCTTGTGCGGGCGCCGGGCGCGACCGAGGCGACCGGCCTCTCGACCGACTCGCGCACCGCCGGGCCCGGCGACCTCTTCGTCGCGGTCGGGCGCGGGGCGGACTACATCGATGACGCCCTCGGCACGGGTGTCGCGGCCGCGCTCGTCCCGGACGATGCCTTCGCCGCGCTGGCGGCGATCGCGGGCGCGGTCCGCGCGCGGAGCGACGCCCGCGTCGTCGGCATCACCGGCGCGGTCGCGAAGACCTCGACCAAGGACATCCTGGCCGCGCTCGTCCGCCCGCACCGCCGCACCGTCGCCGCCGAGGGGAGCCAGAACAACGAGGTCGGCCTGCCGCTGACGCTCGGGCGGCTCGAGCCGGACACGGAGGTCTGCATCGTCGAGATGGGCATGCGCGGCCTCGGCCAGATCGCCGAGCTCTGCGCGGTTGCGCGCCCGGACGTGGGCGTCATCACGAAGATCGGGCCGGTCCACCTCGAGCTGCTCGGTACGGTCGAGCGCGTCGCGCAGGCGAAGGCGGAGATCGTGGACTCGCTTCCGCCCGGCGGGACGGCGGTCGTCCCCGCAGGAGATCGGGTGCTCGAGCCGTACCTCGGACGCGAGGACATCGATGTGATCCGATTCGGCCCCGAGGGCGACGTGCAGCTCGCATCCTTCACGCCCCGCGGCGAGCGCTGCGAGGTGGAGGTCGACGCCTTCGGCGAGCGAATCGCGCTCGAGCTGCCGTTCACCTCGCGCTACAACGCCGAGAACGCGCTCGCGGCGCTCGCCGCGTACCGCGCGCTGGGGCTTCCGCTCGCCGAGGCCGGACGGGGGGCGCCGGATATCCGCCTGTCGCGCTGGCGTGGGGAGGAGACGCCGCTCCCGGGCGGTGGGCTGCTCGTGAACGACGCCTACAACGCGAACCCGGTCTCCATGACCGCCGCGCTCGAGCACCTGGCCGAGCGCGCGGAGGGTCGCCGCACCGTCGCGGTGCTCGGCGACATGGCCGAGCTCGGCGCGGGCGCCGCCGTCTACCACCGCGAGGTCGGCGCGGCTGCGGCACGGACCGGGGTGCAGGTGCTCGTCGCCGTCGGCCCGCTCGCGCGCGAGTACCTCGCGGGCGCCCGCGGCATCCCCGAGACGCGCTGCGCGCAGACGGTCGAGGGCGGCCTGGCCGCTTTGACGCCGCTCCTCCGGCCAGGGGACTGCGTCCTCGTCAAGGGCTCGCGCGCGATGGGGCTCGAGACCCTCGCGGATGCGCTCGCCGTCGCCGAAGCTCCCGCGAGCTAGCCGGCCGCGACATGGAAAAGGTTCTCCTCTCCGGCATCATCGGCATGGTCATCGCCATCGCCGCCGGCCCGAAGTTCATCGACTTCCTCCGCCGGAACGAGCTCGGCCAGCACATCCGCGAGGAGGGGCCCGCGGGCCACGTCGCCAAGCAGGGCACGCCCACGATGGGCGGCCTCCTGATCATGATCGCGATGACCATCCCGTTCCTGCTCTTCACGCAGCGGACGCTGCCTGCGCTCACGGCGTTCTTCGTGACGCTCGGCTGCGCGGCGATCGGGTTCGTGGACGACTGGACGAAGCTCACGCACCGGCGCTCGCTCGGGCTCGCGGGCCGCTGGAAGCTCCTGCTGCTCGGGGTCATCACTGTCGTCGTCGCAATCGTCGTCAACGACGCGGACTTCAAGACGAGCGTGTACGTGCCGCTCGTGAACGTGGACATCCCGCTCGGCTGGGCGTGGTACCCGCTGCTCTTCCTGATCATCGCCGGTGCGTCGAACGCGGTGAACCTGACCGACGGCCTCGACGGGCTCGCCGCCGGCACGTCGACGATCTCGATCTTCACGTACACGGCGATGGGCGTTCTCGCCTACCTCGTCAGCGTGCGCGACCGGACGCCGGATCCGGAGGAGCTCGACCTCGCGATCCTCGGCGCGAGCCTCGTCGGGGCCTCGATCGGATTCCTCTGGTACAACGCCTTCCCCGCGCAGGTCTTCATGGGCGACACCGGGTCGATGGGACTCGGCGGCGCGCTCGCGGCGTTCGCGATCATGACCAAGACCGAGGCGCTGCTCCTCCTGATCGGCGGGATCTTCGTAATCGAGGCGCTCTCGGTGATCATCCAGGTGGTCGCGTTCAAGCGCTTCGGCCGGCGGGTGTTCCTCATGGCCCCGCTCCACCATCACTTCGAGATGAAGGCTTGGTCCGAGACGCGCATCATGGTGCGTTTCTGGATCACGGCGGCGATCCTCTGCGCCTGCGCTTTCGTCCTGTACTACCGCTACTTCAGCGAGTTCGCGTCGTAGCGCTGCGCCCCGCGTCTCGACGGACGCGAACGCGTAACCCACCCCCAACCAGCCACGATGCTATCGGCGAAGTGGTCACGTGTCTGTCACGGGACCGTGCCGAGTGTGTGTCAGCCCGCGTCCTGCTCCGCGGCCATGTTCTCGAAGAACGGCGCGGTCTCTTCGGGCGCATACATCGTGAGGACGTACTCGGCGGCGAACTCGTCCGACCTGGGGTACGTGGTCGCGCGGACCCGCTCGGCGGCCGCCTCGGCGTCGTACGGCGTGCGCCGCAGCTCGATCTCGCCGCCGTCCACGAGGGCCCAGTACGCGCCCTGCTCGTGCTCGTACGGCATGCCGACGCTGCCGGCGTTGACCCACCGGATCCCGCCCACGACGCGGTCCATCTGCGAGTGCGTGTGCCCGCCGATCACCACCCTCGCGTCGACGCCCGTGAGGATCTCGGCGAGCCGCTCGTCCGGCGTCACGAGCGTGACGATCTCGAGGTCGGACCGCGGCGTGCCGTGGCAGGCGAGGACGCCGTTCCCGAGGTCGGCCGTGAGCGGCTGCGCCTCGATCCACGCGAGGTGGTCGGCGCCGAGCTGCGCGGCGAGCCAGGCGGTCTTCGAATCCTCCGTCGCAAGGATGTCGCGCTCCGTGTTCCCGCGGATCGCGAGGAGCCGGTCGCCGAGGCCGCGGAGGAGGTCGGCCGTCTCGCGCGGGAACGGGCCGGACACCGCGTCGCCGCCCGAGAGAACGAGGTCGGCGCCGGCCACGTCGGGCTCCGCGAGGACGGCCTCGAGCGCGGGAAGGTTCCCGTGGACGTCGAAGAGACACGCGATCCGCATGCCCTCCGAGCCTACCCTTCCCGAGCGCGTCCTCGTCCTCGGTCTCGCCCGCTCCGGCGAGGCCGCCGCGCTGGCCCTCGCGCGCCGCGGCGTGCGCGTTCTGGGCGTCGACCGGGACGCCGCTCTCGACGCCGGGAGGCTTCGCGAAGCGGGCGTAGAAGTGCGACTCGGCGCGGACGACCCCGCGCTCCTCGAAGGCATGGACCTGCTCGTGAAAAGCCCCGGAGTCCCGGCCGACGCGCCGCTCGTCGCGCGTGCGCGCGAGGCCGGCGTGCCCGTGTGGAGCGAGGTCGAGCTCGGCGCGCGGCTCCTGCCCGCGAACCCGATCCTCGGCGTCACCGGCACGAACGGCAAGACCACGACGACCGAGCTCCTCGGCGCGATCTTCCGCGCCGCAGGACGGCCCGTCGAGGTGGCGGGGAACGTCGGTCGCCCACTGACGGCGGTCGAGCCGGAGACCGAGGACGCATGGATCGTCTGCGAGCTCTCGAGCTTTCAGCTCGAGGACGTCCACGAGCTCCGCCCGCGGATCGCTGTGCTCCTGAACCTCGAACCCGACCACCTCGACCGCCACGGCACCTTCGAGGCGTACGCGACCGCGAAGCTCCGCATCTTCGAGAATCAGGGCCCGGACGACGTGGCGGTCGTTCCCCGCGGGTTCGGCCCGGTCCCCGGAGCGGCGCGCCGCGTCGAGTTCGCGGGCGACGACCCGCTGCCCGCCGCGCCCCGCATCCCCGGCGCGCACAACCGCGAGAACGCCGCCGCCGCGACCGCCGCCGCCCACGAGGCCGGGATCCCCGACGAGGCGATCGCCGAGGGGCTCCGCTCGTTCCCCGGCGTTCCGCACCGACTCGAGCCGGTCGCCGAGGCCCGCGGCGTGCGCTTCGTGAACGACTCGAAGGCGACGAACGTGGCCGCCGCGCTCCGCTCACTCGCGACCTACGCGCGCGAGCCGCTCCACCTCATCCTCGGCGGGTCGCTGAAGGGCGAGGACTTCGGGCCGCTCGCGCGCGCGATCCCCGGGAGCGTGAAGAGCATCCACCTGATCGGCGAGGCGAGCGGCGAGCTCGACGCCGCCCTCCGCGCCGCGGGTCACGAGGCCGAGCGGGACGAGACGCTGCCGCAGGCAGTCAGCGCCGCGTGGTCGGAGGCGGCCCCAGGCGACGTGATCCTCCTCGCGCCCGCGTGCGCCAGCTTCGACCAGTTCCGGAACTTCGAGGAGCGCGGCGACGAGTTCCGCGCGCTCGCCCAGGAGCTCGAGCGGTCGTGAAGCGCAGCGCGGGGCAGCTCGAGTTCGGGGTTCTCGTCCTCGTCACGCTGGGCCTCGTGGCCTTCGGGCTCGTCATGGTCTACAGCGCGAGCTCCGGCGAGGCGACCGTCAACGCGGATGACCCGGCGTACTACCTGAAGCGCCAGGCGATCTACGCAGTGATCGGCCTCGTCGCGCTGATCCTCTGCGCGCGCACGCCGCTCCGGGCGATCCGCGGGCTCGGCGGGCCGCTTCTTCTCGCGAGCTTCGCCGGTCTCGTCGCCGTGCTCGTCGTGGGCGCGACCGTGAACGGCGCGCGGCGGTGGATCCCGCTCGGCGCGTTCAACCTCCAGCCGTCCGAGCTCGCGAAGCTCGCCGTGGTCGTCTGGCTCGCGGCCTGGCTCGCACGAAAGCCCGCGCCCGAGACGCTCGGCGAGCTCTTCAAGCCGGTCGGCGCGGTCGTGCTCGCCGCCTGCGGGCTGATCCTCATCGAGCCCGACCTCGGCACCTCGATCGCGATCGTCCTCACCTGCGCGGCGATGCTCGTCGTCGCCGGGACGCGCTTCCGCGTCCTCGCCGGCGCCGGCGGGCTCATGGCCACCCTCGCGCTCGCCGCGATCTGGCTCGAGCCGTACCGCCGCGCGCGCCTCCTCGCGTTCCTCGACCCGTGGGCCGATCCGCAGAACACCGGCTTCCAGACCGTGCAGGCGATGCTCGCGCTCGGCTCCGGCGGCATCTTCGGGAAGGGCCTCGGTGCCGGCGTCGGGAAGATCAACTACCTGCCCGAGGCCCCCACCGACATGATCTTCGCCGTCATCGGCGAGGAGCTCGGCCTGATCGGGACGCTGGCCGTCATCTCGGCGTTCGTGGCGTTCGGCTGGGCCGGGTTCTCCGTCGCGCTGCGGGCCCATGACCCGTTCGGGAAGCTGCTCGCGACAGGCATCACGGCCCTTGTCTGCGGCCAGGCGCTCGTCAATCTCGCGGCCGTCCTCGGGCTCGCGCCGCTCACCGGAATCCCGCTCCCGTTCGTGAGCTACGGCGGGTCGAGCCTCATCGTGCTGCTCGCCTCCGTCGGCATCCTCCTTAACATCGCGTCCAACCATGCCGCCCGAGCCACCGCCAGCGTGCCTGGTCGCGGCCGGCGGGACGGCGGGGCACGTCGTCCCGTCGCTCGCGGTCGCGGACGCCCTCAGCCGGCGAGGCGCCAGCGTGACGTTCGCCGGCGCGCAGCGGGCTGAGGCGACCCTCGTCCCCGCGGCGGGCTACGCGTTCGACTCCTTCCGCGTGGAAGGGATTCCGCGCCGGCCCGGCCGCTCGATGGCGCGTGCGCTCGCCCTCGCCGCTCGCTCGCTGCCGGCCTGTCTCGGGATCCTGCGGCGGCGCCGGCCGGACGTCGTCCTCGGCGGCGGCGGCTACGTCGCCGGGCCGATGGCGCTCGCGGCGCGCTCGCTTCGCATCCCGGTCTGCCTCATGGAGGCCGACGCGCACCTGGGCCTTGCCAACCGGCTCGCGGCGCCGTTCGCCTCGCGCGTCTTCCTCGCGTACCCGATCGCCGGGCGCGACGGCGAGAAGTACCGCGTGGTCGGGCGGCCGATTCCCGCGCGCGAGCCGGTCGACCCGGCGGAGGCCCGTGCGCGCTTCGGGCTCCCCGCGGACGGCGCGGTCGTGCTCGTGTTCGGCGGCAGCCAGGGTGCCCAGGCGCTGAACGAGGCGGCGCTCGCCGCCTGGGCGGAGGAAGGACCGGCGGTGCTGCATCTCTGCGGCGAGGCCCACGTGGCCGAGCTGCGCGGCCGCGCCTCCCGCGACGGCTACGTGCTGCTCGGCTACACGGATGACTTCGGCGCCGCCCTCGCGGCCGCGGATCTTGTCGTCGCGCGCGCGGGCGGCTCGGTCTGGGAAGTCGCGGCGGCGGGGAAGCCCGCGCTCCTCGTCCCATACCCGCACGCGACCGCCGACCACCAGACCGCGAACGCCCACTGGTTCGAGCGCGGCGGAGGCGCGGTCGTAGTGCCGCAGGAAGAGCTCGAGCTCCGGCGCCAGGCCGGCGAGCTTCTCGCGGATCCCGCGCGGCTCGCGGCGATGGGCGAGGCGATGCGCCGCCTGGCGAGGCCCGATGCTGCCGAGGTCGTCGCCGAGGAGGTGCTCGCGGTTGCAGCCGCTCGCGGGTAGGCGGATCTGGTTCGTGGGGATCGGCGGCGCCGGGCTCTCCGGGTACGCGCTCGTCGCGCACGCCTGGGGTGCCGAGGTCGCCGGCTGGGACCGGAAGGAGACGCCGTACCTCGAGCCCGTCCGCGCGGCCGGGATCCCGGTCACCCTCGCAGACGACCCCGCGCCCGCCCCGAAGGGCTGGGAGACGGTCGTCTCGACGGCGTACGCCGGGCGGGTGGCGGGCGCGTCGCGCGCCGAGTTCCTCGCGGAGCTCGCGGCGCAGGCCCAAACGATCGTCGTTGCGGGCGCGCACGGGAAGACGACGACGGCTGGGATGATCGCGTTCTGCCTCGACCGGCTCGGCCGCGACCCGTCGTTCGCGATCGGCGGCGAGATCCCGCAGCTCGGCGCGCACGCGCGCGCGGGAACCGGCTGGTTCGTGGTCGAGGGCGACGAGTCCGACCGGACGGTGGCGTCGCTCCCCGCCTCGATCGCGGTCGTCACGAACGTGGATCTCGACCACCACGCGACGTTCGCCTCGCGCGCCGAGGTGGAGGCGCTCTTCGACGAGTGGCTCGCCGGGCTCCCGGACGCGAAGGTCGTCCGTGGGGACGAGCTCGAGCCCGTGGACGTCGAGCTCGCGGTTCCAGGTGAGCACAACCGCCGGAACGCCGCGGCCGCGCTCGCCGCGCTCGAGCTGGCGGGCGTTCCGCGCGCCGAGGCCGAGCCGGTGCTCGCGGAGTTCCGCGGCGCGGGGCGGAGGCTCGAGCCGCGCGGCGAGGCAGGCGGCGTGCGGATCGTGGACGACTACGCGCACCACCCGGCCGAGCTCGCCGCGACGCTCGAGGCCGCGCGCGAGCTCGTGGGCGACGGCCGTGTGCTCGTGCTCTTCCAGCCGCACCTCTACTCGCGGACGCTCCACCTCCAGCGCGAGCTCGCCGCCGGGCTCGCGGGCGCCGACGCCGCGTGCATCACCGACGTCTATCCCGCGCGCGAGGAGCCGATCCCGGGCGTGACCGGCCGGCTCGTGGTCGAGCGGCTCGCCGAGCTTCGCCCGGGCATGCGGATCGGCTGGGCGCCGAGCGTCCACGACGGCGCCGCCATCGTCGCGTCGTGGGCCCGCGCCGGCGACCTCGTGCTGACGGCCGGTGCGGGCGACGTGGACGACGCCGTGCCGCTCCTCCTGGAGCGGATCCGGTGAGCGTCGAGCTCTCGCGGTACACGACGCTCGGCACGGGCGGGCCGGCGGCGCGGTTCGCGACGCCGGAGTCCGTCGACGATCTGGCAGAGGCGCTGCGCGAGGCCGCCGCCGACGGGCTCCCGGTCGCGCCGGTCGGGCTCGGCTCGAACCTGCTCGTCGCGGACGAGGGCTTCCCCGGGCTCGCGCTCAAGCTCTCGGGCGAGCTGGCTGCGGCACGTGCCGAGGACGGCCGGATCGTCGCGGGCGGCGGAGCGCCGCTCGCCGTGTGCCTGCACCGCGCCCGCGCGGCCGGTTTGGGCAGCCTCGAGTTCGCGTGCGCGATCCCGGGCACCGCCGGCGGCGGCGTGTGGATGAACGCCGGCGCCTACGGCAGCGACATCTCCGGCGGTGCTCGAACGCGCGCTCGTCGTGGATGCCGAGAGCGCCGAGTGGCGGACACCCGAGGAGCTCGGCCTGCGCTACCGCCGGTCCGCGCTCGAGCCGGGCCAGATCGTCGCGGAGGCCGTCTTCCGCCTCGAGCCGCGGCCCGTGGAGGAGATCAAGGCGACCGTCGCGGACATGCAGGCGCGCCGCAAGGCCGCCCAGCCGACGAACAAGCGCACGTTCGGGAGCGTGTTCAAGAACCCGGAGCACGAGCTCTCCGCCGGCCGGATGCTCGAGGCCTGCGGCCTGCGCGGCTTCGCGCATCGGCGGCGCCTGCATCTCGCCCAAGCACGCGAACTTCATCGAGAACGCCGGCGGCGCGACGTCCGGCCGACGCGGTCGCGCTCATCGTGGAGGCGCGGCGGCGCGCCCTCGAGGAGTACGGTGTCCGGCTCGAGCCCGAGGTGCAGCTCCTCGGCCCGATCGCGATCCCGCCGTTCCCCGACGCGACGTAGGACGTCCGCGCGGCGCGGCGAACCGGAGGGCATGGCACGACGGGCGGCCCTCGCTCTCGCGCGCACGCCGTCGGCACGGACTGCGCTCGGACTTCCGCGGACGCGGATCCTCGCGATCGCGGCCGCGGTCGTCTGCGCCACCGGCCTCCTGTACCTCGGCGCGCGTGAGTCGTCCGTGTTCGCCCTCCAGAAGGTCGAGGTGGACGGCGCCACGCCGGCGGTGGCGAAGCAGGTCCGCACCGCGCTCGCGCCGTTCCGAGGTGAGAGCCTCGTCGCGCTCGACCGCGGTGACGTGGAAGCTACGCTGCGCGCGCTTCCGTGGGTCGCCTCGGTGCACGTCGACCGGGCGTTCCCGCACCGGCTCCTCGTGACGGTCGAGCCGGAGCGTCCGGTCGCCATCTACCGGGACGGCGGACACGCATGGCTCGTCGCGCGGAGCGGGAAGGTGATCGCGGCGGTTCGCCCCGACGAGCTCCCGCGCCTCGCGCGCCTCCGGATCGAGCTCGCGACGGCGCCGGCGGTCGGCCGGACCATCGCCGGGGGCGACGCCGCCACCGCGCTTCGCCTGGTCTCGGGGTTCCCGCGCCGCTTCCCGGGCCGCATTCTCTACGCGCGGATCGACGAGACCGGAGCGACGCTCGTCATGACGACCGGTCCGGAGCTCCGGCTGGGCGACACGACCGAGCTGGCGGCCAAATTCGCCGCCGCGCGGGCCATCTTCGCGTCGCTTTCGGACACGGATCTTGCGTCTGCCGACTACGTGGACGTGAGCCTTCCCGAGCGCGTCGTCGTCGGAACAAACCCTCAACCTGTAAGCGAGGGTTTAGACTCTCGGTCCTAATGCCCTGCAAACAAGGCGTTTGACAGCGCTTTGCGCTAGGCGTAGTCTCACGAGACGCTCAAGTCGAGCTTTATGCATATGCGAGATCAAACAGGCAGCTATCTAGCAGTGATCAAGGTCGTCGGCGTCGGCGGCGGCGGATCGAACGCCGTCAACCGGATGGTCGACGCTGGCCTCAAGGGCGTGGAGTTCCTCGCCGTGAACACGGATGCCCAGGCGCTGCTCATGTGCGACGCCGACGTGAAGCTCCACATCGGGGCGCAAGCGACGCGCGGACTGGGCGCCGGCGCGAATCCCGAGGTCGGCCGCGAGGCGGCCAAGGAGAGCCGGGACGAGATCAAGGAGGCGCTGAAGGGCGCGGACATGGTCTTCGTCACGGCGGGTGAGGGCGGCGGCACCGGCACGGGCGGCGCGCCCATCGTTGCGGAGGTCGCGCGCGAGCTCGGCGCGCTCACCGTGGGCGTCGTGACCCGGCCGTTCTCCTTCGAGGGCCGCAGGCGCGCCGAACAGGCGCAGCTCGGGGTCACGGAGCTCTCCGAGAACGTGGACACGCTCATCGTGATCCCGAACGACAAGCTTCTCCAGGTCGTCGAGCCGGAGACCTCCGTCGTCGATTCGTTCGGGATGGCCGACGACGTGCTCCGCCAGGGCGTCCAGGGCATCACCGATCTCATCACGGTGCCCGGGCTCGTCAATCTCGACTTCGCGGACGTGCGCACGATCATGCGCGACGCCGGCTCGGCGCTCATGGGCATCGGCGAGGCGGAGGGCCCGAACCGCGCGGTCGAGGCGGCGCGGCAGGCGGTCTCGTCGCCGCTCCTCGAGTCGTCGATCGACGGCGCGACCGGAATTCTCCTCAACATCTCGGGCGGTGCCGACATCGGCCTCTTCGAGGTGAACGAGGCGGCCGGCGTCGTCACCGAGGCCGCCGACCAGAACGCGAACGTCATCTTCGGCGCCGTGATCCACGAGGGATTGGGCGGCGCGGTTCGCGTCACCGTGATCGCGACCGGCTTCGGCGAGCCGCCCAGGCGGCGGACGAAGGCCCCGGAGCGCGAAGAGGGGATCCCCGAGGCCCCGCGCACGGGGTTCGACGTCCCCGCGGACGTCCTCGAAGTCCCCTCGTTCCTGCGCGACTCCTAGCCCCGCCGCACAGCCCCGCGGGGTAGCCGCAAGACGCGCCCGGGCAGGGCTCGGTCCCGTGCGGGGTGGCCCAAGGGGACGTGTCCCGAGGGGCAAAACGCTCCCCCATGGGGGCGCGGCGGCCCCAACACGAACGCTACCCCGGGGGTTCGGGCCGGCGGGTGCCGAAACCGTGCCGTAGGTGCGCCGACTTCGGCTCTCGAGGCGTACGCTGCACCCATGCGCGCGCCTCGCGAGCCGTTCCGGATCAAGATGATCGAGCCGATCCGGATGACCACCCGCGACGAGCGCGCGCGCGGCCCTCGCGGCGGCCGGGTGGAACGTCTTCCAGCTCTCGTCGCGCGACGTCGAGCTCGACCTTCTCACCGACTCCGGCACCGGCGCGATGAGCCAGGAGCAGTGGTCGGCGCTCCTCCTCGGGGACGAGTCGTACGCCGGGTCGCGGAGCTTCGAGCGCTTCCGCGCGGCGGTGGCCGACGTGCTCGGCTTCCAGTTCGTCGTCCCGACGCACCAGGGGCGCGGGGCGGAGGGCGTCTTCTTCGGCGCCGTCATCGACCCCGGCGAGATCGTCCCGTCGAACGCGCACTTCGACACGACGCGCGCGCACATCGAGACGCGCGGTGGCGTCGCGCTCGACCTCGGCGTCCCGGGCGCGCTCGACCCTTCCGCCGACGTGCCGTTCAAGGGGAACATGGATGTCGACCGGCTCGTCGAGCTGCTCGACGGCCCGGAGGGCGGCCGCATCTCGATCGTGATGCTCACGCTCACGAACAACACGAGCGGCGGCCAGCCCGTCTCGCTCGAGAACATCCGCGCGGTCGCCGCGGCGACGCACGACCGCGGCCTGAAGCTCGTCCTCGACATCGCGCGCTTCGCCGAGAACGCCTGGTTCATCCGCGAGCGCGAGCCCGGGTGCGCGGACATGAGCCTCCCCGAGGTCGTCCATGCCGAGCTGGCCGACGCAGACGCCGTGCTGATGAGCGCGAAGAAGGACGCGATCGCGAACATCGGCGGCTTCGTCGCGGTGCGCGAGGACGAGGTGTTCTTCAATCGCCTCCAGTCGCTCGGCGTCCTGTCGGAGGGGTTTCCGACGTACGGCGGCCTCGCCGGCCGCGATCTCGACGCGATCGCCGCCGGGCTCCGCGAGGTGCTCGACGAGGAGTACCTGCGACACCGCATCGAACAGGTCGCCTACCTCGGCGCGGTGCTCGTCGACGCGGGCGCCACGGTCGTCCTGCCGACCGGCGGCCACGCCGTCTACCTCGACGCGGGCGCGATCCTGCCGCACCTCGCGGCGGCCGAGTTCCCCGCCTGGGCGCTCTCGTGTGCGCTCTACCTCGAGGGCGGCGTTCGGGCGGCCGAGATCGGCTCCGTCATGGCCGGCCGCGACCCGGAGAGCGGCGAGAACCGGCACCCGTCGCTCGAGCTCCTTCGCCTCGCCGTGCCGCGCCGCCTCTATACGTCGCGCCAGCTCGAGCACGCGGCGGACACGATCGCGGCGATCGTCGCCGACACCGACGCCGTGCGCGGCTACGACCTCGTCGCGGAGGCGCCGGTACTCCGGCACTTCACGGCGCGCTTCCGGCCGCTCGATCCAGAGCTCGCGCAGGTCGAGCCCGCGGCCGCGACACCCGGCTGAGCGGCCGCCTCCCTGTGGAGGAACCGGCACGAAGTCGGCACGAAGCCGTGACAGACACGTGCGCCCGACCCGGGTAGCGTTCGTGCTGGGGACGTCGCGCCCCCCGAGGGGGGATAGCGGGTCAGGGGAGGCGTTCGTGCTGGTCCGGTGGACGGCTCGGCTTCCGGCTCCAGGCGAACGGGCGCCGAAGTAGGATCGAACTCCGGTGCAGACCCTTCGCCGAACGCCGCTCTACGACCGCCACGTCGCGCTCGGGGCCCGCATCGTCCCGTTCGCCGGCTGGGAGATGCCGGTGCAGTACACATCCATCGCGGACGAGCACCGGGCCGTCCGGACCGGCGCCGGCGTCTTCGACGTGTCGCACATGGGCGAGCTCGCGCTCGAGGGCGACGGGACGCACGCCTACCTCCAGGCGCGGCTCTCGAACGACCTCGACCGGATCGGGCCGGGGCAGGCGCAGTACACCCTGCTCACGAACGAGCGCGGCGGCATCACGGACGACCTGATCGCCTACCGCCGCGGTGGCGACAGCTACCTCCTGATCGTGAACGCCTCGAACGTCGAGCCCGACCACCGGGCGCTCGACGCCGCGCGCGACGTGTCGGACGAGTGGGCGCTCCTCGCCGTGCAGGGCCCGGACGCGCTCGGTCGGCTCGGGATCGAGATCGAGCCGTTCACCTTCCGCGATGACGACGTCCTCGGCGTGCAGTGCACCGTCGCGGGGACGGGCTACACCGGCGAGCGCGGCTGCGAGCTCGGGTGCGCGCCCGAGGACGCGCCGCGCCTCTGGGACGCGATCGTCGAGCGCGGCGTGACCCCCTGCGGGCTCGCCGCCCGCGACACGCTGCGGCTCGAGGCGTGCTATCCGCTGCACGGCAACGACATCACGCCGGACCGCACGCCGATCGAGGCCGGGCTCGGCTGGGCGTGTGCGCTCGACAAGGAGTTCACGGGCGTGGACGTCCTGCGCCGCGAGAAGGAGCAAGGCTCGGCGCAGAAGCTCGTTGCGCTGCGCATGGAGGATCGCGGCATCCCGCGCCAGGGCATGCGGATCGTCGAGGGCGGCGAGGTCACGTCGGGCACGCTCTCGCCGACGCTCGGCGAGGCGATCGGGCTCGCGTACGTGGACGTGGCCTTCGCCGAACCAGGGACGGAGGTGACCGTCGACCTGCGCGGCCGCGAGCGGAAGGCGCGTATCGTCCCGAAGCCGTTCTACAAGAGAAAGGAGGCCCCCAGTGGCAGCGGATGAGAGCTATCCGGATGAGCTTCGATATCACCCGGAGCACGACTGGGCGCGGATCGACGGCGACACCGCGACCCTCGGCATCACGTGGTACGCGCAGGACTCGCTCGGCGAGATCGTCCACTATGAGCCGCCCGAGGTCGGGGACTCCGCCGCGAAGGACGAGAGCTATGGCGAGGTCGAGTCCGTGAAGGCCGTGTCGGACCTCATTGCGCCGCTCTCCGGTGAGGTGCTCGAGGTGAACGCGACGCTCGCGGACGCGCCCGAGACGATCAACGAGGATCCGTACGGCGAGGGGTGGCTCATCCGCATCCGCCTCTCGGATCCGGCCGAGGTCGACTCCCTCCTCGACGTCGCGGCGTACAAGAAGCTTCTCGAGGAGCAGTGACGCAGCTTCCCTACCTCTCGCTCACGGACGGCGACCGTGAGGAGATGCTCGCAGCCATCGGGGCCTCGTCCGTCGACGAGCTCTTCCGCGACATCCCGGAGGGCATGCGCCTCGGCCGCGAGCTCGATCTCGAGCCGGCGCTCTCCGAGCCGGAGATCGTCGCGCACCTGACGGAGCTCGCCGAGCGGAACGCCCACACCGGCCGCGAGCTCTCGTTCCTCGGCGCCGGCATCTACGACCACTACGTGCCGGCGTTCATCGACGCGATGCTCGCGCGCGGGGAGTTCCTGACGGCGTACACGCCGTACCAGCCCGAGATGAGCCAGGGCGTGCTGCAGGCGATCTTCGAGTACCAGACCGCGATCTGCGAGCTGACCGGGATGGAGGTCTCGAACGCCTCCGGCTACGACGGGCCGTCCGTCACCGCTGACGCCTGTTACGTCGCCAAGCATGCGACCGGCCGATCGAAGGTCGTGCTCTGCGAGGCCGTGAATCCGCAGGTGCGCCAGGTCGTCAAGACGTACGCGCCGGGCTTCGGCCTCGAGGTCGTCGAGGTGCCGCACCGCGGCGGCGTCACCGATCCCGACGAGCTCCGCGCCGCCGCCGAGGACGCGGCCTGCATGATCTTCCAGCAGCCGAACGTCTTCGGATGCCTTGAGCCGGCGCCGGATCTCGCGGCCGCAGCGAACGACCAGGGCGCGCTCCCGATCGCGTACGTCGACCCGATCTCGCTCGGCGTCCTCGAGGCGCCCGGCGCGTACGGCTGCGCGATCGCGGTCGGCGAAGGCCAGCCGGCCGGGAACCCGATGGCGTACGGCGGGCCGCACTACGGCTTCCTTGCCGCGCGCGACGACTACGTGCGGCGGATGCCGGGCCGGATCGTCGGCGAGACGACCGACCTCGATGGACGGCGCGGCTTCGTCCTCACGCTCCAGACACGCGAGCAGCACATCCGGCGCGAGAAGGCGACGCACAACATCACCACCAACCAGACGCTCCTCGCGCTCGCCGGCCTCATGTACCTGTCGTGGCTCGGCCCGCAGGGACTCCGAGAGATCGGCGAGACCTGCATGGCGCTCGCTGCGCACGCGAAGGAGCGGCTCGGGCTCGAGCCCGCGTTCCCCGGCCGGGCGACGTTCAAGGAGTTCGCGGTGCGGCTCGACCGGCCCGCGGCCGAGGCGATCCGCGAGGCGCGGGCGAAGGGCGTCCACCCGGGCTACGCGCTCGGGCGCGACTACGCGGATCTCGACGACGCGCTCCTCGTCTGTGTCACGGAGAGGCGGACGGCCAAAGACATCGAGCGGCTCGCGGAGGCGCTGGGGCGGTGATCGTCGCGACCAGTTACACGCGAGTAATGGGTTTGCCCACGATCCCGCCTGCCGGCTTCGACACTACCCAAGAAATGCGCACGTGTCTGTGCCCGAACCGTGCCGAAAGCCGCACATGGAGCTGATCTACGAGAAGTCGAAGCCGGGCCGGCGTGCGGGCACGCTCCCGCGGCCTGGGCTGCCCGTTCCGGACGTGCCCGAGAGTCTCGCGCGCGCGAACCCGCCGCGCCTGCCGGAGCTCTCGGAGCCCGAGATCGTGCGGCACTTCACGGCGCTCGCCGACCGCACGTTCGGCGTGGACACCGGCTTCTACCCACTGGGCTCCTGCACGATGAAGCACAACCCGCGCGTGAACGAGCGGGTCGTCGCGCTGCCTGGGTTCCGCGACCTGCACCCGCTCCAGGAGGAGGACGGCGCGCAGGGGGCGCTCGAGCTCATGTGGCGCCTACAGGAGATCCTCGCCGAGGTGGCCGGCCTCGACGCCGTGTCGCTCCAGCCGGCCGCCGGGTCGCAGGGCGAGCTGACCGGGCTGATGCTCATGCGCGCGTACTTCGCCGACCGTGGCGAGGGCGACGTCCGCGACACGATCTTCGTCGCCGACACCGCGCACGGCACGAATCCCGCGAGCGTGACCATGGCCGGATACAACCTCCAGAAGGTCGGCACCGACGCGCGCGGCAACCTCGACGTCGAGTTCCTCCGCGCGAACGTCAACGAGCGCACGGCGGGGCTGATGCTCACGAACCCCTCCACGCTCGGCCTCTTCGACGAGTCGATCGAAGAGGTCGCCGAGATCTTCCACGGCGCCGGCGCGCTCCTCTACTACGACGGGGCGAACCTGAACGCCGTGTGCGGGATCTCGCGGCCCGGCGACATGGGCTTCGACATCGTCCACTTCAACCTGCACAAGACGTTCTCGCAGCCGCATGGCGGCGGCGGGCCCGGCGGCGGCCCGGTCGCAGTGCGGACGACGCTCGAGCCGTTCCTGCCGGTGCCGGCCGTCGTGCGCGACGGCGAGCGGTTCCGCTACGACCACGACCGGCCGAAGACGATCGGGAAGGTGCGGGGCTATGCCGGCCCATTCGGGGTCTTCGTCCGCTCGTACGCGTTCATCCGCTCGTACGGCCCGCAGCTCAAGGACATGTCCGAGGCGGCCGTCCTGAACGCGAACTACCTGCTCGCCCGCCTGCGCGGCGCGTACGACCTGCCGTTCGACCGCCTCTGCATGCACGAGTTCGTGCTCTCGGCGCGGAACCTCAAGCGTGAGCACGGCGTGACCGCGCTCGACGTCGCCAAGCGGCTCATGGACTACGGCTTCCACCCGCCGACGATCTACTTCCCGCTGATCGTCCCCGAGGCGCTCATGATCGAGCCGACCGAGACCGAGCCGAAAGAGCGGCTCGACGCCTTCGCCGACGCGATGCTCGCGATCGCGCGCGAGGCCGCCGAGGATCCGGCCGTCGTCAAGGACGCACCGCGCCGGCGGCCCGTTCGGCGGCTCGACGAGGTGAAGGCGGCGAAGCGGGCGGTCGTGCGGTACGGCTTCGACGAGCATCCCGACCTCGCCGCCGAGCCGGACGCGGTCGAGGCGCGCTAGCCCGGCCGGGCCATCTCGAGCGTCCGGGCGCCGCTGAGGTCGAGCCAGATGCGCTCGCGGCTTTCGACCACACGCAGGACGACCGCGCCGCAGACCGGACAGCGGGCGACGATCCCCGGGCACTGGACGTAGACCTCGAGGCGCGCCACCTCGCCTCTCGCGCCGCACGTGGCGCAGGTCGCGACCGCCACGGTCATCTCGACGCCGAAGACCTCGAGGAGCGGGCCGCCGAGCGCGTTGCCGTCGAGCCGCATGTCCGAGGTCTCCATCACGACGTCGCCCCGAAGCGCTCAGTCCGCACGCGGCCCGCGTCCCAGCCGAGCCCGACGAGACCCTCGGCGACCGCCTCGACGAACGCGGTCGGCCCGCAGACGTACGCCCTCGCCGATCCGCCAGCCGGCCACGCTACCTCGCGCAGCATCGCCTCGTCCACCCGCCGCGCGTATCCGGTCCAGCCGTCCGGCTGGGCGCGCGTCAGCGTGTGCACCACCTCGAGCCCGTCGCCGCGTCCTCCGAGGTCGGCCAACTCGTTTCGGTAGATGACGTCGTCCCAGGTGCGCGACGAGAGCAGGAGCCGCGTCGGGACCTCGCTCCCCGAGGCGGCGCGGTACCGGATCATCGCCATGAGCGGGACGACGCCTGAACCGCCGCCGACCAGGAGGAGCGGGCCGCCGTCGGTCGGATCCCAGACGAACCATCCGCCGATCGGGCCGCGGACCTCGACCTCGTCGCCCGGCTGCGCCACGTCCACGAGATACGGCGACACCTCGCCGTCGTCGAGGCGCTCGACCGTGATCGCGGGCGGCTCGCCCGGCGCCGAGGCGACCGAGTAGCTCCGCTGTGCCGTGTAGCCGTCCTCCGCGGTCAGCCGAATGTCGAGGTGCTGTCCCGCCCGGTGCCCCGGCCAGCCGTCCACGTCGAGCACGAGCGTCTGCACACTGGGCGTCTCCCTCGCGACCTCCGCCACCGCCGCCGGCGCCCAGCGCGAGGTCAGTCGCCCCAGTACCGCTGCTCCCGCCACGGGTCGCCGTAGAGGTGGTAGCCGTTCGTCTCCCAGAAGCCGGGCTGGTCCTCGTCGAGGAGCCGGAGCCCGCGCACCCACTTGGCGCTCTTCCAGAAATACAGATGGGGGACGAGCAGGCGCGCCGGACCGCCGTGCTCCGGGTCGAGTGGCTCGCCGTCGTAGCCGTACGCCACCCATGCCTTCCCGCCGGTCAGATCCTCGAGCGGGACGTTGGTCGTGTAGCCGCCGTCGCAGAATGCGAGCGCATAGCCGGCGTCGTGGTCGACCGACTCGAGCAGCGTGTCGACCGACACGCCTTCCCACGTCGTGTCGAGCTTCGTCCAGCGGGTCACGCAGTGGATGTCCACTGTCACCGTCTCGCTCCCTAGCGCACGGAGCTCGTCCCAGGTCCAGGACACAGGCTCCGCGCCGCCCTCGATCGAGAACGACCACTCGTCGAGCGGCGTGTGCGGCGTCGGTCCGGCGGAGAGGACCGGGAAGCCCGGCGTCAGATACTGGCCCGGCGGGAGCCGGGCGGCGTCCGCGTCGTCGCTCCTCCGTCCCTTGAATCCGCGGGAGAACGGCATCTCGGCCCCTAGTGTTGCCGAGCGGCGCGTTCTGACACACGGGAAGAGGATCCCGCCGGCGCGCGTTGTGCTGCGCGTGGTCCGTGTGCTCCGCATCCCGCTCTCCACGAACGTCGAGCGGGTCGCGCTCGCGCTCGCGTACAAGGGCGTCGAGGTCGAGTGGGTCGACGTGGATCCGGACGACCGTTCGCCGGTCGTCGCGCTGAGCGGCCAGGACCTCGTGCCGGTCATGGAGCTCGACGGCGAGGTCGTCGCGGACTCGACGCGGATCCTGGCCGAGCTCGAGCGTCGCTTCCCCGAGCCGCCGCTCTACCCGCGTGTTCCGGCGCGCCGGGCCGAGGTGGAGGTCTTCGTGGACTGGTTCAACCGCGTGTGGAAGCGCGCACCGAACGAGCTGACCGACGAGCTCGAGAGCGGGCGGGCCGATCCCGTCCGCGTCGAGGCTCTCGGACTCGAGATCACCGGGTCGCTCGACGTCTTCGAGGCGTTGCTCGACGGCCGCGACTACCTCATGGGCGACTTCGGCGTCGCCGATTGCGTGGCATTCCCGTTCCTGCGCTTTTCCCGGTACCTCGAGGACGGCGACCCGTACGTCTTCCACCAGATCCTCGCCGAGCGGCTGGCGCTCGGCGACGGCTATCCGCGCGTGGCCGCCTGGCTCGCGCGGATGGAAGCGCGCCCTCGGGCGTAGCGTCGCGCCGCCCCGCGGGCTGTGGACGAGCTGGGACGAAGTTGGCGCAGAGCCGTCACACACTGCGCGTCCAGGGCCGCTAGCGTGGATCTCTGCTGGGCGGATGTTCGGGGGGACAGGAACCGACGCCGAGAAGGAGGGAGCCGCTAGAATCGTTCATAGTGTTAATGAAAACTGTCAGCACGGGCGACCCGACCGACGCGCTCGACCTCGCCAACGATCTTCGCCCGGTGCTGCTCCGGCTGAACCGCGATCTTCGCCGTGAGCTTGCGCCGCTCGGGATCACCGCCGGACAGGCCGCACTTCTCCACGCGATCGACACCGGGAACGGCGTGGGCGTGCGCGAGCTGGCCGAGGGTGAGCGGCTCTCGCGCCCGCGGGTGACGGCCGCCGTCGACCGCCTGGAGGCGATGGGGCTCGTCACGCGGACGCGCTCGGAAGCCGACCGCCGTCGTGTGGAGCTGGCCATGACCGACGAGGGCCGACGCGTCCTGCGCTCGGCGCGCCGGCGCCGCACCGCCTGGCTCGCGGCTCGGCTCGCGCAGCTCGATCCGGCCGAGCGGGCATCGGTCGAGGACGCGCTCCCCGCGCTCGAGCGGCTGCTCGAGGTGCGAGCGTGACGCGCGCGTTCCTCGCGGCGAACCGAAGGACGTTCGCGAGCCTGCGCCGCCATCGCAACTACCGGCTGTTCTTCGGCGGCCAGGTCGTCTCGGTCACGGGCAGCTGGATGCAGAACATCGCGACCGCGTGGCTGCTCCTCCAGCTGACCGGCTCACCGATCGCGGTCGGCGTGCTCGCGCTGTGCCAGTTCCTGCCGTTCACGCTGTTCAGCCTCCCGGCGGGCGTGCTCCTCGACCGGATCGACCCGCGGCGAGCGATCATCGTGACCCAGGCGCTCTCGCTGGTCTTCGCGGCCGCACTCGCGGCGATCACCCTCGGCGGCGTCGTGACGCCGTGGATGCTCTACGTCCTCGCGGTGCTGCGCGGCACGGTGCTCGTCGTCGACAACCCGGGGCGGCAGGCGCTGACCTTCCAGCTCGTCGGCCGCGACGAGCTGCCGAACGCGGTCGCCCTCAACTCGTCGCTCTTCAACGGGGCGCGCATCATCGGACCGGCGCTCGGCGGGATCGTCGTGGCGACCGCCGGCGCCGGCGCGTGCTTCGCCCTGAACGCCGCCAGCTTCCTGGCCGTCCTCGCAAGCCTCTTCCTGATCCGCGAGGACGACCTCTACCCGCTCGACCGCGAGGACGGTGAGGTTCCGGGTCTCGTGGACGGCACGCGCGAGGCCTTCGCCTACGTGCGCCGAACGCCGGCCGCCGCCGTCGTGCTCACGACGGTGTTCGTGACGAGCGTCCTCGCGTTCAACTTCAACGTGCTTCTTCCGGTCCTCGCGAAGCAGACGCTCGAGGGCGGCCCCGGCGCCTTCGGGATCCTGTCCGCCTGCTTCGGCGCCGGCGCGCTCGTCGGCGCGCTCGCCGCCGCGTCTCTCTCGCGGGCGAGCGCGACGATCTTCCTCGGTGGCGCGGGGCTCTTCGGCCTGGGGGAGCTCCTGCTCGCGCCGGTCGGCTCGCTCACGGGCGCCTGCGCGCTCCTCCTCGTCACCGGCGGTGCGTTCACCGTCTGGACGTCGAACTCGAACGCCGTCCTGCAGCTCGGCGCACCGGGCCGCCTCCGCGGCCGCGTCCTCGGGCTCTACTACCTGGCGTTCAACGGGTCGATGCCGTTCGGCGGAATCCTGGCCGGGTGGCTCGCCGCCACGGGTGGAACGGAGCTCGCGTTCGCCGTCGGCGGCGCGGGCGCGCTCGTGGCCGCGCTCGCCGGTGCCGTGTACCTCCACGGCCTGCCGCGCTCGCTTGTCAGCCTTCCCGCCCGCGCGCGCTGACCGCTGCTAGGCGGAGACGATCAGGACGGGCGTGCCGACGTTCACGTGCTCGAAGAGCCACTCGGCCTCGGGGATCGCCATCCGGATGCAGCCGTGCGAGGCGGAGTAGCCGAGCGATGCGGCGTCAGGCGTCCCGTGGATCCCCACGGCCGGGGAGGAGATGCCCATCCAGCGCGTCCCGAGCGGGTTGCCCGGCCCGGGCGGGATCGGCTTCGCGTCCTTGGCCCACTCGCTGTCGGGCGGGTTCCAGGTCGGGTCGCGCTCCTTGACGACGATGTGGAATGCACCGAGCGGCGTGGGGTAGGCGGCCTGGCCGGTCGCGACCGTGAACTGCCGCACGACCTTGCGGCCGCTGTAGAGCGTCAGCCGATTCGAGCTGCGCCGGATGATGACGACCGGGCCGTAGCTCGCAACCGTGACCCGCGGTGCGACCGTCGTCGTCGCGAGCTGCACGCGGAAGTTCCGGTTCGCCGACCTGAGGGCGGAGACGAGGCGGCCCACCATGGCGGGCTTGTTCACTGCGACGCCCCGCTTCTCCGGCTTGATCAACGGCCGGAGCCTCTTCGTGAGGCCGACGAGCCGTGCGTTCTGCGCCGGCTCGGCGAAGCGCCGCGAGAGGTCGTTCACGTAGGCGCGCACCTGCGCCCGCTTGAACGTCGCGCCGAGCTTCACGTGCGTCCCGGGCTTGGCCTTGAGGGCCTCGTCGACCGCGTTGTCGATCGCCGCGGTGGCACCGAACCGCGACGGCGCCATCGTCCAGGTGTCCTTCCCGGACACGAGCTGGACCGGCTGGCCGTACGTCGCGTGAAGCATCTCGCGCGCCTGAAGCGTCAAGTACCCGCCGACCTCGACGTCGCCGACGGTAACGCCCTCGGGGATCACCGGCAGGTGGTGGCCGGCGGCCGGGACGGCTGCCCCGCACACGAGGACGGCGGCGATCGCGATCGCTAGGCGATGAAACACGGCCTGTCAGATGGTAGGCGTTCTCGCTGCACCAGAGGGTAAATAACGCGTTCCGCGGTAGGCTCTTCCAGATGATCGACCTTCGGTCGGACACCCTCACCCAGCCCTCCGAAGGGATGAGACGCGCGATGGCCGAAGCGGTTGTCGGCGACGAGCAGAAGCGGGAGGACCCGACCGTGACCGCCCTCGAGGAGCGCGTCGCGGCGCTCCTCGGACACGACGAGGCCGTGTTCCTCCCGACCGCGACCATGGGGAACCACATCGCGCTGCGGCTGCTCACCGAGCCGGGGGACGAGGTCGTTGCTGACGGGCGTTCGCATCTCTTTCGCTATGAGTTGGGCGGGCCTGCTGTCCATTCGGGGCTTGCGATGAAAGCCCTCGCGACCGACGACGGCCGCTTCAGCCCGAAGCAGCTCCGCGACGCCCTCAATCCAGCGGGCGACCTGCACATGGCGCCCACGAAGGTCGTGTCGATCGAGAACACGCACAACGGAGGCGGCGGCCGCGTCTGGCCGCTCGACCGGTATCGCGCGGTCGTCGCGGAGGCACGCGGGCACGGCCTCGGCGTGCACCTCGACGGCGCGCGGATCATGAACGCCGCGGCCGCCGCAGGCGAGCCGCCGTCCGCGTGGGCGGGCGACGCCGACGTCGCGACGCTCTGTCTGTCGAAGGGCCTCGGATGCCCGCTCGGCGCGCTCGTCGCGACCTCGGCGGCGCGCGCGGGGAAGGCGCGGCGCTTCAAGCACCTGTTCGGCGGTGCGATGCGCCAGGCCGGCATCGTCGCCGCGGCCGGGATCTACGCGCTCGACCACAACGTCGAGCGGCTTCCGGAGGACCACAAGAACGCGCGGCGGCTCGGGGAGGGGCTCGCCGAGGCGGGCCTGCCCGTCGACCCCGAGCAGGTCGAGTCGAACTTCGTGCTCGTGGACGTGGGCTCGCTCGGCCTCGGAGCCGACGACGCGGTCGCGCGTCTCCGCGCCGAGGGCGTCCTACTCTCCTTCGCGTCGAAGATGAACGTCCTGCGCGCGGTCACCCACCTCGACGTGAGCGCCGAGGACATTGAGGCTGCGATCCCGTCGATCGCGCGGGCCCTGAGCGGTGCGCGCGACGAAGTCGCCGCGGCCGGCGCGGACGCCCCGTCGCCGTATTGACGGCCGGGGCAAGTCGCTCGTGGCCTGACGGGGTCTGATCCGGGCGCCTGCGGACGAGCCCGTGCCTGGCACCCGTATCGCACCCGTGCGCTGAGCGGACGCCCGTCGCGTCCTCGCACGGCCAGCATGGGTATTGGGCGCGCGGCCGTCCGGTCCGAAACGGCCATGGCATGTCTCCTGGCACCGGGCCATGGGCGGACGGGGCATGGCAGCGGTCTGACCCCGGACGTGGCCGCGGAGGTCTCCCGGACGACGGAAAGGGGCGCGACCTCGTGAGGCCGCGCCCCCTTCGTCCCGCCGCTACTCGTACTGAAGCGCCTGGAGGACGTTCAGCCGAGCGGCACGGCGGGCCGGGGCGATCGCCGCGAGGATCCCGACGATGATCGCCACGATCGTGAACACGATGAGCTGGCCCCACGGGATCGCGAAGCGCACGTCGAACTGCGATAGCGCCTTCGTCACGAGCACCGCGAGGAAGATCCCGAGCGGGAGCCCGAGCGCCGCCCCGATGAGCGCCGTGATGACGCTCTCGTGTCGCACCATTCTGCGGGTCTGGCGCCGGGTCATCCCGACCGCCCGCAGCATTCCGAGCTCGCGCGTCCGCTCGTAGACCGAGAGGACGAGCGTGTTGACCATGCCGAAGAGGCTGACGATGACCGCCAGCAGGAGAAGCACGTACAGGAGGTTCAGGAAGTTGTTGAAGTCCTGGTCCTGCTGCGTGATCCACTCGCTCTTTGTCTGCACCTTCGCGTCCGGGAACTTCGCGACCGCCGAGTCGAGCGACGCCGTGGTCGCGTCGGTCGGGTCGCCCGGCACGTTCACGAAGACGTAGGAGTTGCGCGGCCGCTGGTAGAGCTGGTCGAACTTCTCCTGTGAGACGGATACCGCGCCGAGGATGGGGAAGAAGGGCGGCGGCTCGTAGATCGCCTTGACCGCGAGGGCAGCCCTCCCGTCGTCCGGCGTCCGGATGTCGATCGTGTCGCCGACCTTCAGGTTCTTGTCGTCGGCGAACTGCTTGGAGACGATCGCGCCGCTCTCGCCGAGCTCGCCAAGGACGGCATCCGAGCCGTCCTTCCAGTCGAACGTGTAGACCTCCGCGATGTGCTTCGGGTCGATGCCGGTGAGGTATTGGCCGGACCCGTCCACGGAGGCCAGGTCGGAGCGCACCGGCGTGACGAGGTCGGTGCCCTCCGCGGTGCGGAGCGCATCGCCGGCGCCCGCGACGAACGGCGTGAAGCCGTCCTGGGACGTGACGACGTAGTCCGCCGAGACCTGCTCGTTGATCGCGTCGTGGTTCGACGCCTTCATCCCGTTCGCGAGAACCGCGACGAAGGTGACGAGCGCGACGCCGATCATGAGCGCGGCGGCGGTCGAGGCCGTGCGGCCCGGGTTGCGAACCGCGTTGCGCCGGGCGAGCTTGCCCGCAGTCCCACCGATCTTCGTCGCCGGCCAGCCGACGACCGCCGCGATCGGCCGCACGAGGTGCGACGAGATCATCGCGACGCCGACGAAGAGCAGGAGCACGCCGCCGGCCATCGAGAGCAGCCGCGGCGCGGTGGCGAGATCGTTCAGGAAGAGCGCCATGCCGAGCAGGGCGACGGCGCCGAGGATGACGACGGTCGCGACGTACGGCGTGAACCGCGACAAACGCGACTTCGGGAGCTCCGCGCCTTCCCGGACGGCCGCGATCGGCGGCACGCGGGTCGCGCGGATGGCCGGGAAGAGCCCGGCCAGCACCGTGACGCCGGTGCCGATGACCAGCGACACGATCACCGTGCGGGGCGCGAAGACCGTGCCCTGCGTCGGGAGCTCGAAGTCCAGCGCCTTGAAGAGCTCGTTCAGGCCCCACGCGAGCCCGAGGCCGAGGAACAGCCCGATGATCGACGCGAGGATGCCGATCACGAACGCCTCGAGGATCACCGACCAGAGCACCTGGCGGCGTGAGGCGCCGACCGTGCGGAGCGTCGCGAACTCGCGCGTCCGCTGGGCGACCGTGATCGAGAGCGTGTTGAAGATGACGAACGCGCCGACGAAGAGCGCGATGCCGGCGAAAGCGAGCAGGAAGTAGCGGATGAACTTGGTGAAGGAGACGTCCTCCTTCGCCTTCGTCGCCTGCTGCTGGCCCGTCCGGACCTGCGCGCTGTCAGGGATGATCTTCGAGATCTCCGCCGCGAGCGCCTGCGGGGTCACGCCCTTCTTCGCGGAGACCGAGATCGCGTCGAACTTGCCCACCCGGTCGAGGAGCTTCTGTGCGGTCGGGATCGTGAAGACGGCGAAGGTGGCCGTTCCGAGCGACTTCACGTCGCCGTACTGGGCCAGGCCGACGAGATGGAACGCCTGCGCCGGTTGGATCGTCGCGATCTGGACCGTGTCGCCGACCTTGTAGCCCTGCTTGTCGGCGGTGCCGACGTCGATCACCACGTCGTTCGAGGTCGCGGGCCACGTGCCCTCGACGAGCTTGAGCGGATTGAACTGGGATTTCGCCGGGTCGATGCCGAAGCCGAAGGACGGTGCGCCGTTCGTGTTCACGGCCTTGCCGTCCTTCGTGAGGATCTTCGTGTTCGTCTCGTCGGCGACGGAGCCGGTGGCGTCCGCCACGTCGGGGAGCGCCTTCACCTTGGCGAGCAGGCTCGCGTCGACGGGCGGCGTCTGCGCCGTGTCGCCCTGGAAGGAGATGCCGGAGTCCTTGCCGGAGACGACCGCGTCGGTGTTCGCGTAGGACTGCTCGAAGATCGAGTTGAACGCCTTGTCGATCGTGTCCGTCAGGACGTAGGTGCCGCTGATCATCGCGACACCGAGGATGATGGCGATCGCCGTGAGGGTCGCCCTGAGCTTCCGGCCTGCGAGGCCTCTGAGGGCGACCGCGATCACTTCCGGTTCACCTCTTCCATCGCGGCGAGGATCTCGCGCGCGTCGGAGCAGCGGCCCATCTCCTTGACGATCAGGCCGTCCTTCAGGAACAGGGTCCGGTCGCCGACGGCGGCCGCGTTCGGGTCGTGCGTGACCATGACCGTCGTCTGGCCATGCGTCTCGACGAGGTTCCGGAGGATCTCGAGGATCTCACCGGAGGACTTCGAGTCGAGGTTGCCGGTCGGCTCGTCGGCGAAGACGACGGTCGGGCGCGAGATGAGGGCGCGGGCGATCGCGACGCGCTGCTGCTGGCCGCCCGAGAGCTCCGACGGCCGGTGCGACTTCCGGTCGGTCAGCCCGACCTGGTCGATGATGCTCGCGACCCACTCCTTGTCGATCTTCGTGCCGGCGAGCTGGAGCGGGAGGGTGATGTTCTCCTCCGCGGTCAGCATCGGGAGCAGGTTGAAGAACTGGAACACGAAGCCGATGTGGTCGCGGCGCAGCTTCGTGAGCGCGTTGTCGTCGAGCTTCGTGATCGGCTGCCCGGCGATCGTGACCTCGCCCGACGTCGGCTGGTCGAGGCCGGCGAGGATGTGCATGAGCGTCGACTTGCCGGAGCCTGACGCGCCCATGACGGACGTGAGCGCGCCCGACGCGATGTCGAGCGAGACGCCGCGCAGGGCCTCGACGGCCGTCTCGCCGCTGCCGTAGCGCCGGGTCACGTCGACCGCGGACACGGCGATATCGGTCCGGGTCGGCTCGGTCGTCCGTGTCTCGGTCATGGTGGATTCCATGACTCACCTCCAGGGGATTCGGGATCGCTGCCCACCGTACACGCCTCGCTCGGGCCGGTTCGCGGATGCTGGCTGGCGTCTTCGGGTGCGGCTAGCCGCACCTCGGCTCAGCGGTCGCCGGCGAGGAAGAAGAGCGTCGCGGCGACGCCGTAGGCGCCGATCAGGGCGGCACCCCGCCACTTCGTCGAGCGGCCGCCCCAGAGGAGGATCGCGGTGAAGGTGACGGAGCCGGCGAGGACAGCGATCTCGACCGGGCGGAACGCGAAGGAGAGCGGCTCGATCGCCCACGCGAGGATCGCGACGAGCGGGATGAGGAACACGGCCACCTGGGCGGCCGAGGCCAACGCGATCTCCGCGGCGAGCTTGAGCTGTCCGCGGTGGGCGACGACGACCGCGCCGCCGTGCTCCGCCGCGTTCCCGACGATCGCGACGATGACGGCGGCGACGAAGAAGTCCGAGAGATGCGCCTTCTCGGCGAAGACCTCGAGCGTGTGGACGAGCGTCTCGGCGACGAACGCGGTGACAACGGTCGCCGCGCCGAGGACGACGAGCGCGTGCGCGAAGGACCACGAGTCCTCGCTCGCCTCCGCCGGTGTGTGCGCCGCGCGATGGCGTCGCAGCGTGAACCACGTCACGCCCACGTACACGATGAGGAGCACGATCGCGATCGGCAGCGTGAGGACCGCGAGCGAGTGGCGGTCCGGGTCGCCGTCCCAGCCGGGGATCGAGACGACGAGGAAGAGCACGGTCGCGAAGGCGACGAGCGCCATCGAGACGAGGCTCGACTCGCGGTTGATGCGCCCGGCCGGGCCGACCGCGAGCGAGAAGCCGAGGACGAGGAGGAGGTTCCCGACCACCGAGCCGGTGAGCGAGCCGCGCACGACCTCGGTCAGCCCCTCGTTCACCGCGATCAGCGCGATGATGAGCTCGGGCGCGTTCCCGAACGTCGCGTTCAGGAAGCCGCCGATGCCGGGGCCCGTGTGGTGGGCCGCGTGCTCGGTCGCCTCGCCGATCAGCCACGCGAGCGGGATGAGCGCGATCGCCGCGATGACGAAGAGCGTCATCTCGCCCACGTCCGTGAGCCTGTCGAGCGCGATGGTGAGGGGTCCGAGCGCGAGGAGCGCGTAGAGGGTTTTGCGCACCACCTCGCCCGCACCCTACCCTCTACCGAATGCTTGACGCCGTGCTCTTCGACTGGGGCGACACGCTCTTCCATTTCGACTTCGACCCCGAGCTTCTCGAGGCCGGCTGGGCCGCGGGACTCGCCGCCGTGGGACGCCCGGGCGACGGGCTGCCGACCGCCGAGGCGAGCGCCGAGCGCTTCCGCGAGCACTACCTTCCGCTCCTCTTCCAGCCGGATTCGCTCGATGAGGTCGAGTACCCGGGGATGATCCGGGAGGTGCTCGCGGACTTCGGCGCGGAGGTCACGGACGACGAGCTGAACCGGTTTCTGACGGCGGAGCACGCCGCCTGGGCGCCCGCCCGCGTCATGGGCGCGCAGACGCACGCGCTCCTCGACGCGCTCCGCGCGCGCGGCCTGCGCACCGGCCTGGTGTCGAACGCCTTCGACCCCGAATGGCTGCTCCGCGAGGACCTCGAGCGCATGGGGCTCGCCGAGCGGCTCGACGTCTCGGTCTTCTCCTCGGCGGTGGGGAAGCGCAAGCCGCACCCGCTCCCGTTCGAGACCGCGCTCGCCGGGCTCGGCGCCGAGCCGGAGCGCGCCCTATTCGTCGGCGACCGCCGCTACGCGGACATCGGCGGCGCGAAGGCGCTCGGGATGAGGACCGTCCAGGCGTTCTGGTTCGCCGCCGACGACGACAGGCGCGGGGCGGACCCGGACTTCGAGGCGTTCACGCCGATGGACGTCCTGAATATCGTCCGGCGCCTCACTGGCGAGACGTAAACAGGGCTCGCCTACACCTGTCGAGGGGGCCTGTCAAGTCTTGCGAGGTCTGGACGGCTCCCCCAAAATCCTCGTAGTGGAACGCCAGCTCCGGGTCATCACCGACCTGCCCCTGCGGCCGCAGGACGAGACCGAGTGCCGGCGCTGCGAAGTTCACTGCGACAAGGTCGTCCACCCGGGCGCCTGCCTCGAGAGCTCGTGTCCGTTCCTCTATGCGTACGAGGAGCACGGGCGCACCTACGTCGGCTGCATGCAGAAGGTGTTCGACGTCGAGATCGACCTCGAGCTCCTCACGAAGGCCCAGCGGGGCCGCTCCGGGTTCGGCGCCGTGAAGGCGCAGCGCCAGCCGCTTCCGATGTGCAGGGCCGAGGTGTCGAGCTGCTACGAGCACCGCACCGACCGGCTCGGCTGCGTCAACCCCGAGTTCTTCGAGCTTCCGCAGGGAAGCCCGACATTCCGCGTCATCGCGCGCGTCGAGCCGCAGGATTAAGCTGAGGGCCGATGAGGCCCTTTACTCGTGCCGAGCTTGCCGCCGAGCTCGACCGCGCCCAGCGCAAGGGCTGGGATCGGATCATGGCGTCGGTCGAGGCGGACAAGACGCTGCCCGCAGGGATCCTCCTGGCGATCGCGTCACAGGAGACGGACATGAACGACGTCGTCGGCGACGGCGGTCACGGGCGCGGCCTCTTCCAGATCGACGACCGCTCGCACCAGGACTTCCTCGCGCGCGTGGGCGCGTCCGGCGCCGGAAAGAAGCCTCCGATTCCCAAGGCGGCCGACCACGCGGGGAGCCTGCTCGCGTCGAACATCACCTTCGGGGCGGGGAAGGGCGTGCCCCAGTCCCGCCGGCTCAAGTTCGGGCTCTCGGCGTACAACGCCGGCGCAGGAGGCGCGCTCAAGGGGCTCCAGGAGCACGGCGACCCGGACGCGCGCACGACCGGCGGCGACTACGGCGCCTCGGTGCTCGCGCGCTTCGCGATGTTCCAGTCGCTCCTCGGCACCGCGCCGCAGCCGGTGCTGAAGCGCGGCAAGCGCGGCCGGCGCGTCACCGACCTCAAGGTGAAGCTGAAGGCGTGGTTCGACAAGCACGCGCCCGGAGTGTGGGACACGTTCGGCATCAATCCGGGCCCGTTCTTCGGCGTGAAGCTCGAGACCGCGGTCAAGGACTTCCAGCGGCGCAACAAGCTCGAGATCGACGGCAAGGCCGGCAAGGACACGTTCGACGTCCTCGCGCGCGGCTAGCCGCGCGCTGTCCGGTCCACCTGGTCTGCGGAGGGCCCCACAAACGACCGCTTGTGTTGCATCACCCGCGCGACCCGCTCGGCTTGCTCCGGCGCGGACAGTGGCGGCGCTGGCCTGAGTGATGCAACACAGCCGGGGTTCGTGGTGCCCGAAACGGCCGTGCCCGGAAGGTCGTCCGTTAGCGCGCGGCGGCGCCGGCCGCGACGAGCTTCTTGAACCGCTTCATCTCGGCTGTGTCCGGGCCGTGGCCGTCCGGGCCCGGGGTTTCCGCGACCGCCGGAAGGTCCTTGAACGCCGGATGGCCGAGGAACACCGCCAGCTTCTTGCCGAGGACGCCCTGGCCGATGTTCGCGTGGCGGTCGCGGTTCGTGCCGAGGCCCTCGGCTGCGTCGTTCACGTGCAGCGCGCGCAGGCGGTCGAGGCCGATCTCCGCGTCGACCTGCGCGACCATCGCGTCCAGCGCGGCCGGGTCGGTCACATCCACGCCGGACACCCACAGGTGGCACGAGTCGAGGCAGAGCCCGAGCCGGGGGTGCGAGATCGCGCCGGAAGATCTCCGCCAGCTCGTCGATCGAGCGGCCGATCGTGGCCCCCGTGCCGGCCGAGTTCTCCACGAGGAGCCAGGTCCGGTCGTTGCAGTGCTCGAGCGCGCGCTCCATCGCCGGGACGGCGCGGTCCAAGCCGGCCGAGAGCCCCGCGCCCAGGTGCGACCCCACGTGGAAGACGACGCCATCCGCCTCGATCGCGCAGGCGACATCCATCGTCGTCTCGAGCGTCGCGACCGACTTCTCGTAGAGCTCGTCCTCGGGCGAGGCCAGGTTGATGAGATAGATCGCGTGGGCAAGAACGCCGCCGATGCCGGCCTCGGCGCGCCGCTCGCGGAACCGCGCCAGGTTCTCCTCGGGATGCGCGGTCGGCCGCCAGGCGCGCGGGCTCTGCGTGAAGATCTGGACGGACTCGGCGCCGATCGCCTCGGCGCGGTCGATCGCCGTGTGGATCCCACCCGCGGTCGAGACATGAGCGCCGGGCTGCACGGCGGTTAGCCTACTGAGGTGCCCCCGCGAGTCCGCTTCGCGCCGAGCCCGACCGGCTTCCTCCATATCGGCGGCGTCCGGACGGCGCTCTTCAACTGGCTCTTCGCGCGCCACGAGGGCGGCGAGTTCCTGCTCCGCATCGAGAACACGGACATGAGCCGCGAGGTCGCGGAATCGGTCGAGCAGATCCAGCGGTCGCTCGAATGGCTCGGGCTCGACTGGGACGGCGACGTCGCGTTCCAGCTCGACCGGCTCGAGCGCCACCAGGAGGTCGCCCACCGGTTGGTCGAGGAGGGCCACGCCTACGAGGACGACGGTGCGATCCGCTTCCGCATGCCGGACGAGGGCACGACCGTGTGGGACGACGTCGTCCGCGGACGCATCGAGTTCCCGAACGAGAAGCTCGAGGACGTCGTGCTCCTACGCTCGGACGGCCGGCCGACGTACAACTTCGCCTCGCCCGTGGACGACGCCGACGACGCGATCACGGACGTGATCCGCGGCGAGGACCACGTCTCCAACACGCCCAAGCAGATCCGAATCCTCGAGGCGGTCGGCGCGCCGCTCCCGCGCTACGCGCACGTGCCGAACGTCCTCGGCGAGGACGGCCGCAAGCTCTCGAAGCGCCACGGCGCGGTGTCGGTCGAGGAGTTCCGCGCGGCCGGCTACCTACCGGAGGCGCTCATGAACTACCTCGCGCTGCTCGGCTGGAGCCTCGACGCCGAGACGACCGTGATCCCGCCGAAGGAGCTCGTCGCCGGGTTCGACCTCGACCGGGTCGGGAACAGCGCGGCGACCTTCGACTACGCGAAGCTCGAGTGGCTGAACGGCGTCTACCTGCGCAACCTCTCCGCGGAGGACTACGCGGACCGGCTCGTCTCCTACCTCAGCGAAACCGGCTTCGGGGGCGACGAGCCGACCATACGAGCGGCGGCGCCGCTCGTACAGGAGAAGATCGCGACGCTCGGCGAGTTCCCCGAGTTTGCGGGTTTCTTCTTCACGCGCGCGGAGCCCGACCTCGACGCGTTCGACGGCCAGCGCGCGATCGTGGCCGACGCCGAGCAGGTCCTGGCGCAGGTGGAGCCCTTCACCCCGGAGGCGATCGAGACCGCCCTCCGCGGCCTCGCCGAGCGGCTCGACCTGAAGCCGCGCAAGGCGTTCGGTCCGATCCGGCTCGCAGTCACCGGGTCGAACGTGTCGCCGGGCCTCTTCGAGTCGATCGCGCTCCTCGGCCGCGAGGAGACGCTCGCCCGCCTCAGCGCGGCGGGCGGGCCGGGCGCTTGAGCGCCAGGTGCCTGTCCAAAGCCGGCCCGAAGCTCTCCCACGCGCGCGCACGGTAGTTCGGCTGCGGTTTGGGCAGGAGGGCAGGTAGGGCTGTCCGCAGGAGGTCTCGCATGTCGATGCGTTGTGCCGCCATGGGCGTGGCGTTTCACGGAGTAAACGGCCGGCGCTTACCGGCGGTTACGGCCGGAAGAGGATGAAGCCGCCGCCGAAGAGCGCGAGACCCGCCGCCCAGAGCGGCCAGGCGGCGAGCACGGCGCCCGCGGTGAAGAGCGCGGCGCCCGAGAAGATGAGCACGGTCGCCGTCACGGCCGCGCGCGACGGATCGTGATCGTCGGGCGTGCGCGGCATGACGCGCTCGGGCTCGTCGTCCGGAAGCTGGAGCGGCGAGCGCTCGAGGGCCCGGAGCCGGGCGAGCCGGACGCGGAAGAGCGCGCCGCGCCACTCGGGCAGCATCCGCTCGATCGAGAGCTCGTCCTCGTCCTCGACGGCCGCGGCCACCTCGGCGGTCGCGTCGCGTGCCTGGGCGAGGGCGCGGAGAAGCTCCTCGTGCGCGCTCTCGGCGGCCTTCGGCGCCTTGATGCCGACGGCGAGCTCCGCGCTCGCGTGGAGCGAGTACTGGAGGGACGGCAGATCGCCGCCGGCCTCGTACACGATCCGCTCGGGCGTGGCCTCGGCGATGCGCTCGAGACGGAGGAGCGCGATCCCCAGGCGTTCCCAGAGCCGCGCGACGGAAGTCTCGTAGGTCTGCCGCTCCCCGGTGCGGACCGTGCGCTCCACGTTCTGGATGATAACGGCGCTACACTCGCCTGAGAATGGACGGCCAGGGCCAGCTGGCGGTCCTCGTGGCGGACGACGATCCAGCGCTCCGGCTCCTCTGCAGGGTCAACCTTGAGCTCGAGGGGTATCGGGTGCTGGAAGCGGCGAGTGCGCGCGAGGTCGCAGAGGTAGTCGCGGGGGGACCCGTGTCGCTCGTCATCCTCGACGTGCACCTCGGCCTGGACGACGGCCTCGAGGTCGCGCGCGGCCTCCGCGGATCGCACCCGAACATGCCGATCGCGCTCTTCACCGGGAGTGCGGAGCGGCGCGAGGACTGGGACCAGCTCGCCGACGGCTACATCGGCAAGCCGTTCAGCCTGGAGGAGCTGAGCGAGACCGTACGGTCGCTGGCGCGGCGTTAGCGGCCGCGGCGGCCTTGTCCCGTCGCGCCTTGTCGCGCCAGCGGAGGGTTCTGAGGATGAGCAGGATCGCGGCGAAGCCGATCACGACGTTCACGACGACCGTCGCGAGCTGCATCCCGACGCTGAAGGAGAGCACCGCACTGCGGGAGGCCCAGCCGGAAAGCGCGAAGACGAGGACCGCCTGCTGCGTTCCGGCGCCGCCGGGCGTGAACGGCAGGACGGTCGCGAGCCCGCCGACGACGAGCACCGCGACGACCGTGTCGAACGTCGCCGGGATGTGGAACGCGCGCAGGAAGAAGTAGACGGCCGCGATCCGGAAGACCCAGGAGAGCGACTGCCACGAGACGACCTCGCGCACGTAGCGGCGCCAGTCGCCGAGGATCGCGAACCCGGCCCGCACCTTCTCCCGGAACGAGGCCACGTGCCGTGCCGCCCAGGTGTACCCGAGGATCCCGGCCGTGAGGAGGGCCGAGAAGATGAGCAGGGCGATCCGCGGGTGGCGCACGCCGAACGACCAGTCGAACGCGGGCAGGTTGGGCAGGTCGGGCAGCCCGGGGAGGAGGCCGTTCGAGATCGCGACGAGGAGCAGCACGATTCCGACGCCCAGGTCGAAGAGCGTCTCGACGAGGAGCGTGGATGCGATCGTCGGGTACGAGAGCGCCTGCACGCGGTGCTTCACGATGTACGCCTTGACGATGTCGCCGCCGCGCGCGGGCGAGATCGAGTTGACGGCGACGCCCGCCCAGTAGCCGCCGAACACGCTCCAGAACGGGATCCGCGCCTTCGGTGCGGACGCGATGAGGATGTTCTGCCACGCGCGCGAGCGCGCGGTCAGGCGGAAGATGTGGAACATGCACGCCAGCGCGAGCGCACCCCAGCCGACGGCCGCCAGGTGGTTGCCGAAGGCGTGGAACGCATCGATGAAGCTTTGGACGTCGTCCATCTGAACTGAGAGTAGCTCCGGGTCCCGCTCGCGCCAGCGCCTCTAAAGGCCAGTTACGGCTGCCAGCGTGACCCAGACGTCGGCCCCGCCGCCCGGCCGGTTCGCGACCGAGGCCGTGCCGCCGTGCGCGGAGGCGATCGTCTCGACGATGGCGAGGCCGAGGCCGCTGCCGTTCGGCTCCGCCGCCCCGGCGTCGTCGCCGCGGCTGAAGCGCTCGAACGCATGCGAGGCGAAGCCGGCCGGGAAGCCCGGGCCGTCGTCCACGCACGTGCAGCTCGACCGACCCGTTCCGCTGCACGGCGGCGAGCCGGATGTCCCCCTTCCCGTAGCGGAAGGCGTTGTCCACCATGTTCCGAAGCGCCTGCTCGAGCCGCAGCCGGTCGGCCGCGACGACGAGCGGCGTCTCGCCCTCGACCGCGATCGTCCGCTGCTCGGCGGCCGCCCGGCCCGCGAACCGCGAGGCCACGTCCTCGAGCACGTCCCCCAGGTCGAGCGGCTCGAGCCGAAGCGGCAGCCGGCCCTGCTCGGAGCGTGCGAGGACGAGGAGATCCTCCGCGAGCCGGCCGAGCCGGTCGCTCTCCTGCGCGGCGCTCGCGATCGCCGCCCGCAGCTCCTCCGGCGAGCGGCCTGGGCGCGAGGGCGAGCTCGAGCTCGGTCTTGAGGAGCGAGAGCGGCGTTCGGAGCTCGTGGCTCGCGTCGGCGACGAAGCGCCGCTCCCGCGCGACGCCGTCCTCGATCCGGCCGAGCATCTCGTTCAGCGTCTCCGCGAGGCGCGCCACCTCGTCGCGTGACTCGGGCACGGGCAGCCGCTCCTCGATGGATGTCGCGGAGATCTCCTCGGCCCGGCGGCGCATCGCCTCGATCGGGCGTAGCGCCGCGGTCGCGAGCGCGAAGCCGCCCAGCGACGCGAGGACGAGCGCGAGCGGCCCGCCGATGAGGAACGCGGCGCGGAGGCTCGACAGGGTCTCGGCGCGGTTCTCGCGCGTGGCCCCTACGACGAGCACACGGCCCTCGACGCGGAACCGCGAGGAGCCGCGCGGGCTCGTCGAGCCCCGGCACGGACGGACGGTTCGTGAACACGGGCCGCTCGCGTGCGCGCGCGAGCTCGGCCGCCGTGAGGAGCGCCGCGCCGTCCAGCGGCCGGGTGGCGTCGAGCACGCGGCCGTTTGGGTCCACGACCTGGGCGAACGACTCGCCCCGCTCGACGAGCGCGCCCGTCGTCGGCGCAACGGAGCCGCCGTCGGCCACGAGCGTGGAGAGATCCTGCGCGCGCGAGCGGAGGCTCTGGTCGAGCGAGCGCTCGAGGTCGGCCGCGACATGGCGGTACGTGAGCCACCCGGCGGCGCAGAGGAGCGCGGCCATCGCGAGCGCGAAGGCGAGCGTCAGTCGGAGCCGGATCGGGAGCCGGCTCACGAGCCGCCGTCCTCGCGCAGCCGGTACCCGGCGCCGCGCACGGTCTCGATCGACTGCGTCCCGAACGGCCGGTCGACCTTCACGCGCAGGTACCGGACGTACACGTCCACGACGTTCGAGCGGTTCTCGTAGGCGAAGTCCCAGGCGTGCTCGAGGAGCTGGAGCCGGGAGAGCACCTCGCCGGGCCGGCGCATGAACGTCTCGAGCAGCGCGAACTCCTTGGGCGAGAGCCCGATCTCGGCGTCGCCGCGCCAGGCACGACGCTTCGCCGGGTCGAGCCGCAGGTCGCCGACCGCGAGCTCGGTCGGGCGCTCGCCGCCGCCGCGCCGGGCGAGGGCGCGCAGCCGCGCGAGCAGCTCCGCGAAGGAGAACGGCTTCGTCAGGTAGTCGTCCGCGCCGACGTCGAGCCCCGCGACCCGGTCCTCGACGGCGTCGCGCGCGGTGAGCATGAGGACGGGCGCCCAGACGCCGGCGTTGCGGAGCTGCCGGCAGGTCTCGAACCCGCTCGCCTGCGGCAGCATGACGTCGAGGACGATCGCGTCGTAGGGGTGCGCCTGCGCCATCCAGAGCGCGTCCTCCCCGGTGGACGCCACGTCTGCGGCGTAGCCCTCCTCGACGAGCCCGCGGCTCACGAGGCGGGCCATCTTGACCTCGTCCTCGACGATCAGCACGCGCATACGCCTGCATGGTCGCGCACGCTTCGTGAGAAGCAAATGAGAACGGCCCGCACGGCTCTCATCGCGGTTTCAGACGCGCGCCCTACGGTGGCCGCATGAAGAACGCGCAGAACACTCATCGTAGGAACCGCGGCCGCGGTGCTCGCGCTTGGCGGCGCGGGCTACGCGATCGGCGGCGGCGCCGGGATCTGGGACGACGGCCACTTCGCGAAGCCGGGCGCGCTCGACGACGGCAAGAGCCTGCTCCCGCAGACGAAGGTCTCGCTCGACGAGGCGGTCGCGGCGGCCCAGCGGGCCGAGAGCGGCGCGCTCGGACAGGTCGACCTCCAGGTCGACAACGGCCGGCTCGTGTACAGCGTGGACATCGGCTCGAAGGAGGTCCGCGTGGACGCGACGGACGGCTCGATCGCCTCGATCGTCCCGCGCGACTGACGCTCACCTCAGGGGAGGGGCTTCGGCGCCTCCCCTGAACCGGTCCGCGCCCGTTCCGGTAGGAATGGGTGCAGGACACCGAAACGACCTAGGGGGATACACATGCGACGCACGCTCACCCTTGCGGTCGCGATCGCCGCGGCCGTCCTCTCGACCTCCGCCGCCGCAGGCTCGGGGTCGTCGTTCCCGCACACGATCGCGCTGCCGAACGGCTGGCTGCCCGAGGGCATCGCGACCGGACCGCACTCGACGTTCTACGCGGGCTCACGCGCGACCGGCGCGGTCTACCGCGGCAGCCTGCGCACCGGCATGGGCGCGGTCTTTGTTCCGCCTCATCCCGGGCGGCATTGCCACCGGGCTCAAGGTCGATCGACGCCACCGGCTCCTCTGGGTGGCCGGCGCCTCCACGGGCCAGGGCTACGTCTACGACCTGAAGACGGGCGCCGACGTGGCGATGTACCAGTTCACGGCCTCGACGGACACGTTCGTGAATGACGTGGTCGTCACGCGCCGCGCGGCCTGGTTCACCGACTCGCGGCAGAAGGTGCTCTACAAGGTCGTGATCGGCCGGCACGGCATGCTCGCCCCGACGGCGGAGACGATCCCGCTCACAGGTGACCTCGTCCTCACGCCGGGCGCCACCAACCTGAACGGGATCGACGCGACGCCGAACGGCAAGTGGCTCGTGGTCGTCCAGTCGAACACCGGGAAGCTCTTCCGCGTGAACGCCCGCACGGGCGTGACGGACGAGATCGAGCTCGCCGGCGGCGAGTCCGTCGTGAACGGCGACGGGATTCTGCTCGACGGCAAGAAGCTCTACGTCGTGCAAAACAGGAACAACCAGGTCGCGGTCGTGAAGCTCTCGCACCGGCTCGGCTCGGGGCGGGTGCTCGCGCGGCTCACCGACCCGGCGCTCGACGTCCCGACGACGATCGCCGAGCACGGCCGGCGCCTCTACGTCGTGAACGCGAGGTTCACGACCCCGCCGACGCCGGACACGACCTACTCGGTCGTCCAGCTCCGCAAGTTCCACGGCGGCCACTAGCCGCGCGCTGGGAGGGCCCGGGCCTCGGCTCGGGCCCTCCGCGCGTCCGCGGTTTCCCTTGCCGACGAGCGGATATCACCGTTCTTTCCGACCGACGGAGCTGGTGACTCGATGGGACGGCTGATCGTCTCGACCCAGATGACGCTCGACGGCGTGATCGACGTCGGCGACTGGTACGTCGCGGACGGCGGGCACGATCGTGCGGGCAAGGACCAGCTCGGTGACGCGAGCGCGGTGCTCCTCGGGCGCAAGACGTACGAGGGTCTTGCCGCCTACTGGTCGCCCTTGGAGAACGACTGGGCAAACCGGATCAACCCGATGCCGAAGTACGTCGCATCACGCACGCTCGAGGGCCTGCTCGAGTGGAACTCGACGCTCCTCGAGGGCGAGGCAACCGACGCCGTCGCGAGCCTCAAGGCCGAGCTTCCCTCCGACCTCCTGATGTACGGCTGCGGCGAGCTGGCGCGATCGCTCCTCGCGGCCGGGGTCGTCGACGAGTTCCGCTTCTGGATCCATCCAGCCGTGTGGGGCGTAGGAGACCGCGCCTTCCAGGGCGAGGCCCGGAACCGTCTGCAGCTCCTGGGGTCGCGGGAGTTCGACTCGGGCGTGACGCTGCTTCGGTACGCGCCGGCCGACTGACCTGCGGGCGGGACGCGTGGACCGCGCAGCACCGCGGATCGTCCACCTGCGATGATCACGCCGTGCTGAGGTTCTCCGTCGTGATCCAGGCAGCGAACTGGGAAGACATCCAGGACCTGGAGCTTGGGGCCGCGCCTGAGGTAGGCGACACCATCGAGACCAAGTACGGGACGTGCATCGTGACCGAGATCGACCTCACGTCCAAGAGCGGCGGTCGAGCCGGCAAGATCGTGTGCCGCGTGCCGTAGTGCGCGGCAGGAGCCGCGTGCGAGGATCCGAACTCGTGCGGCATGAGAGTCGCGAAGTCCTTCTGGGCCTCCGTGCAGGGAGACCCGGTCTTCATGCGCCGAGTCAACGGCTGGCTCACGATCTTCTGGCTCGGGATGATCCCGGTGTCGTACGCCGCAGGCTGGCTCAACAGCGTGGTCTACGTCTCCGCTCTCTCGCTCTGGGCGCTCGTCTCGGGTCATTGGGCCGCGTGGCAGGCGGCGCGCGTCGAGGTCGCGCAGAAGGACGAGCAGGAGCGGCAAAAGGCCGAACCGGTCGAGAAGAAGGTCGTGGAGCACATCGTCGAGAAGACGGACGTCGAACGGACGTCGACCGAACGGCCTAGCGGGCCTACCGCGCCCGATTAGCTGGGGCGCGGCCCGTGGACTCACACCCACGCCAAGGGCCCGATCTTGCGTTGATGCATCGTGCGATATCGCAAGACCTGACACCACAGGCGCGCGGTCGCCGCGGTCCGCGGGAGGCCCTGAGTTCGATCCCAGGTGCGCCCATTCGACCGCCGCTGGCCAACCGCGGAAATCCGCATGGTTGAGCCAAATCCCTAGCTGCGAATGGTGCGATTTGTGCCCGTTTTGCGAAAGCGTGCTACCCCCGGTGCTACCCCGGCGCTGACGCCGACCTGATATGCAAGAGCCCGCCGGGGGAAGCGGGCTCGAGCTCGTACATGAACCAGACGGTGTGGAACGTCTTGGCTCTAAAGGGTATTGGGGTCATCGGCGGGATCGGCCAAACGCCATCCGCCGGAGGGACGCTCAGAACTCAATTACTTCCGAGTAGTAGTCGACCTCGTCAGGGTCGATCCCAACGGGGTCGATGTCAGGGTGTCGCGCAAGGGCAGCGCCCACTGTCTCGAGCGCTTCTGGGTTCTCGTAGACCGTGAACGACACTGCTTTTCCCGTCTCCGGGTTGCGTAGGTGGAAACCGGCGACGTACCCGGGAGTGCTCTTGATGATGCTGCGGAACTTCTCGACGGCTGCCGGATCAAGCTTGTCGGGATCAAACTGACGAAAAGTGCCGACTCGGGCGATCATTGGACTTACCCCTCCTTTCGTGTTCACTTGCGATCGGAACGTCTAGCAGCTCGGATGGTGGTCAATGTGGGAAGGGCTGACCCCCTCGGCCGAGGCACGTACCCCCGTTCTCGACTGTCCATTCGTCTGCGCTCAGTAGTAGACGAGGCCGCCGTATGACCCACTTGGGCCCTAGACGCCGCGAGGTCGGCCGCGTACCGTGACCCGCTGCCGAGGCTCGGAGAAGGTGACCCGACGGGGATGCCTGCTCCGCGGCCCGGCCTTTAGCCGGCGGTCGCTCCGCGCGTTGCGCCGCGGCGAAGGATCCTGGCTCGTAAGGTCGCCGACGGACAGAGGGAAACGAAGGCGTCTCTGGAACGACGGTAGGTGCTCACAGGTTTCGTGTTCGACGAGCAAAAGTCCGAGCAAGTCGAGGATTGGGAGGCCGCGCTTAAGCGGCTCGATCACGGGCAGCTGCTGTGGCTTGCAATGCACGAGCCGACGGAGGAAGAAGTGGCGGCGCTGAAGGAGACGCTCGAACTCGGCGACAAGAACGCGCAGCGGCTGCGCGAGCCGCCGAGGAGCGCCTCCGTGGCCGACGAGGGCGAGCGCATGCACGTGACGCTGTACGCCGTGAGCGACGACGGGGATGCGCCCGTGCTCATTCCAGTCGAATGTGTTCTTGGCCCGAACTGGATCGTCACCGCTTATCGTCAGAAGATCGAGGTGCTCGAGGAATTCTTCGAGCGCGCCCAGGGGGGAGGGCAAATCGGCGCGCTCGACGCACCCTCGTTCGTCGCAACGATTCTCGACTGGATCATCGCCAGCTATCTCCGCGCCTTGGATGCTGTCGAGAGCGAACTGGAGGAGCTGGACGCGAGGGTCATGACCAATACTCCCAGGGAGGCTGCCGACGACCTAACCCGGCTGGTCGAGCTCCGCCGCAGGATTGGGACGCTTCGACGCGCGCTCTCCCCGCACCGCGAAGTGGTCGTTTCTCTCTCACACCCCGAACTCGATGCGCTCTCGAGCGAGAAATCAGCGCAGCGTTTCGCCGACCTCGAGCGCCGCGTGACCCAGGCGCTGGACGTTGCCCGGGAGGCGAAGGAGTCGACCTTCGGCTCATTTGACCTCCTCGTCACCCGAATCGGGCAACGGACAAACGACATCATGAAGGTGCTCACGCTCGTCACCGTGATCCTCCTGCCCGCAACCGTGCTCGGCGGCATCATGGGCATGAACTTCCAGGTCGGTCTCTTCGACCTAGCTTGGCTATTTTGGGTTGTGATCGGCACGATGCTCGCCATCGCCGTGGTCGTGCTCTCGGTCGCTCGCGCCCGCAACTGGATCTAGCACTAGACGGCGGCGGCGGCCGTTGGTGAGGCCCCCTTGACCCCCGCACGCACCGGAGCGGACGAGTTCCAGGGGCCGCGTCCTAGCCCCCGGATACGCGGCCCCCTGGAACCCGCTGTGTGGTAACCCTGCGCCTAGGAAGGAGAGGGTCGCCCGCGACTTTTTTCCGCCCCCTGTGCCCGTCAAACGCTGTCAGATTCTGCCGGAGGAGTCCCGGGGGCACGACTCCTCCGGCGGGCAAATCATCGCCTACGCCCGGGCCTACCTCATCCACCTTCTCAGACGGCGGCGCAGGACTATCAGTGCGAGCGTGCCCAGCCGATCAAGAACTCGGACGCCTGCCGGCCTCACGCCACGAACACGCCGAGGAATTGACGCAATCGTGTCCTATCGGGAGAGGCGAGCAACGGGCACGCTGGCAGTACGGCGATCACATGATTGCCTGCAACCATCGGAGGTAAGTAATGCGCAAGTTCATCATCGTCGGTGCCTCTCTCGCGGCGCTCGTCGTTCCGACCACCGCCCTGGCCGCCGCGCCGGACGGCAACTACAGCGGCTCCATGAAGGACGGCGTGGTCTGGAACGACTTCGGTCACCAGGTCACCCCGAAGAACGCCAGCATCATCGGCGAGTTCTCCGCCCGCTCGATCCAGAACGGCCAGTTCGTCTCGGGCAACCAGGGGCCGTACGACCAGACCACGTACCCCGGCTCGCGCGCCGACGCCGTGCAGCTTCTCCTCGGCCACTAGTCGCAACTCAGGTTGGAGAGCCCGGCTTCGGCCGGGCGCTCCGAGCCTTTCGCTTGCATGAGCCGGAGTTCGGCCAGGACTCCGGGTGTCATTCCTTCTCTTGTGCTCCCGCCGACACTCCGAGGAGCAAGTCTTACGACCTTGCCGGCCGAAGAACACCGCGCCGCACACCGAACAGCGCAGCTCGGCCGGTGGCGTCCGCCGCGCCACGTTGTACGCGGAGACGTAGTCCGGGTGCGCAGCCCGCCACGCCTTGTGATCCTCGCTCAGGCACGCGCGACAGCGTGAACTCAAACCGAAGTAAGCCGACCGCTTGGGCCGGAACGCCTCGCGCTCCTTGTACGCGCCGCAACCGGCGCAACGCTTCCCCGCAACGCGCGTAACCATCACCGTTCTACTGCCCGCCACTCTCTCGCGGGTGCTTTCTCTCGCGAAAACGGGCCGGGGTGACCGGCGGGACGGCTCACGCCGCAGATGGCGGCCCCCGTTTAGCACTACGCCTCCCACCGACCCTCCGCGGGATCGGCTCTTCCTGGCTTGCACTCGAAGATACGCCCTTGTCCGCGCTAGTTCAATGCCGGAACCAACGGTCGAGGAACGCCCGGGCGGTGGGGACCGTGAGGGCGCTCGCGGCGCACGCCCCCGCGTGTCCGAGGCCTGGCAACCGCAAGCTCTGACCGTTTGGGATCATCGCGGCTACCTTCGCGGCGTCGTCGTCCTCGTCTTCCAACTCCCCGGCGATGAGCAGCGCCGGGACGGGGAACGACCTGAGGTCCTCGTCCGGGATCCCGTCGGTCCACAACTCGGGCGCGCGCGCGGCGAGCAGCGCCTCTGGATCGGCTCGGAGGGTGACGGCCTGCGCCCAGGATGGGAACTCGCGGTCGACCGTCTCACCCATGTCGATCTTGAACCGGTCGACGAGCGCGCTCGTCCCGCCGTGTCTGAGAGCCTCGGCCCACTCGTCGGTCCCCGTCGGCGCTTCGGGCTCGGGTCGCGGATCCCACGCTCCCGAGGCCACGATCGCCGGGATCCGCTCCGGGGCGGCGGCCGCGGCCATCCACGCGATCCATCCGCCGCGGGACTGCCCCCAGATCGCGAACCGATCCAAACGTTCGGCGTCGGCGACCGCGAACACGTCGCCGGCCATGGCATCCACCCTGTAGGCAGCGGCTTCGTGCGGCTTGTCGCTCGCGCCGTGGCCGCGGAGGTCGACGTTGACGAGGCGGTGATCGCTCCTGAGTTCGTCGACGTACCCCGGCTCGGTCCACCACGATCGATCGCAGCACCAGCCGTGCAACAGCACGAGCGGCCGGCCCTCGCCGACCGTTTCGTAGCTGATCGTTACACCGCCGCTCGTGACCTCGGGCATGGTGCCTCTCGGCACAAGCTACTCCGTCGTGACGGGTGGAACGAAGATGGGGAGCGATTGCGCGGTTGCCGCTGACCCCGTGAGACCCGGTAGCTTAGGTCGCCGATGCGGCTGTGGCGGCTCACCCGGACGGGCCAGACGGCGCTCGACGGCGCGGGGACGTCGAAACATGGCGGCCGCTACTCACCGCCGGGCGCACCGGTGGTCAACTTCGCCTCGGAGGCGGGGCTCGCGGTGCTGGTGGCCCTGCGATACTTGCCGGGCGATCCGGCCGATGCGCCAGATGACTACGTGCTCGGTTGGATCGAGATCGACGTGGTTCCCGAGCGGGTCCGCGATGCCGACGGCGACGATGCGATCCGCGCCTGGGTGACCTGCTGGCTCGAGGAGCGCCGCAGCTTGCTGGCGGCAGTTCGCTCGCAGGTCCTCCCGGAGGCGGACGTCGTGTTGATGAACGCGCTCCATCCCGATGCTGCCCGGGTACAGCCGCTCGTGACGCGGCCGTTCAGCTTCGTCGAGTGCCTCCACGCACCGCCGATGCGGACGCGCTACTCCGGATAGACCGCTCGCGGCCCGAGGACTTGCGAATAGAAGAATGCCGATCGAAGTCGTCAGCCCGCGAGGCGGGCGGACGTCGATCGGCGAGAGGCGCATACGGGATTCGCACCTGCCCTGCAAACCGGTGGTTTCCGTGTCTCCGGGGAGCACCGGGGCACGCACGCGGCGAGCGCGTGCGTGTATGTCCTCGGCCGTTCGCACGGCGCTCGCAACGGCCAGAAGCCGGCTCCCGCAGGCCCGGCTTGTCAGGCCTGCGGGCAGCCGTCCGGTGCGACGCCGGCTAGTTGAACGGGCGAATGAGGGGATTCATCCCCGCGTAGATGCCGTCCGGGTTCGGGTACCACAGCCAGAGGTGCAACGTGACGAAGTCGGGATGCCAGAAGGCAAATCGCGCACCTGAGATCGGGCTCCGGCGCGGACAATTGGCCTGATTCTGCTCCGGGACGAACGTGCCGTCGACGTAATGGCACGCCGCCGGGAACGAGCCGTACTGCGCACCCGGTAGCGGGTCAGGCACGGGTCGCTGGGTGAACACCCACTCGAAGGCGACGAGCTGCCAGCGATGGCCGCGCTCGACGTAGACGAGGATCGGCGGCCTCGTCACGTCGAAACCGGTGATGTTCGGGTTCATGAAGTGCCAGCCCATGTCCGGGATGTGCTGCGTGACGATCGTCCGGTAGCCGGCCCGCTTCGCCCGACGCAGGCTCGTGGCGAACTTCGCCGTCGCGAACCGGGCGTCGGCCACGAGCGGCGCGAGCTCCGGCGGGGTCGCCGGCGTCATCGCCATCGCATGGACGTCCTTCTTCACGCTTTCCCCGCCCGAGCCCCACGCGGTCGCGCCTACGGCGAGGGCTGTGGCGGCGAGGACGAGGATGAGGATGAGGACTTTGCGCATGATGTTCCTCCTAGGCCGCTGCGTAGTGGAAGTAGGGGTCGAGCACGCGCACGGGGACGATCGAGTCGATTGGCAGGCTGTTCCGCGCCGCGCTCTGCCTGATCGCTTCAGGCGAAGGCCCGTCGTAGATGCAGAAGGTCTTGCGCCGGTCCTCCGTGACGTACGAGTGGAGCCACGTCACGCCTGCGTCGGCGTTGCTCTGGACGACCGAGAGGCAGGTGCGGGCACCGTCGTCGTCCGGGGTGATGCCGAGCCCTTCGGGGAAGGTGCGCTCGACCAGATAGCGGGGCATGCGTACTCCTTTCCGTTGCTTCTGAACTCGCAAGAAGCCAACGAGCCGAGCAAGGATCACTCGCGCTCGGTTCCAGGGCCGCTTGATCTTCGGAAGCGCCCGACCATCCTTCGTCCCGCGCGCGGTCGCCGCGAGCCGACGCCGGTCTGCCTTGCGCTCGAGATCGGCTTGGTGCGTCGTTCCGAGGATGCGGTAGGTCTCGTCCATGGCTTCGACGGTACGAAGCCGCGTCTGCTCCCGAATCGGGAGATCTCCCCATGTTGGAGCGAGGCGCTACCGATTCTGAGTGGTGAGGCCGAGCCGTACGGCCTCGGCGGACGCGTGTCCACGCGTCGGAACCTCGAGCTTCCGCAGGATCGAGGAGACGTGATGGTCGACAGTCTTCTCTGCCACGACGAGGCGCTCGGCGATCTCGGCGTTGCGGAGACCCTGAGCAACCAGCCCGAGCACCTCGACCTCTCTGGCCGTCAAGCCGGCTGGGTTCTTCTCGGTCGAAGCGCGCGGGCCTCGCGGCAGCCCTCTGACGCCGCGCTCGCGCAGGCGACGGGCGACAATCCTCGCCGCCGGCTGCGCATCGAGTTTCTGGAGCTCCTCGAGGGCTCGGCGAAGCGCGTCGTCCTCGTCGGTATCCGCAAGCGCAAGGGCAGCCTCGTACGGACAGCCCAGCTTCATCCACAGCTCCGCCGCGCGCGCCGGCTCACCGGCCAGCTCCAGCGCATAGGGCTCGGGCGCGTGGTCGGGAGCCGCTTCGCGGATGCCCGCGCGACGGCGCCAGGTTGCGAGCTCACCGCTCGCCCACGCGGAGCGCCTTCGCAGCGCGAGCTCGAAGGTCGCGTCGGTCTCGCCCGCGATCCGGTCGGGCTCGCCGTCGAGCCAGGCAGCTTCGGCCCTCGCCGCGGCGACGGGCGCGGCGCGTTGCAGCTCCTCGTTGGAGTCGGCAAGCTCGAGAGCCTCGTCGAGCAGCGGCCATGCTTCTGGATCTCCGCGGCGCGTCCGGACGAGGCCGAGCACCACGAGCGCGAGGGTCGATAGGAGGAAAGCGTCCCGAGGGTTGCCGCGGACGAGTGTCGCCGCGGCAGCGGCGTCGTCCCAGCGCCCGCGGTCGAGGTCGGCTCGGCCCCGATACCCGTGGAGGTAGAGCCACCAAAGATCGAGACCCCGCTCGCTCGCGTAGTCGATGCCGGCCGTTACCCGATCTTCCAGCCAGTACGCACGGTTGCGGGCCATTACCCAGCCGAAGTGAAGGTAGGCCCGGCCTACATGGTCTTCCAGACCCTCGCGGTCGGCGAGCTCGAGGCTGTGGTCCAGGAGCTCTGCTCCTGCGGGGTCTCCCGTAAGGAGCTTCATGGTGCCGACGTTGTTCAGCGAATACGCGAGTGCCTCGGTTTCGTCGAGTCGCTCCGCGAGCTCGGTCGCGCGCCTCCCCCACCGCATCGTGCCCTCGGCGTCCTCGCGGTTCATGCAGATTGACGAGGAGACGCCGTAGGCGATCGCGAGCTCACGACCCGGCGGAAGCCTCTCGAGCACCGCGACGGCCTCGACGCTCGCCTGGTGGGCTTCCTCATCGGCGCCTCCGCACCAGACTCGTCGGGCGAGCGAGCAGATCGCCGCACCCTCCCTGCGCGCGTCGCCGATGTCCCGCAGAAGGTCGACCGCCTGCCGTTGCGCCGCGACGGCGTCGACGAACTGGTCGGTGACATAGCACTCGTACGAGCGGCGTTCGAGGAGCTCGGCTCGTGTCTCGGCCGCTGCTTCGTCGGCGAAGCGAAGCGCTCTGGCGTATTGCGCAGCCGCCTCCCGATGTGCCCCTAGCGCCGCCGCCCGCTCGGCGGCCTCGGGCGCGAACTCGAGGACGGCCTCAGCGTCCCCGGCACCCTCGGCGTGGTACGCAAGTCGTGCGAGGTCCGGCACCCCGGAGGGCGGGTCGACGAGCGCCTGTAGCGCTTCCCTGTGCAGCGTGACCAGGCGGTCTGGCGGAATCGACTCCTCGACGGCCAGACGCGCCAGCTCGTGGCGGAAAGCAACGCCGCCCTGATCAGGCGCGAGCATGCCCGAGCTCAGGCATTCGTCGAGATGCTTCACAGCCTCCGCCGCGACGGCCTCGATGAGCCAGAACTCGGCCTGCGGAGGCACGATCGCAACCGCATCGAGCAGCCCGCGGGCCGGTTCGCTCAAACGCGTCGCCCGCGCGAGGACCGCGTCGCGGATCGACTCTGGAATTCGACCCTCGCCCGCGAGCACCTCGGTCACGAAGAAGGGGTTGCCGCCGGTTACCCGGTAGAGCTCCTCCGCGTCGATATCGCGCGGGCCTGCCAGCTCCGCTACCGCCTCCGGTGACAGCGGCTCGATCTTCACGCGGGTGAGCGAGCTTTGCGACCCCAGTTCACCGAGCACGATCCGCAGCGGATGGGCTCGGTCGAGCTCGTCGTCCCGGTACGTCGCGATGATGAGCACCGGAACGGCTTCCACCCTGCGACCCACCAGCCGCAGCACGTCGAGAGTGGCCTCATCGGCGGCGTGGACGTCCTCGAGCACGAGAATCGTCGGCGATTTCGTCTCCAGCTCCTGAATGAGTGCCGAGGCCACCTCATGGGGCCTCGCCCCGCCTTCGACCAGCGTTGCGAGCTCGCCCCCGGTCGTGCGGGTGATGTCGAGCAGCGGGCCGAGTGGACGGGGCGTGAAGAGCGCGTCGCATGCACCGGCCAGCAGACGCGCCGACCCGGCGTGCTGATCGCAGAAGGTCCGCACGAGCGTCGTCTTGCCCACGCCCGCCTCGCCGCGGACGAATACCAGCCGGCCGCGTGAGCTATCGAGGACAGCGCCAAGCGCATCCTCTAGCGTCGAGAGATTCTGTGAGCGCTCGAGCAGCTCCGCCGGCTCGCCGGGGGAGCCGAGCACAGCGCTCCGCACCGTCTTCGGCGCGACCAAGCCCATGAGTTGACCAGCCTAGCGGGATCATGACGCACGTTGCCAGGGCGCAAGCCTGACGCCATCTCAACGCCAGAACGATTCGATCTCAGGGGAATCCGCCGATCGCGCAGCTACGAGGAACGTCTGCCGCAAGTCCACTAGCCATGCTGGTTTGCGGCGTTTCCCGTTCTGGGCGGTCGTCGACCGTTTCTCCATTCACGAGGCCGGAGGTCACCGGTTCGATCCCGGTACGTTCGATCGGCCTCGATCCCGGTGGCCGCGGAAACGCGGATGGTGCTCCCCTCCGTACGCCCTCAGATTGCACTCCGGACGGTTCCGGCCGCTTCACCAAGATGGGTAGCCCGACGCGCAAATGTAGGCGGTCCCCCCGATGTCGGAGCGACGTCCGCGCTCATACCGTCATTCGGCACGTTTCCTCGATCGAAAGGAGACAACTGATGGAGACATGTCGGGTCTCGAACGCAGCGGCTAAGCGCTGGCCGGGCAGGTGGGTGAGAAGCGTGCGCTTCCTCGCGATCGTCGCCGTCGCGGCAGTGACAGCGACCATCACCGCTGTCGCGGCGCCAGCCCAAGGCCTGAGCCCGGCCCAACTCACTCGGGCGCACTGGACCTGCTTCCTGCCGCCTCCCTTCAACCCGAACGTCCACTGTGCGCCACCCGGTCAGCTCGAGGGCGTCGTGTCCGGCGAGGCGCGATCAGCGACCTTTCTGGTGTTCGCGACCGACGACGCAACGTCCGAGAACAGTCCGTTCGTGGGGACTGAGAGGCTCATCCGCGGAGATCTCTTCCATGGCCAGCCATGTCCGACCGACCCACCGAGCTACCAGTACAGCTGGCTCTACCCGCGCTTCGGCTGGGACTACTACATCTGCCACACGTTCGACAGTCCCTGGTAATCAACGCAGTTAGCATCTGAGAACTTCGTGTTGGCCCCGGCATTCGGTCGGGGCCCAACATCCAGATGGGGCCACCATCATCGGACGCGCGAGGCAAGCCAGGACACGTCCGGAGTGGTCCCAAGCGCAGCGTCGCCCTGCCCGCCATGCTCATGCCGTGGAGCTGCGCGAAGTCGGCGCCCGCGTACGCCTCTACGCCGATGACGGCATGATCTGGGCGTTGTTCATACGCCGGCGCCGGTGGAGCTGGGCGACGTCCTGGCCTTCGCGCACGGGCTGCCGTGGCGCGTGGTCGGGATGATCGGAATCACGGTTGGCCTGTGTCCATGCGGCCTGGAAAGGCGCATACGGGATTCGAACCCGTGTTACCGCCGTGAGAGGGCGGCGTCCTAGGCCCCTAGACGAATGCGCCGTGGGGCTCGCAAGCCTACCAAGCGATGAGGGCCCAGTAGCCCGAAAGGGGGAGGCTGCGGGGCCGCAGAGTAGGCACCCTTTGACTCGGCTCCTCACCATGACCGAATCGCATGTGAACTCGGCCGTCGGTGGCACTCTCGCGCGGATTGCGAGTGCCCTCGAACGGCTCACCGTCGAACCGACCGCCGACGCGCTCCTCGGCGCGACCGCCCGTGAGGCGGCGCAGCTCCTCGACGGCGTGAGCGCCGTGGTCTCGCGGCGGGAGGGCGAGACCGTGCGCGAGGTGACCGCCGCCGACCCGAACGGGCCGCGCACGTCGCCGTTCGCGCAGTTCGCCTACCACCTGGACGACTATCCGCTCACGCGCAAGGTGCTCGAGACCGGGCGGCCCGAGGCGCTCTCGCTGGACGATCCGGCGGTCGAGCCGACCGAGGCGTTCGTGCTCCGGGAGATGGGGATGCGCTCGGTGCTCATGCTCGCGCTTCCGTGCGGCGACGCGGTTTGGGGGATCATCGAGGTCTACCGCGAGGGCAGCGAGACGTTCGACACCGACGAGACCGCGCTGGGGGAGTTCTTCGCGCGCCAGGTCGGCGGGCTCCTCGTCCACATGGAGGACCGCACGGCGCTGCAGCGCGTCTACCGGGAGACGCTCGCGTCGCTCGCGAACGCCCTCGAGGAGAAGGACTCGTACACGCACGACCACACACAGGAGGTCGTCAACCTGACGGTGGACGTCGCGAGGCGCCTGGGACTCGGCCCGGAGGAGCTCGATCTCGTCGAGTTGGGCGCGCTGTTCCACGACATCGGGAAGATCCGCGTGCCCGAGTCGATCCTGAACAAACCCGGCAAGCTCGACGAAGAGGAGTGGGGGATCATGCGGCGCCACACGATCGCCGGCGAGGCGATCCTCGCGCCGATCACGTCGCTCAAGGAGGTGCTGCCGATCGTGCGCTCGAGCCACGAGCGCTGGGACGGCGGCGGCTACCCCGACGGACTCGCCGGCAAGGAGATCCCGATCGGCGCTCGCATCGTCTCGGTCTGCGACGCCTTCCGCGCCATGACCGAACGGCGCCCGTATCGCGAGCCGATGAGCGAGCGCGACGCGACACTCGAGCTCCGGCTGAACGCGGGCACCCAGTTCGACCCCGTGTGCGTCCGCGCCCTCGTCTCCGTGCTCACCGAGCGCGACCGCGAGGACGAGGTGCCGCTGCACCGCCCCGCGCACGCCGCGTAGAAGCGCCGGCGAAAACGCGCTACGGTCGCGGTGTGCGTCGGGCCGCGCTCCTCGGGTTGGTCGTCTTCCTCGTCTCGGTCGAGCCGGCCGCCGCGGCGCCGCTCCATTCCGGCTCGTTCCACATGCCGTCGCGGAACGTCGGCTGCATCTACAGCCCGGCGGCCGGCGGCCATGCGGCCTCGATCCGGTGCGACATCCTGAGCGGCCTCGTCCCGGAGCCGACCCGCGCGTGCGAGCTCGACTGGACGGGCCTCGGCATGACCGGCGCGCGCCGCGCCCGGCCGGTGTGCGCGGGCGACACGGCGTACTCCGGATCGTCGCCCGTGCTCCGCTATGGGCGCGTCTGGACGCGCGGCCCGTTCCGTTGTACGTCCCGCACCACGGGCCTCACGTGCTCGAGCCGCGCGGGGCACGGCTTCAAGCTCGCTAGCACGCACTGGGCGACGCATTAGCTCCCGGGCGGCCGTGCTCTGGACGGCCCACGACGATCTCTCGCGGGCGCGATTGTGTCGCGGCGGCGGTCCAGTGACGTTGTTGCGGATCCAGACCGGCAGGCGTAGTCTCGCGCCACGTCCCCTACCCACGGAGGTCCTCATGACCACCACCAGCCTGCTCCCTGACGTCGGGATCGAGCTTCGGGAGGGTTACGCCGAGGTGGGCGATCAGAGCTTGCATTACGTCGAGGCCGGTGACGGGCCGCTGATCGTTCTGCTGCACGGCTTCCCGGAGTTCTGGTTCGGTTGGCGGCTACAGATCGAGCCGCTCGCGGCGGCGGGTTTTCGAGTCGTCGTTCCCGACACGCGTGGCTACAACCTGTCGTCGAAGCCGGAGGGCTTTGAGGCCTACGGCGTCGACCTGCTCGCCGCCGACATCCGCGGCCTCATCGGAGAACTCGGTGGCGAGTCCGCGCTGTTGGTCGGTCACGACTGGGGCGGATCGATCGCCTGGACGACCGCGATGAACCACCCCGAGGTGGTCGACCGACTCGTCATCCTGAACGCGGCTCATCCGCGGCGGCTCTCGGAGGGATTGAAGCACCCGAGCCAGCTTCGGAAGTCCTGGTACTTCTTCTTCTTTGCGCTTCCGGGACTGCCCGAGGAGGTGGTGCACCTCAGAGACTGGCACTTCTTCCGGCACTTCCTGGAGGACGCGAACCCGCCGTACACCGACCAGGAGATCGAACGCTACGTCGAGGCGTGGTCGCAGCCAGGGGCGGCCGCCGCGATGATCGACTACTACCGCGCGTCGGTGAGACAGTCCCAGAAGGAAGCCGCGGCAAAGCTTCGCCCGATCTCGGCGCCGACCCTGGTGATCTGGGGGGAGCGCGATTCCTACCTCGGCTCCGAACTCGCCGAGCCCGAACACGACGACGTACCCAACCTCGACCGTGTGGAGCGCCTGCCCGACGCGTCGCACTGGGTGCACCACGACGAGGCTGAACGCGTCAACCAACTGGTCATCGACTTCTTCGCCCCCGCGGCATAGAGGTCGTCGCGAACACTTTCGCGGAGTGGGGGCCGCAGTAGCGCTCGGCCTCTTGTTATGGTCGATCACCTGCTAGCGGCCCGACGCCCGCCGGAATGACGGGCGCCGGGCCGCCTCGTGAATGGTCAGTGGCCCACCGGTTGGAAGTAGTTCGCGATCCCGTAGTTGGCGACGTTCCGGCCGAGCACCTGGCCCTGCACATCCGAGCTGCGATAGTGGAGACCAGCCCAGATGCGTGCCTCGATGAGCTCGGCGAGTGGCTGCGAGAATGTGTCGAACGAGCGCACCGCGGGCCCTCCGGGGTTCACGAAGAAGCTCGTGATCTGGAAGCTGCCTGGCGCATCGCCGAAGAACAGCCGCAGGACGGTGGTGTGTGCAGCGTCGAGGCAGTTGTGTCCCGAGACCCACTCGGGATACGGCGCGGTGATGAGCGCAGTCCACGTCGGGTCCGTAGTGGTCCCGGCGTTCCCATCGTCCAACGTCGTGGTGATCGCGTTCCACGGCCGCCAGAAGTCGAAGCTGTACTTGTCGTTCCAGCAGTTGATTGCCGCGTCCGCCCCACCCAGGTTCTCTAGCGCGAGCAGTCTCGCGGCGTCGGCGGCGTCGAGGTTGTTCCGTGCGATGAGCTGCCGGGCGACTTCGTTCCAACTGAGAACTGGTGCGCTCTGCCACCATTTGGCCTTGTATGTCTGAGAGTCAGTAGTGTCGTTCCGCGTCGAGCCGGTGGCTCGGCCGAGGGCCTTGACCTCGTTGAACTCATTCGCCCACTGCGTGCTGCGAAGGTCGGGCGGTGGCACGCTTTGGAACTGCGACGAGCTTTGGATCAGGAACGGCTTCACCGTGCCCACCCATGGTGTCGGATCGAGGGCCGGCACCCCCCCGACGATGAGCGGCTGCCAACGTCCGACGCCGGAGCTCTGGTCCCACTGGGACGGACCGAACCGTCCGTCGCCCACCCTCGAATCGAGCATGGCCTTCGCTGCCGCGTGCCCGATCTCGATGCCCTGCATCTTGAAGGCGTTGTCGTCGATCGCATCGAGCGAGGTTGCGTACTCCGTTGAGAGCGTAGTCAGCAGTCCCGCACGACCCGGGAACGCGACTACCGCGGGTGTATTCGTGACGAGCTCTGAGAGCACGTCGTACGCGGCCGTTGCGACCGCAGCGTCGACCGACGCCTTCGCACCCGTACGCTTCTTGAGCAGATATGGCCGATGGTGTTTCGGCCCGATCGCGTTGACCGCGTCGTACACGGCGCCCTGCACCATGCCCATGTTGATCTGGAGTGCTGGTGGCGCACCTCCGTTCGGCCCCGGGAACGCGGCGAGCGTCGTTGCCGCGACTTGGTTCCAGTGAGACACCTCACTGGCGTCGGTCCCCGCTGGTGGTGCGGCCGATGCGCTGAAGACGCCGAGCGCGCTTAGGAGGGCACCGACTGCCACCGTGATGAACGCGACGGATCGTCTACGTGACATCGTTCTCCCCTCTCGTAGCACCCCCCTTGAGTTTGTTACGTGTGTAGCAAACCACATTCCGGCAAACTACGCGGCGAGGGCCTGCCCCCCGCCCCGAGCGCCGCGGGCGGCAGGGGCGGCCGTTTAGCGCCGTACACGCACGCCCGGGAAGCCGGCGCCTTAACAGCTTTGGCATTCCAGCTGGGCTAGGGTGTCTTGGACTGGCCCTGCGGCCAGAACCCCGGCCGAAGGCTCGTTATCTCCCGACGCGCTAAGGCGCGCGAGACGTAGGAGCCGAGGCGAACAGGATTCGGCCTGCGGGGCCAGCCTCTCGTTGTACGGCAGGCTACGCCGCTAGGGCCCCAAACGCGGGAGCGGCCGGCGGCGGGGCGGGAGCCGAACCCGGAGGTCCACAACGGGGGAACGGGACATAGCCGCGATCGTCTACGTCGACACTTCGGACGTTCGGGAGGGAGCGCTCGAGGAGCTGAAGGCGGGCATGAAGGAGCTCGTCGACTTCGTCGAGGCGAACGAGCCACGGCTGATCGCCTACACCGTGTACTTCAACGGCGATGGAACCAGGATGACCGTCGTGCACGTCCATCCCGACACCGCATCCTTGGAATATCACATGGAGGTGGCGGGGCCGGTCTTTCACCGGTTCGTGGAGCTCGTGACGCTTTCATCGATCCAGATCTACGGCGAGCCGAGCGAGAAGGTGCTGGAGCTGTCGCGTGAGAAAGCACGATTGTTGGGGAACGGCGAGGTGGCAGCGGATGCCCTGCACGCCGGCTTCGCTCGTTTCGCGCTCCGTTGATCAGGGTGCGACGGGCCGCCTCCATAACCCGCCTGTCACATGGGGGCCGAGAAAAACCCCGCCGTAGCGGGGCTTTCGTAAGGCTGCGGGGCAAGGATTCGAATCTTGACTACCTGATCCAGAGTACGTTCCTGGGTCTCGTCCCGTCTCGGTACAGTCGGGACCGCTGACCCGCATTGATTAAGCGAGGCCGGTTTGCCAAGATCAACCGAGGTCAACCGAGGTCAACCGGGGGAGAGCGGTCGGATGAAGAGACGGCGCCAGGGTCGCATTGCCTGCGGGATGCTCGTCACGGGCGTGTTCATCGTCGCCGGGCTCGGCGGAGCAGAGAGGACGGCTGCGGCCGAGTCGCCGTGCCCCCCGCCCGACGGCCGGGCGCTCTGCGTGAGCGTCACCCACACGCCCGTGGACGTGTCTGCCGCCTCAGCGGGCGCGCCGACCTTCGTCGCTTACGCCGTCACCGTGCGAAACGGCGGCGGAAGCACGCTCACGCACACGACGGCGAACGCGTGTCTGGCGGCCGGCACCGAGAGCGCGGGAGCCTGCGGAGCCGTCCCGCCGGGCGCCGCCTTCTTCTCGGCGACTCCGAGCGCGGGCGCCTGCAGCATTGCGGGGAGCACGGCTCGCTGCGAACTCGGATCGCTCGCGCGAGGCGCGTTTGCCACGATCGAGCTGGTTGCCCGCGCGCCGATTCAGCCCGGGTCCTTCCGGAACGTCGTCACCGTCTCCGTCAAGGAGCGGGGAAGCGACAGCCCGAGCCAGGACCCGAACCAGGATACGGTCACCGTCTCCGAGGGGGCAATGGCGCTCGCCGCGGGAGGCCCCAGGGCGAGCTCCTTCGTCCCGAAAGGGATTGCCACGGAGCTCCTGGCAGCGGCTGGGGGCCAGAGCGGGCAGTCCAAGATTCCTTCGCAGCACGATTCCCTCAGCGCGGCGCTTGCGATCACGAACGAGCCGCCGTTCTCCTGCCCCGCAGGTGAGATCTGTCGAGGCGGCGGCTGGGTGAGCGCCTCGATCCCGGGCACCTTCGACCCGGGACTCCAGTTCGTCCTCCACTGGCCTGACGAGCTCGTGCCCGCGAAGCAGACGACGCGGAACTTCGCCCTCTTCTATGTCGCCTGTGACACGTGTGCGCTCGAGATCATCCGGACGCGGTGCAGCTCCGCCACGCCGTCTCCCGGTGAGCTCCCGTGCCTCTGGAACGTGCGCGATCTGAAGAGTAAGGGCTTCGAAGCGACGCTCATCTCCGACCACAACGGGAAGATGCACTAGTTCCCTAGGCGGCGGTCGCGTCGAGCGCCCGTACCGACGCTCGCAATCGCTCGGTCGAGGCGACATCGTCCTTCCGCTCGACCAGGTCGAGCGCCTCCTCCAGATACTCACGGGCGCCGTCCGCCCCGACGAGCGCGAGCACCTCGGCCAAGTCCTCGAGCGTGGCGGCCTGCAGAGCGAGGGCGTCCGTCCCGCGCAGGAGCTCGACGGCCTCGCGCGCAAGCTCCTCCGCCTCGTTGCCCAGGCCCCTCCGTGCCAGCACCTTCGCGCGAACTGCACGCCACACGGCCTGCGAATGGAGGTCGTCGTCCGCCGAAAGCTCCTCGGCCAGCAGGGTGAGCTCCTCCGCTTCGGCGTAGCGGCCTTGCGCGTACACGGCGCGGGCAAGCTCGCCCGCGGCCGTCGACAGGAAATACTTCTCGCCCATTTCCAAGAGCTCGGCGAAATCGCGGCGAAGCTCGCGCTCAGCCGCCGCGGGGTCCCCGGCGAGCATTTCGACCTCGCAGGACTGTTGAGATGTGGAGGCCGCGACCACGCTGCGACCGAGGTCAGCGAGCATTAGCCGTGCGTGTGTGTACAGGTCGCGAGCGCGGTCGAAGTCGCCCTGCATCGCCTGGAGCCCACTTAGGAGACTCATCACGAGTCCCTGCGTCCGGCGGTCGCCAACCGCGTCGGCGACGATCGCCTCGCAACGGGCAATCGCCTCGGTGACTGGTGTGGGCCCATAAAGCGCCGCGATCGCGTACTGGGACCCGGCATGCCTGCGTTGGCGTTCGTCACCGCCGAGCGCTGCATGTTCCATCGCCCGCTGGGCCGCGACCGCTGCCTCGCCGTACTGACACGCTGTCCCGTGCGCCCAGGCGAGCATGCGGAACGCGCGCGCCAGCTCCACGTGGTCGCCCGCGGATTCGAGCAGCGGCAACCCGCGCTTCGCCTCCTCGACCACCTGCCCCGTCCAGTCCTCGGGGACGGCTGAGTGGCTCCGGACGCGAATCCGAAGGAGTCGCGCGCTCGCGGCGAGCCCTGGCCCGTCGGTCGCCTCCGCCGTCGTGATCGCCTCGTCGAGGAAGATCTCGGCCCAGGCGAACTCTCCGATCGCCATCATCGCCTCCGCGAGGTCGGGTAGGAGGGATAGCCGGTCCTTGCTCTCCGTGGGCAAGAGAGCGACCGCACGGCGAAGAAGGTTGGCTGCCGCAGGCATGTCCCCCCGCGCAAATGCCCGCCCGCCCGCCGACGAAAGGCGACCCGCGGCCCGGATCCCGAGCTCGCGTCCGTGTGCGTCAAGCGGCCCAAGCTCGGAGAGGCAGCGGTGGGCCTGTTCGAGGTGGTAACCGAGGATCTCCTCGTACTCGACGGCCCGGTCATGGTCCTGGTTGACGCGGTCTGCCCAGGCGACAAAGCGCTCGTGGAGGACTGCACGGGAGCGTTTGAGGAGCCCCTTGTAGGCGGCGTCACGGATCAGGATGTGGCGAAAGCGATAGCTCCGCTCGGTGATGAGCTCGGAGGGCTCTGGCCGCACGAGCTGCTTGCGGACGAGCGCTTCGAGCAGTTGAGAGACGGGTTCAGCGACGTCGTCGGCGACGAGCTCGACGACGGCCCCCTCCCCGAAGACCTGGCCGGCCACGCACGCCGCGTCGATCACGATCCGCTCTTCCTTGGAGAGCATCTCGAGACGCGCGGCGAGGAGCGCGTGGATTGTCGGCGGCATGGAGACGCTGCTCAGATCCCCCTCCGCTACCCAGGCGTCGTCCTGACGGCGAAGGAGGCCCTCATCGATCATCATCTCGACGAGCTGCTCGACGAAGAGCGGATTGCCTTCGGCAGCAGCGGCGATTCGCGCGCGCACCTCGTTGGCGATGCGAGCCTGCTCGAGCACGTTCTCAATCACAAGCGCCACGTCCTGCTCCGAAAGCGGCTCGAGCAGGATCCGCCTCTCGGCCGCCCGTTCGCCCCAATCGCTCTTGATCTCGAGCAGCTCGTGTCGCGCGAGGCAGACGAGCAGGATGGGCGCGCCTTCGACCTCTGTGGCCAGGTGCTCGACGAACTCGAGGAAGGTCGTCTCTCCCCAATGGACGTCCTCCAACACGAGCAGCAGCGGCTGCCTGCGAGCGATGGTCTCGAGCAGCTTGCGGGCGCCCCAGAACACCTCGTCCACGGCGAACTGGGAGTCCGAGAGCCCGATGGCCGAGGCGACGCGCTCGACCGAGTCGCCAGCCTCCGGGCCGGCGAAGCGAATGAGCTTTGCCCGCGCTTCCTCAGGCCGGTCCTCGTCGGAGATGACCGCAGCCTGGCGCACGGCCTCCCGCAGAGGCCAAAACGTGATGCCCCGTCCGTGAGGAAGGCACCGGCCACGCAGGAAGAGGGCCTCGCTGTCGAGCGACCCGGCGAGCTCGGCGACGAGCCGCGATTTGCCGACGCCCGCATCACCGAGAAGGGTCGCGAGCCGGCACGACTTGGTGTCGACTGCGAGGGAGAACTCGTCGCGCAGCGCGGCGAGCTCGGCTGCCCGGCCGACGAGGGGCGCGGGGGGCCGTCGCGGGCGGCCGTCGGCGCGCGCGAGCCCGAGGAGCCGGTAGGCCGGCACACGATCCGCTTTGCCCTTGAGGGCGAGCGGCTCGACCGGCTCGGCCTCGACCTCGTCACGCACGAGTCGGTAGGTGAGGGGGCCGAGGAAGACTTCCATCTCGCCTGCCGCCTGCTCCAGACGAGCGGCCACGTTGACGGCGTCCCCGGTTACGAGACGCTGGCCCGATTCCGTGTCGCCGGCGACGACCTCGCCCGTATTCACTCCGATCCGGGCCGCTAGGCGCACGCCCCACCCGGCCTCGAGCTCGTCGTTCAGCCCGGACAGGGCGCCTCGCATCTCTTCGGCTGCCCGGACGGCACGGTGCGCGTCGTGCTCGCGGACGATGGGGAGGCCGAAGACGGCCATGACAGCGTCGCCGATGAATTTCTCCACGACACCCCCGTGACTCTCCAGCACGCTGCTCATCTCCTCGAAGTAGCGAGACATGAGCGTCCGGAGTGACTCGGAGTCGAGCGCCTCTCCGAGCGACGTCGACCCGACCAGGTCCGCGAAGACGATCGTGACGAGCTTTCGAGCCTCCTGCGGTGCGGCCTCAGGTTCGAGATTGGCTCCGCAGAAACCGCAGAGCCGGAACCGTTCCGGGTTCTCCTCCCCGCAGCTCGGGCAGACCTTCACGACACCGAGTGTACGCGCCGTTCCGACGGCCTCTGGGCGGGCGCGGAAGCGAGCGTGCGGTCGCCGTAGACGCCGCCGGAGTAGTCGTAGAGCTTGTTCGCCGCTCAGGCTGTCCGCGATCTGACGTGCCTGGTACTGGATGTCCTCGTAGTTGACCCGGCGGGCGATCCCCACCCGCTGGAAGAAGTCCTCGGCGAATCGGGCGAGCGTGGGGACGCACCGGTATCCCCCGTGGCCCCGCTAGCACTCAGCCTTGGCCTTACGTCGAGCTCGAGCCGTCCCGCTCGCGGCGCGACGGAGCGCTATCGAGTCGTTGGAAGTTCCAGCGGCCAGCAGCTCCCGCCACCCAGCCCCACACGAGCAAGAAGACGACCCAAGCCCCAGCCCAGACGTAGAAGAAGGACAGGATAAACAGGCCGCGCCCACCGTAGGCAATGCCCACGAGGATCGCGAGCGCCACATAACCGGCGACGATCACTGATCGCCAGATCACGACAGATTTAGGGTACCCCGAGAGACCCTTCGCCGCTCGAAATCGCAAGACTTCTAGGCGAGCGCCGCAGCTTCGTCGCCTCCAGCGGGCACAAACCCCGATCCTGTCGCCCCCTAGAAAACACCGGGGCCGAGAAAAACCCCGCCGTAGCGGGGCTTTCGTGAGGCTGCGGGGCAAGGATTCGAACCTTGACTACCTGATCCAGAGTCAGGCGTCCTACCGTTAGACGACCCCGCATCGGGGTGGCCATCTTAGCGGCCTAGACCAAGGGTCCGAACGTGTCGCAGGCGCCCACGTTCGCGATTTGGAGGCCCCGCTGGAACCACTTCACGCGGTTGGCGAGGGCGGTCGAATGCCAGGTCTCCTGGTTCAGGTCCGTCGGGTCGTCGGTGGCGAGCGACTGGCCGGTCTCGGCGGCCGCCGTCATCGCGCGCTCGATGCCCTGCGTCGAGATGATTCCGTCCGAGACGAGGCCCTGGAGGCCGAAGCCGGCGAGGCAGTCTGCCTCGAGCTCGCGCGCCTTGGCGATCTTCACGGCCTGGTTCGGGCGGACGTCCTGGCCCTTCGTCACCTTCTCCGTGATGCCGAGCTGGTTCTGGACGTGGTGCCCGAGGAGGTGCGCCACGACGAAGGCCTGCGCGAGCTGGGCGTCCCGGGGGCCGGCGCGCTGCTCGAGGCTCTTCATGAAGTCCGGGTCGAGGTACACGGTGTGGTTCGAGTCGCAGTAGACGGCGACCGGCGACTGGCACGGGTCGTCGCCGGTCGGCTGGCCCGCGATGACGGCCGGCGCCCAGGTCTTGTGCTCCGCCGCGAACGAGGCCTTCCAGCCCGCCTGGACCTCGGCCGCGACGTCGTCCGGGCCGATCGGCTGGCCCGACTTGAACTTCCGCTCGGCGTCGGACGAGGATGAGCCGCCCCCGAGGACGCCGAGGGAGATGAGCACCGCGAAGACGATCGCCGCGACCGCCGCGAGGCCGGCCAGGCCCGCGCCGAGCGCGCCCAAGCCGGGGCGCTGCCGCTTGGGGGCAGGGGTCGCAGTCTTGGCAGGCTGCGCGTGTCGCTTGGATCGCTGTTTTGTCGCCATGTCCGGGGGACCCCGCCGGCTCAGGCCGGCCGCTCGATGGTAGCGCCAGCGGTCGTTGCGTCCGCCGGTTGAGCGTCCTTCTCCTCGCGGACGCGCAGGAACGTGAAGAGGAACGACAGCGCCAGGTACGGCGAGGTGACGAAGAGGGCGATGAGCCAGGAGCCCGTCCAGCGAAGCCGGGTGTCGAGCGCGTGGGCGGCCAGGAGAAGCGGGACGACCACGGCCGCGAAGAGCGCGGCGTTCACGAGGACGAGCCCGAAGATGGACCAGGCGTGGCCGCGCACGAGCGAGAAGCTCCGGCGGAACGCCTCCTCGGAGCGGCGCCGGTCGAGAACGACGGCGGGGACGACGAACGCGAACCACACGGCGGCGACGAGGAGCGGGATGCCGTAGGCGAGCGTGCCGGCCAGGTTCACGGCGGCCAAGACGAGCGTCACGGCGCCGAGCGCTCCTGTCCGGCCGCGCAGCGGCGCGAGCACGCCCGAGGGCGGTGGCAGCGGACGCCCGGCATAGAGCTCGGACACTGGCGCGGCGAGCAGCGCGAGCATCGCGGAAGTCGCGATGGACGCGACGAGCCCGGTCGCCATGCTCGTCGCGCCGGCCGACTCGAGCCAGAGGGCCACGGCGCCCACGGGCACGCACACCGCGAGGGAGATCGTGAGGAGGTAGCCCCAGTGCGCCCGGTAGGCGCGAAACGCGTCGTCGATCGACCGCCCGACCACGGACGGAGGGTACGTCAGGCCGCGGCTGCGGCCCAGTCGCCGTAGAGCGCGAGGTAGCGCCCGCCGCGCTCCATGAGCTCCGCGTGCGTGCCCTGCTCGACGATCGTCCCGTTCTCGAGGACGACGATCAGGTCGGCGTCGCGGATGGTGGAGAGGCGGTGCGCGATGATGAACGCGGTGCGGCCCGAGAGGAGCGTGTCGAGCGCCTCGTCGATGCGCCGCTCCGTCCCGATGTCCACGCTCGAGGTCGCCTCGTCGAGGACGAGGATGCGCGGGTCGGCCAGGAGCGCGCGGGCGAACGCGACGAGCTGGCGCTGGCCGAGCGAGAGCCGCCCGCCGCGCTCGGCGACCTCGGTCTCGTAGCCGTCCTCGAGCTCCATGATGAACTCGTGCGCGCCGACCGCCCGGGCCGCCGCGGCGACCTCCTCCGGCGAGGCCTCCGGCCGGCCGAAGCGGATGTTCTCGAGCACGGTGCCGGCGAAGAGGAAGCCCTCCTGCGGGACGACGCCGAGCTGGCGGCGCAGGCTCTCCTGCGTGACCGAGCGCAGGTCGGTGCCGTCGATCGTGATGCGGCCGTCGCGCGGGTCGTAGAAGCGCGCGATGAGCTTCGCGATCGTGGACTTCCCGGCACCGGTGTGGCCGACGAGCGCGACGGTCGTCCCCGCCGGGACGTCCAGGTCGATGCCGTGGAGCACCTCGGGCCCGGTGCCGTAGCCGAAGCGGACGCCCTCGAAGCGGACATGGCCCTCGATCTGCGAGAGCTCGCCCGCGTCCTCTGCGTCCACGACCTCCGGCTCCTCGTCGAGGACGTCGATGATCTTGTCCAGCGCGGCCACGGCGGCGAGGAACGTGTTGTAGAGCTGCGAGAGCTGCTGCACGGGGTCGAAGAAGTTCGAGAGGTACCCGATGAACGCGAAGAGCGTCCCGATCGTCATGTTCCCGTCGAAGACGAGGTAGCCGCCGAAGCCGAGCACGATCGCCGTCGCGGCCGAGGAGAGGAAGTCGACGAACGGGAAGTAGAGGCCGTTCAGGGCGACGGTCTCCTGGTTCGCCTCCCGGTAGTCCATGTTCACCCGGCGGAACTGCTCCTCGTTCTGCGCCTCGCGGCGGAACGACTGGAGGACGCGCACGCCGGAGATGTCCTCCTGGAGCGTCGCCGTCACGAGGCCCAGGCGTTCGCGGACGCTCCGGTAGGCGCGCGAGGACCGCTTGCGGAAGACCGCGGTCGCCCACGACATCAGCGGGAAGACGATGAGCGTCGCGAGCGCGAGGCGCCAGTCGAGGAAGAACAGGATGATCGCCGAGCCGAAGAGCATGAGCGAGTTCTGGACGAGGCTCGTCACCCCGTCCGTGACGAGCTGGTCGAGCGCCTCGACGTCGTTCGTGAGCCGCGAGATGATCGCGCCCGCGCGGTTCCGCTCGTAGAAGCCGAGCGAGAGGCGCTGGAGGTGACGGAAGAGCTTCCCGCGCAGGTCGAGCAGGATCCGTTCGCCGACCCAGCCCGTGTAGTACGTCTCGGCCGTCCCGGCCCACCAGGCGAGGACGCCGATCGCGAGGAACGCCACGACGATCTCGCCGAGGCGCTGGAGGTTCTCCTGCTCGATTCCCTGGTCGATCGCGAGCTTCGCGAGGAACGGCGGGGCGAGGCTGAGCGCGGTCGCGGCGAGGAGCGAGACGATCGCGAGCGCCGTGCGGCCGCGGTATGGGCGAGTCAGGCGGACGAGCACGCCGACGCGGCGCGCGGTCTGCGACCAGCTCCAGTCGTCGACCTTCGCGCCGCGCTGCTGGGAGAGGTGGTGGCCGGGTTGGTGGACCCTCATGCGGTCGCGGCCTCCTCCTGCTCGGTCATGACGCGCGCCTCGACGAGGCCGTGGTCGGCGATCTCGCGGTACACCGGGCTCGTCTCGTCGAGCTCCTCGGCCGTGCCGCGCGCGACGATGCGGCCGTGGTCCAAAACGACGATCTCCTCGGCGAGCGAGATGGTGGAGAGGCGGTGCGCGACGATGATCGTCGTGCGCCCGCGCATCGCCTCGACGAGGCCCTTCTTGATCGCCGCCTCGGTCGTCGCGTCCACGGAGGCGGTCGCGTCGTCGAGGACGAGCACGCGCGGGTTGACGAGGAGCGCGCGCGCGATTGCGAGCCGCTGGCGCTGGCCGCCCGAGAGCGTGATGCCGCGCTCGCCGATCACCGTGTCGTACCCCTCGGGGAGCGCGGAGACGAAGTCGTGGGCCTGCGCGAGGCGCGCGGCGTGCTCGACCTCCTCCCGCGTCGCGGCCGGGACGCCGAACGCGATGTTCTCGTGCACGCTCGCCGAGAAGAGGAACGGGTCCTGCGAGACGATCGCGATCGAGCGGCGCAGCTCCTCGAGGCGGAGGTCGCGCACGTCCGCGCCGTCAAGGCTGACGCGGCCCTGCTGGACATCGTAGAACCGCGGGATGAGCGAGGTCAGCGTCGTCTTGCCCGAGCCGGTGTGGCCGATGAGCGCGACGGTCGAGCCGGCCGCGAGCTCGAGGTCGATGTCGTGCAGCACCGGCCGCTCGGGGTCGTAGCCGAAGGTCACGTGCTCGAACCGGAGGTTCCCCTCGCCGGCCGGGAGCGCCTGCGGGTCGGGCGGGTCCGCCACCTCCTCGGGCTCGTCGAGGATCTCGAAGATCCGCTCGCCCGACGCGACGGCGCGCTGCGACGAGCCGATCCACATGCCGAGCATGCGCAGCGGCATGATCAGCATGAAGACGTAGATGTTGATCGCGATGAACGAGCCGAGCTGCAGGTCGCCGTTCACGACGCGGTAGCCGCCCGCCATGAGCACCGCCGCCTGGGTGAGGAGCGGCAGGAACGAGAGCACCGGCACGTAGAAGGCCTGGAGCCGCGTCGCCTTGATCGTCTGGTCGAAGACCGCCTCGCTCCGGCGCTGGAACTTCTGCTCCTCGCGCGGCTCCTGCGCGAACGCCTTGACGACGTTCACGCCGACGATGTTCTCCTCGGCGACCGTCGTCATGTCCGCGAGCTTCTGCTGGACATCCTTCAGGATCGGGTGCGAGACGCGCGAGTACTGGTACGCGACGCCCACGAGGACCGGCGTGATCGCGAGCGCGATGAGGGCGATCTCCCAGTCGAAGGCGAAGAGGATCGCGGTCGTCGCGAGGACGGTGAGGATGTGCTGGCCGAAGAAGATGAGGCCGTAGCCGAGGAAGAACCGCACGCTCTGGAGGTCCACGGTTGCGCGCGACATGAGCTGGCCCGTCTGGTGGCGGTCGTAGAAGCCCCAGGAGAGGCGCAGCATGTGTGAGTAGAGCGAGTTCCTGAGGTCGAACTCGACGCCGAGCGCCTGGCGGCCGGCGATGAAGCGGCGGCCGACGAGCATGAGCGACTTGGCGAGGCCGACGACGACGAAGAGGGCGACGAGCATGGCGAGCAGCCGCCCGTTTCCGCCCTCGCCCTGGTCGTTCGGGATCGCGTTGTTGATCGCGTAGCCCGTGATCGCGGGCAGCGCGAGGGACGCGGCCATCGAGCCTACCGCGAGCACGATCGAAGCCGCGAGCGACCAGCGGTACGGGCGCAGGAATCCGAGCAGGCGCGCGAACGTGCGCCGGAACGGCGGGCTCGGGCAGGGGTCGATGGCGTGGTGTTAGTCACGACTAATGTTCAACGTCGAGTCTAGCCAGCGTGTTCCGGTTCGCCGGGCGGCGGCGCGGGGTCGTCGCCACAATTCATCGGGATGAGCAAGGCGAAGCCGAAGGTGCAGGTAGCCGACGCCGGCGCCGAAGGACCGGATGGGCGCCGGCCTGCCGATGCGCTGGGCGGTCGCGGCGCTCGTCGCCGCGATCATCCTCGCGGGGACGCTCATCCTCGTGAGCCGCCGCGGCGCGGACGAGGGCGCTGCCACGCCGACCGTCCCGGCCGGCGGAACGCTCCCGAGCGCGAGCGCCGTGCAGACGACGCTCTCCGGGGTGCCGCAGGACGGCCTCGCCATGGGCAGCCGGGAGGCACCGGTGACGCTCGTCGAGTTCGCCGACGTCCAGTGCCCGTTCTGCGCGCAGTGGGCGGTGGACACGCTGCCCGGCCTGATCGACGAGTACGTGAAGGCGGGGAGGCTCCGGATCGAGATGCGCCCGCTCGTCTTCATCGGCCCGAACTCGGAGCAGGGCGCGCGAGCCGTGATCGCGGCGGGGCTCCAGGACAAGGGCTGGAACGCGGCCGAGCTCTTCTACACGAACCAGGGCACCGAGAACTCGGGCTGGATCACGGACGACTTCGTTGCCGCCGTCGCGCGCTCGATCCCGAGGATCGACGAGGCGAAGATGCTCGCCGACGTGAACTCCCAGGCGGTGACGGACGAGCTCGCCGCGGCCGCGCAGGACGGCACGAACGTGACCGCGACGCCGACGTTCTACATCGGCAAGACGGGCGGCGAGCTCCGCGCGCTCGGCAACCGGACGCTCGACGCCGCGCCGTTTCGCAAGGCGATCGACAAGCTCCTGGCCTCCGGGCAGTGACCGACCGCCGGGTGCGTGTGGCGATCGCGGTGCTCGCGCTCGCCGGCGCCGGCATCGCCGCCTATCTCGTCTACGTGCGCGCGCGGGGGATCGCCCCGGTCTGCACGAGCGGCGGCTGCGAGAAGGTGCAGTCCTCGTCGTACGCCGAGGTGGCCGGGATCCCGGTCGCCACGCTCGGGCTCGTCGCGTACCTGACGATCTTCGTCTCGGCGCTCGTGCGCGGCCCGGCCGCGGCGGCCGCCGGCCTCGCCGTGTCGCTCGCGGGCGCGGCGTTCGCCGTCTACCTCCTGGTCGTCCAGATCGCGGTGATCGAGGCGATCTGCATCTGGTGCGTCGCGAGCGACGTCGTGATCGGCCTGCTGGCGGTGCTCGCGGTGGCGCGGATCCGCGCCGGGTCGTAGCCTCCGCCTGTGTTCCCGCTCGAGTCCGTGCCCAACGTCTCCGAAGGGCGCGACCCGAAGACGATCGCCGCGCTCGCGGCCGCGTTCGGCTCGGCGGCGGCGCTCCTCGACGTGCACTCGGACGCCGACCACAACCGCTCCGTGTTCACGCTTGCGGGCGACGAGGACGCGCTGGTCGAGAGCCTCGTCGCCGGGATCGCCGTCGCGGTCGAGCGGATCGACGTGCGCCGCCACGAGGGCGTCCATCCGCGCATCGGCGCGGCGGACGTGGTGCCGCTCGTCCCCCTGCGGCCCGAGGACGAGGACCGCGCGCGCGAGACGGCGCTCCGCGTGGCCGCAGCGCGTCGCCGACGAGCTCCGCCTCCCCGTCTACTTCTACGGGCTCCTGACGCAGGACGGCCGCGAGCCGGCGTACTTCCGGCGCGGGAACCTCGAGTGGCTGCGCCCGGATCGCGGGCCGGCGCTCCATCCGAGCGCGGGCGCGGTGCTCGTCGGCGTCCGGCGGCCGCTCATCGCGCTCAACGTGAACCTGGCGTCGAACGACCTCGACGCGGCCCGCGAGATCGCGGCCGTCGTGCGCGAGAGCGGCGGTGGCTTCCCCGGCGTGCGGGCCCTCGGCCTCGAGCTCGAGCGCGCCGGCCACGTCCAGGTGAGCATGAACGTCACGGACTGGCAGGCGGCGCCGCCGCACGAGGTCGTCGGCCGCATCCACGCGGAGGCGGCGACGCGCGGAATCGAGGTCGCGGGGACCGAGCTCGTCGGCCTCATCCCGGCCGGCGCCGTGCTCGCCGCGGCCGAGGCGCCGCTCGGAATCGAGGGCCTCGGCAACCGCCACGTTCTCGAATTGCGCATCCTCGAAGACACCTTGACCTGAGACGCGTTGCGCAGGAGGATTCCCGCCACGGGACACGCGGCAGGCGAGCCTGCTGCGTCCTTCCAACCGGTTAGCCAGGACGCAAAGCGCAACACGAAGGGAGTCGCGGAGATGACGAAGCACCGGCTTACGGGCCGGGTCGCGCGCGGAAAGCGCACGACCGGCGCGGTCACAGGCGTGCTCATGCTCGCGGCGGTGGCGGTCTTGCTGCCGTCGGCGGTCGCAGGACGCGCGCATTCCAAGGCGGACACCCACGGCACCAAGGCGCTCTGGACGGGGACGTCCGCGGCGCTCGGTGCGAATGCGAAGGTCCGCCCGGACCGCGCAAGGAAGCTCACCCTCGACCGCGCCGGCCTCGCGGCCGCGCTGGCCGCGGCTCCCGCCGAAGGCACGAAGGCGGCCAAGCAGACGCCGCTCGTCGTGTCGCTGCCCGCCCCGAACGGCAGCTTCCAGCGGTTCCAGCTCGCGGAGTCGAGCATCATGGCGCCCGGCCTCGCGGCCAAGCACCCCGACATCAAGACCTACGCGGGCGTCGGCATCGACGACCCGACCGCGACGATCCACGCGGACACGAGCTCGCTCGGCTTCCACGCGTCGGTCCGCTCGACGCAGGGCGCCTGGTACATCGACCCGGCGGGGCTCCGCCTCGGGCATCTACGTCAGCTACTACGGTCGCGACCTCGACAACCCGGACGGGAACTTCGTCGAGCGTGACGCCGACTCCGCCGAGCTCTCGGTGGACAAGGGCTACTACCACGCCTCCGACACGGTACGGTGAACGGCTCCGGCTACGACGCCGGCGCCACGGTCACCATCACGATCTCGGATCCGGAGGAGCAGGTCGCGGCGCGCACGTCGACGGCGACCGCCGACGACGGCGGCGCCTTCACGGCCAGCTTCGTCGCCGATCCGAGCGGGAAGCTCGGCACGCGCATCGTCGGCGCGGCGAACGACGCGGCTCCGCCCAGACGAGCTACCAGGTCGTCCGCGACGACGACCCGACCTCGGATCCGCCGACCGGCGACGTCCTGCGGACGTACCGGCTCGCGCTCGATCACCGACCCGGGCTACGCGGCCTACCACGGCATCGCGCAACGTCACCGCGGCGAAGGTCGCGCTGATCAACCGCGTCAGCCAGGTCTACGAGGACGACCTCTCGATCAAGCTCCAGCTGATCGCGAACAACGACGTGCTGAACTTCAACACGTGGGACCAGGCGATCGCGCCGAACGGCCCGTGCGGCGTGGCGGCGTGCTTCGCGCAGTCGAACGTCACCGGCTGCAGCTCGCTCGCCCGGAACCGCATCGTGATCGGCCAGGTCATCGGCGCCTCGAACTACGACATCGGCCACCTCGCCCTCGGCCAGCCGGGCGGCGGCGTCGCCAACCTCGGCGTCGTCGGCCGCGCCGCGAAGGCGCAGGGCTGCACCGGCATCCCGACCCCGACGGGCGACTTCTACGCCATTGACTACGTGGCCCACGAGATGGGCCACCAGTTCAGCGGCAACCACCCGTTCAACGGGAACCAGCTCAACTGCTCGGGCGGCAACCGCAGCGGCGGCACCTCGGTCGAGCCGGGCTCCGGCTCCTCGATCATGGCGTACGCCGGCATCTGCCTGACCGACGATCTCTCGGCGCACTGCGACCCGTACTTCTCGGAGCGGAGCCTCCAGGAGATCTCCACGTACACCTCGTCGGTCCAGGCCGCGATCAACGAGGTCCAGTAGGTCGCCCTCCGGCACTTCGGCGGCGGCAACGAGGTCCAGGTCGCGACGTTCGGCCCGGGCTTCCAGCCGACGAACGCGATCCAGCCCCTCACGGTGGCGATCGGCGCGGCCCCGAACGCGGCCGACGCAGCTCGGCGGCCTCACCGAGGACGGCAACAAGGTCACCGTCTCGACCGGCGCCGCCGGCGCGACGCACACGCTCCAGCCCGGTGACTCGATCACCATCTCCGGCGCGGGCGACGCCGGGCTACAACGGCACGTTCACGGTCAACACCGTGCCGACCTACGCGGCGTTCACGCTCACGAACCCGATCGCCGGCCTCCCGAGGACCGGCGGCGGGACGATCACGCTGAACGCGCCCGGCCTCACCGAGGTCGGCAACACGGTCACGGTCCGCACGACGCTGGCGCACAACCGCTCCGTCGGCGACCAGGTGACGATCAGCGGGGCCGGCAACGCGGGCTACAACCAGCCGACGCCGGTCACGATCACCTCGGTTCCGACCCCGCGGAGCTTCCAGTTCGAGAACGCCGATCAGCCGGCCTGCCCAACTCGGGCGGCGGCACGATGACGTTCACGTCGCCGTTCCGGCTTCGGTTCGGCGGCAACGACTCCGCCCTGATCGGAAACGGCGGGCTCCAGTACAACAACGCCAACCTGACGACCGCGATCAACGGGATCGCGGGCTTCCCCGGCACCGCCACGGTTACCGGTGCGGCCTCGACCGGCTTCACGGTCACGTTCACCGGCGCTTCGGCCGGCGTGGACGTCTCGTCGCTCTCCTTCCAGAACCTGAGCTGCGGCGGCTGCTTCGGCTCGATCGAGGAGACGAACCACGGCGGCGCGAACGACTCGTTCACGCTCACCTACAACGGCAACACGTCCGTGCCGATCGTGAACGGCACCAACTACACGGCGGCCGGCATCACGGCCGCGCTCACGCCGATCCTGCCGGCGGCGGACGGTCGTCACGCTGCAGGCGTTCGGCGGCGGCAACATCAGCGGCCTCAACAACCAGGGCTTCGCGGTCAGCTTCGGCGGCACGCTGGCGGCGACGAACGTGCCCGTCATGCTCGCGCGTGCACGAACTCCGACCGCCGGGACGTCCGGCTTCGTCAACGAGCTCGACAAGGGCGGCGCGGTGGACAACACGGGCGGCATCGTCACGCCGACCGGGAACCACTTCCCGACGGTCACGGCGCCCGGCGTCGTTCACGATCCCGCTGCGGACGCCGTTCGCCCTCACGGGCAGCGCGACCGACTCGGACGGCGACCCGCTGACGTACTCGTGGGAGCAGAACGACCGTGGCGGCGCGGCCGGCACGGCGCTCATGAACAACGTCAAGCGGGACGGTCCGCTCTTCGCGATGTTCCCGCACCCCTCGGTCATCAGCGAGACGGACACGCTCCTCTACAACTCGCCGGGTGAGCAACACCTGACGACGAGCCCGACGCGGGTGTTCCCCGACATCCAGCAGATCGTGGACGGGAACACGAACGCCGCGACGGGCGCGTGCCCGATCGGGCCGATCGCCCCGCCGGTGCCGATTCCGGTCAAGGAGTGCTTCTCGGAGTTCCTCCCGACGATCGACTACGTCGGCTTCGCGGGCACCAACGCGGCCCCGCTCTCGCTGCACTTCCGGCTCACGGCGCGTGATCCGCACGGCGGCGTGAACGCGGGCGACACGACGCTCCTCCTCACGCCGACGGCCGGCCCGTTCCGGGTCACGTCGCAGGGCAGCGCCGGCGGCGTGAGCTCCGGCTCGACCCAGACGGTCACGTGGGACGTCGCCGGCACGAACGTGGCCCCGATCTCCACCACGGACGTGAAGATCAGCCTGTCCACGGACGGCGGCCTGACCTACCCGACCGTGCTCGCCGCGTCGACCCCGAACGACGGGTCGGCGAGCGTCACGATCCCGCAGGTCATCGCGGCCCACGCCCGGATCAAGGTCGAGGCGATCGGAAATGTCTTCTTCGACATCTCCCACGGCGACCTCGCGATCAACGACACGACGCCGCCGGTGCTGACGGTTCCGGGCCCGATCACGGTGAACGCGACGATGCCCTCGGGCGCGGTCGTCACCTTCACCGCGACGGCGACGGACAACATCGACCCGACTCCGACGGTGGTCTGCGTGCCGGCGTCCGGCTCGGTGTTCCCGATCGGCGACACGCTGGTCACATGCACCGCGACCGATGACTCCGGCAACTCGAGCTCGGCGTCCTTCAACGTGCACGTGAAGGGCGCGGCCGAGCAGCTCGCCGATCTCAAGGCGAAGGTCACGGGCGTCGGTCCGGGCAAGAGCCTCGAGAACAAGATCGCGACGGCGCTCGCGAGCGTCAACGCGGGCAACAAGGCCCAGGCGTGCGCCATGCTCACGCATGGGTTCCCGAACGAGCTCGACGCCCAGAACGGCAAGAAGCTGACCGCGGCGCAGGTCTTCGAGTTCTCCGAAGACGCAGCGCGAATCGCGGCCGTTCTCGGCTGCTAGCGCGATAGACAACGGGTGTGCGGGCGGCGCTTATGCCGCCCGCACACCGGCCTTTTCGTCGCGGCTGACGAGCCACGCATAGCCCGCGCCCGCGAGGCCGGTCGCGAGGAGTGCGAACGCGGCCGCGACGAAAATCGGCCCGGGTGCAAGGACGGCGAAGAGCGGGCCCATGAAGATGAGCCCGGTCGCGTGCGCGCCGCGGTCGATGAACCCGAGGAGGCCCAGCACGCGGCCGAGCATCCGGTCCGGAACCTGCTCCTGCGCGGCCGAGGTCACGAGCACCGAGGCGGCGCCGTGCGCGAGCCCGGTCCCGACGGCGCCGAGTACCGCGAGCGAGAGGGACCCGGCGAGACCGAGCAGGAGGTAAGCCGGGAACTGGAGCGTCCAGGCGAGCATGCTGACGAGCGCCTTGCGGCGGACGGGCCGCCGCGCGAGGACAACGCCGGCCGTGATCGACCCGACCGCCCAGCCGGACATGATCAGCGAGAACGCGCCGACGCCCGCGCCGAGGTCGCTGCGGACGAGCTCCGGCACTCCGACCATCCAGGTTCCCTCGGAGATCGTCATCGCGATGCCGAGGACGACGAACGCGGCGGCGAGCACCGGCAGCGGGCGGAGCGCGGAGAACGCGCCGCGGAGCTCGAGCCCGTCCTCGTGCTCGGCCCGCGCGCGGCCGGGCGTCGCGATCCGAGCGATCACGAGCGCCGACACGACAAACGAGATCGCGTTCACCGCGAAGAAGACGCTCACCGGGATGACGAGCAGGAGCGCGGCGGCGACCGCCCACCCGATCGTCCCGATCGCGTCCGCGGTAGCGCGCACGAGGCCGTTCGCCGCCTGGACGTTCCTCCGGTGCACGAGCGCGGGAAGGAGGGCGCCGTACGCCGGCGCGAAGTAGCTCTCGGCCGTGCGGAGCGCGAACGCGGCGGCGGCGAGGCCCCAGAGCGGGAGCTCGCCGGCGAGCGCGAGCGCCGCGACGGGGACGAGAACGGCCGCGCGCGCGAGGTCGGCGACGATCAGCACGCGCTTGCGGTCGAGCCGGTCGGCGACGAGTCCACCGTGCAGGCCGAAGACGAGCGCGGGCACGCTGTCGGCGAGACGGACGACGACGATCCCGATCGGGCCGGCGGTCAGAAGCGCCGTCCACATGACCGCGACGTAGTTCACGGCGTCGCCGACCTCGCTCGCCGAGACGGCCGCGAACAGACGCCGGAAGTCGGGCAGCCGGAGCAGCCCGAGCGCGCCGCGCGCATGCGTCTCCTCCGGGGTGAGGAGGTCGTCGGGGAGCTGCGTCAGCGTGTCCGCCACGGCCGCGCAGTCTTGCCGACCGACCCCGGTGAGGCGCGGAGGAACGGGTCGTAGACTAGGCCCGTGCCCGTCGCTCAGTCGATTGCGCTCACCGGCGACGACCTGACGCTCGCCGACGTCTGGGCGGTCGCGGTCGAGCGCGCGCCCGCGGCGCTCTCGGACGACGCCCGCGCGAAGATCGGGGCCGCCCGCGGACTCGTCGAGGACGTCGCGTCGCGCTCGTCCGGCGAGCACACCTACGGGATAAACACGGGCTTCGGCCGGTTCGTCTCGACGTCGATCCCGCCCGAGCTCTCAGAGGAGCTCCAGCTCCGGCTGCTCCGGAGCCATGCCTGCGGCGTGGGGGAGCCGTACCCGGACGAGGTCATCCGCGCGGCGATGCTCCTGCGGGCGAACACGCTCGCCAAGGGCTACTCGGGCGCGCGGGTCGAGACCGTCGAGCTCCTCCTCGCGTGCCTGAACGCCGGGCTCGTCCCGTGGGTCCCGAGCCGAGGGTCGGTGGGCGCCTCGGGCGATCTCGCGCCGCTCGCGCACCTGGCGCTGCCGCTCGTCGGCGAGGGGCGGGCGTTTCTCGACGGAGAGCTGCTCGAGGGTGCCGACGCGCTTGTTCGTGCGGGGCTCGAGCCGGTCTCGCTGCGCGCGAAGGAGGGGCTCTCGCTCATCAACGGCACGCAGTTCATGTCGGCGATCGGGGCGCTGGCCCTGGTGCGGGCGATGCGGCTCGCGCGGGCCGCGGACATCGCCTGTGCACTCTCGCTCGAGGCGCTCCAGGGGTCGCGCGGCGCGTTCCGGCCGGAGATCCAGGCGCTGCGGCCCTTGCCGGGCCAGGCGGCGTCGGCGGCGAACGTCCTCCGGCTCGTGGACGGCTCGGCGATCATCGAGGCGCATCGCTGGTGCGACAAGGTGCAGGACGCGTACTCGCTCCGCTGCGCGCCGCAGGTGCACGGCGCCTGCCGCGACCTCGTGGAGTACGCGGAGCGGACCGTCGCGGTCGAGGTGAACGCGGCGACCGACAACCCGCTCGTCTTCGTGGAGACCGGCGAGCTCGTCTCGAACGGGAACTTCCACGGCCAGCCGCTCGCGTTCGCGCTCGACGCGCTCGCGATGGCGCTCGCCGAGTTCGCGGACATCTCCGAGCGCCGAATCGAGCGGCTCACGAACCCGTCCCTCTCGGACGGACTGCCCGCGTTCCTCACCCCCGACGGCGGGCTCAACTCCGGGTTCATGATCCCGCAGTACGTGGCAGCCTCTCTCGTCAGCGAGAACAAGGTGCTCGCGCACCCCGCGAGCGTGGACTCGATCCCCACGAGCGCCGGCCAGGAGGATCACGTGTCGATGGGGAACGCCTCGGCCTTGACCTGCTGGCAAGTGCTCGCGAATTCCGAGCGGGCGCTCGCGATCGAGCTTCTCGCGGGGGCGCAGGCCGTCGAGTTCCTGGCGCCCTTGGAGCCCGGGGCCGGGACGCGTGCCGCGCACCGGGCGATCCGCGAGCTGTCGGCGGCGGTGGTGGAGGACCGGTCGCTCTCGGGCGACATCGAGGCGGTGGCGGAGGCGATCGGCTCGGGCGCGCTCCTCGCGGCCGTCGAGGCCGAGGTGGGGGAGCTCGCATGAGCGTCGCCTCGCTCGACGCCGTCGTCGAGTCGCTCTGCGGCGACCTGTCTGCGATCCGCGCGCCGCGCGGCACGGAGCTCAATGCCCGCTCGTGGCTGACGGAGGCGCCGCTCCGGATGCTGCTCAACAACCTCGACGCGGAGGTGGCCGAGCGGCCGGAAGAGCTCGTCGTCTACGGCGGGTCGGGCCGGGCCGCGCGGTCGCACGACGCGCTCAAGGCGATCGTCCGGTCGCTCCTGACGCTCGGCGAGGACGAGACGCTGCTCGTGCAGAGCGGCAAGCCCGTCGCGGTGTTCCGGACGCATCCGGGCGCCCCGCGCGTGCTGATCGCCAACTCGCTCCTCGTCCCGCGCTGGGCGACCTGGGAAGAGTTCCGGCGGCTCGAGGCGCTCGGCCTCACGATGTTCGGGCAGATGACCGCGGGGAGCTGGATCTACATCGGCTCCCAGGGGATCCTCCAGGGGACGTACCAGACGTTCGCGGCGGCAGGCGAGAAGCACTTCGGATCGTCGGATCTCGCGGGTCGCACCGTGCTGACCGCAGGGCTCGGCGGGATGGGCGGCGCCCAGCCGTTGGCGGCGACGATGGCCGGCGCAGCGATTCTCTGCGTCGAGGTCGATCCCTCGCGGATCGAGCGCCGCCTCGAGACCCGCTACCTGGACGAGGCGACGGAGTCGCTCGACGACGCGCTCGCGCGGGTGCGCGCGGCGGCCTCCGAAGGACGTCCGCTGTCGGTCGGCCTGCTCGGGAACGCGGCGGAGGTCGTGCCCGAGCTCGCGCGCCGCGGCGAGCCGTTCGACCTCGTGACCGACCAGACGGCCGCCCACGATCCGCTGACCGGGTACATCCCGCCGGGGCTCTCCGTCGAGGAGGCCGCGGCGCTCCGAGCGTCCGATCCGGACGCGTACCTGTCACAAGTTCGTGACGGAATCGCAACACATGTGCGCGGTCTCCTCGAGTTCGCCAAGGCCGGGGCTAACGTCTTCGACTACGGCAACAACCTGAGAGGAGAGGCACTCGAGGCAGGGGTCGAAGACGCATTCACATACCCGGGATTCGTCCCGGCCTATATCCGGCCGCTCTTCTGCCGCGGCATCGGGCCGTTCCGCTGGGCGGTGCTCTCGGGAGAGCCGGAGGACATCACGGCGATCGACGCCGCGCTCAGACGGCTGTTCCCCGACGACGTCCTCCTCCAGCGCTGGCTCGAGCTCGCGCCCGAGCGGGTCGCATTCCAGGGGCTTCCCGCCCGGATCTGCTGGCTCGGCTACGGCGCCCGCGCGAAGGCGGGGCTCGCGATCAACGAGCTCGTCCGCTCCGGCGAGGTGCGCGCCCCGGTCGTCATCGGGCGCGACCACCTCGACGCGGGCTCGGTCGCCTCGCCCTTCCGCGAGACCGAGGCCATGCGCGACGGCTCCGACGCGATCGCCGACTGGCCCATCCTGAACGCGCTCGTGAACACGGCCGCGGGCGCGACGTGGGTCAGCGTCCATCACGGCGGCGGCGTCGGGATCGGCAACGCGATCCACGCGGGCATGGTCGTCGTCGCGGACGGCACGGCCGACGCCGCCGACCGGCTCGAGCGGGTGCTCACGTCCGACCCCGGCATGGGCGTCGTCCGCCACGCCGACGCCGGCTACGACGAGGCGCTCGACACCGCGCGCGAGCACGGGCTGCCGCTTCCCGGCCTCGACGCGTAGGCGCGGGCGGCGGTCCGCTCTGGGCGACGACGCTCGACGGCGGTAGGTTCCGCCCGATGGAGACGCTCCTCGTCCGCGATCTCGCGCAGGTCGTCACCCCGTCGGGCACCGGCGCACCCCTCCGCGGGGCCGACCTCCGGCGCATCGACGTCGTCGAGGACGCATACGTCCTCTGCCGCGGCGGGCGCATCGCCGCCACCGGTCCGATGCGGGAGCTCGGTGCCCTCGACGATGACGATCTCGTCGAGGTCGACGGACGCGGGCGCTCCGCCATCCCAGGGCTGGTCGACTGCCACACGCACGCGTGCTTCGCGGGCGACCGCGTGGCCGAGTTCGACCTGCGCTCGGCAGGGGCGACGTACGAGGAGCTGCACGCAGCGGGAGGCGGGATCCTCTCGACCGTCCACGCGACCCGGTCCGCGGGAGAGGACGCCCTGCGCGCGGCCGTCGAGCGCCACCGCGGCTGGATGCGCGCCAGCGGCACGACGACGTTCGAGGCGAAGTCCGGCTACGGGCTCGACCGCGACACCGAGCTCGCGCAGCTCCGGGCGGTGCGCTCGGCGGGCGGCGTTCCGACGTGGCTCGGCGCCCACGCGGTGCCGCCCGAGTTCGGCGACGCCGACGCCTACCTCGACTTCGCGCTCTCCGAGGTCCTCCCGGAAGCCGCGAAGCTCGCCGAGGCCGCGGACGTCTTCCTCGAGCGCGGCGCCTTCGACGCCGTGCAGGCCCGCCGCTACCTCGAGGCCTGCCGGGCCGAGGGTCTGGCGCTGCGACTCCATGCGGACCAGTTCACGGAAGGCGGTGGGATCGAGCTGGCGATCGAGCTCGGCGCGCGGAGCGTGGACCACCTCGAAGCCACCGGGGAGGCCGGCGTTCGCGCGCTTGGGGCGAGCGACGACGTCACGGCCGTCCTCCTTCCGGTCGCGGCGCTCTACCTCGGTCGCCCCATGCCGCCGGGCCGCGCCCTCGTCGAGGCAGGGGCGGCGGTCGCGCTTGCCACCGACTTCAACCCGGGAAGCGCGTTCTGCGAGAGCCTCCCCGTCGTGTGCTCGCTCGCCGCGACGCAGCTCGGCCTCGCGCCGGCGGAGGCGCTCGCGGCGGTCACCGTCAACGCGGCGCACGTTCTCGGGCGCGCCGACCGTATCGGCCGCATCGCGCCCGGGTACGACGCGGACCTCGTGCTCCTCGACGCGCCCGACTGGCGATATCTGGCCTACCACCTCGCAGGCCCGGAGATCGCCCTCGTGATCGAGCGCGGCGAGGTCGCCTGGCGCCGCTAGCGCGCGGCCCGGCCGAAGGCGCCCCGGCATAATCGGCCCATGCCCTCCCGAAAGCAGCGCCGCCGGCGCGAGAAGCTCCAGCGCCACGAGTACGAGTACGTCGTCGAGACCGAGGAGGGCGAGGAGCTCCAGGTCGAGCGATTCCGTGACATCGAGAGCGAGGGCCGGACGGGCCGCAACGGCGCCACGAAAGAACGGGTGCCGCTCGACCGACGGGGCCGGCCGATGCCGAAGCCGTCGCTTCGCCGGGCGCTTCGCCGAGGGGCGATCCTGGCGCCGCTGCTCGTGATCTTCGTCTACGTGACCGGCGGGAAGCTCTCGACGGTCGGCGTCATCCTGAACAGCGTCGTCCTGATCGCGTTCATCGTCCCGCTCACGTACCTGCTCGACACCGTGATGTATCGAAGCGTCCAGCGCCGCCAGGAACGGACGAGCACGGCCAAAAAGCGCTAGACCGCCGCGGGGCGGTTGCCGCGATAGTGGCCCACGCCGGGCCAGGGCGCGAGCAGGAGGAGGATCGTCGCCCCGTCCTCGGTGCGAACGGCGTGCCGCTCGTCCGGGAGGAACCGCGCCAGCGTGCCCGCCGAAGCCGTCATCGTCTCGTCGCCCGCGGACAGCTCCACCGAGCCATCGACGACGACGAGCCACGCGTGCTCCTTGACCTGGTGGTCGCCGAGCGACTGGCCGGGATGGAGGCCGATCAGGACGGCCCGCGCATCGTCCTCGCTCGCCAGCACGACCGGCGAGCGGCTCCCGTCGGGCGTCTGGATCTCGCCGAGGTTCCAGGTCTGCATCGGCAGCGGGAAGCCTACTCCCGCGCGGATAGACTCAGCCGCCTGATGGCCCTCGACGTGACGCGCCTCGAGCTCGGCCCGATCGGCACCAACGGCTACGTCGTCCGCACGACCGGCGCGCGCGAGGCCGTGGTCGTCGACCCCGGCGGCGACGCGCCCGAGATCCTTCGCGTCCTCGCCGAGCAGGGCGCCGAGTGCCGCGCCATCCTCGTCACCCACGGCCACTGGGATCACCTCGGCGGGATCGCGGATCTCCGTGACGCCACCGGGGCGCCGGTTCACATGGCCGAGGGCGAGCGCACGCTCCTCGAGCAGGTCAACGACTTCACGCCTCCGGGCGTCGAGCTGCGCGCGGCCAGCCCCGACGTCCTTCTCACGGGAAACGAGACCCTCGACCTCGCCGGCATCACGTTCACCACGCTCTCCGTCCCCGGGCACTCGCCCGCACACCTCGCCTACTACGCGGACGGCGCGCTCTTCTCGGGCGACGTCCTCTTCGCCGGGGCGATCGGCCGCTACGACCTTCCGGGTGCGGACTGGGAGACGCTCCTCGCGTCGATCGCCATGCTCGCGGACCGGCTCCCGGCCGACACGGTCGTCTACTCGGGCCATGGCCCGGAGACGACGCTCGGCCACGAGATCGAGACGAACCCCTTCCTCGCCGAGCTCCGGGCGTCGCGCGCGTGAAGTTCGAGGCGCCGCGCGGCACCCACGACATCCTCCCGGCCGAGCAGCCGCTCTGGCGGCACGTGACCGGCGAGATCGAGCGCCTCTGCGGGCTCTACGGCTACCGGCGCATCGACACGCCGGTGTTCGAGGACACGGCCCTCTTCGCGCGCACGTCGGGCGCCGGCTCGGACGTCGTGCAGAAGGAGATGTACACCTTCGCGGACCGCGGCGACCGCTCGCTCACCCTCCGTCCTGAGGGAACCGCGCCGATCTGCCGCGCCTACCTCGAGCACGGGCTGCACCGCGAGCCGCAGCCGCAGAAGCTCTACACGATCGAGACCATGTACCGGTACGCGGCGCCGCAGAAGGGCCGGTTCCGCGAGCACTGGCACCTCTCCGTCGAGGCGATCGGCTCCGAAGACCCCGCGATCGACGCGGAGATCGTCCAGCTCTACGTTGCCCTCCTCGAGACCCTCGGCGTGCAGAACTGGCGCCTCGAGCTGAACTCGATCGGCGACCAGGCCTGCCGGCCCGCCTACCTCGAGGAGCTCGGCGCCTGGCTCGCCGAGCACGCGGGCGAGCTCGACGCCGACACGCGCGCGAAGGTGGAGACGAGCCCGCTCCGCGATCTTCGACAACTTCCAGGCCAAGCCCGAGGCGGTCCAGGCGGCGCTCGCCGGCGCGCCGAAGATCGGCGAGTCCCTGTGCGAGGCGTGCGCGGGGCACTTCGCCGCGGTGCGCGGCTACCTAGACGCCTACGGCGTCCCGTACACGCTCGAGCCGACGCTCGTGCGCGGGCTCGACTACTACACGCGCACGACGTGGGAGTTCGTCGGGCCGGAGCACGGCGCCCAGAGCACCATCTCCGGCGGCGGGCGCTACGACGGGCTCATCGAGCAGATCGGCGGCCCGCCGACTCCGGGCGTCGGCTTCGGCGCCGGCATCGAGCGGCTGATCATCGCCCTCGAGGACGCGGGCGTCTCCGTCGAGCAGCCGCCCGTGGACGTGTTCTTCGTCCTCGAGGAGGGCGCCGACCGCACCGAGGCGCTTCGTCCAGGCGGCGGCGCTCCGCCAGGCGGGCGTCTCCGCCGATCTCGACTACGCGGGCCGCTCCGTGAAGGGCCAGATGACCCAGGCGGGCCGGCTCCGCGCGCGCACCGTCGTCCGCATGACCGCCGAGAACGCGGTGCTCCGAACCGACGGCGTCGACGCCCCGGGCCCCGTCCCGACAGCGGAAATTGCGTCCTTCCTCCTGGGGCACCCCGGCCCACCACCCGCTGCCGACGCTAACGAATAAAGTCGCACGCGTGGTGCGCGAGACGTCACGACTCCGCAACGACCCGTGCCGGAAGCCATGAGCGCCTGGCGCGACGTCATGTGCGGCGAGCTTCGCCCGGACCACGTCGGCAAGACGCTGACCGTGTCCGGCTGGGCGGACGGCCGTCGCGACCACGGCGGCCTCGTCTTCGTCGACCTGCGCGACCGCACCGGCGTCTGCCAGCTCGTGCTCAACCCCGAGAACGCGCCCGAGGCCGCGGCGCTCGGCCACGAGATCCGCAACGAGTTCGTCCTGCGCGCGCGCGGCGAGGTCACCAGGCGCGCGCCCGAGAACGTCAACCCGAACCTCCCGACCGGCCAGGTCGAGCTCCAGGTCGAGTCGCTCGAGATCGTGTCGCGCTCGACGCCGCTCCCGTTCCAGCTCGAAGAGGAGAACGTGGACGAGACGCTCCGCCTGCGGTACCGCTGGCTCGACCTGCGCCGCCCGCGCATGCAGCAGAACATCGCCGCCCGCGCGCGCCTCGTCGGGACGATCAGGCGTGTCATGGAAGAGGCCGGCTTCCTCGACATCCAGACCCCAATCCTCTTCAAGCCGACGCCGGAGGGCGCCCGCGACTTCATCGTGCCGAGCCGCCTCCAGCCAGGGCGGTTCTTCGCGCTCCCGCAGTCGCCGCAGATCCTGAAGCAGCTCCTCGTGATCGGCGGGTTCGACCGCTACTACCAGATCGCGATCTGCTTCCGTGACGAGGATCTCCGGGCCGACCGCGTCCAGGAGATCACGCAGCTCGACGTGGAGATGGCGTTCCCGGACCAGGAGTTCCTGTTCGCGCTCATGGAGACGATGGTGGCCGACGTCTGGCGGCAGGGCGTGGGGGACGAGCTCGAGACCCCGTTCCCGCGCATGACGCACGCCGAGGCGCAGGCGCGCTACGGCTCGGACAAGCCGGACCTCCGCTTCGGCCTCGAGATCGAGGACGCCACGGACCTGACCCGGGGCTCGGAGTTCGGCGTCTTCGCGAACGCGCCGGCCGTGCGGTTCCTCCGCGTCCCGCAGGCGTTCTCGCGCGGGGAGCTCGCCGCACTCGAGGAGGTCGCGAAGGAGTGGGGGGCGAAGGGCCTCGCGTACCTCGTCTCCGACGACACGGGCGAGGTGCGCTCGCCGATCGCCAAGTTCCTCTCGGAGCCCGAGCTCGAGGCGTTCCGCTCGCCGCCCGGCTCGACCGTGCTCTTCGGGGCCGACGAGCCTGCGGCGGTCGCGCGGGTGCTCGGGGCGCTGCGGCTCCACCTCGGCCGGGAGCTCGGTCTGATCGACGAGACCGCCTGGCGTCCGCTCTGGGTCACGGACTTCCCCATGTTCGAGTGGGACGAGGACGAGCAGCGCTGGGGCGCCGTCCACCATCCGTTCACGCGTCCCGTCGCCCGGCTCCGAAGAGCTCGTCCGCACCGACCCGGGCGCAGCGACGGCGCTCGCCTACGACGTGATCGTGAACGGGATCGAGATCGGCGGCGGGTCGTTCCGGATCCACGAGCCCGACCTCCAGGCCGCGGTCTTCGACGCCCTGAACCTGAGCGCGGAGGAGCAACGCACCAAGTTCGGCTTCCTGCTCGACGCGCTCGCCATGGGCGCGCCGCCCCACGGCGGCATCGCATTCGGGATCGAGCGCATGCTGATGGCGCTCCTGCGCGAGCCCAATCTGCGCGACGTGATCGCCTTCCCGAAGAACCAGGCCGGGGTCGACCCGATGAGCGGCGCGCCGAGCGAGGTCACGCAGGAACAGCTCCACGAGCTCGGAATCAAGCTGGACCTGCCGAACCCAAAGCCCTAAACCCGGTTGCCGTCCGCGCCGACGAGTAGCAATACTTGATTCCCGGCGCCATCGACCGAGGAGAGTTGACCATGTCCACGAACGATCCCCGTCGCGCCGCAGCCGCCGCACCGGCGCTGACGGCGCTCCCTCAGGTCCAGGACCTGCCCGTCGCCGACCACGGGTACGACCGGTCGCGCGTCGAGGACGCGTTCGATTCGTTCCGGCGCCACGTGACCTCGCTCCAGGCGCAGCTGCGCGTGCTCCAGGCCGCGCCGCGCGGCGGGAGCTCCGAGCCGACCGGCCACGCCGTGCGCATGGACGCGCTCCATCTCGTCCGCGCCGCCGCCGAGTTCGCCGACACGATCGAGCGCGACGCCGCCGAGGCGGCCGCGAAGCAGGTCGGCCGCGCCGAGCAGGAGATCCGCGAGCGGAACGTCTCGCTCGGCGAGCAGGAGGCCGAGGTGCAGCGGATCCGCCAGGAGACCGAGCGCCAGCGGCTCGAGGTCGTGAACGCCGCCCGGAACGAGGCGCGCGACCTGCTCGCGAAGGCGAACCAGGACTCCGCGCAGACGCTACGCGAGTCCGAGGCGTCCGGCGCCCGGCTCCTCGAGCAGTCGCGCCACCAGGCGAGCGAGCTCACGAACGCGGCCCGCGCCGAGGTCGAGCAGACGCTCGAGTGGGCGCGCGCCCAGGCGGACGTGATCGTCCAGCGCGCGCGGCTCGGCGCCGAGCAGCTCCTGGCGGCCGCCGGTCACGGCGACCCGGCCATCGCCCAGGCGGTGGACGCGATCGTCCGCGCCGCGGAGGAGAGCGTCGGAACACGCCGCTCACCGCGTGCGGACGAGCCCGAGACCTCCGCCCCGGCGGCGGTCGCGGAGCCCGAGCCCGACCGAGGCCGCAGCGCCCGAGCCGGCCGCGTCGGAGCCGGCCGCCGAGGACGACGACGGCGGCACCCCGAGCGGCTAGCGTCGGCGCCCCGGCGTGCAAGGCGCCTCGTTCGCCCGCTTCGTCACGCTGGCCGCGCTCATCGTCTCGGTCGCGCTGAGCCTCTGGCTCGCCGACGCGGACGCGATCTGGATCGTCCTCGGCGTCGCCGCCGCCTGGCTCATCGCCTCGATCGCCGAGTGGTACGCGTGGAACATGGGTGACCGGGATGTCGGCGTCTACGAGCGGGAGTGGCTGCTGAGAACCGGCTACGACCAGCCGAACGTCGTGGGGCGGCCGGTGGAGGAGACCCAGGTCCCGCGCCGCCGCGCCGTAGCCGCCACCCGAGCCGGCGCCGCTGGCCGGCGCCCGAGCCGGTCGCCGCGCCGACGGCGGAGCCGGTCCCGGCGAAGACACGGGCGCTCCGCATCGGACGCTTCCGCGTCGTCCTGCGCGGCGGCGACGGATCGCCGGCAGCGTCGCCGCGGCGTCTGACCCCGAGCCCGTGGCCGTCGCCGTCGTCGCGGCCCCCTTGCACGAGCCCGAGGTCAAGGTCGTCGCCGAGCCGGCCCCTCCCGAGGCGCTCGCGCTCCTCCCGGAGCCCGAGCCGAACCGGAGCCCGAACCAGAACCAGAGCCAGAACCGCAGCCCGTGCCGGAGCCGGTCGTCGCAGCACCGGTCGAACCGCCCCGGCCGACCGCGCCGCCGGTACGCGCCGTCCCGACACCGACCCCCGTCCGCCGCATGGAGCCGGTGGTTCCGCCCGAGCGGCCGCGGCCGCAGATCGTCCAGCCGCCGCCCCGGCCTGCGCCGCAGCCGGTGGTCGTCCGCCCCGTGGCGAGCGCCTCGCCCGCGCCGCCATCTCCGCCGGCGCCCACGCCGGTCACGCGGCTCTCCGAGCGCCGCCGCGACCCGCGGCAATGGAACCTGTGGGAGCTCGAGCACGTCGCCCGCTACGCGCCGCCCGAGCAGGCCGAGGAGCTCCACTACCTGTTCTTCAACCTGCGCCGGTTCGCCGAGCCGGACGGCGCGCTGCCGGTGGAGTTCGACTCCCTCGTGCGCGAGTCGTTCGGGCCGCTCCTCGACCGGCTCGAATCGGCGTGAGCCCGAAGCACCTCGAACGCCAGCTCGCCCTCCTCGCCATCGCGCTCGTGTCGGGCCTCGGCGCGCTCGCGCTCACGAGCGGCGGCGACGGCGGCGGCTCGACCACCACCGGCCCGCCCGTGGCGACGCCGCCGGCGGTCTCCGGATGGGAGGAGGCCCGCGTCGGCGCCTACGGCGAGGGTCACTACGGCCGCGCCACCCCGTGCGTCGCGCGGCTCACGCCGACCCTCGAGGGCGTCGCGCACCCGGTCTTCCCGTGCGGCGCCCGGATCACCCTGCGCCTCGGCGGCCGCCAGGTGGACACGCGGGTGATCGACCGCGGCCCGGTCGGGGAGGGGCAGGACTTCTCCGTGACGCAGGCGCTGGCCGACCGGCTCGGGCTCTCAGGCGTCGAAACCGTCCAGTGGAGGTTCTCGACCGGCCGATGAGGCGCTACAGTGCGACGGCGTGCTCGACCGCGTGCGTGACTCCGCACGCATATGTAGAACCAACAGCTGCATAGAGGGAGCCCGTGTCCGGTTCGGCATGGCGTCCGGCCGGCAGGGCACCCACCTGGCTCGCCAGGTTCCTCACGTGCGGAGTCATCGGCGGGGTGGAGCGCGCACCCCTGGTCCAGGAACTACCGTAGGCCCGTGGAGACGACCGGCACCGCGGCGCGCGACGGCGATCTCGCCTGGGTCGCGCTCACGCTCGACGACGGGCGCGTGACCGGCGCGCACGGTGAGGGGCCGGGCGTCGCCGAGCTCTGCCGCGCCGTTCGCGGCGCCTCGGTGCTCGAGGCCGCGGCGGTCCCCGGCGACCCGCTCGCGCTCGACGCCTTCCACGACGCGCTCGGCCCGGTCGCGACGGCGCCGGCCGATCCCGCGCGGGTCGCGGTCGCGATGAGCGGCGGCGTGGACAGCGCCGTCGCGCTCCTCCGCGCGCGCGCCGCGGGCCTCGATCCGGTCGGGCTCACGCTGCGGCTCTGGCTCGACCCGGCCGGGCCGGACTCCGAGCGCGCCTGCTGCTCGCCCGCCGCCGTGATCGCCGCGCGCGAGACCTGCCACGGCCTCGGGATCCCGCACCTGACGCTCGACCTGCGGGAGGAGTTCCGCCGCGCCGTCGTCGGCCCGTTCGTGCGCGGCTACGCGAGGGGCGAGACGCCGAACCCGTGCATCCGCTGCAACGGCAGCTTCCGCTTCGCCGAGCTCCTCTCCGCCGCGAAGCGGATCGGCGCCGGGCGCCTCGCGACCGGGCATTACGTCCGCGTACGCGAGCACCGCGGACGCCCGCTCCTCGCCCGCGCGGCCGACCCGGCGAAGGACCAGTCGTACATGCTCGCCCGCCTCGACCCGCGCCGGCTAGCGCGCCTGTGGTTCCCGCTGGGAGAGGCCACGAAGGATGCGGTGCGCGCCGAGGCACGCGCCGCGGGGCTCGCCGCCGCCGACGCGCGCGAGAGCCAGGAGGCGTGCTTCCTCGCCGGCGGCGACTATCGCGCCTTCCTCGCCCGGCACGGCCTCGACGCGCAGGACGGCCCGGTGGTCGACGAAGAGGGCGTCGAGCTCGGGCGCCACGACGGCTACTGGCGCTTCACGCCCGGCCAGCGGCGCGGTCTCGGCGTGGCCGCGGGCTCGCCGGTCTTCGCGCTTCGCGCCGACGCGCGCACGAACACCGTGGTGGTCGGCCCGCGCGAGTCGCTCGCGCGGCGCGAGGTCTCCGTTCGGAACGGGCGGCTCTACGTCCCCGTCGAGCGCGCGGAGGTGAAGCTGCGCTATCGCTCGCCCGCCGCAACGGCCGAGGTGGTCTCCGCGGGCACCGGCTTCAGGCTCGTCCTCGACGAACCCGCGTACGGCGTCGCGGCGGGCCAGGCGGCCGTCCTGTACGAGGACGACGCGGTCGTCGGCGCGGGCCTCATCACGTCGTCGGAGTAGCAGGCGCCGGGGCTAGACTGCCCGCCGTGGCCGGGGGTGCCGGCCGCATCGCCTGATGTCGGACGCAATCACGCTCACGGTTCCGCACGCGCCGGAGTTCTACGGCGTGGTGCGCCTCGTCGTCGGCGGCCTCGCCGCGCGGCTCGAGCTCCCCATCGAGGAGCTCGACGACGTCCAGACCGCCCTCGAGGTCTTGCTCGAGACCGAGGCGTACCGGACGACGGACGACGTCACGCTCGTCGTCGAGGTCGAGGATCCGACAATCGCCCTGACCGTCGGCCCGCTCAACGCGGACGCCCTCGAGCGCGACCTCGACACGAGCCGCGACGGGGAGCTGACGCTCGGCCGGATGCTCGCGGCGACGACCGAGCGCTACGAGCTCGAGCGGCGCGACGACGGCGGGTGGGTGCGGCTGGAGCGGCGCATCCCCGCGAGGGCGGGTTGAGTACGGCCGCGGCCACCGACCGCGAGCTGCTGCGCCGGTACCACAAGGACGGTGAAATCGCGGCCCGCCAGGAGCTGATCGAGCGCTACCTGCCGCTCGTTCGCTCCCTCGCCCGCCGCTACGCGTACCGCGGGGAGCAGCTCGAAGATCTCGTCCAGGTCGGGTCGATCGGGCTCATCAAGGCCATCGACCGCTTCGACGTCGACCGCGGCGTCGAGCTCACGACCTACGCCACGCCGAACATCATCGGCGAGATCAAGCGGCACTTCCGCGACAAGGGCTGGGCGATCCGCGTCCCGCGCGGCCTCCAGGAGTTGAACGTGAAGCTCTCGCGGCTGATGGAGGACCTGACCGTCCAGCTCGAGCGCTCGCCGACCATTCCCGAGCTCGCGAAGGCGGCCGGGGTCGAGGAGGAAGAGGTGCTCGAGGCGCTCGAGACCGGCCAGGCCTACTCGACGCTCTCGCTCTCGGCGCCGGGCGGTGGGGGCGAGGACGACATGGATCCACTCGAGTCGCTCGGCGAGCTCGAGCACGAGTACGAGGTGAGCGAGGACCGCGCCGTCCTCGAGCCCGGGCTCGCCGTCCTCGACGAGCGCGAGCGCCGCATCCTGCACCTGCGCTTCTTCGAGGGGCTCACGCAGTCGCAGATCGCGCAGCAGGTCGGGATCTCGCAGATGCACGTCTCCCGGCTCATCCGCCGTGCCCTCGAGAAGGTGCGTGCGGAGATCGCGGCCGAGGAGTTGGAGGGCGAGGCAGGCTGACGCCTGTGGACGGATCGGCACCGATCCGGCGCGCTTCGGTCACAGACACGCGCGGAAATCCTCGATAGCGTAGAAACCAGGGAGGGGGCGACCTCCCGTTACCCGCGGGCGAGATGCCGGTTCGCGGCGGGCCGGACGCGGCCCGGCCTGGTCAGCGCTCCTGGATCACCGAGAGGACGTGGTCGGCCGGGTCCTTGAACCAGGCGATCGCCGCGGGCCCTTCGTCACTGCGGAAGACCCCGCGCTCGTCGGTCTTGATGCCCGGCATGTCGTACTGCTCCATCGTGATCCCGCGCTCGGCGAGCCCGTCGATGGCGGCGTCGATGTCGTCCACGGTGAAGTTCAGAACCGTGTGCTTCGGCGCGGTGTAGGTGTCGGAGGGGTAGACGAGGATCGGCGTCCCGCCCGCGAGGTGGAGCGTCAGGCCCTCGGGGGTCTCCTCGACCTCGAGCTCGAGCGTCTCGCCGTAGAAGCGCTTCGCCTCGGCGACGTCCGGTACGGAGAAGCTCGAATACGCCTTGGTGTCTCGGAACATGGATATGCCTCCATTCGTCGTGGTGGAGTAGAGACTTCCCCCTGGGCCGAGAATCATCGGGGGTACGATCGGCTCGTGACGACGACCGCCGAGCTGCGCGAGGGATTTCTCTCCTTCTTCGAGTCGAAGGGGCACAAGCGCCTGCCGTCCTGGTCGCTCGTTCCGCGGCCCGAGGACCACTCGACGCTCCTCACGTCGGCCGGGATGCAGCCGCAGATGCCGTACTTCCTCGGCCGCGAAGAGCCGCCCGCGCTGCTCACGACCACGATCCAGAAGTGCTTCCGGACGCCCGACATCGACGAGGTCGGGCTCGACGGGCATCACCTGACCTTCTTCGAGATGCTCGGGAACTTCTCGTTCGGCCAGTACTTCAAGGAGGGCGCGGTCGAGTACGCGACCGAGTTCATCCGGGAGCACCTGAAGCTCGACTGGGACCGCATCTGGGTCACCGTCCACGCGGGCGACCCGCAGCTCGAGCTCGGCGAGGACGCGGTCGCGGTCGGGTTCTGGGAGGCGGTCGGCATGCCGCGCGAGCGCATCGTCGCGCTCCCGAGCAGCGAGAACTTCTGGTCGGTGGGTGGCCCGGGGCCCTGTGGGCCGGACTCCGAGATCTACTTCGACTGGGGCGAGGAGTACGGGTGCGGCGACCCGGCCTGCGCGCCGGCGTGCCCGCGCTGCGATCGCTTCCTCGAGTTCTGGAACCTCGTCTTCATGGAGTACGAGCTGCATACGGACGGAACGCTCACGCCCCTCCCGCAGCAGAACGTGGACACGGGCATGGGCCTCGAGCGGCTCGCCGCGATCATGCAGGACGTGCCCTCCCGCTCCGTCTACGAGACAGACGGCTACCAGGCGATCATGGCCTGGATCGAAGCCGAGAGCGGGGTGGCGTGGGACGCGAACGAGACCGCGACGAAGGCGCACCGCATCCTCGCCGACCATGGACGCGGGATGACCTGCCTCGTCGGCGACGGCGTGATCCCCTCGAACGAGGGCCGCGGCTACGTCCTCCGACGGATCATCCGGCGCGCCGTGCAGCAGGCGCGCAGGATCGGCCTCGACGACCTCTGGCGGCTCTCGGACGTGGTCGTCGACCAGATGGGCGCCTGGTACCCCGAGCTCGAGGCGAACCGCGCCACCATCCGCGACGCGCTCAAGGCCGAGGAGGAGCGCTTCTCCGAGACCCTGGCGCGCGGCCTGAAGCTCTTCGAGGAGGTAGCCGCGAAGGGGGACATCTCGGGCGAAGACGCCTTCACGCTCACCGCCACCTACGGCTTCCCGATCGAGCTCACCGAAGAGCTCGCCCGCGACCGCGGCCTGGCCGTCGACCTGGACGGATTCGCGACGTTCATGGAGGGGCACCGTGAGATCTCCCGGGCCGGGGGCGAGAAGAGCGAGCTGCAGCGCGCGGCCGACTTCGCGCGCGACGCCGGCTTCGAGACGGAGTTCGTCGGCTGGGAGACGACCGAGGCGCTCACGCAGATCGGTGCGCTAGAGGACGTCGGTGACGGCACGTTCCTCGTGAAGCTGCGCGAGTCGCCGTTCTACCCGGACGGCGGCGGGCAGGTGAGCGACCAGGGCTGGATCGAGAAGGATGGCGTGAAGGCCGAGCTCGTGGCCGCCTTCCGCTTCGGCAGCGACCAGGCGCTCCAGTTCCGGGGCGAGGGCTTCGCCGCGGACGACCGGGTGCGCGCGGTCGTGCCCTGGCGCGTTCGGTTCCCGACGATGGCGAACCACACGGCCACGCACCTCCTGCACAAGGCGCTCCAGGAGGTGCTCGGCGACCACGTGCGCCAGGCGGGCTCCGCCGTGCGGCCCGACAAGCTCCGCTTCGACTTCACGCACGGCCAGGCGCTCACCCCCGAGGAGCGCGCCCGCGTGGAGGAGATCGTGAACGAGCAGGTCTTCGTGAACCAGCCGGTGCACGCCTTCGAGACGACGCTCGACGAGGCGAAGCGGCTCGGCGCGATGGCGCTCTTCGGCGAGAAGTACGGCGACATCGTCCGCATGATCGAGATCGGCTCCGGCGACGACGCGTTCTCGCGGGAGCTCTGCGGCGGAACGCACGTCCGCACGACGGCGGAGATCGGGCCGTTCGCGATCCTCTCCGAGGGCTCCGTCGGCTCGGGCGTCCGCCGGATCGAGGCGGTCACGTCCGGCGAGGCCTTCGCGCTCCTGCGAGAGCGGGCACACGAGGCCGAGGAGTTGCGCGCGGAGCTCGCGCGTGCGCGGAAGGAGACGAAGGCGAAGCCCGCGGCGAGCGGGCCCGAGGTCGTGGAGGAGCGGCGGAACCGGGCGGGCGACGTCGAGGTGATCGTCGTCCAGGCGAACGTCGCGACCGCCGAAGACCTCCTCGCGCTCTCCGACCAGCTCATGCAGGCGAACGCGCCCGCCGCCGTCGTCCTCGGCGCGCAGGAGAACGGTCGCGTGCACCTCGTCGTCAACCTCGACCGGTCGCTCCCCGAGCGGGGGCTCGACGCGGTCGCGCTCGTCCGCGAGGCAGCGGCGCTCGTCGGCGGCGGAGGCGGCGGCCGCCCGGACATGGCTCGCGCCGGCGGCAAGGATCCGGACAAGCTTCCCGAGGCGCTCGCGGCCGCAGAGCGCGCCGTCCTCGAGGCGCTCGGCTAGTCGCGCTTCGTATCGCGGCGGTAGGCGCGGGTCGCGAGCGCGGTCGCGACGGCCGTCCAGACCCCGATGACGAGCCATCCCTCGGCGCCCCAGGCGTGACCGCCGATCCCGACGCGACTCGCCTGAACGAGCCAATAGGAGGGAAGCACCTCGGCGACCTTCAACATCGCGCCTCCGGTGATGGGGAACCAGGCGCCGCCGAGGAGCGCGAAGAGGGCGGTCGACCCGCCGAGCACGGGGCCGATCGAGTCCGTGGTGAGGAGGTGGCCGAAGAGGACGCCGATCGCCGCGAAGGGCACGAGCCCCACGAGCACGAGGGCAGTCATCGTGATCCACGTTCGGAGCGAGAGCGAGACGCCGAAGGCGAAGCCGGCCGCGTACAGGCAGGCGAGCGTGGCCAGCGCCATGAGGTACGACGTCGCGACCTTCGCGCGGAAGTAGGTCCGGGGGGAGAGCGGCGTCAAGCGGAGCTGGCGGTTCCAGCCGACCGAGCGCTCCCCGGCGATCCGCGCGCCGGTCGAAAGCATCGCGTTCATCGTCCCGAACGCGGCGAGCCCGATCATGAAGTAGAGCGGCGCGGGGATGCCCGTGCCGGCGAGGTCGCCTTCGCCGCGGTTCGGCGCGGCGATGAGCGCGTAGAGCACGAGGGGGAAGCCGAGCGCGAAGAAGACGAACCGGCGGTTGCGGAACGTCCGGAGGATCTCGGTGCGGACGTAGGTCGCAGTGCTCATGCCGCCTCTTCGACCTCCTCCTCCGCCTCGGCGGTGAGCCGTACGAACGCGTCCTCGAGGGCGGCACTCGCGATCTCGAGGTCATAGGCCTCGGGGAACGTCGCGAGGAGCGCGCGGATCGCCGCGTCCGAGTCGGAGCAGGCGAGGACGACCACCTCACCGTGACGCTCGGCATTGGCGACACCCGGGAGTGCGGCCAGCCGGTCGAGCGAAGCACCGGGGAGCGTTGCGCGGATCGTGCGCATGCCGACCATCGCCCGGATCTCGGTCGTCGGTCCGTCGGCGACGACGCGCCCGCGGGCCATCAAGACTGCGCGGTCCGCGTAGGCGTCCGCCTCCTCGAGGTAGTGCGTGGCGAAGAGCACCGTCTTGCCGCGGGCGGCGAACTCGCGCATGGTCGCCCAAAACGCGCGGCGCGCCTCGACGTCCATTCCCACGGTCGGCTCGTCGAGGACGACGAACTCGGGGTTCGAGACGAGCGCGATCGCGAAGCGGGCCCGCTGGGTCTCGCCACCGGAGAGCACCTGGGTGCGGCGCTCGGCGATCCTGTCGATGCGGGCGAGGTCGATCACCTCGTCCACGCTTAACGGGTGCGGGTAGAGCGAGGCGACCATCGAGACGAGCTCACGGACGGACAGGTCGCGGATGAGCCCACCGGTCTGGAGCATCGCCCCGACGCGTCCGCCCGCGACGGCTGTGTGCGGATCGGTGCCGAGCACGGAGACGGAGCCCTCGTCCGGGTCGAGCAGGCCGAGCAGCATGTCGATCGTCGTCGACTTCCCTGCGCCGTTCGGGCCGAGGAGCGCGACGGTCTCGCCGCGGCCCACCTCGACGTCGATCCCGCGGACGGCCCGGACGACCCCGTCGGGCCCGTCGAACGACTTCACGAGGCCACTCAATCGGATGCCGGGCTCGAGAACGCCCACGGGCCCACTGTGCCTGACGCCCGCCGTCCTGGGCGCCGATAGAATCGCGCCCCTCGTGAGGGTCCTGGCGCTCGACTACGGGCTCGCCCGCACCGGCGTGGCCGTCTCGGATCCCACCGGGATCGTCGCGCGGCCCCTCGGCATCGTCGAGCGCGCGGCGAGCGAGGATGGACTCGCCCGCGTGGTCGAGCTCGCGCGCTCCGAGGGCGTCGACCTGATCGTCGTCGGGCTACCGGTCACCCTGAGCGGCGAGCACGGCGCCCAGGCCGCCGAGACGGAGCGCTTCGTCGAGGCCCTCCGTGCCGTGGCCCGCGTCCCGGTGGAGACCTTCGACGAGCGGTTCACGACGCGGCTCGCCCAGGGCTCGATCGCCGCCGGCGCGGGCGCCGAGGAGGACGCGCTCGCCGCCGCGCACCTGCTCACGACCTTCCTGGAATGGCAGAGCGTCCACCGTACGTAAGGCACCCGCGCGGCGGCCACTCGACCGCGGCGCACCGGATTGCGGTCGTCGGCGGCATCGTGGTCGCCTTCGCGGCGATCGCCGCCGTCGCCTGGGGCGTCACGAAGATCGCCGGAAACGACGCGGCGCCGCCGCCGCCTCCGTCCGACACGACGCCCCCGCCGCCCACCCTCCGCATCGTCTTCCCGGAGGGCTTCACCCGGAAGGACATGGCGAACCGGATCGTCGCGGTGGACAAGATCGCGAAGACGAAGCGCGGGATCACGCCGAAGCTCTCGAAGGACGCCTATCTGCGCGCCTCCATCCGCGGCCCGATCCCGGCCGACTTCAAGGGCCAGAAGATGCCGAACCTCGAGGGCTTCCTCTTCCCGGCCACGTACGACTTCACGGAGGACACGACGTCGCGCGAGCTCGTGCGCGACCAGCTCGAGGCGTTCGACCGCGCGTGGAGCGACGTCGACCTCACGTACGCGAAGTCGAAGAACCTGACCGCCTACGACGTCCTCATCATCGCCTCGATGGTCGAGAAGGAGGTGCTCGTCCCGAAGGAGCGCCCGCTCGTCGCCGCGGTCATCTACAACCGCCTGCACGCGGGCATGCCGCTCGGGATCGACGCGACCATCCGCTACGGCTTCGACATCCCGCCGACGCAGGCGATCCTCCAGAGCCAGCTCGACTCGGACTCTCCCTACAACACGCGCTGTCCGACCTGCACCGGCCTGCCGCCGACCCCGATCGCAAACCCGGGGCTCGCGGCGATCCAGGCGGCGGCGCACCCGGCGAAGGTGGCGTACGTCTTCTTCATCCGCAAGCCGGATTGCAAGAGCCACTTCTTCACCGCGAGTCAGGCGGAGTTCGACGCCTACCCGCGCGGTGGGCTCCAGTGCTGAGCGGAGCCACGACCCTCGTTGGCCTGATCGGCGACCCGGTCGCCCACTCGCTCTCGCCGCGCATGCAGAACGCCGCGTTCGCGGCGCGCGGGCTCGACTGGGCGTACGTGCCGCTGCACGTCGACGCGGCCGGGCTCGAGCGCGCCGTGCGCGGGCTCGCCGAGCTCGGCTTCGCGGGCGCGAACGTGACCGTGCCGCACAAGACCGCCGTGATCCCATTCTGCGATGAGCTCGACCCGGTCGCCGAGCGGGCCGGCTCCGTGAACACGATCGTCGTCTCCGACGGGCGGCTCCTCGCGTCCTCCACGGACGGCCTCGCCGTGACCGGGGCGGTGGACGCGCAAGGGGCGCGGGTGCTCCTGCTCGGCGCGGGCGGCGCGGCGCAGGCCGTCGCGGTGGCACTCGCGCGACGCGGGCGCGGCGTCGATCGCGGTCGCCGCACGCCGGCCCGAGGGGGCCGGAGCGGCTGGTCGCGTTCCTCCGGGAGCTCGGTATCGACGCCGAGCCCGCCGCGTGGCCGCCCGACACGAGCGGCGCGACGATCGTCGTGAACGCGACGCCCGTCCGCGACGACCCGCTCGTCGACCTCTCCGGACGGCCCGCCGTCGTGGATCTCGCCTACCGCGACGACGGCGCCGAGACCGCGCTCGTCGCGGCGGCTCGCGCCGCCGGCTGCGACCCGGTCGTGGACGGCCTCGAGATCCTGGTGCGCCAGGGCGCGGCGTCGTTCGAGCGCTGGACGGGCGTCCAGGCGCCGGTCGACGTCATGCGAGCAGCGCTCCGTTAACGCGGAGGGCCCGCCGAAGCGGGCCCTCCGAAAGACGGTTTGCCGTGCAAACCGTTAGTGGATCTGGACGTTCCCTCCGTCCAGCACCTGCTCGCCCGTGTCGTAGCCGTTCGAGAGGCGGAGCCGGTAGGTATCGCTCGTTCCCGGCTCGCCCAGGTCCTGCAGGTCGATCCGGTAGTCGAACGAGCCGGCACCGTCGATGGTCGCGGTGCCGAAGATCGAGGCCGAGGTCCCGTCACGCGAGCAGACGACAGCCTGGACGTCGATCGAGTGCACGTTCATGTCGGCGGCGGGGCCGTGATCCTGGAACTGCTCCTGGCCCTTCGCCGGAGCCTTGGCGTTGCCGCCGAAGCTGGCCGGGTCGCCGTTCGCCGCGGTGATGTGGCCGCCGTACGTGACCTTGCATCCCTCGGTGCTCTGCGGGATGACCCAGGTCTTCGTCGCGGTGTCACCGGGCTCGCCCGTGTTCTGGACGTTGTTCCCGTTCGTGTCTGCGTAGGCCGAGATCGTGTCGGTGCCGGGCAGCGCCGACGTGTAGCAGAACTGGGCCTGTCCGGCCGCGTTCGTGGTCGCAGACCCGCTGGACGGCGTGCGGAACGTCGTCGGGCTCACCGAGAAGCGCACGATGATGTTCGGCGTCGCGTTACCGAACTGGTCCTTGACGGTCGCCGTCACGCAGTGCTGCTCGTCCACGACGTTGGTCGCCGTGTCCGGGGTGAGCACCAGCGTCGCCGGCGGCCCGGGGACGACCGTGACGTTGATCGTCTCCCTCGCCCGGATGGTTCCGTCGACGATCGCGGTCACCACGCACGAGTAGTTGCCCACGAGCGTCGGCGCGAGGATCGTCTCGGTGAAGTTGATGTCCACGGGAGCCGTGAACGGCCCGTACGCGGGCGGGTTCGGCGGGTTGAAGGTGACCCTGAGGCCCGCCGGGGTCTGGCAGCCCACGCCGGTCACGGTGAGCACGACCTCGTCGATGTGCGCGGCCGCGGCCTGGATCTGGCTGATGATCTCGCCCGAAAGGTCGCCGCCGGACTCGACCGCGGTGCCGCCGGTCGCGCCCGCGAGCCCGTTGTAGCAGGAGATCGGGATCGAGCCTTCCGTCGAGAAGTGGATCATGAGGAGCGTAATCTCGTTCGCGTTCAGCGCTGCGATCTCCGAGTTCGAGGTGATCCCGGCGTCGGCGGGCGGCTGGTTGCCGCACGTCGGCGAGATAGGAGGCGCCGGCACGTTGTGCGGCGGCGCGTCGCCGAGCACGACGAGGAACTGCACCGCGTTCGCGTTGCGGCTCGCGGCGAGCACGGGGTTGGAGAACGCCGCGTGGAAGACCCAGTTGTAGGCCTCCGCGAAGTCGCCACCGCCGTCGGCCGACATCGTGTTGACGGCGGTCTGGACGGCCGCACAGCTCCCCGTGAAGACGGGTTGCGGGAAAAGAAGGCCGTTCGTCGCCGGACGGTCGGGGACGTCTCTGAAGTCGATGACGGCGAAGCGCGCGCCCGGGATCTGCGCCTGCACGTTGGTGCAGAGCGCCGTCGCCTGCGCCTTCGCCTGGGCGATCGCATCCGCCATCGACCCGGTGGTGTCGATGGCGATGATGATGTCCGCCGCGCCCGGAAGGGCGTCGAGGTGGAGCGTCTTGTTCACCGTCGTCGACTGGCCGGCCTGAAGCGTCCTGGTGACGGTCGCCGGGTTGAAGTTGTCGACGGCGAGCGCCGGTGCTGCGAGCCCAAGGGCTGCGAGCACTACGACGAGCGCCGCCACGATGTGGAGACGGAGTCCTCTCATGGGGGGTTCACCTTTCCGTTGAGTTTGCGGCGGAGGATTCGCGCTGTCCCGGTGCTCGTCCTCCATGACTCTTCGGCTCGCCGGACCGCAGCGACGGCTTGTACGGAACCTACTCCTCGAAGTCGCGTTGTCAAAGGTCAAAGGCCTGGTTGTTTCCACCAGGTCACCGGATGGCCGCATGGCAGCGTACGCTTGCGCGCGTGACGCTCCGCCTCGTCACCGCGGGCGAGTCGCACGGGCCTGCGCTCGTCGCGATCCTGACCGGGTTCCCCGCCGGGCTCGAGCTCGACCGCGACGCGATCGACGCCGACCTCGCGCGGCGCCAGCAGGGGTACGGCCGAAGCCCGCGCCAGCAGATCGAGCAGGACCGGGTCGAGGTGCTCGCGGGGCTCCGCCACGGCCGGACGCTCGGCACCCCGCTCGCGCTGGTCGTGCGGAACGCCGACCACAAGAACTGGACGTGGGGGATGAGTCCGTGGCCACCCGAGGGCGAGCCCGCCGGCAAGGGCAAGGAGGCGGTCACGCTGCCGCGCCCGGGCCATGCCGACCTCGCGGGCGTCATGAAGTACGGGCACGACGACGTTCGAAATGCGCTCGAGCGCGCGAGCGCGCGGCACACCGCGGCGATCGTCGCGGCGGGCGGCGTCGCGAAGGCGCTCCTCGGCGAGATCGGGGTCACGGTCGAGAGCTCGGTCGTCGGCGACGACCTCGAGGAGCGCGTGGACGCGGCGCGGGCCGAGCGCGACACGGTCGGCGGCGTCGTCGAGGTGCGCGCGCTGGGCGTCCCGCCGGGGCTCGGCTCCTACGCGACGAAGGAGGAGCGGCTCGACGCGCGGCTCGCGGCGACGCTCATGGGCACGCAGGCGGTGAAGGGCGTGGAGGTCGGCGACGGCTTCGCGCTCGCCGGGCTCCGCGGGAGCGAGGCCCACGACGAGATCCTCCGCGACGAGCAGGGCTACCTCCGCGAGACGAATCACGCGGGCGGCATCGAGGGCGGGATGTCGAACGGCGAGCCGATCGTCGTCCGCGCCGCGATGAAGCCGCTGCCGACCCTCATGAAGCCGCTCCGCTCCGCGGATCTCGAGACCGGCGAGCCGGCGCAGGCGCTCGTCGAGCGCTCGGACGTCGCGGCGGTCGAGGCGCTCGCGGTCGTCGCCGAGGCGTGCGTCGCCTGGGAGCTCGCGGCCGCGGCGGTGGAGAAGTTCGGCGGCGACGCGGTCTCGGACTTCGTCGCCGCGTGGCGCGCCTACGTCGAGCGCATCCCGTGGACGCCGAGGTAAGCGCGCTCGGCCGCCACATCGCGCTCATCGGGTTCATGGGCGCGGGGAAGTCGACGGCCGGCCGCGAGGTCGCACGGCTCACGGAGCGCCCGTTCCTGGACACGGACGAGGAGATCGAGCGGCGGCACGGCCCGATCCCGGCGATCTTCGACGAGCGCGGCGAGGCCGAGTTCCGGCGGATCGAGGAGGAGGTGATCGCCGAGGCGCTCGCGGCCGACGAGCCCGCGGTGCTCGCGCTCGGCGGCGGTGCGGTCACGGTCGAGGGCATCCGCGAGCGGCTCGCCGCCCGCGCGCTGACGGTGTGGATCGAGGTGGACGTGGATGTCGCCTGGGTGCGCGTCCGCGGGAGCGACCGGCCGCTTGCACGCGACGAAGCCGCGTTCCGCTCGCTCTTCGAGACCCGAGCCGAGCTGTACCTCGCGACCTGCGACGGGATCGCCCGAGACGCCGACGGCGTCCTGCTCGAGGCGCTCGGGATCACGGCCGAGCCGGGCGTCGCCGCCGATCTCGAGTGGTTCGCGGCCGGCCGGCCCACGGCGCTCGTCGCCGACGGGCGGGTACTCGAGCTCCACGATCCGGACCTGGCCGGGGAGACCCACGTGGTGCCGTCCGGCGAAGCGGCGAAGCGGCTCGACGTGGTCGAGGCGCTCTGGGACGACCTGCGCATCGGCCGCGACGGGGTGCTCGTCGCGCTGGGCGGCGGGACGACGACCGACGCGGCCGGCTTCGTCGCCGCGACGTACCTGCGCGGCGTCCCCTGGATCGCGGTGCCGACGACGCTCGTCGGCCAGGTGGACGCGGCGATCGGCGGCAAGACCGGGATCGACCTCGCGGCCGGGAAGAACCTCGTCGGCGCGTTCCACCTCCCGGAGAGCGTCGTCGTGGACGCCGAGCTCCTCGCCACGCTTCCTGAGCACGAGCGCCGGCAAGGAATGGCGGAGGTGGTGAAGACCGGGCTCCTCACCGGCCAGCCGCTCTGGGAGCTCGAGGACGAGCAGCTCGTCCGCGCCTGCGCCGCGTTCAAGTCGGCCGTGGTCGTCTCGGATCCGGAGGAGTCGGGGCGGCGCGCGATCCTCAACCTCGGCCACACGTTCGCGCACGCGCTCGAGGCCGCGTCCGGCTATGAGCTCGCGCACGGAGACGCGGTCGCGCTCGGGCTGCTCGCGGCACTGCGGCTCTCGGGCCGGCCGACGGACGTGGTGGAGGAGGTGCTTCGCCCCGAGCCGGTCGCCGTGGACCGCGACGGCCGCATGGGCCGCGCTCGGCCGTGACAAGAAGGCCCGCGGCGGCGTGCCGCGCCTCGTGCTCCTCGAGGGCCCGGGGAAGCCGGTGTACGGGGTCGAGCTCCCGGAGAGCGAAGTCCGCGCGGCCCTGGACGCTCTGATCGCCGGTTGAGCGCGCGTCTCCGCGCACTTCCGTGACACATCCGGCGCAATCGCACGCCCGGCGCGGCGGTAGCGTTGATCCCAGGGGGGCTCGCGCCCCCTTGGGGGCACGTGGGGCCCCGGACATGCCCCGATCGCAGGGCGCCGGCCGAGGGGCACTAGACTCGCGGGCATGCAGGTGGCGGTGCTGAACGGCGTCAATCTGAACACGCTCGCCGATCGCGACCCGGCGCTCTACGGCGGGCTCAGCCTGAACGAGCTCGACAACCGCGTGTACCGCTGGGGCCTCGAGCTCGGCCTCCAGGTTCGGTGCCTCCAGACGAACCACGAGGGCCAGTACGTGGACTGGTGCCAGGAGGCGCGCTCGTGGGCGGGCGGCGTCATCCTGAATCCGGGCGCGTGGTCGCACTACAGCTACGCGATCCGCGACGCGGTCGAGCTGTTCGAGTGCCCCGTGGTGGAGGTGCACCTCTCGGACATCACCAAGCGCGAGGAGTTCCGCCGCCATTCGGTGATCGAGGACGTGGTGTCCGCCCGCGTGATCGGCAAGGGCCCGGAGGGCTACCGCGAGGCGCTCGTCCACCTGTCGGAGGCCCGCTCGTGACCGCGCGCATCGATCGCCTGCGCGCGAGGCTGGACGATCTCGGCGCAGCGGCGTTCCTCGTCTCGAACCCGACGAACGTCCGCTACCTGACCGGCTTCCAGAGCTCGAACGCCTATCTCGTCGTCACGCCGGACCGCGCCGTCGTCTCGACCGACTTCCGCTACCTCGAGGCCGCCCGTGCGCTCCAGGGCGTCGAGGTGGTCGAGTCCGAGCGTGACATGGCGGGCTGGATCGCGCCGCGCCTGCCCGAGCTCGCCGGCGGGCCGGTCGCGTTCGAGGCGGACAACCTCACCGTCGCGTCGCACGACGCGCTCGGGAGCGGCGGCGCCGAGCTCGTGCCGACGACCGGCGTTCTCACCGGCATCCGCGCCGTCAAGGACCCGGAGGAGCTCGACGCGATCCGTGCCGCGGCCTCCATCCTGAGCGCCGCCTACCACGCGCTCGCCGAGCACGGCCTCGTCGGCCACACGGAGCTCGAGATCGTCTGGTTCCTCGAGCGGACGATGCGCGAGGCCGGGGCGGAGGCGGCCGCGTTCGACGCGATCGTCGGCGTCGGCCCACACGGCGCGGTTCCGCACCATCACCCCGACGACACGCGGATCGGCCCGAACGAGCTCGTCGTCGTGGACGCGGGCGCGCGGGTGCACGGCTACAACTCGGACTGCACGCGGACGTTCGCGACCGGGCCGCTCCCCGAGGAGCTCGAGCGCGCCTACGCGGTCACGAAGGAGGCGCAGCAGGCCGGGCTCGACGCCGTGCGCCCGGGGCTGAACGGCAAGGACGCGCACGAGACGGCCGCGAGCGTCATCCGAGAGGCCGGCTTCGGCGAGCTCTCGCACGGGCTAGGCCACGGCCTCGGCCTCGACGTCCACGAGCTGCCGGTGCTCCGGGAGGGCGTGGACATGACGCTCGAGCCCATGAACGTCGTCACGGTCGAGCCGGGGATCTACCTGGCCGGCAAGGCGGGCGTGCGCATCGAGGACCTCGTGATCGTCACCGACGCCGAGCCCGAGATCCTCACGACGTTCACGAAGGACCTCGTCACGCTCGGCTAGCGGCCGTCCGTAGAATCCGCCGTCGTGGCCGACACGGTCTCCACCAACCAGTTCAAGAACGGGATGCACGTCGAGGTAGACGGGCAGGTCTGGCGCATCGTCGAGTTCCAGCACGTGAAGCCGGGCAAGGGCGGAGCGTTTGTGCGCACGAAGCTCAAGGCCGTGGACACGGGCGCCGTCGTGGACAAGACCTTCCGCGCGGGCGAGAAGATGCCGCGGATCTTCACGGAGACGAAGAACGTCCAGTACCTCTACGACGCGGGCGAGGACGTCGTGTTCATGGACGAGGAGACCTTCGAGCAGCTCAACCTGCCGCGCGGCGACGTGGCCGACGAGCTCCAGTTCCTCCTGCCGTCGAGCTCCGTGCAGCTCCTCACCGTGGGCGGGAAGCCCGCCGGGCATCCAGCTCCCGACGTCGGTCGAGCTCGGCGTGACGGCGACCGAGCCGGGGGTCAAGGGCGACACGGTCTCGAACGTGACGAAGCCGGCGACGCTCGAGACGGGCGCGGTCGTTCAAGTGCCGCTTTTCGTGAACATCGGCGACCGCATCAAGGTGGACACGCGCGAGGCGCGCTACATCTCCCGGGCATAGGCTGCCCGCGATGACCGCCCTCGTCGACACGACGATCCGGCTCCTGTCCCAGGAGCCCATGTCCGCGCGCGTCCGCACCGCGCAGGTCCTCGAGGTCGCCGAGCTCCTCGACGCAGCCGGGTTCGCTGCGCTCGAGGTGTCCGGCGGCGGCTGCTTCGACGCGGCCGTCCGGCGCGGTGTCGAGAGCCCGTGGGAGCGCATTCGCGCGCTCGCCGGGCGCTGCGAGACGCCGCTCGGCATGGCGCTCCGCGGCCGGTTCCTCGTCGGCACGCGGCCGCTCTCGCGCGACCTCGTCCGGCGGTTCGTCGCAAGCGCTGCCGAGAACGGCATCGACCTCTTCCGCATCCACGATCCGCTGAACGACCTCACGAACCTCCAGGAGGCAGCCGACGCGATCCACGAGACCGGCAAGGAGCTGGCGGTCGGGCTCGTGCACAGCCCGGGCCCCGAGGGCGCGACCGACGTGCTGCTCGAGCGCGCCGAGCACCTCGACGACCTGAAGCCGGCGCGCGTCCTCATCCACGACCCCGCCGGCTCGCTCGATCCCGCGCGAGCGCGCGCGCTGGTCGAACGCGTGCGCGAGGCGAGCGGCCTGCCGGTCGGGCTCCACTCGCAGGGCTCGGGCGGCGCCGCCCTCGCGGCCGCGCTCGAGGCCGCGCGGGGCGGGGCGGACCGCATCGCGTGCGCGATCTACCCGGTGGCTCTCGCGCTCCACCGCGTGTCGGGAGAGTCGGCCGAGCAGGCGCTCGAAGGGCTCGGCCTCGACGCGGGCGTGGACGTGGACAAGCTCTGGGAGGCCTGCGAGCTCGTGGACGACGCGCTCGGCGAGGCGCCCGTGCCGCCGCTCTCCCCGCGGGTCGCCGTGCGCGCGGCCGAGCACCGGCTTCCGGCTGGACTCGTGGCCGAGCTCGACGCGAACCTGCGCCGCCAGGACTTCGGCGACCGCCTCGACGCCGTCCTCGACGAGCTCACCATCATCCGCGGCGAGACCGGCTGGCCGCCGCTCGCCTCGCCGATCGGCCAGGTGCTCGCCTCGCAGGCCCTCATCCACGTGCTCTCGTCGCAGCGCTGGCAGTTCGTCGTGGACGAGCTCCGCGACCTCGTGAACGGCCGCTACGGCGCGACGCCCGGCCCGGTGGATCCCGCCGTGCGCCGCGCGGTCGCGCTCGTTCCGGCCGACACCGAGGAGGACGTCACCGCCGGGCTCGACGAGCTGCGCGAGGAGGCCGGCGGGATCGCGGCGAGCGAGGAGGAGCTCCTGCTGCTCGCGCTCTTCGGCGAGGAGGCCGAGCCTCTTCTTCGCTCGATCCGCTCGCGCGGGCAGCGCGGCGACCACGAGGCGGGGCTCGGGCGCGGGGAGTCGGAGCGCCTCCGCGACCTCATTCGCGTCGTGCAGGAGTCCGGGATCGGCGAGATCACGATCGAGGAAGGCGACTCGCGGTACACGGTCCGCCGTGCGGGCGAGACGCCGGTCGTTCCCACGGCGGCCGCGCTTCCGACACCTGTCGGGGTCGCGCCGGAGGACTCGGCCGTGACGCAGGCGCCCGCACCGCCGCCCGACGACGTCGTCCTCGTCGAGGCGCCGATGGTCGGCACGTTCTACCGCGCGCCGTCGCCGGATGCCCCGCCGTTCGTCGAGGAGGGCGACGCGGTCGAGGCGGGCCAGACGCTCTGCATCCTCGAGGCGATGAAGCTCATGAACGAGATCAAGGCCGAGGGCGAGGCGCTCGTCCGCCGGATCTGCGTCGAGAACGAGTCCGCCGTCGAGTACGGCGACCTCCTGTTCGAGCTCGAGCCGCTGAACGGCCGGCCCCTCGACGCGCTCTAGCGATGGCCGTTGTGCCTCGCGCGCGTCAAGCACTTCCCCCGGGGGCCTCCGGCCCCTTTGCCCCCGCTTTCGACACTAGCGCGGAAATCGTCACGTGTCTGTCACGAGCTGTGCCGGAACCGTCACGGCGCTGCGCCGGGAGTGGGTCGTGATCTCGCGCGTCCTCATCGCGAACCGCGGCGAGGTGGCGGTCCGCGTCGTCCGCGCCTGCCGGGAGCTCGGGCTCGAGACGGTGGCCGTCTACTCCACCGCCGACAAGGACTCGCTCCACGTCAGGCTGGCGGATCGCGCTGTCCACATCGGCCCGCCGCACCCTGCTCAGAGCTACCTGAACATCCCGTCGCTCGTGGCCGCCGGCAACACGACCGGCTGCGACGCCGTCCATCCCGGCTGGGGGTTTCTCGCCGAGAACGCCGAGTTCGCGCGGGCCTGCGAGGACAACGACCTCGCGTTCGTCGGGCCGCGGCCCGAGTCGATCGAGACGATGGGCGACAAGGTGCGCGCGAAGCAGGCCGCCGCCGAGGCAGGCCTCCCGCTCGTCCCCGGCTCGGACGGCCCCGCGACGCTCGAGCAGGCGCAGGCGCTCGGCGGGGAGGTCGGCTTCCCGCTCCTCCTCAAGGCCGCCGCGGGCGGCGGCGGGCGCGGCATGCGGCTCGTGGAGTCGCCTGACGAGCTCGAGGGCGCCTACCGCACGGCCTCGGCCGAGGCGGAATCGGCGTTCAAGGACGGGTCGCTCTACGTCGAACGCGCGCTCGTCGGCGCGCGGCATGTGGAGATCCAGGTGCTCGGCGACGGCGAGGGCCATGTCCTTACGCTCGGCGAGCGCGACTGCTCCGTGCAGCGCCGCCACCAGAAGCTCGTCGAGGAGGGCCCGTCGCCGGCGCTCACGCCCGAGCTCCGCGCCGAGATGGAGGACGCTGCGCGCGCCGCCTGCGAGGCGCTGCACTACCGCGGCGCCGGGACGATCGAGTTCCTCCTCGACGCCGAGAAGCGGTTCTACTTCATCGAGATGAACACGCGCCTCCAGGTCGAGCACCCTGTCACCGAGCTCCTCACCGGGATCGACCTCGCGCGCGCGCAGCTCCACGTCGCCGGCGGTGAGGGGCTCCCGCAGGAGGGCCGTGCCGAGCTGCGCGGCCACTCGATCGAGTTCCGCATCAACGCCGAGGACCCGACGCGCGACTTCATGCCTGCGCCCGGCACGGTCACCCGCTTCAGCCCTCCGCTCGGCCCCGGGGTCCGCGTGGACACGCACGTCTTCGAGGGCTACCGGATCCCGCCGTTCTACGACTCGCTCGTCGCGAAGGTGATCGTGTGGGCCGAGGACCGGCCGGCCGCGCTCGCCCGGGCCGCCCGCGCGCTGCGCGAGTTCGAGCTCGAGGGAGTGCCGACGACGCGCGACCTCGGGCTTGCGATCCTCGCCACGGACGGCTTCGCGAGCGGCGACTACACGACCGCGTTCCTCGCCGAGACCGGCGGCGAGCTGGGGCTCGAGGCGGCATGACGTCACGGCGCGAGGCCCGACGTGAGGCGCTCGTCCTGCTCTTCCAGTGGGACGTGACCGGCAAGCCGCTCGGCTCGCTCTACGAGGGTGAGGCCGACCCGTGGGCCGTCGAGCTCGCACAGGGCGTGTCCGATCACGCCGAGGACCTCGACGCGCGGATCGGCGCGGCGGCGATCGACTGGGACGTCGGGCGGCTCGGCGCCGTCGAGCGGAGCGTGCTGCGAATGGCGCTCTACGAGCTCGACCGCGGCGACCCGCCCATGGAGGTCGTACTCGACGAGGCCGTGCGGCTCGCCCGGCGCTACGCCTCGGACGAGGCGGCGCGGCTCGTGAACGGCATCCTCGGACGGATCGTGAAGGAGGCGGCATGACCGAAGACGCGCAGCGCGGGAAGCGGCTCGAGGAGCTGCTCGCTGAGATCGACCGGACGCTCTCGGAGGTCGAGGGCGAGGACGACCCGGACGACGCGGTCGAGCGGCTCGCGAAGATGTCCGAGCTCGCGCGCGAGGTGCAGGCCGAGGTCGAGCGACTGCGGCTCGAAGCGGCCGGGGATGCGTAGCCCCGAGGAGCTGCGCGGCCTCGTCGAGGCGCGGCTGGCCGCGCTTCCGTTCGCGGTCGAGCTCGGCCGGCTCGAGGAGGCGCTCCGCTACTCGCTGCTCGGCGGCGGCAAGCGGATCCGCCCGGTGCTCTGCCTCGCGACCGGCGAGGCGCTCGGCCGCGCGCCCGACGAGACGCTCGACGCGGCCTGCGCCCTGGAGCTCGTCCACACGTTCAGCCTCGTCCACGACGACCTGCCGGCCCTCGACGACGACGACCTCCGCCGCGGCCAGCCGAGCGCGCACGTCCGCTTCGGCGAGGACGTCGCGATCCTCGCCGGCGACGCGCTCCTCGCCGAGGCGTTCCGGCTCGTCCTCGGCTACCCGACGCCGGACGTGGGCCGCGTCCTCGCAGGCGCGACGCTCGGGATGATCGGAGGGCAGTACCTCGACGTGACGGAGGACGGCGACCTCGACGGCCAGGGGCTCGCGGAGCTGCACTCCCTCAAGACCGGTCGCCTGCTCCAGGCCTCGGTCCTCTGCGCCACGGCCGTCGCGGAGGTCGATGACCCCCGGCCCTGGGCGGAGCTCGGAACCGAGATCGGCCTGCTGTTCCAGATCGTCGACGACGTTCTCGACGCGACCGGCACGGCCGAGGAGCTCGGGAAGACGCCCGGCAAGGACGAGGCGGCGGGCAAGGTCACGTATGTCTCGCTCTACGGGCTCGACCGGGCGCGGGAGCTCGCGGACGAGGCGCGCGGCCGGGTGCGCGACTGCCTCGCGGCGCTCGACGCGGACACGTCGGTCCTGGCCGAGCTCACGGAGACGATCCGCGAGCGCCGGGCATGACCGCGCGGCTCGCAGCCGCCGCCCTCGCCGCAGGTCTGCTCGCCGCCGGGTGCAGCGACGACACCAAGCCGGCGGGATCCCCGTCGGCGGCGGGATCCACTTCCGCGCCCGCACCGACCCAGCCGCCGGCAACCACGGTCGTCGTGCCGGACGTGACAGGCGCTGCGGTGAGTGAGGCCTACGACGTGCTGCACCAGGCCGGACTCCGCGTCGCGATCCCGCAGGAGTACCGGTACGGCACGGTCTCGCCGCCCGTGCTGAAGGCGCAGTCGCCCGAGGCCGGGACGAAGGTCGCGCCCGGCTCGACGGTCACGCTGACGCTTGGGAAGGGGCCGACCGGAAGCCCGCAGTACACGACCGACACGGTGACGATGCCCGACCTCACCGGGATGCCGCTCGCCCGCGCGGCGAATGACCTCGCCGCCCTCGGCCTCGGCTTCCACATCGCCGCGATGCCGCCGCTCGAGCCGAGCGACGCGCCGACGCTCCTCGCGGCCTACCGCGTGGTCGCGCAGAGCGTCGAGCCCGGGACCGAGATCGACGACACGCGCAGGCGGGACCGGAACATGGCCCTCTTCGTCGAGCCGGTCCGCTAGGGCCGGGCGCCGAGCGCGCGCTGCATGTCGTCGGTCTCGGGCAGCAGCATGTCGAGCGCGAAGTTCACGAGAGCGATGATGAGCGCACCGAGGATCGCCGCCCAGAAGAAGTCCGCCACTTCGAAGCCGGGCACGATCACGCCGGTCAGCCAGAGCAGGAACGCGTTGATGACGATCAAGAGAAGCCCCAGCGTAAGGATCACAGCGGGGAGCGTCAGCAGCACGAGGATCGGCCGGAGGATCAGGTTGATGATCCCGAAGATGAGCGCCGCGAGGACGAGCTTCCAGAAGTCGTCGTAGGTGATGCCCTCCACGAGCTCGGCGGCGATCCAGAGCGCGAGGAGGTTGAGGGCCCACCAGATCAGGAAGCGCATCGGCGCGGACTGTAACGGCTTCGTCGAAGAATTCGCAAGGACGCCGGGGACGACAGGGCCGCGGACTACGCTATGCCGCAGGTGAAGAAGCGGCTGGACGTCCTCCTGGTCGAGCGCGGCCTCGCCGAGACGCGCGCGCAGGCCCAGGCGCTCGTCATGGCCGGCCGCGTGAAGGGCCATGCGAAGGCGGGCGAGCAGGTCGAGGACTCGGCCTCGCTCGAGCTCGCCGCATCGCCGCGCTTCGTCTCGCGCGGCGGCGACAAGCTCGCGCACGCGCTCGACGTGCTCGGCGTGGACGTCGCCGGCGAGGACTGCCTCGACGTCGGCGCCTCGACCGGCGGCTTCACCGACTGCCTGCTCCAGGCCGGGGCGGCGCGGGTGTGCGCGCTTGACGTCGGCTACGGCCAGCTCCACCCGCGGGTGCGCGACGATGCACGTGTGACGGTGATGGAGCGTGTGAACGTGCGGCACCTCGACTGCGCCGCGCTCCCGTTCCGGCCGAGGTTCCTCACGTGCGACGTGTCCTTCATCGGGCTCGCGAAGGCGCTCCCTCCGGCGCTTGCCTGCGCCTCGCCGGACTGGCGAGCCCTCGCGCTCGTCAAACCGCAGTTCGAGGCCGGCCCCGCGGACGTCGGCAAGGGCGGCGTCGTCCGCGATCCGGCCGTGCACCGACGCGTCCTCTCGGAGCTCGTGGACGCCGCCCCTGCGTGGGACTCGCACGTCGTCGGCCTCACCGACTCGGGACTCCCCGGCCCGAAGGGCAACCGGGAGTTCTTCCTCTACCTGGCTGCGGGCGCGGGCCCGCCGGCCGTGGACGATGGCGACATCGAGCGCATCGTCGGCTGAGCCGATCCGCCGGGCGGCGGTCGTCACGCACGGGAAGCCGGCGACGATCGGCGACGCCCTCGAGCGGGTGCGCCCGGTCGCCGAGGCCGCGGGCGTCGAGCTCGTGGACGTGGAAGCCGACCCGGACGTCGCGATCGTGCTCGGCGGCGACGGCACGATGCTGCGCGCGCTCAAGACGCTCCTCGGCCGCGCCGTGCCGGCGTTCGGGGTCAACTTCGGCCGCGTCGGGTTCCTGACGAGCGCGGGCCCGGACGAGCTCGAGGACGTCGTCCGCAGGGTCTTCGCGGGCGAGTACAAGGTGATCGAGCTCGCCACGCTCCGGGTCGTCGTGAATGGTGAGACCCAGCATGCGATCAACGACGCGATTGCGACGAGCGCGCGGCTCGGGCGGATGGTGCAGCTCGGCTGGGAGATCGGCGGCGAGGACCTCGGCGTGCAGCCCTGCGACGGGATGATCTGCTCGACGCCGACGGGCTCGACCGCTTACAACCTCTCGAACGGCGGGCCGGTGCTCATGTGGGGGATCGATGCGATGGCGATCTCGTTCGTCGCGCCGCACTCGCTCCACGCCCGGCCGCTCGTCGTCCCGCAGAACCTCACCGTGGGAATCACGAACCGCACCGACGACGTCCCGGTCGCCGTCGTCGCCGACGGCCACACGATCGGCGAGCTCGCCCCGGGCGCCGCCATGGAGGTGGGCGTCGGCGCCGAGAAGAGCCTGCTCGCGCTGCTCCCCGAGGTCACGTTCTTCTCCCGCTACCACCAGGTGTTCCCGTAGTGCTGCGCACGCTCCGCATCGAGAACTTCGTGCTGATCCGCGAGGCCGACCTCGCGTTCGGGCCCGGCCTGAACGCGGTGACCGGCGAGACGGGCGCGGGGAAGACGATCCTCGCCCAGGCGCTCGGGCTCCTGCTCGGTGCGCGCGGCGACGCGGGGTACGTCGGGCCGGCGGCCGAGGAGGCGTACGTCGAGGCCGAGCTCGACCTCCCGGACGGCGTCCTCGACGGCCCCGAGCTCGCGTCGATCGCCGAGCTGCGGCCCGAGGACGAGCGGTCGCTCGTGGCAGCGCGGCGCGTCTTCGCGGACGGGCGCACGCGCGCGTACGCGTGGGGGCGGAGCGTCCCGCGCGAGGAGCTCGCGACGCTCGTCGAGCGGCTCCTCGCGATGTCGGGCCAGTTCGAGCAGCGCCGGCTTGCCCGCCCGTCGTTCCAGCTCGACCTCCTCGACGCGTTCGTGGGCGACGACCAGCTGCGCCGCCGCGCGGAGCTCCAGCACGCGTGGCGCGACCTGACCGCCGCCCGGCGGCGCCGCGACGAGCTCGCGGAGGCTGCGGCCGGGCGTGAGGCGCGGCTCGCGGAGCTCGAGGAGCTGGTCGCGCGGACGGAGGGCTTCGAGGAGGGCGGGGAGGAGCGGCTGCGCCTGGCGCGCGAGCGGCTCCGGCACGTGACCGATCTGGCGGCGGCCGCCGCCGACGCCGCCGAGGCGCTCGCGCCCGAGGGCGAGGCGGACGGCTCGGCCGACCTCGCAGCCCGCGCGGTGGTGGCGCTCGCGCCCGTCGCCGACCTCGCGCCGGAGCTCGTGACGGTCGCCGAGGAGCTCGACGACGCGGAGGTTCGCCTGCGCGAGGCGGCCTCGACGCTGCGCGGCTTCCTCGCGTCGCTCGAGGCCGAGCCCGGACGCCAGGAGGAGATCGAGGCGGAGCTCGACCGGATCGCCGAGGCCAAGCGGCGGTTCGGCGCCGCCGGCTACGACGAGCTGCTCGCCCAGGCGGGCGAGGCCAGGGCGGAGCTCGAGGCGGTCGCATCAGGGGCGGATCCGCTCGCGGGCGCGGAGAGCGCGCTCGTGGAGGCGGAGGCTCGCGTGGCCGAGCTCGGCGGCGCGCTCGCGGACGCAAGACGCTCGGAGGCCGAGCCGTTCGCGCGCGCGGTGCAGGGCGCACTCGCCGGGCTCGCGATGGGCGGGGGAGACTTCCGGGTCGACCTGCGGGAGCGGGCCGCCGGCCCGAGCGGGATCGGACGAGGCGGCCTTCATGGTGCGCCCGAACGAGGGGATGCCGTTCGCGCCGGTCGCTGAGACCGCGTCGGGAGGCGAGCTCTCGCGCGTCGCGCTCGCGCTGCGCACGGTGGCGCATGCCGGAGCGGGGGAGCCGACGATCGTGTTCGACGAGATCGACGCGGGCGTCGGCGGCGAGACCGCGCACGCGGTCGCCGAGGCGCTGGGCGGGCTCGCGGAGCGCGCGCAGGTGCTGACGATCACGCATCTGCCGCAGATCGCGAGCGTTGCCGGCGTGCACTTCCGGGTGGAGAAGGTGCAGGGCGACCCGACGCACACGCAGATCGCCCGACTCGGCGAGGACGAGCGCCGCGCCGAGCTCGAGCGGATGCTCGGGGGCGCCGAGTTCCTCGCGACGGTCGCGCCTGGCACCGAACGGCGCCGCGACGCGTGATCGAGGCGACGCGGCAGATCGAGTCGCCCCGGGCGGACGTGTGGGCGCTCGTCTCGGAGCCGTACCACCTGGCCGACTGGTGGCCGGGCTACTCGGGCGCGCACCCGGACCGGCTCGGCCTCGCGCCGAACGCACGCTGGCGCGTGACGCGGAGCCGGGCGCCTGGGCTCCTTCGCAGCCCGGGCGGCGAGGGCCTGATCGTGATCAAGCTCGTCGACCCTGGACTCGAGCTCGCCTGGTACGACACGCAGCAGAAGTTCGACGCGGGCATCTCGCTCCGCAACTCACCGGACGGCGGGACGGCCGCGCGAGCCTGGGTGGACGGGACCTGGTGGCGCCTCGCGCTCGAGGGCGCGCGCGACCTCCCGCGGCAGGCGCTCGCCCGGCTGCACGCCCTCTCCCAGACGGCCGACACACTCTGAGCCGCCGGCCGATCGGCACAGGTTTCGGCACGGTTCCGTGGCAGACACGTGCGGCTTTCGGGAGTAGCATCATGGCTGGTTGGGGGTGGGTTGGGAGCCCTCATCAGACGCGCGTGAATCGGAGCCGCCCGCCACGATTTTCCGTCGCCGTCGCGAGGGACTGGTACGCTGATCTCCCGTGATCCGAGGCACGGGATTTCCTCTATGAGCCTTCCGAACACGAAGTACGTGTTCGTGACCGGCGGCGTCGTCTCGTCGCTCGGCAAAGGCATCACCGCCGCCTCGCTCGGCCGCCTCCTCAAGGCCCGCGGGCTGCGCGTCCAGGTCCAGAAGTTCGACCCGTACCTGAACGTCGACCCGGGCACCATGAGCCCGTTCCAGCACGGCGAGGTCTTCGTGACCGAGGACGGCGCCGAGACCGACCTCGACATCGGCCACTACGAGCGGTTCGTGGACGAGAACCTCTCGCGGAACGCGAACCACACGTCGGGCTCGATCTGGAACTCGGTCATCCGCCGCGAGCGCAAGGGCGAGTACCTCGGCTCGACGGTGCAGGTGATCCCGCACATCACGAACGAGATCAAGGACCGCATCCGGCGCGTGGCCGCGACGAGCGACGCCGACGTCGTGATCTCGGAGATCGGCGGCACGGTCGGCGACATCGAGTCGCTGCCGTTCCTCGAGGCGATCCGCCAGTTCCGCCGCGAGGCAGGCGCGGACAACGTCCTCTACCTCCACGTCACGCTACGTCCCGTTCATCGAGACCGCCGGCGAGCTCAAGACGAAGCCGACGCAGCACTCGGTGAACGAGCTGCGGCGCATCGGTATCCACCCCGACATCGTCGTCGCACGCTCCGCCGAGCAGCTCTCGTGGGACATCCGCGAGAAGATCGCGCTCTTCGCCGACGTGGACGCGAAGGCCGTCGTCGTGAACGAGGACGTGAGCGACGTCTACCTCATCCCGCTCACCCTCCGCGAGCAGGGTCTCGACACCCTCGTCTGCGAGCGGCTCGCCCTGCCCGACAACGAGCCGGACCTCGGCGAATGGACGGAGCTCGTCGAGCGGATCGGCCGGCGCGAGGGCGAGATCGAGATCGCGCTCGTCGGCAAGTACGTGAAGCTCGCCGACGCGTACCTCTCCGTGCACGAGGCGCTCAAGCACTCGGGGATCCACCACGGCGTGAACGTCCGCGTCCGCTGGGTGGACGCCGAGGGCATGAGCGTCGAGGAGGCCGCGCACGAGCTCGAGCGCTCCGACGGCGTGCTCGTTCCGGGCGGCTTCGGTTCGCGCGGCTGGGAGGGGAAGATCGTCGCGTGCCAGGTCGCGCGCGAGCGCGGGATCCCGTACCTCGGCATCTGCCTCGGGATGCACGTCGCCGTCTCCGAGTTCGCGCGCAACGTGGTCGGGCTCGACGGCGCGAACTCGACGGAGATGGATCCCGAGACGCCGTTCCCGGTGATCGACCTCCTCCCGGAGCAGAAGGAGATCGAGGATCTCGGCGGCACGATGCGGCTCGGCGCCCAGGCCGTCGACCTCGAGGAGGGTACGAAGACCTTCGAGGCGTACGCCGAGCCCGTGATCCACGAGCGCCACCGGCACCGCTACGAGGTCAACAACCACTTCCGGCCCGCAGCTCGTGGAGGCCGGGCTCGTCGTCTCCGGCACGTACCAGGAAGGGCGCCTCGTGGAGATCGTCGAGCTGCCCGACCATCCCTGGTTCGTCGCGAGCCAGTTCCACCCGGAGTTCAAGTCGCGGCCCACGCGGCCTGCGCCGCTCTTCCGCGACTTCGTCGGCGCGGCGGCCAAGCGCGCCCGCCAGCGCGCGGGCGTCCTCGAGACGACCGCCGGCTAGCCACTAGGATCGACGGTCGTGGCCGACGTCGTCGATCTCTTCTGCGAGCTCGCCGCGATCCCCAGCCCTCCGGGCGAGGAACGCGCCGTCGCAGACCGGGTGCTCGCCGAGCTCTCGGCGCTTGGGCTCGAGGCGACCGAGGACGACGCCGGCGCCCGCATCGGGAGCACGATGGGGAACATCGTCGCGCGCGTGCCGGCGACCAACGGGGGCGGCACCGCCGATCTTCCTCTGCGCGCACCTCGACACCGTGCCGCCGACGGCGGCGATCGAGCCCGTCGTCGAGGACGGCGTCGTGCGGAACTCCGCCGGGACGATCCTCGGCGCGGACGACAAGGCGGCGGTCGCGGTGATGCTCGAGGCCGTGCGCCGGATCCGGCGACGAGGGCCGCGCGCACGCGGGGATCGAGCTCGTCTTCACGCCGAAGGAGGAGACCGGGCTCGAGGGCGCCAAGGAGCTCGACCCCGCCGCGCTCGAGTCGCCCGTCGGGTTCGTCTACGACCACGCCGGGCCGATCGGCGAGGTCGTCGGCGCGGCGCCGTACTCCACGTCGGTCGACGCGCTCTTCCGCGGCCGGGCCGCGCACGCGGGGATGCATCCGGAGGAGGGCCGCTCCGCGATCGCCGCGGCCGCGCGCGCGATCGCCGACCTGCGCCTCGGCCGGATCGACCACGAGACGACCGCGAACGTCGGGACGATCGCGGGCGGCACGGCGCGCAACATCGTCCCGGAGCGCTGCAGCATCGTCGCCGAGGCGCGCTCGCACGATCCGCGGAAGCTCCGCGAGCTCGTCCAGGAGATGGTGGACAGCCTCACGTTCGCCGCATCGCTCGCCGAGTGCGAGGTCGACGTGACGCTCGAGGACAAGTACTCGGGCTACCGGCTCGGCCCGGACGACCTGCCGCTGCGCCTGGCGTTCACGGCGCTCTCGGCGTCGGGATTCGAGCCGCGGGCCGTCGACGCGGGGGGCGGGGCGGACGCGAACGTCTTCAACGCGCGCGGCCTGCCGTGCGCGAACCTCGCGAACGGGATGACGCGGATCCACAGCGCCGACGAGCACATCTCGGTCGTGGATCTCGAGTCCATGGTGGACGTCACGCTCGCGCTGCTCGACGCCGCGCGCGGCTGACCCAGTTCACCTGACGCCCTGAGGGCGATATCGTTGGCGCGCCATGCGAGTCGGCGTCGTCAAGGAGATCAAGCCGGACGAGTACCGCGTCGCGCTGACGCCCGCGGGCGCGCGGGAAGTCGGCCAGCACGGACACGAGGTGCTTGTCGAAGCGGGCGCCGGCGCCGGGAGCGCATTTTCGGACGAGGAGTACGCGGCGGTGGGCGCTGCAGCTCCTCTCCGCCGACGACGTGTGGGAGCAGGCCGACCTGCTCCTCAAGGTCAAGGAGCCGATCGCGTCCGAGTACGGCCGGCTCCGCGAGGGCCAGGTGCTCTTCACGTACCTCCACCTCGCCGCCGACGCCGACCTGACGCGCGCGCTCCTCGAGAGCGGGACGACGGCGATCGCGTATGAGACCGTCGAGACCGACGACCGCCAGCTTCCGCTGCTCGCGCCGATGAGCGAGGTCGCCGGGCGTCTCGCCGCGCAGGCGGGCGCGAACTTCCTCGAGAAGCCGCTCGGCGGCCGCGGGCTGCTCCTCGGCGGCGTCGCGGGCGTCCCGCCGGGGCGCGTCGTCGTCCTCGGCGGCGGGATGGTGGGCTACAACTCCGCGGTCATCGCGCTCGGCCTCGGCGCGCACGTGCGGATCCTCGACCGCTCCGTGAACCGGCTGCGGCACCTGGAGGAGATCCTCTCGGGCCGCGTCGAGCTGGTCATGTCGAGCGCGCTCGAGGTCGAGCGCTCGGTGCTCGAGGCGGACGTCGTGATCGGCGCCGTCCTCATCCCGGGCGCGAAGGCCCCCAAGCTCGTGACGCGCCGAGATGATCACCGCGATGAAGGCCGGCTCGGTGGTCTGCCGACGTCGTCGATCGACCAGGGCGGCTGCTTCGAGACCTCACGGCCGACCACGCACTCCGATCCCGTGTACACGGTCGACGGCGTCATCCACTACTGCGTCTCGAACATGCCCGGTGCCGTGCCGATCACGTCGACGCACGCGCTCACGAACGTGACGCTCCCGTACGTCGAGGCGATCGCGGACCAGGGCGTGCGCGACGCGATCGCGACGGACCGGTCGCTCGCACGCGGCGTGAACGTGGTCGAGGGGCGCCTGACGTACGAGGCAGTCGCCGAGGCACACGGCCTCGAGTACTCGCCGCTCGAAGACGTCCTGCCGCTCGAGCCCGTCTAGGAGCCGGAATCGGCGCTCGGCGCCGGCGGCTTGTCCTTCTTGCCCGGGCTCAGCTTGACCACGACATACGTGACGCCCGCCGCGATGCCGATGACGCCGACGATCCACACGATCATTCCCAGGAGCCCGAAGAAGGTGTTCATCCGCCCACTAGAATAGCGGCACCATGCCGCGCGCCTGCGTGATCGTGCTGGACGCGGTTGGAGTCGGAGCCCTGCCTGACGCGGCGGAGTACGGCGACGAAGGCTCGGACACCCTCGGCAACGTGGCACGCGCAGTCGGTGGGCTGGATCTTCCGAACCTGGAGGCGCTCGGACTCGGAAACGTCGAAGAGCTCGAGGGCTGCCGGCCTCAACCCGGTGCCCCGGCGATCGCCGGGCGTCTCGTCGAGCGGTCCAAGGGCAAGGACACGACGACCGGCCACTGGGAGCTCGTCGGGATCGTGACGCCCGAGCCCATGCCCACATATCCGCACGGGTTCCCGTTCGAGGTGATCGAGGAGTTCGCGCACAAGACCGGCCGCGGCGTGATCGGCAACAAGCCGGCGTCCGGCACCGAGATCATCCAGGAGCTCGGCGAGGAGCACCAGAAGACCGGCAAGTGGATCGTCTACACCTCCGCCGATTCCGTGTTCCAGCTCGCGGCGCACGAGGACACGATCCCGGTCGAGGAGCTCTACGAGGCGTGCGAGATCGCCCGCAGGATCCTCACGGGCCGGCATGCGGTTGGACGCGTGATCGCGCGGCCGTTCACGGGCGAGCCCGGCTCGTACGTGCGCACGGACGGGCGGCGCGACTGGTCACTCGAGCCGCGGCAGCCGAACTACCTGACGCTCGTCCGCGAGGCGGGGTCGCCCGTGCACGGCGTGGGGAAGATCCACGACATCTTCGCCGGCGTCGGCATCGACGAGTCCCACCCGACGAAGTCGAACGTCGAGGGCATCGCGAAGACCGAGGAGCTCCTCCGGACGATCGACGCCGGGCTCGTGTTCACGAACCTCGTCGAGACCGACACGCTCTGGGGCCACCGGAACGACCCGGAGAACTTCCACCGGTGCCTCCAGGACTTCGACCGGCGGCTGTTCGACCTCCTCGGCGAGCTTCGCGCGGGCGACCTCTTCGTCCTGACCTCCGACCACGGGTGCGACCCGACGACCCCGAGCACCGACCACTCGCGGGAGCACGCGCTCCTGCTCGCGTACGTCGAGGGGCACAACGCGAACGGCCGGTTCCACGGGGGCGAGTTCGCGGACGTCGGGGCGACCGTGAACGCGTGGCTCGGCGGCCGGGATCCGGGGCGTCAGCTCCCCGGCGAGCCGATCGTCCGTCCCTAGCCCTTCGCGGCGGCCATTTCCGGGCCTAAGCTCTCGGCATGCCCGAGCTCCCCGAGGTCGAGACGATCCGCTCCCGGCTCGCGCCCGGTCTCGCGGGGAGGCGCTTCGAGGGCGTCACGATCGAGGACGGCCGGCTGACCCGTCCCGAGTCGCCCGACGCGGTCGCCGCCGAGCTCCAGGGAGAGGACGTCGTCGACGTTCGTCGTCGCGGCAAGTATTTGATTTTCGAGTTCGCGAGCGGACGCCACCTCCTCGTCCATTTGCGCATGACCGGGAGCTTTCAGCACCCGGCGCCGGAGGCGGGCGATCCGTATCAGCGAGCACGAATCAGGCTAGACGACGGCTCGGATGTCGCCTACCGCGACGTCCGGCGCTTCGGCACGTGGCTCCTGCTCGAGCCGGGCGAGGTGGACGGCTACCTGGCAGAGCGGATCGGCGGGGAGCCGCTCGCCCCGGGGTTCACGACCGCGGTCTTCGCCAAGGCGCTCGAAGGACGGCGGGCACCGATCAAGGGTGCGCTCCTCGACCAGCGGGCGGTCGCCGGCGTCGGGAACATCTACGCGGACGAGGCGCTCTGGCGGGCGCGGATCAACCCGATGCGGCCGGCCGGGGAGCTCGACCACGACGAGGTCGCCGCCCTGCGGCGCGCCGTCCGGGCGGTGCTGAGAGCGGCGATCGACCGCCAGGGCTCGACGCTCCGCGACTACCGTGACCCGGGCGGACGCAGCGGCCGCATGCAGCACGAGTTCCACGTCTACGGCCGCGGCGGCGAGCCGTGTGACCGCTGCGGCACGCCGATCGCGAAGACGCGAGTCGCAGGCCGCGGCACGTGGTTCTGCCCGACCTGCCAGCACGCCTGAGCGGCGCGCGAGGTCAGGCGGCGAGCTCGGTCAGCCCGCCGGCGCGGTCGAGCTCCGTGAGTTCCGCGAAGCCGCCGATCGGCTCGCCGTCGATGACGATCTGCGGCACCGTCCAGCCGCCGGTCAGCTCCTCGAGATGCGCGCGGAACGCCGGGTCGTCGTCCACCCGGATCTCGTCGTAGTCGACCCCGCGCTGGTCCAGCAGCATCTTCGCGCGGACGCAGTGGCCGCACCAGGCGGTCGTGTAGAGCTGGATCGACGCCATCGCCTTCAGGTCTGGAACGTACCCGAGCGGCAGAAGATTTCCACCCATGGGCCACCGGGGCCCTCTCTACACTGGCCGGGTGGCCGCCACAGCCTGGAAGACCGAGGCGGTCGTGCTGCGCTCGATCCGCTACGGCGAGGCAGACCGGATCCTCCACCTCTTCACCCTCGGGCGGGGCCGCGTGGGCGCGATCGCAAAGGGAGCGCGCAAGACGAGCTCGCGCTTCGGAGCCCGGCTCGAGCCGTTCAGCCACGTCGAGCTGGTGCTCCGCGAGGGACGCGGCGAGCTGCACACCGTGACCGGCGCGCACCTCGTCCGCTCCCACGACGCGAGCCGCACCGACGCGTACCGGATGGCCGCCGGCCACATCGGGCTCGAGGCGGTGCTGAAGCTCTTCCTCGAGAGCGACGAGAGCCCGCGTGCGTTCCACGCACTCACCCGGTTCCTCGACCTGCTGGACGACGTGAACGTCGCGCTCCCGGCCCAGCCGGCGCTCGATCCGCTCGTCCTGTCCTTCCAGCTGAAGCTCCTCTGGCTGTCCGGCTACCTCCCGCATCTCGCCGGGTGCGCGTCCTGCGGAGAGGAGACGCCGCTCGTCGGGTTCTCGGCGGCGGCGGGCGGCGGCGTGTGCGCGACGTGCGAGGCCGGGTCCCAGGCCGTCTCCGCCGAGGGCTTCGAGGCGATCCGCGGGCTGCTCGAGCGGCCGCTCGCCGAGTCGGAATCCGCCGGCGCGACCGAGCGCGGACGCCGCGACACGCTTCGTGTGATCGAGGAGTCCTACGAGTACCACGGCGGGTTCCGCATGCGGACACTCGCGCGCTCGGGCTGAGCCCTGCCAGTCGGCGCCCGCTGTGGACGAGTCGGCATACATTCGGCGCACTTCGGTGACAGACACGGCGCGCATTTTCGGATTAGCATCGTGGCGGTTGGGGGTGGGTTGGGAGCCCTCATCAGACGCGCGTCTATCTCTGTCGCCCGGCCGCAGGCGCGCTATCCCGGCAGGCGACGCCAGTAGGATCGAGGCCCATGGCGGCCCCGCCACCTACCAGGAGACGATCGCGGCGCTCGAGCGCTACTGGGGCGACTACGGCTGCGTCCTCGCCCAGCCGTACCACACCGAGGTCGGCGCCGGCACCTTCAATCCGGCGACGTTCCTCCGCTGCCTCGGCCCGGACCCGTGGAAGACCGCGTACGTCGAGCCGGTCATCCGCCCGACCGACGGGCGCTACGGCGAGAACCCGTACCGCTTCCAGCACTACTTCCAGTACCAGGTCGTCCTGAAGCCGGCGCCCGCGGACGTGCTCGACCTCTACTTCGGCTCGCTCGAGGCGGTCGGCATCGACCTCCGCCGCCACGACGTGCGGCTCGTCGAGGACGACTGGGAGGGGCCGACGCTCGGCGCCTGGGGCCTCGGCTGGGAGGTCTGGTGCGACGGCATGGAGGTCACGCAGTTCACGTACTTCCAGCAGCTCGGCGGGCTCGAGCTCGACTTGATCCCCGCGGAGATCACCTACGGCCTCGAGCGACTTGCCATGTTCCTCCAGGACAAGAGCTCCGCCTTCGACCTCGTGTGGGCGCCCGGCGTCACCTGGGGCGACGTGTACCGGGAGAGCGAGCGTCAGTGGTCCGTCTACAACTTCGAGGAGGCGCCCGTTGACATCCTCACGCGGCGCTTCGAGGAGCACGAGGCCGAATGCCGCCACCTCGTCGAGCGCGGCCTGCCGCTGCCGGCCTACGACCAGGTGCTCAAGGCGTCGCACACCTTCAACCTGCTCGACGCGCGCGGCGCCGTCTCCGTGACCGAGCGCGCCGCCTACATCGCCCGCGTTCGCGCGCTCGCCCGCGCCGTCGCGCAGGCCGTGGTGGAGTCACGTGCCGACGCTGCTGATTGAGGTCGGCTGCGAGGAGCTCCCGGCGTCGGCCTGCCGCGAGGCGGTACGGCAGCTCCGGGAGCGCTTCCTCCCGCGGTTCGGTGGGACGGGCCGCGTCTTCGCGGGACCGCGCCGGCTGGCGCTTCTCGTCGAGGACGTCGCCGAGCGAACGGAGGACGAATGGGTGAAGGGCCCGCCCGAGAGCCTCAGGGAGAAGGCCGCCGCCGGGTTCGCGCGCAAGCACGGCGTCTCGCCGGACGAGCTCGAGCTGCGCGACGGGTTCCTCGGCGTGACGGTGTCGGGCCGCTCGCTCAGCGAGACGCTGCCGGCGGAAGTCGACGCGCTCGTCCGCGGCATCTCGTTCGGCAAGTCGATGGTTTGGGTCGCGGGCGGCCTGCGCTTCGCGCGACCGGTCCGCTGGCTCTGTGTGAAGGTCGACGGCGAGACGGTCGAGGTAGAAGTCGAAGGGATCCCCTCGCGCGGCGTGTCCTACGGCCACCGTTTCACGCACGGCGAGGTCGAGATCCCGGCGGCCGCCGGGTACCTGGACGCGCTCCGGGCGGCCGCCGTCGAGCCCGACCAGGACGTTCGTGCCGCGGCGATCGCGGACGGGCTCCGCGGACTCGGTCTCGCCGAGCCGAACGCGCGCGTGCTCGGCGAGGTCGTGTACCTCGTCGAGAGCCCGGCCGTGCTCGAAGGAAGCTTCGACGAGCGGTTTCTCGCCCTGCCGGAACGGGTTGTGAGGACCGCGATGGAGTCGCACCAGCGCTACTTCCCGCTCAGCGGGAACCGGTTCGCGTTCGTCGCGAACGGCGGCGACCCCGAGACGGTCGTCCGCGGCAACGAGCGCGTCCTCGCCGGTCGGCTCGACGATGCGTCGTTCACCTTCGAGCGCGACGTCGCGCGCGGCATCGATGGGCTCGCGGACGAGCTGGGGTCGATCACCTTCGCCACCGGCGCCGGGTCGTTCGCCGACAAGACCGCACGCCTCGTCGCTCTCGTGGACGCGCTCGGCGGGGGGGAGGCGACGCGCGAGGCCGCCCGCCTCGCGAAGGCCGACCAGGCCGCGGAGCTCGTGCGCGAGTTCCCGGACCTCGAGGGGCACATCGGCGCCGAGTACGCCCGGCTGGCCGGGTTCCCCGAAGCGGTGTGCGCCGCGATCGAGGAGCAGTACCTCCCGGACGCGGCGGACGGGCCGCTCCCGCAGACCGAGGGCGGGCGCGTGCTCGCCGCCGCGGAGAAGCTCGACAACCTCACGGTGGCATTCGCCCTCGGTGCGCGGCCGACGGGGTCGCGCGACCCGTACGGGTTGCGGCGGGCAGCGATCGGCCTGTGCCGCCTCGCCGTCGAAGGAGGTCTCGAGATCGAGGTGCCGGCACTCGTGGCGCGTGACCTGGCTGCGCTCACCGCGCAAGGCGCGGAGGTGAAAGACGACCCGGCCGACGTCTGGGACTTCGTGCTCGAGCGGCTCGAGGGACTGCTCGACGCGCCGGTCGAGTTCGTCCGCGCGGCCCGCGCCTCCACTGCCGTACGCGAGCTCGGAGCAGTCGCCCGCCTCGCCGAGGCGCTCGCCGCGGCCGCGGACACGGACGCCTTCGAACGCGCCTACGTGGCGTTCGACCGGTCGAACCGGCTTGGCGGCCGCGCGGAGGGAGCCGCGGCGACGTTCGACCCGAAGCTCGCCACCGACGAGGCCGAGAAGGCGCTGGCCGAGACGCTCGGCGAGGCGGCGCCCGGGATCGAAGCGGCCGTCGCCGCAGGAGAGTTCGAGGATGCACTCGCCGCGGCGGGCGAGCTCCGCGCACCGGTCGACCGCTTCTTCGACGAGGTGCTTGTGATGGCCGAGGACGAACGCGTCCGCGCGAACCGCCTGCGCCTCCTCCTGGACGTGCGCGACGCGGTGGGGCTGCTCGGCGACCTCTCGCAGATTCCCCGTTAGCGGGGCGTCGTCGAGTAGCTGAAGCCGGGAGGCCACAGCGTGGCCTCGTCGGTGTGGATCTCCCAAATGCTGGTCTCCCTGAGGTCGGCCGTCGACAGGTTCGCGCCCTCGAGGTGTACGTCCCGCAATGTCACGCCGCGAAGCGTCCCGCCCACGATCGTCGCCCCCTGGAGGTCGACACCCTCGAGCGTCGCCCCTCGAAGCTCGAGGTCGACGAGGGACGCCTCACGGAACGAGACGCTGCGAAGCAGGGCGTTCTCGAAGTGGCACTCGACGAGGTACGCCCGGTCGAAGCTCGCGAGCCGGAACATCGAGGACTCGAAGTGCGCGTTCTCCAAGCGGAAGTCGGTGAAGTGGCCCGAGTAGGTGCCCTCGCGCAGGTCGACCCAGTCCAGGCGGAAGCGGCCCTGCCAGTCTCGCTCGAGAGCGATCGGGCGGCGGCCGAGCACGTCCATGGCGCCAGCGATCTCCGCCCGCTTCCCTCCGGGGAGCGCGTGCTCGGACGGCCACGGTGCGTGCACCCGGACGTACGCGGAGAGCACCTCGATGACCGCCACCTCGTCGCGCGGCGAGTCCCGTGCGATCCTCTCTAGCGCAAAGATCCCGCCCAGGTTCACGTTGACGTCGTCGTGCCCTAGGTGCTCGACTGCCTTGCTGAACCGCTCCGTGATCTGGCCCTCGCGGCCCAGGAGGTACGTCCGGGCGGTGAAGACGGCGCCGGTCGCGAGGACGAGCCCGGCCAGGAGCTGGAGCCCGGTCGTCCGGACGTCGTTCTGGAGGCTCTCGCGCTCGGCCGCGTCAGGGACTTCGTCCGCCGTGACGACCCAGGCCGGGACGAAGAAGAACACGAGCAAGATGACGGCCAGTGCGAGCACTGCGCCGAGGACGCCGAGCTCGAGCTGACGACGACTGGGCACGCTCCCGACCCTACTGCGGAGCCCGCGCAGCGGCCAGAGCCGCCTCGGCCGGGCCTCGATACGCTGGCCCCGATGAGCGACGTCGTCGAGCTCCACGTCGTCTCCGACTCGACCGGGGAGACCGCGGCCAAGATGGCCAAGGCCGTCGAGGACCAGTTCCCGGACCTCGCGTTTGACGTGATCCGCCATCCGCGGATCATGAGCGTGGACGACGTCCAGCTCTCGGCGCTCCGGGCGCGCGGCCGCCGGGCGGTCGTCATCTACACGCTCGTCGACCGGAGCTACCGCGAGGCGATGCGCACGCTCTGCAAGCGCTATCGCCTCCACTACTGCGACCTGCTCGGCCATCCGATCGACGCCGTCGCGCGCGTGTCCGGCCTCCCCGCCCGCATGGAGCCGGGCGCACGGCCCGTGCTCGACTCCGCGTACTTCAAACGCATCGCGGCCATCGAGTTCGCGGTCCGCTTCGACGACGGCGCCGCGCCCGACGCGCTCGGCGCGGCCGACATCGTCCTCGTGGGCGTCTCCCGCAGCTCGAAGACGCCGCTCTCGATCTACCTCGGGTACCTCGGCTACAAGACCGCGAACGTGCCGATCGTCCGCGGGGTGGAGCCGCCGCCGGCGCTCTTCAAGATCGATCCGGCGAAGGTCGTCGGGGTCACGATGGACGCGGAGGCGCTCCAGACGATCCGCACCGAGCGGGCGCGGACCATGCGCGGGCCGAAGCGCTACGCCGAGCTGATCGAGATCTACGAGGAGCTCGAGCTCGCCGAGGCCGTCCACCGGCGGCTCGGCTGCCCCGTGATCGAGGTGTCGAACCTGGCCATCGAGGAGACGGCGCACCGCATCATCCGCCTCGTCGAGGGCCGGCGCCTCGAGGCGAAGGCGGCCCAGGCATGAGCCGGGGCAAGACCCCGGTCCCGTTCTACTCCTGGCCGCTCTGGATGACGACGCTCGGGCTCGCGCTCATCGTCTTCTACGCGATCCTGACCCCGGTCTGGATGGTCATTCGCATGGTTGCGTGGGTGAGCGAGCACGGCCCGTTCCGGCGCGCCGGTTAGCCCGGCGGGGATCCGGGTAAGCGTTCCTCGACGCCACCGGAAGGGGGAACACGAATGCACTCCGATGTGCAGATCGAACGGGGCGCCACACGTCGCTTCACGGACGAGATGGTCGGCTACGAGGCCCGTGCCGACGGGCCGATCGGCAAGGTCGAACGGGTCACGTTCGACGGCGAATGGGCCATCGTCGCGACCGGCCGCGTGAAGAAGCACCGGCACGCGGTGCCGGCCTGGGCGATCCGCGTCGTGGACGTCCGCAACGAAGCCGTTCTCTTCGGGCTCACCAAGGACGAGATCGAGGCCTCGCCGCCCTACGACGAGACCATCGGCGTGGAGGACGAGCAGGCCGAGCTCCTCCGCTCCTACTACGACGGCCTCCTCAGCGGCCGTCCGCGCGTCCGGGCCGCCTGAGCCCGACCCCACGACGCGCCTGCGACCGGCCCGCCACCCGCGGGCCGGTCGTTTTGCGCGCCGGGCTCGGCCCATGGGAAGATTTCGCTCGATGACCACGTACGTCTACGACTTCGCGGAGGGCTCGGCCGTCGGGCGCGACCTGCTCGGCGGCAAGGGCGCCGGGCTCGCGGAGATGACCGCGCTCGGGATTCCGGTCCCGGCCGGGTTCACGGTCACGACCGCCGCGTGCGTCGAGTACATGCGCGCCGGCCGGACCTACCCGGACGGGCTCGAGGCCGAGATCGACGACCACCTGCGCCGCCTCGAGGAGCGCGCGGGGAAGCGCTTCGCCGACCCGGACGACCCGCTGCTCGTCTCCGTCCGCTCGGGCGCGGCGGTCTCGATGCCCGGGATGATGGACTCGATCCTGAACCTCGGGCTGAACGACGAGGCGGTCGCGGGACTCGCCCGCGCGACCGGCAACCCGCGGTTCGCCTTCGACGCCTACCGCCGGCTAATCGCGATGTTCGGCGACGTGGTCGCGGGTGTGGACGGTGAGCGGTTCGAGGAGGAGCTCGCCGCACTCAAGGCGCGCCGCAACGTGACCCAGGACGTCGAGCTCGCCGCCGAGGACATCGAGGAGCTCGTCGGCCGCTTCCGGGCCGTGTACCGGGAGGGCACCGGCGAGGAGTTCCCGCAGGATCCCCGTGCGCAGCTCGACCGGGCGATCCGCGCCGTCTTCGACTCGTGGGAGACGCCCCGCGCCCAGGTGTACCGGCGCGCGCAAGGGATCCCCGACGACCTCGGCACCGCCGTGAACGTGGTCCAGATGGTCTTCGGCAACAAGGGCGACCGCTCCGGCACCGGCGTCTGCTTCACCCGCGACCCGTCCACCGGGGAGCCCGGGATCTGGGGCGAGTTCCTGCCGAACGCGCAGGGCGAGGACGTCGTCGCCGGGATCCGCACGCCGGAGCCGATCGCCCACATGGCCGAGGCCCTGCCGGACGCGTACGCGGAGCTCGCCGAGACGCTCCAGCGGCTCGAGGCCCACTACCGCGAGATGCAGGACGTCGAGTTCACCGTCGAGGATGGGCGGCTCTACATCCTCCAGACGCGCACCGGCAAGCGGACGGCGGTCGCGGCGCTCCGGATCGCCGTGGACATGGTCGAGGAAGGCCTGATCTCCCGCGAGGAGGCGATCGCGCGGATCGAGGCCGAGCAGCTCGACCAGCTCCTCCACCCGATGCTCGACCCGTCCGCCTCCTACGAGGTCGCGGCCAGGGGGCTGAACGCCTCGCCGGGCGCGGCGAAGGGCGCGATCGTGCTCGACGCGGACACGGCCGAGGCGCGCGGGAAGGCCGGCGAGGACGTGATCCTCGTGCGCCGCGAGACGACGCCGGACGACATCCACGGCCTGATCCAGGCGAAGGGCGTGCTGACCGCGCACGGCGGCATGACGTCGCACGCCGCCGTCGTCGCACGCGGGATGGGCAAGCCGTGCGTCGCGGGCTGCGAGGCGCTCTCGGTCGACCTCGAGACGCGCACGATCCGGCTCGGGAAGCACACGTTGAAGGAGGGCGCCGCCATTACGATCGACGGCGGCACGGGCATCGTCATCGTCGGCGACGTCGAGCTCGTCCCGCCGCAGATCAACGAGCACTTCGAGACGATCCTCGGCTGGGCGGACGAGGTGCGGCGGCTCAGGGTGCGGGCCAACGCGGACACGCCCGAGGACGCGGCGAAGGCGCGCGAGTTCGGCGCCGAGGGGATCGGCCTTTGCCGCACCGAGCACATGTTCATGGCCGAGGACCGGCTGCCGCTCGTGCGGACGATGATCATGGCCTCGGGCGACGAGGAGCGCGCGGCGGCGCTCGAGCCGCTGCTGCCGCTCCAGCAGGGCGACTTCGAGGGCATCTTCGAGGCGATGGCCGGACTGCCCGTGACGATCCGGCTCCTCGACCCGCCGCTCCACGAGTTCCTCCCGCCGCTCGACGAGGCCGACAGCCCCGAGATGGCGGCGCGTATCCGCTCGCTCACGGAGGCGAACCCGATGCTCGGCACGCGCGGCTGCCGGCTGGGGCTGCTGTACCCGGAGATCTACGCGATGCAGGTGCGCGCGATCGTGCGCGCCGCGCTGGCCGTGGCCGAGCGGACCAGGGAGGCGCCGCTTGTCGAGATCATGGTCCCGCTCGTCGGCTTCGCCGAGGAGCTCAGGCGGCTCCGGGCGCTGACGCTCGACACCGCGTCGGCCGAGCTCGAGCAGGCCGCACGGCAGGTCGCCTACCTCGTCGGGACGATGATCGAGCTGCCGCGCGCGTGCATTCGCGCGGACGAGATCGCCGAGCACGCGGACTTCTTCTCCTTCGGGACGAACGACCTGACGCAGACGACGCTCGGCTTCTCGCGCGACGACGCGGAGGCCGGGTTCCTCACGCGCTACCTCGACGACGAGATCCTCGACGAGAACCCGTTCGCCAGCCTCGACCTGTCAGGCGTCGGCGACCTCATGCGGATCGGGATCGAGCGGGCACATAAGGTGAAGCCGGCGATCAAGCTCGGCATCTGCGGCGAGCACGGCGGCGACCCCGCGTCGATCGCGTTCTGCCACGGCCTCGGGCTCGACTACGTGAGCTGCTCGCCGTACCGGGTTCCACTGGCGCGACTCGCAGCGGCCCAGGCGGCGCTCGCCGAGGCGGGCGTCACGGCCGTGGCCGTCGGCGGCTGATCGCCCGCGCCCTGTGGAGCGATCGGCACTCAGTCGGCACGATTCGGCCGCAGACGCCCGACGCGATCCCCGCTAGCGTGACTCTGGGGCGCCGCGCTCCCCCCTGGGGGAGTACGCGCTCGGACGGGACATGGCCCGAACGACCACGCCGCGACACGCCGCGACGGACGGTCAGAGCGAGATCGTGCCCTGGACGCTCAGGTACGAGAGGAAAACGCTCGCAACGAGGATGCCGGCGAGCCCGAGGATCGCTGGCGGGCCGATCTTCGTGTAGGCCGCATGCCCCCGTGAGAAGCCGCCGAGGGCGAGCGTCGCGAGGATCCCGCCCGCCAGGCCGCCGAGGTGCCCGCCGATCGACACGTTCCCGATGAAGAACCCGAGCACGAGGTTCAGCAGGACGACGGCCAAGGCCGAGCCGCCGAAGACGTAGACCCCGCGGCGCTCGAGCACGATGCCCGCGCCGAGGACGCCGAACACCGCCCCGGAGGCGCCGACCGTCGGCACGTCAGGCGAGAGAAGCAGCGCCCCGGCGGAGCCCGCGACGAGCGACACCATGTACACGGTGAGGAAGCGCGCGCGGCCGAGCAGGCCCTCGAGCGCCGACCCGAACCACCAGAGCAGCAGCATGTTGAAGCCGATGTGGAGGAACGTCGCGTGGAGGAAGCCCGACGTGATCATGCGGTACCACTCGTCGTTCACCGCGATCGACGGCCCGAAGAGCGCGCCGCGCTGGTAGATCTCGCTCACGGGAATCCCGCCCTGGGCCTGCTGGATCAGGAACACGAGCACGTTCACTCCGATGAGCGTTTTCGTGACGAGCGCCCCCGTGCCGACGCTCGCGGCGCTCTTCGCCTTCGTGGTCGCCTTCTTGATCCCGGTCGGCTGCCCCGCGCACTCCGGGCACTTGATCCCGACCGGCGCGAAGACCATGCACTCGGTGCAGATCGGCCGCCCGCAGTTCGAGCACGCGACCGCGGTCTCGTTCCTCGGGTGCCGGTAGCACGCCATCGTCTGCGCCTGGTCGGTCGAGGCCATCGCGTCGGATCGTAGCGGCGCCCCTGTATGGTCACGCGCCGATGCAGGTGCATGTCGCGTTCACCCCCGCGGAGGCGGCAGAGGCGCCGACCGGCCTCGTCGTGGACGTCCTGCGCGCCACCTCGACGATCGCGCAGGCGCTCGCATCCGGCTTCTCCCGTGTCCTCTGTTGCGGCGAGGTCGAGGAGGCGAAGGCGCTCCGCGAGTCGCTCGGCGACGGGCTTCTGGCCGGCGAGCGGAAATGCCTGAGGATTCCCGGCTTCGACCGGGGCAACTCGCCGAGCGAGTTCGCGGAGGGCGCGGGGGAGACGGTGATCCTGACGACGACGAACGGCACGCGCGCCCTCGTCGCCGCGGCCGAGCGTTGCGAGCGCGTGTATGCGGCGAGCCTCCTCAACCTGGACGCGATCGTCGCGTGCGCACGCGAGACGGGGGACGACGTGGCCGTCTTCTGCGCCGGTGTGAAGGGCGAGTTCGCGATGGACGACGCGGTGTGCGCCGGGCAGATCGTCGAGCTCCTCGGCGCCGACCGCACGGACGCGGCCGAGGCGGCCGTCCGGATCGCGCACGCGTTCGGCTCGGTCGAGGAGGGCTTGCGGGCGAGCCAGAGCGCGCGGAACCTCGTGAACGCGGGCCTCGAGGAGGACATCGCGTGGTGCGCGCGCGAGAGCGTGCTCACCGTCGTGCCGCGGCTCGCCGGCATGCGGGGCGGCGCGGCCGAGATCGTCGCGGCCTGACCGGCGCTAGAGTCGGTCCGACCGAGCAGCCGGCCGATGGGAGGCGATCCGATGCACGCCACGATCCGACGGTACGAGGGCATCGACCCGGACGTGAACGACGAGCTGCACCGCAAGGTCGGCGAGGGCCTGGTTCCGCAGCTCCGGAAGCTCGACGGCTTCCGCGGGTACTACCTCATCGACTCGGGCGACGGCACGACGATCTCCGTCAGCCTCTTCGACACGTGGGAGCAGGCCGCCGATTCGAGCCGGGTCTCCGCGGCGTGGGTGCGGGACGCCGGGTTCGCCGAGGCGGTGCCGGCGCCGACGATCACGGTCGGCGAGGTCACGGCGCACAGTTAGCCGGCACGCGCAGGACGTGTCCGGCCACGGCCCGAAAGGCCACTTGCAGGAACACACGTTCGCTGATAGAACGTATGTTCGTGATCGCTTGTCTCGCCATCCCCGTGTTCTCGCTCCGAGCGGCGCTGCTGGGACGGCCGGAACTGCGTTCCCGCGCGGTTGCGCTGGCGCCCGATCCCGGCGGGAGGCCGCACGTGGGGCCGTGCACGGCGGCCGCCGAGGCCGAGGGCGTGCGCGCGGGGATGCGGCTCTCCGAGGCGCTTGCCCTCTGCCCGGATCTCGTCGTCGTCGAGCAGGACCCCGCCGCCGTCGAGGAAGCCTGGGAGCGCGTCCTGCGCCGCCTCGAGGATGCAGGTCTCGCGGTCGAGCCCGTACGCCCCGGGTGCGCGGTCTTCGACACGGACGGGATCGAGCGGCTCGCCGGGGGACTCCAGGCGGCGCTGCGCCGCGCCCTCGACGCGGTCGAGCCCGAGTGGGAGGCCCGGGTCGGGGCCGGGACACGGCGGTTCATCGCGCTCGCCGCGGCCAGCGTCGCGCCGCCGCACCGGATCCTGGTCGTGGACGACGACGAGAGCGCCCTCTTCCTCGAGCCGCTCCCGCTCGACCTCCTCTCCCTGATGCCCGACCGACGCCGCGATCTCTCCGAGCTCGGGATCCGGCGCCTGGGCGAGCTCGCAAGGCTTCCAGGGGCCGCGGTCGCCGACCGGCTGGGGGCTGACGGCGCCGAGGCCTGGCGCATCGTCAGCGGCGCCGACGGCGGCCGCGTCTCCGGGAGGACGCCGCCCGGGGAGATCGCGGAGGAGCTCGAGTTTCCGGAGGCGATCGGGAACGAGCTGACGCTCGGCCGGGCGCTCTCGGCGCTCGTCGACCGGCTGCTCGCACGGCCGGAGCGGGGCGGGCGGGCCCCGCGCCGCGTCGCGATCTCGGCCCGCCTCGTCGGCGGCGGCTCCTGGCGCCGATCGCTCACGTTCCGCGAGCCGACCGCGGAGCCGAAGCGCCTCCGCATCGCCCTCGAGCCGAAGCTGGCCGAGCTGACGGCGCCCGTGGTGGCCCTCCGGCTCGAGCTCGGCGAGCTGGCCGACTCGGTGGGGGCGCAGTCCGAGCTCGTCCGTCCACGCGGCAGCCGTCTCCGGGAGCGCCTCCGGGACGGTCTCCAGCAGGCACGGCTCGGCGCCGGCCTCGACGCGGTGTGCACGGTGGTGGAGGTGGCGCCATGGTCGCGGATCCCGGAAAGCCGGGCGATCCTCGTTCCGCGCGACGACTGAACGAGCCTCAGCGCGCGCTCGTCGTCACGCGGGGCGTCGGCCGTGGGGGCGAGCCGGTGAGCGTGAACCGCCTGGCGGTCACCCGCGTCCGCGAGGAATGGCGGGTCGTCGACCGGTGGTGGACGGAGGCGCCGGTCAGCCGCCGCTACTTCGACGTCGTGCTCGAGAGCGGCCAGAATGCCGTCGTCTTCCAGGACGAGGAGCGAGGGGGGTGGTACACGCAGCGGGCGTGAGCTAGACGACCGTGATGTCGTAGCGCGAGGCGATCTCCATCGCCACGTCCGGTGTCGGCAACTCGCCGGAGGACCAGAGCTCCTTGATGTAGCCCTCGAAGCCTGCGGGCGCCATCACGTTCACCACGCGAGCCGGCTCCGGGCCCGGGTTGGCGAACGTGTGCGGCGTGCCCGGCGGGAGGGCCGCGAACGTCCCCGGCCGAGCCTCGACCGTGTCCTCGCCGATGCGGAGCTCGAGCGTGCCCTCGACGACATAGAAGCCGTCCGTGAAGCCCGAGTGGGTGTGGAGCGGCGGGCCGGGGAATCCCGGCGCGACCGTCATCTCGGTGAGCGTGAGCGCGCCGTCGCCGTTCGTCGCCTGCGCCTTGAAGCGGAGCTCGCTCGGACCCGCCCGCAGGAGCTCGCCCTCGCCTGGGCCGCTGACGAGCCCGTCGGTGACCGGCCGGCCGCCGTCCTCGGGCGGGTCGAACGAGTCCCACGGGCGCCCCGGATCTCCGTCTCGCGCGCCGCGCAGCATCTCGGCGAAGCCGCCGTCCGGGGCGTGGACGTTGATGACGCGCATCGTGTCGGGCCCGTCGTTTCGGAATCCGTGCACGACGTTCGGCGGGGCGGAGACGAGCGTGCCGGCCGTCGCCTGGACGACCTCGGTGCCGCCCGGCCCGAGTGGAACCGTGACCGTGCCGCCGAGGGCGTAGAACGAGTCGGTATGCCGGCGATGGACGTGGAGGTCGGCGCCCTCCTCGCCGCCGGCGTACGTCATGAGGGTCACGCACAGCCCGGGGAAGGCGCAGAGGATCTCGAGCCGCCGGCCGGGCCGGTCGGTGATCAGCTCACCCTCGCCCGGAAGAACGATCGCCGGCTCCATGCGGCGACTCTAACCAGCCGGCCGAGGTTGACGCGGAGGCGAAGGAGAGGGAACATACGTTCGTACTGTGACGCCATACGTCGAGCTCCACTGCCACAGCGCCTACTCGTTCCTGGACGGGGCGTCGCGGCCGGAGGAGCTCGTCCTCGCAGCGGCGGAGCTCGGCTACCCCGCGCTCGCGCTCACCGATCACGACGGCGTCTACGGGTCGCTCGAGTTCGCGCATGCGGCGAAGGCGTTCGGCGTCCGGGCGATCACGGGCGCGGAGGTCACGCTCGGCTGCGACTCCCACGTCACGCTCCTCGTCGAGTCGACGCGCGGCTACGCGAATCTCTGCCGCCTCCTCACCGAGGCGCACTCGGGCACCCGGCTCGACCCGCGTCTCGACCAGGACCCGCCTCGAGGAGCTGAACGAGGGCCTCGTCTGCCTGTCCGGCTGCGCGCGCCACGGACTCGCCGTCCGCAACCCGAACGGCGCCGCCCGCCTCGCCCGGGCGTTCGGCCCCGACCGCTTCTACGTCGAGCTCCAGCGCCCCCTCGCCCGCGGGGACGCCCGGCGCAACGCGGCGCTCCACTCCCTGGCGGAAGAGCTCGGGCTGCACACGGTCGTGACGGGCGACGTCCACGCACACGCCGAGTCGCGCGTCCGCCTCCAGGACGTCCTCGTCGCGATCAAGCACCGGACGTCCCTCGAGGGCTGCGAGCCGGAGCGGCGCGGCAACGGCGAGTTCGCACTCCTCCCGGCCGAGGAGGTGGTGGCGCGCTGGCCCGGCGACCGGGACGCCGTCGCCCGGAGCGCCGAGATCGCCGAGCGGCTCGAGTTCGACCTGACGGAGGAGCTCGGCTACCGCTACCCGGACTTCTCCGACCGTGCCGACCCGGCGGACGTCCAGCTCGCCCGCGTCACCCGCGCGGCCTTCGACGAGCGCTACGCGACCGCGAGGCGCGCCCACCGCGACCGGGCCGACGCGCGCCTCCGGGAGGAGCTCGCCCTGATCGCCGAGCTCGGCCTCTCCGGCTTCTTCCTCCTCCACTGGGAGGTGCTCGAGCTCGCGCGGGACGTCGCCGCCGAGGTGCGCGGGCCCGGCTCGCCGCGCCATCTCCTCCCGCCGGGGCGCGGCCGGGGGAGCTCGGTCGGCTCGATCGTCTGCTATCTCACCGGCCTCTCGCACGTGGATCCGGTCGAGTCGGGGCTCTCGCTCGGTCGCTTCCTGAACCGCGAGCTCGTCTCCGTCCCAGACATCGACCTCGACTTCCCCCGTGACATCCGCGAGAAGCTCATCGTCGCCGTCTGCGAGAAGTACGGCCGGGAGCACTCGGCGCTCGTCGCGAGCTTCGCCACGTACCGGTCGCGCGGCGCGATCCGCGACGTCGGCAAGGCGCTCGGGCTGCCACCTGCCGAGCTCGAACGCCTGGCCCGCGTCTCGGACGGCTGGAACGCGGCGCGGGTCGCGGAGGAGCTCGCGCTCCTGCCCGAGGCCGAGCGCCGCCGCCGCTCGCCGCGCTGGCGCGCGTTCGCCGAGCTCTGCACCGAGATCGCGGGCCTGCCGCGCCACCTCTCCCAGCACCCGGGCGGCATGGTCATCTCGACGCGGCCGCTCTGTGAGCTCGTCCCCATCGAGCCGGCCGCAATGGAGGGGCGCCAGCTCTGTCAGTGGGACAAGGACTCGTGCGCCGACGCGGGCTTCCTCAAGATCGACCTGCTCGGCCTCGGAATGCTGTCGGCGGTCGAGGAATGCGTGGATCAGATCGTCCGCCTGCGCGGCGAGACGATCGACCTGTCGCGCATCCCGCTCGACGACCCGGACGTCTACGCGGAGATCCAGGCCGCGGACACGGTCGGCCTCTTCCAGATCGAGAGCCGCGCACAGATGCAGAGCCTCCTCCGCACGCGCCCGGAGAACCTCGACGACCTGACCGTGCAGGTGGCGCTCGTCCGGCCCGGGCCGATCCAGGGCAAGGCCGTGCACCCGTACGTCGACCGGCGCGAGAAGCTCCGCCGCGACCCGGACTACGTGGCGCCGGCCGACCACCCGCTTCTCGCCGAGCCGCTGCGCGACACGCTCGGCGCGATCATCTTCCAGGAACAGGTGCTCGACGTCGCGGTCGCGCTCGCCGGGTTCAGCGTGGGGGAGGCCGAGGGGCTCAGGCGCGCGATGAGCCGCAAGCGAAGCGAGGCCGCGATCGAGGCGTACCGCGAGCGGTTCATCGCCGGCTCGATCGGCCGCGGCGTCCCGCGCGAGACGGCCGAGCTCGTCTTCGAGAAGATCGGCGGGTTCGCGTCGTTCGGCTTCCCGAAGTCGCACGCCGCCGCCTTCGCGCTCCTCGCGTACCAGTCCGCGTGGCTGCGCCGCCGCTATCCGGCGGAGTTCCTGTGCGCGCTCCTGAACGCGCAGCCGATGGGCTTCTACCCGCCGGCGAGCCTCGTCCGGGACGCGCAGCACCGGGGTGTCGAGGTGCGCCCGCCGGACGTGCAGCGCTCGCAGGCCCGGTGCGTGATCGAAGGCGACGCGGTGCGGGTCGGGCTCGCGTACGTCCGCGGCGTGAGCTCGGAGCCGGCCGAGGCGCTCGTGGCCGAGCGGGAGCGGGGCGGCCGATTCGCCGGCGTCCGCGACCTGGCGCAACGGGCGCCGCTCGACCGGCCGGGGCTCGAGCAGCTCGTCGTCTCCGGCGCGTGCGACTCGTTCGGCTGGCCGCGCCGCCAGCTCCTCTGGCGCCTCGGCCTTGCGCCCCGGTCGGTCTCGGCCGGGCAGGGCGGCGCCGAGCGCCAGCTCGCACTTCCGCTCGAGCCGCAGACGGAGATCCCCGACCTGCCGGAGCAGACGCGGTGGGAGACGATGCTCGCCGACTACCGGACGACAAGCCTCTCGGTCGGCGTCCACCCGCTCGACCTCCTACGCCCGCACCTCCCGCCGGAGATCGTGCGGAGCTCCGAGCTGCCAACGCTCGCCAACCGCTCACGGGTCGCGGTGGCCGGCCTCGTGATCGCGCGCCAGCGCCCGTCCACGGCGAACGGCATCGTGTTCATGCTGCTCGAGGACGAGGAGGGCCAGGTGAACCTGATCGTCCCGCCGCCGGTGTACGAGCGCTTCCGGGCGCTCATCCGGGGCGAGCCGCTGCTCCTCGCACGCGGCCGCTTCGAGCGCGTCGAGCGGAACATGAACGTCCTCGTGGAGGAGATCGAGACGCTCGCCCCGCTCGCCCGCGAGGCGGCAGGCGAGCTCGAGGTCGGCGCCGCCCTCCCCGGCGCGCACCACTTCGGCCACCGCTGACCCCCGACCGCCTGTGGAGCAATCGGCACACATTCGGCGCACTTCCGTGACAGACACGTGCGCGTTTCGCCGTTAGCATCGTGGCTGGTTGGGGGTGGGCTGGGAGCCCTCATCAGACGCGCACGGGCGTGAGTAAGGACATCGGCCGCGGTAGAGTCTCGTGCCGTGGGATTACTCGATTGGTTCTGGAAGCGCGGCGTCGGCGAGAGCCCGACCACCTCGCACCACGGCGCGGGCGTGCCGCCCGGGTCCGGATCCGAGGGGCCGCCGGTCGGCGTCAGCGATCCCGGCTCGATCCTGGGCGACGACGCCGCCGAGGTTGTCGCATGGAACGAAGAAGAGTCGGCTAACTAGCGCGGAAAGGCCCGGCCCCGCGCTCCACGAGACCGGGCCTGTTGGTGTCGTGACCGGACCGCGTTACCTCGCGGCTGGGCGAAGGGCCGGGACAGGAGTCTGGACGGCTTCCGGCTCGGTCTCGGCGCGTGCCGGGAGGAAGGCGAGCGAAAGGACGATCGGGATGCCGATCGCAAGCCACATCGCGCCGTAGCCGTGCGTCGCCGGGAAGAACGGCCCGGCGAGGTCGATCGCGACGCCGACGGCAATCGGGCCGAGGACGATCCCGACGGCCCGGGAGAGGTTGAAGAGGCCGGCCACCGAGCCCTCGGAGCCGGCCGGCGTGAGCTGCATGAGGAGACCGTACGGGAGCGTCATCAGCACGGCGCCGGCGAGCGCGACGATCGGGAGCACGGCCAGGAGGGGCGCGACCGACGACACGGTCGCCGCGAAGAGGAGCCCGGCGCCGTACACCCAGATGGCGCCGCGCAGGAGGCGCAGCACGCCGACGCGGTCGGCGAGCCGTCCACTGACCGCGGCGGCGGCGACGTACGAGACCGCGACGACGCCGATCACGGCAGTCGCGGTCGTCATCGAGCGACCGAGGCCCTGGACGACGTAGAGGACGATGAACGTCCGGAGGCCCATGAACGAGAACTCCCATAGGGCGTTTGCGACGGCAAACGCCCGAAGGTCTGCTCGTTCGCGGAGCAGGCGCGCGACCTTGGGACCGGGCACGTGCTCGACCGGCTTCGAGTCGACCGGGACGCCGCGGACGAGCGCCGCCGTCGTGAGGATCACGGCCGCGCCCGCGAGGAGGAACGGGAGCGGCGCCCAGACGGAGAGCAGCAGCCCGCCGCCGACGAGCGCGGCGCCGAGGCCGAGGCCGCGGGCAACGCCCTGTGCGCCCTGCGCGCGGCCCGCATAGCTCGAGGGGATGAGATCCGCGAAGAGCGCCTGGTAGGGCGGGTAGTAGATGAAGTAGCCGACGTAGAAGAGCGACACGAGCGCGACCGTCCCGGCGTAGGAGCCGGAGAACGGGAGGAGGGCGAGCGGGAGGACGAGGAGTGGCGTCGCGAAGAGCGCGTACGGCAGGCGCCGCCCGAGGCGTGTCTGCGTCCGGTCGGAGAGCGACCCGACGAGCACCGGGAGGAAGAGCGCGAACGCGCCCTCGGCGCCGATCGCGATGCCGATCGCCGCGCCCGAGTCCGTCGCACGGCCGAGAAGCACCGGCGCGTAGGTCGTCAGGACGGCGACCGCGAGCGCCAGGCCGAACGTCGGGAGCGACAGCCTGCGGACGAGTCGGCCGAGCTCGCGGCAGTTGAGCTGCGTCTGCATGCCCCAAGGCTCCCGGACCCGGCCTCGCGCGGGAATGCGGCGAGCCTCCGAATCGTGGTGCGGCTACCCGCACGCCGACGAGCCGCCGAAAGGGCGGCTCGTGAGCCGGGAGGGAGGCTTCTTACGCGGCCGGCGCGAGGCGCATCCGGCTCGGCGTCGCGAGCGTCCAGCGGATGCCGCGAACCGTCCAGCCGCCGACCGCGAGGAGGAGAACGGCGACGACCAGGAGTGAGAGGAGGAGGGTGCGGGTCATGTCGAGCAGCCTCGCAGTGTGCGGCGTTGCCGGGAATGAGGCCACCCGGCGTCTTCCGGTGCGGGTACCTCTACCGCGCGTCGAGCGCCTAGTTGTCGAGGAAGGCGAGGACCGCGAGCACGCGGCGGTGGTCCTCGGGCGCGGTGGCGAGCCGGAGCTTGGAGAAGATGCTCGTCACGTGCTTCTCGACGGCGCGCTCGGTGACGACGAGCCGCTCGGCGATTCCGGCGTTCGACCGGCCCTCCGCCATGAGGCCGAGCACCTCGCGCTCGCGCGGCGTCAGGTCGCCGAGGGGGTCGTCGCGCCGCCGCCCGACGAGCTGCGAGACGACGGTCGGGTCGAGCGCGGAGCCGCCCTCCGCGACCCGCCGCACTGCCCCGGCGAACTCGTTGATGTCCGACACCCGGTCCTTCAGGAGATACCCGACGCCCTCGGCGCTGTCGGCGAGGAGCTCCATCGCGTACTCCGGCTCGATGTACTGCGAGAGGACGAGGACGCCCGTGTCCGGGTACTTCTCGCGGATGTCCTTCGCGGCGCGGAGCCCCTCGTCCGTGTGGGTCGGCGGCATGCGGATGTCCACGACCGCGACCGCCGGCGAGTAGCTCCGCACCTTCAGCATCAGCTCGTCGACGTTCCCGGCCTGGCCGACGACGTCGAACCCCGCCTCCTCGAGAATGCGGGCGACGCCCTCCCGAAGGAGGACCGAGTCGTCGCAGATGACCACCCGCATCGGCACGCGGAGCCTAACCGTTCCGGCCGACGGTCACCGCGCCCGTCCGCCCCTGTGGAGCGATCGACACACACTCGGCGCACTTCCGGGCACGGACACGTGCGCCCACGCTCGCTAGGCTCGATCGGGGAGGGAGGGACGCACGGCGCCTTCCGGGTGGAGGAGGCGGCCGCGGGCGGCCGCCTGGACGCGGGAGCCGTTAGCCCACCGGGATCTCGGCGCGGATGGTCGTCCCGTTGCCGGGCTCGCTCTCGACGTTCAGCCGCCCATCGAGCGCCTCGACGCGGTCGGCGAGGCCGCGGAGGCCCGAGCCGTTCGTCGGGTCGGCTCCGCCGACGCCGTCGTCGGCGATCTCGACCACCGCGCGTCCGTTCTCGCGCACGACCCGCACGGTCGCGGACGAGGCCTGCGCGTACTTGGCCACGTTCGTGAGCGCCTCGGCGACGACGTAGTAGGCGGCCGCCTCGACTGCCTCGGGCAGCCGCTCCTCCGGCGCCTCGGCGAGCGTCACGGACATCGGCGCACGTGAGAGGAGCGCCTGGAGCGCCGGCTCGAGCCCGCGGTCGGTGAGCACGGCGGGGTGGATGCCGCGCGCGAGCTCACGGAGCTCCTCGAGCGCGTGCGCGAGCTCGTCGGCGGCGGCGTTCAGGAGCGCCTCCGCGCTCTCCGGATCCTTCGTGATCCGCGCCTGCGCGAGCCGAAGGGAGAGCGAGAGCGACACGAGCCGTTGCTGCGCGCCGTCGTGGAGGTTGCGTTCGAGGCGCCGCCGCTCGATGCTCGCGGCTTCGACGATCCGCGCGCGCGACTGCCGGAGCTTCGCCTGCTGGCGCTTGCGCTCCGTGACGTCGATGCCCGTGATCAGGGACCGGTTCTCGTCGCCGCCGACGTTCTCGAGCGGCGAGACCGACCAGGCCACGTCCATCGTCTCGCCGCCGGGCGCGACCCACTGGCTCTCGCGCTCCCGCGTCGCCTGCCCGGCCGCCGCGGCGCCGACCACGACGCGGCGAAACTCGTCCCGGTCCTCGGGCGCGACGAACACGTCCCAGAAGAGCCGGCCGCGGACCTCGTCGTCGTCGAGGATTCCCGACGCCCGTTCGAGCGCGACATTGAAGCGGGTTACGCAGCCGCTCAGGTCGATCAGGCAGAAGAAGCTCGGTGCCGACTGGACGACCGCGCGCACGAGCTCGCGCTCGCGCTGCAGGTCGGCAAAGCGCGCCTCGAGCTCGCCCTCGAGCTGCAGCACCTGGACCTCTCGCACCTTGCGCTCGGTGATCTCGCGGACGACGAGGACGGCCTCGTCCATCCCGAGCGGCGCGATGCGCGCCTCGAACGTGTGCCGCTCGCCCTCGGCCTCCAGGTGGTATTCGACGGTCTCGGCCGGGCTGTCGGGCGCGAGGCCGCGGATGCAGTCGAGGAGTTTGTCCGCCATCTCGTCGGGCAGCACCTCGTGGAGCGTCTGGCCGACGAGGACGCGGTCCGGCGCGAGGAGGTCGTCCTCCTCACGGTGGGAGTGCACGTCCAGGTATCGGCCGTCGCGGTCCACGCGCACCATCACGTCCGGCAGCGCGTCGAGGAGTGCGCGCGTCCGCGCCTCGGCCCTCGTCAGCTCCGTGACGCGCCGCTCGTTGTCGAGCGCAAGGCCGGCCGCCGCGCCGACCGCGTCAAGGGTTGCGGTGTCCTCGAGGAGCGACCGGTCGTGGATGATCGTGGCGACCATCTCGCCGTCGCGCTCGACCACGGTCGCGACCCGCGGACCGTTCGGGTCGGTCGGCAGCTCGACGGCGCGGCCGTCGGGGCCGACGAAGACCTGCTGCTCCGGGATCCAGTACGCGAGGTCGAGGGTCGGGTCGCGGAGCGCCCGCGCGATCGCGTCGCGGAGATCGCCGGGCTCGCGTGCGTCGTCGAGCTCGAGGAGGAGCCGGCTCACGTTCGCGCGGGCGAGCCGCGTCTGGAGCAGCCCGGCCGCGAACCCGACCGGGACGAGGAGGAGGGCCGTGAGGGCGATCGTGTAGGGGATCTGCGGGTTGCCGATCGAGAGCACGTCCCAGAGAACGGCGATCGCGAGGAGGACGACGGTCAGGCCGAACGTGAAGAAGACGGGGGAGAGGGTGCGCCTGAGCGCGGGCGCGGCCGCGCGCCAGCGGAAGAAGAGGATGCCGAGCGCGACGCCGATCAGGCCGATCGCGATCATCTGCTCGACGAAGAGCACCGGGTCGGCGATGCCCGGCCGCTCGGAGACGAGCACCGCGTTCGCCGGGCCGCCGGGATGGTCCGGCTCGAGGTCGGCGAAGAGCGTCCACAGCGGCCGGAGGACGAGAGTCGCCGCGAACGCGGTCCAGACGACCGCCTTGCTCGCCTTCCCCTCGAGGCGTCCGGTCGGGTACGCGAGCACGAGCCACGCGAAGAAGGCCCACGGGAGGTCGTTCAACATGACGCCCGCCGTGAACGGGATCGACTGGTTCGCCTGGGTGAGCGCGTTCAGGAACCACGCGAACCCGGTGAGCACCATGATCGTCCCGGTGCGGTTGTCCGGGCGGCGGGCGCGGACGACGAGGCCGGCGGCGACGAAGACGACACCCACCGCGGTCGAGAGCGCGGCCCGGATCGTGAAATCGTCGGAGTGGTTGGTCGTCGCGATGACGAAGCCGCTCGCCACGGCCGCGAGGAGGGCAAGCGTCCAGACCGCGAGCGCGCTTCGGGTGATCACCGGATCAAAGTAGCGAGCGCGCCACCCGACAACTCCGCCTTCGGCACGAAGCCGCGCGCGCCGCTCTGCGTGATGAGCGGCCCGAAGTCGGCGGCATCCCGGCTCGACGTGAGCACGACGGCGGGGCCGCCGCCGCCGACCGTGAGCTGCGCGGCGACCTGGAACCCGTCGAAGTCGGGGAGCTGGACGTCGAGGAGCACGAGGTCCGGCTCGAGCTCCTTCGCCTTCTGGAGCGCCTGGACGCCGTTCTCGGCCTCGCCGACGACCTCGTATCCCTCCGCCTCGAGGAGGGCCCTCGCCGTCGCCCGGAAGCTCGGATGGTCGTCCACGATGAGAACCCTGGTGGCCACGTGCTCACATCGTCGCATCCATCCGCGAAATGCGGGATACGGCTAGCCACACTCTTTGCGCGGCGCCGCCGGCTCAGTCGAGGTCGACGCCGAAGTCCGGAAGCCGCTTCCGCGCGCGCCGGTTGAACGCGTCGCGGTACTCCTCGGCGGTGTCGTCGTCGAGCGTCTGGGCGTAGGCGTCACGGAGCTCGATGAGCTCATCCGTGCCCTCCTCGACCGCGTCCTCGTAGCGCTCGTAGTGGGCCGGGGCGTCGTCGCGGTCGGCGGCGTGGTAGGCGCGGAGGGCCGCCGCGGCGGCGGCGATGAGGTCGTCACGTTCGCGCTCGAAGAGGTCGAGCTGCCGATCGACGACGTCGGCGAAGCGGTCGCGCCGGAAAGGCATTCGAGCCGCCTACACTACGCGCCCGTGCCGCTCCTCGTCCGCACCTGGAACGTCTACCACGGGCGTTCGTCGCCGGCCGGCGGCCGCACGTACCTCGAGCGGATGATCGAGCTGGTGACTGCCGACCGGCCCGACGTCGTCGCGCTCCAGGAGGTGCCGCTCTGGGCGCTCGGCCGGATCGAGCGGTGGAGCGGGATGGCGGCGCGCTGGGCCGTGACGGTGCCGGCGCTCCTCGTCGCGCCGCTCGCCAAGATCGTCACCGCCGTGAGCCCCGCCCGGATGCGCTCGCTCGTCACGGGGCAGGCGAACGTGATCCTCGTCCGCAAGGAGCTCGCGCTCCACGGTCAGGAGCTCCTGCTCCTGAACCCGGGCGTCGGCCGCTGGGACTGGCTGCGGTACGGCGCGCAGCAGCGCGTGTGCCAGGCGGTCGAGGTCGAGGACGCGGACGGGCGCCGCCTGACGGTCGCGAACCTCCACGCGGCGAACGATCCCATGTCGGCGCCCGGCGAAGTCGCGCGCGCTGTCCAGTTCGTCGCCGATGCGTCGCGCTGCGTCCTCTGCGGCGACTTCAACATGGCGGGCTTCAGTGTCGACGGCTACTCGCCGCCGCTGCCCGGGATCGACCAGATCCTCACACGCGGGCTCGACTTCTCGCGCAGGCCCGAGGCATGGCCGAAGGAGCGGCGCCGCGACGGCGGCGTGCTCCTCTCCGACCACGCGCCCGTCGAGGCGGTGATCGCGTGACGCTCGAGGAGATCCGTGCCGAGTTCCCTGTCCTCACCCGGCTCGCATATCTGAACGCGGGCACCTTCGGCCCGCTGCCGCGCCGCACGGCGGACGCGATAACCGAGTGGACGCGGCGCTCGCTCGACGAGGGGCGCTTCGGCCAGGCGTTCTTCGAGGAGGTCATCGGGATGCGGACGCGGCTGCGCGAGGTCATCGGCACGCTGATCGGCGCCGACGCGTCCGCGCTCGCGATCACGACCTCGACGACCGAGGGCTGCAACATCGTCTTCTCGGGCCTCGGGCTCGGCCCCGAGGACGAGGTCGTGACGACCGACGCCGAGCACCCGGGCCTCCTCGGCGGCCTGCGGGCGTCGGGGGCCCGGATCCGCGAGGCTGCCGTGAGCGCGGTTCCGGCGGCGGATGCGATCGAGGCGATCGAGCGCGAGATCACGCCCGCGACGCGCCTCGTCGCGCTCTCGCACGTCATCTGGACGACGGGCCAGGTGATCCCGGTCGAGCAGCTCGCCGGGCGCGAGGTGCCGCTGCTCGTGGACGGTGCCCAGGCGGCCGGGGCGATCCCCGTGGACGTGGGCGAGATCGACTTCTACACCGTGTCCGGCCAGAAGTGGCTCTGCGGCCCGGACGCGACCGGCGCGCTGTACGTGCGGCCCGAGCGGCTCGACCAGCTCCGGATGCGGGCGCCGTCGTACTTCTCCTGGGCGAGCTTCGAGTGGGAGCCCCAGCCCGACGCGCGGCGATTCGAGGCGAGCTGGACGCCGCCCGGCTCGCTCGCGGGGCTCCTCGCGTCGCTCGACTTCGCCGCGGAGGTGGGGGAGGAGCGGTTCGCGCTCGCCCGCGCGGCGACCGAGCGCTGCCGCGAGCTCGTGTCGGAGCGCGCGCGCGTCGTCACCGAGCCCGGCCAGGCGACGCTCGTGAGCTTCGAGCCGCGCGATCCGCCGGCCGAGGTGGTCGAGCGGCTGGCCGAAGCAGGCGTCATCGTCCGGGACCTCCCGCAGGCTGGCTGGGTACGCGCGTCCTGCGGGCACTGGACGAGCGAGGAGGATCTGGAGCGGCTCGCCGCAGGGCTATAACGGCCCTGCAATTGGCGCACTTTCGGCGCACTTCCGTGACAGACACGTGCGCCTTTTCGACTTAGCATGATGGCTGGTTGGGGGTGGGCTGGGAGCCCTCAATCCCGCGCGTCAGACTGAACGCGGATGCGTGCCACGCGTCCCCACCTCGGACTCCGGACGGAAGCGAAGCGCCGACCACACCTCGTCCACGGCGACGTTCGACACCGGCCGCCATCCCGCGTCACCGAGCGGTTCCCAGCCGCGGTCGCGCGACAGGTCCGTCTCCACGCCGGAGCCGCCCTTCGGATAGGCGAGCCAGAGGACCCCGCCGTCCGCTAGCACCGCCCGCGCGGTCTCGGCCGTCTCCGCCACCTCCGCGCGCGCCGCGACGAACCCGACCACCACGTCGAACGTCCCGCCCGCGGCCGGCTCCTCAGCGACCTCGGCGCCCTCCGGCAGCGGCGCGAGCGAGTCGCGGAATCCCGCCGGCGGGTCGAGCGCGAGGAGCCGCAGGCCGGCGCGCACGCCGAGCTTGCGGGCCAGCGGCGCGGCGTCCCCAGCCACTACGCCGGCTCGGTGAGCTCTTCCTCGGTTCGCGTCGAGAACGGGAGGCGCCAGTCCTCGTTGCTCTCGCCGTTGACGCTCAGGCGCCACTCGAAGCGGCCGCCCGGCGGGATGGGCGGGCCGGGCAGGTTGATCGCGATCGGCACATCGAGCGGCGTCCCGGGCTTGAGCCCCGGCGGGCGCCCCGCCTCGAACTCGCCCTCGATCGCCATCGGCTCCTCGCCCTCGTCGGTCGGGATGAAGACCACGTGGCCGTCCTGGTCCACGAGGTCGAGCCGGAAGCGATGGCGCACGTTCGCGCGGTCCCACGGCACCTCGAAGAGCAGCGCGAGGGCGAACGGCGCCGGCAGCGGCCCGGTCACCGACCAGCCGCCGCCCACGATGGTCAGCTTGCCGTCCGCGACCTGCGCGTAGTCGCACAGCATCATCGTCACCTTCATACGCTCGCCTCCCCGGCGGTCGCGGCCGTCCGGAGCCCGAGCTCGGCTGCGATCGGCTGCATGGACTCGATCACGTTGCGGATGTGGTCGTCGAGCTCGATCCCGAGCCCCTCGGCGCCCGCGTACACCTCGTCGCGGTGCACACCGGCCGCGAACGACGGTTGCTTCAGCTTCTTCCTCACCGACTTCGGCTCGAGCCCGTCGATCCCCGTCGGCCGCACGAGACCGCACGCATGGATGAAGCCGGCGAGCTCGTCGCACGCGAACAGCGTCCTCTTGAGCGGCGTGTCGCGCGGCATCTCGAGGTGCTCGGCGTGGGACAGCACCGACTCGACGACCTCGTCGGGCCAGCCCTCCTCGCGGAGGATCCGCGCGCCGTCCTGCGGGTGCTTGTCGAGCGTCGGGTGGATCTCGTAGTCGAAATCGTGGAGGAGCGCGGTGGCGCGCCAGAGCTCCTCGTCCTCGCCGAATCGCACGGCGTAGCCGCCGACCGCGGCCTCCACGGCGAGGGCGTGGCGGAGGAGCGCCTCGCTCTTCGTGTAGGTCGTGAGCGTCTGCCAGGCTCGGTCGCGCGTCACTTCCATTGGAGCGGGGTAGGATAGCCCGCCGGGGCCGAGCGGCCCGCTTTGTGCCTGTGGACTCCGTGCTCACCGAACACCTGTCGACCGACACCGCCTCCCAGTCCTTCGTGATCGAGGGCGGACGGCAGCTCCACGGCTCGATCCGCGCGTCCGGGAACAAGAACGCCGCGCTCCCGATCATCGCCGCGTGCCTGCTCACGGACGAGCCGATCGTGCTCACGAACGTGCCGCTCATCCTCGACGTCGCGACGATGCTCGAGATCGTCGCCGACCTCGGGGTCTCGATCGAGGACCGGGGCGGAGGCGAGATCGTGATCCACGCGGAGCGCCTCGCAAAGACGGAGCTCGACGAGGAGCTCTGCGCCCGCATCCGCGCGTCGGTGCTGCTCGCGGGCCCGCTGCTCGCGCGCGCCGGCGAGGCGATCGTCCCGCCGCCCGGGGGCGACGTGATCGGCCGGCGTCGGCTCGACGTGCACATCGACGCGCTCGAGCGCCTCGGAGCGCGCATTCACACGAACCGCACCTTCCGCATGCAGACGGACGGGCTCATCGGGCGCCACCTGTTCCTCGACGAGGCGTCGGTGACGGGCACGGAGAACGCGATCATGGCGGCCGTGCTCGCCAAGGGCGAGACCGTGATCGGGAACGCCGCCTGCGAGCCTCACGTGCAGGACCTCTGCCGCTTCCTCGTCTCGCTCGGCGCGCAGATCGAGGGCATCGGGTCGAACGTCGTGCGGATCCAGGGCGTCGAGCGCCTGCGCGGCGGCGAGTGGCGCATCTGCCCCGACCACATCGAGGTCGCGAGCTTCATCGGCCTCGGCGTCGTCACCAAGGGCGAGATCGTGATCGAGGACGTCCGCGCGGAGGACCTGGTGGCCATGTGGCCCGGCTTCGACCGGCTCGGGATCGCGGCGGAGGTCGTCGGCTCGTCGGTGCGCGTCCCCGGCGGCCAGGAGCTCACGATCCGCGACGACCTCGGCTCGCAGATCCCGAAGATCGAGGACGGCCCGTGGCCCGCGTTCGCCGCCGACCTGACGTCGATCGCGCTCGCGGTCGCGACCCAGGCGCAGGGGACGATCCTGATCTTCGAGAAGATGTTCGAGAACCGGCTCTTCTTCGTGGACAAGCTCGTCAACATGGGCGCGCGGATCATCCTCTGCGACCCGCACCGCGCCATCGTGAACGGGCCGACGAAGCTCTACGGTGAGCGGATGGAGAGCCCTGACATCCGCGCCGGCATGGCGATGCTGATCGCGAGCCTCTGCGCCGAGGGCACCTCGACGATCGGGAACATCGGACAGATCGACCGCGGCTACGAGCGGATCGACGAGCGGCTCCGCGCGCTCGGGGCGTCGATCGAGCGCGTCGAGGGCTAAGAGGCTCTACACTCGCGCCGTGGCGCTCAAGCACGTCGTCCGCACCGATCGCGCACCGGCCCCGTTCCAGGGCGCACCCTACTCGCAGGGGATCATCTTCGGCGACCTCGTGTTCGTCTCCGGCCAGGTCGCGCTCGACCCCGAGACGCACGCGGCGGTCGAGGGCGGCATCGAGGCGCAGACCGAGCAGGTCATGAAGAACATCTCGGCGATCCTCGAGGAGGCCGGCTCGGGCCTCAAGCAGCTGGTGAAGTGCGGGATCTTCCTCGCGGACTTCGACGACTTCGGCGCGATGAACGAGGTCTACGCGAAGTTCGTCGGCCCGGAGCCGCCGGCCCGCGCGACCGTGCAGGTCGCCTACCTCCCGTCGGGCCTCCTGATCGAGATCGACGCCGTCGCGCACCTGTAGCCACCGGCGTCCGGCGATCCCGAAGGGCGTGGCCCCGTGCCTCGCACGGCCACGTGGGCGCTTTGGACAGCCGGGCTACCCGCACTTGCCCTGCGCCCGTTTCGAGGGCGCATGGCGAAACGATTCCGGCGGGCCTCGTCCTCTCGAGCCACGTCATGTTGCCTGGCACCGGGCCACGTCAGCAAGGGACGAGAGAGGCCCCCACTAACCTTCGTCTGGTGGACGTCATCACGACCCACACGAACACGGACTTCGACGCGCTCGCGTCCATGCTCGCCGCCCGGCGGCTCTACCCCGGCGCGGTCGCGGCGCTCCCCGGCTCGCTGAACCGCAACGTGCGGGAGTTCGTACGCCTGCACGCGGACGAGCTCGGCCTCGCGGAAACCGGCACGGTCGACCACGAGGCGATCGAACGCCTGATCGTCGTCGAGACCGTGCACGCCGCGCGCCTCGGCGAGTTCGAGGAGGTCGCGCAGCGCCAGGGTGTCGAGGTCTTCGCGTTCGACCACCACGGCTCCGAGACGCCCGAGTGGGTGGACGAGGGCAACCTCGTCGTCTCGGACGACGGCGCCCTCACGACGACGCTTGTCGGGATCCTCGCGGAGCGGGAGATCGAGCCGACGCCGCTCGAGGCGACCGCGTTCGCGCTCGGCATCCACGAAGACACGGGCTCGCTCACCTACCCGCGCGTCAGCCAACGAGACGCCGACGCGCTCGCGTGGTGCCTGCGCCACGGTGCGCAGCAGGAGACGATCGCGCGCTACCTCCACTCGCCGCTCGGCGAAGAGGAGCGGGCGCTCTTCGAGGCGCTCCTAGGCGCCGTGGAGACGCATGGGGCGGGCGGGTTCGACGTGCTCGTCGCCGCCGTCGCCTGGCCCGAGTACGTGGACGGGATCTCGACGCTCGTGCACAAGGCGGTGGATCTCACGGACGCGCGGGCGTTCGTCGCGCTCGTCGAGATGGACGAGCGGGTCGTCTGCGTCGCGCGCACCCGCGTCGCCGAGCTCGACGCGTCGCTCATCGCCGGAGCGCTCGGCGGCGGCGGCCACGCGCAGGCCTCGTCGGCCGTCTTCCGCGGCACGCTCGCCGAGGCGCGCGAGCGCGTGCTCGAAGCGCTACCGGGCGCGGTCCTCCGTCCACTGACCGCCGCGCTCGTGATGTCGCGCCCGCCGCGGTTCGTCTCGCCCGACACGACCGTCGCGCACGCGATGGTCGAGTGCCAGCGCCACCGCCAGAGCGGGATGCTCGTCGGCGATCCGCACGAGCTCGCCGGTGCCGTCACGCGGGAGGATCTCGACAAGGCCATGGGTCACGAGCTCGCCCACGCGCCGGTGAAGAGCGTGATGAGCTCGACGCTCACGACGTGCGACGAGGACACGTCGCTCGTCGAGCTCCAGCGTCTGCTCGGCGCCTCCGAGGCCGGCCGCGTGCCAGTTGTGCGCGACGGCGAGATCGTCGGTGTCGTCACGCGGAGCGACGTCCTGCGCGCGCTCGAGGAGCCGGTCGGCGCGACGGAGGGACCCGTGCCGGACCTCCGTGAGCGCCTGCTCGCAATCGCGCCCCTCGCGGCGGTCTTCGAGGCCGTCCAGGCCGTGGGGGAGGGCTTCGAAGGCGTCTACCTCGTCGGCGGCGCAGTCCGCGACGTACTCATGGACGAGCCGAGCTTCGACGTCGACATCGCGGTCGAGGGAGACGGCATCGCATTCGGGCGCGCGCTCGCGAGCGCGCTCGGCGGCCGCGCGGTCCCGCACGAGAAGTTCGGCACGGCGATCGTCATCGCGGACGACGGCACGCGCGTGGACGTCGCGACGACCCGCACCGAGTTCTACGAGCACCCGGCCGCGCTGCCGCGGGTCGAGCGGGCGACGCTCCGCCAGGATCTCTTCCGGCGCGACTTCACGGTCAACGCCATGGCCGTCTCGCTCAAGGGCGAGGACTTCGGGCGGCTCGTGGACTTCTTCGGCGGAGTCGCGGACCTCGCGGCGGGCGTCGTGCGCGTGCTCCATCCGCTCTCGTTCATCGACGACCCGACCCGGATCTTCCGCGCGATCCGCTACGAGAACCGCTACGGCTTCCGGATGGACGGCCATACCGCGTCGCTTGCGCGCGGCTGCGTGAAGCTCGACCTCGTGGGCGAGCTCTCGAGCGCACGCCTGCGCGACGAGCTCCGCCAGCTCCTCTCGGAGCAGCGCGTCGACGCGGCGATCGCGCGGCTCGACGAGCTGGGCGTCGCCGCGGCCATCCATCCGCACCTCGCTGCGGACGACGAGGCCGTGCGGCTGATCGGCGAGCTCGACGAGCTCCTGCCGGCCTACGCCCCCGAGGTGCCCGCCTGGCGCACCCGGCTCGCCGTGCTCGCGCGGCGCCTCCCGCCGGACGAGCTTTACGACTGGTTCACGCGCCTCCGGCTCCGCAGGCGCGACGCCGACCTGATCGCGGACGCGGTGACCGTGGCACCGCGGCTCCTCGACCTGCTCGCCGAGACGGACGAGCCCGCCGAGATCCGCCGCCTCGTCGAGCCGCACGACCCCGACGGGGCGCTGCTGGCGCTCGCCTATGCGGACGAGCCGGTCCGCGGCCGGCTCGCGCGGTATTTCGACAGTCTCCGGGGCGTCGAGCTGGAGATCGACGGCGGCGACCTGGCCGGCCTCGGGATCGCCGAGTCGCCGCGCGTGGGGGAGATCCTCGGCGAGCTCCTGCGCCGGAAGCTGAACGGCGAGCTGCGCGGCCGCGCGGCCGAGCTCGACGCGGCCCGCGAGCTCGTCGGAGCGCGATGAGCGGCAACGTCGAGACCTTCCTCTACCTGCTGCCGGTGCTGATCGCGAGCATGACGCTGCACGAGCTCGCGCACGCGTTCGTCGCCGACCGGCTCGGCGACCCGACGCCGCGGGACGCGGGCCGGCTCACGCTGAACCCGATCCCGCACATCGACCCGCTCGGCTCGGCGATGTTCGCGATCACGTACTTCACGACGCCGTTCATCTTCGGCTGGGCGCGGCCCGTGCTCGTGAACCCGATGAACTTCCGCAAGCCGAAGGAGCACATGGGCCTCGTCGCGATCGCCGGCCCGGTCGTCAACTTCGTCATCGCGCTCGTCTGCCTCGCGGTTCTCGTCCACGGGAGCCTCGACCCGTTCGGCGAGGCGTGGCGGGTGCTCTCGCTCTCGTACCAGGTGAACCTCGTGCTCGGGATCTTCAACCTCATCCCGATTCCGCCGCTCGACGGCTCGCGCATCGTCGGCGCGTTCATGAGCGACGCGATGTACATCCAGTGGTCACGGCTCGACCAATACGGGATGATTGGGATCTTCGCGCTCGTGATCGTCTTCCAGCGCGAGTTCAACCAGATCATGTCCAGTCTCTTCACGCACTCGACGGAGGCGATGCTCAGAATCGTGGGCGGATGAGGCTGCTGCCGTGGGACACCGCGCCGCCGGGCTATGCGGTCGCGTTCTCGACGCGCGACGGCGGCGTCAGCGAGGGCGACTTCAGCTCCCTGAACCTCGGGCTTCTCACGGAGGACGAGCCGGAGCGCGTGGTCGAGAACCGACGGCGGCTCTGCGAGGAGCGCGGGCTCGACCCCGAGCGCGGGACGATGGCGTACCAGGTGCACGCGGCGCGGGTCGAGGAGGCCCAGCCGTTCGGGCTCGTCACCCCGGGGACGCGCTACCCCGCCTGCGACGGGCTCGTGACGTCGGAGCGTGGCCTCGCGCTCATGCTCGTGACCGCGGACTGCCTGCCGATCGCGCTCGCGCGCACGACCGGCGTGCCGCGACTCGCCGTCCTGCACGCCGGCTGGCGCGGGCTCCTGGCCGGGATTGCGGCCCAAGGTGTCGAGGCCCTCTGCGGGAAGGCGTCCGCCGCGGCGATCGGCCCCGGGATCGGCCCGTGCTGCTACGAGGTGGAGGAGGACGTCGCCGGCCCGTTCCGCTACCGCTTCGGGGACGAGGTCGCGCCCGACGGCCACCTCGACCTGCCGCTCGCCGCCGAGCTCGCACTGCGCGAGGCCGGCGTGACGAGGATCGAGCGAAGCCCGCACTGCACCTCCTGCGAGCCCGAGCTCTTCTTCTCCCACCGCCGCGACCACGGCCGGACCGGCCGCCAGGGAGTCGTCGCTGCACTCGCCTGAGCGGATCGCGGAGAACCTCGCCCGCATTCAGGGGGAGGTCGGCTCCGGCGTGCGCGTGGTCGTGGCCACGAAGTACGTCACGGTCGACGAGATGGCGATCCTCGCCGAGGCCGGCGTGGAGACCGTCGGGGAAAACAGGCTCCAGGATCTCCAGGCGAAGCACGAGCGCTACGCCGACGCGTTCAGATGGCATTTCATCGGCCACCTCCAGTCGCGGAAGGCGCCGGCGGTCTCGAGCCTCGTGGAGCTCGTCCACTCGCTCGACTCCCTGTCGGCGGCGCGGCGGCTGACCGCGCCTGCGCTCGTCGAGGTGAACCTGTCCGGCGAGGAGACGAAGTCGGGCGTCGTGCCGGACGCGCTCGACGCCTTCCTCGCGGAGGCGCGCGGGGCGGGCGTCGAGGTACGCGGACTCATGACGATGCCCCCGCTTGCCGGGGACGCCGAGGCGTCGCGCCCCTATTTCCGCCGCCTGCGCGAGCTCGCCGAGGAGCACGGCCTCGCGGAGCTCTCCATGGGAACGTCGCAGGACTACCGCGCGGCCGCCGAGGAGGGCGCGACCTTCGTACGGGTCGGTTCGATCCTGTTCGAGGGCTAGAATCCGGCGCTAGATGGGTGTGGGAGACGTGTGGAACCGGGCTCTCGTCTACTTCGGCATCGTCGAAGAGGAGGAGTACTGGGACGACGAGGCCTTCGACGCCGAGGAGGAGCTCGACCGCGGCTACCGGGAGCGCCCGAACGTCCGGCGGCTGCACTCCTCTCGGCGTGGCAGGAGCAACGCCGAGTTCGACGACTGGTCCGAGCCCGACGACGTCCAGCAGACCGCCACGCTCCGTTCGGGGTCCGGCTCCGGCTCCGGGTCGTCCGGTGGGCGGGGCCGCCCGCCGCTCGAGGCGGTTGCGAGCGCGAACGTGCGCGTCCACCTCGTCGTCCCGCAGAGCTTCTCGGACGCCCAGGCGATCGCGGACAAGTTCAAGGACGCCGTCCCGGTCATCCTGAACCTCCAAGGGACCGAGACCGAGCTCTCGAAGCGCCTCATCGACTTCTCGAGCGGCCTCACGTACGCGCTGAACGGCGGCATGCAGCGGATCGCGGACAAGGTGTTCCTCCTCACCCCGCGCAACGTCGAGGTCTCCGCGGAGGAGCGCGCCCGCCTCATCGAGCGCGGCTTCTTCAACCAGTCTTAGCCGCCGGATTTCGCGTCGATCCGGGCGGACTTCCGGCCGTGAACGTAGATTTCTCGCCGGATGCTCCTGGCGGACTGGATCAGCGCGGCTCAGGACTTCGTCAACACGCTCACGTACGTCTACCTGGCGCTGATCCTGCTCTACATCCTCATGTCGTGGATCCCCATGCCGTACACGCTGTGGCTGAACCGGATCCAGCGGTTCCTCTACGACGTCGTGTCGCCGTACCTGAACGTCTTCCGGCGGTTCCTCCCGCAGTTCGACCTCGGCGGACTGCGGCTCGACCTCTCGCCGATCCTCGCGATCTTCGCGCTCCTGATCGCGAACCGGGTCGTGCAGGAGGTATTGGACCGGCTCCGCTGAATAGGGCCGGGTGACGCTCGCACCCGTCGAGATTCGCCATGTCCATCTTCCGCGCCGCGCCCTCGGCTACCGTCGCGGCGCCGTCGACCAGCTGCTCGGCGAGATCCAGGAGAGCTTCGAGGACGTCTGGCGCGACCGCGCCGACCTCCGCGACGAGGTCGAGCGGCTCGAGACGGACCTCGAGCGCTACAAGGAGCTCGACGTCCTCCTTCGGAACAGCCTCGTGTCCGCCGAGAAGGCCGCCGACGAGCTCCGCACCAACGCCGGCAAGGAGGCCGACATCATCCTCGAGGAGGCGCGTCTGCGAGCCCGCGAGATGACCGCGAACGCCGAGGCGGAGCGCGAGCGGGTCCGCGCAGAGGTGCGGCGGCTCCGCTCCCTCGAGACCGACTTGAGGGCCGATTACCGGGCGTTTCTCATGGGCGCGCTCGACCGCCTGGACGCCGAAACGGCCGGGCACGAGGCCCTCGAAAGCACCGGCTAGAGCCCGTCAGGGCCAGGGCTATACTGGGTCGGTGGCGCAGCTGGACACCGACGGATACCGCGCGAAGCTCCTCGACGAGCGCGGCCGGGTCGAGCGCGCACTGGGGTATCTCCACGACGAGAACCCGGGCTCGATCGAGGACGAGACGGGCGAGGAGGCGGCCGACAACCACATCGGCGACGTCGCCACCGTGACCGTCGACCGCGAGGTGGGCTACACCCTGGAGGAGAACTCCGCCGGCCTTCTGGCGGCGATCGACACCGCCCTCGGGCGGCTCGACGACGGGACCTTCGGGACGTGCGCGCGCTGCGGGAACTCCATCGGGGAGGAGCGTCTCGAGGCGATGCCGTCCGCGACGAAGTGCATCGAGTGCAAACGGATCGAAGAGCAGCGCTGACGAACGGGTCGCGACAGGTGATCGACGTACGCGTGGGGTCCGCCACGGACGGCCGCGTACCGATCTCCGTCGCCGAACGGTCGCTCAGGGCGACGCCGTTCGAGTGGTTCGCGCTCGTCGCGATCGCACTCGCGGCGCTCCTCGCCGACCAACTGACGAAGCTCCTCGTCGTCCGCGGCCTCGACCTCGGCGAGTCGATCGACGTCGCCGGGCCGTTCACGATCCACTACGTCCGCAACTCGGGCATCGCGTTCGGGCTCTTCGCCACCTGGGCCGACGTCGTCACGCTCATCACCGCCGGCGCCGTCGCGTGGATGCTCGTCTACTTCGCCCGCTCGGGCGCCCGCCACCCGGTGCTGCCGATCGCGCTCGGCCTCTTGATCGGCGGGAGCGCCGGCAACCTGGTCGACCGGATCCGCCTCGGCCACGTCACCGACTTCCTCGACCTCACCTACTGGCCCGCCTTCAACCTCGCGGACACGTTCATCGTGACCGGAGTCGCCGTCCTCCTCCTCGCGCTCTTCGCCGCCGACCGGAAGCCCAGCGTGCACGGCCGGCCTCGATCCCGCTGAACGCGCTCCCGGAGCTCGCGATCGTCGTCCCGCCGGAGGCGGCGGGCGAGCGGCTCGACCGGTTCGTCGCGGGGCTCGACGGCGTCGGCTCACGCGCGTCCGCGGAGCGCCTCCTCGCGGAGGGCCACGTCCTCGTGAACGGCGAGCCGCGCCCGAAGAGCCACCGGCTCGAGGGCGGGGAGGAGCTCCGCGTCACGCTCCCGCCCGCGCGGGAAAGCACCCTCGTTCCGGACGACACCGTGCCGCTTCGCGTCGCGTGGGAGGACGAGCACTTGCTGGTCGTGGACAAGCCCGCGGGTGTCGTCGTCCACCCGTCCGCGGGCCACGCGGAGGGGACGCTTGTCCACGGCCTCCTCGCGCACGCGGCGGCCGGGGGGGAGGAGCCGGAGCGCCCGGGGATCGTGCACCGCCTCGACCGCGACACGTCCGGGCTGCTCGTGGTCGCGCGCTCGGACGAGGCGCACCGCCGGCTGCAAGAGGCAATCCGCGAGAGGAAGGTCACGCGGGAGTACATCGCGCTCGTCCGTGGCCGCCCACACTCGATGCGAGGGCGGATCGAAGCCGCGATCGGCCGGGACCGCCACGACGCGACGCGCATCTCACTCGACACGGACACCGCGCGCGAGGCGGCGACGGAGTTCGAGGTCGTCGAGCTCCTCCCGTCCCACGCGCTCCTGCGCGTCTGGTTGGAGACAGGCCGCACGCACCAGATCCGCGTCCACCTCGAGGCGATCGACCTCCCCGTGAGCGGCGACCCGACCTACGGCGTCGCGGGAGACCTCGGCCTCGAGCGCCAGTTCCTCCACGCCGCGCGCCTCGCGTTCACACATCCGTTCACGGGCGAGGAGATCGAAGTGACGTCGCCGCTGCCGGGGGAGCTCGAGGCCGCGCTCGCCCGCGCACGCCGCTAGGCGGCGCGCAGCATCTTGTCCTCGTAGAGCCGCCGGTCGGCGAGGGCGAACAGCTCCTCCGGGCCGGCCTTCGTCTCGATGAGGGAGGCAGCGCCGGCGCTCGTCGAGATTCCCTCCGGGAGCCGTGAGGCGAACCGCTCGAGGAACGCGGCGACCGCACTGGGGTCCGCGTCGAGGAGCAGGACGCCGAACTCGTCGCCGCCGAGGCGCCCGACCGCGTCGTTCTCGCGCACCGTCTCGCCGAGCGCGGCCGCGACGGCGCGGAGCAGCCGATCGCCCTCGGCGTGGCCCTCGGTGTCGTTCGTCTCCTTGAACCGGTCGAGGTCGAAGAGGACGAGCGCGAGGCGGCCGCGGTAGCGCCGCGCGCGGTGCGTCTCGTGCGCGACGGTCGCGTGGAAGGCCTTGTGGTTCAGGACGCCCGTGAGCGGATCGCGCCGCGCCCGCTCGCCGAGCTCTGCCGTCGTCCGCTCGACGGTGAGGAGCAGGCACCAGTCGAGCGCTTCGCGGCGGTCGCCGAGTCCGTGCCGCTCGAGCACGCGCCCGAGCGCCAGGAGCTCGGCGACGATCTCGCCCGGCGCGAACCCCAGACCCTCGCGTTCGCGCACGTGGTCGAGCGCCGTCCCCGCGAGCGCCTCCTCGTCCGCCAGGGCGCCGGCGAGCGCGGCGAGGCTCCCGACCTGGCCGAGCCGGCCGAGGCGGTCGAGCGACGGGGTCGCGCCGAAGCGCACGGCGTCGTCCACGGCCTCGGCCGCGAGATCCCAGGCCGCGCGCTCGGGCCGCCCTCCCACGACGGAAGGATACGAGCGGCGTCGGCTAGAATCGATCGACCGTATTCCCTACCCGGCGGCACCTACAGACGGGTGGCGGTGCCGGCTCGTGAAGAGCCCGGTTCCACGCCGTCGCCGCCGGAGCAGCGCAAATCAACCGAAAGGATCGAACGTGTCCGTCGTCTCGATGCGCGAGCTCCTGGAGGCCGGCGTCCATTTCGGCCACCAGACTCGCCGCTGGAACCCCAAGATGCGGCGCTTCCTGTTCACGGAGCGCGGCGGCATCTACATCATCGACCTGCAGCAGACGCAGCAGCTGATCGACGACGCCGCGGCCTTCGTCCGGAACATCAGCGAGCGCGGCGGCTCCGTGCTCTTCGTGGGCACGAAGAAGCAGGCCCAGGACTCGGTCGAGAGCGAGGCGACGCGGGTCGGCATGCCCTACGTGAACCACCGTTGGCTCGGCGGCCTCCTCACGAACTGGCGGACGATCTCGAACCGCCTCGAGCGCATGGAGGAGCTCAAGCGCCTCCGCGACGACGGCCAGCTCGAGCTGCTCCCGCCCAAGGAGCGCATCTCGATGCTCGCCGAGCTCGAGAAGCTCGAGACGAACCTCGGCGGTGTCCAGGACATGAAGGACCTGCCCGACGCCGTCTTCGTCATCGATCTCAAGAAGGAGCAGCTCGCGATCCGCGAGGCGCGCCGCCTGAACATCCCGGTGGTCGCGCTCGTGGACACGAACTGCGACCCCGACGACGCCGACTTCGTGATCCCCGGGAACGACGACGCGATCAGCTCCTGCAGCCTGATCGTGCGGGCGATCGCGACCGCCGCCGCCGAGGGCAAGGCCAAGGTGTCCGAGAAGGAGATGGCCGCGGCTCCGCCCGCGGCGCCGCCGGCCGAGGCCGAGGCTGCGGCCACGCCGGACGCGCCCGCCGAGCCGCAGGCCGCGGAGGCTCCCGTTGAGCCTGCGCCGGCTGAGACTGCGGCGCCCGAGGAGCCCCAGGCCGCCGCGCCGGCTGCCGAGGCACCGCCCGCCGCGGAGCCCACACCTGAGCCCGAGGCCCAGCCCGAGCCGCAGCCCGAGCCCGTCGCGGCCGCCCCCGCCGAGGAGGCGCCCGCCGAGGGAGGTGACGCCACGTGAGCAGCGCCACGATTCCGGCGAGCCTCGTCAAGGAGCTCCGCGACATGACCGGCGCGGGGATGATGCAGTGCAAGCAGGCGCTCCAGGAGACCGGGGGCGACCTCGAGGCCGCGCGCACGCTGCTCCGCGAGAAGGGCATCGCCGCGGCCGGCAAGCGCGAGGGCCGCGAGACGAAGGAAGGCCGCGTCCAGACCCACCTCCACGGCACCGTCGGCGTGATCGTCGGCGTCGGCTGCGAGACCGAACCGGTCGCGGGGAACGAGGAGTTCCTCGCGTTCGTCCAGCACCTCGTCGACGTCGTCGAGACATCCGGCCCGGAGGCGATCGCGAACCTCGAGGACGAGCGCATCGAGCTCGTGGCGAAGCTCGGCGAGAACATCGAGGTGCGCGGCGCGGCGCGGATGGAGGCGGGCGAGGGCGAGATCCTCGCCGACTACGTCCACCCGCCGGCGCGCAAGATCGGGGTGCTTCTCCGCGCCCGGGGCGCCGACGAGGCGCTCGCGCGGATGCTCGCGCAGCACATCGCCGCGCTGCGCCCGCAGTACCTGAGCCGCGACGAGATCCCCGCCGAGGCGATCGAGCAGGAGCGGGCGATCTACGAGAAGCTGCCCGAGGTGGAGTCGAAGCCTGAGAACATCCGCGCGCAGATCGTGGACGGGATGATCGCGAAGCGCTTCTACGCGGAGACGGTGCTCCTCGACCAGCCGTGGGTGCACGACTCGTCGCTCACGGTCGGCAAGGCGCTCGACGAGAAGGGCGCCGAGGTGCTCGAGTTCGTGCGCCTGGGCGTCGGCGCGCAGGGGTGAGCGCGAAGGCCGAGACGAGCCCGGCGCCCGAGGCGGCCCCGCCGCCCGCCGCCGCGTTCCGCCGCGTCCTCGTCAAGCTCTCGGGCGAGGCCCTCATGGGCGACCGCCCGTACGGGATCGAGCCGGACCGCGTGCGCGCGGTCGCGGGGCAGCTCGAGCGCCTGACCGAGCTCGGCATCGAGACGGCCGTCGTCGTCGGCGCGGGGAACATCTACCGCGGCATGACCGCCGCCGCCGCGGGGATGGATCGCGCGACCGCGGACTACGCCGGGATGCTCGCGACCGTCCTCAACTGCCTCACCGTGCAGGATGCGCTCGAACGGGACGGCCAGCACACGCGGGTCCTCTCCGCGATCACGGTGAGCGAGGTGGCCGAGCCGTACATCCGCCGCCGCGCGATCCGGCACCTGGAGAAGAACCGCGTCGTCATCTTCGCGGGCGGCACCGGCAACCCGTACTTCACGACGGACACGGCGGCGGCGCTCCGGGCGCTCGAGATCGGCGCCGAGGCGATCCTCATGGGCAAGAACGGGGTCGACGGCGTCTACGACGGCGACCCGAACGAGAACCCGGACGCGAAGTTCCTCCCGGCACTTACGCACCGCGAGGCGCTCGAGCGACGCCTCGAGGTGATGGACTCGACCGCGCTCACGCTCTGCATGGACAACGCCCTGCCGATCTACGTCTTCGGGCTCGACGACGAGCGGAACATCGCCCGTGTCGCGCTCGGCGAGCAGGTCGGCACGGTCATCTCGACCCCTCGGAGGGATCCATGACGAAGATCGACGACCTTCTGGCCGACGGCTCGCGCCGCATGGACAAGTCCGTCGAGGCGACGGCGCACGAGCTCTCGACGATTCGCACGGGCCGCGCCTCGGCCGCGCTTCTCGACCGCATCAACGTCGACTACTACGGGCAGCCGACGCCGCTCCGCCAGCTCGCGACGATCAACGTCCCCGAGCCGCGCCTGCTCACCGTGCAGCCGTTCGACCCGAGCTCCGTGAAGGCGATCGAGCGCGCGATCCAGGAGTCCGACCTCGGCCTCACACCGGCGAACGACGGCAAGATCATCCGGCTCCCGATCCCGCAGCTCACGGAGGAGCGGCGGAAGGAGCTCGTGAAGGTCGTACGGCACCTGGCGGAGGAGGGGAGGGTCGCCGTCCGAAACGTCCGCCGCGACGTCATGCACGACCTGAAGGAGCTCGTGAAGAAGGGCGAGGTGGGCGACGACGAGGAGCACCGGGCCGAGGACAGCGCCCAGAAGACGACCGACGACCACACGAAGCGCATCGACGACCTCCTCAAGCACAAAGAGGAAGAGATCATGGAGGTCTGAGCACCGCGATGCGGGTGCTCACCAGACTGCGGACGCTGCGGGGCCTGACGAGGCCGGAGGAGGCGCGCGAGCTTCCCGAGGTCGCGCGCGCGGTCGCGATCATCATGGACGGCAACGGACGCTGGGCGCGCAAGCGCCGGCTCCCGGTCGCCGCGGGCCACCGCGCCGGCACGAAGGCGCTCCGGCGGACCGTGGAGGCGTCCATCGACCTCGGCGTCGAGTCCCTTTGCGTCTACGCCTTCTCCACGGAGAACTGGTCGCGGCCGGCGGACGAGATCGACGCGCTCATGGAGATCTTCGTCGAGACGATCGAGCGCGAGCTGCCCGACCTCGCGGCGCAGGGCGTCCGCGTGCGGTTCATCGGGAGGCGCGACCGCGCCTCGGACGCGCTGCGGCGCAAGATGGCCGAGCTCGAGGGCTCGACGGACGGAAACGAGCGGCTCTCCCTCTGGATCGCGTTCGACTACGGCGGGCGCGCGGAGGTCGTCGAGGCGACGCGGCGGCTCGTGGAGGACGGGGTGGACCCGCGCGACATCGACGAGAACGCGCTCGGCGCGCGGCTCTACGCGCCGGAGATGCCCGAGCCCGACGTCCTCATCCGCACCTCGGGCGAGCAGCGCATCTCGAACTTCCTGCTCTGGCAGCTCGCCTATACAGAGCTCATCTTCGTGGACACCCTCTGGCCGGACTTCGGGGCGCGCGACCTGCGCCACGCGCTCTCCGACTACGCCGGCCGTCGCCGTCGCTTCGGCGGCCGATGACGCCGCTCCTCTCGCGCATCGCGATCGTCGCCGCGGGGCTCCCGATCGTGATCGCCGCCGCCTGGGTGGGCGGCTGGTTCCTGTTCACGATCGTGACGATCGGGGGGCTCGTCGGGCTGCACGAGTTCTACCGCCTCGGCCGCGACCTGCGGCCCCTCGTCCTGGCCGGCTACGGCGGGGCGCTCGGCGCGTACCTCGGCGCGGAGCTCGGCGACGCCGAGTGGATGCTCGCCGGGTTCCTCGTCGTGTTCCCGCTTGCGTTCGTGTTCGCGGCGGTCTCGGCCGTGCGGCAGTCGACGACGGTGGCGATCGCGACCACCGTCATGGGCGCGGCCTGGATCGGCTTCGGGCTCGCCCACCTCATCCTGCTCCACCGGCTCGAGCCGGACGGCCAGGACGCCATCCTCGCCGTGCTCTTCACGGTCTTCGCGACCGATACGTTCGCGTACGTGGGCGGGCGGCTCGCCGGGCGTCACCGGATGAGCCCGGTCATGTCGCCGGGCAAGACGTGGGAGGGGTTCGTCGTGGGCGCGCTCGCCGGGATCGCGACCGCGTTCATCGTCCTCTACGAGACCGACTACACCGGATGGAACTCGATCGTCTTCGGGGCGCTCGTCGTGCTCGCGGCCACGATCGGCGACCTGTTCGAGTCGCTCGTGAAGCGCGACCTCGGCGCGAAAGACACCGGGCGCGTCCTCCTCGGCCACGGCGGCGTCCTCGACCGGATCGACTCGCTCCTCTTCGCCGCGCCCGTCGGGTACTACGCGCTCCTCGCACTCGCGCACTGAGCCGGGGCGGAGAGGCGCCGCCCTACACTGGGTTCGTGCGACGCGTAGCCCTGCTAGGCGCGACCGGGTCGATCGGCCGACAGGCCCTCGACGTCGTTGACGCGCACCCCGAGCTCGAGCTCTGCGCCATCGCCGTCGGCACGCAGGGCGAGGAGGCGCGCTCGATCGCGGCGGAGCGCGGCGTCACTCACGTCTCGGTCGGGAACGATCCGCCGCTCCCCGAGCTCATCGCCGCCTCGGAGCCCGACGTCGTCCTGAACGCCGTCGTCGGCTTCGCGGGCCTCCCGGCGACGCTCGCGACGCTCGAGGCCGGAATCGACCTGGCGCTCGCCAACAAGGAGAGCCTCGTCGCCGCAGGCGATCTCGCGCTCGCCGCGCAGGAGCGGGGCGGAGGGCGGATCCTCCCGGTGGACAGCGAGCACTCCGCGGCCTTCCAGTGCCTCGAGGGCCGCGCGCCCGAGCAGGTGGACTCGCTCGTCCTCACCGCATCGGGCGGTCCGTTCCGCGGCCGGACGCCCTCCGAGCTCGCATCGGTCACGCCCTCCGAGGCGCTCGCGCACCCGACGTGGAGCATGGGCCCGAAGATCACGATCGACTCGGCGACGCTCATGAACAAGGGGCTCGAAGTGATCGAGGCGCACTACCTCTTCGGCCTCCCGTACGACCGGATCGAGGTCGTCGTCCACCCGACGTCGGTCGTCCACGCGCTCGTCCGCTTCCGCGACGGCGCGGCGCTCGCGCACCTCGGCTACCCGGACATGCGCGTGCCGATCTCCTACGCGCTCACGTACCCCGAGCGCGCCGCGACGCCGATCCCCGGGCTCGACCTGAGCCAGGGCCTCATCCTCGAGTTCGCGCCGCCGGACGAGGACGCGTTCCCGTGCCTCGCACTCGCGCGTGCCGCCGGGGAGCGGGGCGACTCCGCGCCCTGCGTCCTGAACGCGGCGAACGAGGTGGCGGTCGAGGGGTTCCTCGGGGGCGAGCTGCCCTTCCCGGGGATTCCCGAGGTCGTCGAGCAGACGCTCGCCGCCGTGGACACGCGGCCGGCCGAGAGCCTCGACGAGCTGGTCGAGATCGACGCTGAGGCCCGGCGCGTCGCCCGTACGTACTCCCGTGAGAGTGTCCGGTGAGCGTCTTCGTCGCGATCGCGGGCCTCGTCTTCCTGATCCTCATTCACGAGGCGGGCCACTTCTTCGTCGCGCGCGGGGTCGGGATGCGGCCGCGGAAGTTCTACATCTTCTTCCCGCCGGCGCTCTTCAAGCGCGTCCGGAACGGGATCGAGTACGGCATCGGAGCGATCCCACTCGGCGGCTACGTGAAGATCCCCGGCATGCACCGGCCCGCGGCCGGCGACCTGACGGCGCACATGGAGCCCGCGGTCGTCGAGGATCCCGGCCTGCGGGACGACGTTGCCGCGGTCGCCTCCGCACTCGACTCGGAGCGTCTCGAGGACGCACGGCTCCGCCTCGACGATCTCCGCGCGGAGGTCGCCACGGCCGAGCTCTCCGAGCACGCGCGCAAGAGCGCCGAGCGCGGCCTCACGGAGATCGCGGACGCCCTCGCCTCGGATGCGTACTGGCGCGCGCCCGCGTGGAAGCGCGTCGCGGTCATCTTCGCGGGGCCCGGTGTGAACCTCGTCTTCGCGGTGGTGCTCCTCTCCGCCGTCTTCATGCTCGGCGTCCCCGACCACGTGACGAGCGGCGTCGGCACGGTCGGGAAGGGCACCGCCGCCGAGGCGTCCGGGCTCCAGCCGGGCGATGCGGTCGTCCGGGTGAACGGGAAGCCCGTCACATCCGAGACGCTCTCCGACGCGATCCAGGAGGGCAAGGGCGCGCCGGTCACGCTCACGGTGCGCCGCGACGGCGAGCTGACGACACTCCGGGCCACGCGCCCGACCAAGGAGGGCGACCGCTACATCCTCGGCTTCACCCGCGAGGTCGCCTACAAGAGCTACGGGCCGCTCGAGTCGGTCGGCCAGGCCGTGGGGGAGAGTTGGCGCGTCACGTCGCTGACCGGCTCGGCGCTCGGGCACATCGTCACCGGGCAGGACCGCGACCAGGTGTCGAGCCCGGTCGGGATCGTGCAGGGATCGAGCGAGGCGCTCGACTTCGACTACCGGATCTACCTGCGCATCCTCGCGCTCATCAGCCTCTCGCTCGCGCTTCTGAACCTGCTGCCGCTCCTGCCGCTCGACGGCGGCCACATCGCCTTCTCGCTGCTCGAGAAGGCCCGCGGGCGGGCGATCCCGCGCATCGCGTATGAACGCTATTCCGCGCTCGGCCTCTTCCTCGTCCTCGCGCTGTTCTTCCTCGGGCTCTCGAACGACGTGAACCGCCTCGGCGGGTGACCGGCCGGCGCATCGGCCTCGCCGTCGGGCTCGTCCTCCTCGCGGCGCTCTTCGCGGCGACCGCCCGCTGGATCGTGTGGCCCGACACCGACGGGGCGGGGGAGGCGGACGCGATCGTCGCACTCGCCGGTGCGCCCGAGCGGCTCCCGGCGGCAGTCGAGCTGATGGACGAGGGCAAGGCGCCGCTTCTCATGGTCTCGCTCGGCAGCGGACCCGGCCGGGACGAGCGGCGGCGATTCTGCGCCGCCGAGCACCCGTACGACGTGGTCTGCTACGTCCCGGATCCGGATCGAACCAAGGGCGAGGCGGAGGAGGCAACGCGGATCGCCGAAGAACGCGGCCTGAAGGACCTGCTCGTCGTCACGTCCCGCTACCACGCGATCCGCGCACGGATGCTCTTCGACCGCTGCTTCGACGGAGACGTTCGCGTGGACGGAGTTCGCCCGGACAGCCCTGGCGGTCTCCCAGGCCTCGGGAACCTGATCCACGAATGGGGCGCGTACGTGTACGGGTTCACGTTTGCGCGGAGCTGCTGAAACCGCGCCGTTACACTGATTCGCGATGGCGAGCCAGGTGCAGATCAAGGTCGGGAACGTGCCCATCGGGGGCGGCGCGCCCGTCGCGATCCAGTCCATGACGACGACGCTCACGCACGACGTGGACGCCACGATGGGGCAGATCGCCGCGCTCGCGTCGGCGGGCTGCGAGATCGTCCGCGTGGCCGTCCCGAAGAACGAGGACGCCGCCGCGCTCGGGAAGCTCGTCTACCTGAGCCCGCTCCCGGTGATCGCCGACATCCACTTCAACGCCTCGCTCGCGCTCAAGGCGATCGACGCGGGCGTCGCCGCGGTGCGCATCAATCCCGGCAACATCGGCGGCCCCGACAAGGTCGAAGAGGTCGTCCGCGCGGCCAAGGCCAAGGGGATCCCGATGCGGATCGGCGCCAACTCGGGCTCGCTCCCGGAGCACCTGATGGAGCTGGCCCAGGAGGACACGGCCGAGGCGCTCGTCACCGAGGCGCTCGAGCAGGTGGAGATCCTCGAGCGGCTCGACTACCGCGACTTCAAGATCTCCGTCAAGTCGAGCTCCGTGCCGACGATGATCCGCGCCTACCGGATGCTCTCCGAGAAGGTCCCGTACCCGCTCCACCTCGGCGTCACCGAGGCCGGGACGCCCTTCTCCGGGACGATCAAGAGCTCCGTCGGGATGGGCACGCTGCTCATGGACGGCATCGGCGACACGATGCGCGTGTCGCTCACCGCCGACCCCGTCGAGGAGGTCAAGGTCGCCTGGGAGATCCTGAAGGCTCTCGGCCTGCGCGAGCGCGGCCCCGTGATGATCGCCTGCCCCTCGTGCGGGCGTGACAACGTGGGCGTGCACCTGCTCGCCGAGGCCGTGGAGGAGCGGCTCGTGGAGTACCCGCAGGCGTTCGAGGTCGCGGTCATGGGCTGCGCGGTGAACGGACCGGGGGAGGCGGGCGACGCGGACTTCGGCATCGCGGGGGGCCGCGACACGGGCTTCGTGTACGCGCACGGCCGCGTGCTCAAGAAGGTCTCCTCGGACATCCTCGTGGACGAGCTCTTCTACGAGATCGACCGCTGGATCGAGGACGGCATGGTGCGCCCGAAGCGCCTCAAGATGGCGAAGCCGGCGGCCCTGCTCATGGCGGAAGCGGCGCAAAGACCGTAGTGCAGCGCCTCTCCCGTCTCTTCGTCCCGACGCTCCGGGAGGACCCGGCCGATGCCGAGGCCGCAAGCCACAAGCTGCTCGTGCGCGGCGGCTACATCCGCCAGGTCGCCGCGGGCATCTGGTCGTACCTGCCGCTCGGCTGGAAGGTCCACGAGAAGGTCGTGCAGATCGTGCGCGAGGAGCAGAACGCGATCGGCGCGCAGGAGATGCTCATGCCGGTGCTCACGCCCGCGGAGCTCTGGAAGGCGAGCGGGCGCTACGTGATCCCCGAGCTCTTCAAGTTCACGGACCGCGCCGGCCGCGAGCTCGTGCTGCCGATGACGCACGAGGAGACGGTCACGTTCCATGCCCGCGAGCTCGAGTCGTACCGCCAGCTCCCGCAGATGCTCTACCACTTCAGCGTGAAGGACCGCGACGAGCCTCGGCCGCGCGGCGGGCTGCTCCGCGTCCGCGAGTTCATCATGAAGGACGCCTACTCGTTCGACCGCGACGAGGACGGGCTCGAGGTGAGCTTCCGCGGGCAGGAGGGCGCGTACCACCGGATCTTCGAGCGCTGCGGCCTCGAGTACTACGCCGTCCAGGCGGAGAGCGGGATGATGGGCGGCAGCGAGTCGATCGACTTCCTCGCGCCGGCCGGCTCCGGCGAGAACACGCTGGTCACGTGCGAGCGCGGCGACTACGCGGCCGACCTTGAGATCGCGCGAGGCATCCCCCGCGCGCCCGAGTTCCCGCCGCGGCTCGACAAGCCCGAGACAATCGACACGCCCGGGATCACCACGATCGAGGCGCTCGCCGAGTCGCTCGGCATCGACGCGGCCGCGACGTCCAAGGCAATGCCGGTCACACAGACGGACGGGACGGTCGTGCTCGCGCTCGTGCGCGGCGACGACCGCCTGAGCGAGGAGCGGATGCTCGGCGTCCTCGGCACGGACTTCCGGCCGTCGACCGACGAGGAGATCCGCGCCGCGTTCGGCGCCGGCGGCGGCTCGCTCGGCCCGGTGGGCGTCTCGCTCCGCGTGATCGCCGACGACACCCTGCGCGAGGGCCAGTTCGTCGCGGGTGCGAACGAGGACGGCAAGCACCTGCGCGGCGTCGAGGCCGGGCGCGACTACGAGCCCGAGTTCGCAACGATCCGCGAGGCGCGCGAGGGCGACCGCTGCCCGACCTGCGACGGGCTGCTCCAGTTCCGCACGGCGATCGAGGTCGGCCACATCTTCAAGCTCGGCACCCGCTACTCGGTGCCGCTCGACGCGACGTTCCTGGACGAGGACGGAACGGAGAAGCCGCTCATCATGGGGAGCTACGGCATCGGACCGGGCCGGATCATGGCCGCGGCGGTCGAGCAGCGCCACGACGAGAACGGGATCGCCTGGCCGCCATCGCTCGCGCCCTACGACGTCGAGATCGTGCAGATCGAGGGCGCGGGCGCCGAGGCGGTCGAACTCGCCGAGAAGCTCGCGGACGCACTCGACGAGGCCGGGCTCGACGTGCTCCTCGACGACCGCGACCGCCGGCCGGGGGAGAAGTTCGCCGACGCCGACCTGATCGGCGCGCCCTACCGCGTCACCGTCGGCAAGAAGGCGCTCGAGGACGGCAAGGTGGACGTCCTGACGCGCGACGGCCGCTCCGAGGAGCGCGTCGGGGTAGAAGACGTCGCCGGGCGGGTAAGCGCCGGCTGATGGCGCGCCGGGGGCGGTTCACCAGAGACGAGTTCGGGCGCGCCGTCGAGGCGCTCATGCACGACACCGGCACGACGTACCGCGCGCTCGCGGAGCGGACGGGCCTCTCGGCCGGCTACCTGAACCACCTCGTGCACGGCAACCGCCCGGTGCCGTCGAACGACGTGATCGCGACGCTCGCGAAGGCGCTCGGCGTCGAGGCTGACCACTTCGTCGAGATCCGCATCCGCACGGTGACGGAGAAGCTCGCCGCGATGCCGGAGCTGACCGACCGCCTGTACAAGCGCTACGCGGGTTAGCGGTATCCTTCGCCGCCGACGGGGCGTGGCGCAGCCTGGTTAGCGCGCTAGTCTGGGGGACTAGAGGTCCCGAGTTCAAATCTCGGCGCCCCGATAGAAAAGCCCCGCTAGACGGGGCTTTTCCTTTGATCGCAAAGGTAGGGAACAGGGGGCGGACGAACAATGGGCGAACACACGTCAAGGAGCCGAGCTCCTCGACCGCCGGTACGTCTTCCCGTTCAGCCCGACGATGGGGACACAAGGGAACGAGCTCGACCTCGTGGTGCGCCGCGGCAACCGCATCGTGGTGTGCGAGGTGAAGGCCAAGTCGGGCGACGGCTGCTGGCGATCACGGACGACGCGATCGAGCTGGCCGTCTCCCGGCTCCGTCCAGACGACGCTCCCGGAAGCTAGTCCCGAGGCTACCTCAGCGTGTATGTGGCTTTCCCGGTGACCTCAAGACCCAGGATGTCGGCCGCAACCAGGTCCACCGGGGTGTGTAGGTCGTCGAGCTCGTAGGCAATTGCGTTCTCGACGGTGCCGCCCTTCTTGATGTTCTCCATCTGGCTGTCCAGGAACCTGTCATCGGGCAGCATGCCGACGTCGAGCTCGTTCTCCGCGTTGGGGTTGTTGTCCTGGTAGGCCTCGAAGTTGAAGAGGAAGTCCATCGGGTCGACCTTGGCGCCGGACCGGTTCGTGGTCTTGTACCAGAAGGCGATGACCGGCTTCTCGCCGTACTCGTTGCCCTTCTGGCCGGCCTTGATGACCTTGTAGCGCGTGATCTCGATCTTCAGGTCCTCCGTGGTGAGCACCCCGTTCTGGAACGTCGGACCGTCCTCGCTCGGCGAGTCGTCGGCACCGTCCGCCTCGCTGGGCGAGAACGTCTGCGTGGAGTTCGACTCCTTCTCCATCTCGTCGGCGGCGACCGAAGCGCCACCCGCGACGAGCGCCGTGCAACCGGCGATCAGGACGACCAGAGCCAGGATGACCCCGGCGGCGATCTTCATTACGAGCGTCACGATGTTCTCCTACTCTTGGGTTACGGTATGGCGCGCGCCGTACGACCGGCGGCTCCGAGGCGCGCCCGGGAGGGCGGCCAATCGTTTGAACTCATACCTTCAGTGTCGTCTCGCCATCGCAAGTCGGCTATGACGCATTTGTGCCTATTGAAGTTTGTGTCAAGCGCCCTCTAGGTGGGCGAACAACGGGCTAACAGGCTTGTCGCAGAACGACCGATCTTGGTACTCGGGACTCCGCAGAGCCCACCCGAAAAACCCCTGCACACGCCCGAATCCTGGGACTAGGGACGACTCGCCGGGATTCGATGCAAGGAGCTAGAGGTCCCGAGTTCGAATCTCCTCGCCCCGACTCACTGGAAGCCCTGCTCCGGACAGGGTTTCGCCGTTCTCGGGCAGCAAGCGCACCCCGGGACGCGCCCTTCGACCGTACCGGCTCAAGCAACCCGTCGCCGCGGTCGATTGCTCCATGTGAGCGAAGCCTGGGTTTCTGCCCGGGCGCGCGGACATCTGACATGTGAACGCGGGCTCCCTGCGAGCCTGCGCTCCGGGGTCCTGACGAAAGGAAGTTGAAGTGAAGAAGGTTCTTGTGAGCCTGGTCCTTGGTGCGACCACGCTCGGGTTCGCCGGTGTGGCACAGGCCGCACCGCCGACCCTTTTGAGCGTCGGTCACCAGAACAGGCATGTGACGGCGACGTTCTCCGCGCCGGGCGCGGACTTCGTCAACATCTCCGTGTCGAGAAAGCCGGACGTTGCGACGGACGGCACGTTTCTGAACGAGAACGTGGCGACCTCCGGGTACCTCACCGCGACCGAGATCGCGAGCGGCGCGTGGCTCGGCGCGTCTCAGATCGATCCCGGCTTCTACTACGTGCAGCTGCAGGCCACGGACTACGACTGCTCCGGGGACCCGGCCTGCACTGACGGGTTCTCCGACATGACGACGCTCACGGTCCCGAAACCGCGTCCGTCCTTCCGGGCCGCCGTGGGGCCCGTGTTCCGTGCCGGCGGCCTCATGTACCTGAAGCTGACCGTTCGCCCGCTCGGCGAGCGCCTGAGCTATCGCGTGTGCTGGCGGCTCGAGAGCGGCAAGCGGAAGTGCGCAAACCGTGCGGTTACCGGCTACAACTGGAACAGCAGCGCGTACGGCCTATTCGGCATCAGGATGCGCGGCATGGCCGACCGGACGAAGTTCACCTGGTACGTGAACGGACGCGCCGTCGCGGCCAAGACCGTCAACACGCGGCACTAGCGAGAACTCCAGCAACGCGGCAACCGGTGAAGCCGAGGGTGCGCCGTCCGCGGGCGGGCGCGCGAGGGGATCTTCCTGCGTCATGAACGCGTAGAGGTCGGTCAGTGCCCAGCACGACAGGGCGGCACGATGTGTGCCGCCCTGTCGTGGTTGATTGGGCCTAGCGGTAATTGGTCCATGCCCCGCATACGCGAGGCTTTTCTCTTGGTCTGAGCGGGCGTACACCGGATGGGCGTACCCATGGGCGTACAGTTCAGTGAAGGAGATCGTGATGAGTGAGCTTCCCGATCGGACCGAGGTCTTGGTGGTGGGCGCGGGGCCGGTGGGGTTGGCGGTTGCCGCCTCGTTGGCCGGGCATGGCCATGACGTCACGGTGGTCGAGCGGCAGCCAGCAGGGGCGAATACGTCACGCGCGGCTGTCGTGCACGCCCGGACCCTCGAGATGCTCGAGCGGATCGGCGTCTCGAAGCGACTGGCGGGCCTCGGTATCCACGCTCGGCAGTTCAGCATCCGCGATGGGGATCGCGAGCTCGTGCCTGTTCGGTTCGACCGGCTCCCGACGGAGTATCCGTACACGCTGATGGTCCCGCAGAACATCACCGAGCAGGTCTTGCTCGACCGCCTCGAGGAACTCGGCGGCAGGGTCCACCGCCCGTACGTCGCCACCGGGATGAGCCAGACCGCCGACGGTGCCGAGGTCACGCTGGACGGCGGTGACACGATCAAGGCCCAGTACGTCGTTGCGGCCGACGGCATGAACAGCACGATCCGCGACCTCGCCGGACTCGGGGACGACGACAAGGACACGCTGTCGCTGTCGTTCACGCTGGCCGACGTCCAGGTGGAGGGCGGCCTGCCGGCGGACGAGGTCCTGCTGTTCTTCTCCGCACCCGGCATGTTGGTCGTGGCGCCACTCCCGGACGGATCGTTCCGGCTCGTGGCCGAAGTCGGCGATGCGCCGGAGCAGCCGGACGTCGCTTATGCGCAGCGACTGCTCGACACCCGGGGGCCGCGTCGCACGACGGTCAGGGTGACCGAAGTGATCTGGGGATCCAGGTTTCGGATCCACGAGCGGGTGGCGGACCAGTACCGGGCCGGGCGGGTACTGCTCGCCGGCGATGCCGCACACACGCACAGCCCGGCGGGTGGGCAAGGCATGAACCTCGGCCTACGTGATGCGGTGACTCTCGGGGATGCGCTGTCGGTCGCGCTGCGCGAAGGTCGCGAGGACAAGCTCGACGAGTACGCGGCTGACAGCCGTGCCGAGGCCATGCATGTGGTCGCACTTGCCCACCGGCTCACCCGACTTGCCACTGCCCCGCGGGCCGTTCGCCCGCTGCGCAATGTGGCGCTACGCCTCCTCGCACACGTGCCGGCCTTCCGCCGCAGCCTGGCCGAGCAACTTTCCGCCATCGGCCGCCGCTAAGGCCAGACGGCAAACCAGTCACTGGTCGGGCTAGGTGGAGCTAGGTTTCAAGCGGTTCTCGCGAGATCGAGATCGGCTGAGATCGGCTGGAATCTTTGGGGCACCTTGCCCCATTTCTTGCCCCAGTGACGCCGCCCAGGCCGAGCTGGAGGAACTGGCGGAGGGCATCCGCCAGGAGGGCTTTACGGTTGAGGTCGCGCCGATTCGATGGCTCCTTTCAGCCTTGGACATGAGCCACCAGTGGTGTCGAGTGCCAGCGGGCTGGATCGGTGGCCCTCGTCCCGCCGAGGCAGCGCACGCTCTTGCCGAGCTCTTGGATCCGGAGCGCCGGCAGGCGTCCGAGTTCTTGATCCGATGGGCCCCGGCAGGCTTTGGACGCGTTCGTCGCCGCTAGTGCGGCAGGCGGTCGGGGGCGGCGGTGGAGTCGTCCACCGCCGCCCGCACACCCCATTCGCTTACGACGTACCGAGCACCACGTGGCTCAGCGTGACGTAGCTGTACGTGCCGGTTCCTGCGCACGAGCCGAAGCTGTCGAGAACCATCCGCAGGGTGTAAGCCCCGGCGGGCACGTTGAACCCGGATGTTCCCGCCGTCGTCGAGCGAAGCACGCCGCCGACCGTCAGGAGATCGCGCTCACCGACGCCGATGCTTTCGAGGACGCGCGTAGTTGACGCGACGACCGTCGCCCCCGACGTGAGCTCGATCATGAGCGACGGCAGCTCCGCGCCGGGATCGGTCCGTGTGTAGCTCGCCTGACCGGTGACGTAGAGCCGTGCAGGCGCCCCGAGGTTGACCGCGTACGACATCGTCGTGGTGTCTACTCCGCAGCCTGAGACGGGGACGGAGTCTGCGTACTTCGCGTCGCCGAAGCTCGGGCCACGCAGGCCCTGCGGTCCGGCCGGACCGGCCGGGCCCTGCGGTCCAGCCGGACCGGCCAGGCCCGCCGGGCCCGCCGGGATCTGCCCCAGGGCGAAATCGACTTGCTTGAGCGTCCCATCCTTCACCTTCGCTGCCGTGACGGCGTCTCGCTTCAACTGCACCGTTCCGACGCTGTTTCTCGGTAGCACCACGGCGGCATAGCTTGCCCCGCTCAGCGCGACCGCGAGCGCCATACACGCCACGATCATCGCCGGGGAGGGCATGCGAAGCCGCCTGCCCGCTGCTCTGTGCTTCATGCTCATTTCTCCTCGCCTGATCCGGGACACGGTTGCCTGAACCGAGGTCCAATCCCCGAGCCGATTCGTTTGGACTCAGACGACGAAACCGGCAGCCGCAGTAGACGGATGGTGGTCGATCCTCCCTCGTGTTCAATAGGCCACCCGGCACTTCTCAATGGGCCACACGGCCCATCCGGCCGCCACGGGTCCTAGTCTGCTCCGCCTGCCCCGCTACCTCGTTCACGTCTCAGACGGCGGCGCCGGTGCCGATAAGCGGCGCGTCATAGTCGCCGCGTCGATCATCGCGAAGAATTGACTCAAACGTGTCATGGCGCCTGAATCCAGGCTGCCGTACCTTTGGGGACAGGAAGCCGAAGTGGCCCTCGGCGGTGACGCCGCCGTAGTCCCGGCCCAGGCTTCAAACAACACTCCTAACGAGAGGAACCACCATGCCCCCTCCACGGCACGCGCACGAGGGGGCGCGATGACGGACGCGACGGACGGCCTGAAGCTCTGGATGGACTCGCTGCCGGCCACGCTCAGCCCGGAGGAGAACCGGCGGCTCGGTGCGCGCGTGATGGCGGGCGACGAGGCGGCGAAGCGGGCGATGATCGAGGGCAACCTGCGGCTCGTCTACTGGGTGGCGAAGAACTTCGGGCGGGCGGGAGTCCCGCTCATGGACCTGATCCAGGAGGGGACGCTCGGGCTGATCCGCGCGGTCGAGAAGTACGACCCGGCGCGCGGGAGCCTTGCGAACTACGCGACGTGGTGGATCAGGCAGTCCATCACGCGGGCGCTCGTCAACACGGGAGCGGCGATCCGCGTCCCCCAGCACGTCCACCAGCACGTCAGCAAGCTGCGGGCCGCCCGCAGGGCGCTGGGGCTCGACGCGACCGCCGAGCAGATCGCCGCCCGGATGGGCGAGACGGTCGAGCGGGTGGAGCAGCTAATCGAGGTCGAGAGCCTCCGGACGGTCAGCCTCGACCAGCCGGCCGACGACGGCGAGGGCGGCCCGATAGTCGCGCTCATGCAGACGGACGGCGACCTGGCCGAGGACACGTCGGCGGACATGGACGCGCAAGCCGACGCGGGCACGCTCGAGCGGGCGCTGGGCGCGCTGAGGCCGAGGGAGCAGGCGGTCCTGCGGATGCGCTACGGGCTCGGGGACGGGCCGGAGATGACGCTCCGCCAGGTGAGCCTGGAGCTGGGCGTGACGATGGAGCGCGTCCGGCAGATCCAGCGGAGGGCGGAGCAGACGCTCGCGGAGGAGTTCGCCGTCCACCAGGGCGCGCGGCCGAGCGCCTGGCTGAAGGTGGCGTAGCCGGGACAGGCCTCGGGTTTCAGGGATTCCCGCGACCGATCAGCCGAGGGCGATTTCGAGCGGAACGAGTTGCTCGTGCCGATTGCCCCTTGTATAAGGCGGCCACTGCGCCAATCAAAGGAGAGCTGCCGTGGCCGCCGCCAAGCTGAGCGATCGGGTGCCGATTCCCCCCAAGGACACCATCAACACGAACCTGAGCCCGGTTACCGAGCAGCTGATGCTGACGAAGTTCGGCAAGCCCGGCGCCCTCACGAAGGACTGCTCGGCGCCCCGGGGGAAGGTGAAGAAGCGCCTCAAGTCCGGCGTCGACATGGGGCCCTTCCGGGTCAGCGGCATGGACTTCGCCGTCGAGTCGCTCGGCCAGATCATGGAGGAGGTCGAGGTCAGGCGGCCGAGGGTCTTCAAGGAGCTGAAGACGGAGGGGATGCTGTGCGTGCGGGCCCGCCGGAGCAATCCCTCGCGCTTCTCGAACCACAGCTGGGGCGCGGCGATCGATCTCTTCTTCGGGACGAGGGTCGTGGACCAGGGCACTCCGCTCGCCCACCGTGGCATCGTGTTGCTCGTCCCATTCTTCAACCGCCACGGCTGGTACTGGGGCGGCGAGTTCTCCGGGGACTCCGTGGACACGATGCACTTCGAGCTGGCCGCGGAGACGATCCTGAAGATGCCGGACACGCCGCTCTAGTGGACGCGAAAGCCCCGCTTGAGCGGCGTTTTCCTGTCGCTCCTCAGCGCCCGGCAGCGTCCCACGGGGTGCGGCGCGGCCACCAGCCCGGGACCGCTCGCCGGTAGTCGTCGTACTGCGTGCCGAACCGGCGGTGGAGCGCCGGCTCCTCGTACCAACGGACGAACGCGGCGACGACCGCGCCGAAAGACCAGCGCGTAGAGGAGAAGCACCGGCTGGCCGAGGACGAGCGCCTGGCCGACGATGGTCGCGGCGACCGCCAGATACATCGGATTGCGCACGTACCGGTAGAGCCCGCCTATGACGAGCCGCTCGGTCGGCGCGACCGGGGCCGGCGTGCCGGCACCCTCCAGCACGAATCTGGCGAACGCCTGGAGAAGAACGACGATCCCGGCGGCGAGGAGGACCGCGCCCGCGATCCGCACCGGCAGCCAATAGCGGTCGCTCACCTCCCAGCCGGTGAGCCACCACGGGACGAGCGCCCGCCACGACACCCGGCGCCACCACCAGGAACACGAGGCTCCCGACGGCGGCTTTCGCTCTCGGCCACGAGGACACTCCGGGAGTCGACGGTAGGCGATATCGAATCTCGGCGCCCGACCGAAGAACCCGGTGTCCGCCCCTCCCGCTGGGAGAATCGCGGCCATGGCCACCGGTGAGAAGACGCGCTCGCGTCGCCCGGGTCTCGGCGGGCGGGCGACGAGGGCCTGGGAGACGCATCCGCATCTCCTCCTCGTCGGCGGCGCGCTCGCGCTTGCCGCGCTCTCGCTCCTCGCGCCTTCGTCGCCGGGATATGACCCGTGGGCGTGGATCGTGTGGGGACGCGAGGTCGCCCACCTCGATCTCGACACCGCCAAGGGCCCGTCCTGGAAGCCGTTGCCCGTGGCGTTCACCACAGTCTTCTCGCTCTTCGGCGGCGCCGCGCCCGCGCTCTGGATCGTCGTCACGCGCGCCGCCGGCATCGTCACGGTCGTCGTGGCCTTCCGCGTCGCGGCCCGGCTGTCGGAGCGGGCGAAGGTGCTCGCCGGGATCGTCGCCGCCGGCGGCGTGCTGCTCATCCTCGGGTTCCTGGAGAGCGTCACTCGCGGCTGGTCGGAGTTCCTCCTCGCCGCGCTCCTGCTCCTCGCGGTCGAGCGCCATCTCGACGGCGGCCGGCGCAGCGCGTTCGCGCTCATCTTCGCCGCCTCGCTCATCCGCCCGGAGGTGTGGCCGTTCCTCGGCCTCTACGGGCTGTACCTCTGGCGCCGCGACCGCGGGAGCAGGTACCTCGTCGTGCTCCTCCTCGCGCTCGTGCCGGTGCTCTGGCTCGGGCCCGATCTCATCGTGTCCGGCGATCCGCTGCGGTCGCAGCGGCGCGCCCAGCAGGCGCTGCCCGGACGGCCGTCGCTCTCGGAGCATCCCGCCTGGGAGGTGCTCCGGCAGGGGCGCGAGCTCGTGCTGGGCCCGCTCCTCGTCCTCGCAGCGGTCGCGCTCGCGGTCGCGGCCGTCGCGTTCGTGCGCCGTCGCCGGGAGGGTGCAACCCTCGTCCTCGGCCTCGGGTGCCTTGGCTGGATCGCGACCGTGGCCGTCATGTCGGAGCGCGGCTACACGGGCAATCCCCGCTACCTCCTGCCGGCCGCCGCCTTCGTCTGCGTGCTCGCGGGCGTCGGGGCGGCGTGGCTCGCGGGACTGGCCGAGGTCTACGCCGAGCGCCGTTGGACGCGTCCGGGCGCCACGCGCGCGGCCGGCGTCGCGGTCTCGGTCGTCCTGCTTGCCGCCCTCGTCCCTTCGGCGAGCAGGGCCGTGGACCGCATCGACTCCGATGCGGACCGCATTCGCTCCGAGCGCGAGATCTCCACCGACCTCGACGCCGCCCTCGCCCGCGTGGGCGGACGCGACCGGGCCCTCGCGTGCGGCCGGGTCTTCACCGGGTCGTTCGAGTTCCCCATGCTCGCGTGGGCGCTCGAGATCCACCTGCGTGACCTCGCGACCGTTCCGACGCCGCCCGGCATCGTCTTCCGCGCGCGGCCCGGGCCTACCCCGGAGCGGCCGTTCGAGCTCAGCACCCGGACGGCCCGCTGGGAGGTCTTCGAGGCTTGCCGGCGCTGAGGATCGCGTCGCTCAGACGGCGGCCGGCTCTGCGACGTCCTCGGCGGGCGTTCGCTGCGTCTGCCAGCGCGAGCGGGACGGGATCTTGTCCCGATCGCAGCGGTCGGCGTAGCGCTCGGCGATCTCGGTCACCTCGCGGAGCAGCCCCTCTGCCAGCGTGATCGGCTCGAGCCCGAGCTCGAGGAGCTGTCGGTTCTCGGCGAAGAGGTCGTTCTCTGCCGCCTCCTTGCGCGGGTTCTCGACGAAGTCGAGCTCGGCGCCCGTCAGCCGTGCGACGAGCCTCGCGAGGTCGATGAGACGGTGCGCCTCGGTCATCTGGTTGAAGATCCGCACGCGCTCGCCGCGCTCCGGCGGGTTGTCGAGCGCGATCTCGACGCACCGCACCGTGTCCTGGATGTGGATGAACGCGCGGGTCTGACCGCCCGTCCCGTGCACGGTCAGCGGGTAGCCGATCGCGGCCTGCATGAGGAAGCGGTTCAGCACGGTGCCGTAGTCGCCGTCGTAGTCGAAGCGGTTGATCAGGCGCTCGTCGAGGCTCGTCTCCGCGGTCTGCGTGCCCCAGACGACGCCCTGGTGGAGGTCGGTCACGCGGAGCTCGTCGTTCTTCGCGTAGAAGGCGAAGAGCAGCTGGTCGAGCGTCTTCGTCATGTGGTAGACGCTGCCCGGGTTGGCGGGGAAGAGGATCTCCTGGGAGACCTCGCCGCCGTCCTCGGCCTCCATCCGCACGGGGAGGTAGCCCTCGGGGATCTTCACGCCCGGCGCGGCGCCGTAGCCGTAGACGCCCATCGTTCCGAGGTGGACGAGATGCGCGTCCACGCCCGAGTCCACGAGGGAGACGAGCAGGTTGTGCGTCGCGTTCACGTTGTTGTCCACCGTGTAGCGCTTGTGCCAGGAGCTCTTCATCGAGTAGGGCGCGGCGCGCTGCTCGGCGAAGTGGACGATGGCGTCGGGCTCGAGCTCGGAGACCAGGCCGAGGAGGCCCTCGTAGTCCTTCGCGACGTCCACCTCGCGGAACTCGATCTCGTTCCCGGTCAGCTCGGTCCAGGCGGCGAGCCGCGTCTCGAGCGGGGCGATGGGCGTCAGGGACTCGGCGCCGAGCTCGACGTCAGCCTGCCGGCGCACGAAGTTGTCGGCGATCGTGATGTCGTGGCCACGCGCGGAGAGGTGGAGCGACGTCGGCCACCCGCAGAAGCCGTCGCCGCCCAGGATCAGGATCTTCAACTCGTGGCTCCCTTCTCGGTTCGGGGGTTGGACGATCCGCGCCCCGCCTGCCAGCCTGCCCGTTCGGCCGGGGTCGCAGACGTGGGAACCGGCTCCGGCCGTCCCGCGAGAACGAGCGCGACGAGCTCGGCGGCGATCGTGACGACGCGGAGCGCCACCGCGGCGGCGGCCGCCTCGGCGCTCGGGATGGTGGGGGAGAGGAGCGCGACGTACACGAGCTCGCGCACGCCGAGGCCGCCCGGCGCGATCACGACGACGAGGCCGACGCCCCAGGCGACGGACGCGGCGCCCGCGACGCTCCACGGGTGGTCGAAGCCCGACACGGCCGCCTGGACGAGCACGGCGGCGACGGCGTAGGCGAGGAAGGCGCCGACGTAGACCGCGGTCGCACGGGCGGCACGGCCGGTGGAGACGCGTGTGCGGCTCGCGACGAAGCGCGAGGCGACGAGGGGCGCGGCGACGGCGAGGACGAGAGGGGCCCAGACGAGGTGGCCGGCCGCCGCGAAGGCGACGCCGCCAACCGCGAGCGCCCCGCCGAGCGCGATCAGGTTCTCCGCGCCGACGGTCGTGAGCTTGTCGAGCATCGTGCCCTTCACCACCACGGCGCGCGACGCCGGGGCCCAGATCCCGCCCGGGAGGTAGCGAAGCGCCTGCGTGCGGCACCAGCTGCCGATCGCCCGGCGGTCGATCCTTCCTCCGAGGAGGACCGACCAGCCGCAGGCGAGGAGGAGCCACCAGACGGCCGTGGCCATGAATGCGAGGGGCAGCGGCCACAAGGTGAGCTCGTCCCGGTCGAGGCCGCCGAGCGCGCGCACCGCGACGACGCCGACGAGCGCGACCGATGCGACGAAGGCCGCGGCGCGGAGCCACGGCAGGTAGCGGTCGATGCCGACGCCCGGGCGGCGCTCGCGCCACCACGTCTCGAGGATGACGCGCGCGTACCGCAGGCCGTACAGGAAGTTCGCGCCCTTCTTGCTCTCGCCGGCCGTCCGCTCGCGCATGACCACGGGCCGCTCTGCGACGCGGTAGCCCTCGTAGATCGCGCCGATCAGGAGCTCGGACGTCTGGTACTGCACCTGCTCCTGGCGGACGGTCGCGGTCACCTCGGCCCGCATCGCGCGCAGGCCGCTCGACGTGTCCGTGACCTTCGCCCCCGTGAGCACGCGGACGATCCCGCCGAAGAAGGTGACGCCCGCACGGCGCACCTTGTCGCCCGTCTCGGAGCGCCCGAGGACCCGCGAGCCGACGACGAAGTCGGCCTCGCCGGCGACGACGGGCGCGAGGACGTCCTCGATGTCCGCCGGATCCCACTGGCCGTCGGCGTCGAGCGTGACGATGTAGCGCGCGCCGTGCTCGCGGGCGAGCTGGTAGCCGAGCCGGAGCGCGATGCCGTGCCCGCAGTTTCGCTCGAGCCGCGCGACGTAGACGCCGTGGTCCCGGGCGACGTCGCTCGTCCGGTCGCTGCTGCCGTCGTCCACGACGAGCGTGTCCACGTCGAGCCCGCACGTCCTCGGCGCGATCTCCTCGAGGACGCCGCCGATCGAGCCCTCCTCGTCGAGGCCCGCGATCACGACGACGACGGGCGCGAGCTCGAGGCCGCGGTGGCGCTCGCGGAACTCGCGGAGCGCCCGCTCCCGCACCTCGCGAACGTACGGCCGCAGGGCCTTCGCGCTCGGGGCCGTGCGCCCGTTCGCGGTCAGGCTCGGGGTGGTCGTCGCGTCCATGAGGAGGTGTCGAGCGGGCGCAGGGGGCGCCCGCGAAACCATAGCCGTCGGCCGGGGGACCAAACATTGCCATTTGGTGTACGGCCCGGCTCGCGACGGGCGTCCGCACGCTCGGTGGCGGGGATCCGCCGCCGCCTACCGGTTTTCGAGCCGCTCGACCCGCTTGCGGGCCGCTTCCGCTGCGCGCTCGGCCGCGGCCGCCTCGCGCGCGGCGTGGCCGGCCGCCTTCTCGAGCGCGGCGAACTCCTTCTTCGCCGCGGCGAGCTCCCCGCGCCGCGTGCGCTCGCGCTCGTCTTCGCGCTTCTGTCGCGCCTGCTCGGCGGGGGAGGGACCCGCGTCCTTGCGCGGCTCGATCGGCACTCCGGCGAAGGCGCCGAAGCCGGTCGCCTCGGGCTCGCGGATCACGCGTCCTGCACGAACCAGCTCGCGCGCCTCGGGATCGACCGAGCCGTTCAGGAGCGCCGGGCCGAGGCGGTTCAGGACCGGATCCGTCACCGAGTCGCCGAGGAGCCGGCGCGCGTCGCCGACGAGCGCCTCCGCGGCGTCGTAGTGGGCCTGCGTCGCCTCGCGGAGGTTTCCGGAAGCGGCGCCGGTCTGGACGTCACGCAGCTTGTCCGCCGCGGAGAGCAGCCGCTTCATCCCGACCTCGTCCTGCCGCTTCAGCTGATTCATCGCCCAGGCGGCCGCAGTCGGCTTCTCGAGCGCCTTCACCTGCGCCGCCTCCTCCTTGTCCCCGTCCTTCGCGAGCGTCTTCGCCAGGTCGTTCCGCGCCGCCGTGAACTCGGCGAGCGGCAGCCCGTACAGCCGGTCGATCTCGCGCTCGACGTTCACACCTCCATTCTTCCCGACAGCGCGCGATAGGCTCCCCGCCCATGAGTCGGAAGATCGCCGTCATCGGGGCCGGGAAGATCGGCGAGTCGCTGATTTCCGGGCTTCTCTCCTCCGAATGGCGCACGCCGGAGGAGATCGTCGCGACCGCGCGGCGGGAGGAGCGCCTCGCCGAGCTGGCCGAGCGCTACGGCATCGAGACGACGAACGACAACGCCGAGGCCGTGCGCGACGCCGCGGTCGTCTTCATCGCGGTGAAGCCGCAGGACTTCGAGGAGCTACTGCGCGAACTCGAGGGCGCGATCACGGCGGGGCAGACCGTGGTCACCGTGGCCGCCGCGATCCCGACCGCGTTCGTGGAGGGCGGGCTCGAGGGCGAGATCCCCGTGGTGCGCGCGATGCCGAACGCGCCGTCGTCCGTCCACGAGGGCATGGCGGGCATCGCCGCCGGCACATACGCGACCGAGGAGCACGTCGCCCAGGCCGAGGAGGTGCTCGCGCACCTGGGCCGCACCGTCCGCGTGGCGGAGAGCTACATGGACGCGGTCACGGCCGTCTCCGGCTCGGGCCCCGCGTACTTCGCGCTCCTCGCCGAGTCCATGATCGAGGCGGGGATCCTGCTCGGCCTCTCGCGCGAGATCTCGACCGACCTCGTCGTCCAGACGATGCTCGGCACGGCGAAGCTCTTGCGCGACGAGGGCATGCACCCCGTGGAGCTCCGCGAGATGGTCACGTCGCCGGGCGGCACGACGATCGCCGCGATCCGCGAGCTCGAGCAGGCCGGCGTCCGCGCGGCGTTCCTGAATGCGATCCAGGCCGCGATGGTGCGCTCGAAGGAGCTCGCCGGGGGTGACGCGGAGGCCTGACCTCCACGCGGCCGTCCTGGCGTTCTCGGGCGTCGCGGACGAGTACGAGCGCGGCCGCGCGACCTATCCCGCCGACGGCGTCGCGTGGCTCTGCGAGGCGCTCGGAATCGGTGCGGGCACGCGCGTTCTCGACCTCGCCGCCGGCACCGGCAAGCTGACACGGCTGCTGATGGCGGCCGGGACGCACGTAACGGCCGTCGAGCCGCTCGACGAGATGCGGGCGGCGCTGGTCGGGATCGACGCGCACGAGGGAACCGCAGAGGCGATCCCGCTAGCGGACGGCTCCGTGGACGCCGTCACGGTCGCGCAGGCGTTCCACTGGTTCGACGGGGAGCGCGCGCTCGCGGAGATCCACCGCGTTCTGCGCCCGCGCGGCGGGCTCGGCCTCATCTGGAACCGGGCCGACACGAGCGTGACGTGGGTCGCGCGGCTCGACGAGGTCATCTCGTCCGCCCCGTGGGACGACATCCCGCGCTTCCGCACGGGGACGTGGCGCCGGGCGTTCGAGGAGACAGGTCTGTTCACGCCGCTCGAGGAGCGCGAGTTCGCCCACGCGGTCGAGGCCGACGCGGCGAGCATCCGCGCGCGCGTCGAGTCCATCAGCTTCGTCGCCCGGCTCCCCGAGGACGAGCGCGCCGAGGTGCTCGGGCGGGTGGACGCGATCACGGCCGAGCTGCCTGAGCGCTTCGCGTCGCCGTACAGGACGTTCGTCTACGCCTGCCGGCGGATTCCCTAAAGCGCCCGCTGCGGGTCGACCGCGGCGCCGCGCACTCGCAGCTCGAAGTGGAGGTGCGGCCCGGTCGCGTGGCCGGTCGCGCCGACGCGGCCGATCCTCGATCCCGCGAGCGACGAAGGCGCCCACCCCGACCGCGACGCGCGAGAGGTGCGCGTACCACGTGTAGTTGCGGTGGGCGTGCTTCACGACGACGTAGGTGCCGTAGCCGCCCGGGTCGAAGCCGACGGTGGTCACGCGGCCCGCAGCCGCCGCGCGCACCCGCGTTCCCATCGCGGCGGGATAGTCGAGCCCGCTGTGGAAGCGCCGGCCGCGCGGCCCGAAGCCGTCGGTGTACCCGATCCCAAGCGGAGCCCGGAGGTAGACGCCGGGGCGGGGGAGAGGGCCGAGCAGCGCCCGGAATGTCGCGGGCCCGGCGACGCCGTCAACGGGCAGGTGCGCGAAGCGCTGGAACTTGGCCACCGCCTTCGCCGTACGCGCGCCGAACGCCCCATCGAGCCGTCCCGACGGGAAGCCGTGCCAGGCGAGCAGGAACTGCGTCGCGGAAACGTCCCAGCCGACGAGGCCGGGTTGAAGGAGGCGGCTGGCGTACGGGTGACGGCCCCAGCGGCCGAGCGCGCGCCGCGTGCGCGGGCCGAGCACGCCGTCCACGCCGATCTGCGCGCGCCGCTGGAGAAGGCGCACGGCGTGCTCGGTAGACGGGCCCCAGTAGCCGTCGATCGTGCCGTGGTACACGTCCTTGGCGGTCAGGCCGATCTGGAGCGCGGCCACGCGCGGCTTGCCCATCGCCTGTGCCTGAGCGGCGGCGGCGAGGGCGAGCAACGTGATGAGTCCGCAGATGACGACCGTGCGCTTCACTCTTCCCCCCAGGCGTCTACCGGTCGGTTCGGTGCTATCAGGCTAGCGCTAGAGCGCGGAAGGCCGCAAAACGGTGGCCGAGCAGCCGAAGACGAGCGCCGCGGGAACGTCGCTGGGCGCGACGCCGGAAAGCGATGGATGCTGGAGATCCGCCTCGATCTCCGCCGTCTCGCCGAGCCCGAGCGCGGCGGCGTCGGCGCCGATCGCGAGCAGCTCCTCGGGCGGGATCACGTTCCGGCGCAGCTCCTGCCGGCGCCCGATGCCCTCGAGCTCGCGCAGCTCCTCGAGCGGGTCGATTCGGACGTTCGAGTCGGAGCCGATGGAGAGCCCGATCCCGCGCTCCCGGATGCGCCGCACGGGGACGAAGCCGTCGCCGAGGTTCGCCTCGGTCGTGGGGCAGACGCAGATGCGCGCCCCCGCGTCGGCGAGCAGGTCGAGTTCCGCGTCGGACGCGTGGGTGCCGTGGACGATCGTCGTGCGCGGGCTCAGGCACCCCGTGCGCGCGAGGAGCTCGATCGGTCGGACGCCGTGCTCGGCGACGCACTCCTCGATCTCCTTGGGCTGCTCGCAGGCGTGGACGTGCAGGACGAGCCCCTCGCGCTCGGCGTAGCGGCCGATCTCCTCGAGCCAGGCGGGCGTGCAGGCGCGGACGGAGTGCGGCGCGACGCCGACCGCGATCCCGTCCGCACGGAGCCGCTCGACCTCGTCGAGGTAGGCGGCCACGGAGTCCTGCCGGAAGCGGTCGATCCCGCCGCGCTCGTAGGCGACATGGAGGAGCACGAAGCCGATTCCGGCGTCGCCGGCGGCCGCCGCGGCGGCCCGGGCCTCGTCGAACCCGAGATAGTGGAACTCGCCGACCGCGACGTACCCGGCCGCGAGCATCTCCTCGTAGACCGCCCGGTAGTCCTCCCGGATACGTCCCGGTGCCTGACCTCGGGCCAAGTCCAGCATGGCCTCCCGCCAGGCCCAGAAGTCGCCCCCCTCCACCGACCCGCGAAGCGCGCGCTGGAACGCGTGCGAGTGCGCGTTCACGAAGCCCGGCAGGCGGTAGGGCTCGGCCATCGCGCGCGAACCTACCACCGCCGCACGTCCCTTCCTGCCACGTCATGTTGCCTGGCACCGGCCCATGGCCGTTCCGGCTCCGAAGGAGACGGAAGGCCCGGATACCATTTCGCCATGGCAGCACGTGCGATCCCGGCGCCGCTCGCATTGCTTCCGAACGCGCTCACACTCTTTCGCTTCGCGCTGATCCCGGTCTACATCGCCCTCGTCTGGAACGCGGACGGCGAGGGGAGCTACCTGGCCGCCGCCGTCTTCGCACTCGCCGGGGCGACCGACCAGGTGGACGGCTGGCTCGCGCGGCGCTGGCGCGTCGAGTCCCAGTTCGGCAAGTTCGCCGATCCGCTGGCGGACCGGCTCATGATCGACGCCGCGGTGATCCTCCTTTGCATCGACGGGCGCCTGCCGTGGATCGCGCTCGCGATCATCCTCGTCCGCGACGGCGCGCTTCTCCTCGGCTACCCGCTCGTGCGCGGCCGCGGGTACGAGTTCGAGGTGAACTCCATCGGGAAGGTCGCCACGTGGGTCCTGTACGCGTCGCTCGTGGGCGTGACGGCCTCGGACGAGGGGACGGAGTGGCCGCTCGTCCTCTTCTGGGCCGGGCTCGCGCTCGCGCTCGCCGCCGCCGCGCTCTACCTGGCGAAGGCCCTGCGGGAGGTGCGCCGGTGAAGGGCGTCGTCATGGCCGGCGGCGAAGGCACGCGCCTGCGCCCGCTCACGTCGAACCAGCCGAAGCCGCTCGTCCCGATCGTCGGGAAGCCGTGCATGGAGCACATCGTCGAGCTCCTTCGCCGGCACGGCTTCGACGACGTCGTGATCACGCTCGCGTTCATGCCGCAGGCGATCCGCGGCTACTTCGGCGACGGCGGGGCCCAGGGCGTCACGATCCGCTACTCGGTCGAGGAGACGCCCGCAGGCACGGCGGGCTCCGTGAAGCTCGCCGAGGAGGCGCTCGACGAGACGTTCCTCGTCATCTCGGGCGACGCGCTCTGCGACATCGACCTCACCGACCTCCTGCGCTTCCACCGGGAGAAGGAGGCGCTCGTCACGATCGCCTTGAAGAGCGTGGACAACCCGCTCGAGTTCGGGATCGTCGTCACCGACGAGACCGGCCGCATCGAGCGGTTTCTCGAGAAGCCATCGTGGGCGCAGGTCTTCACTGACACGATCAACACCGGCATCTACGTCATCGAGCCCGAGGTGCTGGCCGAGATCCCGACCGACCGGCCCTACGACTTCGCGAAAGAGCTCTTCCCGCGCCTCCTCGAGAAGGGACGGCCGCTCTACGGCTACGTGGCCGACGGCTACTGGCAGGACATCGGGAACCTCGAGCAGTACCGCAAGGCCAACTTCGACGCGCTCGACGGCCGCGTGGCGCTCGACATCGACGGGATCAAGCTGCGCGGCAACGTCTGGGTGGGCGAGGGCGTCGAGCTCTCCGACATCGAGTCCGTGGACGGCCCGGCGTTCATCGGGAACTACTGCCGGATCGACTCGGACGCGCGGATCGGCGCGTACTCCGTCCTCGGCGCGAGCGTCGTCGTGCGCGACCACGCCCGGGTCGACCGCTCGATCCTCGACTCGGGCACCTACGTCGGGCGCAGCGCCGTCATCGAGGGCGCCATCCTCGGCCGCAGCTGCGACATCCGCGAGCACGCGCGCATCCACGAGGGCGCGGCGATCGGCGACGAGACGACGATCGGGGAGGAGGCCGTGGTCTCGCCGGGCATCCGCATCTACCCGTTCAAGGAGATCGAATCGGGCGCCCACGTCGACCGGAATGTCATCTGGGAGGCGCGCGCGACCTCGATCGTCTTTGGGCGCGAGCGGATCCGCGGCCTCCTGAACGTGGATCTGACCCCCGAGGTCGGCATGCGGCTCGGCCTCGCGCTCGGCACGGCGCTCAAGCGCGGCGCCGGGGTCGTCTCGACCCGTGAGGCGCCGCCGCAGTGCCGGCTCCTGCGCCGCGCCGTCCTCGCCGGGATCAACGCGACCGGCGTGCACGTCGCCGACCTGCGCGTCCTCCCGGCGGCCGTGAACCGCCATCTCCTGAAGAGCGAGCGCTTCGACGCCGGGCTGCACGTCGCGCCGAGCATCGTCGATCCGGAGGCGGTCGAGATCCAGATCTACGAGCCGCCGGGCGTCCAGGCTTCGGACGCGTTCATGAAGGAGATCGAGAAGCACTTCTCACGCCAGGAGTACCGGCGCGCGACCTCCGACGAGGTGGGCGAGATCCGCTTCCCGGCCCGGGCCGACGAGACGTACGCGCACGATCTCCTCTCGACGATCGACGCCGACGCAATCCGGGCGCGCGGCTTCCGCATCGTCATCGACTACGCGTACTCGTCGGCGTCGCTCGTCTTGCCGCTCCTGCTCGGGTCGCTCGGCGTCGAGGCGGTCACGCGGCGGGCGTACCTCCGCGAGCAGCCCGTGAGCGGCGGCGACGCCGATCCCGAGTTCGCGGTCGTGGCGGCCAGGGGCCTCGTCACCGCGGTCGGCGCCGACCTCGGGGTCATCTTCGACTCGAGCGCGGAACGGATGTACCTCGTGGACGACCAGGGACGGGCGCTGCCGCCCGAGCAGGAGCTCCTCCTCTTCCTGCGCCTCATCTCCACGAACGGCAAGCGCGGACGCCTCGCCCTCCCGGTCACCGTCACGAGCCTCGCCGAGCGCCTCGTGGAGGGGACGGACTTCGAGGTGGAGCGGACGCCCGCCACCCTCGCGGCGCTCACACGGGCCGCGACCGCGAGCGACGTGGTCTTCGCGGGCTCCGCGACGGGCGGCTTCGTGTTCCCCGAGTTCATCCCTGGCTACGACGGCATCGCGTCGCTCTGCAACCTCCTCGAGCTCCTCGCGCCGCTCGACCGGCCGTTGTCCGAGCTCGCGGACGACCTGCCGCGGTCAGCCGTCCGCCACCGCGCGCTCCGCTGCCCGTGGGCGAGCAAGGGCGCCGTCATGCGCGTCCTCACCGAACGGATGAAGGACCGCACGGTCGCGACGCCCGACGGGATCAAGATCGTCGATCCGGACGGCTGGGCCCAGGTCCTCCCGGACGCCGCCGAGCCGATCGTCCACCTCTACACCGAGGGAGCCACCGAGGAGGCCGGAACCCGCATCGAGAGCGAGCTTGCCGCCATCGTCGATTCCGTCATCGCCGGCACCGACGGGGAGGAGGAGACCCCTGAACCCTAAAGTCCAGGTTGAAGGATTGGTCCCGTGATGGTTTACTTCCGAGTTCACCCCGTAGGGAGGATCTGAGTGGAAGCCCTGCCTGACCTGAAAGCCCTCTCGGACGCGGAGCTGCGCGATCTGATCGACAAGCTGGTCCAGGAGGAGCACGAGGTCTCCTACCAGCGCCGCATCCTGCACGGACGGATTGACATCCTGAAGGCGGAGCTCCAGGCGCGCCTCCAGCAGCAAGTCGGCAAGGAGGGCGAGAGCCCCCTCTACGAGGTCGACGTGGACAAGCTCGCCGCCATCCTCGCGTCCAGGGCCGCGCCCCCGGATACGAGCTCCTAGCCCGAGCCGTCCATGACGCACGTCCACTGCCCCGAGTGCGGCTTCCAGAACTTGGAGAGCAGCAAGTACTGCTCCAAGTGCGGAGCGCCGCTCATCCCCGACGAGCCGGGCGGCCACACGACGATGTCGTTCCTCCCGGAGGAGCTCATCGACGAGGACGGCGTCGCGGTCGACCTGCCCGTCGAGGGCACCGCGCTCATCGTCCGCTCGGGCGGCGGCCGCCAGGGCGAGACCTTCACGATCGGCGGCAACCGCACGACGATCGGCCGCTCGCCCGACGCCGACGTCTTCCTGGACGACGTCACGGTCTCGCGGACGCACGCCATCCTCGCCCACGACGACTCGGGCTGGAAGATCGAGGACACGGGCAGCCTGAACGGCACCTACGTGAACCGCCGCCGCGTGGAGACCGCGACGCTCGAGGACGGCGACGAGGTGCAAATCGGCAAGTACCGCCTGACCTTCCTCTCACGATGAGCGACGCGACCGCACTCAGGGACGGCACCGGGCGGCGGCTCACGATCGGCGCGGTCCGCGACGGGCTCACGGACGAGTTCCCGGACATCTCGATCTCCAAGATCCGCTACCTCGAGGGCCGCGGGCTCCTCGTGCCGCGCCGTACGCAGAGCGGCTACCGGCTCTACTCCGACGACGACGTGGAGCGCCTGCGCACGATCCTGCGGCTCCAGCGCGACGAGTTCCTGCCGCTCCGCGTGATCCGCGAGGAGCTGGCCTCTCCCGGCGCCAAGCGGCGCGCGCAGAGCCGCAAGCGCGGCCCGGACGGCACCTTTGCGTCGCCGGAGCCCGAGATCGACCTCCGCACGCTCTGCGAGCGCACCGGCGTGGACGCGACGTTCGTCCGTGAGCTCGAGGACTACGGGCTGCTCGAGCCGCGCGTCGAGGACGGGGAGCGCCACTATCCGGAGCCCGACATCGAGGTCGTGGACGCCTGCGTCCGCCTCTCCCGCTTCGGAATCGAGCCCCGCAACCTGCGCGCGATCCGAAACGGCGCGTCGTCCGCCGCGGGCCTCCTCGAGCAGATCGTCACGCCGGCGCTCCGCTCGCGGAACCCGGAGCGCCGCCTCGCGGGCCTCGAGGACCTCGAGGCGCTCGCCACGACGTCGCAGGAGCTCTCGCAGCTCCTGTTCTGGCGCGCCCTCCGCTCGCTCGTCTAGCCTCATGCGCCCATGAGCGTCGATCTCGCGTCGAAGATCCGCGACATCCCGGACTTCCCGAAGCCCGGGATCGTCTTCAAGGACATCATGCCGCTGCTCGCCGACCCGGAGGCGCTCCGGGAGGCCGTCACGCAGCTGGCCGCGTTTGCGCGGCCGCGCACGCCGGATCTCGTCCTCGGCGCCGAGGCGCGCGGGTTCATCCTCGGCGGGGCACTCGCCTACGAGCTCGGCTGCGGTTTCGTCGCGGCCCGCAAGCCCGGCAAGCTCCCGTGGGACACGGTAAGCGCCGAGTACGACCTCGAGTACGGCACCGACTCGCTCGAGCTGCACGCGGACGCGATCGCGCAGGGCGCCCGCGTCCTCGTCCACGACGACCTGCTCGCGACCGGCGGCACCGCCCGCGCCAAGTGCGATCTCGTGGAGCTCCTGGGCGGCACGGTCGTCGGCATCGCGTTCGTGATCGAGCTCGAGTTCCTGCACGGACGCGAGAAGCTCCAGGGCTACGACGTCCATTCGCTCATCCAATACTGAGGAGTTGCCGATCTAGGACGGGGAGGACGACGTGTACGACGGGTTGACAGGGCGGTACACCCTCGGGTGCCCGGTCTTGGGAGAGGCCCGAGTCCCGCTGTCCAGCTTCCGGACGCTCGAGCGTCTCGCGGGCCCCCAGCACCCGGCTGTCTTCCGCGTCCGCTTCGCGTGCCCGTGCGGCTCGGACCACGACGGGCTCGTCGCCCACGACGACCTCGACTGGGCCCCGCTCGGCGCGGCCGCCGCGGCGTTCTTCGACCTCATGACGCACCGCCTCGAGTCGGCGGCGCGCGACCTCCTCGACCTCGCGGCCCGGCGGATCGGAGCGGGGGAGTGGCCCTGGAGCTTCTTCTGCTACCCGGAGGGGCGCCCCCGGCCGGTCTTCCCGTCCGCGTTCCGCGCGCTCGCCCCGGCGGAGGCCCAGGTCGGCCTCGCCGTCCGCTGCCCCGGCTGCGGTGGCACCTCGGTGAACCTCGTGAGCGCCCGCCACGTGGACGAGCCGTTCTACAACGACGCTCAGGTCGCGGTCGTGGAGCACGTCTTCGCGGCCGACCAGGAGGCGCTCGTCGGCTCCTTCGCGGCCGAGCTCGACTCGGCGGCGTTCGACGCGCGCCGGCGCGAGCTCTGACCCGGCGTTAGCGGCCGACGCGCGGCGGGAACACCCCGTGCGCACGCATCCGAGAACGAAACGGGGGAGTGATCAATGGCGTTGCTCAGACACCGAGAACCGGACGCCTCGACGAACGGCACGGCCGTCGGGCGCGACGCGGACGAGAAGATCGTCGAGCGGACCGGCCCAAGCCACGGCCTGATCAGGGGACTCTGCACGCTCGCCGGCGTCGCCCTGGCGGGCTTCCTCCTGTGGCTCGGCTCGCTCTTCGACTACACGACGAGCGATGAGTTCTGGCCTGCCGTCGGCCTGATTGCCGCGGCCGGCCTCGTGCTCGGCCTCTCGCAGCTCTTCGGCGGCTGGACGAAGTGGGGCTGGCCGACGCTGAGCCCGATGGTCTTGCTGCTCGGGTTCCTCCCGACGGCGATCGTCGGCACCTGGATTCTGCTCGCCTCGCAGCCCGAGGGCGGCTGGCAGCAGACGCGGTTCGAGAACTGGACGGACGACATCGGCGTGACCGGCCTCGTGACCGGCATCGGCGGGTTCTGGCCCGTGATCCCGCTCGTCGTCGGGCTCGTGCTCGCGTTCTCGTTCGACACGACCGGGCCACGCGTGCACGGCGCTCGCCGCACGGAGACCGCCGAGCGCCCGGCGGAGCCCGTCGAGACCTCCGACACGAGCGTCGTGGAGGATCTCCGCGCGCGGGAGGAGACCCGCGAGCCGGTGACGGCCGACACGACGAACGACGGGCCCGACACCAGCCTCTAGGCCGAGGACGGCGGCGGGGCGCTGCGCCCCGCCGCCGCTCCCTCGCGCCAGGGAGCGAGGCCGCCTAGGCAGCCGCCGATAGCTAGGGCGTGAGCCGCGCCCCCGATTTCTTCGACCAGCCCGAAGCGGGGATGCCGCGAATCCTGCACCACTGCGGGATAGCCGTCCGCCGGGACGAGCGTTCCCCGCACGATCGGCTGGCACGGGTGCTCGGCGCCGACCTCGCCGTCCGGCTCGTGGGCGCCCTGGCGCGCCGGCGCCGCTAGCGGCGGTACTCCGCGCCGCCCTTGAGCAGCACGTAGAAGAAGATCGCCACGCCGGCGATGAGCCCGAAGAGGAACGCTGCTCCGCCCGACACGTCCACGGCCTTGAGGCCGATCCAGACGAAGAGCCCGAGGCCCAGGCCCCACAGGAACGACGTGAAGCCGTGGCTGTAGACCGGTGGGCGAAGGTGCATGGGCGAGACCCTAACCTACGGGACCATAAAAATTCGCCGAGCCGGTACCGCTTTCGTTCCCTCTTCGAACCGACGTTCCCCTTGCGGGTACCCGCCGCTCCGGAGAGCTTCGACCTACTCGCGGCCCGTGCTCGGCGCAAGCGGAAACCTAGGGCACCTGGCCGCGCCGGTCAAGGACTTCCGAAACGAAAAAGATCGCAAAATGCGTGGAGAAAAGATTTCCACGCTTTCCACAGCCACTAACTTCGGCTGTGGGTAAATGCTGTGGAAAAGGTTAGTTCCCGAGCGCGTTGGTCGTGTACACGCCGTTCGCGTTCCACAGGAGGTAGCCGGAGGAGCGCAGCTTGCGGGCCGCGTCGATCTGGTCCTCGACGTCGCCGAGCGTGTACTGGTGCGCGAGGGAGAAGTCCTGGAGCCACGGGACGAGGCGGGCCTGCGAGCCCGTGAGGGCGCGGCGGAACTGGCGAAGCGCCATCGTGACGGTCGCGCCGGGCGCGGCGTCGGGATCGGGGATGTTGTACTCACCCTTGCCGAAGTGGGAGGGGTAGACCATCGGGTAGATCGCGTCGAGCTGCTTCGCCATGAGCTGCGGGCGCTGGCCGATCCCCAGGTCGCGCGTGGCCGCGAGGCCGAAGACGGCGGCGGAAGTCCGCACGCCGAGCGGCTTCAGCCGGTCGCGCGCGTACGCGAGGAACCTCGCGATCGTCTCGCCCTTGCGCTCGTTTACCTTGCCCGGGTAGACCGCCGAGCTCACGTTGCCGTCGCTCGGGAACCGGACGTAGTCGAACATGATCTCGTCGAAGCCGGCTTTCGCCGCCGCCTCCGCGATGTCGACGTTGTAGTCCCAGACGCGCTTGTCATACGGGTTCGCCCAGCCGAGGCCATTGCTCGTGAAGACGCCGCCGCCGCGCTGCTGAATGGCCATGTCGGGCCGCTTCGACGCGAGATACGGATCCTCGAACATGACGACACGCCCGATCAGGTAGAGGCCGGCCTGGTGCACCTTGGAGGCGACCTGGCGCGGCTGGTAGTACGTCCGGGAGGAGCCGATCTTCCGCGCGAGCGGGGCGTTGGCCGACGTGAAGGCGACCTCGCCGTTCTCGTCCTTCACGTCCACCTCGAGCGTCGTCAGGCCCTCGTCCGACATCCCGATGTACTCGTCGAGCTTCCCGGGGAGCGAGAGAAGCGCCATCGTCACGTGGACGCCGCGGATCTCGGCCGGAAGCGTGCGCTGCTCGACGACCGGGGCTGTCTCCGGTGTCGCGGCCGCGGCGGGTGCATGCGTCGCGCCGGTGTCGGTCTCGCCGAGGAAACGGAAGCCGAGCGCGACGGCGCCGAAGGCGAGGACGAGCGTGGCGAGCGCGGTCAGCCGCCGGCGCGCGATTCGCCTGCGATGCTGATTCCGCCGCTGCCGGAAACGCTCGTTCGGGTCCGGCTGCAGCATGAGCCCACGCACGCTACGCGGTTTTCCACAGTTGTGCAAATGGCCCCTCACTCGGTGGACAAGGCTCGGACGGGCACGACCGCTGTGCTCGCGCGACGCCGCCGAGCGAGGGCATTTCCGAGCCCTCTCGACGGCAAACCGGGGCCGACCGTAGCCGAGCCGGCGGTCCGCATGAGCCGATCGGCACGCTCCCGGTGGGCGGGAGGAGGCCCGTCCGGGCCACGCGTTCCGACTTGACATAACGCCGGTTATCGCGTGTGAGGGGATTCTTCGCTCGGAGCGATGTTTTCCCGGTCGGCACCATTGGGTACGGCTGAGGCGGTTGCTAGGTTAAGCCGCTTCATGCCGAAGGAAGGCGGCCCTTTGCTGCACGTAGACGAACTCCAGGCGATTCTCGAGAAGGCGGAGGCGAGTGGTGTCGTGGACGGCGGCGAGCTGGCCGAGGCCGTGGACACGCTCGAGCTCGAAAAGAGCGACATCGACGCGCTCCACAAGGAGCTCGAGGACCGCGGCTACGAGATCACGGAGGCCGCGCCGAAGGAGCCCGTGAAGGAGCCGACGGCGCCCCCGCGCAACCTCGACACGAACGTGGAGACGACCACGGACGCGCTGCAGCTCTTCCTGCGCGAGATCGGCCGTCACCCGCTGCTCACCGCCCCCGAGGAGGTCGAGCTCTCGAAGCGCATCGAGCGCGGCGACATGGCGGCCAAGCAGCGGATGATCGAGTCCAACCTGCGCCTGGTCGTCTCGATCGCCAAGAACTACCGCAACCAGGGCCTCCCCTTCCTCGATCTCATCCAGGAAGGCATGTTCGGGCTCATCCGCGCCGTCGAGAAGTTCGAATGGCGCCGCGGGCTCAAGTTCTCGACGTACGCGACCTGGTGGATCCGCCAGGCCGTCGCTCGTGCGATTGCGGACAAGGCGCGGACGATCCGCGTCCCCGTCCACGTCGTCGAGCGGATGCAGAAGATGCAGCGCGCCGAGCGCTACCTCTTCACCCACCTCGGCCGCGAGCCCTCGCTCGAGGAGATCGCCGAGGAGGCCGGGCTTCCGCTTCAGCAGGCGCTCGAGGTCCGTGCGGCCGCACGGGCGTCCACGAGCCTCGACCAGCCGATCGGCGAGCAGGAGGACGCGGTCTTCGGCGACCTCGTGGCCGGCGACGACCCGCTTCCGGAGGAGCTGACCGAGCGCCGGCTGCAAAAGGAGGCGCTCGACCGGGCCCTCGAGTCGCTCCCCGAGCGCGACCGCCAGGTGCTCGAGCTCCGCTACGGCCTGCGCGGCGAGGAGCCGCACACGCTCGAGCACATCGGCACGCCGCCTCGGCCTCACGCGCGAGCGCGTGCGGCAAATCGAGGTGGAGTCGCTCTCGCGGCTAGCGTCGCTCCGCGAGATCGGCGCCGCCGCGCACTCCTAGCGCGGCGCCCTCGAAGAGCGCCAGGGCCGCCTCCTCCCCGATCCGGGCACGCGCCTCCGCGTACGCCTCGTCGAGGAACGGCGGCCGCGACTCGGACGATGGCCGTCGGAGCCCATGAGGCTCGCGAAGCCCTCCTCCACCAAGGACCAGCCGACCGCCTCCGCCCCAGGCCCGTGGTCGCCCGTGAGGCTCGTCGCGTTCACCTGCAGGAGCCAGCCGCGGTCCGTGAACGCCTCCACGCGCTCCGGGCGGTCCTGCACCGCATGCGCCCGCTCCGGGTGCCCGATGATCGGGACGACCCCGGCGTTCTCGATCGCGACCGCGACGCGCTCGGCGAGCTCGAGGCCGCCCCGAAACGGGAGCTCCATGAGCACCGCGCCAAGCCCGTCGATCGCGTAGCGGGCGAGATCCTCCTCGAGGAAGCCCGGCTCGGGGGTCAGCTCGAACCCGAGCCGCAGGTCGAGGCCGAAGGCGGCCGCACGCGGGCGCATGACGGCGTAGGCCGCGCGAACGCGTTCCTCGCGCTCCGGCGTCATCGGATACATCGGGCCGGCGTGCGGCGTGGCCACGAGCAGCCCCGTCCCCCGCGCCACGGCCTGCCGGCAGAGCTCGAGGCCCTCCTCGACGGAGCGAACGCCGTCGTCCCCGGAGGGAACGACGTGCGAGTGGACGTCGACGAACCCCATACGCCCAGGCTACCCAGGGCGCACGGCGTCGCCGGGCGTGTTCACCAGCGCAGCACTATTCGGCGCGCAGATAGAGACGAAGCTCGGGCGCCGCCGCCTGAAGCTCGCGGAGGGCACGGGACTCGAGCTGTCGCACGCGCTCGCGGGTCACGCCGAGCTCGTTGCCGACCTCCTCGAGCGTCTGCGGCTTCTCGCCGGAGAGGCCGAAGCGGAGCTCGAGCACGTGGCGCATGCGCTCGTTCAGGTCGGCGAGCGCCGCCTGGAGCTCCTTGGTGCGGAGCAGCTCGGCCAGCATGGCCTCGGGCTGCTCCGAGTTCACGTCCTCGAGCATGTCCGCGTAGATCGAGTCGCCGTCGCCGACCGGCGTCTCGAGGCTCACGGGATCCTCGACCAGGTCGAGGAGCTCGTTCACGCGCTTCAGGTCGAACCCGCTCTCCGCCGCGATCTCCTCGGGCAGCGGATCGCGGTTCAGCTTCTGCGTGAGGACGCGCCTGGCCCGGCTCACCTTGCGCACCTGCTCGACCACGTGGACGGGCAGGCGGATCGTCCGTCCCTGGTCGGCGATCGCGCGGGTGACCGACTGGCGGATCCACCACGTCGCGTACGTCGAAAGCTTGTAGCCGAGCCGGTAGTCGAACTTCTCCACCGCTCGGATGAGGCCGAGGTTGCCCTCCTGGATCAGGTCGAGGAGCGGGACGCCGGAGTTCACGTAGTTCCGCGTGATCGACATGACGAGCCGGAGGTTGCACTCGATCAAGCGGCGCTTGGCGGCCTCGTCGCCCTCGTCCTTGCGCCGTGCGAGCTCGCGCTCCTCGGCGGGGGTGAGGAGCCGGCCGTCGCCGATCTGGCGCACGTAGAGCTTGAGAGGATCCTGGGTGACGGCCGCCTCGCGGGCGGTCGCGACCTCCTCGTCCTCCGACTCTTCCTCCTCCTCGGACTCCTCTTCCTCCTCGGGCTCGTCGGCCTTCGGCTCCTCGGGAGCCGGATCGGGCGCGAGCTCGAGGCGCGGGGGATCCACGGCCGGAGATGCGTCGTCAGGTAGGGGGGCGTGCGGGGCGGGCTGCTCCACGGAGGCTTGTATCGGCCGCCCCGAGGCCGGTGCCACCCCCCGGTGGGGGATATAGGACTCCCCGCGCGTGGCGACACAGAGATAGAGTGAGGTTTCGTGCGGATGGCTCCCAGGACCGGGACGCCGTCCGAGGGGTCTCACAGACTTATCGCATGTGCGGCATTGCTGGATACAGCCTGAGCGCGGCGAGCCGGGTCGACCGGACGCTGGCCGGCCGGGCACTCCTCGCAGCGATCGCCGAGCGCGGCGCCGACGCAGCCGGGTACGCCTACCGCCGGCCCGGCGAGTCCGTCGCCGTGCACAAGCAGCGCACCGGCGCGAGCGCGCTCATCGAGGTGGTGGACGTCCCGGCCGACGCGGTGGACGCGCTCTTCCACGTGCGCGACTACACGAAGGGCCACCCGTCCCTCCTCGCCAACAACCATCCCATCCGCCACGGCGCCGTGGTCGGCGTCCACAACGGGATCATCGAGAACGACGAGGAGCTCTTCGCCCGCCACGGCTTCCAGCACCACGAGCCGGAGATGACCGTCGACTCCGAGGCGATCTTCGCGCTCGCCGAGGAGACCCGCGACGCCCCGAGCGCGCTCGAGGAGCTGCACGGGTCGATGGCGACCGCCTGGATCGACGAGCGCGATGAGAAGCACCTCTACGTCGCCCGCGGCGTCAAGCGACCGCTCTGGATCGCGCAGGGGCCGCTCGAGACGTTCTTCGCCTCGACGCCCGAGGCCCTCGAGCTCGTCGGCGACTACACCGGCGTCGACGCGGACATCAGCGAGGTCACGGAGGGAACGCTGATGGTGCTCGCCGCCGGCCGGATCGAGTCCCAGCACCGCTTTCGGCCCGATCGCACGTTCGTCGAGACCCACCCCCTCCCCGCCGTCCGTGCGCCCAAGGAGCGCCGCGCGGCCCTCGCACTCCTCGCCTCGCTCGGCGCCCCCGCCCGGGCGCGCTAGTAGCCGAGCTCGCGCAGGAGCGCGCCGGCCTCGGCCTCGACGTCTGCGAGCTGCTCCGCCGTGAGATCGCGCCGGTAGCGGCCGATCGACTCGCCGTGGACGGCCGCCAGGGCCTCTGACAGCGGTTCTGCGGGCACGCCGAGGTGCGCGGCGAGCCCAGCGCCGGTTGCGGACGGATCGGCCGCCAGCTCCTCGTAGCGGAGCTCGTAGGCCCGCGGGCCGAGCGAGCGCGCCGCGGACACGTACCGGCGCCACGCCCAGGCGCAGCGCCGCGCGTCGCTCGCCCCGGCGAACTCGGCGTGGCGCTCAGGCTCGACCCAGAAGCGCGCCTCCGCCCCGTAGGCGAGCCCCGCGTCGTCGCGTCCCCCCCGCCCCGCGCTCAGCCAGCCCTGCTCGAGGAGCGAGCAGACGACGTCGCGCCCGTCGCGGACGATGTGGAGTAGCGCCGCCTCCGGGAACGCGCGCGCCGCCGCCTCGGCGACGTAGGCCGTCTCCGGCGTCTGCTCGACCGCCCGGCGCGAGCCGACGAACGCGAGGCGCCGTGTCCAGGCGAGGGTCTTCCGGATCCGCGCAGCGGCCTCGTCCACGGGAAGCGCGGCAAGCTCCGGGATCGCCGCCTTGAGCGCCGCCACCTCGCCGAGGTCCACGAACCCGGGCAGCGAGCCGACCGAGCGTCCGAGGAACGTCGTGCCGGAGCGCGGGCTCCCGAGCACGAACACCATCCGCTCGTCCGGCCTGCCGAGCCGCACGCCGCTTCGGCGCACGATGTGGCCGGCCGTCTTCACCTGGAGAAGGGCGCCCTTCACGGGCGCGAATCCTACGAGGCGTTCGCGAGCACCGGGACGTGGATCCCGTAGTTCGCGAGCGAGTCGACCTCGACCAGGCGATCGAGCGCGGCCACGCAGCGTGGGCAGAACTGGGTGCCGGCGCCGCGGCGGAGCTCCTCGACCGCGTCGTCCACCGGCCGCGCCGCGCGGTAGATCCGCGTCGTGACCATGGAGTCGAGCGCGTCGGCGACGTGGATGATGCGGGCGCCGAGCGGGATCTCCTCGCCCACGAGGCCGTCCGGGTAGCCGCGGCCGTCGAAGCGCTCGTGATGGTGGCGGATGGCCGGCACCGCGTCGTTCAGGAAGCCGAGCCGGTCGATGATGCGCGCGCCCTCGTCCGCGTGGCGCTGCATGAGCGACCACTCGTCCGTCGTGAGCGTCGAGGCCTTGAGCAGCACGGCGTCCGGGATCGCCAGCTTGCCGATGTCGTGGAAGAGCGCCGCGTGGCCGAGCAGGTCGAGCTCGGCCTGCGAGAAGCCCATCTCGCGGCCCACGGCGAGCGCGAGCTGCTGCACGCGCCGGGAATGGCCGGCCGTGTAGGCGTCGCGCGCGTCCACGGTCGCCGAGAGGCTCTCCATCGCGGCCGTCGAGCGCTCCTTGAGGAGGCGGTTGGCCTGCTCGAGCGAGGCGTTCTGGGAGCGGATCGTCTCGGCCGCGGCGCGGAGCTTGTGCGCCGAGCGAGCCGTGTGGCCGAGGTACGCCGCCATCGTCTTCCGCATGAGCAGGAGCGGGAGGACGAAGACCGCGAGGCCGTAGAGGCCGATCGCCTCGTACGCGAGCGCCATGGCGCCTGCGATCGCCCCGAACGCGACGTAGTGCGGGAAGAGCCACGAGAACCGTTCGTTCCACACCTGCCGCCACCGGTCGTGGCCCTCGACCGCCATCGCGGCCGCGAGCAGCCCGGTGTTGACGGCGAAGTACGCCGCGCCGGCCGCGAGCCCGGAGCCTGCGGTGACGAGATGGCCGATGCCGTTCTCCTCCCATCCGAGGGTGAAGACGGACGCGGCGGTGAGGATCGCGAGCGTGATGGCGCCGACGTTGAAGATCGACTGGTGGATCGGGTTGCGGACGGCGCTCCACTGCACGGCCGCGATCGTGATCGCGAGCGGCAGGGCCGCGCGGCTGCCGAACATGGCGGCGCCCGCGAGCGCGCCGACCGCGCTCACCGAGATGGATCCGCCTTCGAGGTCGAGCGAGAGGGCCTGGCCGATGCCGACCGCGACGACGAGCGCGACGAGGCCGATGATGTCCGTGGTCTGGCCGAGCGCGAGCCCGAGGACGCCGGCGCCCACGCCGAGCGTGGCGACGAGGGTGACGAGCACGCCGACGGACGGGGAGAGCGCGACGAAGCGCGGGCCGACGGGCATGTGGCGCCGACTCGTCTGGGGCTGGGGCTGGAGGCGACGGTCGGAGTCAGAGGCCGAATGCTGGGGCTCGCCGAGGGGGACCGGCGCGGGCGGGACGGCGGAGACCTCGGGAGCGACGGTGGCGGTTGCGAGCTCGTCCTCGTCGGGCACGGCGGCGAGCCGCGCGGTGCGGTCGGCGGGGACGAGCAGGGGCTCGGAGCTCGCGCCCAGGACGCGGTTGCGCCCCTGGAGCTTCGCCCGGTAGACGGCCAGGTCGGCCTGGTGGATCAGCTCGTTGGCGTCCATCCCGTCCTTGGGGAAGCCGGCGACGCCGCAGGAGATGGTCGCGCGGATCGGCTCGCTCGACGTTTCCACCTCGAACGCGGTCGCGGCGACGCGGCGGCGGATCCGTTCCGCGATCTCGAGGGCCTGCTCGGGCGGGGTCTCCGGGAGCAGCACGGCGAACTCCTCGCCGCCGAAGCGCGCCGGGATGTCGTAGTCGCGGAGCTCCTGGTGGAACGTGTCGGCGATGCCGCGCAGGACGGCGTCGCCCGCGAGGTGGCCGTAGGAGTTGTTGATGTCACGCAGGAGGTCGAGGTCGGCCATGATCACGGCCATCGGGCGCCCGAAGCGCTGAGCCCGGGCGAGCTCCTCGCGCAGCTCTGAGGCGAAGTGGCGTGCGTTGAAGAGGCCGGTCTTCGGGTCGACGCGGGCCTCCTCCTCGAGGGCCGGGACGTACAGGGAGCGGTGGATGAGGATGAGCGGCGCGACGGCGGCCAGGACGAGCCAGCGGTTCGCGAGCCAGAGCGTGGCGAACGCGACGCCGAGCGCCGCGAGGATCAGGTCGGTCGAGAGGCTCTCCATGGTGAAGAGCTGGCTCTTCGCGAGAGGCGTCCGGTCGGCGATGTGCATCATCAGCGCGAGCAGGACGTGGTTCGTCGCCACGAAGACGAGCGACGCGAGCGCGCCGGCGAGCGCCCACCGCTGCCCCGCGTCGAGCCCCGTCGAGCCGTCGAGGGCGAGGTTCGCCGCCCACCAGGCCAGCAGACAGTTCAACGTGTAGTTGCAGATGTTGAACGTCTGGATGTACCAGGGGTAGCGCATCTTCAGCCACTCGGGCAGGTGCTGGCAGAGTGGGATCAGGATCACGAGGCCGACCGGGAGCAGCAGGCAGCCGGCGATCAGGAAGACGATCGTCGTGTAGTAGCGCTCGGCCCCGCGCGGCGTGCGCGCGACGAAGAGCTGCGTGGCGGCGGCGGCCACCGCGAGGAAGAAGAACGTCCCCCACCCCTGGGTCTCGCGGCTCAGCTCGGAGATGGGAACGGCGACGGCGAGCAGCGTGACCGCCGCGACCGCGCCGATGAAGATGACCGCGCGCCGCGGGAGGTCCTGGCGCTCCTCGGCGAACGGGTCGCCGGTCGAGACGAGCTCGTTCGAGACGTCCGTCATCGTCCGCCCCTCCCGGGTGGAGCTGAGTGCCGCAGGTGTCGGGCTTCCCGTCTCAATTGGTCCTCCCACGCACCGCCGTGGCGTGGGCCGCAGTCCCTGTTGACAGAGGCTACGAGGCGAGGCGCGGCCCCACATCCCCCGTCCGGGGTACAAGCGCTGCCCCCATCCCTCGTTCGAGGGAACCCGGGTTCGCATCTAGACTGGGCTCGTGCGGCTTCGCCTCGAGATCCTCCTGGCGCGGCTCGCCGGCCGGCTCTCGCGGCTCGCCTCCCGGGGCGGAGGGACGACGCTTCCGGGCAAGATCCTCGCGACGCTCGACCCGTCTGCGGTGGGGGTGCTCGCGGGCCGCCTGCCGCGCGGCTGCGCGCTCGTCACGGGCACGAACGGCAAGACGACGACCTCCGCCATGGTCGCGGAGATCCTCGGGCCGAGCGTGCGCCTCGCCCACAACCGCTCGGGCGCGAATCTCGTCTCCGGCGTCGCCTCGACGCTCCTCGAGACCGACGGCGCGGAGCTCGGGCTCTTCGAGGTGGACGAGGCCGCCTTCCCGGACATCGCCGCGCGGACCGCGCCGCACGCGGTGCTCCTCGGCAACCTCTTCCGCGACCAGCTCGACCGCTACGGCGAGCTCGAGCTCGTGGCCGAGCGCTGGCGCGGCGCGGTCCGCGCGCTCGACCCCGCGGCGACCGTCGTCGCGAACGCCGACGACCCGCTCGTCGCGTCCATCGCCGCCGACCGGCCCGCCGCGCTGCGCTTCGGGCTCGACGACCCGGCCGTCGCGCGGGAGCGGCTCCCCCACGCCGCAGACTCGAAGTACTGCGTCCGCTGCGGCACGCCCTACGAGTACCTCGCGGCGTACATGGGCCACCTCGGGGACTACCGCTGCCCGTCGTGCGGCCTCGTGCGCCCCCCGCTCGACGTCGCCGCCCGGGCGATCTCGCTCGAGGGTCTCGACGGCTCCTCGTTCGACCTCGTCGCGCCCGACGGCACGCGCCGGGTCGGGCTGGCGCTCCCCGGGCTCTACAACGTCTACAACGCGCTCGCGGCCGCGTCGCTCTCCCTCGCGCTCGGCGCGTCGCTCGACGACGCTGCAGCGGGCCTCGGGCGCTTCCGCGCCGCGTTCGGGCGCTTCGAGCGGATCCCGGTCGGCGACCGCGGCGTGCTGCTCCTCCTCGTGAAGAACCCGGCGGGTGCGAACGAGGTCGTGCGGACGCTCGTGGACGGCGGTCCCCCCTCGCTCGCCGTCGTCGCGCTGAACGACGACATCGCCGACGGCCGCGACGTCTCCTGGATCTGGGACGTGGACTTCGAGCCGCTCGCGGCGGGCCTCGAGAGGCTCGTCGCGACGGGGTCGCGCGCCCAGGAGCTCGCGCTTCGCTTCGCCTACGGCGGCCTCGCAAGGGACCGCATCGAGGTCGAGCCGGACCTCGAGCGGGCCCTCGACCGCGGGCTCGAGCTGACGCCGCCGGGGGGCGAGCTGGCCGTGCTCCCGACCTACACGGCGATGCTCGCGCTGCGGCGGATCGTCTCCGACCGGGGGCTCGTGCGCCCCTACTGGGAGGCCGCGTGAACGTCGTCGTCGGCCATCTCTATCCCGAGTACCTGAACATCTACGCCGACCGCGGGAACATGGCCGTCCTGGCCGGGCGGTGCGCCGCACGGGGGATCGGCTTCGAGGTGCGCCCCGTCTCGCTCGGCGACGTCCTCGACCCGGACGCGCACGACCTCCTCTACATCGGCGGCGGCCAGGACCGCGAGCAGTCGCTCATCGCCCCCGACGTGGCCGCGCGGGGGCCGGCGCTCGAAGCCGCGCTCGACGGCGGAGCGGCAGTGCTCGCGGTTTGCGGCGGCTACCAGCTCCTCGGACGCTTCTACCGCGACCGCTCGGGCGCGGAGCTGCCGGGCGCGGGGCTCTTCGACCTCCACACCGTCGCGGGCGAGCGGCGCATGATCGGCGACGTCCTCCTCGACTGCGAGCTCGAGCCGGGCGAGCGGCGCAGCCTGGCCGGGTTCGAGAACCATGCGGGCCGCACGATCCTCGCGCCGGGCGCGGAGCCGCTCGGCCGCGTCGTCGCCGGGTTCGGGAACGACGGCGAGTCCGGGTACGAGGGCTGCCGCCGCGGGCGCGCCCTCGGCACGTACCTCCACGGGCCGCTCCTGCCGCGCAACCCGTGGCTCGCGGACTGGGTGCTCGGCCAGGCGCTGGCGCGGCGCCTCGGCGAGCCGCCCGCCCTCGAGCCGCTCGACGACGCGCTCGAAATCGCGGCCCACGACGTGGCGGTCGCCCGCGCGCACGCCCGCGGCGGCAGGTTCTAGCGCGCCCAGAGGGCGCCGAGGTACACGGTCGGGTCGCCCGGCTGCCAACGCATGAGGAACCGCTGGATGGGCGGGTGGAGCGTGACCTCGGGGAGCTCGTCGAGCCCGAAGAGACGGTGGCCGCGGATTGCCGCGTCCTTCGACGTGACCGCCTCGAGCGAGCGGCCGCCGAGGTAGCCCGCGAAGACGATGTGCACGACGTGCTTCGGCCGGGCCTGCGGCGGTGCGATCGAGTCCACTACGCAGACAGGGCCCTCGAGCGGGAGGTCGTCGGAGATCCCGCACTCCTCCTCGAGCTCGCGCCGGAGCGCCTCCGCGAGGCTCTCCCCGTAGTGGACGCCGCCGCCCGGGAGGAGCCAGTACTCGTCGCCGTCCTTCTCCTGGCGGCAGAGCAGCACCCGCCCCTCGCGCCGCAGGACGGCCGAGACGCGCAGGCGCGGCTCGATCACTTGCCCGCCGCCCGCTGCGAGGAGCCGAAGCCCCGCACGCCGCGCTCGCTCTCCGGCAGCTCCTCGACCTCCTCGAGCACGAGCTCGGGCACCGGGAGGACGACGAGCTGGGCGATCCGGTCGCCCGGCTCCGCCACGAACGTCTCCTCGAGGTCGGTGTTCAGGAGCACCACGCGCAGCTCGCCGCGGTAGCCGGCGTCGATGAGGCCCGGCGAGTTGACGACGGAGACCCCGTGCCGCGCCGCGAGGCCCGAGCGCGGCTGGACGTAGCCCGCATGGCCCTCGGGGATCGCGACCGCTATGCCGGTCCGCACCACCGCCCGCTCGCCGGGTCCGAGCCGCACGACCTCGCAGGTCGCGAGGTCGAGCCCGGCGTCGCCCGCGTAGGAGCGCGACGGCAGCTCGGCCTCCGGGTGCAGCCGGGTGACGAGGAGCCGCTCAGGCGCCATGGTCGGCGAGCGCCTCGCGCTCGGCCACGAGGTACGGCGCGAAGCGCCCGACCTCGCTCCGCGGAAGCCGCGCCACGATTCGCACCCCTTCCGGCAGGTCGGCCCGCTCCTCGATCGGCGCCCCCAGGCCGTAGAGCTCGGTCAGCACGCGCCCATCCGCGTACGGGACGAGGAGGCGCACCGGGACGAAGAGGCCCGAGAGCCGCTCGGCCACGCGCGCGCGGAGGGCGTCGAGGCCCTCGCCCGTCGCGGCCGAGAGCTGCACCGCGCCCGGATAGCGGTTCGCGAGCCGCCGCCGGCCGAGCGGGTCGATCGCGTCGATCTTGTTCAGCACGAGCTCGCGCGGGAGCCTGTCGGCGTCGATGTCGCGGAGGACCGCCTCGACGGCGGCGATCGTCTCCTCCATGCGCTCGTCCGATTCGGCCGCGTCCACGACGTGCAGCACCAGGTCCGCGAGCAGCGTCTCCTCGAGCGTGGCGGCGAAGCCCTCGACGAGCTGGTGGGGCAGGCGCCGGATGAACCCGACGGTGTCGGTCACGAGGTAGCGCCGCCCCGCCTCCTCGAAGGCGCGCGTGGTCGGGTCGAGCGTCTCGAAGAGCCGGTCGTTCACGGAGACGCCCGCGTCCGTCAGGGCGTTCAGGAGCGTGGACTTGCCCGCGTTCGTGTAGCCCGCGAGCGCGACGACGGGCACGGCGGCCTCACGGCGGGCCTTCCGCTGGGTCGCGCGGCGCTTCTCGAGGCCGCGGAGGCGCTCCTTGAGGACGGAGATGCGCCGGCGCGCCAGGCGGCGGTCGGTCTCGAGCTGCTGCTCGCCGGGACCCCGTCGCCCCGCACCTGCACCGCCGCCCGTGCGCTCGAGGTGCTTCCACATGCCGCGCATCCGCGGGAGGTTGTACTCGAGCTGGGCGAGCTCCACCTGGAGCTTTCCCTCGGCCGTGACTGCGTGCTGGGCGAAGATGTCGAGGATGAGCTGCGTGCGGTCGACGACGCGGACGTCGAGCGCGTCCTCGAGCCGGCGCGCCTGGCTCGGGTCGAGATCGTCGTCCACGATCACCGTCTCCGCGTGCTCCTCGCCGACGACGGCCTTCAGCTCCTCGAGCTTCCCCTTGCCGACGTAGGTGCGCGCATCGGGCACGCGCCGGTGCTGGACGAGCTCGCCGACCGGCTCGACGCCGGCGGTGCGCATGAGGTCGCGCACCTCGGCCAGCTCGTCGTCGGGCGCCGCCCCCGGCGCGAGCACGAGGACGCAGAACCCGCGTTCCGGCTCCATCCCGTTCGCGGACTCGGGCGCGGGGTGCTCCATCCGAACTGATTATGCCCTCGTGGCGCGGCGATAGGCTGCCGCCGTGCCGGATCTCGCGGCGACGACGCTCGCGCTCGTGAACATCCCGTCCGAGAGCCGGAACGAGGCGGAGGCCGTCGCGTGGGTCGAGGCCTCCGTGCCGCTGCCGCTCGCGTACTCGGGCGACGACACGCGCTACTACGCGACGCCGCGCCGCGCGGGCCGTCCGCTCGTCGTCCTCGCGGGCCACCTCGACACCGTTCCCGCCCAGGAGAACTGGCCCGGACGGATCGAGGACGGCTGGGTCGTCGGGCTCGGCACGACGGACATGAAGGGCGGCTGCGCGGTGCTCGTCGAGCTCGCGCGCGCGATCGGAGCCGGGCTCCAACCCGCCGTAGACATCGGCCTCCTCTTCTTCCCGCGGGAGGAGCTGCCCTCGGCGGAGAGTGCGCTGCCCGGGTTCTTCGCGGCCAACCCGGACGTGCTGGAGGCCGAGCTCGCCGTGATGCTCGAGCCGACCGACGCGACGCTCCACGTGGGCTGCCTCGGGAACCTCAACGCCGAGCTCGTCTACCACGGCGAGAGCGCGCACTCCGCGCGGCCCTGGACGGGCGTGAACGCGGTCGAGCGCGCCGTCGAGGGGCTCGCGCGCATCCTCCCCGTGGCGCCGCGCAAGGTCGAGCTCGGCGGCCTCGAGTTCGTGGAGGTCACAACGGCGACGAGGCTCGCCGGCGGGATCGCGGCGAACGTCGTGCCCGCGCGCGCCGTGTGTCTCCTGAACCACCGCTACGCGGCCGACCGCTCGCCCGCCGACGCCGAGGCGCGGATCCGCGAGCTGGCCGACGAGGCGGGCGCCGACGAGGTGCGCATCATCGGGAACTCCTCCCCCGCGCCGGTCGTCGTGGACGCGCCGCTCGTCCAGCGGCTCCGCGCCGCCGGCTCGCTCGACGTCCTGCCGAAGCAGGCCTGGACGCCCGTGGCCGAGTTCGCGGAGGTTGGGATCGACGCCGTGAACTACGGGCCCGGCGCCACGCGCTACGCGCACACGCAGGACGAGCGGGTGGAGATCGCCGCGCTCGAGCGGGTCTACGAGACGCTCTCGACCTTCCTCACAGATAGCGTGTAGCCATGCGGCTCTCCCCCGCGCTCGCATCCCAGGCCGGCTACCCGTTCGTGCGCCTCGACGAGGCGAAGAAGCGCGTCGCCGCCCGCGGGATCGAGCTGATCGACTTCGGCATGGGCGACCCGCGCGAGCGCACCGACCCGAGGATCGAGCAGGCGCTGGTGGACGCGCTTCCGGCGACGGAGGGCTATCCGCGAGCACAGGGCCTCCCCGAGCTCCGCGAGGCGATCGCGCGCTGGGCCGCGCGGCGCTTCTCCGCCGAGCTCGACCCGGACACCGAGATCGTCCCGACCTACGGGTCGAAGGAGGCGATCTTCACGTTCGCGCAGCTCCTGCTCGATCCGGAAGCGGGCCGCGACACGGTGATCTGCACGGAGCCCGGCTATCCGGTGCCCGCGCGCGGCGGCGCCTTCGCGCACGCCGAGGTCCTCGCGCTGCCGCTCCTCGAAGCGAACGGCTTCCTGCCCGACCTCGAGGCCCTGGACGAGGACACCTGGGAGCGCACGGCCGTGCTCTGGGTGAACTACCCGAACAACCCGACGGGCGCCGTGGCGCCGCTCGCCTTCTACGAGCGGGCCGCCGAGCTCTGCGCCGAGCACGACGTCGTCCTCGCCTCGGACGAGGCCTACACGGAGCTCTGGTTCGACGTACCGCCGCCCTCGGCGCTCGAGGTGCGCGGCAAGGGCGCGCGCGTCGCGGTCTTCAACTCGCTCTCCAAGCGCTCGTCCATGACGGGCTACCGCTCCGCGTTCTTCGCGGGCGACGCCGAGCTCTGCGACGCGCTCCGCTCCTTCCGCCCCAACTCGGGCACGGCGCCGCAGGAGTTCGTCCAGCGCGCCTCCGTGGTCGCCTGGGACGACGAGGAGCACGTCGAGCGAAACCGCGCGCTCTACGGCCGCAAGCGTGCCACGCTCCTCGAGTTCCTGGCACGCGCGGGGCTCCGCGTGGCCGGGAGCGCGGCGACGATGTACCTCTGGGTGGAGGTGCCGGCCGGCGAGACGTCCGAGGGCTTCGCCGAGCGGCTGCTCGAGACCGGCGTCGTCGTGACGCCCGGGTCCTACCTCGGGCCCTCGGGCGAGGGCTACGTCCGCTTCGCGCTCGTCCCGACCGAGGACGACTGCCGCCGCGCCGTCGAGCGGCTCGAGGCGGCGCTGTGAGCGCGAGCTCGCCGGCGAGATCGAGCGCATCTGGGACGGCCCGCCCGACGAGGCGGCCCACGGCGCGGCCGCCGTCGAGGAGGCCGTCCGGCTCCTGGACGAGGGCGAGGCGCGCGTCGCGGAGCCGCGCGACGGCGAGTGGGTCGTGAACGAGTGGGTGAAGAAGGCGATCCTGCTCCTCTTCCGCCTGCGCGAGATGGAGGCGATCGAGGTCGGGCCGTTCGAGTACCTGGACAAGATCCCGCTGAAGCGCGACTACGCGGGGCGCGGCGTGCGCGTCGTACCGCCCGCGGTGGCGCGCTACGGCTCCTTCCTCTCGGACGGCGTGATCCTCATGCCGAGCTACGTGAACATCGGCGCCTGGGTCGGGCCGCGCACGATGGTCGACACCTGGGCGACGGTCGGCTCGTGCGCGCAGATCGGCGCGGACGTCCACCTCTCGGGCGGCGTCGGCATCGGCGGCGTCCTCGAGCCGCCGCAGGCCCAGCCCGTGATCGTCGAGGACGGCGCGTTCATCGGCTCGCGCTCGATCGTGGTCGAGGGCGTGCGCATCGGGGCGGGCGCGGTGCTGGGAGCGAACGTCGTGATCACGGGGTCCACGCCGGTGATCGACGTCCGCGGCTCCGAGCCGGTCGAGCACCGCGGCTACGTCCCGCCCCGCTCGGTCGTGATCCCCGGGACGCGGCCGAGGGAGTTCCCGGCGGGGACGTACGGGCTGCCGGCCGCGCTGATCGTCGGCGAGCGGAGCGCGTCCACGGATCTCAAGACGAGCCTGAACGACGCTCTGCGCACGCACGCGGTCGCCGTCTAGGCCGCGGCGTACAGCCCGACGGCCGCGCCGAACGGGTCCACGAGCACGGCGACGCGCCCGACGTTCTCGATGTCGATCGGCCCCATCCGCCGGGTCGCGCCTCGCTCGAGCATCGCGTCGAGCGTCTCGTCCACGTCCTCGGCCGCGAGGTACGTCAGCCACGTGGGCTCGAGTCCCTCCGGCAGCGCGAGGATGCCGCCGACGGTCGCCTCGCCGTGCTTGAGCACCGTGTAGCCCTCCTGGAACGGCGCAATCGTCCAGCCCAGCACCCGGCTGTAGAACCCCTCGGCTTCGTCCACGTCGGGGACGTAGACCTCCTCCCAGGCGAAGACGTCCTGCGTCGGGAGCGGCCCGCCCTGATCCTGCCAGAGCGCGAAGACCGCGCCGCCCGGGTCGGCCACGGTGGCGGACATGCCGACGTTCGGCACCTCGGTCGGCGGCCGGAGCACGGCGCCGCCCGCCTGGCCGACCGACGTGACCGACGCGCGCACGTCCTCGACGCGCACGTACGGGAGCCAGTGGGCGTCGCCCTCCCGCGCGACGAAGCCGCCGTGCCAGGAGCCCTCGCGGCCGAGCATCGGGTAGACGACCTCGCCCTGGTCCCACATCTCGATGTCCCACCCGAGCGTCTCCGAATAGAACGCCACGGACGCGTCGCGGTCGGCCGCGACGTGGTCGTGCCAGACGATCAGGCCGTTCCCAGTTTCCGCAGCTGCCTCCATCGCCTCCTCCTTTGCTAGCGGGCGAGGACCTCGCCCCGGCAGATCTCCTCGACCGGCCCGGTGAGCGTCGCGTTGAGGTCGGCGTCGAGCGCGACCTCGAGCGCGCCGCCCGGGAGCACGACCGTGACGGGGCTCGCGCACCAGCCGTTCGCGACCGCCGCCGCGGCGGCGGCGACGGCGCTCGAGCCCGACGAGGCCGTGGCGCCCGCGCCCCGCTCCCACACGGCGACCTCGAGTTCGCCCGGCCCCGTGACGCGCACGAGCTGCACGTTCGTCCGCTCCGGGAAGCGCGGGTGGTTCTCGACGAGCGGCCCGAGGCGCGCAAGATCACCGGCCGGGTCGTCGCGCCGGATCACCGCGTGCGGGTTGCCGACCGAGACCGGCGTGAGCTCGATCGTCTCGCCGCCGGCGTCGATCGTCTCCGGCGGCCCGACCTCGACCGGGCCGGCCGAGAGCTCCACGCTCGCCGCGTGGATGTGCGCCGTCACCTCGCGCGCGCCGAAGCGCAGGCTGACGTCGGAGCGCTCGGCGCGGACGCCGAGCCAGGCGGCTGCGATCCGCGCGCCGTTCCCAGAGAACTCGGCCTGCGAGCCGTCCGGGTTCCAGATGAGCGCGTCGGCGACGGCGCCGTCCTGCGCCACGATCTCGATGACGCCATCGGAGCCGATCCCGGTCTCGACGTCGCAGAGCCGCCGCGCGTATTCGGGCGTCATGTGCGCGTTCGGGACGTCAGCCCGCTCGACGAGCAGGTAGGCGTTGCCGAGCGCGTGCCATTTCGAGAATCGCATCCGCAACCTCGCCTGGGGGCCGGTCGGCCGGAACGGTAACGAGCCCCGGGATCCTGCGCATCCATTTTCGCTGGTAGGCGGCGTAGCGGCGGGTGCGAAGGTTGAGCGCCGCCTGCGCCTCGTCGCGCGGGAGACCGGCGATGTCGAGGAGCCCGTGCGCCGTGCGCGCGGTGTGTGAGACCGGCTGGACGAGCGCCATGCGCACCTCCTCCTCCACCCCGCGCTCCCACATCCGCGCCGTGCGCGCCTCGATGCGCCGGACGATCTCGTCGCGCGGCACGTCGAGGCCGACGACGAGCGTCGCGTGCCGAGTGCGCTCCGCCCAGAGTTCCTCGCCCCTGAGGCTCGAGCCGGCCTCGGAGAGCTCGAGGGCTCGGACGACCCGGCGCCGGTCGTTCGCATGGACGGTCTCGGCGGCGGCCGGGTCGCGCTCGGCGAGAAGCGCGTGCGCACGTTCGGGCCCCACCCGGTCGTAGAGCGCTTCGAGCCGCTCGCGGGCCCCGGGCTCGGGCGGCGGGGGGACGGTGAGATCGGAGAGCGCGGCCCGCAGGTAGAGGCCGGTGCCGCCGGCGACGACGGGCGTGCGCCCGCGCGCGAGGACGTCGTCGATCGCCGCGTGCGCGAGCGCCTGGTACTCGGTGACGGACGCCTCGTGGTCGAGCGGCCAGATCCCGACGAGGCGTGTCGGGCGCTCCGGCTGGTTCGTGAGGATCTCGAGGCCGCGGTAGACCTGCATCGCGTCCGCCGAGACGACCTCACCGGGAAGCCGGTCGGCGAGCGCCTCGGCCACGTCCGTCTTGCCGGACGCTGTCGGCCCGAAGATCGCGATGACCTGTCCGCCCGCCTCCGCGCTCATCGCCGCCTCGTCTGGGGCACCCCGGCCCACCACCCGCTTTCGATGCTAACGGCGAAGTGGTGCCGTGTCTGTGACCGAATGCGCCGAATGTGTGTCAGGCCGCGACCAACGCCCGCTGCCGGCCGGCGAGCGTCGTCGACGTCGCATGGTCGATCTCGACCTCGACCAGGTCACCCGGCGCGGCGTTGCCCGCGAAGTTGACCGTCGTGTTGCGCCGCGTCCGCCCGCGCAGCCGGTTCGGGTCGGTACGGCTCGGGCCCTCGACCAGGACCTCCTCGACGCCCCCCACGCGTTCGGCGTTCTTCTCCGCCGCGATGCGCTGGACGACCTCGACCAGGCGCTCGAGCCGCTCGCGCTTGAGCTCGAACGACAGCTGGCCGTCGAGCGCGGCCGCCTCCGTGCCCTGGCGCGGCGAGTAGATGAAGGTGAACGCGCTGTCGTAGCGCACCTCCTCGACCGCCTCGAGTGTCGCGGCGAAGTCGTCCTCGGTCTCGCCCGGGAAGCCGACGATGATGTCCGTCCCGAGCGCGAGGTCGGGGATCGCGGCGCGCAGCCGCTCGACCAGGCGCAGGTAGCGATCGCGGTCGTACGTGCGGCGCATCGCCTTCAGGATGCGGCTCGACCCCGACTGGAGCGGCAGGTGCACGTGCTCGCAGACGGCGCCGCACTCGGCCATCGCGTCGATCACCGGCTCGCGGAAGTCCTTCGGATGCGGGCTCGTGAAGCGGATGCGCTCGATGCCGTCCACGGCGTCGCAGGCACGCAGGAGCTCGCCGAACTCGGTGCGGATGTCGGGCCCGAGATCGCGGCCCCACGAGTTCACGTTCTGGCCGAGCAGCGTGATCTCGCGCACTCCGTCCGCCGCGAGCCGCGTGACCTCGGCGACGATCTCGCCCGGGCGCCGGCTCACCTCGCGGCCGCGGACGGCCGGGACGATGCAGTACGAGCAGCGCGAGTTGCACCCCATGGAGACCTGCACCCACGCCTGGAACGTGCGCTCCCGGCGCATCGGCAGCTCGCCGGCGAAGGCGCGCTCCTCGATGCCGAATCGGCCGCGCGCGACGCCCTCGCCCCCCGCCCCGAGCCAGTCGGCGAGGTGTGGGATCGACCCCGGGCCGAACGCGACGTCCACCTCAGGGTAGAGCTCGAAGAGCCGCTCGCGCTGCGCCTCCGCGTAGCAGCCGCCGACGGCGATCACCTTGTCGGGATCGGCCGCCTTGAGCGCCTTCGCCTGCGCGAGGTGGGCGGCGAACTTCTCATCCGGCTTCTGGCGGATCGTGCAGGTGTTGAACACGATGACATCGGCCTCCTCGGGCGCGACCGCCTCGCCGAGGCCGATCGACTCGAGCATCCCCTTGATGCGCTCCGAGTCGTGCGCGTTCATCTGGCACCCGAACGTGGTGACGTGGTAACGCCTCATCGCCGGAAAGCCTAGCCCCGCCGCCGCTCGCTCGATACCCGCCACGTCCCTTCGGGCCGTGTCCCAACGGCCCGAGACCTCCCCCTCGGGGGAGCAAGCGTCCCTGGAGTCACGCTAGCGAGGATCGTGTGCCGCGTGGGATACGGGACTGCGCCGAAACCGTGCCGACTCGTCCCCAGCCCCGCCGCCGGCCGCTACTTGGCGAACTCCGTGGCGCGCGACTCCCGAATGACCGTGACCTTGATCTGGCCCGGGTACTCCATCTGCTGCTCGATCTCGCGCGCGATCTCATGCGAGAGGAGCGCCGCCTCGTCGTCGTCGATCTCGGCCGGCTTCACCATCACGCGGATCTCGCGGCCGGCCTGGAGCGCGAAGACCTTCTCCACGCCCGGCTTCGACGACGCGAGCTGCTCGAGGTTCTCGAGGCGCTTGATGTAGTTCTCGAGGCTCTCGCCCCGGGCGCCTGGACGCGACGCCGAGATCGCGTCGGCCGCGATGACGAGGATCGCCTCGACCGTCTGGGGCTGCACCTCGTAGTGGTGGGCCTCGACCGCGTGGACGACGTGCTGCGACTCGCCGTACTTCTTCGCCTGCTGCGCGGAGATGATCGCGTGGGAGCCCTCGACCTCGTGGGTCATCGCCTTGCCGACGTCGTGCAGGAGCGCCGCGCGCTTGGCCGTCTTCACGCTGGCGCCGAGCTCGGCCGCCATGATCCCGGCCAGGTGGGCGCACTCGAGCGAGTGCTTGAGGATGTTCTGCCCGTAGCTCGTCCGGTACCGGAGGCGTCCCAGGAGCTTCGCGAGCTCCTCGTGCATCGTCCCGATGTTCGCCTCGAAGATCGCCTGCTGGCCCATCGAGACGATCTGCTCCTCGATCTCCGACTTCGACTGGTAGTAGGTCTCCTCGATCCGCGACGGATGGATGCGCCCGTCCTCGACGAGCTTCGCGAGCGTCAGCTTCGCCACCTCGCGACGCACGCCGTCAAATGACGACAGGACGACCGCCTGCGGGGTGTCGTCGATGATGAAATCGACGCCGGTCAGGTTCTCGAGCGCGCGGATGTTGCGGCCCTCGCGACCGATGATCCGGCCCTTCATGTCGTCGGAGGGGAGCTCGACGAGCGAGACGGTCGTCTCCGCGGCGTGGCTCGCAGCGACGCGCTGCAGGGCATCGGAGACGAGATTCCTGGCGCGGCGCTTCGCCTCCGCCTGCGCCTCCTCCTCGGCGACGCGGACGAGCCGACCCATCTCGTGGCGGATCTGCTCCTCCGTCTGCTCGAGCAGCTGCTTGCGCGCGTCCGCGGCGGTCAGGCCCGCGACCTGCTCGAGCTTGCGCAGCTGCTCGTCCTTGGCCTCCTTGAGCTCGCCCTGGAGCTCCTTCACGTGCATCTCCCGGTCGGCGAGCGCCTGCTCGTGTCGCGTCGTCTCCTCGAGGCGCCGGTCGAGGTCCTGCTCCTTGGTGGTGACGCGCTCCTCGGCCTTGATCGTCTCCGCTCGGCGGTCCTGCAGCTCGTGCTCCGCCTCGGCGCGCAGCGTGAGGGCCTCCTCGCGCGCCTCGACCTGCGCCTCGCGGCGGATCGCTTCGGCGGCGCGCGTCGCCTCGGACGTCATCCGGTCGATCTCGGTCTCGGCCTCACGGCGGCGCCGCCCGACGACGACGCGGGAGCCGGCGATCAGGCCCACGGCGACTCCTGCCGCCAGGCCGATCAGGATGCCGATCAGGGTCAGCATGCTCGCTCCTACGGTTGAGCCCGTTCAGGAACGGCGTCTCGTCGGAAATCGGGTGCGCGAAAAGCGGGGCGCCGGTGCGCCCTACCGTGGTTCGGTCGGGTCCCCCTTGTGCTTTCTCGCGCGGGTCATGTGGTGGTCGTGTCGGTCAACGGGTGTCCGCAGAGCTTCCGATTTCGTATGAAAAGCCGTTCCGTGCAGGCAGTTAGTTATGAAGTGGTGTTCGACACATCCTAGACGGCGTCACGCGTTCCAGTCCAGCGCGCCGCCCAGGCACTCTTCGACGCTCTCGGGGCCGAATCCTCGCCGTGCGAGGAGCGCGGCGGCCTTGCGGCGGTCCGGCCGGCGGCGCACGACCTCGCGGGCGCGCTCGGCTTCGGGCGGAAGCACGGCGATCGCCTCGCGCACCGTCTCGGCCGCGACGCCCGCTGCTTCGAGCCGCGCCTCGATCGCCGCGTTGCCCCACCCGCGGCGCCCGAGCGACTCAGCGGACGTCCGCGCGTAGCGCTCGTCCGAGACGGCCCCGGCCGCGACGAGGTCGTCGCGCACCGCCTGGGCCAGGGAAGGGGCGACGCCCGCGCGAGCAAGACGGGCCGAGAGCTCGTGCGTCGAGAGCTCCCGCCGGGCAAGTGCGCGCCCCGCGACGCCGAGCGCACGGCCGCGGACGAGCTCGGCGCGGACGCGCCGCAGCGTCGGGCGGTCGAGCTCGAGTCCCTCGGAGAGCCCGGCGCAGACGACGACGGCCGCCGGCACGGTGCGCCACGGCTGCCCGTCGACCTCGAGAGCGACCCGTCCCGGCCCCGCCTCTCGGAGCGCCGTCAGCGCGGGCATGGCCCGAGGGTCATTGCGTCAAGCCCTCAGGCGGCGGCCTCGACCTCGGCCTCCGCCTCCGCTTCGACCGCGGCCTTGCCGTTCGGGCTCACCTCGTCGTCCATCGTCGGCAGGAGCCGGGAGGAGACGACCGCTCCGTCGCCGAGCTGGAGCTGGATCTGGCGCAGGATGTCCTGCGTCACGTCCGGGTGCTCGCGCAGGAATGCGGTTGCGTTCTGGCGGCCTTGGCCGAGCCGCTCGTCGCCGAGCGAGAAGTACGAGCCGGACTTCGAGACGACCTTGCGCTCGAGGCCCACGTCGAGGACGGAGCCCTCCCAGGAGATCCCGTCGCCGTAGATGATGTCGAACTCGGCCTGCTTGAACGGCGGCGCGACCTTGTTCTTCACGACCTTGACGCGGACGCGGTTGCCGATCGCCTCCACGCCCTCCTTCAGGGTCTCGATGCGCCGCATGTCCAGACGGACGGACGAGTAGAACTTGAGCGCGCGGCCGCCCGGCGTCGTCTCCGGGCTCCCGAACATGACGCCGATCTTCTCGCGCAGTTGGTTGGTGAAGATCGCCACCGTGCCGGTCCTGTTCAAGGTGCCGGCGAGCTTGCGCAACGCCTGGCTCATGAGCCGCGCCTGGAGTCCGACGTGGCTGTCGCCCATCTCGCCCTCGATCTCGGCGCGCGGCGTCAGCGCCGCCACGGAGTCGATCGCGACGACGTCGAGAGCGCCCGAGCGGATGAGGAGCTCGGCGATCTCGAGCGCCTGCTCGCCGTTGTCGGGCTGCGAGACGAGGAGGTCGTCGATGTTCACCCCGATCCGGCCCGCATACGCGGGGTCCATCGCATGCTCGGCGTCGATGAACGCGCAGATCCCGCCGCGGCGCTGCGCCTCGGCGATCACGTGGTAGACGAGCGTCGTCTTGCCGGACGACTCCGGCCCGAAGATCTCGACGACGCGGCCGCGCGGCAACCCGCCGACGCCGAGTGCGAGGTCGAGCGAGAGCGAGCCGGTCGAGACCGACGCGATGGCGGTCTGCGCCTGGTCGCTCATCTTCATGACCGATCCCTTGCCAAACTGCCGCTCGATCTGGCTCAGTGCGGTGTCGAGTGCCTGGTCGCGGTCCACGGTTTTCAGCCTCCTAGCGGAACGGATTCACGGATCTCGTACTGCGCTCCGGTCCGACGCAGCACCGAAGTGTAGAGAGCGGCTTCGGACGGACTGACCGGCCCGAGGGCGGGCAGATCGGGGCGCAGCCGGTGTGGCCGGCGGAATCGCGCCACGGTGACGTGCGGGAGCCACGGGCGCTGCTCGGGGCGGTACACGCCGAGGCGCTCGAGCCGCTCGGAGAGGTCGCTCGCGAGCGCCGTGGCCCGCCCGTCCTCGTCCGAGAAGACCACCATGCCGACGCTCCTCGTCTCGCGGTAGCGGACGGGCTCGAGCACCGGCGGCCGGACAGCGCGCGCCGCAGCCCGGAGCTCGCCCACGATCGCGTCCACCTCGCCCGCCGGACGGCCGCCCAGGAAGACGAGCGTGACATGCAGGTTCTCGGGCGGGACAACCCGGACCGCGCCGGCGCCCGCCAGCTCGCGCGCGGCCCACTCGGCGAGGCGCCGGCGGGGCTCGTCCGGAAGCGGAAGCCCGAGGAAGAGACGAAGCCGTTCATCGCCTTCCACGCTACCGGCCTACTCCGCGGGCGTTTGTGTCAAGAGGCGCCGCAAACTGTGTAGAGAGAGCACGGCCGAGCGGAGGCGGATCTCGTCGCGCGAGCCGGGGAGCCGCAGCTCGTCCACGCGCTCCCCCATCGGCCCCGAAACGGCCGTGTACACGAGCCCGACCGGCTTCTCCGGTGTCCCGCCGCCCGGGCCCGCCACGCCGGTCGTCGCGATCGCCGCGTCGGCGTCGAGCCGCTCACAGGCGCCCGCCGCCATCGCCGCGGCGGTCTCGGCCGACACGGCCCCGTGCCGTGCCAGGATTTCCTCAGGGACGCCCAGCTCCTTCGCCTTCACCTCGTTCGCGTAGGCGACCACCGAGCCGAGGAACACGTCGCTCGACCCCGGGATCTCCGTGAGGAGCGCCGCGACGAGGCCGCCCGTGCAGGACTCGGCGGTCGCGAGCGTGAGCCCGAGCGTCCGGCAGCGGTCGAGCACGAGCTCAGCGACCGGCTGCTCGTCGCGGGCGAAGAGCGCGTCGCCGAACCGCTCGACGAGCGCCGACTCGACGGCGTCGGCGCGCGACTCCCCGCCGGGCGTCACGTACAGGTCCACGCCGATCTCGAAGTTCCGGGCGCAGACGGTGAGCTCGAGCCCGTCCTCCTCCCCACCCGCAGCCTCGACCGTCTCGGCCACGGCTGCCTCCGGCACGGCGAAGAAGCGCAGGACGCGGTGGTCGGGCCGTGTCGCCCGCGCCGCGAGCGCCTGCACGGCCGGCGCGGCGAGCACCGCGGGCCACAGGCGCCGCAGCTCCCCCGGCGGCCCGGGAAGGGAAACCGCGACGCGTCCACCCTCATGCTCGAGCACGAACGCCGGCGCCGTCCCGGCGAGGCCTACGGGCACCGCGCCGTCGGGGAGCGTCGCCTGCTTGCGGACGCCGGTCGCGAGATCCGAGTACGGCCGGCCGAGCCGGTCGGCGACGGCGCGCGCAACACCTTCGATCTCCCGCTCGAGGGCCTCGTCCAGCACGAGTCCCCGTCCCGTCACGCGGGCGAGCGTCTCGACCGTGCGGTCGTCGTGCGTCGGCCCGAGCCCGCCGCACGTGACGCAGAGGTCGGCGTCGAGCGCTGCGCGCATCCCGGCTTCGAGCTCCCCCGGCCGGTCGCTGACGACGAGCCAGCGCACGGGCTCGATGCCGAGCGCTGTCAGCTCGCGCGCGAGGAACGCGCCGTTTGCGTCCGCGACCGCGCCGCGCACGATCTCGCTCCCCGTGAGGAGGACGGTCGCGCTAGGAGCGCCGCTCAACCCCGCGCCGCGCTGAAGCCCTGGGCGGTGACGACGACGACCTGCGCGCCCGCGGGGAGCTGCGCCCGATGGCCGTTCAGGGAGGCGTTCAGGTTCTCCGTGGGCGCGTCGCCGAACTCGAGCACGAGCTTCCTGCCGCGGAACCGCTGGACCTCGCCCCGGTAGATCGTCCCGGAGAACTCGACCGGGCCGTTGGCGGCGCCGCGGTGCACCGTCACCCAGCAGTCGCCGCGAACGGCGCGGAGCGCGATCTTGACGGACTTGGCGGGCGGGGGCGCCGGCGGCTGGACGATCGTCGAGGTCGGCGTCTGCCCCGTGCTCGCCGGCGGCTTCGTCCCCGCGGTCGGGTCGGCCGTCGGGTCGTTCGAGAACGCGAAGGCGACGACGACGAGGACGGCGACCGCGACGATCCCCGCGAGCACCACGACGACGAGGCCGGACCCGGTCCCGCGGGTCGGGCGGCGCCGGGGCGGCGGCGTGGAGACGATCGGCTCCTCCATCGAGCTCGCGAAGCGCGAGTTGAACTCGTCCACGTAGAGGTGCCCGTCGAGGCCGAGGTACTCGGCATACGTGCGCAGGAAGCCCTTGACGTAGGTCTCCGCGGGCAGAACGTCGAAGCGCTCGTCCTCGAGCGCCTGGAGGTACCGCGCGCGGATCTTCGTGTCGTCCTCGACCCGTGCGAGGTCAAGGCCCTGCCGCAGGCGGGCCTCCCGGAGGCTGTTACCAATCTCGAACATGAAAAATAAGCGGCAGCGTTCACCCCGGGCGGTCATGCCGGGAAGTGCCGATTGTAGCGGGCACGCCTCCGGGGTTCACCAGGGAGTCTCGGCGAGCCCGTCAGTCCAGACGAGCACGCCGTAAACGGCGAACGCGATTCCGGCCGTGAGCGCGCAGAGGAGGGCGATCGTCCCCACCACTCTCGCGACCCGCGCGAGCCCCGCGCCGCCGATCCGGCCGAGGCTTCGCTGGTAAAGCACGATCGCGCGGCCGGAGAGCGAAAGTGCGAGGAGCGCGAGGACGCCGGCCAGCGGGACGGCGAGTCCTGCCTGCGGCCAGGTGACCTCCTCGAGCGACTCCGCGACGTACGCCGCGGCGGCCAGGACACCGAGGGCCAAGAGCGCCATGACGAGTGAGAGCGCGGCGGCCGGGTTGTGCATCGGGCGACTGTAGCTAGGGGGTCAGCGAGTCGGGGACGGTCACCGTCCCGTCCGCGAGCTTCTGGGCCTCGGCGTTCGTCCGCTCGACGGCTTCGGCCGGCGCGTTCGGGCTCGTCGTCCCGAGCCCGACGCCGTCCTCGGCTACGCCGAACACCGTCTGGCTGCCGCCCGCGAGCTGTCCTTTCACCGCGAGCTGGATCGTCTCGTAGACGGCTGCGTCGATCTTCTTCACGGCGCTCGTCAGGATGTGCGGCCCTAGGTAGGCCTGGTCGCTCTCGGAGCCGATCCCCCAGACGCCCTTCGCCTTCGCGGCCGCGAGCGCGCCCGGCCCGCAGTCGCCCGCGACCTGGAAGACGACGTCCGAGCCGCGCGCGATCTGGTCGAGCGCCGTCGCACGGCATTTCTCCGTCTCCACGAAGCTCCCCGCGTAGTCCACGAGCACCTCGACCTCGGGGGACGCAGCCTTCGCGCCCGCCCGGTACCCCGCGATGTAGCGGTCGACCTCGGGAAGCGACTCGCCGCCGACGGCCGAGATCGTCCCGGTCTTCGTGGAGAGGGCGGCGAGATAGCCGGCGAGGTAGCCGGCCTCCTCCGACTTGAAGCCGAGGCTCTGGAGGTTCTTCGGCGGGTTCTCGGGCATCGAGTCGATGAGGACGAACTTCGTGTCCTCGTAGAGCGGCGCGGTCTGCTCCACGCTCGGGCGGAGGAGCTCTCCGACCGCGAACACGACGTCGACCCCCTGCTCGGCGAGCGCCTGGAGCGACGGGATGTAGTCGGACTCGGCCTTCGCCTCCGCGACCTGCGTCTGCACGCCGAGCTCCTTCGACGCGCGGTCGAGCGCAGCCGCCGCCTCCTGGTTGAACCCGCGGTCGTTCAGCCCGCGCGCATCGGTGACGAGCCCGACCGTGAGAGGGCCCTGCGCCGCGGTTCCAGCCTGCGTCGGAGCGGCGCCGGTCGTGGCCGGGCCGCCGTCGGAGCACCCGGCGATCGCGAGCGCTGCGAGAAGGGCGAGCGCAGTCGTCCGGCGCACCGCGCGATGGTATCCCGCTCCAACGCGCGAACGAGCGGGGAACTAGAGCACGTGCTCGGCGCTCGCGCCGGCGAGGTTCCGGTCGAGGTCCGCCTCGCTGAGGAGCACGCGGCGCGGCTTCGACCCCTCGTAGCCGGAGATGATCCCGCGCCGCTCGAGCATGTCGATCAGCCGCCCGGCGCGCGTGTAGCCGACGCGCAGGCGGCGCTGGAGGAGCGAGACGGACGCGGTCTGCGTCTGCACGACGATCTCGATCGCGCGGTCGAGCAGCGGATCCTCGTCCGGGTCGAACTCGCCGTCCGGCTCCCCGTCCACCGTCTGCACGCCGGGCGGCTCGAGGAGCGACTCGTCGAGCTCCTGCTCGCGCTGGCCGCGGCAGGCCTCGACGACGAGCGAGATCTCCTCGTCCGAGACGTAGGCGCCCTGGACGCGCTGCAGCCGCGACGTGCCGAGCGGCTTGAAGAGCATGTCGCCCTGGCCGAGGAGGCTCTCCGCCCCGGCGGTGTCGAGGATGACACGGCTGTCCGTCTGGCTCGACACGGCGAAGGCGATCCGCGACGGCACGTTCGCCTTGATCATCCCCGTGATGACGTCCACGGAGGGGCGCTGCGTCGCGAGGACGAGATGGATGCCGACGGCGCGCGACTTCTGCGCGAGGCGGATGACGGCGTCCTCCACCTCCTGCGGCGAGACCATCATGAGGTCGGCGAGCTCGTCGATCACGACGACGAGGAACGGGAGCGGCTGCTCGCCCCGGCTCGTGAGCGTGCGGTTCAGCTCGGCAAGGTTGCGGGCGCGCGCGGCGCTCATGCGCGTGTAGCGGCCCTCCATCTCCGTGAGCACGTTCGCAAGGACGGCGGCGGCCGCCTTCGGGCTCGAGACGACGGGCGTCAGGAGGTGCGGGATCGACTCGTAGAGGCCGAGCTCGACGCGCTTCGGGTCGACGAGGATCAGCCGCACCTCGTCGGGCGTCGAGCGAAGCAGGATCGAGCAGAGCATCGTGTTCAGGCAGCCCGACTTTCCCGAGCCCGTGGTGCCGGCGATCAGGATGTGCGGCATCCGCGCGAGATCGGCCCAGACGGCCGTGCCTGAGATGTCCTTGCCGAGCCAGACCGAGACGGGGCTCGCCGCGGCCGGCAGCGGCTCGTAGATGTCGCCGAGCGTCACGATGTTCGGCGCGAGGTTCGGGACCTCGACGCCGACCGCCTGCTTCCCTGGGATCGGCGCGAGGATGCGGATCTCGGTGGTCGCGAGCGCGTAGGCGATGTCGTCCTTCAGGTTCGAGACCTTGCCGACCTTCGTGCCGGGCGCGAGCTGGAGCTCGTAGCGCGTGACGCGCGGGCCGGAGACCTGGCCGATCACGGTCGCCTCGACCCCGTGGTGGCCGAGCGCCTGGACGAGCGCCTCGGCGGTGCGCTCGGACGCGCCCGCGGGCTGCCCCTCGACCGGGCGGGACTTGCGAAGCAGGCTGGGGTCGGGCAGGTGATAGTCCGCGGGCTCGACGTCCATGGGCTCGAAGAGCGTGGACGCCTGCACCGGGAGCTCCTCGTAGCTGGGCTCGTCGAGTTGGTCCACGAGCGCGGCCGGCGGTGTGTACGTGTCTCGCATCGGTCACGACGTCCGGGTAGGCGCGCTCGCCGTCCACCGGATGGACGGACGGCGTCGCGATGATCTCCTCGGTCAGCGGCTCGGGCGGCGGGACGACGGCGGCGCGGGCGCGGCGAGACTCCGCGGCGCGGGCGTGCGCGGCGCGGGCGGCCTCGGCAGAGCGGCGCAGGAGCGCGCCGACGGACGCGCCGGTGACGAGGATGAGTCCGGCCGCGAGCGCGAATCCGCCGAGGATCGCGGTGCCGGTCGAGCCGATCAGGCGGCCGAAGACGTCCTCGAAGACGGAGCCGAGCGCGCCGCCCTGCGAATCCCCGAGCGCCGTGACGAGCCCGAGCGTGATGAGGATCATTCCGGTCCGGAACGGCCGGACGTCCACGAGCTTCGACCGCGCGACCATCAGGCCGCCCACGAGCATGAGGACGAGCGGCAGTACGTACCGTCCGGCGCCGATCACGTCGTCGAGCCCGCGATCGACGTTGTCCCCCACCTGGCCGCCGTCCCAGCCGAAGACCGACACCGCGGTCAGGAAGAGGCCCACTGCGACGAGCCCGAGCCCGACGAGCTCGGGATGCGCGACACCGCGCGGCCGGCGCGCCTTGCGGGTGCGCTTCACGCGCGACGGTGTCTTGGGACGCGTCTTCCTCGGGGCCTTCTTTCCCGCCATGGGGGCGTATTCGCGTGCCGGATAGGCCCTCCTGCCTGTGGAGGAACCGGCACGAAATCGGCACGAAGGACGTCCGTGGTATCGATAGCGTTCGTGTTGGGCGCCTCGGGCCCCCGTTGGGGGAGTCCGTGCGCCTCGCCGTGGACATGGCCGGTCAGGCCGGCTTGGGCTGCCCCGGCGGCTCAGGCGGTGAGCAGCTCGTCGACCTCGGCCGCGGTCGGGAGCGACGGCTGCGCGCCGGGGCGCGACGCGGCGAGCGCGCCCGCGGCGCATGCGCGCTCGAGCGCCTCCTCGCGCGGGCGCCCTTCGAGGAGCGACACGACGAGACACGCGCAGAACGCGTCGCCGGCGGCCGTTCCGTCCACGGCGCGCACGGCAGGCGGGGTCGCGCGGGCGACCTCCTCCCCGCCCTCGAGCAGCAGCGCGCCGTCCGCGCCGAGGGTCAGCGCGAAGAGCGGGCCGAGCGGGCTCGACCCGAGGGCGTCGAGCTCGAGCGAGTTCGCGACGATCAGGTCGCAGCGCTCGAGGATCCGCTCCGGCACCTCGCGGGCCGGCGCCGCGTTCAGGCACATGAGCCCGGTCGCGCGCTCGGCCGCCCAGGCGACCGTCTCGAGCGGGATCTCGAGCTGGCAGAGCACGGCGTCCGCGTCGCCGAGCTCGGCCGCCCCCGGTGCGAGGCGCCGGTTCGCTCCAGGCACGGTCACGATCTGGTTCTCGCCGTCCTCGGCTACGACCACGAAGGCGACGCCGGTCGGCTCGTCCACGCGCTGCACGTCGCGCAGGTCCACCCCCGCCTCCTCGAGCCCCGCGAGGGCGAGCCGCCCGTGCTCGTCGTCGCCCACGCAGCCGACGAACCGCACGTCCGCGCCGAGCCGCGCCGCCGCGACCGCCTGATTGGCGCCCTTGCCGCCCGGGACCCGCTCGAACTCGAGTGCCTCGAGCGTCTCGCCCGGACGCGGCAGCCGGCGGCAGAACGCGACGAGGTCGAGGTTGACGCTGCCGACGACCGCGATCGACGCCGGCACTAGGCCGCTAGGGCGCGGAGGTCGTCCACCGCGCCGCCGTACAGGTTCTCGCGCAGGTCGAACAGGCCCGCCCAGAGGGAGGAGCGGTCGGGCGCCGCGTCGATCCGCTCCGCCGTCGAGAGCCCCTGGAGCGCCCGCACGAGGACGGCGAGCTCGAGGTAGGCCTGCGCCACGCGGCCCGGCGAGGCGTGCACGCCGGCACGGCGCAGGACGTCGCCCCACTCGAGCACCTCGCCCGGCCCAGGCTCGCCGTACCAGGAGCGGCCCTCGGACCCGTCGTGGTCGAGCTCGAGGAGGTACGCGCCCAGCGGCCGCTCGAGGCCCGCGAGCGCCGTCTCGACGCGCTCGGCAGCGCGGCGGAGCGCCGCCTCGCGCCGGCCGGGCGTCGTCGGGTCCGGCTCGCCCTTCGCCCACCGGTCGAGCAGCCGGCAGAACGCGAGCGCCGACACCTCCGCGGCGACGAGCGCGCGCACCAGCCGCGCCGTGGTCGCGTCGGTGACGCCGTAGGAGCGGAGGAGCGCCGCCCAGGGCTGGCCGTGCTCGGTCATCCGCCTAGTGATAGCCGAAGGGGCGCGCGGACGCGTCCCCCAACCGTCGCCTCAGACCTCGACCACCACGGGCAGGATCATCGGACGGCGGCCCGTGCGCTCGTACAGGAGCTGGCCCACCGCGTCGTGGACGTGCTCCTGGACGAGCTTGAGCTCGCCGATGTCCTGCGCGAAGAGATCCGCGAGCGTCCGCTCGACCTCCTCGCGCGCCTCCTCGAAGAGCCCGTCGCCGCCGTCCGGCTCCGCGAAGCCGCGGGCGATCAGCTCGGGCGACGCCGCGGACTCTCGGCCGTTCTTGCCGCCGAGCGTCACGACGATGATGAGGACGCCGTCCTCGGAGAGGTGCCGCCGGTCGCGGAGCGCCACGTCGCGCACGTCGCCGACGCCGAGCCCGTCCACGAAGGTCGAGCCGATGTCGAGCTCGTCCACCACTCGGACCTTGCCGTCGCGGAGCTCGACGACCGAGCCGTTGTCGGTGATGAAGATGTTCTCGGCGGGGACGCCCGCGTCGCGTGCGAGCCGTGCGTGGGCCGCGAGCATGCGGAACTCGCCGTGCACCGGCATCACGTTGCGCGGCCGCAGGAGCGCGAGGATCGTGCGCAGCTCCTCGGCGCACCCGTGCCCGGACACGTGGACGTTCGCGATCTCCTGGTGGAGCACGGTCGCGCCCGCCTTCGTCAGCCGGTTGATCGTGTCGTGCACGCGCAGCTCGTTCCCGGGCACCGGCTTCGCGGAGATGATCACCGTGTCGCCGGCCTCGACCTCGATGTTCTGGTGGTCGCCGTACGCGATGCGCGTGAGTGCCGACATCGGCTCGCCCTGGCTGCCCGTGCACATGATGAGCTGCTCGGAGCGCGGCACGTCGGCGAGGTTCGTGGGCTTCACGAGGATGTCCTCGGGCACGTCGATGTAGCCCAGGTTCCGGGCGATGTTCACGTTCTTGCGGAGCGAGCGGCCGACGAGCGCGACCTGGCGGCCGGCGTCGAGCCCGACGTCGATCGCCTGCTGCACGCGGTGCACGTTGGAGGCAAACGACGCGACGAGGACGCGGCCCTCGAGCGGCGGGATGATCTGGCGGAACGCCTCGCCGACCGTGCGCTCGGACAGCGTGACACCGGGGCGCTCGGCGTTGGTCGAGTCGCCGAGCAGCAGGTCGACGCCCTCGTTTCCCACCTCGGCGAGCCGGCCGACGTCGGTGCGGAAGCCGTCCACCGGGGTGTGGTCGATCTTGTAGTCGCCCGTGTGCACGATCCGCCCGCCGGGCGTGTCGAGGACGACGGCGACGCAGTCGGGGATCGAATGGGCCATCCGCACGAACTGCGCGCGGAACGGGCCGATCTCGACCGGACCCTTGTCCGGGTCCGCCTCGATGAGCTCCGCGGCACGGGCGAGGCCGTGCTCGTCGAGCTTCGACTTCACGAGCCCCAGCGTGAGCCGCGTCGCCCACACCTGGGGCGCGCCGATCTCGCGCAGGAAGTACGGGAGCGCGCCGACGTGGTCCTCGTGGCCGTGCGTGAGGATGACCGCACGGATCTCGTCGCGGCGGTCGCGCAGCGGTCCGAAGTCCGGGAGGATCAGGTCCACCCCTAGGTGCTCGTCGCGCGGGAACGCAAGCCCGGCGTCGATGATCACGAGCCCGCCCTCGGACTCGAAGACGGTCATGTTCTTCCCCACCTCGCCGAGGCCGCCGAGCGGCGTGATTCGCGTCCAGCCCATGTGACTGTGAGTCTAGACCCGAGCGTGCTCGAGGACGCCCGCGCGCTCGAGGCACGCGCGGATCCGAGCCTTCTCGTCCTCGCTCGCCTCGACGAGCGGGAGCCGCAGGCTGCCGAGGTCCCATCCGGTCATGTTCATGGCGGCCTTGATCTGGATCGGCCCGACGACGACGCCGATCAGCTCGTAGGCGGGCGCAAGCTCCTGATCGATCCGCCGCGCGCCCTCGAGGTCTCCCTCGCGCGCCAGGCGGATCATCTCCTTCACCTGCCGCCCGACGACGTGCGTATGCACGCAGATGCCGCCGCGCCCGCCGAGCTCGACGAAGGGCAGGACGAGGTTGTCGTCGCCTGCATAGAGGTCGAGGCCTAGTTCGACGATGGTGCGCGCCTGCTCGAGATCCGCGTTCGACTGCTTCACGGCCGCGACGTTGGCGATCTTCGTGAGCTCGGCCATCGTCTCCGGCTCGATGTTGACGACGCACCGGCCGGGGATGTTGTAGACGACCACGGGCCGGTCCGTGGCAGCGGCCACGGCCTCGTAGTGCGCCACGATGCCGCGCTGCGGCGGCTTGTTGTAGTACGGCGTCGACGACGAGAACCGCGTGCGCGCCCGCCTCCGTCGCCTGCTTGGTCAGCTCGATCGAGTGCGCAGTCGAGTTCGTGCCGGTACCGGCGACGACGGTCGCGCGGTCGCCGATCGCGTCGAGCGCTGCCTCGATCAGCCGCAGCGCGCTCGTCGTCCGAGAGGGTCGCCGCCTCCCCGGTCGTCCCGTTGACGACGACGCCGTCCGAGCCGTGCTCCACGAGATGCGCGCACAGCTCCTGAAAGCGTTCGTAATGGACGGAGCCGTCCGCCCGGAAGGGCGTCAGGACGGCTGTGAGAACCTCGCCCAGCACCGCGGACAGTCTACTCCCCGCTCCCGAAGAGCAGCTCGTCGAGGCCGACGGTGACGCCCGCCGGGAGCGAGCCGAGCCGCTCCAGGGCAAGCAGCACGCCCGGGGCGAACGCCTCGCGGGAGAACGTGTCGTGGCGGATCGTGAGGAGCTGGCCCTCGCCGCCGAGGAGGACCTCCTGGTGGGCGACGAGGCCCGGGAGGCGGATCGAGTGGATCTCGACGTCGCCGCCCATCGCGGCCGCCGTCGCCTTCGCCGTGCCCGACGGCTTGTCCACCTTCCGCTCGTCGTGGGCCTCGACGATCTCGGCCCGCGGGAGATGCCGGGCGGCCTCGGCGGCGAAGCGCATCATGAGCACCGCGCCGAGGGCGAAGTTCGGGGCGACGAAGCAGGCGACGCCGGCCGCGCGGGCGCGCTCGTCGAGCGCCGCGAGATCGTCCTCGGTGAGCCCGGTCGTACCGACGACGACCGGCACGCCCGCGTCGAGGCAGCGCTCCACGTTCGCGCGCACCGCGTCGGGCCGGGTGAAGTCGATCGCCGCGTCGAACCCGGAGGGGTCAGGGTCGTCGCCCCGTCCGGCCTCGGTCACCTCGTGCCCGGCGTCGCGGAGCCGCGGGCGCAAGTGCGGCGCCGACCTTCCCGCCGGCTCCGTAGAGCAGCACCCTCACGGGGCGCACCCCTGTGGAGCGATTGGCACGAACTCGCCACATCTCGTGCCACTCGTGCGCAGATTTCCTCGATAGCGTTCGTGCTGGGGTCGCGCGGCCCCCCGTGGGGGGGTGCCGGGCCAGACGCGGGCCATGGCCGCAGAGGCCACGGCCGATGGGGCGCTCACGCGGCCTTCGCTCCGACGAGACCAGGCGCGATCCGGTCGACCGCGGCGAGGAAGCGCTCCTCGCTCGAGCCGATCCCGGCGACCGACAGCTGCTCGGGCGCGAGCAGCACGCCCGCGAGCGCGGCGACCGACTCCGGCTCGACCGCGTCGATCTCCGCGAGGATCTGGTCGAGCGAGAGGAGCTCGCTGTCCGTGACGACGGACTTGCCGAGCCGGCTCATCCGGTTCGACGTCAGCTCCATCGAGAGCATGACCCGGCCCTTCAGGTTCTCCTTCGCGCGCTGCACCTCGTCGTCGCGCACCGCGCCGCCCGCGACGGCGGCGAGCTCGCGCGCGACGACCTCGAGGCACTCCGCCAGGTTCTCCTCACGGGTGCCGACGTAGACGCCGATTTGCCCCGTGTCCGCGTACTGCGACGCGAACGTGTACACGGCGTAGGCGAGCCCGCGCTTCTCGCGGATCTCCTGGAAGAGGCGCGACGAGGCAGAGCCGCCGAGGATCGAGTCGAGGATCGTCGCCGTGAACCGCCGCTTGTCCGAGCGCGCGATGCCGGGCCCGCCGACGCAGACGTGGTACTGCTCGGTCTCCTTGCGGACGAACCGGAGCGAGGGCGGCGGCGGCGCGACGAACGGCGGACGGGCGGCCATGCGGCCCGTCACGTCCCCGCGCTTCGCGGACATCGAGCCGATCAGCTCGACCAGGCGGTCGTGCTCGAGGTTGCCGACCGCGGCCACGACGATCGCGTCCGGCCGGTACCGCGAGCGGTGGTAGGCGCCGACGGCGCGCCGGCTGACGGACGAGATCACCTCGGCCGAGCCGAGTACCGGGCGCCCGAGCGGATGGTCGCCGAACACGGTCTCGGTGAAGAGGTCGTGGACCAGCTCGGGCGGCGTGTCCTCGATCATCGCGATCTCCTCGAGGACGACCTCCCGCTCCGCGTCGATGTCCGTGAACGTCGGCGTGAAGACCATGTCCGTCATGACGTCGAGCGCCTTCTCCAGGTGCTCGTCGAGCACGCGCGCGTAAACGACGGTGTAGTCGCGCGCCGTGGAGGCGTTCAGCTCGCCGCCCATCCCGTCGAAGATCTCCGCGATCTCGAGCGCCGAGTACGACTTCGTGCCCTTGAAGAGCAGGTGCTCGAGGAAATGCGACAGCCCCGCGTGCGCGTCGTCCTCGTCCCGCGACCCGGCGCCGATCCAGATCCCGATCGACGCCGACCGGACGCCGGAGAGAGGCTCGGTGACCACGCGCGCGCCGCCGTCGAGCGTCGTCAGCAGATAGCTCTGCATCGTGGTGGCATGGTACTCCGGCGTGCGCCGGGTTCCTCTCACGGGAGCGGGCTAGGCTTCGGCTTCGGCGCCGCGGTAGCCGACGCCGGGGTCGCCGGCGACGCGTGCGAGGACGTTGATCGCCTTGAGGAGCGGCCGTGCCGCCCCGGTGGCGCCGCGCACGTCTGCGATCTCGCCCGTGACGAGCTTCTCCACCACCGGCCAGACCGCGCGGCTCTTGGCGAGCGAGAACGTCGTGCGCGGGAAGCGGTCGAGCGCGGCCTTGAGCGACCACGACGCCCAGAGGTGCACCGCGAGGCGCCGGCCAAGCCGCGCGCCGTACGGCTCGAGCGAGTCCTCCTCGCCCGCGAGTACGGCCTGCACCGCTTCGGCGGCGTAGCGCCCCGAGAGGAACGCCTCGAACATCCCGTCGCCCGTGAGCGGGTCCACGAGGCCCGCAGCGTCGCCGATGACCGCGCCGCGCCCCCGAACGACCACCGAGTCGTGCGCGCGGCACGGAAGCCGGAAGCCGCGGATCTCCTCGAGGTCGTCCATCCGCACGCCGTGCTCTCGGCAGAGCCGGTCGAGGTGCTCGCGCAGACGCGGGCCCTCCGACTCCCAGCCGCCGACGCCGACGTTCACGTGATCGCCCTTGGGGAAGACCCAGCCGTAGCCGCCCGGCACCGTGTCGAGCTCGAGGATGAAGCGGCCGCGGTAGCGCGCGACGTCGATCTTCGCGTTGGGCAGGTTGCCCTCGAGCGCCACGCCGACCGAGCGGTTGCCGCCGAGCGAGAGCGCCCGCGCCGAGATCCCGTTCACGCCGTCCGCGCCGATCACCGCCTGGGCCGCGATCCGCTCGCCGCCGACGGTCACGACCGCGCCGCGCTCGTCCGTCTCAACCGCCGTCGCCTTGGCGCCCTCACGAACCTCGGCCCCGGCGGCCGCCGCGTGCTGGAGCAGGAGATGGTCGAGGCGCTTGCGCTGCGTCATGTAGGCGAGCGGCCCGCCTCTCCCCCGCTCGGCCGTTCGGCGAAACCCGAGCCTGAGTTCGGCCGTCGTGACGACGTGCTCGACGACCGGCGAGATGTCCACCGGCAGCTGCTTCAACGCGCGCATCGTCACGCCACCGCCGCAGGGCTTGTCCCGCGGGAACGTCGCGCGGTCGAGCAGGAGCACCCGTGCGCCGCCCGTGGCGAGCCGGTACGCAGCGGTCGACCCGCCTGGGCCGCCGCCGATCACGATCGCGTCGTACGGCACGGCGGAACCGTACCCGCGGCCGCTCGTTGCCGCCGCGAGACGGGAGTGTTTACATGGGGCGCCAACCATTGGGGAGGAGCCATGCGCACCATCCTTCAGCGCCCGGCGACGACGTTCGCGCTCGGCGCGGTCCTCGTGCTCGCGGCGGTCGGGGGCCGCGCGGCGGTCGCGGCGCTCGACCAGGCGGCGACCGTCGACGCCTGCTACAAGACCTCGAACGGCAGCCTCTACCTGATCGGCGCTTCGAGCCGGCGCTCGGAGTGCCAGCCCGGCGACGTCCCGATCTCCTGGAACGCCGAAGGCCCCGCCGGCCCGCCCGGCGAGAAGGGCGACAAGGGCGATCCCGGCGAGCCGGGCGCGCCGTTCGACGGGACGTTCGAGAGCCCGAACCACCTCTACTCGATCTCGGTCACGGACTCGGGAATCCGCCTGCGCAGCGCGTTCGGCGGGGAGATCGAGATGGTCGGTCCGGCGATGACGCTCCGGAATCCCGGCGGCCCCACGACGATCGGCGGCATCCCGCTCAAGCTCGACTCGGTGTTCGTCACGCTGGGCCCCTGCGGCGGCGGCCTTCCGGTCGCGCGGCTCAACGACCCTGTCGTGGCGCCAGGCGGAGCCGGCGTCATCGTCGCAGGCTCTCCGTTCGCCCGCGCCTGCTGACGACCGAAGACGGTGGGGGCGGCGGCCGCCGCCCCCACCGATATCTGATCTTGAGAAACCGCTTGCCGTTTGAGAAGGTCTCGGGTGATCCATGCGGCGGCTTCGAGGCGTAGCCGCGCCGGTTCCCGTCGCCGACGACGCCGGGCTCGTCCGGCGCTTCAAGACCGTCCTCGAGGAGGCCGGCTACCCCGGGATCGGCACCCACGAGGAGCTCGGAGGCGGCTTCGTCACCGCCCGGGAGGCGCCGGTGCACGACCGCCGCCTTCCCTCCGAGGGCCGCCTCCCCACGCTGATCCGGCTCTTCCTGCTGCGCCTACCGGTCGCCCGCGAGGCGGCAGCGGAGGCGCTCGCGCCGCTCACGCTGGACGACGCCGCCGCGCTCGCCGTGCTCGAGACAGACGGCTCGGAGGCGCGCGCGCTCCTGACGATCGCGGTGCACGGCGACGTGCTCGTCACCTCCGACGGCGACGCGGACGCGGAAGCGCCCCCGGACCACGTCGGTGGCGTGTCGCTGACGACGCTCACCGGGCTCTCGCTGACCCACCGGGCTCACGTCGGGCGGGCGCTCGACGTCGGCACCGGCTCGGGCATCCAGGCGGTCGTGGCGGCCGCCCACGCGGACGAGGTCGTCGCGACCGACATCAACCCGCGGGCGCTCGCCTACGCGCGGTTCAACGCGCTGCTGAACGGCCACCCGGAGATCGACGTGCGCGAGGGCAGCCTCTTCGAGCCGGTCGAAGGCGAGCGCTTCGGCCTCGTGCTCTGCAACGCGCCCTACGTCGTCTCGCCCGACTCGCGCTATCTCTTCCGCGACGCGGGGATCTCGGGCGACGGGCTCTCCGAGGCGGTCGTCCGGGGCGTCCCCGGGCACCTCGACCCCGGCGGCACGGCGACGCTCGTGGTGAGCTGGCTCGGCGGCGACGACGAGGACTGGGCGGCGCGGCCGCGCGGCTGGCTCGACGGCTCGGAGTGCGACGCCTGGGTGATCGGCGGACAGACCCTCGACCCGATCGCCCACGCGGCCAAGTGGAACTCGATCCTCGCTCGCGACCCCGAGGCGTACGGTGCGGCCATCGACCGGTGGACGGCCTACCTCGCCGAGCTCGGCTCGACGGCGGTGACCGAGGGCGCCCTCGTGCTGCGCAAGCGCACGGCGGGCGAGCCGTGGTTCCGCGCCGACCGGCTCCCCTCGACCGCCCCGGAGAGCGCCGACAACCAGATCGCGCGGATCTTTGCCGCCCGCGACTTCCTCGAGGGACTGCCGGACGACGAGGCGCTGCTCGACGCGCCGCTCGTCCTCGCGGAGACAGCGCGCATCGACCAGACGTTCTTCGTGCGCGACGGAAAGCGCGAGGTCGAGCGGATCCGCCTCCGCCTCGAGGAGGGCGTCCAGTTCGAGGCCGACGTGGACCCGACGCTCGCCGACACCCTGCTCCGGCTCGACGGGCGCACGCCCGTGCGGGACGTGCTCGGCGAGGACGTACCCGAGGCGCGCGCCGCGGGCGTCCTGCGGGAGATGCTCGAGACCGGCTTCCTCGAAGCCCCGGCGGGTTAGACGCGACCCGCGGCGGCCCAGGCCTGGGCCGTGAGGACGAACGGCGCCGGTGGGAGCTTCTCCCGGGCGCGCTCGCGGAGCTCGTCCCGTGCCTCGTCGTCCAGCCGGGCCGCGTAGGCGCCGGCCGGGCCGACGCCGAGCGTGAACGGCTCCCACCAGTCCTCGAAGGTCGAGTGCTCGACGCTGACGGAGATCGCGTCCTCGCGGATGTCCTCGAGGCCGGCGCCGGCGAAGAGCTCGGTCAGCTGTCCCTGCCCCACCCCGGCGAGCATCGACTCGCCGCTCTGGCCGGGATCGAGCTCACGGACGGCCGCCCAGAACGGGCTGATCGGCGCGCGTCCGCCGGCGAGGTCCCACACGCAGGCCGCCACAGTGCCGCCCTGCCGCGTCACGCGCGCCATCTCGCGGATCCCGGCGTTCGCGTCGGCCATGAACTGGACGACGAGCTGCGCGAGCGCGCCGTCGAAGGCGTCGTCTGCGAACGGCATCTCCTCGGCCGGGGCCCGCTCGACGCGGACACCCGGGTAGCGGGCCCGCACCGCCTCGACGAAGGGCTCCGACGGGTCTGCGGCGGACACCAACTCGGCGCCCACGCGCGCGACGAGCTCGCCCGTCAGCGCCCCCGGGCCGCAGCCGACGTCGAGCACGCGCTGGCCGGCCTCGACGCCCGCGAAGTCCGCGAACACCGGGCCGAGCGGGATCGAGTACCGCCCCATGAAGCGGTCGTAGGAATCGGCCGCGACTTCGAAGGTCATGGGAGAAAAGGCCGAGGGGCGGCTCGTGCCGCCCCTCGAAACCGTCCTACCGGCGCTCGCGGCTCCGGCCGCCGCGTCCCCCGCGGCTTCCGCCGTCGCGCGGCGGGCGCTCGCTGCGCTCCCGCGGAGGCGCGTCCTTCGCCCGCTCGATCAGCTCCTCGGGCTGGACGAGGTTGCCATTCTCGTGCTTGGCGAGGAGCTTCAGGCCGATCCGGCCACGCTCCTTGTCCACCTCCATCACCTTCACGTCGAGCACGTCGCCGCGCGCGATCACGTCCTCGATGTGCGCGACCCGGCCCGGGCCGACGTTCGAGACGTGAAGGAGGCCGTCCGTGCCCTTCTTGAGCTCGACGAACGCGCCGAAGTCGGTCGTCTTCACGACCTTCCCGGTGAACTCGTCACCCGGCTCCGGATCCTTCGTGAGCGCCGTGATGGCCGCGATCGCCGCGTCCGACTTCGTGCCCTCGGTCGCGTAGACGAGGATCGTCCCGTCCTCCTCGATGTCGATCTGCACGTCGTAGTCGGACTCGAGCGAGCGGATCGTCTCGCCGCCCTTGCCGATCACCATGCCGATGTACTCGGGGTTGATCTGGATCGTCGAGATCCGCGGCGCGTGCTCGGCGAGCTCGGTGCGCGACTCGGGGATCGCCTCGAGCATCTTGTCGAGGATCGCCTCCCGCGCCCGCTTCGCCTGCTCGAGTGCGTTCCGCATGATCTCCTGCGTGACGCCCGTGATCTTGATGTCCATCTGGAGCGCGGTCACGCCGTCCCGCGTGCCGGCGACCTTGAAGTCCATGTCGCCGAGGTGGTCCTCCGCCCCCTGGATGTCGGTGAGGATGACGTAGTCGTCGCCCTCCTTCACGAGGCCCATCGCGATGCCGGAGACCGGGGCCTTGATCGGCACGCCGGCGTCCATGAGCGCGAGCGTCGAGCCGCAGACCGAGCCCATCGACGACGAGCCGTTCGACTCGAGCGTCTCCGAGACGATCCGGATCGTGTACGGGAACTCGTCCGGCGTCGGGATGACCGGCTCGAGGGCCCGCTGCGCGAGCGCCCCATGGCCGATGTCACGGCGCTTCGGGCCGCGCATGAAGCCCGTCTCACCCACCGAGTACGGCGGGAAGTTGTAGTGGTGCATGAAGCGGCGCTCCTCCTCGAGGGAGAGATCGTCGATGCGCTGCCCCTCCTTGGCGGTGCCGAGCGTGAGGAGCGACATGATCTGCGTCTGGCCGCGCGTGAAGAGCCCCGAGCCGTGCGTGCGCGGGCTGACCCGCACCTCGCAGGTGATCGGGCGGATCTCCTCCGCGCTGCGCCCGTCCGGACGCCGCTTCTCGACGGCGATCTTCGTGCGGACGAGCTCCTTGTAGATCGCCTCGGCCGCCTTCTTCACGAACTGCTTCGTCATCGAGTCCTTCGCGACAACCTCGCCCTCCTGGGCGGCGGGGCCGACCGGGAACGGGAGCTCGACGCCCTCGACGATGCGGTCGAAGAGCAGCGAGCGCTTGGCGGACTTGAGCTGCTTCGAGTCGTCCTCGGCGTCCGTGAGCGCGCGCAGCTCGGTCTCGAACTGCGAGCGGACGGACTCCTTGACGACGTCGAGGCGGGCCCGCTCGAGGATGAGGTTCAGGCTCGAGCGCACCTGCATCTGCCGGACGACGTCCTCTTCGGTCGAGTCCATCGTGAGCGGCGGGGCCAGCTCGTCCTGGATCTCGAGCACCGTCGCGGCCGCCTCGCGGAGGCCGACGGTCGAGATCGCCTCGTTGATCTGCGCGCCGTGCGAGCCCGTCAGCTCCTCGGTCAGGTCCATGTCGAGCCACTTGGCCTTGCCGGCCTTGGCCCGGAGCTCCTCCTGCGCTTCGCAGAGCTTGCGGATCTCCGAGTGCGCGAGCTCGAGGGCCTCGAGGAGCACCTCCTCGTTGACCTGGTCCGCGCCGGCCTCGACCATCGTCAGCGCGTCCTTCGTGCCGACGACGATCAGGTCGAGCTCGGCCGCCTCCGCGTCCTGCAGCGACGGGTTGATGATCATGGTCCCCTCGACGATCCCGATGCGCACGGCTCCGACCGGCCCGAAGAACGGGAGCGGCGAGAGCATGAGCGCCGCGGAGGCGCCGTTGATGCAGAGGATGTCGTGGGCCGTCACGAGGTCGGCCGAGAGGACCGTGCAGATGACCTGCACCTCGTTCGTGAAGCCCTTCGGCCAGAGCGGCCGGATCGGGCGGTCGATCATGCGCGCGGTGAGGATCGCCTTCTCGGTCGGGCGCCCCTCGCGCTTGAAGAAGCCGCCGGGGATCTTCCCGGCCGCGTACATCCGCTCCTCGACGTCCACGGTGAGCGGGAAGAAGTCGGCGCCCTCGCGGGGCTCCGTGCGTCCCTGCGCCGTGGCGAGGATCATGGTGTCCCCCGAGCGGACGACGACGGAGCCGTCGGCCTGCTTCGCGAGCTTGCCGGTCTCGAATGTGATCTCGGCATCGCCCACCGTGACCGACACTCCGGCCTCGGAGGGGGCAATCGTGCTGTTCATATGGTGCCTCCTTGTCTTACCGGGAGACGGAGGCGGAGGTTTGAGGCAACCCGCCGGCCGGGCTCCCTCAAACTTCCACCGCGCCTCCCGGCCGGCCCCGCCCTTAGCGGCGCAGGCCGAGTTCCTTGATCAGGGTGCGGTACCCCTCCACGTTCCTCTTCTGAAGGTAGTTCAGGAGACGGCGCCGCTGCCCGACCAGCTTGAGCAGCCCACGGCGCGAATGGTGATCCTTCGCATGGGTCCGCAGGTGCTCGGTGAGGTACTCGATGCGGCGTGTGAGAAGCGCGACCTGGACCTCCGTAGAGCCGGTGTCCGCGTCGCCCGTCCCGAAGGTCGAGACGACCTCCTGCTTCGCTTCCTTCGTCAGAGTCATCGCGACTAGGCTAGCACGCGCCCGCATGCCGCCTGGAGATCGGGGTGTGGGCGATACTGCCGCCTCCATGAGCCGCCGCCGCCCGCCAGCGGCGGTCGCCGCCGGCCATCCAGCCAGCGCCGCGACCGCCATCGAGATCCTCGCCGAGGGCGGAAACGCCGCGGACGCGGCCGTCGCCGCCTCGCTCGCATCCTGTGCGGCCGAGGTGGTCATGACCGGCCTCGCGGGGGGCGGCTACGCGCTCTGGTACGACGCGGCCTCGGGCGACGTCTCGCTCCTCGATTTCTTCACTACCGTCCCGGGAATCGGGCGCCCGGACGGCCCGACCAATGTGGTCGAGATGGAGGTCCCGTTCGGGGACGAGCTGATCACGTACCAGGTCGGCGTCGGGACCTTCGCGGTCCCCGGCGTCGTGGCGGGGCTCGACGCGCTCTGGCAGCGCCACGGAACCCTCCCCTGGGCACGCCTCTGCGAGCCGGCCGCCCGCATCGCGCGGGAGGGCGTCCCCATGCCGCGGGCGCACATCAGCTGCCTGCACATGCTCGAGCCGGTGATGACGATGCACGAGGGCGCCCAGATCTTCACCCCGGGCGGGAAGCTGCTCGCCGAGGGCGACCTGCTCGTCCAGCGCGACCTGGCGCACGCGTTCGAGCTCCTCGCCGACGAGGGCCCCGACTCCTTCTACCGGGGCACGATTTCCGACCGCCTGATCGAGCTCATGGAGGAGCGCCGCGGCCTCGTCACGCGCGAGGATCTCGATGCCTACGAGGCCGTGTGGTCGGTTCCGTCGGAGAGCGAATACCAGGGCCGGCGGCTCCTGACGCGCGTCGGGCTCGGCCAGCTCGCGGAGACGCTCGACCGCCTCCCGCCGCTCCGTGGGCTCACCTCCGGCGAGCGCGCCGTCGCCATCGCGCGGACCCTCGACGCGCCCGCGGCAGTCGCGAACACCACGGCGCTCGTGACCGTCGACCGGGAGGGCAACGCCTGCTCGCTCACGTCGAGCCTCGGCCTCGGGACCGGCGACTACGTGCCCGGGCTCCAGATCCATCTGAACTCGATGCTCGGCGAGGCTCATCTCGTCACGGACGGGCGGGCGCCCGGCGAGCGCGTGGGCAGCATGATCGCGCCGACCATGGCGCTCGACGACGAGGGACTCGAGCTGGCCATCGGCTCGGCGGGCGGCGCGCGCCTCACCGGGGCCCTCGTGCAGGTGATCTCCGGGATCCTCGAGGAGGGCCTCGACCCGCAGGTGGCGGTGGACCGCCCGCGCCTGCACACGGGCGACGGCGTCGCGCACATCGAGCCCGGCTTCGAGCCCGACGTCGCACCGGCGCTCGCCGCGATCGGCTACGAGGTCCGCGAATGGGCGCTCAAGCACCACTTCTTCGGCGGCACGGCGGTGGTCGCCCGCGGGGGCCCGGGCGCCGATCCCCGCCGAAGCGGGGCTGCGCTAGTCCTTGCGGACGACTAGCCGAACGAGGGTCGTCTCGCCGCTCGGCTCGGCGGGAAGCCAGCCGAGGTAGGCGCAGCGCGGACAGCCGGGGTTCGCCGTCGCGGTTCTCCCCGTGTCCGGCTTTGCGTATTTGGCCCCGCAGAGGAGGCACTGCACGTTCGTCCCGGATGCCACAAACGAAACGTTGCCAGGAAGGACGCCGCAAATCAGCGGCCTTGCAGGAATCTTTGCCGAATCCTTGCGCCGTTCAGGCCGGCGGACGGGCCGCCCGGGCGGCCTCGACGTCTGCCGCGATCTGCTCGACGAGCTCCTCCTCGCTCGCGAACGCGCGCTCGTCGCGGAGCCGCTCCCAGAGCGCGAGGCGAAGCGGGCGGCCGTAGAGATCGCCCTCGAAGTCGAGAAGAAACGCCTCGATCCGCCGCTCGACCCCACCGTAGTGCGGATTCACGCCGATGCTCAGGGCGGTGCGAATGGGCACGCCGGGCCCGTCGAGGACCGTCGCCTCGCCCGCGTAGATCCCGTAGGCCGGGACGAGGACGTTCGGGTCGACGGCGAGGTTGGCGGTCGGGAAGCCGAGCGTCCCGCCTCGCTGGTCGCCCGAGACAACGGTGCCCTCGAGCTCGGGCGGGCGGCCGAGGAGCGCCGCCGCACCCGGCATGTCGCCGTCGCGGAGCAGCTCGCGGATCCGCGTCGAGGAGACGCCGGGGACGAGCGGGACCGGGCGAACGTCGAAGCCTTCGCGGCGAAGCAGGTCCGCGTCGCCGCGCCGGCCCGCGCCGAACCGGAACCCCTCCCCCACGGCGACGACGGTCGTCCCGAACGGGCGCAGCACGGCCTCGACGAACGCCTCCGGGTCGAGCTGCGCGACCTCGGGGGTGAACTCGACGAGCAGCACGTCGTCCGGCCCGGCCTCCTCAAGCAGCTCGAGCCGGCGGCGGAGCGACGTCAGCAGCTGCACCTCGTAGCCGAGGACGAGGCGCGGATGGGGGTCGAACGTGATGACGCCGGAGCGAAGGCCGGTGGCGCGCGCAGCGTCGATCGCGGCGCGATGGCCGCGGTGCACTCCGTCGAAGGTGCCGATCGTGACCGCGCGCTCGGCGGGCTCGGCGTTGGCGACGGAGCGAAGGACGCTCACCGCAGCACCGTCTCGGGGCGCGCGAGCCCGTCCGCGGCGTGCGCGACCGCGACGAGGTCTCCGTCGTGGACGAGCGCGACGGGGCCGTCTCCGTCCGCGGGGATCGCGCGGCCGGTCGTCGTGAGCCGCAGCCCCTCCGCGTCCAGCTCGATCCGCGGCAGGTGCGGCACGGCGGCGAGCGGCGGCAGGAGGCGCTCCTCGTCGGCGGCCTCGAGGGCGAACGGCCCGACGGCGGTACGACGGAGCGCGGTGCAGTGGCCCCCGAGCGCGTCGGCGATCGCTCGGATGTACGTCCCCGAGGAGACGTGCAGCGCGAGCTCGAGGTCGGGCGGCTCGAAGCGCAGGATCTCGAGCTCGTAGACGTCGGTCCGGCGCGTCGGCATCTCGACGTCGCGGCCGGCGCGATGCAGCCGGTAGGCGCGCTCGCCGTCGATCTTCACCGCGGAGGCGGCAGGGACCTGGAGCTCGATCTCACCGCGCAGGGCTTCGATGTCGGCGCGTGTCGGAAGCTCGGTCGCCTCGATCTCCGCGCCCTCGGAGTCACCGGTGTCGGTGCGCATGCCGAGTCGGATCGTCGTCACGTAGCGCTTGTCGAGCCCGACGAGGTAGCGGGCGAGCCGCGTCGAGCGCCCGAGCAGGCAGACGAGCAGCCCGGTCGCGAACGGGTCGAGCGTGCCCGCGTGCCCCGCCTTGAGCCCGAAGCGCTCCCGGACGCGGCGCACGATCGCGAACGAGGACGGGCCGGCCTCCTTGTCCACGAGCACGAGCCCGCCCGCCGGATCGGGGGACGAATCGGCACGAACTTGGCGCGAAGCGGCACGCACAGGTGCGATCTTCCTCGATAGCGTCTGACTCGGGAGGGACGGAACGCATTCGCGTCCGTCGTGACGCGCCGAGACCTAGTAGCGGTCGAGCTCGATCAGGCGCTCGTCGCTGATGCCGAAATGGTGCGCGATCTCGTGCAGGACGACGTGGCGGATCTCGGCGCGGAGCCGTTCGGGATCGCGCCCGTAGAGCCGCTCGAGCGGACCGCGGTAGATCGTGATCTTGTCGGGCGGCACGGCGGAGTAGCCGCTTCCGCGGACGGTCAGCGGGAAGCCCTGGTAGAGCCCGAGCACCCCGGGGCGCGGCGACTCGTCCTCGACGACGATCGCGACGTTCGACATGAAGCCGCGCAGATCGTCGGGGAGCGACGCGACCGCCGCCTCGACCTCCGCCTCGAAGTCGATCTCGCCGGGCGCGAGGTCGCTCACGCGGGCTCGAGCGCGGCGGCCTGCGCGCGGTACTCGCGGGCGATGAAGTCCACGATCTCGTCCACGGTGGCCTCGGACGGGAAGCCGGCCGCCTGGCGGTGACCGCCGCCGCCGCTCTTCCGGGCGATCGCGGAGACGTCGAGGCTCTGCTCGGTCGTCCGGAGACTCACGCGCCGCTTCGGCCCGTCCGTCGACGGCGGCTCGCGGATGAGGGCGGCCAGCTCGACGCCGTCGACTGCGCGCAGGTAGTCGATGATCCCCTCGGAGTACGGCTCCACCGCCCCGGCCTCGGCGAAGTCGCCGCGCTCGAGATACGAGACTACGACGCGCCCGTCCTCGAGCATCCGCGCCCGGTCGAGCGCGCGCGCCACGAGCTTGAGCTTCGCGAACGGGACGTTCTCGTAGACGCCCTGGAAGACGCGGTGTACGTCCGCGCCGGCCTCCACGAGCTCCGCGGCGAGCCGGAGCGACTTCGCGGACGTGTTCGAGTACTGAAACCGGCCCGTGTCCGTGACGATCGCGATGTAGAGCGCCTCCGCGATCTCCGGGGTGAGTTCGACGCCCAGCTCGCGGATGACGTCCCGGAGGATCTCCCCCGTCGAGGAGGCGTCGGCGACGATCAGGTTCTCGTCGCCGAAGCGCGTGTTGTCGTGGTGATGGTCGATGTTCACGACGAGGTCGGCCGTTTCGAGCAGGCGCTCCGGCTCGCGGCCGAGCCGGCTCTCGTTCGCGCAGTCCACGGCGACGAGCACGCGGCCCACCATGTCGGGGGCGTCGCCGCGCGCGAGGTCGACGATCGGCATGAACGTGTACTCGTTCGGCAGCGGCACCTCGCCGCAGAGGTACGCGGTCGCCTCCTTGCCGAGCGCGCGGAGCGTCAGCTCGGTCGCGAGGAGCGAGCCGAGGGCGTCGCCGTCCGGGTTTTCGTGCGTGGTGACGACGAAGCGCTCGTTCGACCGCAGCGCTTCACTGACCCTCTCCAGCTCAGTCGTCATTGCGTTCACGGGGCGAAAGCTCGTCGATCAGGCGCGAAAGCCGCATGCCGTGGTCGACCGTCGGATCGTACTCGAAGGTCAGCGTCGGGGTCCGCTTGAGCCGCAGCTCGCGGCTGATCCGCGACTGGAGGACACCGTGCGCGGCCTGAAGGCCCTCGAGCGACTTCTCGCGCTTCTTGTCGCCGCCGAGGACGCTCACGTAGACGATCGCCTGGTGGAGGTCCGGACTCGTCTCGACGCCCGTCACGGTGACGAAGCCGATGCGGGGATCCTTGAGGTCGGCCAGCCCCTCGGAGACGACCTCGCGCACGGCCTCGTTCACGCGGCGCATGCGCCCGCTCACTCGTCCACCGCCAGGACCCGGCGCTCCACGCGCACGAGCTCCCACTCCTGCCCGCCGAGGTAGCGCTCCGCGTCGTCCAGCAGATGCTCGAGCTCGCCGAGCTCGCGCGTGACGCACGCGGCCGCGAGCCCGGCGCGCTGCCAGAGCTCGTGGTGGGCGACCTCCGCCACCGACGCGCCGAAGCGGTTGGCGAGCTGCGCCTTCGCCGAGCGCACGTACTTCCGCTTGCCCTTGAGCGACCCCGCCTCGGGGAAGTGGAGCTCGAAGGCGAGGATGCCGACATAGCCGGCGCCCACCGGGGCTACTCGGATTCGGCGTCGTCCGCCGGGGCCGCGGGCGGGCCGCCGTTCCCGGTGGAGAGATCGGTGCGCTCGATCTGGCGGGTCTCGTAGGCCTCGATGATGTCGCCTTCCTTCACGTCGTTGAAGCCGTCGAGCAGGATCCCGCACTCGAAGCCCGCCTGCACCTCGCGGGCGTCGTCCTTGAAGCGCTTGAGGCCGGCGATCGTGGTCTCGTAGACCACCGTGCCCTCACGGACGACACGGGCGGCGGCGTTTCGCCGGATGACGCCTTGCGTGACGTACGAGCCCGCGATGACGCCGACGCGCGACGCACGGAAGAGCGCGCGCACCTCGGCCTCGCCGAGCGTCACCTCGACCTCCTCGGGGCGGAGCATCCCGACGAGCGCCTGCTCGATGTCCTCGGTGAGCTGGTAGATCACGCGGTACGTGCGGATGTCCACGCCCTCGCGCTCGGCGAGCGCGCGCGCTTCCGCGTTCGGGCGGACGTTGAAGCCGACGACGATCGCGCCCGACGCCGACGCGAGCATCACGTCGGACTCCGAGATCGCGCCGATGCCGGTGTGGATCACGTTGACCGAGACCTCGGGGTGGTGGATCTTCGAGAGCTCGCCGATGACGGCCTCGACCGAGCCCTGCACGTCGGCCTTGACGACGATGCCGAGCTCCTGGACGGCGCCCTCCTCGATCCTCGTGAAGAGGTCCTCGAGCGAGATGCCCTTCTTCGCCCGGCGGGCGAGCTGCTCGGAGCGCACCCGCTGCGCGCGAAGCTGCGCGAAGTGCCGCGCCTGGCGGTCGTTCTCGACCACCCGGCCGTACTCGCCGGCCGACGGCGGCTTGTCGAAGCCGAGGATCTCGACCGGCGTGCCCGGGCCGGCCTCCTTGACTCGCTCGCCACGGTAGTCGTGGAGCGCGCGCACCTTGCCCCAGGCGTCGCCCGCCACGATCGCGTCGCCGACGCGGATCGTGCCACGCTGGACGAGCATCGTCGCGATCGGGCCGCGGCCCACGTCGAGGCGGCTCTCGATGATCGGCCCGGAGGCCTCCGCCTTCGCGTTCGCGGTCAGCTCGAGCTCGGCGTCGGCGACGAGCAGGATGCGCTCGAGCAGGTCGTCGAGCCCCTGCTTCGTCTTGGCCGAGACGTCCGCGAACTGCGTCGTGCCGCCCCAGTCCTCCGCCTGGAGCTCGTACTGGACGAGCTCCTGGCGCACCTTCTGCGGGTTGGAGCCGTCCTTGTCCACCTTGTTCACCGCGACGACGATCGGCACCTCGGCCGCGCGCGCGTGGTTGATCGACTCGACCGTCTGCGGCATGACGCCGTCGTCGGCCGCCACCACGAGGACGGCGATGTCGGTCACCTTCGCGCCGCGGGCGCGGAGGGCGGTGAAGGCCTCGTGGCCCGGCGTGTCGAGGAACGTGATCCGCCGGCCCGAGTGGTCGACCTGGTAGGCGCCGATGTGCTGCGTGATCCCGCCCGCCTCGGTCTCGACGACCGCGGACTCGCGGAGCGCGTCGAGGAGCGAGGTCTTGCCGTGGTCGACGTGGCCCATGATCGTGATGACCGGCGGGCGCTCGGTGAGGTCGGCCGGGTCGTCCTCATAGGTCTCCGGCTCGAGGTCCTCCTCGTCGGCGTGCTTGATGTGGAGCTCGCGCTCGGCCGCGAACTGCGCCGCGATCAACTCGATCGCCTCGTCGGAGAGCGACTGCGTGATGTTCACCATCTCGCCGTTCTCCATGAGGAACTTCATGATGTCCTGGAGGCTCTTGCCGAGCGCCGCCGAGACGTCCTTGACCGTCGCGCCGGACTCGACCGTGACCGGCCCGGTCGGCTCGGGCGCCGGCTCGCGCGGCTCGCGCGTCCTGGGCGGCGGATCGCCGGGGCGCTGCCGCCCGTCGGTGCGCGGACGGTTCGCCTGCTGGTCGATGACGACGCGCCGCTTGCGCCGCCCACCGGGGGCGCCGCCGCGCGGGCGCAGAGGCCTGCCGCGATCAGCCATCGTGGGAGCCTACTCCCTGGTGAAAAGCGCCTTCAAGGACGGCGGGACCGTCACGGCGCGCCGCAGCGTTCGGGCGAAGCCGCCCCGGTCGCGCGCCCGCTCGAAGCAGTCCGCGTTCGCGCAGGTGTAGACGCCCCGGCCGGGGTGACGGCGCCCGGAGTCCGCGCGAAGCGTCCCGTCCTGCGCCGTGTAGCGCACGAGCTCCGCCTGCGGCGCCTTCCGCCCGCAGCCGGCGCACGTGCGGACCGGATCCGTCACGCCTGGTCAGCCTGCTCCTCCTCACCGTCCGCCGCGACCGCGGCCTCCGCTGGGATCTCATCGGCGACCGGCTCGGCCTCGACCTCGTCCTCCACGACCTCCGCGACCGGCTCGGCCTCGTCGGCCACGGCCTCGGTCTCGACGGACTCCTCGGCGGGCTCGGCCTCCTCCGCCGAGCGCTTCCTCCACCGGAGCCTCCTCGCGGACGATCTCGCCGCGCGCCTCGCGCTCGGCGAGCTCGCGGTGCGCGGGGATGCCGCAGTAGTGCGTGCCGGGGAGCGCCGCGTTCGGGCAGCGCTTGCCGTTCGAGAGGATCGCCGAGCAGCGGCCCGAGTAGTCCTCGCTGCCGGGGACGCCGCCGCCGAAGGCCGCCTCGGCCTCGGCGCGCGCGAACTCGGTGTCGGACTCGATGTCCACCTTCCAGCCGGTGAGCCGCGCGGCGAGGCGGGCGTTCAGCCCCTCCTTGCCGATCGCGAGCGAGAGCTGGTCGTCCGGGACGACGACGGTCGCCTCGCGGGACTCGTCGTCCACGAGCACCTCGCGGACGCGGGCGGGCGAGAGCGCCTTCGCGATGAACCGCGCCGGCTCGTTGTTCCACGGGATGATGTCGATCTTCTCGCCGCGGAGCTCGGACACGACCATGCGGACGCGCGAGCCGCGCGGGCCGACGCAGGCGCCGACCGGGTCCACGCCCTGGGCGTGCGACTCGACCGCGATCTTCGACCGGTAGCCGGGCTCGCGGGCGACGCCGCGGATCTCGACGAGGCCGTCGGCGATCTCGGGGACCTCGAGCTCGAAGAGCGTCTTGATCAGCTCGGGGTCGCGCCGCGACAGGATGACCTGCGGGCCCTTCGTCCCGGAGCGCACCTCGGTGATGACGGCCTTGATGCGCGAGCCCTGCTCGTAGCGCTCGCCGTCCACCTGCTCGGAGCGCGGCAGGAGCGACTCGACCTTGCCGAGGTCCACGAGGATGTTGTTGCGGTCGCCGGCCTGCTGGACGATGCCCGTGACGACCTCGCCGACGCGGTCGACGTACTCGTCGTACATCATCGCCCGCTCGGCCTCGCGGATCCGCTGCTGGATGACCTGCTTCGCCGTCTGCGCGGCGATGCGGCCGAAGTTCTCCGGCGTGACGTCCGAGCGCTTGACCTGCTCGGGCGCCACGTCCGACCAGTCGATCTGGAGGTCCTCGTCGATGATCAGCGTGTGGCTGCGCTCGCCGTTCGCGATCTCGGCCTCCTCGAGCTCCGTGATCGCGCGCTCGCGCGCCTCCTCGACCAGGCGCTCCTCGATGTCCGCAGGCAGCTCGATCGCCCAGACGCGGAAGTCGCCGTTCTCGTCCAGCTCGACCTGTGCGTGGCGGGCCGCACCAGGGGTCTTCTTGTACGCGGCGAGCAGGGCGTCCTCGAGCGCGTGGACGAGGGTGTCCTCCTCGATCCCCTTCTCGCGCTCGATCTCCCTGACCGCTTCCAGGATCTCTCGGCTCATGACGTCCCCTCGTCGATCTGATTCCCCCGCACGATCGACTCGTACGGGACTTCCACGCGCGTGCCGTCGGCCCCCTCGAGGGTGACGGCGTCGTCGCCAGCCGCGACGACCTCGCCGCGAAAGCGCTTGCGGCCGTCGATGTCGACGGCGGTGCGAAGCGCCACCCGCCGGCCGACGACCTGCGCGAAGTGTTCGTGCGTCCGCAGCGGACGCTCGATCCCGGGCGAGGACACCTCGAGCGCGTAGCGGTCGAGGTACTCGCGAAGGAGCCCTGTCACCTCCTCGCAGAGCGCGATGTCCACGCCGGACGGGCGGTCCAGGTAGACGCAGGCCTGCTCGGGGCTTCGCAGCTCGACGGCCAGCACCTCGACGTCGGGCATGGAGCCCGACACCTTGGCGGCCATCTCACGCTGAAGCTCGCGTTCCTGCTCGTAGACCGGGGCCAAAATCGTCCTTCCTAAACAAAATGGGCGCGACGCGCCCATTTCTCCAACAGCCGGAAAAATGTCGGCTGTCAGGATAGCAACGACCGGCTATCCCGCCGTGCGCGCGGCCTTACGCGTCGAGCACGATCGTGACGGGGCCGTCGTTCGCGATCTCCACCGTCATCCGCGCACCGAAGACGCCCGTCTCGACCGGGACGCCCTCGGCTGCGGAGCGCGGCGCAGAACCGTTCGTAGAGCGGCTCGGCGTGGTCGGGCCGCGCGGCGGCGGCGAAGCTCGGCCGGTTGCCCTTGGCCGTGTCCGCGATCAGCGTGAACTGGCTGACGACGAGCGCCGCGCCGCCCGTGTCGAGCACGTTCAGGTCGAACCTCCCCTCGGCGTTCTCGAAGATCCTGAGTCGCGCGACGCGCCGCGCCAGCCGATCGGCAGTCGCCTCGTCGTCGCCCTCCGCGATGCCGAGCAGAACGCAGAGCCCGGCTCCGATCGCGCCGCGCGCCTCGCCGCCGGCGGTCACGCGCGCCTCGCGCACCCGCTGGACGACCGCACGCATGGGGCCCGGACTAGCTCGCCCGGCGGAGACCGTCGAGCGCGCGGCGGTACTCGGCGCTCCCCGGGCTCATCGTGGTCGCGAGCCGGTAGTGGCCCGCGGCCTCGTCCGTGCGGCCCTGCTTCTCGAGGCACCGGCCGAGCGCGAAGTGCGCGTAGTCGTCCACCGGCTTCATGTCCACGAGCGCGCGGAACTCGCGCTCGGCCTCGGCGAACCGGCGGATGCGGAAGTAGGCGATCCCGAGCGCCTCGCGGATCGACGCCTTGCCCGGCTCGCGCCGCTTCGCCTTCTCGAGCGCGACGGTCGCCTGGGCGTTCATGCCCTTCTTCATCTGCTCGCGACCCTGCCTGAACAGGTCGTAGGTCTCGGACTCGCTCATCGGTCCCGTCCCGTCCTTCCGTCCTCGTTCCAAAGATACGGGAAGTTCTCCGTGACGAGATCCACCGGATGCGTGAGGTCGCGCGTCGGGCCCAGCGGGAGCGCGGCGACACGGCCGCCGGCGGCGAGCGTCCGCTCGAGCACGGTCGCGAGCTCGAACGGCGGGCCGGGGACGTCCGCGAGACCTGCGGCCGCCTCGGCGCCGAAGAACCAGAGCGGCGCGGCCGTCGCCTCGCCCTCGCCGAGCGCCGTGACGCGCCCGTCCTCCACGCGAACCCGCATGTGCTCGGCGTCCGGGTCGGGCCCGAGGCGGACGCCGAGCCCGAGTGCCGCGCCGTCCTCCTCCCACTGCGCGCAGGCGCGTCCGACGTCGCCGGCCGTGTAGACCGTGTCGGCCGCGGTGACGAGGAACGGCGCGCGCGCGCCGGCCTCGACGGCACGCGCGACGGCGTCGGCCGAGCCGAGCGGCTCCGACTGGCGCGCGAAGCGGACGCGGAGCCCGAAGGCCGAGCCGTCCCCCGCGAGCGCCTCCACCTGCTCCGCGAGGTGGCCGGACACGACCCAGGCGTCCTCGATCCCCGCGGCGGCGAGCTCGCGCAGGAGCGTGGCGAGCACCGGACGGCCGTCGATCGGCAGGACCGGCTTCGGCCAGCGCGCGGTCAGCGGACGCAGCCGCCGCCCCTCGCCGGCGGCCATCACCACCGCCTTCACGGCGTCACACGGTCAGGGAGCGGAGCCGGAACGCGCCGCGGATGCGCTGCATGGTCGAAAGCCGGCTGCGGAGGTTCCGCCGCAGGCGCCCGAGCTCCCTCCGCGTGCGCTTCGCCTGGACCGGCGCCTCCTCGGGCCGCCCGTAGCGGGCCTCGGCGAGCGCGCGGGCGAACTGGTTCCCGCTCACGCCGAAGACGCTCTGGGTCAGCTCGGCGAGCTCGTCGGGCGTCGCGCTTTGCGGCACCTCGTGGCCCTGGTCGACCAGGTACCCGACGAGGTCGCGGCGGTAGGCGGTCGCCAGCCGGCGCGGGTCGCGGGCGAGGAAGCGTGCGCGCCGGCGCGCCTCCTTGAGCAGCACGATCGCGACGCCGGCGGCCAGCGCCAGGAGGAAGACGACGCTCACGATGCCGCGGCTCTTCCCGGCGACGGCGCCGACCGGGCCGCCCGTCGCGGCCGCGCCCTCGCGGCCGGCGAGCCCGCCGCCTCGGTCGAGCTGGCCCTTGATCGCTCCGAGCGGCCCGCCGAGCGCGGCGGCCTCGGCCGCGTCGAACGCCGACGAGGCGTACGAGTAGGGCTCGGAGAGCTCGCCGCGGTCGGGCGTCGGGTCGAACTGGAGCCAGCCGTAGTGCGGGAAGTAGACCTCGACCCAGGTGTGCGCGTTGTGGTCGGTGACCGTCCACTTGTGCGCGTGGGCGTCGTAGCTCCCGCTCGTGAACCCAGCGGCGACGCGCGCGGGGATCCCGAGGTAGCGGAGCATGAGCGCCATCGCGCCGGCGAAGTGCTGGCAGTAGCCGGCCTTCGTCTTCATGAACTCGACGAGCGCGGGCGTCGTGCCCGAGGAGCCCGGGTGCTCGGTGTAGCGGAAGCCGCCGGACGTGCGGAACCAGCGCTCGAGACTCAGGGCGACCGCGTACGGCGACGTCGCGCCCCGCGTCACGCGCTCGGCGGCGGCGAGGAGCGGCCGGTGGTCGGCGAGCTGGCCGCCGGCCACGAAGAGCTCGTCGAGCCGGGCCGCGAGCAGGGGCGAGCCGAAGGCGGGCAGCGCCGGGATGTTCGCGCTGGGGACGAGGTACGTCTCCTGGATCCCGTTCGGGTAGCTCGTCCCGGCCTTGGCGAGCTCCTTTGGCGTCGCGTCCGAGATGTAGCTCCACACTGAGTACCGGTCGCCGCGCTTGAGCGGGGTTGTGACGGAGACCGCGTCGTTCACCGCGAGGGTGGTGTCGCGGTTGATCGACCAGCGCAGGGCCTGTGCCGACCCGACGAGGTGGCGGTCCTTGAGCGCCTTCACGGTCACGTTCTGCCTTACGAGCTGCTGGCCGAGGATCTCCTCGGGGACGTTCGTCGTGTCCACGGCGACGTTCACCTGGTCGCCGGACGGGAAGCCCTGCCGGAAGCCCTCGTCCTCGCGCCAGATCGTCCCCGTGTAGTCGTCGAGCGTGGTCGCGCGCCAGTAGAGCTGGCGCTTCTTGCCCGGCACGGTGACCTCGAGCACGGTCGTCTTCTTGTTCGGGAAGTCGACGCCGTCGTAGCTCCCGTTCCAGACGTAGCTCACGTCCACGGGCTCGGCCGGCTTGTCGTACCAGTCCCAGGAGTCCCAGTTCACGAAGCCGCCCTTCGCGACCGCGTCCGAGGTCGAGCCTCCGACCGCGACCGCGACGAGCACGGCCGTGATCCCCATCGCGTACCCGAGCCCGTGCTCGCCTCGGCGCATGAGCACGAGGACGAGGAGCGCCGCCGCGAGCACGAACCCGCCGAGCGCGAGGGCCCGGCCGCTCGCGAGCTGCGGCGACTGCATGGTGAGCGGGATCCCCGCCCCGAGGAGGACGATTGCGAGCGCGGCGGCGGTTCGCCGGGCCGCGATCGCGATCCCGGCGGCGGCGGCGAACCCGAAGATCGCGATCATCACGAGCCCGTGCATCCCGGCGTACGTGCTCGGGTCGAACGGCGCCGGGACGTCGGAGGAGTCGCGGAAGCCCTGGCCGATGTCGCCGAGGATCGGGCCGAAGAAGTCGTGCTCGGAGTTCCGCGGCCGCGCCTCCCAGACCGGCCGGTCGAAGGCGAGCGTGAACGCGAAGAACGTGGCGGCGCCGGCGAGCAGCCAGGTCAGGCGACGGCTCCGGCCGAGGAGGACGGACAGCGTCGGGATCAGCGCGAGCAGGATGAGTTGCGCGGCCTGGCGCCCGTGCGTCGTCCCGCTCTCGAGCCCGAGCCACCCGACGGCGATCGTGGCCGAAGCGATGCCGAAGGCGGCGAGCGACCTACCCACGCGCGCCTCCCGCCGCGGCGATCGCGTTCTCGGCGGCCGAGGCGCCCTCGCCGGATCCGCGCAGGCGGGCGGCGAGGTCGTCGCCGCGCCGCAAGACGAGAACGGGCGCGCCCGCCCGGTCGAGCCGGAGGAGCTGTGCGTCAACGTCGGCCGTGCGCACGCCGCCCTCGACGAACGTCGCGGGGTCGACGTAGACGAGCGACGCGCCGTGGCGCGCGAGGGTCCGCTGGAGCAGCCGGTCGACGAGCCGTGCCGTCAGCTGCGAGGTCACGACGGTGAGCTCGAGCGCGCGCGACGCCGGGCCGGACTCGTCCGCGAGGACGCTCGCGATGGGCAGGTTCCCGTCCGCCTCGACGGCGGCAAGCACCTCGAGCGCGCGGCTCCAGTCGGTGTCGAGCGACTGGACGGGCTGGTAGATGCGGGCGCGGGAGCTCAGGATGAGCGCGCTGCGCCGGCCGCGCGCGGCGTTGGCGCGAAGGATGGATCCGGCGGCGCGCACGGCCAGCTCGAACGTCGAGTCGGGCGCGACGCCCACGACCCCTGCGGCGTCCCCGTCGAGGAGGACGGCGGTCTCGTCGCGCGGCGCGTCCTCGAGCTCCTTGACCATGAGCTCGCCGCGGCGCGCGGTCGAGGGCCAGTGCACGCGGCGCAGCGACTCGCCCTGCTCGTACTCGCGGACGGAGTGGAGCTCGAAGCCGGTCGTCCGGTGCAGCAGGAGCCGCCGGCCGCCGGGCGTGCGCCCGCCCGCGTCGGAGAACAGCCGGTCGACCTCGACGATCCGCGGGTAGACGAGCAGCGCGTCGGCGCGCCAGAGATCGACCTCGACCCGCTCGAGGCCGAACGGATCCTCGATCACGATCTGCGAGCGGGTGATCGGATAGCGGCCGCGCGGAACCTCCTCGAGCGTGTACCGGCCGACCAGGGCGCCGTGGTAGCGGGTGAGCGGCTCCTCGAAGACGCCGAGGCGCTCGACCTCCTCGCGCAGCACGAGCGTGCCGGGAAGATGGATCCCGTCGGACTCGACCTCGACCTCCATGCGGATGTCGTCGCCCGCGAGGTGGTCGCCGCCCCAGAGCGACCGGCGCAGGCGCATCGGGCGACGGAGGAGACGTACCCAGAGCGCAGCGAGGCCGACGGCGAGCACGAACCCCACCGCGGCCGGGTACAGCGGCGTCGAGCCGAACGCCCAGGCGGCGAGGTACGTCAGCCCGCCGAGGGCCAGGAGGACGCGCCCGCGGTCGGTCAGCATCCGCTGCGCCTCAGACGGGAACCGGAGTCCGCTCGACCACGTCCGCGACGATGTCGTCCGGCGAGAGCCCGGCCGAGCGCGCCTCGGGCGCGAGGATGAGCCGGTGGCCGAGCACCGCGGAGGCGACCGCCTTCACGTCGTCGGGCACCACGTAGTCGCGCTGCGCGACGAGCGCCCGCGCCTTGGCGACGCGGAGCAGGTTGATCCCCGCGCGCGGGCTCGCACCGAGGAAGAGCCGGCCGTCGCCGCGCGTGCCGTGCATCAGCGCGACCACGTAGCGCTCGAGGCTCTCCTCGACGTACACGCGCCGCGAGTCCTCGACGGCCGTGACGATCTCCTGGGCGGACGCGACCGACTGGAGCGACTCGAGCGGCGTCTGCGTCGTCTGCTCGGTCAGCATCTTCGCCTCGGCCCCGAGCGGCGGGTAGCCGATCGAGATCCGCATCGTGAACCGGTCGAGCTGCGCCTCGGGGAGCGGATACGTCCCCTCGTACTCGATCGGGTTCTGCGTCGCCATGACCATGAACGGCGGCGCGAGCCCGTAGGAGACGCCGTCCACCGTGACCTGGCGCTCCTGCATCGCCTCGAGCAGGGCGGCCTGGGTCTTCGGCGACGTCCGGTTGATCTCGTCCACGAGGAGCACGTTCGCGAACACCGGGCCGGGCCGGAACTCGAACTCTGCATTGCGCTGGTTGAACACGTTCACGCCCGTCACGTCCGACGGAAGCAGGTCGGGCGTGAACTGGATGCGCGAGAAGGACAGGTCGACCGAGCGCGCGAGCGCCTTCGCGAGCGTCGTCTTCCCCACGCCGGGCAGGTCTTCGATGATCAGATGCCCCTCGCTGAAGAGCGAGAGGACGCAGAGCTCGAGCGTCTCGTCGGGAGCGTGCATGACGCTCCTGAGATTCGAGGTGATCCGCCGTGCAAGCTCGGCCGAGCGGGCCGTGTGCAGCGACTCGTCGACTGAAGCGAGCGGCTCGTCCATGTCTACCCTCCTCCGAGGATCGTCCCGACTTCATCGAGGATAGCCGCCGCGACGTCCCGCTTGGTCCGTTTACTGATCGTCCGGTCTCCCTCGTGTGAGACGACGACTACCTCGTTCAGTTCGGAATCGAACCCGATGTCGGTTCGTGATACGTCGTTGAAGACGAAGAAGGTTCCGTTCTTCGCGGCGAGCTTCTCGCGCGCACGGGCCAGGCCGCGCTCGCCTTCGTCGGCCGCGAAGCCCACGATGACCTGGCCGTCGCGGCGGCGCCGGCCGAGCTCGGCGAGCACGTCCTGCGTGGGCTCGAGCGTGACCGTCCAGGCCTGGCCGTTCTTCGCGCGCTTGCCGTCGTGCGGCGCGTCCGGCCGGTAGTCGGCGACCGCGCGCGGCCATGACGATCACGTCGGCGTCGGCGCGGTCGAGCGCCTCGCGCGCGATGTCCTCGGCGGTCGGCGTCTGCACGACCTCGACCCCGTCCGGCGGCGGAACCGCGAGATTCGCGGCGAGGAGCGTCACGTCGGCGCCGCGCCGGGCGGCCTCGGCCGCGAGCGCCACGCCCATCCGGCCCGACGAGCGGTTCCCGAGGAAGCGCACGGAGTCGAGCGGCTCGCGCGTGCCGCCGGCGGTGACGACGACGCGCTTGCCGCGGAGCGCGCCGTTCGCGGGCGCCGCAAGCAGCGCCTCGATCCGCGCCGCGATCTCCTCCGGCTCGGCCATGCGCCCCGCGCCGATTTCGCCTTCTGCGAGCTGTCCCGAGTCTGGCCCGATGAACTCCGCGCCCCGCTCGCGCACGAGGGCCGCGTTCGCCTGCGTGGCGGGATGCTCCCACATCCGCACGTTCATCGCGGGCGCGAGCAGCACCGGTCCGCGGAACGCGAGCGCGGCCTCGGTGAGGACGGTGTCCGCGAGCCCGTGCGCCAGCTTGGCGAGCGTGTTCGCCGAGAGCGGCGCGATCACGAGCACGGCGGCGTCCTGGAGGTGCGGGTAGAGCTCCCGCGGCGACTCCCGGCGCGCCAGCGCCTCGAAGGTCTCGCGCGTGACGAACCGCTCGGCGCCGGGCGTCACGAGCGGGACGACGTCATGGCCCGCTCGGACGAGCAGGCGCAGGAGCTCACACGCCTTGTAGGCGGCGATCGAGCCGGTGACTCCCAGAAGAACTCGGTTGCGTTCGCCGGTCACGCACGAATTGTGCGTGAAGGCGCTCTCCCGCGCGTTCGCGCGGGCGCTACTTCTTCTTCTTCGAGGGGTCGACGGGCGCGATCTTGCCCTCGGCGATCTCTTCGAGCGCCAGGGTGAGGTAGTTCTTCGACCGCGACTCGATCATGGGAGGAGCGACGTCCTCGAACGTGCCCTCGCCGAGCTGGTGGTGGTAGTTGTTGATCTGCCGGGCGCGCTTGGCGGCCATGATCACGAGGCCGTACCGGGAGTCCGTGCGCTCGAGCAGCTCGTCGATTCTCGGATGGATCATCGCGAGCCAGTGTACCGACGCCGCCGGATCCGGCCGCCGTTGCCCGGCAGAAATCTACTCGCGCGCGTCTGATACGGGCTCCCAGCCCACCCCCAACCAGCCACGATGCTATCGGCGAAAAGCGCTCGTGTCTGCGCCGGAACTGTGCCGATTCGTGCAGCTCAGGCCTGGCGAGCGCCGGCGTTCGCCGGGGCGCGGGCGATGAGCGAGTCGAGCTCGGCCACAGCCCGCTCGACGTCGTCGTTCACGACCACGTGCTCGAAGTCGTCCTTCTCCTCCGTCTGGCGCCGGGCGAGGTCGAGGCGCTCTTCGATCTCCCCCGCGCTCTCGGTCGCGCGATCGCGTAGCCGGCGCTCGAGCTCCGCGAACGACGGCGTCGTGACGAAGATCGTCATCGAGTCGGGCTCGAGCTCCTTCACCCGGCGGGCGCCTTCGGTCTCGAGCTCGAGGATGCAGCTCCGCCCCGCCGCGCGGATCCGCTCGACCTCCGAGCGGAGCGTCCCGTAGCGGTGGCCCGACACGTAGCGGACGTGCTCGAGAAGCTCGCCGCGCTCGATCCGCGCCACGAACTCCTCCTCGGACAGGAAGTAGTAGTCGACACCGTCCACCTCGTTCTCCCGGCGAGGCCTGGTCGTCGCCGACACCGCGACCTCGAGGTCCGGCCGGCGCTCGACCAGCTTGCGAATCAGCGTGCCCTTGCCAGCGCCGGAGGGGCCGGTGATGACGACGAGTCGTCCGCGGTCGCCGTTCGGCCCGTGCTTCATGACGGGCCCGCCGCTCAGCGGCGCAGGAGGCCGACGAGCTCCTCGCGCTGTCGCTCGGAGAGACCGCCGACGGTCTTGGACTGGCTGATGCGGCACTGGTTCAGGAACCGCGCCGCCTTCACCCGGCCGAACTTCGGCACGGCCATGAGGATGTCGATCACCTTGGCGGTCTCGACGTACTGCGGCGGGCGGCTGAGGACGTCCTCGATCTTGGCCGTCCCCGCCTTCAGGTCCTTCTTGAGCTGGGCGCGCCGAACGCGAATCTCGTTTGCGCGGCGCAGGGCGTCCATCCGTTGGTCGAGGGATCGGAGGGGCGCCTGCACCTGTGTCCGCGACGCCTGCATGGCGCGCGATTCTAACAGCCGCGCGCCGCTGCGCAAGTGGGAGTTTTATTGGGTTTTTGCAGGCTTTTTTGCCAGACTTGGCAACACATCGTGCGAGGCGCCGATCGCCTCCGACGGTGAGGCGAAGCCGTGTGCCGAAGCCGCTTCGGCCAGCTCGGCCCGCACGCGGGCCGGCGCGTCCGGGTCGCGGAAGAGCACGGTTCCGAGCGCGATCTGCGCTGCGCCGGCGGCGAGGAGCTCGAGCGCGTGGCGTCCGGTCTCGACCCCGCCCATGCCGACGATCGGAAGCCCCGTCGCCCGGTAGCAGGCGTGGACGGCGGCGAGCGCGACGGGCCGGAGGCCTGGGCCCGACAGGCCGCCCCGCTCCGTCGCGACGACCGGCTTGAGCGTCCGCTCGTCGAGGGCCATCCCATACAAGGTGTTTACGAGCGAGAGCCCGTCGGTGCCGGCCGCGGCGACCCGCTCGGCGGCGGCGCCGATGTCGGGAAGCTGCGGCGAGAGCTTCGTGTAGAGCGTCTTCGAGGTCACGGCGCGGGCCGCGACGACGATCTCCTCGGCGGCGTCCACGGGCGACTCGACGTTCGGGCACGACACGTTCAGCTCGAGCACGTCGATCCCGTCCTCGGCGTCGAGCCGCTCGCACATGTCCGCGTACTCCGGCGCGCTGAACCCGCCCACCGAGACCCAGAGCGGGACGCCGAGCTCGCGCAGGCGCGGGAGCGTGTCCGCGCAGAACCGGTCGATGCCCGGGTTCGCGAGGCCGATCGAGTTGACCATCCCGCAGTCGGTCTCGGCGATCCGCGTCGGCGCGTTCCCCTCGCGCGCGAAGCGGCGTCACGGTCTTCGTCACGAAGGCGTCGAGGCTGCGCGCGACATCGGGCGCGACGAGCGCGTCGAGACAGCCGGAGGCGTTCAGGATCACGCGGCCACCTCCGCGGCGAGCACGTCCGCCGCCTCGAGGACCGGGCCCGCGACGCACAGGCGCTCGAGGACGCCGCCGATCGGGACCGCGCAGCCGTAGCACGCGCCGTAGCCGCAGGCCATCGGCGCCTCCCAGGCGAGCTGGGCGCGGGGCGCGAGGCGCGCGACCGCGTGGAGCATCGGCTCGGGGCCGCAGGCGAGGACGTCCATCTCCGGATCGACCAGCTCGGTGACGAGCCGGGGCTCCACGACGACCTCGGCGTCCGGCAGGAGCGCCGCGGCCTCGGCGTACTCTGCCGAGCGGAAGCCGAGCACGGCGGGCGCGCCGCCGAGGCGCTCGGCGAGGTACGGGAAGGGCGCGATGCCGATGCCGCCGCCGACGAGGAGCGGGCGCTCGACGTCGAGGCGGTAGCCGTTCCCGAGCGGGCCGAGGACGTCGAGCTCGTCGCCGGGCTCGAGCTCGGCGAGCGCGCGGGTCCCCGGGCCGATCGCGTCCACGAGGAACCCGAGCTCGCCGGGCGGCGCGAGGCAGAGGCTCATCGGTCGCGGCAGCGGACGGCCGGGGGCCTCGAGCATGAAGAACTGGCCCGGCTCGCCGGGGTCGAGTGCGCCGCGGGCGACCCGGACGAGCGTGTACGGCCCGACCGGCTCGACGGCGACGGTTCTAAGCCGTTCCCGTCGCAACGCGCTCCTGGAGCGAGAGGGCTTCCTCGCGCCGCGCGCCCGCGATCGCCTCGACGGCGGCGGCGGCGCCGGCCATCGTCGTCACGCACGGGACGCGCGCGCGGATCGCCGCCTCGCGGATCCGGTAGCCGTCCGAGCGGGCGCCCATCCCGTCGGGCGTGTTCACGACGAGGTCGCACCGGCCGCGCCGCACGAGGTCGACGACGGTCGCCTCCTCCCCGTCCTCGGAGACCTTGCGGACGCGCGAGACGGGAATGCCCGCCGCTGCGAGCGCGGCGGCGGTGCCGGTGGTCGCGATGAGCGAGAACCCGAGGCCGTGGAGGCGCCGCGCGATGCCGATCGCGGCCTCCTTGTCGTGGTCGCGGACCGAGAGGAACGCGCGCCCGCCCTCCGGCAGCGGCCGGCCGGCGGCGCGCTCGGCCTTCGCGAACGCGGTCGGGAAGTCGGCGGCGCTCGCCATGACCTCGCCGGTCGAGCGCATCTCGGGGCCGAGCACCGGGTCCGCGCCCGGGAAGCGTCCGAACGGGAAGACCGCGGCCTTGACGCTCACCTGCGCGGCCGTCCCCTCGCGCGGGAGGGCGAGGTCGGAGAGCCGCGCGCCGGCCATGAGGCGGCAGGCGGCGTCCACGAGATTCACCCCGATCGCCTTCGACGCGAACGGCACCGTGCGCGACGCGCGCGGGTTCGCCTCGAGGACGAAGAGGTCGCCGCCGACGAGCGCGAGCTGGACGTTCACGAGACCCACGACGCCGAGGGCCGGGGCGAGCGCGCGCACGACGGCGCGGACCTGCTCGAGCGCCTGCGGGCCGAGTGAGATGGCCGGGAGCACGCAGGACGAGTCGCCCGAGTGGACGCCCGCCTCCTCGACGTGCTGCATGACCGCCGCGACGTAGGTCTCCTCCCCGTCGCAGAGCGCGTCCACGTCGAGCTCGAGCGCGCCCTCGAGGAACCGGTCCACGAGCACCCGCTCGCCGGCCGGCGCCGCGGCCCGGACGTCGTCGGGCGCGTAGCAAACGCGCATGCGCCGTCCGCCGAGCACGTAGGAGGGGCGCACGAGCACCGGGTAGCCGATCCGCTCCGCGACAGCGACGGCCTCGTCCGGGCCGGACACCATCCCCCACGGCGGGACCGCGATGCCGAGCCGGCCGCAGAGCGCCGCGAAGCGCTCGCGGTCCTCGGCCAGGTCGACGGCGTCGAACGGCGTGCCGAGGATCCGGAAGCCGGCCGCCTCGAGCGTCCGCGCGAGCTTGAGCGGCGTCTGGCCGCCGAGCTGGATCGCGACGCCGTCGGGCTTCTCGCGCGCGCAGATCTCGAGCACGGCCTCGGCGTCGAGCGGCTCGAAGTACAGCCGGTCGGAGGTGTCGTAGTCGGTCGAGACGGTCTCCGGGTTGCAGTTCACCATGACCGCCTCGAAGCCGAGCTCGCGGAAGCTCTTCGCCGCGTGGACGCAGCAGTAGTCGAACTCGATGCCCTGGCCGATTCGGTTCGGCCCCGAGCCGAGGATGATCGCGCGCGGCCGTTCCCCTTCTGGAACGGCTTCGTTCATTTCCCCCCAAGTGGAATACAGGTAGTTCGAAGCTGCCTCGACCTCGGCGGCGCAGGAGTCCACGCGCCGGTAGGCGGGCCGCACGCCGTGCGAGCGCCGCGCGCGGCGGGCCTCGGGCTCGGTGGCCCCGCATTGCGCCGCGATGTCCGCGTCCGACCAGCCGAGCCGCTTGATCCGCACCCAGTCCTCGGCGACGAGGTCGCCCAGAGACCGCACGCGCGCGAGCTCGCCGCGGGCGTGCACGAGCTCGGAGCGGAACCAATCGTGGACGCCGTCGGGCAGGTCGTCGAGCGTCGCCCACGGCGCGCCGGCCGCGCTGTCGAGCTCGCGGCTTCGCATGGCCTTCAGGAACGCCTCGGTGAACGTGCGGCCGATGCCCATCGCCTCGCCGACCGACTTCATCTGCGTGCCGAGCGTCGGGTCGGCGCCGGGGAACTTGTCGAAGGCGAAGCGCGGGAACTTGACGACGACGTAGTCGAGTGTCGGCTCGAAGCTTGCGGGCGTCGTGCCGGTCAGATCGTTCGGGATCTCGTCGAGCGTGTATCCGACCGCGAGCTTCGCGGCGACCTTCGCGATCGGGTAGCCGGTCGCCTTGGACGCGAGCGCGGACGACCGCGAGACGCGCGGGTTCATCTCGATCACCCGCAGCTCGCCGGTCTCGCGCTCGCGCGCGAACTGGATGTTCGAGCCGCCGGTCTCGACGCCGACCGCGCGCACGATCGCGGCGGCCGCGTCGCGGAGCTCCTGGTAGGCCTCGTCGGAGAGCGTCATCTGCGGCGCGACGGTGACCGAGTCGCCCGTGTGGACGCCCATCGGGTCGAGGTTCTCGATCGAGCACACGATCACGACGTTGTCGTTTCCGTCGCGCATGACCTCGAGCTCGAACTCGTCCCAGCCGGCCAGGTACTCCTCCACGAGGACCTGCCCCACGGGGCTCTCGGAGAGCGCGATGTCGAGCTTCTCGGCGAAGTCCCCAGGCGAGTGCGCGATCCCGCCGCCGTGGCCGCCGAGCGTGAACGCCGGGCGCAGGACGACGGGGAAGGTGAAGCCGTCCGCATCGGACGTGGACGTGACGATCCTGGACTCGGGCACACGGAGGCCGATGCCCTGCACGGTGTCGCGGAAGAGCTCGCGGTCCTCGGCGCGGCGGATCACGTCCACGGGCGCGCCGATCAGCTCGATCCCGAGCTCGTCGAGGATGCCGGCGTCGGCGAGGCTCGCGGCGAGGTTCAGCGCGGTCTGGCCGCCGAGCGTCGGGAGGAGCGCGTCGGGCCGCTCGCGCGCGAGGACGTCGGCGACGCCCTCGACGTCGAGCGGCTCGAGGTACGTGCGATCGGCGAAGCCGGGGTCGGTCATGATCGTCGCCGGGTTCGAGTTGACGACGACGGTGCGAAAGCCCTCGGCGCGGAGCACCTTGAGCGCCTGGCTTCCTGAGTAGTCGAACTCGCAGGCCTGGCCGATCACGATCGGGCCCGCGCCGACGACGCAGATCGAGTGGAGATCGTCCCTACGCGGCATGGCGCAGCTCCTCGACCCAGGCCTCGACCACCGGGACCGCGTCGTGCGGCCCGGGGCCCGCCTCGGGGTGGAACTGGACGGAGCGGGCGCGCTCGCCGGGGAGCGCGAGACCCTCGACCGTCCCGTCGTAGAGCGAGCGGTGCGTGACGACGGCCTCCGCGCCGCTCCCGTCCTCGACGGCGAAGCCGTGGTTCTGCGCGGTGACGAGCACGCGGCCGGTCTCGGTGTCGAGCACCGGGTGGTTCGCGCCGCGGTGGCCGTAGCGAAGCTTGAAGGTGCGGAAGCCGGCCGCCTGCGCGAGAAGCTGGTGGCCGAGGCAGATGCCGAAGACGGGGACGTGGCCGATGAGGGCAGCGACGGTCTCGGTCTCGCGCCCGAGCGCGGCCGGGTCGCCGGGGCCGTTCGAGAGGACGACGCCCGCGGGCTCGGTCGCGAGGATCTCCTCCGCGGTCGTCGAGTGCGGGAAGACGTGCACCGATGCGCCGGCCGCGATGAGCCGCGCGACGATCGAGCGCTTGCAGCCGTAGTCGAGGACCGCGATCCGCGGGGTTCCGCTCCCGTGCTCGTAGGCGAGCCGGGTCGAGACCCCGGCGACGAGGCCGCGGCCGGTCATCCGCGGCTGTGCCTGCACCCGGGCCACGATGGCCGCGACGGACGCCTCGCCCGCGACCGCGGCGGCCCGCATCGCGCCCCGCTCTCGCAGGTGCAGGACGAGCGCGCGCGTGTCCACCTCGTCGAGCGCGACGATCCCGTGCGCCGCGAGCCAGTCGGTCCAGGCAGTCCCGCCGGCGCGGCGCATGAGGACGGCGCGGGCGTGCGGCTCGGCCGACTCGGAGCGCTCCGGCGCGACGCCGTAGTTGCCGACCATCGGCGCCGTGAAGCAGACGAGCTGCTCCGCGAAGCTCGGGTCGGTGACGACTTCCTGGTAGCCCGACATCGCCGTCGTGAACACCGCCTCGCCGAAGGCGATCCCGTCGGCGCCGACCGACCGGCCGGGAAAGACGGTTCCGTCCTCCAAGGCGAGGAAGCCGGTCACGCGGCGAAGGCCACCTTTCCGTCCGCGACGGTGAGGACGACCTTGCCCTTGAGCGTCTGGCCGAGGAGCCAGGAGTTCCGCGACTTCGAGCGGAACCCGCGCGCCTCGACCGTCCACTCGGCGCCGAGGTCGAGGAGGACGAGGTTCGCGCGCGCGTCCTTCGCGATCCGCGGCGCGTCGAGGCCGTAGATCCGCGCCGGGCCGGCGCTCATCCGTTCGACGAGCGTCTCGAGCGGGAGCTCGCCCGGCTCGACGAGGCGCGTGTAGAGGACGGAGAACGCGGTCTCGAGCCCGGTGACGCCGAACGGCGCGGCCTCGAACGGGACCTCCTTCTCGTGCGGCGCGTGCGGCGCATGGTCCGTGGCGACCGCGGCGATCGTGCCGTCGCGGAGCGCCTCGAGCAGCGCCTTGCGGTCCTCCTCGGCGCGCAGCGGCGGGTTCATCTTCAGGTTCGCGTCGAGGGAGCGCACCGCCTCGTCGGTCTCCGTGAGGTGGTGCGGCGTCGCCTCGCCCGTGGCCTGGACGCCGTCGGCCTGCGCGGCGCGCAGCGCCTCGACCGACTCGCGGGCGGAGAGGTGCAGCAGGTGGAGCGGGCGCCCCTCGTAGCGGGCGACGGCGAGGTCGCGCGCGACCATGAGGCTCTCGGCGATCGACGGGTAGCCGCCGAAGCCGAGCTCGGCGCTCGTGACGCCCTCGTGCATCTGGCCGCCGCGGGTGAGCGTCGGCTCCTCGCAGTGGAGCGCGACGGGCGGCCCGGCGACCGCGGTGTACTGGAGCGCACGGCGCAGGAGGCCGGGGGACGTAACCGGCCGCCCATCATCCGAGTAGCCGGCCGCGCCCGCGTGGGCGAGCTCGACCATCTCGGTGAGCTCGGCGCCCTCCTGGCCCTTCGTGATCGCGGCCAGGAAGCCGACCGGGACCTCCGCCTCGACGCGGGCCCGCTCGATCAGCGAGCCGAGCACCGACGCAGAGTCGACGATCGGGTCCGTGTTGGGCATGGCGAGGATGGCGCAGAAGCCGCCCGCCGCCGCGGCGCGCGTGCCCGAGGCGATGTCCTCCTCGTCCTCGCGGCCGGGCGTGCGGAGGTGCACGTGCGGGTCGACGAACGCGGGCGCGAGGACGAGGCCCTCGCCCTCGACGACGCGGTGGCCGTTCGTCGCGAGATCGGATCCGAGCTCGGCCACTACGCCCTTGTCCACGCGGACGTCGATCGTCTGGTCGACGCCCTCGGCGGGGTCGAGGACGCGTGCGCCGCGAATGACGACGTCGTCGCCGGGATGGTCGGGTGCGAACAGGCGGCGCGTCACGGGGCGACCTCGGCGATCTCCGCCACCTTGACCCCGACGGGGCCGGCGGTCAGGAGGTCGTAGAGGACGGCCATGCGGACGGCGAGGCCGCTTCGCACCTGGCGCTCGATGAGCGCGTCGGCCGCGTCGGCGACGTCGCCGTCGATCTCGACCCCGCGGTTCATCGGGCCCGGGTGCATGATCTTCTGGCCCGGGCGGACCCGGTCGGCGGTGACGCCCCAGCGCGCGGTGTACTCGCGGAGGCTCGGGACGTAGTTGGCGCCCTCGAGCATCCGTTCGCGCTGCATGCGGAGGATGTAGACGACGTCCGCGTCCTTGATCGCGTCGATGTCGTAGGAGACCTCGCAGCCCATCGCCTCGATCCCGCGCGGGATGAGCGGCGGCGGCCCGACGAGGGTCACCTTCGCGCCCATGAGGATGAAGGCCTGGATGTCGGAGCGCGCGACCCGCGAGTGCAGGACGTCGCCGACGATCGCGATGTGGAGGCCCTCGATGCGGTCGAGCTCCTCCTGGATCGTGTAGAGGTCGAGGAGCGCCTGCGTCGGATGCTGGTGCTTGCCGTCGCCGGCGTTCACGAGGTGCGCGTCCGTGAAGCGCGCGACGAGCTCGGGCGCGCCGATCTCGGGATGGCGCAGGACGATGACGTCCGGGTCGTAGCAGCCGATCGTGAGCGCCGTGTCCTTCAGGGACTCGCCCTTGTCCACCGACGAGCCGCTCGCCTTGATGGACATGACGTCCGCCGAGAGGCGCTTCGCCGCGAGCTCGAAGCTCGAGGACGTGCGCGTCGAGGACTCGTAGAACATGTTCACGACCGTGCGGCCGCGGAGGATCGGGAGCTTCTTGACGTCGCGCTCGAGCGTGGCCGCGAACGCGCTCGCGAGCGTGAGCAGCCGCTCGACGTCCTCGCGGTCGAGGTCGCCGATCGAGATGAGGTGGCGGCGCTCCCCGGACTTCGGCGCCAGGAGCTCGTCGCGCGCGAGTGGCGTGGTGGTCGTGGTCTCGGCCATGGTCACCTTTCGTTCCCTGGGATGAGCAGGACGGCGTCGACCTCGTCCACCTCCACGAGCTGCACCTGCACGCGCTCGTCGCGGGCGCTCGGGAGGTTCTTGCCGACGTAGTCCGGACGGATGGGCAGCTCGCGGTGGCCCCGGTCGACGAGGCAGGCGAGCTGGACGCGCTCGGGGCGCCCGTAGTCGAAGAGGGCCTCGATCGCGGCGCGGATCGTGCGGCCCGTGTAGAGGACGTCGTCCACGAGGACGCACGTGAGCCCCTCGAGCGGGAAGTCGAGCGTCGTCGCCTTGACGATCGGCTGCGGGTGCAGCGGCGCGTCGCCGCCGCGGGCGACCAGGTCGTCGCGGTAGAACGTGATGTCGAGCGTGCCGAGGGCGACCTCGACGTTCGCGAACTCCTGGATCAGGCGCCGCAGCCGCTGGGCGAGCGGGACGCCGCGCGTGTGGATGCCGATGAGGGCGACGCGCGAGAGGTCTTCGTTTCGCTCGACGATCTCGTGGGCGATGCGCTGGAGCGTGCGGCCAAGCGCATCGGCGTCGAGCAGGGTTTGTGCGGTGCGGGTAGGCGTTGCCACTCGCGACTCCTTTCCGGCCTCTCTGGACCGAGTTAAAGGACTTGGGCGAGTATAGCGACGCGGGTCGGACGCGCCGCGCTACCGCTTCACGGCGGAGACGATTGCCCAGTCGAGCTCGGACTCGATCGTCGCCGGAAGCGTCGCCTCGGCGCGTTCGACCCCCTCGCGGTAGGCGTCCTCGTCCACGAGGTGGAGCGTCGAGATGTAGCGGCCGCGGAGGCGCGCGAGGGCCTCCTCGCGGGTGAGCGTCGTCTGCTGGCGGATGCGGCGCACGGTCACGTTCGCGAAGCCGAGGTCACCGAGCTCCGCCCGCAGCGTCTCCGGATCGGGGAACCGCGCGCGGTCGATGTCGACCACCTCGGGGACGACCCGCGAGATCCAGACGCGGTCGAAGTGGCCCGGATGGAACGTCGCGACCGCGAGCCGCCCGCCGGGCGCGAGGATCCGCCGCACCTCGCGAAACGCCGCGGGCCGCTCGACGAGGTGGATGGACTGGCGCATCACCGCGGCGTCGAACCACCCATCCTTGAACGGGAGGCGCTCGGCCGGCGCCTGCTTGAAGCCGCCGCCCGGGAGCGGTCGCGCGCGGGCCTGGTCGAGCATCTCCGCGGAGGCGTCCACGCCCCACACTCGGACGCCCCGCTCGGCGAGCGCATGGGCGAAGCGGCCGGTGCCGCAGCCGACGTCGAGCGCGCGGACGTGCGGCTCGATGCCGCCGGCCGCGACGAGCGCGTCGAAGATCTCCCACCAGCCGGTGTCCGCCGGGCGAAGCTCGTCGTAGCGGTCCGCGAGCGCGGCGAACGCCGCCGGGGCCTGCTCCTTCGACGCCAAGGCCTAGCGGCCGCCGAGCAGCTCGTCGGGCTCGGTCATGGCCTCGATCGCGTCCTGCGCATCGTCCACCGACTCCTCGGGGACGAGCACCTGCGTCGGCGGGTCATCGAGAGCCGCCGGGTGCTGCGGGACGGCCGGATGCAGCTCCGACGGGATCCCCGCCGTCCGGAGGATCGTCCGGATCTCCTCCGCCTCCGTCAGGTCCCTCGCCACCGCCACCTGCACCATGCCCATGGCGTGCCTCCTCGTGTCCGAGCGCGCCCCCCTTCACCAGCGTCGGCGCGCCCCTCTCGGGAAAGGGAACGTCGATGATATCGAAGTCCTTGGGCACGACCGTGTCGGGAAAAACGGCCCTCGCCTCGCGCGCGATCTCGGGTCCGAAGTAGCGGTTCGAGAGGTGCGTGAGGGCCAGCAGCTTCACCGCCGCGACGCGCGCGAGCTCCGCCGCGTCGCCCGCGGTCGCGTGGCCCGTCTCGTCCGCGCGCTCGCGCTCCTCCTCCCCGAAGGAGCCGTCGTGGACGAGCACTTCCGCCTCGTTGGCGGCCTCGAGCACCGAGCGCCCGGCGCGCGTGTCGCCCGTGAGGACGATCTTCCGGCCCGGCCGCGCTGGGCCGAGAACCTGCTCCGGAGCCACGGTCGCTTCCGCGGGCGTCGTGACCGTCTCGCCGCGCTGGAGGGCCCCGAAGAGCGGGCCGGCGGGGACGCCGAGGCGCTCCGCGGCCTCGAGGTCGAACCGGCCCGGCCGCTCGTCCTCGACGAGCGTCCACCCGATTGCCTGGACGCCGTGGTCGACCTCGATCGCACCCAGCGAGTAGCCGTCGCGCGCGAGGGACTCCCCCGGGCGGAGCTCGACCAGCTCGAACGGGTAGGTCAGCCGGCCGAAGATCCGGCGCAGGCTCGAGAACAGGTCGGCGAGGCCCGGCGGCCCGTAGATCGTGAGGGGAACCTCGCGGCCGCGCAGCGCGAACGTCTTCATCATCCCCGGAAGCCCGAGGTAGTGGTCCGCGTGGTAGTGCGTGAGGAAGACCTCCTCGAGCTCCGGCAGGCCGATCGACGAGCGCAGGAGCTGCCGCTGCGTCCCCTCGCCGCAGTCGAAGAGCATGCGCTCTCCCCCGCGCCGCAGAAGCAGCGCAGGCGTCGCCCGGCGCGCCGTCGGTGCGGCGCCCGCGGTCCCGAGGAACACGAGATCGAGGTCCACGCGGCCAGTCTACGGCGCTCCAGGCCAGGCCCCGAGCCGCCCAGCCGAGCACCGCGCGGAGGCGCACGGCCCTAGCCGGCGGGAAGCCGCAGGACGGTGCCGGGGACCAGCACGCCGCCGTCGAGATGGTTCCGGTGCTCGATCTCCCACACCGCCGCGCGCGGGTCGCCGCTGTAGCGCGCTGCGGCGATCGACCAGAGCGTGTCGCCCGACCGCACGACGTAGCGCTGCTCCGGTCCCGCGCCGCTCGACGGACGTGCCGCCGAGAGCGCGAGAAACGCCGCGATCACGACGAGAACCAGAACCACGGGAAGACGTTGAACGAACATATGTTCGCATAGTAGCCTCGCCCCCGGACGGAGCGCAACTTCGCCCGGAACCGCGCTAGTCCAGGGCGACGAGCTCGGGCACGCCGCCCGCGACGACGGCGATCGTGTGCCCCGGGGCGCGCCGCCGCTCGGTCGGGCTCCCCGGGTTCACGATCCAGACGCCGCGGTCCGAGACGACCTCCGGCATGTGCGTGTGCCCGTACGCGACGACGTCGCACCCGGGGAACCACTCGCGCAACCGCGCCGCCCGCCCGGGCACCGGCCCAGGGTCGTGGACGAGCCCGATCGCGAGCCCCTCCGCCTCGACGACGAGCCGCTCGGGCAGCGTCTCGCGCAGCGACTCCTCGTCCATGTTCCCGTGCACCGCCTGCACGGGCGCGAACGCGCGCAGCTCCTCCAGGACCGAGGCCGCCGTGAAGTCCCCGGTGTGGAGGATCAGGTCGGCGCGGGCGAGGACCTCGACGCACGCCCCGGGAAGCCGCCGCGGGCCCCGCGGCATGTGGGTGTCGCCGAGGATCGCGATCACGCGGCGGGCGCGGCGGGCGTCACGCGAGCCCGTTCAGGAACGCGCCGTCACGGTAGACGAGCTCGCCGTCCGCGTAGACCTCGCTCTTCGTGCGCAGGTCGCACACGAGATCCCAGTGGAGCGCGGACGTGTTCACGCCGCCGGTCTCGGGATACGACTTCCCGAGCGCCATGTGCATCGTGCCGCCGATCTTCTCGTCGAAGAGCGTGTTGAGCGTGAACTCGGTGACTGCGTCGTTCAGCCCGAAGGCGAACTCCCCCACGCGCCGCGCCCCCTCGTCCACGCCGAGCATCTCGTCGAGGAACGCGCCGCCGCGCGACGCGTCCGCCTTCACCACCTCGCCGCCCTCGAACCGGAGCTCGATGTCCTCGATCACGCGGCCCTGGAACGCCGCCGGGAACGTGAAGCGGATGTCGCCCTCGAGGCTCGTCTCGACCGGGCCGGTGAACACCTCGCCGTCCGGGAAGTTCTCCTTGCCGCGGCTCGGGATCCACGTGCGACCCTCGACGCCCACGCGCAGGTCGGTTCCCTCGGCGACGACGCGGAGCTCGCGCACCTCGCCGAGCCGCTCGGCGAGCCCGGCGATCCTGTCTCCGAGCGCGCGCCACTCGGCCACGGGGTCGTCGCGGTCGAGGAGCCCGGCGCGGTAGACGAAGCGCTCGTACTCGGGGAGCGACATGCCCGCGTCCTGCGCGGCGGCCTGCGTCGGGAAGAGCGTCACGAGCCAGCGGAGCTCGCCCGCCGCCGCCCGCTCGAAGATCCGGTCGCCGAGCCGCTTGCGCGCCCGCTGGGCGATCGCCTGCCGCGCGGGATCGACGCCGGAGAGCGAGCGGGTGTTCTCCTCCGACTCGAGGACGATGCGCACGTCGGCGTGCTCGAGCCCCTCGGTGCGCGCGGGGCTGAGCCACTCGAGCTGCGCGTCGCTCCCGTGCTTCAGCAGCGACTCGGCGACGCCGTCCACGCTCAGGCGGACCTGCGGATGGCCGCCCGCGGCGAGGACGCGGCTGTACACCTCGCGCAGGAGCGGCGCCGCGAGCGGCGTCGCGTCGAGGTGCACCAGGTCGCCCGGCTTGACCTCGGTCGAGTACTCGACCGCGACCTGGGCCAGGCGCTCGACGTATGGATCAGCCACGCGCCCCCGCGATCGCGACCTGCTCGCTCCCGGCCTCGTCCAGGAACGCTCCGTCCTTCCAGACGAGCGCGTCGTCCGCGTAGACCTCGCCGCCCTCGCGCAGGTCGCAGATGAGGTCCCAGTGGAGCGCGGAGGAGTTCCGGCTCCCCGCCTGGCCGAAGCCGGCGCCGAGCGCGACGTGCATCGTCCCGCCGATCTTCTCGTCGAGGAGGATGTTGCGCGTGAAGCGGTCGATCTCGTAGTTCAGGCCGAAGGCGACCTCGCCGAGCACGCGCGCGCCCTCGTCGAGCTCGAGGAGCTCGTTCAGGTAGCTCCCGCCCTTGGACGCCTCGGCCGCGACCACGCGGCCGTCCTCGAAGCGGAGGCGAACGTCCTCGACCTCGTGCCCGTGGAACGTGGCCGGGAACGTGAAGCGGATGTCGCCGGACGTCGCCGTCTCGACCGGGCTCGTGAAGATCTCGCCGTCCGGCATGTTGACGCGCCCGTCCGCGGCGATCCACGTCCGCCCGGCGATGCCCACGCGCAGGTCGGTGTCGGGCCCGACGATGCGGAGCTCGGTCGCCTCGCCCAGCTCGCCCGCGCGCCGCTCGAGCTCGGCCGCCGTGCCGCGCCAGTGGTCCTCGGCGCCGTCGCCGTCGGTGTGGCAGGCCGCATGGAAGAAGGCCTCGTACTCGGCCAGGGACATGTCCGCGTCCTGGGCGTGCGCCTGCGTCGGGTGGAGCGTCCCGCACCAGCGGAGCTCACCGGCGACGATGCGCTCCCAGCGCCGGTTCACGAGCTTCCGCTGCGCGGCGATATAGGCGCCGTGCCTGCGCGCGTCGAGCCGGTTCGCCGAGCGCGTGTTCGTCTGGGACCAGATCGTGACGAGCGCGTCGAGCTCCTCGACCTCGTACCACTGGACGGGCGAGAGGTACTCGATCTGCTCCTCCGACCCCTCCGCGACGAGGAGCTCGGCGAGGCCGTCGATCGAGAGGTTCGTGTACGGGTTCGCGCCGACCTGGACGGCCGAGCGGTAGAGCGCGACCGCGAGCGGCGCCGCGGCCTCGAAGCCGTCGATCCGGACGACGTGGCCTTCCTTGACGCCGAGCGAGTAGCGGATGATCAGCTCGGCCAGGCGGTCTACGCGGGGGTCGTTCACTCCGCTCTTATACCAGGAGTCAACGCGGGGCCCAGCTCGGCGAGATGCGCGAGAACCGCGTCCACGAGCCGCTCTGCGCCGAAGCGGACCGGGTCGTCCGCGACGAGGCCCGTCTCGGCCTCGGCCGCCTCGATCGCGGCCCGTGCGCCGGCCTCGTCGAGCGGGCTCGTGTTGAGCGCGATCGCCGCGACGCGCGCGGGGCGCACGAGAAGCCCGTTCCGCTCGTGGAGCTCGACGAGCTCCGTGAGCGACGGGATCGGGTGCCCCGGGCAGCCCTCGATCTCGGTCGTCCCGGCGACGTGGCAGAGGACGAGCGCGTGCGGCGCGCTCCCGTGCTGCAGGCCGAGCGAGACGCCCGAGAACTGCGGGTGGATGAGCGAGCCCTGGCCCTCGACCCAGAGGAGGTCGCCGCGCGAGGCGCCCTCGACGACGAGCCGCTCGGCCGCGCCCGCGAGGAAGTCCGAGATCACCGCGTCCACGGCGATCCCCCACCCCGCGATCACGATCCCCGTCTGTCCGGTCGGGACGAAGACCGATGCGAGCCCGCGGCCCTGCGCCTCGCGGTGGAGCTCGAGCGCCATCGTCTTCTTCCCCACCGCGCAGTCCGACCCGACCGTGAGGACGACCTGCGCGCCGTGCGTCAGGTTCGCGCCCGTCGGGACGCTGAGATCCGCCGGCGGGCGGCGCAGGTCGCGGAGCTCGACGCCGTGCTCGCGCGCGAGCTCGACCCACTCCGGGTCGTCGGTCAGGAACTCGTGCATGCCGCCCTCGACGTCCAGCCCGGCGACGATCGAGTCGCGGAGGAGCACCCGCCACTCGGGGCCTAGCCGCCCGCCGGAGACCGCGACGCCGACGAGCGCCGTGTCCGGCTCGTACGGGAGCGCGTCCGCGACCGACCCGACGATCGGCACGCCCTCGTACTCCGCGCCCGGCCGCGTCGAGTCGAGGATCGCGACGACCTCGTCCGGGCGGTAGCGCACGACGCCGCGCATCGTCTTCCCGTAGTGCGGATCCGCGGATTTGCCCTCAGCGAGGATCAGATAGCGCTTGCTTCATGCACTCCCAGGCCCGGTGCGCTCGGGCGGTAGCTGGACGCCGTCGGTGAACTCGACGCCGGGCCAGGGATCCTCGGCGAGGAGGAGGTTGCCGTCGAGGTCGACGTGATCGCACAGGCTCGCGACCTGGGCGCCGGCCGAGATGCCGAGCCCCGACTCGAGCATGCACCCGAGCATGACGCCGAGGCCCATCGCCCTGGCCGAAACGGCCATCTTGACGGCCTCGCGGATCCCGCCCGACTTCGCGAGCTTGATGTTGATCCCGTGCGCCCGCTCGGCGCACGGGGCGACGTCGGCGAGCGTGTGGCAGTCCTCGTCCACGTAGACGGGGAGCTTCGCGCGCCGCTTGAGCTCGGGCCCGCCCGGGTCGCCGGCGGGCAGCGGCTGCTCCACGTACTGGACGTCGAGGCCCGAGATCGCCTCGATATTGGCGACGGCCTCCTCGAGCTCCCAGTACTCGTTCACGTCCACCATGAGCGGAAGATCGGTGACGCCGCGCACGGCACGCACCCGCTCGACGTCGAGGCCGTCGCGCCCGCCGAGCTTCAGCTTGAGGCGCCGGAAGCGCGGGTCCACGGCCTCGGCGCGACGCGCCATGTCGTCGGGGTCGCCGAGCCAGATCGTCCACGAGGTCGGCGGCCCGGCGCGCCGCAGGCCGAGCAGCCGCCACACCGGCAGGCCGGTGAGCTTGCCGCAGAGATCGTGGAGCGCGCAGTCGATCGCCGCCTTCGCCGCCTGCTCGCCCGGGCGCTCGGCCATTCGCGCGCAGATCTCCTCGAGCGCGAACGGGTCGTCGCCGAGGAGCTCGCCGGCCTCGTCCAGGAACGCCTGTGTGGTCTCGACCGTCTGGTCGTAGCGCTCGTCGGGCGCCGCCTCGCCGAAGCCGGAGACGTCGCCGTGCCGGATCTCGACCCACACGAGCGGCGCGTCAACGCTCGTCTCCCGCGAGATGGTGAACGGGGTCGCGAGCGGCAGGGAGACGGCGCGGTGGGTCAGCTCCACGGCGGCTAGAGTAAACCCCCACGCGCCTGTAGCTCAGGGGATAGAGCGCGCGCCTCCGGAGCGCGAGGTCGTAGGTTCGATTCCTACCAGGCGCATCCCCGCCGACCCAAGTCCGCAATTCGCCTTCGCGAATTGCATGACGACTTGGGTCGGGTTCGCCCAACCCGCGGTTGCCCGGGCCGCGGCCGCGCAGGTCGGCCGCGGGTGTCGCCGCTCGATCGGTTGGGTGTCGGATGGAGCCGGTACCGTGAGACGACGCCGCTGTCGTCGGCTGCTTTCGATGGGGCTCAGAGGAATCGGATATCCAGCCGCGCTGGCGGCATGTGCCCTGTCGGCGCTCTGCGTCGCGGCGCCGGCGGCCGCCGCGCCCGTGCCGACCGTCGCCGTCTCCTCCAAGGGGCGGCTCGCGCTCCTCTCCCCCACGACCGGGATCCGCGTGCTCGTCCAGGCCTCGGTCGCACAGCCGTCGTGGGCGCCCGACGGACGCCGCCTCGCCTTCGCGAGCGCGCGCGACGGGAACTGGGAGCTCTACGTCCTCGACGTACAGACGAACGCCGTGCGCCGCCTGACGACCTCGGCGGACGCGGCCGACACGCAGCCCGCGTGGTCGCCCGACGGCACGCAGCTCGCCTGGACGCGAACGGAGGCCGGGAACGCCGACATCTGGATCGCGCAGGCGACGGGGAAGAGCCAGCGCGTCCTCGCCTCCGGCCCCGGCGCGGACACCGACCCCGCGTGGACGCCCGCGGGCGCGGTCGCGTTCGCGAGCGACCGCGGCGGGACCGGCCTCGACCTCTGGACTGCGGACGCGACGAGCGGCGCGACCGCACCGCTCGTCCAGCTTCCGGGCGACGAGCGCGACCCCGCGTTCGCCGTGGGCGGCTCCGGCCTCGCGTTCACCCACACGGAGAGCGGCAACATGGACGTCTACGTGGCGGCCGCGAACGGCGCCTCTCCGCAGCGGCTCACGACCGCCAAGGGCGTCGACGCGCAGCCGGCGTGGGCGCCCAACGCGCTGTCGCTCGCGTTCGTGAGCGCCCGCAAGGGCCCGCGGACGATCTGGCTCATGGGCCGCGACGGCGCCAAGCAGCGGGCGCTCACGTCCTCGCGCGCCGGCGACGGACATCCCTCGTGGGCGAACGCGCTGACGAACCGCATCCTCCCGCTCCCGGACGAGCGCCTTCCCGATCTCGACCAGCGCGCCCCGGCGGCGCTGACTGTCCTCCGTCTCGAGGGCCGCTGGCGGCTCGGCTTCGGCTCGGCCGTGGACAACATCGGGACCGGCCCGCTCTGGATCCGCGGGACCCGCCCGAGCACCGCCGTGCATGCCATGCGCGGCGACCAGATCGTCCGCCTGCGCGGCGGCGGCACGCGCGCCTACCGGAGCGTCGGCCAGCTCCGCTACCAGCACCACCCGCCCCACCACCACTGGCACTTCCGGCCGTTCGCGCGCTACGAGCTGCGGCGCGAGTCGAACTTCAAGCTCCTCGTCCGCGACCGCAAGTCGGGGTTCTGCCTCGCCGACCACTACGGCTACGCGGCGCGGCTCGTGAAGAACTTCACCGGCCCGCACTTCCTCGGCGACTGCGGCCTCGGGAACCCGAACCAGCTGCGCGTGAACGAAGGGAGCTCGCCCGGCTTCACCGACCGCTACCCCGCGTTCTTCCACGGCCAGGACCTCGACCTCACGGGGCTCCCCGCGGGGCGCTACCTGCTCGTCAACCGCTCGAACCCGGACCGGAAGATGAAGGAGCTCCGCTACGACAACGACGCGTCGTCGGTCCTCCTCCGCCTGACCTGGCCGCACGGCCGCGCGAAGGCCCCGCGCATCGCCGTCCTCGCCCGTTGCGAGGACTCCGAGCGCTGCTCCGAATAGGGCTTCGGCCGCAGGGTTCGGAGTAGACTCCGAGAACAGTGGAGATGCGGATGGACGACCCTCTAAGTACCTATGGCCAGGCCGACGATTCCCCGGCCCCGCATTCGGCGGGGACGCAGCCCGGTAACGGGCGACGCCGCCGCACGGCCTGAGCCCCGCATCCTCGAGCTCTCCGCGAACGGCCTCTCGTGGGTCCTCGCGGACCAGCCCACCTCGGAGGAGGCCGCGATCCTCGCCGACCGCTTCGGCTTCCACGAGCTGGACGTCGAGGACGTCCTCTCGAACCGCCAGCGGCCGAAGATCGACGAGTACCCCGAGTACCTCTTCGTCGTCCTCCACTTTCCGTTCTACGACAAGAGGGTCCAGCGGCTGAACGCCGCCGAGCTCGACCTCTTCATCGGGCCCGACTTCGTCATCACCCTCCCGAACGTCGAGCTGCACCCGGTCACGTACCTCTTCCGCCGCTGCGAGGAGGATCCCGAGCTGCGCGAGGAGCTCTTCGCGAAGGGCCCCGGCTACCTGCTCTACCACATCCTCAAGGACCTCTTCGACTACTGCTTCCCGATCCTCGACAAGATCTTCCACAAGCTCGACCACATCGAGGACGACATCAACGAGAGCCGGAGCGAGGACATCGTCCGCGACATCTCCGACGCGAAGCAGGAGATCATCGCGTACCGGAAGATCATCAAGCCGGAGCGCGCCACCCTCCGCGTCCTCGAGCGCCAGGCGGCCCGGTTCCTGTCCGAGGACCTCGAGCCGTACTTCGACGACCTCGGCGACGCGACCGAGCGGATCTGGGACCAGCTCGAGAACTTCAAGGAGGTGGTCGAGGGACTCGAGTCGACCAACGAGTCCTTCCTCGTCCATCGCCAGAACTACCGCATCCAGCTCCTCACCGTGGTCAGCGTGATCCTGCTCCCGCTGACGCTGATCGCGAGCGTCTTCGGGATGAACGTCGCGTTCCCCGGCGAGGGGACGCACGAGGCCTTCTGGGTGATCGTCGGCATCATGGCCGGGCTCGGGACCGCGCTCATGGCCGTGTTCTTCTGGCGGCGGTGGCTCTAGCCCGGGTCATGCCGATGCTTCGTTGCCGGGGTGCGATGGGCGGTGCGAGGCAAGGACGCAGCGTCGCGTTCGTACCGGCAAGGTACGGGCGCGACCGAGGACGCCGCATCGCGCCGTCCAGCGCGGCCCGGCGACTCAAGGCTTCGGTGTGACCCGGGCTAGCTCAGCCAGAATCGTCGATGCGCACGGCGAGAAGGAGATCGCGCTCGACGGCGACTCCCTCGGGAAGGTGGCACGGCGCAGAACCTTCTTCTGGCTCGACGTCCTCGGCGCGAGCGAGGACGAGATCCGCGCGATCGGCGAGGCGTTCTCCCTCCACCCGCTCGCGATCGACGACTCGATCACGTTCGGGCAGCGGGCCAAGCTCGACCCGTACGACGACTACGTACTCCTCGTCGCGTTCGGCTGGTCGCCCGACGAGGACGGGCTCGTCGAGGTGCACTGCTACTACTCGGAGCGCTGGCTCGTCACCGTCCGGCGCGACGAGGCGCCGGCGCTCGACGCGACGTGCGACCGCATCGCCCACGCGCTGCACGCCAACAAGGACCCGGTCATGGTCCTGCACGAGATCCTCGACTCGCTCGCGAACAGCTTCAACGAGCCCCTCCAGGCACTCGACGAACGGCTCGAGGAGATCGAGACGGCGATCGTCGAGCGACCGGCGCAGGACCAGGTGCGCGAGGTCCTCTCCATGCGCCGCGAGCTCGCGATCCTCCGCAAGGCGATCGGCCCGCAGCGCGACCTCTTCGGCCGCCTCACGACCGGCGTCGAGGAGCTCCCCGGCATGACGCCCGATGCCGAGCACGCCTTCCGCGACCTCTACGACCATCTCTACCGGCTCGGCGAGCAGATGGACGCGACGCGCGATGTCATGACGGGCGCGCTCGACGTCTACCTGTCGTCGTCCTCGAACCGGCTCGGACAGATCAACAAGCAGCTCACGGTGATCGCGACGATCTTCCTCCCGCTCACCTTCCTCGTCGGCTTCTTCGGCCAGAACTTCGGCTGGATGGTGCGCAACGTCGGCTCCTGGGAGGCGTTCCTCGTCCTCGGCATCGGCCTCGAGCTCCTCGCCGGGGCGGCGATCTTCCTGCTCTTCAAGAGGCTCGGCTGGTTCTGACCGCCGTGACCGGGGACGGGCTGGGCGAGGAGCAGGTCGAGTCCCGCTGGGAGGCCGCCCCGGCGGTCGTGCTCTTCATCGTCCTCGACGTTGCGCTCGGACTCGCCAGCCGCGCGAAGGACTGGAGCATCTGGGACCTGCCCTGGTGGGTGTGGCTGCTGGCGGTCGGTCCGGAGACGCTCCTCGTGGTCCTCCTCGCGTGGAGCCGGCCGCGGCGGCGGCTCGAGCAGCTCGGCCTCCGGCGAACGGCGTCGCTCGCGCTTCTCGGCCTCATCAGCCTGACGAACGCCCTGCTCCTCGTGGCGCTGCTGGGCTCGATCCTCCAGGGCCGCGAGACGAGCGGAGCCGAGCTCTTGGCCAAGGCGACCGCCATCTGGAGCACGAACGTGGTCGCGTTCGGGCTCTGGTACTGGGACTTCGACCGCGGAGGCCCGGTCCGGCGGCTCCGCGCCGATCCGCCGCGGCCCGACTTCCAGTTCCCGCAGATGGAGAACCCCCAGCTCGCCGAGCCGGGGTGGCAGCCGCACTTCGTCGACTATCTGTACGTCTCCTTCACCAACTCGATCGCGTTCAGCCCCACCGACGCGATGCCGCTGACGCGGCGCGCGAAGCTGATGATGCTTGCTGAGTCATCGATCTCAGCGGTCACGATCCTGCTCGTCGCCGCCCGCTCGATCAACATCCTCGACTAGCCCCGCGTGGTACAAGCACGGTCATGCGGAAGCTCTGGGCCCCGTGGCGGCTCGAGTACATCGCAGCGCGCGGACGAGCAGGAGGGCTGCGTCTTCTGCCGCGCGGCGGAGGCCGGCGACGAGGAGGGGCTCGTCGTCCACCGTGGGACGCACGCGTTCGTGCTCCTGAACAAGTTCCCCTATGCGTCGGGCCATCTGATGGTCGCGCCGTACCGCCACGAGGGCGAGCTCGGCGACCTGACAGACGACGAGGCGCTCGAGGTGCACCGGCTCGGGTCGGCGGCGCTCGGCGCGCTCTCGGCCGTCTCGTCCCCGCAGGGCTTCAACCTCGGCTGGAACCTCGGGCGGATCGCAGGCGCGGGCGTCCTCGACCACGTCCATCTCCACGTCGTGCCGCGCTGGGCGGGCGACACGAACTTCATGCCGGTGCTCGCGGACGTGCGCGTCCTGCCGGAGGCGCTCGAGGACACGCGGCGCAAGCTGGTCGCGGCATGGCCGGCGTAGAGCTCCGGCCGCGAGCCGCCGGAGAGCGAGATCGGCGCCCGGCTGCTCGCGGCCTACGCCGCCGCGATCCAGGAGCGCTACCCGGAGTGGAGCCCGGCGCAGAAGCCGACCGCCGAGCCGGGCGAGATCGCGCCGCCGGGCGGATGCTTCCTCGTCGCGTACGCGGAGGGCGAGGCGATCGGCTGCGGCGCCTTCAAGCGGCTCGACGACGAGGCCTGCGAGGTGAAGCGGATCTACGTCGCGCCGGAGGCACGCGGACTCGGCCTCGCGCGCACGATCCTCGCCGCGCTCGAGGACGCCGCCCGCGCAGCCGGCTACACGGTCGCCCGGCTCGACACGGGCGCCCGGCTCGAGGGCGCCGTGGAGCTCTTCCGCTCGGCAGGCTACGAGGACATCGAGGACTACAACGGCAACCCGATGGCCGACTTTTGGCTCGAGAAACGTCTCATATGAACGAATGCGCGCGCCGATCGTCCTCGCCGGGCCGCCCACGCACCGCACCCGGGTGGCCCGCGACTACGAGGTGAAGATCCTCGACCTGCACGGAATCGTGACGCGGGTCGCCCGCGCCCACAGCCCCGAGGAGGCGCTCGAAGAGGTGCAACTCGGGCTCGAGATGGACGAGGGCGTCGACCTCACGGCGATGCCGGCCACCGTGCGGCGCATGAAGACCGGCGAGCTCTGGATGAGCCCGGGCTCGCCCTCCCTTTCGTAGACTCGCTGCATGCTCGACCCCGCGGTCTTCAAGGCCTACGACGTGCGCGGCGTCTATCCGACCGAGCTCGACGAGGACGGCGCGTACGCGATCGGCCGCGCCTACGCCGAGGAGTTCGAGCCGCGCAGGATCGCGGTCGGCCGCGACATGCGGCTTTCCAGCCCGTCGATGGCCGAGGCGGTCATGCGCGGTGCCGCCGACGCCGGCGTGGACGTCCTGGACATCGGGCTGGTCGGTACGGAGATGCTCTACTTCGCGGTCGGCGAGCTCGGCCTCGACGGCGGCATCGCCGTCACCGCGTCGCACAACCCCAAGCAGTACACCGGGATGAAGATCGTCCGCCGCGGTGCGCTGCCGGTGGGCGGCGACTCGGGGCTCCTCGACGTCCGCGCGCGGGCCGAGCAGGGGTTCGGCGAGCCCGGCGGCGAGCCCGGCGAGGTCGAGCAGCACGACCTCTACCCCACGTTCGTCGAGAAGGTGCTCTCGTTCGTGGACGTGGACGCGATCCGCCCGCTCCGCGTGGTGATCGACGCGGCGAACGGCATGGCCGGCGCGATGCTCCCGCCGATCCTCGAGCGGCTCCCGCAGATCGACGCCGCGCGGTGCTTCTTCGAGCCGGACGGCTCGTTCCCGAACCACGCGCCGAACCCGCTTCTTCCGGAGAACCGCGAGTTCATCGTCGGCAAGGTGCGCGAGGAGGGCGCCGACCTCGGAATCGCGTTCGACGGCGACGCCGACCGCTGCTTCTTCGTGGACGACACGGGCGAGTTCGTGCCGGGCGACTTCGTGACCGCGCTCCTCGCCGAGCTCATGCTGGAGAAGGAGCCGGGCGCCAAGGTGATCTACGACGTGCGCGCGAGCTGGGCCGTGCCGGAGACGATCGAGCGCGCAGGCGGCGTGCCGCTCGTGAACCGCGTCGGTCATGCGTTCATCAAGCACCGGATGCGGAAGGAGGACGCGGTCTTCGCCGGCGAGGTGTCCGGCCACTACTACTTCCGCGAGTTCTCGAAGGCGGACACGGGGACCGTGCCCGCCCTGCTCATGCTCGAGCTCGTATCGCTCCGCGGCAAGCCGCTCTCGGAGATCCTCCGGCCGTTCCGCGAGCACTACTTCCTGAGCGGCGAGATCAACACGCCGGTCGGCGACGTCGCGCTGAAGCTCCAGGAGCTCAAGGAGCGCTTCGGCCAAGAGGGCAAGGTCACGCACGTGGACGGGCTCGAGGTCTGGGCCGACGACTGGCACATGAACGTCCGCCCGTCGAACACCGAGCCGCTCCTCCGCCTGAACCTCGAGGCCCGCGACGACGAGGCGCTCATGGAGCGCAAGCGCGACGAGGTCATCGAGGCGATTCGCTCGTAGGGCCGCCCTGCGGAGCGATCGGCGCACATTCGGCGCACTTCCGTCACAGACACGCGCGCCCGGCGTCGATAGCGTTCGTTCCGGGATGCGCGCGTCCCCCATGGGGGAGTCCGTGCGCCGTGGACGGACGTGGCCGGGCTGGACACGGCGGCTAGCGTCCGGGACATGAACGAGCACGGAGACGCCCACGCGCACGCCGGCGCGCACGGCGGCCCCTCGCTGAACCGGGTCGCGGCCGCCGCGACCACGCACTGCCTCACGGGCTGCGCGATCGGCGAGGTGCTCGGTCTCGCGATCGGGACCGCGCTCGGCTGGGGGAACCTCGAGACGATCGTTCTCGCCATCGTCCTCGCCTACTGCTTCGGCTACGCGTTGACGCTCCGCTCGGTGCTCGCCTCCGGGATCGCGCTGCGCCCGGCGCTCGGCATCGCCTTCGCCGCCGACACGATCTCGATCACGGTCATGGAGATCGTGGACAACCTCGTCGTCCTCGCCGTCCCGGGCGCGATGGAGGCGGGGCTCGGCGACGCGCTCTTCTGGGGCTCGCTCGCGCTCGGCCTCGCGCTCGCCTGGGTGGCCGCGTTCCCCGTGAACCGCGCGCTCATCGCCCGCGGCCGCGGCCACGCGGTCGCGCACGCCCACCACTGAACGAGAGAGGGCGGGCCCGAAGGCCCGCCCTCTTTCGAACCGCTACTCCGTCGACCGCTAGGGCCGGAGGAGGTAGGTCATCGCTCGGCCCATCACCGCGTTCCGGGTCGCGGCGTTCGAGATGCCCTCGAAGCCGAAGCCCATGTACAGGGTGTCGGGCGTCGCCACGACGGCTCCCTCCGGGAACCCGGTGGCATTCCGTTCGCGTCCAGTCGTTCGCGTTCGGGGCGCTGCCCGCGGGCTGGCCGGGGACCGCCCAGCCGTCGAGACCCGTCTCGAACGAGGTCAGGCTCCCGTCCGGAAGCGTCACGTCGTCGACGAAGACGCCGAGGCCCTGGGTCGCCCAGTCGCTGGCGTAGGAGATCGAGACCTCGATCTGCTTGCCGGCGTAGGCGTTCAGGATGATCCTCCACTGCTGCCAGCCGCCCGAGTCGCCCGAGGTCGCGTTCCACGCGCCGGTCGTCCCGGTCGGCGTGCAGGCGGCGTCACCGACCTGCGTCTGGTAGTGGTCGAGCCACGGATGCAGCGTGCGCCAGCCGCCCGAGGTGTTGAGCGGGCAGGCCTGGCCGGTCGTCTGCGTCGTGTGGCCGTTCGCGTCGGGCAGCGTCGTCCAGTCGTTCTGGCCGACGGTGTGCACCTCGACGAACACGTGATCCCAGTCGGCCTCCGTGTTGAACGACGTCCAGAACGAGAGGTTCCCGCCGGCGGCCGGGACGGTCATCGTCCTGGTCAGCCGCTTGTACGAGACGTCCGCGATCTGGGAGTAGACGTAGTGGGTGCCGGTGTGCGGGTCGAACGGCCCGCCCGGCCGGGCGTACTTCGCCGCAGGCCAGCTATCGAACTGCGGATACGTCGCCACCGGCAGGATCCCGCTCGTCGTGATGAACGAGCTCGCCACCGTCTGGTTGTGCGCGCTGTCCGCACCGTTGAAGCTCCACGAGAGCGGCGGCGGAACGAACGGGCTGTCCGTTCCATTGACGTCGTAGACCGCCCCGGTGTCGGTGAGCCCGGCGCCGTAGTTCAGGACGTACGCGCCGAACCAGTACTCGATGATGTCGTTCTGGCCATCGCCCGAGCCGGCCAGGGCGAGGCACCGCCCCGTGTTCGCCGGGAGCGAGCACTGCCCGTTCGCGGCGGTCGGGTCGTAAAGCTGCGTCCCGAGCGCCGGGGTGTACTGCGCACCCGCGTTTTTGCCCGTGTAGAGGACGCGCCCGCCCTCGTTGAGGTAGTCGCGCATCTCCATGAGCCCGTCCATCGCGAGCCGCGACCCGTTGCCCGGGCCCCAGCCCGGCTCACGGGTGACGGTGTCGTCGCCCGTGTACCAGACGACGGCCTTGTAGTGCGAGAGCACGCCGAGTGCGTCCGGCGCCTTGCGGCCGCGAGCGTCGATGTCGTAGACGTCGGCGGTGCTGGCCGTTCGCGGCGAGCGCGCTCTGGTAGTAGCTCAGGTAGTGCGGGCCGGGGGTCTGCACCGGCGAGGCGCCCGTGTAGTCCTCGGCCGCCACGATGAGCACCCGGTTCGTCGTCTCGACCGCGGCCGAGTACGTGAAGGAGTCGCTCGTCGCGCCTCCGCCCTCGAACCAGACCTTCACGCTGTCGCCGGGGCTCGTGCCCGAGACCGCGCCGTTCAGCGTGCGGTAGTAGACGTCGGTCTTCCCGCCGTACTTCTCCCCGCCGTTCCACTCGGTCGTCGGGGCGCTGTGGATCGCGCCGCCGTCCGACCTGCCACTTGAGCGTGACGTCGCCGAGCGAGCGCTTCGCGACGACGCGAACCGTCTGCGGATCGCCGTACGAGACGGCGAACTTGAAGTTCGCGAGCGGGAGGCCCGCCTTGTAGGTGTCGTCGCTCTGGAGGTAGAACGGCTTCGTCGTGAGCCCGAGCGAGGACTTGGGGTTCGCCGGGTCGAGCGCCGACTTGGCCACGCTCTGGTCGAACGCAAGCGTGTTCTCGAACTCGGCCTGCACGAGCGCCTCGTCGTCCGGGAACACGAAGCCGAGGCCCGAGCCGCCGTCGGAGAGCTCCGGCGTCCACGCGAGCGTCTTCGTCTGGAGGTGCGCGAAGTCGGTCGTCTCGCCGTTCGTCACGTAGAGGACGTCGGACGAGAGGCCCGGGTTGAAGCCCGGGATGGCCGGGTTGTCCAGGTTGCCGGAGAGCGCGTAGTAGATCGGGTCGTCGGACGTCGGCGTGCCGATCTGCCAGCCCTCCGGGTAGAGGAGCCACTTGCCGAACGAGTGGAAGTTCACCTGGAACTTCGGCCGGATCGACCGGAGCAGGCCCTCCATCGCGAGCGTCTCGGGCTCCGACTCGGCGGCCGGGCCGCGGTACGTGTCGCTCGACTGGACGCCCGACGAGCCCTCGTTGTCGTAGTTCCAGTGCTCCGAGTAGTTGCGGTTCGGATCGACGCCGTCGCCGACCTCGACCGTCCCGTTTCCGTTGTTGTCCCGGAGCGTCTTGCGCCAGAGCCGCGTCCCCGGGTTCAGGAACGTGTACTGGTAGCCGTCCGGGTTCGCGACCGGGACGAACCAGAGCTCCGTGTCCTTCAGGAGGTTCTTGACCTGCCGTGTTGTTCGCCCGCCACTTGTCGATGTACCACATCATCAGGCGACGGTCGACCTCGCCCGCGATCCACTCGCGCGCATGCTGCATCGCGCTGTAGAGCACCGCCGGGCGCGACCCGTCGGCCTGGCCGCGGGCACCCTGCGTCAGCTTGATCGCGAGGATCTCGCGGCCCTGGCCGGAGTGGCCGATGACCACGAGCTTCGCGAGCTGCGGGTTCTCCGCGGCGACCTTCCGGAGGAAGGCCGCGTAGCCGTCCGGTCCGTCGTAGTCCATCCAGACGTCGTAGCCGGTCGACTTCTGCGCCGCGGCTGCTGACCGCGCGGTCTGACCGAACTTGTTCCGGACGACCTTGAACTTGAGGCCGCGCTTCGCATACGCCTTGACCTGGCGTGGCGTCAGCACGGCGAAGACCCGCACCTTGCCGCCCTTCACGTTCCGGACGGCCGCGATGTCGGCGCCCTTCGTGAGCAGCTTCTGGTACTTGGCCTGCGTGGTGGTTGCGCTGTAGTAGTTCAGCCGCAGATGCGACTTCGCCGCCGCTGCCTGGCCGACCGCGACGAGCGCGATCGCACAGACGGCGGCGACTAGAAGCGCACGTGACCCTTTGCGCATGTTGCCCCTCCCCTCTAGAAATCCCGAAATTGCGGCCAAAAGGGTCCCTCAAACCGCCCGAAAAACGCAAGGTCTTGCCTCCGTTACGATCGACGCCATGGCGATCACCTTCGGCCACCCGACCGACCGGCGGCCCCCATTTCGCTTCTCCGCCTACACGCGAGTCGGCTTCTCCGATACCGATGCGCAGGGGATCGTCTACTACGGGCGCTACCTGCCGTACTTCGACTATGCGCGTGTTGAGTACGCCCGACACCTCGACGTGCTTGTAAAGGATCTCCAAGGATGCGACTTCGTGATGCGGGCGTGCAACGTCCTGTACGAGGCGCCGGCGCGCTTCGACGACCTCCTGGAGGTGTTCATGCGGACGAAGCGGATCGGGCGGTCGAGCATGACGGTCGAGCTCTGCGCCGTCCGCCTCGAGGACGACGTCGTCATGTGCACGGCGGAGCAGACGCTCGTCCTCGTCGATCCCGAGCACCGGCGCTCGGTGCCGATCCCGGACGACTACCGGGCGGCGATCGAGGAGTTCGAGGGCGAGAACGTCGAGATGGCGGTGGCCGGATGAGCGCGGCCGACTTCCGCGCGGGGCTCACCGCCATCGAGGAGATCGTGAGCCGCGGGACCGAGGCCGACGAGGTGCTGCGCCGGACGGTCGAGCTTCTCCACGACCGCTTCGAGCACTACTCGTGGGTCGGGATCTACCTCGTCGAGGGCTCGGACCTCGTCCTCGGCCCGTGGAAGGGGCCGCAGGCGACCGACCACGTGCGCATCCCCGTCGGCGAGGGCATCTGCGGCGCGGCCGCCGCGAGCGGCGTCACGGAGATCGTGGACGACGTGAACGCGGACTCGCGGTACCTCTCCTGCTTCCCGTCCACCCGGTCGGAGATCGTCGTGCCGATCGCGTTCGAGGGGCGGGTCGTCGGCGAGATCGACATCGACTCCGACGCACCGGCCGCCTTCGGCGAGGCCGACCGCGAGTTCCTCGAGCGGGTCGCCGAGCTCGTCTCCCCCCACTGCCTCGTGGGCTGGGACACGGGCGGCGTCGCCTGGTCGGACGTCGCCGGCTAGCCCGGAGGGTTTGGCGCTATACGCCTCGTCGTCCGGCTGCGATGCGCGTCCAACACCGGCAAGGACGCAGACTCGCGTTCGTACCGGAGCTACGGGCGCGACCGAGGACGCCGCCTCGCGCCGTCCAGCGCGGCCGGGCGGCACAGGCTTATTCCGCCAGACCCTCCTAGTCCGCGTCGGACTCGGCTGCGGCGAGGAGGCGCTCGGCCTCGTCAACCGGGTCACCGACGGGTGCGATCGCAACTGCGTTCCGACCGCTGAACTTCGCGCGGTACGCCGCGCGGTCGGCAAGCGCGAGCAGCGTTGCCGAGTCCGGGTCGGGCCCGAGGCCCGCGGTGGACGCGACGCCGACCGACACCGTGAGCTGGATCTTCTGCTCGGCGCCCATCTTCTCGGCCGTCGCACGGACCCGCTCCGCGACTGCGAGCGCGCCGTCCTCCCCGGTCTCGGGCAGGAGCACGCAGAACTCGTCGCCGCCGAAGCGCGCGGCCACGTCGTAGTCGCGCGTGGAGGCGCGCAGGCTGGCCGCGACGATCTGGAGCGCTCGGTCGCCGACCACGTGGCCGAGTGTGTTGTTGATCTCGCGCAGGTGGTCCACGTCGATCATGAGAAGCGAGAGCGGCCGCCCGAAGCGGCTCGCCCGCCGAAGCTCCTGGTCGAGCGAGGCGGAGAAGTGGCGCATGTTGAAGAGCCCGGTCTTCGGCTCGACGCGAGAGGCCTCGACGAGGCTCGGGATCGAGAGCGACCGGTACATGAGGCCGAGCGGGAGGAGCAGAAGGAGGACGAGGCTGGCATGGCGCGAGGCGAGCGCCGCGCCGAGCGCGCCGAGCGACAGGAGCCCGGCGTCGATCAGGACGCCGTCGAAGCGCACCGTGTCGCGGATCGGAACGCCGCGCGCGAGGTTCAGCATCACCGCGAGCGTCCCGTACTGGAGGACGAGGAAGGTCGCGATCCCGGCGAGGGCTCCGACGGTCCACGAGCCTGCCCCGGCGGCGGCGATCTGGTCGAAGACGAGGCGCGCGGCAAGCGCGGGCCCGACGAAGTTCGCGACGTTGAAGACGACGATGTACCAGGAGACGCGCGTCCGCAGCCAGTCCGGCACCCACGCGACCGCGATCACGATCGCCGCGAGCGCAGGCGGGAGCAGTAGTGCGGCCGTGAACATCGGCGCAAGCGAGAGCTGCGAGCCCTGGTGGTGGGTCCGGTCACTTCCGAGGAGGTGCACCACCGCGCAGAGCGGCACGAGGATCGCGAAGGCGATCCAGTCCGACTGATCCACGCGCTCCGGCGAGCCGACCGCGGCGGCCGCCGCGACCGTTCCCCAGACGACGACGAACTCGAACGCCGCCGCCGGCGCGCTCAGTCCAAGGTGGAATCGCTTAGCCGCAGCGTCCATCAGACCATGTGTAGCCCACGGCGCTGCCTGCCGGAATCCCTCCGACGGGGGACTGGAGCCCGATTCGGGCGATCCCTCGAACGAGGGACTCGGACCTCGCGAGGCTCCGAATCCGTAGTTCGGGCATGGACCTCCGGCGAAGCGCCGGCCGTATAGTCGCCGGGCGATGGGTGCCGACGGGCGCGAGCGTGCCTGGGTGCGCGGCGCCCAGGCGGGACGAGTCGAGGACTTCGACGCGCTCTACCGTCACCACTGGCCGCGCGCCTACCGCGCGGCGTACCTCGTCGTCCACGACGCCGCGGCCGCCGAGGACATCGCACAAGAGGCGTTTCTCGCGGCGATCAGCTCACTCGACCGGTTCGACCGCCGCCGCCCCTTCGGGCCGTGGCTGCACCGCATCGTCGTCAACCGCGCGATCGACTGGGCCCGCGCCCGGACGCTCCGCGCCGAGACGGGCGGCCAGGCGCTCGATCGCGCCGTCGCTCCGGACTCCGGCGCCGATCTCTCGGACCGCGTCCTCGCCGGGATCCGCGACCTGCCGCCGGACCAGCGCGCCGTGATCGTGCTGCGTTACGTCCTCGAGTACACGCCGGGCGAGATCGGGGACCTGCTCGACCTACCGCGCGGAACGGTCAACTCCCGCCTGCGCCGCGCCCTTGACGCGCTCGCGGCCGACCTCGAGGACGAGCGGTGAAGACGCGGGCGCTCGAGGCCGCGCTGCACGAGCTCCGCGCGCCGGGCGAGGCCGAGTCGCTCGACCGTGTCCGCGGTCCGCTCCGCCGCGCCTTCATCGAGCGCGAACGGGTGCCGCAGCCGGCGCGCCGGCCGTGGAAGCTTGTCGTCGGGGTCGCGTTCCTGGCGCTTGTCGCCGCAGCACTCAGCCCACCCGGGATGGCCGTGCTCGATTCCTTGCGCGACGCGGTCGGCCGCGACCGCGTGGTCGCCAGCCGCTCCTGACGCACCTCCCCGCAGAGGGACGCCTGCTCGTCATGTCCTCCAATGGACCCTGGATCGTGAATGCGGACGGGGCCAAACGCCGTCTCGGCGACTACGACGATGCATCGTGGTCGCCTCACGGGCTCTTCGTGGTCGGCGCTCGCGGGCGCGAGCTCGTCGCCCTCACCCCGCACGGCGACGTCCGCTGGACGGTTCCCAGCACGTCGCCCGTCCGTCATCCGCGGTGGGCGCCGAGCGGCTTCCGCATCGCGTATCTGACCGGCTCGACGCTACGCGTGGTCGTTGGGAACGGGACCGGCGACCGACTGCTGGCACGTGACGTCGCCGACATCGCGCCGGCCTGGCGGCCCGGAACCACGCGGCATGTCCTCGCGTACGTCGGCGCTGATCGACGCGTGCGTGTGGTTGACACGGACCGCGGCACCACGAGCTTCACTTCGCGCGCGATCGTCCATCCGGTTGCCGTGGCGTGGACCGCAGACGGCACGCTCGCGATTCTCGACCAGACTCAACTGCGGCTCATCCGGAACGGACGCATCGTCAAGTGGCCCCTCTTCGGCCGGCGAGGCGTCTCGCTGACCTCTGCCCCTGTCGGCGACCAGGTCGCCGTGGTCGCCGTCGACCCGGTGCAAGGCCTCAACGAGGTGTTCCTGGTGCGCCGACATGGACTCCGCCGCCTCTTCGCCAGCGCGGGGCCGTTCGGCAACGTCGCGTGGTCGCCCGACGGACGCTGGCTCCTGCTCGCCTGGGAGCGGGACGATCAGTGGCTCTTCTTCACCACGGGGCGGCGCGCACGGCGCGTGGTGCCGCTCTCGAGCGTGGAGCGGCAGTTCGGCTCGGGGCGGGGCCCGTCGACGTCCGTCCCACAGCCGCTCGGCTGGTGCTGCTCGGCTGACGGATCAGCCGGCTAGACCAGGACGACGCAGGCGTCGTGCGAGGAACGCGCGGCCTGGATGCGGTGCCGGATCGCGCCGCCCGGGCCGACGATGCAGAGCGTCCCGCGGTCGAGCGACGGCGTCACGACGACGCCTCCGCCCTGCTGGACGTTGTACGACCCGACCGGCACCGACGTCCCGCCGATTCGCCGCCCGCCGTCGGTCGCGTGGATCCGGAGCGTCCCGTCCTCCCCGCTCGTCACGTAGGCGGCGCCGCCGAGGAACGTCACGTGCTGCGGCGGCGCGCCGGCGGCCAGGCGCCGCCGCAGCCGGCGCGTCGACACGTCGTAGAGGGCGATCGCGCCTGCGCTCCCGGACGTGATCCACGCCGTGTGCCCGCCGGGTGCAAAGCCGACGTCGTGGGCGAGGAACGGCGGCCGGATGCGGCCGACGACGCGCGGCCGGTCCGGGCGCGACACGTCGAGCACCGCGACGCGCTCCGCCTTCGACCCGAGCGAGATCCAGAGGCGCGTGCCCGCCGGGTCGAGCGAGACGTGCCGCGCCGGGCCGCCGACCGGAACGCGGCGGACGACCCGGCCGTGCACGACGTCCACAACCGCCACGTCTCCGCGGCCGGAGTCCGTCACGTAGGCGTGCAGCCCGTCGGGGGCGGCGGCCGTGTAGCGCGGCTCGCCGAACCCGCGCACGACGGAGCGAACGGCGAGCGACCTCGCGTCCAGAATCGAGATCGCCCCGCCCTCCGTGTGCGCGACGAGCGCCGCGTGGCGGCCGACCCGCTCGATCGAGCGCGGGCCGGCGAGCGTTCGGATCCGCGTCCGCACGCGGCCGGTGGCGACGTCCACCGCGACGACGTGCGCCTCGAGGTCGGCCGTCACGAGCGCGACCGGCACACGGGTGCGCGGGCGCTCGAGGATCGAGTCCGGCGCGAAGGCGAGGACGAGCGGAACGGAGGCGGCGCGGCCGAGGAACTCACGGCGGTCCACGCCTGCACTACGGCTAGCCCGGGTGCCGAGGTCCTTCCAGCCGCCGCGCGACCTCGGCGGGGCTCTGCGCGACGAAAGGCTCCCCGAAGAGCGCCGAGCCGAGCTCGCTGGCCTGGCGGATGAACGCCTCGCGCTCGGTCGTGCGTCCGGCCCGGGCGACGAAGAGTGCCGCCCGCGCCTCGGTCGCCCACGCGGCGATCGCGTCGAGGTCCTCGCCGGGCGCTGCGGTCCCAGCTGCCGCGATGCCGGGATGGCCGCGGAGCGACGCCGCCAGCGCTGCGGCCTCCTCCCCGAGCGCGTTCGAGCGCTCTACCGCCTCGGCCGCCTCGCGCTCGAGCCGTTCCTCCTCGGCGCGAGCCATCTCGACCCGGCGGTCGGCCGCGTTCGCGAGATCCCGGGTGCGGAGCTCCTCGCGCCGCGCGGCCGCAACCCGCTCCGCGTTCTTGTCGCCCTCGACCTCCGCGAGCGCCTTCACGGCATCCTCGTGCTCGCGACGACGGTTCTCCGCGTCGCGCTCGGCGTCCTCGCGGGCGGCCCGCGCCTTCTCACGCTCGCCCGGGAGCGCGGCCAGTCGCTCGCGAAGTGCGGTCGCCTCGGCGCCGATCCGCTCGGCCGTACGCTCGGCATCCTCGAGCGCGGCGAGCTCGGCAGCGGCGGCTTCGTCGGCCTCGGCCAGCTCCTGGAGGTACGCGAGCGTCTTCTCGTCGGTCACGACGGGGTGACGCGATACGCGTCGAACACGGCGTCGAGCCCGCGCAGCGCGTTCAGGAGCCCTCGCAGCGAGCCGACGTCGCCCACCTCGGCCACGTACCAGTTCTTCGCCATCTGGTCGTCGACGTGCCCGCCGTACTCGACGATGTTCGCGCCGTGCTCGGCGAACGTCCGCGCGACGTCCTCGAGGAGCCGCGGGCGGTCCCACGAGGTCACCGCGATCTGGACGCGGAAGCTCTGCGTCGCGCCGCCGTCCCACTCGACGTGCGTGAACCGCTCGGGGCTCCGCATGAGCGCCTTCACGTTCGGGCAGTCCTCGCGGTGGATCGTGATGCCCTTGCCGAGCGAGATGTAGCCGACGATCTCGTCGCCCGGCACCGGCGTGCAGCACTTCGCGAGCCGGACGAGGACGCCGTCGAGCCCCTCGACGACGATCCCGAAGTTGTCCGAGGCGACCGCGTGGCGGGCCTTCGGCTTCGCGGGGACGGGCTCCTCGACGGCGACCTCGGTCGTCTTGAGCCGCTGGAGCACCTTGTTCGCGACCGCGCCCGCCTGGACCTTGCCCGCACCGATCGCGCGGTAGCCGTCCTCCGCCTTGCGGAACCCGAGGTCGCGGAACACCTCCGCGAGGAGCGGCGAGCCGGCGAGCTTCTTGTACGGGAGCTTGTGCTGCTTGAGCGCGGCCTCGAGCTGGTCGCGCCCGCGCGTCTCCGTCTCCTCGCGCGTCTCGCGCGAGAGCCACTGGCGGATCTTGTTCCGCGCGCGCGAGGAGGCGGCCAGCGAGAGCCAGTCGCGCGACGGGCCGCGACCGACGGAGCGCGACGTGAGGATCTCGACGAAGTCGCCGGTGCGCAGCCGGTAGTGGAGCGGGACGATCCGCCCGTTCACCTTGGCGCCGACGGTGCGGTGGCCGACGTCCGTGTGCACGGAGTAGGCGAAGTCGATCGGCGTCGCGCCAGCCGGCAGGCTCTTGAGCTCGCCCTTCGGCGTGTAGACGTACACCTCGTCGGAGGCGAGCTCCGGGAAGGCGCGCCTGAGCTCGCGCGGGTCGGACTCCTCCTCCTGCCAGTCCGCGAGCTGCTGGAGCCAGGCGAGCTGGTTGCCGTCGGGCCCCTTGCCGCTGTCCTTGTAGCGCCAGTGCGCGGCGATGCCGAACTCGGCCGTGCGGTGCATGTCGCGCGTCCTGACCTGGATCTCGAGCGGGCGGCCCTCGGGTCCGATCACGGTCGTATGGAGCGACCGGTACAGGTTGAACTTGGGCATCGCCACGTAGTCCTTGAAGCGGCCCGGCATCGGCTTCCAGAGGGAGTGGATGATCCCGAGCGTGCCGTAGCAGTCACGCTCGCCCTCCTTGCCCTCCCGCTCCACGATCACCCGCATCGCGGTCAGGTCGTAGATCTCGTTGAACTCCTTCCCACGCTTGGCCATCTTCTCGTAGATGGAGTAGAAGTGCTTCGCGCGGCCGGCGACGTCCACCGGGATGTCCACCTTCTCGAGCTCGGTCTCGAGCATCTCGCCCGCCTTCGAGACGAACTTCTCGCGGTCGCCGCGGCGCTGGTTCACCATCGACTGGATCTCCGCGTACTTGCGCGGGTGGAGCGTCGCGAACGCAAGGTCCTCGAGCTGCCACTTCATCGTGTGGATGCCGAGGCGGTGTGCGAGCGGCGCGTAGACCTCGAGCGTCTCGCGCGCCTTCTGCATCTGCTTCTGCTTGCCGAGGTACTCGATCGTCCGCATGTTGTGGAGACGGTCGGCGAGCTTGATGAGGATGACGCGCTCGTCCTGCGCCATCGCGAGCACCATCTTCCGGTAGTTCTCCGCCTGGGCGTGCTCGCGGCTCTGGAAGTGGATCCGCGTCAGCTTCGTGACGCCCTCGACGAGCTGCGCGATCTCGTCGCCGAACTCGGAGCGGACCTCGTCGATCGACGTCTCCGTGTCCTCGACGACGTCATGGATAAGCGCGGCGGCGAGCGTCGGGTCGTCGGCGTGGAGCTCGGTCAGGATCCGCGCGACGCCGAGCGGATGGTGGACGAAGTCCTCCCCGCTCCGGCGCTGCTGGCCGTCGTGCGCCTCGCTCGCGAACGCGAACGCGCGCTCGAGCAGCTCTCGGTCCGTGTCCGGGTTGTAGGCGGAGACTTCGTCGAGAAGCTCGTCCAGGAGCCGCCGATGTCGCTCGGCCGGCCCCGTCTCTTGAACGGCCTGGCCCATGGACTCAGTGTAGCTCCGGCCCTTGCCGGTAAACGCCGGGCGGCTCAGGCGGCTTCGGCGGCGACCGGCAGCGGCTCCGCGAGAAGTGCGCGGAACGTCTCCGACTCGGCGAGGCTGCGGCGGGCGGTGACGCCCGGCTCGAGGCCGAGCTCCTCGAAGATCGCGCGGGCCTCGGGGCTCCACGCGTCCGGCCCGGCCTTCCACTCGGCGGCGAGGCGGAGGCGCAGGTCCTCGTAGCGGTCGGGCGTCTCGTAGATCCGCTTCACGAGGAGCTGCGGCGTGACGGTGCCGTTCCAGCGGTTCGCGTCGAGGCGGAACGCGACGTCGTAGCGGCCCGGGCGGCGGTACCGGTCGAGCCGCTCGCCCCAGCCGAACGCGATCGCGCCCGAGCGTGAGCCGTTCGCCGTCACTGCGAGCTTGAGGTGCTTCCCGTCGCCGACCGCGCCGAGCTCGGAGAGCTCGCAGCCCGCGGCGAGGAGCGTGACGCCCGGGTTCCCGAGCCCGAACGGCGCGAGCTTCGCGAGCTCCTCGCACAGGCCGAGAGTCAGGTCGCGCCCGTCCACGACCGCGTCTACCTTGAGCATGGGCGCGAGATCCTCGTCGTCCAACACCGCGTCGGCGTGCGCCGCGAAGGCGCGCGCGAACGCGTCGATCGACTCGGGCTCGAGCGAGAGCCCGGCCGCGGCGCGATGGCCGCCCCAGCGGGTCAGGTGCTCCGAGCAGGCGCCGAGCGCACCGTGCAGATCGAACGCCGGCACGGACCGGCCCGAGCCGACCCAGCCGCCGTCCGCGGGCGCGAGCAGCACGACCGGGCGGCCGAACTTCTCCACCAGGCGAGAGGCCACGATGCCGATGACGCCGCGATGCCAGTCCTCGCCGTGCAGCACGTACCCGCGGCGGCGCTGTGCGGGCTCGGGCCACTCGCCCACCTGGCGGATCGCATCGCGGAGGATCCGGTCCTCGACGGCCTGCCGGTCGCGGTTTAGCGTCTCGAGCTCGCCGGCGAGGCGCTCGGCCTCCTCGGCGTCCTCGGTGAGAAGCATCTCGAGTGCGGACCCCGGATGTCCGAGCCGTCCGGCGGCGTTGATGCGCGGCGCGAGCCGGAAGCCGACCGCGCCCGCGTCGACCGACGCCGGATCCACACGCGCGGCCCGCATCAGCGCGCGGAGCCCCGGCTTCGACGTCCGCGCGAGGCGGCGGAGCCCAGCGGAGACGAGGTAGCGGTTCTCATCCACGAGCGGGACGACATCCGCGACCGTGGCGAGCCCGACGAGGTCGAAGTGGCGGTCGAGCTCGGGCACCTCGAGCGCCTGGAGGAGCTTGTAGACGACGCCTGTGCCGCAGAGCTCCGGGAAGGGATACGACGAGGGGCGCGGCGCGACCACGGGGCAGTCCGGCAGCGTCTCGCCGGGCCGGTGATGGTCGGTGACGACGACGTCGAGCCCGCGCGCGCGGGCCGCGGCGACCTCGTCCACCGCGGTGATGCCGCAGTCCACGGTGAGCACGAGCCCGCAGCCCTCCTCCGCAAGCCGCTCGAGCGTCGCGTCTGCCACGCCGTAGCCCTCCTCGAAGCGGCTTGGCAGGTGCCAGTCCACGTCGGCGCCGAGGGCGCGCAGCCCGAGCAGCGCGAGCGCGGTCGCGGCGATCCCGTCCACGTCGTAGTCGCCGTGCACGCAGATCCGCCGGCCGCCGTCGATCGCGGCGCGGATCGCAACGCAGGCCTCCCGCATCGCGCCGAGCGCGAACGGATCGTGCCCGGGGTCCGCGGCGGCGAGGAAGGCCCTCGCCTCCTCCGGGTCGCCGTAGCCCCGCCGGGCGAGGACGCTTGCCGTCGTCTCGCCGATCCCGAGCTCCTGGGAGAGCGCCGTGACCTCGCGGCGGGGGCACGGACTGACGGTCCACGTGCCCTCGTACATCACGATCCAGCGTGCCGGGGGCATCGGACAGACCGGGGTATCCTCAGACGCGTGCCCGAGACGAACTACGCCTCCGGCGACGACTACGAAGTCCAGTTCTACGGCTACTCGTTCGGGTTCAACCAGCTCGACTTCGAGCAGCGCGTGAGCGCCGCCGCCGTGAAGCTCGGGCTCGTCGAGCCGGGCGACTTCGACCCGGAGGAGGCCGAGGACCTCGTGGAGCTCGCCGCGACCGGCCGCATCGCCGAGCCGCGCAGCCTCCTCGGCGACTACGTGATGCGGTACTGGGAGCGCGTGGCCGTCGTGGACGACGAGTCGCTCGTCTACTGGCTCCGCAAGCTCGTGTTCCGCAGCGCGTGGCTCGACCACCGCGTGAAGGAGGACCTCCTCGAGGTCGCCTTCGACGAGGAGACGGGCGACTTCGCCTACCGCGACTCGGGCGGCGGGCCGCCGATCCTCGAGATCGCGCCCGTTCCGTCCTGGCACAAGCTCCAGTACCGGCGGTAGAACGACGGAGGGGCGGCCGAAGCCGCCCCTCCGTACCCCCCGTCGAACGTCGTCTAGCGAATGGCGTGCGAGCCCTTGAAGGAGAGCTTCGCCGCCGTCGCGTTCGAGGACGACTTCTCCGTCCCGTTCACCGACGAGGTCGTCATGGCGAACTGGAGGACGGAATGCGCGATCGCGTCCGACATCTGGTCGAACACGCCGTTGTTGATGTTGCCGGTCGTGTCACAGGCCGAGTGGTAGCAGTGGTCGTATGCCACGCCGGCCGTGCCGCCGTAGATCGCGGCCTGCTCGGCCGTCTTGATGCCCTCGGCGCCCGTGAAGAGGCCACCGGCCGGGATGCCCCGGTCGATGAACGCGCCGTAGTCCGACCGGCCGTCGAAGGCGGTCGGCGCCGTGGCGAGGTGCTGCGAGGCGAAGTAGTCGTTGAACACGCCCTCGATCACGCCGGACCCGTTCGGGCCCTTCGTGCCGGTGCCCGAGCCGTCGCCGTCGTAGACGAAGCGGACGGGGTTCGGCGAGGCGACCATGTCGAAGTTCAGGTTCAGAGCGATGTTCTTGAGCTCCTTCACCGGGAGGTGCGAGACGTAGTACTCGGAGCCGAGGAGACCGAACTCCTCGCCGCCCCACCACGCGAAGCGCACCTTGTTGACCGGCTTCGTGCCAGCGGCCTGCATCTGCTTCGCGACCTCGAGGATCGCGGCCGAGCCGGAGCCGTTGTCGTTGATGCCGGGGCCCGCCTCGACGGAATCGAGGTGCGCGCCCACGACGACGATCCGGTCGGCGCGACCGGTCGGCGTGTCGGCGATCACGTTGGACGACTGCGTCGTCGTCACGTGGGCCGTGACCTTGATGTGGACGACGGCGCCCGCCGTCTCGAAGAGCTCCTTGCCGTTCGCGAACGTCGTGTCGACGACCGGGATCGACGCCTGCGGAGCGCCGAGCGTCCCGTTGATGACCCCTTCGCGGTCGGGCGCGTTGCCCTCGTTGAAGATGATCGCGCCGATCGCGCCGGCGGCGGTCGCGGCGGCCGCCTTCTCGCCGAACGTGCACGTGCCGCGCTGGATGAGCGCGATCTTGCCGGAGACCGACGCCGGGTAGTCGGCGGCCTCGCAGCCGCTGGTCGACCCGCCGACGGACGGGATGAGGATGTCGTTCGTCGGCACGATCGCCGCTGTGACGTCACCGGATCCCGAGTACTCCATGCTGTTGAAGTCCGTCCCGATCACGTAGTTCTTCGCCGTCGGAGCGGTCCGCTGGAACACCGGCGCCGCGTCCTCGATCCAGCGATCGAACGTGAAGTTCTGGACGGTGACCTGAAGCCCGGCCGCCTCGGCCTGAGCCTTGACGTAGGCGACCGAGTTCACGAACCCCGGCGTCCCGTCGACGCGCGTGCCCCCGCTCGCGTTGGCGAAGCCCTGGAACGCGTTCAGGTGCGCCGTCATCGCAGGCACCGTGACCGCCGTGCGAAGCGCCGTCGAATCGGTTCCGACGGCCGTCGAGCTCAGCGGCGCGGCGACCAGGAACGCGGCGACGACCGCCCCGAGCGTGATGAATCGTGTGCGCAAACCCACTCCTTTGTCGTGCGGGCTCTCCCAATCGCCGCGACGGAGCGCGACGTGCCCGCGTTGTCTGGGTGGAACGTGCGGGACGGTACCACGGGCATGTGGGCGCTTACAGAACGCTGATGCCTAAGGACGGAGGGCGGCCGCAGCAGCCCCCGTCAGCCAATCAGGGCGTGGCCGAGCCTGGTTCCGAAGCGGCCTTCTTGATGAGGTCAGCCACGGCTTCCGGCTTCGAAGCCGCCGTGAACGAGAACGACGGTCCCCGTTGCCGAGCCGGTAGCCATGATGCTCTCCTTTCCCTGGTAATAGCCACGATTACGAGGATCTCCCGCGGTAGCGAGCAAGCAGACAGAGCAGCTCCCAAGCGAGGTTGGCGCCCGCGAGCGCGGTGATGCCCGAGGGGTCATACGGTGGCGAGACCTCGACGACGTCCCCGGCAACGATGCCTGAGCTGAGATCGGTTAGACCGCGTAGGAACCCAAGGAGCTCCCGCGTAGTCATACCGCCGATCTCGGGCGTGCCGGTCCCAGGTGCGAAGGCTGGATCCAGGACGTCGATGTCGAGCGTCACATAGGTGGGCAGAACGCAGTGCTCGTGGGCGAATGAGAGCGCGCCGTCGATCCCCGCACCGTCGAGCTCGCGGGCAAGCAGCGTCTTGAACCCGAGGCCGCTGTTTTCGCGATAGTCGTCGCCGGAGTAGAGGCCGCCGCGTAGTCCGATTTGGACAGAGCGCTCTGGATCGATCAGGTCTTCCTCGATCGCACGTCGGAAGATCGTGCCGTTCGTCAGCTTGTAGCCGCCGAAATACGAGTCCCATGTATCGGTATGCGAGTCCAGCTGGAGAAGTGAGAGCGTCCCGTGCCTCGCCGCCGCCGAGCGCAGCAGAGGAAGCGCCACGGAATGATCGCCGCCGAGCCCGATGACCGCGGTCTCGCGCTCGTGGAGCTCGCGTGCCTTCTGCTCGATCGCTGCGTGCGCAGCGATGATGTCAATCGGAATCGCCGGGGCATCTCCCGCGTCGACCACCTGCATATCGTCGAACGGAAATACGTCAAGAGGCTCGCTATAGGGCTTCAGGAGAAGGGAGGCCTCCCGGATGGCTGCCGGCCCAAACCGTGCGCCGCTGCGGAACGTCGCGCCGAGGTCGATCGGCGCGCCGAGCAACGCTGCGTCTGCGCTGCCGACGTCCTCGAGTCGCGGGAGGCGAGCGAACGTGCGAAGCCCCACGAATCTCGGCACGTTCTGTGCATCGACCTGTCCCGTGGGCTCTACGCGCGCCATAGTTCCTCCTAGAAATCGTGATCGCGAAACCAGGCCACGACCCGGGCCAGAACATCCGGTCCGCGCGGCCCAGGCACACCTACCCCAGCGTGCCAACCCGCCAACGTCGCTGTCAGGCGGCGGGGCGCGCCGGCACGCGTGGCGCCGGGCGCATCGCGCGCCCGGCGCCACGATCGACGCCTACTTCGCGATGAAGTGCCGCCCAACTTCCGCGCTGATGGGCAGCTTCGGCTTGTAGTTGATGTCGTTGCTTGCCGACATCACCTTCGTGTCGAACGCCATGCGAACCGTCATGTCGGCGAACGCCTTCGACATGAACGTGAGCACCTCGGGATCGTTGTTGTCGAGGTTGTCGCACCACCGGAACGGGTTGTCGACGCAGCCTCCGTCGAAGCTCGGCACGTTGCCCTCGTAGTTGCCGAGGAAACCGCCGAACAGGTCGACCTCCTCCTGGGTCTTGCAGCAGTCCTGCCCGGTCAGCAGGCCGCTCGCCGGGATCCCGACCGCGTTGAAGTTGAACGCGTCGGTTCCGACCGGCGAGAAGAAGATGTGGTTCTTGTCGATCGAGTCGAAGTAGTCGACCGCGAAATCGCGCGCGAGCAGCGACGCCTTGTACACCCGGTTGGGGAACGTCGAGCTCACGGTGCGCCCGAAGAGGTCCGGGCCCGCGGGATCGAGGACGCCGATGCTGTAGTTCGGCGTCGCCGTCACATCCGCATCGAGGTCGTAGCCGATGTGGCTCAGCTCGGACTTCGACAGGGTGTTGACGTAGTACGACGAGCCCAGGAGCCCCAGCTCTTCGCCGCCGAACCAGATGAACCGCAGCTTGTTGCGCGGCGTGACGTTCTTCATCTTCTCGGCGATATCGAGGATCGTCGCGGAGCCTGAGGCGTTGTCGAGCATGCCCGCCCCGTAGATCGCATCCAGGTGCGCGTCGACCACCACGACGTGGTTCTTGTCGCCGCCCTTGGACTCCGCGATCACGTTCCAGTCGTCGCGGTTCGGATCGATGACGACGTGAATGTCGAGGCGCATGTGCGGCGGCGTCCCGCCCTGGTACTCCGTGAGGAGGGCGTTGCCGATGCCGAACGACGTGAACGCTACGGGGATCGTCGGGACGAACGGGTTGTTGTCGGCGTCCAGCAGGGAGCCGCTGATCACCGCGGTCCGGCCGGGGTTGCCCTCGTTGAAGATGACCACGCCCGTTGCGCCCGCGGCCTGTGCGTTGAGCACCTTCACGCCGAAGTTGCAGCCGCCGCGCTGGATAAGAGCGATGTGGCCCGCTGTGAAGGTGCTGAAATCGGCCGCTGTACAGCCGCTCGTCGAGCTCGAGGTCGGCGTCGGCGGAAGGACGATGCCGCCGGCCGGCTGGACGTCGGCTTCGGCCGTGCCGTTGCTCGTCCCGGGGTTCCAGTCCGTGACCAGCTCGAAGGTACGCGACGTCGGAGTGCTTTCGCTCCACGTCGGCGTTCCGACGAACGAGGTGTACGTGAACTTGTACGGCTGGATCGTGACGTTGTATCCGGCGGCCTCCATCTTGTCCTTCACATACAGAACCGACTGCCAGTAGCCGGGTTCGCCGGAGTTGCGCGACGGATGGCCGTCCAGGCCCGGGTTGGCGTCGGCGATCGCCTGGAATGCCCGCATGTGGTTCATGAGATCGTCGGTCTGGATGCACTCGACCAGCTTGCTCGGCGTGTCGTTAGCGCGAGCGTCGCACTGCGACGGTGTGGGCGTCGCACTCGCGTTGCCGGGCACTACCAGCCACGCCGCGACGCACAGCGGTACGAGCCACGACTTGGCCAGTCGCGACTTCAGACGTCGTTGCATAGGAACTCCTCTCACACGGGTTTGGACCCGCTGGACCCCCAAGCCCGCGCGCGCGATACCCGCGACGCGTCTCGGTGAAACCTTCCTACTGAACTAGAAGAGGCTCTGGCCGGCGTCGGAGACGGCGCCGGCGCGCTCGCGGCCGAGCTCCGTGAGGATGCGGCCGCGCGGCGTGCGCTGGATCAGGCCGAGCTGCAAGAGATACGGCTCGTAGACGTCCTCGATCGTCTCGGGCTCCTCGCCGAGCGCGACGGCGAGGGTCGAGAGACCGACCGGGCCGCCGCCGAACTTGTTCGCGATCGCGTCGAGCATGGCGCGGTCGGTCCGCTCGAGGCCGTCGGCGTCCACCTCGAGGAGCTGGAGCGCCTCGCGCGCGACGCCGAGCGTGACCGCGCCGTCGTGGCGCACCTCGGCGACGTCGCGGACGCGGCGCAGGATCCGGTTCGCGACGCGCGGCGTCCCGCGGGCGCGGCGCGCGATCTCCTGCGCGGCCTCGTCCTCGACCGCGACGCCGAGGATCTTCGCGGAGCGCCGAACGATCTTCGGGCGAGCTCCTCGTCCGTGTAGAGGTCGAGGCGGTACGTGATGCCGAAGCGGTCGCGAAGCGGCGTCGTGAGGAGCCCCGTGCGGGTCGTCGCGCCGATGAGCGTGAACGGCGGCAGGTCGAGCGTGAGCGTCCGCGCCGCCGGGCCCTGGCCGACGATGATGTCCAGCCGGAAGTCCTCGAGCGCGCCGTAGAGGATCTCCTCGATCGAGCGGTTCAGGCGGTGGATCTCGTCCACGAAGAGGATGTCGCGGTCCTCGAGCGAGGTGAGGATCGCGGCGATGTCGCCCTTCCGCTCGAGCGCGGGCCCCGCCACCGTGCGGATGCCGACGCCGAGCTCCTCGCGCACGACGTAGGCGAGCGTGGTCTTGCCGAGGCCGGGCGGCCCGGCGAGGAGGACGTGGTCGAGCGCCTCCCCCCTCCCGCTCGCGGCCGTGAGCGCGATCGCGAGCTGCTCCTTCACGCGCTCCTGGCCGACGAAGTCGTCGAGGCGCCGCGGGCGGAGCGAGCGCTCGAGGTCGTCGTCCTCGGTCGCGAGGACTGCCGCCGTGACGCGTTCGGGCGCGGCGCTCATGCGGCTCGCAACGCCTGCCGGACGCGCTCGGCGGCCGGCAGGCTCGGGTCGGTGTCGGCGAGGCGCTTCTCGGCCTCCGCCGCGGAGTAGCCGAGCTCGACGAGGGCGTCGCGGGCGACGACGTGGCCGTCGGGGTCCTCGCCCCCCGTGCCGGACACGGCGACGAGCGGCGCGACCTTCTCCTTCAGCTCGAGCACGACGCGCTGGGCGGTCTTCCGCCCGATGCCCGGGATCGTCTCGAAGAGCGCGGAGTCCTCGTGAGCGATCGCTCGGCGGAGCTCGGCCGGCGAGTAGCCGGACACGATCGCGAGCGCGACCTTCGGGCCGACGCCCGAGACGGACAGGAGCTGCTCGAAGAGCGCCCGCTCGCCCGTGTCCGCGAAGCCGTAGAGCTGCATGGCGTCCTCGCGCACGTGGAGATGGGTCTCGAGGACGACCTCGGTCGCGCCCTGCGCCTGCCGGATCGCCGAGGGCGTCGCGTGGAGCCGGTAGCCGACCCCGTTCACGTCGAGGACGAGCCCTTCGGCGTCCCAGGTGACGGGCGTGCCGCGCAGGCGCGAGATCACCGTTCGGCTCCCGCGGCGACGGCGCGCGCGAGCGGCGCGGCGAGGATGTGGCAGATCGCGACGGCGAGGGCGTCGGCGGCGTGGTGCGGCTCCGGCAGGGCGTCGAGCGCGAGGATGGTCCCGACCATGCGCTGCACCTGGCCCTTGTCCGCGCGGCCGTAGCCGCACACGGCCTGCTTCACCGTGGCCGGCGGGTACTCGGCGCAGGGCAGCTCAGCGGACGCGCACGCGACGAGCACGGCGCCGCGCGCCTGTCCGACGGAGAGCGCGATGCGGGCGTCGGCGCCGACGTAGGACTCCTCGAGCGCGACGGCGTCCGGCCGGTGCTCCTCGATGAGGCCTGCAACCCCGTCGTGGATCCGCTTGAGGCGGAGCTGCGGAGCTTCGCGCGCCGACGACCGCCACCACCCGTGCTCGAGGGCGGCGAGCCGTCCGCCGTCCGCCTGGATGATCCCGTAGCCGCACGCTGCAGTCCCTGGGTCGATGCCGAGAACCTTCACGGGTCGAGGTTATGGACCGCTGCGGACGTTCCTTCCGGCGAATCCGGCGGCGCGTCCGGCCCGTAGGAAGGACTGTGCGCCGACCCCTCGTCGCCGCGGTCGCCGTCGCGGCCGTCCTCCTCCTCCCCGCGGCGGCGCACGCCGTCACGCTCGTCGGCACGGTCAACGGGGACATGACCATCAGCCTCACGCTCGACGGCGCCCCGGTGACGAACATCGCGCCCGGCACCTACACGGTCGAGGTGCACGACAACACCGACGCGCACAACTTCCATCTCCAGGGCGCGGACGTGAACGAGTTCACCCTGATCGGCGAGACCGGGACGTTCACCTGGACCGTGACGTTCTCGACCGGCTTCTACTCGTTCTTCTGCGACGTGCACCCGTCGCTCATGCTCGGCACCTTCTCGGTCGGGAACGTCCTCCAGGTGGAGAAGGGCGGGGACGGCCAGGGGACGGTGACGAGCTCGCCGCCGGGGATCGACTGCGGCGCGACGTGCTCGCTCCAGCTTCCCGGCAGCGGCGGCATGGTGACGCTCACCGCGACCGCCGCCGCGGGGTCGCGCTTCGACGGCTGGACGGGGGAAGGCTGCTCCGGGACCGGGAGCTGCGTCGTGAACGTGAACCAAGGTCGCAAGGTCACGGCGCTCTTCACGAAGGTCGCCACAGGGCCCGGCGGCGGTGGGCCGGCGACGGGGCCGCCGGCGACGCTCGCCCGCGTGCGCGTGACGAAGGTGAACGGGATCCGCTTCGTCACGCTCACGCTCCAGGTCGCGCGGCGGACCGCGGCGAAGGGGCAGCTCATGAAGCGGACGCGCTCCCTCGCCTCGGCGCGCGCGACGCTCGCGCCCGGGCGGCGGACGCTCAAGATCCGCGTCGGGCGCGCCGTCAAGGCGGGCTCGTACACGATGAAGCTGACGCTGACCGAGGCGGGCCGGTCGTTCGTCGTGCGCCGCACGATCCGGCTGCGAAGCTAGCTCCGCGAAGCCCGGCTTCTACGCGGTGGCCGTCCGGCTCGTGGATGCGGTCTCGGGTGACGCCTGGACGGCAACGCGTCGCGTCAAGATCCCCGCGCCCTAGGGCGCGACGGCTTCGAGCACCCGCTCCGGGATGTCGAAGTTCGCGTAGACGTCCTGGACGTCGTCGTTGTCGTCCAGGGCGTCCATCAGGCGCAGCACCTTGCGAGCCGTCGCCTCGTCCTCGATCTCGACCGTCGTCTTCGGGAGCATCGTAAGATCGGCGGCGTCCGGCTGGATGCCCGCCCCCTCGAGCGCGATGCGCACCGTGTGGAGATCCTCCGGCGCGGTCGTGACCCGGAGCGTGGACTCGTCCTGCTCGACGTCCTCGGCCCCGCCGTCGGCGGCCGCCAGCGTCACGTCGTCCTCGTCGTAGCGCTCGGCGTCCACGAGGACGACGCCCTTGCGCTCGAAGAGCCACGCGACCGCGCCGGACGTGCCGAGGTTGCCGTCCTCCTTCGCGAAGATGTGGCGGACGTCGGCGGCCGTCCGGTTCCGGTTGTCGGTGAGCGCCTCGACCAGGATCGCGACGCCGTTGGGGCCGTAGCCCTCGTACGTGACCGTCTCGTAGGCCTCACCCTCGGTGTCCGCGCCCGCGCCGCGCGCGATGGCACGCTCGATGTTGTCCTTCGGCATCGAGTTCGCCCGCGCCTTCTCGATCGCGTTCGCGAGCGCGATGTTCCCGTCCGGGTCGGGCCCGCCCTCCCGCGCCGCGACGATGATCGCGCGCGAGAGCTTGGAGAAGAGCTTGCCGCGCTTGGCGTCCGCCGCGCCCTTCTTGTGCTTGATGGACGACCACTTGCTATGCCCGGACACCGGAGGCCTCCCGCACCTGGTCGAGATGGAGCGCGTGCACGCGCGTGTCGCCGGTCAGCTCCGGGTGGAACGATGCGACGAGATAGCGGCCGTCCCGGAGCAGCACGGGCTCGCCTTCGAGCTCCGCGAGCACCTCGACGCCAGGCCCGACGTCCGTCACGCGCGGCGCGCGGATGAAGACGCCGCGCAGCGGCTCGCCCTCGCCGAGCGAGAGGTCGGCCTCGAAGCTCGCCACCTGCCGGCCGTACGCGTTTCGGTCGACCTCGATGTCCACGAGCCCGAGGTGCGCGCGGTCGAGCACGATCATCCCCGCGCAGGTGCCGAGCACCGGGCCCGGGAATGTGCGCACGCCCTCGTCGAGGCCGTAGAGGCGCATGAGCCGCATGAACGTCGTGGACTCGCCGCCCGGGACGATCAGCCCGTCGAGCCCTTCGAGCTGCTCGGGCTTCCGCACCTCGACCGGATCCGCGCCGAGCCCGCGCAGCATGGCCGCGTGCTCACGGAAATTTCCCTGGACTGCGAGGACTCCGACCTTCATCGGAACCAAGTCTAGATTCGGCTACCCTGCGCGGGTTCACGGGGCAAGGAGGAATAGATGCGTTTGCGTTTCTTTGGGGTTGCTTGCCTGCTCGCGCTGACGATCGTGTCGTCGGTGTCGGCCGCCAAGCCAGGACCTGGCGTTCCCGATGGGGTCGGAAGCGTCTTCATCTCGAACCCCGTCCAGTCGCTCGGCAACGAGTCGCTGACGGACCAGAAGGATTCCGACGCCGCGGTTCCGGCCGCCGCGTACTACAACGTCGTCCTGCACGACCTCGACGGCAGCGGCTTCCTGCGCGGCAAGTGGGCGAACGTCGTCAGCGAGACCGGGAACCCGGCCTACTCGCCGACGAACACGTTCAAGTACACGCGCAGCCAGGACGAGTTCGAGCAGGTCATGGGGTACTACTGGGTGACGGAGTCCCAGCGGTACATCCAGAGCCTCGGCTTCGGAACGAGGTTCCGGGGCGCGAACAACGAGTCGCAGGACATCCGGATCAACCAGTGGGGCCTCGACAACTCGTTCGAGACCGACCATCCGAAGGACGAGCTCCGCTTCGGGAAGGGCGGCGTGGACGACGCCGAGGACGGCGAGGTCATCCTGCACGAGTACGGCCACGCGATCCACGTCGGCCAGAACTTCTCGTTCGCGAGCGAGCAGGCCGGCGCGATCAGCGAGGGCTTCGGCGACTACTGGGCCGGCACGGTCTCGCACATGATCGCGCAGAAGCTCGGCGTCCCCGAGCTCGAGCCGCTCGTCTGCATCGCCGACTGGGACGCGACGTCCTACACGTCGGCCGTGCCGCACTGCCTGCGCCGCCTCGACTCGCCGCTCATGTACCCGGGCGGCCTGAACGGTGAGGTGCACCACGACGGCCAGATCTGGTCGCACGCGCTCTGGAACATCCACCAGGCGCTCGGCAACGAGAAGGCCGACACGATCATCCTCATGGGGCAGTTCGACTTCCCCGGCACGACGATGACGGCGCTCGCGCAGCGGACGGTCGCTGCGGCGCAGTCGCTGTACGGCACCTCGGCCGCCAACGCGGTCACCGCGGCGTTCCACGATCGCGGGATCCTCTAGCTAGCCGGTTCGGTATCGGGCGGTGCGGCTTCGGCCGCGCCGCCCTACCAGCCGCGCGTCTCGAGCAGCTCGCTCGGATCGAGCGAGCTCGTGGAGATGCCGACCATCGGCTCGCCGAGTCCGGCAGAGACGCGGGCGAGGATCTCCGGATCGCGGAAGTGCGTCGTCGCCTCGACGATCGCCTTCGCGCGCAGCTCCGGATCACCCGACTTGAAGATCCCCGAGCCGACGAACACGCCGTCCGCGCCGAGCTGCATGCAGAGCGAGGCGTCCGCGGGCGTCGCGATGCCGCCGGCGGTGAAGGTGACGACCGGCAGGCGGCCGTGCTCGGCGACCCACTGCACCAGCTCGAGCGGCGCCTGGAGGTTCTTCGCCTCCGTGTAGAGCTCGTCCTCGGCGAGCGAGCTGAGCTTGCGCATGTGCCCGAAGACCGAGCGCATGTGCGTCACCGCGTTCGACACGTCGCCGGTCCCCGCCTCGCCCTTCGTGCGGATCATTGCCGCGCCCTCGGAGATTCGGCGGAGCGCCTCCCCGAGGTTGGTCGCGCCGCACACGAACGGGACCGTGAAGCCCCACTTGTCCACGTGGTGCTCGAAGTCGGCGGGCGTGAGGACCTCGGACTCGTCGATGTAGTCGATCTCGAGCGCCTCGAGGACCTGCGCCTCGGCGAAGTGGCCGATGCGGCACTTGGCCATGACCGGGATGGTCACGGCCTCCTGGATCTCCCGGATGACCTCGGGATCGGACATGCGCGCGACGCCGCCGTCGACGCGGATGTCGGCGGGAACGCGCTCGAGCGCCATCACCGCGACGGCGCCGGACGCTTCGGCGATCTTCGCCTGCTCCGCGTTCACCACGTCCATGATCACCCCGCCCTTGAGCATCTCGGCGAGGCCGCTCTTCACGCGCATCGTCCCGAACTCGGCCATGGCGACAGTCTAATCCGAGGGCGTGGCCCGGCGGCTCGGATCGGCGATCTCCGCGAGGACCGATCCGCACCCGCATCGGGCCCCACGTGCCCCCAGGGGGGCGTGGCCCTCCCTGGATTTCACGCTACCCGGGAGCGTGTGCCGTGTCTGTGACGAGGTGTGCCGAGAGGCCGCGGGATCAGTGCCGGCTTTGCGCGGCGGCGAGCTCGGCTCGCGCGGCGGACTGCTCGGCCTCGGCCCGCGCGCGCGACGGGCAGCCGGCGACGTGGTCGTTCACGAGCCCGCAGGCCTGCATCGCCGCGTAGGCGGTCGTCGGGCCGACGAAGCGAAAGCCCACCCGCTTGAGCGCCTTCGCGAGCGCGGTGGACTCCGGCGTGACCGCCGGGATCTCGCCCGCCTTCGGCGCACGCGACGGCGCCGGCGCGAACGACCACATGAGCTCGGCGAACGGCTGCTCGGTCTCCCGCAGCGCGACGATGGCCCGCGCGTTCGCGATCGCCGCGTCGATCTTCGCCCGGTTGCGAACGATCGCGGCATCAGCCATCAACCGCTCCAATCGGCGGCGCCGAACGCCGCCACGGCCTCAGCGTCGAACCCCGCGAACGCCGCGCGGAAGCCTTCGCGCTTGTTCAGGATCGTGCTCCACGAGAGCCCGGACTGGAACGCCTCGAGGCAGACCCGCTCGTAGAGGTCGCGCTCGTCCGTGACCGGGCGGCCCCACTCGTCGTCGTGGTAGGCCGCCATGCCCGGCGACTCGGCCCAGGAGCAGCGCGCGCTCACGTGAGCAGGTCGAGCGCGGCGGCCGGGTCCTTGAACGGCGGGATCACGTAGATGCCGGCCGCGCGCGAGCGCGACGCCTCCATGAGCTCGCGCCCGAGCTCGAGGCCGACGGCGGCGGCGTCCGGGCCGGCGTCCGCGAGGCGCTTCTGGACCGCCTCGGGGATCGTGATCCCCGGGACCTCGTTGTGCAGCCGGAACGCGAGCTCGTAGCTCCGCACCGGCCAGATCCCGACGAGCAGCGGAATGGGCGACTCCCCGCCGAGCCGCTCGAGGAAGCGGTCGAGGTAGGCGATGTCGAAGAGCGCCTGCGTCATCGCGAACTTCGCGCCCGCGTCGAGCTTCTGCCGGAACCGCTCGAGCTCCGTGTCCAGGTCCTCCGCGGACGGGTTCACCGCGACGCCGACGTAGAACGAGGTGGGAGCGTCGATCGCCTTGCCCGAGTAGTCCTCGCCCTGGTTCAGGTGCGCGAGGAGCGACGTCAGCCCGATCGAGTCGATCTCGTAGACGCCGTTCGAGCCGGGGTAGTCGCCGACGTGCGGCGGGTCGCCGGTCACCGCGAGGACGTTCCGGACGCCCTCGGCGTGCGCGCCGAGGAGCTGCGACTGGAGCCCCATGATCGAGGCGTCGCGCGGCGTCACGTGCGGGATCGTCTCGATGCCGCACGTCCGCTCGATCGCCGCCGCGGCGATGAGCGCCGAGAGCCGCGCCCGCGCCATCGGGTTGTCGTTCAGGTCGACCTCGTCCACGACGCCTGACGCCTTCAGGGTCGCGGCGACGCGGAGCAGGCCCTCCATGTTCGTGCCCTTCGGCGGGTCGAGCTCGACCGAGACGACCCACTCCCCCGCTTCGAGCTTGCGCTCGAGGAGCGTCGGGCCGGTCTGCGACGGAAGGATGGCCGCGGTCTCGGCCGGGTCGCGGTCGAGCGCGACGAGCGCGACGCGCGGCTCGCGCTCCTCCTCCACGGCGGCGCGGATCGCCGCGATCTGCGCGGGCGTCGTGCCGCAGCAGCCGCCGATCACGCGCGCGCCCAGGTTCCGGGCCTGCGCCGCGAACTCGGCGAAGTAGTCCGGCGTCGCGTTCGGGTACACGATGCGCCCGGCCGAGCGCGCCGGGAGCCCGACGTTCGGCTGCGCCGTGAGCGCGAGCCCGTTCGAGCCGGCAGCCATCTCGGCGAGCGCGGCGAGCGCGGCGCCCGGGCCGACGCCGCAGTTCGCGCCGACCGCGTCCACGCCCACGTCGCGGAGCCGGACGAGCGCGTCGCCCGCCGCGACGCCCGCGAGGGTCTGCGCGTCCTCGTCGAAGGTGAGCTGCGCGACGACCGGGAGCGACGAGACCGAGCGCACCGCGGAGACCGCCGCGAGGATCTCGTCCAGGTCGAAGAACGTCTCGACCATGAAGAGGTCGACGCCGCGCCCCTCGAGCAAGCGGGCCTGCTCCACGAAGACGTCGAACTCGTCGGGGCCCTCGTGCGCGCCCTCGAGGTCGCCAAGCGGGCCGATCGAGCCCGCCACGAACACCTCGCGGCCAGAGATCTCCCGCGCCTCGCGCGCGAGCTTCACCCCGCGCTCGACGATCTCCTCGAGCTGGTCTTCCAGGAGGAGCGCGGAGAGCTTGCGGCGGTTCGCGCCGAACGTGTTGGCCTCGATGAGCTCCGCGCCCGCGCGGATGAACGCCGCATGGACGCCGATCACCGCCTCGGGCGCGCGGACGTTCGCCTCCTCGGGCGCACGCAGGCGCGGCACGCGGGCGGAGAGAAGCGCGCCCGTTCCGCCGTCGGCGACGATCACGGGCCCCTCGGCGAGGCGTTCGGCGAACCGGCTCACGGAGCCAGTCTAGGCGCGGCCCGTCGCGGCGCGGCGGCGACGGCTCGGTCGTGCGGCGGTCGGTATTCGGCACGATGACCTCCCTCGGAGGCCGGGCCGCCGGTCCATGCAAGACGAGCGTGCATGCGGCGATCACGCGGCACCGGGAGATCGCCGATCCCCCGTTCGGGGGTGGCCCCTGCCCCCTGCATAGGCAAGAACTTCACTCATGCGGCGAGAGGGAGGGGCGGGGCCCGCGGCAACGCGTCCGGGCGGGTCGCCGGTGCGTGAGGTGGGTGCCGACCGACGGGACGGCGGAACCCTTGTCTCCCCGCGCGCGCGAAACGCCGGGCGCTACGAGATCACGCTTCTCATCGCGGGCGTGGTCGCCGCGGCCGCCGGGCTGCTCGCCGTGACGGCCTCGGCCGCGTGGACGAAGATCGCCGAGGACCCGGGCGGGTTCGCGGCGCTCGTCGCGCTGACCGTCGCCCTCGCGCTCGTCACGGTGGAGCTTCCGGGCGGCGCGAAGATCGGCGTCGCCGGCATCGGCCTGCTCGCCGTCGGCTTCGACTTCGGCGTCGGCGCCGCGGTCGCGACGGGCATCGTCGTCGCGGTCGTGCACTCGGTCCGCATGGGACTCGGGACGCGCCGCTCGCTCTTCAACGGCGGCACGGTCGCGCTCGCGGCCGGCGCGGGCGCGGCGGCGTACGCCGGGCTCGTCGCCGCCGGATGGACGTCGCTCGACCGGCTCGGCCCCGCGGTCGCGGCCGGCGTCGCGTTCTGGGCCGTGAACATCGGACTCCTGACGATCGCGATGGCGAGTACCGAGGGCACACCCGCCGCGCAGCTCTGGCGCGAGCGGCTCCGGTGGCTCACGCCGTACTACCTCTCCTTCGGCCCGCTCGCGCTCGCCTCGACGGCGGCGTTCGACGCGGCCGGCGTCCCGGGGCTCATCGCCTTCCTCGTCCCGCCCGGCCTCGTCCTCTTCTCCGTACGCCAGTACATGGAGCGGACGCGCGCGAGCATGGACGAGATCTGGCTCAGGAACCGCGACCTGACCGACCTCGTCGGGTTCGCGGCCGGCCTCGCGGCGAACGCGCACGACGGCGCCGGCCTCGTGGCCTACGCGGAGCGCACGCTCTCGCGGCTCCTCGGCACTCGCGTCACCGTGGTGGTCGGGCCGGACGCCCACGGCGTCGAGCTCGCCGCCGGCGGCGAGCGGATCGGCGCGCTCCAGATCGTCCCCGGACCGCATTTCGACGCGGCGCGCTGGGAGCGGCTGCGCGAGGCGCTCGTCCCCCACCTCGCGACGGCGCTCGAGAGCACGCTCCTCGTCGAGCGCGTCCGCACCACGCACCTCGAGACCATCGCCGCGCTCTCGCGCTCGATGGAGGCGAAAGACATCGACACCGGCGGCCACACCGAGCGGGTGGCCGACATCGCGGTCGCGATCGCGCACCGCGTCGGCGTGACCGGCGCCGAGCTCGACGCGATCCACATCGGCGCGCTCCTGCACGACATCGGGAAGATCGGGATCCCGGAGCGGATCCTGCGGAAGCCGGGCCCGCTCGACGACGCCGAATGGGCGGTGATGAAGCAGCACCCGGTGATCGCCGAGTACATCCTCGAGGGGATCGACGTCCCCGAGGTCGTCCGGCACATCGCCCGCTGGAGCCACGAGCGGATCGACGGAGCCGGCTACCCCGACGGTCTCGCGGGCGACGACATTCCACTCGCGGCCCAGATCGTCTTCGTCGCGGACGCGTTCGACGCCATCACGAGCGACCGGCCGTACCGCGCGGGCCGCAGCGTGGTCGCGGCACTCGAGGAGATCCGCGCGAACGCGGGCTCACAGTTCGCGGCGCACATCGTCGCCGCGCTCGAGGCGCTCTCGCACGAGGAGCCCCAGCTCTTCGGCGCGGACGAGCCCGCCTCGAGGGTCGCCTAGCCCCGCGCCGGGCGGATCGTGACGCGGCCGATCCGGCCGAGTCCTGCGCGGCTCTTCGCGCGGACCGCGCACGCGTAGCGGCGGCTCGGGACGAGGCCGGTCACGCGAAGCGGCGAGCGGAAGCTCGACCCGCGGACGGTGAGGCCGCCCGAGCGGCAGGTCGCCTGGTAGCCGCGCACCTTCGCGCCGCGGCGGCGTGAGGGATCGAACCGGATGAGCGCGCTGGTCCGCGAGACGTGCGCCGCGCGGAGATTCCGAGGGGCGAGCGGCCGCGTGTCGCCGCGGATCACGAGGTGGCGCTTGGAGAAGCCGATGTTCGTCAGCGTCACGTGGACGCTGGACGCCCCGACGGACATGGCGACGAGCGGCGCCGCGCCTCCCGCGGCGGTCACCGTGAACGCCGCCGGCGTGAGGGATGCAGGGTCGTCCACGAGGTAGAGGCGGCTGAGCATCGCGAACGGGATCCGGAACTCGGCCGAGCCGACGAACGGCGTCGTCCCGTCGGGCTCGAAGTGGCGGTTGGCGACGTCGAGGACGATGGCGTTCGTCGCGAAGTCGAGCTGGAGCGGCGTCGACACCCAGTCCGCGTTTGTCGCGAGGTCGAACCCGCGCATGGCGGCCCGGTCGTCCGGGTCGCTCACGTAGTGGAGGTCGTTCGTCCAGCCGTCGAGGTAGCCGGTGAAGAGCCGCGGCGCAACGGACGTCGGGCCGCCGCAGGCGCCCATGTGGCCGCAGGCGTCGTCCGTGATCGCCATGCGCACCGGCTGCATGGTGAAGCTCACCCGGTAGCTGCCCGCCGAGCCGCCGCGGGAGATCGCGACCGTCCGGCCACGCGCGAACGTCTCCTCCGGGTACGTCCCGCCGGTGTTCAGGACGACGATCCACGTGTCGGTCGTGTCGAGGCTGAACGGGTCGGAGCCCGTCCGGGTGACCGTGAAGTTGAAGTGGTGCGTCCCGGCGTCCGTCCAGGTGATCGCGCTGACCTGGTACGGATCGGCGGGCGCGGTCGGGTAGGTGACCGGCGAGCCGTTGCGCGCGACCGAGACCACGCACTTGGTGGACGCGACGCTCGCGCACGCGGGAAGCGTCGTGGCCGCCGAGGCGGAGGGCGCTGCCGCGAGCGCGACGAGCGCGAGAGCCAGAGCCTGGAGGAGACGCCGCATCACGTCCCATTATGCGAGCCCGAGTGGTCGGGCACCAGCCCCGGCTAGCGCGGAGCCCGCCGGTAGACCCGGCACACGCCGAGGTCCTGCGCGGGCGTGAGCGAGCGCTCGATCGCGCCCTCGAGACGCGTCGGAACGAGCTCCGGCTCGTCGCCGAAGTCCACGCACACCGTCGCGAAGCGACCACGCTCGACGTCCTCGGCGAGGCGCTCCTCGCCCTCGCGTCCGAGGGCCGTGGCGAGCGGGTAGTCGAACGGCGTCACGTTCTCGATTCCCGAGGCGAGGTAGAGGATCCCCGCCTCCGAGGTGGCGAGGAACACCGGCCTGGGTTCGCGCTTGAGCGACGCCGCGGCGTCGACGATCTCGTCCTCCTCCGCCGGGTCGACGAGGACTCCACGGGCATGCGGAAGGCTGGAGAAGGGCCTCCCCCCGTCCGCGAGCAGCACGAGGGGGCCGAGGGAACGCGCGATGAGCACCGGAGCGAGCACGGCCAGCACGACGATGGACGCCGTCCGAAGGCGGCGCTCCGGAAGAAGCACCTTGCACGCGCCGAGGGCCGCGGCGACGAACACCGGGAGCATGAAGCCGACGTGCGTGAAGTCCGCGCGCGGGAAGATCGCCGCGGCGGCGGCAAGGGTGAAGAGACCGAGGACGGCGATCCGAGCTCGGGCCGGGCCGGCCGTCCGCTTCCAGGCGAGCGCGAGCGCGAGAAGTACGAGCGGAACGAGGACGTATGCGGCGAGCTCGTACCCGCGGACGACCCCGTTCATCCGATTCGCGAGGCCGCTGCCCGCCGTGCGGATCGTGTCGAGATGCTCGCCGAACCCCTCGAAGTACGAGACGCGGGCTCGGTCCGCGAACGAGCCCTTCGCCGCGAAGCCGTAGTCCCACAGCTTCCCGAGCCCCCCGGTCGCGACCACGGGGATGAGCGTGACCGCCACCGTCCCGGCGAAGGCCGCGCCCACGGTCGCCGCCGCCCGGGCGCGCGGGCAGCGTCCGGCGACGACGACCGCCGCGAGCAGCGCACCCACCGCAAGCGCGCCGACGTTCTGCTTCGTCGCGAACGCGAGCCCCGCGAGGACGCCCGCGAGCGCGAGCGTGCGGCGAGAGCCGCTCTCGAGCCAGGCAAGTGCCGCCGCCAGGCTGGCGAGGAAGAACAGTGTCGCGAGCGGTTGGTAGAGCCCGGTGTGGGGCGGCGGCGCCCATACGAGCAGCACGGCGCCCGCCGTAGCGAGCTCGAGGTTCGTCGCCTCGAACCGGCGCCCGATCGAGACGAGCAGGAGCAGCCAGCCCGTGAAGCAGCCGAAGACGAGCGCCTTGACCCAGAGCACCTGCGCGCCGAAGAGCCATACGAAAGGCAGCACGGCGTAGACGGCGAGCGGCGTGACGCCGTAGGCGACGTCGCGGTAGAGCGACTCGCCTCCGCCGACGCGATCCGTGACCTGGGTGAACCATGCCTCGTCGTGCGGTTCGAGCCCCCCGAAGCTCCAGAGCGCACCCGCGGCGATGAGCGCCGCCACCACGAGTGCGAACGGCGGCCGCCGGGCGGTCATGCAGCCGGGCGCACGCCGCCGAAGAGCTGGAACGGCAGCACGGGACCGAGCACCCGGCGCCGCTCGAGCGCGCGTTCGACCCGGGGTCCCCAGGGCGCGTTCGCCACGCGGGGCGGGAAGAAGCCGAAGCGCTCGAGGCGCAGGTCGGCGAGGCCGGCCGAGGTCATCGCGGGGAAGACCTGCGAGCGCCGCATCCGGACGACGCCGCGGTCGCCCTCCCAGGTCATGTCACGCGTGACCGCGATCTGGACGTAGTAGAGCGGGTTCCACGCGTTGGGCTCGAGGAACGCGACCGGGCCGCCCGGCGCGACGAGCCCGGCCATGGCGCGGTACGTCGCCGGCAGGTCGTGGATGTGGTGGAGCGCGAAGAAGCCGACCACCGCGTCGAAGGTTCCGAGCGGCTCGGGCGGGTCGAGCACGTCTCCGGCGTGGAGCGGGATGTCGAAGCGCCCGGCGTTGAACGCGCGCAGCCGGTCGAGGAGGGGCGCGGAGAGGTCGATCCCCTCGACGCGGATCCCGCGCTCGGCGAGGAGGAGCGTGTAGCGGCCCATCCCGCAGCCGACCTCGAGCACGCGCTGGCCCGGCTCCAGCCCGGCGAAGCGGACCATCTCGTCCACGTGGCGGCGCAGGTACGGCGTCCCGGTCGGCTGCATGCGGGTCTTCGAGGCGTCGGCGTAGTAGCGGCGCTGCGTCTCGTTGTGGCGCTCGCGCGCGTTCACCGTGCGCCCCGCAGCCGCCACGCGAGCGCCCAGGCGATCGTTCGCAGGCCGAGGCTCATACGATCTCGCGCGCGGTAGCTCGACCGGCCGGACGGCCGCGCGGCGCGCTCCACGGGGACCGAGATCATCGGCACGCGCAGGCAGCCGACCATGGCCACGAGCGACGGCCGCCGCCGGCCGCCGAGCGCGACGACGCGCTCGGGCGACGCTCCGGTCGAGCGCCATGAAGATCCCGGCGTCCGCCGGCACGCCTGCGACGAGGGCCAGCGTGCGCTTGTAGATGCGGGAGGTGAGGAGCCGGGCGCGCGACTCGTAGCGGCCGCGCCGCGCGGCGAACACGACCGGCACGCCGGCCGCACGGCCCGCGTCGAGGAGCAGCGGGATCGCCTCGGGCGGATCCTGGAGATCGCCGTCGAGCACGACCGCCCAGGCTCCGCTCGCCCGGGCGAGTCCGGCCAGCGCCGCGGCGTGCTGGCCCACGTTGCGCGGGAGCGCGACCGACTGGACGCGCTCGTCGTCCGCGGCGAGCGCAGCGGCGATGCGGCCCGACCCGTCCGGGCACACGTCGTCGACGAGGACGAGCTCGAAGGTGCGCCCGGCGAGCGCCGCGACGGTCCGCCGGTGCAGCTCGGGCAGCGCATCGGCGGTGCGGTACAGCGGGACGACCACGCTGACCTCCGGGCTCATGCGCCCGCTCCGACCGGAGCGAGCATGCGCGCGAGCCCCGCGTCCAGGTCGTACCGGGCGGTCCAGCCCAGCAGCCGCTCTGCCTTCGCGGTGTCGGCCACCCACGAGCCCGTGTCCCAGGGCCGGGCCTCGTACTCGCCGACGCGAACGTCGAGCTCCCGGCCGAGAAGCGTTCCGAGCCGCGCGACGAGCTCCTCGTTCGTCGTCTGCGTCCCGGTGCCCGCATTCACGACCTCGCCGATCGCCTCGGGCACGGCGGCGGCGCGCAGAAGCGCGTCCACGACGTCGTCCACGTAGACGAAGTCGCGCACGATCCCGGGCCGGGTCAGGCGGATCGGCTCGCCGCGCTGCGCAGCGCGGACAACGGTCGGCACCAACCGATGCGGCTGTTCGCCCGGGCCGTAGACGGAGAACGGCCGCACGACGGTGGCGGGCAGGCCGGACTGGAGGACGAGCAGCGTCGCCGCCGCCTTGGCGACGCCGCGAAAGGTCGTCGGCGCGAGCGGGTCGGTCTCGCGCATCGGCGTGCTGCGCGGCCCGTACTCGAGCGAGCTGCCGACGTGGACGAGCCGGACGGACTCGAGCGGCCGCAGCGTTTCGAGGAGGTTCTGCGTTCCGAGCACCGTGTCGGCGAGCAGCTCCGACCGTGCGGCCGCGTCGGAGGGGTGGCCGGCGCCGGCCGCGAGGTGGAAGACGAGCTCGGGCCGCGCCGCGTCGACCACGCGCCGGATCGCGTCCGCGTCGCGCAGGTCGGCCTCCTCCCGCACGAGGCCGTGGACGTCGGCGCCCGACTCCGTGAGCACGCGTACGAGGTGGGAGCCGAGGAATCCCCGGGCGCCGGTGACCAGGATGCGGTCAGACAAGCGTGGCATGCCGTTCGCCCAGCCCGGCAAGGCATTCGACCAGCTCGGACCGGTCGCGCGCGACGGCCTGCTCGTCCCGGGCGAAGGACTCGCGCACCGCGGTGTGGATCCGGACGATCTCGGCCCCGACGTCGCGCCCGGCCACGTCCCGGTAGAAGGAACGGCGCAGGAACGTGAAGTCACAGCGCAGGCGTGCGAGCTCCCCAAGGAGGAGCCGGCACGGAATCGGCGTGCCCGCCTCGGGCAGCGTCAACGCCCCGAAGCCGAACTGGACACCGGCGAAGCGCTCGCGCACCTCGTCGAGCGTGCCGTCCACGAGCGGCGCGAAGATCGTGGCGGTGCCCCGGTCGATCGACAGATCGTTGAGCCCGAGGTAGACCCGCGAGAGCGGCAGCCGCGCGAGCTCGTCGGCCGCGGCGACGGCAGCGCGAGTCTCCACGAGGATTCCGAGCCCCGCACGGCCGTCCACGAGCGCGAGCGTCCGCTCGACCTCCTCCGGCGTGCGGACCATCGGGAGGAGCAGCTCGTCCGCGCCGTCGACGGCCTGCTCGACCTCCTCCGGCGTCCCCGGCCCGAAGGCGTTGACGCGGCAGAGGACGCGCGCGCTGGTCAGGGCGCGAATGGCCCGAAGATGCTCGACGGTGTGGTTGTTCACCTCGGTGTCGGCGGACGCCTGGCGCGCTTCCTTGCCCTCGTGCTCCCAGTCCACGACGACGCTCGCGACGCCGGCCGGGACCGCCTCGGCGACGACCGCGAGATCGCTCGCGAAGAGCGAGAGCTCGAACGCGCTCACGACGGCTTCTCCGCAGCGCCGATGAGCGAGGAGCCGAACGGGAACCGGACGCGCCGGCCGAGCCGCACCTCGAGGCGGTTGACCGCGCCGAGCGCCCGGTTCGCGAGCCGCGGCGGTGCGTCCTCGAGGTCGCGGACGGCGGACCCGCGCCGCCCGGCGAGGCGCGACGCCGCGACGAGCGGAAAGAGCAGGCACTGGTAGCGGAGGAGCTCCAACGGCACGAGTCCGGCGTCTTCGAGCACGCGCTCGAGCGCCGGGCGGCCGTACCGGCGCAGGTGGCCGGCGTCCTCGTCGCGCCGGCTCCAGAGCCAGGGGTAGGCGGGCACCGAGACGACGAGCAGCCCGCCGGGCGACAAGACGCGCGCCACCTCTGCGAGCACGGCCCCGTCGTCGACGTGCTCGAGCACGTCGAGTGCCACCACGGCATCGACCGACCCGTCTCGAAGCGGCAGGTGGTCCGCCTCGGCCTGCACGAGCCACGCGTCGGGATCTCGCGCGCGGACGCTCGCGAGCCCCTCCGGGCGCATGTCGAGGCCGAGCGGGCGATACCCGCGCCGGCGGAGCGGATCGAGCAGCGAGCCCGTGCCGCAGCCGAGGTCGAGGACGAGCGCACCCGGCGCCGGGCCGTGACGGTCGAGAAGCCGTTCGACGAGCGCCAGGCGCGGCCCAAACCAGAAGTGCTCCTCCTCGATCTCGGCGAGCCGTTCGAGCCGGTCGGCGCGAAAGGACGGCTCGGCCCCGTCGGCGCCGCCCGCGATCAGCACGGGCACGCCGTCGACGATCGGGTACGCGACGGCCTCGTCTGCGCGGAGGAGGTCTCTCCGGCCGCGCGGTGGACGTCCTGGCGGGACTCCGGGCAGACGAGCAGATCGACGAGGTCCTCGCGCGGCACGGCGCCGAGCCTATCGGGAGCATCCCCACCGGATGGGCCCGCCGGGATTCGAACCTCGGGGAAAGACAGGCCTTTCGAGGAGTGGTGCCGCCGGCCCGGATTGCCAAGAATTGTCTCCCATGCGTCGCACCTTGATCATTGTCGCGCTCACCGCTCTCGTGCTCACCGCAACATCGGCTGCGGCCGCCGGGAAGGGTCCGATTACGCAGCAGAACGGCAAGACGCCGGCGTTCAAGAACTTCACGTCGATCTGTTCGGTCCCCGGCTACCTGGACTACGGGTTCTGCAACGGCAACCCGACGAGGTTCACGGACGTTACCGGGCGGATCAACGCTGTCCAAGCGAAGGCAGGCCGCTGGAACCTCGGCTTCTCGTTCACCCATCTCGAGCCGGGCAGGAGCTACCGGCTCTGGGGAAACATGGTCCCCTCCCCGCCCGATTCCCGGAATCGTCGACGGCTTCTTCATCATCGGTACGACGGTGGCGGCGCTCGACGGAACGGCCAAATTCAGCTACCAGACGAGCTCGCCGTCGAATCTCGGCTTCGACCTCAACATCCTCCGCGACCCGGACGACTTCCACGGGGTCACCCTGGTCACCTCGTACTGGTCGGAGCAGGCGCTGCAGGTCCTGAACCCGGACGGCACGCTCTACGCGCCCGGCACGTAGGAGCCGGACTACTCCTCCACGGGCCGCAGGATCCGCGTGTCCTCGGCATGCGAGCCGAGACGCAGGCGTCGAAGGCGTCGGCCGCGCGGGCGTCCAGATCCCCAGCTTGCGCCAGTCGCGACTTCCTCCCGACGCGCCGGGTCGCCGCCGACGGCCCGCGCACTGGCCCGCCGTTGCCACGCCGAGCCGCTCATCGCGTTGCAACGAAAAGCCCCGCCGGAGCGGGGCTTGGCGTGTGGGCCCGCCAGGATTCGAACCTGGGACCAACGGATTATGAGTCCGCTGCTCTGACCGCTGAGCTACGGGCCCGCGCAGGGTGTGTGTAACAGAACGTGCAACCGAGCGCGGGCCGTTTAGCTCGCACCGGACACGTTTTGATCCGCGTGATGTGGGCACGGATCTCACATGAGGTTGCGTTTCGGCCTCGTTGCACTGGCGTCCACTGCGGCATTTGGAGTGTCGGTTCCTGCGTCGGCGCAGGTCCTGGACCTCCCGGATCCGCCGACGATTCCCGTGCTGCCCGATCCTCCCGATCTCCCGGACGTCCCACTGCTGCCCGACGTTCCCGACGTGCCCGCGGTTCCGGGCGTCACGGGAACGGGGACGGAGTCGCAGCCGGGGTCGACGCAAAGCGACGGCAGCTACAGCTCCGGCGGGTCATCGGGCTCGAGCAGTAGCTCGGGCTCGCGCTCGGGCTCGGCCGCGTCGCGCGTACGGGCCGGCTCCGGCTCGAACGGGACGCACACGCGATTCGACCGGCTGCCGCGGCGGTACGAGCGGCTCTTCGAGCGGATCCTCGCGGGCCGAGACGTCGACGCGAACCTCCGACGACTCGAGCGGCTGCTCGCCTCGGCGCCTCCGAGGCTGCGCGCGCGGATCCTGCGGCTCGTCCGCCATGAGATCAGGGCGCTCGAGCAGGGGCGCACCACGCCCGAGGAGCGTCGGCGCATCAAGCGTCTCCACCGGATCGAGGACCTCTTCGTCTTCACGCCCCCGGCGGACACCAGGGTCGCCGCGGTCATCGCGCAGGTGAGCGCCATTGCCTCACTCGGCGGGCAACGACGGCGCCGGAGACACATCGGGTTCGCGGAGCGGCGTCGCCTCCGCGGCGGCGATCTCGGAGCCGCCGAAAGGCGCGGGGCCCTTCGGCTCCGCCGATTCGGGGACCGGGATTCTTGGACTGCCGTCCCCGGTCGACGCCATCACGTTCGGGACGTTCGTGCTCGTCCTGGGAGCGGTGCTCCTCGTGTACGCCGCGGTCGCGTTCGCGCTGGCCGCGCTGCCGACCCGCGCTGTCCCCGGCGTTCGGCAGCGCATCCAGCTCACCCGGGCCGACCTTGCGACCATGGGCCTCGGCGCGCTCGCCGCGACGGTGCTCCTGCTGTTCGCCTTCGCCGTCGCCGTCAGCTGATCGCCTCGCGCGATCTCGCCGGCCGAAGAGGGCGTGAGGACCGGAACCTGGTCTCGAGCTCCTCACGGCCCGAATGCGCGGAAGATGGGATCGAGCGGTCCTGGCCGTTCGGGCAGGCGGCCGCAGCCGCAGAGGGCGAGCGGCGCCTCTCGGAGTGGGTCGACCTCGAGCGCGTGCTCTAACTCGTCGTCGTTCAGCGCCGCGGTCACGAACGGGCCGAGGCCGAGTTGTGTGCAGACGAGGTAGAAGGTTTGGCTCAGGTGCCCCGCATCGAGGAGCAGCGTGCGAAACGCCTTCGGGTGTCGGCGGTACTTCCAGAAGCTCCGCGCGAAGCGCGCGGTCATGACGAACGCTACGTCTGCCTCGGCGAAGTACCACTGGCCGGCGGTCGCCTGCTCGAGCAGGATCCTGGCTCGATCGGCGGTGAGCGTCTGGAGGCGCTCGAGCTCGTGATCGCGGACTCGATAGTGGTAGACGCCCGGCTCGACGCCGTCGGCGTTGCGGACGATGGGGTACACCTCGATCGGGTGCAGGCCACCGCCGGAGGGGCTTGTCTTGCGGAGCGCCGTGTCGCCGAGCGCGAGCGGCGCGGCGCCGTGTGCGCCCCAGACCCAGCGGAGGAGCGTCGACAGCTCGTCGGCTGTGACCGGCTGCTCCGGTTCGAAGCTGCGGGCGGTGCGGCGGTCGCGGAGAACGCGATAGAGCTCCGAGTCGCGCTCGGCGTCGGGCAGCGTGAGCCGGGTGCCGCCGCGCTCGGAGAATGCCGGTTGCGGCTGGCCATAGCGAGCGCCGCGCGGCGGGTGTGACCCGTCCAGGTTGCCGACCGCGGCACGAACGCCCTGCCAGCGGCTCGCGAGGTGGTAGCCGGCCGCTTCGGTGTGCCAGCCGAGCGCCGTCAGCTCCTTGTCCCGTTGCCGCAGTGCTTCGAAGGGCTCACCCTGCTCGTCCGAGACGACGAGCCCTCGGCGTGCGAGCGAGACCGCGGTCTCGTCGAGGCGCCACGTCCACTCGCGGGCGGAGAGGCCGAGCAGCTCGTCGACCTCGCCGAGCGAGAGATCGGTCGGCTCACCGGTGAGGAGCGAGAGGGCGGGAAGCGTGGACGACGGCCCGTCGCCGGGCTCGGTGAGAACGAGGTGACGGGTCCGTCGTATCCACGGCATTTCTCTAGCTGGCGGCTCCGGCGTCGGCGTCGTCTTCCTCGGCCGTGTCGGGACCGAAGATCACCTCCGCGGGGCTCTCCTCCGGCTCGGCGTCGGGTGCCGGCCGCTCGGGCTCGGTCTCGGTCATGTGATCTACCTCCTGGTCGGGGACCACGACGATGCGTTCTCGCGCCCGAGAAGTCAACCGGCCGAGAACGCCGCCGCTCTTTCCGCGAGGACGAGGTTCTCCTTGGCGACGAAGAAGGCGTGGGCCTCGGTCGCCGCGCTGCGTGCGCCCGCATCGTCGTCGCAGGCGCGGAGGACGACGGCGAGGGCGTATGCGGCATCGCCGCGCAGGTTGACGAAGTCGCTTGCCGACGACAGCTCGACTGCCTGGAGCGCCTGGTGTCGTGCCTCGTCCTTGGCGCCGCGGGCCACGAGCGCGCAGGCGTGAGCGCTGCGCGCATACGACTGCGTCGCGATGTCTTCGGGCCCGCTCCATTCGAGCGCAAGCGACGACAGGAGCTCCGCTTCGTCGCCGCGATCGAGCTCGACGAGGGCCCGCGCGAGCAGCGCCGCGACGGTTGAGGCGATCGCGCGCTCGCCGAGGCTCTCGAGCAGCTCGAACGACTTGCGAAGCTCGCGCTCGGCGCGCGTCCCGTCGCCGAGGATCAGCTCCGCAAACCCCGCGTACTGACGGGCGACCGCGACCCGGGGCCCCGGCGCGACCTCCTCGAACACGGCGGTGCTGTTGCTCGCGAGCTCCCGCGCTCGCTCGGCGCGTCCCTGCGTCGCCTCCAGGACGGCGAGCATCATCGAGATCGACGACTCGGTCGTCGGTCCGATCCGGCGGGCGTCTGCGAGCAGATCCTCGCAGCGCCGCGCCGCCTCACTCGCCGGCCGCGGACCGAAGAGCACCGCGCGCGCGAGCGCAACCAGCACCCACGCGGTCAGCCGGTCGTCCCCAAGCCGCCGGGCGTGCACGAGCGCCTGTTCGGCCAGGCGCTCCATCTCCTCGCAGTGCAGCGCCATCCACCGCTCCTGCGCGAGTACCGACAGGGCCAGGACACGGCCGCGCTCGTCGTCGGCCGCCTCGAAGCTCGCGAGTGCCGCCTCGCCGGCCTGGCGTAGCCGGACACCGGCTCCGTCCGGACGGAGGTGGAGCTCGAGCAGCGCGAGCTCGAGCCCTGTCCGAGCGGCGACGCTCTCCATGGCCTCGACCCGCGCCTCGTGCTCGACGGCCGCGAGAACCGATTCGCCGAGCGCGAACTCCCCGGCCTCACGGGCCGCGACGCCGCGCTCGAGCTCGAGCTCGATCCGGCTGTGCGGGCTCGCGGCGAGTGCGCACGCCCGCGTGAGGAGCTGCAGCGCAGCGGCGGCGTCTCCGCGTGCGAGCGCGCGCCGAGCCGCGCCCGCGAGCAGCTCGGCCGCGCGTCGCGCCGACCGCGCGCGTCTCGTCGTCGAGCGGGCCGAGGTCGCGCCGCAGGCACCAGGTCTGCTCCAGGTGGTAGCCGACGATCTCCGCCGCCTCCGCGACCCGCTTTCCGAGCTTCTGCTCGAGCCAGCCGGCGAACTGCAGATGCAGGTCTGCGCGCCGTCGCTTCGGCGTACCGCGGTAGGCGGCATCACGGATCAGCAGGTGGTGAAACTGGAACGCCTGCTCGCCGAGGAAGCTCGACGAGGCGACGCGAACGAGGGCGTTCTCGCCCAGGCGGGCGAGCGAGGAGTCGACGGTCGCGCGCTCGCCGGGAGCGGCAAGTGCCACCACGGCGCCGCGATGGAACACCTGGCCCTCCACCGATGCGGACTCGAGCGTGCGGCGCTCATCCGCCGCGAGCGCGTCGAGCCGCGCCGCAAGAAGCGCGTCGAGCGTCGGTGGCATCTCGGCCGGTCCCTCACCGGCAAGCGCGAGAAACGCCGCCAGCTCCTCGAGGAAGAGCGGGTTCCCGCCGGCCGCCGCAAGCAACCGGTCGCGGGCCTCCTCCACGATCGGGCGGTCGGTCGCAAGGCAGGCGACCAGACGCTCCGCCTCCTCATCCGAGAGGGGCTGCAGGCGCACGTCGGGCTCCCAGCCGCTGCCGCGCCAATCGAACTCCGGACGTGCGAGACAAAGGACGAGGACCGGGGCACGTCCACGCTCCGCGATCCCTTCGAGCAGCTCGACGAACGGCTCCTTCGCCCACTGGAGGTCGTCCACGACCAGCACGAGCGGACGCTCACGAGCGAGGACCTCTGCGAGCCGCCGCGCAGCCCAGGCGATCTCCGTGGCCGACGCGACGCTGTCTGCGAGCCCGAGAACCTGGGCGTGGATTGCGGTCACGCTGTCCGCGTCGGGCTCGCCCGCGAACAACGCCTCGAGCCGGCTGCGCGCGCCGAGCCGATCGTCGCTCTCGCTGATGCGCGCCGCCTGGCGCAGCAGCTCGACAAGCGGGAAGTAGGTGATTGCCTCGCCGTACGGCAGGCAGCGAACGGCAAGCACGCGCACGCTTCCGGCGTGAGCGAGCGCAGTCCTGACCAAGCGCGACTTCCCCACCCCGGCCTCACCGATGATCAGCGCCCGGCGAGGCTTGCCGGACTCACGCACACGTTCGAGCAGCGACGCGAGCAGCGCGAGCTCCTTCTCGCGCGCGACAAACGGAACGGCATCGCGCGGCGACTCCTCGTCGCCGCCGAGACGGAGCAGGCGGTAGGCGGCAACCGGCGCTGCTTTGCCCTTGAGCGCCAACGGGGGCAACGCCTCCGCTTCGACCGCCTGCTCGACCAGCGCGAACGTCGTTCCGCCAAGCAGGATGCCGCCCGGTGGCGCAGCCTGCTCGAGGCGCGCCGCGATGTTGACGGCGTCGCCGGACACGAAGGTCTCACGCGCCGACGCGTCGCCGGCGACCACCTCGCCGGTGTTGATCCCGATCCGCAGCGCAAGCCGCGCCCCGAAGCGGCTCTCGAACTCCGTATTCAGCCCGGTCAATCGCGTGCCCATCTCGAACGCCGCGCGCACCGCACGCAGAGCGTCGTCCTCGTGCGCGACCGGCACGCCGAACACACCCAGGACGGCGTCGCCGATGAACTTCTCGACGGTCCCGCCATGAGACTCGATCGCTGTGCGCATCTCGCGAAAGTAGGCGAGCATCAGCTCACGCACCGCCTCGGCGTCGATGCTTTCACCGAGCCCCGTCGAATCCGCGACGTCGCAGAAGAGCAGCGTCGCCGGCTTGCGCCGCTCCTCCCACTCGTCGGCGAGCGCGGCGCCGCAGCCGTTGCAGAACCTCGCGCCTGCCGGGTTCTCCTGGGCGCAATGCGGACACGAGGCCACCGCACGAGTCTATGGAGGGTTGAGACCGAACCGGCCGGGAACGCGACCCGCATGGGAAACCGAATTCAGCGGAAGCCCGTATCATCCGGACGCATGCGCCGCAGCCTTCTTTTCCTGCCGGTTCTCGTCGTTCTCGCAGCCGCCGGGTGCGGCTCGAGCGACAACGAGACGACCGGCGCCGCCGCCGGGACGGGCGGCGGAGGCGGCCAGCGCATCGACGTCTCCGCGTCCGATTTCCACTTCGACCCGCCCGAGATCACCACCGAGGCCGGCGAGGTCACGTTCGTCCTCACGAACGACGGCCAGACGGGCCACGCGCTCGAGATCGAGGGCGAGGGCGTCGAGGAGGAGACCGACACGATCGAGCCGGGCCAGACCGCCGAGCTGACGGTCGACCTGAAGGACGGCACCTACGAGTTCTACTGCCCGGTCGACGGCCACAAGGAGCAGGGCATGGAGGGCACCCTCACTGTGGGCGCCGGCGGCGGCGCGGGCTCGACGGACACGGGCGAGAGCGAGACCTCCACCGGCTCGGCCGGCTCCGGCTACTAGATTTCCGGGTACGACGCTGCGTGTGACTTCGACACGGAGCGTTCGGACGCGCAAGAATAGGGCAGGCTCATCGAAAGTCGTCACGGGGCCGGATGCCCCCGGAGGTAGAACGGACGCGTGAAGGTCTTTCAGCTCGAACGAAGCTTGCGGACGAAGGGCGGCCTCGAGATCCGCGACATCACCGACGAGGTGCGTGAAGCGGTCGCCCAGAGCGGCGTGAGCGACGGGATCGCCTGCGTCTACTCGCCGCACACGACCTGCTGCGTGCGGGTGAACGAGTTCGAGACCGGGTTCCTCGAGGACTTCGCCCGCATGCTCAAGCGGCTGGTGCCCTCGGAGAAGTACTACGCGCACGACGACTGGGATCGCCGGACGGAGAACGTCTGCCCGGAGGACATGGAGTTCGGCAACGGGCACTCGCACTGCATGGCGATGCTGCTCGGCCCCGCCGGCGAGTCGATCCCGGTGCGCGACGGCGAGCTCTGCCTCGGCACCTGGCAGCGCGTGCTCTTCCTCGAGCTCGACCGCTCGCGCGACCGGCGCTGGATCGTCCAGGTCGTCGGCGACTAGCGCCCAGCGAGTCCTAGAACCTCTGGCCGAATGACGCTTCGTCGCCCGGGTGCGATGGGCGGTGCGAGGCAAGGACGCAGCGTCGCGTTCGTACCAGGAAGGTACGGGCGCGACCGAGGACGCCGTCCTCGCGGCGTCCAGCGCAGCCGGGCGGCACAAGGCTTCGTTCGGTCAGAGGTTCCCTTTAAGCGAAAACGGGGCCGCCGCCAGCCCCGTTCTCCTCAGAGTGGTCGCTGCCCCCGCCGCATCGGGGCATCAACCGTATGTAGGTGGAGTATCAGGGAGACCCGAACTCCGTGCCCCCCTCCGCGGGAGTTGATCGTCTCCCCCTTCGGCGGTTGACCGCGCTAGTTCACACGATTCGCCGCCGGATTGCAAGTATTCATGCCGCCTCAAGCGTTGCGAGCGTCGCGAGGAGCTCGTCGCCGTAGCGGTCGAGCTTCGTCGGGCCGATCCCCGGGACGCTCGCGAGCTCGCCGTGCGAGGCCGGCCGGCGCTCCGCGATCTCTGCCAGCGTCGTGTCGTGGAAGACGACGAACGCCGGGACGCCGTCGGCCTCGGCCCGCTCGCGGCGCCAGCGGCGCAGCGCGGCCACCGCGGGGGTATCCGGCATCGGCTCGCGCGACCGCCGGCGCGCCGGCGCGGCCGCCGCCTCCACCCCGAGCTCCGCGAGGAACGGGCTCGGCTTCGCCGCGTCCGACCAGGTGACGAAGAGCCGTCGGCGCGCCCGCGTCATTCCGACGTAGAGCAGCCGGCGCTCCTCGGCGACCTCCACCGGCTCCTTGGCCTGGCGGATCGGGAGCTCCTTGTCCTCGAGACGCGGGAGGAAGACCGCGTCGAACTCGAGCCCCTTCGCCCGGTGGTACGTCATGAGCTGAACGCCGCGCTGCGACGTCGCCTCCGGTCCGAAGCGCTCGTCGAGGTCGGCGAGGAAGTCCGCGACGCTGCGCTCCCCGTCGTCGAAGGCGCGCGCGAGGTCGACCATCCGCGCGAGGTCGGCCTGACGGACGAGCTCCTGCTCGCCGAGCGTCTTCGCCGGCTCCTCGACCAGGCCCTCGCCCGCGGCCGCCTCCGCAACGCTCGCCGCGACGGCCGTGGTGTCCGACCGCGCGAGCCGCGCCCGCACCCGCCGCGCCGCGAGCCGCCGGAGGAACCCACCCTCCCGCACCTGGAACGCGATGCCCGCCTCAGTGAGCGACTGCTCATAGACGGCCGAGCGCGCGTTCGTGCGGTAGAGCACGGCGATCTCGCCCGGCGCGACGCCTTCGCCCACGAGCTTCTGGATCTCGGCCACGACGAACGCGGTCTCCTCCGGCCCGTCGAACGAGCGCAGCACCGGCTCCGGTCCGTCCGGCCGCGCCGCCCGCAGCGTCTTCACCGCGCCGTCGAGCCTCGGCGTGAGCCTGTTCGCGAGATCGAGGATCTGCGGCGTCGAGCGGTAGTTCGTCTCGAGCCGAACGACGGTCGCACTCGGATACCGGTCCGGCATCGACAGCAGGTACTGCGGCGTCGCCCCCGTGAACGCGTAGATGGACTGGTAGTCGTCGCCGACGACGGCCAGGTCGTCGCGGCCGCCGAGCCAGAGCTCGAGGAGCGCCTGCTGGAGCAGGTTCACGTCCTGGTACTCGTCCACGGTCACGGCGCAGACGCGCTCACGAAACGCCTCGCGCGCGTGGTCGTCGGTCTCGAACATCGAGACCGTGCGCTCGAGGAGATCCTCGAAGTCGATCCGCCCAGCGGCCGTCTTGCGCCGCTCGTACTCGCGGAAGACCGTCTCCATGAGATCCGGCGGGATCGGCGGCTTGTGGCCGTCGAGCGCGCCGCGGTACGTCGCCGGGGTCAACCTCCGGTTCTTCGCCCACTCGACCTCGGTCGCGAGGTCGCCCACCGGCCGGAAGCGGTACGGCCGCGGCAGGGCCCGCGCCACGTTGGAGAGGACGATCGCCTTCGACGGCAGGATCGACCCCGGGTCGCCGCCGCCGAACGCGTGGAGTTGGCCGAGCGCCGCCGAGTGGAACGTCCGCGCGCGCACGCCGCTCGCCCCGAGCGCCGCGAGCCTGTCGCGCATCTCCCCCGCCGCCTTGTCCGTGAACGTGACCGCGAGGATCTCGTCGGGACGGAACTCGCCCGTCGCCACCTGGTAGGCGATCCGGCGCGTGATGGTCGTGGTCTTCCCCGAGCCGGCGCCCGCGAGGATGCAGACCGGCCCGCGCACGGCCTCGACGGCCCGGCGTTGCTCCGGGTTCAGGTCGGCAAGGATGCGCTCCGCGTCCATGCGACCAAGGCTAGTCGGGGGGTCGGCGGACGAACCCCCGCCGAGCGGGGCCCGTGCGCGTTCCGACACGGACCCGGCTCAGATCCGGCACAGAGAGTGGGCCGGCGCGACGCGACGCCGCGCCGGCCCACGAGATGCGGCTACGGCCGCGGGAACACGACCGGGCTGCGGTTGCCGTCCGTGTCCACCGCCCGCACGGCGAAGAAGAAGTCGTCCTTCGAGAGCGGAGCCGTGTAGCGCACCACGCCCGAGGCGTCGGGTTCGGGCAGGCCGACCGGGATCACGTGCGTCCAGTCGGGCTCGTCCGTCTTGCGCCAGACGACCTCGTAGCCCGCGAGGTCGGACTCGGTATTCGCGTTCCACCGAAGTGCCGAGTCGTAGGCGAGTCCTCCCGCGATGCGGACGTTCTTCGGCGCGCCTGGAGCGTTCGCGAGCGCCGTGAGCGCCACCGCGTTCACCCTCGCCACGCGCGCGATGTAGTCGAAGTCCACGAACTCAGGCAGGTCGCCGATCTGCTCGCCCGTGTCCGGGTCGATCCGAACGTCCTGGTGCTGGTGGTTGAAATTCTCGTTCGGCTCGGTGAAGCGGACCGACGAGCGGAAGCCGCGCTCGAGGAACGAGATGTGGTCGCCGCCGCGGTTGAAGCGGTCGCGGCGGTAGACGATCTGGACGTGCATGCCGGTCTCGGGAATCTCCGCGACCTCGCGGACGAACCGCGCCATCTGGCGCGCCGGCGAGTCGTTCTCGCCGCCGACCGAGCGGCGCGTGTTGGCCTCGGCGGTCGTCTCGTTCGTCGGGACGCCCTCGGCGAAGAGCCGCACCGTCCACGGGTTGAAGATGCCGTTCCCGCCGAGCGAGCTCCCGATGATGTCGTTGGTGAACATCCCCTGGACGTCCTGGCCGGCCGCCTGCGCGAGCGTTGCGGCACGCGCGGAGCCGTAGAGGTTCTGCTCCTCGCCGGCGACAGCCATGAACACGATGTTCGCGTCGAACTCGTGCGTCGCCATGACGCGGGCCATCTCGAGGACCGCGGTGACGCCCGAGGCGTCGTCGTTCGCGCCGGGCGCGTCGCACACCGCGTTGGTCGTGTTGCCGCAGCGTGAGTCGTAGTGCCCGCTCACGTAGTAGTAGCGGTTGGCCGACGCCGGGTCGGTGCCGTGGAGCGTCGCGACCACGTTCGTGATCACGGTCGGCGTCGGGATCCCGGTCGCGACGCCCTGGACGTAGCTCTGGAGCTCGACCGTCATGCGCCCTCCGGACGTCGCGGCGATCTCCTGGAACTTGTTGAAGAGCCAGTCGCGGGCGGCGCCGATGCCGCGGACCGGATCGGTCTGGGACGAGAGCGTGTTACGGGTGCCGAAGCCCATGAGCGCCAGGTCGTACGCCTTGATGTTCGCGGCGTCGATCTGGTTGATCATCGCCGTCGTCTCGGCGTCGAGGCGCTTCGGCCCGACGACGGGATGGTTGGGCGGCTTCGGCGGCTGGTCGTCGACCTTGAGCGCGCCAACGGCGTAGGCGCCGGCGCCGAGCGCTGCAACCGCAGCAACGGCCGCAGCAACTGCAGTCCGTCTCCTCATGAATCCTCCCCTTGGGGTGCTGGCCGAGCGTGGCCGCGGCCGCGCCGGCCGGTGAAATGGGCGGCGGAACCCTCCCCGAGGTGGAGACAAAAGTCAAGCGGCGGGGAGGCTGTCCTCCCCGCCGCTTGACGCGCGGTAGCTCAGTGAGTGGTGAACGACCAGATGTCCGTCTCGCCGAAGCGCGGCGGACACGACGCGATAGGCGGATCGCCCGCATTGTCCGGATCGTCCCGCAGCGCCTGACGCCACGCGTCGATCCCCGGGCAGTCCTGTCCGTTCCTGACGTCGTTCCACACGCCGACGCCGTAGTCGTTCATGGCATCCGCGTAGACGTAGTCGCCGAGGAACTCGCCCTTGAGGTCGTTCTGGCTCGAGGCCCTCGGGTCGCCGACCGGACTCCGGTCGAGCGTCGCGAAGGCGCCCGGCCCGCCCGCGCCCATCGGGGCGGTGCGGAAGACGCCGACGAGGCCGCGCGGCGTCGCCGTTGTCTGCTGAAACGGCGTCGTGTACGCGTTGTAGACGACGTACAGCGTCGAGCCGTTCGGCGAGAGCGCCGGCGCCGTGTAGAAGCCCCGGTCGGTCCCCTCCGAGACCTGCACCGCCGCGCTCCACGCGAGCGCCGGCGGCTGGCCCGCGGCCTTCACGGGCTGCTCGTCGGCGACCGCCGAGCGGACGAACACGCGCTCGTTGTTGAGCGTGGGCCCGGTGATGTAGTTGTCCACGATCCTGTTCGTCGCGCCGAGCCCGGTCGGGGCGCCGTTCGCGATGTCCACGTTCGGCGAGCCGCTGAGATCGTTCCGCGCGCCCGCGATGCCGTCCTCGACGCAGCGGCCGAGGACCGGGTCGACGACGAAGCAGTTGTCGAGGAGGTTCGTGACGACCTGCGGCTTCGACCAGCTGGTGCCGCCGTCGTACGAGCGGACGAGGTTATGGACGACGGCGCCCGGCAGGCTTGTCGCCGAGAACGTCTGGTAGAGGACGTAGACGACGCCGTGGCTGTTCGTCCGCACGGTGCAGCCGGACTGGCCGAAGTGGATCTTCGAGGCATTGGCGGCCGGCGACACGTTCTGCTGCGACCAGGTCGAGCCGCCGTCACGCGAGGTCGAGACGACCAGCGGCCCGGACCCGGTTCCGTTGAAGCCCACGTAGCAGACGTAGACGTTGCCGAAGAACTGCGAGCTCTCGGCGTTGTCCGCCCACACCTGCTCCTTGTCCGCGAACTCCGCGGAGGAGTTGCTCTTCGACGCGAGCACCGGCGGCTGCCACGTGCTCTTTACGTTGAAGTTCGCGGCGGTCACGTTGTCGGCGCGCGAGACCGCGATGCCCTCGACGCCCTTGACGACGCCGGGCTGGGCGAAGCCCTGCTCGCGGAGCGCCTGGTTCCGCTCCGGCGCCTCTTCCTCGTCGAGCTCCTCGGGCGTCGCGCCGGACGCGTAGAGCGCGGTCGGGAAGTTGGACGTCAGGTTCGCGTAGTAGAGCCGCGAGCCGTTCGCCCAGGAGAACGTGCCGTTGCGGAAGACCGGGCCGAACGCGACGGCCGGATCGCCGTCGGACACGAGCCCGTTCTCGAAGTACCACGGCAGCGTGCCGATCGGGCCCGCGGCCGGAGTCCCGGTCCGCGCCGACCAGCCGGTGTAGGTGGGCTGCACCCAGGAGCGGCCGCCGTCGAAGCTGAAGTGCACGCCCGAGACGCCGACGCCGGGCGTGAACGGACACGGCGCGTCGTCGGACGCGAAGATCGTCGTCCCGCAGGGCGCCAGGTCGATCTCGTCGTTCGAGCCCGCCGCGAGTACCAGCGGACGCGAGGCGTCGATCGCGACGCTCGGCTCGTTCTGCTTGTTCTGCGGGAACGGGCTCATCGGGCTTCCGATGCTGACCCGCGCCTCGTTCGCCGCTCCGGCCGACGCCACCGACGTCAGCACGAGGAGAGCGAACGGGACGGCGACCACCAACCAGCGAAGCCGCGGAGCAAGTTTCTTCATCTCAACCCCTTTCCGTGGCGCGCGACGGCGCCACCGCAGATGTGCGCAAGAGGGCCGTATGCCCGATCGACCGACTACCCAGTCCCGTGATCGATCTCCTAGCCCTCCTGCGCTCGCACGACCCGCGGCCTGCGGCCGAGGGTGGCGACGCCGGAATGGTTCCAAAGTGCCGCCCAAACATGCGTCCGATACCGCGCCTGCTATGGTGAGCGCAGAGGCGGCAAAGGGCCGACCTCGTGAGATCGGCTCTCGTTCCTCCATGTCGGCGGTTTCGAGTCGTTCGATCTCGACCCGACAAGAGGAGTTGAACGTTGTCTGAGTCATCGTTTCGCGCGCTCGGCGTGAGCGACGCAGTTGCGCAGGCGCTCGCCGCGCGCGACATCCACGCCCCCTTCCCCATCCAGGATCTCGTCATCCCGGCGGCACTCGACGGCGGCGACGTCCTGGCCATGGCGCCCACCGGGTCCGGCAAGACGCTCGCCTTCGCGCTTCCCCTCGTGGAGCGGATGCGCGCCTCCGAGCCCGCGCCGTCTGCGCTCGTCCTCGTCCCGACGCGCGAGCTCTGCTCCCAGGTTGCGGACGTGCTCGAGTCGGTCGCCGGCATCAAGGGCCTGCGAGTGGCGACCGCCTACGGCGGCGCGCCGATGGGCAAGCAGATCAAGGAGATCAAGGGCGCCCACATCGTCGTCGCGACGCCCGGGCGGCTCCAGGACCTCGTCGAGCGTCGCGTCTTGACGCTCGAGCACGTCCGGTTCCTCGTCCTCGACGAGGCCGACCGGATGCTCGACATGGGCTTCAAGCCCCAGGTCGACCGGCTCGTCCGCCACACGCCGCGCAAGCGCCAGACCATGTTCTTCTCGGCCACGCTCGACGGCGAGATCGGCGAGCTGGCCCGCTCCTACACCACCGACCCGGCCCGCTTCGACGCCCGGCCTCCGCGTGAGGATCCGAGCGACATCGAGCACCGGTTCGTCGCGGTCACGGACGAGGGCAAGGTGGACGCGCTGATCGCCGAGGTCGAGCAGGCCGAGGGCCTCACGCTCGTGTTCGTGCGGACGAAGCGCGGCGCCGACCGGCTCGTCTCGCGGCTCCGCCGCAAGGACGTCCACGCCGCGGCGCTCCACGGCGACATGCCGCAGCGGGCGCGCGAGCGCGCGCTCAAGGAGTTCCACAGCGGGAGGGTGAAGACGCTCGTCGCGACCGACGTCGCGGCGCGCGGCCTCGACCTCACCGACGTCACCCACGTGATCAACTTCGACCCGCCCGAGGATCACAAGTCCTACGTCCACCGCGTCGGCCGCACCGGCCGCGCCGGGCGCTCGGGCACCGGCGTCACGCTCGTGACGAGCGAGCAGCAGGCCGACGTCAGCCGCGTCGCGTCCGCGCTCGGCCACCGCGAGCAGTTCGAGGAGACGGGCATGAAGAGCGCCCGCGCCAAGCTCGTGTACACAAGCAGGCGAGGTCGCCGGTCACGCTGGTAGTCCGGTAGGGCGGTGCCCGGGCACCGCCGCCCAGGCGCTCGGGCGCGGTGTCTTGCCGTGAACCGAGCTCAGCTCAGCGTCAACCGGGCACAAGTCCAGGGTACTCCTCAGTCGACTGGCTCGCTCTGCCGCACCCAGAGCGTGACGAGCCGCGCCACGAGCGTCACGAGGAAGACGGAGCCGACGACCGCCTCGGTCGCGGTCAGCGCCTGCGGGAGCCCGACTGACGGCGAGAGGTCGCCGAAGCCGAGCGTCGTCAGCGAGACGAAACTGAAGTAGACGTACTCGGACTGCTCGTGCACGCCGGGCTGCACGAAGAACGGTTTGTCGCCGAGCACCTCGATCGCGAGGTAGACGAACGCGAAGAGCAGCCCGATGAGGATGTAGGCGCACAGCGAGCCGAGGATCGTCTCCGACGTAACACGCTTGTGGTGGATGACGCGCGTGATCGTCACCGGGAGCGTGGCGGTGACGAGCAGCGTCACCGGAAGGAGATATGCGAGCGCGAGCACGTCGCTCGAATCCACGAGGAGGACGATCGGCGCGAGCGCGACGCACGCCGCGATCAACACCCACTGATACGGCCGGACGCGGTGCCCGGTCGCCGGGTCGCTGATGGCGACGATGAGCGCGAGCGCCGCAAGTAGCGTGCTCCCGGCGGCGCCCCAGCGCGGGTCGTCCACCAGCTCGAGCAGGAAGTAGTTCGCGACGAGGAGTGCAAGCAGGCTCGCGTAGCTGTCGAGGACCCTCCACCAGGCGTGCGGGCGCATTGAAGCGCGGACGTTAGCCGCGCTCTCGGGCGACAGCCTGCCACCGTTCGGGCGCGCCGAGCCGTGCGTACTTCACCGCGACCGGGTCGGGCGTTGTCTCGGCGAGCTTGTCGGCGACCTCGCCGACCGTCATCCCTCCGAACGCGGTGAGGATCGCGGATGGCTCATCCCCCACGAAATCGGAGCCGTCGACCGCCTCGCCGTCGAGCCGGAGATTCGAACGACGTGTCGCCGAACGCCCACCACCGTCCGTCGGCCCGGGCCAGCGGAAGCAGGTACCGCTTTCCGACCTCGAGCCTCGCGCCTCCGCACCCGGCGATGGCGTCGTCGTAGCTTCCCGACCAGCCCCAGGTGACGAACTCGAACGTCCTCGGCGCTGTCAGGCCTGACGGGCCGCGCCAGACCGTGTCCTCGATCCGGACGGTGACCGCGCGGCCGTAGTAGCCCCCGGTCTCCTCCTCGGGCCCGGTCGGGAGCGGACGCTCCCCGGTCACGACGGCGACCGACACCTCGTCGGCATACGAGACGAGGTCGGTCAGCGTGTCCTGCGGGTAGGCCGGGTCTTCGGCCGCGCAGGCGATGGCGCGTGCCGGCGCCCTGTGGTGCGAGGCGAAGACCCACACGCCGGCGGCGAACGCCAAGGGTAGGACGACCACCCCCCACATCGGCCACGACCGCCTCATGCCACCTACGACTCGCGATTCGGGCGAAATGTTTCGGCGCGGCGCTTACTCGGCGCGCTCGGTCGGCTCGGCGGCGTCGCCGTTCACGTCGGCCTCACCGTCCACCCCGGCCTCGCCGTCGGCCTCGGCCTCGGACGGCTCGAGCTCGCCGGCGGCCTCCATGCGGGCCGCTTCCTTCTTCGCTTCCTTCCGCTCTTCCTTGCGCTCCCGCTTCTCCTGGCGGGCGCGCTCGCGGTTCATCTTCCCCATCGTCTGGCGGCGCTTGGAGCTCGAACCCATAGAACCTCCCGGTGCCGACGCGGTAGATCCCGACGGAGACGGAATCGTCTCGCGGGTGGAATCGGGCCCGGTGCCCGACGAACGCCGGTCGCTCCCATGGTACGGGCGCGAGCGGTGGACCGTGAATGTTTGGAGAAGGCCACGGCCGGTCGAGCAGGTCGCCAATACACTCGAAGGGTTCACCCCCGTTGGAAGGAGCCGTCATGGAATCCACCTCCGCCAACGGCAACGGCATCCCGATGATGCTGATCCACGGTGCCTGGCTCTCCGCGAGGAGCTGGGAGACCTTCGCCGATACTTCGGCAAGCACGGCTACGACGTGTCCGCGCCGGAGTGGCCGCGCAAGCAGGGCGACGTCGAGGAGCTCCGCGAGGACGCCGAGGCGCTCGAAGGCCTCGGCCTCACGGAGATCGTCGACCACTACGAGGGCCTGATCAACGCGCTCGACGAGCCGCCCGTCCTCCTCGGGCACTCGTTCGGCGGCCTGATCGTCGAGCTGCTGCTCGACCGCGGCCTCGGCCGCGCCGGCGTCGTGCTCAGCCCGGCGCCGCCGAAGGGCATCCTCGTGCTGCCCTACTCGTCGCTCAAGGTCGCCTCGGCGTCGATCGCGCACCCGTCCAAGTGGCACGGGGTCGTCGACCTCACGCTCGAAGAGTTCACCTACGGCTTCGTGAACACGCTCCCGCCCGAGGACGCCGCGGCCGCCTACGAGCACTACTACGTCCCCGAGACCGGCCAGATCTTCTACGAGGCCGGGTTCGCGAACTTCCACCTGCATCCGCCGACCGAGCTGGACTTCAAGAACGAGGGCCGCGCGCCGCTCCTCATCGTCGGCGCGGAGAAGGACCACACCGTCCCGGCGTCGCTCTCGCACAAGCAGTACGAGAAGTACCAGCACTCGCCGGTGCAGACGGACTACCTCGAGTTCGAGGGACGCCCGCACCTCTTCATGGTCGGAGAGGGCTCGCAGGAGGTCGTCGAGGCGATCGACGTCTGGCTCAGCGGCGTCCTCGCGAAGGTTCCGGCTGGGAGCCAGGCGGACGCCACGTAGATCGATCCGAAGTCGCGAGAGGTCACCCGCGGCCTCTTGCGTTTGAGCTGTCCGTACGTCGACGCAAGACCTGACGCCGGCCGAGCGACCTAGGCCGGCGGCGCCCTCCGCCGCTTCCGTCTCCAGATCACGAAGCCGCCGATCGCGGCTGCGACGACGAGCGCGAGAACGAGCGCGATCCAGCCCCACGGCGTGTCGCTCTCGGATGACGCCGGCTCCAGGGCCACCGTCTCTGTGGGGCTCGTGCCCGGCGTCGTGGCTTCATCCGGTGGCGTCGCGGATTCCGCGGCTCCCACCGCAATGCCGAGCGCGAGGGCGATCCGGCGCCAGAAGGTGTCGTCCTCCGACGGCTCGCCGGTGGTGTCGGTCGGAGCTGTGGTCGTCGTCGCAGGCTCGGTCGGGGCCGTCTCCGTCGGCGTCGTGTCGGTGGCCTCCGTCGTCGTGGCCTCTGTTGTCGTTGGCTCCGTGGTCGGTGTCGTCTCGGTCGTCACCGTCTCGATCACGGTGGTGGTCTCAGGTTGCGTGGTCGTCGTCGATTCGGTGACCGTGGTGGTAGCGGCCGACGTCGTCCCGCCCGACGTCTCGGTCGAGCTCGAGATCGTCGGCAGCCCCAGCGACCCCGTCGGCAGGGTCACGCCGGTCAGCTGCGTCAGACCCGAGCCGCCGCCGGCACACCCTCCGAGGACGTACCCCGCAACGCCCACGACGAGCAGCGCCCCGATGCGCCGAGCGTGTCTGCTCATGCGCGACCGGGGAACGTCGTTGGTGGGTGGACAGCGCTCATCGCGGGGCGGATGCGCTCGGCAGTATCCCGATCCCGGCGGAGGGTGCTCAGACGCGAGCTCAGGCCGTCGCGCCGAGCGGAACCACGACCGGTGGATCGCGTAGCACCGCCGCGGCCAGCGCCCGGGCGCGCCGCAGGTTCCTGTCGGCGACCGTCACCTCGGCGAGCACCGTCGAGAAAAGGCGATCCGGCCCGTCCACCTCCTGCCCCACCTGAGCGGAGACGTCAATAAAGGGTCCAAAGTCCGCCCTCGATGTCACTTCCGCGAACGGCAGGGCTGCCAGCCGGCCTGTCTCTGGCGCGTACACGATCGCATCGACGACGACGCAGCGCGGCTTCCGGCTCGGCGCGAGCTGCTGGGGCAAGCCGAGGGCAGAGCGCAGGTGAGCCTCGATCAGATCGACCCCCCACACTGCCTCGACTATCTGATGGATCCTCCCGCCGCCCATGCGGGCGTTGACCTCGACAATGCGCGCTCCCTTGGCCGTGCACTTGCCCTCGACGTGCAGCACCCCGCGCACGAAACCGAGCGCCTGGACCGTCCGTACGCTGAGCTCCACCAGGCGACCGACCGGCTTCGAGCGATGATCCGGCGGGCAGTGAAGACCGGCCTCTTGAAACGATGGCTCAGCCGTCGGCCAGTTCTGGGAGACGCTCGAGAACACGCACTCGCCGTCGTCGAGCACCAGGTCGATGTCGAACTCGACGCCGTCGAGGTACTCCTCCAGGACGAAATCGTTGCCCACGTGGAGAAGATCGAGGTCGTTTGCGAGGTCTCTACGGGCGATCCGGTAGATGCCGGGAAGAGACTCGACGGAGTCCACCCGGAGGGTCGCCGCCGCACCCGCGCCGAACTCCGGCTTGACGACGGCGGGGAACCCGATCTCCGCCGCGGCCGCGTAGAGCTCGTCGAGCGACTGGACGCGCTGCGATCTCGGCGTGGGCAGGCCGGCGCGCTCGGACGCTTCGCGCGTGCGCAGCTTGCTGCGCGCCGCATCGACAGCCTCGACGGGGTTGCCGGGAAGGCCCAGCGCCGCCGCCGCACGCGCCGCCACCGGCAGGCTCATCTCCCAGAAGGTCAGTACGGCATCCGGCCGGACCCGCTCCGCGGACAATGCATCGAGTACTGCTCGGGCATCCCGGTCGGCGTCGCCCGTGATCGGCGCCGCGATCCAGCGCAAGGCCACTCCTTCGTCGACGAGCCGTTCGGACCAGTGCCCGGCCTCCTCGACGACGACGAGGCGTGCGCCGAGCTCGGCCATCCGCTCGTAGACCCGTCGCTTGCCCGGGTAGCCGGTGCCGACCACCACCACCGTCGCCCCGTCGATCGTCACGCGTTGCTCCACCTGGGGTCGTCGACCAGCTGCGACTCGTCCGCAGCCGCGTCGACGCCGCCGCGGCCGGCGTTGCTGCGGTTGAGCGCGGTCGTCAACATCGGCGCCCCCTCGAGCCCCTCGAGCAGGACAGCTCCCTCGATACGCAGTACGGTCGTGTCCACCTCCGTGGTCACCGTGGCGTTGCGCGGCGCGTTGTCGAGGAGACCGCGCTCGCCGAAGCTCTCCCCGGCCCCGAGGTGCGCGAGAACGACCCCGTCTCGACGGACGACGACGCGCCCGTCCTCGATCGCGTAGAAGGCGTGCGCCGGACTGCCCTGCACGACCACGTCGACGCCGGGCGGCAGCGGACACAGCTGCGACGACGACGCGAGTTGCTCGAGGACGAGCTGTGGCGTCCCCGTCGTGATCGGGAGATGCTCGATGATGGCCAGTCGCCACGCGAGCGCCTCTGTGCGCTTCCGGCTCGCCTCGTCGAGCCCGCGTAGGCCGCGGCTGCAGGCCACCGCCACGAGGACAGCGCCGGCGCCCAGAATCCAGAAGCTCCACTCGAGCGAGGTCGCGTTGACGAGTATCGACGCCAGCACCGCGCCGCCGACCATCGCTCCGATCGAGCTTGCGTCGAACAATCCGGCGATCCGGCCGAGCGTCTCGCCGGGCGTCACGCGCGCCAGCACCGTCTCGGCGACCACCTCGGAGCAGACGAGCCCAGCGCCGGCGGCCGCAGCGACGATCAGCGCCAGGGTGAGCACGTCACTGCTCGCATACACGAACTGGCTGGCGCACGCGAGCACCGCCGCGCTCACGACAACCAGCGTCATTCGCCGGCTAGTCGCCAGTTGGCCGTTGAACACCGCGCTGACGAGACCGCCAGCGCCGGACGCCGCGAGCAGGAGCCCGTAGCCGCCCGCGCCCAGGTCGAGAGACCGGTCCGCGTAGATGACTAGCTGGACTGTCTGGGCTCCGTAGGTGAACTCGACCGCTGCCACGAGGGCGAACAGCGGGATCACGAACGGCGTGACGCGCGCCGTCCGCAGCCCCGCCACGACGCTCGCCGCCGCGCCGTCGCTCCGGGCCGCGGAAACCGGGGTCTTGTGTCGGCCGAGCCTCGAGAACAGCAGCGCCGAGACGGCGAACGTACCGCCGTTGACGACGAAGGCAGCCGGCGCCGAGGCGAACGCAAGCAGGAGCGCACCGATCGCCGGGCCGATCACAACAGCGAGATCCTGCACGGTGTGGAGCAACGCATTGGCGGGGCCTAGGCGAGCTTCTCCGACCAGCCGCGGCAGCAGGGCCATCGCCGCCGGTTGCTCGGCGCTTCCTGCCGCCGATGCCAGCGCGACGATGCCTATCACCAGCGCGACGGGGCCATGAGCGGCGATCACCGCCGCCAGGACGAGCATTAGCCCCACGCGGAGCAGGCTTCCCACCACCAACACCCTGCGGCGGGGATACCGATCCGCGATGGCGCCCCCGAACGGGCCGAGCAGCACGTAGGGAAGCAAGCGGGAGATCGTCGCTGCACCGACCCACGCAGCCGAGTGCGTCGCGCTGAAGACGTAGCCGAGGAGCGCCGCGTTGTAGAGCCAGTCGCCGACCTGAGAAGCCGCGCTGGCACCGATGAGCACGCGCGCCTCGCGGATCGTCAGGACCCCACGGTACGCGGCGACGGCCCTCATCGGAGAGAGGTCTCGAGGCATGAGATCACGAGCGTGGGCGGACCCAGGTTCGAGAGAAGCCAGCTTAGAAGGGTTCGGGCGCGTCTTCCAAGCGAAACTCTGCCGCCCGCAGGGCGTACCCTCCTTCGGTCTGCCTTCGAAGCGGGTCGCTTGACATGCGCCGAACCAAGGCGCTTACTGGCTATCCGTGCCCGAAAGCCGCGTCGGCACCGTCACCTTCCTGTTCACGGACGTGGAGGGGTCGACCCGACTCGTCAGACAGTTGCGCGACCGGTATCCGGCGGTGCTGGAGGACCACCGGCGGCTCGTGCGCGATGCGTTCTCGCGGCACGGCGGCGAGGAAGTGGACACGCAGGGCGACGCCTTCTTCTACGTCTTCTCGCGCGCCCGCGACGCGGCGGCGGCAGCAGCGGAAGCGCAGCTGGCGCTGCAAGCGCACGCGTGGCCGGAAGATGCCGAGCTGCGCGTGCGGATGGGGATGCACACCGGTGAGTCCGTGATCTCGGAGGAGCGCCATCACGGGCTTGGCGTCCACCGCGCTGCGCGCATCATGGCCGCGGGTCACGGCGGCCAGATCCTCGCTTCACAGGCGACGGCGGCCATGCTTGCCGACGACGAGGTGCCCGGTGTGGAGCAGCGAGAGCTGGGCGAGTTCCAGCTCAAGGATGTCGATCGTCCCGAACACCTCTACCAGCTCGACGTGGAGGGGCTGCCAGCGACCTTTCCGCCGCTCCGGACCGGCGACGCGCCGACTGCGTACGCAGGCAAGGAAGGAGAGCTCGTCGAAGCCGCGGCTGGTGCCCGTCGGCCGCTCCGCCGCCGACCGCTCGTCATCGGCGCCCTCGCGGGTGCGCTGGCGGCGGCGGTGGCGATTCCGGTCTTCGCGCTGGCAAGAGGATCGGACGGCGGCGCGGAGGCGCTCGAGCGCGTCCAGGACAACGCCGTGGGAGTGGTCGACGCCACATCGCGGGCGATCGTCGACGAGGCCGCCGAGATCGCCTCGCCGCAACGCGTGGCGGCCGGGGAGGGCGCGATCTGGGTGACGAGCTCGAGCGGCGGCGGCAGCGTCGTGCGCCTCGATCCCCAGACCCACGATGTCACCGACACGATCGACGTCGGCGATGGGCCGGTCGGTATCGCCGTCGGCGCGGGAGCCGTGTGGGTGGCCAACTCGCTCGATGGAACCGTCTCGCGCATCGACCCGGCGACCGGGCGAGGTCGTGGACACGATTCGCCGTCGGGAACACGCCGACTGCGGTCGCCTTCGGCGCAGGCGCGGTCTGGGTCACCAACGCCGACGACCGTAGCGTCTCGAAGATCGATCCCGTGACCGGACGCCGCCGAGGCGCCGATCGACGTCGGACGCGGCCGGGCGCGGGATCGCGGTCGGCGACGGCGCCGTCTGGGTGACCGATCCGGTCGGCAACGCTCTCGTCCGGATCGACGTGCGCTCGAACGACACGGAGCGGATCCCCGTCGGGAGCGGTCCCACCGCCGTCGCCTACGGCAACGGCGCCGTCTGGGTGACGAACAGCCTCGACGGGAAGGTGTCCCGCATCGATGCCCGGCGGGCAATCGAGATCGACACCTTCTCCGTCGGAGCGGCGCCGAACGGCGTCGCCGTCGCCCCGGACGGCGTCTGGGTGACCGACGAGGTCGGCGGGACGCTCGTCCACCTCGATCGAGCTTCTCGGCGAAACCGCGGTAACGACGCTCGGCGGGCGGCCGGAGGGCGTCACCCTCGCCGACGGCTCGCTCTGGATCGCCGTGCAGGCCGCCGGCGCCGCCCACCGCGGCGGCACCCTGAGAATGGTTCCTGCGGGGGAACCCTTCGGCACCATCGATCCGGCGCGCGCCTACGCGCCCGTAGAAACGCGGCTCCTCTCCGTGGTCTTCGACGGGCTCGTCGGCTTCAAGCGCGTCGGAGGCACCGACGGGAACACGCTCGTACCCGACCTTGCGAGCGCGCTTCCCGCACCGACCGACAACGGCAGGACGTACACGTTCCGGTTGCGCGAGGGCATCAGGTTCGCCGACGGCCGCGAGCTCAAGGCATCTGACGTCCGCTACTCGCTCGAGCGGATGTTCAGAGCGAACCCGCAGCGGCCCGACTTCTACGAAGGCATCGTCGGCGGGCCCGCATGCAGGAAGCACCCGGAGGGATGCGACCTGTCCAAGGGCGTCGTGACCGACGACGACACGGGGATCGTCACGATCAGGCTGCGCGCGCCGGACCCCGATTTTCTCTACAAGCTGGCGCTGCCGTTCGCGTCAGTCGTCCCGACCGGCACACCCGCTACGGGTGAGAGGCCGGTGCCCGGCACCGGCCCGTACCGGATCGCGGAGTACAAGCCCAACCGGCGTGTCCGACTTGTCCGCAATCGCCACTTCAAGGTGTGGTCGAAGGCGGCTCAGCCGGAAGGCATCCCGGACGAGATCGTGCTCGAGTTGGCGGGCACCGTGCGACGCGCAGCTGACGGCGGTGCAGCGCGGACGGGCAGACGTCGCGTCTCAGGTCTTCTTCCGCTGGACCGGCTCCAGGAGCTGCGCACCCGGTACGCGGCGCAGCTCCATGTCACGCCCCTGCCCGGGACCTACTTTCTGGTGCTGAACACGAAGCGACCGCCCTTCGAGGACCCGCGCGCCCGCCAGGCGGTGGCCTACGCGGTCGACCGCGGGCGCCTCGTCGACGGCTTCGGCGGCGACGACGTCGCCGCACCGACGTGCCAGCTGCTGCCCCCGAACTTCCCTGCCTACCGCCGGTACTGCCCGTATACCGTGCGCCCGACCGAAGGCGGCGCCTGGACGGCCCCAGATCTCGAACGGGCCCGCAAGCTCGTCGCGGAGTCCGGCACGAAGGGGATGCGAGTCGACGTGCTGGGCACCGCTCGGGAAGACCTCGCAGTCTTTTCAGCGATGACGACGGCTCTCGACGAGACGCTGCGACAGCTCGGTTACCGCACATCGGTGCGCCACTTGCCCACCGTCGACAGCTACTTCGCCGCGTTCTACGCCGGCGCGCCCCGGGTCGAGGCCGCCTTCACCGCGTGGGTCACGGACTACCCGTCGCCCTCGGGCATGCTCGGTGTCCTCGCCTGCTCGGCTGCTCCGTATTCGTGCGACCCGGCCGTCGACCGAAAGCTCCGCGAGACGCTCGAACTACAGGCTCGCGAGCCCCAGGAAGCGAACGAGGCCTGGGCCCGGCTCGAACGGGAGCTCATCGATCAGGCGATCGTCGTTCCGGTCATCACCCCGAAGGCGATCGACTTCGTGTCCAAACGAGTAGGGAACTACCAGCGCCACCCCGTCTTCGGGATGCTGATCAGCCAGGCCTGGGTACGCTGAACCGTCCCGGCCGCCCGCTCCGCCCGGACGCCGCAGACCGCCAACGAGAAACCCCGCCTCAGCGGGGCCTTCCTAGCTCCCCGGGTTGGACTCGAACCAACAACCCTCCGGTTAACAGCCGGATGCTCTGCCAATTGAGCTACCGGGGATCGCCCTTGGGCGGACGCGAATGGTAGCGGCTACGTCAGCGTGGCAGCCGCTTCGCGGACTCGTTCGAGCTCGCCCTGGAGCTCCTTCACGCGGTCGCCGTCGGCGGTCGCGAGCTGGCGGCGGATGCCCTGCTCGCGGAGGCGCAGGAGGAGCTCGCGGGCGGTCGTCTCGTCGATCGCCTCGGCGTCCGCGACCGCGTCGAGCTCGGCCGCGAGCGCGGTCAGCTCCTCGTCGGCCTCAACCTCGCCGAGGAGAAATGAGCGCAGGCGCCGGTTCGCCTCGGACTCGAAGTATTCGGGGCCGAGCTGGGCCAGCACGGCGGCCAGCCCCGGATGCGCCCGCACCCCGGCAAGCGCGCTTCGCTCGCGCTTGTCCGCCGCGTCCACGAGCCGCGGGGACGCCGCCGCCCCGGCCCGCGCCGTCGAGGCCGCACGCTGGAGCTCCACGGTCAGCCCGAGCCGATCGTTCGCGAGCCGCCAGGCGTCGTGGCGCTCCGGCGACTCCGCGATCCCGTTCAGCACCTCCTGCACCCGGAGGTAGGCGTGCTGGCGGTCGCGCGCGCGCCCGAGCTCGAGCCGGACGCGGTGCACGGCATATGCCTCGGCGGATGGGAGCCGCCCCTCGAACCCGGCCGGGTCGTCCGCGGGGTCCGTGCCCTTCGGCAGCGAGACCACGCGCACCTCGAGGCCGGCCTTGACGGCGAGCTCCATGCCGCGGAGCGTCGCGTCCTCGCCAGCGGCATCCGCGTCGAAGCAGAGATACACGCGCGAGGTCAGCTTCGAGAGCTCGGCGAGCTGCCGCTCCGTGAGCGCGGTCCCCATCGACGCCACCACGGGCTCGAGCCCGGCCTGGCGCAGCGCGATCACGTCCGTGTTCCCCTCGACCACGACGGCCCGGTCCTGCTTGGAGATCGACGGGCGCGCGAGATGGAGCCCGTAGAGGACGTTCGACTTGCGGAAGAGCTCGCTCTCGGGCGAGTTCACGTACTTGCCGCGCAGCGGGTCGTCCTCGAAGAGCTTGCGCGCCTGGAAGCCGATCACGCGGCCGCGCGGGTCGGTGAGCGGGAACATGAGCCGCCGCTGGAAGTAGTCCGAGCCGCGAGGCGACAGGAGCCCGGCCGCGGCGAGCTCCTCGCGCGAGTAGCCCTTCTCCCCCGCCTTGCGGACGAGCGTCGAGCCGGCCGGGGACAGCCCGAGGCGGAACTCGCGGCAGATCTCCTCGCCGAGGGAACGCGACTGGAGGTACTCGCGCGCGACCGCGCCGTCGTCGCCCTCCCACAGGCGCCGCTCGTAGTACACGGCGGCGGCCTCCAGGACGTCGCGCAGCCGGTCCTGCTGCTTGCGCCGCGCGTCCTCCCCGGGCCGCGCCTCCTCGTAGTCGAGCGGCACGCGGAACCGGTCGGCGAGGAACTCGACCGCGCCGACGAAGTCGAGCCCCTCCGTCTCGCGGACGAACGAGATCGCGTCGCCGCCGACGCCGCAGCCGAAGCAGTGGTACGTCCCGCGCGCGGGCGAGACCGAGAACGACGGCGTCTTCTCGTCGTGGAACGGGCAGAGCCCCTTGTAGCTCGCGCCCGTCTTTCGGAGCCGGACGCGCGCCTCGACGAGGTCGACGATCGACGCCGCCGCGCGGACGGCCTCGACCGACTCGTCCTTCAACCGCGGCACTACGCGTCCAGCCTCGCGGCGTAGTCCAGTGCGAACCGGTCGGTCATGCCCGCCAGATAGTCCACGATCCGGTCGGGGTCGTCACCCTGGTCGGCCAGGTGGTCGAAGATCTTCCGGACGACCTCCCCGGCGCGCTCGTGCTCGGCGCGGGTGCGCGGCCCGAGGTACACGTGCTCGAACATGAAGCTCCGAAGCGAGAGCATCGCGCCGCCGACCTCGTCGCTCTGGACGATGTCGCCCGCCTCCGCGGAGGTCTCGACGAGGTCGTGGACGAGCGTGTCGATCCGCTTCGACCCGGTCGGGCCGAGCACGTCGAGCTCGTCGCGCGGCAGGTCGCCGGGCGCGAGGATCCCGAAGCGGATCGCGTCGTCGATGTCGTGGTTGATGTAGGCGACGCGGTCCACGATCCGGACGATCTTGCCCTCGTGCGTCTCCGGCTCGTCCGGGCCGGTGTGGTGCAGGATCCCGTCGCGCACCTCCGCGGTCAGGTTGAGGAGCTCGGCGATCCGGAGCGACTGCTCGTTGTGGCGGAACCGGCGACCGTAGCGCTCCTCGACGCAGCGGTCGAGCGCCTCCTCGCCCGCGTGCCCGAACGGCGGGTGCCCCATGTCGTGGCCGAGCCCGATCGCCTCCGTCAGGTCCTCGTTCAGGCGCAGCGCCCGCGCGACGCCCCGCGCGATCCCCGTCGTCTCGAGCGTGTGGGTCATCCGCGTGCGGTAGTGGTCGCCGGACGGATCGATGAACACCTGGGTCTTGCCCTTGAGCCGGCGGAACGGCTTCGAGTGGAGCACGCGGTCGCGGTCCCGCTGGAACGGCGTCCGCAGGCTGCACGGCTCCTCGGCGCGGGCGCGCCCGGCCGTCTCGTACGAGCGCACGGCGAGCGGCGAGAGCCTGCGCTCCTCGTCCTCGCGCACCGCCGCCTCGAAGGCGTCGGCGACTCTCCCGGCGGTCTCCGGCACGAACCCAGACTACTCCCGGCCGCGGTCGCTGGAGACCGCGGCTGCGCCGTTCGGGACCGGCTTTCCATCGGTCTCAGAGGATGACGGGCACGGTTCCACCGTCGGCGCTCCACGCGGCGCCCGTCACGTAGCTCGCCCGTTCGGAGCAGAGGAAGACGATCACGGCCGCGATCTCCTCCGGCTCGGCGAGCCGCCCGAGCGGCCGCCCCTTGGCGACTGAGTCGAGCACCTCGTCACGTGTCCGTCCGCTGCGGGCTGCACCCTGGTCGGCCAGCCCGCCCTCCGCGAGCCAGGCCTCGGAGGCGGTCGGCCCGGGTGTAATGGCGTTGCAAAGGATTCCGTCCGCTGCGTAAAGATCGGCTACAAGTCGCGACAAGGAAAGTACGGCTGCCTTTGTCACGCTGTAATCGGGCATTCCTGCGGACGGCCGTTTTCCAGCAGTTGAGCTTACGTTGACGATCCTGCCGATTCCTCGGTCGCGCATCCCGGGAATCACCAGGCGCATGACACGGACATACGACATGACATTGAGGTGCCACATTTCGTCCCAGTCGGAGTCGGTGAGCTCCTCGAACGACCGCTGGTACGCGACACCCGCGTTGTTCACGAGACACTCCACGGAGCCGAGCTCGGCCTCGACGCGCCCGACGAGTTCCGCGGGACCGGCCGGATCCGAGAGGTCGGCGGCGACGCCGAGCACCGCGCCCGTGTCGGCCCGCGCCCGCTCCACGCGCTCCGGGTCACGGCCCGTGACCGCCACCTTCGCGCCCTCGTCGACGAGCATCCGCGCGGTCTCGAGCCCGATCCCGGACGTCGAGCCGGTGACGAGGGAGACGCGTCCGGCGAGCCCGAGATCCATCGCGGGACCATATCCGGGGGTGGAGGAACCGAGCCGCGATGCCGAAAACGTCCGTGTGGGTGTTCGCCGCGCCGCCCTTCTTCTAGCCGTTGCCGCCGGGTTCCTCGGAACGGCCGAGTCGGCCTCCGCCGGCCCAGTCGTCACGTCCGCGGACAAACTCCGCGCCGGCGTCATCACGGAGATGAACCGCGTGCGCGCCTCGCACGGCCTGCGTGCGCTCACCGTCCGGCCGCGGCTGCAGAGCGCGGGCACGGCGCATGTCCGGAACCTCTCGAAGCATGGGGTCTTCACGCACGACTGGTCGAACGGAACGCCGTTCGGCACCTGGATCGGCTGGTACTGGCCGGGCTCCGGCTTCGGCTCCTGGTCGGCCGGTGAGAACCTCTTCTGGGCGGGGCCGACGATCACCGCGAAGTCGGTCGTGAAGGCCTGGATGGCCAGCCCCGGCCACCGGGCGAACCTCCTGAACCGCTCGTGGCGCGCAGTCGGCGTCGGCGCCGTCCGCATGCTCGGCCCGATCGGCGCGTTCGCCGGCGTTCCCACCGCGTTCCTCGTCTCGGCCGAGTTCGGCCGCCGCTCGTAGCGTCCTCCGCGCGCGCCGTAGACTGAGCGCCGTGGACGACTACACCGGCAAGTACAAGGGCGAGCCGGTAGAGGTCGC
>OY970397.1:0-367500 GCA_963720515.1 uncultured Actinomycetes bacterium | reverse complement strand
TTTCTCCGGCATTCCCGTGCATGTCAAGCCCAGGTAAGGTTCTTCGCGTTGCGTCGAATTAAACCACATGCTCCGCTGCTTGTGCGGGCCCCCGTCAATTCCTTTGAGTTTTAGCCTTGCGGCCGTACTCCCCAGGCGGGGTGCTTAATGCGTTAGCTGCGGCACGGATGGAGTCGACACCACCCACACCTAGCACCCATCGTTTACGGCGTGGACTACCAGGGTATCTAATCCTGTTCGCTCCCCACGCTTTCGCGTCTCAGCGTCAGTACCGTCCCAGAGAGCTGCCTTCGCCATGGGTGTTCTTCCCGATATCTGCGCATTTCACCGCTACACCGGGAATTCCACTCTCCTCTTCCGGACTCTAGCCAGATGGTTTCCGATGACCTCTCGAGGTTGAGCCTCGAGTTTTCACACCGGACCTACCTGGCCGCCTACACGCGCTTTACGCCCAATGAATCCGGACAACGCTTGCCCCCTACGTATTACCGCGGCTGCTGGCACGTAGTTAGCCGGGGCTTCTTCTGGAGGTACCGTCACCCTCTGGGCTATTAACCCGAGTGGCTTCGTCCCTCCTGAAAGCGGTTTACAACCCGAAGGCCTTCTTCCCGCACGCGGCGTCGCTGCGTCAGGCTTTCGCCCATTGCGCAAGATTCCCCACTGCTGCCTCCCGTAGGAGTCTGGGCCGTGTCTCAGTCCCAGTGTGGCTGGTCATGCTCTCACACCAGCTACCGATCGTCGCCTTGGTGGGCCATTACCCCACCAACAAGCTAATCGGCCGCGGGCCCGTCCTCGGTCGGAGGCCGAAGCTACCTTTTCTCACAAGCCCTAAGACCTGCGAGGCCATCCGGTATTAGCACCGGTTTCCCGGAGTTATCCCGAAACCGAGGGTTGGTCACCCACGTGTTACTCACCCGTTCGCCGCTCCGTACCCGGGGCAAGCCCCGGGCCGATCGCTCGACTTGCATGTGTTAAGCGCGCCGCCAGCGTTCGTCCTGAGCCAGGATCAAACTCTCCGTGAAGATTGGTTGTCACTTCGACCCCGAAGGGTCGGTTGGACAGCTGCTTCACCTCGAGCCTGAGCTCAAAGTGTCCGCCCTCCCGCTACGCGGGTAGGACGAGACGGGTATTAAGGCCCTCCCTGCCGGCCACGAATGACCAGTCGAGAGGGTCTCGACGTTCACGCTGTTGAGTTTTCAAAGACCGGGCCTGCTCGGGACTCGACCCAACGAAAAGGCCCCCGCATGGAGGCCCCGAGAGAGAAGTACTTCCGCCGTATCTGGTGGAACTCTCGAGTGGCTCTCCGTTCGTGGGTTGCCTTTGCGCTGGTCCGCGCCCGTGGGAGCGGCCGATGAATACTAGCAACCGAACCCAAGCTGTCAAGCGGGTCCGCGGCGCACCGAGATGCGCGCGAAGCGGCGCTTTCCGGCCTGGACGAGGGCGCCGTCAAGCGTCTCCGGCGCGACCTCGAGCTCGGCCACCGGGGCGCCGTTGACCTTCACCCCGCCCTGGTCGATCAGGCGCCTCGCCTCGCTCGTCGACGCGACGCCGAGGTGCTCGACGAGGACGGCCGGCAGGTACACCGCGCCGTCGCCCGCCTCGATCTCGACCTCCGGGACGTCCTCCGGCGCCTGGCCCTCGCGCACGACGCGCGTGAAGTGCGCCTGGGCGCGCTCGGCCTCGTCCTCTCCGTGTGAGCGCGCGACGATCCAGCGCGCGAGCGCGAGCTTGGCGTCCATCGGTGCGCCTTCGGGCGCCTCGGACTCGGCGACGAGGCGGTACCAGTCGGGCAGGAGCTCGTCCGGGATCCGCATCGCACGGCCGAACTGCTCCTCCGGCGGCGCCGCGAGCGGGATGTTGTTGCCGACCGACGAGCTCATCTTCTCGCCGTCCCAGCTCACGAGGAGGGGCGTCGTGAGGGCGATCTGCGGCTCCTGGCCGTAGGCCTCCTGGACCTTCCGGCCCATCAGGAGGTTGTAGAGCTGGTCGGTGCCGCCGAGCTCGACGTCGGCCTCGACCGCGACCGAGTCGTACCCCTGCGCGAGCGGGTACAGGAACTCGGAGACCGAGATCGGCTGGCCCGCCTCGTAGCGCTTCTCGAAGTCGTCGCGCGTCAGGAGCTCCGCGATCGTCGCCACGCGGGTCAGCCGGACGATCTCCGCGAAGTCGAGGTCGGCGAGCCACTCGCCGTTGAAGCGCACTTCCGTCTTCGTCGGATCGAGGATCTGGTACGCCTGCTCGACGTAGGTCTTCCCGTTCTGGTCGATCTCGGCGTCGGTCAGGATCGGACGCTCGCCCGAGCGGCCGGACGGGTCGCCGATCCGCGTCGTGTAGTCGCCGATGATGAGGACGCCCGTATGCCCCTCGTCCTGGAACGCGCGCATTCGTTGGAGCGGGATCGCGCGGCCGACGTGGATGTCGGGCGACGTGACGTCGATGCCGAGCTTCACGCGCAGCGGACGCCCCCGCGCGAGCTTGCGCTCGAGCTCGCCTTCAGGGAGCACGTGCACCGCGTTCCGTGTGAAGCGGCCGACGTCCATCGGCCGCCAACTCTAGAACGGGTAGGGGGCGAGCGCCCAGGCGGCCGTCGCGTACCAGACGCCGAAGACGAGGCTCAGGACGCCGAGCGCCGGGGCGACGCCGTTGAACGTCGCGCGGACCGGCCGGCTCACGAGCGTCCGGCCGAAGCCCGTCGAGAGCGCGCCCATCGACACCGCCGTGAAGACGGCGAAGAGGAAGAGCGAGACGAGCGCGAGCGCCCGCGACTGCACCGACGCGACGATCAGGACGCCGACGCCCGCGCTCCCGCCCATCCCGTGCACCAGCCCGATCGAGTACGCGCCGAGCCGCGTGCGCGCCCCGTGGGCGCCCGGATGTGCGTGCACCCGGAGGTCTCCGCGGGCCCAGCGCACGAGCAGGCGGAGCGCCAGCGCGACGATCACGATCGCGACCGTCGTCTCCGCGCCCTGCTGGACGCGCTCGGGCAGGAAGCCGTTCACGAGCAGGATCGGCACGCCGAAGAGGAAGAGCGTCGTCGCGTGGCCGAGGCCCCAGACGAGCCCGAGGACGCCGGCGCGGCGGGCGGCGCGCTCGCGGTCGCCCGCGACGAGCGTCGTCACGGCGGCGAGGTGATCCGGGTCGGACGCGTGGCGAAGGCCGAGCAGGAGGGCGACGGCGATGACGACCCAGACGGAGGTCCCGTCGGAGAACGAGGCGATTCGGTCGTCGAGTCCGAGCATCAGAGCACCTCCGGAAGGGCGTTGAGCGTAATCGCGACGCCCACCCCGAGGATGAGGAGGGCGCTCGCGGCGGGCAGGACGCGCACGAGCGGGCCGTCGAGCCGGAGGCGACCGAACGTGCGGCGTGCGAGCACGGCCAGGAGGCCGATGGACGAGATAGTCAGGGCGAGGCCGGCGCTGAACGCGAGGATCAGCGCGAGACCGAAGCCGACGCGATGGAGCGCGATCGCGCTGAGGAGGACGACGAGCGCGGACGGGCACGGCAGGATCCCGGCCGCGACGCCGACGCCTAGGAGGCTTCGCGTCTCGTGGTCGTGGTCGTGATGGTGAGGGTAGGCGTGGGCGTGCGCGTGCCGGTGGCGCAGGCGCGCCCGGAACACCGAGATGCCGACGCCGACGACGAGGAGGCCCGAGACGAGCGTCAGCCACGGGTAGAGCCGCTCGGGCACGATGAACTGCGAGAGCAGGAGCGTGACGAGGCCGAGGGCGAACACGCCGACCGTGTGCGACGCGGTCACGATGAGACCCAGGCCGATCGCGTGGCGCGGTTTGCCGCGGGAGCCGACGAGATAGCCGGCGACGATTGCCTTGCCGTGGCCGGGCGTGAGCGCGTGCGCGGCGCCCCAGAACATCGCGACCGCGAGCGAGACCAGGATGACGCCGGCGGTGAGATCGCCTTGGGCAACGAGCGACTCGAAGCCGCCGTGCGGGCGATCGGGCGCCGCCGTCGCCCCGAGCGCCGGCGCCGGCACGGGGTGCGCACCCGGCTCATAGGAGACCCGCGCGACCCGCACGTCGAGCGGCGAGCGGAGCAGGTCCTTGGGGTAGGCGCGTAGCGCGTCGCTTCGGCTCGCGGCGGGGACGTCGGCGCTGAGGATCTGCGCGCCCCGGTCGGCGCGGGCGACGAGCTCGCGCCAGCCGATCCGGCCCGGGAACGTGCGGTCGCGGAAGACGAGCTCGCGGCCGGCTCGGTCCGCCTTGTAGACAGCCTCGAACCGGAGCGTCGGGAGCCCGCCCGCTCCGGGCTTCTCGCTCACGCGGGAGGTGATCGCGACGAGCGCGGCGGGCCGGCCGTCCACCTCGAGCTCGAGCTCGCGCGCGACCTGGGCCGCGTAGCCCGGCGCGCGGACGCGGTCGCCGGCCTGGTACGTCGGGATCTCCGCCAGGTCGAGGACGAAGCGGACGTAGACGGACGAGCCGGACAGGTCGAGCTCGCCGTAGTGGTTCACCGTGAAGTTGCCGAGCGGATGGGCCGCGGCGCCGGTCGGCAGCGCGAGGGCGACCAGGGCGACGAGCAGGAGCTTCTTCATCGCAGCCCACCTCCGCACGACGGGCGCCCAGCGCACGGAGAAGTAGGGATTGATCGCCAACGCCTCGCGCAAGGCAGCGCGCGCAGCGCGATGCCTCCCGAGACAGCGCTCGGCGGCGCCGCGGTGGAACCACATGAGCGCGTCGCGCGTGCCGAGCCGGAGCGCTCGCTTGGAGTGGACGAGCGCCTCGGCGCAACGGCCGTTGCGGACGAGGGCCCAGGCGAGGACGTCCTCGGCCTGGAGGCTCGGCGAGCGCGACACGTAGTCACGCGCGCGTGCGAGGGCGTCGCGGAGCCGGACGCCGCGGTCGAGGTCGAAGAGCGCGGTCTCGAGCTCCGTGCGCACGCCGTTCGCGGCGAGCACGCGCTCGATCGTCCGCACGAGACCCTCGGTGCGGGCCGCCTCCGCCCGCCGGCCGGCCGCGTCGTAGAGATCGGCGAGCCGGGCGGCGTACTCGGGCAGCGGGACCCGGTCGACGACGGCCTGGAGCCGCGCGATGGAGTCGCTCAGGCGCCCGCGCGCGGCCTCGACCCGCGCGACCCCGGCGTCCGCGGATGCGTAGCCCGGCAGGCGGCGCAGCGCCTCGCGGTAGATCCGCGACGCAGCGGTGAGCCGGCCCGCGCCGAATTCCAGGTTCCCGAGCTGGACGAGCGACCAGGCGGCGTGCTCGGGCACTGCTCCTCCGGCCTCGACGGCCAGCCGAAGGGCGGCCCGCGCGCCGGCGACATCGCCGAGGAGCTCGCGCGCGTACGCGACGCGCGCGTAGGAGGCGAGGCTCGGCTTCAGGTCGGCCATGCGGTCGAACGCGGCGAAGCCGGCGCGGAGCCGGCCGGTCTCGACGAGCGCGTCGCCGAGGATCCCGAACGGCCCGGCGCTCCCGGGCTCGAGCGCGACCGCCCTACCGGGCGAGGCGCTCGGCGAGGCGAAACTGGTGGCGCGTCGCGGCGAGCGACGCGAGCCCCGTGAGCGCGACGGGATCGCGCGGGTCGAGCTCCCGCGCACGCGCGAGCGCGCGCGAGGAACGGGCGAGGAACGAGGCGTCGCCGGTCTCGCGGAGCCGCTGGGCGTAGGCGAGGCCGAGGAGGGCGAGCGAGCGCTCGTCGTCGGGCCGGGCGGCCACCCGCCGCTCGAGCGAGGCGACCGTCGTCGCCGTGTCCGCCGCCGCCGCGCCCGGGAGGAGCGCGGCGCGCGGCGGCGGTGCCGCAGCACCGGGGGAGGAGTCGGAGCCGCCGGCGAGGCCGCCGAGCGCGAGGGCCGCCGCTGCGGCGGCCGCCGCGCCCAGTCCGATCCCGATCCGCCGTCCCTTCTTCATCTCCGTCTCCTTGTGGAGCGCGGGGACCCGCGGCTCGCAGCGGGTCCCCGCGCAGCCGGGCTCAGGGCTTCTGGAGCCCCTTCGCGTTGTCGAACCCGCTCGGCGGGTGCCCCTCGTACGGGAAGACCGCCAGGTTCACGATGTCGTTCGCGTCCACTCCGTCCCCGAGCACGTCGGCCACCGGGTTGCCCTTGAGCTTCCCGGCGACCGCGCGCTCGGCGATGTCGATGACGTCGTCCTCGAGCCGGCGACCGTTCGGCCATCCGGCGACGTCCCCACCGAACACGCCGAGCCTGGAGGGGCTCGCCGCGGGCGGGATCGACAGGTTGATGCGGAGCATGTCCGCGAGCTTCGGCCCGGTGTTGTTCAGGCCGGGAACGCCCGTGAGGAGGACGGCGACGAGATCGTCGCGGCCCGTCTCCGGCGCGTTCACGACGCCCGGGTAGAGCTGGTTGATCGCCGCAGCGAGGATCGGCTCGCGGAAGTACTTCACGTACTTCGCGTCGTCGGCCGGCTCGCCGCGGTTCCACTGGTCCTTGAGCGTCGTCGGGATGACGACCTCGTTCACGAGCGGGTTGCCGAGGCGCGAGACCTGCACCCACGAGCCGTGGCCGCGGCCCCTCGCCTTGAACTTGCGCCGCTCGGTGGTGGCCCAGATGCCCACCGTGTGGTTGGAATCGTCGAGCTGCGCGATCGGGACCTGGAGGGCGATCGCGTGGACGGCGTAGTTGGCGAAGAAGTCCTTCCCGCCGCCCATGTTGCCCGTGCCGCGCCGGAACGCGACGAGGTCGAAGATCGCGCCGATGTCGCCGAAGAACGCGTCCTCGCGCTGGCCGGCGAACACCTTCCCGCCGCCCGCGAGGTCGAAGATCCGCGCGTTCGCGAGCGTGCCGTGGTCGGCCGACCCGTAGAACGCGGCATTCGTCCGCGGCCCGATGTTCGTCGGGGGCGTCATGCCACGAGCGACGACGGTCTTCTTGCCCTTCCGGTCCACGCGGACGACCGTGTAGCGCTGGACGGTCTCCGCGAGGAAGAGCGGGCTCGGCAGGTTCGTGAACCGGAACCGGTACGTCACGTCCGGCTCGGCGTCCCCGTTCCTGTCGATCTTGATCGAGTAGCGCGCCTTGGTCGAGAACCGGTACCACATCGGTCCGGCCGCGGGATCCTCGGCGGGGATCCAGTTCGAGACGATCGTGAGCATGTTCGGCTGGTCGGCCGACCTCCACGCGTAGAGATCCGTGTTGTCGGCCGCCGGGTCCTCGGAGATGGCCGGGGCCTCGCGGTGGCTCGAGGCCGTGGCGCGCTCGGGCGCGGGGCCGCGCAGCACGCCGACGACGACGACGGCGAGTCCCATGACGAGCATTCCGAGGGCAATGGCGATGCGCTTCATTGCCGCTCCCCTTTCTTTTGACCCCTCACTTGACGGGGCGTATTCGCGCGCACCCCGGGAAGCGGTTCGGACCCGCGGCGAACCGGCTGCGCGGGCGGGGCGAATGAGCGGCAATGAGCTTGGTAGCGTTCAGCGCCTCCACGGCCGGAGGGGCAATGGGATCGTCGCGAAAGGAGCTCGCGCACCTGTCCGACGAGGCGCTTGTCGCGCTCGTCGCGCGCTCCGACGATCTCGCCCTCGCCGAGCTCTACGACCGCCACGGCCGGGTCGCCTACGGGCTCGCCTACCGCGTGCTCCGCGACCGCGGCCTCGCCGAGGACACCGTGCAGGAGGCGTTCATCGCGCTCTGGCGAAACGCCGGCCGGTTCGTCCCCGAGCGGTCGAAGGCGTCCACGTGGATCCTCATGCTCGTGCACCGCCGGGCGGTCGACCGCGTGCGCCGCGAGGCGCGCCGGACGGCCGAGCCGCTCGACCTGGCCGCGGAGGACACGGGCGGCCCGACCGCCGACGAGGCGGCCTGGCTCTCGCTCGAGCGGACGCGGGTCCGCGAGGCGCTCAAGGCGCTGCCCGACCCGCAGCGGGAGGCGATCGAGCTCGCGTTCTACGCCGGGTTCACGCAGTCCGAGCTGGCCGAGAGGCTCGGCGTCCCGCTCGGTACGATCAAGAGCCGCATGTTTGCAGGGCTCGCGCGTCTGCGCGAGCTGCTCCAGGAGGCGATCCCAGAGGAGGAACGGTGGAGAGGGACTCCGTCCACCAGCTGACCGCCGCCTACGCGCTGCATGCGCTCGACGACCGCGAGGTCGCCGAGTACGAGGCGCACCTCGCGCGCTGCGAGACGTGCCAGGACGAGCTCGCCTCGCTCCAGGGGACGGCGCGCGCTGCTCGCGCTCGGGGCGCCCGCCGCCGAGCCCTCGCCCGGCCTGCGCGGCCGCATCCTCGACCAGGCGCGCGCCGAGCGGCCGAACGTCGTGCCGCTCCGTCGGCGGCGGCTCGTCCCCGCGCTCGGCGCGGCCGCGGCGATCGCGGCCGGCATCGCCGTCGTCCTCGGGATCTGGGCGTCCTCCCTCTCCTCCGACCTGGACGAGACGAGGTCGGCGCTCGACGCGCAGCGCCGGGCGGTCGAGATCTCCACGACCGCCGGAGCGAAGCAGTTCCCGCTCCAGGGCGCGAACGGGACGCTCGTCGTCGCGCCCTCGGGCGAGGCCGCGCTCGTCCTCGACGACCTCGGGGCGGCGCCGGAGGGCAAGGTCTACGAGGCCTGGGTGAGCGCGGACGGAAAGACGATGACGCCGGCCGGGACGTTCTCGGCGGGCGACGGCACGACGGCGGTCGTCCTCGACCGGCCGGTGCCCGAGGGCGGCCTCGCGGCGGTCACGGTGGAGGACGGCCCGGTAGACCAGCCCACGGGCATGCCGATCCTCACCGCGCCGACCACCTGAACCGTCTCGCCCGCAGGTGCGGCGAGTAGAATGCGCGCTTTCGTGCGTTTCCGGAGACGTGAGAAGAAGCCCCGGACACGCCGCGTGCGGAAGCTTCGGCTTCTCGGGCTTCTCGGAGTTCTCGGGCTCGTCTGCTCAGCGGCGTTCGTCTACGGCCTGGTGACGGCGCTCGCTAGCGAGCTTCCAGCACTCGACCCCTCACGCCAGACGCACCTCGAGCAGGACGGCTTCATCTACGCCTCGGATGGGCGAACGCGGCTCGCCGTGCTGCGCGGGAGCGAGAGCCGCGTCGTCGTCCCGTCGAGCCAGATCTCGCCGTGGATGAAGAACGCCATCGTCGCGGTCGAGGACCGCCGCTTCTGGGTGCACCAGGGCGTGGACATCCGCGGCATCTCGCGCGCCGTCTGGGCGGACATCCGCCACAAGGACGTCGTACAGGGCGGCTCGACCATCACGCAGCAGTTCGTGAAGAACACGCTGACGCAGAACGACCGGACGATCAGCCGGAAGCTCAAGGAGGCCGCGCTCGCCTGGCAGCTCGAGCGCCGCTGGTCGAAGGACCGGATCCTCACGGCGTACCTGAACACGGTCTTCTTCGGGAACGGGGCGTACGGCGTGCAGACGGCGGCGCGCGTCTACTTCAACAAGAAGGCGCGCGATCTCGACGTCGCCGAGGCCGCGCTCCTCGCCGGCATCCCGGCCAACCCGTCCGCGTACGACCCGGTTCTCAACCCGCGGATCGCGAAGCAGCGGCGGACGACCGTGCTCCAGCTCATGCTCGACCAGCAGATGATCGGGCCGAACGACTACGCGGCCGCGAACCTCGCGCCGATGCCCGACCCGAAGCGCGTCCACCTCCTGGGGCTCGGCGGCCCCGCGCCGTACTTCGCCGAGTACGTGAAGCAGCAGCTGATCGACCACTACGGCTCCGGGAAGGTGTTCGGCGGCGGCCTGCGCGTCACGACCTCGATCGACCTCGACCTGCAGCGCCTCGCGCGGGAGTCGGTGAACGAGGTGCTCGGCACGCGCGGCCCCTCGGCGGCGCTCGTCGCGATCGACCCGCGCGACGGTCGCGTGCTCGCGATGTACGGCGGCAAGAGCTTCAAAGAGAGCCAGTTCAACCTGGCCGTCCAGGGCGAGCGGCAGTCCGGCTCGGCGTTCAAGCCGTTCGTGCTCGCCGCCGCGCTCGACGCGGGCATCTCCCCGCAGACCACGTTCACGTCGCAGCCGACGACGATCAACCTCGGGGACAAGATCTGGTCGATCGCGAACTACGAGGGCTCCTACCTCGGCACGATCGACCTCTACGACGCGACGACGCACTCGGACAACACGGTGTACGCGCAGCTCACGTCCGTCGTCGGGCCGGCCAAGGTCCGCCAGGAGGCCCACCGCCTCGGCGTGACCAGCCCGCTCAACGCGTACTTCGCGATCGGGCTCGGCGTCGAGGCCGTGAACCCGCTCGAGATGGCGCGCGCGTTCTCGACCTTCGCGAACAGCGGCGCGCGGATCGACGGGAGCCTCCTCGGCAACCGCCCGCGCGCGGTGATGAAGGTCGTGGACGGGAGGCGAACGATCGAGAACGCGCCCCGGGAGGATCAGGTGCTCGACCCCGACACCGACGCGATCCTGACGTCGATGCTCCAGAACGTCGTCGAGGACGGCACCGGGCACCGGGCCGCGCTCGACGACCGGCCCGTCGCGGGCAAGACGGGCACGACCGAGAACTACGGCGACGCCTGGTTCGTCGGGTACACGCCCCAGCTCGCCGTCGCCGTCTGGGTGGGCTATCCGAACAAGCTCGTCCCGATGGAGACCGAGTACTACGGGAGCCCGGTCGCGGGCGGCACGTTCCCCGCGCTCATCTGGAAGAACTTCGCCAAGAAGGCGCTCAGGTACATGAACGCCCCGCCGGAGAGCTTCCCCTCGCCGAGCTACCCGTCCGGTTACGACGTGCACGTCGCCTACCGCGGCGGCAAGTGGCTCCTCGACAACGGCAACTGCCAATACACGCGGAACATCGTCTACTTCAGCGGCCACGCGCCGTCGAAGACGGCCGAGTGCAAGGTGAACGAGGTGCGCGTGCCGGATCTCGTCGGGATGCGGCTCTCCGAGGCGGAGGCCAAGCTCGGCGAGGCGCCGCTCGTGCCCGAGCTCGTGACGCGGCCCGCGCAGCCGGGCGAGAAGGTCGGCATCGTCGTCGCGCAGTTCCCGGACTCGGGGACCCTGTCCTCCTACGACACCGTGCGGATCGTGATCGCCAAGGCCACGCACGGCGTCGTCCCGCGGCTCGTCGGCCTCCAGCTCGACCAGGCGCGGCTCCTGCTCGCGAGGCGCGGCTTCGTCCCGCGGATCGAGACCGTCTCCGGCGACCAGGGCATCGTCATCTCGCAGACGCCGAAGAGCGGGGTCGCGGGCAAGCGCGACCTCGTGGTCACGCTGCGCGTAGGGCGCGGCTGAGGTAGCGGGACCCGGCCAGCCCGTAGCGCCACTCGAGGTCGGCGGCGCGGGTGAGGCCGATGCGCGTCCCGCGGACGATCTCGGGCGGCGCGGCCGGCGCGGCGAGCGCGAAGGGCGGGCGGTCGAGCGGCAGCCCGTCGTGGGCGCCCGTGATCCCGAGCGCCTGGCAGAGCCGGCCCGGCCCGGCGCAGAGGAGCCGCGCGTCGTCGAGCCCCCGCCGCGCCCGCATCTCGTCGAGCCCGTCGGTCGGCTCGAGCGCGCGGACGAGGACGGCATCCGCGCGGCCCGGCTCCCCACAGACGAGGTTCAGGCACCAGTGGATCCCGTAGGAGCGGTAGACGTACGCGTGCCCGGGCGGGCCGAACATCGCGCGGTTCCGGGGCGTCTCCCCGCGGAAGCCGTGGCTCGCGGGGTCCTCGGCGTCGTAGGCCTCGACCTCGACGATCACGCCGCCCACGCCGGCGACGTGGAGCGATGCCCCGACGAGCTCCGGCGCGACCTCGTGCACGCTGCGGTCGAAGAAGTCGCGGCCGAGGATCAAAAGAGCTGGTTCGGGTCTCCCGGCGAGGCGGTCGCCTCGAGGAGATGGCGCGCTCGCCGGCCGAGGTCGGCGAGGTCCACGCGGCCCTTGTCGGCGTCCTCGACGATCCGCTCGGCGAGCGCGACCGCCTCGTCCACGAGCTGGACGCCGGCCGCGTCGCGCTGGCCCATGTCGTTCAGGATCGTCCGCTCCGTGCGCGACGCGACGATCGCCTCGGGGATCCCTTCGATCCAGACGCGCGTCCGGCGCCCGTCGCCGCGGTCGTCCCCGGTGAGCGGCTCGAGCGCGTAGATCTTGTCCGCGCGCGCGAACTTGCCGAACCCGAGGAACACCATGCGCGGCGAGTCGGCCACGGCCGCAGTATCGCAGCCGCGGGCCGCGTCGGAAGCGGCCAAGTCCCGGTGCCAGGCACATGGACGCGGCCGTTTGCGGCACCACGAACGACCGCTTGTGTTGCATCATCCAGCCGCGTCCGACGTCGGTCCATCCCGATGGACGCTCGGAGGCCCGGCGTGCGTGATGCAACACAAGCCGGGGTTCGTGGTGGCCGGTTCGAGCGTGGCCGGGAAGGACGTCTGGCATGCCTGCTGAGACGTCGTTGGTGCCAGGCACATGGGCACGGCCGCCGGAGCCTAGGCCGATCGGGACGCGACAGGTTCAGACACCCTTCACACGGCCGGGACGGCCATGGCGGGTCCGACACGAACCGAACTAGGAGAGCGCGGAGGCGTCCGGGAGCGCCGCGTAGTCGAGCCAGTGCGACCACTGCTCGCGCTTGCCGCGGACGGTGTCCAGGTACGCCGACTGGATCTCGCGCGTGATCGGGCCGGGGTCGCCGATGTCGCGGTCGTCGATGGCGCGGAGCGGCGTGACCTCGGCGGCCGTCCCGCAGATGAAGATCTCGTCCGCGAGGTAGAGGTCGGTCCGGATCAGGTTCTTCTCGACCACCGGGTAGCCGAGGTCCTGCGCGATCTGGATGATCGTGTCGCGCGTGATCCCGGGCAGGATCGAGGACGAGAGGTCGGGCGTCCAGATCTCGCCCTTCGTGACGACGAAGATGTTCTCGCCGGAGCCGTCCGCGACGTAGCCCTCGTGCGTCAGGAGGATCGCCTCGTCGTAGCCGCCCGCCGCCGCCTCCTGCACGGCGAGCATCGAGTTCAGGTAGACGCCGGTCGCCTTCGAGACGTGCGGGATGACGTTCGGGCCGATCCGCTCCCAGCTCGAGATCCTCGCCGTGACGCCGCGCTCGAGCGCGCCCTCGCCGAGGTACGTGCCCCACGGCCAGCTCATGAAGACGACGTCCACGGGACAGCCGCGCGGGCGCACGCCGAGCTCGCCGTAGCCGTAGAACGCGATCGGGCGCAGGTAGCACTCGGGGAGGCCGTTCGCCGAGATCAGCTCGTGCGCCGCGGCGTGGAGCTCGTCGACCGAGAAGGGGATCTCCATCTGGATGAGCTTCGCCGAGTTGTGGAGGCGCTGGAGGTGGTCGCGCAGCCGGAAGACGGCGGGGCCGGTCGGCGTCTCGTAGCAGCGGATGCCCTCGAACACGCCGGAGCCGTAGTGGAGGCCGTGGGCGCCGACGTGGACCTTCGCGTCCGCCCAGTCGACCAGCTCGCCGTTCATCCAGATCTTCTCGGTCTCGCGCATGAGGGCCTCCTAGCTCTCCAGCGTGGCGTTCAGGCGAATCTCGACCGCACCGCGCAGCGCGTTCGAGATCGGGCAGTTGCGCTCGGCGTCGTGCGCCCGTCGGTCGAACTCTGCCTGATCGAGCCCGGGAACGAAAGCCGAGACGCTGAGCTCGCTCGTCTTCACGACGAGGCCCGCGTCGCCGAGCTCTCCGGAGACGACCGCGGAGACCGCGAGGCGCTCGGGCGGGGTGCCGCCCTGGGTCAGCGTGTGCGAGAGCGCCATCGCGTAGCACGCGGCGTGCGCGGCGGCGACCAGCTCCTCGGGGCTCGTCCCCTCGACTCGCTCGACCCTGGCCGCCCACGAGACCGGCAGGTTCTCGAACGCGCCGCTGCCGGCGCTGACCGTGCCCGACCCCTCGGCAAGGCTCCCTTCCCAGACGACGTTCGCGTTGCGTTCGAACTCGGCCAAGGTTCCTCCCCCAGTCGGTGTCAGTCCACATTCTCGCTGACGAGGTCGGCGCTCCGCGCCCGCGAGACCTTCACCAGATCCCCGGGAGCGAGCGCAACCATGTGTCTCGGCGTTCCCGCGCCGCACCAGAGCACGGTGCGCGCGAGGAGCGTCTGCTCGATCAGCACGGCCTGGACGCCGGGGAGCGGGAACGGCGCGACGCCGCCCGCCTCGAACCCGGTCACGCGCGCGACCTCCTGCGGCGAGGCGACCGCGGCGCTCTGCGCCCCCGCTGCGGCCGCGACCTTCGCCCGGTCGGCGCGTTTGTCGCCGGGCACCATCGCGAGCACCCAGCGCCCGTCGCACGCGAAGACGAGCGACTTGACGATGTCCGCGAGGTCCGAGCCGACCGCGGTCGCAGCGTCGGCCGCGGTCGGGGTTCCCTCGGGGAACTCCTCGATCCGCGCCTCGACGGACGCGTCGCGGATCGCGTGCGCGACCCGCTCGACCTCGGGCGGCCAGCTCACTCGGGCAGGGCGACGAACCTCGCCGCGAGGATCCCGGGCTCGGCCCGCAGCTGCTTCGAGCACCTCGTCCGGCACCGGGCTGTCGAGCGAGAGCGCCATGAGGGCGCGCGCCTCGGGGCGGTTGCGGGACACGGCCATGTTGGCGATGTTGATCCCGGCCTCCCCCATGAGCGTGCCGACGCGCCCGATCATCCCCGGCCGGTCGTCGTTCTCGGCGAAGAGCATGGAGCGGGAGAGCTCGACGTCGATCTCGTAGTCGAGCGCGCGGACGACCTGGCGGCGGCTGTCGCTGCCGATCGTCGTCCCCGAGACCGAGAAGCCCTGCCCGTCCGCGTCGAAGGCCGTGATGCCGATGAGGCTCGTGTAGTCCGGCGACGCCGCGCTCACGGACTCGCTGACCGCGAGGCCGCGCTCGCGGGCGATCACGGGCGCGTTCACGTAGTTCACGGTCTGCTCGACGCGGCCCTTGAAGACGCCGTTCAGCGCCGCGACCGTGAGGAGCCGCGTGTCGCGGACGGCGAGCTGGCCGAGGTAGACGAGCTCGAGCCGCGCCGGGCTGCCGCCCGCGAGGCCGCACGCGAGCCCCGCGAGATCGGCGGCAAGCGGCAGGAAGGGCTTCAGGACCTCGAGGTCCTCGGCGGCGACCGCGGGCATGTTCACGGCGTTCGTCACCGGCCCGCCGTCGAGCGCCGCCGCGACCTGCTCGGCCACGATCACGCCCGCACGGTCCTGCGCCTCGTCCGTCGAGGCGCCGAGGTGCGGCGTCACGACGACGTTCGGGAGGCCGAGGAGCGGTCCAGAGTAGGGCTCGGAGGAGAAGACGTCGAGCGCGGCCCCGGCTACGTGGCCCGACCGGAGCGCCTCGAGCAGCGCCTCCTCGTCCACGAGCTCGCCGCGCGCGACGTTCACGATGCGGATCCCCTCCTTGGCGGCGACGAGCGCCTCGGTGCCGATGATCCCGGTCGTCTCCGGCGTGAGCGTCACGTGGAGGGAGAGGAAGTCGGACTCCTCGAGCAGGTCGGCCAGCGCCTCCATGCGGGTGACGCCGGCGGCCTTGAAGCGCTCGGGCGCGACGAACGGGTCGTAGGCGAGGACGCGCATCTCGAGCCCGGCGGCGCGGCGCGCGACCTGCTGGCCGATGCGCCCGAAGCCGGCGAGGCCGAGCGTCTTCCCGGCGAGCTCGAGGCCGCCGAAGCGCGACCGCTCCCAGCGCCCCTCGCTCAGGGCCGCGTGCGCCTGCGGGATGTTCCGAGCGAGCGCGAGGAGGAGCCCGATCGTGTGCTCGGCGGCGGAGACGACGGTGGACTGCGGCGCGTTCGCGACGACGATGCCGCGCTCGCTCGCCGCGTCGAGGTCGACGTTGTCCACGCCGACGCCCGCGCGGCCGATCACGCGCAGCCGCTCGGCCCGTTCGATCAGCTCGCGGGTGACCCGCGTGGCACTGCGGACGATCAGCGCGTCGTAGCCGCCGATGATCGCGTCGAGGTCGCCGTCGAGGTCGACGTCCACGTCGAAGCGGTCGCGGAGCAGCTCGACGCCGGCGTCGGCGATCGCCTCCCGCACGAGCACGCGGGGCCGCTCGGCGTCCGTCACGCGTGCACGGCCTCACCGCCGAACGCCTCGAGGGCGGCGGCGGCTGCGGCACCCCGTTCCACGTCGCCTCCCAGCTCGGCGACGACCTGCTCGACCGCGACGAGGGCGGCCATGACCTCGAAGACATCCACGTAGCCGATGTGGCCGATCCGCACGATTCGCCCGGTGAGCGCGCCGCGGCCGCCCTCGAGCGTGATCCCGTGGCGGCCGCCGACGCGGCGGATCACCTCGGCGCCGTCAACGTCGTCCGGCATGCGGATCGCGGTAACGACGGCGGAGCGGTCCTCGTCGGGCGAGAAGAGCTCGAGACCCATCGCCTTCACCCCGGCGCGGCACGCGCGGCCGAGGCGGCGATGGCGGTCGAACACGGACTCGAGGCCCTCCTCGAGCAGGAGCTCGACGGCGGCGGCAAGCCCGAAGACGAGCGAGATCGCGGGCGTGAACGAGGTCAGGGGCGGGTCCGTCGCCTGCGCCTTCCGCGTCCGCGCCCAGTCGAAGTAGAACCGCGGCGAGGTCGCGCCCTCGGAGGCTGCCCAGGCGCGCTCGGACACGCACGTCGTGGCGAGCCCGGGCGGCGTCATGAGCGCCTTCTGCGAGCCGGCGACGACGACGTCGATCCCCCACTGGTCGGTCTCGAGCGGCACGGCGCCGAGGCTCGAGATCGCGTCCACGACGGAGAGCGCGCCCGCCTCGGCGGCGCGTTTGGCGAGCTCGTCGACCGGCGCGACGACGCCCGTGGAGGTCTCCGAATGCGTCATGAAGACTGCCGTCGCGCCGCCCGCGTCGGCGAGCGTCGAGGCGAGATCGTCGGCGCTCGGCGTCTCGCCCCACTCGTAGCGGAGGTGGACGAGGTCGCAGCCGTAGGCCTCGACGAGCGAGACCCAGCGCTCCCCGAAGTTCCCGGCGGAGACGACGACGACGCGGTCGCCCGGCGAGCAGAGGTTCGCGACGGAGCCCTCCATCGCGCCCGTGCCGGAGGCCGTGGCTAGCAGTACCTCGTTCGTCGAGCGGTGCACCTCCGGAAGCCGCTCGAAGAGCCGCTTCAGGATGGCGCGGAACTCGAGCGTTCGATGGTGGATGAGCGGCTGGGCCATCGCCGCGAGCACCTGCGGCGGGACCGGTGTCGGGCCCGGAGTGAGGAGTAAGCGCTTCGCCGCCATCGCCGAGATGAGGTTACCGCCCCGCCCGTACGATGGCGCCCGTGGAAGCGCTGCTCGCGTTCGCCGCCGCCCTGCTCGCCCTCCGCTTCGCCGGCGAGCTTCTCTCGCGCGCCCGCGCGCGCCGCGCGCCCGAGCTCTTTGCCTGGTCGGCCTCGCTCTTCGCCTACGCGATCGCCTCGGGCGCGCTCGCCTGGGGCGCGGCTGCCGGCTGGAGCGACGCCGCCTTCCGCGTCTACTACCTCGCCGGCGGCCTGCTCACGGCCCCGCTCCTCGGCACCGGGTCGCTCCTCATTGCGGGCAAGCGGTGGGCCACGCCCGTCGGGCTCGTCTACGCCGGGCTCGCCGTCGGGATCGCGGTCGCGGTCCCGCTGACGGCGCCGTTCGCGGGCACCGCGATTCCCGCCGCGCAGGACCACCTCGACTTCTTCCCGGCGCGCTTCGTCGCGATCGTCGCCAACTCGCTCGGGACGCTCGCAGTCGTCGTGGTTGCGATCCGCAGCTACCGCCGCCGGCCGCTCGGGAACGCGCTCATCCTGCTTGGAACCGGGATCGCCGCGGCGGGCAGCGCGGTCGCCGGGCTCGGTGTCGCCGCGACGTCGCTCTTCGTCGCCCTCGCCGCGCTCGTGCTCTACGCCGGGTTCCTCGCGGCGACGGGCGCGCCGATCCCGCGCCTGCGGCCCGCCCGCGCGCCGTCCGGCTAGAAGCGCCGCTCGATCGTCGTCAGCGAGTCCACGCGGTCGACGCGCGCCCGGTCGCGGCCGGGGCCGCCGACGAGCGCGTCGCGCATGCCGTCCTTGGCGTAGAACGTGTCGGCGCCGCCGCCGCCCCGCTCCTGGTCCTTGCCGGCGTTGCCGTTGAGCGTGTCGGTGCCGAGCCCGCCGTCGAGGCGATCGATCCCGGCGCCACCGTAGAGCTTGTCGGCGCCGCCTTCCCCGCGGAGCAGGTCGTTGCCGCCGTTCCCGTAGAGCCTGTCGTTCCCGCCTCGCCCGCAGATGACGTTGCGCCCGCTGGTTCCACGCAGCACGTCCGCACGCGCGGAACCGACGATCGTGCATCGCGCGGTCCAGGCGGGGACACCTGTGCCGCCGCCACCTCCACCGGTCGGAGGCGGAGGCCCAACCGGAGGCGGCGGCGGGAAGCACGTAGACGGCGGATTCGGCTGGGTGCACGGGTTCGGCGGGGTCGGCACGCACACTCCGACGTGGCCGGATCCTGAGAACACCGCGCGGATGCACCTGCCCAGCAACGAGTTCTCGAGCGTGAGCCTGCACTCCGTCGGCCCCGGACCAATTTCGGGGCAGTCGCCCGCCTCGCCTGCCGCCTCCCAGCCCAGGAACGTCTCGGCCCCATTCGGGGTCGGTGTCAGGATGACGACCGGATCGCCGTCGCCCCAGATGAAGTACTCGTCGCAGTCGTACGGCTGCCCGTTGACCGTCGCCGGTGGGCATTCGATCCGTCCGGCGTCCGGGCTCCCCGGCGACACGCCGGTCACGCGCCCGTCGCCGTCGATCACCACCGCGACGTTGAAGCACGGGACGCAGGCTGTCGTCTCGGCACTGGCAGCCGAAGCCCACGAGAGCGCAGCCGGTGCGGTGTGCGCCGACGCGAGCGCGAACCCGGCGACGAGCGCGAAGCTCGCGATCGCCTTGAGCGCCACCCTATGTCCCTGGCCGATCCTGGAACTCACGCCGGTCGAACTGTACAACCTCGCGGCGACGATTTCCGCCCCGGGAAGGGTGCCCCGCGCTACCTCTTGATGCGCCAGGTGTAGGCGACCGGCGTCTTGTCCCAGCGGACCGACGTCGCGCCCACGGAGTCGCCGACGCGCACCCGAACCGTGTGCAGGCCGGGCCTGAGCCGCGTGAAGGACCGCGGCGACCGGCAGCTCTTCCAGACGGTCTGCTTGTCGAGCCGGCACTGCGCCTTCACGCCGGACACGACCTTCCGGCCCGAGCGATACGCCGCCCAGGAGAACGTCGCGGTGCGCTTCCTCGTCACCTTCGGCGGCTTCGTCAGGACCTTCGTGGCCAGCACAGCAGGAGGCGGAGGCGGCGGAGGCGGCGGCGGGGGCGGCGGCCCGCCTCCGCAGTTCGGGGTGCAAGGCGGAGGAGGAGGCGGGCCCGTCGGGCACGCCCCGTCCGAGCCGGGGCCGGTGAACACGGCGCGGATGCAGATGCCGAGGAGCGCGTTGTCGAGCGTCAGGGTGCACTGGGTCGGACCCGGACCCTGCCCGTCGTCCGGGCATCCCGATGCTTCGTCGTTCGACTCCCACCCGAGAAACGTCTGTCCCGCGTTCGGCGTCGGCGTCAGGATCACGACCGGGTCGCCTTCGAGCCAGAGGAAGTACTCGTCGCAGTCGTAGAACTGGCCGCTGATCGTCATCGGGGAGCATTCGATGCGACCCGCATCCGGGCTCCCTGGGGAGACCGCGCTGACGTGGCCCGCGCCCTCGAACACGACGGCGACGGGGAAGCACGGGACGCATGAGGCGGACGAGGCGGAGCCCGCCCAGGAGAGCGCAGCCGGCGCGCTCTTCGCTCCGAAGAGCGAGAGGGAACAGCCGAGCGCCACGAGCGCCGTAAGGGCGCAGAGGCGCGTCAGAGGTGTCAGCGATCGGCCGCTCATGGGTGCCCTGGCAGGCATTCGGAGCGTACCAGCGTCTTCCAAGCAGAAGACCTGCACAGGGTGTTGATTTACCTCGCGCTTACGCGGTCATTAGCGGACTCGCGGACTAGGTCGTCTGTCGATGCCCGGAGGTCGCGGTGATGAGCCCGAGCCCGATGAAGACGGTCCCGGAGACCCACCGCTGGATCCGCAGCCAGCCCTTGCTCTCCCGCAGCCAGCGCCCGGCCGTGCCGGCCGCGAGCGCCCACATCCCGTCGCTCACGAACGCGACGGCGATGAAGATCAGGCCGAGCAGCAGGATCTGGCCGGGCACCCAGCCCGCGTCCGGATCCACGAACTGCGGCAGGAACGCGAAGAAGAAGATCGCCGTCTTGGGGTTCAGCACGTTCACGATCACGCCCTGCCGGAAGAGCGAGCCGCGGGTCCGCGCCGGCTTCGCCTCGATCTCCTCCGGCGTCTCGCGCGCGAGCAGCCGCCGGATGCCCGAGGATGATGAGGTACGCGGCGCCGAGGTACTTGACCGCCTCGAACGCGACCGACGAGCGGACGAGGAGCGCCGAGAGCCCGACCGCCGCGAACCCGACGTGCACGAGCCCGCCCGTCGCGATCCCGCCCGCCGACACGATGCCGGCGGTGCGGCCGCCCTGCACGCTCTCTGTGACGATGTAGAGCACGGCCGGGCCGGGCACGAACGCAAGCGCGAGCGAGGCCGCCATGAAGATCGCAAGGGTGTGCGGGTCGGGGAGGATCACGCGCCGAGCTTCTCCTTGACGCGCTCGCTCACGACCTTCGGGTTCGCCTTGCCGGACGTCTCCTTCATGACCTGGCCGACGAAGAAGCCGAGCAGGCCCTCCTTGCCGCCGCGGTACTGCTCCACCTGGCCGGCGTTCGCCTCGAGGATCCGGTCGATGATCGGGTCGAGCTCGGCCTCGTCCGTGATCGCCGCGTCGGCGAGGTAGCGGTCGGCGGAGAAGCCCTCTCCCCCGCTCGCGGCCAGCGCCTCGGCGAACGTCGCGCGCGGGATCGAGTCGCGCCCCTCGACGAGCTTCGCGAGCTCGACCGCGTCCACGTCGGCCGGGTCAACGCCCGCACCGGCGAACTGGTTCTGGAGGACGTTCGCCGTCGCCTTGGCGTCGGCGCCCGCGGCGACCGCGCGCTCGAAGAGCGCGGCGAGCGGCGCCGAGCCGTTCAGCACCTCGGCGTCGTAGAACGTGAGCCCATAGTCGGCCTCGAAGCGGCGGATCCGGAGGCCGGGAAGCTCCGGCAGGTCCTCGCCCGCGCGCGCGATGAGCTCGGCCGAGGGCTCGATCGGCACGAGATCCGGCTCGGGGAAGTAGCGGTAGTCGTGCGCCTCCTCCTTGGAGCGAAGCGACGAGAGCCCGCCCGTGGACGGGTCGAAGTGCAGCGTCTCCTGGTCGACCTCGCCGCCGCCCTCGTAGATCTCGATCTGCCGCGCGAGCTCGGCCGCGATCCCGTCCGCGACGAACTTGAACGAGTTCATGTTCTTGAGCTCGGTCTTCGTGCGGTAGCCCTCCTCCCCGGCCTCGCGAACCGAGACGTTGGCGTCGCAGCGGAGCGACCCCTTCTCCATCTCCGCGTCGGAGATGCCGAGCTCGACGATCGTCTGGCGCAGGAGCTGGAGGAAGCGGCGCGCCTCCTCGGGCGAGCGGACGTCCGGCTCGGTGACGATCTCGACGAGCGGCGTGCCGGCGCGGTTGAAGTCCACGAGCGACGCGCCCGCGCCGCGGATCCGGCCGCCCTCGCCGCCCACGTGCACGGTCTTCGCGGCGTCCTCCTCGAGGTGCGCGCGGACGATCCCGATCTCGCGGTCGCCGTCCGGCCCCGGCACGGTGAAGCTCCCGCCGACGCAGATGGGCGAGTCGTACTGGGAGATCTGGTAGCCCTTCGGGTTGTCGAAGTAGAAGTAGTTCTTCCGGTGGAAGAGCCCGTGCGGGGCGATGTCGCAGCCGAGCGCGAGGCCGAGCTTCACGGCCCACTCGATCGCCTTGCCGTTCGGCACCGGCAGCGCACCGGGGAACGCGAGGCACACGGGGCACGTGCGCGTGTTCGGCTCGGCGCCCCACTCGTTCGCACAGCGGCAGAACATCTTCGTGCGCGTCTTGAGCTGCACGTGGATCTCGAGGCCGATGACCGGTTCCCAGTTCACTTCAGGCGCTCCGGGACGTAGTCGAAGCCGAGCGCGCGCTCGAGCGCGTGGCCGACGCCGAAGAGCGTGTTCTCGGAGAACTGCGGGCCGAGGATCTGGAGCCCGACCGGGAGTCCTTCGGAGAGCCCGCACGGGATCGAGAGGCCCGGCAGCCCGGCCATGTTCGGCGGGATCGTGAGGACGTCGGCGATGTACATCGCGAGCGGGTTCTCCGTCTTCTCGCCGAGCCTGAACGCGACCGTCGGCGACGTCGGGCTGAGCAGCACGTCGAAGTCCTCGAAGGCGGCCGCGAACTCGTCCTTGATCACCGTCCGCACCTTCTGGGCCTGGCCGTAGTAGGCGTCGTAGTAGCCGGCCGAGAGCGCGTACGTGCCGAGCATGATGCGGCGCTTCGGCTCGTCGCCGAAGCCCTCCCCGCGGGTCCGTTCGTAGAGCTCGTTGAGGTCGCCCTCGACCTTCGGCGCGATGGCCGTAGCGGACGCCGTCGTAGCGCGAGAGGTTCGCGCTCGCCTCCGCCGGGGCGATGAGGTAGTAGCAGGCGAGCCCGTACTCGACCGAGCGCGGGAGCGTCGTCTCCCCCAGCTCGGCGCCGAGCTCCTCGGCCAGGCGGATCGCCGCCTGCACGGAGTCGCGTACGCCGGGCTCGATGCCCTCGGCCTCGTTCAGCTCCTTCGGGATTCCGATCCGGATGCCCTTCAAGTCCTCACGTTCCGGCAGCTCGACCGGCGCAGGGAGCTCGACCGTCGTGGAGTCGCACGGGTCGATCCCGGCCGTGACCTGGTAGAGCCAGGCGCAGTCGCGGACGGTCTTCGTCAGCGGCCCGACCTGGTCGAGCGACGAGGCGAACGCGACGATCCCGTAGCGCGAGACCGTGCCATAGGTCGGGCCGCAGGCCGACGACGCCGCAGAGCGACGCCGGCTGCTTCACGGAGCCGCCCGTGTCGGTGCCGAGCGCCCAGGGCGCGAGCCCGCCCGCGACCGCCGCCGCCGAGCCGCCCGACGAGCCGCCCGGCACGCGCTCGGGATCCCACGGGTTGTGCGACGGGCCGTAGCCCGAGTTCTCCGTGGACGACCCCATCGCGAACTCGTCCAGGTTCGTCTTGCCGAGGATCGGGAGGCCGGCCTCCTTCACGCGCGTGGTGACGGTCGAGTCGAAGACCGGGACGTAGCCTTCCAGGATCCTCGAGCCCGCCGTCGTCGGGACGCCCTTCGTCGTGATCACGTCCTTGAGCGCGATGGGGACGCTTCGGCCCTCGAGCTCGCCCTCGGTGACGTGGAGGTAGGCGTGCAGCTCGCCGTCCCGTGCGGCGATCGCCTCGCGGTAGGCCGCGACGAGCTCGGCGGACGAGACCTCGCCCGCGTCGATCATGCGCCAGGCGTCCTCGGCGGTGAGCTTCAGCGTGTCGACCGTCATCCAACCGCCGGCACGCGGAACTGGCCGTCCTCGGGATCGGGAGCGTTGGCGAGCGCGTCCTCGCGCGACAGGCACGGTCGCGGCTCGTCCTCGGCCCAGACGTTCACGATGTCGAGCGGGTGCGAGGTCGGCTCGACGTCCGAGAGGTCGAGCTCGGAGACCTTGCCGACCGCGTCGAGGATCGCGCCGAGCTGCGCCTGCACGGTCTCGACGTCCTCCTCGGGGATCTCGAGCCGCGCCAGCCGCGCGACGTGCAGCACATCCTCACGTGTGATCGCCATCTGGAACTCCCGTCGTCAATTTAAGAACGACGGGCCCCGGTTGTGCCGGGGCCCGTCAAGAGTCACGAAGTCGGTCCGGCCTACTGCGCCATCTGGACGTTGGTCGCCTGAAGCCCCTTGGGGCCCTGCTCGACCTCGAACGAGACGCGCTGCCCCTCCTGGAGCGAGCGGTACCCGTCCATCTCGATCTTCGAATGGTGGACGAAGACGTCGTCCTCGCCGTCACGAGAGATGAAGCCGTAGCCCTTCTCGTTCGAGAACCACTTGACGGTGCCCTCTGCCAACACTTCCTCCTTCACAAACGAGCGACAGACCCGAGAATCGGCCCGTCGCCAGGGTGTAACCGGTCGGAATGTAGCGGCTATCCCGGGGGAAAGGCAAGCACCCCGGCCTGGTAGCGCGCGGCCTTCACGGTGTTGCGAAGAAGTGCGGCGATCGTCATCGGCCCGACGCCGCCCGGCACCGGCGTGAGCAGCCCCGCGACCTCGGCCACACTCGCGTCCACGTCGCCCACGACGCCGGACCTCGGTGCGGTTGATCCCGACGTCGATCACGGTCGCGCCCGGCTTCACCATGTCGGCCGTGATGACACCCGCGCGGCCCGACCGCGGCGACGAGCACGTCCGCCTCGCGCGTCATTGCGCCGAGATCCCGCGTCCGGCTGTGGGCGATGGTCACCGTCGCGTGCTCGGCGAGGAGCATGAGCGCGACCGGCTTCCCGACGATGTTGGAGCGGCCGACGACCACGGCGTGCGCGCCCTTCAGCTCGACCTCGTACGCACGCAGGAGCTCCATGATCCCGGTCGGCGTCGCCGCGGTCAGCGTCGGCGTCCCCTGGAAGAGCAGGCCCGCGTTGAACGGGTGGAAGCCGTCCACGTCCTTGACCGGCGCTACCGAGGCGATGACCTTGCCCTCGTCGATCGGATCCGGCAGCGGAAGCTGCACGAGGATCCCGGTGACGCGCTCGTCGGCGTTCAGATCGGCGACGAGCGCGAGCAGGTCGTCCTCGGAGATCGTCGCGGGCGGCTCGTGGTGGATCGACTCGATTCCGACCTCCTCGCACGCCGCGCGCTTCATCCGGACGTAGATCGCCGAGGCCTCGTCGTCGCCGACGAGCACGGTCGCGAGGCCGACGGGGCGGCCCAGCTCGGCCACCTCGCGCTTCACCTCGGCGCGCACCTCGGCGGCATGGGCCTTTCCGTCGATCAGCTTCGCGGTCACGGGCGCGCAGGCTAGCGCGTGTCACCCCTTGGGGGCATCGTCCTCGCGGTTTCCGGGCCCGACAATTGGACCATGCCGCGTTGTGACGCCTATTACAGGCTCGCGAACAGCCGTTGTACCTTCGAGGGAACGCGCCAGCTCGTCGCCTCGGACCACGAGCTCTACTGCGTCTGCAAGTCGCACGCGCACGGGGCCAAGGTCTGGACGACGGAGGTCGCGCACTGGCACGGCCACACCGCCCTCCGCCAGACGGAGGCGGTCGAGGTCAAGTCGTCAGTCCCGCAGGTCGCGCCGTTCGCCTGGGCCAAGTAGCCCGCCGCCAAGGGCTTTCGCTCCGTCCCTCGAAACGAGGATGGACAGGCGCCGCCGTGCGCCCGATAGAGAGACCGATGGGACGCTGCGAGGGCATGTACCTGACCGAGAGCCGCCGGTGCGACCGGCCGGCGACCGCGCAGGCGACCGTGGCGGACGGCGAGCGCTACGAGCTCTGCGCGTACCACCTGGGACATCCTCGCGCGAGCGCCGCGGCCCGCTGGGTCGGCGAGTCCGAGCGGCGCGACTCCCAGCCGGTCGCACTCGGCGCCGACCGCGCGCACGCGGCCTAGGCGCGGCGGGGCGAGAAGCAGACCCCGAGCGCGGCGCCGAAGCACGCCGGCGCGAGCACGAGGAACGCGAGCCAGGCGGCGGCGGTGTCCGGCGCGGCATTGGCTAGCGCAATGCACACGATCCCCGGCGCGGCCACCACGAACGCCGCGATCCGCCGGTGAAAGGCGCCGAGCAACCCGCCCGCGGCGCCCAGCATGGACGCGGCGACGATCAGCATGTCCTCCCCGCGCTCGACAAGCGCGCGCTCCTGCTCGGTTCCGAAGAAGACGAGCGGCGTCGCGTCCGCGAGCCCCTCGACGAGAAGCGCGAGCCCGACGCAGACGAAGAACAGCGCGACAACCTCGGGCATGCGCGGCATTGGATTCCATATCGGCTGGCCTGCGCCGCGTTACAGTCGCTCGAATGGGCGACGAGGCGCGCGCCACGCTCCGCTACGGCGGCCAGGTCGCCGAGGGCCGGGCGCAGCTCGAGACCGACGAGTTGGTCTTCCGCGGAGACACGCGGCTGTGCGTGCCGTTCCGCGCCGTCTCGTCGGTGGAGGCGGACGACGGTGTGCTCTCGGTCGAGTGGGACGGCGAGCACGCGACGTTCGACCTCGGCGAGAAGGCGGCGCGCTGGGCGGAGCGGATCCGCAACCCGAAGACGCTCGCGGACAAGCTCGGGGTGAAAGCCGGGCAGACTGTGGCGGTCGTGGGCGACGTCGGGCCGGAGGTCGACCTCTTCCCCGACCGCGTCGAGCCGGCGGACGCGCACACGGTCTTCCTCGGCACGAACGCGCTCGCCGATCTCGAAGAGGTCGCCGGGCTGGCCGCGGCGCTCGAGGGCGACGGCGCGCTCTGGATCGTCGCACCGAAGGGACGCGCGCAACCGCGCGAGGCGCAGGTCCTCGAAGCCGGCCGAGCCGCCGGTCTCAAGGACGTGAAGGTCGTGCGCTGGAGCGAGACACACACGGCGCACAAGTTCGTGATCCCACTCCAGCGCCGCAGATGAACCCGAAGGCGCGGACCGGACTCGAACCGGTGTACGAGGCTTTGCAGGCCTCTGCCTAGCCACTCGGCCACCGCGCCGGGACGGGCATCGTACCGCCGCAGGGGCGGCGCGACGAGCGCACGCGTGCCTAGGCAGGGATTTTGACGAACCTGCCGAAAACTTCCACCGCATCGGCTGGCGCCGCCTTGTCCCGGGGCTCGTTGCCCGGCCGGTGCAGGGACCTCGGTTCGCCGGGGTCCCGCTCTCTGGTGGGACCCTTGGGGGCCGCGAGGTGCGGCCCCCGAGGCGTACGCTCACCCGGTGAGCGCGACGCTCGTCTTCATCCCGGCCTGGAACGAAGAGGCGAACCTGCCCGCGGTCCTTGACGACCTGAAGGCCGAGCTGCCCGACGCGGACGTGCTCGTCGTGGACGACGGCTCGACCGACCGGACCGCGGACGTCGCGCGCGAGCACGGCGCGGACGTCCTCTCCTTCGGTGAGAACCGCGGCCTGACTGCCGGGATCGCCGCCGGGTACGCGGCCGCACTCGAGCGCGGCGTCGCCTTCTGCGGACGCGTGGACGCTGACGGCCAGCACCCCTCCGCCGAGCTCCGGCGGCTCCTCACGCTGGTGCAAAGCGGCGGATGCGACGTTGCTGTGGGCTCCCGCTTCGTCTCCGGGGATGGGTACGCGCCGTACCGCTACAAGCCGAGCAACACGCGACGCTTCGGCACGGCCGTGCTGCGGCGCTCGATGGGCGTCGTCCTCGGCCAGCCCTTCGCAGACGCGACGAGCGGCCTCTGGGCGGTGAACGCGAAGGCGCTGCCGCTGCTCGCGAAGCCGTTCACCACGGAAGCACCCGAAGTCGAGGCCCTCATCCGAATCACGGATGCAGGACTTCGGCTGGCCGAAGTCCCCGTGAACATGGCGCAGCGGGCGAGCGGCGAGTCGAAGCTGCGCGGGTCGAAGGCCGCGAAGGTCGTCCTGACCGTCGCCGGCGCGCTCGTCGTCGCGAAGCTCGTCAGCGCTCGTCGGCGCTGAGCGTCCGCGCGTAGCGGTCGGTGAGCGGGGCCGCGGTGACCCCATGGAGGAAAACGCTCGCCACGACGGCGACGACGACCGCCACGAAGATCGTCCCGCCGCGGGGCAGGCCCGGGTACTCGAGGAGCAGGATGAGCGCGAGCAGGATGGACGCGAGTCCGCGCGGGCCGAACCAGCCGACGTAGGCGACCGTCCAGGGCCGCTGCTCGGCGCGGACGAGCGCCAGCGCGACCGGGAGCATCCGGATCACGGTGAGCGAGAGCGACGTGTAGACGGCCATCTCCCAGGTGATGCGGTCGGCGAGCTCGACGGCCGTGATGCCGAGGGCGTAGAAGACGAGCAGGCTGAGGAGCTGGCCGAAGTCCGCGGTGAAGTCGCTCACGCGCTCGGCCACTCCGCGCGCGACGGCGCCGAGCGCCATGCCGCCGACGAACGCGGCGATGAGCCCGCTGCCGCCCGCATCCTCGGCGACCCACCACGCGAGGAGGGCGATCGCGAGGAGCGCGAGCTGCTCGAACGCGGGCGCGGACCAGCCGCGCTTCGAGGCCTCACGAAGGAGGATGCCGCCGGCAACGCCGATCCCCGCGCCGATGAGCGCGCCGTAGCCGAGCTTTTCGACGATCGCCCGCGCGAGCGGCGCGTTGCCGAGCTCCTTGTCCACCGCGACCGCGGCGAACACGGTGAAGAAGGGCACGGTGAGGCCGTCGTTCAGGCCGGCCTCGACGTCGAGCGTCTCGCGTAGCCGCACGGGCAGCTTCGGGCTCGACACGACCACTTGGCCGAGCGCCGCGTCGGTCGGCGCGAGGACCGCCCCGAGGATGCACGCCTCCCAGAAGTCGAGCTCGTCGAAGAGGACGAGCGCGACGAGGCTCCCGAGCGCGATGGTCAGCGGCAGCCCGATCGCGAGCAGGCGCAGCGGCAGGCGCGGCTTCTCGCCGAGCGACCGGACGTCGATCCGCGCCGCGCCGGTGAAGAGGAGCAGAACGAGAGCGACCTCGGCTAGGTGCTTCCCGGTCTCCGTCACATGCACCGTGCCGCCGGACTCCGCGACGTCGACACCCACCGACCCGCCGGCGAGCGCGACGACGATCCCGGCCCCGGTGAAGACCATGGGCGCGGTGAGCGGCGTCCCGTCGAGGCGCCCGGAAACGAGCGTGTAGCCGACTAGCACGGCGCCGAAGACGACCAGCTCGATCACGGCGCGGATCCTGACGGATCCGGTGGCTAGCTATCGCGCTGCTGCCGCTGCCGCCAGCGGTGGAGCTCCTTCGACTTGAACTTCTTCGGCTTCGGCGCGGGCTTGGGGTCGTGCTCGTCGAGCCAGCGCGATGCGTCGTCCTCGGGATCGAGGCCCGCAGCGCGCTCCTTCTCGGCCCGCTTCCGCGCCCCGTCGTTCGTCAGCCGGTGCTTCATGGGAGCTCGATCATGACCTTGATAGCCTCGCGGTCGTCCATGGCGCGGTAGCCGTCGGGCACGTCGTCGAGGCGGCCGACGCGGTCGAAGACCCGACCGGGCTCGATCCTCCCTTCGAGGACGTCGGGCAGCAGCTCCTCGATGTAGGCGCGGGCCGGCGCGGGGCCGCCCGCGATGGTGACGTTGTCGAAGAACGCCGATGTCGCCTCCGGCAGCGACTCGTCCTGCGGCACGCCCACGCGGCCGACGGCGCCGCCCGGGCGGACGGTGCGGAGCGCCGTGACGGTCGACTGCTCGAGGCCGACGCACTCGAGGACGGACTGCGCGCCGAGGCCGTCGGTGAGCTCGCGGACGCGCTCGACCGCCTCGTCGCCCCGCTCGCTGACGACGTCCGTGGCGCCGAACTCCTTTGCGAGCGCGATGCGGTCTGGATGCCGGCCGAGGATGACGATCCGCTCGGCGCCCAGACGGCGAGACGCGATCACGGCGCACAGGCCGACGGCTCCGTCACCGACGACGGCGACGGTCTTGCCCGGCCCGACCTCGCCGCAGAGGGCCGCATGGTGACCCGTCGCCATCACGTCCGAGAGCGTGAGCAGCGACGGCATCAAGGCGTCGTCTCTGTCGACCGGCAAGGCGACGAGGGTGCCGTCGGCCTGAGGGACCCGCACTGCCTCGCCCTGTCCGCCGTCGACGCCGTCCATGCCGTACCTGCCTCCGTGGAGGCACGAGGGCTGCAGTCCCTCCCGGCACAAGACGCAGGTTCCGTCGGACCACACGAACGGCGTGACGACGAGGTCACCGGCCTCGAGCGTACGGACGTCGGCGCCGACCGCCTCGACGACGCCGATGAACTCGTGCCCCATGCGCCGGCCGGTCTCGCTCGGCTCCATCGACTTGTACGGCCAGAGGTCGCTGCCGCAGATCGCGGAGCGCGTGACCGCGACGAGGGCGTCGGTCGGCTCGACGAGTCGGGCGTCGGGGACGGTCTCGACGCGAACGTCGCCGGCCCCGTACATGACGGTCGCGCGCATCTCAGCTCTCCGCCGCGGCCGCGTACTCCTCGTCGGTGACGTGGTCGCCCCATGTCGCGGGGTTCCCATCGTCGCCGACCTCGAGCATGGCGAGGTGGGTCATGAACCGGGTCGCCGTGGCACCGTGCCAGTGCTCCTCTCCCGGCTCGAAGAACACGCGGTCGCCCGGGCGGATGACCTCCGCCGGGCCGCCGCGCCGCTGGGCGAGGCCCACGCCTTCGAGGACGTAGATCGTCTGGCCGTTCGGATGCGTGTGCCAGGCGGTGCGCGCGCCCGGCGTGAAGTGGACGCTGCTCGCGCTCAGGCGCGACCCGTCCGACGGCGCCGCCACCGCGTCGATGAAGACCGTGCCCGTGAACCACTCGCCCGGGCCGGGCGCGGTCTCGATGCCGTTCCTCGTGATCTGCATCGGGCCCTCATCCTCGCATTTCGGGCAGAAACGGCGAGGCGGCTCACGGCCCGTCCGCTCGCGGGGCGCCTAGGCCGAACGCGCGCCCGGCTGGGCGACCTGGAGCGCGGGCTGCGCCGAATGGGAGGACACCTCCGGGCGCCGCTCCGGTTGCCAGCCGACCGTCTCCCGCCTGATCGTGCGCGGGCGCACCTTGCCCGTTCTCTCCAGGCGTCCGCGCAGGCCCGCCCACAGGAACTCCTCCTGGTGGTGCATTGCTCTCCCCTCGCCGCAGTTGTCCCCCGAAAGGGGTATTGACGCACTGTGGTCGAGAGGCGGCAACTCGTCAAGAGCGTCCCGCCGGGGACGACCGGGCGGTAGCCACCCTCAGGCGTGCTCCTCAGCTTCCCGTTGCTGTTCCGCCCGCGCCGTCCCCGCGATGCGGCCGGACCAGAGCAGGTACAAGAGCATGCCGGAAATCGCCGACGCGACAAGCACAGCGAGCAACGCCTCGAGCGATGGTGCAAGTTCCGGCTGATAGAGGACCGTCGGGTCGAGCAGCTTCGCCGCGGGGACGGTCGAGATGCTGAGCAGAAACTGAAGCAGGACGGCGCTCAGGCTCACGGCAGGAAACTCTCTGAGACGCCCACCCCAGTGCACGTTGGCCTGGACGACGTCGAACTCGGGGCGTATCAAGGCGACCCGCGCGAAGACTGCGGAGATCACCAGGATGAGCCACGCCAGCGCAAGGATGAACGGAACCAATGCCAGCGAAGCCGGCGCGACACCCTCGTGCCAGGCAGCGCCTGCCATCAATACGGCCCCGGCTGCGAAGCGGGCCAGCGCCGCCCAATGCGGGATGAGCAACGTTGATCCGGCCAGCTCGATCTGTGTCCGTTCGCTCGTTTGGACCTGGGCGACGGGGAGCCGCCAGATGTTCGGCGAAATGACATTCGCGAGTCCGGACGCTGCTTCGAGGACGCCGAAAGCACCGATGAACTGCCAGCGCGACCAGGGCTCGAGGCCGCCCAGCGCGATCAGCGTGACGATGATGCCGACGAGATTGACGAACGAGAGGACGAACGTCAGAAAGAGGCCGCTGACAGCCCGTCTCGGACTAGCGGGACGCTGCGCCATGAGGATCGTCCCTTTCTCCCAATCACGGCGTTTCTACGCGTCACGCGACGACGCGACAAGTGCCTCGCTGGGAGGTTCGAGGCCCCGTCGGCTGAGGAGATCCGCCACAGCAAAGACCTGACCGGCGGCGCTCGGCGCGCCACTCAAGCGGCCAACGAAAACCCGCCGTTTCTGCCAGGTCTCGAGGAGCGGATGAAGGGACTCGAACTCACGACCTTCTGCATGGCAAGCAGACGCTCTAGCCAGCTACGTCGCGCGCGGATCCCCGCGTTATTCGCCGCGCTTCTGCCGCTGCCGCCAGCGGTGGAGCTCCTTCGACTTGAACTTCTTCGGCCGCGGCCCCGGCTTCGGGTCGTGCTGGTCGAGCCAGCGGGCCGCGTCGTCGTCGGGCTCGATCCCGGCGGCGCGCTCACGCTCGGCCCGCTTCTTCGCACCCTCGTGCGTCAGCTACCGGTGGAGAGCGCCGACGCGACAGGCGATACTGCGCGTCATGTCGTCGAACGACGATGAGCAGCGCTCGGGGCTTGCCGACGCGGCCGGGCGCGCCGCCTTCTTCCCGGCACGTGCGGCGGCGCGCGCATGGCGGGGCCCACTCGAGGATGCCGTAGACGAAGTCTTGACCGCGCCCGAGATCGTTCGCGTTCTCGACCGGGCGCTCGCGGGTTCGCTGCCGGAGGAGATCGCGCGTTCGATGGTCCGCAACCGCGTCATCGAGCGCATCGTCGCCGAGCTTGCCGAAAGCGGAGAGTTGGAGCGCCTCATGACCGCCGCTCTGGGGAGCCCGAAGACGCTCGAGCTCACGGACAGAGTGCTCACGAGCGACGAGACGCAGCGCGCTCTGCGCCATGTCGCGTCGAGTCCGGAGCTCCGGGACGCGATCGCCCGGCAGACAACCGGTCTTGCCGACGAGGTGGTCGCCGGGGCTCGTGCCTCCGCCGCGCGACTCGACGACCGAGCCGAGCAGGTCGTCCGCCGTCCCGCACGAGCCGAGCGCTCGATCTACGGGGGGGTCGCGACACGCGCTATCGCGCTGGCAACCGATGCAGCGCTGACGCTCGTCCTCTTCATGTCGGTCGTCGGCATCGCCGCACTCATCGCCTCGCTGGTCGGGGGCCTGCGGCCGGCGTGGCTCGCCGGCGCCCTGCTGGCCTCCGGCTGGGCGCTGATCACGGGCACTTATTTCGTCCTCTTCTGGAGCTCCGCCGGACAGACGCCGGGGATGCGACTACTCCGAGTGCGTGTTCACGACCCCACCGGCGAGCCTCCCTCGATCGGTCGATCGCTCGTGCGCCTTGTCGGGCTCGTGCTCGCGATCGTGCCCCTGTTCGCCGGCTTCATCCCCGTGCTGTTCACCGAGCGGCGACGCGGGCTCCCGGACTTCCTCGCGGGAACCGTTGTCCTGTACGACGACGCGTAATGAGAGGGCGGGCGAGCCGAGTTGTTCCACCTTCGGGACTCGGTCTCACCCGCCCCGTTTTCCTTGTCAGTAGAGCTAGCGCGTGCTCAACCCCCAGCCGTACCGGAAGAGGGGGTCGTAGTCCGAGTCGCCGATGTTGATCGGCACCTGCGCTTCGGTGCGCGGCCAGGTCATCGGCAGCTTGCCCGTGAAGGGCCGCTTACCGAAGAGCACATCCGCGACCCCGGCACCTTCGCTGCCCGGCAGCCACGAGGCAACCAGTGCGTTCATCTTGCCGAGCTGGTCGGTGAGCACCTGCGGGCGACCGGATACCACCAGCACCACGCAAGTCTCGATCGCATCGCACACCTTGTCGATGACTGCCTTGTCACCGGGCTGTAGGGAAAGGGACTTCTCCTCCAGCTGCGCCGGGGTGCAGAAGCCGCACTCCGGCCCGCCGACGTCCCCGTACCCCTCGGCATATGGCGTCTCCCCGACCACGACGACGCCGACATCCGCGCCGGTCATCGGCGCCGATGCATCGATGCTGTAGTTGACCGTCGCCTTAGGCGCGACCTCCTTGATGCCTTCGAGGATGGTGGTGCCGGGAATGATGTCGCCGGAGGCACCCTGCCACTGGATCGTCCAGCCGCCGGCCTGGTTGCCGATGTTGTCGGCGTTGCGACCAGCGACGTAGATGTTCGCATTGGGAGACAGCGGCAGGGCGTGGCCGCTGTTCTTCAGCAGCACCTGGGATTCCGCCACTGCTTGCCGTGCGATCGCACGGTGCGCCGCGCTGCCCACCTGGTCGATGTTGTCCGCCGAGGCGAACGGGTGCTCGAAGAGGCCGAGTTCGAACTTGGCCTCGAGGATGCGGCTGACCGCGTCGTCGATACGTGCCTGGCTGACCCGTCCGGCGTTGACCTCAGCAAGCAGCAGCTGCTCGAACTGCTGGGCGCTGAAGGGCTCCATGAACATATCGGTGCCGGCGTTCACTCCGACTCGCACCTTGTACGGGGTCAGGCCCCCATTTCCGGGGTTGGCGGGGTCAGGAATCTGGTGAATCCCCTCCCAGTCCGAGATGACGAAACCGTGGAAGTGGTACTGACCCTTGAGCACGTCGGTGATCAGCTCATGGTGTGCGTGCATCTTGATCGGGTCACCCACCCCGTCTTCGATCCAGTCGACGCTGGAGAACGACGGCATGACGCTGCGCACGCCGTGCCGCCTGATCGCTGTTGTGTAGGGCGCCAAGTCGATCTTCGCGAACTCGTCGCGACTCGTCACCGTGATGCCCTGGTCGATCGTGTACCGCTGCAGGTACCACGGCTGGCCCACGTTGGCGGCTGCGGCCGCGTAGTCGTACTCGGTGTCGCCGTCACCCGCATAGTGCTTCGCGGTAGCCAGGACATGGTCGGCTGAGATCGGCGCGCGCCCATTCCCCTGCAGGCCGTCGATGATCGTCTCCATCTCGGAGACCAGCCTCGGGTCCTCGCCGAAGCTCTCGTACGTGCGGCCCCATCGCTCGTCTCGGGCGACACACACGCACGGCCCGAAGCTCCACGGGATTCCGGTCGCCCTTACCTCCTCCGCGGTGGCCTTCCCGACCTTCTTCACGAGGGATGGGTCGCGGGTGGCGCCGAGGCCGATGTTGTGCGGGAAGACCGTGGCGCCGTAGACGTTGCCGTGCCCGTGGACGGCGTCGATGCCGTAGATGATTGGGATACCCAGGCGTGTGCTGAGCGCCTGGCTCTGGAACTCGTTGACCATGTCGACCCAGGCGGCGGGCGTGTTGGGCGTCGGCGTAGACCCACCGCCGGACAGCACCGAACCCAGCCTCAGCGTGGCGATCTGGGTCGGGTCGCCGGCGACGGCACCACGCTCGGCCTGCGTCATCTGGCCGATCTTCTCCTCCAGCGTCATGCGGCCGAGCAGATCCTTGACGCGCTTCGCGACCGGCTGGGCCGAGTTGAGATACGTCGGGTGAGCCGGCGCCGCGTTGCCGTGCGCGGACTGGCCTGTGACTGCGGTCGCCTGGTCCGCCGAGACGGCACCGGCTGGCACCAAGGACATGATCAGGACCCCAACTGCGATTAATGCGGTGCGTGAACGGGAAAGCATGTTGTCCTCCCACGGTGGGCGTTCAGGCGCGCCGCAGCCTCGCCCCTTGCACGATGGGCACTCGAAAGGCGGTGACCACACCTCGAGCATTACCCATGGCGGTCCCTTTCAGACGTCGCTCGCAACGTCCCACCCCGTCTTCCTTTGGACGCTGCCGCCGAACGAGGAATCGGACGCCGTCTACATCGCGAACAGCCCCGCGTTCTACGACGAGAACGCAGCCGCAGTCGCTTCTAACCGCTAGAGATTGGGAGCGACATCAGCACGCATGGCGGATATCAGTTCACGCCGGGCGGCCAGGCGCTGGTCCATGAACGCTTGGTGCGCAACGCGCATCCGCTGATCGAACGGGCCCTCATCCTCCATGGCCACGAACGTGGCGTACACGGTGGCGTGGGCGTCGATCAGCCCCTGGGCTGCCTCTGCGGCCTCTGCCGTTCCGATGACCCGGACGGCATCGGCAAGTCCGCTGGTGTCCATCGTCCACGCGTCGTACTCATCACGGTCGAACGGCCTGTCGGAAATCATGCGTATCCGCATCCGGCTGTCCGCTTCAAGCAGCCGTTGATACGTCGTCTGGCGGTTGCGTAGACGTTCCTCTGCGGTGGCAGCGCGACGGTCCTCCTGCCCTGCCTCGATTTGCAACACCCCCACACGCGCCTGCGTCCGAGCGCCCAGAAAACCGAAATACCCTCCCACGGCTCCGCCTGCCACACCCGCGAACGCAGCAACCGCAGCGAGGGCTGCGGTAGACCAATCCATGCCGACCACGTTTCGACGCGGCGCGACGCAGCCCTCTGCATGCGCGGATCGGCGAGGCTAGAGCGCGGGTCGGTCGTACCTCGCCGCGATTCGGCACCGATGCTGACCCAGACGCTGACCTACCCCCGACCCATCCCCTAGACAACAGAGGCCTGCGATACGCAGGCCTTTCCGGGAAGCGGATGAAGGGACTCGAACCCTCGACCTTCTGCATGGCAAGCAGACGCTCTAGCCAACTGAGCTACATCCGCGTAAGTCTCCGAGTATAGCTGCGGGTTTCCGTTAGCCCGCCGCGTCCAGCGCTTCGTTCACGAGGCGGTCTGCGAGCTCGTTGTGCTCGCGCCGGACGGCGGTGTAGCGCACCCGCCCTACCCGGCGCGCGAGGCGCTCCGCGTCCTCGTTGAGCTCGGCCAGCGTCTCGTTCTTCACGCGGTACTCGCCGGTCATCTGCTTCACGAGGAGCTCCGAGTCGGAGACGACCTCGAGGTCGGTGACGCCGAGGTCGGCCGCCTTCTCGAGGCCCGCGACGAGGGCGCTGTACTCGGCGACGTTGTTCGTCGCAACGCCGATCGCCTCGCCGCGCGCGTCGAGCACCGTGCCGTCCTCGGCCTCGAGCACGTAGCCGTACGCGGCCGGGCCGGGGTTCCCGCGGGCCCCGCCGTCCGTCCAGAGCTTCGCCCTCACAGGAGCTGGTACACGTCGAAGGCCGGCTCCTCGTACGGATGCGCGGCCCGGAGCGCGGCGATCACGTCGTCGTGGAGCTCCTCGGGGTAGACCGTCTCGAGGCGGAGCTCCGAGACGCGCTGCTCCCGGCCCTTCTCCCCGACCGACGGATCGGTCGACTCGCCCCCGTGGAACGTGCCCGTTCCGGCCGTGTACCACGAGCAGTGCTCGTAGTCGCCGATGCGACCCGCGCCGGCCGCGAAAAGGGCCTCGCGCACCGGATCGAGCGCCTCGCGGGGGACGAAGACGACGAGCTTGCGGTTCACGGGGTGACGTATACGCGATCCGCGGCGGGCGCGTGGGATTATCCGCTCCTAGAGCACGGCGCCGTCGCGCCCGACCTCGACCGCCTCGAAGTGCGGCCGCGCGAAGCGGACGAGCTCCTCGTCGTCGGCAAGCTTCGGGTCGGCGTGGCAGATCACGAGCCGCTCGACCTCGGCCGCGGCGGCGATGCGCGCGGCCTCCCCGGCGGCGGAGTGGATCGGGTCATCCGTCTCGTCGGCCGCGTGGTAGGCCTCGTGGAGCAGGACGGCGACGCCGCGGGCGAACGCCGCGTTCTCGGGGTCGTAGGCGGTATCCGTGCAGTAGGCGAGCTCGCCGTTCACGCGCATCGCGACCGTCGGGCACGTGTGCTTCGGCTGGACGCGCGTCTCGACCGTGAACGGCCCGATCTCGACCGTGCCGTCGAGCTCCCGCACCCCGGTGACGAACGTCCGGAGCGCTTCCGCGGCGGTCGCGGCGAGGAACGGCGGGCCGAGGAGCGCGGCGATCACGTCCTCGGCCGGCATCCCCGCGACCACGCGCCCGGGCGCCCACACCTCGCGCGTCTCGAGCCGCTGGAGCGCGGGCAGCGTGATGAGGCCGTTCACGTGGTCGAGGTGGAAATGGCTGAGGGCGACGTAGAGCCGCTCGACCCCGTCGAGGAGCGCCGGCTCCGTGACGAGGCGGCGCATGCCGCTTCCCGCGTCGAGGAGCAGGACATCGGCGCCGTCGCGGAGGTAGTAGCACGCCGTCTCGCGGCGGTCCGTCGCCATCCACCCCCCGGTCCCCAGGAGGCGGAGCTCCACGAACTAGATCTCGACTTCGGGAGCCGCCACCTCGCCCGAGTCGCCGGTGTTCAGCGTTCCGGCAGGCTCGACGACGAGGATGTGCGCCTCCGGCTCGGCCCGCGTGCGGTGCTCGAGGCCCGCGGGCACGACGACCAGCTCGCCCGGCCCGAGCTCGACCGCCCCGTCGCGCGCCTCGACGACGAGCTTCCCATCGAGCACGAGGATGAGGTCGTCCGTGTCCTGGTGCGCATGCCAGATGAAGCTGCCGCGCACCTTCGTGACCTGGATCTTGTCGCCGTTGTAGCGGCCGATGATCCGCGGCCCGAAGGCCTCCTCGAACGAGGAGAGCTTCTCGGCCAGGTTGATCTTGCGCAGCGTGCCCACTAGAGCGCTTCGTCGGCGTTGTCGATCTGCGCGCGCTGGAGCTTGCCGGAGTAGTCGACGTAGATCGACTTCCACTCGGTGTAGAAGTCGAGCGCCGCCTGGCCCGCCTCGCGGTGGCCGTTGCCGGTCTGCTTGGTGCCGCCGAACGGCAGGTGCACCTCGGCGCCGATCGTGCCCGCGTTGATGTACGTGATCCCGGTCTGCAGGTCGCGCATGGCGCGGAACGCCTTGTTCACGTCGGCCGTGAAGATCGAGGACGACAGGCCGAACTCGACCGAGTTGGCCGCGCGGATCGCCTCGTCGATGTCCGATGCCCGGATGAGCGCGGTGGTCGGCCCGAAGATCTCCTCCTGGGCGATCCGCATGTCTGGCTCGACGTCGCCGAAGATCGTCGGGCGGTAGAAGAAGCCGTTGTCGAGCCCGTCGCCCGTCGCGACCTCGCCACCCGTGAGGAGCGTCGCGCCCTCGTCCTTGCCGATCGTCGTGTAGGAGTCGATCTTGTCGAGCGCACTCCTGTTGATCACCGGGCCGATCTCGACCCCCTCCTCGAGCCCGTAGCCGATCGTGAGCTTCTCCGCCCGGTCCACCAGCTTGGACGCGAGCTCGTCGTAGACCTTCTTGCCGACGATGACGCGGCTCGCGGCCGTACAGCGCTGGCCGGAGGTGCCGAACGCCGACCAGACGATCCCGTCCACCGCGAGGTCGACGTCGGCGTCGTCCATGACGATGATCGCGTTCTTGCCGCCGAGCTCGAGGTGGATGTGCTTGAGGAGCGCGGCGCCGTTCTGCGCCGTCTTGACGCCGACCTCGCGCGAGCCGGTGAGCGAGATGAGCGGGACGTCCGGATGCTTGACGAGGCGCTCGCCGACCGTCGCGCCGCCGCCGTGGACGATGTTCAGGACGCCCGGCGGGAGGCCGGCCTCCTCGAAGATCTCCACGAACCGCTCGCCGAGGGCGGGCGTGTCGGTCGCGGGCTTGAAGACGACGGTGTCGCCGCAGACGAGCGCGGGCGCGATCTTCCAGCTCGGGATGGCGATCGGGAAGTTCCACGGCGTGATCGCGCCGACGACGCCGACCGGCAGGCGGACGCTCATCTGGAACTTGTCCGGCATCTCCGACGGGGTCGTGTGCCCGAACATGCGGCGCCCCTCGCCGGCCATGTAGTACGTCATGTCGATCGCTTCCTGGACGTCGCCGCCGGCCTCGGCCCGGACCTTGCCCATCTCCTGGACCATCAGCTCGGTCAGCTCGTCCTTGCGCTCGACGAAGTGCTGTGCGACGCGGAAGAGGATCTCGGCGCGCTTCGGCGCGGGCACGAGGCGCCAGGACTCGTAGGCGTCCTTCGCGGCCTCGACCGCGCGGTCGACGTCCGCCTCGGCGGACTTCGGGAAGATCCCGATCGTCTCGCCCGTCGCCGGGTTCGTGCTCTCGAACGTCTCGCCGCTCGAGGCGTCCACCCATTCGCCTCCGATGTAGTTCTGATACGTCTTCGCGCCCGTCGTCGCCAAAGCTTCCTCCCCGTAGATTCTCCGGCAATCCTAACGGCGGGCCGCTGCGCTGACCGGGGCGAGAGCTACGCGGCTTCGGGTGGGTCCGTGTCCGGGAAGGTCCCGGGGAAGCGTTCGCGCCGGCGGTCGCGGATCTGGCGCTTGCCCCCGACGAGCCGGCCGCTCGTCGCGCGGCGGTCGGGCCCGGTGCGCCGGTCGACGATGACCGTCACGTTCGGGTTGTCCTTGTAGTGGTCGACGAGCCGGTCGTACAGCTCGTCCTTGAGCTCCGGGGGCACGACGCAGTAGATCACGCGCGCATCGTACTCCGGTGACCCCCGGGACTAGCATCCCCGGCATGGCCGAGGTGATTCAGATCGTCGGAGCGATCGCGATCCTCGCGGGCTTCGCGCTTGCGCAGTTCGGCTACGTCGACCAGCGCTCGTACTCCTACCTCGTCCTGAATCTCGTCGGCGGCGCGGTCCTCGCGGTCTCCGCCGTGATCGAGGAGCAGTGGGGCTTCGTGATCCTCGAGATCGTCTGGACGCTCGTGTCGGCGTGGAGCCTCGCGAGCCGGCTGCGAGCTAGAACCGCGGAATCTCCGGCCTGAGGCGGCCGACCGGGTCGAACGTCGCGTTCCAGGTCTGGAAGCGCTCGGCGAGCTCCGACAGGTCCTGGCCGCGCTCCTCGAGGCGCACGGGCTGGGCCGACTCGAAGACGACGCGGTACTGGTACCAGGAGATGTCCCAGACGATCGTGATGACGATCTCCGTGTTCGTCCCGGAGAGCGGCATCATGCTGACCCGCGCCGGGCCGAGGCTCTTGGCGACGCCCGCGATCGTGCGCGCGTACTGGCTCTTGTTGAAGACCTCGGACGCCTCGACGAGCAGCTGCTCCTCGGGCGAGAGCCGCCGCAGCACCGGCTCTGAGACGACCCGCTCGGGCTCCTCCTCGCGCCGCGGCTCGATGAGCGCCGCGAGGCCCGCGAACCGGCGCCGCTTCTTCCGCTGGGTCTCGGCCACGATCGGCTGGGTCGGCGTGCCCTCCTTGATCCAGCCCCTCTCGTTCGCCTGGTCGATGCAGAGCGGGCAGACGTCCACCCACTGGTCGCCGCCCGGGGAGTAGCGGGCCGAACGCTCTCCCTGGAGGAGCGTCCGGAAGCAGACGGCGCAGGTCCTGTACATCTCCTGCCGCCCGGCCTGCATCAGCCGATGGGCGACGCTCCGCGAGGGGTCATGAGGTCTTTGCCTCCTCACGGGCGCGCTTCGTTTCCTCGATGAGCTTCTGCGCGACGTGCGACGGAACCTCGTCGTAGCGCAGGAAGCCCATGCTGTAGTCGCCGCGGCCCCCGGTGAGCGACGTCAGAGTCTGGGAGTAGGTGAGCAGCTCGGCCATCGGCACCTCGGCCTTGATCGTCGTCATCCCGGCCCGCGGCTCCATGCCGAGGAGCCGGCCGCGGCGCGAGTTCAGGTCCCCGTTGATCGCGCCGACCGCGTCGTCGGGGACGGTGGCCTCGAGCGTCATGATCGGCTCGAGGAGCACGGGGTCGGCCTCCGCGTAGGCCTCCTTGAAGGCCATCGAGCCGGCGATCTTGAACGCCATCTCCGAGGAGTCGACGTTGTGGGTTTGCCCGTCGACGAGCCTGACGGTCACGCCCTGCACCGGCGCGCCCGCGAGCTCGCCGGCCTGCATGGCCTCCTGGATCCCCTTGTCCACCGCCGGGCGGAAGCCCTGCGGGATGACGCCGCCGACGATCTTGTCCACGAACTCGTAGCCCTCGTGGCCCTCGCGCGGCTCGAGCACGATCGTGCAGTCGCCGAACTGGCCGCGGCCGCCCGTCTGCTTCTTGTAGCGGTGCCGGGCGCGCGACTCCTTCCGGATCGTCTCCAGGTACGGGACGCGCGGCTGATGCAGCTCGACCTCCGCGCCGAAGCGGCGCTTCATCCGCTCGACGGCGACCTCGACGTGCATCTGCGAAAGTCCGGCGAGGAGCTGCTCCCCGGTCTGGTCGTCGCGGCGGATGACGAGGGTCGGATCCTCCTCAGCGAGCCGCCGGAGCGCGGTCACGATCTTGTCCTCGTCGCCCTTCGTCTTCGGCGTGATGGCGAAGCTCATGACCGGCTGCGGGAAGTCCAGGCTCGGCGCCTCCGTGGGCTTGTCGTCCGAGAGCAGCAGGTCCGCGGTGGTCGTCTCCTTGAGCTTCGCGACCGCGCCGATGTCGCCCGCGGCGAAGCCGCTCTCGGCCGCCGTGTGATCCTTGCCCTGGAGGACGAGGAGCTGCCCGAGCCGCTCCTTGCCGTGCGTGCGCCCGTTCACGAGCACCGAGTCGCCGCCGATCTCGCCGGAGAGGACGCGGAAGATCGTGATGCGCCCGGCGAACGGGTCGGCGACGGTCTTGAAGACGAACGCGGCGGAGCCGTTCTCCGGCGCGGCCACCTTGAGCGGCTTCTTCGCCGGAGACGGGACGCCCTCGACGAGCAGGTCGAGGAGAGTGGTCGTCCCGAGGTTCTTCGTCGCGGCCCCACAGGCGACCGGGAAGAGCTCGTCGCGCGAGACGGCGTTCTTGAGCGCGGACGCGAGCTCCTCGCCGCCGATCTCCTCGCCGCCGAGGTAGCGCTCCATGACGGCCTCGTCCGTCTCGACGACGGAGTCGATCAGCATCGTCCGGTACTCCTCGGCCTGCGCGCGGATGCTTTCGGGGATGTCCGACGTTCCACCCTCGCGCTCGCCGCTCGGATCCATGTACGCCTTCATGTGCAGGAGGTCCACGACGCCCTCGAGCTCGTGCTCGTGGCCGATCGGGATCTCGATCGCGACGCAGCGGTCGGAGAGCTGCGACCGGATCGCCTCGAGCGCGTGGAAGAAGTCCGCCCGCTCGCGGTCGAGCATGTTCACGAAGAGGACGCGCGAGAGCTCGAGCGCCTCGCAGCGCTCCCAGAGCCTCGTCGTCTGCACCTCGACGCCCGCGACGGCGTTCACGACCATGACCGCGCCCTCGACGACGTGGAGCGAGGCGAGCGTGTCGGCCTGGAACCCGGCGTCGCCCGGCGTGTCGATCAGGTTCACCTTGCGCCCCTGCCACTCGAGGTGGCACAGGCCGGCGGAGAGCGACATCTGCCGCTTGTGCTCCTCGTCCTCCCAGTCGGACACGGTGGTTGCGCCCTCGACGGTGCCGAGCCGGTTCGTGGCCTCGGCCTGGAAGAGCAGCGCCTCGACGAGCGAGGTCTTGCCCGTACCGCGGTGGCCGATCACCGCGACGTTACGGATTTTCCCGGATTCGTACGTGGCCATTGGCGAATGGCGAGTCTACCGAGGTCGCCCAGGCCCGCCTATGGCAACGGGCGACGCGCTTCCGAGGCCGATTGGATCCGCGCGCGTGACGACGGACGCCAACGTAGCCCACCCCCAACCAGGAACGATGCTATCGCCGAAGTGGTGCCGTGTCTGTCACGGAAGTGCACCGAATATGTGCCGGTTCGTCCCGGGCCGGCCTAGCCGGCGGCGTGCGGCACGGAGCCCGAGAGCCGGGCCTTGAGGCGCAGGATCGCCTTCGTGTGGAGCTGCGAGACGCGCGACTCGGTCACGCCAAGCACCTCGCCGATTTCGCGGAGGGTCAGCTCCTCGTAGTAATACAGCGTGACGACGAGCTTCTCCCGCTCGGGCAGCCGTGCGATCGCCTCGCCGAGCGCCTCGCGGAGCTCGGTCTGCGCCATCGCCATCTGCGGCTCGGGCGCCTCGGGATCCTCGATCGTGTCGATCAAGGCGACCGGGTCGCCGCCCGTCGAGCCGGCCCAGAGCTCGTCGAGCGCCGCGATCGAGGAGCGCGAGATCTCGAGCAGCGAGTCCTGGAACTCCTCCTCGGTGATGCCGAGGTGCGCGGAGATCTCCTCGTCGTTCGGCGCCCGACGGAGCTTCGCCTCGAGCGTCGCGATCGTCCGCTCGATGTCACGGGCCCGGGCGCGCACCGACCGCGGCACCCAGTCCATGGAGCGCAGCTCGTCGATGATCGAGCCCTTGATCCGCGCGATCGCGTACGTCTCGAACTTGATGTCGCGCTCGGGGTCGAAGCGCTCGATCGCGCCGATGAGACCGAGCAGCCCGTACGACACGAGGTCGCCCTCCTCGACGTGTGCGGGGAGCCCGGAGCCGAGCCGGCCGGCCACGTATTTCACGAGCGGCGCATAGGTCAGGATCAGCCGGTCCCGGAGCGCACGGTCGCCGGTCCGCTTGAACTCGCGCCAGAGAGACTGGGTGTCGAGCGACGCCTCCACTCAGGGGAGCATAGAGCCGCTCATCGGAAGGCCCGAAATGCCTGCTCCCACATCCAGGCCGAAAGGAGGGCCGAAGCGACGGCGATCACCCAGGCCAGCCCGCCCGCGAGGGCCGCTGCGATCGCCACCCCGGCGAAGCCGAGCGCGATGAGCGAGAAGAGGACGCCGAGGGGCCGCCGCACGGGCCGATACTAGAATGAGGCACGCCGAGGGCCGTAGCTCAATTGGCAGAGCACCGGTCTCCAAAACCGGGGGTTGAAGGTTCGAGTCCTTCCGGCCCTGTTCCCTCTGGCCATGCGGTACCGCACGGTGCGCGAGCCGCCTTCCCATCACGAAAACCGCCGGTCTCCAAAACCGGGGTTGTAGGTTCGAGTCCTACCGGCCCTGTAGCCAGCCTCGGCGCCCGCGGGCTGCCCCGGAGAACGTGACGCCGCAGCGGCACGAGGCCGCTGCGGCGTCGAAGCGTCCCTGGTAGTTAGAGCCGATCCTGCCGGCTGCTTCCGTAATAGCCGCCGACCTCGTCCCGGTACTGCGTGTCGCGGTAGGTGTCCTCGTCGAACTCCGGCGCGTTCTTGATCTCGTCCTTCGTCCGGTCGACGTAGACCTTCTCGTCGTCGGCGTCCACGCGGTCGATCACACCGGCCGGCAGGAGCACCTTTTTGCCGAAGATCCAGGGGCCCGTGTCGACGACGACGTAGCTGGCGCCCACTTCGTTCGACGCCTCGTCGATCTTGCCGATCGAACCGTCCTGCGCTTCGACCTCGAAGCCCGAGAGGTCCATCGTGCCGAGCGAGGTCTCGCGGTAGGTCCATAGCTCTGTGGCTGCCATTTTCTTCCCCCTCTTTCGATTGCAAGTGTGAGGTCCGTGTTTCAGACCGTTCAGGCCCCAAACGTCTCGTGTCGGCCGCCGTGCTGCCGATAATCACTCCATGCTCGACTGGGACGACGTCAGCCTCGAGACGATCGCGGACGAGCTCCGCTCCAGCCTGCCGGCTGCCGAGGCGGAGAAGATGGTGTGGGCGTTCGAGCAGCTGCTCGCCGTGGCGCGAATCGACGACGATCTGCTGCGTTACCACCTCGCGGCGGCCGCGGCGCTGATCGCACGCGCCGAGGGATCCACTCCGCGGGCGGTGTTCGAGGCCTTCTTCCGACGCTCGGTCTCCGACGACGAGTGGCGTGACAGGTACGCCACCCTGCTCAGGTAGCCGCGTCCCCGTCTCGGAGCGTGCTACGGGATGTTGACGCTGGTCTCACAGTTCGAGCCGGCGTCGATGCCCGCACCGCCATCGCAGTAATCCGTCTCGGTGCCGCCGTTCAGTGTGTCGGCTCCGTTGCCGGCGCTCAGGATGTCGTTGCCCGCGTCGCCGTTCACCATGTCGTTTCCCGTGCTGCCGACGACAATGTCGTCCTCGGTGCCGGCGTTCACGAACAGCAGCACGCTCGTGGCGGCGAGGCCGGACGCGTTGATCGCGTCGGCGCCGGCCAACGTGTTGAGGATGAGCGTGTCGTTTGCCGGGGCGGCGTTCAGGATCGTGACCGCGACGCCGTTCGCCTGGAGGGCGACGTTGCCGCCGGAGCCGGCCAGGCCGATCGTGTCCGCGCCAAGCGTGCCGTCGACGACGACCGCGTCGACCGCGCCGTCGCTGGCGCCGCTCACGCCGAGGTCGAGGTTGACCGTCTGGACATCGGTCGCCACGAGGTCGTTCACGGTCGCTGTGTCGGTGCCCCCGAGCGCGTTGACGGTGAGCACCTCGACGTCGTCGGTGTCCATGACGATGTTCCCGACGTTGCGGGTGAAGAGGAGCCGGCCGCCGTTCGACGACGCGGCGAAGATCTCCGCGCCGGCCGCGCCGTTGAAGCGCAGCGTGTCCGTGCCGCTCTGGCCCTCGACGATGTCGCTGCCGTCGCCCGGATCCCACACGAACGTGTCGTTCTCGTTCCCCATGAACGCCGTGTCGTTGCCGCCGTTCCCGTCGATCGTGTCGTTGCCGTCGTCGCCGATGAGCGTGTCGGCGCCGTTCCCGCCGTTCAGCGTGTCGGTCCCGATCCCGCCATCGAGGGTGAGCTGGATGAGCGCCGCAAGCACCCCGGCGGAGAGCGTGTCGTTGCCTTCCAGACCGTTCACGGTGAGGCGGTCGTTCGCAGGCTCGGAGAAGAGGATCGAGACGGGGACCGCCGTACCGGTGACGTTCACGGTGCTAGCGGCAGACACGGCCTGGATCACGTCGGCACCGCTCGTGCCGTTCACGGCCACCTGATCCATGGCGGCGTCACCGGCTGCAAGCACCGCGAGGGAGACGGTCATGGACGTCAGGCCCGAGCCGGCGAGCGATGCGATGCCGACCGAGTCCGCGCCCCCGAGCGGGATGATCGAGAGCGACTCGACGCCGCCCCCGTCGACCGTGACGGTGCCGCCGCTGTGCCCGACCACGAAGCGCCCCGCGTCGGCCGACGCCGTGAAGGCGTCGGCCCCGCTCGTCCCCTGGATGCTCGCGGAGTCGTTGCCGATCTCGCCTTCGACCTCGTCGTCGCCGTCGCCTGCATTCCAGGTGAAGAGGTCGTCGCCGTCGCCGAGGAACGCGGAGTCGCTGCCGGCGCCGGTGCCCACGATGTCGTTCCCGAGGCCGCCGATCAAGATGTCGTCGCCCGAGCCGCCGGTCGCGTTGTCGTTGCCCGCGCCGCCGTCGAGGGTGAGATCGACGAGGCCGGCGATCGCGCCCGCGGACAGGACGTCGTTGCCGCCGAGCCCGTTCACGACAAGGGTCTCGGCGCCGGTGAGGTTCGGGCCGCCGCTCACGACCACGTGGCCGGTGGCGCCCGGGGAGACGCTGATCGTGTCGTTGCCGGCGGTTCCGTTCACCGTGACCGCGTCCAGGCCGCCATCGCCGCTGACGCGGTCGGCGCCCTCGCCGACGGACCACGAGAAGACGTCGGAGCTGTCGCCGAGCGAGACTGTGTCCGCACCGCCGTTCCCGTCCACCGTGTCGGTGCCGGCCCCGCCGTTCAGGCGCTCGTTGCCCGTGCCGCCGATCAGCGTGTCCGCGCCGGCCTGCCCGTTCAGCGTCGTCGCCTCGGTGGTCGTGAAGACGCCGCGCGACTCGTTGATCGAGAGACGGTCGCTGCCGCCGCCGCCGTTCACGATGATCCGGCGGAACGCGCTGCGGCGGAACGTGAAGTCGGCCGAGCCGTTCGCGCGCACGTCCACCACGAGCCGCCCGCGCGGCGCCGCGCGGAGCTGGATCTTCTCGCCCGTCGCGGTTCCGGTGACGGTCAGCGTGCCGCGGCTGACCTTCGCCTTCACGGCCGCGGACGCCTGGCCCGCCACACCGAGCCCGACGGCCAGGAGCGAGACGAGCACGAGGAGTCGTTGGGGGTGTCGCATCTGAGCGCCGGATGATTTCGCGTTTCTGGCGCGATGTCGAGGGCTGAGTAGGAGACGGGCGCCCGTGACGAGGGGGGTTACCCGTACTTGAATCGCGGCCGGATCGTCCTACCATCCGCCGATCCAATCCCCCTACACGCCAAGGAGCACCCGCGACATGAAACGAGTCATTCTTGCCGCCCTCGCGCTCGTCGTTCTCGCCGTCACCGCACCGGCCGCCTTCTCGGCCACCTACACCGTCTACGCCGGCGAGCAGAGCCGTCACGGGGCTCCGGGCGTCGCGACGCAGAACCGGTTCATGCCGGGCGTCGTCTTCGTCCACGTCGGCGACTCGGTCAAGTTCACGACGCCGAGCGGCCACACGGTCAGCTTCGTCGGGCCCACGCTGCCCCGGCAGCTCTCGTTCATCGCGCCCGACCCGAGCGGCTCGACCTACGCGGGGGTCAACGACTCCGCGGCTGCTCCGTTCTTCTTCAACGGGTTCGCGAAGTACGTCTACAACGTCGGCGTCGTGGCGCCGATCGGCTCGACCACGATCTCGAGCCACGCGCTGCACAGCCGCGCCGTCGGCCGCGACTTCGGCGCCCCGAGCGTCACGTTCAAGTTCACGAAGGCGGGCCAGTACGGCTACCGCTGCCTGTTCCACCCGGGGATGTACGGGAAGATCTACGTCCTCCCGGCGTCCACTCCGCTCCCGGGCCCGGCCGCCGTTACGGCCAAGGCCGACAGGCAGACCCTGGCCGGCTGGGCGACCGCCCGGCAGCTGATCGCCGCGCACCACCCGCCGAAGACGATCGTGACGGGCCCCGAGCGCAACGGCGTGACGCTCTTCGCCTTCGCCCCCCAGACCCTGCGCGTGAGGGTCGGAACGACGGTGGACTTCGTCGCGGGCTCCGCCACCGAGCCGCACAACGTCGGCTTCGGCCCGCAGGCCTGGATCCGCGGCTTCATTGGCGCGAACGACCTGTTCCCGCAGGGCCCGACGAGCCCGAACCAGGTCGACCCCGTGCTCATCTACGGCTCCGACCACACGCCGCGGATGCACTCGAAGACGAGCCACGGCAACGGCTTCGTCGCCACGCCAGCGCTCGACCGCGCACCCTCCACCCCGCTCCGGCGGCTCGCCCGGATCACGTTCACCGAGGCGGGTTCCTTCACCTACTACTGCATGATCCACTTCCCGTTCATGCACGGGAAGGTCATCGTCACGCCGTAAACGCGGCGGGTCAGCCTCCGCTCACGAAGGCCCTCGCCTCCGCGGCGAGGGCCTTCCAGCGCTCGACCCCGGCCTCGGGCGCGAGGGCAAGCCACTCCTTCATCGCGCGGCCCTCCATCGGCTCGAACGGCGCGCCGCCGCCCGAGGCCACGAGCTCGTCCACCCGCTCCCTGGGGAGCTTCACGGCGAGCACGCCGCGGAAGAGCGTGACGAAGAACTTGCCGCCCGTCTTGAGCCCCGGCGCCCCGAACATCTGTGCCTCGGTGACGCCCGGCTCACCGAGCTGGGACGCCGCCACCTCGTCGAAGAGCTCCTCTGCGTCCATGCGGCGATCGTACCCCTGCTCGCCGTTCGCGCGTTAACGCCCCGGAGAGCCGGCGTTGGAGGCGCCGGGCGGGGTCGAGAGGGGTTTTCTGATGCGGTGGAGCGCGGTGCTCGCAGGTTTGGCCTGCCTCGTGGCGGTGGCGCCCGCGCAACGCCTCCGTGCGCGCGCGTGCCGCGGCCGAGATCGCGGCCGAGACGCCCGGCCTGGCCGTCGCGCTCGCGGCAGTGCCTGTGGCCGGCCCGGACTCCGTGGCGAGCGTGTTCGACGATGACGCCGGCGACGTCGCGGGCCTCGCGCTCGACGTCGGGCGGGTGACCGTCTCGAGCGACGCTGCTGGCGTCGTGACGATCCACGCGGAGACCCCGGGCGCGCCGTTCGTCCGCCCCGGCGACTTCGTCGCGCTTTTCCTCGAGACGGACGGCGATCCGAGCACCGGCAGCCCGGGCACGGACGGCGCCGACTACGTCGTCGTCGTCGACGGGGGCACCGGCTCCGCGGGGCTCGCGCGGTGGACCGGCTTCCACTGGGACCTCGATGTGCCGCAGGCCTCGCTCCGCGCCGGGTGGGACGGCGGCCCGGCGGTGCAGCTCTCGCGGAACGAGCTCGGCGGCGCCTCGTCGGTCGGGCTCTGGCTCGGCGCCTCGTGGACGGACAAGCTCGGCGCGACGACCACCGATCTCGCGCCCGCGCACGGGCTCTGGCGCCACGACCTGTCGCTCGCCGGGCCGTACATGGGCCCGTTCCTCCCGCCCGACGCCCTGCGGCCGGTGACGCGGGCGCTTCCGAGCGGGGGGATCGCGGGCCGTCCGGTCCATCTGCGCTACCGCACCAACGACGGGAGCGGCGGCACACGCGAGCGGATCCGAGTCTTCCGCGCGGGCCACGTGGTCGCGGTGCTGCGGACGCGGCTCGCCGCGACCGAGCCCGGGGTCGTCTACTGGGCGACGTGGCGCTCCCCGGCGCGCCTTCGCGGGTCGCTCCGCTTCTGCGTCACCGCGTGGGATCCGGCCGGCAACGCGAGCCGGCCGAGCTGCGCTCGCCTCCGCATCGCCCGTCCCTAATAGGATTTCGGCGCGGGCCGCAGTACCCTGGGCTTGCTTTGGCCATGCCCCCCGTGCTCCTCCGGCACCGCGCGATCGGGCTCACGAGCGGCGTCTTCGTCCTGGCCGCGGCGCTCGCGGCGGGGCTCGCGTTCGCCGGTTCGAGCCTCGCCGTCGTCGCGGTCTTCCCGTTGCTCGTCGCGGGCGCCGTCGGCCTGCTCGGCTGGTGGACCGAGCGCCAGCAGCGCGAGGACGACGCGACACAGCACGCGGACGAGACGGCGACGCTCCAGGGCGAGCACGCGGCGCGCGAGTCCGAGCTCCGCGAGCAGGGTGAGCGGCTCGCGGCCGAGCTCGACGCGGCGCGCAGCGGATTCGCGGCCGACTCGGGCGCGCGCGACGAGGTCCAGGGCGAGCTCCAGGCGCGGGTCGAGGGGCTCGAGCATGCGGTCGAGACGTCGCGGGCGGATGCCGAGGCGCGGCTCGACGCGGCGAACCAGGCCCTGCTCGCGGAGCGCCGCCGGCACGAGCACGACGAGGCCGTGAGCGCGACGGCAGGACGCTGGGCCCATGAGCTGCGCCGCAACGCCGAGGAGCATCGGCGCGAGGACGGCGCGCTCGCCGAGTACGCGACGCTCGAGCAGCGGCTCCTGCGGACCGCCATGGGGCTGGTCGGCGCGCGGGCCGGCGCGATGCTGTACCGGCGGGAGGGCGGCATCGGCGTCTCCTCCGCCGAGGGCTTTCCGCGCGATGGTGGGACAAGCCGAACGCTCGGGCGCGTGGCCGGCGAGGCGCTCGAGGGCCGCGTCGTCCACGTGGAGGAAGGCTTCGAGGGCGAGCCGTCGCCCGCGTTCGGCATCCCGGTGTCGAGCGGCGCCGGCGTGACCGGCGTGCTCGTGCTCGCGGGGCGCGAGGGCGGGTTCGCCCCGGTGGACGAGCGCGCGCTCATGGGGCTCGGCGCGGAAGTCGGCGCGCTGCTCGGGGGCGCGGCGGCGGCCGAGCACGCGCGGCTTGCGTTCCTCGGCGCCGTGGCCGCGCTCGGGGACACGGTCGAGGGCGGGACGCGGACGCTCGGCGTCGGCGCCTGGGAGCTCGGCGGGCTCGTGGACCAGGTCGCGGCGCGGCTCGGGCTTCCGGCTCGGGTGCGCACGTCGCTCGTCCCGGCGACGCTGCTGCGCGACGTCGGGAAGTCGGTGGTCGCCGACTCGGTGCTCGCGAAGCCGGACGCGCTGAGCGCCGACGAGCGCCGCGTCGTGCAACTCCACCCGGAGGTCGGTGCCCGGATCGTCGGGCGGGTTCCCGTGCTCCTCGGGTGTATCGACGCGGTGCGGCACCACCACGAGCGCTGGGACGGAGCGGGCTACCCGCAGGGTCTCGCGGGCGAGGCGATCCCGGTCGAGGCTCGCATCGTGGCCGTCGCGGACGCCTTCCGCGCGATGACGTCCGACCGGCCGTACCGCGAGCGGCGCTCGCGGGCCGAGGCGTGCGCGGAGCTCGAGCGCGGCGCGGCGACCCAGTTCGACCCGGCCGCCGTGCGCCTGTTCGTCGAGGCCGTCCGCGCCCGGCCGGACACACCGGCGACGCCGGACGTCCTCCGCGAGGCGGCCACGGGTCTCGACCTCGGCACAAGCGCGCGGCGAGACCGCCCGCCGCTCCCCGTCGCGGGCTAGCCGCGGACGCGCCGGGCCGCTCGGGCCGGCGCCCGGGCGGTCTTCCTCCCGGAGGGGCGGTGCGTCCCTCCCTCCGGCTTCGACGCTACCGGGAATCGCGTGCAGTGTCTGTGCCGGATTCGTGCCGAGTTTTCATCTCGTCGCCGGCGGCCAGGAGCGCGCCAAGGATTGCGCGCATCTGCCCGGAGTATGCTCGCGCGATGGAGGACCCGACCCTCGTTCGGCGCCGGAGGCTCACCCTCATCGCCTGCATCATCGGGTCGTCGCTCGCCTTCATCGACGCGACCGTCGTCCTCGTCGCGCTCCCCACGATCGAGGTCGACCTCGACCTGGGGCTCAGCGGCCAGGAGTGGGTGTTCCTGTCCTACTCCCTGGCGCTCGCGTCGCTCTACCTCGTCGCCGGATCGCTCGGCGACCGGTTCGGCCGCCGCAGGGCCTTCATCGCGGGCGCGGCCGGGTTCGCCGTCGCGTCGGCGATCGCGGGCGCGGCGCCCGACGGGACCGTGCTGATCATCGCCCGCGCCCTCCAGGGCGTCGCGGGTGCGTTCCTCACGACGAACAGCCTCGCCCTTCTCCGGGGCGTCTATGGCGACCAGGCCGGGCGGGCGATCGGCCTGTGGACGGCCTTCACGAGCGTCGCGGCGATCGGCGGGCCGCCGGTCGGCGGGGCGCTCGTCGAGTGGGCGTCCTGGCGCTGGATCTTCTACATCAACCTCCCCCTCGCGGTCGTCACGGTCGTTCTGGCGCAGCTCGGCCGTATGGACGAGAAGCGCTCGGCCACAGCGGGGCGGCTCGACATCCCGGGCGCGGTGCTCGCCGCGGTCGGCTTCGGGACGCTCACGTACGGAATGGTGGAGGGCGCCGACAAGGGCTTTGCCGGGCTCTGGTGGGCCTTCGTGATCGCGGCCGTCGCGCTCATCGGGTTCGTCTTCGCCGAGCGGCGCGCCGAGAACCCGATGCTGCCGTTCGCGCTCTTCCGCAAGGGAAACCTCGCGGCCGCGAACGCGGAGACGTTCCTCGTCTACGCGGCGATCTACGGCTTCCTCGTCTACTTCACGCTGTTCCTGCAGACCCTCGGCTTCACGCCGTTCCAGGCCGGGATCATCACGACGCCGCCGAGCCTCGTGCTGATCGTCCTCGCGACCCGGTTCGGCGCGCTCGCCGACAAGTACGGGCCGCGCGCGTTCCTCACCGTCGGGCCGGTGCTGATCGGGGCGGGCGCATTGATCTCCATGCTGGTGAGCACCAAGTCCGACTTCTGGGTGTTCGGGATCGCGTCGCTCGTCGTCTTCTCCCTCGGGCTCGCGATGCTGGTGGCGCCGATCACGGCGACCGCGCTCAAGTCCGCGCCGGCGGAGCTCGCCGGCGTCGCCTCGGGCGTGAACTCCACCGTCTCGCGCCTCGGAAGCCTCACCGCGGTAGCTGTGGTCGGGCTGGTCGTGACGCTCGTCTTCGAGTCGAAGGTCGCCTCGCCCGACGCGCAGCCCCTCACGAAGGATCAGACCGGCGCGCTCCTCGACGCCTCCGTGAGCGGCTACCGCGCGGGAATGCTCGTGGCGGCCGGGCTCGCGCTGGCCGGCGCGCTCGTCGGGGCACTCTTCGTCTCGAACCGCGAGGCACTGGGCGGCGTCGCGGTCATCCCGCAGGCGGCGCCGGCTCCAGCCGAAAGCTGAGCGCTCTTCGCACGCTCGCGGCACCGCTCGACCGCCTCGGCCGCAGTCTCGCCGAAGCCGTAGAGGATCGCGAGACGGAAGCTGCTGGCGTCGTTCACGCCCTGCTCCGAGAGGCGACGCCCCGGGCGGACGAGCACCTCGAGCGTGTCCTCGGGCTCCGGGACCTCGGCGACGAACGCATCCTCGAAGACACGCATGACGTAGCTCACGCCCACGCCTTCGGGCGCGCCGGGCTTCCACGCCGGATCCTCGCCGCACGAAAGCGCGAAAAGCACGTCGTAGGTCGAGCGTCCCTGGACGCCGAGCGTGAGCGGCGCGAACTGGGAGGCGATGCGGCCGTTCAGCTCGATGATCCCGGGCGGCCCCTCGTCCGGGACGAAGAACTCGATGTTGAAGAACGTGTCGTCGAGCCCGTGCGCGGCGACGATGAGCTCGGCGATCCGGTCGATCTCGGCGAGCCGCTCGGCCGGAAGGGCGCTCGGGTACTCGAAGCGCTCGAAGCTGATCGTCCCCGGGTACTTCACGGAGTCGGTCGCGCCGATCGTCGTGACGCGGCCGTGGTGGACGTAGCCCTCGAGCGTGACCTCGTCGCCGGTGAGCAGCTCCTCGGCGATGGCGCCGTGCGCACGGCCCGGCGGAGCGCCGGCGAGTGCCGCGATGCGCTCGTAGCGGGTCGCGTACCCGTCGAGCGCCGCGAGCGACGAGAGCCCCGCGAGCTCGTCGACCTTGTCGATCCGGACCGCCCCCTGGGAAAGGCGACCGACCACGGGCTTCACGAAGAACGGCGGCTCGAACGGTGGGACGCCGTCGAGGAGCGCCGTGCGCGGCGTCGACTCCGGCGCGACCGAGCGCTGGAGCTCACGTGACGTCGGCTTGTACTGGCAGGCGAGCAGCGCCGCCGGCGCGGGGCCCGGCAGCCCCCGCCGCGCCGCGAGGATGGACGCGAGGAGCGCCGACTGGTCCTTCGTCGCGACGACCCCGTCGGCCGGGACCTCCGCGCACTCGCGTAGGAAAGCCTCCGGGTCGAAGTCGGCGAGGCGATCGAGGTCCTCGCCCTCGAAGCGGACCGCGTAACGCGCATCGAGGCCTGCGGCGGCCACCGCGCGCCGGTCGCGATCCTGAGGGCAGAGGACGAGGATGTCACGCATCGGGCGGCGGAAGCGGGGATCGTAACGACCGAACGACCGAGCGGCGGATGGCGGGGTGTTCCTAGGCGTTCGACGCTCAGGATGGAAGAATCTCCCTCCCGCGGCCGGGCTGCCCCCGGCTCGGCCGCGGGATCCCGAGCCGCGGCCGACGCGATAGCGTCTCGCCCGTGAGCGACCCGACCCCAACGCCGCTCGAGCCCGCGCCCGCGGGGCTCGCGCCTGCGGGGATCGAGCTTTTCCTGAAGCGGGAGGACGTCCACGAGCTCGGTGCGTTCAAATGGCGCGGCGCGCTGCCGACGCTCGAGCGCTTCCAGGCCGACGGCGCGGACGCCGTGGTGACCGCCTCCACGGGGAACCACGGCGCGGCGACCGCGTGGGCGGCCGCGCGGCTCGGGCTGCGGGCGGTGGTGTACGCGCCCGAGGGTGCGACGCGGACGAAGCTCGAACGGATCGAGGCGCTCGGCGCGGAGCTTCGGACGACGGGCGCCGACCTGGACGAGGCGAAGGACGAGGCGCGACGGACCGCCGAGGCGGAGGGCCTTCCGTTCTTCGAGGACGGCTCCGAGCGCGAGCAGTACGACGGCTACCGGACGATCGGGCGCGAGGTGCTCGAGGGGCTCGGACGGAAGCCGGCGGCGGTGATCGTCCCGGTGGGCAACGGCGCCCTGCTCGGCGGGATCGGGCTCGAGCTCCGCGGCTCGTGCCCCGATCTTCAGCTCGTCGGAGTCGCGGCGGCCGAGGCGCCGGTGATGGCCGAGAGCTGGGCGGCGGGCTACCCGGTCGAGTCCGACCGGAGCGCCACCTTCGCCGACGGGCTCGCCGTGCGAGTCGCAATCCCGCTCGCGGTGCGCGTCGTCGGCGAGGTCGCGAGCCGGTTCGTCACGGTCTCCGAGCGTGCGATCGCCGAGGCCGTCGGCGCCTACGACCGGGCGGGAATCCGCGTCGAGGGCGCCGCCGGCGCCGGGCTCGCCGGGGTGCGGGAGCTCGGTCCGGTGGACGGGCCGGTCGTCCTCATCGTCACCGGCCGGAACATCGACGACGAGCTCCACACGCGAGCGGTCGAGCGGCCGGAGTCCTTCGCCGGCTGACGCCCGAGTACTCAGACCGCGATCCCAGACCGAGCCGCATCGGAGGAAGGTCGATAGACACCATCGGATTCGAGCGCGAGCCCGGCGAGCTCGAGCTCGACGAGCGCCGCCGCGACCTCGCCGGCGTCGCGTCGGCACGCGAGGACGAGCTCGTCGAGGGCCCGCGGCGCGTCCACGAGCCGTTCGAGCACGGCGCGCGCCGCGGGCGAGATCGCGGGTGCGGACGCCGCCGCCACCGGTTCGACACCGAGCACTGAGAGGACATCGTCAACCTCGAGGAGCGGCGACGCGCCCTGCCGGATGAGCCGGTTCGAGCCGGCCGAAAGGGCCGAAGTGATCTCACCCGGCACCGCGAAGACCTCGCGGCCCAGCTCGAGCGCGAAGTCCGCGGTGATGAGAGCGCCGGAGCGCTCCCGCGCCTCGACGACGACGGTCGCGAGCGCGAGGCCGGCGACGATGCGATTCCGCGCCGGGAACCTCCAGGGGGCCGGCTCGACCCCGGGTCCGTACTCGGAGACCACGAGCCCGGTCGCCCGGATGCGGGCGGCCAGCTCCGCGTGTCGCGCGGGGTAGTCCCGGTCGATGCCGCAGCCGAGCACCGCGACGGTCGTCCCTCCGGCGGCGAGCGCGCCGCGGTGCGCCTCCCCGTCGATCCCGCGCGCGAGCCCGCTCACGACGACGAGCCCGGCCGCCGCGAGGTCGCGCGCAATGGCCCGCGCGACCTGTGCGCCGTAGGCCGAGCAGCTCCGCGCGCCGACGATCGCCACGGCGGGAGCGGCGAGCGCGTCGAGGTCGCACGCACCCCTGACGTAGAGCTGCGCCGGAGGATCGTGGAGCTCGGCGAGCCGCGGTGGATACCCCGCCCGGCCTCGACGGACGGTGCGCACCGTCATGCGGCGATGGCCAGCTCGGCCGGTCGCCGGTAGGAGAGCGCCTCGGAGAGGTGCTCCGCTCCGACCTCGTCGGCTGCGGCAAGCGCGGCGATCGTCGCTCCGACGCGAGCGATCTTCGCGTGGCCGCGTGCGGAGAGGCCGAGCGTGTCCACGGCCCGCGTGAGGAGCGCCCTCGCCGGATCCGAAAGTGGCGGAGCCCGCTCCGAGAGACGCCCGCTCGCGGCGGCGACTCGGGCCGCGACCTTCGCGGACGGCTCTCCCGCAGCGCCCGCCACCTCGCGGGAGCGCGCCCGCGGCACGGTGACGACGAGGTCGAAGCGGTCGAGGAGCGCGCGCGAGAGCTTCTCGCGGTAGGCGGCGAGGCGGTGCGGCGAGCAGGAGCACTCGACCGCCGGATCACCGCGCGCCCCGCACGGACAGAGATTCATCGTCCCGACGAGCAGGAAGCGCGCCGGAAAGACGATGCGCCCAGTAATGCGGGCGACCGCGACGATCCCGTCCTCGAGCGGCTGGCGCAGCGCCTCGAGCGACGGGCGCGGGAACTCGCCGAGCTCATCCAGGAGGAGGACGCCGTGGTGCGCGAGAGTCGCCTCGCCCGGGCGCGGGCCCGGCCCACCGCCGACGATCGCCGGTGTCGAGGCGGTGTGATGCGGCGCACGGAAGGGCGGGTACGCGAGGAACGGCTGGCCGGCCGGAAGGAGCCCGGCGACCGAGTGGATGCGCGTCACCTCGAGCGCCTGCTGCCGGTCGAGCGGCGGGAGGATACCGGGCAGCCGGCGCGACAGCATCGTCTTCCCCGTTCCCGGCGGCCCGCCGAAGAGAAGGTTGTGCCGTCCCGCGGCGGCGATCTCAAGCGCACGGCGGGCGCGCTCCTGGCCGCGGACGTCGCCGAGGTCGGGCGGCGGCTCGACCGCGGTCGGCGGAGGCTCCGCGGCCGGCTCGATCCGCATGCGGCCGCGGAGGTACGCGGCGGCCTCGGCCAGGTGCGTGATGGGGATCGCCTCGACTCCGCCGAGCGCGGCCTCGGGCGCGGACTCGGCGGCACAGAGCAGGCGGCCGAGCCCGGCGCGCCGCGCCGCCTCGGCCGCGACGATCGCGCCCGGAACCGGCCGGACGCGCCCGTCGAGCGCGAGCTCCCCGAGGGCGGCATGGCGGTCGAGCTCCTCGAACGGGATCTGCTGCGACGCCGCGAGGACGGCGAGCGCGATCGGGAGGTCGAACCCGGAACCCTCCTTGCGCAGCCCGGCCGGGGCCAGGTTCACGGTGATGCGGCGCATGGGCCACTCGAGCTCCGCGCTCGCGATGCCGCTCCGCACGCGCTCCTTCGCCTCCTGGCACGCCTTGTCCGGGAGCCCGACGATCGCGAACGCCGGGACGCCCCGCTGGAGATGGGCCTCGACCTCGACCGACCTCGCATCCAGGCCGACGAGTGCATGGGTGGTGGAACGCGCGAGCATGATCCCCACGCTAGGCCGCGGCGAGCATGAGATCTGCACACGGCTGTGCCGAGTTCGTGCCAATTTTGGCGCGGCATCTGCGTGCTCACCACAGGTCGATCGGCACGCGCCTGATGCGCCGCCCCCGCACGGCGACCGCCTCGAGCGTGACGTCGAGCTCGGCGAGCTCCGGCCTCGCCGCGAGCCAGGTCTCGGCCGCGCGCCGTACGCGCCTGGCCTTCTCCGCGGTGACCATCTCGGCCGGGTCGCCGTAGCGCTCACCGCCCTTCGCCTTCACCTCACATACGACGAGCCGGCGGCCGCGCCGGACGACGAGATCGAGCTCGTAGCCGCCGATCCACGCGTTCGCCGCGAGGATGCGGTAGCCCCGGAGGACGAAGTGGCGGCGGACGCGCCGCTCGGCGTCAGGCCCGAGCCGTCGCGGCTTGCTCGAGCGCAGCCGCGGCATCGGCGTCTCCGAGATCCCGGTAGCAAAGGGCCTGGAAGGAGCGGCGATGCTGCTCCGTCGGCCCGCGGGCGCGGACGACCGCCGAGTGACCCGGCGTGATGTAGCCGACGTGCGAGGCGAAGCCGTAGTGCGGGAAGAGGGCGTCCATTCGCCGCATGGCCCGGTCGCGCACGACCTTCGCGATGATCGACGCGGCGGCGATGGCGGCGCTCCGCTCGTCGCCGTCCACGACCGCCTGGTGCTCCGGCGCGAGCGGCCCCAGGCGGAACCCGTCCACGAGGCACGCCTCGGCCGGGGGCGTGAGCGCCGCGATCGCCTCTCGAAGCGCTCGCAGGTTCGACCGGTGCAGCCCGTCCCGGTCGATCGCATCCGACGGCACGACGCGGACGACCACGCGAGACGCGCACGCGGTTACCGCATGGAAGAGCCGCTCGCGGCCCTCCGGCGTCACCTGCTTCGAGTCGTTCAGGAGCGCGAGCGGGCGGACGGCATGGTCCCGAAGGCGCTCGTAGTCGAAGAGCACACCGGCCACGACGAGCGGTCCGGCGAGGCTCCCCCGCCCCGCCTCGTCGGCGCCGGCGACGTACCGGGCGCCGAGCTTCCGGTCGAACGCGAGGAGTCTGGCGCCGCTTCGTCGCATGCGATTCACCTTACTCCGCAGTTGCCGACGCAAACGGGCGCCGTCACGGAATCGGCACACATTCGGCGCACTCTCGGCACGGCCTCGCGGCCGCCGGGCTCAGGACTTCTCGGTCGGCTCGGCGGGCGCCTCGTCGGCGACCGCCTCGGGCTCAGGCTCGGCCTCCGCCTCGGGCCCGGCCTCAACGTCAGCCTCGGGCGCGGCCTCCTCGGCCTCCTGGGCCTCGGCGGTCTCATCGACCACGGCCTCGGGCTCGCCCTCGAGCTCCTCCGCCGGCTCCTCGTCGACCTCGGGCTCGACTACGACGGCCGCCGTAGGCAGCGGGACGTTCGTCTTCGCGCGGACGCGCGCCCGCTTCCCGACCTTGTCGCGCAGGTAGTAGAGCTTCGCGCGGCTCACGTCGCCGATCGACTGCACCTCGATCTTCTCGATCTTCGGCGTGTGGACGGGGAACGTGCGCTCGACGCCGACGCCGAAGGAGTTCTTGCGGACGGTGAACGTCTCCCGCGCACCGGCGCCCTGGCGCTTGATCACGGTGCCCTCGAACACCTGCACACGGCGGCGTTGCCCCTCGATGACCTGGAAGTGCACGCGGACGGTGTCACCCGCCTTGAACGGGGGGATTCCGGTGCGCAGCTGGCGCTGCTCGATCAGTTCGATGGGGTTCGCCATGAGAAAGGTGCGGCGGCACGCCGCGGCGGACAATCCTAGCGAAAGCCGATTCGGCCCAGCGGCCAGTAGACCGCGAAGACGGGGCCGATCAGGTTCGAGCGGGGCACCGATCCCCACTCGCGGCTGTCGCACGACTGGGCGCGGTTGTCGCCCATCATGAAGTACTCGCCCTTCGGGACGGTCGCCTCGAAGTCCTGGCCGAGCTGGTGCGGCCGGGGGAGATACGACTCGGCGAGCGGCTTCCCGTTCACGCGCAACGTACCGTCCCGCTGCACGAGGTGGTCGCCCGGCAGGCCGACGATCCGCTTCACGAACGTCTCGCCGCCGACGACGCTCGGGCACTGCTCGGCCGCGGGCGGCGTCTTGAACACGACGATCTCGCCGCGGTGCGGATCGCGGAAGTGGTAGATGAACCGGTTCGCGAGCACGCGGTCGGACGTGCCGGCGAGGCAGCCGATGCCCGGCTTCGCGCAGTGGAGCGACGGCTCCATGGACGAGGACGGGATCCGGTACGGGTTGACGACGAACGCCTTGATCAGAAGCACCGCGCCGACGGCGATGACGATCGTGAGCACCCAGTCGACGACGCCGCGCCAAGGCGCCGGGATCCGCTCGGTGGCGTGGTCGATGGGGCCCCTCACCTGGCACCCACGAGGCCGCCACCGCGCTCGCCTGCCGCGCCGTCCGAGCGAAGGCGGCTCTGCGTGCGCCGCCACTCCTCGATGAGCGCGTGGTTGCCCGAGAGCAGGACCTCGGGGACGTGCCACCCGCGAAATTCCGGGGGACGCGTGTAGTGCGGGTACTCGAGGCCGCCGTCGAGCGCCTCGGAGAAGCTTTCGATGTCGCCGCTCGCGTCGCTCAGCGCGCCGGGAAGGCGGCGGGCGATCGCGTCGAGGACGACCATGGCGGGGAGCTCGCCGCCGGAGAGCACGTACGGGCCGATCGAGACCGCGTCCGTCGCGACGTGCTCGACGACGCGCTCGTCGAAGCCCTCGAAGCGGGCGGAGAGGAGCGTCAGCTCGCCCTCGCCGGCGAGCTCCTCGACGAGCGGCTGGTCGAGCGGGCGTCCCTGCGGCGTGAGCGCGACGATGCGCCGACCGCTCCAGTCGCCGTAGACCGCGTCGAGCGCGGCCGTCACGACGTCCACCCGGAGCACCATCCCGGCGCCGCCGCCGTAGGGCTCGTCATCGACCTGCCCGGCGCGGAGCGGCGTGAAGTCGCGGTAGCTCCACAGGCGCAGGTCGAGCTCCGACCCGAGCACCGCCGCGAGCGGCCGGTGTTCGGTCTGCCAGGAGAAGGCCTGAGGGATCAGGGTGAAGACGTCGATCTGCAATGCCGGTGGAGGTTAGCCTGCGCGGCCGGTCGGGCTCTGGGGGAACCGCTCGCTCGGACGCGTCACTTCTACGCCGCTCCGCGGAAGCCTTCGCCTGTGGACGGACCGGCACAGTCTTGGCGCAGTTCGGTCACAGACACGCGCGCATTTCGCCGATAGCATCGTTCGCGGTTGGGGGTGGGTTGGGAGCCCTCATCAGACGCGGGCGCGCGGGTCAATCAAACACGAACCCCTGCGCCACCACGATCCGCCCCGCGTCGAGATCCACGGAGCGCACGCAGTCCTCGACCAGCGGGAGCGCGACGCCGGAGTCGAGGCGCAGCACATCGTTCGCGACGCCGGGCTCGACCTCCTCGACCGTGCCGAGCGCGCGGCCGCTCTCCTCCTCGACCGAGAGCCCGACGAGCTGGAACGCGTAATAGCTGCCCTCCTCGGGGGCCGGCAGCTCCTCCGCCGGAAGCTCGAGGTCGACCCCCCGGGGGACGTCACGGTCGAGCCGGATCACGAGCCGCCCGCCGGAGCGCTTCGACGAGACCACCTCGGCCGGCTCCCGCTCGGCATAGACCCGTGCGCCGGCCGCGAAGCGCTCCGCGGCTTCACTCGGCCGCTCCACCACGAAGTCACCTTTCAGGCCGTGCGGACGCCCGACGCGCCCGATGGAGACCCAGCGCGGCGGCTCAGCCAACGATCTCGAGCAGGCGCCGCTCCCCCGCCTTGGCGCCGCTGGCGCGGACGAGCGTCCGGAGCGACCGTGCGATGCGGCCGCCCTTGCCGATCACCTTGCCCACGTCGTCCGGCGCGACGTGCAGCTCGAGCAGGACGGCGCCGTCGCGCTCGGAGCGCTCGACGCGCACGTCGTCCGGGTTGGCGACGAGCGTCCGGGCCAGGTAGACGAGCAGCTCCTCGACGCCCTCGGCCACGGGCTTAGATCCCCTGCGCCTTCATGAGGCGCTTCACCGTCTCGCTCGGCTGCGCGCCCTTGCCGATCCACTCCTCGATCTTCCCGCCGTCGAGTTCGATCGTGGACGGGTCGTGCTGTGGGTTGTAGCGCCCGACGATCTCGATGAACCGCCCGTCCCGCGGCGAGCGCGAGTCCGCGACGACGACCCGGTAGATCGGGTTCTTCTTCGAGCCCACCCGGGCCAACCTGATCCGTGTAGCCATTCCTCTCCTATCTGCGCTGCTGCGCTGCGATCGACTGCAAGTTGGGCATCTTGCCCTTTCCGAACTGCTTCATCATCTTCTGCATCTGCTTGCGGGCGTTCAGGAGCTGGTTCACCTGCTGGACGGTCGTGCCGCTCCCCCGCGCGATCCGGGCCCGCCGCGCACCGTTGATGATCTCCGGCTGACGGCGCTCCTGCGGGGTCATCGAGAGCACGATCGCCTCCACGCGGGCGAGCTCGCGCTCGTCCACGTCGAGGCCCTTCATCTGCTTCCCGAGCCCCGGAATCATGCCGATGATCGACTGCATCGGCCCCATCTTCTTCATCATCCGCTGCGCCTGGAGGAAGTCGTCGAAGGTGAACTGGCCGGCGCGCATCCGCGCCTCCATGTCGGCCTGCTCGTCCACGTCGGCCGCCTCCTCGGCGCGCTCGATGAGCGTGAGGACGTCGCCCATCCCGAGGATCCGCGACGCCATGCGGTCCGGATGGAACTCCTCGAGCTGGTCGAGCTTCTCGCCCGTCGAGGCGAGCTTGACCGGCTTGCCGGTGACCGCCTTCACGGACAGCGCCGCGCCGCCGCGCGCGTCGCCGTCGAGCTTCGTCAGGACGACGCCGTCGAAGTCGATCCGCTCGGCGAACGCCTGGGCCACGGTGACCGCGTCCTGGCCGGTCATCGCGTCGAGGACGAGCAGCACGTTGTGCGGCTTCGCCTCGTCTCGGACGGCGGCGAGCTCGGTCATGAGCTCCTCGTCGACGTGCAGCCGGCCGGCCGTGTCCACGATGATCACGTCGCGGCCCTGGAGCCGCGCCTGCTCGAGGCCGTGGCGCGTGACCACGACTGCATCGCTTGTGCCGCGCTCCGCGTAGACCGGGATCTGGATCTGCTTGCCGAGTTGCTCGAGCTGGTCGATCGCCGCCGGCCGTTGGAGGTCGGCCGCGACGAGCGCCGGCGCCTTGCCGTCCTTCCGCAGGCGCAGCGCGAGCTTCGCCGCCGCAGTCGTCTTCCCCGAGCCCTGGAGGCCGGCGAGCAGGATCACCGTCGGCGGCCGGCCGGAGAACGCGAGCTTCGAGCTCCCCTGGCCCATGAGCGCGGTCAGCTCCTCGTGGACGATCTTCACGACCTGCTGGCCCGGCGTCAGGCTCTTCGTGACCTCCTCGCCGAGCGCGCGCGCCTTCACGCGCGCGACGAACTCCTTGACGACGGCGAGGTTGACGTCGGCCTCGAGGAGCGCGAGGCGGATCTCGCGCGCGGCCTTCGAGACGTCCTCCTCGGACAGCCGGCCGCGCCCACGGAGGTCGCCGAGAGTCGCCTGGAGCTTGTCGGAAAGCGTGTCAAACATGGTTGGGTGCGCCCTTTGCGGGGAGAATCGGCGCGGCGGGTCAGTGTAGCCCGCCGCTTTCCCCATCACGCCAAGGAGGCTCCCATGTCCGACATCGCCAAGGTCGTCACGATCATCGGCAACTCGCCCGACGGGTTCGCGGAGGCCGCGCAGGTCGCCGTGACCGAGGCCGCCAAGACGCTGCGCGGCATCAGCGGCGCCAACGTCCAGGGCATGAGCTGCGAGGTCGAGGGCGACCGCATCACGATGTACCGCACGACGGTGCACATCGCGTTCGGCGTGGAGCGCTAGCCCGAAGGCGGCCGGGCGAGGGCGACGTCGAGCGTCTCCATCGTCCAGCCCCGCCCGGTGATCTCCTCGTAGTGCTCGAGGTGGCCGCGCACGACCGCCTCGCTCGCCGCGGCCGTCTCCGAGTCCCGCCAGAGCGTGACGCTCACCACCCTGCCGCGCTCGCGGTCGGCGAAGAGGTAGGCGCCCTCGAAGCCGTCGGTCTGCTCGGCGACGGGCAGGTAGTCGTCCTCGAACCAGCCGCTGCCGATGCCCCATTCGGCCTCATTGATGCCTTCGAAGCGGACAAGGCGGGCGATCACGGCCGGCCGAGCCTACGCCGCGGCGCTAGCCCGAGACAAGCGCCCGGGCGAAATCGCGGGCGTCGAACGGCTGGAGGTCGTCGAGCGTCTCCCCCACTCCGACGAGCTTCACCGGCAGTCCGAGCTCGTGCGCGATCGCGAGGACAACGCCGCCCTTCGCGGAGCCGTCGAGCTTCGTCAGGACGACGCCGGTCACGTCCACCGCGCCGCCGAAGAGCCGCGCCTGCTGGAGCCCGTTCTGCCCGGTCGTCGCGTCCACGACGAGCAGCACCTCGTGCGGCGCGCCCTCCTGCTTCCGCCCGATCACGCGGCCGATCTTGCTGAGCTCCTCCATCAGGTTCTGCTGTGTGTGAAGCCGGCCCGCGGTGTCCACGATCACGACGTCGCGCCCGCGCGCCTCGGCCGCCGCCACGGCGTCGAAGGCGACCGCGGCCGGGTCGCCACCGCGTGCCGAGCCGACGAAGTCCGCGCCCGCGCGCCCCGCCCAGATCTCGAGCTGCTCCTCGGCGGCCGCGCGGAACGTGTCCGCCGCGCCGAGGACGACCGTCCGCCCGGAGTCGCGCAGGCGGCTCGCGAGCTTCCCGATCGTCGTCGTCTTGCCCGTGCCGTTCACGCCGACGACGAGGACGACCGCCGGCTTCGCGTCGAGCGCAAGGCGCGCCTCCCCGGCCGGCTCGGCGAGGTCCGCAACGACGTCCTCGAGCGCGGCCACGAGCTCGGCCTGCGTCGACGGCGCACGCTCCTCGAGCCGCCGGACGATCTCGACGGTCGCCGGGACGCCGACGTCCGCGCCGATCAGCGCCTCCTCGATCCGCTCCCAGGACTCGTCGTCGGCCGGGTCGAAGGTCAGCTCGCCGACGAGCGCCTTGCGGCTCGTCGCGAGCGAGTCGCGCAGCCGCCGGAACCAGCTCCCGCCCTCCGTCTCCTCCGGCTCGGGCGCCTCCGCGGGACCGCCGAGGAACTCCGCCCAGGTGCGGGTCACGCCGCGGCGGCGCCGCGCTCCGCGGCGAGCCGCTTGGAGACGACCTGCGAGACTCCGTCGGAACCCATCGTCACGCCGTACAGGATGTCCGCGGCCTCCATCGTCCTCTTCTGGTGCGTCACGACGATGAACTGTGCCCGATCGGAGAAGCGGCGAAGCAGCTCGACGAACCGGCCGATGTTCGCGTCGTCGAGCGCCGCCTCGACCTCGTCCAGGAGGTAGAACGGGCACGGCCGCGCGAGGAAGAGCGCGAAGAGGAACGAGATCGCGCCGAGCGCCTTTTCGCCGCCGGAGAGGAGCGAGAGCCGAGTGACGCGCTTGCCTGCCGGCTGCAGTTCGACCTCGATGCCGGGCTCCTCGCCGTCCTCGGGCTCGGTCGCGACGAGGCGGCCCTTGCCGCCGGGGAAGAGCGTCGAGACGACCTCGGCGAAATGCTGCTCGACCGCGGCGTAGGTCTCGGAGAAGCGCCGCTCGACCGTGTCGATGAGGTCGTCGCGAAGCTTCTCGAGCTCCTCGAGCGTCCGTTCGAGGTCCTCGCGCTGCTCGGTCAGCTCGGTCAGGCGTTCCTTCTCCCGCGCGTGCTCCTCGGCCGCGAGCGGGTTGACCTGGCCGAGCGTCGCGCGGCGGCGCTCCAGGCGCTCGACCTGCGTGCGGAGCGCGTCCGCCTCGTCTTCCGTCAATGACTCGGCCTCCTGGCCCTCGGGGAGCCGCGCGACGACGTCCTCACGCTCGCGTTCGAGCCTCGCCGCCTCGACCTGGACCCCGGTGAGCCGCTCGCCGGCCTCGGACGCGGCTCGGCGAAGCTCCGCCTCCTGGGCGCCCAGCTCACGGAGCCGCTCGCCGAGCTCGCCCGACCGGCTGCCGCCTGCATCCACCCGCGCGGCGAGCGCCGGCTCGAACCGCCGTACGGCCTCCGCCCCGCGCTCGAGAACGGCGGCAACGTGCTCGGACGCCTCCGCGAGCACCGCGAACGGAACCCGCTCGGGCGCCGCGGCCTTCTTCGCCTCGGCCGCGGCCGCGAACCACGTGTCCCCGCCCGCAAAGACGAGCACCGCGTCGCGCTCCTCTCCGCGCGCGCCCGCCGCAAGGTCGAGCCCGGCCGCGCCGCCGTCCACGCGGGTCGCCGGCCAGCCGCGCGCGGCGCGGAGCACCTCCGCGTACGAGGGCGCGGGCGCCGGCACCGGAAGCCTCGGAGTGTCGTCCTCGGCGCGCAGCGTCCGCGCAGTCTCGAGAGCCCGCTCGCGCCGGAGGTCGGCACGCTCGGCGGCGCTGCGGACGCGGTAGAGCGCCGCGGTGGCGCGCTCGTGCTTGCCGCCCGCCTCGCCAAGCTCCTCCTCGGCCTCGCGCCGCGCCTCGAGAAGCCCGCCGAGCCGCTCGTCGTGGCGCCGCCGCTCGGCCTCAGCTCCGGTCCGCCGCTCGGCGATCTCCGCGAGCGCCGTATCGAGCCGGTCGAGGTCGGCGGCCGCGAGCCTCGCCTGGAGTCCGTCGACCTCGGCGCCGAGCTTCGCCGCGCGCTCGGCGGCGGTCGCCTGGAGCGCGAGCGGACGCAGCCGCTTCTTCACCTCGGCCTCGACGTCCCGGGCCCGCTCGACCTGGGTCTCGACGCGGACGAGCTTGAGCTCCGCCCGGTGACGGCGCCGCTTGAAGCGCCCTAGCCCGGCCGCCTCCTCGATCAGCGCGCGGCGCTCGGACGGCCTCGAGGCCAGCACCTGCTCGACGCGGCCCTGCGAGATGACCGAGTGCATCTCGCCGCCGAGCCCGAGGTCGGCGAGGAGCTCGACGAGGTCGATCCGGCGTACGACGGCGCCGTTCACGACGTACTGGCCCTCGCCGCCGCGTGTGAGCCGGCGCGCGATCGAGACCTCCGAGTACGGGAGCGGCCCCTCGCCGTCGGGGTTGTCGAACTCGATCTCGACCGAGCAGTGGTCGGCGGGGCCGCGGCCGGCGCCGCCCGCGAAGAGCACGTCCTCGGGCTTCTCGGCGCGGAGCTCGGAGGGGCTCAGGCTGCCGGCGGCCCAGACGATCGCGTCGGCGATGTTCGACTTGCCTGAGCCGTTCGGCCCGACGACCACGGCGACGCCCGGCTCGAACCTGAGCTCGAGCTGATCCGGGAACGATTTGAATCCGCGCAGGCGGATGGCGCGCAGATGCACGGCCCGAAGCATGCCGAGTCGCGCGGACGACCGGGTCGGTTCCCGGCGCTAGTACGTGAGGACGGTCTCCGCCCAGGCCGCCAGCTCAACGAGGCGCTCAGGGGGAGCCAGCTCCGCGCGTCGCCGTCGATCCCCCGAGCCGCGCTCGACGGCCGGAGAGCGCGACCGGCACGCCCGCGTCGTGGAGCGCCGCCAGATGGTGGGCCGCCGGCCCGGTGCCGATGCCCTGCACCGCCGCGGCGGTCTCAGGAACCTGGTCATCTACGCCTCCTCGGCCATGCCGAGCAGGTCGTCGCGCGTCACCTTGCCGACGAGCTCCGGGTGGTCGCGGTCGATGTGCGCCTCCGCCGCGGCGACGAGCTCGTCGTCCGTCGCGCCCCGCACGACCTGGCCGCACTCGCAGTTGATCATCTTGCCCATCGTCCCTCCTTCGGTCGATGCGCAGATTGTTCCCCGTGAGCCTTGCGGTTACCTTGGCGGAACCTTGGGGGAGACGCGAATCCAGCTCTGCGGCGTCGTGCATGCGGTCATGGACGGGACCGCGGTGCACGACCGGCTTCCGGGACGCCAGGGGCGGCTCCTGTTCGCGTATCTCGTGGAGGCACGGACCCGGCCGGTCGGCCGTGCCGAGCTCGTGGACGCGCTCTGGCCGGAGACGCCGCCGGAGGGGGCCGAGGCCGGGTTGAGCGCCCTCCTCTCGAAGCTCCGCCGAGCGGTCGGCGCGGAGCGCATCGAGGGGCGCGGCGCGGTGCAGCTCCGGCTTCCGCCGGATGCGTGGATCGACGTCGAGGCCGCGGCCGACGCGCTCCACCGGGCGGAGTCCGCGGTGGCACGGGACGCATGGGCGGAGGCGTGGGGACCGGCGCGCGTCGTCCAGCACATTGCGCGACGCCCCTTCCTCGCGGGCGAGGAGTCGTCGTGGGTCGAGGCGGAGCGAGCGCGCCTCGACGAGGTCTATCTCCGGCCGCTCGAGCTCGTCTCGGAGGTGTGCCTCGCGATCGGCGGGACGGAGCTCGACACGGCGGAGCGGGCCGCGCGGACCCTCGTCGAGCGGGCGCCGTACCGCGAGAGCGGCTACCGCGAGCTCATGCGGACGCTCGTCGCGCGGGAGAATCCGGCGGAGGCCCTGCGCGTGTACGAGGGGCTGCGCGCCCGGCTGCGCGAGGAGCTCGGCGCCACGCCGTCCGAGTCGACGCAGGCGCTCTACCGGGAGCTGCTCGCGCGCGGCTAGGACGCCGAGCGCTTGAGGCCTTCGAGCGCCTCGCGCGCGGCGTTCTGCTCGGCCGCCTTCTTCGACGGCCCCCGCCCCACGCCGGCCTCCTCGCCGTCGATCATCGCGGCGCAGGTGAACGTCCGGTCGTGCGGCGGTCCTTCCACGTCGAGCACGGCGTAGGACACGGACAGGTTGCGCCGCGCGAGCTCCTCCTGGAGCTCGGTCTTGAAGTCCACGTACGTCGTCAGCGTGTACTCGATGCGCTCCGCGAACGCGTCGAGGACCGCGGGCCGGACGGCCTCGAAGCCGTGCTCGAGGTAGAGCGCGCCGAGGGCGGCCTCGACGAGCGCCGCAAGGACGTTCCGGTTCTCGGCGAGCCGCTCGAGCTCCTCGGCCGGCATCTTGTCCGCGCCGCGCTCGGCGAGCCGGGCGCCGAGGCCGAGCTGTGCGCCCACGACGGCGCAGCTCTCACGCGAGACGACGTGCGCACGGATCTTGGCCAGCTCGCCCTCGTCCTCCTCGGGGAAGCGCTCGTAGAGCTCGCGCGCGATCGCGAGGCCGAGCACGCTGTCGCCGAGGAACTCGAGGCGCTCGTACGACTCGGCCCGGGTGACCGACCACGAGTGTGCGTGAAGACGGGCTCCAGCCGTTCCGGCGGCAGCTCGTCGATGAGCGCGAGGAGCTCGGTGTACGCGGGCTCGTCGGCGCCGCTACTGGTGCGACGAGATGTAGTCGACGGCCTGCCCGACGGTCGTGATGCCCTGGGCGTCCTCGTCCGAGATCTTGATCCCGAACTGGTCCTCGAGCTCCATGATCAGCTCGACGAGGTCGAGAGAGTCGGCGTCGAGATCCTCCTGGAAGGAGGCTTCCTCGGTGATCTGGTCCTCGTCGATCCCAAGCTGCTCGACGAGAACGCCCTTCACCTGCTCGTAGATCTCGGGGCGGGAAGCTGCCATGTCCTCTCCTGACTCTCCTTTCGGACCTCGACGGACGCGAGATCCTAACACGGTTTCTCGTCAGGTTCGCGCCGGCTCCCGGGCCTCGGCGAGCCCGTTCGCGACGCGCTCGACCACCTGGCCCCGCGCGCCACGGGCGCCGAGCGCGATCGCGTTCACGATCGCGGCGCGCGACGAGTTGCCGTGGGCGCTGACGACGAGCCCCTTCAGGCCGAGCAGGTACGCGCCGCCGTAGGTGTCCGGATCGAGCCTGCGGCGCAGATCGCGGGCGGCCGGACGGATGAGGAGCCCGCCGACCTTCGTGCGCAGGCTCGCGCCGAGCGCCTCGCGCAGCCCCTTGAACGCCTGCAGGAGCCCGCCCTCGAGCGTCTTCAGGGCGACGTTGCCGGTGAAGCCGTCGCAGACCACGACGTCCGCCGCGTCAGTCAGCAGGTCGCGTCCTTCGACGTTGCCGATGAAGCGGAGCCCGCTGCCCTCGAGGAGCCCGTACGCCTCGCGGGTGAGCTTGTTTCCCTTCTCCGGCTCCTCGCCGATCGAGAGGAGCGCGACGCGCGGCTCTGCGATGCCGAGCGCCTCCTCGGCGAAGACCGAGCCCATGACGCCGAACTGGAGGAGATGCTCGGGGCGCGCGTCGGCGTTCGCGCCGCCGTCGAGGAGCACCGTCGGCCCGGCCGGCGCGGGAAGCGGGATCGCGATCGCGGGCCGGTGGAGCGCCGGCAGGCGCCGCAGCTCGACGAGGCCGGCGGCGAGGAGCGCGCCGGTGTTCCCAGCCGAGAGGGCGACGTCCGCATCGCCGTTCGCGACCGCGCGGCAGACGGCGAAGAGGGAGCTCTCGCGCTTCGTCCGCGCGGCGTCGCCCGGCTTCTCGTTCATCGCGACGACATCCGGCGCATGGACCACCTGGAGGTCGCCTGCGATCGGCTCGAGCACCTCACGCCGGCCGTAGAGGATCGGCTCGACGTCGGGCGAGCGGGCTTCGAGAGCGCCCGCGACGATCTCTTCCGGCGCGCGGTCGCCGCCCATCGCGTCCACCGCGACCCGGACGGCTGTCATGCCGCTACGGCGCGAGGGTCTGGACGGGCTCGACCTCGCGGCCGCGATACGTGCCGCAGGTCGGGCAGACCCGGTGGGGCCGCTTCGGCTGATGGCAATGCGGGCACTCCATGACCGCCGGCTGGCTCAGGGAGTGCGTGGCCCGCCGCTTGTCTCGGCGGGACTTCGACGTCTTTCGCTTCGGGACGGCCATCGCGGCGGCGAAGTCTAGCAGCGGGGTTGAAGCCGGTCCTTGAGCTTCTCGAGCTCGGCCCAGCGCGGATCGGACGTGTCGACGGCGTGCTCGTGCGGCTCGAGGTTCAGGTCGCGGCCGCACTCCGGGCAGAGACCCGCACAGTCCTCGCGGCAGAGGATCTTGTCCGGCAGGTCGAGCGCGATCGCGTCGCGCGCCCACGCGGAGAGGTCGAGCTTGTCGTCGGCGAGGTACGGCGTCGTGAGCTCGTCGTCGCCGGCCGGATCCGCCGCCTGGTACTCGCGGCCCTGGACGAGCACGTCCAGCTCGGTCTCGTCCAGGCAACGGAAGCACGGGCCCTTGAGGTGCGCCGCGAGCGCCAGCTCGAAGAGCAGCCCGCCGGTCGTGCGGGTGGCGGCGATCTCGGCCTCGGGCGAGGCCGGCTCGACGGCGTAGCGCTGCCCGCCGATGTCGAACGGCTCGACGTCGACCGGCCGCCGGTCGCGGAACTGCTCGCCCGGACGGAGCCGGACGCTTCTCAGGTCGAGGAAGGTCACGTGTCGAGAGTAGCAATGCGTTTTCGGCCCGCCGCGGGATGCGCGTCTGTGGAGAAACCGGCACGGATTCGGCACGCTCCGGGCACAGACACGTGCGCGTTTCCCCGTTAGCATCGTGGCTGGTTGGGGGTGGGCTGGGAGCCCGTATCAGACGCGCGGGCGCGCGCGTCTAACCGTTAGGAGCCGACGTGCGTCTCGTCGGTGACGCCCGCCATCACCGACTCCTGCGAGCGCTCGTTGAGCCGCTCGCGGCCCCGGCGCACCGCGCCGAGGAACTTGTCCAGGTTGACCTCGAGCGTCGAGAGGATCGAGTCGGCCCAGTCCTCCATCTCGAGCCGCGTCTCGCGCGCCTGGCGCCTCGCGTCCTCGACGATGTCCTGCGCCTGGCGCTCGGCCAGCTTCACGATCTCGGTCTGGGACGCCTCGCGAATCGCCTGCTCGCGGGCCTCGCCGAGGATCCGGTCGCTCTCGCGCTTCGCCTCGGCCAGCATCTCCTGCCGTTCCTTCACGATCCACCGCGCCTGCTTGATCTCCTCGGGGATCGTCGCCCGCATCTGGTCGAGGATCTCGTAGATCTCCTCCCGGTCGATGCGCACCTGGTCGGTGAGCGGGACGGCCTTCGCGTTGTGCACGAGGTCGTCGAGCTTGTCGATGAGCACGAGAACGTCCATGGATCGGGCAGTTTAGCCTGCTAGCGCGAAATACAGTAGGTCGAGGCTGCCTATGCGCCCGAGTACAGCTTCGCGAAGCGCTCGGCCACCTCGGGCGGCACCAGGCTCTCGACGCTGCCGCCGAACGACGCGATCTCCTTCACGCCGCTCGAGGAGAGGAAGCTGTATTGCGGGTCGGCCATTAGGTAGAGCGTCTCGACGTCCTTCGCGAGCCGGCGGTTCAGCGTGTTCATCTGGAATTCCCACTCGAAGTCCGAGATCGCGCGCAGGCCCTTCACGAGCGTCGTCGCGCCCTTACGCCGTGCGAACTCGACGACGAGCTCCGAGAACACCTCGACCGAGACGTTCTCCTCGCCGGCGAGCGCGCCCTCGAGGAAGCCGACGCGGTCCTCGACCGTGAAGAGCGTGTCCTTGTGGCGCGGCTCGCGGACGACCGCGACGATCACCGAGTCGAAGATCTCCGCCGCGCGGCGGATGACGTCGAGGTGGCCGTTCGTGACCGGGTCGTACGCGCCCGGGCAGACCGCGATCGACGCGCCGCTCATCGCCCGGCCTCGAAGAGCGTGATCCGCGTCGAGCCGTAGCGCCGGCTCGTCCGCAGCGGCAGCGGCAGCTCGGGCTCCGGGTCGTGGGAGTCCGACTCGACGACGACGAGGCCGCCGGGCTCGAGGACGGGCGGGAGATGACGGGCGAGCTTGGGCAAAATCCCTGCAAGCATGCGGTACGGAGGGTCGATCAGCACGAGATCGTAACGCCTTCCGGCGGCCGCGTCGGCGGCGAGCACCCGGATGGCGTCCTCTCGGAGGACCGACGCGCCGACAAGATCGAGCTTCTCCAGGTTCCGCTCGATCGTCTCCGCGGCACGGCGATCGCGCTCAACGAAGACCGCGCTCGCGGCCCCGCGGGAGAGCGCCTCGAGCCCCATCGCCCCCGATCCCGCGAACAGATCGAGCACCCGCGCGCCGTCCACGGGCCCGACGAGATTGAAGACGGCCTCGCGCGCCCGGTCGCCCGTGGGCCGCGTGTCGAGGCCCTTCGGCGCGGCGAGGCGGGCGCCCTTACGCGAGCCCGCGATGATCCGCATCGGCCAGGAGCCGCTCGGCCTCGTCGGCGAGCGGCCCGTCCTCGTCCACGAGCTTCCCGGCCCACCGCTTCGCGCTCGCGATCAACTCGCGGTCCCGCGTCAGGCTCGCAAAGCGGAGATCCGGGAGACCGGACTGCCGGGTGCCGAGAAGCTCACCTTCTCCGCGCAGTTCGAGGTCGACCTCGGCGAGCTTGAAGCCGTCCGTGGTCTCGACGAGCGCCTCGAGCCGGCGCTGCGCCGACTCCGTGAGCGCCTCGCGCGGCCGCGACACGAGCAGGCAGTACGACTGCTCCGCACCGCGACCCACCCGGCCGCGCAGCTGGTGGAGCTGGGCGAGCCCGAACCGGTCGGCCTCCTGCACGATCATGATCGTCGCGTTCGGAACGTCCACGCCGACCTCGATCACGGTCGTCGCGACGAGGACGTCGAGCTCGCGCCGCTTGAAGGCGTCCATGACCGTGCGGCGCTCGGTCGCGGGGAGCTTCCCGTGGAGACAGCCGACGCGGAACCCGCGCAGCTCGGCCTGGGCGAGCCGCGCCGCCTCGGCCTCGGCCGCACGGGCCTCGACGGTCTCGGACTCGGAGATGAGCGGGCAGACGACGTAGGCCTGGCGGCCTTCGGCCAGGTGTGTCGTCAGGCGCTCGTACGCCCGGCCGCTCCGGTTGTGCGGCACCCACGCGGTCTTGATCGGCTTCCGGTCGCGGGGCGGCCGCGCGATCTCGGTCACGTCGAGGTCGCCGTAGACGGTCTGCGCGAGTGTGCGCGGGATCGGCGTCGCGGTCATGTGCAGGACGTGCGGGACCTCGTCGGCCCCTCCCGTGAGCGCGCGCCGCTGCTCCACGCCGAAGCGGTGCTGCTCGTCCACGACGGCGACCGCGAGCGAGCGGAACGCGACCGACTCCTGGATGAGCGCGTGCGTGCCGACCGCGAGCTCCGCCTCGCCCGAGGCGACCTTCGCCCGCGCGTCGGCGAGGGCCCGTGCGCCGAGCGAGCTCGTGAGGAGCGCCACGCGGATGCCGAGCGGAGCGACGAGCTCGTCAACCGTGGCGAAATGCTGCTCGGCGAGCGTCTCGGTGGGCGCCATGAGCGCGCCCTGGCGGCCGGCGTCGACCGCGCGGAGGAGCGCGTGAAGCGCGACGACCGTCTTGCCCGAGCCGACGTCGCCCTGGAGGAGCCGCTGCATCGGCCGGTCGCCCGCGAGGTCGCGGTCGATGTCGGCGATCGCCGCGTCCTGCTCCGGCGTGAGCTCGAAGGGGAGCTCGGCGCGGTAGCGGGCCGCGAGCTCTCCCGGCGGGCCGAGCGCCGGGGCGCGCGCGCCCTCGTCGAGCGCTCGCCGCCTTCGGGCGAGGCCGAGGAGGAGCGTCAGGAGCTCCTCGAAGGCGAGGCGCTCGCGTGCGCGCTCGGCGTCGGCCGGCGTCGCGGGGCGGTGGGCGAGGGCGATCGCGTCGGCGCGGAGCGGCAGGGACTCCGCGTCGCGCAAGCTCGCGGGGAGCGGGTCGCGGAACCAGCGGGAGAGCCGCAGTGCAGCCTCGGTGAGCTCGCGGAGCTTCGCGTTCGAGATCGCCTCGCTCGCCGGGTAGTTCGGCACGAGGCCGAGCGTGTGCAGCCCGGCGTCCTCGGTGTCTCGCTCGTGCCGCTCGACCCTGAACGACGGCGGCCCCGAGCCGGATTCGAGCCGCCCGTGCAGCAGCACCCGCGTCCCCGGCGGGAGCTGGTCGACGAGCCACGCCTGGTTGAACCACACCGCGGTGACCCGGTTGCCGGCATCGTCTCGCACCGCGGCCTGGACGATCTTGAGGTTGCGGCGCCGCGTCGGACGGAGCGAGATGCGCTCGATCGTGCACCGGACCGTCGCCTCGCCACCGGCGAACAGCTGGTCGAAGCCACGTGCCTCGCTCCAGTCGAGGAAGCCGCGGGGGAGGTGCTCGGCGACGTCGCGGACCGTGTGAAGCCCGAGCTTGGCGAGCCGCTCGGCGATCCGCGGCCCGACACCCGGGAGCGTCTCGACGGAGGCGTCCGGATCGACCCTGGCCGGCCGCGCCTCGAGCCGTTCTTGGTCCATGCCAGCGAAGCCGGCCACCGCAGGGCGCGTGCGGATCATGAGAGCCAGGACGTCGGCACGATACGAAGCCTGCCGGACGGCGCCGCCTGCGCGCGGCCCGTCGCCGCCCAGGGCTCGGCGGACGCACTCCCCCCTTGGGGGAGCGACGGTCCCAACACGAACGCTATCCGCGGCCGGGGCGTGCGTTCGTGCCGGATCTGTGCCGGAAGTGCGCCGAAGCCGCGCGCGACGCTAGCGCTCGCCGTCCCAGTACTCCGCCGGCTCGATCCGCCCGATCACGCCGACGCCGCGGAACGAGATCTTCCCCGAGCGCGGGTAGTAGGCGATGTCGTTCGGCTCGCGCGTCCCGTAGGCGAGGAGCGTCATGCCGCCGTCGCCCGCCCGGAACGCATGCGACTCGCGGGTGCCCGCCGGGCACGAGACGACGCTCCCGGCGCGCACCGGGTGCTCCTCGTCGCCGAGCACCGCGACGCCGTCGCCGTCGAGGACGACGAAGAGCTCCTCCTCGGCGGAGTGGCAGTGCGGCGGCCAGTTGAGCATCCCGGGCGGCACGAAGACGTGCTCGACGCCACTGCGAAGCGACCCGGCGGCCGTGCCGAGGTCGCGCCGCACGTGCGCGACCGTCTCCTCGGTGCGCTCCCTCACGGGGACATCGTCGAGGTTCACGATCGTGGACGGGCGCTCGGCGATCTCCCCCACGTCGGGCTCACCGGCGGCCGCCTCGCGCGTCCACGGGTGGTTCTCCTCCCCGCCCGCCTCGACCCAGGTCGGGCCGAGCCACGCGACGCCCGCGCGCGGCAGATAGGTGGCCGCGTCCGCGTAGCTGCGCATGCCGAACGCGAGCACGTCGAGCCCGTCGTCGCCCGCGCGCAGCGTGTGCGCCTGCTCGAGCGCGAGGTGCACGAGGCAGTCGCCCGCCCGCACCTCGTGCGCGCTCGGCGTGTCCTCCCCGTGCCAGAGGAGCGACGTCCCGGAGCCGGCGAGCACGAAGAAGATCTCCTCCTCCGCACCCTCGACGTGGAGCGGCGTCGACCACCGGCCCGGGTCGATCTGGATCCGGTTCACGCCGACCGTGACCGAGCCGGCCGCCTCGCCGAGGTCGCGCCAGCTCCCGGCGATGTGGCCGCGCTCCCTGCGGACCGGCTCGACGTCGTCCCAGTGCGCGATCGGCGGCACGCGGAGAGCCTAGTCCCTGAACCAGAACAGGCCGAGCGTGCCGGGCCCGCCGTGCGCGCCGATCACCGGGCCGAGCTCGCCGAAGATGTCGAGCGAGGCGTTCGGCCGGGCGCGGTGCACGCGCTCGGCGAGATCCTGCCCGTCGCCGGGCGCGTCGGCGTGCGCGACCCCGGTGTGGAATCCCTCGCCGTCGTCCGTCCCTTCAACGAAGAGCCGCTCGAGCTCGGCGAGCGCCTTGGCCCGCCCGCGGACGCGCTTGATCGGCTCGACTTCGCCCTCGCGGATCGCGAGGATCGGCTTCACCGACAAGAGCTCGCCTGCGAAGCCGGACGCCTTGCCGACCCGGCCGCCTCGAACGAGGTAGTCGAGCGTGTTCACCGTGAAGAGGATGTTCGCCTCGCGCTTGAACCGGGCGACGAGCTCGTCCACCTCCTCGTCGGTCGTGCCGGCGTCGAGGCGGCGCTGGACCGCGTCGCCGAGGATCACGATCCCACCCGAGACGCTCCCTGTGTCGATCACGCGGATTCGGTCCTGCTGGTCCTCGGCGGCCAGCCGCGCGCTCTTCGCCGTTCCGGACAGCTTCTCGGAGATGCAGAGGCAGAGGATGCGCTCGAACCCGGCGAGCTCGGAGAACACGGTCGCGAAGTCCGCAGGCGTCGGCTGCGAGGTCTTCGGTTGGACGGGCGAGCCCCTGAGGCGCCCGTAGAACGCGGCGGGCGTCAGGTCGACATAGTCGCGGAGCGTCTCGTCGCCGAACTGGACGTAGAGCGGGACGAGCCGCCAGTTCGGGTGGCGCGCCGCCGGGTCGGGCAGGTCGGCGGTCGAGTCGAGGACGACCGCGGTCGTCTCAGATGAGAGACGCACCGCGGAGCGAGGCGTCGCGGATCGCCCGGACGATCTCCTCGAGCTCCGAGTCCTTCGTGAGGCACGCGACCGCGCCGGCGGCCAGGAGCGCCTCGATCTCGCCCTCCTCGGCTGTCGCGGTCAGCACCACGACGGCCGCGTCAGAGCGGCTGCAGATCTCGGCCGTGGCCTCGACGCCGCCGAGCTCCGGGAGCCGGTAGTCCATGAGGACGACGTCGGGGTGCAGGCGTTCGCACTCGACGATGGCGGAGCGGCCGTCCCCGACCGCGCCCGCCACGTTCACGTCAGGGGTGAGCCCGAGCATGAGCTCGAGGGCCTCGCGGAAGACGTCGTTGTCCTCCACGAGCAAGACGTCGATGGGGCGCCGCTCGTCCACCAGCGCTTCAGTATCGGCGAAATCGGCCTGCGGCAAGAGCCCCATAGTGCCAGCAGTTCACTCGGCCGCCAAGAGCAGCGGGTAGCTCGGCTGGCCGCCGTCGTGCACCTCGATCTCGAGATCGGGGTGCGCGGAGGCGAGCTCGGCGGCCAGCGCGTTGCCGTCGGACCCGTCCTCGCCGACCAGGATCGTCAGGACGCCGGCGCCGTCGAGGAGCCGCTCGGCCACGGCGCGGGCGACCTCCTCGAGGTCGGGGCCGGATGCGACGGCCGTGCCGTCCACGAGCCCGAGGAACTCCCCTTCGGTCACGTCGATCCCGTCCACGGAGGTCGTCCGCGACGCCTGCGCGACCGCGCCGGAGCGGACGCCTGACGCCGCCTCGGCCATTTCGGACGCGTTCTCGAGCGCCGTACGGGCCGCGTCGAAGGCGACGAGCGCACCGAGGCCGGCCTGCATCGTCCGCGTGGGGACGACGACCGCGGGGCGCGAAGCCTCGGCTGCCGCCTGCTCGGCGGCGAGGAGGACGTTCGGGTTGTTCGGGAGGACGACCACCTCCCCCGCACCGGCGGCCTCGATCGCGCCGAGGAGCTCGGATGTCGGCGGGTTCATCGTTCGCCCACCGTCCACGACCTCGGCCCCGTAGCTGCGGAAGAGCCGCGCGTTGCCGGCGCCCGCCGCCACCGCCACGACGGCGGAGACGCCGCCGCCTGCCACGAGGCGCTCCACGCGCTCGGCGGTCTGGCGGTGCATGTTCTTGATGTCGATCTCCTCGACGACGCCGGCCGCGGTGCCGAGCGCGAGCGCGCGCCCCGGCTCGTCCGTGTGAACGTGCACCTTCACGGCTCCCGGCCCGCCGACGACGAGGAGCGAGTCGCCGAGCGGCTCGAGGTCGCGCTCGAACGCGTCCGGCTCGACCTCGGGGCCTTCGACGAAGAAGCTCGTGCAGTAGCGAAAGCGCGACACCTCGCGGTGGACGGCCTCGAGCGGCAGCGGGCCCGCGCTCACCGGGGCCTCCGGGAGCGGCTCACCGCGCACGTGCGCCGCGATCCCGCGGACGATCTCCAGGAGCCCGGCGCCGCCGGCGTCGACGACGCCGGCCTCGCGCAGGGTCGGCAGCTGCTCCTGCGTCCGCGCCAGCGCCTGCTCCCCGTGCGCGACGAGGTCGGCCAGAAGCTCCGGCAGCTCCGCGTCGCTCGCTTGGGCGTGTTCGGCCAGCGCCCGGCAGACCGTCAGGATCGTTCCCTCCTGCGGCTCGCGCACGGCCGCATACCCCGCGTCCGAGGCGGCACGGAGCGCCCGCGAGACGGCGGCGGCATCGACGATCCCGGCTGCGCCGAGCTCCTCGGCGGCGCCGCGCACGAGCTGGGAGAGGATCACGCCGGAGTTCCCGCGCGCGCCCATGAGCGCCGCACGGGTCACCTCCGCGGCCACGTCTGCCCGGGTCGCGGCCGCGGAGCCCTCGAGGGCGTCGCGGACGGCACGCACCGTCAGCGTCATGTTCGTCCCCGTGTCCCCGTCCGGGACCGGATAGACGTTCAGGTCGTCGATCCGCGCACGCGACGCATCAAGCGCCGCGAGCGCCGCGCCGGCGAGGGCGCGGGCGGCCGCTAGAGGGCCTTCTGGACCTTCCCGGCCTTCAGGCACCGGGTGCATACGTAGCTCCGGCGCGGCGTGCCGTTCACGAGGATGCGCACCCGCTGGAGGTTCGGCTCGAAGCGTCGCTTCGTCGCCACCATCGAGTGGCTCCGGTTGTTTCCGAAGGAGGGACCCTTCCCACAGACGGCACAGACCTTGGACATCGGCGACGGAGTGTAGCGATTGGAGTGCTTCGCACGGACGGCTCCGGCTGCCGCGGCGCTGAGGTGCCGGGACGGTCGGATCGGCGGCGCGTGAAGTGAGGGCCTCAGCGTAACGGCGAAATCCGCACGTGTCTGTGCCGAGGTGGGCCGAATCTGTACCGATTACGGCTGCGCCGCGGCGGTGCCGTTCGCCACGCGCATGCGCGCGAACACGTCGGCCATCTCGAGCGCGGTCTCCGCGGCCTCGGCGCCCTTGTTCCCGTGGGCGCCGCCCGAGCGCTCCTCGGCCTGCCCGAGCGTGTCGCACGTGAGGACGCCGAGGGCGACCGGCACCCCGGTCTCGAGCGCCGCGAGCTGGACGCCCGACGCCGCCTCGGACGAGATGTAATCGAAATGCGGGGTCTCACCGCGGATCACGCATCCGAGCGCGATCACGCACGCGTAGCGCTTCGTCTTCGCGAGCGCCATCGCCCCGAGCGGGAGCTCGAACGCGCCGGGCACCTGCAACACGTCGATCTTGCTCTGCTCGACCCCCGACGCGACGAGCGTGTCGAGTGCGCCCTGGAGGAGCCGCTGCGTGATCTCGCCGTTGAAGCGCGCGACCGCGATTCCAACTGTGCGGCGCACGCCGTTCGGGTGGCCGACGAACGCGCCGACGCCCTCTGGGATCCGCAGGTCGCCCGGCGCGTGCTCGGACTCGCCGAACTCCTCCGGCTCCGGCTCGGCCTCGCCGCCGACGGCCGGGACGGGCGTGTCGCGCTCCTCGAGCGGCTGGGCGACCCGGAGCTCGTCCGCGCCGTCGACGCGGAAGTCCGAGCCACTCACTCGGCGGGCTCCACGAAGCGCAGCTCCTGGTGGTGGAGACGGTGGCCGAGCTTCTCGCGCTTGGTCTCGAGGTAGCCGCGGTTCTCCGCATTGGGCGGCACCTCGATCGGCACCTGTTCCGTGACGCGGAGGCCGAAGCCCTCGATCCCGGTGATCTTGCGCGGATTGTTCGTGAGGATCCGGATCGTGGTCAGGCCGAGGTCGGCCAGGATCTGCGAGCCGATCCCGTACTCGCGCGCGTCCGGCGGGAAGCCGAGCTCGAGGTTCGCCTCCACGGTGTCGAGGCCCGCCTCTTGGAGCTCGTAGGCCTTCAGCTTCGCCAGGAGCCCGATGCCGCGGCCCTCCTGCGCCATGTAGAGAAGCACGCCGCGCTCCTCGGCGCCGATCCGCAGGAGCGCCTGCTCGAGCTGCTCGCCGCAGTCGCAGCGAAGCGAATGGAAGACGTCGCCGGTGAGGCACTCGGAGTGGACGCGGACGAGCACGTCCTCGCGGCCGTCCACCTCGCCCTTCACGAGCGCGACGTGGTGCTTGCCGGTCAGGGTCTCGCGGAACGCCACGGCGGTGAACTCGCCGTACGTCGTCGGTAGGCGGACGGAGGTCGCGCGCTCGACGAGCTTCTCTGTGCGCCGCCGGTACTCGATCAGATCGGCGACGGTGACCATGGTGAGGCCGTGGCGCTCGCAGAACGGGATGAGATCGGGCACGCGGGCCATCGTCCCGTCCTCGTTCATGATCTCGCAGACCACGCCCGCGGGGTTGAGACCCGCCAGCCGCGCGAGATCGACGGCCGCCTCGGTCTGGCCGGCGCGCTGGAGGACGCCGCCCGGCTTTGCGCGCAGCGGAAAGGTGTGACCTGGCTGGACGAGGTCGCGCGGGCCTTTCGAAGGGTCGATCGCGACCTGGATCGTCCGGGAGCGGTCCTGTGCCGAGATCCCCGTCGAGATCCCCTCGCGGGCCTCGACGGACACGGTGAACGCGGTGCCGTACGGCGTCTCGTTCTCGTGCGTCATCGGGCGAAGCCCGAGCGCGTCGCAGCGCTCGCCGGTCAGGCAGAGACAGATGAGGCCGCGGCCGTGTGTGGCCATGAAGTTGATCGCCTCGGGCGTCGCGAACTGCGCGGCGATCGTGAGGTCGCCCTCGTTCTCGCGATCGGCAGCGTCGACGACCACGACGAACTTGCCGTCGCGGATGTCCTCGATCGCCTGCTCGATCGGCGCGAAGGGGGTCGTCTCGTCGCGCGCCTCATAGTCGTCTCGCATCGTGGTGAATCGTATCGCGGCGCTACCGGCGCGCTTCGAGGAGGCGCTCGACCTGCCGGGCAAGGATGTCCGTCTCGACGTTGACGCGGTCGCCCCGGGCGAGGGCGCCGAGCGTGGTCTCGGCAAGCGTGTGCGGCACGAGCGCGATCTCGACGTGCGCGCCGTCGAGCGCCGCGACGGTGAGGCTGACGCCGTCGAGCGCGATCGAGCCCTTCTCGGCCGCGAGGTGCGCGAGCGACTCGGGGAGCTCAACAGTGAGGCGCGCGCCGTCGCCCTCGGGCGCGAGCGAGACGACCGTGCCGACGCCGTCGACGTGGCCCTGGACGACGTGGCCGCCCATCGGATCGCCGGCGCGGAGCGCGGCCTCGAGGTTCGCGCGCGCGCCCGGCTCGAGCGCCCCGAGCGTCGTGCGGGCGAGCGTCTCCGGCACGGCGTCGAAGGCGATCGACCCTTCGACGACCTCGATCGCCGTGAGGCACACGCCTGCGACGGAGACGGAGTCGCCGGTGGCCGTGCGGGCCGCGGTCCGGGCCGCGCGCACGCGCAGGCGCGCGCCGCCTTCGGCGACGGGCTCGACCGACTCGACGGTCCCGACCTCGCGCACGATCCCCGTGAACATGCGGGAAACGATACGCGGGCGGGTCGCGCCTGCCGAGGCCGGGGCCCCCGGCCTGTGGAGCGATCGGCACAGATTCGGTGCAGTTCCGCGACACACACGTGCGCCCGGCCCCGATAGCGTTCGTGCTGGGAGCCTCGCGCCCCCGAACGGGGGGAGCGCCCGCTTGCGGGCGCCAGCGGCGCGTCGGACGGCTGCCTCGGAGGCTAGGGCTCGCGGACGTACGCCGTCAGGACGACGTCGTCGCCCGCGCGGTCGGTCTCGAGGGCGAGACAGGGGAACCGCCTCCGCAAGCGTCTGCGCGCCCGGGCCCGCGAAGAGCGGCGGCGCGTCGTCGCCGCCGATGAGCGTCGGCGCCACGAACAGGACGAGCTTGTCCAGGAGGCCGGCGCGCAGAAACGCGCCGGCCAACGTGGGCCCGCCCTCCAGCAGCAGCGACTGCACCTCCTCCTCCGCGAGCCGGCGCAGCGCCTCGTCGAGCGGGCCTTCGACGAGCTCGAGCTCCGAGCCCTCGGGAAGCGGCCCTTGCCCGAACGCGAGCCGGCGTGGCTGGCGCTCCGCTCCCACGTCACGGGCGTCGAGGCGCGGATTCTCCGCACGCACGGTGCCCATGCCGACCGCGACCGCATCCGCGAGCGCGCGCAACTCGTGCGCGCGCCGCCGGCTCTCCTCGCCCGAGATCCAGCGCGCATCTCCGGAGGACGCGGCCAGCCGACCGTCGAGCGTCATCGCCGCCTTGTACGTGACGAACGGACGCTCCTCGGCCGCCCAGGTGAGGAACGCCTCGTTCTGCCGCCGGACGCGCCGGGCGAGATCGCCCTCGGCGAGCGAGACCTCGATTCCCGCCTCGCGAATTCGTGTGAGACCCCGCCCGTTCACGGGCGCGTACGGATCCTGGGCGCCGACCACGGCCCGCGCGATCCCGGCCGCGACCACGGCGTCCGCGCACGGGGGCGTCCGCCCGGTGTGGACGCACGGCTCGAGCGTCACGTAGAGCGTCGCGCCGCGCGTCCGCTCCCCCGCCGCCTCGAGCGCGAGTGCTTCGGCGTGCGGAAGCCCCGGCCGCTCGTGCCAGCCCTCCCCCACCACCTCGCCGTCCGCTGACGACGACGGCGCCGACGAGCGGGTTCGGCCGCGTCGTCCCGCGGCCCTGCTCGGCGAGCTCGATCGCGCGCTCGAGGTGCCGGGCGTCGTCGCTCACGCGATCGCGGACGCGAGCCCGCGGTAGGCGTCCGCGATGGACGAGGCCCCGAAGACGGCGCTCCCGGCGACGATCAGATCGGCGCCCGCCTCGCGCACGGCTGCGACGTTCTCGTCCGTGATCCCGCCGTCCACCTGCACGTGCACCTCGGCGGGGAGCGCGTCGCGCGTGGCGCGGAGCCGGTCGATCGCCTCGGGCATGAACTCCTGGCCGGAGTAGCCGGGATGGATGCTCATGCACAGCACGAGGTCGACGCCGTCCGCCACGGCGACCGCGTCGGCCACCGCGCTCTCCGGGTTGAACGCGAGCCCGACGCCGAGCCCGAGGTCGCGCGCCTGCGCGACCAGCGCGGCCGGATCGTCCGCGACCTCGTGGTGGAACGTGACGCTGTCGCCCCCGGCCCGCGCGATCTGCGGAAAGTGGCGCTCAGGGTTCGTCACCATGAGATGGCAGTCGAGCACGCCTCCGCGGTCGTGGACGAGGCCGGAGATCGACTGGAGGACGACGGGACCGATGGTGACCGGCTCGACGAAGTGCCCGTCGCCGACGTCGAAGTGAAAGATCCGGACGCCCGCGTCGAGGAGCGTCTCGATCTGCTCGCCGAGCCGCGCGAAGTCGGCCGCGTAGAGCGACGGCTCGATCTCCGGCCCACGCGACCACGTCTCCCAGCTCATGCGCGCATTCTCGCCGTGAAGAAGCCGGACGTGCCGTGGACATGCGGGAGCGTGAGCAGCGCCTCAGGGCGCCGCGGGTGGCGGAAGGCTGGCCACTCGGCCCCGAGGTCGTCGAGCGGGAGGCCTCCGGCGTCCACGATGTCGTCGGTCTCGGCGCGGGTGATCGTGCACACGGAGTAGGTGATCGTGCCGCCAGGGCGCACGCGCTCGGCGGCCACCGCGAGCAGCCCTCGCTGAAGTTCGGGCAGCGGCTCGGCGCGCCAGCGCAGATCGGGCCGCGAGGCGAGGACGCCGAGGCCGGAGCACGGCGCGTCCACGAGCACCCGGTCGAAGCCCGTGTAGGCGGGGTCGAGCTCCAGCGCGTCGGCGTTGACGACGCGGACGTTCGCGAGGCCGAATCGCGCGGCGGTGTCCTCGAGCTCACGCGCGCGGCCCTCGTGGAGCTCGACCGCGACCACCTCGGCGGCGGCCTCGGCGAGCTGCATCGCCTTGCCGCCCGGGGCCGCGCAGAGGTCGAGGATCCGCTCGCCGGGCTGCGCGCCGACGGCGAGTGCTGCGAGCTGGGACCCGCGGCTCTGCGGCCAGGCGAGCCCCTGCTCGATCCACTCGGGCGCGATCCGGTCGACCGTGAGCGCGGTGGGGACCTCGGGATCCCGCTCGCCCGGGAGATCGACGCCGCGCGCCGCCACGCGGACGACGGTCGGCGGCGGCTCGTTCTGCGCGGCCATGAGCGCGAGCGCGTCGGGGGGCCCGAGCTCGCGCCAGAAGGTCTCGGCGATCCAGTCCGGGTAGGAGTGGCGGAGCGCGGCCTCGGCGGGCGTCGCCTCGGGGAGCGATGCCACGAGCTCGCGGATGCCCTCGGCCAGGCGGCGCATGACCGCGTTCGTGAACGCGACCGCGCGCTCGAGCCCGGCCGCGCGGACGAGCTCGACGGATTCGTTCGCCGCGGCATGGGCGGGGACGCCGTCCATGAAGCCGAGCTGGTAGGCGCCGAGGCGGAGCGCGGCCAGTACGGGTGCATCGAGCTTGCGGACGGGACGCCGGCCGAGCGTGTCGATCGCGTGGTCGAGCGTGCGGACGCGCTGCACCGTCCCGTAGGCGAGCTGCATGGCGAAGGCGCGGTCGCGCTCGTCGAGCGCGGCCGCGTCGGCCGCCGAGCGGAAGGCGCGGTCGGCGTACGCGTCGTCTTCGAAGACGCGGCGGACGACCTGGAAGGCGACGTCGCGCGCGGTCACGCCGCAACCCGCTCGTGAGACTTCCCCCGGGGGCCTTCGGCCCCTTGCCCCCGCCGTTGACGATACGCGCGAAATCCGCGCGTGTCTGTGACGGAACGTGCCGAGAGTGTCACGACCTGCGCCGAGTTCGTGACCGCGCTCACCGGAGACCGCGGCGGAAGGCTTCGAGCGGCATGCGCTTCCCGCCCTCCGGCTGGACCTCGAGGATCTCGAGTCCGCCGTCCACAAGGCGCGAGCGCCACACGATCACGGGGCGGCCCTCGACCTCGCCGCGGGCGCCGATGTGCGGCGCCAACCCGCGGATCCGGTCGTGCAGCTCCTGCGGCGGGCGCGACCAGTCGAGCTCGCGGTCCTTCGGCCCGATCTTCTCGGCGTAGGTCGCGCCCTCCTCCGGCTGCGGCTGGAAGGCCGGCTCGGGCAGCACCTCGTCGAGCAGCTCGAGCGCGGTCGCGGCCGCCCGCTCGTACACGACGCCCGCGTCGTCGTCCGGCCCGATCGGGAACGCCCGCTGCGCGGCGATCGGCCCCGCGTCGAGCTCGGCGGTCGTCCGGTGGATCGTCACGCCGGTCTCCGCGTCGCCGGCCATGATCGCGCGCTCGACCGGCGCCGCCCCGCGCCAGCGCGGCAGGAGCGACGGATGGACGTTCAGCCAGAGCCGGTCCTCGAGCAGCGCCGAGGGAATCAGCGCCCCGTACGCGGCGACGACCACGACCGGCGCGTCGCCGGGCCAGTCGTCCAGCCGCTCCGGCTGCTCCACCGGGATGCCGAGCCGCTCGGCGACCTCCTTGGCCGGCGGCGCGCCGAGCTTCCGGCCCCGCCCGCGCGGGCGGTCCGGCCGCGTGACGAGCAGCTCGACGTCGTCCGCGCTCGGCAAGCCCTTCGAGCACGGCCGCCCCCAGCGGGGCGGTCGCCGCGACGTCGATCTTCACCCGAGAACGGGCTGCGGGCGCAGCTTGGCGAGCGCGTCCCGCTTCGCCTCGGGCGTCGTCCGGTCGATCGTGAGCACGCCGTCCAGGTGGTCGAGCTCGTGCTGGATCACGCGCGCCTCGAGCCCCTCGGCCTCGGCGCGGATCGGCTCCCCGGCGGCGTCCACGGCCTCGACCGTGATCCGCACGGGCCGCTCGACCGGGACGGCGATCGTCGCCGCGCCGAGCGACAGGCAGCCCTCGTCGCCCGTCTCGGTCTCCTCGGAGGACTCCACGATGGTCGGGTTCACGAGCGCTACGACCGGGCTGTCCTCGGCGATCTGGTAGACGAGCACGCGCTGGGACAGGCCGAGCTGCGGCGCCGCAAGCCCGACGCCGCGCGCGTCGTTCATGAGCCGCCCCATGCGGTCGACGAGCGAGGCGAGCGCGTCGTCGAACTCGGTCACCTCGCGGGCGCGCAGCCGCAGGACTGGGTCCGGGTACTGCCGAACCTGCGCGAGCGCGAGCCGGCGCCGCCCTTCGCGCTCGGCGTCGAGCTCCTCGCCCTCGCGGACCTGCCCCTCGATCTCCTCGGCCATCGACGCGCCAGTCTAGCCCTGGTGCTGCGGCTCGACGTCCACTGAAACCGCCAGGCCGTCCTTCCGCATCGCGGCGGCCGCGGCCGCGAGCAGCCGCCCGGCGGGGAGCGCGACGCGGCGCGGCGTGTCCGTCTTCGCCAGGAGCTGCGCGCGCGAGCGGCCGCGGAGGCGCAGAAGCGGCGCCGGGCCGAGCAGGTCGACGCCTTCGACGCCGTCGAGCCGCGCCCGGAGCTGGCCGAGCACGGCGAGCGGGCCGTCCGGGGTCGGCCCGGAGACCACGATCCGGACGAGCTGGCGGTACGGCGGGTAGCCGAGCAGCTCGCGCCGGGCGAGCTCGCCCGCGAGGAACTCGTCCACCGCGTGGCGCGCGGCGAGGGCGATCGGCCGCGCGTCCGGCTGGTACGTCTGCACGATCACGCGCCCCGGCGCGTCGCGGCCGCTGCGCCCCGCGAGCTGCGTCACGAGCTGGAACGTGCGCTCCTCGGCGCGGAAGTCGGGCAGGCCGAGCCCCGTGTCCGCATCGACCACGGCGGCGAGGGACACGCCCTGGAAGTGGTGGCCCTTGGCGACCATCTGCGTGCCGAGGAGCACCGCGCCGTCGGTCTCGCGGAAGCGCGCGAGCGTCTCGGCGAGCCGCCCCGGCTGCGCGGTCGTGTCCGCGTCGAGGCGGAACAGATCGAGCTCGGGGACCCGCGCGGCCAGCTCGGCCTCCAGGTGCTCCGTGCCCGAGCCGAGGCGCGCGACCTCGGCCGCGCCGCAGCTCCGGCAGACCTCGGGCGCCTGCCGCGCCGCGCCGCAGTGATGGCAGTGGAGGCGCCCGTCCGCGTGGAGCGTCAGCGCGACGTCGCAGAGCTCGCAGCGTTCGGTGAGGCCGCAGGCGCGGCAGTGGAGCGCGGGCGCGACGCCGCGTCGGTTCAGGAGGAGCACGGCCTTGCCGCGCGCGTCGGCGACCGCGCCGAGCGCGGCGAGGAGCGGCGTGGAGAGCGGGTAGCCGGTCTCGCGGCGGAGATCCACGATCTTCACGGGCGGCATCGGCGCGCCGAGACGGGCGCCGAGGTCGAGCCGCTCGAGCCGCGCCCAGCTCTCCGGGCGCGGGGTTGCGGAGCCGTAGACGACGACCGCGTCCTCGAGCGCCGCCCGCTTCGCCGCGACGGTGCGGGCGTCGTAGCGCGGGTCCGAGTCCTGCTTGTACGACGCGTCGTGCTCCTCGTCCACGCAGACGAGCCCGAGGCCTTCGACGGGCGCGAAGATCGCCGAGCGCGCGCCGACGACGACGCGGGCCTCGCCGGCCGCGATGCGGGCGCGCTCGTCGCGGCGCTCGGCCTCTGTGAGCCGCGAATGGAGCACGGCGACACGATCCCCGAAGCGGGTGCGGAACCGGCCGGCGGTCTGCGGCGTGAGCGCGATCTCGGGAACGAGCACGATCGCGCCGCGCCCGCGCGCGAGGGCCGCCTCGCAGGCGCGGAGGTACACCTCCGTCTTGCCGCTCCCGGTCGCGCCGTGGAGGAGGACGTGCGCGGTCGAGCCGAGCGCGCCGACGATCCGGGCGAGGGCGACCTCCTGCGACGCGGTGAGCGCGGCGGGCGCGGCCTCGCCGGGGGGATCCTCGGGGACGGCACGACGCTTCGCCCCTGCCCGGCGGGCGCGCGAAGGCGGCGCGACGAGCGCGAGCGCGCGGGCCGGCGTCGAGCCGTAGTAGTCGGCGAGCCAGAGTGCGAGGGCGACGAGTGCGGGCGGGACGGCACCGATGACCGCCTCGACCGCGACCGGCTCGACGTCGGGCGGAGGCGCGTCGTCGAGGGCGACGACCACCCCGCGGCGCCGCGCACGGCCGAACGGGACGGAGACGATCGTCCCGACCTCGGCGTCGTCCACGAGGTACGTGAACGGCCGCGCGAGGGCGCGCGTGGACACGAGCGGCACGACCGAGGCGTAGCGGCTCACGGACACAGGATCGCCCCAGGCGAGGACGGCGCCCTAGAATCGGCTCCATGGCAGGGCATTCGGTCGAGGACTACATCGAGACGATCTACTTCCTCGCGTTCCCGATCGGCGAGTACCACCCGGCGACGAAGGGCGCGCCCACGCTCGCGGTGCGCGTGGCCGACATGCTCGGCGTCTCGCGGGCGTCGGCGGGCGAGATGCTGAAGCGGCTCGAGGCCGAGGGGCTCGTCGAGCGCGGCGAGCAGAAGGAGGCGATCCTGACGCCGAAGGGCCGCGACCTCGCCGAGCGCGTCGTGCGCCGGCACCGGCTGATCGAGCGGCTCCTCACGGACTTCATGGGCTACACGCCGGCGGAGTCGCACGTGCAGGCCGACCTCCTGGGCGACACCTTCACGGACGAGATGATCGAGCGGATCTCCGAGAAGCTCGGGAATCCCGAGCGCTGCCCGCATGGCTGGCCGGTGGACACGACGTTCGAGCAGGCCGAGAACAAGGAGCTCCAGGCCCTCGCCGAGCTCGAGCCGGGGTCGAAGGCGGAGGTCGTGCGGCTCGCCGAGCACGACGGCGAGCTCCTCCACTGGTACTACGACGCGGGCCTCGCGCCGGGGACGAAGGTCGAGCTCCGCGCGGTCGAGGACGGGACGTTCCGCGTCGGGCGAGACGGCGAGGAGCTCTCCTTCGGCGAGAAGGCCGCCGCCGGGCTGTTCGTCCGCGCCGCGTAGCGCCGCCGCGCCCTCGCACGCCCTTTCAGACCCGTCCGCCGGAGCCATGTCCCCGGCGAGGCGCACTCCCCCCTTGGGGGGCGCGCGGGCCCCAGCACGAACGCTATCGGGGCCGGGCGCGCGTGTCTGTCACGGGACCGTGCCGAGTCTGTGCCGGTTCGTCCACAGCCGGTGCCGGTGCGGGCGCGGAGCGCGGCTCGTGCGCCGGAGCCGGAGCCGGAGGCGCTAGGACGCGACGGGCTCGGCGACGCCCGCGGCCCGGCGGAGCGCGTCGGCCTTGTCCGTGCGCTCCCAGGTGAACTCGGGCTCCACGCGGCCGAAATGCCCGTACGCCGCGGTGGCCGCGTAGATCGGGCGCCGCAGGTCGAGGTCGCGGAGGATCGCGCCGGGGCGCAGGTCGACGTGCTCGCGGACGAGCGCCTCGATCTGCCCGGTCGGCAGCCGCTCCGTGCCGAAGCAGTCCACCGAGACCGAGACCGGGTGCGCGACGCCGATCGCGTACGCGACCTGGAGCTCGCACCGGTCGGCCAGGCCTGCGGCCACGACGTTCTTCGCCGCGTAGCGCGCCGCGTAGGCGGCCGAGCGGTCGACCTTGGTCGGATCCTTGCCGGAGAACGCGCCGCCGCCGTGGCGGGCCATGCCGCCGTACGTGTCCACGATGATCTTGCGGCCGGTGACGCCGGAGTCGCCCATCGGGCCCCCGATCACGAAGTTGCCGGTCGGGTTCACGTAGACGAAGTCCGGGTCGGCGAGCTTCCGCTCGTCGCAGAGGTCCGGCCGCGCGGCGAGCACCGGGCCGATGACGTGCTCGATGAGGTCGCGCTTGAGGTCGCCCATGTCGAGCCCCTCGCGGTGCTGCGTCGAGATGAGCACGCGCTCGATCTCGGCGGGCTTCTGCCGGCCGTGCTCGTCCACCTCGTAGCGCACCGTCACCTGCGACTTCCCGTCCGGCCGCAGGTACGCGAGCGACTGGTCGCGCCGCACCTCGGCGAGCTTCCGCGTCATCCCGTGCGCGAGCATGATCGGGAGCGGCATCAGCTCCTCGGTCTCGGTGCAGGCGTAGCCGAACATCATCCCCTGGTCGCCGGCGCCGATCCGGTCGAGTGGATCCTCGTCGCCGTGCTGCGCCTCGTAGGAGGCGTCCACGCCGCGGGCGATGTCGGGCGACTGCTCGTCGATCGCGACGACGACGCCGCACGTATGCGCGTCGAAGCCGTACTTCGCGCGGTCGTAGCCGATCGCGGCGATCTTGTCGCGGACGAGCCGCGGGATGTCCACGTAGGTCTCGGTGGTGATCTCGCCCGCGACGACCACGAGGCCCGTCGTGACGAGCGTCTCGCACGCGACGCGGCCCTGCGGGTCGTCCGCGAGGACGGCGTCCAGCACCGAGTCGGAGATCTGGTCGGCCACCTTGTCGGGGTGCCCCTCCGTGACGGACTCGGAGGTGAAGAGGAACTCGTGCGCGCGCTCGCCGTCGCGCCGGGAGAAGGAGGAGTCGGACATGGGCGGGAACGCTAGCCGATCTGGAGAAAGCCCTCGATGCCAACCCGGTCGCCCTTGGGCTCGCTCCAGAGGACGAGGCCGCCCAGCGACTTGAGCGCCTTGGCCTCGCCGCCGCCTCCGCCGAAGAGCTTCGCGATGCCCGGAACGTCCACCCAGGCGAGGCCCGAGGTCTCGTCCGGCGTGCCCGCGGCAGCGAGCGTGTCCCTGTAGCCGGCGCTGTCCGCGAGGCGCTCGCCGTCATCGGCGAAGCGGCCGACGACCAGCGGGTCGGGCGTCACGACCAGGAGATCGTCCTTCACGGCGAACGTCACCTCCGTGTCCTCGTAGCCGAGTATGCGGAGCTGCCACCCGTTCACGCCCTTCGTCATGGAGAACGTGAGCTCCGGCTCGAACGTCTTCGCCACCTGCGCCACGTGGTCAACGAGCTCGAGCGCCTTCTCGCCGTCGTCCACCTGCGTGACGAGCGCGAACGACTTGAAACCGTCCTGCTCGGGGTTCTTCGGCGGATAGACGAGGATCGCCGTCTCGCCGGCGAAGAGCGACTTCGCCGCCTGCTCGAGCGGCTGCCCGAGCGCGCTCTCGACGAGGCCGAGCGCCATGGCGTTCTCCTTGCCGGCGCTGCAGCCGATCGCGCGCGCGAGCGTGTCGCCGAGCTCGTGCGCCTCGATGAACGCGAGCGCGCCGGCCGGCACCCTCTCGGGAAGCGAATTCTCGGCCGCCTTGGACGCGTTGCCCGTGAGTGGCGAGCCCCCGGACGTGCCGACGAGCCGCAGCCCGTCCGTCTGGGACGTCAGCGCGAACGCGCTCGATGGAACGCCGTCGTCGGAACCGAAGATGCACGCGAGCGTCTTGTCGTCCGCGCCGGCGCCCGTCATGCCCTGCGCCTGCGCGGCGGCCGCCCCCGAGAGGTAGACGGTCGCGAGCGCGTCCCCGGGAAGGTCCTCGGTCGCATCGCGGTAGTCGTCCTCGCCTTCGAGCGTGCCGCGCTCGCGCGCCGCCTCGAAGCGATCGAGCGCCGCCTCGGTGTCGGCGACAGCTGACCAGCCTTCGATCTCGCGCGTCACGGCGGGCTCGCCGCTCTTCTCCACGAGCGCTTGGAGTTTCGCCGGATCGTTCGGCTGCGTGAGGAGGATGGTGCTCGTCTCGTCGGCGAGGCTGAGCACGACCACGTAGGTCTCGGGGCCGAGGGCGGGCTCCACGTCGCGCTCGAGGTCGAGACCGTCGCCGCCGAACGCATTCGAGAGAAGATCCTCCCCGCCGAGCTGCTCGAGCTGGGACTGGAACTGCGACCAGGATGCGGCGTCGAAATTCGTGTCGACGCTCACGAGCACCGCAGTCGTGGCCGGCGCGAGCGACGCGCCCGCGCTTGTCGGCGCCGCGCTCTGGCCGCCGCAGCCGGCGACGGCGAGCGAGGCGAGGACGGCGGCGAGGCCGATCGTGAGTCGGAGCGATCGCACGACCTGAGGGTAGATGCCGCCCCGGGCGGCCGCTACTCCCCTGTGGGGGCTCTGCCCATGAGATCCGCGACGGCCTCACGCGGCGACGCGCCGTCGAGGACGTCGCACACCGCCTCGGTGATCGGGAGCTCGGTTCCGAGGCTGCGGCCGAGGTCGCGGAGGATCGGTGCGGTCGTCAGGCCCTCGACGGCCATCGCGATCTCGGCCCTGGCCTCGTCGGGGGACGCGCCGCGCGCGATCAGCTCGCCGGCGCGGCGGTTGCGGCTGTGACGGCTCCAGCAGGTGACCATGAGGTCGCCCATCCCGGCGAGGCCGGAGAAGGTTTCGGGCCGCGCCCCGGCCGCGTCACCGAGCCGCACCATCTCGGCGAGGCCGCGCGTCATGAGCGCCGCCTTGCCGTTGTCGCCCATGCCGAGCCCGTCCACGGCGCCCGCGCCGAGCGCGATCACGTTCTTCGCCGCCGCGCAAAGCTCGACGCCGACCAAGTCGGTGTTCACGTAGACGCGGAAGCGCGGCGTGAAGACCGCGTGCTGGAGACGCGTCGCGAGCGCCTCGTCGTCGCTCGCGATCACGGCGGCGGCGGGCAGGCCGGCGGCGATCTCCTCCGCGTGGTTGGGCCCCGAGAGGACGGCGACCGGCCGGTCACGGACGACGCGCGAGAGGCGCCCGCCGGACGCGGGATCGAGGCCCTTCACCAGGGAGAGCACGGGCGCGTCGTTCGGCGGGAGCCCCTCGACGACCTCGCGGAAGGCGCGGCTCGGCACCGCGATCGCGAAGAGCTCCGCGGAGGCGAGGTCGGCGTCCTCGAACGAGACCGCGCGGACGGCGGAGAGGTCGAGGTCGCGCAGGTAGCGCGGGTTCCGACCGGTCTCGGAGATCGTGCGCGCCTGCTCCGGGTCGCGGCAGACGAGCGTGACGTCGTGGTGCTCCTCGGCGAGGAGCGCGGCGACCGCCGATCCCCACGACCCGCCGCCGAGGACCGCGATTCTCACGGCCGCCCACCGCCTGTGGAGCGATCGGCACACAATCGGCGCAGTTCCGTGACAGACACGCGCGCCCGGCCTCGATAGCGTTCGTGCTGGGGCCCGCGCGCCCCCAAGGGGGGAGTGCGCCTCGCCGAGGACATGGCCGGTTGGGACGGGGCCGCGTGGGTCATCCGCGCCGCACGAAGTCGATGATGACGGGAACCCCGGAGAGGCCGAAGCGCTCCCGGAGGCGGTTCTCGACCCAGTAGCCGTAGTCGCGGGTCATGAGACCGGGATCGTTCACGAAGATGCGAAAGCGCGGCGGGCGCGTCTCCACCTGCGTGCCGTAGAGCAGGTTCAGCCGCCGCCCCGCCTTGCTCGGGCCCGGCCGCTGCGCTCGGAGATCCTGGATGGCCTTGTTCAGCTCGGCGGTCTGGATCCGCGCCGTGTGCTTGGCGTAGAGCTCGGCGACGCGGTCGAGCAGGCGGTGCACGCCGCGCTTCGTCTTGGCCGAGACCGTGACGACCGGCGGGCGCTGGCGCAGACGGTCCTCGAGCTTCGGCCGGACGTCCTCGACGTCGATCTCCGACTCGTCCCACTTAGACAGCACGACGAGCGTCGAGCACCCGGCGTTCCGGGCCACGTCGGCCACGGCCAGGTCCTGGTCGACGAGGCCCTCGGTCGCGTCCACGAGGACGAGCGCGACGTCGGCCCGCTCCGCCGCCTGGATCGCACGGAGCTCGGAGTAGTACTCGATCCCCTGCCGCTGCCGGCGCTTCCGCCGCAGGCCCGCCGTGTCCACGAAGAGGAACGTCTCGTCGCCGCGGCGGACGACCGTGTCGATCGCGTCGCGCGTCGTCCCCGGCACGTCGGAGACGATCACCCGCTCCTCGCCCGCGATCGTGTTCACGAGGCTCGACTTGCCGACGTTCGGCCGCCCGAGCACCGCCACGCGGATAGCCTCCTCCCCCACCTCGGCCGGGGCCGCCGCGCCGAGCGCCCCGAGGTCGGCGACGAGCCGGTCGAGCAGGTCGCCGGTGCCGTGCCCGTGCAGCGCGGACGAGGGAAACGGGTCGCCGAGGCCGAGCCGGTGGAACTCGAGTGCGTCGTCGTCGCGGCTCGGGTCGTCCACCTTGTTCGCGAGCACGATCACGGGCTTGCCGGACCGGCGCAGGATTGCTGCCACCTCCTCGTCGCCCGGCGTCACGCCCAACTTTGCGTCCACGACGAACAGGACGAGGTCGGCCGCCTCCACCGCCCGGCGCGCCTGCTCGGCCACCTGGCGCGTGATCGGCGAGGTGTCGGCCACGTCTACGCCGCCCGTGTCCACGAGCAGGAGCTTCTTGCCCGCCCACTCGCACACGACCTCCTTGCGGTCCCGGGTCACGCCGGGCGTCTCGAAGACGACCGCCTGACGCGTGGCGGAGAGCCGATTCACGAGCGTGGACTTGCCGACGTTCGGGAAGCCGACCACCGCCACCGTCCCGACGAGCGTCGCCGCTCACAGTGCGTGACGGCAGCGCGGCCCGGCGCGGCGGCACGCCTTCGGGGCGCCCCAGGCGGTGCATCTCGCCGAGGAACTCCCACAGGCGCCGGATCTCCGCCTCGATCTCGGCCGTCGCCGCCTTGTAGCCCTTCGAGTTTCGGGGCAGGTGCTCGAAGCGCATCGGCTCGCCCCACGCGACCGAGATCGGCGCGCGGTTCGTCGGCGTCCAGAGGTGCGAGCCGTAGATCGCGGCCGGCACGACCGGGACGCCCTCCGCCATGGCGATCATCGCGGCGCCCGGCATCGCCTTCCCCGGCTCGCCGCCCCGCTGCCGCGTGCCCTCGACGAACACGCCGAGGAGGTTGTTCTCCCGTACGGCCTCCCGCGCGAGCCGCACCGCCTCCCGGTCGGACTCGCCGCGGCGCACGGAGAGCGTGCCGAACGACCGGATCAGTGGGCCGAGCCCCGGGACGGCGTGCGCCTCGGCCTTGGCGAGGAAGACGATGCGCCGCGGGCAGAGCGTGCCGACGACGGGGACGTCGATCCAGGCGGCGTGGTTCACCGCGAGGACGGCGCCGCCGTCGCGCGGGACGCGCTCGCGCCCGTAGTCCTTCATCCGCACGACCCCCCTTGCGATGCTCGCGAAGAGGCCCTTGCCGACCGTCCAGTAGATGACGCCGTTGACGCTCGGCGCCCTCATGCGCGCCCCGCCCGTGCGCTCGCAAGCTCGACGATGTGGTCGACGACCTCGTCGATGGAAAGGTGTGTCGTGTCGATCGGCTCCGCGTCCGGCGCAGCGCCCATCTGGCCGGCGTCGCGCGCGTCGCGGTCCTCGAGGTCGGTCGCGAGGGCGTCCACGCCGAGCCCGGGCCGGTCGTCCGTCCGCCGGCGCGCACGCTCCGCCGTATCCGCGGTGAGGAAGACCTTCACGTCCGCATTGGGGCAGACGACGGCGCCGATGTCGCGGCCCTCCATGACGGCGTCGCCGTCGGCCGCGAGCGTCCGCTGGCGCGCGCGCAGCACCTCCCGCACCTCGGGGTGGCGCGCCACGGACGAGACCACGCGGTCGATCTCGACGGTGCGGATCTCCGCCGTCACGTCGCGGTCGCCGACGAGGACGCGGTCGCGCTCGACCGTCGCCGGGTTCGCGCGGGCGAGCGCGGCGAGCGCCTCGCCATCGTCGAGCGGGACGCCCTGCTCGAGCGCGAGCAGCGTGAGCGCCCGGTACATCGCGCCCGTGTCGAGGTAGCGGAAGCCGAGCCGCTCCGCGACGCGCTTGGCCACCGTGCTCTTCCCCGCCCCCGCCGGGCCGTCGATCGCGATGATCACGGCCGCATCATCGCAGCGCGACGGAATCGAGCACGGAGAAGAACTCCGGGTAGCTGACGGCCACGCACTCCGGGTCGCGGATCTCGATGCCCTCGCGCGAGACGACGCCCGCGATCGCCGCGAGCATGGCGATCCGGTGGTCGCCGCGGGCGTCCACGGCGGTGTCGCCGCGCGGCCGGGCGGGGACGCCGCGGATCCGCATGCCGTCGGCGGTCGTCTCGATCCGCACGCCGATCGGGCGCAGCACGTCCTTCACGGCCTCGAGCCGGTCGGACTCCTTGACGCGCAGCTCCTGCGCGCCGCGCACCACGCTTTCCCCGCGCGCCATCGACGCGACGAGCGCGAAGAGCGGCAGCTCGTCCACGAGGAGCGGCACCTCGGACGGCGGGATGCTCGTCGCGACGAGCTCGGCCGGGACGACCTCGATGTCGGCGACCGGCTCTCCGGCCTCGCTGCGCCGGTTGAAGAGCGAGACGCGGGCGCCCATGCGCTCGAGCACGGAGAGGAGGCCGGTGCGCGTCGGGTTCACGCCGACGTCGTGGATGCGCAGGCTCGAGCCGTTCAGCAGCGTGGCCGCGACGATGAACGGCGCGGCGGAGGAGAAGTCGCCGGGGATCGCGAGGTCGATCGGCCGCAGCCGCTCGGCCGGCCAGACGGCCGCCTGGCGCGGGCTCGTCGTGATGCGCGCGCCCATGGCGGACAGCAGCCGCTCGGTGTGGTCGCGGCTCGGGTGGCGCTCGACGACCGTGGTCGGCCCGTCCTCGGCGAGGAGCCCTGCGAGCAGGATCGCGGACTTCACCTGCGCGCTTGCGACCGGCAGCTCGTAGCGGATCGGGCGGAGCGGCCCGCCGTCCACGATGAGCGGAGCGTGCCCGTCGGTCGTCTTGAGAGTCGCGCCCATCTCGCGGAGTGGGTCGGCGACGCGGTCGAGCGGGCGGCGCGAGAGGGACTCGTCGCCCGTCAGGACGAACCGTCCCGTCTGGCCGGCGAGCGCGCCCGGCAGGAGCCGCATGAGCGTGCCGGCGTTCGCGCAGTCGATCGGCCCGCCTGGCGGCGTGAGCCCGCGCAGCCCGGCACCGGTGATGCGGACGGTCTCCCCGTCGAGCTCGACGTCGGCGCCGAGCGCCTGCATCGCGTCCGCGGTCGCGAGCGTGTCGGCCGAGGCGCCGAAGCCGCGCACCTCGGAGTCGCCGTCGGCGAGCCCGCCGAGGATGAGCGCCCGGTGCGAGATCGACTTGTCACCCGGCACGGCGAGGTCGCCGACGAGCGAGGCGGCGGGCGCTATGTGCACGAGCCCTCCTTGGCCACGCCCCTTCCGGACACGACCGCGGTCAGACCCCTGCCCTGGCCCCGGGGGACATGCCCCGGTGCCAGGCAACCGGCCGTGGCGCGGACAGCCGCGGCCCGACCGGCCATGTCTCCCCCGAGGCGTACTCCCCCCTTGGGGGAGCGCGCGTCCCCAGAGTCACGATAGCCCCGCGCGCGGGGCGCCCGTGTGCCGAAATCGTGCCGGAAGCGCGCCGGTTCTAGCACGCCCCCACCCTACGGAACGCACCCGCCGGGTTGCCCGGCGCGGGAGCCCTACTCGTCCTCGAGGACCGGCGTGACGACGACCGCGTAGCCCTGCGCCTCGAGGAGGTCGGCGGCGCGCAGCGCCTCCTTCTCCCCGGCGACGAGGATGACGAGCGTGCCGCCGCGCTCCGGCGTCATGTGGTGGAGGTCGAAGTCCTCGATGTTGATCCCCTCCGCGCCGAGCGCCTGCGTGATCCCGGAGAGCACGCCCGGCCGGTCGGGCACGTGCACCCGCAGCCGCTGGAGCGAACCGGGATCGGGGTACGAGGTCTCGAGCATCCGCCGCCGGTGCTGCGCCGCCTCGCCGATCCAGCGCGCGAGGTAGCCGGCGTCGCCCTCGGCGAGCGCGCGCTCGACCTCCTCGACGCGCCGCCGGTGCTCGGCCAGCGCGCTCGAGAGCTCGTCGGCGTTCTCGAGGAAGATGTCCACCCAGATCCGCGGGTTCGCGCCGGCGACGCGCGTCATGTCCCGCAGCGACCCGCCGGCGCCGGCCAGCGGCTCGTGCCCGTCCACCCGGACGGAGCCGACCTGGTTCGCGAGGACGTTCGCGAGCGCGTGCGGGACGTGCGAGGTCAGCGCGACGAGCCGGTCGTGCGCGCGCGGGTCCACGGCGACCGGGACGGCGCCGAGCGACGCGACGAACCCGTGCAGCCGCTTGTAGCGCGCCGGATCCGTCTCGGAGACCGGCGTCAGGTACCACGTGGCGCCCTCGAAGATCTCGCCGCGCGCGTGCTCCGGGCCGTGCGCCTCCGAGCCGGACACGGGATGCCCGCCGATGAACCGCGCGCGCTCCTCGACCGACGAGCACACGGCCCGCTTGGTCGAGCCGACGTCCGTCACGGTCGTCCCGTCCCCGCTCGCCGCGAGCGTCGCGCCGACCGCGGCCGCGAGCGTCGCCACCGGCGTCGCCACCACGGCGAGGTCCGCGCCGTCCACCGCATCCGCGAGCGAGGCGGCCGCCTCGTCCACGGCGCCGCGCTCCCGCGCCACGCCGAGCGCATCGACGTTCGCGTCGTACCCGACAACGGACCCGACCCCCGCCGCCTTCGCGGCCAGGCCGATCGAGGCCCCGATCAGGCCGGTGCCGACGATGGCGAGCCGCGAGACGTCCGTCATGAGGTCCTCCGCGCCGCGGGGCTAGCCGATGACCTTGCCCATCAGCGAGGCGAGTGCGCGGATCTCGTCTGCGAAGCGCGCGAACTCCGCCGAGGGGATCTGCTGGGACGCGTCCGAGAGCGCCTCGTCCGGCCTCGGGTGCACCTCGACGATGATCCCGTCCGCGCCGGCCGCAACCGCCGCTCGCGCCAGCGGCGCCACGAGGTCGCGCCGGCCCGCTGCGTGCGACGGATCGACGATCACGGGGAGGTGCGTCTCGAGCTTCAGCACGGGCACGGCGCCGAGGTCGAGCGTGAAGCGCGTCGCCCGCTCGAACGTGCGGATGCCGCGCTCGCAGAGCATGACCTCCGAGTTCCCCTCACGCAGCACGTACTCGGCCGCCATGAGGAGCTCCTCGATCGTCGCCGACGCGCCGCGCTTCAGGAGCACCGCCTTGCCGGAGCGGCCGACCTCCGCGAGGAGCGTGAAGTTCTGCATGTTCCGCGCGCCGATCTGGATCACGTCGGCCGCGTCCACGACCGCCTCGACGTCGCGCGCGTCCATGAGCTCGGTCACGATCGGCAGGCCGGTCTCCTCCCGCGCCTCCTTCAGGATGTCGAGCCCCTCCTGGCCGAGCCCCTGGAACGCGTACGGCGAGGAGCGCGGCTTGAACGCACCGCCGCGGAGCATGGACGCGCCCGCGTCGCGCACCGCGTGCGCCGCCTCCATCGTCTGCTCCCTGTATTCCACGGAACAGGGCCCTGCGATCAACCCGAAGTAGCCGTCGCCCACGCGCCGCCCCCGCACGTCGATCACGGTGGGGCCGCTCCGCATCTCCTTCGAGACGAGCTTGTACGGCTTCAGGATCGGCAGCACCTGCTCGACGCCGGGGTAGCTCTCGAGCGGAAGCTGCGACAGGAGATCGCGCTCGCCGATCGCTCCGATCACCGTGGCGTCCTTCCCCGGCGTGACGTGCGCGTCGGCGCCCGCCTCGGCGAGGCGCGCGACCACGTCCTCCACCTGCTCGGTGGTCGCGGCCGCGCCCATGACGATCAGGAGCTCGGGAGATCCGGTCACTGCCATACGTATTCGGAGTGTAGTTTGCCCCGTCGTGAGGATCTTCTCGGGCATCCAGCCGACCGGCGACAAGCATCTCGGGAACTACTCGGGCGGCTTCCGCCAGTACGCGGCGACGCAGGAGCAGGGCGACGCGTTCTTCTGCATCGTCGACCTGCACTCGATCTCGGTCGAGTACGACCCGGTGGAGCTCCGCGAGGCCTGCCTCGACCTCGCCGCGATGCTCTTCGCGACCGGGCTCGACCCCGAGCGCTCGACCGTCTTCATCCAGAGCCACAACCCCGCGCACCCGGAAGCTGCTTGGCTCCTGGGCTCGGTCACGAGCTTCGGCGAGCTGCGCCGGATGACCCAGTTCAAGGACAAGGCCGACCGGCAGGAGTTCGTCTCGTCCAGCCTCTTCACGTATCCCGTCCTCCAGGCGGCCGACATCCTGCTCTACCAGACCGACGCGGTCCCGGTCGGCGAGGACCAGCGCCAGCACATCGAGCTCGCCCGCGACGTCGCCGAGCGGTTCAACTCGCGCTACGGCGAGACGTTCGCTCTGCCGAAGATGATCGCCCCGTCGGTCGGCGGCCGGATCATGGACCTTCAGGAGCCTGAGCGGAAGATGTCCACCACGGGCGGGTCGCCGCAGGGCACGGTGCGGATGCTCGACGAGCCCGACGTCGTCCGCAAGAAGTTCAAGAGCGCTGTGACCGACTCGGGCTCGGAGATCCGCCGCGGCGACGACAAGCCGGGGATCACGAACCTGATCGAGATCATGTCCGTCGCGACCGGCACCGACATGGACGCGATCGAAGCCGAGTTCGACGGCCAGGGCTACGGCAGCTTCAAGGAGGCCGTTGGCGAGTCGGTCGTCGAGCTCCTCGCCCCGATCCAGGAGCGCTACCAGGCGCTCCGCGCGGACGAGCGGGAGCTCCAGCGCCTCCTCGCCCTGGGCGCCGCGAAGGCGCGCGAGGCGTCGCAGCCGACGCTCGACACGATCCTCGACCGCATGGGCTTCGTCCGGTCGGACGCCGGGCGGATGTTCGGCGCGGCGCGCCCCAAGAACGGGCTCTAAACAGGCGAGCGCGCGGCGCGCTGATTCACGCGCGCGTCTGATTCGGGCTCCCGACCCGCCCCCTTCTCGCCGCCTAGGCTAACGCCGAAGCGCTGGCTTGTCTGCGTCCCAAACGGACAGATCTTGTGCCGATTCGTGCACAGCGCGGCGAAGGTGTCTCCGGCGGCTAACAAGCGCTCTACCTTCGGCGCCGCGCTCCTTCCTGTGCGGCCAGGACAGGGCCAATTGTGCGACGTGGAGGGCCGAAAGAAACGGGGTCAGCGCCGGAGCGAGGCGACCTCGTCCGGCGTGAGCTCGCGCCACTCGCCGGGCGCGAGACCCTCGAGCCCGAGCCCCGCGTAGCTCGGCCGGTGCAGCCGCCGTACGGGATGGCCGACCGCCTCGAGCATCCGCTTTACCTGGTGCTTTCGCCCCTCGTGGAGCACGAGCTCCACGCGCGAGGGCCCGAGGCGGCGCACGCGGGCGGGCGCGGTCATCCCGTCCTCGAGCTCGACGCCCTCCGCGAGCCGTCGCAAGACCTCGTCGTCCGGCTCGCCCTCGACGTCGGCCTCGTAGACCTTGTCCACCTCGTAGCGCGGGTGGGCGAGCGCGTGGGCGAGCGGCCCGTCGTTCGTGAGGAGCAGTGCGCCGGTCGTGTCGGTGTCGAGGCGACCGACCGGGACGATGCGCCGCTCGTGTCCGACGAGCCCGACGACGGTCGGGCGCCCGTGCGGGTCGCTCGCCGTCGTGACGACACCGGTCGGCTTGTGCAGCAGCACGTAGACGAGCGGCTCGGGCGCGAGCTCGACGCCGTCCAGCTCGACCCGGTCTCCCGCATCCACGAACGTCACGAGGCCGGCCTCCTCCCCGTTCACGCGGACGCGCCCGGCGCGGATCAGCTCCTCCGCCCCGCGCCGCGACGCGACGCCCGCCCGCGCGAGGTAGGCGTTCAGCCGCACGGGCCGGTCAGCGCCGGACGCGGGCGGTGACGCAGGCGACGCTCAGCGCCGTGATGGCGGCGAAGCCGGCCGTCTCGACGATCCACCACGGCCCGAGATGGTGCGCGGTCGCCCGGCACGCGATCCCCACCGCGATCCCGAGCCCGCCGAGCAACGCGGAGCCGAGGAACGCGGGCGTCGGAAATGCCGAGCCGGTGAACGCGAGGATCGGAAGGCCGATGAGGATCGCCGCGCTCGCGATGTCCACCCAGAGCGGCCGCGGAATGCCCGTCGAGACCGGCTCGAAGAGCGCCAGGAAGAGGATGAACGCCGGCCAGCCGAAGATCACTGCCCGCGCGAGAACGTCGTAGTGGCGGCGAAGCCACGACCGCCGAGGGGGCGCTGCGGTCGGCGCGAGAAGCCGCGCAAGCTCTTCGTCGTCGAAGAGCGCGGACTCGAGCTCCTCGACGGCCGGCTCAGGAGGCGCCAGCGTCGCGGTCATCGGGTCGATCGTAGCGCGAGTGCTACCAGGACGTGGGCTTCGCCGCCTGGTAGAGCCAGACGTCGAAGAAGTGATCCAGATCCTGGCCGGAGATCGACTCGGCCATGGCGACGAATGCCGGCGTCGTGATCGAGCCGTGCCGGTTCGCCGCGAGCCACTGCTTGAGGAGCGCGAAGAACGCGGTGTCGCCGATCTTCTCGCGGAGCGCCTGGAGCGTCATCCCGCCGCGGTCGTAGATCGTCCCGTCGAAGACGTGCGCCGCGTCGCCGGGGATGCCGGGCGGCGGCTCCCAGAACCAGGTCTGCTGGGCGGGCACGTTGTAGTCGTTCACGAAGAACTTGTGCGCCGTCTTCTGGCCGTTGTACTCGCTCCAGATCCACTCCGACCAGGTCGCGAAGCCTTCGTGGAGCCAGATCTCGTTCCACGAGGTGAGCGTCACCGAGTCGCCGAACCACTGGTGGGAGAGCTCGTGCGCGAGCGTCGCCTCGTCCGGCATGCGGTCGAAGGACGGCTTCGTCTGCGTCTCGAGCGCGTAGCCGACCTGCTTCGCGTCGTCCACGACCGCGCCGACCGCGTCGAACGGATACGGCCCGTAGATGGACGTGTAGAACGCGATGATGTCCGGGATCTTGCGGAGCACGTTTCCGGTCGAGAGTGTCGGGTCGATCGCCACGTAGTTCGGCATTCCCATCACCGTCGTGACGGTCAGGTCGAACTTGCCCACCGACGCCGTCGCGAGGTACGGGACCATCGGGTCGCCCTCGTGCCAGACCCAGGTCGTCTTGCCGGCCGACGAGGTCTTCGAGACGAGTCGCCCGTTCGACATCACGGTGAGCCCGTCCTTGACGGTCACGGCGAAGTCGAAGGTGGCCTTGTCCTTCGGCGTGTCGTTCGCGGGATACCAGCCCGGAGAGCCCTGCGGCTCGCCGACGACGAACGCGCCGTCCTGCGTCGGCACCCAGCCCTCGATCGCGTTGTCCGGATCGGTGATGACGGACGGCTGGCCCACGTAGTCGATGGTCACGGTGAACGTCGAGCCGTTCGGGATGCCCGCTGCCGGCGTGATCACGAGCTCCTGGCCGTTCCGCGTGAAGGTCGCGGGCGCGCCGTTCACGAGGAGCCGCGGGATCGAGAAGCCGACGAGGTCGAGGTCGAAGCGCGAGAGATCCTGCGTGGCCCTGGCCGTGATGACGGCCGTCGAGCGCATCTGGTTGGTCGTCTGCGTCCAGTCGATCGTCAGGTTGTAGTGCTGGACGTCGTAGCCGCCGTTCCCGGCGAGCGGGTAGTACGGATCGCCGACGCCGGGCGTGCCCGGCGTGAACGCGGCGGACGCCGGCCCCGCCGAGACGAGGGCAAGGGCCGCGGCCGCGATGAGGAGACGCCAGGTCCGCATCAGCGACCGAGAGTAGACCTCACGGCCCGATTGTCAAGGTCGGCTAGGAACGGCTTGCAGAACCCGTCATGATTCGGCCGTGCCCGTCTACATCTCCCTGATGAAGTGGACCTCGTCGCAGGGCCTGGGCGGGCTTCCCGCCTGGCGCGACCGCATCGACGAGGCGGAGCGGGAGATCGAGCGCCGCGGCGGCACGCTCGTGGACGTCTACGTGACGCTCGGCCGCTACGACGTGGTCGAGATCTTCGAGGCGCCGGACGACGAGAGCGCCGCCCAGATCGTCCTCGCGGCGTCGAAGCACGGCGCCGTCACCACCGAGACGCTCCGCTGCTTCACGCGCGACCAGGCCGAGGCCATCGTCAAGAACGTTTGAAGTCCGCCCGGCGCTTCCGCGCCGAGCATGACCACTTCAAACGCATGGGGGCGACGTCCGGCCGTCTTGGGCACGCACCGGGCGCCGGGGTCAAGCGCCGCGGCGCTCGGCGACTGACTCGAGCCGCTCGCGGATCTCCTCCGCGTCGCCGCCGAGGTCGTCGAGGCTCGGGAGCTCGTCGCGGCCGGCGAGGCCGAACACGCGGTCGAAGAGCGGCGTCGGCCTCGTAGCGCACCGCCCCACCTTCGGAGTCTCGGCCCGCCTCGCGGGCGAGGCCGCGCTCGACGAGGCCTGCCACGGCCGAGTCGGCCGCGACGCCGCGGATTCGGGCGATCTCCGGCCGGCTCACCGGGCCGAGGTAGGCGATCACCGCCATCGTCTCGAGCGCCGCCTGCGAGAGCCCGCGCGAGACGGGCCGCTCGAAGAGCCGCGCGCACGCGTCGGCCGCCTCGCGCGCCGCGCGAAAAGCCCAGCCGCCGCCGACCTGCTCGAGGATGATGCCGCTCCGGCCCTCGCGGTAGCGCCCGACGAGGAGCGCGATCCCGGTTTCCACGCGGTCCCGGTCGTCGTCGCACGCGGCGGCGAGCTCGTCGGTCGTCAGCGGCCGCGCGGCCACGACGAGGAGGCCCTCCACGATGCGGGCGAGACGGTCGACGGGGTTGTCGATTACGCGGAGATTCGGCTGCTGCATACGGCGATGGGCTCGAAGGGCGCGAGCTGGCGGAGCTCCACCTCGTCGGACTTGCGGAGCTCGAGGAGGGCGAGGAACGCGACGGCCTGCTCGACGCGCGTGAGGCCCTCGACCTCGCGGTCGAACAGGAACTTGCCGCGGCGCGAGAGGACGGCGCGGAAGCGCTCGAGGAAGCGGGAGAGCGGCGGGAATACGCCGAGGTGGCGGAGCGACGGCGCGGGCGGCTCGACCGCGAGCCGGCGAATGGCAGCCGCGAGCTCGGCCGGCTGCTGCGGCGGGACGGGCGGCGCGACCGGCGCCGGCGCGAGCGGTGCGGGACCCGTGCGGAACCAGCGGTCGCCCTCGGCCTCGAGGCGCTCCTCGAGCCAGCCGGCCGCGGCCCGGAATCTCCGGTACGCGGCGAGGCGCTCGGCGAGCTCGCCGGCCGCCTCCTCCGGGTCGAGATCCTCGAGGTCGATGTCCTCGGGGAAGAGCCCGCGGGCTTTGAGCTCCAAAAGCGCCGAGACCAGCACCAGGAACTCCCCGGTCGCGTCGAGGTCTGGCTCGTCCCGCTCGGCGGCGCGCTCGCACCAGGCGAGGACGATCGCGGCCACCTCCACGTCGGAGAGCGCGAGCTCCTCACGCAGGACGAGCGTCAGGAGCAGGTCGAACGGGCCCTGGAACGCATCCAGGTCGAGATCGAGCTCCCGTACGCCGACGACCCCTGCCACGCGGGCGATGCTAGCGCCGTCCCCGGACGCGGCCCTTGGGGATCGCCATCGTCTTCTGCGGCTTCGGCGGCTCCTTCGCCTTGGGCTTCTTCGCGGGCCGCGGACGGCCGCTGCGCTGCGCCCAGATGAAGCAGACGACCGCGCCGACGAAGAACACGACGGACACCCAGGCGTTCAGCCGGAGCCCGAGATACTCGTGCGCCACGTCCGTCCGGATGTTCTCGAGGAAGAAGCGCGCGAACGTGTACCAGGCCACGTAGAGGCAGAAGAGCCCGGGCGCCTTCACGTTGAAGCGCTTGCGGACGAAGAGCAGCACGCCGACGCCGAGCAGGTTCCAGAGCGACTCGTACAGGAACACCGGGTGGAACGTGTCCGAGGAGGCGTACTGCGGCGGCCGGTTGACCGGGTCGATCTCGAGGCCCCACGGCTGGTTGGTCGGCACGCCGAAGAGCTCCTGGTTGAAGTAGTTGCCCCAGCGCCCGATCGCCTGCGCGAGGAGCAGGCCGGGCGCGACGCAGTCCATGAACCGGAACATGCTCGCGCCCGCGCGGTGGATGACGATCCAGCCGGCGAGCGTGCCGCCGATGATCCCGCCCCAGATCCCGAGGCCGCCGTTCCAGATCTCGAAGACGCCCTTCCACTTCGGGTCGGGCACCTCGGCCCAGCTCGTCAGCACGTGGTAGAGCCGCGCGCCGATGATCCCGCCCGCGACGCCCCAGAGCGCGGTGCGGTAGACGAGATCCCAGTCGCCCCCCTCGCGCGTCCAGAGGACGCCGGTCAGCCAGGTGGCCGCGACGATCGCGATGAGGAGCATGAGCCCGTACGCGTGCAGCGTGAGCGGGCCCGCGTGAATCTCTCCGCTCGAGGGGCTCGGGATGGACGCGAGCAGGGCCGTCATGCCCGCGAGACTCTAGAGCCTCGCGCAGCCTCGGCCGCAGCCGGTTCGCCCTAGAGCAGGATCCGCAGTGCCGTGTCGACCGGGCAACCGCCGCGGGCGAGCTCGACTGCGCGATGCAGGTCGATGTCCGTCCGCCCGGCCAGCTCGAACGCGGCAGTCGGCTCGTAGCCGGCCCGCTCGAGCTCCCGAAGCCGCCAGCCCATCACGCGCTCCGCTTCGGTTTCCCGTTCGTCGATGAGGTGTGTCGCCGCCATACGAACCTCCATCGCCCGCAAGCCCCTCGGTCTGCGTCCCCAGAAGGGTGAATTGCATCTCCTTCTTAACGCGGGTTTCGCTTGGTGGTTACGTGATTCGCGAAAACCCGAAACGCGGATCGGTCTTCGCTTACCTCGGGGTTTCACTCGTTCGAGCGACGGACTCCGCGATCTCGAGCGCCTCCTTGCGGGTCCGGTCGCCCTCGAGGCGCCACGTGAGGTCGCCGTCCTGCCAGATGAGCGCCGAGCCCGCGAGGCGGAAGGTCTCCTCGCGGTACTCGCCGCGCCGGTCGCGATAGACGAACGCGTGCGGCGCCTCGGCGAGCGACCCGCCGATCCAGACCCCGCGACCCGCGCCGGGCACGTCCACCGGCTCGATCGGGATGCCGGCGTCGACCCACTTCTCGATGAACTGTTGGTCCACGCTGGCTCGGAAGACGGTGAGAAGCGTCGCGATCGCGCCCTTGTCGTCGCGCCAGATGAACGCGACCTGGTTCGAGCCGGGGTCGAAGCGGATCTCGTCGGGCTCGCCGAGACCGGCCGCGGACGGATCCGGGACAGGGAAGCTCACGCGCTCGCGCGCCTCGGCGAGGGTGACCGGCTTCCCGACGCCGAGGTCGTCGGCGTAGGTCGGCGTCGGCGGAAGCGTCTCGACGCGGTGGATCGCGACCCCGCGGATGCCGAGCCAGTCGAGGATCGCGGTGCGCGCGCCCGGGACGGCCATCGCGGCGCCGACGGCGACGACGGCGACTGCGAGCGCGATCACGACCGTGCGGCGCCATGGGAACGGGCGGCGGTGCGCCTCGGCGATCCGCGCGCGCACGGCCGGCGCGAGGTTCGGCGCGGCCGGCCAGTCGAGCGCCGGGCCGAGGTCGCGGAGCTGCCGCTCGAGGTCAGGCGCGTGCATCGGGCTCCTCCAGGACGGCGCGCAGGCGCACGAGCGCGCGCGACTGGCGCGACTTCACGGTGCCGCGGCGCACGCCGAGCGCGGCCGCGGTCTCGTCCTCCGACAGGTCGAGGAAGAACCGGCAGGCGAGCACCTGGCGGTCCTCCTCCCGCAGCGTTCCGAGCGCGGCCAGGAGTTCCCGGCGCTGCTCGTCCGCCACGGCGGACACCTCGGGGGACGGGGCCGCGTCCCCCGAGAGCTCCGCCGCGAGCCTGATGTCGAGCGCGCCGCGCCGCCCGGCCGAGCGTCGGCGGTTGCGCGCCTCGTTGGCGACGATCGCGAGGAGCCAGGGGCGAAACGGCGCCCCGCGGCGGAAGCGCCCGAGCGCCCGGTAGGCCTTGACGAACCCGTCCTGCGCGGCCTCCTCGGCGTCCGCGGCGTTCCCGCAGACGAGCACGGCGGTGCGAAAGGCGATGCCCTGATGCAGCTGAACCAGCTCCTCGTAGGCCTCGGCGTCGCCGCGCATCGCGCGCTCGACGAGGCGGTCGTCTTCTCGTGGCCGGCCCTCCACGCTGCCGGTTCTACACCGTTCCGCGCCCCAGGGTTCCGCGGTCGTCGTCCTGCGAAAGGACTACGCTCACTCACGTGCGGCCCCCGGACGACCAAGCCGGCGGCGGCCCACCCTCGTCGGGGGCGGGCGGCGAGCGCGCCGATGAGCGCGAACTCGACTCGGCCGCAGGCATCGGCCCGCGAGTCTCCGCCGTCTTCACCGCGGCCGAGCAGGCCGCCGAGCACATCCTCGAGATGGCCCGCGCCGAGGTCGAGGACATGCGCCGCCAGGCCGAGTCCGAGGTGTCGGGTCTCCGCTCGGACCGGAGCCGCGAGGCCGAGGCCGACGCCCGTCTGATCCTCGACGCCGCGCGCACCGAGGCGGATCAGATCCTGGCCGAGGCCCGCCGGCAGGCCGCGATCGTCGAGGAGGCCGCGCACCGGCGCGAGGAGTGGATCGACGAAGGCGTCCGGCTCATGGTCGAGCGGGCCGAATGGGCGCGCCGCGGACTCGAGAACGTGGTCTCGCGGATGAACGAGTTCGCGGTGCGGACTCCCGCCCAGTGGCCCGAGGTCGAGCCGCCCCCGGCCGAGCAGATCGTGGAGGTGCCGCCGGCCGCACGCATGGCGGGCCCGCCGTCCCCACCGCCCGAACCGGAGCCGGAACCTGAGCCGGAGCCGGAGCCCGAACCTGAGCCGGAGCCCGAACCTGAGCCGGAGCCCGAACCTGAGCCGGAGCCCGAACCTGAACCGGAGCCCGAACCTGAACCGGAGCCCGAACCTGAACCGGAGCCCGAACCTGAACCGGAGCCCGAGCCCGAGGCGGAAGCCGAGCCAGAGCCCGAGGCGGAAGCCGAGCCGGAGGAGCCGAAGCGCGACCAGGCCGGCGGCGGCAACGGCGAGCGGCGCGGCTGGCGCCGCAGCTGACGTGGCCGGCCGGCCGCGACTCGTCGGCCTGAACCACGTCGCGTTCGAGGTCGGCGACATCGAGGAGGCGCTCGCCTGGTACGGGCGGATCTTCGAGTTCACGCTCCGCGGCCGGGTCGGAGGTATGGCGTTCCTCGACCTCGGCGACCAGTTCGTCGCGCTCTCGGAGGGGAAGACGCAGGAGCCGGACCGCAACCGCCACGTCGGATTCGTCGTGGACGACAAGGAGCTCGCGCGCCGCGCCCTCGAAGAGGCTGGCGCCGAGATCCTGCCGGGACGCGGGCTCGAGACGCGCGACCCGTGGGGCAACCGGATCGAGATCGTCGGCTACGGTGACATCCAGTTCACGAAGGCCGACCACGTCCTGCACGGCATGGGGCTCGACGGACTCGAGAAGTCGGAGTCCGCCCTGGATGAGCTCCGGGCCAAGGGCCTCGCGCCGGAGTAGGCTCCGCCGCATGGACGACGCGCTCACCGCCGACGAGCTCGCCGCGCTCCTCCGCGAGGCCGAGCAGGCGCACGGCGCCTACGAGAAGGAACTGGGCCGGCGGGACGACGACTGGCCCGCCTGGTACGCGAAGTTCATCCTCGACCGGCTCCGCGAGCGCAGCTCCTAGCGCCGGCCACGTCCACTTCAACCTGGACGGATGCCTGGCACCGGGCCACGGCCGAACGAAGCAGTTCTTGGTCCGCTCGCGTCACGTCCGATCGCGCCTCACAAACGACCGCCTGTGTTGAAGCGCTGGGCCCGTCCCAGCCGGAGAGCGCATCCAGTCCCGCATCCACCGCGCAGTTACCGATTCGAGCCTCTGCGGACGGCCGAGCAAGCGGCGGATGGGCCGTCGATCTATATTTGGCTCATGCCCCGCCACGTTCGTTGGCACAAGGTTCGTGTCGGGTTAGTGGTCGCGCTCATCATCATCTTCGCCGGCGTAGTGGTCGACTCGCTCTTCAGCGCCAGCTGGGCTCTGGATGACGGCCTTCTCCTGGCGGCGGCGGCAGTCATCGCGCTGGCGCTCCTCGTAACACGCGGTCGCGGCAGGTCTGAGGCGAGATGACCGAGGACTGCACGTGCGTGCTGTCGCTCGAGGGCAGTCGGGGATAAAGACAGCTCTGTAGTCGCTGGCGAGATGCGGCGGCGGCGAGCGATAGCCTGGATGGGTGAGCGAGCACACGATGAGGGTGTGCATCGTCGGGGCTTCAGGGAAGCTCGGGCAGTACATGGTGCAGCACGCACTGGATCGGGGCTACGAGGTGGTTGGCGTATGCCGGGAGCAAAGCGTGCAGAAGCTGGATGCGTTCAAGGGGCGCATCCACGTGCTGCCGGGCGCGACGGACGACCGAGAGGTCATCAAGAGAGCTGTCGCGGGGTGTGACGGGGTGCTCGTCGTGCTGGTTCCGCGGGGCGTCCACGGATACGCGTCGGGGACAGCTCAGGCCGTGCTCGACTACGCACGTCCTGAGGCGCGACTCGTGTTCTCATGCGGGTGGCACATCACGCGAGACGGCCAGGACGTGTATTCGTGGAAGCTCAAGGCCATCGTGAAAGTGTTCGGGCCGCTCGCGCGTCTGGCTCGCTTCGCCGACCTCGACGACCAAGTGGAGGCCTGTCGGCGGGTGTTTGCCAGCGACACTCGGTGGACCGTCGTGCGCGGGAGCGACCTCGAGGAGGGCGAGAGTCAGGGCCTGCCCGTCTGGAGCCGGCACGTGGGCGATCCCATCCTCGAGAGCAACCTCACGCGCCGCGTCGACTTCGCCCTGTTCATGGTGGAGGCCCTCGAGAACGACGAGCTCGTCCACGAGGCCCCCGCGATCGTCGGCTGCCAGACACCCTCGGCGCTCGCGCACACCGCCACAAGATGAACTCCTCAATCCGCGAGCGTACTGTCGCTGGAGCGCAGTCGGGGGTAAACGCAACTCTGTAGTCGCGTGAAGGACCCTCGCCTAGCCCTTCGTCCCCTCGCCGAGCGACAAGGCACGGGCGCGAGACGAACCGCGCCCAATTGCTGGCCGCGTGGATTCCCGCGCGGCATCACGACACGAGATCGCCACCGAAGTAGTAGACGACGTCGACGGCTGCGATGGATGCTGCGATGTAACCCGTATAGCGTGCCCAGCGCGGCCCCCACATGATCTTGAACTCGCGCGCGAGCCGCCGTAGCGCGACGTCGCGGGGCGCGTCGCCGGCGGGGAGCGGCACGCCGCGTTTTCCGAGCAGCCGCGGCGTCCAGTCCGAGTTGAAGTAGGCGAACAGGCAGTGCCCGATCGACTCGGGCAAGCCGCGCGGGAACACGTCGCCGAAGCGACGCCGGAACGCGTCGTAACGCTCCTGCCGCGAGCGCCCCTTGCGCTTGCCAGCCGGCGGCAGCGACAGGATTACGCGCTCGGGAGTGCCGAGGGCGACCACGTGCTGCACCTCCCAGGCCAGGCCCTCGCTCTCACCTGTCTGCAGGAGCACCACGCCCGCGCGGGCGGTCCACTCGTCGACCGTCGCCTGCCAGTCCTCGTCGGCCGCGTACACGCGCGCAGCACCGAGCTGGGGCAGCTCCTCGGTCGGGTCGCCGACGGCCACGAACGGGCCGACCTTGCGGAGCGTGCGGGCCAGCCGCTGCTCGTGCGTGATGTAGCGCTCCCACGGCGACGCCCGCACCCGTGACGACCATGATCTGTCGGACTCCGAGTCGTCGGCGTCGAACGGCCGCAGGAAGACGATCGGCGCTCGCTCATCCTCGGCGAGCACGCGCTCGCCGGCAGCGACCCGCATGCGTCGCCCGCGCTTGATCACCCACGTCGACGCAAACCAGGCGGGCAGTAGGACCAGGCCGGTCAGGTCGCTTGTAGCCACTCCCGTCCAGTACAGGACGAACACGACGAGGCACGGGATCAGGAAGATCATCAGGCCGACGCAAATGACCGTGAACCCGACGTCGCGATCCCGCTGCGCGCGGGCCGCGGTCGCTCGCGCAAGCCGCTCGCGTCGCTCGACGGGGTCGGTGCTCACGGTTGCCGCCACACGGCCGGCATGCGGCACCGATCTAACACCCGCCGGCACGTCCGGTCAACGCTACGACCTGCCGGTCAATGCCAAGTCGACCCCGCCCAGCTCTGGCGTCATCTGCGAACGCTCGCTTGCGCGAGCGTACTGTCGCCTGAGCGCAGTCAGGGGTAATCGCGGCCCAGTAGTTACCGATCGGCGGTCTCGACCTACGCTGATGGGCTCGACGCGCCGGACTGGAGTAGCCGGGTGAAACGCTCGTCGCCGCGAAGGCTCGAAAAGTCCTCGTCGTCCGCCGCCCAGCCGGACACACGCTCGTCACGGCACGCGACCTCCAGGTGCGCCAGGGCGGCGTCGGCATTCCCCGCGCGAGCTTCGTAGCAGGCCAGCTGGTAGTGCAGGTGTGGGTGGTCGGGATAATCGACCAAGCCTTCGCGGGCAATCGCGACCGCCTCCTCGAAGTCGCCTGCCTGGTAGGCCGGTTCTGCCGCGTACCAGTACTCGAACGGTGACACGGGTAGGGCGGTGCCGGGGCGGCCCCCGACGACGACAACCGTGGTCGGGGCTGCACCGGCCGTCGCCTCGCGGTGTACGCCGGGCGGTACGAACACGAAAGTGCCGCTGGACGCCTCGAGGTCGGAGTCCGCGACCCGGAATCGTGCCGTGCCCTCGACGACGAGGTAGACCTCTTCGTGGCGCCCCGAGCCGGGGCTCGTCTCGTCGTGGGGCTCGATGAGCTCAGCCCCGATCTCCTCGGCCGTATATGCGTTGATGCCGAAGCCCGTCACACCGAGCTGTCGCCGGACCGGCCGCCAGAGGCTGCCGTTTCCGACCCGCGGCAACTCGTCCAGGTGCGTGACTTTCCATGTGTTCTGAGGCGAGTCGGCCATGCCAGCAGGTTAGCGCCAGGCGGGAGGACGCTTTGCCTCGACGACCGGAGCGAGGAGGGCCGCGCAGTACCTTTGGGCCACGGCTCCCCATCCTGCCGTCCATGCGCTTTCTAGGCTCGTCAGGGGTTATCGCGGCCCAGTAGTTACACGCCGGATGCGCCCGCGAGCTCTGCCCCTGGGCGAGCGTCGGCGACTGCGTCCATGTGATTTAGGATGCCGCCGTGCGCGAGTTGCGAACGGGCTTGTGGCACTGGGAGGCACCGCACCCGGACTGGTCGGGGCCTGAGACCGAGTCGCTTCGCCAGCGCCTTGCGGCGACCGCTGAGACGCCGAGTGAGGCGGGAGTGGTTTCGTCCTACGCGATCGACAACGGCGACCAGGTGCTGCTGTTCGATCCGCTGGCGGTGCCGAGAGAGATCGTCGAGCTTGCGGCCGACCGCCAGGCGGCGATCGTGCTGACGTGCCCGTGGCACGAGCGCGACACCCAGAGCTTGGCGGAGCGGCTCAGCGCGCCGGTATTCGTGCCTCCGCCCGACGAAGGCAGCCCCGACGTGGCCTGGCTGCTAGCCGGGGACGCGGTCGAGGGGCATCTGTTCTCGGCCGGCGATCGGCTGTCGGTCGGAGTCGAGGCGTTCCCGGGAAAGGAGCCGAACGACCTCGTGCTTTGGGTCGAGAGCCGCCGTGCGGTCATCGCCGGCGACACACTCGTCGACTTCGGCCACGGCCTCGAGATCCCGCCGGATTGGCTACCTGACGGCGTGACGCCCGAGCAGGTCAAGGAGGCGTTGCGCCCCTTGCTCGAGCGGCCGGTCGAGGATGTGCTCGCCACGCACGGTGGTCCGCACAATCGGACCGCCCTCGAGCACGCGCTCTCCTGAGCCGGTCGGGAGCGCCGGCTACGCGACGGCGGCTTCGCCGAGCAACGCCTTCACCTCGGCGTAGAAGTCCGGCGCGGGCTTCACGCGGAAGCCGGGGCCGAAGGCGTATGTCTGTGGGCCCTGCGACGTCTCGAGCGCGACCACCACTGACGCCTCGCCCGGGTAGCGCTTCGCCACGTCGGCCAACTCGCGGATGAGCCCCGCCGAGCGCCGCGCGCGCATCGACCCGGAGCCGCACCTCGCGGTCCGACTCCGCATCCGGCGCGGCGTCGAACGGCGCAACCTCCATCGCGATCACCTTCGTCTCGCCCTCCTGCTTGTGGTCCACGCGCCCCTTGAGGACGAGCATGCGATCGACGTCGAGGAGCTCGCGCGAGCCGGCCAGCACCGAGTTGAATACGACCACCTCGACCGACCCGGACAGGTCGTCGAGCCGCAGGAAGACCATCGGGTCGCCCTTCTTCGTCGTGATCGCCTTCGATGCGCCGACGAGCCCGCCGACCGTGACGACGTCGCCGTCGCGACGACGCTCGAGCTCGGCCAGCGTGCAGTCCGTCTTCCGCCGCAGCGCGCCCCGAACGGCATCCAAGGGATGCTCGGACACGTAGAGCCCAAGGCTCTCCTTCTCCAACGCGAGCAGCGTCCGCTTCTCGTACTCCGCCGTCGGCAGCACCGGGTGGTGCCGCGCCGGGCCGGCCTCCCCCGCGTCCTCGAGGCCCAGGTCGAAGATCGAGCCCTGCCCGGAGAGCCGGTCGGCCTGGTGCTTCACGCCCCAGCCGACGACCCGCTCGAGCATCTCGTCGTCGAGCAGCCCGCGCCGCGTCGCGCCCGTGGAGTCCAGCGCGCCGCACTTCGCCAAGGCCTCGAGCGCGCGCTTGTTCACGAGCTGGGCGTCCACCCGCTCGACGAAGTCCCAGACGGACTCGAACGGCCCGCCGTCCTCGCGCGCCGCGACGATCGACTGCGCGGCCGACCCGCCCACGTTCTTCACCGCGTTCAGCCCGAACCGGATCTTCCCCTCGACGACCGCGAAGTCCGCGGCAGAGGAGTTCACGTCGGGCGGCAGCACCTCGATCCCGAGCTCGTCGCAGGCCGCGACGTAGTACGGCACCTTGTCCTTCGTGTTCATGACCGACGAGATGAGCGCCGCCATGTACTCCGCCGGGAAGTTCGCCTTGAGGTACGCGGTGCGGTAGGCGATGAGCGCGTAGCAGGCGGCGTGCGACTTGTTGAACGAGTAGTCCTGCGCCTGCTCCATGTCCTTCCAGAGCTGCTGCGCGACCTGCGGCGTGACCCCGTTCGCGGCGCAGCCCTCGAGGAGCTTGTCCTTGAGGGACGCCATGAGCGCGTGGATCTTCTTGCCGATCGCCTTGCGCAGGTCGTCCGCCTCGGCGGGCGTGAACCCCGCGAGTTGCTTGGCGATCTCCATGTACTGCTCCTGGTAGATGCAGATCCCGTAGGTCGGCCCGGTGATCGGCTCGAGCCGCGGATCGGCGAACGCGACCGCCTCGCCGCCGTGCTTTCGCCGCGCGTAGACCGGGATGTAGGCCATCGGCCCCGGCCGGTAGAGCGCGACGAGCGCGATGAGATCCTCGAACTCCGTGGGCTTCACCTGCCGGAGCGCCTCGCGCATCCCGGAGGACTCGAACTGGAAGACGCCGTTCGCCTCGCCGCGCTGGAGGAGCGCGTAGGTCTTCGGGTCGTCGAGCGGCACCGTCCGCATGTCGAGGCCGTTGCCGATGAGCGCGACCGCCTCGTCGATCACGTCCAGGTTGCGCAGGCCGAGGAAGTCCATCTTGAGCAGACCGAGCGCCTCGACGTCGCCCATCGAGAACTGCGTCACGACCTCCTGCTCTGGCCCCTTCTGCTGGAGCGGCACGTACTCGGTGAGCGGCCGGTCGCCGATCACGACGCCCGCCGCGTGGATCGAGTCCTGCCTGACCAGCCCCTCGAGCGGCCGCGCGAGGTCCACGATCTGGCGCACTTGCTCGTCCGAGTCGTAGGCCTCGCGCAGGTCGGAGCCGCGCTTCATCGACTCCTCGAGGTAGACCTTCGGGCCTTCGGGGATGAGCTTCGCGATCCGGTCGACCGTCCCGTACGGCACGTCGAGCACGCGCCCGGCGTCGCGCACCGCGGCCCGCGCCATCATCGTCCCGAACGTGATGATCTGGGCCACCCGGTCGCGCCCGTACTTGTCGGCCACGTAGTTGATGACGCGGTCGCGGCCGTGGACGGAGAAGTCGATGTCGATGTCCGGCATCGACTTGCGGCCCGGGTTCAGGAACCGCTCGAAGAGCAGGTCGTAGCGGATCGGGTCGATGTCCGTGACCTCGAGGCAGTAGGCGACCAGCGAGCCGGCCGCCGAGCCGCGGCCCGGGCCGACGCCGATCCCCTCGCGCTTCGCGAACTGGATGAAGTCCCAGACGATCAGGAAGTAGTCCGCGAACCCCATCTCCTTGATCGTCTTGAGCTCGAACTTGAGCCGGTCGGTGAGCTCCGGGGTCGCGCGCTCGTAGCGGCGCTCGAGGCCCTTCTCGCAGAGCTCGACCAGGTAGTCGAACGCGTCGCGGCCGTCGGGCACCGGGAAGGTCGGCAGCAGGATCCGGCCGAGCTCCATCGTGACCGTGCAGCGCTCGGCGATCTCGAGCGTGCGCCGCATCGCGTCCTCGTGGCCCGGGAAGTCGAGCGCCATCTCGTCGGGGCTCTTGAAGAAGAACTGGTCGGTGTCGAAGCGCCACCGGTTCGGGTTCGAGAGCGAGTCGCCCGACTGGATGCAGAGGAGCGCCTCGTGTGCGCGCGCGTCCGCGTGGTTCAGGTAGTGGACGTCCCCGGTCGCGACCGTCGGGAGGTTGAACTGGGCCGCCATCTCCGTGAGCTCGGCGACGATCCGCTCCTGCACCGGGAGGCCGGCGTTCTGGAGCTCGACGTACGTCGAGTCGGCGCCGAAGACGTCGCGCAGGCGCGCGAGCTCGGCCTCGGCCTGGCCGCGGCTCCCCTGCTCGAGCGCCTTCGACACCCGGCCGGAGAGGCAGCCGGAGAGCGCGACGAGCCCCTTCGAGTGGCGCTCGAGGAGCTCCCAGTCGACGCGCGGCTTGTAGTAGTAGCCCTCGAGGTAGCCCGACGAGACGAGGCGGATCAGGTTCGCGTAGCCCTCGTTGGACTCGGCCAGGAGCGTCAGGTGCGCATAACCCTTCTTGAGCGCGCGGCGATCGTCGGCGACGTAGACCTCGCAGCCCAGAATCGGCTTGATTCCTTGCGTTCCGGCCTGTTTGTAGAGCTCGACCGCCCCCGCGAGCGAGCCGTGGTCGGTGAGCCCGACGGCCGGCATGTCGAGCTCGGCGGCCCGCGCGGCGAGCGCCGGGATCCGGCACGCCCCGTCGAGGATCGAGAACTCGGAGTGGACGTGCAGGTGAACGAAGGACGCGTCGGGCACGGGCATCCCAGTCTAGGAGCCAGGCCCGACGAGATGCTTTCGGCCGAGGCTCGTCCTACACTCCCGCCGTCATCTACGACGAAGGGGGAACGATGGCTCTGCGGCTTCAACGGTGGCTTCCGCTGACGGGCATCCTCGCGGTGGCGCTCTGGGTGATCGGGCTCTTGATCACGGAGAGCACTGACATGCCGGCGGACGACGCGTCGGCCGACCAGGTCCTCGCGTGGGTCCAGGACAACGCGGACACGATCACGATCGGGTCGTTCCTGTTCATGATCGGCGTGTTCTTCTTCTTCTGGTTCCTCGGCGCGCTGCGCGAGCGGCTCTTCCTCGCCGAGGGCGGAAGTGCCGCGCTCACGGCGACGACCTTCGCGGGCGGCGTCGCGATGGCCGTCTTCGCGCTGGGATTCCTCGGAGGCGACCTGGCCGCGGGAATCAGCGAGGACAGCCTGAACGCGACGACTGCCGACGCGCTGCACAACCTCGGCGACCTGTTCTTCGTGGGGGCCGAGATCAGCGCCGCGGTCCTGCTCGCCGGGACCGGGCTCGTCGCGCTTCAGACGCGCGTCTTGCCGAAGTGGCTCGCGTGGGTGAGCCTCCTGATCGCGCTCGTGCTCCTCATCGGGCCGATCGGGTGGGCGGCGCTCATCTTCGCGGTGCCGCTCTGGATCATCGTCCTGTCGATCCTCATGTGGATGCGGCCGGTGACCACCGCGGTACCGGCGGCGACGCCGACCGTCGCGACGCCGACCGTCTAGCTCGAGGGGCCCCGGGGCTTCGGCTCCGGGGCCCGTTCGATTTCGGGGGAGGAGTTCGCGGACGGGTCCCCAATGGGGTCCGTCCATGCCGGCGCGAATCGTCATCGCGGCCGCGTGCGCAATGGCCGTCCTCTGTGCCGCCGCTCAGCCGGCGGAAGCCGCGCGTGCGGGGTCGAGCGTGAACCCGCAGCACGCCGGGCTCCAGGTGGCCTTGCGCTCCTGGGGCGAGTACCGCGGGGCGATCGACGGGATCGCGGGGCCGATGACCGCGGCGGCCGTACGCCACTTCCAGAAGCGGAAGGGGCTGACCGTGGACGGGATCCCCGGCCCGGCGACGCGGCGCGCGCTCGGCCGGCTGGGCCGCCCGCTCTACGGGAAGCGCATCCTCCGGATCGGAATGGTCGGCTGGGACGTCGCCGTGCTCCAGTTCATGCTGTCGCGCCGCGGCGCGCCGACCGGGATCGTGGACGGCTACTTCGGCCGGGAGACCTCGCTCGCGCTGCGACGGTTCCAGAAGCGCGCGGGACTGGCCGCGGATGCCGTTGCGGGCCCGGTGACGCGGCGGGCGCTCGGCGGGTCGCGGGCGGTACGGCCGGCGTCAACCTCGTCCTCGGGCCGAAGCACGATCCGCGGGAAGCTCGACTACTGGGCGGTGCGCTACGGCATGTCGACCCGCCTCGTGCGCGCGCTCGCGTGGATCGAGTCCGGCTGGCAGCCGAACGTGGTGTCGCCCGTGGGCGCGTTCGGCGTGATGCAGGTCACGCCGGCGACGTGGGACTACGTCGAGACGGTGCTCGTCGGCGAGCAGATCGCGCGCTCGACGGACGGGAACATCCGCGTCGGCGTCCTCTTCCTGCGCCAGATGTACCGGGAGTTCCACGGCCACATCCGGCGCGCGCTGGCCGCGTACAACCAGGGCCCGACGTCGGTGCGGCGCTACGGCGCATCCCGCGAGGCCCGGCGGTTCGCGGCGGACGTGCTGGCGACGATGGGCCGCGTGTAGCCCTTCGCGCGAGATTGCCCCCGGGGCCTTCGGCCCTCTTCCCCCGCTTTCGACGGTAGCGCGAACTTCGTCACGTGTCTGTGACGGAATGTGCCGGATGTGTGACGAGGTGTGCCATTCAGCGCGCGGCAGTCGCGAGCACGCCCGCGACACGCTCGAGCCCGGTGTCGAGCACGTCGTCCGCGGTCGCGAGTGAGATCCGCGCCCACCCGGCGCCGCTCGGCCCGAAGCCCTCGCCCGGCGCGATCGCGACCCGCGCGTCCGCGAGGATCCCGTCCGCCGTGACGCCGCCCGGCAGCCGGAACCACACGAAGAACGTCCCGTCGCAGCGCACCTCCTCCACCCCGGCCCCGCGCAGCGCCGCGAACACCCGGTCGCGCCGCCCCTCGTAGAGCGCGCGCCGCTCGGCGACCGTCTCCTGCGGCCCGGTGAGCGCCGCGATCCCCGCCTCCTGCACCGGCCGGAAGATCCCCGCGCGCACGTGGTCGGAGAGCAGGTTCATCCGCGCCACGATCTCCGCGTTCCCGACGACGAACCCGAGCCGCCACCCGGCCATCCCGTAGCTCTTCGACATCGAGAACAGCTCGACGCCGACCTCGCGCGCGCCCGCGCACGCGAGAAAGCTCTCCGGCGAGCGCCCGTCGTAGACGAGGTCGCCGTACGCGAAGTCGTGCACGACCACCGCGCCCGTCTCCTCCGCGAACCGCACCGCAGCCTCGAACACGCCGGGCTCCGCGCACGCCGCGCACGGGTTGGACGGGTAGTTGAGGTAGAGCCCCGCCACCCCGTCGCGCGGCGCGGCGTCGAGATCGGGCGCCCACCCCGCATCAGGGTCGAGCCGCACGCGCACCTCGCGCGCGCCGGCGAGCGCGACCGCCGACGTGTAGTCCGGATACCCCGGGTCCGGCAGCAGGATCGTCTCGCCCCGCTCCGCCACGGCGAGCGCGAACTCGACGAGCGCGGTCTTCGTCCCCGGCATCACCGCAACCTCGCGCGCGGGATCGAGCTCGACCCCGTACACGTCGCGGTAACGCGCCGCGATCGCCTCCCTCAGCTCGGGCAGCCCGAGGAACGGCGCGTACCCGTGCTGGAGCGGCGTCGGCTCGCGCGCCGCCTCGACGAGCCGCTCGACGACGTGCGCAGGCGGCGGCACGTCGGGGTTCCCGCGCCCGAGATCGACGAGCGGCTCCCCGTCCAGCGCAGCCGCGGCCTGCACGCGCCCGAGCAGCCCGGCGAAGTACTGCGCGGGCAGCCGCTCGAGCCGATCGGGACGCGGACGCACGCGGCGATGATACGGACGCGGGCGCAGCGTGCGATCCTGCGCGTGTGGAGCGCCCCGCACCAAGAGCGAAGGGCAGCAAGTTCCAGGTCCGCGAGTACGTGAACCAGCGCCCGGGCGAGCTCGAGCGCGCCGTCGCCGAGCGGTTCCCGGAACTCGACGGCGCGACGTTCGAGTGGACGGCCCCGCTCGAGGCGAACGACTACCGCGAACCGCAGGACGAGGCGTTCCTGCGCGCGATCGGCTGCAAGCAGCTCGCGCCGAAGCTGAAGGCGTTCTGGCCGAAGGGCGGCCCGGCGTGGGACGCGACCGCGATCCTCACGCTCCCCAACGGCGACCCGGGCGCGCTGCTCGTCGAGGGCGCGAGCTACCCGGGCGAGCTGCGAAGCCGGATGAGCGCAGCCAACGCCAAGTCGGCCTCGCGCATCAAGAGCGCGCTCGCCTACACGCAGGCCTCGCTCGGCCTCGAGTCCGATCCGGACCGCTGGACGCGCTCCTTCTACGAGTCCGCCGCCCGCTACGCACACCTCCAGTTCCTGCGCGACGCGGGCGTGAACGCCTGGCTCGTCCACGTCCTGTTCGTGAACGACGCAACGCACATCGGCGCGACGCAAACCGAGTGGGAGCGAGCGCTCCCGGCGATCGACCACGAGCTTGGCCTCGAGGACGTCGAGGTCCCCCACGCCGGCCACGTGTTCCTGCCGGCGCTCTACCGGGTGTAAGGCACCTGCTAGCTTCGCCGTCCGTGAGCGAGACCATCACCATCCGCAGCCGTTTCAATGGCCCCCCGTCTTCCGCGAACGGCGGCTATGCCGCCGGGCTCGTCTGCCGCGCTACTCGGCGGCCATGCCGAGGTGACGCTGCGGGTGCCGCCGCCGCTCGACCGGCCGCTCGCGGTGGTGCGCGAGGACGGTCGAGTCGAGGTGCGCGACGGTGAGACGCTCGTCGCGGAGGCGGTCGCGCTCGACGGGTTCGAGCTCGACGTTCCCGGCCCGGTGTCCGTGGAGGACGCCGCAGAGGCGAGCAAGGGCTACGCCGGGTTTCGTCGCGCACGCCTACGAGACGTGCTTTGTCTGCGGGCCTGCGCGGGACGACGGGCTTGGCATCTTCCCCGGGCCGGTCGCCGGACGCGAGCTCGTCGCCTCGCCGTGGACGCCGCCGGCCGACGTTGCCGGACGAGATCGTCTGGGCCGCACTCGACTGCCCGAGCGGCTGGGCCGTGGACGAGTTCTCGCGCTCCGGCGTGCTGCTCGGGCGGCTTGCAGCGCGGATCGTCGCCCCGGTGACCCCCGGCGAGCCGCACGTCGTCATCGGCTGGCCGATCGGCGAGGACGGGCGCAAGCGCTTTGCGGGCTCGGCCGTCTTCGACGCGCACGGCGAGCTCAAGGCCTACGCGCGCTCGACCTGGCTCGTGCCCGCGACCTAGTGCGAGTGCTCGGCGGGGACGCCGAACATCTCGGTCGTGTCGCGCCCGGCGTCGAACTCGATTAGCACCGCGGGCTCGTCGCCCTCGACCCACGCGTCGTGGCCCGGGTCGATCGCGACGACCGCCGGCGCCTCGTAGTGGAACGTGCAGCCGTCCGGGTACTCGCCCGTGATCGCGCCCTGCGCCAGGAAGCCGATGTGCGCGTGCATGCAGAGGTCGGTGTCCACGTGCGGCTTCATGTTCACGCTCCAGCGGAAGCCGGCCGGGTAGACGACGCGCTTCACGCGGCCCTTGCCGACGTCGACGACGTCGATCTGCGCCCCGCCCACCTCGCTCGTCGAGGCGCCCTCGAGCGGATCGGTCACCGCGCTCATGCGCCCAGCGTAGCGCGCACGAGGGTGAGCCGCGTGTGGGTCACGCGGTAGCCGAGCCGGCGGTTCACGGCGAGGATCGGCGCGTTCTCCGAGTCGTTCTCCGTGAGCAGCTCCGCGAGCCCGAGCTCGCGCGCGCCGCGGACGACGCGGAGCTTCGCGAGCCGCGCGAGGCCGCGCCCACGGAACTCGGGCAGCGTCCCGGTCATCTCGCTCTCGCCGATCCCGTACTCGGGCATCGAGCGCAGGAGCGCGAGGGCGACCGGCCGGCCGTCGTGGACGATCACCGTGCTCGCCTCCGGATCGAGATTCGGGTCCTCGAGGACGTGGTAGACGAACTCGTCGAACGGCAGGTAGTCCTCCGGCTCGTCCGACGGGATGTCGTTCATCGCCGCGAGGTAGAGCGTGTGGAGTCCCGTCTCGTCCTCCCGGACAGCGCCGAGCGGAACCGCCTCGAAGCCGTCCGCGCGCCGCGCCTCGGCAAGCGGCTCGAGCTCGGAGAGGTCGGCCTCGCGCGGGTCGAGGCGCTGGACGAGGTCGCGCCGCGACGGCTCGAATCCGCGTGCGAGGGCGAACGCCTCGCCGCCCGTGCCCTCGAACGCCCAGGTGTCGATCGTGCGCGGCCCGAGCGAGACCGCGTGTGCCTCGGCGCGGTCGAACAGCCCGGCGCCGGCGCCATGGCCTCGCAACCGCCTGGCCACGCCGGCCCAGAGCCAGGCCGTGTCGCCCGCGCTCTGCGTCCAGTTCCGGCCGGCGTACGCGGCGCCGCCGAGCCGGCCGTCCTCCTCGAGCAGCCAGATCCTGAGCGCCGACCGCTCCGGCTGGCTCTCGATCCAGTGCTCGAGTCCCGCCGGGTTCGACCGCGCCTCCTCGGGCTCGATCTCCGCCAGCAGGTCGGCGAACGCCTCGACGTCGTCGGGCCGGTACGCGCGGATCACGCGAAGCGCCCGGGGTCGAAGGCCTCGGCGCCGCCCTCGACCAGGCGGCGGCACGCGGCCGGGATCGTGACCATGCCGATCGACGAGAACCCGGCGGCGACGTCGAGCCCCTCGACCCCCGGCACCGGGCCGACCGCGGGGAGACCGTCCGGCGTCATGGCCCGGCGGCCCGACCAGGCCGCGACGACGGGGACGTCCCGGAGCTGCGGGGCGATCCGGACGGCGCGCTCGGCCAGCGCCCGAGGCGTCTCCGGCCCCTCCGGGTCCTCGACGAGCGAGCGCCGCAGCGACGTGCCGATGAGCAGATGCCCCGCCGGGCGCGGGCCGAGGAGGAGCGACACGATGCCGGGATCCTCGGGCGCCGGCGGCGAGCTCGCCGAGCGTCTGATCGGCCGCGAGCGCGCCCATCGCGTCCTGTTCCGGCCAGCGCGCCTCCTCGATCGCGTACGGCGGGACGCCGGTCGAGCGGCGCGGTCTCGAGCAGCCAGCCGCGCGTGGACGAGATCGGGAGATCGACGCCCGCGGTGCGCAGCAGGAACCGCGTGCGAGGGCCGGTCGCCACCACGACGCGGTCGGCCCCGATCACGCCGTCGTCCGTCACGAGCCCGGTCACGCGGCCGCCCTCCACGAGGATCCGCTTCGCCTCGCAGCCGGTGCGGAGCTCGGCGCCGGCGCGGCGCGCGGCCTCGGCCATCGCGCTCGTGGCGCCCATCGCGTCGAGCGTGTAGCCGCCGTCGATGAGGAATCCGCCCGGCCAGGTCGTCGGCGAGCCAGGGATCGGCGCGCGTGTCGTGCTCGGCGCCGCCGACCGCGGCCGCGTAGGCGCGGGCGTGCTCGAGCTCGGCCTCCTCGGCGGCGAGGAGCAGCATCGGCCACGGCCGGAACTCGAACGGGACGGGCCCGCCGGCCTGGAGCTCGGCGTAGATCGACGCCGACTCGGCCAGGAGCTCGTTGATCCACGCGGCGGGTTGCCGGAAGAGGAAGCCGCCGTTTCGCCCGCTCGCCCCCGCGCCGATCGAGCCGCGCTCGACACAGACGACCGCTTCGCCGCGCTCAGCGAGGTAACGCGCGACGGCGCACCCGGCCAGGCCGCCGCCCGCGACGACCGTATCGGCGCGCCCCGCGGTCAGCTCTCGGGAGGCTCGCCGCCGCCGTTCGCCCTGCGTGCAGGCTCCGGCTTGCGGCTCTCGTCCTCGCCCTTCGCCTCGGCGAGGGCCTCGCTCTCCGGGCCCGCCCCGTTCGAGGAGCGGCGCCAGAAGACCACGGCCCCGGCAGCGGCGCCCGCCGCCGCGAGGAGCCCGGCCGTCTTCGCGACCGTCTTGCCCGTGGAGCCGCCGCTCGTCGTCCTTCGCCGCGGCTCGCCGCGCCCGTCGCTTGATCGTGCCGACGACAACCGGCTTCCCGATCGTGTACGCGAGCCAGCCGATCGTCGCCTTCCGCCGGTTCAACATTGCGCCTCCTTCCGCCGCCGAGTCTATCCGGGTGACTCCGCGCGGGTACCCGGGCTGCCCGATTTCACGCTTTTGGTGCAGTTCCGTCACAGACACGTGCGGTTTTCAGCGATAGCCTGAGCGGCGAGCAGGGGGCGGGTCGGGACCCGAAGTCAGACGCGCGCGCGTCTACTCCGCAGGCGAGATGGCGCCGCGGGTCAGGCCTTCGCCGTCGCCCGCTTCTTGTTCGGCAGGTGGATGGCGCGGCCGAGGGCGAGGAGGCCCGCTTCCTTGATCGCCTCCGAGAGCGTCGGGTGCGCGGTCATGCCGTCCGCGACCGTCTCGACCGTGGACTCGGCGTCGATCGCGACGACGCCGGCCTCGATGAGATCCGTCACGTGCGGCCCGACCATCACGAGGCCGAGGAGCTCGCCGTAGCGGGTCTCGTGGATCGACTTCACCCAGCCGACGGTCTCGTTCTGCATGAGCGCCCGGCCGTTCGCCGACCAGGGGAAGACGCCGATCGCGACGTCGTCGCCGAACTGCTCGCGCGCCTCGGCCTCCGTGAGGCCGACGCCGGCGATCTCGGGATCCGTGTAGATCGGGCGCGGCACCGCGCGGTTGTCCACGAACGCTTCGTGGCCACAGGCGTTCTCGGCAGCTACTTCCCCCTCGCGGAACGCGGTGTGCGCGAGCTGCCAGTAGCCGGCGCAGTCGCCGACCGCGTAGATGTGGTTGACGCTCGTCCGGCGCTGCTCGTTCGCCGCGATGCCCTTCTTCGGGTCGAGCTCGACGCCGATCTCCTCGAGGCCGAGCCCCTGGACGAGCGGCCCGCGGCCGGTCGCGACGAGCATCAGGTCGCACTCGACCGCATCGTCGTTGAACGACACGAGCAGCCCGTCGCCGGTCTCCTCGACCTTCTTGCACTGCGACTCGAGGTGCACGGTGATGCCGCGCTTGCCGAACTGCTTCAGGAGCTCCTTCTGCGCGTCCGCGTCCTCGGCCGGGATGAGCGACGGGAGCATCTCGACGATCGTGACCTCGCTCCCGAAGCGCTGCATGATCGAGGCGAACTCGCACCCGATGATGCCGCCGCCGAGGATGACGAGGCGCTTCGGCACCTCGGTCTGCGCGAGGAGCCCGGTCGAGTCCACGCAGCGGGCCGAGTCGATGCCCTCGATCGGCGGTCGCAGGGGAAACGAGCCGGTCGCGATGATCGCGCTCGTGAACGTGACGTCCTCCCCGCCCTCGACCGCGATCGTGTTCTGCATCCTTGAACTTGCCGACGCCCTTCACCCACTCGACGCCGTTCGCCTTGAAGAGCCCCGCGACGCCGCTCGTGAGCTGGTGCACGACCTTCGCCTTCCACTCGTTCGCGGCCGGGAAGTCGAGCTCGGGCGGGCCGACCTTCACGCCGAGCTTGGCGAAGCTCTCCTCGGCCTCCTTGATGAAGAAGGCGGTCTGGACCCAGGCCTTCGTCGGGATGCAGCCGATCCGGAGGCACGTGCCGCCGAGCTCCGGCTCCTTCTCGATGCAGACGGTCTTGGCGCCCAGCTGCGCGGCTCGGATGGCCGCCGTGTAGCCGCCCGGCCCGCCGCCGAGGACGGCGACGTCACATTCCATGGATTCTCCCCTTAAGGTCGCGTGTCGAGCGCGATCCTACCGGGCCTCGACGGAGCCGCCGCGAGGGGATGGCGGGTGCCGAGGAGGGCGACCACCGCGGCCGCGAGCAGGCCGCCGGCCGCGACGAAGATGACCGTGTGCGGGGCGCCCAGCCCGTTCGCGACGGGCGCGAGCGCGACGGCGCCGATCATCGTCGTGGTGAAGAGCGAGGAGCCGAGGCCGAAGACACGGCCGTAGTAGGCGGGATCCACCTCGCGCTGGACGATCGTGTCGAAGAGGACGTCGGTCGTCCCGTCGAGGAAGCCGATCATCCCGAGGAGGAGAAGCGCGGTCGGCGCGTGCTCGGTCATTGCGAGCACGCCGAACATCGAGGCCATCATGAGGAGCGCGACGCCGATCCAGCGGCCGCCGATCTCACCGACCGGCGCGAGCCCGGTTACTGCGCCGCCGAGGGCGAGTCCGCCGGCGAGCGCCGCGACGCCGAAGCCGTAGGCGCCCGGCCCGAGGCCGAGCTCGGTGCCGAGGAAGCTCGGCAGCGTCGCGTTCGTGAGGCCGGTCGCGAGCGTCGCCGTGGCGAACGCGCCGATCACGACCAGGAGGATCCGGCGACCGAGGATGTAGCGGAAGCCCTCCACGAGGCCGCCGCGCGTCCCGCGCGCGAGCGAGACGATCGGCCTGGCGCGGACGCCGGTGTAGAGCGCCGCGGCCACCATGAACGTCAGAAGATCGAAGCCGAGCGCGACGGCCGCGCTCGAGGCCGTCAGCGTGATGCCGGCGGCGAGCGCGCCGAGCGCCATCGCGCCGTCCTGTGCAAATCCGAGAACCGCGTTCCCGGGGGCGAGCTGGGAGCGGTCGAGGATGGACGGGACGAGCGCGCGCACGGTCGCCGAGGAGACCGCGGAAAGCAGCCCGGACACCGCGATCGCGGCGAACGCGATGGCGCGGACGTCGAGCAGGATGCCGCCGAGCGCGACGGCGACGAGGAGGCCGCGCCCGAGCTCGACGAGCACGAGCAGGCGCTGGCGGGGGAACTTGTCCACGAGCGCGGCCGCGACGCCGCCGCCCAGCACGGGCGGGACGAGCCGGATCACGAGCAGCGCGGCGACCTGGCTCACGGAGCCCGTCGTCTGGTAGACCCAGCCGACGAGGGCTGCGACGGTCAGCCAGTCGCCGAACTGCGAGACGAGCTTGCCGGTCGCGAGGCGCCGGAACGACTGGAGCCGAAGCGGCTCGAACAGGCGCCCGACCGAGAGCGCCGGACGCGACGTCTCGGTGGTGGACACGGTGACGATCAGGATCACGGTTCCGATCCCGAGGAGCAGGTCGCCGATCGAGAAGACGTTCGTGAGCGGGAGCTCGCGTCGGCAGCGCGAAGATGTCGCCGAGGAACGCAAGCCGGTCGGCCCCGACGGCCACGTTCGAGCCCGCCGCGCTGTCGAGCCCGGTGCTCGCCCAGGCCTCGGGGTTCACGGGCATCTGGCCGCCGTTCGCGACGATCGCGATCGGCATTCAGCGCCATACCGAGAAAGAGCGGGAGCAAGATCAGACGCCGGAAGTTCGCGAACGCGAACCAGAAGAGCAGCACGTAGCTCGCGAGGTGAAGCGGCTCGAGGAGCGGAGTCGGGATCATGCCGCGAGCGCCGGAGAACAGCACGATCTGGAGTGCCGAGCGAGAGGAACACCGCCCAGCCGTGGTGGACCTCGAGACGAAGGACGCGCGAAGGTTTTCCGCCGAGAAGCAGGGCGAAGGCGATGCCCAGGGCGATGCTTGGGAGAAGAAACACTTAGTGCGTCGAGAAGGTCGCCGCAGGAAGGGAGATGGCCGTTGTGGCCGACCCGAGACTCGGGCCGGCCACCCCGTCCTTCAGTGGACTCTCAGTCCCACTTCCAACCCGCGCCCGAGGCCAAAACGAAGGCCGCGAGAAGCGCGTAGCGGAACGCCCAAATGCGAAGCCGCAGCATCTCTTCCTCCTTTTGCAGGTGGGTGAACCATGCGCACGACGGGCCTGAGGCACAGGCGAATGCCGCTGAACTCCAGTCCCGCACACGCCTCTAATGGTCGTCCGGGCCGCGACGGACGGCGATCCCCCGAACGGGTCTACGCGGAGGGTGGCAGACCGGCGACCCCGTAACCCCTTTATTGGGGATCAGCCGATACGTCAATCAGGGCGATGAGGCGTGAAGACCTCGTTCTCGAGGACTGCGGATATGACGACCACTCCACTGCGGCAACCCTCCGTTCGCTCGCTCGCCCTGCCCGTCATCGTCGGGGGAGCAGCGGCGCTTGCGCTGGCGATCTGGACCCTCGCGACCTCGCCGGATCCGGGCCTTCTCGTCGGCCTGGTCATGCTGCTCGTCGCGGCGGCGCTCGCCGAGGCGTTCCCGGTCCCGCTCGAGCCTGCGGGCGAGGTGTCGCTCGCGGCCGTCTTCATCACGGGCGCGGCGCTCACGTACGGCTGGGCAGCCGCCGTCGTCGTCGCGACGCTCGCAGTCGTCATCGTGGACGGGCTCCGGCGGAAGCAGCCCGTGCAGTACGCCTATAACAGCTCGGTCTACGGGCTCGCAGGCGCGGCGGCAGGCGGCGCGGTCGTGTTGTTCTCGCAGGGCACGGAGACGATGAACCTCCTGCTCGGAACGATTGTCGGGATCTCGGCCTTCTTCGTGACGAACATGCTGCTCACGACGGCGATCTTCTCTCGAGTCTCGGGGCAGTCGTTCGGCTCGCTGCTCGTCCCTTGCACCAAGGCCAATGTCGGCCCGTTCGCGATCATGGGCTCGGTCAGCCTGATGCTGGCCGTCCTCTGGAAGCAGTCGCCGGTGCTCATGGTCGCGCTCGTCGGGCCGCTCATCGCGGTCGCGCTCTACCAGCGCTCCGTGCACCGTGCGCTCGGGGCGATGCGCCTCGCGCTCACCGACGAGCAGACGGGCCTCGGCAACAAGCGGCACTTCGAAGAGCTCCTCCAGCGCTACCTCGACCACGCGGACGAGGCGGGCACACCCATGACGCTCTGCATGGTCGACATCGACAACTTCAAGACGATCAACGACACGTACGGGCACCCGGCCGGCGACAGCGTCCTCTCGCAGGTCGCGGCGCGGCTGCGGCGCGGCGGCGAGTCCTTCCGCCTGGGAGGCGACGAGTTCGCCGTCGTGCTCCCCGGGCGCACCCTCGACGAGGGCCGTGAGATCGCCGAGTCGATCGAACGCCGGGTCGCGGGCGAGCGCTACGAGCACGGCGGCAAGGTGTCGGTCTCGATCGGCGTGGCCGCGTACCCGAGCGACGGTGTCGGCCGCGCCGAGCTCGTCCGCCTCGCCGACAAGGCGCTGTACTCGGCGAAGGGCCACGGCAAGGCGCGCGTCCACGTGTACCGCCCGGACTCTCGGCTTCCGCAGGTCGAGGTGCCCGAGCTCCCGTACGCGCGCGTCGCCGGCCTCCGCGCCGCGGCGAGCGCCGCGCACCAGGTCGTCGCGCGCGACGTCTACATCGGCACCCACTCCCACAACGTGGGCGAGCTCGCGGCACGGATCGCGACGCACCTCGACCTCGACCCGGAGCTCGTGGAGATGATCCGCGTCGCCGGGACCCTGCACGACATCGGGAAGCTCCTCGTCCCCGAGGAGATCCTCCACAAGCCCGGCCCGCTCAGCCCGGCCGAGCGCTGCGTCGTCGAGCGGCACTCCGAGATCGGCCACCGGATGCTCGAGGCCCTCTCCCTCGAGCCGGTCGCGACCTGGGTGCTGCACCACCACGAGCGCTGGGACGGCATCGGGTACCCGCACGGCCTCGCCGGCGAGGAGATCCCGCTTCCCGCCCGCATCCTCTTCGTCGCGGACTCGTACGACACGATGACGACCGACCGCGTCTACCGCGCGAAGGTCACGCGCGCCGAGGCGCTCGCCGAGATGGACCGCTGCTCCGGCACGCAGTTCGACCCGGCCGTCGTCAGCGCCCTGCACGACGCGCTCGGCGAGGCCCCGCTCGAGCTCGTGCTCCCCCGCTCCGCCTGAGATCTCCCGGGACAGATGGTGCCGTCGCACCAAAAACGACGAGGGCGGCCACAAGGCCGCCCTCGACTGACCCGGGGGAAATCCGGTCGCTCTCACTCTGCGACCGGATCCGGGGCGGTGCCATCCCCCGGCTGAGGGAAGGTCAGACTTCCTCGGTCAGCTGGATCCGGTTGCCGTCGGGATCCTGGATGTCCACCAGCCGCATGGAGCCGGGGATCTCGACGACGGTGCTGACGTCGACGCCCGCCGCGCGCAGCCGCTCGGCCTCGTCCTTCAGGTTCGGGACGTCGGCGGTGAAGACGACGCCGTCACCGGACACCACGTTCGGATCCTCGGTGAGCGCGAGCTCGATCCCGCCGAGCTCGAGCCGCGCCCAGCGATCCTCGTCGTCGCGGTAGCGCTCGATGAACCCGAGCCGCTCGACATAGAAGCGGCAGGCGGTGTCGAGGTCGGTGACTCGGTACCAGACGTTCATCAGCATCAGCGCGGGTTCCTCGAGGAACGCTTTCACCGTTCCCAGAAACTCCGAAGCTGTAGCGCCGTCGATCGAGCGGTGGTCGCACGTGAGGACGAGCTCCATCAGCGGCCGCGCGACGAGCTCGCCGTCGCGGACGACCGGGCGCTCCTCGATCGCGCCGACCGCGAGGATCGCGGCCTGCGGCGGGTTCGAGCACGGCGACGAAGCGATCGACCCCGTACATGCCGAGGTTCGAGATCGTGAACGTGCCGTCCTCGAGGTCGGCCTGCTGGAGCTTGCCGCCGCGGGTGCGCTCGACGAGATCCGCCCGCGCGTTCGCGAGCTCGGCGATCGTCTTGCGCTCCGCGCTCCGGATGACCGGCACGACGAGCCCGTGCGGCACCGCGACCGCGAACCCGACGTTCGCCGTCGGGAAGATCCGCACCGCGTCGCCCGCGAAGTGCGCGTTCACGTCGCGATGGCGCAGGAGCGCAACCGCGCTCGCCTTCGTGAGGACATCGGAGAACGTCGGCTTGGCGTCGCCCTCCTGCATCCGCTCGACGAGCTTCTCGCGCAGCCGGATCGCGGCGGTCATGTCGGCGGTCATGGCGATCTGGAACGCCGGCGCCGACCACGCCTCGGTCATGCGCCGGGCGATCGTCTTGCGCATCGAATTGAACGGGACCGTCTCGACCTCGCCGGGCGGGACCTCCGCTGCGGCCGCCGCGACCGCACCCGTTCCGGCGCGCTCCACGTCCTCGGCGACGATCCGGCCCTCCGGGCCCGTGCCGCGGAGCGACGCGAGATCGATCCCGGCCTCCTTCGCCAGGCGCCGCGCGAGCGGCGACGCCTTCACCCGGCCGCCGTCGCGCGCCGGCGCGGGCGCAGGCTGCTCCTCGGGCGCAGGCTCCTCACGCGCGGGCTCCGGCGCGGGCTCCTCGGCGGGCTCCTCGGCCTTGGGCGCGGAGCCGTTGCCGCTCGGCTCGTCGGGAACCTCCTCGCCCGCCTCGCCGATCACGGCGATCTGCTTGCCGACCTCGACCTCGCCCTCGGCGACGAGAATCTTCAACAGGATCCCGGAGGCCTCCGCCTCGACCTCCTGCGTCACCTTCTCCGTGTCGAGCTCGTAGAGCGGCTCGCCCTTCTCGACCTTGTCCCCTTCGGACTTGAGCCAGCGGACGATCGTCCCGGACTCCATGCCCTGGCCGAGCCGAGGGAGCGTGACCTGCGAGGCCATCAGCCCCGCCCCACCGTCCGGTCGATCGCGGCGCGCACGTCGGCCGCGTGCGGGATGACGTACTCCTCCATGACGGGCGCGAACGGGAGCGGCGTGAACCGCGCGCCGACGCGCTCGACCGGCGCGTCGAGGTAGTCGAACGCCTTCTCCTGGACGATGGCCGCGATCTCCGCGCCCCAGCCCATCCGGACGACCGCCTCGTGCGCGACGACGCAGCGGTTCGTCTTCTGCACCGAGGAGACGATCGCGTCCTCGTCGAGCGGCTGGAGCGTCCGCGGGTCCACGACCTCGACCGAGATGCCGTCCTTCTCCGCCTCGTCGGCGGCGGCGAGCGCCTCGTGCACCAGCCGGCCGGTCGCGACCACGGTCACGTCCTCGCCCTCGCGGTGCACGCGCGCCTTGCCGAGCTCGATCGGCTCGATCTCCTTGGAGACCTCGCCCTTCAGGCCGTAGAGCGTGCGGTGCTCGAAGAAGAGCACGGGGTTGTCGTCGTAGATCGAGGCGAAGAGCAGGCCGCGGACGTCGGCGGGCGTCGACGGGAAGACGACCTTCAAGCCGGGCACGTGGACGAACCAGGCCTCGAGCTGCTGCGCGTGCTGCGCGCCCGGGCTCCACCCCGCGCCGCCCTGCGTGCGCACCGTGAGCGGCACCTTGAGCTGGCCGCCCGACATGTAGCGGTGCTTCGCCGCCTGGTTCACGAGCTGCTCCATCGCGAGCGTCGTGAAGTCCTGGTACATGATCTCGACGATCGGCCGCATCCCCGCCATGGCCGCGCCGATGCCCGCGCCGACGATCGCCATCTCGGAGATCGGCGTGTTGCGCACCCGGTCCGGCCCGAACTCGGCCAGCATCCCCTGGGTCACGCCCATCGAGCCGCCCATCTCGGCGATGTCCTCGCCCATGATGAAGACGTCGTCGTCGCGGCGCATCGCCTCGCTCATCGCGTCGCGCACCGCCTCGCGATAGGTCGTCTCAGGCATAGACGTTCTTCATCGCGTCCTCCGGCTTCGGGTCGGTGCCGGCCTTCGCGAACTCGACCGAGTGCTCGACGAGCTCGGTGACCTCGCGGTCCATCTCCGCCCAGTCGGCCTCGGAGACGTCGAGCTTCGCGCGGAGGAGCTCGATCGGATCCTTCGTCTGGCGGAGCTCGCGCACCTCCTCCTTGGGGCGGTAGACCTGCGGGTCGCCGACGTAGTGGCCCGTCAGGCGGAAGGTCTCGGCGACGACGTAGACCGGGCCCTTGCCGTCGCGCGCGTGCTTGAGCGCGCGCTGTGCGGTGCGGTGCACGGCCTCGATGTCCTGGCCGTCCACCTTCATCGCCTGCATCCCGAACGCCTCGGCGCGCTTCGTCAGATCCTCGATCGGGAGCTGCTGCGCCGCCGGCGTGGACTCGGCGTAGTGGTTGTTCTCGCAGATGAAGACGGCCGGGACGCGCCAGAGCTGCGCGAGGTTCAGCGCCTCGTGGAAGGTCCCGATGTTCGTCGCGCCGTCACCGAAGAAGGCGACCGCGACACGCGGCTCGCCGCGCATCTTGAACGCGAGCGCGGCGCCGACGATCGCGGGGAGCCCGCCGCCGACGACGGCGTTCGCGCCCATGTTCCCGCGCTCGACGTCGTAGAGGTGCATCGAGCCGCCGTAGCCGTGGCTCGTGCCCTCGAGCTTCCCGTAGAGCTCGGCCATGACCTCGTTCGGGTGCGTGCCCTTCGCGAGCGTGTGGCCGTGCGCGCGGTGGGTCGAGGCGATGACGTCGCTCTCGGCGAGCGCGCGGCAGACGCCGACCGCGACCGCCTCCTGGCCGATCGCGACGTGCAGGAAGCCCGGCAGCTCGCCCGCGCGGAAGCGCTCCTCGACCATCTCCTCGAACCGGCGGATGAGAAGCATCTCGCGAAGCCACTCGCGAAGCGTGTCGGGCGCGACCCCGTGGCCCTTCCTCTCGGCTGTCGCCACGTCTCGCACGCTAGCATCCTCCGCCGTGAGGCTCGCCGAGCAGTGGTCGGAGATCCAGGCAGGCCTGCCGCAGGGTTGGCGGTCGGTCGGGCTCACCCTCGAGCTCGACGATCCGGCCGAGGCCGACCGCGCCGCGCTCGTGCTCGGCTCGGCCGCGCCCGTCCGCGACGGCGCCCGCTTCCGGCTCGAGGCCGTGCGCGAGTCCTCGGGGGTCGGCGTCGGCGCCGAGCTGCTCGGCCGCGTGCTGCTCCGGCTCGACGCCGACGGCATCAGGGGCCGGCTCGAGGAGACGAGCGTCGAGGAAGCCGAGGCCGCACGGCCCGAGGGCGGGTCGCTCGCCGGGCAGTGGCGCAAGCTCGTCGAGGCGCTGCCGCCGGACTGGTCGCATGCGCTCGCGAGCCTCGAGCTCGGGTCGAGCGACTACCGCGACCGCGCCGCGCTCCTCCTCTCGCCCGCGAATCCGTCGGCCGGGGCGAACCCGCGCACGCTCGTCTTTCGCACGGCGCGCCGCGTGGGCTACGGGATCTCGGCCGAGATGGCCGGCCGCTCGCTCGAGCGGCTCGACCACGAGGGGATCGGCGGCCGCGTGTCGATCGACCACGTCGTCTCGGAGTCGCGGCCCGTCGCCACGCAGGGACCCGTGTGGCGCCTGGGCGGGCGGGTGGCATGAGCTCGGCCTCCGGGGGCGAGGGCGAGCCGCAGGTCGCGTGGACCCTCATTGACGACGGCGCCGAGGTACTTGCGAGCGACGGCGAGCGCGTCGGCCGCGTCTCGAAGGTGGTCGGCGACACGGACGCAGACATCTTCACCGGGCTCGCGGTCGTCCTCCGCACGCTTGGCAAGGAACGGTTCGTCGAGGCCGAGCGCGTCACGGGCATCTGGCCCGACCGCGTCCAGATCGATCTCGAGCCCTCCGACATCGAGGCGCTCTAGGAGTACAAGGACGTCCCGGTCGAGCGCTGGCGGCCGGACGACCCGCCGAGCTTCTGGGACCGGCTCTTCCGGCGCCGCTAGGCGCGCAGCTCGGCCTTGAAGCGCTCGGCGAGCGCGGCCACGATCCGGTTCCGGATCTCCGCGGCGTCCTCGTCCGAGAGCGTTCCCTCGGCGGACTGGAACGCGACGCGGAGGGCGACCGACTTGCGCCCCTCGGGCACCGGGTCGCCGCGGTAGACGTCGAAGACGCGCGCCTCGCGAAGCTCGGGCGCCGCCTCGCGCGCGGCCGCGACCAGGTCCCCGGCGAGCACGTCCTCGTCCACGACGAACGCGAGATCCTGCCGGACGGACGGGAACGCGACCACGTCCTCGTAGCGCGCGGCCTCGGGCGCGTCGGCGAAGAGCTCGTCCAGGTCGAGCTCGAATGCGCCCCAGCCGCCGTCGAGCACGGTCGGGTGGAGCTCGCCGAGCCAGCCGCCCGGCACCGAGGCCGCCTTGCCGGGATGGAGGAGCGGATGCGTCGTCCGCGTGACAGGCAGGTCGAGGCGGAGCGCGGCGAACACGGCCTCGAGCCCGCCCTTCGCGCGCGAGAACCCGCCCTGCGCGATCCCGCCGAGGTGCCGGCGCTCGTTCGGCAGCGTCTCGCCCGACGGCAGGTAGACGCGCGCGATCTCGAAGAGCGCGACGTCCTCGTTGCCGACGTCCACGTTGTGCCTCGCCGCGTCGATCAGCCCGCCGGAGAGCGTGGTCCGGAGCATGGCGTGGTCGGCCGTGAGCGGCTCGGGCAGCCGAAGCGCGTCGGGGTCCGGGTCGGAGCCGGCGAGGCTCGACGTGTACGCCTCGCTGAAGCCGGCGCCGACGAGCGCGTCCTCGACCGTCCGCCGCAGCCGCTGGTCGGGCGCCAGGCGTCCGACCACGGCGCCCGGCCGCGGCAGCGTGAACGGGATCTCGTCCAGATGCACGCGCGCGATCTCCTCCACGAGGTCGGCCTCGCGCGTCACGTCGCGGGCGCGCCACGTCGGCACGACCACCGTCCAGTCGTCGCGGACGACGAAGCCGAGCCGGGCGAGGAGCGCGCGCTGCTCGCCCTCCGGCACCTCGATGCCCGAGAGCGCGTTCGCCCGCGCCGGCCGGAACGCGACGACCGGCCGCTCCGGCAGCTCCGCGTGCACATCGGTCGCCCCGACCCAGCGGGCGCCGGTCAGCCAGACCATGAGCTCGGTCGCGTAGACGGCCGCGGGCTCGGCCAGGTGCGGGTCGACGCCCTTCTCCCAGCGGTTGGAGCCCTCCGTGCGGAGGCCCAGCCTCTCGGAGGTGCGCAGGATCCCGGCCGGCTCGAAGTTCGCCGCCTCGAGGAGGACGGACGTGGTCTCGGGCCGCACCTCGGTCTCCTCGCCGCCCATGATCGCCGCGAGCGCGATCGCCCGCTCGGCGTCCGCGATCACGAGCACCGACGGGTCGAGCGTGCGCTCCACGCCGTCGAGGGTGCGGAGCTTCTCGCCGTCGCGCGCCGGGCGGACGAGTATCCGGCCCTCGCGGAGCGTCGAGTGGTCGAACGCGTGCAGCGGGTTCCCGAAGGCGTGCATGACGTAGTTCGTCACGTCCACGACGTTCGAGATCGGGCGCATGCCGGCGTCGGCGAGCCGGGCGCGAAGCCACGGCGGCGACGGCGCGACCGTCACGTCGCGGAAGAGCCGGCCGATGTAGCGCGGCGCGGCGGCGAAGTCCTCGACCTGGACGTCCACGGGCTCGTCCCCTCCACGCTCGGGCTCGCGGCCGGGCATCGGCTTGAGCTCGGCGCCGGGGATGATCGCGGCCACCTCGCGCGCGATCCCGTAGACCGAGAGGAGGTCGGGCCGGTTGCCGGTCACCTCCACCTCGAGCACGGCGTCGGCGAGCGGCAGCACGTCGGCGAGCGGCGTCCCCGGCTCGGGCCCGTCGGGGAGCACCATGATCCCCTCGGTGTCCGGGCCGAGCTCGAGCTCGCGCTCGGAGAGGATCATCCCGTCGGAGAGCTCACCGCGGAGCTTGCGCCGCTCGAGCACCGTCCCGTCGGGGAGCGTCGCGCCGGCGAGGGCGACCGCGACCGTCGCGCCCGTCGCCGAAGTTCCAGGCGCCGCAGACGATCTGGCGCGGCTCGCCCTCGCCGATGTCCACGCGGCAGAGCTGGAGCCGGTCGGCGTTCGGGTGCTTGCCGGCCTCGACGACGCGGCCCACCTTGAACAGGGCCAGATTGCCGTCCTCGTCCGCGACACCGCGCCGCGTAATGCGCTCGACCTCGCAGGTCGTGATCACTAGCCGGTCGGCGAGGTCGGGCAGCGGCACGCCGAAGTCCACGTACTCGCGCAGCCAGGAGACCGGGACCTTCATCTCAGAACTGGCCCAGGAAGCGCAGGTCGTTCTCCCAGAGGAGTCGGATGTCGGTGACGCCGTGGCGAAGCTGCGCGATCCGCTCGAGCCCGAGGCCGAACGCGAAGCCCGAGTACTCCTCGGGGTCGACGCCGCAGAACTCGAGCACCGCCGGGTCGACGAGCCCCGAGCCGCCCATCTCGATCCAGCCCGAGAACTTGCAGATGCGGCAGCCCTCGCCGTCGCAGTTGAAGCACGAGACGTCGGGCTCCATGGAAGGCTCCGTGAACGGGAAGTAGTGCGTGCGGAACCGCATGCCGCGCTCCTCGCCGAAGAGCGCGCGCATGAGGTGGAGCAGCGTGCCCTTGAGGTCGGCGAGCGTGATCCCGCGGTCGACGACGAGCCCCTCGACCTGGTGGAAGACCGGGCTGTGCGTGGCGTCGGGGGTGTCGCGGCGGTAGACGCGGCCGAGCGAGATCATCGCGATCGGCGGCGGGCTCTCCTCCATCACGCGGATCTGGGAAGGCGACGTCTCGGTGCGGAGCAGCACGTCGTCGGAGAGGAAGAGCGAGGCGCTCCGCGACCGGGCCGGATGCCAGTGCGGGAAGTTGAGCGCGTCGAAGTTGTAGTGCGTCGTCTCGACCTCGCGGCCGTCCACGATGCGGTAGCCGAGGCCGAGGAAGATGTCCTCGACCTCGCGGCGGATCTGGGTGATCGGGTGGAGGTGCCCGCGCGGCCGGCCCTCGCCCGGGAGCGTGACGTCGAGGAGCTCGCCCTCGAGCCGTGCGTCGAGCTCGGCGCGCTCGAGCACGGCGGAGCGCTCGGCGACCGCGGCCTCGAGCCGCTCGCGCACCGCGTTCAGCGTCATGCCCGTCTCGCGGTCGCGGACCTCGCGGAGCGCCAGCTTCAGGTCGCTCGAACGGCCCAGGTACCGGACGCGCGCTTGATCGAGCTCGGCCGTGGTGGAAGCGCCCGCAATCGCGCTTTCTGCCTCGGTTTGCAGGGCCTCCGCATCCATCGGCGGAGCGTATCATCGTGCCTCGTGAGGGCCTTGTGACCGACAGCGCGTACGACTCGATCGCCGAGCTCTACGACGACTGGAGCCGCAGCGTGACCGAGGACGTCGCGTTCTACGTCGAGGAGGCGGCCGCCGACGGCGGCCCGGTCGTCGAGCTCGGCATCGGCACGGGACGGATCGCGGTGCCGATCGCGCAGGCCGGCGTCCGCGTGATCGGCGTGGACTCCTCGGCGGGCATGCTCGGGGTCGCGCGGGCGCGCGCCGAGGCGGCCGGCGTCGCGGAGCTCCTCGACCTGCGCGAAGGCGACCTGCGCTCGCCGCCCGTGGACGGGCCGGTCGGGCTCGTCATCGTCCCGTTCCGCGCGCTCCTCCACATGGAGACCGACGCGACGCGGCTCGAGGCGCTCGGCGCGATCCGCGCGCTCCTCCGCCCGGGCGGGCGGCTCGTCTTCGACGTCTTCGCGCCGTCGAGCGAGGACATCGAGGAGACGAACGGCCGCTGGCTCGAGCGCGAGCCGGGCATCTGGGAACGGGCGGCGTGGAACGTGCGCGAGCGGGTGCTCGTCCTCGACGTGCGCGGCGCGTCGGGCGAGACGTCGATGCGGCTCGCCTGGCTCCCCGTCGAGCGCTGGGGCGAGCTGCTCGAGGAGGCGGGCTTCCGCGTCGTCGCCTCCTACGGCTGGTTCGACCGCCGCCCGTACACGGACGGCGAGGACACGGTCTGGGTCGCCGAACGGCCCTGACCTGGAATATCCCCCACCGGGCCCAGCTTCGGCAAGCGCGCTCTCCCCGCCGGGGAGCGGCGCGGGCGGAGGAGGGGGCGGCGGGGCCTGGTAGGTCAGGCGCCTCGGCGCCGCGCTGTCTCGTAGAGCGCGATCGCGCCGGCGGCGGAGACGTTCAGCGACTCCGCATCGCCGGCGAGCGGGATCGTCACCGCGGCGTCGCAGCCGGCGAGCACGTCCTCCGGCAGTCCCTCCCGCTCCGCGCCGAGCACCCAGGTCACGCGCGGGCCGATCTCCACCTCGCCGAGCGGCATGCCGCCGTGCGGAACGAGCGCGATCCGCGGACCGGGCGCGTCCTCGAAGCGGACGAGCGGCACGCGGAACGTCGAGCCCATCGCCGCGCGGAGCCCCTTCGGGCCCGTCGGGTCGCCGCAGCCGGCCGACAGCGCGACGAACGCCGGCCCGAGCGCATCCGCGCTGCGGAGGAGCGTCCCCACGTTCCCGGGGTCGTGGACGCGCCAGAGCGCGAGGCCGACCGGCGCCTCCGCGCCGGACGGAAGATCGGCCCGCCGAAACACGGCCACCACGCGCGCGGGGTGCGGCAGCGTGGAGAGCGACGCCATGAGCTCCGGTGCGACCGTCTCCGCCCCCGGGAGGCGGTCGGCCAGCACGGGACGCTCGCCGTCCACCAGCGCCTCGGCGGGCTCGAGCCCCGCGTCGAGCGCGGCCGTGACGAGGTCCTCGCCCTCGGCGACGAAGAGGCCGAGCCGCTCGCGCTGGGAGCGCGACTCGAGGCGCCGGACGAGCTTGAGCCTCGGGTTGGCCGCGGAGGTGATCACGCGAGCCACCGGAGCCGGTTGCCATGCCCGTCGGCGCGCGCGAGCCGCGTCCGCTCGCCGCCCGGCCACACGCGGAGGTCGATCGCGCTGCCCTCGAACGCCGGGTCCGCGCCGTCCTCGTCCGTGAACTCGTACGACACCCAGGCGAGCGGCCCCTCCGCCCCCGCGGCCTCGATCTCCCCGTACAGGCCCTCGCGCTCCTCGCGGCGCACGTAGGCGGTGGACACCGAGTGGAAGACGACCGTGAGGCCGTCCTCGCGCCGCGCCGCGAGCACGCGTGGGAGCTCGTCGACGTAGTCGCCGCGCACGATCTCGGGCGGGTCCCGCCGCACGATCTCGATCGCCGCGCGGAGGCGTTCGAGCCTGGCCTCCTGGTCGGGCCAGACGAACGCCTCGAGGATGAGGGCCGCATCGTCGTCAGTGACGTCCACGGGCGCCCGGTCGATCCCGAGCCGGCCGCGCACGACCGGCCGCCGCGCGAGGAGCTCGGCCGGCGGCCCGCCGAGCGCCTCCCCCTCGAGCACGAGCCCCGCGTCCGGGTCGCCCCACTCCCCGGCGGGGTAGCGGTAGCGGTAGCGATCCCAGACGAGGTTCAGGCCGGCGCTCGGCCCGAGCTCCACGAGATCGAGCGGCCGCTCGCCGGCAACCGAGAGGAACGCGGGCAGAAGGGCCCAGGAGCGCTGTACCTCGTTCGTCTGGATCGCCTGCTCGGCGACGAAGCGCGCGAGGAACTCGCGCCGCTCGCGCAGCACGTCTCCGAGCCGCGACCACGGGTCCTGCTCCTCCCCGCGCAGCGCGAGGAGGTGGACGCCGGCGAAGACGAGGAGCGGCGCGTTCCAGCGCGGCTTGTAGCCGCCCGCGATCTCCTCCACGACCGGATCGTCGGCGTACTCGCGCGCGAGGCGGGCGTAGAGCGGCGACCCGCCCGCCTCGAAGGCCTCCGTCGCCATGCGGCGGAAGGCCTGCGGGACGGTCTCGTCGGCCGTGGCCCTAGTTCGCGAGCGCGGCCTTGGCCTTCTCGGCGATGGCCGAGAACGCCGCGGGGTCGCTCACCGCGAGGTCGGCGAGGATCTTGCGGTCGAGGTCGATCTCGGCCTTCTTGCAGCCGGCGACGAACTGGTTGTACGAGAGCCCCTCGGCGCGCGCGGCCGCGTTGATCCGCATGATCCAGAGGCGGCGGAAGACGCGCTTCCGGTTCTTGCGGTCGCGGTAGGCGTAGACGTCCGACTTGAGGAGCTGCTCCTTCGCCTTGCGGTAGGAGACATGGCCCTGGCCGAAGTAGCCCTTGGCCTCCTCGAGCACCTTGCGGCGCTTCTTGCGGGCGTGCACCGATCGCTTGACGCGTGCCATTGCTTCCTCTCCTCAGAGGCCGAGGAGCCGGCGGACCTCGCGCTCGTCCGCCTTCGCGACGTCGTGGTCGCGGCGGAACGCGCGCCGGCGCTTCGCCGACTTCTTCTCCAGGTTGTGGCTCTGCATCGCGTGCTGGCGCTTCAGCTTGCCGGTGCCCGTCACCTTGAAGCGCTTCTTCGCGGCCTTGTTGGTCTTCTGCTTAGGCACTGGCGGCCTCCGCGGGTTGCTGGGTGGTCGTCTTGTTCGGGGCGAGGACCATCGTCATGTTGCGGCCGTCGAGCACGGGCTGCGTCTCGATGTGGCCGATCTCCTGGACGTCGTCTGCGAGGCGCATGAGGAGGTCGCGGCCGCGCTCCGGATGCGTGGCCTCGCGGCCCCGGAACATGATCGTCACCTTCACCTTTGCCTTCGCGGTCAAAAACCGCATGACGTGCCCCTTCTTCGTCTCGTAGTCGTGGACGCCGATCTTCGGGCGGAACTTGATCTCCTTGACGTTGATCTGCGTCTGGTGCTTCCGGGCGACCTTGGCCTTCTGCTCCTGCTCGTACCGGTACTTGCCGTAGTCCATGACCCGACAGACCGGCGGGTCGGCGCTCGCCGCCACCTCGACCAGGTCGAGGTCCTTGCTCACCGCGTACTCGAGCGCCTCGTCACGCGTCTTGATCCCGAGCTGCCCTCCGTTCTCGTCCACGAGACGAACCTGGGGGGAGCGGATCGCCTCGTTGATGCGGGTGTCCGGCCCCGACGGGCGAACCGGCTCCACGAAGCGGCGCGGCCTCACTGATCAATCACCAAAGCGCTGAACTTCCTCCTCGTCACACGAAAAAAGCTGCCAACAGCAGCTCTCCGTCAACCATCGGATGCGGTTGAACCTTCGTAGGCCCGCGGCCCGGAAGGTGAGGAACGGAAGCTCCTGCTTGCAGGGTTAGACCTTAGCAGCATCGAGGATCTCGCCCGCAAGGGCGTCGAGGCTCTCCGTCGTCTGCTCGCCGTGTCGCCGGCGCACCGCCAGCGAGTCGCGCGACTCGCGCTCGCCGACCACGAGGACGTACGGGATCTTCTCCAGCTCGGCCGCGCGGATCCGCTTGCCGAGCGTCTCGGGCCGCTCGTCGAGCCCCGCCCGCACGCCGCGCTCGGCCAGCTCGGCGACCAGCTCCTCGGCGAAGCCGCGATGGGCCTCGGCGACCGGGACGACACGGGCCTGCTCGGGCGCGAGCCACACGGGGAGCTCGCCGCCCGTGTGCTCGAGGTAGACGCCGATGAAGCGCTCGAGCGAGCCGAGGAGCGCGCGGTGGATCATCGCCGGCGTGTGCTCCTGGTTGTCCTCGCCCTGGTACGTGAGGCCGAAGCGCTTCGGCATCTGGAGGTCGAGCTGCACCGTGCCGAGCTGCCAGGAGCGGCCGAGCGAGTCGCGACATGTGGAGGTCGATCTTCGGCCCGTAGAAGGAGCCCTCGCCGCTCGACTCCGTGTACTCGAGCCCGCGCGCGGCGAGCGCCTTGCGGAGCGCCTCCTCGGCGAAGTCCCACTCCTCGTCCGTCCCGAGCTTGTTGTCCGGGCGCAGAGACAGCTCGACGCGTATGTCGAGCCCGAACAGGTCGTAGAGCCAGTAGCCGTAGTCGAGGCAGGCGAGGAGCTCGTCGTGGATCTGCTCGGTCGTGCAGTAGACGTGCGCGTCGTCCTGGACGAAGTGCCGCACGCGCAGGAGCCCGTGGAGGACGCCCGAGAGCTCGTTGCGGTGCAGGTTCCCCGCCTCGGCGAGGCGGAGCGGCAGGTCGCGGTAGGAGTGCGGCCGCAGGGAGAAGAGCAGGCAGTGGCCGGGGCAGTTCATCGGCTTGAGCCCGAAGTCGCGGTCCTCGATCTGGAGCCGGAACATGTGCTCGGCGTACTTCTCCCAGTGGCCCGACGTGCGCCAGAGATCGGAGTCGTAGAGCTGCGGCGTGCGCACCTCGTGGTAGCCGCGCTTGCGGTTCTCCGAGCGGCGCAGGTCCTCGAGGACGTTCCAGATCTCCATCCCGCGCGGCTGCCAGAACGCCATGCCCGGCGCCATCTCCGAGAAGTCGAAGAGGTCGAGGTCCTTGCCGAGCCGGCGGTGGTCGCGGCGCTTCGCCTCCTCGAGGCGCTCGAGGTACTCGTCGAGGTCCTTCTGGTCGAAGAACGCCGTGCCGTACACGCGCGTGAGCTGTGCGTTCTTCTCGTCCCCGCGCCAGTACGCGCCCGCGAGCGACGTGAGCTTCACGGCCTTGATCGGCTCGGCGTTCTGGAGGTGCGGGCCGCGGCAGAGGTCGAGGAAGTCACCCTGCTTGTAGAGCGAGATGTCCCCTTCGGCCGTGTCCACGAGCTCGACCTTGTACGGCTCGCCGGCCTCTTCGAAGAGCCGCTTCGCGTCCTCGCGCGTGGTCTCGCTCCGCTCCCAGATCCGGCCCTCGGCGATCTCGCGGCGGATCTCCTCCTCGAGGCGCTCGAGCGCGTCGTCCCCGATCGGCTCCGGGAACTCGAAGTCGTAGTAGAACCCGTTCTCGATCGGCGGCCCGATCGCCACCTTCGTCCCCGGGTAGAGCCGCCGCGCGGCCTCGGCGAGGAGGTGCGCCGTCGAGTGGCGCAGCACGTAGAGGGCGTCCGGGTCCTGGCGGTCGCGCGTCGTCAGGATCTGGAGCTCGGCGCCGTCGGTGAGCGGCAGCCGCAGGTCCTGCACGGAGCCGTTCGAGCGCACCAGGACGGCCTGCTCCGCGAGCTTCGGCCCGATCGCGCGCGCGGCGTCGAGCCCGGTCGCGTCGTCGGCGAGTTCGAGTTCCTTGCCGTCGGGGAGGATGACCTTCATGACGACGGAGAATACTGAGGCCCCCGAGGCCCAAGACCCCGAGGAGACCGAGCAAGGCTCACCGGTTCCGGACCCCGAGCGGGACGCCGGCGACGCGGACGACGTTCCGGGGGCCGACTAGGAGGGTCGGCGGAACGAGGCGCTCGTCGCAGGGTGCGATGGGCGGTGTGAGCCATGGACGCAGGGAGCGTTCGTACCGGCGGTACGGGCGCGACTGAGGACGCCGCGCTCGCGCCGTTCAGCGCGGCCCTGCGGCTCAGCGGTCCTTTCGCCGAGCCTCCCTAGCCGCCGGGGGGCGTGACCGGCGCGGGGAGGCCGTTCTCCTCGACGGTCACCGACCGCACCCTTGCCACATGGGTGCCGGCGAAGTCGCATTCCTGGTGCCATCTGGTAACAGGACCGGAGCCCTGCAGAGGGACTCGGCTACGATCGGTGGCAGATGGCGAGCGCCGTCCGGATGAGCTTCGAGCACGGGCAGAAGCTCGCGATTCCGCCCGGCTTCGAGCTGCCCGCCATGCCCGGCCGCGCCCTCGAGCCGAGGGCGTTCACCTCGACCTATCTCGACACGTCCGACCGCCGGCTGGGCCGCTTCGACGTCATCCTGAGGCGGCGGGTCGAGCGCGGCAAGAGCGTCTGGCAGCTCAAGATCCCCCACGCCGACTCGTGCTTCGAGCTCGAGGCCGCCGGCGGGCCTCGCGCGGTGCCCGAAGGGATCGCCGCGATGATCCTCGGCCTCGTCCGCCGCGGCGAGCTCGAGCCGCTCGTCGTCCTCCGGACGCGCCGCTCGGGGATCCGCGCGACGGAGAACGGGAAGCCGGTGGCGAACGTCCTGGTCGACCGCGTCGCCGTCATGGACGGGCGCCGCGTCGAGCGCCGCTTCGACGAGCTCGAGATCGAGGCGATCGAGGGCGGCCGGGACAACGGCGCGCTCGAGCGGCTCGCGTCGCGCCTGCACGAGGCCGGCGCGCTGCCGTCCGAAGGACGGCCGATGGCCCTGCGGACCGGCATCGTGGCCCGGGCGCGGCCGGCGTTCGACCGGCAGGCCGAGCGGCTCCGCGCCGCGATCGAGGCGCAGGTCGAGGCGCTCCTGCGGAACGACCCGGGCACGCGGCTCGGGCTCGACGCCGAGGAGCTGCACGACTTTCGCGTCGCCACGCGGCGCCTGCGCGCGATCCTCCGCGCCGCCGGGCCGCTCGTGGAGCGCACCTGGGCCGAGGAGCTCCGCGCCGAGCTCGCCTGGCTCGGAGGCGCGGTCGGCCCGGTCCGCGATCTCGACGTCCTTCTCGAGCACCTCCAGGCCGAGGTCGCCGCGCTCGGAGGCGACGAAACCCGCTCGGCGTCCGTCCTCGTCCCGGAGCTCGTCGGCCGCCGCGCCGAGGCCCGTGCCACGCTCCTCGCGACGCTCGAGAGCGACCGCTACCTCGCCCTGCTCGACCGGCTCGAGGACGAGGCGTCCCGCACGCCGCCGCTCCTCGCCGTCGATGTGTCGCTCCTCGACCTGGCCGCGGCCGAGTTCGCGGGCCTGCGCACGGCCGCGAAGGGGACGACCGCAGAGGCGCCCGACGCGCAGCTCCACCGCCTTCGCATCCGCGTCAAGCGGGCCCGCTACGCAGCCGAGCTCGCGGGCAAGGACGCCCGGACCGTGGTCGCGCGCGCGAAGGAGCTCCAGGACGTGATTGGCGAGCACCAGGACGCCGTCGTCGCCGAGCAGTTGATCCGCTCGCTCCTGCCCGCCGACGCGGATACCCGGCTCGCATTCGCCGCAGGTCGCCTCGTCGAGCGGGAGCGTGAGCGGCAGGCGGGACGCACGCGCTGCGTTCCCGAAGGCCTGGAAGCGGCTCGAGCGAGCGGGGGCGACCGCGTTCTCGTGACCGAGGTGCGGGCGGCCGGGGGCGTCGTCAGCAGGCGCCGGAACGGCGGCATCGAGGTCGTGCTGGTGCATCGGCCGTCCTACGACGACTGGAGCTTCCCGAAGGGCAAGAACCTGCGCGGCGAGACCGACGAGGACTGCGCCATCCGCGAGGTCGAGGAGGAGACGGGCCTCCGCTGCACGCTCCGCGACGAGCTCTTCACCGCGCGCTACGTCGACTCGAAGGGCCGCCCGAAGGTCGTTCGCTACTGGACGATGGAGCCGGACACGGGCGAGCTACGGCCGTCGAAGGAGGTCGACGAGGCGCGCTGGACGACGCTCGACGAGGCCGAGCGGCTGCTCGTCCACGGGAACGACCTCGACCTGCTCGACGCGTTCCGCGCCCGCTACTAGGCCGCGGCGGCTTCGGAGAGCAGCGCGAGCGCCGCGCCCTCGCGAAGGCCGGTGCGCGACACGCCGAGCGGAACGCCGAGGAGCCGCTGCACCTCGGAGAGGATCACCGCGCCGGCGGGCAGCGTCCGCGCCCGCGCGGGGTGGATCCGGTAGCGCTTCACGACTTCCGCGGCTGGCCGCTTAGCGAGCAGGCGCTCCGCCTCGGCCAGCTCCTCCTCGCCGAGCTCGGGTCCGACGACCTTCGCGAGCGCCCGCGCGGCGCCTCCGGCCGCGAGCGCGGCCTTCGGCATGGGCGGCGTCAACCCGTCGAGCGACGCGGCCACGTCGGCGCGAAGCGCCGCGAGCGCCTTCCGGCCGGGCGGATCCTCCGTGAGGAACCGGTGCGCGAGCCGGAGCGATCCAACGTCGAGGGAGACGAGCCAGGCGGGCCCGGCGTCCGGCGTCCCGACGGCGATCTCGCTCGAGCCGCCGCCGATGTCGCAGACCGCCACGGTTGCGGGCGGATTCTCGAGCGCGGCGAGCGCGCCGTCGTAGGCGAGGCGTCCCTCCTCCTCCGGCGAGAGGACGCGGACCGCCGCACCGGCGGCCGCGGCCAGCACGGCGACGAGGTCGTCCGCGTTGGCGCTCTGGCGCCCCGGCGCGGTCACGATCACCTCGAGGGCGACCGCGTTGAACTCGCGGGCGTCGCGGGCGAACCGGCGGACGCACACGGCCGCGCGGGCCAGCCGTTCGGTCGAGATCACGCCGTCGCGCTCGACCTCCTCGCCGAGGCCCAGATGCTCCTTCGCCTCGTGCACGGCGACGAGGCCGCGCTCGTTTCGGTCGGCGACGAGGAGCCGGACCGTGTTCGATCCGACGTCGAGGACAGCTATGCGCATCGGCCACATTGTCGGCAGCGAGTCGGCTAGCGCTTAGGGGACGAGGGCCGGCGACGGGCTAGGGAAGGGCGCGCCTTCCGCATGAGAACCTCCTGCGTGCCGCGCGCACGCCCGTTCCCACCGGACGTGCAGCGGGTCCACGAGCCGTCCGCGCCGAGCTCCCAGGCGTCCGTCTCGTCGGCGAGCAGCGTGTCGAAGACCTCTCCGAGGCGCGCCTGGTGCGCCGGCGCCTCGACGGGCGCGACGACCTCGAGGCGCCGGTCGAGATTGCGCCCCATGAGATCGGCGCTCCCCATGAGCCAGGTCTCGGTTTTCCCGGCCCGGAAGTGGAAGACGCGGCTGTGCTCGAGGAACCGGCCGAGGACGCTCCGGACGCGGATCGTGTCCGAGAGGCCCGGGACGCCCGGGCGAAGCGAGCAGATGCCGCGCGCGACGATCTCGATCCGCGCGCCCTGCTGCCCGGCGGCGTAGAGCGCGTCGATCACCTCCTCGTCGGTGAGCGCGTTCACCTTCAGGCGGATCTGCGCCGGCTTCCCGGCCGCCGCGGCGGCGCCGACCTTCTCGATCTCCTCGAGCAGGCGCGGCCGGAGCGTGAACGGCGCGACGAGCAGCTTGCGGAAGCGCTGCGGCCGGCCGAACCCGGTGAGGTAGTTGAAGAGGTCGGCGATGTCGGCGCCGATGTCCTCGTCCGCGGTGAAGAGCCCGAAGTCCTCGTAGAGGCGCGCGGTCGAGGCGTGGTAGTTGCCGGTGCCGACGTGGACGTAGCGGCGGAGTCCGCCGGCCTCGCGGCGCACGATGAGCGTCATCTTCGCGTGGATCTTGAGGCTGGGGAAGCCGTAGACGACGTGGACGCCCGCGCGCTCGAGAGCCCGCGACCACTCGATGTTCCGGTGCTCGTCGAAGCGCGCCTTGAGCTCGACGAGGCACACGCTCTGCTTTCCCTCCTCGGCGGCCGCGACCAGCGCGGGAACGAGCGGCGAGTCGCCGCTCGTCCGGTAGACGGCGGTCTTGATCGCCGTCACCGCGGCGTCCTCCGCGGCCTCGCCGACGAACGCCTCGAACGTCGTCGCGAACGCGTCGTACGGGTGGTGGACGAGCATGTCGCCCGCCGCGATCTCGGTGAAGAGCTCCCCAGGGGCCGTCCGCCCGGCGAAGCGCTCCGGCGTCGTGCCGACCCAGACGGGGTTCTTCAGGTCGGGGCGCTCGATCGACGCGAGCTGCAGCAGGTCGGCGAGGTCGAGGAGCCCCTGGATCCGGACGGTCTCGCTCTCCTCCACATGCAGGCCGCGCTGGAGGCGTTCGAGCATCCGCGTGGACATCGCCTCGGAGACCTCGAGGCGCACGGGCTCCCCGAACCGGCGGCGGCGGAGCTCGCTCTCGACCGCCTCGAGCAGGTCGTCGGCCTCGTCCGAGACCTCGAAGTCCGCGTCGCGCGTGACGCGGAAGACCGAGGACTCGACGATCTCCATCTGCGGGAAGAGCGCGGCCAGGAAATGCGCGATCGCGGCCTCGAGCGGGACGCGCATCCCCCGCTGCCCGACCTCGAAGAAGCGCGGGAGCCCCTCGGGCACCTTCACGCGCGCGAACCGCTCCTCCCCGGTCTCCGGGTCGCGGACGAACACGGCCAGCGAGAGCGAGAGTCCCGAGATGTACGGGAACGGCTGACCGGGCCCGACCGCGAGCGGCGTCAGCATCGGGTAGACCTCGCGCTCGAACCGCTTCCCGAGTTCCTCGACCTCCTCGGCGTCGCACTCGACGACTCGGGCGATGCCGATGCCCTCCTCGGCGAGCGCTGGCTTGAGGTCCCGGGTCCAGAGCTTCGACTGGGCGGCGGTCAGCGCCTCGACGCGCGTGCGGATCTCGGCCAGCGCCTGGCGCGGGGTCCGCCCGTCCGGCGAGCGGACGTCGAGGCCCGAGGCCGCCTGACCCATGAGCCCGGCGACGCGGACCATGAAGAACTCGTCGAGGTTCGAGGAGAAGATGGAGCAGAACTTCGTCCGCTCGAGGAGCGGCAGGTTCTTGTCGCCGGCCAGCTCGAGGACGCGCGCGTTGAACTCGAGCCACGAGAGCTCGCGATTCAGTAGCCGCTCGCGCCGTTCGCGGACAGCGCGCGCCGGCTTCGTCCGAGTCGTCGGCATGAACCCCACATTCTCGCGCGAGAGCCGCCCGCGTGGGTTAAGAGGTGGTATCGGAGTGGTGGCCGGCGGCCGTGACCGCCTCTTCCTTCGCCACCGGATCGAGCTTGTAGCCGACGCCGTAGCGCGTTTGGATGAACGTGTGTTCGGGATCCGCCGCCTCCATCTTGTCCCGGAGCTTGCGGACGAAGACGTCCACGGTCCGGTCGCGGCGTGTCTGGCGCCGGCCCCAGATCTTCTGGAGGAGCTCGTCGCGGGTGACGACCCGGCCGCGCTCGAGCGCGAGCGCGTACAGGAGCCGGAACTCGGTCGGCGTGAGCTCGATCGAGTCGCCGTGGATGTAGGCCTGGACGTTCAGCGGATCGACCCGGAGCTCCTCGATCTCGACCGGCTCGCCGCGCTCCTCGCCCTGCGCGCGGACGCCGCGCCGGGCGGCCGCTCGGACGCGGGCGACGAGCTCCTTCATCGAGAACGGCTTCACGAGGTAGTCGTCCGCGCCGATCTCGAGCGCGTGCACCCGGTCGTGCTCGGTGCCCCGGGCGCTCACGACCACGATCGGCGTCCCGATCCCCTCGCGCCGGGCGGTCTCGAGGAGGCTCCAGCCGTCGAGGCCGGGAAGCATGAGGTCGAGCACGCAGACATCTGGATTCTCGTAGCGCAGGCGCGCGAGGCCGGCCTCGCCCTTGTTCACCCAGACGGGGTCGAAGCCCGCAGACACGAGGTGCTGGGACATCCCGCTCGCAATGACGTCGTCGTCCTCGATGATGAGAACCTTCGGCACGCTGGTCACGATAATGACGCCGAGGCGAGGTGCTGGGGGTTTTTCAGCGGTGAAGGAGCAGTGAACAAGCGGTGAACGCACGCTGGAAACGGCTGCGCGGCAGCGAATCTGACGACATGGCGACGGCCAGGCTGGAACGCGACGCGGAACGTGGACGCTGGATCGTGGAGGAGAGCCGGGAGTTCGTGCTGATCGTGGACGACGACGATCGCGTCGTCGCGGCGAGCCGCCGCGCCCGCGAGGCGCTCGAGGGGCTCGTCGAGGGCGCGCACGTGACGGACGAGATGCTCGCGTCCGGCTCGAACCGCACGCCGCTGCGCGTGCCGTACGAGATCGAAGGGCGCCGCGAGACGCTCCTCTACCTCTCCGACCCCGGCGACGTGGCGGCGTACGAGGAGCTCCGCTCGGGGTTCACGGCGGCCGTCTCGCACGAGCTTCGCACGCCGCTCGCCCGCCTCCTCGCCCTGCTCGAGACCGCGACGCTTCCCGGCGCCGACGTTGAGGCGCTCGTCGAGCAGGCGCGAACCGAGGTGGCCGAGATCGGCGAGCTGATCGACGACGTCCTCTTCCTCTCCGAGCTCGAGTCGGGCCGGGAGCTGGTCGGGCTCGGCTCCACGCCGGCGCTCCCGATCCTCCGTGAGGTCGCGGAGCGCTCGGGCGAGAAGTCGGTGCGCGCGGGCGTCCGCGTCGAGGTCTCCGGCGACGAGGCGCTCGAGCTGCCGCTCCGGCCGCGCATGATCCGCGTGATCGGCACGAACCTCGTGGACAACGCCGTCCACTACGCCGGCGTGGGCGCGAGGCTTCGGCTGACGGTGACGCGCGAGGACGGCGAGATCGTCCTCGCAGGGACGGACGACGGCATCGGCGTCTCCGAGGACGACCTCCCGCGGCTCTTCGAGCGCTTCTACCGCGCCGACCTCGCCCGCGCCTCGCGCGGAACCGGCCTCGGGCTCGCGATCGTGAAGCACATCGTCACCGCGGCGGGCGGCCGGGTCGAGGCGACGGGCGGCCGCGGCCAGGGGCTCACCGTGCGCTGCGTCTTCCCCGGCTAGGCCGCCGGCCGGCTCGCGTCGGCGGGCTCGAACCGGTAGCCGATCCCCGGTTCGGTCTTGAAGTACAGCGGCTGCGCGGGATCCGGCTCGAGCTTGCGACGGATCTGGGCGAGGTAGACGCGGAGGTAGTTCGTCTCCTTCTCGTACTGGGCGCCCCAGACGCCCTGGAGAAGCTGCCGCTGGGTAATGAGCTTGCCGGGGTGCCGGACGAGCGCCTCGACGATCTGCCATTCGGTCGGGGTCAGCCGGACCTCCTCCCCACGGCGCGTCACGCGCTTCGCGGCCAGGTCGACCGTGAAGTCCGGCGTCTCGACGACGGCTTCCTCCTCGCTCGGCGCCGCCCTGCGCAGCGCCGCCCTCAGACGCGCGAGCAGCTCGTCCATGCCGAAGGGCTTCGTCACGTAGTCGTCCGCGCCGGCGTCGAGGGCCGCGACCTTGTCCGGCTCGGTCTCGCGGGCGGAGAGCACCAGGATCGGAACCTCGCTCCAGCCGCGCAGGCCGCGGATCACGTCGATGCCGTCGATCCCCGGGAGCCCGAGGTCGAGCACGACCGCGTCGGGGTGATGCCGGGCTGCGACCGTCAGCGCCTCCTCGCCGGTGGGTGCGAGGTCGACGTCGTACCCGCGCGCCTTCAGGTTGATCCCGAGCGCGCGGAGGATGTGCGGCTCGTCGTCGACGACCAGGATGCGCGTCATTCCGCCGCCTTGAGGCGGAAGATCATGGTGAGGCCGCCCGCGGGCGTGTCCTCGACCTCGACCTGGCCGTCCATTGCCTCGACGAACCCCTTCGCCACCGCGAGCCCGAGCCCGACGCCCGAGCCGTTGCCCGAGTCGCCGAGCCGCTGGAACGGCAGGAACATCTGCTCTCGCTCACCGGAGGAGATCCCGGGCCCGCGGTCGACCACCCGGAGGTCAACGCGCCCGCCGGCGACGCCGGCGTCGACGACGACGCGGGCGTCGGGCGGCGACGCCGTGAGGGCGTTCGCGATGACGTTCGCGAGCGCCCGCTCCAGGAGACCGGCGTCCGCGAGCACACGCGGAAGGGTCTCGGCGACGTGGACGTCCACCTGGTCGGCGCTCGCACCGAGGCTTCGCAGGGCGGCCGGCACGATCTCCTCGAGTCCGACCGGGGCGAGCCTCGTCTGCAGGGCGCCGGTCTGGAGTCGGCTCATGTCGAGCAGGTTGCCGACGAGATCGTTGAGCCGGTCGGCCTGCTCGTCGATCGTCTCCAGGAACTCGCGCCGGGCCTCGGGCGTCCAGTCGACGTCCTCTGAGAGCAGGCTCGTGACGGACGCCTTGATCGCGGCGAGCGGGGTGCGCAGGTCGTGTGAGACGGCCGCGAGGATCGCCGTCCGGAGCTCGCTGGCGGCGGCGAGCGTGCCGGCCTCCGAGGCTTCGGCTTCGAGCTCCTGGACGTCGAGCGACGCGGCGAGCTCGGCGACGAATGCGTTGAGGATCCGGTCGTCGCCCCCGACGCTCGCGGCCCCGGCGATCGCAAGGACATGGCGCTCTCCGACCTCGACGGTCGCGGTCGCGTCGCTCGGGGAGGCCGGCACCGGCGTTCCGGCGGCGGCTTCGATCCGCCAGGCCTCTCCCTTACGGTGGAGCAGCGAGACCCCGTCGAAGCCGAAGATCCGGCGGAGACTCTCGAGCAGCGTCGGTACCGGCGACGAGCCGGCGAGGCGGGCGAAGGCCTCGGCCTCGGCCTGGGCCCGGGCTCCCGAGGCGGCTCGGCGAGCCGAGAGCTCGACGAAGCCGCTCACGATGAGCGCGACCGCGAGGAAGACGACGAGCGCGAGCAGGTTCTCCCCTTCGCGGATCGTGAAGGTGTGCAGCGGCGGCGTGAAGTACCAGTTGACGAGGAGGAACCCTGAGACGGCGGCGACGAGCGCCGGCCAGAGGCCGCCGATCGCCGAGACCGCCACGACGAGCAGAAGGAAGAGCAGGAGCACGCTCGGAAGCGCGAGGTGATCTCGAAGCTGCGAGAGCACGAGCGTCAACGCGAGCGGCCCGACGACGGCGATCGCGAAGCCGATGCGGACACGGCGGCGCGGCAGGGCGGCCGGGCGCGTCGTTCGGGGAAGCCCACCGGCAGGCAGGTCGCCCGCGTGGCCCAACACGTGCACGTCGATGCCGGGCCCCGAGTCGCGGATGACGCGGTTGATCACGGAGCCGCGCGTGAGCTCGGCCCAGCGAGACCTCCGGGTCGCGCCGAGGACGATCTGGGTCGCGTTGAGCGAGCGCGCCGCGTCCACGAGCGCGGCGCCCACGTCGGCGCCCACCACCTCGCGATAGGTACCGCCGACGTCCTCGAGGAGCGCACGCTGCTCGTCGAGCCTCGCCGCGGAGGGGCCCGCGAGCCCGTCCTGCGACCGGACGTGCACGGCGAGGAGGTCGCCCTTCGCGCGCGCGGCAATGCGGGCGCCGCGTCGAATGAGCCGGTCGCCGTCGGGCGACCCGGTCAGCGCCACGACGACGCGCTCGCGCGTCTCCCACGGCCGGTCGATGCCCTGACGGTCGCGGTATTCCTGCAGCGCCTCGTCCACCCGGTCGGCCACCCAGAGGAGGGCCAGCTCACGAAGGGCGCCGAGATTCCCCGGACGGAAGTAGTTGCCGAGCGCGGCGTCGATCCGCTCCGCGGGATAGATGTTCCCGTGCGCCATGCGGCGTCGAAGGGCCTCCGGCGCCATGTCCACGATCTCGATCTGGTCGGCTCGGCGCACGACCTCGTCCGGCACCGTCTCGCGCTGCTTGACGCCGGTGATCTGCTCGACCACGTCGTTCAGCGACTCGAGGTGCTGGATGTTGAGCGTCGAGATCACCGTGATCCCGGCATCCAGGAGATCGTCGATGTCCTCCCAGCGCTTCTCGTGCTTCGAGCCCGGCACGTTCGTGTGCGCGAGCTCGTCGACGAGCGCGACCTCCGGGTGCCGCGCGAGCACGGCGTCCACGTCCATCTCCTCGAACGTCGCGTCGCGGTACTCGATCGTCTTGCGCGGGACGACCTCGAGGTCGCCGAGCTGCTCGGCGGTCTTCGCCCGTCCGTGCGTCTCGACGAAGCCGACTACGACGTCGGTTCCTCGTTCCTTGCGGCGACGCCCTTCGCCGAGCATCGCGAACGTCTTGCCGACGCCGGGAGCGGCGCCGAGGTAGATGCGGAGCGTTCCGCGCGCCATGGCGGAAGGCTACGCCTGCGCGTCCAGCGCGAGGTTCAGCTCGAGGACGTTGACGCCCGGCTCGCCGAGGAATCCGAGCGACCGGCCGTCCGTGTGCGCGTCCACGAGCGCCAGGACCTCGTCGAGGCTCATGCCGCGCTCCTGCGCGACCCGCCGCGCCTGGAGGCGCGCGTTCGTGGGAGAGATGTGCGGATCGAGCCCGGAGCCCGAGCCGGTGATCGCGTCCGCCGGCAGGCGCTCGTCCGGAGCCAGCCCGTTGTCCGCGCGATAGGCCTTCTCCCGCTCGGCGACCGCATCGAGCAGGTCGGGATTGCTCGGCCCGAGGTTCGAGGCCGAGCTCGCCATGGCGTCGTACCCCTCACCTGCGCTCGACGCCCGGGGCTGGAAGTACTGCGGCCCCGAGAAGGTCTGACCGATCAGGCTCGACCCGACCAGCTTGCCGTCGCGCTCGACGAGCGACCCATCGGCCCGCCCGGGGAATGCGATCTGCGCGACCCCGGTGATGGCGAGCGGGTACACGAGCCCGCAGAGGACGGTGAAGGCGAGGAAGGCGACGACGGCGGGAACGAGCTGGCGGCGCATCAGAGGATCCCCAGTCCGTTGATCACGAGGTCGATCAGCTTGATGCCGAGGAACGGCGCGACGATGCCGCCGAGGCCGTAGATGAGGAGGTTGCGCCGCAGCATCGAGGCGGCGGACACGGCGCGGAAGCGCACGCCTCGGAGGGCGAGCGGGATGAGCGCGACGATCACGAGCGCGTTGAAGACGACCGCGGAGAGGATCGCGCTTTCCGGCGTCTCGAGCGACATGACGTTGAGCCGGTCGAGCACGGGGAACGCGCCCGCGAACATCGCCGGGATGATCGCGAAGTACTTGGCGACGTCGTTCGAGAGCGAGAACGTGGTCAGCGCGCCGCGGGTGATGAGGAGCTGCTTGCCGATCTCGACGACCTCGATCAGCTTCGTCGGGTTCGAGTCGAGATCGACCATGTTCCCGGCTTCCTTGGCCGCCTGCGTGCCGGTGTTCATCGCCACGCCGACGTCGGCCTGGGCGAGCGCCGGGTGCGTCGTTCGTCCCGTCGCCGGTCATCGCGACCAGCACGCCGCCGGCCTGCTCGCGCTTGATGAGCGCCATCTTGTCCTCGGGGGTCGCCTCCGCCAGGAAGTCGTCGACCCCCGCCTCGGTGGCGATCGCCCGGGCGGTGAGCGGATTGTCCCCGGTGATCATCACCGTGCGGATCCCCATGGCCCGCAGCTCGGCGAACCGCTCGTGGATCCCTTCCTTCACGACGTCCTTGAGCTGCACGACGCCGAGCGTGCGGCGGCCTTCCGCGACCACAAGCGGCGTGCCGCCGGACGACGCGACCCCGGTGACGATCTCGTCGAGCTCGGGCGGCACCGAGCCGCCCTGCTCCTCGACCCAGCGGCGCACCGAGTCGCCCGCCCCCTTGCGGATCGAGCGTCCGTCGACCTCGACCCCGCTCATGCGCGTCTGCGCCGTGAACGGGATGAGCGTCGCACCCGCCAGCTCCCGGGCCCGGAGGCCGAACCGCTCCTTCGCGAGGACGACGATCGAGCGGCCCTCGGGCGTCTCGTCGGCGAAGCTCGAAAGCTGCGCCGCGTCCGCGAGCTCGGCCTCGTCCACGCCGGGAAGCGGAAGGAAGGCCGTGGCCTGCCGGTTGCCGAGCGTGATCGTGCCGGTCTTGTCGAGCAGGAGCGTGGAGCAGTCGCCGGCCGCCTCGACCGCACGACCCGAGAGGGCCAGCACGTTTCGCTGCACGAGGCGGTCCATGCCTGCGATCCCGATGGCCGAGAGGAGCGCGCCGATCGTGGTGGGGATCAGGCAGACGAGCAGCGCGACGAGCACGATCACGGACTGCGGGGCGTCCGAGTAGACGGCGAACGGCTGCAGCGTCACGACGGCCACGAGGAAGATCAGCGTCAGGCCCGCGAGGAGGATGTCGAGCGCGATCTCGTTCGGCGTCTTCTGCCGGCTCGCGCCCTCGACGAGGCCGATCATCCGGTCGAGGAAGCTCTCCCCGGGCTGCGAGGTCACGCGCACGACGATCTGGTCCGAGAGGACCTTGGTGCCGCCGGTCACCGCCGAGCGGTCCCCGCCGGACTCGCGGATGACCGGGGCCGACTCGCCGGTGATCGCGGATTCGTCGACGCTGGCGATGCCTTCGATCACGTCCCCGTCAGCCGGGATCACCTCGCCGGTGGAGACGACGAGCTCGTCGCCCGCACGAAGCGCCGAGCTCGGCACATCCTCGAGTGCTCCTCCCGCGCCCCGGCGGTGCGCGATCGTCTGCGCGCGGGTCTTGCGGAGCGTCTCGGCCTGCGCCTTGCCGCGCCCCTCGGCCATCGCCTCCGCGAAGGTGGCGAAGAGCACCGTGAACCACAGCCAGACCGCGATCAGGCCGGCGAACACGCTCGGGTCCTTCAGGAACAGCGCCGTCACGAGCACGCTGCCGATCTCGACGACGAACATGACCGGGTTGCGCGCCATCCGGCGCGGGTCGAGCTTCCAGAAGCTGTCGACGGCGGCGCCGCGCAGGATCCTGGGGTCGAGAAGTGCGCTGCTCTGCTTCACAGGTTCAGGTGCTCCAGGATCGGGCCGAGCGCCAGCACGGGGAAGTACGTGAGGCCGACGACGATGACGACGACCGAGAACAGGAGCCCCGCGAAGAGCGGCGTCCCGGTCGGGAAGGTGCCCGCGGTCGGCGGTGTCGCCTGCTTCCGGGCCAGCGACCCCGCGAGCGCGAGGACCGGGATGATCAGGAGAAAGCGCCCGCCGAGCATCGCGAAGCCGAGGGTCGAGTTGAACCAGTCGGTGTTGCCGGTCAGCCCGCCGAACGCCGAGCCGTTGTTGTTCGACGCGGACGTGAACGCGTAGACCATCTCCGAGAGGCCGTGCGGCCCGGGATTCAGGAGCGACGCCTTCGCCGTGCTGCAGCACCACCGAGATTCCCGCGAGCGTGAGGATGATGGCCGGCACGACGAGGAGGTACAAGACGACCAGCTTCATCTCCGCCGCCTGGATCTTCTTGCCCAGGTATTCGGGCGTCCGCCCGACCATGAGTCCCGCGAGGAAGACGGAGAGGAGCGCGAAGATCAGCATTCCGTACAGGCCTGAGCCGACGCCGCCCGGGCTCACCTCGCCGAACATCATGTTCACGAGCGGAACGGCGCCGCCGAGCGGCGTGAAGCTGTCGTGGGCGGCGTCGACCGCGCCCGTCGACGTCCCGGTCGTGGAGGCGGCGAAGAGGCCCGACGCGGCCGGCCCGAACCGCACCTCTTTCCCCTCCATGTTGCCGCCCGACGCGTCGATGTTCGGGTTGCCGTGCGTCTCGAAGGCCATGGCCGCGCCGGCGGCGGCGATCCAGAGGACGAACATCGCGGCGAACACGGCCCAGCCCTGCCGGCGATCGCGCGCCAGTCGCCCGAACGTGAAGGTCAGCGCGAACGGGATCGCGAGCAGCGCCCACATCTCGAGGAGGTTGGTGAGCGCGGTCGGGTTCTCGAACGGGTGCGCCGAGTTGGCGTTCATCGGCCCGCCGCCGTTCGTGCCGAGCTCCTTGATCGCCTCCTGGCTCGCGACCGGGCCGCGATAGATCGTCTGGGTCTCGCCGGCCACGGTCGTGGCGTTCGCCGGGCCCCGCAGGGTCTGCACCGCGCCGAGGCCCGCGAGCGCGAGCGCCAGGACGATGGAGAGGGGCAGCAGCACGCGCGTGACCGAGCGGGTCAGGTCGACCCAGAAGTTCCCGATCGTGTCGGCGTTGCGCCGGACGAGTCCGCGGACGAGCGCGATCGCAACCGCGATGCCGACCGCCGCGGAGACGAAGTTCTGCACCGTCAGCCCCGCCATCTGCGTCAGATGGCTCATCGTCGACTCGCCGCCGTAGTTCTGCCAGTTCGTGTTCGTCACGAAGCTGACCGCGGTGTTGAAGGCAAGCGCGGGCGGCACCCCCGAGGCGTCGGTCGGATCGAGCGGAAGGCCCCCTTGGATCCGCTGGAGCGCGTAGAGGCCCGAGGACCGACACGGCGCTGAAGGCGAGAAGCGAGAACGCATAGACGGACCACGGCTGCTCCCGCGACGGGTCCACGCCGAACACGCGGTAGAGGCCGCGTTCGAGCGGAAGGAAGAACCGGTCGCCGGGCGCACCGGCGCCGCCGTAGACGCGGGCCAGGTAGGCGCCGAGGATCGGGGTCGTCAGGAGGATCAGACCGACGAGCGCCGCGACCTGGAGCCAGTTCTCCCAGCTCAATGCATCCGCCGGTAGTCGCGGAACTCTCGCACGAGCTCGGCCAGGAGGCCGAGGCCGAGCGCGATGCCGAGGAGCAGGATCACGACCAGCAGCGCTTCGAGGGCGATCGTCATCCGAGCTTCTCCGGCGCCAGGAGCGCGTAGACGAGGTAGACGAGCACGGCGATCGCCACGACGAGCCCGATCACGTCCTCGCCACTCATCGCGCGTCCTCGTCTCGGCGGCCGGCCTCGATGATCCACGCACAGCCGCGCACGAAGAGCGCGGCGAGGAGGAAGAACGCGACGACCGCTGACAGGAAGAGAAGATCGCGCATAGGGCAGATCTTTCCAGCGCCGGAGCTCTCCAAGCCCTCGTCTTGACGCCGTCGATACGGCGCCGGCGCGAACCCTGACGGGTGCTTAGCAGCGCGCGGCCGCGGGCGCACCGAATCGGCATCCGGCGTTCACCACCTGGACACCGCTCCTTCACAACCTTTCAGCCCATGCGACACGTCGTCGTGCGGACACTCGCGGTGACGACATGAACCGCGAAAGGAGAACAGTGGGATCTCGGCTCCCTCTCAAGGCAATCCTGCTTTGCGCGGCGGTGCTCGCCCTTGCCGTCGACCGCGGCCGGCTGCGGCCGCGACAGCTCGAACGACACCGCCGCGGCGGCGACCGGATCCAGCTCGACGAGCGACCTGTCCGGCTCGATCGCCGTCGACGGGTCGAGCACGGTCGGCCCGCTGACCACGGCGGCCGCCGAAGGCTTCAAGTCGCAGGCGCCCGGCGTGGACGTGACCGTCGGAATCTCCGGCACGGGCGGCGGCTTCGAGAAGTTCTGCAACGGCGAGACCGACCTCTCCGACGCCTCGCGCGAGATCAAGGACGAGGAAGCGGCCGCCTGCAAGGCCAAGAACATCGACTACGAGTCCTTCCGCGTCGCGACCGACGCGCTCACGGTGGTCGTGAACAAGGACAACGACTGGATCGACTGCATCACGACGGACCAGCTCAAGGCCATCTGGGGTCCCGGCTCGAAGATCAACAACTGGAAGGACGTCCCGGGCGGCGACTACCCCGACCAGAAGCTCACCCTCACGGGCCCGGGCACGGACTCGGGCACGTTCGACTACTTCACCGCCGAGATCAACGGCGAGGAGGACGCGAGCCGGACGGACTACAACGCGACCGAGGACGACAACGTCACGGTCACGGCGGTCTCCGGCGACAAGGGCGGCATGGGCTACTTCGGCTTCTCCTACTTCGAGCAGAACCAGGACACGCTGAAGGCGCTCGCCATCGACGGCGGCAACGGGTGCGTCGAGCCGAGCGTCGAGGCCGCGCAGGACGCGACCTACACCCCGCTCTCGCGCCCGCTCTTCGTCTACGTGAACAAGGACGAGATCACGCGGCCCGAGGTCGCAGCGTTCCTCACCTACTACATCGACAACGCGACGCAGATCGCGCAGGACGCGCAGTTCGTGCCGCTGACGGACGAGCAGGAGTCCGAGGCGAAGTCGACGCTCGAAGGGGCGCTCGGCTAGTGCCGCTTCAGGTGATGCTGCCCCCCTTCTGGGTCGGGAGCACCAAGCCGGAGTCCGCACTCGGTCGCCGCCAAGGCCGGGAGCCTTGGCAAGAGCGAGGGTGGGCTCCGGCGCCGAGTGATCGCGGCCCAGAAGCGGGCGTGTATCGCCTGGAGTGGCACTGAAGTGGCTACCCGCACGGCCGACCTGACGCAGCCGATCCGGCTGCAGGCCGACCGGAGGCGCTGGGGCGAGGACGTCGTGAAGGGCGTCCTCGCCCTGTGTGCCCTCCTGTCGCTCGCCACGACGGTGGGGATCGTGTTCGCGCTGGTCCTGCCGTCGATCGACTTCTTCCGCGAGGTCTCGCCGGCGAAGTTCTACGGCGGGACGGAGTGGTCGCCGCTCTTCCTCGACAAGCACTTCGGCGTCCTGCCGCTCGTCTCGGCCACACTCGTCGTGACCGCGATCGCGTGCGTCGTCTGCATGCCGCTCGGCCTCGGCGTCGCGATCTACCTGAGCGAGTACGCACGGCCCAGGGTCCGGGGATTCCTCAAGCCCGCGCTCGAGGTGCTCGCCGGCATCCCGACCGTCGTCTACGGGTTCTTCGCGCTCATCACCCTGACGCCGTTCCTGCAGACGATCGGGGTCAACGTCGGCATCTTCAACATGCTGGCCGCCGGCCTCGTCATCGGCGTCCTCCTCATCCCGACCGTCGCCTCGATCTCGGAGGACGCGATGGCCGCCGTACCCCACGACCTGCGCGACGGCGCCTACGCGCTGGGCTCGAGCCGCCTCCAGGTCTCGACGCGGATCGTCGTCCCCGCCGCGATCTCGGGCATCGTCGCGAGCTACGTCCTCGCGATCTCGCGCGCGATCGGCGAGACGATGGTGGTCGTCATCGTCGCGGGCGGCGTCGCGAACCTGACCGCCGACCCGCGCGAGGGGGCGCTCACGATGACCGGGTTCATCGCGCAGACCGGCATCGGAGACGTCCCGACCGGATCGATCGAGTACAAGACGATCTTCGCGGTCGCGCTCACGCTCTTCGTCATGACGTTCGTGATGAACCTGATCGCGATCCGGCTCGTCCGGAAGTACCGGGAGATCTACGAGTGACGGTCGCCCCCGTCTCGGTACCGGCGCCGATCGGCAAGCGCTCCCGCAGCGCGCTGATCAAGGACGGCGCGTTCCGGGCCCTGCTGCTCTTCTCGGTCACGGTCGGATTCGTCCTGCTCGCGTGGTTGCTCGTGACGGTCGTGCGGAAGGGGCTCCCCTACCTCGACTCGATCCTCTTCACCAACGTGAACTCGACCAACCCGGACCGGGCCGGCGCCCGCCCCGCGATCCTCGGGACGATCTACCTCATGGTCCTCGTGCTGCTCATGGCCGTGCCGATCGGCGTCGGCACCGCGCTCTACCTGGAGGAGTACGCGGACCGGAACCGCTGGTACAACCGCGCACTCGAGATCAACATCCAGAACCTCGCCGCGGTGCCGTCGATCGTCTACGGGCTGCTCGGGCTCGCCTTCGTAGCGCGCGGCATCCTGCACCTTGGATTCGTGCTGCTCACCGGCGCGATCATCCTCACGCTGCTCGCGCTGCCGATCCTGATCGTGTCGAGCCGCGAGGCGATCCGCGCCGTCCCGGACTCGATCCGCCAGGGCGCCTACGCGCTCGGCGCGACGCAATGGCAGGTGATCTGGAGGCAGGTGCTTCCCGCGGCGATCCCCGGTATCGCGACCGGTTCGATCCTGGCCCTCGCCCGCGCGATCGGCGAGACGGCGCCCCTCCTCCTCCTCGGCGCGCTCATCTTCGTGCCGTTCGACCCGGGCCTCTTCTCGCACTTCACGGCCCTGCCCGTCCAGATCTACCAGTGGATCCAGCTCCCGCAGTCCGAGTTCCGAGGCCTCGCCGCGGCCGCGATCGTCGTCCTGCTCGGGCTGTTGCTTATCCTGAACGCCGGCGCGATCTGGCTCCGCAACCACTATCAGAGGAGATGGTGATGTCGATGACCGACAGCGCACCTGTCAACATCGCGGGCGTGGCGACCGAGACCGACGAGCGGGCGAAGGGTCCGGTGCGCGAGGCGCTGTTCTCCGTGGACGGCCTGCGCGTCACGTACGCCGGCGTGCCCGCGCTCGACGGGGTGTCGCTCGACATCTACCGAAACCAGGTCACGGCCTTCATCGGGCCGTCCGGCTGCGGCAAGAGCACCTTCATCCGCTGCTTCAACCGGATGAACGACCTGATCCCCAGCGCGAAGGTCGAGGGCTCCGTCCTCTACCACGGCCTCGACCTCTACGGCCGCGACGTCGACCCGGTCGAGGTGCGGAAGCGAATCGGCATGGTCTTCCAGAAGCCGAACCCGTTCCCGAAGTCGATCTACGACAACGTCGCGTTCGGCCCGCGGATCCTCGGGTGGAAGGACTCGCTCGACGACCGCGTGCGCCTCGCGCTCGAGCAGGCGGCGCTCTGGGACGAGGTCAAGGACCGGCTCAAGGCGAGCGCGTTCTCGCTCTCCGGCGGACAGCAGCAGCGCCTCTGCATCGCGCGCTGCCTCGCCGTCGAGCCGGACGTCCTCCTCATGGACGAGCCCGCCTCCGCGCTCGACCCGATCTCGACGACCGCGATCGAGGATCTCATGCACACGCTGAAGACCGACTACACGATCGTGATCGTCACCCACAACATGCAGCAGGCGGCGCGCGTCGCCGACATGACCGCGTTCTTCAGCGTCAAGGTCTCCGAGGAGGGCAAGCAGCGCACCGGCGTCCTCGTCGAGTACGACGAGACCCCGACGATCTTCACCAAGCCGGCCGACAAGCGGACGGAGGACTACGTCACCGGGAGATTCGGCTAATGAGAGTCACACTGCAAGAAGAGCTCGACCAGCTCGAGGCAGGGCTCCAGGAGGAGGGCGAGCTCGTCCTCCGCTCGCTTCGCGGCGCCATCAACGCGCTTTCCGCGGCCGATGCCGAGCTCGCAGACGAGGTCATCGCGTTCGACGACGAGGTCGACGAGCGCTACCTCGCGATCGAGGACGGCATCCAGTCGCTCCTCGCGCGGCAGAACCCAGTCGCGGTCGACCTGCGCCTCGTCCTCGCCGTGCTCCACGACAACCTCCACCTCGAGCGGATGGCCGACTACTGCGTGACGATCGCGAAGCTCGCGAAGCTCATGGAGCGCGGCGAGCAGGACGAGACGCTCCTCGAGGGCTTCGAGGAGATGGCCGCACGCGCCGAGGAGATGACGCGGATCGCGCTCGACTCGTTCCACGAGCGAAACGTGGAGAAGGCCGAGACGCTCGTGCACCTCGACGAGCTGATCGACCGCGCGAACCGCCGCGTCGTCCAGCACGTGCTCGGGCTCGGAGCCGATCCCGATCGCCACGAATGGGGCCTGCGCGCGATCATCGTGTCGCGCTGCCTCGAGCGCATCGGCGACCACGCTGTGGATATCGGCGAGCAGACGGCGTTCCTCGTGAGCGGCGAGTTCCGCGAGTTCACGGACGCGTCGCACCCCGGGCCGCCCGGCACCATGCCGCGCGAGCTGGATTGAGCTCGGCCGGACCCGAAGTCCTCTTCGTCTGCGTTCACAACGCCGGCCGCAGCCAGATGGCGGCAGGGCTTCTTCGCCATCACGCGCGCGGCCGCGTGCGCGTCAGCTCGGCGGGCACGGAGCCGGCCTCGGAGGTGAACCCGGTCGTCGTCGAGGCGATGGACGAGCTCGGGATCGAGATCGGCGGCGCCCTGCCGCGCAAGCTCGAGACCGAGGCCGTCCGCGTCGCCGACGTCGTCGTCACGATGGGCTGCGGCGACACGTGCCCCGTCTTCCCGGGGAAGCGCTACGAGGACTGGCCGGTCGAGGACCCGGCCGGGCAGGACCTCGAGGCCGTGCGCCGCATCCGCGACGACATCGACGCGCGGGTCCGCGCCCTCGTCGAGACGCTCTAGGCCGTCGCGAAGCTCGCGGCACGGCGCGTCTGCCACGAGCGGGCGAGGAACGCGGTCGCGCCGATCGCGGCCGCGAGGAGGAAGACGATCAGGTCGCCGGCCGGCAGGCGGGTCAGCACCTCCATCGCGGCGCCGACGAGCCCCGCGCACGGGATGGTCAGGACCCAGGCGACGAGGATGTTGCCCGCAACGCCCCAGCGCACCGCGTGCAGCTTCCGCCCCGTCGCGCCGGCGCCGAGCACCGACCCCGTGATCGTCTGCGTGGTCGAGACCGGGAAGCCGTGGTGCGCGGTCGTCCAGAGGATCGCGGCCGTCGCCGTCTGCGCGGCGAACCCGCGCGGCGGGTCGAGCTTCGCGATCCGCGTGCCGAGCGTCTTGATGATCCTCCAGCCGCCCGCATACGTGCCGAGGCCCATCGCGAGCGCCGAGCTCACGATCACCCAGTTCGGCGGACGGCTGAAGTCCGCCGAGAGATCCCCGGACGCGACGAGCGCGAGGGAGATGATCCCCATCGTCTTCTGCGCGTCGTTCGTTCCGTGCGTGAGCGCGACGAAGCCGCCTGAGACGAGCTGGAGCCGGCGGAAGAGCTTGTTCACGAGGCTCGGCGACCGGCGCCGGACGAGCCAGAGGACGCCGATCATGATCGCGGCCCCGCAGATGATCCCGAAGAGCGGCGCGAGGAGCGACGGGACGAGCACCTTGTCCACGAGTCCGCTCCAGTTGACGACGTCCCATCCAACCGCCGCGATCGACGATCCCATGATCCCGCCGATCAGCGCGTGGCTCGAGCTCGACGGCATGCCGAGGTACCAGGTGATCAGGTTCCAGCTGATCGCGCCTACCAGCCCGGCGAGGACGACGTTCAGCGTGACCGCTTTCGGATCCACGATCCCCGTTGCGATCGTCGCGGCGACCTTGAACGAGATAAAGGCGCCGACGACGTTCAGGATCGCCGACGAGATGACCGCCATCCGCGGCGAGATCGCGCGAGTCGAGACGCTCGTCGCGATCGAGTTCGCCGTGTCGTGGAACCCGTTCGTGAAGTCGAAGAAGAGCGCGGTCGCGACGACGGCGACGAGGGTCAGCTCCATCTAGGCGTTCTTGACGGCGATGTTGGCGATCACGTTGGCGCAGCGCTCGCACGCGTCGAGCGCGTCCTCGAGCCCCTCGTAGATGTCCTTCCAGCGGATGACGATCAGGGGGTCGACGCGGGCGTCCTGGAAGAGCGCGGCGATCGCGTCGCGAACGATGCGGTCGCCCTCGTCCTCGAGCCGCTTGAGCTCCACGAGCTCGGGCTCGGTGCGCCGCGGCGTCTTGAGCTCTCGGAGCGCCCGGTCGAGGCATTCGGCCGCCGCGACGAGGAGCCCGCACTGCTCGAGCGCGTGGCGCGTCGCCGACTGAACGCCGTACAGCTCGAGGCGGTCCGACCCCTCCTCGATCAGGTCCACGACGTCGTCGATCGCGCCCGCCAGCTCGTAGATGTCCTCCCGGTCGAACGGGGTGATGTACTGCGTGTTGAGGAGCTGGATGATGTCGCGCGTGATCGTGTCGCCCTCGTGCTCGATCGCCTTGACGTCGGCCTGCCGCACGGTCGCGTTCGGGTACTCGCGGAACCGGATCTCGGCCTGCTGGGCGGCGGCGAGGGCGTTCGCGCCGGCACGGGCGAAGAGCTCGTAGAACTCGGACGTCCGCGGGGTCAGGGCCAGGCGCACGGAGCCGCATGGTAGCGGGGTCCGGGCAATTGTGAACTTCTTGGGGAGCTATACCCCCACCCGGTATAGTGCGCTCATGGCCTCGGCCGCGCCGAAACGCATCCACCTGCCCGTCGGAGGCATGCACTGCGCGTCGTGCGTCGCGCGGGTCGAGGGCGCGCTCGAGCAGCTCGACGGCGTCGAGGCGAGCGTGAACCTTGCGACCGAGACGGCCAGCGTCCGCTACGACCCCGCCCGCGTCTCACGGCGCGATCTCGCGCGCGCGGTCGAGTCGGCCGGCTACGAGGTCGTCGAGCACGAGCATCCGGACGAGGATCTCGGGCGCCGCGTGCTGGTCGCCGCGCTCCTCTCCGCCCCGCTCGTCGCGCTCATGGCGCCCGGGCTTCGCTTCGCCGGCTGGGAGTGGGTCGAGCTCGTCCTCGCGACGGTCGTCGTCTTCTGGGCGGGCCTCCCGATCCACCGCGCGACGCTCCGCGCCGCGCGGCATCGCGCGACCACGATGGACACGCTGATCTCGCTCGGCACGCTCGCCGCGTGGGGCTGGTCGGTCGTCGCGCTCCTCGCCGGGAGCGGCGAGCTCTACTTCGAGGTCGCCGCCGTCGTGACGACGCTCGTGCTGCTCGGGCGGTACCTCGAGACGCGCGCCCGCCGTCGCGCGGGCGGTGCGCTCCGGGCGCTGCTCGAGCTCGGCGCCAAGGACGCCCGCGTGCTGCGCGACGGCGCCGAGGTCGGGGTTCCGGCCGAGGACGTCGTCGTCGGCGATCTGCTCGTCGTGCGCCCCGGCGAGAAGCTCGCGGCCGACGGCGTGGTCGTCGAGGGCGAGTCGGCCGTCGATGCGTCGCTCCTCACGGGCGAGCCCGTCCCGGTGGACGTCGGCCCCGGCGACGAGCTCGCCGGCGGCAGCGTGAACACCTGGGGCCGCCTCGTCGTGCGAGCGACGCGCGTCGGCGCCGACACCGCGCTCGCGCAGATCGGCCGCCTCGTCGCCGAGGCCCAGGCCGGCAAGGCGCCGGTGCAGCGGCTAGTCGACCGGATCTCCGCCGTCTTCGTCCCCGCCGTCGTCGTCCTCTCCCTCGCCACCCTCGCCGGCTGGCTCCTCGCGACCGGCGACGCGGCCGACGCATTCACGGCCGCCGTCGCCGTCCTCGTCGTCGCCTGCCCGTGTGCGCTGGGCCTCGCGACCCCGGCCGCGCTCGCCGTGGGCACGGGCCGCGGCGCGCAGCTCGGCATCGTCATCCGCGGCCCGGAGATCCTCGAGCGGACGCGCCGCGTCACCTCGGTCGTCCTCGACAAGACCGGCACGCTCACCGAGGGCGCCCTCCGGCTGGAGGCGATCGAACCGCTGAACGGCGCCACGCGCGGCGAGATCCTCCGCCTCGCAGGCGCGGTCGAGGCCGCGAGCGAGCACCCGGTCGGCCGCGCGGTCGCGACGGCGGCGCGTGCCGAGCTCGGCGAGCTCCCGGCGGTGGAGGGCTTCGTCGCACGTCCGGGCGCGGGCGCGACCGGCCGCGTCGAGGGCTTCGACGTCGAGATCGGGTCGGAGAACGGCGCGACGGTCGTCCGCTGGGACGGCGCCCCACGCGGCCGCCTTCGCTTCGCCGACGCGCTCAAGCCGACGAGCGCCGAGGCCGTGACCGGGCTGCGGGCGCTCGGGCTGGATCCCGTCCTCCTGACGGGCGACGCCGAGGCCGAGGCGAGGCGCGTCGCCGCGGAGGCCGGGATCGACCGTGTGCTCGCGGGGGTCCGCCCGGAGGGGAAGGCCGCGGAGGTCGCGCGGCTCCAGGAGGCCGGCGAGACGGTCGCGATGGTCGGCGACGGCGTGAACGACGCGCCCGCGCTCGCACAGGCCGACCTCGGCGTCGCGCTCGGCACGGGCGCCGACGTCGCGATCGAGGCGGCCGACCTCACGCTCGTCTCCGGCGACCTGCGCGCGGCGGTGGACGCGATCCGCCTGTCGCGCCGCACGCTCTCCACGATCAAGGGGAACCTCTTCTGGGCGTTCGCCTACAACGTCGCCGCGATCCCGCTCGCCGTCGCAGGGCTCCTGAACCCGATGATCGCCGCGGCCGCGATGGCGGCGTCGAGCCTCTTCGTCGTCGGCAACTCGCTGCGCCTCACGCGCTTCCGGAGCGTGCGCGCCTGATGGCCGCGCCGGGCTACAGCGAGGACAAGGCGGCGCTCGTCGCGCGGCTCCACCGGATCGAAGGCCAGGTGCGCGGCATCGAGCGGATGATCGAGGAGGATCGCTACTGCGTGGACGTCCTGACGCAGATCGGGGCCGTGACGACGGCGCTCGAGAGCCTCGCCTACGAGGTGCTCGACGACCACGTTGAGCACTGCGTCGCCGACGCGCTTGCGTCCGGCGACCCCGAGGCGGCGGCGGAGAAGTCGCGCGAGCTGCTCGAGGCCGTCCACCGCTTCTCGCGCACGCGCTGATGCCGCCGGTGCTCTCGCTCGCGACGGCTGCGGTCGCGCTCTACGCGATCGCCGCCTCGGGTGAGCCGTGGACGGGAGCGATCCCGGCGATGATCGCGCTCGCCTCGGCGATCGGCTCGTACGTCCTCTGGCGCCGGCGCGGGCGACGCTGGCACGACCCCGCCGTGATCCTCGCGTGCCTGCCCGGGATTGCCGCCGGCGTCTGGCTCGCGGTGGGCGGGCTCGTCACCGGCGTGGAGCGCTCAGACGGCGAACGGCTCTTCCTCGAGGTCGCGCCCGGCGTCGCGCTCGTCGGCCTCCTCTGCACGCTCGTCAGCTACTACGGCCGCCACCGCCCCGCTTCCGCGGACTAGCCGGTGTACGGTCCGCGGGAGCCATGCGGATCCACGACATCTCGGTTCCGATCCGGCCCGGCATGATCGTGTACCCCGGCGACCCGGAGGTGCGGATCGAGCTCTGGGAGTCGATCGCGAAGGGCGAGACGGCGAACGTCAGCCGCATCGACTTCGGGCTCCACTCGGGCTCGCACGTGGACGCGCCGGTGCATTTCCTCGCGGGCGAGTCCGGCGTGGACGCGATCCCGCTCGACGCGCTCCTCGGGCCGGTCGAGGTGGTGGACGCGACCGCGGCGGAGCGGCTCGACGAGCCGGCGCTTCGGGCCGTCCTCCCCGAGCGGGCCGAGCGCGTGATCCTGAAGACCCGCAACTCGGGCCTCTGGAACGAGGAGGCCTTCTCGGAGGAGATGCTCCGCCTCGACGCCGGCGCCGCACGCGTCGTCGTCGCACGCGGGATCCGGACGATCGGGATCGACTATCTCTCGATCGGCGACCCCGACGCGCACCGGATCCTGCTCGCCGCCGGGGTCGTCCCGCTCGAGGGCCTCGACCTGCGCGCGGTCGATCCGGGGACGTACGAGCTCGTCGCGCTGCCGATCAAGGTCGCGGGAGGGGACGGCGCGCCGGTCCGCGCGGTGCTGGTCGAGCGCTAGCGGCGGGTCACGGGTCGATGTGCAGGTCGACCCCGAGGAGCACGAGCGGCCAGAGGATGATCGCGAGGAGCGCGGAGGCGATCTCCCGGAACGAATCGAGGCTCCGCATGTAGTGGTGGTTCGCGGCGACCACGATTCCGATCACGAAGTAGACGAGCGTCAAGAGCGACCGCAGGCCGCGCATCCCTGCTCCTTCCGTCGTGTGCGAGGCGGGCGACGCCCGCAGGGCCTCCTTGCCCGCCGCTGCCCGGCATGCAACCCTCCCCACGCATGTCGACGGTCTCGCCGCCCGCCTCCGCCGAGGAGCAGGAGCTCGTCGAAGCGCTTCGGAAGGGGGACGAGGTCGCCTTCGCCGCGCTCGTCGACCGCTACGGCCCCTCGATGCTCCGCGTGGCGCAGCTCTACGTGCGGACGCGCGCCGTGGCGGAGGAGGTCGTGCAGGAGGCATGGCTCGGCGTCATCAAGGGGCTCGACCGCTTCGAGGGGCGCTCGTCGCTCAAGACCTGGATCTTCCGGATCCTCACGAACATCGCGAAGACGCGCGGCGAGCGCGAGGGCCGTTCGGTGCCGTTCTCCTCGCTCGCGTCCGACGACGAGCCGGACGGGCCGTCGGTCGACCCGTCGCGCTTCCTCGGCCCCGACGAGCTCCTCGGTGGCAACTGGTCGACCCCGCCCCACGCCTGGCAGGACCTGCCCGAGGCGAAGCTCCTCGCGGCCGAGACGCGCGCGCGGATCGAGGAGGCGATCGCCAAGCTCCCCCCGAACCAGCGCGCCGTGATCACGCTACGCGACGTCGAGGGGTTCAGCTCGGAGGAGGTCTGTAACGTCCTCGACGTCTCCGAGACCAATCAGCGGGTGCTTCTGCACCGCGCGCGAAGCAAGGTCCGAGCGGCGCTCGAGGACTACCTGGAAGGCTGATTGATGGTGACGCGCGAGTTCACGTGCAGGGAGCTGGTCGAGGCGGTGACCGACCACTTCGAGGGGCGCACGCAGCCGGACGAGCGGATCCGCTTCGAGCAGCACCTCGTCTACTGCGGCTCGTGCCGGGCGTACGTGGAGCAGATGCGCGAGACGATCCGCCTCACCGGCACGCTCCGCGAGGACGACGTCCCCGCCGAGGGCCGCGACGAGCTGCTGGAGGCTTTCCGGGAGTGGAAGCGAGGCTGATGCAGGCCTACAAGTTCCTCGCCGCCGGCTCGCGCGGACCGTTCAGCGGGTTCGCCTGGACGCCGGGCGCGTGGGCCGAGGCCGAGGGCCCGCTCGACCCCTGCCGGAACGGCGTGCACGCGCTCCCCGCGGACGCGCTCGCGCCCTGGCTCGACGAGGAGCTCTGGGAAGTCGAGCTCGACGGTGACGTCGTCGAGGCGACCGGCCTCATGGTCGGCCGGCGCGCACGACTCGTGGCGCGCGTCGACGAGTGGGACGGCCAGGCGGCCGGGCGCTTCGCCCGCGCCTGCGCCCGGCATGCGGAGGAGCTCGCCGACGACGGCGGCGCCGCACAGGAGTTCGCGGACGCCGCGGCCTCACTCGCCGAGCGCACGACGGACGCGCGCACCGCGGCCGCGGCCACGTTCATGGCGGTCCGGGCGGTCGAGGCGGTCGACCCGGACGGCTGGCAGACGGAGCGCGCCTGGCAATCGCGGCGGCTCGCCGCCGATCTCGGGCTCTAGCGCGGAGGGAGCGGCGCGCCCGGGTAGGGTGGCGCGCATGTCCAACGCAACGCTCCACACCAACCACGGCGCGATCGAGGTCGAGCTCTACCCGGCCGACGCGCCCAAGACCGTCGAGAACTTCGAGAAACTCGCCCGGGACGGGTTCTACGACGGGGTCATCTTCCATCGGGTCATCCCCGACTTCATGATCCAGGGCGGCGACCCGACCGGCACCGGCATGGGCGGGCCGGGCTACACGTTCGAGGACGAGCCGAACGACCACAAGATCGAACGCGGCGCGCTCGCGATGGCGAACGCCGGGCCGGACACGAACGGCAGCCAGTTCTTCATCGTCACGACCGACGCGGCGCCCTGGCTCGACGGGAAGCACACCGTGTTCGGCCGCGTGACGAGCGGCATGGACGTCGTGGACACGATCTCGGCCGTGGGCCGCGACGGTCGCGACAAGCCGCACGACGACGTGGTGATCGAGCGGGTCGAGCTGGCCGCCTGACCACCACTCCGAAACGAAATCCCGCTCTTTGGGACATTTTCGGTTCGGCGGACGTGACAACGGAGGGCAGGTCTGCAATTGTCCCCTCCGTCAAGTCCTGTGAGCCCTCGGGCCCGCAGGACTTGGCACTTAAGGCCACGTTTTTCGGGAGCCGAATGAACCCCGACGACCGCCTCCGGCTCGACTACGAGCAGACGTCCTCCGCGCTTCGCGACCTGGTCGACATCCGCTTCAAGCTCCTCGCGTTCGTGCCGACCATCGCGGGCGCCGCGGTCGCGTTCTTCGGGCATCCGCGCCCCGCCGCCGAGCTCGTCGCCTTCGGCGCGCTCGGGCTCGCCGCGACGTTCGGCGTGCTCCTCTACGAGCTCCGGAATGTCGTGCTCTACGAGGCGCTCATGGCGCGCGCGGCGTCGCTCGAGTCCGAGCTCGGCTTCACAGGCGGAGGGCCGGTCGGCGGCCGGCCGGGACCCGTCGGCCGGCTGCTCGGGCTCCCGGTCTCGCACCGCACTGCGATCGGGCTCGTCTACGGTGCCGCGTTCGCCGGCTGGGTGTACCTCGTCGCCTGGGGGATCCTCGAGGGCCTCGACCGCGCCGACCCGCAGGCTTGGGCCGCCGGAATCGGCGGCGTCGCGGGGATCCTCGTCGCGGTTCGGCTCGCGCGTTAGCGCTGGCGCGCGAGGAGCAGCTCTTCGAACGAACCGTCGCGCGTCTCGTCCTCGACCCACTCGGTGCGGAGGACCTCGAAGCCGCACTTCTCGAGGACGCGGACCGAGCCGAAGTTGTCGCTCGCGACCCGCGCGTAGATCGGGCGCGTGGTGTCCTCGTCGAGGAACGCGTCGAGCGCCCGGGTGCCGATGCCCTTGCCCCAGAAGTCGCGGCTGATCCAATAGCCGACCTCGCGCAGGCCGTCGCGCTCGAAGCTGAGGACGTTGCCCGCCACCTCGCCGTCGTAGAGCACGGTGCGGATGAGGCTGTGCGGGTCGGCGAGGATCTTCCGCCAGTGCTCGGCGAAGGCCTCCTCGTCGCGCGACGCGACCGCGGCCATCCGGCTCGCGTCGGGATCCGACTGATCCTCGTAGAAGACCGGAAGGTCGGCCTCCAGCACCTCGCGCAGCTGCACGTCGCCCGTCACGTGCGCCATCGTACGCGGCGACACCCGAGTGAGGAGGGAACGCATGACGTTCGTCTGGCTCATCGTCTGGCTCATCTGGGACCTGGTCGGCGACGAGGAGCCGCTGCTCCTCGATCCCGTGAACTTCTGGACCGGCGCGCTGATCTTCGCTGTCGCCGTCGACCTCGGAGGCGCGCAGGTGCGGGCGTACACCAAGTAAGGCGCTAGACGTCGCGGAAGTACGCCTGCGCGCAGCAGAAGAGGCCGAACGCGGCCAGCCCGATCGCGGTCCCGCCCAGGAGCAGCGAGCCGTAGGGCGCGTTCGCGAGCTTCTGGAGCGCGCCGTCGAGCCCGATCGCCTCGTTCGGATCGAACTCGATCGCGGCCTTCACGACGAAGGCGCCGATCAGGCCGAAGACGATCGCGCGGGACAGGATGCCGAACGACCCGAGGGGCTCGAGCACCCGCCTCGCGTCCTCGGTGACCTTGTGCGACTCCATCTCGTCCATGTACTTCCGGCTGACCGCGCGGTAGACCTGGTAGAGCGCGACGGCGAAGATCGCCACACCGGCCGCGCCGACCAGCCAGCGGCCGGCAGGCCAGTCGAAGACGCCGCCCGTCGCCTTCTGCTCCTCGTTCCCGCCGCTCTCATGACCGCGCACGATGAGGGCAACGGTCGCCCACGTGAGCCCGATGTAGATCGCCGCCTTCCCGAGCTGGCCCGCGCGCTTGGCGAGCCCCGGCGGGTCGTCGCCCTCGTTCCCGCGGTCGAAGAGCGCCTGCGCGAGGCGCCAGATCGCGTAGCCGGCGAAGCCGAGCGCGAGCAGGATGAGGATGAACGTGCCGCCCCGCTCGTCGGTCAGCGTCGCGAGCGCGCCCTGGCGGCTCTTCGCGTCGCCGCCGAGCCCGAGCGCGAGCTCGAGTGCGAGGTAGGCGACGATGAGGAACGAGACGCCCTGGGCGAGGAGCCCGAAGCGCCCGACGTGCTCGATGGTGCGGCCGTGCGCGGCACGGCGAGCCTCGGTTCCGGCGGCGGGAGTGTCCACGAGGGTGCACTCTGCCCACCCCCGCCGCCTCTGAACCGCGCTACTGCTTCGCCATGGCGATCTTCAGTCGCTCCTCCGGCGAGATCATGTGGTCCGCGTCCTCCGCGGCCTCGGCGATGTCGATCTGCACCCATTTCACGGTGCCCGTGAACCGGCTGCCCTCCGACGTGTACTCGTCGGAGACCGGCGAGGCGGTGTCGGAGCCGATGTCCAGGGTCTCGTCGCCCGAGTAGAGCATCGGCACGGTGCCTTCGACCCGCCCTTGGCCCACCTGCTCGCCGTCGACGTAGAGGGTGACGTCGCCACCCTTGCCGAGGCCGCCGCCGTCGTAGGCGAACTCCATCCGCACCTGGTGGGGTCCCGCCGGAACCGCCGCCTCGCCCCCGATGGTGAACCGTTGGACGCCGAACAGGTTGTGGCAGTAACGCGGCTTCCCGTCCTTGAGATACAGGCTCCAGCCGGCGAACTCGCCGCCCTGGGCGACGATGACGCCTTCGGCGCCGCCCTCCGGCACGTCCAGCTCGGCCGACACCGAGTGCGACTTGTTCTTCACGTTGATGACGGTGTTCTCGGGCAGCCGGCCCATGCCGCCGAAGAGAAGCTGCGAGTTCCCGTGCACGAGCGTGGGCCGCCCGGCCAGGTCGGAGTTGAAGCGCTCGACCCGGCGATCGTCGAGCGGCAGGACGTTGTACTTGCGGGCCTCGCTCAGCCAGAGTTGCTGGAGCTCGGCCAGCTTGTCCGGGTGCTCGGCGGCCAGGTCGTGGGCCTGCGTCCAGTCCGTGTTCGTGTCGTAGAGCTCCCAGGTGTCGTCGTCGAAGGGCGGCAGCTCGGCGCTGAAGGCCCACGGCGTGGAGTGCCGCGTGACCGCGGTCCAGCCCTCGTGGTAGATGCCGCGGTTGCAGAACATCTCGAAGTACTGCGTCTCGCGCCGCTCGGCCGCGGCCGCGTCGCCGAACGCGTAGCCCATGCTCACGCCCTCCATCGGCCGCTGCTCCACCCCGTGGACGGTCGCCGGCTCCGGGAGCCCGGCCGCCTCGAGCACGGTCGGCGCCACGTCGATCACGTGGTGGAACTGGTTTCGCACCTCGCCCTTCGCCTTGATCCCCGCGGGCCAGTGGACGACCGTGCCGTTGCGGGTGCCGCCCCAGTGCGAGGCGACCTGCTTCGTCCACTGGTATGGCGTGTCCATCGCATGCGCCCAGCCGACCGCGTAGTGGTTGTAGGCGGCGGGTGTCCCGAACTCGTCGATCCTCGAGGCCATGAACTCCGTGGTCTCGAGCCCGCCGGCGCCGTTCAGCGCCGTGACCTCGTTGAAGCACCCGTGGAGGCCACCCTCGGCGCTCGCCCCGTTGTCGCCCACGATGTAGTAGACGAGCGTGTCGTCGAGGAACCCGAGGTCGTCGATGGCGTCGATCAGCCGTCCCACGTGGTGGTCGGTGTGCTCCATGAACCCGGCGTAGACCTCCATCTGCCGGGCGAGGACCGGCTTCAGGTCGTCCGGGATCTCGTCCCACGCCGGAATCTCCTCGTGCCGCTCGGTCAGCTCCGCGTCGGGCGGGACGACGCCGAGCTCCTTCTGACGCGCGAAGGTCTCCTCGCGCAGCGCGTCCCAGCCCTGGTCGAACTTGCCCTTGTACTTCGCCGACCACTCGGGCCGGACGTGGTGCGGCGCGTGGGTCGCCCCCGGCGCGAAATAGGCGAAGAACGGCTTGTCGGGTATGAGCGCCTTCTGCTGGCGGATCCAGGTGATCGCCCGGTCGGTCATGTCCTCGGTGAAGTGGTAGCCCTCCTCGGGCGTCTTCTCCGGCTCGACCGGCGTCGTCCCGTCGTAGATGGCCGGGTAGTACTGGTTCGTCTCGCCGGCGATGAAGCCGTAGAAGTGCTCGAAGCCTCCGCCCCCGCTCGGCCAGGAGTCGAACGGCCCGAGCGGGCTCGTCTCCCAGACCGGCACCTCGTGGCACTTGCCGAACTGCGCCGTCGCGTACCCGTTCAGCTTGAGCGTCTCGGCGAGCGGGGCGCACGTGTTCGGGGTGGACCGACGTGTAGCCGGGCGCCGACGTCGCCATCTCCGTGATCCCGCCCATCCCGACGGTGTGGTGGTTCCGCCCCGAGAGGAGCGCGGCGCGGGTCGGCGAGCAGAGCGCGGTCGTGTGGAAGCGGGTGAACTTGAGCCCGCCGGCCGCGAGCCGCTCCGCGGTCGGTGTCGCGCACGGGCCGCCGAACGCGCTCGACGAGCCGAACCCGGCGTCGTCGATCAGGACGATCAGAACGTTGGGCGCCCCGTCGGGCGCCTGCACCGGCTCGATCGGCGGGAACTTCGCGCTCGGATCCTTTGCGTCCATCGGCAGATCGCCCTCGTAGGGGCGGTCGGGAATCGGCAGATGGTCACGGGCGATGTCGTCGGGCATCGGGCACGGCTCCTTCTGTCGCGGTGCGCCGATCCTCTCACCGCCGTGCGCACCGCGCATCGTCTGGTGTGGGTGATGATGCGGGCGCATGGACGTGGCGCCCGGACTCTGGATCTGGCGGGTCGAGCACCCGGATCACGGCCCCGGCGCGAACTGGGAGCCGCTCGTTACGTCCACGGTGGTCGAGTCCGGCGGCGAGACGCTCCTCCTCGACCCGCTCGCGCCGCCGGAGGGCGACGACGCCTGGGCGCGGCTCGACGCGCGCCCACCCACCGCGATCGTCGTCCTGAAGCCCGACCACGTCCGCGATGTCGACCTCTTCGCCCGCCGCTACGGCGCCCGCGCCTACGGGCCGAGCCTCTTCTGGCCCCACGACGTGCCCGAGACCGAGCTCGAGCCGATCGAGCCGGGCAGCATCCTGCCGGGCGGGCTCGTCGCGCTCTACGACGGCCGCGGCCGAAACGAGACGCCGCTCTGGCTTCCGGAGCAGCGCGCGCTCGTCTTCGCTGACGCGCTCACGGCGCCCGGCGGTGAGCTCCGCGTCTGGGCGACGCCGTGGCACGAGGAGCGGGCCCTCCCCGCCCTCCGTGCGCTCCTCGAGCTGCCGTTCGAGCTCGTCGTCGTCTCACACGGCGACCCGGTGCACGGGCGGGCCGAGTACGAGCGCGCGCTCGCACTTCCGGCCTGGGCCGGGTAGCGCCTCTCAGTCCCGGGACGGCCGCTCGCCGCTGACGAGCGCGAACAGGCTGGCGTGCTCCTCGCGGCAGGCCGGGCAGCCGTCGAGGTGCGCGCGCAGGCCGGGGATCGCCGCGTCGGCGTCCGCGCCAGCCACTTCGAGCTCGACGTAGCGGTCGAGCTCGTCGAAGCAGGCGTCGCAGCCGATCTCCGGCCCGGCGGGGCCGAGGAGCCGGCCGACGGTCTGCTCGAACTCGGGTTGCTTGGTCATCGGTCCTCCAGACCGTCGAGCGCGAGTCCGCGCTCGGCCAGGTGGTCGCGCAGCTTGCGCCGCGCATCGTGCAGGGTCTTGTAGAGCGCACCGCGCGTCGAGCTCAGGCGTTCGGCGAGGACGTCGATCGGCACGCCGTTCAGCGCGAGCGCGACGAGGACACGGCGCTGGTGGGGCGTCAGCACGTCCGCGACCGCCGCCTCGAGCGTGGCGAGGAGCTCCCGCTGCTCGGCCTCGGCGCCGGGGTCGAGACCAGCGCTCGTGAAGCTGCCCCAGTCCTCGGGCTCGAGCGGGATCTCGCGCCCCTGCCAGGCGCGCTTGCGAAGCTTCACCGCGGCCTCGTACAGAGCGAACTTGTACGCCCAGGTGGTGAACCGGCTCGCGCCGCGGAAGTCGTCGAGGCGCCGCAGCACCCCCATGAGCGCGTCGTCGGCGGCCTGGGTCGCGATGTCATCGAGGTCGCCGCCGCGCAGGTGCGGAAGCGTCGCGCGGCGGCGGCTGACCTCGAAGCGCGCCGCGCGGAGGAGCAGCGCGTGCAGGCGTGCGACAGCCTCGTCGTGCTCGGCGCCCGAGGCGCGGAGGGAGCGCAGCCACTCGCGCGACTCGGGGTCGGCGGGCACAGGCTTCACGACGGAGAGCACCGGCTCCACGTGGGCCACCGTAGCGGGGGCGAGCGCGGTCATGTCCTGTTCGTGTCGCGCGGCCGCCGGTCCTTACGCCGGGCGCGCCCCCGTTCGAGGGCGCGCCCGGCGATGCGGCTAGCGGAAGCGGCCGGGGAACTGCGCGACGATCCCGTCCGCGAGGAAGTCGGACATGTGGAGGATGTGCAGGTGCACGCGGTCGTAGGCCGCGACGTCCGCCGTCCAGTCGCCCTGGAGGTGCGCGACTGCCTCCTGGGTGGTCAGGTCGAGGTGCATGTGCATCTCGGCCCGGAGCGTGGCGAGCGGCCAGTGGCGCGGGTTGACGCCGTGGAGGAGCGCCGCGATGCCGTCGGCGTTCGCAACCCAACGCGCCTGGGCGTCGGCGAGTGCGGCGCTGTCGCCCGCCTTCGCGGCGGCGATGACGTCGGCGGCGATCAGGATGTGCTGCCGGAGCTCACGCGAGAGCGCCTCGCCGGCCGCCTCGCCGTAGAACGGCTTGACGGCGTCGCCGATGTCGTCCTGGTTCTGGAGCAGCCGCCCGACGGTGGCGTCCGTGTCGGGCGTCCCGCCCTCGAGGCTGATGATCGCGAGCCTGGTCCACGTGATGTGGTCCTCCCAGAGCTTGCGCATGTCCGCGCGGAACGCGGCCGCCCTGGGCTTGTGGGACACGGTCATCTTCATGGTGCTGTGGCTCATGTGCATGGAGGTTCCGTGTGCGTCGGCCATGCCGTTCGAGACGGCGAGGGCGGCGAGGGCGCTGAAGAGCGCGACGAGCGCGGTCAGTGCGATGGGGATCGGGCGCATCGCCCGGGTCTTGTGCATGTCGGGTTCCTTTCGGTTGGAGAGTGGCGGCCGCAGCGTCAGGACGAGCGCGAGCCCGGCGAGGAGCCCGGCCGCGAGGACGAAGCCCGTCCCCGCCCGGGTGCCGGGCTGGTCGGACGCGAGGGCGCCGTAGATACCGGCGCCGATCGCGCAGGCGAGGATGACGAGGTCTGCGCGGAGCTCCGCGAGCGTCACCGGACGATCACCGTCCCGTGCATGTCGCGGCTGTGCAGCGTGCAGACGTAGTCGTAGCTACCCGGCTTGTCGAACCGGATCGACACGCTCTCGCCGCGGCCGACCTTGTGGTCGTCCTGGCCGTCCACCTGGACCGTGTGCGTGAAGTTGTCCTCGTTCGTCCAGGTGACGGTGTCGCCTGCGTCGATCTCGACCACGCCCGGGTCGAACCGGTAGCTCTTGGCCATCGCGACCGCGTCCGTCGCGACCGGAGCGCTCTGGGCTTCTCCGCCACAGCCTGCCGCGAGGAGCACGACGACTGCCGCGAGCGGGAGCAGGAGCCTCATCAGCGAGTCGCCTCGAGCGCCGGCTGCCGGACGGTGGCGTACACCGCGCCGGCGAACACGAGCACGAACGCGCCCAGGTCGAGGACCTCGGCGATCGTGTGCGCGAAGAGGAAGACGGTCCAGTCGAGGTGGTAGGTCATGTAGACGAGCTCGGCGGCCGCGAAGAGCGAGAACGCGGTGCCGAGCAGCGCGAGCTCCCGCTTGAACGCGAGCCAGGCGAACCCGGCGCCGATCGCGAACGCGGCGATGTGCACGGCGAGGAAGAACCCCGTCGGCAGGTCGTTGATCCAACTTCCGTAAGGCATCGCTCCTCCTTGTGGGTGTCGGAGGAGTGAGTGCCGCTCCGGGCGCGGTCCTTACGTCCGGGAACGAGCCGCGACGAGCCCCGCGAGCTCGGAGGTGCCCGGAACGGAGATCCCGTGGCGCTCGCCGCCGCGGAGGATCGGGCCGCCGATCGCGTCGAGCTCCGGCGGGCGCCCGGCCTCGACGTCCTTCTGCATCGAGCTCCGCATCCCGTCGGGGACCGCGGCGAGGAGCCTGCGGAGCGCCTGCTCGTCCACCCTGCGCCCCCTCGGCGTGCGCGACCGCGAGCGCCTCGTCCTGGCAGCGCAGGTAGCGCTCGTCGTCCCGCACGCCGCCGTAGGGCGAGTTGAACGCCGTGGTCGCGAGGGCGATCGGCGCGAGGACGGCGAGCTTGTCCCAGAGGAGCGTCAGCTCGTCGTCCTTCACGCGGACGGTGATCCCGGCGGCCCTGAGCTCCTCGGCCACCGACTCCGCCCCGGCGAGATCGACGATGAGGAACGGCGAGGTCTGCCGGATCCGATCCGCCCCGACGCGCTCGGACTCGACGCGGATCGCGCCGGCGACGACGCTCGGGTAGCGGGAGCGCAGGAGCGCGACGTGGTCGACGCCGTTCAGCATCGGGATCACGACCGCGCCGCCGACTCGCTCGGGCGGTGCGAGCTCGAGCGCCGTCTCGAGCTGGGTCGCCTTCGTCGTCACCCAGAGGACGTCGACATCGCGGTCGAGCTGCGGCGCGGCGGGGACGTCCACGGCGAAGTCGCCGAGGACGGCGCTCTCGACCATGAGCCGCCCGCCGTAGCGCTCGAGCGTCGCCGGCCGCAGGAGCAGGACGACGTCGTGCCCGGCCCTCGCCAGCGCGGCGCCGATGAGACCGCCGATCCCACCGGCGCCGAGGATCGCGTGGCGCATGGCGTTAGATCCTATGGGCCGTATAGGTTCACCCCGAGACCCAGCTCGTTCTGAGGCAGAAAGGAGGTCGGGATGGGTGAGCGTTGGTTCCCTGTCCTCGCTGCGGCGCTCGGCCTGATCGGCGGTGTAGCGGGAGCTGCAGTCGGCGGGTACATCGCGAACCAGGGACAGGAGCAACGGTTCGAAGAGGAACGTGCCGCTCGGATCCGTGACCTGCGGATCGACACGTACGTGCGGTTCCTGCGGGCTATCGAGGACGAGCACAGCAACGCGGGCGAGAGGCCGGACGCGCTCTTCCTCGCGGCCGAGGCGGAAGTCGCACTCCTCGCTCGCGGCGCCGACCTTCGACGTGCGGCGGCAGCTCTGACGGACGAGACGGTGAACTACGACGACGAGCAGGAGGAGAAGTACACGCGGGCGCGAGACAGCTTCATCGAACTGGCACACGCCGAGATAGAGGGTTCCACCTGACCCCCGCTGACTCCGCTGCCGTACCGGTCCTCTAGCCCTCCGTGTAGCTCAGGAGCTCGGCGCGGTCGGAGCCGCCCGACACCGTGATCTCGAGCACGACGCCGACGCCCTTGGCGTAGATCTTCTCCTCCACCACGTTCGGCTCGATGCCGCTCGTGTTGCGCGTCTCGATGCCGTGCTCGAACCGCCCGTACGGGACGACCGCGAGCGCGTCCGCGAAGAGGATCTCCGCATCGTCCTCGGCGTGGCCCTTGTAGTACTCCTCGCGATAGGCCATGCCGACCTGCGGGTTCGCGGGCATGATGATCCCGGGGAGCGCGCCGTCGACGCCGGCCTCCCAGGAGCCCTCCTTCGTCTTCGGCTTGCCGTTCTCGTACTCGGTCGTGTCCTCGCCGAAGTACCAGAGGTTGCCGCCCGCGTCCTGGGCGTACCAGTCGAACGTGTCCTCCTTCATCTGGCCGCCCTCGGTCACCTGGTCGTGGACGATCAGGGTCTCGACCCCCATGATCGTCTTCGTCTGGTCGAGGACGGTGACGACGACGCGGGAGACCGTGCCCTCGGCGTCCGTCTCGCGGAACACCCACGTGCTGCCCGGCTTCATCGGCCAGTAGGGGTTGTCGACCTGGGTCGTGAACTCGCTCGGCTGGATCGTGAACGGCTCGCTGCCCTGAGGGAGCGACGCTGAGCCGACGCCGGCCGCCTTCGTGCCGGAGCCGTCGCCGCCGCAGGCGCTCGTCCCGGCAAGCAGCGCGACTGCGGCGACCAGGATCATCGTGCGCATCCGAACCTCCTTCATCGCGGCCACCGTAGGAGCCGCGGATGAGAAGGCCATGAGACCTATCCGCCCGCGAGGAACTCGAGGAGCGCGCGCTCGGCCTTGGGATCCTGGAGGAGGTCGGTCCCGTGCTCGAAGCCGTCCGTCACGACCAGCTCCTTGTCGTCGGACGCCGCCGCCTCGTACAGCCGGCGGGCGTCGCGGGCGAACTCGGTGTCCTGACGCCCGACGAGGAAGAGCGTCGGAATCGTCAAGCGGCGGACCGACGGGAGCGCATCGAGGCCGCTGAACTCCTGGGGCCCCGACAACGAAGCCACGCGAGCGGCGTCGGCCTCCTCCGCGGCGACGAGCGCCGCGGTCCCGCCCATCGAGGCGCCGACGAGGAAGATTCGCTTGGCGCCACGGCGCCGCAGCTCCTCGGCCCCGGCAACCATGTCGTCGTCGAGGGACGCGCTGGAAAAGTTGATGGCAAGCGCGCGCATGTTGCGCGCGGCGAGCTGCTTGGCGAAGGGAACCCAGGAGCAGAAGTTGCTCCGGAACTGGTGGCCGAGGACGACCCCCGTGTCGCCGTGACCGACGAGCGCGGCCTCGACCTCACCGCCTTCCCCGGTTGCGAACGTGACCACCTCGACACCCTCCTCACCGCAGGGCGCCGCCGCCGTTGCCGCGGGTGCTGGGGTCGCCTGGGTCGCCTGAGTCGCCTGGGTCGCCGGCTGAGCCTCGTCGGCGGCATTCCCACCGCAACCGGAGGCCGCGAGAACCAGCCCGAGCATAAGGACGCGGACGAACCACATGTCCGTCTACACCTGACGCAAGGGTGCGAAGTTCGTTAGCGGAGGGTCGCCAGCGGCGCGAGGCGCGAGGCGAAAGCCGCGCGCCGGTCAGGGAGCGAGAGTGGGCGGTACTGGGGTCGAACTAGTGACCCCAAAGGGGCGGCTATCGCGGGCGAACTTCTATGAAGCTGACTCTGATGTCAGGACCCACGTAGCGGAGGTACAGGACGTACGAACGACCCATCAGGTCGGGGATCATCACATTGGTGTCATTCGGGACTGCGTCGAGAGCCGCCCCACCAGGCTCGGTGCCTTCAATCTCGCTGGTCTGGCAGTCGGCGTCGACGAAGCTCTGGATCTGAAAGACATCGCTCGGCAACTTCTTGGCTCTGAGCACGCCAACGGTCTGATTGTCGTCTATGAATCGCAGAACGAACGGCTCCGTCTTTGACTCGGCCGGACCCGCCACAATCAACCCGTTCGCCCCTTGCGGGACATCGACGACGCGCGCCTTCGGCAGGTCGGGACACTCGAGCACGATTCCTGTTTCCGCTGCGGAGCCTCCGTTCCCACCTTCGCCTCCGAGATCGGCCCCGCCGTCATCCGCTCCTCTGATCACACCGCCGCCCCCGATCGCGATTGCCGCAATGCCCACGACGATGAGTGGCAGGCCTGCGCCAATCGAGCTGACTTCGGCGCCCTGCCACGCGATCTTCCCGCCTGGGCGGTCCGGGAACAGCAACAGGATGAAGGCGCCGAGGACGACGATTGCGACGCCGACGATGACCAGGATGGTCACGCGCCGAGTCTGCGATCCAACGCGTCCGCAGTCAACCAGACGGCGAACACCCGAGCATCGCCGGGACATGTCGCCTGTCCTCGATAAGAGCGACATGGCGAGCCGGCTGGCCGCGGATCCGTCTCAGTCGATAGTCGTGATGTAGGCACCGACCAGCCGTGCGGTCTGCTGATCGACGTCGCCCTCGCGCCGATCGGCGTGGTCCTGCTGAAAGTGCGCAAACGCTTCGGTCGAAGCGATCGGGTTCACCTCGTCATCGCCGTGGTTGTGGAACGACACGTGCACGAAGGAGTCATCGGCGAGCCGGAGGACGATGTAGCTCACGGTCTCAGGCTTCGTCTCCGCGAGCTCATCAAAGACGCCTTCGACTCGGCGCTGGTTCTCATCCGCTGCCTGGGCGGACTGCATCGCGTAGCGCGTAACCAGCCTCTTCTGCATGGAATAGCTCCTTTCACCGACACCGGACTCCTGTGGAAGTTGAACCACGCGAACGCCGGACTAACCTAGCGCCACGTCCCGCCGCTCCCGGCGAGAGCGACCTCGTCTGCGTGAGTCGCGGGAATCACCCCTGACTAGCGCTGGCGGGGCGTCTTCTCGATCGGTTTGCCGGGTGCGAGGTGCCGTTAGTCGACCCGGCGGTTTCCCGTCCGGATCACCGCGAACAGGTTCCGCTGACAGGGATTGCCGGACGGATCGAACGCACCATGACGGCCGAGGTGCTCGATTCGCGCGCCCGGGCAGGTCTGGGCCAAGTAGTCGGTCAGCCACGAGCGTGGGTCGGGCGTCATCGGAGGGAGCTGGTAGTCGGGTGTCATCTCGGACTCGCCGGTGTCGAAGAACATCACCTTCCGCGTCTGCTGCCAGATCGTCGCGAGCATGGCGGTGGCCTCGCTCAGCCCTTGAATCCGGACGAAGTGATGCCAGATGGAGAGACACAAGACGCAATCCGAAGTCGGCAGCGTGCCGACGTTCGCCGGCGTCAACTCCATGGCCAGAACGCCCACGTTGGGTGTCCCGCTTCTCCGAACTGCGAGGAGCGTCGTCCGGACGTTGCCGGGACTGTTCTCGATCGCGATGGTCGGAATGCCGTCGGCCGCGAGTTCGATCGAGAAGTAGCCCTCACAGGCTCCGATATCGACTGCGCTGCCGACCGCTTGGGAGCGGATGATCGGGAACATCGCGGCCCAACGCGACTTCGAGCCGACACCTCTGGCGGCGCGCTTTGGCAGCGACGAAACGGGTTGATAGAGACCCTGGGGAAACGTGTCGATGCGAAAGCGCAGGCGATCGAGCACGTCGTCGACGGCACCTCTCGTCGCGATCGGTCGCAGGACACGCTTGAACTGAGGCCACCGGTGAGCCGCCGCATCCCGCACCGGTGTCTGCTCCCGCGGACGAAGGGAGGTCTTCTCGTACAGACGATTCAGCGCAACCCCCGCGAGCAGGCCGCCGATCATCGCGAACACCGCGTCTTCATCGGCGATGCCGACCCATGGACGGGCGACGACGATCACGCCGACCGGTAGGGCGACCGCCCAGAAACGTCGGATCAGGAGTCCGGCGAACACCGAGGGTGCAAGCAAGGCGATCACCAGAGGGCTGCGCTCTTGCGACTCGTGCACGAGGATGACTCCGAGGCTGGCCAGGTAGATCAGCGCCACCCCAGCCGGGAAAAGCCACGCGGGCAACCCTCGATCGGAGACGATCCGTTCCGTGTGCAGCTCCCTCCGTATTCACGGCCGAGGATAGCCACGTCGACAGTCCTGCGTGTCCCGTGCTGACACGAAGCTGACCCCTTCTGCAAGAGCCACCACGACAGGACGTTCCGGACGCGAAGAACTTGCGCCGCGGATCGGAACTACTAGTTGAGTCCGAGGCCCGGCAGCTGCAGGTTCGGCGGCAGGGCGGGGTTCACGTCGTCCACCACGGCGCCGACGACCTCGTCAACCGTGCCGGTGACATCGTCCACCGTGTCGCCCACGTCGTCCACGATGGAGCCGGCGGCTCCGAGGGGATCGACGCCGGGGACTACGCCGGGCACCGGATCGACGATTCCCCCGCCCGGCTTGTCGCCGGGGCCCGGGCCCGGTCCTGGGGCCGGCGCGGTGGAGCCGCCCTTGGGCGCCTTCGCCTGCTTCGGGGGCGGATGGATCCGTGGTCCCTTCTCCGCGGGAACGAAGACGCCGGCCGAGTCGATCGGCGTCTGCACCACCGGGGAGGACGCCGGCAGGTTGATGCCGGCCGGCCGCCCGCTCGAAGGCCGCTGCGGAACGTCCGAGGGAACACCGAGCCCGATGGCGAGCACCGCGGTGCAGACGGCGACCCCGGCCTTCGCACCTGTGCCGAGACCGAGGGACGCCTTGAAACCGGTCAGGAGCGTTCCGAAGCCGGAGAAGAGACCCGTGGCGCGCTTGGCCGCCGGCGGATGCTCGAGGCGCTGCGCCAGTGAGCGCCGAGCCCGGAAGATGAGGGTCTCGACCGCGGGAGCGGAGAGCTCGAGCTCCTCCGCGATCTCCCGGTAGGAGCAGCCGCGCCACTCGCGGAGGACGATCGCCCGCCGCTGGAGCTCGGGCATGTCGGCCAGCGCCTCCTCGAGGGAGAACAGCTGGTCGCCGAACGCTTCGAGGTCCGGCGAGACCGCCTCGAGAACATGCGGGTCGCACAGCAGTTCGCGCCCGCGGCTGAGACCGCGTGTGCGGAAGCGGCCGCGGCAAGTGTTGCGGGCGATGGTGAAGAGCCAGTTGGCCTCCATCTGAGGCACGACCCCCCGCTCGAGCGCCCGGAGCGCCGAAAGGAACGTCATCTGCGCGGCGTCCTCGGCCTCCTCGCGGCTGCCGAGGTGGTAGAGACAAAAGCCGTAGACACGCTGGTAGTAGCGCTCGTACAGCATCGCCACAGCGTCCGAGGCGTCGCCGGCCGGTTGGGCGTTGGGGCGAAGTGCCTCGCGCACTGGGGCAGTCGAGCTCATGTACCTATTCGCACAGTACCCCGGGCGGCGTTCAGGCAACCCCCAGGCGGTCAAGATCCCCCTGGATCGAGTGATCCGCGATCCCGGCGCGCAAGTTTCTGCCGTCGGCGCACCCCTTAGTAATGACGAACCCGAATGAAGGGGGGTGCGGAATGCGCGGATTTGCACAGGATTTTCCGTTCGAAGGCGGCTCGGCAACGGCGGAGCGCTCCCCGTTCGTGCGTTTCATCCCGGCCCCCCAGTCGCGGCCCACGACCTGCGTCGTCGCCGACGACCATCCGGTCGTCCTCCATGCCGTCTGCGCGTACCTCGAGGCGTGGGGAATCGAGATCGTCGCCCGGGCGCTCGACGGACGCGACGCACTCGAGCGGATCGCGGCGCAGCAGCCCGAGGTCGCGCTCGTCGATCTCGGCCTTCCGAACCTGAACGGCGCCGAGGCGGCCGGTGCGATCCGCAAGGTCGCGCCGGAGACCGCGGTCATCTTCTTCACCGGCCACGCCGACCTCGTGCACGCTACCGCCGCCCTCGAGGCCGGCGCGCGGGGCTTCGTGCTCAAGGAGGCGCCGCTGTGGGAGCTGGCCCGCGCGATCGAGGTCGTCGGCGCCGGCGGCTGCTATGTCGATCCGGCGTTCGCCGGAGCGCTCACGGAGTGGGGCGTCGCCCGTCTCCTCACCGTCACGCTCATTCAAGAATGAGGTGCGGCAGGGTGGAGCGTGGAAAAGTCCTCTGCCGCCTTCGGGGAGCAGTGAGGCGAGGCCCTCGACGCTTATCTCGTGGCCCAAACGCCGACCCAGCGCGGGGACGAGATGCCGCCTGACGAACCGTATCGCTTCGAGTTTCACGTCGCCGAGGAGATGGACCGCATTCGCGCCGCGGAGGACGAGGCGCTGCGTGCCGTCACAGCCGATCAGGACCTCGCGTATGAGGAGGCCCGGATGGCCGTGACCACTTTTAGCGACCTCTTCCCAGACGAAATGCCTGACGCCGACGTCAACGAACTGCTGAAGCGCGCGACGAGCTGGCTCCTAGCAGCGCCGGCGTACACCTTCTCGCCGAAGCGCACGGGGCGACGATGACAGGTAAGCCGGCGCGGGGCTAGGCGTCGGCGCTGCCGCTGGCCGACGGCGGCGGATCGTCGAACTCGTCGTGCCGGCGGAACCAGAACGACCCCGGCGCTCGCGGCCAGCCCTCGGGCAGGTCCTCGTCGTCGGACTGCCCACCGTAGGGCGTGAGGGACCACAAGCTCCAGACGCTTCCGATCCACTGGACCATCGCCCCGTGCTGGAGGAAGTAGGTGCGGTAGACGTCGTTGCCGTCGCGCAGGAAGACGTTGAAGCCGAACCACTCGTCAACCCCGAAGTCAGCCGAGAAGCCCTCGGTGCAGATCGTGTACCAGGGCACATCCGTCCAACCCATGCGCTCGGCGTAGCGGCGTAGGTTCGCTTGAGGTGCCGGCGATGCCATGGCGAAGGTGATGTCGCGTGCATGCAGGAGGCCGAGGTTAGGGATGCCGTCGGCGACGGACGAGCAGCCGACGCACCCGGCGTCGGGCCAGCCGCGGACACCCTCCTCGAAGAAGAACCGGTAGAGGATGAGCTGGCTGCGCCCGTCGAACAGCTCGAGTAGCGACCGCCGCCCGTCAGGACCCTCGAAGCGGTAGTCGTGCTCGACCCGCACCATCGGCATGCGCTTCCGTGCGGCGGCGAGCGCGTGCATCGCGGCGGCGACGGCCTTTTCGCGCTCGGTCATGGCCGTCAGAGCCGCGTCCCACTCGGTCTGGCCGACGACAGGCGGACGAGCGACGGCCATCAACTGGCCTCTAGTCCCTCGGAGGTCATAGGCACGTCGTCTACCCGGACTGTCGTGGGCCCGAAACGATCCGCCGCGCTAAGGAGGGGTGACCCCTCGACGGCCCCGCGGCGCATCGCGTCGCGGTGTTCGGCGCGGTAGGCGGCCGGTCTAAAGGAGGTCAATCATGACTCACATATCAACCACTACCGTGGCGGTCGGTACACAATGAACGCCCCCGCCCCAATCACCATCACGCCAGTCCGCGTTGCCGACCTGCTCGCCGAGGACGAGCGGATGCCGGTCTCCGTGTACGTCATCGACCATCCCGATGCGCGCGTGCTGGTCGACACCGGCATGACGGAGCTGCACCCGGCGGTGGCCGACCTCGATCCCCGCCTCCGTCCACTGAGCAAGCAGGACTTCGACCTCGCGGGCATCGACATCGTCGTCAACACACACCTGCACTTCGACCACTGCGGCGGCAACCACCTCTTCGCCGGCAGGCCGATCTACGTCCAGCGTCGAGAGCTCGACGACGCGCGCAGCGAGGACGACTACACCATTCGCGAGTGGGTCGAGTCGCCCGGCGTGCAGTACGTGCCGGTCGACGGCGAGCTCGAGCTGCTTCCGGGGCTCCGGCTCGTCCCGGCGCCGGGCCACACACCCGGCATGCAGGTGGTCGTCGTCGAGACCGGCGGGCGTCCGGTCGTCGTCGGCGGCGACGTGGCAGTTTGGTTCGGCGAGCTCGACGAGCCGCACACCGAAGGCCAGCTGCGGGTGCGCGCGCTCGACCCCGAGCTGGTCTGGCTCGCGCACGAGCACGAGCCGTGGCGTCGGCGAGAAGAGCGTTGAGCTTGAACACCCGGCACCGTCCAGTCGCGGCGCGGCGAGCAGCGCGATAAGCGGGGGCTTCGTGAGTGGGCGGTACTGGGCTCGAACCAGTGACCCCCAGCTTGTCGAGCTGGTGCTCTCCCAACTGAGCTAACCGCCCGGGTCTCGGGCGAGTCTAGCGGAGGCCCGGCAGGAACCGTTCGGGGTTCACGGGGCGTCCGTGGACCCGGACCTCGAAGTGGAGATGGGCCCCGGTGCAGGAGCCCGTGCAGCCTGCCCGGGCGATCGGCTCGCCGCGCGTCACGCGCTCTCCCGGGTGCACGCCGATCGACGCGAGGTGGGCGTAGAGCGTCACGAACCCGGGCCGATGGCGGATGACGATCACGTTGCCGTAGCCGCCGTAGCTCTCCTGGTAGCCGGTCTTCACGACGACGCCGTCGAGCGCCGCCCGCACGCGGTTGGTCTTCAGCACCGCGATGTCCACGCCGGCGTGGAGGCGGCCCCAGCGGTAGCCGAACGGCGACTCGAACGGGCCCTTGAGCGGCACGGCGAACTCGCGCCGCGTGTCTCCACGCAGGCGCGCGCCGCCCGTGTTGTCGGGGTACATCGCAAAGGCTGGTGTGGCGGGCGCAAGCGCGACAAGCGCCGCCACGACGGCGAAGGCAGAGCGCAAGCGCCGCAGGCTAGTTGAGGAAATGGCTCCGCTCCTCCCCCACCTGGGGGAAGAGCGCGCCGGGTACGAGGGTCAATGCGGCCGAGCCGCGAGCGCTGCCGACGTGGCGCGCCTGGGCGCGGTGCCCGTGCGGTTGACGACGATCTTCCCGCTCATCCACGGATGGACGCGGCAGAAGTAGTAGACCGTCCTTCCCGCCGGCGCCTTCACGAGCGCCGAGATCCGGTGGCGATTCTGGAGGAGGAGCGAGTCGCCCTCGGTCTGAAAACCGGCGGGCCCGACCTGGAGCTTCAGCGAGAGGATCGCCGAGTTCGGGTCGTCCGGATTGGAGAAGTGGCCGTTCGCGAGGAAGCAGAACGGGCAGGTGAAGACGGCGGTGCGGGTACGCGGAACGTGCGCCTTCTTGACCGACGTGATGGTGTGCCGGTCGCCGTTGATGTCGCTGTCGATCCAGGTGACCCGCTCGCCCGGCTTTGCGTAGATCGTCCCGGGCGCGAAGCGGTGCGTGGAGCCGAGGAACGCGTTCACCTTGAACTCGTCGCCGCCACGGGTGTGGACGACCTTCGCGGCCTGCGCCGGTGCGGCCGCGAGCAGGGCGAGGGCGAGCGTAGTAAGGGCGATGCTGGTCTTCCCCATGAGGTCTCCTCCTAGATCGAGATCGTTCTCGAAGTGCCGGCCGAGTACCCGTTCTTGCCGCCGAGCATCCGCGCGCGGAGCTTCAGCGTGCCGCTGCGCGGGATCCGGAAGACGGTCTTCGAGGCGCTGCCGAGGCGTGTGGACGCGACGCGGACCCACCGGCCGTTCTTGCGCTTCTCGAGCGCCACCTTCGCGCCCGCCTGGTTGGGCCTTGCCTTCACGGTGACGATCGCGCGGCCCGGTGCGCGGCGCGCGGCAATCGTGACCTTCGCCTTGACGTTCACTCGCACGGGCGAGCTCGTGAAGGCGCCCGTGACGGCCTGGTACTGGCCGGGCACGGCCGGGATCGTGGCGCTGAAGGCGCCGGTCGCGCCCGCGTTCACGGTCGCGACCGTCCCGCCGCCCACGCGGTTCACGGTGACCGTCGCCATCGCGGGCGCGAGGCCGGTCAGCTTCGCGGTCCCTCCGTAGAGGCTCGCCGAGGCCGGCCCCTGGAGGTAGATGTCGTAGACCGAGACCTTGCCGAACATGTTCGAGTGGATCGTGCAGTGGTACTCGTAGGTGCCGATCGCGGTGAACGGGTTCGGCGTCGGCGTCCAGGTCTCGTTGTGGTTGAGGGGCAGCGGCGTCTGGAACGTCGCGCCGAAGACCGTGTGCTGCATGAAGTCCTTGTTCGTCCAGCGGACCGTGTCGCCGCTGATGATGATCGCGCGCGACGGCCGGTACTGGTTGCTCTGCATGGTGACCTGCCGCTCGGCCGCGGAGGCCGCAGCGGGCGCCGCGAGCGCGGCGCCGGCGAGCGCGAGTGCGACCGCTCGCTTCATGGGCTCCGCTCTAGCCGGCAACGGAGCTCCCCCGCTTGGCCGGTCGGACCCGGTAGAGACCCTGCATCCCGGCCATCATGTGCGCCTCGACGTGGCAGTGGTAGAGCCAGGTCCCTGCGATGTCCTCGCGGAACCGGATCCGGAAGCTCTCCGCCGGCCCGACCGTCTGGGTGTCGATGAAGTGGTTCCCGGACTTCCAGCGGTGCCCGTGGATGTGGAAGGTGTGGTGGTCGCTTCCGAGCGCGAGGACGTCCCATTGGACGAGGTCGCCGACGCGCGCCGTGAAGGTCGGGGTGTTGCGGATGAACGCGCGGCCGTTGATCGTGAAGAACCCGCCTTTCGCTTCGAAGAAGACGACGTTCTCACGGTCGGGCTTGCGCTCGTGGCGGCCGAGGATCGAGAGCGCGCCGTACATCCCGCCATCGATGGACTCGGTCATGCTCGGCGAGTGGTCGTGGTAGGGCCAGACGCCGCGCGAGGCGCGCAGGGCGTGGAGGTGGTAGGTGAACGTGCGGCCCGGCTTGACGTTCGCGCCGCGCCCGGACGTGCCCGGGATGTAGGCGCCGTCGGATCCGAACGGGTACCGGACGCCGTGGAAGTGCATGGAGTGCGGCCGGCGGAAGAGCGTGTCCATGTTCTTGAAGTGGACGCGGATGTCGTCGCCGACCCGGGCGCGGATGAGCGGGCCGACGATGCCGTCGTTGTCGCCGTAGACGTTCGGGAGGTTCGGCGTCACGCGCCGCCAGTGCCGAGTGAAGCGCTTGTAGACGACGGTCGGGAAGATCGTGTCGCCGGGCGGGAACGTCATGCCGCTGATCGGGTCCACCCCGGTCGGCATCAGGTTCCAGCTCGCCGGGACGGCGCCGACCCACACGTCCACCGTTGCGGCACGCGCGGCGCTCGCCGGTCCAAGAGAGACCGACGCGACCACGAGGACGAGCACCGCCAACCTCAGCACCGGCATGAATTGTGCCGCAATGGAGGAAGGAATCTTGGAGAACCGCGTAAGTGGCCTGTAAGCGGCCGTGGAGGTGGCTGCACGTCCGGACGCGCGTTGCGCGTCCAGTTGCGGGATCGCGTCCCGGGCCGCGAGCGCCGTGGCCCGACTGGACATGGCCGGTGGCGAGGCGTACTCCCCCAATGGGGAAGCGCGCGTCCCAGCACGAACGCTATCGAGGTTCGGCGCGCGTGTCTGTCACGGAAGTGCGCCGAATCTGTGTCGATTTCCCCGTAGCCGAACGCGCGGGCGTCCCGCTTACTGGACGCGCTCGAGCGGGGCGTACTCGAGCATGAGCCGCCGCTCGGCGCCGTCGTCGGCGAAGCGGACGATCACGACGCCGTCGGGCTCGATGCCGAGGACGACGCCCTCGCCGAGGGTCGAGTGGCGCACCGTGTCACCGGTGGAGAGCGAGGGCTGCTCGGCCTCGCGCCGCGGCGTCACGGTCGGCGAGCCGTAGCCCGTCCAGGAGGTCGGCCGCAGTCGGTCGCGCTCGATCTCGTCCTGCGGGAGCTCGTCCACGAAGCGGCTCGGCAGGTTGTAGCCCCGCGAGCCCCAGAGCGAGCGCGCCGAGGCGTGCGTGAGGACGAGCCGCTCCCGCGCCCGCGTGATCCCGACGTACGCGAGCCGCCGCTCCTCCTCGAGCCCCTGCTCCTCGAGCGAGCGCGCGTGCGGGAAGACGCCCTCCTCCATCCCGACCAGGAACACGGCTCGGAACTCGAGGCCCTTCGCGTTGTGGAGCGTCATCAGCGTGACCTTGCCGCCTTCGTCGGCCAGGTCGTCCTGGTCCGAGACCAACGAGATGCCTTGCAAGAAGTCCGAAAGCGACGGCTCCTCGGCCGTCGCCGCGTACTCGCCCGCGACGCCCAGGAGCTCGCCGAGGTTCTCGATCCGCCCCTGCGCCTCGACGGTCCGCTCGGCGCGCAAGGCGTCGAGCGTGCCGGACTCCTCGAGGACGCGCTCGACGAGATCCGGGACGGAGAGCTCCGGCGCCGCGGCCGCGAGCGAGTCGAGCAGCGTCGCGAGCTTCGCCACCGCGCGCGCGGGAGCGCCCGAGCACCCGGCCTCCTCGGCCCGCGAAAGCACCTCGCGCAGCGTGATCCCCTGCGCGTCCGCGAACGCGGCGAGCCGCCCCATCGTCGTGTCCCCCACCCCGCGCCGCGGCCGGTTCGCGATCCGCGCGAGCGACACCGCGTCGGCGGGGTTGTCGATCGTCTGGAGGTAGGCGATCGCGTCCTTCACCTCGGCGCGCTCGTAGAACTTCGGCCCGCCGATCACCTGGTAGGCGATGTCCTGGCGGACGAGGATGTCCTCGAGCACGCGGGACTGCGCGTTCGTCCGGTAGAAGACCGCGATCTCGGCGCCGCTCCAGCCCTCGTCGGTGAGCCGCGCGATCTCCGCCGCGACGAACCGCGCCTCGGCGTGCTCGTCCTCCACCTCGACGACGCGCACCGGGTCGCCGTCGCCGAGCTCGGAGAAGAGGGTCTTCGGCTTCCGCTCGCGGTTGTGCGCGATGAGCGAGTTCGCCGCGTGGAGGATCCGGTTCGTCGAGCGGTAGTTCTGCTCGAGCGGGATGACCTGCGCGCCCTTGAAGTCCTGCTCGAACTCGAGGACGTTGCGGATGTCGGCGCCGCGGAACGCGTAGATCGACTGGTCGGGATCGCCGACCGCGAACACGTTCTTGTGCTTGTCCGCGAGGAGCTGGAGGAGCCGGTACTGCGCGTGGTTCGTGTCCTGGTACTCGTCCACGAGGATGTAGCGGAACGACTTCTGCCAGCGTTCGGCCGCCTCCGGGAACCGCTCGAGCACCTCGACCGTGAGCATGAGCATGTCGTCGAAGTCGAGTGCGTTCGAGGCGTGGAGGCGCCGCTGGTAGAGGCCGTACACGTCCGCGACGGTCTGGTCGTAGAACGACGCGACGCGCGCGGCGTACTCGTCCGGCGACACGAGCTGGTTCTTCGCCGCGGAGATCTGCGAGTGGATGCCGCGCGGGGCGAAGCGCTTCGGGTCCTTCTCGAGCTCCTCGAGGCAGTTCTTCACGAGCCGCACCTGGTCGGCCTGGTCGTAGATCGTGAAGTTCGACTTGAGGCCGAGCCGCGGCGCCTCGCGGCGGAGGATCCGGCCGCACGCCGCGTGGAACGTCATCACCCACATCGTCCGCGCGACCCCGCCCACGAGGCCCTCGAGCCGGCTCTTCATCTCGCCGGCCGCCTTGTTCGTGAACGTGATCGCGAGGATCTCGTACGGGCGGACGCCGTTCGCCTTGACCAGGTGCACGATCCGGTGCGTGAGGACGCGCGTCTTCCCGGAGCCCGCGCCGGCGACGACGAGCACGGGGCCCTCGGTCGCCAGCACGGCCTCCCGCTGGGCGGGGTTCAGGTCGGCGAGGTACTCACGGGGCGACGCGACGGCCATGCTCCGATGCTAGACGCTCGGCGGCCTGCCGACCCCGGCCGGACCCGCCGCGGCCTGCCTAGCCCCGGACGTTCACGAACGCGGGCGGCATGAGGAGCTCCGGATCGGCGAGGACGGGCGCCTCCGCATCATCCTCGTCGAACGCGGCAGCGTCCCCTTCGATGTCCCGCATGCCCGGCAGGAAGAGCGCGCCGAGCGTGCAGGCGCCGCCGATCACGGCCGCACCAAGGAGCGTCGTCTTCGCACCGAGCAGGGCGGCAACGGGAGCCGTGACCGCGAATGAGAGCGGAATGAGCCCGATCGAGATGAACCAGTCGAGGCTCGAGACGCGGCCGAGCATCGACGCCGGAACGTGACGCTGCTTGATGGTCGCCCAAACGATCGTCCCGACCGTCTCCAGGGCGTTGAACACGAGGCAGGCGACCATGAGCTGCCACGACGCAGTGGCCAGCCCGTAGCCGGCGACTGCGAGGGTGGCCAGGGTCCACGCGACGTACATGAAGGTCACGTCGCGATGAGGGTGGCCCCGCTGACCCATGACGAGGGCGGCTCCGACGGCTCCCACTCCGCCCGCGGCGAAGATGAGCCCCAGGTCGCCCGCGGACGCGTGGAGGTCGTTCTTCACGATGTAGGGCAGGAGCACTTCGGTCGGCCCCATGAAGGCGAGGTACGCGAGCGCAGCGGACAGCAGGGTTCCCCACAGCCAGACCCGCCTCCGGATGAACGTGAAGCCCTCCCTGATGGCACCCACCGAGGAATTCACGTGCTCGGACCGGGGATGCCGCGGAGGTCGCATCAGCAGCACCGCCGCCGCGGACACGACGAACGTGACGGCGTCGAACGCGAACGCGGCGCCCGTCCCGACGGCCGCCACGAGCGTTCCACCCAATGCAGGTCCGGCGAGACGCAGGGCGATCGGCCGCACAAACTGGTCGAGGGCGTTCGCCGCGGGCAGTTGAGCGGGCGGAACGATGTCCGGCACGATCGCCTCGAAGGCCGGCGTGAAGAACGCCGTGCCGACGCCGTAGAGGGCGACGAGGACGACGAGCTGCCAGAAGGAGAGCGCTCCGGCGATCGCCAGGGCCGCGAGCGCTCCGGTGACGAGCGCTCGTCCGACGTCCGCGTACAGCATGAGCAAACGCCGGTCGAGGCGGTCGCTCAGCACCCCGGCCGGGAGCATGCAGGCGATCGTCGGCACGGTCATCCCGATCCCAAGCAGCGAGAGGGCCGCCGGGGCGTTCCAGAGCTCGTACGCCTGCCAGGCCATCGCAACGAGGAAGATGCCGTCCCCCAGCAGAGAGACCGTCATCCCGCTCCAGAGGAGCCGGAAGTCGCGGCCGCGGAGCGGCGCCAGGAGGTTTACCCGCGAGGCGCCGCCGGGGCGGTCGAGCGCCTCGTGACTATGCTGCATTCGACTGCTCGTCCAGCGCGGAGGCGTCCTCGCTGACGAGATAGTCGGACAGCGCCTGGTAGCTCATTGGCTTGGCGAACAGGAAGCCCTGTCCAAGCTCGCAGCCGAACCCGCGCAGCGCAGCGATCTGCTCGGGCTGCTCGATCCCCTCGGCGACGACGTTCAGGTTGAGGCTGGTGCCGAGGCCGATGATGGCCGCCGCGAGGCCCGAGTGCTCGTGCTCGGGCGCCAGGAACGACCGATCCATCTTGAGAATGTCGATCGGGAAATCGCCCAAGCGGGAGAGCGACGAGTAGCCGGTTCCGAAGTCGTCGATCGCCAGGAGCACCCCCAGCGCCTTGAGGTCGGCGAGCCGCTCGACCGCGAGGTCGGTATCGGCCATCATCGCCGTCTCGGTGATCTCGAGTACGAGCAGGGACGGCGGTAGGCCGCTGGCCTCGAGCGCGTCGCGGACGTCGGCGACGATCGTCTCGGACTGGAGCTGCTTGACCGAGAGGTTGACGCTCACGGTGAGCCGCGGCGCATCGCCGCGCCGTTCGTGCAGCAGCACCCCGTGGCGGCAGGCCTCCTGTAGCACCCAGCGTCCGATCGGGATGATGAGGCCCGTCTCCTCCGCGAGCGGAATGAACTGGAGGGGCGCAATCGTCCCGCGCGTCGGGTGCATCCAGCGCAGGAGTGCTTCGACGCCGTAGTCCCCGCCCTCGTCGAGGCGGACGACCGGCTGGTAGTACATCTCGAGCTGGTTCAGCTCGAGCGCGCGCTGCAGTTCGGCGTGGATCTCCATTCGCTCGACCACCCGCTCGTGCATCGCGGGCTCGAACAGGCGATAGCCACCCTTGTTGTCGCGCTTCGCCATGTACATGGCGACGTCCGCGTTACGGAGGAGGTCCTCGGTGTCCGAGAACCCGATCTCATCGCCGGCGAGGCAGATGCCGATGCTCGCCCGTGGGTACACGGGCTTGCCCTCGACCTCGAACGTAGCTTCGAGCGCCTGGAGGATGCGTCCGGCGACCTCGGCGGCCTCCGAGGAGCTGTCGATCCCGTCGAGCAGGACGGCGAACTCGTCCCCGCCGAATCGCGCCACCGTGTCGCCGGCGCGGATCTCGGTCAGCAACCGCCGCGCAACCTCCTGGAGAACCTGGTCGCCCGCGGCGTGCCCGAGGCTGTCGTTGACGGTCTTGAAGTCGTCCAGGTCGATGAACATGACGCCGATCGCCGGGCCGCCGCGCGCCGACCGGTGCACCGACTGTCGCACGCGGTCGGCGAAGAGCGCCCGATTGGCTAGGTTCGTCACCGGGTCGTGGAACGCCTGGTGCGCGAGCTGGTCTTCGAAGGCCTTGCGCTCGCTCACGTCACGACTGTTGAGGACGATGCCGCGCACGTGCTCGTCCTGGAGAAGGTCGGTGTGCTGCACCTCGAACTGGAGCCAGGTTCCGTCGCGGTGCTGCAGCGTGCAGTCGATCACGTGGGTCTCGGAACCGCCGCCCGCGTAGGACTCCCCGACCCCGGCCAGGATCCCGCGGAGCCTCGCCCGATCGGCCTCACCGAGCAGGCGGACGAACTCCGTCCCTTCGATCTCGTACGCGCGGTACCCGAGGACCCGCTCGATGGACGGGCTCTGGTACGTGACCGTGCCCTGCGCATCGAGCACGGTGATGAGGTCGGAGGAGTGCGCCACCAGGGACCGGAAGCGCGCCTCGCTCTTGCGGCGGTGGAGATCTTCGGCGAGCGACGCTCCGGCGACGGCGAGCGAGATCTGCGACGCGAGCGAATCGAGCGAATCCACGAGTTCGCGCAGCGTCCGCCGGGGCGCCGAGACGACGAGGAACCCCTGCGACCGGTCGCGCACCGACAGCGACAGCACGAGGACCGAAGCGCCCTCGAGGCGAAACTCCGTGCGGACGCCCTCGGGCAGGCCGCCGACCTGACCGTCCGGCCGACTGGCGGTGCAATCGTTCAGCCAGCGCACCGCCTCGCGCGAGAGCGGCCACTCACCGACGCCGTCGGACGAGGCGGCGACCTGGGCGCGTGTGGGCTCGACGAGCACGAGGCGTACCTCGACCGGGTTCCCGACAAGTGCGCGGACGGCCGAGACGGCGGCCTCGTTCACCTGTTCGCGCCCCGCGGCGGCGACGAGATCGACGCCCGCGCTACGGATCGCCAGCTCTCGGGCTGCCGTTCGCTCCTCCTGACGCACAAGTAGCGCCATCCTGCTCACGACGAGGAGGAAGAGCACGGCTGACGCGGCGATGAGGACGAGCACGTCCGGATCGCCGAGCGCCTGCCAGACGCGGATACCCGGCGCGATCAGGCACGCGCCGGCGAGGAGGGTGAGACGGAGCGGCGTCAGCCGGGCGCGCGACTCGAGGGCGGGCTCCTCGAGCGTCCGCATCGACGGATGCAGAGCAGCCGCTCCCCACAGGAGGTAGTACGCGATCCAGCCGACGTCGAAGGCGAGCTGATGGTTGTAGGTCTCCGTCAGGAGTGCATAGGTGTAGGCCGAGTCGACTACGAGAAGCGAGACGATGCTGGCGATGAGGAGGTAGAACGACGGAGCGCGCTTCCCCTGGTCGACCGCAAGCCGGATCGCGGCGGCCAGAAGGAGGATGTCTCCGAGCGGATAGGCGGCGGACACCGCCTTTTCGAGCACCGTCAGGCCCGAGAGATGGATGTTCGGGGCGACGAGGAAGATCCACGAGAGCAGGCCGATGCCGATCGTGAGGATCAGCGAGTCGATCATCCCGGCGCGATCGCCCTGCGGGTTCCGCCGCCGCACGAGCACGAAGAGCCCGGCCACGAGCGCCGGATACACGGTCAGGTAGATCGCGTCTCCGAACGACGGGAACTCGACGTCGGCACCGAAGAGCTTCGGGTAGCTGTAGGTGTAGAGATCGCCGGCGAAGAAGAGGAACTGCCCGACGATGAAGAGCATCCAGGCCGCGCTCGCCTTCGGCCGATGGAGATAGATGCCGACGCCGATCGCAATCGACGACGAGAGGCCGAGCAGGTTGATCAGGGGGCCGCTGCCCATCAGCGGCGGGAACCAGAGGTACGCCGCGGTCAGAAGGCCTCCGACGACGAGGTAGAGGGCCCAGACGCGGCTACGCCAGTCGGGACCGAAGAGGTTCATGCCGCGTGCTCGTGACGGGCAGGCCGGAGGTCGAACGCGTGCGCGAGTTTGCCGAGCACGTCGACGAGCTTGTCGACCTCGGCCTGGGAGTTGGCTGCGGTGACCTGGATCCGGAAGCCGACCTCGCTCTTCGGTACGAGCGGATAGGCCGCGAGCGTCACGTAGATGCCATGGTCGAAGAGGAACCGTCCGGCGGCGTCGATGTCCTCGTAGCGAACCAGGGGCACCTCGACGATCGGGAAGCCGGAGCGATTCGGCGTGTGGACGCCGAGGTCATCCAGGCATCGGAGGATCTGGTCGGTCTTCTTCCAGAGGTCGAGCCGCAGGGCGTCACCGCGCTTCTCGTTCACATCGAATCCAGCCAGGACGGTGGCAAGCGAGGCCACTGGCGACGGCCCCGAGTAGAGGTAGGGCGGGGCGGCCGTCTTGAGGAGCTCCTTGAGGTCGGTCGGGCAGGCTATGAAGGCGGCGAGCGACGAGTACGACTTCGAGAAGCCGCCCACGAGCACGATGCGGTCGTAGGACTCGCCGCAGTACTTGACGACACTGTTTCCGCGCAGCCCGTACGGGCTCGGCTCGTCGGGCGAGCGCTCGCCGATGACGCCGAACCCGTGCGCGTCGTCGACGTAGAGAAGCGCGTCGTAGCGGCGGGCCAGCCGGGCGAACTCCCGGAGGTCCGGCGCGTTGCCGGTCATGCTGTTCACCCCGTCCATGCAAATCAGTCGGGTAGACGACCGGTCTTTCCGGAGCAGCTGTTCGAGGTCGTCGGGGTCCTCGAAGCGGAAGCGCTTCACGGTCGCGCCTCGAGCGGAGGCGAACTGGCAGCCGTCGTAGATCGTCTTGTGCGCGCGGTTGTCGACGAAGATCGTCCCGTCGCCGGCCAGCACGGGGATGACGGACAGGTGGATCAGCGTGATCGTCGGGATGACGAGTGCGTCCTCGCACCCGAGCAGCTCAATGAGCCGCTCCTCGATCTCGGGGTAGAGGACCGGGCTTCCGAGCATCCGCGACCAGCTGGGGTGCGTGCCCCAGCGGTCGAGGTAGGCGGGGATCGCCTCGATGATCTCGCGGTCGAGGTCGAACCCCAGGTAGTTGCACGACGCGAAGTCCGCCAGCCACTGGTCGCCGATCCGGATCATCCGGCCGTCGATCTCGTCGATGACCGCGTCGGTCATCGGGTTCGACCGCTCGAGCTCGGCGAGGTCGGAGCACGCCGCCAACCAGCGGTCGATCCACCGCGAGGACGCGTGAAAAGATTGGGCGCCGGGGCGAAACGCGCTCATCGACCCCTGATCGGCCGGAACGGCACGAAGCTTTAGCCTGAAATTGGCACGCTTTTGAGGCGAGTGTTCGGCCGTGAACTGAGGGCTGCGAGCGACGATCGACGACCACGGCAGCCGATGACGTCGGCCCTACTACGGCCCGCAGTACCTCAGGGCGAACTGCTAGGCGGCTCGGCGCAGATCGTCATCTCGGACACCGACCAGGCGCCTTCGCCGCCGGTGAGGCTCGCAAGGCCGATCGTCTTGCCGTCGCGGACGAGCCGCACGTGGAGCGTCTCGTCGCGATCCATGCCGACGCGCTCGACCTCACCGCCCGGGCCGAGCGGGCTCCGCGCGAACGCCGCGCCCGCGACCTCCTCGGCATCGCCCGGCTCGTCGGGCACGAACTCGGTGTAGGCCTGCGGCTCACAGCCGGGGTCGAGGCCGGTGCCCGCAGGCCGCTGCGCGCTCGACTCGCCGCCACCGCCGCCGCAGCCGGCGAGGGCGCACGCGACGACCGCGGCCACGACGAGCCGCATCAATACGGCAGTGCCCGCCGCGGGACCGGCGACGAGTGGACGATCGAGGTCGTCGTCTGCCCGTACGGGACGAAGCGGTCGAGGATCGCCTCGAGCTCGTCCATCGAGCGCAGGTGGAGGTCGATGACGTAGCAGTCCTCGCCGGTGATCCGGCGGCACTCGACGATCTCGGGGATCTCGGCGGCGATCTCGGGGATCTTGTGGAGCTTCTGCGAGGCCGGGCGGATGCGCACGACCACGGCGATCGGGTAGCCGAGCTGCTTCGGGTCGAGCTGCGCCTGGTAGCACGTGATGACCCCGGCGCGCTCGAGCCGCGCCACGCGGTCGGCCACCGCGGGCGCGGAGAGGCTCACGCGGCGGCCGAGCTCCGCCATCGTCAGGCGGGCGTCTGCCTGGAGCTCCTGCAGGACTCGACGGTTGATGTCGTCGAGGAGCGGTGGTTCATAGGCGTTCAGCCGTGCTGCTCGCGTGTTCGTAGCCATTTCGTCAGAATTCCCTTCGATCGGCCATTCCCCTAGGGTAGCGCGGCGGCGACCATTTCGGCATGGACACGACCGCCGAACGGCGCCGTGCCGCACTCGCCGACTCGGTCCCGCCCGAGACCTACTTCGTCGGGAGCGCGATCTTCCACTACCTCGGGCCGGCCTTCGCCGTGCTGCTCTTTGCGCTCGTCCAGCCGCTCGGCGTCGCGTGGATTCGCATCGCGAGCGCGGCGGCGATCTTCGCGGTCTGGCGCCGGCCCTGGCGGCTCGTCTCCCGCGTGAACGCGGACGGGCGCCGGCTGCTCCTCGCGCTCGGCGCCACGCTCGGTGTGATGAACGCATGCTTCTACATCGCGATCGACCGGCTGCCGCTCGGCACGGTCGCGGCGATCGAGTTCCTCCCGGTGATCGCGCTCGCCGCGGTCGGGACGCGCACGAGGCGAAACGGGCTCGCGCTCGCAGCGGCGGTAGGCGGCGTCTATCTCCTCACCAATGTGCAGCTCGTCGCGGAGCCGGTCGGAGTCGCCTTCGCGTTCGCGAACGCTGCGCTCTTCGCCCTCTACATCGTCCTCGGCCACCGCGTCTCGCGGCTCCCCGCGATGGGCGGGATCGACGGGCTCGCCGGGGCGATGCTCGTGGCGCTCGTCGTCGCGACGCCGCTCGGCGGCTGGGCGGCCGTGCCCGCCTTCGGGAACCCGGTGGCGCTCCTCGCCGGGATTGGTGTCGGCGTGACCTCGTCGGTGATCCCCTACGTCTGCGACCAGCTCGCGATGGCGCGCATGCGCCGCGAGACCTACGCGCTCATGGTCTCGCTGCTGCCGGCCACGGCGACCGTGATCGGGATCGTCGTGCTCGGGCAGATCCCGAATGCACAGGAGGTGGCCGGCGTCGCGCTCGTCGTCGGCGGCGTTGCGCTCCACCGCGAGGGTTAGGGCTCGAGCGCAGCCTCGATCCAGGCGACGGCGTCGGCGAGCGCGGCCGAGTCGCTCGACTTGAGCACCACCTCGACCTCGGGCCCGTCCGGCAGGAAGCGCGGGTAGCTGCCGACGGTGACGTCCGGGTGCCGGACGGTCGCGTCCTGGAGCACGCCGACGATCCGGCCCTCCGTGGTGCGGTAGGCGCGCCGCCAGACGCCGATCGGGTCGCCGCGGAACCGCTCGGCGATCGCGTCGAACATCGCCTCCATCTCGCTCGGCAGGCCCGGCAGGACGTGGACGTTCTCGACGACGAAGCCGGGCGCGCCGCCGAGCGGGTTCGCGAGCGGCTCGGCGCCCTGGGGAAGGCGCGCCCAGCGGGCGGCGTACTCGGCGAGGCCGCGCGGCTCGAACCGCCGGCGCAGGTCGTCGGCGAGCGGCTGGATCTCCTCGCACGGGACGTCGAACGCGGCCGCGACCGCCTCGCGCGTCAGGTCGTCCGGCGTGCCGCCGAGCCCGCCCGTGACGAAGACGTAGTCCACGCGAGGCGCCTCGGCGCGGAGGAAGACGGCGATCGTCTCGATGTCGTCGCGGACCGCGGCGATCAGGACGACGGGAACGCCGAGCGTCGCGAGCCGCCGCGCGAGCCAGGAGGCGTTCGTGTTCTCCGTGTCGCCCGACACGATCTCGTTCCCGACCGTGAGGACGACGGCGGTGCGCTCCATGCCCGGAGCCTAGACCGGCAGGAGATCGCAGAAGACGAAGCCGTCGCGCTCGACGCGCTCGCCCGGCTCGCACTCGACCCGCCCGCGCAGCACCGGCCCCGCGACGACGAACGTGTGGAACTCGCCGTTCTCACCGCACGGATCCACGCCCTCCGGGAACTCGGCGAGGAGAGCCTCGTCGTAGCGCCGGCCGGCGAACGACGGGTCGAGCTGCTTCGGGTCCACGCACGAGAGATACGCCTCGAACCCGGCGGCGACGAAGCCGCGGGCGAGCTCGGCCGTGTCGCGCCCCCAGAGCGGGAACCGTGCGCGGCGCCCCGCGGACGCGAGCCGCTCCTCCCGATAGGCGCGGACGTCCTCGAGGAACAGGTCGCCGAACGCGACCTCGCCGGCCGAGTCGAGCGGCGGCGCCTCGAGCGCGGCCGCCATGCGCCGCTCGTACTCCGCGTTCACGCACTCGGGCGGGATCATCGACCTCCACGAGCGGCACGCCGGCCGCCTCGGCCTGCCGCGCGAGGAGCTCGCGCCGGACGCCGTGCATGCTCACGCGGTCGTACGTCTCGGTCACGGTCGTCATGAGCGCGCACGGCTCCTCCCCGCCCTCGCGAAGCGCGGCGAGCGTGAGCGCCGAGTCCTTGCCGCCGCTCCAGGCGAGCGCGATCACAGCGGGAACGGCCGGCGGGCGAGCGCGGCAACCACCTGCGCGGTCGTCCACACGGGGTCGATGCCGTAGCGCCCGCTGTAGCGGTAGCTCCCGTTGCGCCGCTGGAGCCGGCCGAGATACGCGAACGCGGCCTTGCCCGGCGCGCGGCCGCCCGCGACGAAGGCCTGGATCGCCCACGCGGTCGAGGGCGCGTCCGAGCCGCGCCCGGACGTCAGCTCGAAGCCGCCGTCGCGGTTCTGCAGGCGGCGAAGGAAGGCGAACGCGCGCCGAAGCGCCGGCGACGAGCGCGACACGCCCGCCGAGCGGAGGGCCTGGATCGCCGCGGCCGTGTCGTTCGAGTCCGGCTGGAGCCCGGCGCGCCACGACCAGCCGCCGCTCCGCGCTTGGTGGGCGAGCACGTAGCGGACGGACGAGCGCGGCGCGGGCCGCCCGGCCGCGCGGAGGGCGAGGATCCCCCAGATCGTCGAGTTGAGCGCGGGCCCGATCCGCCCGTTCGTGCGGCGCAGCTTCGCCAGCCGGTCGGCGAGCGAGCCGGTGCCGCGGTTGAGCGCGTCGAGGGCGAGGATGCGGAGCTCGAGGTCGGTCGCGCCCGCGTCGGTGCGCCCGACGAGGAAGTCCGCGGCCGCGTCGCGGCGCGAGGGCCAGGCTCCGGCGGCCCTCAGCCCGAGCGCCGTCCACGCGGTCAGCCCGACCTCGGCGGAGCGGCCCGGCTCGGCGAAGCCTCCGCCTGCGGTCTGGTGCGCCTCCAGGTAGAGGACGCCCTGGCGGATCCCCGCGCCCGCGGTTCCCGCGAGGACGAGCGCGGTGAGAACGGCGGCAAGCAGCGCTCCTCTCACGTCCACGCGACCTCCGTGTGGAGCTGACGGTCGTAGCGTTCGAGCACGCGGCGCAGCTCGGGCCCGGCGGCGAGGGCGAGCGCGAGGTTCCCGGCCGCGTGCGCGACGTCGAACGGGAAGCCGCGCGCCATCTGGAGCGTCAGCGCCTGCCAGGTGTGCGGGAAGAAGCTGTACCACTCCCACACGTCCATCAGGCCGCTGAACGCGAAGCCGAGCCCGACGCAGAAGATCGCGAACGTGACCCGGCCTCGCAGGAGCGGCGCGGCGACGCCGCCCATCAGGCCGCACCCGCCCCACGCGAGCATCTGCCACGGCGTCCACGGGCCCTGGCCGAGGAAGAAGTTCGACGCGAGCGCGGCGAGGGCGCCGACCGCGAACCCGCGCTTCGGGCCGAGCGCGACGCCGGCCGCCGCGGCGATCACGGTCACCGGCTGGACGCCCGGAAGCGGCGCGAAGAGTACGCGGCCCGCCGCGGCGAGCCCGCCGAGCGTCGCGACCAGCGTGAGATCCTTGGCGGAGCCGGGCGAGCCCTCGAGCCACGCGGCCGCGCCGGCCAGGCAGGCGAACGCCGCGAGCAGCACGGCGAAGCCGCCGCGCGCCGGGTCGAGCGCCGCCCACGCCGAGGCGCCGAGCGCCACGGCCGCGCAGAGCGCCATCGTCCTACGCAAGCGCGAGCTCCGTCCGCTCCGCGAGCGCGACGCGGCGATGGGCCGGGAACGTCCGGTCGTGCGTGGCGACGAGCACGCCGCGCCCCTCGGCCGCGTAGGCGAAGAGCCACTCCGCGAGCGCGGCCTTGCGGTCGGGATCGACGCCGCGGGTCGGCTCGTCGAGGACGAGGAGGTCCGGCTCGGCGACCGCGACGGCGGCGAGGCCGAGCCGCTCGCGCTCGCCGCTCGAGAGGTCGCGCGGGTGGCGCCTCGCGGCCCAGCCGAGCCCCACCCGGGCGAGCGCCGCCGACGCGCGGATCTCGTCCCCGTGCACCGCGAGCGCCGCCTCGCCGAGCGCGGTCTCGCGCACGAGGTAGCGGCCGGGATCCTGGAGCAGGAGTCCCGCTCGGCCGTCGCGCTCGACCGTCCCCGCGTCCGGGTCGAGCAGGCCGGCGGCGATCTTGGCGACCGTCGTCTTCCCGGAGCCGTTCGGCCCCTCGAGGACGACCACCTCGCCGCGGTGGACGTCGAGGCCGGCGCCGTCGAGGACGCTCACGCCCGGCCGGTACGCGAACGCGATGTCGCGCAGCCGCAGGACCGGCTCGCCCGGGTCGCCGAGCTCGTCCGGCGCGGCGCCCGCCGGAAGGTACGCGGGCCGCTCCACTGCGAGCCAGTCGAGCGCCTCGTCGAGCGGCGCGTCGAGGAGCAGCCGCCCCTCCTCCATGAAGAGGACGCGGTCGGCGAGCGCGAGCGCACGCTCCGTGCGCTGCTCCGAGAGGACGACCGTCCCGCCCTGCGCGCGCACCTCGTGGAGCAGGAGCTCGGCGCCGTCGGGATCGAGCTGCGACGTGGGCTCGTCCAGGAGCAGGAGTCGCGGGCGAAGCGCGAGCGCGGCGGCGAGGCAGACGCGCTGGAGCTCGCCGCCGGAGAGCTCGGCCGTGCGCCGGTCGTGCAGGTGCGTCGCGTCGAGCGCGGCGAGCGCGTCGCCAACTCGCGGCCAGATCGTCTCGCGCGGCACGCCGACGTTCTCGAGCCCGAAGGCGACCTCGTTGGCCGCGACGGCCATGAGCACCTGGTCCTCGGGATCCTGGAAGACGGTCGCGACCGTGCCCGCGAGCGCGGCGGGGCTCGTCGAGCGCGTGTCGCGCCCGTCGATCTCGACCCGCCCGGAGAAGCGGCCGCCGTGGAAGTGCGGCACGAGCCCCGCGAGCGCGCGCAGGAGCGTGGACTTCCCGGAGCCCGACGGGCCGAGGAGCGCGACGATCTCGCCGTCGCCGAGCTCGAGCGAGACGCCGCGCGAGCGCGGGCCGCTCACCGCCCGGGTAGGCGAACTCGAGGCCGTCCACCCGGGCTAGAGCCACAGGATCCCTCCCACGACGACGATCACCGCGAGCGCGACGGCGAGCCGGTCGGCGCGGCGCCACGGCGGGCCGGGCGCGACGGTTCGCCCCGGCCGCCCGTAGCCGCGGGCCTCCATCGCCTCGGCGAGGTTCGCCGCGCGCTCGAGCGAGCCGGCGACGAGCGGCGAGAGCAGGCGCGCGTGCCCGCGGACGCCTTCGACGGAGACGCCGCGCCCACGGACGGAATCGCGAAGCCCCGCGGCGTCGCGCTCGAGCGTCGGGACAAGTCGGGTCGCGAGCGCGACCGCGAGCGCCGACCTGGGCGCGACCCGCACCGAGGCGACGAGGCGGTCGTGGTCCACGAGCAGCGCGTACGCGGCGAAGGCGAGCGCGACCGCCGCGAGCCGGAAGCCGTTGAGCGCGGCAGCCTGGAGCTCCTCGGTCGTCACGTCGAGCGGCCCGAGCACCGGCAGCGTCGGCCCGCTCCAGAGGACATGCGACCCGACGGTGGCGAGGAACGGAGAGAGCAGGAAGACGCCGATCCCGGCCGTGAGCGCGCCGTAGAGGTAGGGCACGCGGCGCCGCGGCTCGGCGAGGACGAGGATCACGGCGAGGAGCACGACTGTCAGGACGACGACCGAGGCGACGTGCTGGGCGAGCAGCGCCGCGGCCGCCGCGCCGGCGAAGAGGATGGTGGCGGAGCCGGGCGCAAGCCTCATCCGACGACCTTCCCGGTCTCGTCGAACTCGGCCTCGTAGCGGTAGCGCACGATCGACGGGTCGTCGGCGAGCGCCTCGGTAGCCGCCCGCACGGCCGCCATCGAGCCCGTGAGCGTGAAGGTCACGGGCGAGTCGTTCGACCCGCCGCGCCTCGCTGTGAGCGTCGCACCGAACGCGCCCGGATGCGGGTCGAGCACGAAGACGTTGGGCTCGCCGTCGCCGGCAGCGCCGCCGAGCACGCCGAGCAGCTCGGCCGCCTCGCCGGCCAGCCCGGGCGGCGCGCGAACCTCGGCCGGCCGGCGCTCCCCGCCCCACCCGTGCAGGAACGGCTCGGGGAACGCGCCGACGACGACCGGCTCGTCCTCGTCGCCGCTCCACGCCCGAAAGTCCCACCACACGACGTCGCCCCCGTGGAGCTTCACCTCGACGCCGCCGACGTCCGGCTCGATCCCGTTCACGAAGTAGAACCAGTCGCGCCCCTTCGAGAGGCTGCCCTCGACGCCGTTCACCGACTGGACGTACCGGCCGCCGTAGCGCGTCTCGATGTCGGCCCTGCGGTCGAGCGCCTGGATCGCGTTCAGCCCGGCGGGCACATCCGCGGTGAGCACGACGTCGCCACCGCGGTCGTGTGTCACCCAGAGCGCGGCCCCGTCGGAGCCGGACGCGGCCGTGCTCCCGCCCTCCGCCCCGCACGCGGCGAGGCAGAGGGCGAGGAGGAGCGCGAGAAGCGCGTGGCGCATGGGTCTATCCGGCGCGGTGGGTCACGACCTGCGAGCGAATGAGGCCTGGCTTCGTCGCCCGAAGTGTCGACCACCGTCCAGTCGGGCAGAATCGCCCGCTCGCCGACGCAACGCGCCGACTGTTGATCCGGAACGTCACACCCTTCGCGACCGTGGTGTGGCCGTTCTCGTCCTCGGCCAGAGCCCGATAGCAACCGGCGGACGCCTTCAGGAAGAGCGTCTTGGTCGGAGGGCCCGAACCGAAGCGGATGAAGTACACGAGCAGACGGTCGCCCGCCTTCAGGCGCGCGACCGAGAAGCCGACCGGCGGCGATGCGCCGTTCACCTTGAACACCCAGCCGGTCGTGGCCCCGGCCCCGTACCGGCCGATCTGCGACACGTACGGGCCGAACGAGGTGGACTCGACCTGGTAGTAGAACTCGCCGAGGCGGCTTGCCGCTTCGAGGCCGCCGAGCGCGCTCGGGAACGTGACGGTCACGTCCGGTCCGTCCGGCGGGTGGATCGTGCCGACCTTGGGCGTGACCAGTGGCTCGGTCGCGCCGAAGATCGTTGCCGTCGCGCCTTCGATGCGCACGTGCGCACGAATGGCGAGGGCGGGGCTTGCGAGGGTGAGCGCCACGAGGGCGGCGCCGAGGACGACGAGGGGTCGTCGAAGCACGTTTCCTCCTTCCGCGAGGGGAACGGGTCTCGGCGAGCGTCAGGTCTTCTGACTCGGGGCTCCCCTCTCCGCGCCTTCCCGGCGTGAGCCAGTGGCGTTCGGCGGAGAGGCATCTCCCCTTACAGCGGCGGGACCGTGCCGGACTCGCACCGGCTTCCCTTGCCGCTCGCCTGTGGTCGGGCGCAACGTACCACGGGGATAGGCTGCCCGTCGTGACCGGCCGAGAACGGGTCTCGCGGTGGGCCCCCGTCCTCCTCTGGGCCGGGGTCATCTTCGCGTTCTCGTCGATTCCGAGCCTCACGACCGGGCTCGGGACCTGGGATCTGATCCTGCGGAAGTGCGCGCACGCGGCCGAGTACGCGGTGCTCGGCGCGCTGCTCCTGCGGGCGACCGGGCGCGCGTGGCTCGCGCTGGCGCTCGGCTCGGCCTACGCCGTGACGGACGAGATCCACCAGCACTTCGTCCACGGACGCGTCGGGTCCCCGGTGGACTGGGCGATCGACACGGCCGGCGTCGCCATCGGCGTCCTTCTCTACGCGAGGCTCGCGCGGTGAGCGAGGCCGTCGCGGTCGACCTCGACGCCGCGCTCGGCGACACGCGCCCGCTCTGGGACGCCTTCCTCGCCGATGCCGCACGGCGGTTCGCGTCCATCGCGCCGCTCGACCCCGACGCGCTCCCGGCCGACCGAGGCGAGGCGGCCGCGGAGCTCGACGCGTGGGCCGAGGCCGGGATCGGCGACTGGCGCCACGCGCTCGTCCGCTTCGCCGAGGACCACGCGCCCGTGTACATCCGCCCGAACCCGGCGGCGAATGCGGCGCTCCGCGAGCTCAAGCGCGGTGGGTCGCGCGTGATCGTCTTCACGGACGCACCCGAGCCGCTCGCCTGGGTCGCGCTCGCGCACATCGGGGTCACGCGCTCGGTCGACTCGCTCGAGACCGGATCTGGCTCGCGGGAGCGCGCATTGGGTGAGGGCAGGCTCGTCAGCGACCTCTACCATCAGACGTGATGCCGGACTCCAGACCGATCGAGGACCGCCAGCTCGACGCCCTCCTCGAGCGTCTCGACCGTCTCTGCGACGAGATCCACGCGCTGAACGGCCGCGTCGACACGGCGGACTCGCTCAACCGGATCGCGCACGAGCTCCACACGCTGAACGAGTCGCTCGGCGCGCTCGCCTACGCGGCGCTCGGCCAGCAGGGCCCGCAGGTCCGGCGCCGCTCCGCCTAGACGGACGGCGCGAGCCCGGCGCCCGCGACGCACGACTCGCGGTACGCCTTGGGCGCGAGGCGCTTGCAGGCCGCACGCTTCTGCGCCGGCTGGGCGTAGAGCGTGCCGAGGATCGTCCCGATCCCGTTGTAGCACTGCGCCTTGAACCGGCTCGCGACGAGGCTGCAGAGGCGCGCGGCCCGCTCCCCGCGCGAGTCGAAGCTCGCGAGGTCGCGCACGGCGCCGTAGAGGCAGCTCACGATGTACGGCTTTGCGGCGGCGCAGATCTGGGCGATCTTCGGCGGGTCCTCACGCGTGAAGCCGGAGGCGTCGCGACCGAGCGACTCGAAGCACGTCACGACCCAGTCCTTCTCGACCGAGCGGCAGGTCGCCGCGGTCTTCCGCCAGTTGTAGCCGTTCAGCTCGTTCACCCGGGACGTGACCATGAGGTAGCAGTAGAGCTTGTGCTTCTCGGACACGGTCTCGCAGGGATAGACAGGGTCGTCGTCCTTGACCCAGCGCGACTTCACGCCGTACGACGAGCTGATGTTCTCCATGAAGACGCCGCCCGTGCAGGACGTCTGGTCCCAGTTCGTCTTCAGCTCGTCGCAGACCCCGAGCGCCCAGGGGAGGTCGTAGCCGGAGAAGATCATGAGCCCGTGCCCGAGCCCGTGGACGCACTGGTAGTAGAGGTACTGCGTCCGCTGGATCGTCTCCCCGGAGCAGAGCTTGCGCGCGACCGAGCCCGCGTTCGACTTCGTCCCGACGTCGGCAAACGCCCGCTCGAGGATCCCGTGGTACCAGCCGGACCAGCATGTCGAGGCGCCGAGCGCAAATGCCTTCGACACGTCGCCGTTGAACCGGACGAGCGCGGCCGAGCCCATCATGTGCGCGATCCGGTGGCAGTCGCCCTGGACGGTCTCGTTCGTCTGCATGTCGCTCGCGAACTCGGCGAGTGCCGTCTTCGGGCCCTGGAGGATCACCAGGTTGCCGAACGCCTGCTCGTAGCACGCGTTCGTGGCGTCCGAGGCGCAGTCGGCGAGCTTGGTGTCGTCGGGCTTGAAGTGGCCGGCGACGGGATGGCCGCCGAGGGTCGCCGGAGCGCCGGCCGTGTGGCCGGGATGCCCTGTCTCGCCCGGGTTCCCGGACGAATGACCCCCGAGGGTCGCCTCCGCGACGCCGTAGCCCACGAGCCCCGCCGCGAGCGCGGCGATGAAGATCAGGCGCCGGCGCGACCGCATCGGGCAAGCGTAGCGCGCGCTAGGACGCGCGCCCGCCGGCTACCAGTGCCGCGGACGGTCCTCGTGGATCCGCGAGTCGACACCGAAGGCGACGGCGAGCGGACCAACGAGCAAGATGAACGCGATGATGAAAAAGATCGTCATTTGCTGGTTAAAACGTCGGCAGGGGCGCGCGAACTTCCTTAGCGGGAACCGTCATGCGACTCGCGAGAGCTCGTTTTCAGATCGACGCGCGCGCCTATCTAGGGTCCCGACCCACCCCCAACCGCTCACGATGCTAACGGCGAAACCCGCACGTGTCTGTGACCGGAGTGCGCCGATTCTGTGCCGTTCGCAGAAGGGCCGGGCGCCGCGCGCGCCCGGCCCTTCTCGCGGTTATCCGTGGATGGAGACGATGAGCGGAACGATGAGGATCGCGACGACGTTCGCGATCTTGATCATCGGGTTGATCGCGGGCCCGGCCGTGTCCTTGTAGGGGTCGCCGACCGTGTCGCCCGTGACCGCGGCCGCATGGGCCTCGGAGCCCTTGCCGCCGTACTCGCCGTCCTCGATGAGCTTCTTCGCGTTGTCCCAGGCGCCTCCGCCGGACGTCATCGCGATGGCCAGGAAGATCCCGGTCACGATGGTCCCGATGAGCAGGCCGCCGAGCATCTCCGGCTTGATGATCCCGACGACGATCGGGAAGACGACGGGGATCGCGGCCGGGAGGATCATCCGCTTGATGGCCTCGCCCGTCACGATGCTGATCGTCTGGCCGTACTCGGGCCGCTGCGTTCCCTCCATGATCCCGGGGTACTCGCGGAACTGGCGGCGCACCTCCTCGACCACCTGCCCGCCGACGCGGCCGACGGCCTGCATCGCGAGCGACGAGAAGAGGAACGGCATGAGCCCGCCGATGAAGAGGCCGGCGATCACCCACGGGTCGTTCAGCGCGAAGACGACCGGGAGCCCCTCGTCGTGCAGGTCGGACGTGAAGCCGTCGAACAGGATGAGGGCCGCGAGACCGGCCGAGCCGATCGCGTAGCCCTTCGTCACGGCCTTCGTCGTGTTGCCGACCGCGTCGAGCGGGTCGGTCACGCCGCGCACCTCGGCCGGCAGGTCGGCCATCTCGGCGATCCCGCCCGCGTTGTCCGTGACGGGACCGTAGGCGTCGAGCGCGACGATGAGGCCGGTCATCGAGAGCTGCGCCATGACCGCGACGCCGATGCCGTAGAGGCCCGCGAAGTGGTTCGCGCCGACGATCGCGGCCGCGATGACGATGACGGGCAGCGCGGTCGCCTGCATGCCGATCGCCAGGCCTTCGATGATGTTCGTCGCGTGCCCGGTCGTGGACGCCTTCGCGATCCCCTTGACCGGATTCCAGCGCGTGCCGGTGTAGAACTCGGTGATCGCCACGAGCAGGAACGTCACGCCCAGGCCGATCAGGGTGCACGCATAGAGATCCCAGAACGAGAAGTCCGCGGTGGTGAACGCCTTGGTCACCGGAATGAACCCGACGGCCGAGAGGACGACCGCGACTATGACCGCCTTGTAGAGCGCGTTCATGATCGAGCCGCTCGAGCCGACGCGCGCGAAGAACGTGCCGATGACCGACGCGAGGATGGCGACACCGCCGATCGCGAGCGGGTAGAGGACGAGGTCGGTCGAGCCGAAGCGGAGGGCGCCGAGGAACATGACGGCGACCGCCGTGACCGCGTAGGTCTCGAAGAGGTCGGCCGCCATGCCGGCGCAGTCGCCGACGTTGTCGCCCACGTTGTCGGCGATCACGGCAGGGTTCCGCGGGTCGTCCTCCGGGATGCCTGCCTCGACCTTGCCGACGAGGTCGGCGCCGACGTCGGCGGCCTTCGTGAAGATGCCGCCGCCGAGCCGTGCGAACACGGAGATGAGCGAGCCGCCGAACGCTAGGCCGATCAGCTCCCTGGTCGCCTCGTCCGGCGTCCGGTCGAACCACTCCGTGAGGATCCCGTAGTAGCCGGCGACGCCGGCCAGGCCGAGCCCGACGACGAGGAGCCCGGTGACCGAGCCGGAGGAGAACGCAACGGCGAGCGCGGGCTTCACGCCGCCCTTCGCCGCCTCGGCGGTGCGCACGTTCGCGCGCACGGCCACGTTCATGCCGATGAAGCCGGCGGCGGCCGAGAAGACCGCGCCGATCAGGAACCCGAAGGCCGTCCCCCACCCGAGGTCGTTCCAGAGCCCGATCCCGAGGAAGAGCACGACCGCGACGACCGCGATCGTCATGTACTGGCGCCGCAGGTACGCCGACGCGCCCTCCTGCACGGCCCGCGCGATCTCCTGCATCCGCTCGGAGCCCGCCGGCAGTGCGAGGAGCCGCACCGTCAGCACGATCGCCCAGGCGATGCCGATCCCTGCGCAGACCAGCGCGAAAAGCACGCTGTGGTCCTGGAAGAAGTCGCTCACACCCTCCGCCTTGTCGAGGTACAAAGTCTGCGCAACCCACACGCCCGGGACTCCCGATCCCCTGATCGCACGCGGGTTTCGCCGCGCGGCATTCTACTCACAATGTCCGGATATGCCCGGGTTAGAGCCGAGCGCCGGTGAGCGCGGTCGCGCAGACGTCCTCGGGCTGCGGCCCGATCTTCGGAATCGCCGCGAAGAGGAGCTCGCGCAGCCGCTCGTTGTTCTCGGTGAAGACCTTGACGACCTGCTCGTGGGAGACCGGCTCGGTCCCCTCCACCCCGACGTCGTGGTCGGTGACCATCGAGATGTTCGCGTAGCAGAGCTCGAGCTCGCGGGCGAGGTAGCCCTCGGGGTAGGCGGTCATGTTGATCATCTCCCACCCCATCTGCTGGAACCACTTCGACTCGGCGCGCGTGGAGAAGCGCGGGCCCTGGATGACGACGACCGTGCCGCCGTCGCGGACCGGGATCCCGAGCTCGCGGGCCGTGTCCACGAGGATGCCGCGGAGATCGACGCAGTACGGGTCGGCCGACGAGACGTGCGTTGTCTCGGGGCCCTCGTAGAAGGTGTCCGCGCGGCCCGTCGTGCGGTCCACGAACTGGTCGCAGACGACGAACTCGCCGAGCCGGAGGTCCGGCTGGAGCGCGCCCGACGCGCACGGACCGATGATCCGGCGGACGCCGAGCTCCTTCATCGCCCAGAGGTTCGCGCGGTACGGGATCTGCGCCGGCGGCAGCTCGTGCTTCAGGCCGTGGCGCGGGAGGAACGCGACGCGCTTGCCGCCGATCTCGCCGATCGTGAACGGGGCCGACGGCTTCCCGTACGGGGTATCGACCTCGACCTCCTCCACGTCCTCGAGGAACGAGTAGAAGCCGGAGCCGCCGAAGACGCCGATCTCAGCCTGGTCGGGCACGGCGGCGAAGCCTACAGACCGACCACCGGCGCCGTCCCCTTGAGCCTTGGCGGGGTCTGACCCCTTGCGCCCTCCGGCCACGTCGTTGTGCCTGGCACCGAGACATGGCCGTTTCGACGGAGGTCACCGCCTGTCCATGCGGGTTGCGAGCCACGGGACATGGCCCCATGCCTGGCACCGGGACACGTCCGCGGGGGACATGGCAGGGGTCTGACCCCTGACGTAGCCGAGGCGGGCTAGTCCGTTTGGGCGTCGGGCTCGGCCGCTTCGGCGGCCGCGCCCGCGTAGGCGAGCTGGAGGTTCGCGACCGACTGGTGGAAGTCGCGGATGAGCTCGGCCGGGACGATCTCCTCGAGCACCGGGGTGAGCGCCTGCATCGTCTCGATCGCGAGGCGCACCTCCTCGAGGTCGCGGTCCTCGACCGTGTCGGGCGTCGCGCCGAGCCGCCGGTAGCCGATCGACGACACGTGGAGCAGCGTCGTGATGAGCACGTCCGCGACGCGTAGGCGCTTGAGCTCGTCGGCGAGCTCGTCGGCGAGGCGCCGCTCGTCCTCGGGGAGCTCCTGCTCAGACACGCGCGGGCTCCAGGATCTCGGCAGCGTAGATCGTCTCCAGAGTGTCGCCCGCCTCGAATCGCGCGATCTGCCGTTCCGCAGGCGTGACGGAGGGGATGCGCAGGAACGGCGCGGCGCCGAGCTCCTCGGCGACCGGGAGCACCCACTCGACGAGCTCCTCGAGCGCGGCGCGGGCCGGCCGGACGCGCACCTGCGGGAACGCAGTCAGGTCGAGCAGCTCGCCCGAGAGCCCGTACCGGATCGCGCGCCAGAAGTTCTCCTCGAGCAGGTGGCGCGGATGGTTCGGTAGCGGCTCGCCCTCGTCGAGCGCCCGGGCGATCCGCGCGGTCAGGGAGAAGAGCAGCGCCGAGAGCGCCTGCGCCTCGGCGAGCTGCGGCTGGCCGTCGCAGATCCGGATCTCGACGGTCGGGAACGCGAGGTGCGGCCGCACGCTCCACCAGATCTGCGTGTGCTCGCTGATCGAGCCGGACTCGAAGAGGTAGCGGACGTAGCGCTCGTAGTCGGCCCACGAGTCGAATGCATCCGGAATCCCGCAGCGCGGGAACATCTTCGTGAAGATCTCCGTGCGCGCCGAGTGGAGCCCCGAGTTCACGCTCTCGACGAAGGGCGACGACGCCGAGAGGGCGAGCAGCTCGGGCAGCCAGTTGCGAAGCGCGGACGTCACGCGCACCGCGCGGTCGGCGCCGCGAATCGCCGTGTGGACGTGCAGCCCGAACGTGTTGTTGCGCCACACGACGTAGCGCAGGATCTGGTCGTTCTCGCGGTAGTGGGGCGTGTCGATGATGCGCTGCTCCTGCCAGGGGCTCCACGGGTGCGTACCCGTCCCCGCGAGCGCTACGCCGATCTTGTCGGCGAGCGCGAGGAGCTGGAAGCGCCGCTCGCCGACGCGGGCCGCGGCCTCGGCGAACGTGTCGCAGCGGCCGGTGCGGATCTCGACCTCGGATGCGATCAGCTCGCCGACCAGGTGGTCCTCGAGATCGGTTCCCTTCGACGCGGCCTGGAGCTCCTCGAACCGGTTCACGAGGTTGTGCGTCGCCGGGTCGAGGATGGCGAACTCCTCCTCGACCGCGACGGTCAGCTCCGGGCCGTCGTCGAACTGCTCCCTTGCGAGGCGCAGCTGCTCGTCCCAGCGCAGGTGCTGCGCCTCACCCATGGGGCCGAAAGTATCAAAGGGAAAGTATTGAAGCCGCGATCCGCTCCCACCCGAAGTGCCGTTCCGCCGCACGGCGGGCCGCCGCGCCGAGTCGCGCGCGATCCGGGGAGTCGAGCGCCAGGAGCGCGCCGAGCTTCGCGCGCAGGTCGCCGGCGTCACCCGGCGCGAAGCTCGCGAGGTGGCGAAGGTCGGGCGGATACTCGGCCTCGAGCGCCTCGGCGATCTCCGCCAGGCCCGAGTGGCGCGCGACGAGCGGCGGGGACCCACACGCGGCGGCCTCCGCGGCCACCATGCCGAACGCCTCCGGGAAGACGGACGGCGTGACGCTCGCGTCGGCGAGCGGCCAGAGGTGCGCGAGATGGCGGTGCTCGAGCGGCCCGGTGAAGAGGACGTCCTCGCCGGCCGCCGCCTCGAGCGAGTCCCGCTCCGGGCCGAAGCCGACGATCACCCCGCGCGCGTCGAGCCCGGCGAGCGCGTCGAGCAGGAGGTGCACGCCCTTCTCCCGCGAGAGCTTCCCGACATAGACAACGGTCGGCCGCTCGCCCGCGAGGAAGGCCGCGAGCCGCTCGGCGTTCCCGTCGTCAGGGAGCCGCTCGTGCTCGCGCCCCGGGTTCGGCGCGTCGCGCCGGGCCTCGTCGAGCAGCCGCTCGAGCGCCACGTCCCGCGGCTCGGGCTTCAGCTCCTCCGTGTCCACGCCCGGCGGCACGATCCGCACGCGGTCGAGGTGCGGCCCGGGCCCGAGCACCTCGGCGAGCACCCGCTCGATGTGCTCGGAACCGGCGAGGACGGCGTGCGCCGGCAGGAGCGTCTCGCGCGCCCACGCGGCGAGCTCCTCGTTCCCGCGCATCGAGAACTCGAGCTCCGAGCCATGCGCTTTCACGATGAACGGTGTCCCAACGGCAGCGCCCACCGGGCCGCCGAGCAGCACGTGGTTCGCGAAGACGAGGTCGGCCGGGAGGTGCGCGCGTACGGCATTCGCGTTCCGCTCGACGAACGCGTCGCGCTCGGCCTGCGTGCAGTCCTGGAGGAGCTTCGGCTCGAGATCCGAGTAGCGGTCGAGCACGAAGACGGGGAGCGGCACGCCCGCGAGGTCGGGGCGCACGACCGTCGCGCCGCCGAGGTCGAAGCGCTCGGGGTGCGGGTCCTGGCAGAAGACGACGACGTCGTGGCCGAGGCGCGACCAGGCCCGGGCGAGCGCGCGCGTGTAGACGTTCGAGCCGGTTCCGCCCAGGAGGTATCCGTGCCAGAGGAGAATCTTCACCGGTGTCCGACAGGGATCCTGACGAACAGTTCGTACGGCGTGCGCAGCGGGGTGACCGCGTGGCGTTCGAGCTCCTCGTCGAGCGGCACGCGAACAAGCTCTTCTCGCTCGCGGCCCGGTCGCTCGGATCGCGCGAGGACGCCGAGGACGCCGTGCAGGAGGCGTTCATCCGCGCCTGGCGCGGGCTCGGCTCGTTCCGCGGCGGCTCGCTCTTCTCGACGTGGCTCTACCGGATCTGCCTGAACGCAGTCCACGACCAGCGCACGCGCCGCGGCTCGCCGTCGGGCGAGCTCGACCCCGAGGACGCCGCCGATCCGCGCGACCGCTTCGTCGAGCAGGAGCTCTCCGGCGAGCTCCAGGCGGCCCTCGACGCGCTCGAGGAGCCGTATCGCACCGCCGTCCTCCTCGCCGACCTGCTCGGCTGCTCCTACGACGAGGTGGCCTCGGCGACGGACACGCCCGTGGGTACCGTCAAGTCGCGCATCTTCCGCGGCCGGACCGAGCTCGCTCGCCTGCTCGGAACCGAAGCCGCCGACCGGGAGTCCAAGGACCGATGAGCGAGCACCTCCACGAGCTCGACCTGCTCGAGTTCGCCGACGGCGAGCTCGATCGCACGCGCCGCCGTGAGATCGAGGCGCACCTGGCGACGTGCCCGGAGTGCGCCGCCTCGCTCGCCGAGGTCGAGGCCGGCCGCGACGCGCTCCGCAGCTCGGCGCTCCTCCAGCTCCCGCCCGAGCGGCGCGAGGCGATCCGCCGCGCGCTCCCCGTGGCCGGGCCCGACCGGATCCGCGGGATGACGTTCCCGCACCGGCGACTGGCGACGATCCTCGCGGCCGCCCTCGTCCTTGGCGGCGTCGCGGCGGGGATCATCGTGACCGGCGTGGAGGGCCCGAACTTCGGCGCCGGGGACGACAACGCGGCCGAGGGCTCGACCGCGGGCGCCGCCGCGGGAGGCTTCGAGCCTCAGCCGAGCTCCGGCGGCGGAGAGGCCGCCCAGGCGACACTCGCCCACGTGCAGGGCCCGGCCGAGGCGCTCGCCGCCGAGCTGCGGCAGCGCGGCTACGACGCGCGGGTCGAGAACGGCGACGTGCACATCCGCGTCACCGAAGGCGTCCCGCCGGTCCTCGTCCACTTCCTCGACACGCTCCCGAGCGGCCCGGTCGCGGTGATCGCCGAGACGTCGTAAGATCGCGCCACCCCCGGGAGGGCGAGAGGAGGTCTTCGATGATCCGCCGCATCCCTCGTCCCTTGCTCGCCGCACTCGTCGCGGCCGTCGCGATGCTCGTCCTCGCGCCGGCCGCAACGCCGCACTCGAGCCCGGTCCACTGGATCACGCTCAAGGCCGGCACATCGAGCTCGGTCCGCAGCACGACCTACAACCACGGGACGTTCACGCTCGAGGTGATTGCGTACTTCGGGAAGGTGACGCGCACGACCGCCTACCTCGACCACGTGACGTACAAGACCTGCCCCGACGTCTCGATCAACGGCGGCCTGCTCTTCGCCTACAACTCGAACGTCACGTACCGCTACAACGCAGACTCGGGCCACACGTACTTCTCGTGCGGGACACGCACGCAGCAGATCGACCACAAGTTCACGGGCGGCTACGCGAACGGCAACGTCGCGATCACGTTCGAGAAGCGCAACATGTCGCCGTACTGCGCGCCCGCAGCGTGCGAGATGCACTGGTCCTACGCCGTGTTCTACGTGCCCTAAGGTCAGGTGGAAGTAGAGCGCGTGCAGTAGCTCGACGGCGGGGCTCGTCGTGTGGACGGTCACGTCCTGCGGGACGTGGAGGAGCGCGTCCGTGTAGTTGAAGATGATCTTCACCCCCGCGTCCACGACGTCGTCGGCCACGCTCTGGGCCGCATCGCCCGGCACCGCGAGCACCGCGACGATGATGCTCTTCTCGCGGATCACGTCGCCGAGCGCCGCGTAGTCGATCACGTGCATCCCGTCGATCGGCCCGCCGACCTTGTCCGGATCGGTGTCGAACGCGACGGCGATGTTGAAGCCGTGGTCGGCGAAGACGGTCGAGTTCGCGATCGCCTGGCCGAGGCGGCCGGCGCCGAAGAGGGCGATGTTGTGCTGGCCCTGCGTCCGGAGGATCTTGCGGATCTCCGCCCCGAGGGCGTCCACGTTGTAGCCGACGCCGCGCTTGCCGAACTTCCCGAAGGCGGAGAGATCGCGCCGGATCTGCGTCGCGTTGATGTTCGTGTACTCGCTGATCTCCTGGGAGGAGATGCGCTCCTTGCCCATCTTCTTGGACTGGGTGAGGACGCGCAGGTACTGCGAGAGCCGGGCCGCGACGCCTACCGTGAGGCGATCCGTTCCCGCTGCCTGGCCCTCCGTCATCATCATTCCCGCGGTCATGCTTGTAACAGAGCATAACTGCCGCTCATTGCCAGGCGCGGTGGGAACTGACGCCCCTTCGGCGCCGCGCGGACGGGGGACTTTGTGCGGACCCTACGGCGTCACGAGTCGCCGAAGCGCGTCCGGATGGACGTGGAAGACGAACCGCTCGACGCCGTCCACCTCGACCACCGGGATGCGCTCGCGGTAGCGCGCCTCGAGGTCGTCGGAGCCCGCGATGTCGACGACTTCGAGCTCGAACGGCGTCTCCTCCCGCACACCCTCGACCACGCGACGCGCGGCGTCGCAGAGGTGGCAGCCCTCCGCGCCGTAGAGGACGACGGTGACGGCTATGGGTAGAGCCCGCGGGTGGTCGTGGCCTCGGCGACGCGGCCGACCGCGATCGCATACGCGGCCTCGCGCATCGTGATCCCGTCCGTCTCGTGCCGGTTCCAGGTCTCGGTGAACGCGCGCGTGATGATGTCGTTCAGGCGCTCGTTCACCTCCTCCTCCTTCCAGAAGTACTCCTGGAGGCCCTGGACCCACTCGAAGTAGGAGACGACCACGCCGCCCGCGTTCGCGAGCACGTCCGGGAGGACGAGCACGCCGTTCGACTCGAGGATCTCGTCCGCCTCGACCGTCACCGGGCCGTTCGCGCCCTCCGTCACGATCGCCGCCTTCACCTGGCCCGCGTTGTCGCTCGTGATGGCCTGCTCGAGCGCGCACGGGGCGAGGACGTCGCAGTCGAGGACGAGGAGCTCCTCGTTCGTCACGTCGTCGGCCCCGGGGAAGCCCGCGAGGCTTCCGTTGTCGGCCTTGTGCTTGACGGCGTCGAGCACGTTGATCCCGTTCGGGTTGTGGATGCCGCCCTGGGAGTCGGAGAGCCCGGTGATGGTGGCTCCGGCCTCCTCGAGGAGCTCGGCGAGGTGACGGCCGACGTTGCCGAAGCCCTGGACGACGACGCGCGCGCCTTCGACGCCGTGGCCCTTCCGCCGCAGCGCCTCGCGGGTGCAGAACCCGGCGCCGCGCCCGGTCGCCTTCTCGCGCCCGAGCGACCCGCCCACGTGGAGCGGCTTGCCCGTCACGACGCCGAGCACCGAGTAGCCCTTGTTCATCGAGTACGTGTCGAAGATCCACGCCATCACCTGCGGGCTCGTCCCGACGTCCGGCGCCGGGATGTCGACCTCGGGCCCGATCTGGTTGATGATCTCCGTCGTGTAGCGGCGCGTGAGCCCCTCGAGCTCGCGCACGGAGAGCTCCTTCGGGTTGCAGATGACGCCGCCCTTCGCGCCGCCGAACGGCAGCTCCATGAGGGCGCACTTCCACGTCATCCACATGGCGAGCGCCTTCGTCTCCTCCATCGTGACGGCCGGGTGGTAGCGGAGCCCACCCTTGGACGGCCCGCGCGCCACGTTGTGCGTCACGCGGAACCCGGTGAAAACCTTCACCTCGCCGTCGTCCATCCGCACGGGGATGGACACCTCGACGGCCTTCTTGCAGCCGGAAAGGACGTTCAACATGCTGTCTGAGATCCCGCACGTTCCGGCGGTGCGCCGCAGCTGCTCGCGCGCCATCTCCCACGGGTTCGCCTGCTCCGACGACGAAGGGGCCTCGATGGACGTCACGCTCGCCTCCTGGTGAAGGGGTGGGTTACGGGCGGATAGTAAACGGCACGTCGACGACCGTTGCACGTGCGTTCACGTCGCCCGCGGGCGGATGCGCGCGGAGCCGGAGGACGTAGCGGCCCGGCTTGAGGGTCTTTCCGGCTGGGCCGCGGCCCGTGAGACCGAGCGCGTAGCGGCCCGGAAGGAGGTCGTGGAGGCGCGCGAGCTCGCCGACCGGCTTCCCCTTCGCGGTCAGGAGCTCGGCCACGAGGAGCTGCACGGCCTCGAGCGACTCGCCGTCGCCGTCGGCCCCGACCTGCCCGATCCGGAAGCTGAGAACCGACGGCGCGGAGTCCGACGGCGAGAACGACTTCTGCGAGAACGACGCCTCGGCGACGAGGGCCGAGGGCTCGGCGCCGCGGAAGCCGACCGCCCACGGGACGCGCACGGGGCGCGAGTCCTGCGGCGAGACGACGAACGCGCCTCCGGCCTCGCCGGAGAGCCGGCCGGAGCCGCTCGCGATGAACGCGACGCTCGCGCTCTCCCCCGCGTCGAGCGAGAGGTGCGCGGGCGAGGCGGCGAACTGGAGCGCCGGGCCGTCGGCGCGGTCGCGCGCGATGCCGAAGTCGAGCTCGAGCGTGCGCGTCGAGAGGTTGTGGATCCGCACGGACTGCTGCATCTGCCAGCCGCTCGAGTCCACGCGGCCGAACGTGAGCGCGGCCGGCTCGACCGCCACCTCGGCCGCCGCGGCTGCGGAAGCGTCCACGACGCCCGCGCCCTGCACGGTCACCGGCACGGCCTCGCCGTCCCGGAGAATCTGCTTCGCGCTCCCGACGAGGACGCTGCGGAGCTCGCCGACCGTGAGGCCGGGGCGCGCCTGCGAGACGGCGGCCGCGGTCCCGGCGACGATCGCGGCCGAGACGCTCGAGCCGGTCGCGGTCGCGTAGCGCGCGGTGGAGTCGGTGTTCATGCCCGCGTCGGTCGTCGCGATGCCGACGCCCGGCGCGACGAGCTCGGGCTTCACGTGACCGCCGAAGGCCATGCCCCCCGAGGAGAACGGCGCCACCTCGCCGGCCGTCGTGCCCGCCACCGGGCGGACGCTGCCGAAGGAGATCGTGACGTCGTCACCGCGCGACAGCGCGTCGAGCGCACCGCGGCCGACGTCGCCGGGCAGGGCGATCGCGGGTGACACGGCCGTCTCGTCGAGGTCGAGCGAGCCGGCCGAGAGCCGGCTCCCCGCGATCAGCACGGCGGCCGCGCCGGCGGTCGCTGCGTTCCGGACACGCGGCTCTAGGCCGCGCCCGGACGGGAGGAGCACGGCCTTGCCGGCCACGCGGCTCACGCCGTTCGCATCGAAGAAGTCGGCGAGGGTCGCGCCGTCGGCGAGAACGTCCGGGTCGCGCTGCGGCTCGGCGAGGCTCGGGCCCGTGAGGCTCACGACTCCGAGCTTTCCGGCCGGCGCGAGGAGGCCGAGCACCGGCGTCTCGGCGCCGAGCTTCTCCTCCCCGGCGACGCTCAGCGACGTCGCGACCGCGAGCGCCTCGGTGCGCGTGTCGAGCGCGCCGACCGTGAGCGCCTGCGCCGCGCCGCCGGGGGCGCCGACGGTGCCGAAGCCGCGGCCCGCGCGGCCGTCGTTCCCCGCGGCGGCGACGACGAGCGTGCCGAGCGAGGTCGCGCCGGCGACGGCGCGCGCCTCGGGCGAGTCCGGGAACGAGGCGTACGGCTCGACGACGGCGGCCAGCGCGATCCGCGCAGCGTCGGAGACGTCGCCGTCGTTGTCGGGATCGACCGCGCGCTCGAGTCCTTCGATCAGGGTGTCGCCGCGCCCGAGGAGCGCGTCGGAGCCGTCGGCCGCCTTCTGCCAGCCGAGGATCCGGATCGGGAGCACGCGCGCCTCGGGGACGAGGCCGGCGAGGCCGCTCGGCCCGTCCTTGCCGACGAGGATGCCGGCCATGCGCGTGCCGTGCGACTCGACGCTCGTCGGGTCGGACGGGTTCGGCTCGGCCGCGGCGCGGTGGTCGCGCGCGACGAGGTCGATGCCCGGCGCGACGCGGCCGCCGAGCGACGGGTGGTCGATCTGGACGCCGCTGTCGAGGAGCGCGATGCGGACGCCCTTGCCGTCGAAGCCGGGAAGCCCGAGGGTCGGCCGCCGGCCGCTTCCGGCCGAGAGCTGGCGGAGCGAAAGCGCCTGCGCCGAGAGGCCGGCCGGGTAGACCGCGCGCGCGGGGAAGACGCCCGCGACCGCGTCGGAGCGCTCGAGCTCGCCCTGCGCGCGGGCGTCGAGCACGGCCGAGAAGCCGTTCAGCGTCCGGCTGAAGGTGTGGATCGGCTTGATCTCGATGCCGCGCTGCGAGAGGCGCGCGATGAGGAGCCGCTGCCCGGCCTCGGCCTCGGCCACCCAGCGCTTCTGCTGGTCCTCGTTCGGCGGCGTCTGCGCCTGCGCCGTCCGGTCGGCGAGCGACGGCGCCGCGAGGACGACGATCATCCGCTGGCCCGCAGCGGGCTCGGGCCGGTCGCCGAAGAGGTCCGTCCAGGCCGCCGCCGCGACGTTCACGGCGCTATCCCCGGCGCCCCGAATCGGGGTTGCCGAAGCCAGGCCGGCCGCGAGGGCGGCGACGAGCGCGAGGCCGGCCGCCTGGACGAGGGGCAGCCGACGGCGCGGTGAGCTACGCCGCGGACGCGTACGCATCCAACGCAAGATAGTCGGGAAACGCGAGCGGCGCGCGGTACCTCGCAGCGGACGCGATCATCGCGGCGTTGTCGGTGCAGAGGGGAAGCGGGGCGAGCGCGGCGTCAGGAAGCGCGGCGCGCAGCTCGGAGTTCGCCGCAACGCCGCCAACCACGGCGATCCGCTGCGCGCCGGTCTCCCGCGCCGCCGCCTCCGTCCGCTCGACGAGGCGCCCGCACGATCGCCCGCTGGTAGGACGCGGCGAGGTCGGCCCGCCGCGCCTCGACCGTCTTGGGCCCGAGGTCGCGCACGCGGTAGACGAGCGCGGTCTTGAGTCCGGAGAACGAGAAGTTGAGCCCGGGCAGCTTCGCGACCGGGAAGACGAACGCCTCGGGGTCACCCTCCCGCGCCAGCCGGTCCAGGGCCGCCCCTCCCGGATAGCCGAGCCCGAGGAGCCGCGCACCCTTGTCGAACGCCTCGCCGGCGGCGTCGTCGAGCGTCGAGCCGAGCACCCGGTAGCCGGAGCGGTCCTCCACGTCGAGGAGCAGCGTGTGCCCGCCGGTCGCGAGCAGGCAGAGAAACGGCGGGTCGACCGCGTCGGGCTCGAGGTAGAGCGCCGCCACGTGCCCGTGCAGGTGGTCCACGGGGATGAGCGGGAGCCGCCGCGACCACGCGAGCGCCTTCGCCGCGGAGACGCCGACGAGGAGCGCGCCGATGAGACCCGGGCCCTGCGTGACCGCGACCGCCTCGATCTCGTCCCAGTCCGCGTCCGCCTCGGCCAGGGTCTCGGCGACGACCGGCGCGACGAGCTGGAGGTGCCGGCGCGACGCGACCTCGGGGACGACGCCGCCGAAGCGCGCGTGCAGCTCGGCCTGCGAGGCGACGACGCTCGCGCGGATCTCGCCGCCGCGCGTGACGAGCGCGGCCGCGGTCTCGTCGCAGGAGGTCTCGAGCCCGAGGATCACCCGGTCTGCGCTGCTTCGACCCGCACGGGGTCCTTCCACATGATCAGCGCGTCCTCGCGGTTGTCGGTGTAGTAGCCGCGGCGGACGCCGGTGACGTGGAAGCCGAGGCGCTCGTAGAGGGCGATCGCGACCGTGTTCGAGACGCGCACCTCGAGCGTGTAGCCGCGCCGCTCGTCGCCCTCGGTCAGCTTGAAGAGCTCGCCGAGCATCCGCGACGCGATCCCGCGCCTGCGGTATTCGGGCGCGACCGCGACGTTCATCACGTGCCAGGCGTCCACGTAGCGCGAGATGATCAGGTAGCCGACGAGGCGATCGCCCGCGTCCGCGTCGAAGGCGCCCAGCGAGACCGACGACGGCTTGGCGAGCTCGCCCGCGAACATCGAGCGCGACCAGGGCGTCGCGTACGCGCTCTGCTCGATCCGCTCGATGTCGCCGAGCTCGGAGAGGGACAGGCGCCGGAGCTCGATGTTCATGCGAGGTTCGCCTCGGCGTCCGGGACGCGCAGGTAGAGCGGCTCCAGGTTCTCGGCCGGGCCGTAGTCGGTCGCGATCGCCGCGTGGTGCCGGGCCCACGGCACGTGCGCGTCGTCCTCGTCGGGCGGGACGATCGCACCCGCCGATTCGAGCACCTCGCGGTAGCGCACCGCGCCGTCGCCGACGCACACCGCGCCCGGCTCGGGCTCGAGCTTCTCCGGCGCGAGCGCGGCCGCCGTGCCCTCGCGCGTGCGCGCGAAGACCTCGCCGCGCCGCGCGTCGATCACCGGGATCGCACCGGGCGTCCCGGCGGCGAGCGCGTCGAGCGTCGGCACGCCGGCGGCGGGCAGGTCGAGCGAGAGCGCGAGCATGCGCGCCGTCACGAGGCCCATGCGGAGGCTCGTGTAGCTGCCCGGCCCGAGGCCGACCGCGAGCCGGTCGATGTCGGAGGCGGCGAGGCCGGCGTCCGCGAGCAGCGCCTGCACGTCCTCGAGGAGCTTGACGGCCCGCGTCCGGCGCTCGCCGAGCACCTCGCCGTCGCGGACGAGGGCCGCGGTGGGCATGGCCGTAGCGGTGTCGAAGGCAAGCGTGACCATGATCAAGAAACCCCGATTTGCAGGGGTTTTGTGACGCCCTGCAGCGAGATCAGTCTATGCGCGTCCCCCGCCGTCCCGCAAACGGGCCTCGATGCGCGGCCCGGGCAGCACGCCTCCCGCCCGCTCCGGCCACTCGACGAACGCGATCGTCCCGTCGAAGTACGGCTCGAGGTCCTCCCAGTCGGCCTCGGCGAGCTCCTCGAACCGGTAGAGGTCGAGGTGCGCGACGGAGACCGTGCCCGCGATAGAGGTTCCCGATCGTGTACGTCGGGCTCGTCACCGGGACGGTGACGCCGAGCGCGCGGGCGGCGCCGCGCACGAACGTCGTCTTCCCCGACCCCAGCTCGCCGGCCACGGTCACGAGGTCGCCGGGCCGAAGCTCCGCCGCGACCGCGGCAGCGACGCGCTCGGTCTCCTCGGGCGAGAAGGTCTCGACCTCGACCACGGACATGGCCGAAGCCTAGAGGCCGCTAGAACAGGCCGAGTTGCTCCACGGCGGGCTCGGGCTCGGGAGCCGCGACCGAGAGCGAGACGACCGGCGCCGGCTCGGGCACCTCCCGGTCGAGGAGCGCCGGGATCCGCGCGAAGTCCTCCTCGAGCGTGCGGAGCATCGCCGGCGTGTAGAGCGCGGCGGCCGGATGGAACAGCGGATAGAGCGTCACGCGCCGGCCGCCGAGCGTCGCCTCCTGCGGCGCGCCGTGCACGCGCGTGATGCCGTGCTGCTTCCCGGAGAGGAGCTTCGTGGCGAAGTTCCCGAGCGTGGCGACGAGCTTCGGCTCGATCAGCTCGATCTGCCGGAAGAGGTGCGCCTCGCACGCCTCGATCTCGTCCGGCTGCGGGTCGCGGTTCCCGGGCGGACGGCACTTCAAGACGTTCGCGACGTAGACCTGGCTCCGCTCGAGGCCGATTCCGCCGAGCAGCTTGTCGAGGAGCTTCCCGGCCTGGCCGACGAACGGGTAGCCCTGCTGGTCCTCGTGGAAGCCGGGCGCCTCGCCTACGAACATGAGGTCCGCGGCCGGGTCGCCCACCCCGAACACGACCTGCGTGCGGCCCTCGGCGAGGCGGCATTTCGTACAGCCGGCCACCTCGGCCCCGAATGCGGCGAGCGCGCCGCCCTGGACTACCGAATCAACTGCAGCCACAGCTCCCGCCGCAACAGCCTCCGGCAGATGGTCCGCCGAAGCTCGGCTGCCCGGCGGTGCCGTGAGCCGCGAACACGGAGAGCTGGCGACGGGTGTTCGCCGAGCTGCAATCGGGGCAGCCCGGGTCGTCGTCGTCCCACCGGAGGAGTTCCTCGAAGTGGGATTCGCACTCCATGCACACGTACTCGTAGATCGGCATCGCCCACGCAGTCTAGGCGGCTCGGCGGACACGCCGCAAGCCAAGAGTGGAAGCCGTCGGAACCGTCGCTAAACTGTGAGAAGCAACGGCCGATGAAGAGGGGGAGGAGAGCCGAGCTTCGGCACGAAGCGCTCCTCGGGACAACGAAAGTGAGGGGGTCACCGTCATTCCGACGGGCGCGACCAATGGGACCAGCCGGCGCGAGACGCTACGCCGTGGCCTGTCCGCGACCCGGTGGCCGATCGCGGCGCTCGTCCTCGGCATCGCGTTCTACCTCGGCCTCCGCGCCGTAGGACCCGCGGTCGAGACTGTCGGCACGCTGCCGCTCCCGATTCCGGGCACGGACAGGGGCGCGCCCGTGGAGATCGCGGCGCCGCCGCCCGTGTCCCCGATCCCCGTTCCGCTTCCGCCCGCCGCGCCGGTCGCCCCGGCGACGGCCAGCGGCTCCGGCACCGCGAGTTCCGGCGCAGGCGGCGGGACCGGCATCCCCGTCGTGAACACCGGTGGTAGCGGCTCCGGCTCGGGTCCGCAGGGCGGGCCTCCGCCTCCTCCTCCGGCCCAGCCTCCCACGTCTCCGAACCAGCCGCCGGCCGTGACCCCGCCGGCCCCGCCGCCGACCGCGAACGGCGGCACGAACCCGCCGCCCTCCCAGATCGCCGGAACGCCCGGCAACTCGAACAGCAACTCCGAGCCCGAGAAGCCCAAGAAGCCGAAGAAGCCGAAGAAGAACGACGACGAGCAGACCGCCGCGCCCGCAGTCACGCCGCCTCCGCCTCCCGCGGGGAACAGCGACGACCAGGGCAACAAGGACAAGGACAAGGGCGGCAACGGCAACAACGGCAACGGGAACGGCAATGGGAACGGGAACGGCAACAAGGACAAGGACAAAGGCAAGGGCAAGTAACGCGGCGCGCGGCGCGGCGGCCCCCGACTAGACTCCCGATCGCCTGGTATCCGAGAGGAACTGGAGCGACGATGACCTTCGAATCGATCTCCGTGGTCGGCAACGGCCAGGTCGGCCGCACGCTCGCGGCGCGCCTCGCCGAGCGCGGCGCGACCGTTCGCACGGTCGGGCGGGACCTCGCCGTCGGCGACGCCGACCTCGTGATCCTCGCGGTTCCGGACCGGGCGATCGCCGAGGTCGCGCAGGCGCTCGAGCCTGGGCCCTGGATCGCCCACGTGAGCGGCGCGACCATGCTGACGGCGCTCGCACCGCACACCCGGCGCTTCAGCCTCCACCCGCTCCAGACGTTCACGCTCGAGCGCGGACCCGAGCAGCTGGACGGCGCCTGGGCGGCGGTGAGCGGCGAGACCGAGGAGGCGCTCGCGGCCGGGTTCGAGGGCGCCCACCTGCTCGGCGTCGAGGCATTCGAGCTGGCCGACGAAGACCGCCCGCTCTACCACGCCGCGGCGATGTTCGTGGCCGCATTCGTCGTCACGATCCATGAGGCGGCGGCGGAGCTCTTCCGCGCCGTCGGGGCACCGCCCGCCGCGCTCGAGCCGCTCCTGCACAGGACGGTGGACAACGGCTACGAGCCGACCGGGCCGCACACGCGCGCCGACTGGACGACGATCGAGGGCCACCTCGCCGCGATCCGCGAGCGGCGCCCCGAGCTCGAGCCGCTCTACCGCGCGCTCTCCGACGCGACCCTCGAGCTCGCCCGGTGAAGGTCGCCCGGACGATCGACGAGGTCCGCGCCGCGCTCGCGGCGGAGCCGCACGACCGGAGCGTTGGCCTCGTGCCGACGATGGGCGCGCTCCACGCCGGTCATCTCTCGCTCGTGGCGGCGGCGCGCGCCGAGTGCGACGTCGTCGTCGTCAGCGTCTTCGTCAACCCGCAGCAGTTCGGCCCCGCCGAGGACCTCGCCCGCTACCCGCGCGACGAGGCCGGCGACCTCGCCCTCCTCGAGGCGGCCGGGACGGACATCGCCTTCCTCCCGTCCGCGGCCGAGATGTATCCACCCGGCTTCCAGACCTTCGTGGACGTGGCGGGCATGACGGCCGAGCTCGAGGGCGCGGCGCGGCCGGGCCACTTCCGCGGCGTCGCGACCGTCTGCCTCAAGCTGTTCTCGATCGTGCGGCCGGACGTCGCCTACTTCGGGCAAAAGGACGCGCAGCAGGCCGAGGTCGTCGCGCAGATGACGCGCGACCTCGCACTCGGCGTCCACCTCCGCGTCCTCCCCACCGTCCGCGACGCCGACGGGCTCGCGCTCAGCTCGCGGAACGCCTACCTGAGCGCCGAGGATCGCGCCGCCGCGCTCGCGCTCCCACGCGCGCTGGCCGCTGGCGAGCTGGCCTTCCGCGCGGGCGGCGACGCGGCCGAGGCGGCTCGCACCGTGCTCGCCGGCGAGTCGGGCCTCGTCCCCGACTACGTGGAGGTCGCACGCTGGAACGGCCGCACCGTGCTCGCCGCGGCGGTGCGCGCCGGCTCGACGCGCCTCATCGACAACGTCCTCCTGGAAGGATCCTGGAACCCATGACCAAGCTCTCGCTCACCGAGCTCGCCGAGCTCAAGGCGAACGGCCGGCCGATCGTGATGGTGACCGCCTACGACTACCCGACCGCGCGGCTCGCCGACGCGGCCGGGATCGACATCGTCCTCGTCGGCGACTCGGCCGCGATGACGGTGCTCGGGCACGACTCGACCGTCCCGGTGACGCTCGACGAGCTGCTCGTGCTCGCGGGCGCCGTCGCGCGCGGGGCGAAGCGCCCGATCGTCGTCGGCGACCTCCCCTTCGGCTCCTACCAGGTGTCGGACGAGGACGCGGTGCGCAGCTCGATCCGCTTCGTCAAGGAGGCCGGGATGGACGCAGTCAAGCTCGAGGGCGCCGGGACGTCCGTCGGACGCGCGGCCGCGATCGTCGGCGCAGGCATCCCGGTCATGGGCCACGTCGGCCTGACACCGCAGTCCGCGACGATGCTCGGCGGCTACCGCGCGCAGGGCCGCACGGCCGACAAGGCCCGCCGGCTCCTCGACGACGCGCTCGCGCTCGAGGCGGCCGGCTGCTTCTCCATCGTCCTCGAGGCCGTGCCCGCGGCCGTCGCCGAGCACGTGACCGAGGCGCTCACCGTGCCGACGATCGGGATCGGCTCCGGCCTGCGCTGCGACGGGCAGGTCCTCGTCCTCCACGACCTCCTCGGCCTGTACGAGGGGCGCCCGGCGCGGTTCGTGAAGCGCTACGCGGAGGTCGGCGACACGATCCGCGACGCGCTCGAGCGGTTCGCCGCGGACGTGCGCGCGGGCGCCTTCCCCGAAGACGAGCACACCTACTCGATCCCCGGCGAGGAGCTCGCGGCGTTCCTACAGGACGCTGAACACGAGCCCGAGACCCAATAGGGCGAGCACCGCGAGCGCGATCGCGCCGAGGGCACGGACGACGGGCCAGTCGTGGACCGTGCGGACGCCGACGACGAGGACGACGAAGGACCAAGCGAAGAAGGCCGCCTGGGCAAGCGGGAGAAGCCAGGTCGCTACGCCGTCCTCGTCGGCACCACCTTCGCGGAAGAGATCGCCTCCGTAGGCCGCGAGCGCGACGGGCCAGACGAGGACGAGGGAGAGCGCGGCCGGAACCGCCGCGAAGGCCAGGATGTGCCGCGCGTGGCGGTACGTACTCTCGCCGCCGGCCGCGCGCAGGCCGAGCGCGAGCGCGCCGCCCCCGACCCAGTACGTCGCGGCGCCGTAGAGCGCGCCGGTCAGGAACACGAGCACCGCGACGACCAGCGCGTCGCGCTCGGGGTCGTCGAGCAGGTTCCCCACGTAGCCCGGCGTTCCGAGGATCGCGGCCATCCCGGCGAGGATCACGATCGCGAGCACCGGCTCCTCGCGGGCCTCCTCAGCCTCCTTCGAGTCGTCCCGGAGCGCGAGGAACGTGGAGACCGGGTTCGTGAGGACGGCCAGCGCGCGCAGCCACCACTCGCGGTTCCGCGACCTCCCGCTCGCGCGCGCGTCCGACTCCGTATCCATGCGGGCCAGCTTACCCCGGTGCCCCCCGGCGACCCCGCTGTTCATGCGGCCCGTACGCGAAACGAGGGAGTGGGATCACCCATTCGGGGTGTCCGCCGTTCCCCGAATTGCGCCGAAAGGAATTTCGAAGGTTCGGAATAGCGGCTACTCAAGGAGAACGAATGATGGCGAGGCGTATGCGTAAGACCCTGCTCTCGCTCCTCGTCGTAGGAGCGATCGGCAGCGTCGCGGGCTGGGGCGTCTATTCGGCGTTCACGGCCACGACGGCGAACTCTGGCAACACGATCACGGCCGGCACCGTTGCGATCTCGCAGCACGCCGGCTCGACCACGCTGTACAGCGCGTCCAACCAGGGCCCCGGCGCAAGCACCGTAGGGTGCGTGCGCGTGACCTACACGGGCTCGCTCGCGTCCAGCGTGAAGCTCTACATCTCGAGCGGCGCGGTCACGAACGGCTCGGCCTTCAACCTGAAGGTGGAGCGCGGTTCGGGGCTTTCGTCGCCCGACAACACGATGAACTGCACGGGCTTCAGCTCGAGCTCCACGCCGTACGACGCCGCGCTCGGCTCGTTCGGCACGACCTACGCGGGCGGCACGGACGGCAAGGCCGCCGCGGCAGCGTGGGCGACGAACGACTCGGTCGACTACCGCTTCACGATCACGGTGGTCGACGACGCGACGCCGAACGCGCACGCGACGGCGCTGAGCTCCGGCTCGCACACGTTCACCTGGGAGGCCCGGAACAACTAGGACGGGCTAGCGCTCCGAACCTGACGCTCGCGAGGGCGGGGCACCGGCCCCGCCCTCGGAGCGACAACCAGGAGCCAACCCATGGTTGCGGCAGCCACAGGGATGCGACTCGAATGGGCGGCACTCGCCCTCGGAGTCGGCCTCGCCGCCCTCGCGGTGTACGGCTGGCAGGTCGAGGGAGGAGTCCGGCCTCCGGCCGCGCGCCTGGCGATCGTCACGGCCCCGAACACCGACCTGGCGCTCACGCCGGCCGGTGAGACCCGGGTCGAGGCGGCGCTCAGGGCCGGCGGCCCGGAGAGCGGCATCCAGCGGCAAGTGGAGATCCGCAACGCCACGGCGAACCCCCTCGAGGTGCACGTGACGGCGGGCACGGCGACCCGTGAGCTGGAGGAAGCGCTTCAGCTGCGGATCCAGGCCGGGACGTCGACGCTCTTCCAGGGCTCGCTCGCAGAGCTCAAGGTCGGAAGCAACTCGTTCCGGCTCGCAAGTCACAAGACCACGGACGTCACGGTGCTCGCCTGGATCCCCACGGAGGCCCCGCATTCGTGGGAGGCGCGCAGCGATTCGCTCCAGATCGGCTTCACGACCGACCAGACCCGATGAAGATCGCCTTCCAGATCATCCGAAACGGCCAGGCCGCGGCCCCCGCGCCGAAGCCTGCCAAGCGCGGCAACCGCACGCGCAAGCTCCTCGCGACCCTGATCGTCATCGGCATCGTCGGCGCCGTCGCGGGCCTCGGCAGCTACTCGGCGTTCACCTCGACGACCGGCAACTCGGGCAACTCCTTCGCCGCGGGCTCGGTCGCGATCGGCGACAACGACTCCGGGACGGCGATGCTCGCCCTCTCGAACGCGAAGCCCGGCGACACGGACACGAGCTGCATCAACCTCACGTCGACCGGCTCGCTCGCCTCGACCGTCCGGATCTACGGCACGGTCACGGGCACGCTCGGCAGCTACCTGACGCTCACGGTCACGCGCGGGACCGGCGCGAGCGGCTTCGACAACTGCACCGGCTTCACCGCCGACGGCACGGACTACCTCGGCCTCGGGAACGGCGTCATCTACCAGGGCTCGCTGGCCTCGTTCCCCGCGAACTACGCGGGCGCGATCGTCGATCCCAAGGCGGCCACGCCGGAGACGCTGGACCTCGACCGAGAGCCACTGGTACCGGTTCGTGATCTCGCAGGACGACAACAACTCCGCCCAGGGTCTCTCGGGCGGCGCGTCGATCACGTGGGAGGCGCGGAACCAGTGACCTCGGGCTCCGCCTACGCAGACGCCTGGCGGCGACCCCACGACGCCCCCGCACCGGTCGCGAAGACCGGGCAGCGCTCCCCCACGCGCCGGCTCGTCCGGCTCGTCCTCTTTCTGGGGGTCGGTTTCTCGCTCGGGATCGCGGCCCTGCTGACCGTCCCCGGCGCCTTCGGCCTGCACCCCTTCACGGTGCTCTCGGGGAGCATGGAGCCGACCATCCACACCGGCGACATCGTCGTCGTGGACAAGATCTCGCCCCTCGATGCGCGCGTCGGTGACGTCGTCACCTTCCGCAGCCCCGAGGACCCGGCGAAGCTGATCACGCACCGCGATGATCTCGATGCGCGTGCGCGGCGAGACCGTCTTCGTCGTGACGCGCGGCGACGCCAACACCGGCGTCGAGCGCTGGTCGGTGCCGACGAACGGCACGATCGGCCGGGCCGAATACCGCATCCCCAAGCTCGGCTACGCCGCCAACCGCGTCGGCAGCCGCTTCGGTCGTCTCGCCTTCCTGGTCGTCCCCGCCTTGCTGCTCGCGCTCGTCGAGCTCTGCAGGATCTGGCGCCCCGCGCCGACAAGAGGACCAGGCGATGAGCATCGGTCGTAGACACCTGCGCTGGGCACTTCTCGCCCTGACCCTCATCGGGCTCGTCGGCGCGTTCGCCGGCGCGATCCACGCGGCCTTCTCGAACTCGACCGTCGAACCCGTCGTCGAGCTTCAACGCCGACCGGATCTTCCCGCGGACCCGACGACATCTCGGCGTGGGACGTGCGCGACGCCTCGGGCGGCGCGGGCGAGACGAACTCCTCGGACACCGTGTCGTACGTGGACGCGCGCGCTGTACGTCGGGCGGCACGTTCGGGACGACCGCGAACACGAGCAAGTACTTCGAGTTCAACTTCAACAGCCCGCTGCCCGCCGGGCTCGGGCGTGTCGAGCGCGTCGTTCACGTTCGCCTTCGCGAGCCACGTCGCCGCGGGCGACCCCTGCTACTACCTCGAGGCCCGCCGCACGTCCGACAACGCGCTGCTGGCGACGTACGGCAGCTCCGGCAGTCCGATCGCCTGCATGTCCGGGACGACGCTCGGTCACCACGACGACGTCGCTCCCGATCCTCACGACGACGACCGACGCGAACGACCTGCGCATCCGCGTGATCGCCTGGGACGCCGTCGAACAAGGCGGTGGACGTGGACGCCGGCTATGCGAGCGTCACGACGAGCCTCGGGATCGCCTATCCGCTCTACGAGACGTCGTTCGTGGACAACGCGACCGGAACCCCGACGACGACCACCTGGGCGCCGCAGGCCTCGGACGCGGCGCAGTACACGTCGGTCGCGAACTGGGCGACGACGTTCTCGGGGACGCGCTACCTCAAGTACACGTTCCCGATCCCGGTCATGCCGGCCGGTGCGACGGTCACGAGCGTCACGCTCGAGCATTCCTACAAGTCCCAGACGGGCGGCGACACGAGCTGCTGGTACGCCGACGTACTCCAGAACACGACGCTGCTCGCGACGCACGGATCGACCGGCACGCCGATCTCGTGCAACGCGACGGGCGCCTTCGTGACCGACCAGGTCGCGCTGAGCGAGGTGGACACGCCGGCCGAGCTCAACAACGTCGTCGTGAAGGCCTACTTCAAGAACTCGGGCACGCGCAAGACGATCACCGACGTCTTCCGGCTGATCGTGCAGTACGCGCTCCCCTACTCCGGCTGCGCCGACCCGGGCGCCGAGGACGCTCACCTCGACGGCCGACTCCTACGTGCAGCAGGGCGCGCCGACGACGAACTCCGGGACGGCGACGACGATGCTCGTGCAGCCGAACTCCGCCGCCGTCCGCCGCTCGCTCGTCAACTTCGACCTGCCGCTCAAGCCAGACGGCTGCTCGGTCACGTCCGCGTCGCTCAGGCTCTGGGTGAGCGCGACGGGCGGCTCGCGGACGATGAACGCCTACCAGTCGGGCGGCGCCTGGACGGAGACCGGCGTCACCTGGAACAACCAGCCGGCCACGACCGGGAGCGCCGTCGGCGTGACCTCGACCGCCGCCAGCTCGTGGACCTCCTGGACGGTCACGTCGATCGTGCAGGCGCAGTACTCGGGCTCGAACAACGGCTTCATCGTCCAGGACTCGAACGAGGGCTCGGGCACCGCCGCGCAGACGTACCACACGCGCGAGAACACGAACGACCCGCAGCTCGTGATCACCTATGGCTAGGTCGCCCGTTCACGCGGTCCTCCACGCGACGCGCTCGCGCAAGGCCATGTGGGTCGCGATCCTCGCGACGCCGCTCCTCGTGGCCGGCGTGCGAGCCGCCACCGGGACGAGCGACGCGACCCTCACCAGGCCTCGCGCGACGTCGCCCGCCGAGATCGCCCAGGTGCCCGGCCGGGGCTCGATGCTCGGGCCGACCACGCCGCCCGTGCTCGCCGGATCCTCGGCCCCGACGCCCGTGACGCCCCCTCCGGTCGTCACCTACCCGTCCGGCTCGACCGGCTCCGGCACGACGACGACGAGCGGCTCGACGGGCTCCGGCACGAAGCCGAGCGGCGGCTCGTCCGGCAGCTCGGGCGGCGGGTCGCGCACGCCCCCCGTCAAGAAGGCGCTCGTCCGAAACGACGGCGGCCGCGCGCTCTTCACGCTTCCGAACGCGAAGCCCGGCACGACCAGCACGAGCTGCGTCCTCATCACCTACAACGGCGCGAAGGCGGCGAAGATCCGGCTGTACGGCAAGACGAGCGGAACCGGGCTCCAGCAGTTCGTCACCCTCCGCGTCACGCGCGGGACACTGCCGAGGGGCGCGGCGGCGCGCTCCTGCTCCGGCTTCAAGGCGGACGCGACGAACTACCGCAGCCTGGGCAAGGGCGTGATCTACAACGGCGTGCTCGCGAGCTTCCCGAACACGTGGGCGACGGCCGCCTCGATCGGCACGGCCTGGAAGACGGGCGCCAAGCACGCGTACAAGTTCGAGGTCCAGGTCGGCGACGACAACGCAGCCCAGGGGCTCTGGATGAGCTCCGGCTTCACCTGGCAAGCCCGCGCCGCCTAGCGCTCAGGCCGCGGCGGGCGCGGCCGACGGGAGCAGCGCCCGCAGGAACTTGCCGGTGTAGCTGTCGCCTCGCCGCGGCGATGTCCTCGGGCGTGCCCGCGGCGATGCACCTCGCCGCCCGCCTCGCCGCCCTCCGGGCCGAGGTCGACGACCCAGTCCGCCTGCTTGATCACGTCGAGGTTGTGCTCGATCACGATCACCGTGTTGCCCGCGTCCACGAGCCGCTGAAGCACCTCGAGGAGCTTCTCGATGTCGGCGAAGTGGAGGCCGGTCGTCGGCTCGTCGAGGATGTAGAGCGTCCGGCCGGTCGCGATCTTCGAGAGCTCCTTCGCGAGCTTCACCCGCTGGGCCTCGCCGCCCGAGAGCGTCGTCGCGGGCTGGCCGAGCTTCACGTAGTCGAGCCCGACGTCGTGGAGCGTCTGGAGCCGCCGGCGGATCTTCGGGATCTTGGCGAAGAACGCGAGGGCCTCCTCGACCGACATCTCGAGGATGTCCGCGATCGACTTCCCCTTGAAGCGGACCTCGAGCGTCTCGCGGTTGTACCGGCGCCCCTTGCAGGTCTCGCACGGCACGTAGACGTCCGGGAGGAAGTGCATCTCGATCTTGATCGTCCCGTCGCCCTTGCAGGTCTCGCACCGGCCGCCGCGGACGTTGAACGAGAACCGGCCCGGCTTGTAGCCGCGCACCTTCGCGTCCTGCGTCGCCGAGTAGAGCTCGCGGATCGCCGTGAAGAGGTCGGCGTACGTCGCCGGGTTCGAGCGCGGCGTGCGCCCGATGGGCGACTGGTCGATGTCGATCACCTTGTCGAAGACCTCGATGCCCTCGATGTCCTGGTGCTCGCCCGGCTTCACGCGCATCCGGTGGAGCCGGTTCGCGAGCGCCTTGTGGACGATCTCGTTCACGAGCGTGGACTTGCCGGAGCCGGAGACGCCGCTCACGCAGACGAACTTCCCGACGCGGGAACTCGACGTCGATCGCCTTCAGGTTGTGCATGCTCGCGCCGCGCACCCAGAACGAGCCGAGATCCTGCGTGCGCCGCTCGGGCACCGCGATCTCGCGCGCGCCCGAGAGGAACTGGCCCGTGACCGAGCCCTTCGCCCGCTCGACCTGCTTCGCGGTGCCCTCGGCCACGACGCGCCCGCCGTGCTCGCCGGCCCCCGGGCCCATGTCCACGAGATGGTCGGCGGCGCGCATCATCTGCTCGTCGTGCTCGACCACGAGCACCGTGTTGCCGAGGTCGCGCAGCCGCTCGAGCGTCCCGATCAGCTTGTTGTTGTCGCGCTGGTGGAGTCCGATGGACGGCTCGTCGAGGATGTAGAGCACGCCCACGAGCTGCGAGCCGATCTGCGTCGCGAGCCGCAGGCGCTGGGCCTCGCCGCCGGAGAGCGTCGCCGCCGCGCGGTCGAGCGTCAGGTAGCCGACGCCGACGTTGTCGAGGAACGTGAGCCGCTCGCGGATCTCCTTCAGGATCCGCGCGCCGATCAGGCTCTCGGTCTCCGTGAGCACGAGCTCGTCCACGAACTGGAGCGCGCGCTGCACGCTCATCCGCGTGAAGTCGTGGACGTTCCGCTCGCCGACCGTCACCGCGAGGACCTCCGGCTTGAGCCGCGCGCCGAGGCACTCGGGGCAGGGCCGGAGCGTCATGTACTCCTCGATCCGCTCGCGCTGCTGCTGCGAGTCCGTCTCGCGGTAGCGCCGCTGGAGGCTCGACACGATGCCCTCGAACGCGAGCGTGTACGAGCGCCGCCGACCCATCCGGTTGCGGTAGTTCACGAAGATCCGCTCGCCGTCCGTGCCGTACAGGAACCGGTCGCGGTCCTCCTCGGCGAGCTCCGACCAAGGCCGGTCGACGTCGATCTCGTACCGCTCGCCGATCGCCTCGATGACCGCGTCGTAGAAGCCCGAGCTCGACCCGAGCGTCCAGGGCACGAGCGCGCCCTCGGCGACCGAGAGCTCCGGATCCGGGACGAGCAGGTCGGGGTCGATCTCCTGCTGGTGGCCGAGCCCGGTGCAGCGCGGGCAGGCGCCGTGCGGCGAGTTGAACGAGAAGACGCGCGGCTCGAGCTCCGGCAGCCCGACCCCGTGGAACGGGCACGCGAACCGCTCGGAGAACGTCATCTCCTCGCCGTCCACGACGTCCACGACGACGAGCCGGTCGGCCAGCCCGAGCGCGGTCTCGATCGAGTCGGTCAGCCGGTGGCGCAGGTCGTCCTTCATGACCAACCGGTCCACGACGACCTCGATCGTGTGCTTGAGCTTCTTGTCGAGCTCGAAGTCCTCCTCGAGCGTCCGCTGCTCGCCGTCCACCTTGACCCGCGTGAATCCCTCCGCGCGCAGCGTGTCGAACACGTCCTTGTACTCGCCCTTGCGGTCGCGGACGACCGGCGCGTTCACGGTGAACTTCGTGCCGGCCGGAAGCCTCAGCACCTGGTCGACGATCTGCTCCACGGACTGGCCGGCGATCGGCCGCCCGCAGACCGGGCAGTGCGGCCGCCCGATGCGCGCGTAGAGGAGGCGCAGGTAGTCGTAGATCTCGGTGACCGTGCCGACGGTCGAGCGTGGGTTCCGCGACGTCGTCTTCTGGTCGATCGAGATGGCCGGCGAGAGCCCGTCGATCGAGTCCACGTCGGGCTTCTCCATCATCTGGAGGAACTGGCGCGCGTAGGCCGAGAGCGACTCGACGTAGCGGCGCTGGCCCTCGGCGTAGATCGTGTCGAAGGCAAGCGAGGACTTGCCCGAGCCGGACAGGCCCGTGACGCAGATGAGCGCGTGCCGCGGCAGCCGGACGGTGATGTCCTTCAGGTTGTGCTCGCGGGCGCCGTGGACGACCAGTTCCTCAGCAGCCATGCCCCTTCAGTGTAGATAGCGACCCGGACGAACGCATGTTCGCCCGACGCGCGTCAAGACGTAAGGCGGCGAGCGTCCGGCACGTACGGGACGTGCAGGTCGCCCGCGCTCACCGTGCCGTAGCCGAGCAGGCGGCCGAGGAGGCTCTGGTCGATCTCGAGGGGCGCGCCCGGGCCGAGCTCCACGGTGGCGGTGCGGCGGCGGACTACGCCGTAGACAACGAGGAGCCGTGCGCTCGTCACGACGAGGCGTGTGCGGTCCCAGGCGAGAACGGCGCGCAGACCCACGAGGGCGCCGAGCGCGAGCGACACCGCGCCGAGCACCGCAAGCGGTAGCCCGTGCGTGCGCCCCAGCTCGACGAGAACCCCCCCGAGCGCCGCGAGGACGAGCGCGCGGGCGAGCGGCCGCATGAGCGCCGCGCCGTGCGGGCGGGCGTCGAGGCGGACCGGCTCGTCGAAGGCGAGTGGCACAGGACGATCTTTCGTCGGGGCCGAGGCGCTTCCCTCTAGCGCGTGGTGCAGGCGTTCAGCGCGGCGACGACGGCGGTCAGCTTCCCGTTCTGCGGCGTGACGGGCCTGCTCGAGTAGATCGAGATGTAGGAGCGCGGGGCGACCGCGTTGCAGACCCGCGCCACGGCCGTCCGGGTCCGCGCGTTGGTCGCACGGCCGATGTTGATGGTCGGCCGCCCGATGCCGCGGTTCCGCGACCAGAGGCCGAAGAGGTCGTCCACGGTGAACTCGCTCGAGTAGAGCTCGGCATAGAACCGGTCGACCACGCCGTCCGGGTTCAGCTTTCGCCACGCGCCGCCCCGCCGGGCCAGGTACTCGTAGCCGTAGGAGCGGCCCGCGCCGCAGCCGGCGATGCGCGCGCGCTCGAGCGAGAGCGTGTGCGCGGGGCTCGTGTCGTCGTAGACCCACCTGACCGGGTCGGCGCCGCGCGTCGTGCCGTCGTAGTGGCAGATGTGCCAGCCGGCCTGGACGACGCGCTCGGACGGCCAGCAGCCGTTCCCCTTCGGAAGCGGCATCGCCGAGTAGACGATGAACGTCACGGAGACGCGGTGCGTGCAGGTCGCCGCCGAGGCGGGAGCGGCGCTGCCGCCCGCCCAGGCAAGCGCGAACGCGACGGCTGCGAGCGCGAGGACGGCACGGAGGCGCATGTGTCCTCCCTGCCCGATCGGGCCCGCGAAAAACTACGCCTTGCGCGAGCGGCGGCCGAGGAGACCGCCAAGGGTCAAGCCGAGGCTGAACGTGCCGACGGCGAATCCGCCGACCGCGACCGCCTTGCGGGCGCGCGTCATGCGCTGCCAGCGGCCGAGCGCCTCGCGCTCCTCCACGGAAAGCGGCTCGCCGCGCCGCTTCTTGCGCCCTGCGGCCCCTGCGCGCAGCCCGACGTAGATGTCGTCGAAGAGCTCGCTCGGATCGTCGACCATGTCCCCATTGTAGTCTCCGACTCAGATGTGGCCGGTGCGCGTCCTCCACGTGTCGGACCTGCACGTCGGGACCGTGGAGGAGCCTGAGGTCGAGGACGCCCTGCGTGCCCTCGCGGGCGAGGTCGACCCCGAGCTCGTCGTTGCGAGCGGCGACCTCACGCATCGCAACCACGACGCCCAGCACGAGCGCGCCGGGGCGCTCCTCCGCTCCCTCGACCGACCGCTCGTGGTCGTCCCCGGGAACCACGACATCCCGATGCTCCCGCCCGGACGGTTCACGTCCACCTTCGAGGCGTTCCTGCGCGTCTGGCCCGAGACCGAGCCGGAGTACCGCTCCGAGCGCGTCGTCGTCTGCGGCCTGAACTCGGTGCGTCCGTGGAAGCAGCAGGGCGGCGCGCTCAGGCGCTCGCAGATCGAGCGGGCTGCGGCGATCTTCCGCGCCGCGCCCGACACGGCGCTCCGTGTCGCCGTCCTCCACCATCACCTGCTCGGCGCGCCCTGGCGCACGGCGAAGCGGACGATCGCGAACCGCTCGACCGTCCTCGGCGGCCTCGTGGACGCGGGCGCCGAGGTGATCCTCTCCGGCCACGTCCACCAGAGCTCGGTCGGCGAGCGGCGCGAGTTCGAGGTCGTCCGGCCCGGCGAACGCGTGCACGGGGCGGTCGTCGTCACCGCGCCCGGACTCGGGCAGCCGCGGCCGAAGCGGCGCGGCGAGGCGCGCGGGCTCCACCTGATCGAGGCGACCGGCGAGACCGTGCGCGTGATCACGTACGCCTGGACGCCCGGCGAGGCGGAAGGGACCGGCGAGTGGCAGGCGATCGCGGACCGGCGTTATCCGCGCGGCCACGGCCCGCTCGGCCGGATCGGTCCGCAGGAGGGTTAGAGACCGAAATCGCGGGTAGGCGCGAAAGGTCGTGCAGCGCTTCGCCTTAGTCGCCGCAGTTGCAGTCGCGCTTTCCGGCCTGCTCGCAGGGGCAGCCTCGGCCCAGGTCGTGGCGCCCGCGAAGCAGGCTGTCGCGACCGGCAAGGGCGGCGCCGCGTCGAGCGTCGACCCGCTCGGCACGCAGGCCGCGATCGACGTGCTGAAGAGCGGAGGGAACGCGGTCGACGCCGCAGTCGCGGCCGCTGCGGTGCTCGGCGTCACCGAGCCGTACTCATGCGGCGTCGGCGGCGGCGGGTTCATGGTGATCTACCGCGCAGCCGACCGGAAGACCTTCACGATCGACGGGCGCGAGATGGCTCCCGCCGCGTTCCGGCCGGACATCTTCATCGACCCGGCCACCGGCACGCCGCTTCCGTTCGCCGAAGCCGTCGAGAGCGGCCTCAGCGTCGGCGTGCCCGGAACCCCGCGCACCTGGGAGCTCGCACTCCAGAGGTTCGGGACGCGCTCGTTCTCCTCGCTCCTCCAGCCGGCGATCAAGGTCGCCGACCAAGGCTTCGTCGTCGATCAGACGTTCTTCGACCAGACCGAGTCGAACCGCGACCGCTTCGACGACTTCACCACCACGCGCAATGTCTTCCTGACGCCGGTGAGCTTCCTCTCGCCGCCCGTCGGCTCGGTCTTCCGGAACCCGCAGCTCGCGCAGACCTACCGCATGCTCGCGGCCCAAGGCGTCGGGTCGCTCTACGCGGGCCCGCTCGCGAACTCGATCGCGGACACCGTGCAGCATCCGCCGCTCGCGCCCGGGCGCGAACCACAACGTGCGCCCCGGCGTGATGACGGCCGCCGACCTCGCCGCCTACGTCGCCAAGTGGCGCGCGCCGACCTCGATCGGCTACCGCGGGCTCACCGTCAAGGGCATGGGCCCGCCGTCGAGCGGCGGCTCGACGATCGGCGAGTCGCTCAACATCCTCGAGGGCTTCCCGCTCTCCTCGCAGACGCGCACGCAGGCACTCCACGAGTACCTCGAGACGACCGCGCTCGCGTACGCCGACCGCGGGAAGTACCTGGGCGATCCCGACTTCGTCTCGATCCCGCTCGCCGGCATCCTCTCCGACTCCTTCGCGGCCGAGCGGCGCGCGAACATCGGCCAGACCGCCGCGACGAAGCCCGTCCCGCCAGGAACGGCCGAGGACAACGAGGGCCCGAACACCACGCATCTGACGGTCGCGGACAAGTGGGGCAACGTCGTCAGCTACACGTTCACCATCGAGCAGATCGGCGGAAGCGCGATGGTCGCCGACGGCTACGGGTTCCTGCTGAACAACGAGATGACCGACTTCGACTTCGTGCCTGGCGGCCCAAACGCACCGGCCGCCCGGAAGCGCCCCCGCTCGAGCATGGCGCCGACGATCGTCCTGAAGCACGGGAAGCCCGACGTCGCGCTCGGCTCGCCCGGCGGCTCGACGATCATCACCACCGTCCTCCAGACGCTCGTCGAGCACCTCGACCTCGGCAAGTCGCTGCCGGACGCGATCGCGACGCCGCGCGCCTCGCAGCGCAACACGGCGTCGGTGAGCGCGGAGCCGGCGTTCATCGCCTCGCCCGACGCAACGGCGCTCATGGCGCTCGGCCACACGTTCGCGAACGGCGGCGAGATCGGCGCGCTCGAGGGCATCGACTTCCAGAACGGCGGCCGGATGCTCGCGGCGGCGGAGCCCCTGCGGCGCGGCGGCGGGCGCGCGGACGCGATCGCCTCCAAGGGCCGCGCGCTCCACTGCGGCTGGCGCGGCCTGCCGAAGGGCATGCGGGCCGGCAAGAAGGCACGAGTCTGGGTGACCCTGCTCACGGACGGCACTCCGGCCCAGGGCCGGCTGACCGCGCGAGGCGCGGGAATGCGGCTCGGCTCCCGCACGTCGGAGCGCGGCACTGCGTTGCTGCGGCTCCACCCGCGCCACCGCGGCACCATCGTGGTCAGCACGGCGGGTGGCTGCGTGAAGCTCATCCGGGTTCGCTAGCCTCCTCCGGGTGCGCCGCCTCGTTCCGATCGCCCTCGTCGTCGCTGCCACGGCGATCCTCGCGGCACCGGCCGGCGCGCGGATCGTCCCCGGCCAGTCGATCGCCGGCGTGAAGCTCTCGATGACGAAGGCCCAGGTGCGCGGCGTCCTCGGCGAGCCGACCACGATCGCCCACGGCGCGAACGAGTTCGGCACGTTCACGGTCTTCAAATACTTCCGCCTGTCCGTCACGTTCCAGGGCGACGCGACCGCCACGGCGATCAAGACGAATCGGAAGGTCGAGCGCACGCGGAACGGCATCGGCGTCGGCTCCACGCGCGCGCAGGTGCTCGCGCACGTCCGCGGCGTTCAGTGCTTCCGCACCGTGTGCCAGAAGGGCATGTCGCTCCCCGGCCAGCGGATCACGGCGTTCTACCTGTACCAGCGCCGCGTGACCAGCGTGCTGGTCGGCTTCGTGATCGACTGAGCGGCTAGGCGGACGCCGGCTCGGCCTGCGCCTCGAGCTCGCGCCGGAGGCCCTTGAGCTCGTCGCGGAGCTTGGCCGCGTACTCGAAGCGGAGCTCCTCGGCGGCGACGTACATCTCCTCCTCGAGCGTGACGACGAGCTTCTCGAGCTCCTCGCGGGAGAGCGTCTCGGCGGGCGTGCGGCCGCGGCGGCGCTTGCCGGGCACGTTCGGCTGCTCCATGGAGAGGAACTCGGCGATGTCGGAGACGCCCTTCACGATCGACTCCGGCGTGATGCCGTGCTCGGCGTTGTAGGCGAGCTGGATGTCGCGGCGCCGCCCGGTCTCCTCGAGCGCGCCCGTGATCGCGGCGGTCATCTTGTCCGCGTACATGAGCACCTTGCCGTGGACGTTTCGCGCGGCGCGGCCGATCGTCTGGACGAGCGCGGTCTGGCCGCGGAGGAAGCCCTCCTTGTCCGCGTCGAGGATCGCGACTAGCGAGACCTCCGGCAGGTCGAGCCCCTCCCGCAGGAGGTTCACGCCGACGAGCACGTCGTACTCGCCGAGGCGGAGCTCGCGGATGATCTGGATGCGCTCGAGCGTGTCGATCTCCGAGTGGAGGTAGCGCGCCTTCAGCCCGGACTCGAGCAGGTAGTCGGTCAGGTCCTCGGCCATCTTCTTGGTCAGCGTGGTCACCAGCACCCGCTCGCCGACCTCCTCGCGCCGGCGGACCTCGTTCATCAGGTCGTCGATCTGGTTCCTCGTCGGGCGCAGCTCGACCTCGGGATCCACGATGCCGGTCGGCCGGATGATCTGCTGCGCGACGGTGCGCGAGCGCGAGAGCTCGAACGGCCCCGGCGTCGCCGAGACGAAGACGAGGCTCGGCGCCCGATCGAGGAACTCGTCGAAGCGAAGCGGCCGGTTGTCGAGCGCCGACGGGAGCCGGAAGCCGAAGTCCACGAGCGTCTGCTTGCGCGAGCGGTCGCCCTCGTACATCCCGCCGACCTGCGGCACGGTCTGGTGCGACTCGTCCACGAAGACCACGTAGTCGTCCGGGAAGAAGTCGAGCAGCGTGTGCGGCGGCGTTCCGGCGGCGCGGCCGTCGAGGATCCGCGAGTAGTTCTCGATCCCGTTGCAGTAGCCGAGCTCGCGCAGCATCTCGATGTCGTACTCGGTGCGCTGCCGGATCCGGTGGGCCTCGAGCAGCTTGCCCTCGGACTCGAAGGTCTTGACCTGCTCCTCGAGCTCGTGGCGGATCTCGTCCACGGAGCGGTCGATGGTCGTCTTATCGGTCACGTACTGCGTCGCCGGGAAGATCGCGAGGTGCTCCAGCTGCGCGTAGACCTCGCCGGACATCGGGTCGAAGTGCGTGATCGTCTCGACCTCGTCGCCGAAGAGCGAGATGCGGTACGCCGACTCGGTTCCGGCCGGCTGCACCTCGATCACGTCGCCGCGCACGCGGAAGCGCCCGCGGCCAAGGAACGAGTCGTTGCGCGAGTACTGGATGTCCACGAGCTTGCGGAGGAGGACGTCGCGGTCGACCTCGCCGCCCGTCCTGAGCAGCACGGTCTTTTCCTCGTACGTCTCGGGCGAGCCGATCCCGTAGATGCAGGACACCGAGGCGACGATGACGACGTCGCGGCGCGTGAGGAGCGCGGCCGTGGCCGCGTGGCGCAGCCGGTCGATGTCGTCGTTGACCGAGGAGTCCTTCTCGATGTAGAGATCGGCCGAGGGGACGTACGCCTCCGGCTGGTAGTAGTCGTAGTAGGAGACGAAGTACTCGACCGCGTTCTCCGGCAGGAACTCGCGGAACTCGTTGCAGAGCTGCGCGGCGAGCGTCTTGTTGTGGGCGATGATGAGCGCCGGGCGGCCGATCTTCTCGATCGTCCAGGCCATCGTGGCGGTCTTGCCGGTCCCGGTCGCGCCGAGCAGCGTCTGGAACTGGTCGCCCGCCGTGACCGAGCGCGCGAGCGCGTCGATCGCGTCCGGCTGGTCGCCGGTGGGCTGGTAGGCGGCGGAGACGCGGAAGTCGGCCATGCGGCCCATCGTAGCCAGGCGCCCCGAGGCCGCAGGCGACGGTTCCTTACAGAACGTTCCGCTCCCGTGCCTACACTCGGAGCCCGGGTCTGATGCGCCGACTTCTCCCCCTTCTCGCCTTCGCGTGCCTGTTCGCGGCCGCGGTCGCGCCTGCCGCTGCGGCCGGCCCCGCCGCACGGCCGAACATCGTCTTCGTCCTCACGGACGACCAGCGGTGGGACACGCTCGACACGATGCCGATCGTGACGAGCGAGCTCGTGCACCGGGGCGTCACGTTCCGGAACGCGTTCGCGGTGAACCCACTCTGCTGCCCGAGCCGCGCGTCGATCCTCACCGGGCGCTACTCCCACTCGACCGGCGTCTACTCGAACACCGTGCCGTACGGCGGCGCGAGCTGGTTCGACGACGACTCGACGATCGCCACCTGGCTCCACGCGGGCGGCTACCGGACGGGCTACGTCGGCAAGTACCTGAACGGCTACAACCGCACCTGGGTCCCGCCGGGCTGGGACCGCTGGATCGGCTACGACGGCGGCTTCTACAACTACGGCCTGAACGTGGACGGGGTGAACACCTTCCACGGGGCCACGGAGGCCGACTACTCGACAGACCTGCTCGCGAACGAGGCGATCGCGTTCATGACGAGCACGCCCGCAACGCAGCCGTTCTTCCTCGTGTACGCGCCGTTCGCGCCGCATTCGCCCGCGACCCCGGCGCTGCGCCACCAGAGCACCTTCCCGGACCTGCACGACTGGCGCCCGCCGAGCTGGGACGAGGCCGACACCTCCGACAAGCCGCGCTGGCTGCGGAAGCGGCAGCACCTCTCGGACGCGGACATCCTGCGCATGGACGACCTGCGCCGGAAGGAGCTGCAGAGCCTCCAGGCCGTGGACGACGGCGTCGGGCACATCCTCGACACGCTCACCAACCTCGGCGTCCTCCAGCAGACGATCATCGTGTACATGTCCGACAACGGGCTCCTCTGGGGCGAGCACCGGCAGATCGACCGGAAGGTGTCGGCGTTCGAGGAGTCCATCCGTGTGCCGCTCGTCGTCCGCTACGACGCCGCCCTGAGCCACGCCCGGAACGAGGACCGCCTCGTCACGAACCTCGACCTCGCCCCCACGTTCGCCGCGCTCGGCGGCGTGAAGCCCGCGGCACCTGACGGCCGGAGCCTGCTCCCGCTCCTCGGCGCCGGCGCGCCCGGCCCGGCGCAGGCCTGGCGCTCGTCGTTCACGCTCGAGCACCTGCGCGGCGCCGGCGGGATCTCGGCCGAGGTCACGTCGTACTGCGGCACGCGCAGGATGCGCTGGAAGTACGTCGTCTACTCGACGCACGAGGAGGAGCTCTACGACCTCGACACCGACCGATACGAGCTCGAGAACCGCGCGTCCGACCCGGCGCTCAAGCCGCTGATCCTCTCGATGCGGCGGCAAACGAAGGCCGGCTGCGACCCGACGCCGCCCGGCATGACGCTCAACTGGCTCTGCACGGTCGAGGCGAACGGGACGTCGAAGCTCGGCGGCACCACCGGGGAGGACACGATCTGCGGCGGGCCGATCGGCGAGCGGATCACGGCCGGGGCCGGCGACGACATCGTGCGCTCCGACGGCGGCGGCGACGTCGTGGACGGCGGCCGCGGCGACGACCAGCTCACGGGCGGCGCAGGCCGCGACGTGCTCCTGGGCGGCCCGGGCCGCGACATCGTGTTCTCCCGCGACGGCGTCTTCGACCGCGTGGACTGCGGCCGCGGCTACGACGTCGCGATCGTCGACCGCGGCGACGGCGTAAAGCACTGCGAGGCGGTCCGCCGCCCCGGCAAGCCGCGGCCCTAGAGCCCCAGCTCGTCCTTGTACGACTTCGCGTACACGTCGCGGAGATCCATGACCTCGTCCACGTACTGGCGGGTCTCCGGGAACTCGATGCCCTTGTCCTCGGCGATCCACTCGTCCACGTTGGCCTGGCCCGCGTTGTACGCCGCGAGGGCGAGCCGCGTGTCGCCGTACTTCCGCATGAGCCGCCGCAGGTAGAACGAGCCGTAGCGGATGTTGATCTCCGGGTCGTTGAGGTCGGAGACGACGAACTTGCCGCCGCCCGTGTGGAGCGCGATCCCCTTGGCGGTGTCCGGGAGGAGCTGCATGAGGCCGATCGCCCCCGACGAGGACCGGGCGTTCGGGTCGAACTTGCTCTCGCGGTAGATGACGGCCGCGAGGAGCGCCGGGTCGAGGTCGTAGTTCTGCGCGTGGCCGCGAATGATGTTCTCGTACTCGAGCGGGTAGCGGATGCGCGCGTACCAGCCGGGCTTCGCGTCCTCGAGGTACAGGACAGCCCCGGCCGCCGCGATGACGACCACGAGGAAGGCGACGACGTACCTCACTTGCTCAGCGTGGCCACGACGTCGGACGCGAACGCGTCGAGGCCGTCGAGCGTCCCGTCGTTCACGTAGACGAAGTCGGCGCGCTTCGCCTTCTCCTCCTCGGGGATCAGCCGCTGCTCGCGCTCGGCCACCGGTCGGCCGAGCCGCGCGGCGCGGATCTCGACCGGCGCCACGACCGCGACCACCTTGTCGAAGCGCGTCTCGCCGCCGACCTCGTAGAGGAGCGGCACCTCGGTCACGCACACGGCCGGCGGGTTCTCGGACACGGCCAGCATCTCGCGCCATGCGAGATACGTCCCCACGACCTTCGGATGGAGCAGCGACTCGAGCCACATGAGCTCGTCGCGGCTGCGGAAGACGATGTCGGCGACCCGGCCCCGGACGATCTCGCCGTCGTCGCCGAGGACGCCCTCGCCGAAGCGCTCGACGATCGCGCCCTTGACCTCGTCGTCCTCGCGGATCAGGCGATGGACGATCTCGTCACTCGAGATGGTCGCGGCGCCGTGGCGCGCGAACGCCTTCAGCAGCTCGCTCTTGCCGGCGCCGATGCCGCCTGTGATGGCGACGGCGACCGGTCGGTGGCGCTCAGCCTCGATCGGCCTCGTCGACCGGAGGCTCGGCGTCGGCAGCGGGAGCCTCCTCGGCCTCCGCCACAGGCTCCTCGGGCGCGGCCTCCGCCTCGGGCGCGGGCTCCGGCGCGGCTTCGGCCTCGGGCTCCGGCGCAGCCTCAGCCTCTGGCTCCGGCGCAGTCTCGGGCTCCGGCGCAGCTTCCGCCTCTGGCTCCGGCACAGTCTCGGGCTCCGGCGCAGCTTCCCCCTCTGGCTCCGGCGCAGCCTCGGGCTCCGGCGCAGCCTCGGCCTCGGGCTCAGGCGTTGCCTCGGGCTCGACGGGCGCCTCGTCAGCGACGGGCGCCTCGTCAGCGACCGGCACCTCCGCGGCCTCGTCGGAGCTCGAGAAGACCTCCTCGGAGAGCCCCAGCTCGCCGTGCGTGCCCTCACCGTCCTCGTCTACGCGCTTGAGCGAGAGCGAGAGGCGGCGCCGCTCGGCGTCCATCTCGATCACCTTCGCCTTGACGACGTCGCCCTGCGAGACGATCTCGCGCGGGTTCTCGACGTGGTGGTTCGCGAGCTCGGAGATGTGCACGAGGCCCTCGACCCCCGGGAGGATCTCGACGAAGGCGCCGAACGTGACCACCTTCGTCACGCGGCCCTCGACGATGTCGCCCTCGTCGTAGGAGTCGAGCACCTGCTGCCACGGATCCGTCTGGGTCTGCTTCAGCCCGAGCGAGATGCGCTGGCGGTCGCGGTCGATGTCGAGCACCTTGACGCTGACCTCCTGCCCGATCTCGAGCACCTCGGACGGATGGTTCACGTGGCTCCACGAAAGCTCGGAGATGTGGATCAGGCCGTCGATCCCGTCGAGATCCACGAACGCGCCGAAGTCGACGATGTTCGAGATCGTGCCGGTGACGACGTCGCCGGGCGAGAGCCGGTCGAGGATCGCCTGGCGGGCCTCCTTCCGCTCCTCCTCGAGCACGGCGCGCCGCGAGAGCACCACGTTGTTGCGGCTGCGGTTGAGCTCGATGACCTTGCAGCGGAGCGTCGTGCCCATGAACTCGTCCAGGTCCTGCACGCGGCGGATGTCCACGAGCGATGCCGGCAGGAAGCCGCGCACGCCGAGGTCGAGGATGAGACCCCCCTTGACGACCTCGATGACCGTACCCTCGACGGGCTCGCCGCTCTCGGCGGCGGCCTCGATGCGCTTCCACGCCATCTCGAAGCGGGCGCGCTTCTTGGAGAGGATGAGCCGGCCCTCGGCGTCCTCCTTCGTCAGGACGAGCGCGTCGATCTCGTCGCCGAGCGACACCTCGCTCGCCGGATCGACCGAGCGGCGGATGGAGAGCTCGGCGACCGGGATGACGCCCTCGGACTTGTAGCCGATGTCCACGAGCACCTCGTCCTTGTCGACGCGGACGACGGTGCCGCTCACGACCTCGCCCTCGTTGATGATCGGGAAGGTCGACTCGTAGTTCGGAATCAGCTCGCCGTCAGGACCGCGAGTCCAGACGTCGCCGTCCTCTAGCTCCCTGGGGTCTATCTCCGTAGTCGTCGTTTGCTCGGCCATGCGGGAGGCGCATTATAGCTAGCGATACATGTTCTCCTGGATCCTCCCCATCCCCCGCCTCCATCGGTGAATCGCGCCCGTTCGAGCCTTCTGCTGGTCGCCGGCGTCCTCGGCTTGGTGGCAGCCGCCGGCGTCGATGCGTTGATCGGCGGCGGGAACGGCGAGCAGGGCCTGTCCGAGCCGACCGCCGCGGCCCTGGCGACTACGACCGGCTCGACAGCGAACGAAACGGAGACGACGGCGGACGACGACAGCGTCGTGGTCGCCCTCCGCTCCCACCGCGAGACGGGTACGCGGTTGGACGCGTCGAGCGGGCTCGAGGGGACGCTCTTCTTCACGAGGCGGGCGAAGGGGTGCCCGCTCGTCGCGCTCGACCTCGCCACCGCGAGGGCGCGTACGATCGACGTCCCGGGCGCCTCGGGCTGCCGGTTCCGGGCGCCGAAGACCGGGCCGCTCATGGCGAAGAGCGAGAACGACGCGCTGGACCGCTCGGGCTTGGTTCGGTATCGGCTCGTCGACCTCTCGACCGGCCGGACCATCGGGCGCGCCAGCGCGTGGCTAGGCGAGATCTTCTGGGTGAGCAGCGGCGACGGCGTCGCGTGGTGTACCTCGGCCCGCACCGGAATCGCAGTCGGGTTCAACCTGGACCGCCGGAGACTCGAGGTCTGCCCGCGCGTCTACGGACCGCAGGACTTCGCATACGTCCGCCGCGGCGAGTTCCTCTACCGGGGCTCCGCATACGCGAAGGGCATCGGCGACGCGCGGCAGGTCATCCGCGCATCGGACGGCGCCTACGTCATCCGCGACGGCCGCCGGATCCAGCGATGGGTTGAAGGCGCACCTGACGGCAGGGTGGCCCTTCCGAGGGGGTTCGAGACGAGTCCGATCTCCCTCTCGCCCGAAGGCTGCGTCGCGGCGGTGGCCACCGTGCACACGATTGGACTGATCGACCTCGGATGCCTCGACGTCGAGACCCGGGTAGTGGGCTGGACTCCCCCGCGCCGCGTCTTCGCCAACTCGATCGTCTGGTCGCCGAACGGCGACTGGGTCGTCCTGGCCGAAGGCGACCGGATCGCCTTCCATCGGATCGCGGACGACACAACCGTTTTCTATCCGGCGCACGCAGCCGAGCTCGCGTGGGTGAACTGAGGCCGAGCATGCGCGCCCGTGACCTCGCGATCGTCGGCGCCGTCCTCCTGCTCGGCGGGTTCGCCCTGGCGGACGGGCTGCGCGGAGGGCCGCCGGACGAGTCCGCGACGCCGCCGCCGCCCCCTGCAACCGACACGGTTCCGGTCCCGGAGGTCCGTGTCACGCAGAAGGGGATCCGCCGGGGATTCGGGGCGCTCGTCTACACCGACCTCGAGGGCGGCGACTGCCGGCTGCGCGAATACGTGATCTCGAGCGGGACCAGCCTCGAGCTGCCGCCCATCACCACGAACTGCCAGGTCTGGGCGCCGCTGAAGACGTCACGGGTCGCGTACGGCGTGCCGACGATCCCGAGCGAGGCCTCGACCTCGTTCCGGTTCCTCGACCTGAACCACCCGCGCCGCCCGTTCGGCGGCCGCTTCGAGAGCTCCACGCACACGGTCGTCTGGCGGGACGACGGGCAGCGGGCCGGGTGGTGCGACGCCGCCGGCAAGGGGCTCGACTACGACCTCGACGCGGCCATCCACCCGATCGGCGGCTGCCCGGTCGCGTACACGCCCACAGGCCAGGCCGCCTACGTGGACGACGGGTTCCAGCTGCTCGCCGGGAAGCGGGTCGTCTACGGCGGCCCCGGAAGTGTCCACGACGCGCACTGGGGCGAGGATGGCTCGCTCGCGCTGCTCCTCGACCTCGACCGGGTCGTCCGCCGAGCGCCCGACGGGACGCAGAAGACGACCCCGCTCGACGTGCTCGCCCAGAACCGCCGCCTCACGTTCTCTCCCGACAACTGCGCCGCGTTCTGGGCCGACGGCGAGACGATCCACGTGCTCGACCTCGGCTGCTTCCAGGCCGGCGACCTGGACTTCCCCGGCGTGACCGCGGCATGGTCCCCCGACGGCCGCTGGATCGCGATCGCGCGGCCGACGAAGATCGTCTTCCAGCACCTGATCGGTGGTGACGAGTCTGGCTCGTGGCCGATCCGCGCCGGCGGCCTCGCCTGGATCCGCTAGCGATGGGAAGACGCGACATGCTGCTGGTCGCGGGGGTCGCAGTCCTGGTGGCCATCGCCGCCGCCGACGTCGTCCGCCGGAGCTTCGACGACGAGGCCGCGCCGCCGCCGGCCACGACGCAATCCGTGAGCGAGTCGTTTCCGCGCAACGTCTTCCCCGGCCGGCTCCTCTACGCCGACGAGCTCTGCGAGGTGCACGGCATTGACCTCGCAACCGGCGCCGAGCTCCCGTTCCGCGCGAGCGACATCCAGAGCTGCAGAGGGCTCTGGGCGCCCATCACCGGCGAGTTCATGGTGATCGGCCTCGAGGAGGGCGACGGCGACGAGAACGTGTCGCTCATGCTCCGGAAAGGCGACACGGGCGAGTCCGACTCGGACACGCCGCTCGCCGCGGCACGGCCCGATTCGGTCGTCACGGGACAAGAATATGGCGAGATCGGCTGGTGCGACCGGCAGGGACGCGGCGGGATGCTCAGGCCGTTCAGAAACGGGGTCGAACGGGTGCGCGGCTGCCCGGTCGGGTTCCTCCTGAACGGGCGCGTCGTCGTGCAGCGCGGGCAGGAGCTCTTCGTCGGCGACCGGCGCGTGCGCACCCTGGCGCCCGGCACGTTCGTGGTGGGCGTGAGCGAGCATAGGCTCGCCGTCTTCGACGGGGGGACGCTGACCGTCTTCCCGGCGCCCTCCAACCCGGATCCGTCCATCACCGTGGACCTTCCGGACATCCGCGGCCGGCCGCTCCTCGCCCCGGACGGCTGCGCGGTCCTCTACCCGGCACTCGACGGCGAACGCGCGACGGTGCGCCTCCGAAACCTGGGCTGCGGCCTCGCGATCGACCGCGACTTCGAAGTGCGAGGATCTGGTTGGCGAGACGGCGAGGCGACCTGGTCGCCGGACGGCACCTGGGTCGCGATCGCGGGCGCCGACGACTCGGTCAGGCTCTACCGCTCGGACGGCGGCGGCGATCCGGTCGATCTCCGGGTGCCGGCGGAATACCTCGCCTGGACCGGCTAGCTCTTCGCCTCGTTCCAGTCGGCGCCGACGCCGACGTCCACCGCGAGCTCCGGGTCGAGCGGGTACGCCGAGCACATCTCGGCGCGGACGAGCTCGCGCACCGCGGAGAGCTCCGCGTCGGGGACCTCGACGAGCAGCTCGTCGTGCACCTGGAGGACGAGCCGGGCGGCGCGCCCCTCCTCGCGGAGCCGCCGGTGGATCGCGACCATCGCCGCCTTGATGACGTCCGCAGCGGTGCCCTGCATGACCGAGTTCACCGCGAGCCTCTCCCCCAGCGAGCGCGTCTGGCGGTTCGACGCCTTGAGCTCCGGCACGGGGCGACGCCGGCCGAAGAGCGTCGTCACGTAGCCGTCGCGCTCGGCCTGCTCGACCGTCCGCGCGATGAAGTCCTGCACGTGCGGGAACCGCGCGAGGTACGCGTCGATATACGTCTGCGCCTCCTCGCGCGGGATCTCCAGGTTCTCCGAGAGCCCGAACGCGGAGATGCCGTAGATGATCCCGAAGTTGACCATCTTGGCCACGTTCCGCTGGTCCTTCGTCAGCTCGGCCTGCGGAACGCCGAGCACCTCGGCCGCCGTCGCCGCGTGGATGTCCTCGCCGCGCGCGAACGCCTCCCGGAGCTTCGGCTCGCCGGAGACGTGCGCGAGGATCCTGAGCTCGACCTGCGAGTAGTCGGCCGAGAGGAGCCGGTAGCCCTCGCCGGCGACGAACGCGCTTCTGATCTCCCGCCCCAGCTCCGTCCGCACCGGGATCGCCTGGAGGTTCGGGCTCGTCGTCGAGAGCCGGCCCGTGGAGGCCACCGCCTGGTTGAACGTCGTGTGCAACCGCCCGCCCTCGTCGATCAGGCTCGGGAGCGGCACCAGGTACGTGTTCAGGAGCTTCGAGAGCTCGCGCCACTCCTCGATCACGGAGACGATCTCGTGGTCGCCGCGGATCGAGCGCAGGACGCGCGTGTCGGTCGAGTAGCCGGTCTTGCCCTTCCGCCCCGCGGTGAGGCCGAGCTTCTCGAACAGGATCCGCGCGACCTGCTGCGTCGAGCCGAGCATGAACTCCTCGCCCGCCAGGTCGTACGCCCTCGCCTCGAGCTCCTCGACGCGGTCGCGCAGGCGCGCCGTGATCTCGCCCATGCGGTAGTCGTCGATCTTCACGCCCGCCGTCTCCATCGCCGCGAGCACCTGCGTCAGCGGCAGCTCGATCTGGCGGTAGAGCGGGTCGAGGCCGCGCTCGACGATTCGCGCGCGGAGCGGCGGCGCGATCCTGAGCGTGGCAGCGGCATGCCGCACGAGCGCCGCGGTCTCCTCGTCGGCCTCGGGCTCGGGGCGCAGCTCGACGCCGTACTCCGCGGCGAGGTCGTCGAGGAGGTACGTCGAGCGGCCCGGCTCGATGAGATACGCCATGAGAAGCGTGTCGTCGACGGCCTCGACGCGCGCGGCCTTGGCGTCGTGCACGGCCACTTCTGCGCTGCTCGCAGACGTGGCTACCGGGTCGCGTTCCCCGACCACGACCGTTCCATCCGCTAGCGCGACTGCCGCCTTCTCGCTGTCGAACGCGAGCGCGATCTCGCCCTCGAGCTTCGGAAGGTCGCCCTCGCGCCACGGGACCGCGACGCCTTCGACCACCGGCGACGGGGCGGCGGGCAGCGCCTCGTCGATCACGTCCACGCGGTTCAGGAGGTTGCGGAACTCGAAGCGCCGGAAGATCTCCTTGAGCTGCGAGCGGTCGGGCGGCTCGAGCACGAGGCCCGAGGGGTCGGTCTCGAGCGGCAGGTCGCGCCGCATCGTCGCGAGCACCTTGGCCGCGCGCGCCTGGTCGGCGTGCTCGGCGACCGCCTTCGAGCGCGCCGGCGAGAGCTCGTCCGCATGCTCGAGCACGCCCTCGAGCGACCCGTACTGCGCGACGAGCTGGCCCGCGGTCTTGTCCCCGATCCCGGGGATCCCGGGGATGTTGTCCGACGTGTCGCCCTTGAGCGCCATGAAGTCCGGGATCTGCTCGGGCGTGATCCCGTAGCGCGCCTCGACCCGCTCCGGCGTGTAGACCTGGACGTCCGCGACTCCGCGCGGCGTCATCATCAGCGCGATGTTCGGCGAGACGAGCTGGAACGCGTCGCGGTCGGTCGAGACCACGGTCGTCTTGAGCCCGGCCTCGTCGGCGAGGGTCGCGAGCGTCGCGATCACGTCGTCGGCCTCCCAGCCCTCGTACTCGAGGTTCGTGTAGCCGAACGCCTCGACGATCGGGCGGAAGTGCGGGAACTGCTCCCGCAGGAGGTCCGGCATCGGCTTGCGCCCCTCCTTGTAGACGACCCCGGCCTCGGCGGCCGTCGCAGTGCGCTCGACCGGCCGCGAGTCCCACGCGACCGCAACGCCCTTCGGCTTGTAGTCGGAGAGCAGCTTGAAGAGCATGTTCGTGAAGCCGAGGAGCGCATTCGTGGGAAATCCCTCGCTCGTCGCGAGCTCCTCGGGCAGCGCGAAGAAGGCCCGGTAGGCGAGGTTGTTGCCGTCCACGAGGAAGAGCTCGGAGTCGCGCGCGGGCGCGTCGTCGAGCTCGAGCTCGGCCCCGGTCAGCGTCTTCGGCACGCCTCCGAGTCTATGCGGCTATGCGGCGCCCGAGCCGGGGCTCAGGCGATGCCGAGATACGCCTTCTGGACGGCCTCGTTCTTCGAGAGCGTGTCGGCGTCGTCGGTCAGGGCGATCACGCCCGTCTCCATCACGTAGCCCCGGTTCGCGACGTCGAGCGCCATCAGGGCGTTCTGCTCGACGAGGAGGATCGGGGTGCCCTGCTGGTTGATCTCGACGACGATCTCGAAGATCCTCTCGACGAAGATCGGGGCGAGGCCCATCGAGGGCTCGTCGAGGAGCAGGAGCTTCGGGCGGGCCATGAGCGCGCGGCCGATCGCCACCATCTGCTGCTCGCCGCCGGAGAGGGTGCCGGCCTTCTGGCTCTTGCGCTCGAGGAGGCGCGGGAAGAGCGTGTAGACGCGGTCCAGGTCCTCGCCGAAGTTCTGCTTGTCGCTGCGCTGGAAGGCGCCCATCTCGAGGTTCTCGAGGACGCTCATCCGCGAGAAGAGCTTGCGGCCCTCCGGCGACTGCGCGATGCCCTGCTTCACGATGTCGTGCGGCTTGGCGTCCGTGATGTCGCGGCCCTGGAAGCGGATCCGGCCCTCGCGCGGGTGGTTCAGGCCGTTGATCGAGCGGAGCGTCGTGGACTTGCCGGCGCCGTTCGCGCCGATCAGCGTGACGATCTCGCCCGCCTTGACGTTCAGGCTCACGCCCTTGATCGCGTGGATCGCGCCGTAGTAGGTGTGGATGTCCTCGATCTCGAGGATGTACTCGGACGCGGGCGCCGCCTTGGCGCCGTTGCCGTCCGTCGCCTTGGTCTCGGGCCCGCTCATGCGGCGCTTCCTTCGACGGCGGCCTTGCCGAGGTAGGCCTCGATGACGCGCTGGTCGGTCTGGATCTCGGCCGGGGTGCCCTCGGCGATCTTCTCGCCGTAGTCGAGCACGGTCACGCGGTCCGAGATGGACATGATGACCTTCATGTCGTGCTCGATCATGAGCACGGTCAGCTCGCGCTCCTCGCGGAGCTGCTTGACGAACGCGGTGAAGTCGGCCGTCTCCTGCGGGTTCATGCCGGCGGTCGGCTCGTCGAGGAGCAGGAGCTTCGGCTCCGTCGCGAGTGCGCGGGCTACCTCGAGCCGGCGCTGGTCGCCGTAGGAGAGGTTCGACGAGAGCTCGCTGTCGCGGCCGCGGAGGCCGCTGAAGCGGAGCAGCTCGCGGGCGCGCTGGAAAGCTTCGCGTTCCTCGCGCCGCACCCCCCGCGTGCGGAAGACCGAGCCGAGGATGCCGCCCTTGAGCCGCGAGTGCATCCCGACGAGGACGTTCTCGATCGCGGTCATCTGCTGGAAGAGGCGGATGTTCTGGAACGTCCGGCCGACGCCGAGCTCCGTGATCGCGTGCGGCGGCTTGTTGGAGACGTCGATCCCGTCGAAGACGATGACGCCCGCGGTGGGCTTGTAGACACCGGTGAGCATGTTGAAGAACGTCGTCTTCCCGGCGCCGTTCGGGCCGATCAGGCTGACGATCGACTTCTCCGGGATCGTGAAGTTCACGTCGTTCACGGCGACCAGACCGCCGAACTCCTTGCGCACCTCGACCGCTTCGAGAAGGTTGGCCATCAGACGTTCCCCGTTCCGATGCCCTTGGCCTCGCCCTTGACGACCTCGTCGTGGACGCCCTCTTCCATCTCGAGCTTGCGCCTGCGCTCCGGGATCAGGCCCGTCGGTCTGAAGAGCATCATCGTCACGAGGATGACACCGTAGATCCCGAACTGGTACTTCGGCACGTCGATCGAGGTGCCGAGCCTGTTGAAGACGTTGTGGTTCAGCTTCGACCCGATCACGGCGAGGCCCTCGAAGTTGAGCCAGCCCAGGATGATCCCGGCCAGGGTCACGCCCCAGATCGATCCCATGCCGCCGAGGATCACCATGCACAAGAGGAAGATCGAGATGTTGAAGTAGAAGTCGCTCGGGAACGCCCCGCTCTTCGAGCTCGCGTAGAAGGCGCCCGCGATGCCGCCGAAGAACGCGCCGATGGCGTACGCCCAGGTCTTCGTGCGCATGAGCGGGATGCCCATCGCGGCCGCCGCGGTCTCGTCCTCGCGGATCGCGATCCAGGCGCGGCCGAGGCGCGAGTCGCGCAGGCGCCAGCAGCAGTAGATCGTCACGAGGAGCAGGCCGAGCGCGGTCCAGTAGAAGAGGTTGTCCTTGTCGAACGAGCGGCCGAACGCGACCGGCAGGAACCCCCCCGTCGCGTTCGAGAGGCCTTGACCGAAGCCGGGCGAGTCGATGGGCGTGATGCCGAACGTGCCGTGCGTCAGGTCGAAGCCGCCGACCGAGTCCGCGTTACGGACGACCTGCGGGACGATCTCGCCGAAGCCGAGCGTCACGATGGCGAGGTAGTCCCCGCGCAGGCGGAGCGTGGGCAGGCCGATCAGGATGCCCACGACCCCGGTGAAGATTCCGGCGAGGAGCAGAATCGGCCAGATCGAGATGTGGATGCCCGGGAGAGTCGGCGCGACCCCGACGTCGCCGAAGTGGATCGTCACCTGCTCGAACTGCGTGGAGGCGAACCAGCCCGCCACGTAGGCGCCGGCGGCGTAGAACGCGACGTAACCGAGGTCGAGGAGACCGGCGTAGCCGACGACGACGTTCAGGCCGATCGCCATCATCGTGAAGACGAGGATCGTGATGCACGAGGCCGTATGCGGGAAGAACTCGCCGACCGCGGTCCAGCCGCGGATCTGGAACGTGCCCTCGTCGTCGGCGAGGAGCGGGTAGAACGCCCCGAGCGCGAGGACGATGATCAGCGGCGCGAGCGACTTGCCCGTCTGCATCGACAGGAAGCTCTTCTTCCCGGACTCGCGGTCGAGGCGGTCCTTGAGCGTCTGCTGGAGACGCGGATCGACGGCGGTCGGCTGGTCGGTGGTCTCGGTCACGTCATTGTCCTTCGGGGACCTGCTCGCCGAGGAGGCCCGCCGGCCGGAAGACGAGGATCGCGATGAGGATCCCGAACACGATCGACCGCGTCCAGTCGCCGCCCGGGGCGAACCACTCGAGGCCCTCGTTGAACTCCTGGATCAAGCCGATGAGGATGCCGCCGAGCACGGCGCCGGTCAGGTTCCCGATGCCGCCCAGGACGGCCGCGGTGAACGCGATCAGGCCGAGCTCGAACCCGGTGTCGAAGCGCATCTGGCCGAAGTAGAGGAGGAACATGAGGCCGGCGGCGCCTGCGAGCGCGCCCGCGAGGGCGAACGTGAACGAGATCGTCCGGTTCACGTTGATCCCCATCATCGCCGAGGCGTCGAAATCCTGCGACGTCGCGCGCATCGCCTTGCCGTGGCGGGTCGACTGGACCATCCAGGTGAGCGCGAGGAGCACCGGGATGGTCAAGGCGATCACGAAGAGCTTGTCCCAGGCGAGGTGGACGCCGCCCGCGTCGAACACGTTCGAGCCCGGGATCTTGTCCGGCACGGTCTGCCGGTTCACGTCGTAGATCGCGAGCGAGATGTTCTGCACGATGAACGACATGCCGACGGCCGAGATCAGCGCTGCCAGTCGTGGCGCGCTACGCAGCCTCCGGTAGCCGATGAACTCGATCGAGGTGTTGACCCCGGCGCCGAACCCCATGATCAGGAACAGCGTCCCCCCGACGGCGAAGGCGAAGAAGAGCCCGCTCGACCCGTCGGTGACGCCGAACATCGTGTTGATGATCGAAGCCGCGATCAGGCCGCACAGCGCGAAGACGTCGCCGTGCGCGAAGTTGATGAGCTGCAGGATCCCGTAGACGAGCGTGTAGCCGAGCGCGACGAGCGCGTAGACGCAGCCGCGCGTCAGGCCGATCAGAAAGATGTTCGTGAATTCCGCCGGTGCCTGGATGAAGTTGACCAGGAGCCAGATCGCGAGCAGGCCGACGAAGAAAAGCCCGATGATCGAGACCACGCTTGGGCGCTTGCGCGCGCGGAGCGCCTCGGCCGCCGTAGGTGTCATTCGGGGGGCTTGAGCGGTGATGGCGCTGTCTCCTGGTCGTCGGTGAAAGATCGTGGGGGAGGGCCGAAGCCCTCCCCCACGAGGTCAGTCGGTTGGGTGCTTAGCCACCCATCGCCGACTCGACGAGCGACTGCTCCGGAGTGATGACCGTCTCCGGATCGAACTGTGCGCCCGCCTTGTAGACGGTGATCGGACCGGCGGTGGGATCGCCGTCCGGGGTGATCTCGAAGTCACCCAGGATGCCGCCCGTCACGTTGGTGGCGAACAGTGCCTGGATGATCCCTGCGCGGTCGGGACCTGCGGTCGCGATCGCGTCGAGCAGCACCTGCATCGCCTGCGCGCCGTACGCGGAGTACGGCTCGATCGGCTCGCTGCCCAGGTCGGCCTGGAAGGCGTCGACGAACTCCTTGCCGGCCCCGGTCAGCTGGTCGGGCGGAACGCCGGCGACCGATGAGAACATGCCGGCCGCGTTCTTCTGGCCGGCCTCGTCGATCGTCGCCTGCGTCGTGAAGCCGTCAGGCGCGAAGAGGAGGACGTCGCCGCCCTCGTTCGGGCCGAGCACCTTCACCTTGTCCTTGATCAGCTGGCCGCCGTTCTCGTCGATGAGCCCGCCGAGGAAGAGCGCGTCCGCACCGGACTGCTTCACCTTGGTCATGAGCCCCTCGTACGAGGTGGCCTTGCCGTCCCACGCCTCGAAGCCGGCGATGCCGAGTCCGAGGGCCTTCGCCGCGTTCCTGAAGTTCTGCGCGACGCCGAGGCCATAGGCCTCCTTGTCGTTCAGGACGTACACGTTCGTGACGCCCTGGTCCTTCATGAACTGCGCCGCAGCCGCACCCTGGTACGCGTCATGCGCGACCATGCGGATGTAGTTGCGGGAACCCGACGGGTAGTACTTGTCCGGCTCGGTCTTCTCGCAACCGGGGCCGGCCGTCGTCAGGCACACGTACGTATTGGCCGGGGACACCATGCCGACGCCGCCGCCCGGGGCCTGGTTCAGCACCGGGATGATGATGGCGGCGCAGCCCGAGTTGAACGTGCCCAAGACGCCGACAACGGACTCGTTGTTGGCGTACAGGCCTGCGTTCGTCGAGCACTTGGCCGAATCCCACTTACCGGCCGCAGCCGTTGAGTCGTCGCACTCCTGGAAGCCGATGTTCACGTCGCCGGCCTTCCAGCTGTTCTGCTCCAGAACCTGGACGATCGCCTTGTTCATCTGGACCGTCTGGGTTCGGGACGAACCCTGCAGCGGTAGATCCGACGCAATGATCACGTCGGGATCGTTGTCGCCCTGCTGCAAGTCACCGCACGAAGACGTCGGGAGAGCCTCCACGTTGCCGCCGCCGCCGCCACCGGTATCGGTGCCGCCGGCCGGCGCGGCACCCGTGGTGCCACCACCATCGTCTCCGCATCCTGCGGCGGTCAGCGCAAGCACTCCGACGACGAGTGCAAGAAGCGCGAACCAAATGGACTTCTTCCTCACCTGCCTCCTCCTACTCGGTTGACATCTCTTGGCGCTCGACGAGCGCCGACAGCGATGTGCAGCGGTCAGTCACGCTCACCCTCGGTCCGCAGCTGGCCCGCCGTTGGTGCGGCGATTATGGCGATGCCGACGGCGGCGTTCAACCCCCGTCGAAGCTACGCTGTCCCGCAGGGTGAGTCGCAGGGCCGAAGTGGCGGAACTGGTAGACGCGCTGGACTCAAAATCCAGTGGGGCTACGCCCCGTGCGGGTTCGACTCCCGCCTTCGGCATCCGTCCTTTCCTCTCCCATCGCTGTCCCTTGATCGAGTTGACGCGCGGGGGGCCCCGAAGTTAGCCCGGAGGCGCGCCGGCTTGGCGTCCTGACCGGGGGCGGAGACTGCCCCGGGCTGAACGCCGTCATCCGTGCCGTGACCCGGCGCTCGATCGCCCGCGGATGGGATGTATTGGGCGTTCGCGAGGGTTGGCGGGGCCTCGTCGAGGGGCGCTTCGAGCCGCTCGGGCCGCGCGAGATCTCGGGGATTCTCCCGCGCGGCGGAACGATTCTCGGCACCTCGCGGACGAACCCGTACAAGGACGAGGGCGGCGTCGAGCGGGTGCTCGAGCACCTCCGCGCGGAGCGGCTCGACGCGCTCGTCGCGATCGGCGGCGAGGACACGCTCGGCGTCGCGGCGCGGCTCTTCGCGGAGCACCAGGTGCCGGTCGTCGGGGTGCCGAAGACGATCGACAACGATCTCTCCGCGACCGACTACACGTTCGGATTCGACACCGCGGTGTGGATCGCTACCGAGGCGATCGACCGCCTCCACACGACCGCGGAGTCGCACAACCGCGTGATGGTGGTCGAGGTCATGGGACGCCACACGGGCTGGATCGCGGTCGTGAGCGGCATCGCCGGCGGCGCCGACGCGATCCTCATCCCGGAGCAGCCGATGACGGTCGAGGCCTGCTGCGACGACCTCCGCCGCCGGCACGAGCGCGGCAAGGACTTCTCCATCGTGGTCGTGAGCGAGGGCTACGAGCTCACGTATGCGTCGGGCGAGCGGCTGGCGGTCGCGGCGGAGGCCCGGCCCTCCGACCAGTTCGGCCACGTCCGCCTGGGCGGGGTCGGCGAGGCGCTCGGCCGAGAGATCGAGGAGCGGACCGGCTACGAGACCCGCGTCACGGTGCTCGGGCACGTCCAGCGCGGCGGCTCCCCCACCCCGCACGACCGCGTGCTCGCCACCCGCTTCGGGCTCCATGCGGCCGACCTCGCGCACGCGGGGACGTTCGGCCAGATGGCGTCGCTCCGCGGCGACGAGATCGTCGGCGTACCGCTCGCGGAAGCGGTCGCGAAGCTCAAGACCGTGCCGCCCGACTGGTACGAGGTCGCGACCGCGTTCTTCGGCTAACGCTCGACGAGGTCGCGAACGGCGTCGGCGAAGTCGGGGCTCGCGGGGATCCGCACGACGAGGGCGTCCACGCCCGCACGCTCGAGGGCGAGCACCTGCTCCCGCGAGACGAGACCGCTCTCGGCGACCACGAGCTTGCCCGCCGGGACGTCGGGGAGCAGGTCGAGCGTGCGCTCGAGGGCCTCCTCGCTCGAGCCGCCGAGCTGCGTGATGAAGACGATGTCGGGGTCGACCCGTTCGAGCGCGCGCTCGAGCTCCTCCTCGTCGCGCACGTCGAGCAGGCAGTCGATGTCGGCCGCCTGCGCGTCGTCCACGAGCGCCTCGAGCACGCCGTCGCCGTCCGCGTCCTCGTACTCGAGGACGAACGCGTCGGCACCCGAGGAGCGGATGCCCTCGATCCCCTCGCGCACGGCGAGCGGCCCGCGCACGACCACGGGGAGCGCGGAGGCCCCGCGCGCCGCGGCGGCGTCGGTCGGGGTCGCAACCGCGATCGCCTCGGCGCCCGCGTCCTCGGCGGCAGCCGCGAGCGCGGCGACGTCGCCGTGGAGGGCGGGGATGACGGAGATGCCGTCTCCCTCAGAGATCGCCTGGCTGAAGCGGCTCACTGGGCGTGACGCGGCGAGCGCCGAAGGGGCGCGGAACTCATGCGCCGCAGTGTAGCCCGGGCTCTAGTCGCTAACCCTCACGCGAGATTCCCCCCGGGGGCCTTCGGCCCCTTTCCCCCGCTTTCGACACTACCCACGAAATCGTCACGTGTCTGTCACGAGCTGTGCCGGATGTGTGCCGAATGCACTACGCGGCCGGGGCAAGCTCCCCGAGGAGGGGCGACGTGTCGAGCGGCTCGAAGCCAATTCGCGCCGCGATGTCCTCGCTCGACGGGCGCGTGCCCTCGAGGAACAGGGCGCGCAGGAGGTCGCCTGTCTCGGGCCGCGTCCACCAGTCGGCGCCGACCTCCGCGCGCAGGTGGGCGCGAAGCTGCGCCGTGCGGATCCAGGCGCGGAGGTAGTCGGCCGAGTAGAAGCCCTCGTCGAGATCGGAGAGGTAGTTGTCCTCGCGGTAGCGGAACCCGATCGCGCCGCGGAGCCGGGACGCGTAGTCGGACGCGTGGTCCGGCGCGCGCTCGAAGTCGCTCCAGAGCTCGATCTCGTAGCCGAGCTTCGCCGCGTAGCGCCGGAAGAGGAGCGCTTCGAGGAAGCGCGCGCCCTCCGCGCGGTCGGCCGCCTCGGCCGCGTCGAGGTCGAAATAGGTGGCGTGCCAGTCCGGCTCGCGGGTGATCGACTCCATGAGGAACGAGTAGATCTCCGTCAGGGCGTGGTCGCGCGAGAGACGCCGGAACGCGTACGGGAGCGAGGGGTCGCAGCCCGCGTAGTGGAGCGCGTGGCCCGCCTCGTGGAGCAGCGCCTGGTAGTCGTGCAGCCCGCCCTGCGCGCGGGTGATGAGGTGGACGACCTGCGGCGGGTCGGACGCGATGACGCACGCGCGCGGGTTCTTCTGCGGGCGGTCGTCGAGGTCGAGCCGGATGCGCGACTCGCCGGCGAGGTCGAACCCAAGCCGGTCGAGCGTCTCGAGGCAGATCGGCACGGCGCCGTCCTTCGTGTACACGTCCGCGAGCGGCGTCATGCGGCGGATGAACGCGACGTGCGCGCTCGTCGGCTCGTCGTCGCGCTCCTCGCCGAGGAGCCGCTCGAGCCAGCGCTCGCGGAGCGACGCCCACGCGTCGCCCTGGCGCTCGGCCGCGTCGGCGAGCGCCGTCGAGAGCTCCCGCAGGTCGATCCTCTTCACGTCTTCGCTCCGGCGCACCGGATCGGGCTCATCCGTCAGGTCGGCCTCGAGCGCCTCGCCGCGGCGCATGAGGTCGAGCCTCGAGTCGTTGAAGGCGGCGGAGGCGTCGGCCGTCAGCGTCCCGAGCTCGTCGCGCGCCACGTACTCCTCCACCAGCGCGAGCTGCGCCTGCGCGGAGCGGAGCGGGAGCGACTCGCCGCGGAACTCGACGCGGGCGGCGAGCACCGCGTTCTGGAGCTCGTCGTAGGCCCCGGCGAGCTCGAGGGAGATGACGCCGCTCTCGCACGCCTCGCGCAGCCGCTCGAGCCGCTCGCGCTCGTCGCCCTCGGGCGCCGCCTCCGCCGCGTCGGCGAGCTCGCGGTGCTGCTCGCGGGTGAAGAGGTCGGCGTAGCGCGCCACGATCGCGGCGTGCTCGCTCACCTCCTTCTCTCCCACGCGCACCTCACGGTGCTCCTCGGAGCTCTCGCGGACGTAGGTGCGAAGCCGTTCCTCGAACTCGGCCGGTGCGAGCGAAGCCATGCGTCTCCTTCCTAGATTCCCAGGCGGGCCAGCATCGCCTCGTCGCGGCGCCAGCACGGCCTGACCTTGACCATCAGCTCGAGAAAGATCGTCCGCCCCAGCAGGGCGTCGATCTCCGGGCGGGCCCGGGAGCCGATCTCGCGGATCATAGAGCCGCCCTTGCCGACGAGAATCCCCTTTTGGGACTCCGTCTCGACCCAGACGATCGCGCGGACCCGCTCCTCGGTCAGCTCGTCCACCTCGACCGTCACCGCATGCGGGACCTCTTCCCGCGTCAACGCGAGCGCCTTCTCACGGACGAGCTCCGCGACCCGGGTCTCGAGCGGCTGGTCGGTCAGCTCGCCGTCCGGGAAGTACACGGGGCCCTCGGGGAGGAGCGCCGCGAGCTCGGTGCGGAGCGCGTCCACGCCGTCGCCGGTCACCGCGCTCACCGGGTGGTAGGCGTGCGCGTCGCCGAGTGCGGCGGCGCCCGTGAGCGCGGCGGCGATCCCGCCCGGGCCGGCCAGGTCGACCTTGTTCACGGCGACCACCACCGGGATCCCGCCGCCGAGCACGCGCCCCGCGATCAACCGGTCGCCGCCGCCGATCGGCTCGTTCACGGGCAGGACGAACAGGATGCCGTCCACGTCCGAGAGCGACGCGTCCACGGTGCGCTGCATGTGCTCGGTCAGCGGGTCGCGCGGGCGCTGGAACCCGGGGAGGTCGACGAGGACGAGCTGGTAGCCGTCGCCGTTCGCGACCCCGGCGATCCGGCGGCGTGTCGTCTGCGGCTTGTCGGAGACGATCGCGACCTTCCCGCGGCAGAGCGCGTTCACGAGCGTGGACTTGCCGACGTTCGGGCGGCCGGCAACCGCGACGAACCCGCTTCTCACGTGAAGGCTTGGAACAGGATCAGCGTGACGAGCGTGCCGAGGACCCCGCCGAACGCGACCTCCGCGGTCGAGTGGATCCCGGACTCGACCCGGGTCTGCGCGACGAGGACGGCCATGAAGAACGTGAGCGTCGAGACGAGCACCCGGTGCTGGAAGTCGGCGACGACGATCGTGATCGCCATCCAGCCGCCGAACGCGACCGCCGCGTGGCCGGACGGGAGCCCGCCGCGAAGGGGCGTCCCGCGCCCGGAGACCGCCTTGACGGCGATCACGACGATGACCGTCAGGGCGAGGGCGATGATCGTCAGGTTCGCCGGGATCGCCCGGACCTCGTTCAGCAGGTGGTACGTCGGCGAGCGGATGCGGTCGACGAAGACGAGGTAGCCGATCGTCGCCGCGACGACCGAGGAGATGAGGACGGCGCCCGGCGGCCACGTCCTTCGCGATCTTGGCCCGCGGGTCGTAGACCTTGGTCGTCAGGTCGATCATCTCCTCGACGGCCGTGTTGATCATCTCCGTGATGAGGACGAACGAGATGCCGATGAGGAGCGCCATGAGCTCGATCTTCGTCACGTCGTAGGCGAAGGCGAGGACGAGCACGACCGTGGCGAGCGCGAAGTGGAAGCGCATGTTGCGCTCGCGCCGCAGGACGTGGATGACGCCCTCGATCGCGTAGTTGAAGCTCTGGATGAGCGAGTGCGGACGGCGGCCGAAGTTGGCCTTCGCCGGCATGAACGGGCGCGGGCGCTCGGGCTGCTCCGGCTCCAGGGTCGGCTCGGGCTCGGGCTCGCGCTCGGCCGCGGGCGTCGGACCGCGCCGCACGCTCACGACACCAACTCCGCCTCGCGACGGGTCATCTCGTCGCCGTGGTCGTAGCCGAGCAGGTGCAGCAGCCCGTGCACGAGCGGCGAGCGCCACGCATCGCCGACGACCGCCGGGCAAAGGACGACGTCACCGAGCTGGCGCGGGACGCCCGCGGGGAGCTCGTCGCGCCCGTCGATCGGAAAAGACAACACGTCGGTCGCCTCGTCGACCCCAAGGTGCTCGTGCTTGAGCGCGCGCATCTCGTCGGCCCCGACGAAGGCGATGCCGAGGTCGCCTTCGCGGACCCCTTCTCCCGCGAGCGTCGCGCGAGCGAACTCGGCGACGGCCGTCTTGTCCACCGGCTCGCCGCTTCGGTTCTCGATCTCGATCTCGATCACGGCCGCCCGTTCTCCGAGGCCTCGGCGTACGTCTTGTACGCCTCGACGATGCGCTGGACGAGGACGTGGCGGACGACGTCCTGGTTGCCGAGCTCGACGAACTCGATCCCCTCGACAGTGCGGAGGATCTCGCGCACGCGGATGAGGCCGGAGGCCTGGTCGCGCGGCAGGTCGACCTGGGTGACGTCGCCCGTGACGACGACCTTGGAGCCGAAGCCGAGCCGCGTGAGGAACATGTGCATCTGCTCGGGCGTCGTGTTCTGCGCCTCGTCGAGGATCACGAAGGAGTCGTTGAGCGTGCGGCCGCGCATGAAGGCGAGCGGTGCGACCTCGATCGTGCCGCGCTCCATGTAGGCGTTCACGCGGTCGGCGTCCAGCATGTCGTAGAGCGCGTCGTAGAGCGGCCGCAGGTACGGGTCCACCTTGGCGAGCATGTCGCCGGGGAGGAAGCCGAGCCGCTCGCCGGCCTCGACCGCGGGGCGCGTGAGGATGATCCGGTTCACGCTGCGCTCGGCGAGCGCGGCGACGGCGAGCGCCATGGCGAGGTATGTCTTGCCAGTGCCCGCGGGGCCGATCCCGAACGTGACGGTGGTGTTCCGGATCGCGTCCACGTAGCGCTTCTGGTTCACCGTCTTCGGCGTGATCTTCTTGCCGCGGTGGCGCCACACGACGTCGGCGAAGACGTCCGAGAGGTCGCGGCTCTCCTCGATCGCGGCGAGCGCGGCGTCCACGGTGCCGGCGCCGATCGCGTGGCCGTCCTCGATCAGCTCGGCGAGCTCCCCGACCACCGCGCGCGCCTCGGCGACCTTGGCCGCGTCGCCGTCGAGCGTCAGCCGGTTCCCGCGCAGGAGCACGGCGAGGCCGAGCCGGTCGCGCAGCCGGCCGAGAATGCCGTCGTCCACGGTCGCGAGCTCGGCCGCGACCTGGTTGGACACCGAGAGAACTTCCTGCAAGACCCTCAGTGTAGATGCGGCCTAGGGAGGCATTCGCGTGCCGCGAATGCCTGCGCTGGGACGCTGCGCCCGGGCCGCGGGGGCGATGTGGCCCCGCGTGCCCCCAAGGGGCACGCGGCCCCCTGCATTCACGCTAGCCGGGAAACCGTCACTTGTCTGTCGCCGGACCGTGCCGATTCCGTCGCGAGGTGTGCCGAATGTGTGACGTCGCCGCGCGCCGCGGAGCGCGTTACGCGAGCTTCTCGCGCACCAGCCGGCTGACCTCGGAGCCGTCCGCGCGGCCCGCCACCTGCGGCATCACGTCCGCCATGACGCGGCCGAGGTCTCGGAGCGAGGTGGCGCCGGTCTCGGCGATCGCGTCGTCCACGATCCGCTCGAGCTCGGCCTCGTCCGCCGGCTCGGGCATGAACTCCTCGATGACCTCGACCTCGTCTTCCTCCGCGTCCGCCTGCTCGTCGCGCCCTGCGGCCCGGAACGCCTCGGCGGCCTCGATGCGCTTCTTCCGCTCGCGCTGGAGCACCTGGAGCTCCTCGCTCTCGTCGAGCGGCCGCTGCAGCTCCTTCTCGGCGGCGCGGAGCGAGGCAAGCACGAGCCGGAGCGTGTCCACACGCTCCTGGTCGCGCTCCTTCATCGACTCGGTGAGGTCTTCCTCGATCTCTGCGATCAGGGTCATTCGAAGCCTTCCAGCCCAGTGCCGCCCAGGATGTGCCAGTGTAAGTGGAAGACGCTCTGGCCGCCTCCCTCGCCGACGTTCACGACCACGCGGTAGTCCTCGAGCCCGGCCTCGCGCGCGGTCTCGGCGACGAACTCGAGCATCCGCAGCGCCTCCTCCGGCGGGAACTCGCCGACGTCGCGGAACGTGTCCACGTGGCGCTCCGGCAGGACGAGCAGGTGGACGGGCGCCTTCGGAGCGACGTCGCGGATCGCGACGAAGCCGTCCGCCGCGCGCACGTGGTCGCCCTCGGCGACGAGGCGGCAGAACAGGCAGTCAGGCCGCGACACCGACGATTCCCTCCTCCGTGACCCGCTCGGCGCGAACGTGCACGAGATCGCCGACCTCCCCGTCGACGAGCCAGGGAGTGTAGTCGTCCCCGTAGCCCCGTCCCGGCCGGTCCACGAGCACGATTTCGTCGCTTCCTATGCGGGCCGTCCAGCGTGCGCGGCACGCGTCGTCGGACGCCCGCCGGAGGCGCGCGCTCCGGTCTCGCTTGACGGCCGGCGGCACCGGATCGGCTCTGCTCGGTCCGCGTTCCCGGGCGCGGCGAGTACGGGAAGACGTGCACCTTCGTGATCCCGGCGGCCTCGACCGTGCGGAGCGTGGCCGCGAACGCCGTGTCGTCCTCGTCGGGGAAGCCGACGATCGCGTCGGTCGTCAGGTTGAAGCCCTCAGCACGCGCGACCCGGCGGAGGAAGGTCTCCGCGGTGTAGCGGCGGCCCATCGCGCGCAGGACGCCGTCGTCACCGGACTGGAGCGGCACGTGGAGGTGCGGCGAGACGGTCGGCGTCTCGCGCATCGCCTGGACGAGCTCCGCGGTCACGTGGTTCACCTCGATGGAGGAGAGGCGCAGGCGCGCGAGGCCGGGCGTCGCGCCGGCCGCCCGCAGGAGCCGCGCGAGGTCGAAGCCGGCCGCACGGTCGCGGTAGCAGCCGAGGTTGATGCCCGTGAGGACGACCTCGCGGTGGCCCTGCGCGACGCGGCGCTCGATCTCGGCGAGGACCCGCTCGGCCGGCCGGCTCCGCGAGGCACCGCGCACCTGGGGGACGACGCAGAACGCGCACGAGAAGCTGCAGCCGTCCTGGATCTTCACGAACGCGCGCACCCGGTCGAGGCGCGCGTCGTCCTGGACGCAGCCGATCGCACCGACGTCGCCCGCGACCGCGGCCGGCGTCCGCTCGCTGGGAAGCGCGATCACCTGCACGCGCTCGCCGAGGTCCGCGAACGCGCCGCCCGCGAGGTTCGCGCCACAGCCCGTGACGTAGACCTTGTCCGCGGTGCGGCCCGCGCGGCGCACGGCCTGGCGCGACTTCCGCACCGCTTCGTGCGTCACGCAGCAGGCGTTGACGACCGCGACGTCGGTTGCGCCTGCGCGCTCGGCGTGCCCGTCGGCGACGAGCCGCTCGCGGATCTCCTGCGCATCGGTCTGCGAGACCTTGCAGCCGAGGAAGCGGATAGAGAACGTGGCCATCGGGGCGATGGTAATTCGGCGCTACGAAGGACGGGCGCGCGCCGTCGCGTAAGCGAGGATTCCCGCCGCCGTGAGCGCAACGCCGCCCACGAGCCAGGGCGTGGCGTCCCACTCCCCCTGGCTGAGCAGCCAGACGACCAAGCCGATCAGCCCCGCGCCGGTGACGGCGCCGAGGATCTCGGGCCCGTTCGGGCTTCGGCGGGCGGTGAGGAAGATCGCGAGGCCGGCGAAGGGCAGGATCAGCAGGCCGATCGAAAACATGCTGACGAACGCTAAGGCGCTGAGCGCCCCGGCGAGCGCCCAGGCGGCGAACCAGCGCCAGCCGGAGGCCGACATTCCACCGTGGATGCTACGCACGCTCGAGGCGGTCGGCCGCCCAGCCGTCGCGCTCGAGGCGGCGGACGCTCCGCCGGCCCGCGGGCGCGAGCGGATCCGTGGCGAGGTAGCCGGAGACGATGAGGACCGGTGCGCCGACCGGCGGACCGAGAGCGTTCACGGCGGCGAGCTCGATGTTCGCGACGGCGATCTCCGTGCCCGGGAGAGGGTCGGCGAGAACGTCGGCCTGTGCGACCTCGACCGCGACGCCGTTCGCGGCCGCGTTCGCCCGTGTCGCCTCGACGGCGGCCGGGTCGTCGTCGAGCGCGAGCACCGGCGCAAAGCCGAGCTTTGCAGCCGCGATCGCGAGGACGCCCGAGCCGCAGCCGAGGTCGACGAGGCTCGCCGGCTCGAGGTCGAGCAGAAGCTCCAGACAGAGCCGCGTCGTCGGATGCGCGCCGGTGCCGAACGCCTGGCCGGGGTCGATCACGACCGCGAGCGCCTCCGGGTCGGGCGTCTCCCACGGTGGGCCGATCCAGAGCGGGCCGATGCGGACCGGTCGGTGGAACGCGCGCCAGCGGTCCTCCCAGCCGGGCTCGACCGGGGTGCTCTCGACCGCGTCGAACGCGGCACGTGCGCGCGCCTCGCCGTCGGCATCGGTGTACGCCGCGAGCTCGAGCACGCCGGCGTCCTCGCGCTCCTCGAAGCCCTCGGGGAAGAGATCGAGCATCGTCGCGCGCGCCTCCTCCCCGGTCCCGCCGGGACGCGGACGGCGACGCGGCGCAGTCCGGTCAGCGGAACGCCGCGCGGAGGCGTGACAGAAAGCCCTCGTCGGCGCGGTACGTCTCGTCGCTCGCGCTGCGCTGGAACTCCTCGAGGACGGTGCGCTGCTCGTCGGTCAGCTGCCGCGGGACGAGGACGTTCACGATGATCCGGTGGTCGCCGCGGCCGAAGCCCTGGAGCACGGGCATGCCCTTGCCGCGCAGCTCGACGACCGCGCCCGGCTGCGTGCCGGCGTCGAGGTCGAGCTCGGTCTCGCCGTCGAGCGTCGGGACGGTGAGCCGCGTGCCGAGCGCAGCCTCGGTCATGGTGAGGTCGACGCTCGACACGATGTCGTTGCCGTCGCGCACGAACCGCTCGTCCTGCCGGACGCCGACGTGGACGTAGAGGTCGCCCGCGCGCCCGCCCGCCGCGGCCGCGTCGCCCTCGCCGGCGAGCCGGATCCGCTGCCCGTCGTGGATCCCGGGCGGGATCTCGACCTCGACCGTGCGTTCCTCGCGCACGCGCCCGGAGCCGCGGCAGGTCTTGCAGGGGTGCGGGATCGTCTGGCCGCTGCCGCCGCAGCGCGAGCACGGCTGGGTGCGGACGAACTGGCCGAAGACCGTCGAGGAGACGGACTGGAGCCGGCCGGCGCCCCCGCACTGGGCGCACGTCTCGGTCTCGGTGCCCGGCTCGGCGCCCGAGCCCTCGCACGTCGCGCAGGCGACGGTCATCGGGAACATGACGCTCGCGCGTGACGCCCTCGGCCGCCTCGGTCAGCTCGATCTCGGTCTCGACGAGGATGTCGCGCCCGCGCGTGGCGCGCCGCCCGATGCCCGCGCCGAAGAGCTCCTCGCCGAAGAGCGCGGAGAAGATGTCCGCGACGCTCGTGAAGTCGAAGTCGGTCGGGCGGAAGCCGCCGGTCCGCAGCCCCTCGTGGCCGAACCGGTCGTAGAGCTCGCGGGTCTCGGGCTTCGAGAGGACCTCGTAGGCCGCGGCGGCCTCACGGAAGCGCTCCTCGGCGTCGGGATGCTCGGAGACGTCGGGGTGCAGCTCGCGCGCAAGGGTGCGGAAGGCGCGCTTGATCTCGCGCTCGTCGGCGTCGCGGGCGACGCCGAGCACCTCGTAGTAGTCGCGCGTGCCGGCCATGGATCGAAGGGTACTCGGCGGGTCTCCGCGCGAATCAGCGCTCCGTCACAGGCACATGACGATTTCCGCGGTAGTGCCTGGGGTCACCGCTGCGCTCGCGGGTACGCTCGCCGCGAACGTCGTCCACCTCACCATGCAGATCTCCTACTTCTTCGTCTTCCTGGTCCTGGCCGCCGCGGCGCCGGTCGTGTTCGCCCGCCGATGAAGCTGCCGGCGTTCGGGCGGGTCAGCGACGAGTACGACCGCGCCTTCATGGAGCGGATGGCGCAGGCGTACGTCGACCGTACGCCGTGGACGGAGATCCGGCTCGCGGCCGTTCGCGACCTCGTCCAGCCGAAGCCGGGCGACCGGATCGTCGACCTCGGCTGCGCTGCCGGCGCGATCACGCACTTCCTCACGTCGTTCGGCTGCGAGGTCGTCGGCGTCGACAGCGAGCCGCTCGCGATCGAGGCCGCCACGGATCTCTTCCCCGACCTCCGCTTCGAGCTCGCCGACGTGACCCGGCTCCCGTTCGAGGACGACTCGCACGACAAGGCTGTCGCGGCCGACCTGGTGGAGCACCTCGACGACGAGACGTTCGCCGGGATGCTCGGCGAGGTCAGGCGCATCCTCGTTCCCGGAGGGACGCTCTCCCTTTACACGCCCAATCCGCTGCACCTCGTCGAGCGCATGAAGGCGCACGACCTCGTGCTCGCGCAGAACCCGACGCACATCGGGCTCCGCTCCGCGCGGGAGCTCGCGGCCTGGCTCGGACAGGCCGGCTACGTGATCGAGATCAACTCCTGGCGCCCCAGCTTCGTCCGCGTCCTCCGCAGCGTCGAGCGCGTCGCCGGGCCGCGGCTCCAGCTCTTCCGCTACCGGCTCTGCCTGCGGGCGCGCGTCCCGGAGCGATGAGGGTCGCGCGTCCTCACGACCTCGAAGGGCCGAAGGCCCCCGGGAGTTACTCCTCGTACAGGTCCTCGACAACGCGCGAGAGCTCATGGGCCGCCGCGCGGACGACCTCGATCGCCTGCACGTAGTCCATGCGCGTCGGTCCGACGAGGCTCACGGTGCCGAGGTTGCGGTGCCGCAGGCCGTACGGCGCGGCGACGAGGGCGATCGACTGGAGCTCCGGGTCGCCGAACTCGGACCCGACGCGGGCGAACGGATGCTTCGAGAGCAGGTTCGCGCGGAGGAGCTCGAGCAGCTCGGCGCGGTGCTCGAGCACCTCGAGCAGGCGCCGGTAGCCGGGAAGGTCGTCGGCCTGGATCTCGGAGAAGAGCCCGGCGGTGCCGCCGACGTAGAGGCTCTGCTCACCGCTCTCGACGAGCTCGGTGAATGCGGGCGCGAGCTCGGCGAGGAACGCCCGCTCGCGCGGTGAGAGTGCCGGATCGTCGAAGCGGCTGCGCAGGAGTCGCGCCCCGAGCTGGAGTCCCGCGACGCGCTCGTTCAGGTACTCGCGCGCCCATTCGGCGAGTCCCGGGTCGACCGGGTCGTTGAAGGCGAAGAGTCGCTTCGACACGCCACCGGAGGCCGTGATGACGACGACCATGACGAGCTGCGGCTGGAGGACGATCACCTCGACGTGGCGGACGCTCATCGTCTCGAGGGCCGGCGCCGACACGAGCGCGAGCAGGTGCGTGAGCTGCGCGAGCGCGTCGGTCGTCGCCTGGAGCGTCTCGTCCACCTGCGTCCGCGCCTCGGACAGGTCGAGCCGGAGATCGGTGGCCGGCCGCGGCTCGAGGTCCTCGAGGACGCGGTCCACGTAGTAGCGATAGCCGGCGTCGGTCGGGACGCGGCCCGCGGAGGTGTGCGGATGCGTCAGGTAGCCATGCTCCTCGAGGACCGCGAGCTCGTAGCGCACGGTGGACGGGGACGCCTCGACCCCGGCTCGCTCGACGAGCGCCTTCGACCCGACCGGGGCGCCGGTCGCGCCATAGCTCTCGACGACGCGCGCGAGGATCTCCTCCTGCCGGAGGCTCAGCGCGAGGCGATCCGCGTCGTCCATGGCCTTAAGGGTAGTGGGCGACTCGCCCGCCGACGAGCGCGGGCTACGACGCCGTCATGAGCTCGGCCGTCACCGCGCCGCCGAGATACCGCCCCCGCTCGGTGAGCGCGAGCCCGCCGTTTTGGCGCACCGCCAGGCCCAGGCTCTCCGCCCGTGCTAGCGCGTCCGGCTCGACGGCCTCCTCGACCTCGCGGAACGGCACCGGGCGATCCAGGCGCAGGCCGAGCATGAGCCGCTCGCGCAGCTTCGTCGCCCGGTCGAGCTCCTCGACCTCGCGCGGGGGCGGCTCGCCCCGCCCGAGCGCGGCCGCGTACCGCCCTAGGCTCGGCGCGTTGCGCCAGCGCCGCTCACCGACGGTGGAGACCGCCCCGATGCCAAGCCCCAGGTAGTCGTGGCCGAGCCAGTAGCCGAGGTTGTGCCGCGCCTCCCGCCCCGGCCGGCAGAAGTTCGCGGTCTCGTACCACCGGTAGCCCGCGCCGATGAGGGCGTCCACGACGCGCTCGAAGTAGACCTCCATCGCCTCCGCCTGGCGATCGAGCTCCGCGCCGTGCGCGTGGGTGAACCGGGTGCCCGGCTTCGCCTCGAGCTCGTAATAGGAGACGTGCTCCGGCTGCAGGGCCAGGGCCGCCTCGATGTCGGCGTCCAGGTCGGCGGGGGTCTGGCCCGGGATTCCGTACAGGAGGTCGAGCGAGATGTTCTCGAATCCGGCATCCCTCAGAACGTGCACGGACCGGTGGACGTCCGAGGGCTGCGCACGCCGTTCCAGCACGGCCAAGAGGGCGGTGTTGAACGATTGTGCGCCTACGGACACACGATTGACACGGTTTCGTGACAGAAGCCGGGCGAGCTCGGGCGTTACCGTCTCCGGGTTCGCCTCGACGGTGACCTCGTCCGCGTCCGGCAGCGCTGCCAAGAGCCGCTCCAACGCGCCCGCGTCGGTGAACGTGGGCGTCCCGCCGCCGAGGAACACCGTCTCGAGACCCGAATCGAGCACCCCGCCCTCCAGCGAAAGCTCCGCCAGCACCGCGTCCACGTACGCGTCGTGCGAGCCGGCCCGCCCGACGAGCGTCACGAAGTCGCAGTAGCCGCACCGGTGCGCGCAGAACGGCAGGTGCACGTAGAGATGGCGGACGTTCATGACCGCCGCTCCCCGTTCAGGTCGAGGACGGCGAGGAAGGCCTCCTGCGGCACCTCGACCGTGCCGACCTGCTTCATCCGCTTCTTGCCCTTCTTCTGCTTCTCGATCAGCTTCCGCTTGCGCGTGATGTCGCCGCCGTAGCACTTCGAGAGCACGTCCTTGCGGCGCGCCTTGATCGTCTCGCGCGCGATGATCCTCGCGCCGATCGCGGCCTGCACGGGCACGTCGAACATCTGCCTCGGGATCTCCTGGCGCAGCCGGTCCACGAGCGCGCGGCCCCGCGCGTAGGCCCCGTCGCGGTGGACGATGATCGAGAGCGCGTCCACCGGGTCGCCCGCCAGCATCACGTCCACGCGCACGAGGTCGCCGGGCCGGAACCCGACCACGTCGTAGTCGAAGCTCGCGTAGCCCTTCGTCCGCGACTTCAGCTGGTCGTAGTAGTCGTAGACGATCTCGCCGAGCGGCAGGTCGTACTGGAGCATCACGCGCTCCTCGTTCAGGTACTCCATGTGATCGAACCGCCCACGCCGCTCGGTGTTCAGCTCCATGACCGCGCCGACGTGCTCCTTCGGGACGATCGTGGTCGCGCGGATGTACGGCTCGCCGACCTCCTCGACCTCGCGCGGGAAGTCGGACGGGTTGTGCACCTCGACCTCCTCCCCGGACTTCGTCTTCACGAGGTAGGCGACGTTCGGCGCCGTGACGAGCAGGTCGAGGTCGAACTCGCGCTCGAGCCGCTCGCGGACGATCTCCATATGGAGCAGCCCGAGGAAGCCGCAGCGGAAGCCGAACCCGAGCGCCTGCGACGTCTCTGGCTCGTAGAAGAGCGACCCGTCGTTCAGCTTCAGCTTCTCGAGCGCGTCGCGAAGCTCCGGGTATTCGTCCGAGTCGGTCGGGAAGAGCCCCGCGAACACGGTCGGCTTGACGTCCTTGTACCCGGGAAGCGGTTCGGCCGCCGGCGCCGCATCCGAGGTCAGCGTGTCGCCCACCCGGAGCCGCGAGACGTCCTTGAGCCCTGTGATCACGTAGCCGACCTCGCCCGCCGTGAGCTCCTTCGTGGGAACCCGCTCGGGCGAGAAGACGCCGAGCTCCTCGGCCTCGAAGCGTGTCCCCTGCGCCATGGCGCGCAGGCGCTCGCGTGGCCGGAACACGCCGTCCACGACGCGCACGAACGCGACGACGCCGCGGTACTGGTCGTACGCGGAGTCGAAGACGAGCGCGCGGCCGGGGGCGTCGGGGTCGCCCTGCGGCGGCGGGATCCGCTCGACGATCGCGTCGAGCACCGCCTCGACGCCCTCCCCGGTCTTCGCGGAGATCCGCAGGACGTGGTCGGGCGTGTCGCCGACGAGCTCCGCGATCTCGGCGGCGGCTGAGTCCGGATCGGCCGAGGGCAGGTCGATCTTGTTCGCGACCGGGACGATCTCCAGGTTGTTCTCGATCGCGAGGTAGGCGTTGGCGAGCGTCTGCGCCTGGATCCCCTGCGCGGCGTCCACGAGGAGCAGCGCGCCCTCGCAGGCCTGGAGCGAACGCGAGACCTCGTACGTGAAGTCCACGTGGCCCGGCGTGTCGATCAGGTTCAGCTCGTGGCCCTTCCAGTGGACGCGCACCGCCTGCGCCTTGATCGTGATGCCGCGCTCGCGCTCGAGCTCCATCGAGTCGAGCACCTGCTCGCGCATCTCGCGCTTCGTGAGCGTCGAGGTCAGCTCGAGGATGCGGTCGGCGAGCGTCGACTTGCCATGGTCGATGTGCGCGACGATCGAGAAGTTGCGGATGCGGTCGAGGTTCATGCCGGGCGGGGGCGTCGGACGAGCGAGAGAAGGGTGTCGAGCTCGCCCATCCGAAGGATACGGGCGGCTCCGAGGTACACCGCCGTCGCAACGACCAGTCCGGCGGTGAGCGACCCGAGTTGCGCCCAGAACGTACGGCCGAGCTCGGCGTCGAGGCCGTACCACACGCCGTACGCTGCGGCCGCGGCGATCACCGAGCCGACGATCGCCTTCCCGTACGTCGCGACCGTCCGCCTCCCGTCGATCCGCCCCATGCGGCGGCGGAAGACCCACAGGAGCGCGAACGTCCCGGCCAGGTTGACGATCGACGTGGCGAGCGGGATCGACCAGATCCCCGCCCGGTAGAGGATCGAGTTCAGGACGATCTGGAACGCGAGGTTCCCAAGCGCGACCACGGTCGGCACCCACGGCGTCTGGAGGCTGAAGAACGCCCGGTTCAGCATGAGCATCGTCCCGTTGAACGTGAGTCCGACCGAGAACGCGACGAGGGCGCCCGCGACGACGTGCGTCTGCGACGGCCCGAACTCGCCGCGCTGGTAGAGGAGGCGCACGATCGGCACGGCGAGGACGGCCGCGACCGCGCTGGCGGGCAAGAGGAGGAAGCCGATCTGGCGGAGGCCGAGGCCGACGGTGTCGCGGAAGGCCGCCCGGTCACCGCGCGCGGCGAGCCGCGACATCGACGGGAAGAGGACGGTTGCGATGGCGACGGAGAACATCCCCTGCGGGAGCATGTAGAGGCGGAACGCGGCCTCGATCGAGCTCGGCGCGAGGTCCGGGTCGATGAGGCGCGCCGCGAAGAAGGTGTTGATGACCTGGTTGAAGTTGATGAGCCCGAGGCCGAGCGTCACGGGCAGCATCAGCACGAGGATCCGCTTGACGGCCGGGTCGCGGAGGTCGATCGCGACGCGCAGACTGCCGTCGAGGCGCATGAGCCACGGGATCGGGAGCAGGAACTGGATCACGGTCGCGACGACGACCGAGCCGGCGTAGATGTAGAGCTCCGTCGAGGTCGAGTCGGCGCCCGGAACGCCGAGCACGAGGCCGAGCATGATCGCGAGGTTCCAGAAGACCGGCGCGATCGCGGGCACGGCGAAGTGCTCGTAGGAGTTCAGGATCCCGACGACGACGCCCGAGAGCCCGAGCAGGACGACCGTCGGGAAGAGGATCCGCGCCAGGTTGACGACGAGCTCCTCCTGCGCGCCCTCGTAGCCGAACGGCTTCATGAGCCACGGCGCGAGAAGGATGAAGAGCGCGGTGATGCCGCCGAGGACGAGGAGGACGAGCCAGAAGATCGTCGAGGCGACTCGCCAGGCGCGCAGCTTCTCGCGCTTCTCGAGCATCTCGCTGAAGACCGGCACGAACGAGGCCGAGAGCGCCGCGTCGGCGACGAGCGAGCGCAGGAGGTTCGGGACGACGAACGCGACCGTGAACGTGTTGATCGGGCCCGAGACGCCGAAGTAGCGTCGGACGAGGATCTCGCGGAAGAGGCCGAGGATCCGCGAGAGGCCGGTCGCGAAGGAGAAGATCGCCGTCGAGCGCGCGAGGTGGCCGCGCGGGGCGTGCGGCGGGCCGTCGGTCTCGTCCGGGTGGAGGTCTGCCGGGACGGTGCCGCCTACGAGGTCGTGCGGGTGCGGTGCGTCGGCCTCGCGCTCGGCAGGCGTGCGCTCGTCCGGCGGCGGAGCCATGCGAGGATCGTAGGAGAGCCGTCTCCCGGAGCCGCGGGTTCACCGTCTGGCCGAGGCCCGGCACGCGCTGCTAGCATCACGGGGCGCGGCCCCGAGGCCGCGTCCTTTCTGCAGATGCCGAACATCCTCCAGCAAGAGCGTCGTGTCCGGAGCGCGGCCCGCGAGCGGGGCGAGAACCTCCGCTGGCGCTCGACCGCGAAGACGCTGTACAAGCGGCTCGAGACCGCGGTCGCCGACGGCGACGCCGACGCGACTCGCGCTGCCCACGGCGAGCTGGTCCGCTGGCTCGACAAGTCGTCCGCCCGCGGCGTGATCCACCCGAACCGCGCGGCGCGCAAGAAGTCGCAGGCCGCACGGCTCGTGGCCGGCTCGCAGAGCTAGGGCTCCGCGCCCTACCCGGCGTTCGCGACCGGCTCGCGCGCTGCCGTGATCTCGACGAGCGTGCGCTCGAGCTCGAGCTCGGGTGACAGGCGGCTCGCACCCTTGAGGGCCTGATCGAGCTCCGAGAGGCGGACGAGCGCGGCGTCGAGCTCGTCCCGGGTGAAGTTCTTCGCGTGGCCGACCGCCTTGCGGGCCGGGTAGTCCTTGATCCGCAGGCGCTTGGCGATCTCCGCGGTGTTCAGGCCCCCGTCGGAGAGCGCCTGGGCGGCGCGGACGCGGCCGACGTAGCTCGCCAGGGCGACCGCGATGCCGAACGGCTCGCGGATCCGGCGTTCGAGCAGGGTCTCGCAGGCGGCGAGCGCCGCCGCCTGGTTCCGCTCGCCCCAGGCGTCCGTGAGAGTCCAGACGAACATGTCCCCGGAGGGCACGGCCAGCTCCTCCACCTCACGGCGGCCCACCGGGTCGTCGCCGGCCCAGGTTGCGATCTTCTGGATCTCCTCGGCGAGCTCGGCCACGTCGTCGCCGACCGCCTCGACGAGCGCCCGCGCGGCATCCGCGTCGGCGCCGACGCCGAGCCGCTCGAACTCGGCCCGCACCCAAACCGACGGGTCGCGCGGCTTCGGCACGTCGAAGCGGAGCACCTGGCCCGCGCGCTCGCACGCCTTCACGAGTGCGTCGTGCTTGAGCGCGCCGTCGGCGACGAGCGCGAGGACGCCTCCCTCGGACGGGTCGGACAGGTAGGCGGCGATCGCGTCGACGTCCTCGGCGCGCCAGCGCTCCACGCCGTCCACGACGACGAGCTTCGCGCCTGCGGGGCCGAAGAGCCCGAGGGCGTTGCAGGCGGCGGCCGCGTCCTCGCCGGTCGACTCGTCGGCCGAGTGGGACTCGATCGACTCCGGCGCGAAACGGGCGCGCAGCCGGGCGAGGGCTCGGCGGATCTTCGGCCGGTCGGTTCCGAGCAGCAGGTAGGCGGAGCGAAGCGGCTCTTCGGCCATGGCGCGAGCATAGTCAGCGCTCCGCCCGGACGGTGATCCGCTTGCCGTCCGACTCGACCACGACGCGTCCGTCCTCGTCGGTCCGGTAGATGGTCAGCCCTGGTGCCGCCTCGAGCGCGGCGAGCGTCGACGGGGTCGGATGGCCGTAGTCATTGCGGCGGCCGACCTCGATCACGGCGATGCGAGGCCGGAGGTCGCCCAAGAGCTCCGGCAGGCCGTCGTCCGCGGAGCCGTGATGGGCGACCTTGAGGACCTCGACCGGCGGAGCCCGGAGGGGCAGCGTCACGTTCGACTCCGCGTCGGCGGTGAGCAGCACGTCGGTCGCGCCGTAGGAGGCGAGGAGCACGATCGCGTGGTCGTTCGGGTCCTGCGACGGAAGCCCGGGACCGGCGGGCCAGAGGACGCGGATCCGGAGCCGGCCCAGCCGGAACGCCTCGCCCGCGCGTGCGAGGACGATGCGGACGTGGCGCCGCTTCGCCGCGGCGCGTGCGGCGTCCTCGTCCGGGCTCTTCGCCGGGATGCCCGGGTCGAGGACGAAGCCGACCTCGAGCTCGGACAGGACGCTCGCCGCGCCGCCGACGTGGTCTCGCTGCGGGTGCGTGAGGACGATCGCCGCGAGCCGGTGCACCCCGAGCCGCTCGAGCTGGCGTGCGACCTCGGCTTCGGGCGGCCCCTCGTCCACGAGGATGGCCCCCTCCGGCACCTGGAGGAGAGTCGAGTCGCCCTGGCCGACGTCGAGGAACGTCACCCGAAGGCCGGTCGGCGGCAGGATCGACGGTCCCCCTCCGGCCATGACGATCCGCGAACCGCCGACCGCCGTCGCGACGAGCACGGCGAGAAGGGCGATCCGCGGCAGCCTCGGCGTGCGGATCCGGGCGGCCGCGACGACGAGGGCCGCAGCGATCCCGATCGCGGCGAGGAGCTGCAGGGACGACACCTGCGCGTGGGGCCAGCCCGCCACGAACCGCGCGCACCAGGCGAGGTACGCCGCGAGCCACCCGTTCATCCACGCGAGCGCGGCGGCCGCGGACGGCAGGGCGGGGTGCAGCACCGCACAGGCGAGCGCGAGGATCAGAAGCGGTCCGACCACGGGCGCTGCGAGCGCGTTCGCGGCGACGCTGTACACGGGGACGGAGCCGAACTGGAGCCAGAGGATGGGTGCCGTCGCGAGCCCGCACGCCGTCGAGAGGGCGAGCCCCTCCGCGAGTCTCCGCGGAAGCGGGTAGCCCTCGAGTCGCCGCTCGAAGCGCGGAACGAGCACGAAGATGGCGGCGACGGCCGCGAACGAGAGCTGGAACCCGGGCTCGAGGATCGCGTAGGGGCTCACGGCGAGCAGCACGGCGGCGCCGACGAGCAGGAAGTACCAGCGGTCGGCCGGCCGCGACGCGAGCCACGCGAGCGATGCAAGGCCGCCGGCGATCCCCGCGCGGATCACGGACGGCTGCCATCCGACCGCGGCGGTGTAGGCGACGACGGCGGCGATCGCGCAGACGTGCGCGGTCCAGCGCGGGACGCCCGCGACCCAGGCCGCGAGGAGGACGGCGATGACGACGAACACGATGTTCTGCCCGGAGACGGCGAGCAGGTGGTAGAGCCCGGACGCCCTGAACGCCTGCTGGAGCGACTCGTCCAGGCCCTCGTCCTCGCCGAGGACGACGCCGGCCACGATCGCCCGGCGCTCCCCGTGAAGCCCCGGCGCCATCCCCTCGGCGAGCCAGGCCCGCAGCCGGTCGGCGATCCCAGCAGCGCCGCCGCGTCGGCCGACCTGCTCGTACCAGCCCGCCTTCAGGATCACGTGGACGCCCTGCCGCCGCAGGTACCCGCGCTCGTCGAACCCGCCCGGCTCGTCCGGCCCGGTCGGCAGCGCCACGCGGGCGACGATCCGGATCACAGCTCCCTGGGGCGGCGCACGGCCGAGCGGCAGCTCGAGGCGCGCCGGCTCATCCACCGGGCGCCCGTCGAACACGAGAATCCGGACGGGCACACGAAGCGCGAACCGCCCGCGGCGTGCTGGGCCGGTCACCTCGGCACGCGCGAGACCCGCCTCGCCCGCCTGTGCCGCGAGCGAGCTGGCGTCGAGCGCGTCGAGCCGTAGTCCTCCCCACCACGAGCCTGCGACGGCGAGCGCGAGAGCCAGGAGCGCGATTCGCCAGCCCTCGGTGGCCCCAGGAACCAGCGCTCCCAGCGCGAGCCCCACAGCGAGCGACGCCGCGACGAGTCCGCCCACGCGAAGAGCAAGCGACGACGCCAGCCCGGCGCAGAGCGCGGCGACCAGTAGGTGCGGCGCCCGGATTCGCGCAAGCGCGCTCACAGGTCGACCAGCTCCTTGAGCGACTCCAGGCGCGCCGGCCCGATCCCGGGTACTGCGTCGAGCTCCTCCACGGCCGAGAAGGCGCCCTTCTTCGCGCGGTAATCGAGGATCTTCTGCGCTGTCACCGGCCCCACGCCCGGAAGCGCGTCGAGCTGCTCGAGCGTCGCCGTGTTCAGGTGCACCTTCCCGCCCGGCGCGGCCGGGACGCCCGGCGCAGCCGCGGCGGCGGCCGACCCGCGCACGGGCACGACGATCTGCTGGCCGTCGGCGACCGGCGCGGCGAGGTTCACGAGCTCGAGGGCGGCCTTCGGCGTCGCGCCGCCGGCCCGGCGAAGGGCGTCGTCGACCCGGCTACCGTCCTTCAGCCGGTAGAGCCCCGGCTGTGCGACCGCACCGACGACGTGGACGACCAGCCGCCTGACCGGCGCAGGCTCGGCCCGCAGTGCGTCTCCGGCCGGCCGGGATGCGGCCGGAGCCGCGCGACCACCGTGCAGGAGCTGGCTTCCCAGCACCAGCAGTCCGATGACGGCCGCCGTGTACACGGCCGCGCGACCCCTCGAGATCGGCGGCATGTCCATGCCTTCGACGATGCCTGGGAAATCCGCACGAAAGTCGCACGGACCGTGCCGACTTCGTCACGGAGGTGCGCCGACTCTGCGACGAGCAACGCTCAGCCGGCGCAGCGGCCGGAGTCGACCGGCCGAAGCGGCCCGTCGAGCGCCTTCGTCACGACGTCGACCGGGATCGCAAAGCCGCCGCGGCCGTCGCTCGAGCCGCCGAAGATCATCCCGACGACGCCGCCCTCGCGATCGAGGACGGGACCGCCGCTCTCCCCTTTCCGCACCGATCCGCGCAGCGGCACGACGCGCCGCGGCCCGAGCCCACGGTCGTAGGCGTCGGGGGCGATCACGGTCCGCGCCGAGCCCGCGGTCGCCGCCGTCGCGACGAGCGGCCCTCCGCCCGGGTAGCCGAGCAGGATCACGGGACGCGGGGACTCGTCGGACGTCGAGGCCGGGAGCGGCGCAGCCCGCAGGCCTGGCACGCGGAGGAGCGCGACGTCGTTTCGCGCGTCGAGGTGCACGATCGTGGCGTCGAGCGGCGCCGAGCCGCGCAGAAGGACGCGCGTGTCGGTCTCGCCGGACACGACGTGGACGTTGGTCGCGACGACGCCGGTCTGGACGACCCAGCCCGAGCCCTGCACGCCGAGGCCGCAGGACGTCCCCTCGACCCGGACGACGCTGTCCTTCGCGGCGCGCGCGGCGGGCGAGCGCACCACGCTCGGGTCGGGCGGAGGAAGCGAGCGGGGCGCGAGGACGGGCAGCACGGGTAGCGGGTCGATCCGGTCGATCGCGCGCAGCACGGGATCGGGCGGCACGGCGCTCAGGAGCGCCGGGAGAATCGCGGATCCCTGCACCGGCTTCCGGAGCCCGAGCGCAGGCTGCTGGAGGAGCAGGACCGCGGCGCCCCACGCGAGCGCGAGCCCGACGAGCGTCCCTGCGACCGCGCCGCCGACCCGGTCGGCGCGGAGGAGCAGCGGCCGGCGCGCCAGGACGGCGTACGCGACACCGGCCGCCCGCGCGGTGAGGATCCCGGCGAGCACCGCACCCGCAGCGGCGCCGACCAGGCTCGCCACGGGCACCCATTCGTTGGCGTCGCCGCCCGAGAGGAGATGCGGCGCGATCCACGCGCCCACGACCAGGCCGGCGACGATCCCGACGAAGGACATGACCTGTGCAACGAGCCCGCGGAAGAACCCGGACGCCGCCGACACGAGGAGCCACAGGACGACCAGGAGGTCGACGATGGTCACGGCGCGGCCGCCTCGACCGCGGCCCCACGTGCCCCCAAGGGGGCGAGCGCCCCCCTGGAACTCACGCTACCGGGGAGCGCGGCACGTGTCTGCAACGGAAGTGCGCCGAGTTCGTGCCGGTTCGTCCCCAGGGCTCCTCCTTCCGCCGGCGCGCGCGCCCGGCCGCGCGTCAGAGCACGAAGTTGACGAGCTTGCCGGGCACCACGATCGCCTTGCGCACGTCGTGCCCGTCCACGAGCGCCTGCACGCGCGGGAGCTCCTTGGCCCGCTCGACCAGCTCGTTGTCGTCGAGCCCCGTCGGCACCTCGACCCGCGCGCGCACCTTCCCGTTGACCTGGACGACGAGCTCGAACGTCTCGTGCGTGAGGAACGCTGGATCGGCCTCGGGCCACGGCTGCTCCCAGAGCCGCTCGTGCCCCAGCTCGACCCAGAGCTCCTCCGCGATGTGCGAGCCGTAGGGCTGGATGAGCGACACCGCTGTCTCGGCGGCGAAGCGCGCGGCCGGGTCGGCCGGGGTGCGTGCGATCTCGTTCACGAGCTCCATCACGGCCGCGATCGGCGTGTTCAGCGCGAACCGGCGGCCGATGTCGTCGGAGACCTTCGCGATCGTCTGGTGCGCCTTCCGGGCGAGCGGCGTGTCGACCGGCCCGTCCACGGCCGGCTTGGCGCACTGCTCCATGACCACGCGCCACAGTCGGTGGAGGAAGCGCACGATCCCTTCGAACCCGGCGTCCTGCCACTCCGCGTCCTGCTCGACCGGCCCGATGAAGAGCAGGTACATCCGGACGGCGTCCGCGCCGTAGCGCTCCACGTACTCGTCCGGAGTGATCACGTTCCCTTTGGACTTGGACATCTTGTGCCCGTGCCGGTGGAGCATTCCCTGCGTGAAGAGGCGCGCGAACGGCTCGCGGAACCCGACGAGCCCCATCTCCTCCATCACCTTCACGAAGAAGCGCGCGTAGAGCAGGTGCAGGATCGCGTGCTCGATCCCGCCGATGTACTGGTTGACCGGCAGCCAGTAGTCCGCGAGGTCTCGGTCGAACGGCGCGTGGTCGTTGCGCGGGTCGGCGTAGCGGATGAAGTACCAGGACGAGTCGACGAACGTGTCCATCGTGTCCGTCTCGCGTCGCGCCTCGCCGTCGCACTTCGGGCAGGTGGTTCGCACCCAGTCCTCGGCCGCGGCGAGCGGCGAGCGGCCCTTCGGCAGGTACTCCTCCACCTCCGGCAGGAGCACCGGAAGATCCTCGTCCGGTACGGCCACGATGCCGCACTTCTCGCAGTGGACGACCGGGATCGGGCAGCCCCAGTAGCGCTGCCGCGAGAGCAGCCAGTCGCGCAGCCGGTAGCCGATCGTGAACCGGGCCTTCCCCTCCGCCTCGAGCCACTCCACGATCCGGCGCGCGCCGTCGGGCGCGGGCAGGCCCGTGAAGTCCCCCGAGTTCACGAGGATCTCGTCCTCCGTGTGCGCGACGTACGCGCCGCCGTTGGCGACCGGCCCGTCGTTCCCGTCCGCGGGCGCGACGACCGTGCGGATCAGGAGGTCGTACCGCTCGGCGAACGCGTGGTCGCGCTCGTCGTGCGCGGGGACGCCCATGATCGCGCCCGTCCCGTAGTCCATGAGGACGTAGTCGGCGACCCAGATCGGCATCCGCTCGCCGTTCGCCGGGTTCAGGACGTAGCGCCCGGTGAAGACGCCGTCCTTCTCCTTCTCCTCGCGCTCGACGGCGGAATGCGCGGCCGCGTGGCGCACGTACTCCGACACCTCGGCCTCGGCCTCCGTGCCGGCGACGAGTTCGGGGACGAGCGGGTGCTCGGGCGCGAGGACGAAGAACGTCGCGCCGAAGATCGTGTCCGGCCGGGTGGTGAAAACGGTGATCTCTGTGTCCGCGTCCTCGACCGTGAAGACGAGCTCGGCGCCCTCGGAGCGGCCGATCCAGTTGCGCTGCATCGTGAGCACGCGCTCGGGCCAGTCCTCGAGATCCTTCATCTCGTCGAGCAGCGCGTCGGCGTAGGCGGTGATCCTGAAGAACCACTGCTCGAGGTTCCGCGCCTCGACCTCGTGGCCGCAGCGCTCGCAGCGCCCGTCGATCACCTGCTCGTTCGCGAGGACGGTCTGGTCGTGCGGGCACCACTTGACCGGCGCCTCCTTGCGGTAGGCGAGGTCGCGCTCGAAGAAGCGGTTGAAGAGCCACTGCGTCCAGCGGTAGTACTCGGGCTCGTGGGTCGCGAGGACGCGGTCCCAGTCGATCGCCCAGCCCATCCGCTCCATCTGCGCGCGGATCGCGGCGATGTTCCGCTCGGTCACGTCGCGCGGGTGGCCGCCCTCCTTGATGGCCGCGTTCTCGGCCGGGAGCCCGAACGCGTCGAAGCCCATCGGGCGCAGGACGGCGAATCCCATCCGGCGGCGGTAGTGCGCGACGACCTCGCCGAGCATGTAGTTGCGGACGTGCCCCATGTGCAGCTCGCCCGAGGGATACGGGAGCATCTCGAGCACATAGGTCTTGTCCTCGAGCGCGGGCGCGCCCGGCTCGCCAGGGTTGGGGACGTTGAAGGCGCGCTCACGGCGCCAGATCTCCTGCCACTTCGGCTCGATCGCCTGCGGGTCGTATCGCTCCATGGTCATGTCCTATTCGGCTCCGGAAATGAAAAAGCCTCTCGGGCGAGAGGCTCAGGGGATCGCGTGGACGGCGGCGGCGCCGCTAGCTTCCCCTGTCGTTCGTAAGGGCGAGGATCGTCATCTAGGACTCAGTTTAGCGGAGCCTCGCGTGAGACTTCCCCCGGGGGCCTCCGGCCCCTTTTCCCCCGCTTTCGAGACTACCGCGGAATTTCGCGCGTGTCTGTGACGGAAGTGCGCCGAATCTGTGTCAGGCGGAGGGCGGCGAGGACGGCGCCGCGGGCCGCGGGCGGTTGAGAATCTCGGCCTCGATCCGCCTGCGGCGCGACCTGCCAACGAGCCAGACGAGCAGGCCGATGAGGATGAACGGCGCGGCGGCGATGAGGGCGATGAGCGCGACCGCGGCGATCTGCGACAGCGCCGAGAGGCCGCTCGCCAACGTGTCGTAGAACCGACCGTGCGTCGCGCCGACCGACGCCGCCTTCCCGGTGTGCAGGCCGAGCGTCAGCTCGGCGGTCCCCGCCTCGGCGAGGTAGGCCGCGCGCTCGCGCCAGACCTGGTCGAGCGCCTGGCGCTCGCGGATGAGCCGCAGCTTCGTGGCGAGCTCCTGCTCGGAGGTGAGCGTGCCGCTCTCCAGCCGGAGCTTGTCGGCGGCGATCGCCGCGCGAAGGTTGCGGATCCGACTGACCGTCTTGTCCACAGCGCCCTGGAGATCGCGCGCGGTAACGTCCTGCGCGGTGATCGTGCCGAGCTGCGAGAGCTCTGCGACAGCCTGGTCGAGCTTCCCGACCGGGATCTGGAGCTGGAGGATCGCCGTCCCCTTCGGGCCAGTCGTGTCGACCTTCGACGCCGCGACGACGCCCCCCAGCTTGGTCGTGAGCGCCATCGCATCCTGTGCAGCCTGGGAGAGCTCGTCCGCGTTGCGGAGCCGCAACTCCATAGCCATCTTCACATCGCGCGCCCGCGGGCTGGTCGTCTCGATGACGGGGGCGCCGCCCGCCGAGTCCCGTTGGAGCTCGTCGGCCGCGCTCGGAATCGGCGAGGGAGCCGCCGAGAAGACCGGCGGTTCGGACTTGAACTCGGAGGACCGGTGGCCACCGAGGGTCGACGAGTCAACGCCGCTCAGATTGGACAAGCCCTTCTGCGGCTCGGTACCCGCGGAACCCTTGCGTACTGGCCCATCGTCCGAGCGCGATACCGCCACGGCGCCGGCCGCTGCGAGCAGCACGCCTGCGACCAGCACGAGACCCAGCCGCCGCCGGCTCACGCGCCGCCGCACGGGCGGCGTCTCCGCAAGCACCCGCGCACGAAGCGACGCGGGCGCGGCGGGCGCGGAAGCGCGCAGCTCGCGGACGAGGCCCTGCACGACCGCCTCGCGGACGCTCTCGGGCGGGTCGCCGGCGAGGAGCGACTCGAGCCGGTCGGGGGCGATGAGATCAGGCGACGACATGGGAGACGATCCTCTCTTCCAGCTTGGAGAGCGCCCGTGCGAGGCGCATGGAACAGGCGCTCCGGCCGATCCCGAGCACGCGAGCGGCGGACTCGGCGTCCAGGTCGAGCACGATGCGGAGCGCGATCACTTCGCGCTCCCCCGCGCTCAGAGACGCGAGGGCTTCTTCGAGCTCGGGGCCGAATCCGGCCAAGTCCGGCTCACGTACGAGGCCCTGCTCGCGGACGAAACGCTCCTCGCGGCGCCGGCGGCGCGAGTCGGCGCGGAAATGGTCGAGCGCGAGCCCCCGCGCGATGCCGCAGAGCCACGCGCATTCGGTGCCGCGCGATGGGTCGAACCGGCGCCAGTTGCGGAACGCCTTCTCGAAGGTCTCGGCGGCGAGATCCTCGGCGAGCGCGGGGTCGCCCGTCAGGAGCAGCAGGTAGCGATGGACGTCGTCGAGGTGCGACTCGGCGACGTCTGCAAAGGAGCGTCGCGGCGCGAAGCGGCGAGGCCAGGCGGTCGCAAGCGCGTTCACGGTCCTTCCTACGGCGCCGCGCCTCCCGTCCGTCACAGTCGGATGATGCGACTCGCGCCGCGTCCGCGCTAGCCCGAGGCGAGGCTTCGAGTGGAGCCAGCGGGATTCGAACCCGCGACCTTCTGGCTGCCAGCCAGACGCTCTCCCAGCTGAGCTATGGCCCCGTTGAAGACACGATAGCGCGAGCGCCGACTAGCCGGCCACGGCCGGCTCGACGAGGGGAACGTCGCCCCAGAGCTCCTCGAGCCGGTAGTAGCCGCGCGCCTCGGGCGTGAAGACGTGGAGGACGACGTCGAGGTAGTCGGCGACGATCCAGCTCGCCTCCTGCGCCCCGGCGACCCCGTGCGGCACGACCCGCTCGTCGGCCTTCACGCGCTCGCGGACCTCCTCGTAGATCGCCTTCGCCTGGCGGGGATTCCCGCCGGTGCAGATCACGAAGTAGTCCGTGTACGAACACACGGGCCGCATGTCCAGGATCGTGATGTCCCGCGCCAGCTTCTCCTCGGCGATGCCGGCGATCCGTCGCGCTTGGTCGAGCGGCGTCAGTTGGACAGCCGCTCCATGTGGGTGCCTGCCATTGCCCTGAGCGTAGCTGGCAGGGGTTAGACGCGGTAGAGGCCTTCGTCGGCGATCAGGCGGGCGACGGCGGGCGCGACGAGACCGTCGATCGGCTCGCCCTCGGCTACGCGGGCGCGGATCTCGCGGGAGGAGACCGGCACCGGGTCGAGCTCGAAGTCCGTGACGCGCTCAGGCCTTGCGAGCGTCGCGCGGACCGCGTCGAGCCGCCCGTGGGAGACCCCTGGGCGGGTCGCAACGGCGAGGCGCACGTGCTCGAGGATCTCGTCCGGCTCCCGCCAGCGCGGGAAGTCGGCGAACTCGTCGGCGCCGACGATGAACACCGGGTCGTCGAGCTCGGCCTCCGCCCAGCGCGCCGTATCCACGGTGAACGACGGGCAGGGCCGCTCGAGCTCGCGGCGGCTGAGCTCGACGCCAGCGATGCCGGCGAAGGCCGTCTCGGCGAGGCGGAAGCGGGTCTCGGCGGGCGTCTCCACCGGCTTGTGCGGCGCCTCGCCGACCACGACGACCACCAGCCGCTCGAGGCCGAGCGCGTCGAGGGCGCGCTTCGCGAGCGCGACGTGACCGACATGCGGCGGATCGAACGTGCCGCCGAGCAGCCCGACGCTCATGCTGAGCCCTCGCGCGAGACTCCCCCGGGGGCCTCCGGCCCCTCTTCCCCCATGAGGGGAGACCCCTCATCCACCCCCATAAACGCGGCCGCGGCTTGCAGCCGCAGCCGATGAGACGATCTCGACACTACCGCGAATTTCCGCGCATGTCTGTCACGGAAGTGCGCCGAATGTGTGACGGCCGCGCTCACTGGTACTCGAACCGCCGCTCGCCCACCTGCACGGCGTCACCGGGCTTCGCGCCCGCGCGCCGCAGGGCCTCCCGCAGCGCGTCCGGCTCGAGCGTCTCGGCGGCCGGGCCCGCAACCCGGTACCCCCCGTCGCCTCGGAAAATCCGGAACGGGCGTCGCCGCGGCGGCTGCGGGCGGTAGACCAGGTAGTCCGCGATCTCCGGCTCGTCGACCACGGTGGCCCGGTCGGCCTGCTCCTCCGGCATGTCCGCGAACAGGATCCGGCGCAACTCGTCGAGCCCGGAGCCCGTCGCGGCCGAGACGACCACGACGTCACGCACGCGCGGATCCGACACGCCGAACGCGGGCGGCTCGGTCACGAGGTCGGCCTTGTTCAGCACCACGATCTGCGGCCGGTCGGCGAGCCCCGCGCCGTACGCCGCGAGCTCGCGATTGATCGCCTGGAAGCGCGCGTCCACGTCCTCGGTCGCGTCGATCACATGTAGGAAGAGCCGCGCGCGCTCGAGGTGCGCCAGGAACTCGTCGCCCAGCCCGACGCCCTCGCTCGCGCCCTCGAGAAGCCCAGGCACGTCGGCCACCGTGAGCTGAACGCCGTCCGGGGACTCGACCGTGCCGAGGACCGGGGCGATCGTCGTGAACGGGTACTCGGCCACCTTCGGCTTCGCGTTCGAGATCCGGCGAAGGAGCGACGACTTGCCCGCGTTGGGGAAGCCGAGGAGCGCCGCGTCGGCGACCAGCTTGAGGCGCAGTTCATACGTCCCCTCCTCCCCGGACTGGCCGACCTCCGCGATCCGCGGCGCCTGCTCGGTCGGCGTGGCGAACCGGCGATTGCCGAAGCCGCCGAGGCCGCCGTGGGCGAGCGTCGCGCGGGCGCCGGGATGGGCGAGGTCGGCGACGAGGCGGCCCTCCTCGTCGAAGATCTGCGTGCCGACCGGGACGGCCAGCTCGAGCGACTCGCCCTCGGCTCCCTGCTTGTTCGAGCCCTGGCCGTGGCGGCCGCGTCCGCCCTTGTAGTGCGGCTTGCGCGCGAAGAACGCGAGGTCGCGCCGGCCCGGGTCCGCGACGAGCGCAACGTCGCCGCCGCGGCCGCCGTCGCCGCCGTCGGGCCCGCCCTTTGGCACGTACTTCTCTCGCCGGAAGCTCAGCGACCCGTCGCCGCCCCGCCCGGCCTCGACGTGGATCCGCGCGCGATCCTGGAACACGGGTGCCGCCCTCGGCGGACTTAGGTGACCGAGATCGTGCGGCTCGCGCCCGAGGCGGCGAACTCGACGCGCCCGTCGCGGGTGGCGAAGATGGTGTGGTCCCGGCCGAGCCCCGTGCCGTCGCCCGCGCGAAAGCGCGTGCCCCGCTGGCGCACGATGATCATGCCGCCCTTGATCTCCTGGCCGTCGAAGACCTTGACGCCGAGTCGCTTCGACTGGGAGTCGCGACCGTTCTTCGACGAGCCCAGACCCTTCTTGTGTGCCATTACTCGGCCTTCCCTTCCGTCTCCGTCTTCGGCTTCGCGGCCGGCTTCCTCGCCGTCGTCGCCGCCTTCGGCTTCGCCGCCGCGCGCGGCTTCGGCGCGGTCTTCGGCTTCTCCGCCGTCTCGTCCTTCTTGGCCGGCGCCCGCCGCGCCGTCTTCGCTCCGATCGACTGGATCTCGATCTTCGAGAGCCGGCTCCGGTGGCCGTTGCGGCGGCGGTAGCCGACCCGCTGGCGGTGCTTGCCCACCACGATCTTCTTGCCGAGCAGGTGCTCGGTGACCGTCGCGGTGACCTCGACCTTTGCGTCGGCGCCGAACTTCGGGCCGTCCTTGTCGCCACCGACGAGGAGCACCTCGGGCGAGAACGTGGCGCCTTCCTCCTGGGGAAGGCGGTCCACGAGCAGCCACTCGCCCTCGCGGACGCGGTACTGCTTCCCTCCGAGTGCGATGATCGCGTAGGTCATGGTTTCGGGCGCAAAGGAGCGGGCTTTCGCCCGCTCAGAGCCAAGTCTAGCCTAGCCGGGCTCCTCCTCTGCGGCAACCGTGGCGACCGGCGTGTCGTCGGGACCGGAGCCGTCCACGGGCGCCGCCGGCTTCTTGCGCCGGTTGCGTCCGCCGCGGGAGCCTCGGCGCGTCTTCTTCTTCGGCTTCGGCTGCTCTTCGACGCCGGGCTCGCCGCCGTTCACACTGGGCTCGGCCTCGGCGACGGGCTCTGCAACAGGCTCCGGAGCCGGCTTGGCCTGCGGCTCGGTGCCGTTCGTCCCGGCCTGCGCCTCGGCGGTTGCCGTCACGGTCGTCTTCTTCTTGCGGCCGCGCCCGCCGCGCGAGCCGCGCCGCGTCCTCTTCTTCGGCTTCGGCTCGGGCTCGGCGCCGTCGGTTTCGGCGGTCACCGGAGTCTCGTCCGTCTTGGCCTCCTCGGCCTTCGGCTCGGGCTTCTTGCGCGTCCGCGGCTTCGGCTGCTGCTTCGGCTTCTCCTGCTCGGGGGCCTTCGCCTCGGCCTGCTCCGTCACGGTCACGGCCTCGGCCGGCTTGCGCCCGCGGCCGCCGCGGTTCCGCGTCGACTTGCGCGGCTCGCCGCCGCCGTCGCCCTCGACCTCGATCCCGGCCTCGACGGGCGCCTCGCCGGTCGGCTGCGCCGCGAGCACCGCGTAGGCGAGGCCCGGCGTCGCGCGCTCGATCCGGATTCGCGCCGTCTTCCCGATCTTGCCGGCCGCGTCCGCGACCGCGATCACGTAGCCGTCGCGCCGCGCCACCGCGTCGCCCGGCGAGTAGCGGTCCTTCGCCTCGAGCCGCACGTCCATCTGGTCGCCGGCCGAGACCGGGAGCGCCTTCGCCTCGAGCTTCGACACGGGGCCCTTCTCGAGCACCTCGAAGTGGTCTGCGGGGACGTCGTCCCGGCGCTCGACGAAGAACCGGCGGCCGGTCATCTGCTCGAGCTCCGCGAGCCGCTCGGCGCCGGGCCCCACGAGGGCGGCCGCAACGCGCGTGTTCAGCTCGATCCGGAACGCCTGGTGGCGCGAGGCGGTGACTACGCGGCGCAGCTCGCGCTCGATCCGGATCGCCTGCGTCTCGTCCGACACGATGATCCCGTCGCCGCCGCAGACCTCGCAGGGCACGGTCATGATCTCGCGCGGCCCATCCGTCACGTTCTGCCGCGTCATCTCGACGAGACCGAGCGGGGAGATCTCGACGACGTAGGTCTTCGTCCGGTCCTTCTCGAGCTCCGCGGAGAGCGCGTTCTCGACCGACTGGCGGTTCTTCGGGTTCGCCATGTCGATGAAGTCGATGACGATGATCCCGCCGATGTCGCGGAGGCGGAGCTGGCGCACGACCTCCTCGACGGCCTCGAGGTTGTTCTTCGTGATCGTGTCCTCGAGCCGGGCGCCGCTCGCCTTGCCGCGCGCACCGACGAAGCGGCCCGTGTTCACGTCGATCACGGTGAACGCCTCGGCGTAGTCGAAGATCAGGTAGCCGCCCGACGGCAGGTCGACGCGCCGGTCGAGCGTGGACTGGACGGCCTGCTCGACGCCCGAGGCCTCCATGAGGGGCTCGCGGCCGGAGTAGAGCTCGACGCGGCCCGCGAGGTCCTTCGACGTCCGGCGCAGGTAGCCGACGATCCGCCGGTACGTCCGGTCGTGGTCGACGACGACGCGCTCGAAGTCGCGGATGAAGAGGTCACGCACGATCCGGATCGGCAGCTCGGCCTCCTGGTACACGAGCGCCGGCGCCTTCGTCCTCGCGGCCCGGCCCTTCATGGTCAACCAGAGCTTGCGGAGCAGCGCGAGGTCGCCCTCGAGCTCCTCCTTGGAGGCGCTCTCGGCCGCGGTGCGGATGATGACCCCGCCCTCGTCCAGGTCCAGGTCCTTGGCGATCGCCTTCAGCCGGTCGCGCTCGGCGTCGTCGAGCCGCCGCGAGATCCCGACCCCTTCGCCGAACGGCGTGTAGACGAGGAAGCGGCCGGGCAGCGAGATCTCTGTCGTGAGCCGCGCGCCCTTGGTGCCCATCGGGTCCTTGACCGCCTGGACGAGCACCTCCTCGCCGCGCGAGATCAGCTCCTGGATGCGGCGGCCGTGGCGCTTGCCCTCGAGCTCGGGGACGACGATCTCGTCCACGTAGAGGAAGCCGTTCTTCTCGAGGCCTATGTCCACGAAGGAGGCCTCCATGCCCGGGAGCACGTTGTCGACGACGCCCTTGTAGACGTTGCCGGCGATCGAGCGCTTGCCCGGGCGCTCCATGTAGACCTCGGACGGCTTGCCGTCTTCGAGGACCGCGACGCGGACCTCGCCGACGTCCACCGAGACGAGGATCTCCTTCTTGACCCCGGCGAGCGCGGCGCGGGTGCCGCCCGAGGAGGTGCGCCGGGTCGGCTGGCGGCGGCGCTTGCCCTTCTCGTCGTCGGCCTTGGCGCGGGAGCGTCCGCCGCGGTCGGGGGCCTTGGCCTTGGCCTTCGCCTCGGGCTTCTCGGCGACGGCGCTCTCGGCGCCCGTTCCTGTCTTCTTGCGGCCGCGGCCGCCCCGGCTTCCCCGCCGGCGGCGCCGCCTAGCCTGTTCGCCTGTCTCGCCGGCCTCCGTGGCCGGGCGAGCATGCTCCTGCGGTGCGGGCGGGGCCGCCTCTACGGGCGCCTCGGGCGCAGCCGCTTTCTTGCGAAACCATTGCAACACGAATGTCTCCTTCCGGGCGCACGCGCGACGGCCGGCCCGGATGGCGGGCGAGGGTCGCTTGCGTGTCAGCCTCGAATCTCATGAATCCTTCGGACGCGGAGCGGAATCCGCTCGCTCGACAACGGGCCGGGCGCGGTTCCGCGCGTCCTTCCCTAGGGTAGCAGCGGCCTTTGCGGCGACCGGCGACGGCTACGCGGCAGGGTGTAGGCGCAGCCGCTCCCGGTCGACCAAGTGAAGGCGTTGCGTGAGGCGCGCCCATGCCCATGGCTCTACCTCGTCGTAGCGGCCCGTGTGCGTGTCGGCACGCACGGCCTCGAGGTACTCGAACCAGGCGTCGGCCTCCTCGATCGCAAGCGCTTCCTCGGCTTCGGGCAGGGCATGAATCGTCATGCGCGAGAAGGCTAGGACCAGGACCGGACGGACCGGACCGGAATTGCTAGCGCTGCTGCGCGAGTCGGCCCCGGGCATGGACCGCCTGGAGGAGGCCGACCGCGACGAGCGTGGCGATCATCGAGCTGCCGCCGTAGCTCACGAACGGGAGCGGGATGCCGGTGATCGGGGCGATCCCGATCGTCATCCCCACGTTCACGAACACCTGGAAGACGAAGGCGAACACGATCGCCCCCGCGAGGATCGCCGTGAAGCGCGTCGGCGCGATCGCCACCGTCCTCAGGCCTCGCCAGGCGATCAGCCCGTAGAGCAAGAGCAGGAGCCCGGCGCCCATGAAGCCGCGCTGCTCGGAAAGCGCCGAGAAGATGAAGTCGGTCGAGTGCTCCGGCAGGTAGTTCATGTTCGTCTGCGTCGCGCCCTCGAGCCCGCGCCCGTCGAGCCCGCCCGAGCCGACCGCGGTGATCGACTGGTGGACGTTGTAGTTCCGCCCGCTGATGTTCCGGTCCGGGTGGAGGAACGCGGTGAGGCGGTCCACCTGGTACTGCTTGAGCACCTGGACGCCGGCGGCCGGGAGCGCCCAGAGCACGAGCCCCACGAACGTCGAGGCGATCAGGGTGAGCACCGCCAGGTGCAGCCACCGGGTTCCCGCGACGAAGAGCGCCGCGACGAGGATCGCGCCGTAGACGAGCGTCGTGCCGAAGTCGGGCTCGAGGAAGACGAGGAGCGCCGGGACGGCGACGAGGCCGAGCGCGCCGAGCGTCGTCCGCCACTCGTCGAGCGCGCGCCCCCGCTCGGCCAGGTAGGCGGCGAGGACGAGGACGATGAGCACCTTGCCGAGCTCGGAGGGCTGGAACTGGAAGAAGCCGATGTCGATCCACCGCTGCGTCCCGCGGACCCGGTCCGCGACGAACACGGCGGCGAGCACGACGATTGCGATCGCGTAGAGCGGCTTGCGGATTCGGCGCCACACGTCCGGGTCGAGGAGCGCGACGGCGAAGAACGCGGCGACGCCGATCGCGACGTTCACGCTCTGGCGGATGAGCAGGTAGTCGGGCTCGCCCGGCACGTCGTCGCGCGAGACGCCCTGGAGGATCCAGAGGCCGTATGCGACGAGGCCGCAGACGGCGAGGAGCATGACGAGGTCGAGGTTCCGCAGGATGCGGCTCGCCTCGAACGCGGCCGCGGACGGCTCGCGCCTCGGCTCGACGCGGACGGCCATTAGTCGGTCTCCGTCCCGTCGGCCACGTACGTGTTCGGGTCGACCTTGAAGTACTTCTCGAACACCTTGAGCGCGGCCGGCGCGGCGGCCTCGCCGCCGTGGCCGCCGTTCTCGATCAGCGCGCACACGGCCAGCTCGGGCGACTCGTACGGCCCGTAGCCGCACCACCACGACTGGTTCCGGAGGCCGCTGAACCCCGGGAGCTGGACGTACTTCTCGGCCGTGCCGGTCTTGCCGGCGATCTGGATCGGGAAGTCCCCGAAGACGCTCGTCGAGGTGCCGTACGACTGGTGCGTCGCGTCGAGGAGGCCCTGCTGCACGGCTGAGAGGGCGGCCGGGTCCAGGCCGACGTCCTCGGGCTTCGGCTGCGGCTTCATCGGCACCGGCACCGGCGTCGAACCGGACGTGGACGCCTGCTCGATCTGCTCGACGAGATGCGGGTGGACCAGCTTGCCGCCGTTCGCGACGAGCGCGAAGAAGCGCGTCATCTGGAGCGGGGTCACGAGCAGGTCGCCCTGCCCGATGCCGAGCTGGAGCGAGTCGCCCGTCGTCCACACCTTCTCGACGGGGTCGGTGAAGTGCCGGCGGCGCCAGGCGGGCGTCGGCACGAGGCCCTCGCCCTCGGGGCCGACGTCCACGCCGCTCGTCGCGCCGAAGCCCATCTTCCGCGACCAGCGCTGGATGGGCGTGTCGGGCCGATCGTAGGCGCGCTCGGCGACCTCGTAGAAGTACGTGTCGCACGAGTTCGCGAGCGCGGTCGTGAGCGTCATCGGCTCGTTCTTGTTCGGATCCCAGTTGTCGAACCGCTGCCTGTCGCGGCCGACAAAGATGTGCCCGACGCACTGGATGACCTCGCTCGGCGTGAGGAACCCGTCCTGCATCGCGGCAAGGGCGGTGACCGGCTTGAACGTCGAGCCGGGCGGATAGAGCCCGGCGACCGCGCGGTCGAGCGTCGGGTAGTTGGCGGACGGCTCGGCGAGCCGCTTGAGCGCCTTGGGCGAGACGCGGCCGACGTAGACGGACGGGTCGAACGTCGGGTTCGACGCGAGCGCGAGGATCTCGCCGTTGCGCGGGTCCATGGCCACGATCGCGCCGCCGCTCGCCGCCCACTCGCCGTTGTCGTGGGCGAGCCGGACGCCGTAGGCGAGCGCGTCCTCGGCCGCTCGCTGGAGCCCGCCGTCGATCGTCAGGCGGATCGAGTAGCCCGGCTGCGGGAGGTCCTTGAAGGTCCGGTCGCTCGTGACCCGGCCGAGCGCGTCCACGTTCACCTGGCTCAAGCCGGGCGTCCCGCGCAGCTCACGGTCGTAGAACGCCTCGAGGCCCGACTGGCCGATACGGTCGCCCGGCGCGTAGCCCTCCTTGCCGAGCGTCTTCAGCTGGTCGGGCGAGACCTCGGCCACGTAGCCGAGCCACTGCGCGCCGAGGTCGCCCTGGTTGTAGCGGCGCAGCTCGGTCTCGGAGACCTGGATGCCGGGGAACTGCGCCTGGTGCTCGAGGAGGTAGGCGACCTTCACGTCCCGCACGCTCTCCTTGATCGTCACCGGCGTCAGCAGGTCGTCGCCGTGGCGGCGCAGGTCGGCGCGGATCTCCTTGAGCGGCACGTCGAGGACGACCGCCAGCCGCGTGAGCACCGCCGCGCGGCGCTTCGGGGGCAGCTCGGCGAGGGCGCCCGGCCAGGCCTGGACGAGCGTCCCGGCGCGGTTCGAGACGAGCGGCAGGCCGTTCCGGTCGGAGATCGTCCCCCGCGTCGCAGCGACGCGGCTCGTGCGGACCTGGTTGTTCTGCGCGTCCTGGAGGTAGCGCTCGCCCGAGATGACCTGGAGCGCCCAGAGGCGCAGGAAGAGGATCGCGAAGAGCGTCATCGCGACGATCCCGAGCACCGCGATCCGCACCGCGATCTTCGGGGTGAGCCGGTACGGCTCCTCGACGCGCGGGTCGGGCGGCAGGAAGCCGGGGAAGCTAGACAAGCGCCGTCGCCTCCCTCCGCGCGCGGATCTCCGGCGGCAGGATCCGGCAGACGAGCCGGTAGACCGGGTAGGCGACGAGCAGGTTCAGCGCGAGCGTCGGGAGGAGCACGCGGCCGAGGACGTCGCCGGCCGGGACACCCTCGCCGAGCATGAACTCGAGGAGCGCGGTCCCGAGCACGACCCAGATCGTCCCGAGCGTGACCGCGATGAGCGGCGGATGCGGCGACGAGCGGGTCGTGCCCTCGCCGAAGCGGCCGGCCCAGTAGCCGAGGAGCGTGAGGACGAGCGAGGTCAGGCCGAGCGTCGAGATCGTCGCGGTGTCGAGGATGAGCCCGATCCAGAACCCGGCGACGGCGCCGACGATCGGCCCGCGCAGGAGCGCGACCGCGACGAGCGTCACTGTGACCAGGTCGATGTGGCCGCGCGCGACCTCGAAGGGCGTGACGACCGAGACCTGCACGATGGCTACGACGGTCACGAGCACCGCGGTCTTCACACCGTCGAGAACCGTCACGGGCGCCGGTCCTTGGGGACGAGCACGATCACGTCCTGCAGCGCACCGAAGTCCACGAGCGGGCTGCACTGCACGGTCTTGAAGCTGTCCACGTCGCGCTGGCTGACGCTCGTGACGGTGCAGATCGGGATCTTCTCCGGGAAGAGCGACGGGAACTGGCCGACCTGCGAGCCGGCCGTGACGACGGCGTCGTCCTCGTCCACGCGGCGGTCCTTCGAGACCCGGTCGAGGATGAGCGGCGCGTCGGGGCTCGACCCGCGCCGGACGATCCCGGTCGCCCCGGTCTCGATGTCGATCGCGGAGGCCGCGCTCTCGTCGTCCGTGAGCAGGCGCACCTTCGCGGAGTGCGGCGTCACCGCGGCCACGGTCCCGACGAGCCCGTCGCTCGTCACGACCGGGTCGTTGACCCGAATGCCGCTCGTCGAGCCGGCCGCGACGATCACTTCCTGGCGATAGACCGTCTGCGGCTGCACGATCACTCGCGTCGTCACCCCGCGGAAGTCGTTCGGGAACTCCGTGCCGGCGATGTAGTTGAGCTGGTTCCGCAGCCGCTCGTTCTCCTGCTGCGCGGTCTGGTTCTCGATCGCCCTCTGCCGGAGCTGCGCGTTCTCCGTGCGGAGCTTCGCGTTCTCGTCCTTCGCGTCGAAGAGGTCGGAGGCCCAGCCCCAGGCATCCTGGAACGGACGCGCGATGCGTTCACCCGCCACCTCGAAGGGGGTGAGGACGCTGACCCCGATTCGCTGCGCCCCGTGAAGCGCGCCGTCGGATGATTCGCGCAGGTAGACCGTGACGAGCCCGAGCGAGAGGAGGACGAGCCCGAGGGCCACGAGCCGTGGCCGAAGCGAGCGTCCACCCCGCGCGCGTCCTCCGTCCGGTCGTGCGACGGCAGGCGTGACGAGAGGGGTCCGTGCTGTGCGATGACGAGGCACGGGAGCCACAGTCTAGAGGGAAATGCGGCGCTTTCTCCGGTTCCCCGGAGCGGCGCTACCTTCGCCGGCCGTTGCGCTGGCGCAGCTTGGCCGAGCGGTGGATGACCTCGAACTCCTCGAGGCTCTTCCCGGAGCCGACCGCGACGCACGTGAGGGGCGACTCGGCGAGGTGCACCGGCATGAGCGTCTCCTCGCGGAGGCGCACGTCGAGGCCGGAGAGGAGCGCCCCGCCGCCGGCGAGCACGATGCCGCGGTCCATGATGTCCGCGGCCAGCTCGGGCGGCGTCTTGTCGAGCGTGGACTTGATCGCGTCGAGGATCTGGTTCACCGGCTCGTCGAGCGCGCGGCGCGCCTCCTCGGAGGTGATCACGATCGTCTTCGGCAGGCCGGTGAGCATGTCGCGGCCGCGCACCTCGGCGCGGACCTCCTCGCGGAGCTCCCACGCCGACCCGATCTCGAGCTTCAGCTCCTCGGCCGTCTGCTGGCCGATGAGCAGCTTGTACTCCTTCTTGATGTGACTCATGATCGCCTCGTCCATCTCGTCGCCGCCGACGCGGATGGACTGGCTGACGACGATCCCGCCGAGCGAGATGACCGCGACCTCGGTGGTGCCACCGCCGATGTCCACGATCATGTTCCCCGTCGGCTCGGAGACGGGCAGGCCCGCGCCGATCGCGGCCGCCATCGGCTCCTCGATCAGGTAGGCCTGGCGCGCGCCGGCGGAGAGCGTCGCCTCCTCGACCGCGCGCTTCTCGACGCCGGTGACGCCGCTCGGCACGCAGACGATGACGCGCGGGTGCGCGAATCGGTTGTGGTTCACCTTCTGGATGAAGTGCCGGAGCATCTGCTCGGTCACGTCGAAGTCCGCGATCACGCCGTCCTTGAGCGGACGAATCGCGGAGATCGTCCCGGGCGTCCGGCCGAGCATCCGCTTCGCCTCGACGCCCACGGCGTGGACCTCGCCGGTGCGCTGGTCGATCGCGACCACGCTCGGCTCCGAGAGGACGATGCCGCGCCCGCGGACGTAGACGAGGGTGTTCGCCGTGCCGAGATCCACAGCGATCTCGCGGCCGCCGAGACCACTCATGTAGCGCAGAAAGCTCACAGGGACGCGAAAGTCTATCGAGAGCGGGGAATTTTCTCTCTCTACCCGGGCCGTGTCCCCTCCGGCCATGCCCTGGTGCCTGGCACGGAGACGTGTCACGAATCGCCGACGTCTTCGCGCCAAGTCGCGCTCGGCGAGCCCCGCAAGCTCCCACCGGTCGTAGCCTCGGCCCGGTGGCCAGAGCACCGCGCGACAACGAGCCCGGCACCTTCCACGTCACGACGCGCGGTAATCGCCGAGCCGAGATCTACACGGATGACATCGACCGAAAATGCTTTCTCGAACTGCTCGGAAACGTCGCCAAGCGGTACGACTGGAGCTGCCTCCTCTACACGCTCATGCCGAATCACTACCACCTCGTAATCCGAACGTCGTCACCGACGCTGTCGGCCGGCATGGAGGCGCTGAACGGTGGCTACTCGAAGTGGTTCAATCGCAGGCACGGGCTCGAAGACCACACGTTCGGACGCAGATTCCACTCGGTGCGAATCGAAGCGCCAGGGCATCTCCTGGAGGTCTGCCGGTACATCGACCAGAACGCGCCTCGGGCCGGCCTTTCCCGCCATCCGAGCATCTGGCGATGGGGTAGCTACCGAGCCATCGTCGGGCTCGAGACGCCGCGCCCCTTCCACCGCGTCGACGAGGTGCTCGCGTTGTTCGGGTCGTCACGCCGCACGGCCCGAGCTCGCTTCCGTGCTTTCGTAGGCGACGCGTCGACCGCGAGGTGAGCTGCTCGCGACCCTCGGCCGCGTCACGTTCGGCCATGACACGTTGCCTGGCACCGGGCCGTGACCGCAGAGGACGATCAGCCAAGGCCGTAGGCGCCCGGGAAGCGCTCGGCCAGGAGGCGCACGAGCGCGGCGGCCGGCAGGCCGACGACGTTCAGGTAGTCGCCCTCGATGCGCTCGACGAGCGCCGCGCCGCGGCCCTGCACCGCGTAGCCGCCGGCGCGGCCCTCCCACTCGCCCGCGGCGAGATACGACCCGATGTCGCGCGGCGTGAGCGTCCGGAACGTCACGCGCGTCGTCTCGTCGAGCACCTCCTCCCAGCCGGGCGTGACTACGCAGAGCCCCGACACGACCTCGTGCGTCCGCCCGGCGAGTCGCTCGAGCATGCGCTCGGCCTCGTCGGCGTCGGCCGGCTTGCCGAAGACCTCCCCGTCCACGACCACGGCAGTGTCCACGCCGAGCACGGGCCGCTCGCCCGCGTCACCGGCCACCGACCGGGCCTTCCCGCGTGCGTGCGCCCGCACGAGCTCGACCGGCGCGACCCCGTCGATGGGCGCCTCGTCGTAGCGCGGCGGCACGACGTCGAAGGGCAGGCCGAGCTGCTCGAGGATCGCCCGGCGCTGCGGCGACACTGAGGCGAGGAGGAGCGGCGCGACCGGCGAGGTCACGCGGCGGCCTTGCGCGCGCGCCAGATCTCCTCGGACGGCCAGCGGCGCGCCCAGTCGAGCGTCACGAAGTCCCAGCGCCCGGCGTCGCCGTCCACCGGCGCCTGGATCGCCACGAGGTCCTCGACCGCGAGCCCGTTCGCGCGGAGGAGGCGGATCCACTCGCCGTACGGCAGCTGGAACGTCGTCGTCCCGTCGGAGGCGTCGTCCACCCTGTGCAGCCCGAAGTAGTCGCGCAGGAGCTCCTCGCCCGCAGGCGCCTCCGGGTCGGAGTCGTCCCAGCAGAGGAGGAGCGGCAGGCCGTTCGTGAGGAAGACGAGCGCGCCGCCGGAGCGCAGGAGGCGCGCGGCCTCGGGGATCCACCGGTACGGATCGGCCCAGATGGACGCGCCGTATTCGGACACGACGAGGTCGAACGACGCGTCCGGAAGCGGCACATCTTCGGCGTTCGCCTCGATCAGCGGGAACTCGAGGCCGTGCTCGGCCTGGAGCTCGCGCGCCGTCGCGAGCTGCTCCGGCGTGACGTCCACGCCCGTGACGCGGGCGCCGCGCCGGGCGAGCCAGGACGAGAAGTACGCCGTGCCGCAGCCGAGCTCGACCACGTCCTTGCCGGCCACGTCGGGCAGCACGCCGACCGAAGACTCGGGCACGTCCCAGATGCCCCACTCGATCTCGTCCTTCGCCCAGTTGCGCCGGCCGAACTCCGCGAACTCCTCCGCGAACCCGCCCCACGCCGCACGGTTGCGCTCCACGTGGTCGCTCACGCGCCTTCCTTCCGCACCTTCCAGATCTGCTCCATCGGCCAGCGCCGCGCCCAGGCCGTCTCGGCCTCGTTGCGATACGTCGAGGCCGCGCCCTCCGGCGGCTGCACCTCGACGAGCGCCTCGACCGCGAGCCCGTTCGCGCGGAAGAGCCGGATCCAGTCGCCGTAGGTCAGCTCGAATTCGACCGCGCCGTCGTCCCATTCCTGCAAGTGCATCCCGAACCAGTCGCGGTGGAGACGAGTGTCCCAGGTGTCGGAGGGCTCGTCGAGGCAGAGCACCTCGAAGGCCGTGCCGCCGCTGAACGCGAGCACGCCCCCGGGCCGCAGCACGCGCACGACCTCGGGCACCCATAGGTAGGGGTCGGCGAAGCGGTTCGCCCCGTGGTCGGCGACGACGAGATCGAACCGCGCGTCCTCGAACGGAAGCGACTCGGCGCTCGTGTGGACGAGCTCGGCCTGGATTCCCTCCTCGGCGTAGCGCCGGCGCGCGACCTCGAGCTGTTTCTCGGAGTTGTCGATGCCGACGAGCCGGGCGCCGAGGCCGACGAGCACCGCGCCGAACTGGCCCGCGCCGCAGCCCAGCTCGAGCACATCGAGACCGGCGACGTCGCCGAGCACGCCGAGCTCGGCGTCGGGGATCTGCCACATCCCCCAGCGCAGGTCGCCGTGGCGGATGAACTCGTCGTTCAGCCGCTGGTACTCCTCGGAGTAACCGTCCCAGAACGCGCGGTTCGCGCGCGCGTGGTCGGTCAGGTCGTCAGGTCCGGGAACCAGAGCTCGATCTCCCGCGCGGCGGACTCCGGCGAGTCCGAGCCGTGCATCAGGTTGTCCGGCATCGCGAGGGCCAGGTCGCCGCGGATCGTGCCGGGCGCGGCGTCCTTCGGGTTCGTCGCCCCCATCGTCGTCCGCACGACGGGAATGGCCGACTCGCCCTCGACGACGAGCGCGAGCGTCGGCGCCGACGTGATGAACTCGACGAGCTCGCCGAAGAACGGCTTCTCCGCGTGCTCGGCGTAGTGGCGCTCGGCCAGCACGCGGTCGACCTGGACGAGCTGTGCCGCGCGCATGACGAGGCCGCGGCGCTCGAGACGGCCGAGAATCTCGCCCGCGAGGCCGCGCAGGACCGCGTCGGGCTTGATCAGGACAAGGGTGCGTTCCGCCATTTGACCTCCGCTTCTCGTAGGGCCTCATCTTCGCGCTTCTTCGCGCGCCAGAAGATCCAGCAGACCACGCCCAGCGCGACCCAGGTGAGCGCGAGCATGACGGTGATCCCGATCGTCATGACGAGCTCGCCCGTCTGGCTCCCGTGCGCGCCGTGGCCTGTGTGCTCGGTGTGCTGCGCGAGGATGAAGGCGACGGAGTCCATCGCCTCTCAGGCTACCCGCGTGCTCAGAGATTCTCGACGACGCGCGGGGTCTCGACCGGAGTCTCGCAGTACGGGCACATCTGCCACAGCGGCTCGAGCGGGGCCTGGCAGCGCCTGCACGCCGAGCGGAGCTTGGTCGTGCAGACCGGGCACGCGAGGAACGACGGGTCGATGTCCGCGCGGCAGACGGGGCAGCGCTCCGCGCCGAGCGAGTCCTCCATCGCCTTGATCTCGAGGTCGCGCTCGCGGATGTCCTCGAGGTACTCGGGCGGGCGGAAGAGCATGTAGATGAGGGGCCCGATGAAGGGCGGCACGAGGCCGAGCGCCACCGCCATCGCGAGGAGCCACGGGTCCTCGATGCGCCGCTTCGCGTCCTTGTAGACCCAGAACGCCGACGCGAGCCAGAACACGACGACGAAGAACAGCGTCACGTTCCGCATGAGCAGCCACGTGGACGAGTCGAAGAAGTCGTTGACCGACCCGAACGCGTCGTCGTTCGTGGTGGTCGTCTGGGCGAGAAGCGTGGCGAACGTCACAGCAGCATCTTTCCGACGAGCCAGCCCGCGCCAAACGCCGCCGCCACGATCACCGCGAGCACGAACGCGGCGAGGACGAAGACACCGACTCGCTCTCGAACGACACTCATCGTACGGTCGCCGGTCGGACAGCGGCAAGGGAGGCGACGAGGGTGAGCGAGCCGGCCACGAGGACGGCCCCGTCGGGGCCCGCGAGCGCGCGTCCACGCGCCCGTGCCTCCACGGGATCCTCGACCGTCTCGACCTCGGCGAAGAAGGGCTCCGCGCGGCGCGCGAGGTCGTCCGGGGGGAGCGCGCGCGCGTGGCCCGAGGACGTCGCGACGAGCCGGTCGCCGAGCGGCGAGAGCGCTGCGAGCATCGCGTCCGCGTCCTTGTCGGCGAGGATCGAGACGACGAGCGTCCACTCGCGCGTGGGGAGCCGGCCGAGGAGCCAGCCGACGCCGGCCGGGTTGTGGGCGCCGTCCCAGATCTCGAGTGGTTCCTCGGCGACCCGCTCCATCCGGCCCGGCACGCGGAGGTCGTCGGCGGCATGCGGATCGACGCCGCGACCGAGGAAGGCCTCCGCCGCGACGACGGCGAGCGCGAGCGTCGAGCGGCCCGTGACGTCGACGCGCGCGGCCCCGGCGGCCCGCGCGGCGTCCTCCCACTCCGGCTCCGCGAGCACCACCGTCGCGCCCTCGTGGACGACCGCCAGCTTCTCGGCCGCGATCGCCTCGCGCGAGTCGCCCAGGTGCTCGGTGTGCTCGAGGGCCACGTTCGTGAGCACGACCACCGGCGCGTCGAGGACGTTCGTTGCGTCGAGCCGCCCGCCGAGCCCCGCCTCGACCACCGCGACGTCGACGCCCGCCTCGGCGAACTCCATGAGCGCCGCGGCCGTCAGCACCTCGAACTGCGTCGCGCCCACCTCTTCGGCGGCGGCCCGCACGCGGCCGAGCGCGCGCTCGACGTCCGCCTCGCGCCCGTCCACGCGGATGCGTTCGCCCCAGCCCGTGACGTGCGGCGAGAGGTAGGCGCCCACGCGGAGCCCCTCGGCGGCGAGCAGCGCCTCGATCGTCCGCACGGTTGTCGTCTTGCCGTTCGTGCCGACCACGTGGATCGCGGGGAAGCGCCGCTCCGGGTGATCGAGCCGCCCGAGCAGCGCCTGCATTCGCTCGAGGCCGAGGGACATGCCGAAGAGCTCGAGGCTCTCGAGGTACTCAACGTTCGAGGGCATCGAGCTCGCGGCGGTTGCGCTCGAGCTTCTCGCGCTCGGCCTCCACCACGTCGGCCGCGGCGTTCTGCACGAATCCGTCGTTCGCGAGCATCCCCTCCGCGCGCGCGACCTCCTTCCGCAGGCGCTCGATCTCGACCGTCGCATCGCCGTCGGCCGGGGCGCGGCGCTCGACCGCCTCGAAGATCCGGAGCTCGTCCGCCTCGAGCGACACGCGCACGCCGCTTCGCCGGACGATCGCGACCGCGTCCTGCACCCGCTGCAGCGCGTCGACGTCGCCGTCGTACTCGCCGGACGCCTCGGGCCACGGAGCCACGATCAGCCGGCCCGTGCGCGCGGGCAGGTTCGACCAGATCTCCTCGGTCACGTGCGGCATGGCCGGGTGGAGCAGCGCGAGGAGCCGCTCGAGGGCGGCGAGCGCCGTCGCGGCCGCGTCCTCGTCGCCGTCGTAGAGCCGCGGCTTGATCGCCTCCGCGTACCAGTCGCAGAAGTCGTCGAACGTGAGCCGGTAGAGCGCGTTCACGGCGCGCGCGAACTCGAACTCGGCGAGCGCCACCTCGACCGCGCGCGTCGTCGCGTCGATGCGGGCGAGGATCCATCGCTCCTCGACGTCGCGCGGCCGCGCCTCGGGCTCGATCCCCTCCGCGTTCCCGAGGATGAGCCGGCTCACGTTCCAGAGCTTGTTCGCGAGCTTTCGCCCCTCCTCGACCGCTCCGTAAGAGAAGCGCACGTCCTGCGTCGAGGACATCTTCAGGAGCCCGTAGCGCACCGCGTCCGCGCCGTGCTCGGCGATCACGTCGAGCGGGTCGATCCCCGTGCCGAGGCTCTTCGACATCCGCCGCCCGTCGGGCGCGAGCACGGTCGAGTGGATGATCACGTCCTCGAAGGGGATCTCGCCCACGAGCTCGAGGCCCATGAAGATCATGCGGTTCTCCCAGAGGCGGATGATCTCCCGCGCGGTCGTCTGGAGATGCCCGGGGTAGAACGCCTGGAGGTCGGGCGTCGGGTCGGGCCAGCCGAGGGTCGCGAACGGCCAGAGCGCCGACGAGAACCACGTGTCGAGCACGTCCTCGCTGCGCTCGAGCTCGGCGGAGCCGCACTCGCCGCACGCCTCCGGCGCGGTCTCGGCGACCGTCATGTGGCCGTCCGCGCACGTCCAGATCGGGAGCTGGTGTCCCCACCAGAGCTGGCGCGAGATGCACCAGTCCGGCGCGTTGGCGAGCGAATCGATCGCGAAGCGGTGCTGGGACTCGGGGTGGTAGCGGACGACGCGCGCCGCGAGCGCGCGGATCGCGGGCTGCTTGAGCTCGTCCATCGCGCACCACCACTGGAGCGAGATGAGCGGCTCGATCCGGCTCTCGCAGCGCTCGCAGAGCGCGACCGTGTGGCGGTAGGCCTCGCGCGAGACGAGGAGGTCGCGCTCGCGGCACCAGTCGAGGATCTTCTTCTCCGCCTCCTCCTGCGTGAGCCCGGCGAGCGCGGGGACGTGGTCGTTCATCCTCCCGTCGGGGCCGATCACCATCGGCTCGGGGAGGTGATGCGCGCGCCCGATCTCGAAGTCCATCGGGTCGTGGCCCGGCGTGACCTTGAGCGCGCCCGTCCCGAACTCCGGGTCGACGCGCTCGTCCGCGATGACCGGCACCTGGCGCTCGACGAACGGGACGATCACCTCCTTGCCGATCGCGTCCTTGTACCGCTCGTCGTCGGGGTGGACGGCCACGGCGACGTCGGCCGGGATCGTCGCGGGGCGGGCGGTCGCGATCGCGATCGCGCCCGAGCCGTCCACGAACAGGTAGCGGATCGTCGTCAGCGCGTCGTCCACCTGCACGTGGACGAGCTCGAGATCCGAGAGCGAGGTCTGGTGGTACGGGCACCAGTTGATGATCCGGTTCGCCCGGTAGATCCAGCCCTTGCCGTACAGGTGCACGAAGGCGCGCATGACCGCGCGGACGTAGCCCTCGTCCATCGTGAAGCGCTCGCGCCGGTAGTCGAGCGAGGCGCCCATGCGGCGGAACTGGTTCATGATCTTGCCGCCGTACTCGTGGAGCCACTCCCACACGCGCGCCTCGAAGGCCTCGCGCCCGAGCTCCTGGCGCGTCTTCCCCTCCGTCGCGAGCTGCTTCTCGACCGCGTTCTGCGTCGAGATCCCCGCGTGGTCGTAGCCCGGCTGGAAGAGGACGTTGAACCCCTGCATGCGCTTCATCCGGCAGAGCGCGTCGCCGAGCGCGAGCTGGAGGGCGTGGCCCATGTGGAGCTCGCCCGTCACGTTGGGCGGGGGATGCGCGTCGACGAACGCCTCGCGGGCCGGGTCGGGGTCGGCGTTGTAGAGCCCTTCCTCCTCCCAGATCCGCTGCCAGCGCTCCTCGACGCCCTGCGGGCGGTAGAGCGGGTCCATCTGTGATCCGATTGTACGGACGTAGAATTCGGCGGACTCCCATGACGCAGGTCCTCGACGACTCCCTGGCGCCAGGCCGCGAAGCGGCGGCACGCGGCGCATGGCGGCAGGCCTACGACCTGCTGAAGCCCTCCGAGGGCGAGATCACCGACCCGACCGATCTCGAGATCTACGCGGAGGCGACTTGGTGGAGCGGGATGCTCGACAAGGCGATCGCGCTTCGCGAGCGCGCCTTCGCGGCGTACACCGAAGCGGGCGAGAACCGGCGAGCCGCCGTCGTCGCGCTCCAGATCTCGAGCGACTACTTCGGCAAGGCGCAGCTCGCGCCGTCGGCGGGCTGGTTCGGGAAGGCCGAGCGCCTCCTCGACGGCCAGGAGGAGTCCCCCGAGCACGGGTACCTCGCGGTAACCCAGTCGTTCGGCGCGCTCATGTCCGGCGACTTCGAGGCAGGCATCGGGAAGGCCGATCTCGCCTACGCCATCGGCCAGCGGTTCGGCGACCGCGACCTTCAGGCCCTCGGCCTGACGAGCAAGGGGCGCGCCCTCGTGCTCCGCGGCGAGGTCGACGAGGGGCTTCGGCTCCTCGACGAGGCGACCGCGGCAGCCGTGAGCGGCGAGCTCCGCCCGTTCTCGACCGGACTCATCTACTGCGTCACGATCACGTCCTGCAACAACCTCGGCGACTACCGCCGGGGCTCCGAGTGGACCGAGGCGGCGAACAAGTGGTGTGAACGCCAGGACCTCAAGGGCTTCCCGGGCGCGTGCCGCGTCCATCACTCGACCGCGCTCCGCCTCAAGGGCGACTGGGACGCGGCGGAGGAGCAGGCGGTTGAGGCGTGCGAGGAGCTGCGCGGCTTCGACGCGTGGACGACTGCGGTCGGCTTCTACGAGATCGGCGAGATCCGCCGGCGGCGCGGCGACTTCGCGGCCGCCGAAGAGGCGTACAAGCAGGCGAAGGAGTGGGGCCGCGACCCGCAGCCCGGGCTCGCGCTCCTGCGGCTCGCGCAGGGGAAGGTCGACGCCGCGGCCGCGGGTGTAAAGCGGAGCCTTGCCGCGGCGGAGGACGAGATCGGCCGCTTCCGGCGACTACCGGCCCAGGTGGAGATCGCCCTCGCGACGGGCGACCTCGAGACGGCGCGAAAGGCGGCGACCGAACTCGGCGAGATCGCCGACAAGTACATGATCGACGGCAAGCGCACCCCGGCGTTCGAGGCGGAGGTCTGCCTCGCGTGGGCGCGGATCCTGCTCGAGGACGGCGCGCCCGAGGAGGCCGCCGCGCAGGCCCAGCACGCGCTCGACGAATGGCGCTCCGTCCACGCGCCCTACGAGACGGCCGAGGCCCAGGTGCTCCTCGCCATGGCGCTCCGGCGCGAAGGCGACGAGGACGGCGCGCTCGACGAGCTCGCGGCCGCGCGCGCCACGTTCGAGCGCCTCGGCGCGGTGCTCGCGGCGCAGCGGGCTGCAGAGCTCTCCGGCGAGGTGCCCGCTCACGCGGACGTTCATGTTCACGGACATCGTCGGCTCGACGAACCTGGCCGAGGCACTCGGCGAGACGAAGTGGCAGAAGCTCCTCGCCTGGCACGACCGGACGCTCCGCGAGCTCCTCGTCGACCGGGGCGGCGAGGTCATCAAGCAGACCGGCGACGGGTTCTTCGCCGCGTTCGACGGCGCGACGGCGGCGGTCGAGGCCGCGGTCGCCGTGCAGCGCGCGCTCGAGGACTACGAGGGCATCGCCCCGGACGTCCGCATCGGCCTCCACTCCGCCGGCGCGTTCTCCACGGACGACGGCGACTACGGCGGCCAGGGCGTGCACGCGGCCGCGCGGATCGGCGCGCTCGCCGGGGGCGGCGAGATCCTCGCGAGCCAGGACACGCTGGCCGGCGCGGCCGTCCCGTACTCGCTCTCGGAGGCGCGCGAGGTCGGAGCTCAAGGGGATCTCGGAGCCGGTGCCCGTCGTCTCCGTCGCGCTGGCGGTGAACCAGGTCGCGGAAGACCGGGCGGCGGCCGGGCGCGAGGCGGCGGCCCGCCGCGACTGGCGGACGGCGTACGACCTCCTGCGCGAGGCCGACGGCGAGGGCGGTGTCGCCGGCGCGGACCTGACGCTCCTCGCGGAGGCAGCCCTCTGGAGCGGCCATGCGGTCGAGACGGTCCCGTACCTCGAGCGTGCATACGCGGCGTACCTCGAGGAGGAGGACGTCCTCGCGGCGGCCCTCACGGCGACGATGCTCGCGCACCACTACGCGACCTCGAAGCTCCAGGACGCCGTCGCGAGCGGCTGGATGGGCCGGGCCAAGCGGCTCATCGCAGACCAGCCCGAGGCGCTCGCCCACGGCTACGTCGCGCTCGAGGAGAGCCTCCTGAGCTTCGCGGCGCACGACGCGGAGCGGACGATCGACCTTGCACGACGCGCGGAGGACATCGGCCGGCGCCTCGGCGACCGGAGCCTCGAGATGCGGGGGCTCCAACGCCGCGGGATGGCGCTCATCACGCGCGGCGAGGTCGCGGAGGGCCGGATGCTCCTCGACGAGGCGGGCGCCGCGGCGGCCGGCGGCGAGCTCGACCAGTTCTCGACGATGGCCGTCTACTGCAACACGATCGGCTCCTGCCGCGACGCCGCCGACTTCGACCGCGCGATGGAGTGGACCGCCCTCGCGCACAGCTTCTGCTCGGACGGCGGGCTCTCCGGGTTCCCGGGGATGTGCCGCGTGAACTACGCGGAGGTCCTCAAATTCAAGGGCCAGCTGAGCGAGGCCGAGAGCGAGGCAGGCCGCGCCGGCGAGGAGCTCCGGGACTGGTCGCCGCGTATCGCGGGGGCCGCCTTCTACGAGCTAGGCGACATTCGGCTCCGGCTCGGCGACCTCGCTGCCGCGGAGCAGACGTTCCGCGAGGCGGACGAGTACGGCTACACGCCCGAACCCGGCCTCTCGCTCCTCCGCCTCGCGCAGGGGAACGTGAAGGGCGCCTGGACATCGATCACGCGCGCGCTCGCGGACGACCGGCTCTCCGTGGGGGAGCGGGCGCGGCTCCTTCCCGCGGCGGTCGAGATCGCACTCGCGGCCGGCGAGCCGGAGCGCGCGGAGGCCTACGCGGGTGAGCTCGCCGAAGCCGCCGGCGTCTACGAGACGTCCGCCCTCAAGGCATTCGCCTCCTTCGCGCAGGGATCGGTGCAGCAGGTGCGCGGCGACTCGCCCCGGGCGTTCGCGAGCTTCCGCGAGGCGCGGCGCCTCTGGGACGCGACCGGCGCGACGTACGACGTGGCCCTCGCACGCGAGCGGCTCGGGCTGCTGGCCCGGACCGAGGAGGACGAGGAGACGGCGATGTGGGAGCTCCAGGCCGCGGCCGCGCGCTTCGAGCGGCTCGGGGCGGTGCGCGACGCGGAGCGGGTCGCCGCGGAGCTCGGTCGCGACACGTCGCGCGAGGTCCGCAAGACGTTCCTCTTCACCGACATCGTCAAGTCCACCGAGCTCCTCTCGACCATGGAGGACCGGCAGTGGGCGACCATCCTCCGCCGCCACGACGACACGCTCCGCGCGATCTTCAACGACCACTCGGGCCAGGTGGTGGACCACACGGGCGACGGGTTCTTCGTCGCGTTCGACGAGCCGGGCGACGCGGTGGAGGCGGCGCGGGCGGTGCAGCGCGCGATCGATCAGGAGTTCGTCTTCGACGTGCGGATCGGCGTCCACACGGACGGCGCGCTCCAACAGGGCGGCTCGTACCGCGGCCGCGGCGTGCACGCCGCCGCCCGCGTCGGCTCCGCCGCCGGGGCCCGCGAGATCCTCGTCACCACTGCGAGCGCGGACGACCTCGACGTCGAGGTCTCGGACGCCCGGACGGTCGAGCTCAAGGGGCTCAAGGACCCGGTCGAGGTGGCGTCCGTCGTCTGGGCACCGCTATAGTCGCCCCCGCGAGCGGCGCCGAGCGTCCGCTCCACATCGAGAGAGGCTGAGGGAACCGGCCCTGTGAAGCCTCGGCAACCTGCTCCTCGGAGCGTGGTGCCAAGCCCGGCCGAGCCACGGCTCGGATGGATGTCGAGCGAACGACAAAGGAGTGTTATCGGTGCCAGCTTCCACCCTCACCTGCCGCATCTGCGCGACCCCGCACCCCCTCGAGGCCGTCGGCGTCTGCTCGCAGTGCTTCGGCCCCCTCGACCCCGCCTACGACTGGCCGCGCCTCGCGCGCATGGTCACGCGCGAGACCTTCGCCGCCGGGCCGTCCTCGATCTGGCGCTACGCGGCGCTCCTGCCCGTCGCGCCGCCCGCGGACGCGCGGCTCGCACCCGGCCTCACGCCCCTCGTGCCAGCGCCGCGGCTCGCCGAGGCGCTCGGGATCCGCACGCTGCACCTGAAGCTCGACACGGCGAACCCGACGCACTCGTTCAAGGACCGGGTCGTCGCGGTCGCGGCCGCGAAGGCACAGGAGCTCGGGCTCGGGACGCTTGCCTGCTCCTCGACCGGCAACCTCGCCAACGCGGTCGCCGCGCGCGCCGCCGCCGACGGGCTCGCCGCGGTCGTCCTCTGCCCCGCCACGGTCGAGCGGGAGAAGCTCGCCGCGACCGCCGTCCACGGGGCGACGATCTACGCCGTGGACGGAAGCTACGACGACTGCTCGCGGATGTCGGTCGAGCTCTCGTTCGACCTGCCGTGGGCGTTCGTGAACGTGAACCTGCGCGCCTACTACGCCGAGGGCTCGAAGACGCTCGCGTTCGAGATCGCCGAGCAGCTCGGCTGGCGCCAGCCGGACGTCGTCGCCGGGCCGATCGCGTCGGGCGTGCTCTTCGGCAAGGTCGCGCAGGGCTTCGCCGAGCTCCGGCGGCTCGAGCTCGTCACGGGCACGGCGCCCAGGCTCGTGGGCGGCCAGGCGGCGGGCTGCTCGCCGGTCGCGACCGCGTTCGCGGATGGAGCGCGTGTGCGTCCGGTCCGCCCAAATACGATCGCGCACTCGCTCGCGATCGGGAGCCCCGCCGACGCCGACCTCGCGATCGGCGCAGCCCGCGGGTCCGGCGGCGAGATCGTGCCAGTGCCCGAGGAGGAGATCGGCGAGAACATGAAGCTCCTCGCCCGGCTCGGCGGCGTCTTCGGCGAGACGGCGGCGGGCGTCTCCCTCGGGGCGCTGCGCGCGGCGATCGCCGATGGAATGGTCGGCCGAGAGGACGAGGTCGTACTCCTCGTGACCGGCGACGGGCTCAAGACGCCTGGCGCCGTGGCCGGCGCCGCAGCGCCGATCCAGGTCGCGCCGGACGCCGACGCGCTCCTCGACCGCATCGCCGCTGCGGCATGAGTCCACAAGACTTTCGCTACTGAAGTCGCTTTACAAAGTGAAGTCGGGTCTCTACGCTTCGCCGTTCGATGGGCGCGCCGGCCACCTGGGACCTCGTTCTCAAGCGGAACCCCGTCGAGCGGCTGAAGCAGGAGAAGGCGCCGCTCGGCATCCGCGACGAGCTGCCCGCGCTCATCGCTCAGGGGTACGAGAGCGTCGCCGAGGAGGACATCGTCCGGCTCCAGTGGTGGGGCCTCTACCACGACAAGCCGAAGGTCGGGACGTTCATGCTCCGCATCAAGCTGCCGAGCGGGCACCTGACCCCCGCGAAGCTCCGCGCGATCGGCGAGGTCTCGAACCAGTTCGGCAAGGGCGACGGCGAGCTCGCGACGCGGCAGAACGTCCAGCTCCACTGGCTCGAGCTGGCCGCGCTGCCGGACGTCTTCGCTCATCTCGACGCGGCCGGGATCACGACCGCGGGCGGCTGCGGCGACACCGTGCGCAACATCACGGGCTGCCCGATGCAGGGGCTCGATCCCGACGAGCTCTTCGACGCGTCGGGCGTCGTCGCCGACGCGGCCGAGTTCTTCTACGGGAACCCGGACTTCTCCAACCTCCCGCGCAAGCACAAGTACTCGATCGCCGCGTGCGCCGACCGCTGCAACGCGCCGGAGATCAACTGCATCGCGCTCGTCGGCGCGCTCCACGAGGGCCGCGAGGGGTTCGCGGTGCTGGTGGGCGGCGGGCTCTCCTCCGTACCACGGCTCGCGCGGGACATGGGCGTCTTCGTCCCCCGCGGCCAGGCGGTCGAGGTGCTGGCCGCCATCACCGGCGCTTGGTCGGACGACCTCACGTACCGCGTCTCGCGCGTGAAGGCCCGGCTCAAGTTCATGGTGGACGACATCGGTCCAGAGGGCATGCGCGAGCGCGTCGAGGCGCGGCTGGGCCGGCGGCTCGAGGACTTCGCGCTGCCGCCGCTCTCGACGCAGCCGTCCGACCACCTCGGCATCCGCGCGCAGAAGCAGCCGGGCCTTGTCGCGGTCGGCGTGCCGGTCCACCTCGGGCTCGTCTCGGGCGACCAGATGATCGGGGTCGCGGATCTCGCTGAGGGCGTCGGGGCGGACGTGCGCTTCACGCGCCAGCAGAACTTCATCGTGGCCAACGTCCCGGAGGCGGCGCTCGAGTCGGTCACCGCCGGGCTCGAGGGACTCGGGTTCGCGCTCGACGCCGGCCTGCGCGGCCGCTCGATCGGCTGCACCGGCGAGCCGCACTGCAACTTCTCCGTCGCCGAGACGAAGACGCGCCTCGGCCGCCTCATCGAGCACCTGGAGGAGCGCTTCGGCACGCGGATCGAGGACCTGCGGCTCCACCTCGACGGGTGCCCCCACTCCTGCGCGCAGCACTGGGTCGCCGACCTCGGGTTCCAGGGCACGACGGCGCGCGACGAGGCCGGCGTGCGGCGCCAGGCGTACGACATCTTCGTGCGCGGTGGCCTCGGCCCGGACGCAGCGATCGGGCGGCCGCTCTTCCGGCGGATCCTGTCCGAGGATCTCGACCGCGCCGTCGAGGGCCTCGTCGGCGGCTGGCTCGAGACGCGCGCCGACGGCGAGTCGTTCACGGCGTTCCAGCGGCGCCTCTCAGACGACGAACTCGGCGCGCTCGCGGGCGTCGAGCCGGCGCGGCAGCGCGTGCGGGAGGCGGCATGAGCGTCGAGATCATCGACGAGCTGGAAGCCGGCGAGCTCTCCGTCGAGTTCGAGGGCGAGGAGCCAGACATCGTCCTCGGCTGGGCGCTCGACCACTTCTCGCCGCGCATCGCGCTCTCGACCGCGTTCCAGATCGACGGCGTCGCGTTGCTCGACATGGCGTACCGGCTCGACCCCGACATCCGCGTCTTCAGCGTGGACACCGGGCGGCTCCCCGCGGAGACGTTCGAGCTCGTCGAGCGGCTCGCCGAGCGCTACCCGGGGATGGAGCTCGAGCTGCTCGAGCCCGAGCCCGTGCACGTCCAGCGCATGGTCGAGCGCAAGGGCCGCGACCTCTTCCGCGAGTCGGTCTCCAACCGGCTCCTCTGCTGCTCGATCCGCAAGGTCCAGCCGCTCGTCAAGCACCTCGCGACGCTGGACGCGTGGATCACGGGCCTCCGGCGCGACCAGTGGGCGACGCGGACGAACATCCGCAAGGTCGAGATCGACCACGACCACGGCGCGATCGTGAAGCTGAACCCGCTCGCCGAGTGGACCGAAGACGAGGTCTGGGACTACGTCCGCGAGCGCGAGGTGCCCTACCACCCGCTCTACGACCGCGGCTACACGTCCATCGGCTGCGCGCCGTGCACCCGCGCGATCGAGCCGGGCGAGGCCACGCGCGCGGGACGCTGGTGGTGGGAGACGGGCGCGCCGAAGGAGTGCGGGATCCACTGCGCGATCGAGACCGGCGGCTTCGAGCACGAGCTCCATGCGCTCCTCGGCGAGGACGCGCATGAGTGACGCCGTGGCCGTGAAGGGCGAGGCCGCGGAGGTCGCACTCGGCGAGGCCCAGGCCGTGCTCGCCATGGTGCAAGACGAGGAGCGGCGCGGCCGGCTCGCGGATCTCATCGCTGCCGTGCAGGACGGCGAGCTCGACGGCGGAGGAGCAGGCGGCCCTCGAGGAACTGCTCGTGCTCGGGCTCCAGACGGGCAGGATCCGCGCGCTCTACGGCCCCGGCGGGGAGCAGGCCGCGCTCGGCGTGTACCGCCGGCTCCCGCAGGGGCGCGACCTGTCCGAGAGCGCGCGCAGCGTGTCCGACGCCCTCGGCTCGCTAGCGGGCAAGCGGCTCGACGGGATCTCGGTGCAGGCGGTCGGCCCCGGCGCGTTCGTCCTCGCGCTGACCGTCGAGGGCGTCGAGCTCTCGGTGCGCCTCGACCGAAGCGGCGCGCGGCTCGGGAGCGTCGGCCTGTGAGCGACAAGCGGTACTACATGGCCTGCCTCGACCTCTCGGACCGTTCGTGCCTCGTGGTCGGCGGCGGCCGTATCGGGCTCGAGAAGGCCGAGGGGCTCCTGGAGTGCGGCGCCCGCATCACGGTCGTCGCGCCCGAGATCCGGCCGGACCTCGCCGCGCTCGATGTCGAGACGGTGGAGCGTCGCTACCAGGCGTCCGACCTCGACGAGCGCTTCCTCGTCATCGCCGCGACCGCGAGCTACGGGGTCAACCGGCGCATCGCGGCGGATGCCGAGGAGCGCCGGATGTTCTGCAACGTCGCCGACGTCCCCGAGCTCTGCTCCTTCATTCTCCCGGCGGTCGTGCGCCGCGACCCGATTGCGATCGCGGTCTCAACCGGCGGCGCGTCCCCGGCGCTTGCCCAGCGGCTGCGCGACGAGATCAGTGAGGTCGTGGGCCCGGAACACGCTGAACTCGCGCGGACGCTGCGCGACCTGCGGCCGTGGGCCAAGGAGACGTTGGCCGACCTACGAGGAGCGGCGCGACTTCTTCGCGGGCGTCGTCAGGGAGCGACTCGGATGACGGTGCACCTCGTCGGCGCCGGCCCCGGCGACCCCGGCCTCATCACCGCGCGCGGGCTCGGCCTCGTGCGCGGCTGCGACGTCCTCGTCCACGACCGGCTCGTGAGCCCCGAGCTGGTTGCCGAGGCACGCGGCGACGCCATCGTGATCGACCGTGAGGGCATTGGCCAGACTGCGGTCACGGAGATGCTCGTCTCCTACGGGTCGCGCGGCCTCGACGTCGTCCGCCTCAAGGGCGGCGACCCGTTCGTCTTCGGCCGCGGCGGCGAGGAAGCGCTCGCCCTTGCGGCCGCGGGCTTCCGGTCGAGGTCGTCCCGGGCGTCTCGTCTCTCGCCGCTGTCCCGGCCGCTGCGGGGATCCCGGTCACCCACCGCGGGATCGCCTCGCAGGTGACGATCGCGCCCGGGCACGACCTCGATGCGCTCGACCTCGCGGGCCTCGCGAGCGCGCCGGGCACGCTCGTGTTCTTCATGGCGCTCGGCTCGCTCGCCGCCCTCACGGCGCGCCTCGTCGAGCACGGCAAGGATCCCGAGACCCCGGCCGCGGTGATCGCCGCGGGAACCCTTCCGGAGCAGGAGCACGTAGTAGCGCCACTCACCGAGATCGCCGAGGCGGCGGCTCTCCTCGAGTCCCCCGCGCTCGTCGTCGTCGGCGACGTCGTCGCGCTCGCCACACCCCTCGCGAACGCGGCGCCTTCCCGGGTCGCGGCCTTCGCAGGTTGACGAGGGCCGCAGCCGGGTAGCCCCGGTCGCATGGATGCGAAGACCCTCGGAGACGCGACGCTCCACGGCTGGAAGGACACCGCCGCCACGCAGGCAGCCCGCCGCGCACCGGTCTCGGACGACCTCGTCCGCGCGGCGCTCGGGATGCTCTTCTTCGCCGCGTCGCTCTTCTACGTCGTGCGAACTCTCAAGGCGCTCACCCGAGAGACTTAGCAACAGTCTGTTGCAAGGTGGGGCTTCGCCGTCTGCGCCCGACTTGCTCGGGCGCAGTCCCAATAGCAGCCGAACGTCGCCCTTACCCACCTGAAATCGTCATGGTCGCCGCGTAGCGGCGGCCGGATTTCAGGTGGCTGCTAGCCGGCCTGTTCGGCGAGCTCGTCGTCGTCCGCGTCGCGGCCGCCCTCGGTGACGAGCGTCGGCCGCAGGTTCTTCTCGATCGTCTCCTTCGTGATCACGCACTTGTTCACGTCCTTGCGGGACGGGAGCTCGAACATGACGTCGAGGAGGGCGTGCTCGATGATCGAGCGGAGGCCGCGGGCGCCGGTCTCGCGCCGGAGCGCCTTCTCGGCGATCTCCCAGAGCGCGTCCTCGGTGAAGACGAGCTCGATCGAGTCGTAGTTGAAGAAGCGCTGGTACTGCTTGACGAGCGCGTTCTTCGGCTCGAGGAGGATCTGGACGAGGTCTTCCTTCGTGAGCTGGTGCACGGCGGAGACGACGGGCAGCCGGCCGATGAACTCGGGGATGAGGCCGTAGGACAGGAGATCCTCGGGCATGACGCCGGAGAGGAGCTCGGTCGCCTCGACGTCGTGCCGCGACTTGATGTCGGCGCCGAAGCCGACCGCGTTCTTGCCGATCCGCTTCCCGATGATCTTCTCGAGGCCGGCGAACGCGCCGCCGCAGATGAAGAGGATGTTCGTCGTGTCGATCGAGAGGAACTCCTGGTGCGGATGCTTGCGCCCACCCTGCGGCGGCACCGACGCGACCGTCCCCTCGAGGATCTTGAGGAGCGCCTGCTGGACGCCCTCGCCGGACACGTCGCGCGTGATGGACGGGTTGTCCGCCTTGCGCGCGATCTTGTCCACCTCGTCGATGTAGATGATCCCCGTCTCCGCCTTCTTCACGTCGAAGTCGGCGGCCTGGATGAGCTTCAGGAGGATGTTCTCGACGTCCTCGCCGACGTAGCCGGCCTCGGTCAGCGCCGTGGCGTCGGCGATCGCGAACGGGACGTTCAGGATCCGCGCGAGCGTCTGGGCGAGCAGCGTCTTGCCGCAGCCCGGTCGGGCCGAGGAGGAGGATGTTCGACTTCGAGAGCTCGACGTCGCCCGCCTCCTGCGTCGCCATCTGCACGCGCTTGTAGTGGTTGTAGACCGCGACGGAGAGCGTGCGCTTCGCCTCTTCCTGGCCGACCACGTAGTCGTTCAGGACCTCGTAGATCTCCTTCGGGCGCGGAAGGTTGTCGAGGTCGAGGACGGCGGGAGCGGTGAGCTCCTCGTCGATGATCTCGTTGCAGAGGTCGATGCACTCGTCGCAGATGTAGACGCCCGGCCCGGCGATCAGCTTCTTCACCTGGCGCTGGCTCTTGCCGCAGAAGCTGCAGAGCAGCTGCTCGTTTCCGTCTGTCGCTCGGGCCATGTCTTCTCTCTATACCGCGAAAAGGCGCGTACGCCTAGTGCTAGGCGGCAGCGGCGACCCCCGCGCCCCTGTTCGTCTGGACGAGATCGATGATCCCGTACTCCTTCGCCTCCTCGGCCGACATGAAGTAGTCGCGCTCCATGTCGTGGGAGACCTTCTCGAGGTCCTGGCCGGTGTGCTGGGCCGTGATCTCCTCGAGCCGGCGCTTGATGTTGATGACCTCGCGCGCCTGGATCTCGATGTCGGTGGCCTGCCCCTGGAACCCGCTCGAGACCTGGTGGATCAGGATCTTCGAGTTCGGGAGCGCCATCCGCTTGCCCGGCGCACCGCCCGCGAGGAGGATCGCCCCCATCGACATGGCGATGCCGACGCAGACCGTCTGCACGTCCGGCTTGATGTACTGCATCGTGTCGTAGACCGCGAGGCCGGCGTATACCCCGCCGCCCGGCGAGTTGATGTAGATCGAGATGTCCTTGTCGGGGTCGTCCGACTCGAGATGGATCAGCTGCGCGATCAACAGGTTCGCGATCTGATCGTCGATCGGAGTCCCGAGAAAGATGATGCGCTCGTTCAGCAGGCGCGAGTAGATGTCGAACGCGCGCTCTCCGCGCGACGTCTGCTCGACCACCATCGGGATCAACGGACTCATCGTGTTGCTGCCTCCTCGCTGCCTGGGGTCCAGATGTTCACGCCCGCACCCGGTTTCTCCTCCTTGTCGGGCGTCCAAAGCTTGTCACGCGCCCGAGCGAGGTCGACGGGGATCGGCTTCACGCCGGCCGCCACCTCGTCGAGCGCCGCCCGCATCCGAAGGTCGGTGCGGAGCGCTTCGAAGGTTCCGCGCTCGCGGAGGATCGCGAGCGTCTCGTCGGGATCGTCGCCGGTCATGGCGGCCTGCTCGCGGACGAACTCCTCGACCTGCTCGTCCGAGATCTCGACGCCGAGCTTCACCGCGACCGACTCGAGCACGAGCTCGCGGCGGACCGCGCGGTCGGCCTCGGCGCGGAGCCGCGCCACGACCTCCTCCTGGCTCTGGCCGGTCATCGTGAGATAGGTCTCGACACCGACGCCCCGGCGCTCGAGGGACCGCGCGAGGCCAGTGAAGAGCTCGGCCGCGCGCCGGTCGACGAGCTCCTGCGGGACGTCGAACGTGGTCGCGTCGACGAGGGCGTCGGCCGCCGACTGGCGGAACGCGCCCTCGACCTCGTCCTCGATCTGCTCGCGCAGGCGGGACTCGATATCGGAGCGGAGCTCCTCGAGCGTGTCGAACTCGCTCGCCGAACGCGCCAGGTCGTCGTCGAGCTCCGGGAGCACGGGCTCCTTGATCTCCTTGACGACCAGCTCGACGGTCGTCGTCGCGCCCTCGGCGTCCGGGAGTGCGACCTCCTTGGTCTCCCCCGCCTTGACGCCCGGGAGCGCGTCGTCGAGCTCGTCCACGAGCCGGCCGGAGCCGACGATCGTGACGTAGTCGCGCTGCGTCCCGGCCTTGTCGCCGACGATGTCGACGACGACGGTGTCGCCTTCCTGCGCGCCGCGGTCGCCCGCCGGAACCAGCTCGGCGACGGAGGCGCGGAGCGCCTCGATCTCGGCGTCCACGAGCTCCACCGGCACCTCGGGCTCGGCGCGCGGAACCTCGAGCTGCGTCCAGTCGCCCACCTCGGGCGGGCTCAGGACGGGCACGGTCGCGCTGAAGCTGAACGAGCCGCCGTCGGCCGGGGCGTCGCCCAGCTCGACCTCGGGCGACCCGACCGGCTGGATGCCCGCGGTCGCCGCGGCCGTCCAGTACCAGCCCTCGAAGTGGCTCTGCACCGCCTCGTTCCACAGCGTCTCGCGCCCGACGCGCGCGGCGATCATCGCGGGCGGGACCTTGCCCTTCCGGAAGCCCGGGATGCGCGCGCTCTCGGCGAGATCGTGGGCGGCGTGCTCGAGCGCGTGCTTGACGTCGGCCTCCGGAACCTCGACGTCGAGGCGGACCTTGTTTCCTTCCAGCTCCTGGACGGACGTCTTCACGGCCCGGCCATTGTGCCAGCGTGCCGCTCCTCCGCGGGCCGGCACCCGGGACCGGGGAGATTCGCGCGCACCCGCCCGGGGGTAGGAAGCCCCGGATGAGCGCGCTCCTCCACGTCCTCGACCTGGTCAACCTGGCGGCGTACACGGCGGTCGCGCTCGTCGCGATCGTCCAGTGGCGCAAGGGCCGCGGCCCGGCGGCGCTCTGGGCGGCGCTCACCTTCGGGGCGCTCGCCGTGGTCGTGGACGTCGCGCCGCTCCTCCCGGACGAGCCGACGACGACCTGGGAGAAGATCGGCCTGCGCGCGATCCTCGCCGGGCTCGTCCTCTTCCCGTACTTCCTCTTCCGCTTCGCCTCGGCGTTCGAGCACCACGACGGCCGCCTCGCGCGCCGGCTCGGCTTCGTCACCGGCGCGATGGTCGTCTGGTCGTTCGCCCTGCCGGACGTGCCGGGCGAGAACGACTCGTGGCCCGCGTACTTCGTCGCCTACGTCGTCGCGTTCACGCTCCACTGGACCGTGCTCGCGACGGCGGTCGCGCTTCGGCTCCTGCGGGCGCGCCACGGCCAGCCCACCGTCGCCCGCCGCCGGATGCAGCTCCTCGCCGCGGCGGCGATCGGGATCACGCTCGCGCTGATTCTCGCGGCGACCGGGCCGGCGGACGACAGCGTCCTCGACCTCGTCGTGACGCTCCTCGCCGGCCTCAGCGCCCTCGCGTTCCTCGTCGGGCTCGCGCCGCCGCGGCTCCTCCGGATGGTCTGGCGCCGGCCCGAGATCGAACGCTCGCAGGAGGCGATCACCCGGCTCATGAGCGCGTCCGCCGAGGCCGACATCGCCCACGAGGTGCTGCCGGTGATCGCGGGACTCGTCGGCGCGCGCGGCGCCGCGCTCTACGACGACCGGGGCCGGCTCATCGGCGACTTCGAGGAGGACGGCGGCTCACAGGACGGGGACACGATCCGGCTCGACATCCCTGCGGGGGTGCTCGAGGTCCGCACGAGCCCGTACTCGCCGTACTTCGGAAGCGACGAACTCGGCGTGCTGCGGACACTCGGCGCGCTGACCGGGCTCGCGCTCGACCGGGCGCGCCTCTTCGCCACCGAGCGGGACGCACGCGCGGCGCTCGAGCAGGCCGACGAGCTCAAGTCGAGGTTCGTCGCGCTCGCGGCGCACGAGCTCCGGACGCCGGCCGCGACGATCGACGGGATCGTCCAGACGCTGCACCTGCGCGGCGACGAGCTCGGCGACGAGGCGATCCAGCAGCTCCGGGCCACGCTCCGAAGCCAGACGGCCCATCTCGGGACGCTCGTCGAACAGCTCCTCGACCTCTCCCGGCTCGACGCCGACGCGGTGACGATCGAGCCGCACGAGTTCGGCGTCCGCGGCCGGATCGAGGAGATCGTCGCGACCGCGGCGCCGGACGGGCCGATCGTCATCGACGTCGACGGCGACCTGGTCGCCGTGGCCGACGCGGCGGCGTTCGACCGGATCGTGACCAACCTCGTGACGAACGCCCTCCGCTACGGCGCGCCGCCGGTCACCGTCTACGCCGAGCAGCGCGACCGCCACTTCCGGCTGAGCGTCGAGGACCGCGGACCCGGGCGTGCCGCCCGAGTTCGTCCCCACGCTCTTCGAGCGCTTCAGCCGCAGCCGCGCGACCCGCGACACCCAGCGCGGCACGGGCCTCGGCCTCGCCATCGCCCGCTCGTACGCGCAGGCCCACGGCGGCGAGCTCCTGTACAGCGCCGCGGACCCGACCGGAGCCCGCTTCGAGCTCGTCCTGCCGCGAGGATTGACTCCCGGGGCCTAGCCGGAGAGTGCGGGCGAGAGGACTCGAACCTCTAAGGGCCCGAAGGCCCAACGGGACCTAAACCCGCCGCGTCTGCCAGTTCCGCCACGCCCGCGTGGTCGAGGCGTCATTGTGGCGCATGGAAAGCGACCGCGGAGGAATCGCACGCCAGTGAAGCACGCCGAACCGGGGCTCACCGACTTCTCTCTCCGTGAGTGGCGCAGCATCCTCGTGCGCGCCGCGAAGAGCTCGCTCGCGGACGGGATCACCGACATCGCGGCGACGCTCGCCTACTACGCGTTCCTTGCGGTCCCCGCCATCCTGCTCCTGAGCGTCGGGATCTTCAGCCTTGTCGCCGGGCCCGACACGGTGAACTCGCTCATGGACCGGCTCGAGGGCGTCGTGCCGCCCGAGGCGATCTCGCTTTTCCGGGACAGCCTGAATCGGACGCTCGATAACAGCCGCGGCGGCATCGCGCTCGTCGCCGTCGGGTCCGTCGTCGCGATCTGGACGGCGTCGGGCGCGATGACCGGCCTCATCCGCGGACTCAACCGCGTCTACGGCCGCACGGAGACGCGCGGCTTCGTGCGCCAGCGGCGTGCCTCGCTCGTGCTGCTCGCCTGCGCGCTCCTCGCGGCCGGGCTCGTGCTGACGCTCCTCGTGCTCGGCCCGGTGGTCGTGGACGCAGTCGGCGGGGCGCTCGACCTCGAGGACGAGATCGGCTGGATCTGGTGGACCGTTCAATGGCCGATCCTGGTCCTCGCGCTCCTCGGCGTCTTCGCCACGCTGCTCTACTTCGGGCCCGACGTGGAGGACCGGCACTGGCGGTACATCACGCCCGGGGCCGTGGTGGCGGTCGTCCTCTGGAACCTCGTGTCCGGCCTCTTCGGCGTCTACGTCTCGCTCGTCGGCTCCTACAACAAGGTGTGGGGCTCACTCGCCGCCGTGATCATCCTGCTGACCTGGCTCTGGCTTTCCGCGCTCGTCCTGCTCTTCGGCGCCGAGATCAACGCGGAAGTGGAGCGAGCAGCGCGCTCTAGACCGGCCGCCGAGACCCCGTAGCTCACGGATACAGCCGGTGGACAGGGAGCTAGCTCTAGGCCCTGGCAGCCACTCGCCGGAAGTCGACATCGTTGATGGTGACGCCGGGGGCTGCCCAGTTGCCGGCCGGCGGGGCTGATCGCCGTGCCTGCTCCTCGGTCTCGAACACGACGAACGAGAAGCCGCGGCCGTCGACAGGCTCTAGCCAGAAGCCCGCGACGAAGCCGGGAGCGGAACGGATCTTGGGCAGGATGTCGTGCGTGAGTGCGTTGGCTGCCGCCGGCGCCTTGTCCGGATCGATCGTCAACTTGACGAGTGCCGCGTGCATGGTCTTCTCCGGTTCAGTTCGACGGTCAGCGCGATTCCGGCCGGCCGCGCATCAATCGCGCGGCCGGCCGGTGTATCAGGACGTCACCAGGACGTCGGCTTGCCTGCCGTGTAGAGCCATACCTGGAAGAAGTTCGACAGGTCCTGTCCGGAGATCTGCTCGGACAGGGCGATGAACTCCTCCGTCGTGGCGGTGCCGTACTTGTGTTGCTCCACCCACGTGCGCAGGATCTGGAAGAACGGGCCGTCGCCGATCTTCTCGCGCAGCGCCTGTAGCGTCATGGCGCCGCGGCGGTAGACCGCGGTTGCGAACATCGTGTCGCGCTGAGGATCGGCGACGATGATCTGCCAGAACGAACTGCTAGCCGGACGGCTGTAGTCGAGCAGGAAGTCCTCGTGTGCCGTGCGGACGCCCAGGTGCTCGTTCCACAGGTACTGCGCGAAGCTCGCGAAGCCCTCGTTGAGCCAGATGTGGTTCCACGTACGGACCGTGACCGAATCGCCGAACCACATGTGCGCGAGCTCGTGCGCGATCGTGCTGGTGCTGCGCACCGCGGAGTACAGCGGCCGCGTTTGCGTCTCGAGTGAGAAGCCGATGCTCTGGCCGTTGTACGTGGCGTTGTCCGCGATCGCGCCGGTCGAGTCGAACGGATAGGGACCGAACGTGTCGGTCCAGAGGTCGGTCGCCTCGGCGGTCGTGTCGTAGAAGAAGTCCATCGCGACCGGGTTGGTCAGCAGCAGCGTCGGATCCAGCGCAACGGTCTCGGGGATCCCGCCCGGCGTGGTGCCGTTCTTGAAGATCCACTGGCCGATCCCGGCGGTGGCCAGATAGTTGGACATGGGAAGGGGCTCGTCCCACACCCATGTGGACTTGTTAGCCGACTGCGACTGCTTGACGAGCCGCCCGTTCGCGGCCACCTCGAGGCCGGCGGGGACGGTCACGCGGAACGTCCAGGTCGCCTTGTCGCTTGGATGGTCATTCAGCGGGATCCAGGTCGACGTCACGTTCGGCTCGTCGCCCATGAACGCGCCGTCGTCGGTGTGGATGAAGCCATAGGGGGAGCCGAACACGATCGGCGACCCCACGATGGTCTCCGGCACGCCGGCGTAGCGCACGTTCACGGTGAACGTGGAGCCAGCGGCGATCCCACGCGCGGGCGTGATCACGAGCTCCTGCCCAGCGCGCGTGAAGCTCGCTGCCCGGTCATTGACGTCGACGCCCTTGACCGTCAACTGCTGGAAGTCGAGATCGAACCGCGACAGGTTCTGTGTTGCCGTCGCCGTGATCTTGTTGAGCGCGTCCAGCCGATCGGTGGCCGGGTCGTACGAGAAGCTGAGATCGTAATGCTGGACGTCGTAGCCCCCGTTTCCCTCCAGTGGGAAATACGGGTCGCCGATCCCGGCCGCGCCGGGCGTAAAGCTCTGGGCGGAGGCCGCAGGCGCCCCGACCGCTAAGCACGCGGCCGTGAGGATCAAGATTCGGCAGATTCGCCGGAACATAAGGAAGCCTCCCCTCGATTGGACGCTTCGCGCGTACCCCGAACGCCGGGGATCAATCTCGTGTTCCCGGTCGCGACCCAATCTGTTACACACTTGGGCCGAGGCCCCGTAGCTCAGCGGATAGAGCGGCAGACTTCGAATCTGCGCGCGGAGGTTCGACTCCTCCCGGGGCCATTCAGCATCTAGCATCGCTCCGGAAGCCGCTGATTCCATCGGTCGGGTGTGACCGTGCGTGCCGGTGACGCTCGCCGCGTGCGTACCCCGGTGCTACCCCGGCGCCGGTGCGGTACCGAGACCTAGCGATCGCTTGACCCCACTCCTTGACAGCAGCGCGGTAGCCGGAGAAGACTCGCCGTGTCAATACGCCGCCGGCGAGGGCGCAGAAGGGAGGCACGATGCAGAGAATGGTCCTGCTCGCCGCCGCACTGCTTGCCCTGGTCGCCGTACCGGCGGCCGCGGCGCAGACGGTCAGCCTCCAGGCGAGCTTTCAGGAGAGTGGCGGCCGTGCGGTTGCGCACCCGTGCAGCCCGATCGCGTTCGCCTGCGGGAAGGGCGAGGTGGAGGGATTCGGCGCCGCGACCTCGACGTTCGAGATCCTCAGTTTCACGAACCTCGACCCGGAGACCTCGTGCGGGGACGCCACCATCCGCTACACGATCACGCTCACGAGCGGCGCTGGCACGCTTGTGCTCACCGAGACCGGCGTCGCTTGCTTCCCGGGCAAGTCGCCGCTGGCGCCCGGCTCGCTGAAGTCGTTCGGCAACCCGTCCAGGCTGACGGCAACATGGACGGTCACTGGCGGCACAGGCGTCTTCGCCGGAGCGAGCGGCAGCGGCTCATCCACGACCCATCTCGCCGGGGACGCGGGTCAATCAACTCTGTCGGGAACGATCACGCTCAGCTGAACCCGCGCCGCACTGGGCGGGCGCGAGAAACGTAGCGCCCGTCCAGCCCGGCCGGAGAGAGAGGCTAACTGGCGGCCGTGCCCTCGATATCTCGCTGAAGTTCAGCGACGGTTGCGCCTGCCTCGCTACCTCGTCCACTTCTCAGACGGGGACGCTGGCCGACGGCCGGTAATCAAGGCGGCGGCAACCAACGACTGCAGTGATGCAGTCGCGCGACTCCGTGCGCGCCGTCGTTGTCGAGGCCGATTACCTGGGGTTTTGCGAGGCGGCCTGACTCCCTCCGGGGCCATGAAGAACGGGGCGCCCGGCCGTAGCCGGACGCCCCGGAAGTCGCGCTAGACGTCGCCGCGCCAGGCGCCGGTCTCGACGCCGCGGCGCTCGATCATGTCCTTGAACCGCTCGAGGTCGCCCTTCACACGACGGTCGTCCATGCCGACCATCGAGCCGGCCTTCTCCATCATGCCCTCGGGCTCCCACTGCATCTGGACCTCGACGCGGGTGGTGGTCTGGTCGATCGGCTGGAACGTCACGACGCCGGCGTTGTCCTTGCCGTCCGTCGCGCGCCAGGCGACCCGCCGGTCGGGCTCCTGCGCCACGATCTCGGCCTGCCACTCGCGCTTCTGGCCGCCGATGTCGGCGATCCAGCGGAGGTGCCGGTCGTCGAGCTGCGTAACGGACTCGACCCCCTCCATGAAGCTCGGGAAGTCCTCGAACTGCGTCCACTGGTTGTACGCCGTGTGCAACGGCACATTGACGTCGATCGTCTGCTCGATGGTGCTCATGCGTTCCCCCTCGTTCCTCGTTTGCCCCTAGCGCCTACCCGAGGCCTTCCGGCGCAAACGAGGGACCCGTCGAGCTCGCTGCGCACCGCGCGAGCGACCTGCCAGCGGAGGCGCTCGGCGGCGCGGCGGTTCGCCCGACGCGCGTCGTCGCCGCCGCGCCGCTCGAGCTCGTGGCCCTCTTCGACCAGCCGGCGGAGGTCGACGAGGAGTCGCTCGACGTCCGCGCGCCCCCTCCGCCGAAGCGCGGAGGGGGCGCTGGCCTGGGAGGTGAGGGGTCCCACGCCCCCAGAAGACCACCCGAACCTGAACGTCGCCTAAGAACCGGCGAAGAGTTCGCTGAAAATCGTCAGACTGCGCGGCGGTGGCGACCTACGACCTCATCCGCGACCTGCCGGTCGAGATCGAGTCCTACTCGCTCGAGCCGCTCGAGTACGTGATCTCGCCGGAGTTCACGCGCCGGACGACGGTGATCCGCCTCGCCGGCGGCGGCCACGAGGGCGTGGGCGAGGACGTGACCTACGACGGGGACAACCAGCTCGCGCTCCAGGCCGAGGGCCCGACGCTCCCGATCGAGGGCTCGTTCACGATCGACGGGTTTTCGCAGCTCGTCGGCGGGCTCGCGCTCTTCCCGGACGGCGCATCGCGGGACGTCTTCGAGCACTACCGCCGCTGGGCCTACGAGAGCGCGGCGCTCGATCTCGCGCTCCGCCAGGCGGGGAAGTCGCTCGCGGAGGCCGTGGGCCGCGAGGCACGCCCGGTCAACTTCGTCGTGTCCGGCAACCTCGGCGAGCCGCCCACGCTCGACAAGGTGCGCGGCATCCTCGCGCACCACCCCGAGCTCAAGTTCAAGCTCGACGCGCGCCCGGACTGGACGAACGAGATCTTCGCCGAGCTGAAGGCGCTGGGCGTCGTGGACTCGATCGACCTGAAGGGCGCCTACGAGGGGACGCCCGTGGACAACCCGCCCAACCCGACGCTCTACGCGCGCGTCGTCACGGAGTTCCCGGACGCCTGGATCGAGGACCCCGCGATCACCGAGGAGACGGAGCCGATCCTCGAGCCGGCGCGCGACCGCATCACCTGGGACGCGGTCATCGACTCGGTCGCCGATATTGAGGGCCTGCCGTTCCCCCCACGCACGGTGAACGTGAAGCCGTCGCGCTTCGGGAGCCTCGAGGCGCTTTGTGCCGCCTACGACTACTGCGAGAAGCACGGCATCGGCGCCTACGGCGGCGGCCAGTTCGAGCTCGGCCCCGGCCGCGGCCAGATCCAGTACCTCGCGTCGCTCTTCCACGCCGACGGAGCCAACGACGTGGCCCCGGGCGGGTTCAACCACCCGGAGCCCTCGCCCGATCTTCCGCACAGCCCGCTCGAGCCTGCGCCCGATTCGACCGGCTTCCGCTGGTCTACGGACGGCGCAGGATCGCTCGACTAGCTAGCTCCCCTGCTCGATGTCGTAGCCCTTCTCCTTCAGGCTGTCTCCGGCCTCCTGGATCTGCTTCGCCGACTCGCTGTTCGTGAACGTGTCCGCGAACTTCGTCATCGCCTCCACGCTCTTGTCCTCGACCGCCTGGCGGAACTCGTCGAGGTCGTCCGCGAAGCCACGCAGGCCTTCGACCATCTTGTCGTGCTCGGCCTGCACGTCGTCGGGCGGGGTCACGTCGTCGAGTTCGTCGGCCTGCTGGCGCATTTGGTCCTGGATCACGGCGATCTGGTCCGCGGCCTTGTCGAAGGACGGCGAGTCGCCCTGGAATGACTGCGTGAGCTCCTCGAACGAAGCGTCGATCGACTGGCCGACCGACTGCAGCTGCTGCTCGTACTGGGCCTTCGTGAGCTGCGTGCCACCGCCACCGCCGCCTCCGCCGCACCCCGCCGCGAGGACGACCAGCGCAGCGAGCGCTCCGATCGCACGTGCCTTCACGTTTCCTCCCTCTCCGCTTCCGGTAGGCCGATCTTCGCCGTCCCGCGCTCCGGGATCAACCCGCGCGGGCATGATTCGAGCCAACCCGGGAGAAAGGAACCGTCGAAGCATGTGGAAGCTCCTGTTTCTCGCTCGCCGCGGATGGATGCTCGTCCCGCGTGAGCACCGCCGCGAGGCCTGGCGCATCGCGCGCCGCCAGGTGCGGACGCACGGGCCGACCGTCGCCCGCGCCGCACACCGCGCCGTCAGGCAGGCGCAGGCCGAGACGCGTGCCGCGCGCGCCCGCCTCAAGGCCCGCTAGGCCGCCCGCGCGATGCGTGACAGCCTGACGCTCGGCCGCATCGCCGGTGTCCAGGTCGGGGTGAACTGGAGCTGGCTGGTCGTCTTCGCCCTGATCGTCTGGACGCTCTACTCGGCGATCTTCCCCGAGCGGAACCCGGGGCTCGGGAACGGCACGTACGCGGCCCTCGCGATCGTGACCGCGATCCTCTTCTTCGTCTCGCTGCTCCTGCACGAGTACGGCCACGCGCTCGTCGCGCGCCGCGAGGGCATGCAGATCGAGGGCATCACGCTGTGGCTCTTCGGCGGTGTCGCGCGCTTCAAAGGGGACTTCCCCTCGGCCGGCGCCGAGTTTCGGATCGCAATCGCGGGCCCGCTCGTCTCCCTCGTGATCGGGGTCGTCGCGCTCGCGATCGCGTGGCAGGGGCGGCTGCCGGAAGAGGCGGACGCGGTCGCCGCGTGGCTCGGCTCGATCAACCTGACGCTGCTCCTCTTCAACCTGCTCCCCGCGCTGCCGCTCGACGGCGGGCGCGTGCTCCGCTCCCTGCTCTGGGGCGCGAAGGGCGACTTCGGCTGGGCGACGCACGTCGCGGCACTCGTCGGCCGCGGGTTCGGCTACGTGTTCATCGGGACCGGGCTCTTCCTCATCATCTTCGAGGGCTCGTTCAGCGGCGCCTGGATGGCCTTCATCGGCTGGTTCCTCCTCTCGGCCGCGAGCGCCGAGGACCGCTACGCCATGGCCAGGCTCGCGCTCGGCGGGCTCCGCGTCCGCGACCTGATGGTGCGCGACCCCGTGACCGCTTCCCCCGGCGAGACACTCGGCCGGTTCACGGACGAGACGCTCTCGACGCGCCGCCACACGACCTACCCGGTGGTCGAGGACGGACGAGCGGTGGGACTCCTGCCGTTCAGCTGCGTGGTCGCGGTGCCCCGCTCGGAGTGGGACACCCGCCGTGTGCGCGACTGCATGCTCCCGCTCGCCGAGGTGCCGACGCTCTCGGCGGACGACGAGGCGATCGACGCCGCCGCGACGCTCTCGGAGAGCGAGGTGCGCCGCGGCCTCGTGCTCGACGGCGAGCGCCTCGCCGGGCTGCTCTCGCTCGCCGACGTCACCCGCGCGCTCGAGCTTCGCGCGCGGCAGCGGCAGCCGCAGGCGCAGACCTAGACGGGCGCCTCCTCCGGCATCTCGGCTCGGAGCTCGCGCACGAACTCGTCCACGAGCTCCGAGACGTCGGCGTTCTCGTCCGGGTCCCAGCCGTTCAGGAGGTCGCAGAGCGCGTCGCGCCGCGCACCGCGGAAGCGCTCGCGGACGTGGCGGCCCTCGGGCGTCAGGTCGATCGGCCCGGCGCCGTCGCCCGCGACGAGACCGCGGCGGCGGAGCTCCTCGAGCGGCGGATCGAGCTGTGTACGCTCGAGGCCGAGGTCGGCGGCGAGGTCCCCCTCGGCGATCGGCACGCGCTCGTCGAGCCGAGCCAGGAGCCACGCCTCGCGCGGCCCCAGGTCGACGCCGGCGTGCTCCGCGAGTTGCCTGTACACCCGCGGGCGGTTCTCCCGCCGCAGGAGCACGCTGATCGCCCGGCCGAGCTCGCGGCGCGAGTCGTCGTCGCGCGGCGAGGCGAACGTCTCCCCGAGGCCCTCGGCCGCGACCGTCTTGCGGAGCGGCACCTCGCGCAGGAACCAGGTGAGCGCGAACGCGACGATCGAGATCGGCACCGCGGCGAGGAAGACGATCTGGAGCGCGGAGGCGAACGCCTCGATGAACGGCTGGTGCACCGCTGGCGGGAGCGCCTTGATCGCGTTCGGGTCGGCCGCCGCCGGAATGCGGGTGCCGGGCGGCAGGACTCCGGCGAGCTCGGCGCCGAGCCGGTTGGCGAAGATCGCCCCGAAGAGCGCGACGCCGATCGACCCGCCGATCGAGCGGAAGAGCGTGGCCCCGGAGGTCGCGACGCCGAGGTGCTCGTAGTCCACCGCGTTCTGCACCGCGAGGACGAGCACCTGCATGACGAGCCCGAGGCCGAGTCCAAGGATGAGCACGTAGACGTCGGCGGTCGGGATGCTCGTGTCCACCCAGAGCCGCGAGAGGAGTGCGAACGCGACGACCATGAGCGCCGTCCCGACGATCGGGAACACGCGGTAGCGGCCCATGCGCGAGATCGCCTGGCCGCTCCCGATCGAGGTGACGAGAACGCCCGCCATGAGTGGGAGGAGCAGGAGGCCCGAGGCGGACGGGCTCTTGCCCTTCACGACCTGGAGGTAGAGCGGCAGGAAGGTCACGGAGCCGAAGAGCGCGAGGCCGACGACGAAGCCGATCGCGCTCGCGACCGAGAAGGTCCGGTTCTTGAAGAGCTCGAGCGGCAGGATCGGCTCCGCGGCGCGCCGCTCGGCGAAGACGAAGGCGACGGTGAGGACGACGCCCAGCACGGCGAGAACGACGATCGGGGTGGACGTCCAGTCGTAGGTCGTCCCGCCCAGGCTCGTGAAGAGGACGATCGCGCTGAGGGCGCCCGCGAGCGTGCCGGCGCCGAGGTAGTCGATCGAGTGGCTGCGGCGCTCGGTCGGCGCCGTGAACGCGATCGCGATGACGGCCAGCGCGGCCAGGCCGACCGGGATGTTCACGTAGAAGATCCACCGCCACGACAGGTGCTCGACGATGTAGCCGCCGACCAACGGACCGATGACGGTCGCGACGCCGAACACCGCGCCGAACAGGCCCTGGTAGCGGCCGCGCTCGCTCGGCGGGACGAGGTCGCCGACCGTCGCCATGGCGAGGACGATCAGGCCGCCTCCCCCGAGGCCCTGCACGGCGCGGAAGGCGATCAGCTGGCCCATGTTCTGCGAGAGGCCGCAGAGGATCGATCCGATCAGGAAGATCACGACGGCGACCTGGAGGAGCCGCTTGCGCCCGTAGAGGTCGCCGAGCTTCCCGTAGAGCGGCGTGACGACCGTCGCTGCGAGCAGGTACGCCGTCACGACCCACGAGAGGTGGTTGATGCCGCCGAGCTCGCCGACGATCGTCGGCAGCGCGGTCGAGACGATCGTCTGGTCGAGCGCGGCGAGGAGGACGACGACGAGGAGGGCGCCGAAGACGACGCGGACCCGCTGAGCGGGCTCCCCCGTCGCCTCTGCGCTCACTCGGCCTCGGGGTTGAGCTCCCGCTCGGCCGAGCGGAGACGCGCCATCGACACGTCGAACGCGTGCACGAGCCGGGCCTCGATCCGGCCGAGCCGCTCGCGCGCCGCGCGAACGCTCTCGAGCGCCGCGTCGAGTTCGTCGAGCGCGGAGCTCAGCAGCTCGAACCGCTCGTCGGCGGGCAGCACGTCGCCGTACCGGCGCCGGAAGTCGTCCATCCGGCGCTCGACATCGGCGAGCAGATGCGAGAGGGGCGGCTTCGACGTGAGCTCCTCGCCGAAGACGACAACGCTCTCAGAGGACGTTCTCTCGTGTGCGGCCACCCCCGAACGGTACCCGCCCGCGGCACGATCGCCGGGGGCGCGGTACAGGGTGGCGGACGGGATTCGAACCCGCGACCACCGGGACCACAACCCGGGGCTCTACCAACTGAGCTACCGCCACCGCGCGAACGCTCATCCTACCGAGGCCGGTGCTACGGTCGGCGTGCGCGCCTGTAGCTCAGAGGACAGAGCAGCGGACTTCTAATCCGCCGGTCGGAGGTTCGAATCCTCCCAGGCGCAACCGGGCAAGCCCCGCTCACGCGGGGCTTTCTCTTGCTCAGCCTGCGTGGCTTGAGTCTGGACTTGACTCGACCCGTGCTTGTTGGGATGGTCGGCGGATCTGCGGCTACCAAGGAGGGATCATGAGGGGACGTTCCGCGCTACTCATCGCCGGGCTGGCCATCACGGGCAGCGTGCTCGCCGGCACACCGGCCGCCGCCGCACCAATCGACAAAGGCCACTTCCACGACGTCTTCTCCGGTGACGTCTACGACTGCGACGGCACCCTGGCCCAGGACGCCGTGGACGTCCACGTCAACTTCACCTTCAACCAGCGCGGCTCGTCGCCGTTCCCGTACTACCGGGAGAACGTGCACGGCTCCGTGGTGACCACCAACCTGGACAACACCGGCACCTTCACCAACGTGTTCACCGCGAACAGCAGGGACCACACCATCGTCGACAACGGCGACGGCACCATCACCATCACCGTGTACGCCTCCGGTGGGTCCCGCTTCTACGACACCAATGGCAGGCTCGTGCTCAAGGACCCCGGCCAGCTCCGGTTCGCCTTCGACATCGACTACAACGGCACCCCCGGCGACCCCACCGACGACGTCGAAGTCCCCGACTCGTTCCGGATCGTGCGCCCCTCGACCGGGAACAGCGACCTCTCGCAGCGCGACTTCTGCGCGGACCTGGTGGAGTTCACCAGTCAGTAGCCGCGCGGTGGCGGATGGGGGTGCGTTGGAAGAGGCTCGGCATTCCGAGCCTCTTCCGCGTTAGAGCGAGATGCCGTACGCCTCGGTGAACGCTTCCTTCGCGTAGGCGTCGAGGGCATAGCCGAAGCCCTTGTCGCCCCACGTCGTGCCCCAGCTGTTTCGCACGATGAAGCGGTCCTTGGTGTAGCCGACGAGGCAGACCGCGTGGCCGCCGCGGCGCGTGTCCTTCTTGTAGAGGTCCATGTTGCCCTTGTTCGCCGCGGCCTGGTCCCACGTGCGGTCGACGTCGAGGCGCGTGAGGATCGGCCCCTTCGTCGCGAGCCAGGAGCGCCAGTCGGTGACCGAGTGGCCCTTGTTCAGCGAGAGGTTGAAGTACGCGGCGATCTTGAACCCGGCCGCGGTGGCGTAGAAGGCCTGGACGGTGCCCGAGTAGAGCTTCGCGGAGCCGAACGGGAGCACGGAGTCGCGCACGATGCCGAACTTGCGCGCGACGTCGAGCGCGGACTTGAGACTCGTCCCGGCGGACTCGATGAACGTCGTCGGCTGGTCGTCGAACTCGTCGATCTCCTTCGACGCCATCCACGTGAAGCGCGGCGACAGCAGCTCGCTCTTTGCCAGCCGGCCGGCCTTCACGAGGTGCCAGCGGATCACGCCGTCCGTGGACGACCAGCCGACGCACGATCCGGTCGAGCCCTGGTCGGCGATCTTCCACCACGTGGCGTCGCGGAGATCCTTCGACGCGGGGATCGGCGGGCCGGCCTCGGCCATGCCGGCGGCCTCGGCGGTCTCGAGGATCCAGTCCTTGTCCTGCTCCGGCGACGGCAGGCAGTTCAGGATGCGCTTTTGGCGCACCGGGCGCTTGGGCTTTGCCTTTTGGCGACGCGGCCTCGCCATCGCTGCGATCGTCTCATGCCCGGCCGTTTCGGGCAAGTCGGCTCGTTCGGGGGACGCCCTTCGAGGGATCGCCGGACCCCGCTCCACGACCGATCTTTGGGGGAACGGCTGCGGCACCGGACGACTAGGAGCGTCGGATGCGACTTCGGGTACTGCTGTCGGGCCTCACATTCATCGCCGCTGCACTCACCATCGCGTGGGTCCCGCTCGTCGCGCACGCGCACCAGGTGAACCCGTGGAAGGCGTGCACGATCACGGGCACGAGCGGCGCCGACGGCCTCCTCGGCACCGGCGGCCGGGACGTCATCTGCGGGCTCGGCGGCAACGACACGATCGCGGGCCTCGGCGGGGACGACATCATCCGCGGCGGGCCCGGCAACGACATCATCCAGGGCGACTCCGGCCGCGACGCGATGCTCGGCGGCCCCGGGAACGACACGCTCTACGGATACGACGGGACGCACGACCACATGTACGGCGGGACAGGTTACGACCGGGCGAGGCGGAACCCGGGGCTCGACTACACGCACGGCATCGAGCACTTCCTGAACGGCTAGATCGCCTCCGGCGCGCCCTTCGTCCGCATGTAGTCGAGCACCTCGCGCCCGATCGCGATGAGCGTCCCCGCGACCGGGATCGCCGCGAGCGCGCCGAGCACGCCTGCGAGCTCCGCCCCGATCAGCACGGAGATCAGCACGGCGAGCGGGGAGAGCTGCACCGTCCGGCCGTAGATGAGCGGCTGGAGGACGTGGTTCTCGAGCTGCTGGTAGACGATGAAGAACGCGACGACGATGACCGCCTGGATCCAGCCGAGCTCGACCACGACGACCAGCGCGACGAGCACGGCCGCGATCGTCGCGCCCGCGAGCGGCACCAGGTCGAAGATCGCGACGACCAGGCCGAGGACGACCGCGTACGAGCTCCCGACGGCGAAGAGCACGGCGGCCGACGCCACGCCGGCGATGAAGCTGATGACCAGGTTGCCGGTCACGTAGCCGCCGATCGTCCTGTAGATCTCGCCGCCGACCCGGCGCCACCGCTCGGAGGTTTCCTTCGGCAGCGCACCGAGGAAGCGCTCGACCGTGTTCGGCCCCTCGAGGAGCATGAAGAACGTCAGGAAGGAAACGGTCACGACCCCGACGACCGCGGTCGCGACGCCCTTCGCCACCGCCACGGCGGGCTCGGTCACGCCGAGGAGGCTGCCGAGCCCGCGCTCCTCGATCGCTGCGCGGGCGCGTTCGACGATGTGGTAGTCACGCTCGAGGAAGCCGATCGGCCCACGGCCCTTGGTCAGGTCGTCCAGGAAGCCGGGGACGGCGTTCACGAAGTCGCGGATCTGGCTCACGAGCGGCGGGATGACGAGGAACGCGAGGCCCGCGATCACCAGGAGCGCCGCGATGAAGACAAGCGCGGCGGCGGGCCCTCGCCCGATCCCGCGGTGGGTCAGGAACTCGACCGCGGGATTGAGCGCCACCGCGAGGAAGGCCGCGATCAGGATCCACGTGATGATGTGCCACGCGAGGTAGACGAGCGCGAGGAACGCCACGACGAGGATGACCAGCCCGAGCGCGACGAGGATCGTGCGCGGACGGAACGTGACGACGCGTTCGGCTACCGGGGCCATCGGGCGAAAGTTTCCCCATTGGGCCGGACGCTGACTGGCCTAGCCGAACGTGAACGCGTACGCCTCGGTGCCGGGTGAGAGGCGCAGCTCGAGCAGGTGGTCGGCGGCGGGGCCGGGGAGGTCGGCGAGCGGGTAGAGGTCGTCGGCGGTGACGGTCACCGTCTTCACCTTCTTCCCGTCGACGTAGACGTCCACGGTGCGCGGCGGGCCGCTCGTCCCGAGCACCAGGTTCACGCTGCGGGCGTGGTAGGCGAGCCGGAGGCGCGCGTCCGCGCCCGCGACGCCGCGCTCGCCCTCGATCTTCCACGCGCCCGAGTAGGCGAGGCCGTTCGGCGGCAGCGCCTTCGGGAACCCGTAGTTCGCCAACTTGTCGCGGACGATCTCGCCGCCGTAGAACCGCTCGATCCGCTCGTAGCCGATGTAGGTCTCAGGCGTCTCGACCCCCTCTGCCGTCGCCGCGGACACGGAGCCGGACACGGGCTTCGGGAGCCCCGGCTCCGCGAGCAGGTCGCGGATGACGGCCTCGCTCTCCTCGTACTGGCCCTCGCCGAAGTGCCCGTAGCGCAGGTGCCCGCGCCGGTCGATGAAGTACTTCGCGGGCCAGTAGCGGTTGCCCCACGCGTTCCACGTGCCGTAGTCCGGATCGAGCGCGACCGGGTACTTGACCCCGAGCTGCTTGACCGCCCGCTCGACGTTCGACGGCACCCGCTCGAACGCGAACTCGGGCGTGTGGACGCCGACGATCACGAGCCCCTTGTCGCGGTACGTCTCGTCCCAGCGCTCGAGGTACGGGAGCGTGCGCAGGCAGTTGATGCACGAGTACGTCCAGAAATCGAGGACGACGACCTTCCCGCGGAGCTTCTCGAGCGTGAGCGGCTTCGAGTTGATCCAGCCGGTGATCCCGGCGAAGTCGGGCGCGACGCCGAAGTCCTCGAGCGTGGACTCCTTGGTGATCAGGCTCTTGCGCGCCTGCACGAGGTTGTCGAGCCGGCCCTGGACGGCGCTCGAGGTCTCGAGCTTCTGCAGCGTGCGCGTGTAGTCGGGGACCCGGGTGCGGAGCTCGGTGTCGACGCCGAGCGCCATGAGGACGGCGACCGCGATCACCGCGACGCCGAGCCCGCGGCGGATGGCCGGGGCCGCGCGGCGGAACCGCGGCAGCGCGAGCCCGCGCCGGCCGGCGATCACGAAGCCGAGGAGGACGAGCCCGGCGCCGAGCGCGTAGGAGAGCGTCACGAGCACGGCGTCCACGGAGAAGCGCTCGGTGGCGGCCACGGCGGCGACCGCGGCGATCACGGGCCCGGCGCACGGCGTGAACACGAGCCCGAGGCTCAACCCGAGGAGGAAGCCGCCGCCCAGGTCGCTCGAGGAGCGCCGCGAGAGCCGCGCGAACGGCCGCTCGAGGAGCTGGCCGAGGCGCGGCCAGATGAGCGCGACGCCGACGAGCGCGACGACCACGATCGCGATGTTTCGCAGGAGGTCGTCCGGCAGCCCGAGCGCGGAGAGCACCGCCGCGGCCGTGAGCGTGAAGATCGTGAAGCTGACGACGAGCCCGGCGACGATCGCGTACGGGCGCCGCTCGCTCCCGGTCACGCCACCGGCGAGGATGACCGGCAAGACGGGCAGGACGCAAGGCGAGAGGGCCGTCACGATCCCGGCCACGAACGCGACCGCTGCGAGCAGAAGCATCGGGGCCTAGTACTTCAGGAGCGCCTTGGCGCCCAGGTCGCCGAGGCAGGGGGTGCAGTCGGTGAACTCGTCCTGGTAGAGCCCGCCGGGGCCGGCGACCGCCGCCGGCTCGTCGCCGTCGACGACCTGGAACCAGCCGACGAGGCCCTTGTCGGCGAGGTGCGACTGGTGTGCGTGGAACATGAACAGGCCGCGGTCTTCGAAGTCGATCTCGAGGATCGCCCGCTCGCCCTGTGCGAGCGTGGCGGTGTCCGTGTATTCGAAGTGGTCGGTCGTCCCGGTTCGGAAGAGCTTGAACATCGCGCCGTGGAGGTGGAACGACGCGACCGGGTCGTACTCGGTCACGTTCGCGAGGTAGATCCGCACGGGGCGGGAGCGGCGCACCTGGATCGGCCGCTGCTCGTACTGGTACGGCCGGCCGTTGAAGGCGTAGAGGTCGTTCTTGCCGTCGCCGTCCAGGTCGAAGCCGCTCATGATCAGCACGAGCTCCTGCGCGAGCGGGCGCGGCGTCGGCGGGTCGACGATGAACGCGCCGTAGAGGCCGTGGGCGATGTGCGCCGCGAGCGGCATGGTGTGGCAGTGATAGAGATGCAGGCCGTACGGACGCGCGCGCATCTCGTAAACCGTGTAGGCGCCGGCGCCGACGGGGCGCAGCGACCCGTCTTCGCTCGCGGGGTGCGTCCCGTGGAAGTGGATCGAGTGCGGGTGCGACGTCTCGTTCGAGAAGGCGACGCGCATGAGGTCGTCCTGCGTCAGCCGGAAGATCGGCCCCGGAACGCTGTCGTTGTACGTCCAGGCGTCGAACGTGACGTCCTTCATGAGCTCGACCTTCCGCTCGGTCGCGGTGATCTCGAACTCACGGATTCGGCCCTTGTCGTGCGGCTTTGCGCGCGGCGGGACGAGGAGATGGAGCTCCTCCTCCCGGGCGGCGAGGACACGGCCGGTGACCGACTCGTCCGAGTGGCCGGTCGGCATGGTGCCCATCTCCATCATCCCGGCGTGGTCGCCCTGGCCGAACATCGATTTCGCCAACGGCAAGGAGGCGAGCGCCGGGACCGCGCCCGCAAGGAACCGCTCTCGGCTGAACTTCCCGCGCACAGGCTTCACCCCAAGGGTAAAGACGTTGGGGGCGGTCGAGAGTTGCGACCGCGTTAGCGCGCTGCCGGGAGAAAGCGGGCGACCGGGCTCGAACCGGCGACATCGAGCTGACTCCGACCAAGGTCGTACGATCCGCCTTCAGCGAAAAGGAGCACGGATGGCTGAGACTCTCGATCCAATCGAAGACGGCATCTGGCGCTGGACGGCACGTCACCCCGAGTGGCACCCGTCCGGGTTCGGGGACGAGGTTGCCTGCTTTGCCGTGAAGAGCGACGCCGAGCTGCTGCTGATCGACCCGTTGCTTCCAGCCGACCCGGCGCCAGTCCACGAGTTGGTGGATGCCCAGGGGGATGAGGACGGGATCGCGGTGCTGATCACGGTTCCATACCACGTGCGCGACGCGGAGCGTCTGCGCAGAAAGCACGGCAAGCGCTGCACGATCTGGGGACACGAGGCCTGTGCGAGCCGCCTCACCAAGCGCGCCGGCTTCCACCCGATCACCCCCGAGACCGAGCTTCCGGCCGGCGTTCGCGCCCACGCGATCGGCAGCCCACGTCGGCAGGAGCAGCCGCTCTGGATCCCCTCGCACAAGGCGCTCGCCTTCGGCGACGCGGTGATCGAGACCGGCGATCGGCTGCGGGTCTGGGAGAATGACCTCGAAAGCGAGCAGCGCACGCGCTGGTACCGCGAGCGCTTCATCCCGACGCTGAAGCCGCTGCTCGACCTTCACCCAGAGCGGGTGCTCGTCACCCACGGTGCCCCCGTGCTCGGCGACGGACGCGCGAAGCTCGCCTCCGCGCTGCGCTCGAAGCCGTGGAATCGGCGCAGCGCCGCGTCCGCCTGACTAACCCCGCGGCCCTGTCCAGCCCGCCAGTGCGCGTCAAAAAACCGCGATCACCGGCCGGGCACGCCTACGGGAACCGCTCCTGGTGGTACCTCTCCTTGTCCTCCTCACGCCACTTCGCCTCGTAGGCTTCCGCCTCGGCGAATTCCTGCTCCGTTTTCGCTCTTGCTTGCGCGTCTTCGAGCGCGGGACGCTCACCGGCGACCGCTCTGCGACGCGCGGCCACGAAGGCGATGACGACCAAGGGTACGACCACCAGGGCAAAGACGATCCACGGGATCACGCGCGCAGCGTACCTCGTTCCGAAACGACCGCTGCCCTCGCCTCAGGGCACGTAGCGGTGACCGCCCTGGACACAGATCACGGTGCCGTCGGCCTTCACGACCTCGACCGGCTGGGGCGTGCAGACGGTCACCTGGGCCGTAGTACGCGCCACGAACGAGGGTAAGCGGGCATCGCGTCGTGCTTGCGGGTCAGGACCGCAGAACCGCGTAGACGCGCTCGAACCTGACTCACCGCCTCGCCCGTCCGGAGCGTCTCGGCGGGAAGCCGCATGGTTCCTGAAAGCGGGCGACCGGGCTCGAACCGGCGACATTCAGCTTGGAAGGCTGACGCTCTACCAACTGAGCTACGCCCGCGTGTTCGCATCGATCGTAGCGCCGGCTGCGCGCGCGTGACCCCGCTCCGAACGGCGCCCCGGCCCCAGCCCCACGTGCCCCCAAGGGGCGCGCGGGCCCCCTGCGAGTCACGCTACCGGGTGCGCGGCCGCGTGTCCGTCACGGAAGTGCGCCGGGTTCGTGCCGGATCGCCGCGGCTCCCGCCGGTGCGCCGTGGAGCCGGGCGCTACGGTTCGCGGCGATGGAGCCCTCGCCCTGGAGCTGGCACTGGGCTCCCGCCGAGATCGCGCTCGTCGCCGTCCTCGCGCTCGCCTACGCCCTCACCCTGCGCCGCTACCCCGTCTCTCGCGCGCGGGCGACCGTCTACGCGGCCGGGGTGCTGCTCGTCGCCGCCGCGCTCGTCACGCCGCTCGCGACGATCTCGCTCCACTACCTGCTCTCCGCGCACCTCGTCCAGAACGTGATCCTCGCCGAGTGGGCCCCCGCGCTTCTCGTCGCCGGCCTTTCCCCCGCACTCGCCGCCGACCTCGGCCGCCGCTCGGCCGTCCGCGCCCTCACCCACCCGTTCGTCGCACTGCCGCTCTGGGTGACCTCCTACGCGGTCTGGCACATCCCGGCTGTCTACGACTCCGCGCTCGAGCACCACGCGCTCCTCTTCGCCGAGCACCTGAGCTACCTCGCGACCGGCGTGCTTCTCTGGTGGCCCGTCCTCCAGGACGCGCCGCACCGGATCCACTCCGCGCAGAAGGCGATCTACCTCTTCGCCGCGTTCATGCTCGCGAGTCCGGTGTCGCTCATGCTCACGCTCCTGCCGAGCGCGGTCTACGACTTCTACGTGCAGGCGCCGCGCCTCTGGGGGCTCACGCCGACGTCCGACCAGCAGCTCGCGGGCGCCATCATGACCGGCTCCGAGGCGATCGTCTTCTTCGCCGGGTTCGCGTTCTACTTCCTCCGGTTCCTCCGCGAAGAGGCCTGAACGGGGTCACCTCCCCCGCTGCGACGGGCTCCGAGCGGATACAAAGGACTCCTCGACTCGTGCGCGCCCGTCTTCATCGTCCCCGCGGGCTCGCGGTTCGCGGGCTCCACCTGTTCGTCCTTTCGGCGTTCGCGATCGCGCAGCCGCTCTTCGACCTGCTCTCGGACACGCCCGAGTTCTTCGTCGTGCGCGGGTCGACCGGCTGGGACATCGTCGCGCTCGGCCTCGGCCTCGTCCTCCTGCCGCCGGCGATCCTGCTCGCCTTCGAGGCCCTCGCAGGCGCCTTCTCGGAGCGCGCGGCGAGCGTCCTCCATCTCGTCTTCCTCGGCGGCCTCGTGGCGCTCGTCGTCCTCCAGGGCCTGAAGAAGCTCGGCGACTTCTCGTCGAGCGTGACGTTCGTCGTCGCTGTCGGGATCGCCGTGCTCGGCGTCCTCGTCTACGCGCGCACGAGCGCACTCCGCACGTTCCTCACCGTCCTCGCACCCGCGCCCGTCGTCTTCCTGCTCCTCTTCCTCGCGAACTCGCCGATCGACAAGCTCTCGCTCGAGAGCGACGCGCAGGCGCAGGCGACGCCGGTCACCTCGACGACGCCCGTCGTCCTCATCGTCTTCGACGAGCTCCCGATCTCGTCGCTCATGGACGCGCATAGGCGGATCGACCCGGTGCGCTACCCGAACTTCGCGGCGCTCTCAGCCGACGCGACCTGGTTCCGGAACGCGGCCACGGTCCACGAGCACACGACCGAGGCGGTGCCCGCGATCATGACCGGGAAGAACCCGCAGTCCGGGCGTCTTCCGCTCCTCCGCGACCACCCGGACAACGTCTTCACCTATCTCGGCGGCTCGTACGCGATGCACGTGTGGGAGCCCGTGACACAGCTCTGCCCCAGCAACTACTGCCCGCGGGCGCGCGCCTCGTTTCCCGAGCGCATGCGCGCGCTCGCCGATGACCTCACGGTCGTCTACGGACACGTCGTCCTGCCGACGTCGGTCGAGCGCCGGATCCCCTCGGTGACCGAGACCTGGCAGGACTTCGGCAAGCAGCACGAGGAGGGCGGCGGCGGCGAGCCGCTCGCCGTGCGAAACGACGCGGACATCGACCAGGCCGTCGGGCGGCAGCTCTGGCAGGACCAGCGCTTCCAGGCCGAGCGCTTCGTCGCGGGGATCGAGCCCTCGGACAAGCCGACCTTGCATTTCCTCCACGCGATGCTCCCGCACTCGCCGTGGCGTTTCCTGCCGAACGGCAAGCAGTACGGCGACGCGCTCGGGATCGACGGGCTCGCCGACGACCGCTGGAGCAAGGACGAGTGGCTCGTCGCCCAGGGCTGGCAGCGGCACCTGCTCCAGACCGGGCTCGTGGACACGATCCTCGGCGACATCGTCGCGAAGCTGAAGAAGACCGGGCTCTACGAGAAGTCGCTGATCATCGTCACGGCCGACCACGGCGTGAGCTTCATCCCCGGCGACCGCCGGCGCGGGATCACGGAGACGAACATCGGCGACATCGCGCCCGTGCCGCTCTTCGTGAAGAAGCCGAACCAGCAGCAGGGCACGGTCGTCGACCGGCACGTCCGGACGACCGACATCGTCCCGACGATCGCCGACGTCCTCGGCACGCCGCTCCCGTACAAGGCCGACGGGCAGTCGCTCTTCGACCCGGGCGAGGACCGCGACGAGGTGGAGGTGCACCAGCGCGCCGGCGACCCGGTGTCCGCGCCTGCGGCGGAGGTGGCGCGGCTGCGCGACGAGACGCTCGCGCGGAAGCTCGCGATCTTCGGCTCGGACTCGAACGAGGGCCTCTACGCGTTCGGGCCGGACAAGGACCTGGTCGGCAAGGCGCCGTCCGCCTTCGCGGTCGCCGCGGCGGCCGGGCTTCAGGCGGATGTGGACGGCTCGACGCTCCTCGCCGACATCGACCTGCACTCCGCACTCGCGCCGACGCATGTCTCGGGCCATCTCACGGGCGAGGGCGCCGTGCCCGGCGTGCATCTCGCGGTCGCTGTGAACGGCCGCATCGCCGGGACGACGCAGAGCTTCCGCTCCGGCGGCGCGATCGCCTTCTCCGCCTTCCTGCCGGAGGCCGCCTTCCGCGCCGGGGCGAACGACGTGCAGATCTTCAGGATCGACCGAGCGGGCAAGCGCGTCGCGCTCGCGCCGCTCGGCGGCAGCGACGCCTCCGGGGTCACGCTCGTCGAGGAGAACGGCGGCGAGTCGTTCGAGCTGGCCGGCGGCCGCCGCATCCCGATCACGGCCGGCGCGGTGGACGGGGTCGTCGAGGACTGGTTCTTCGAGCCCGACTCGGTGCGCTTCGGCGGCTGGGCGGGCGACACGTCGCGGCGCGCGGTCGCCGACCGCGTCCTCGTCTTCGCCGACGGCAAGCTCCTGTACTCGGGCAGCCCCGGCGTGGGGCGCGCCGACCTCGGCAAGCGCTGGCCCGGCCTCGGCCGCTCGGGGTTCGTGTTCGACCTCCCCCAGTCCAAGGTCGGGAAGGACGCCGGGACGACGACGCTCCGCTTCTTCGCGATGCGCGGCGACGCCGCCTCCGAGCTCGCGTACCCGCGCGACTTCCCCTGGCGCCGATGAAGACGCGCATCCTCGCGGGGGCGCACATCGCGGTCTCGCTCGTGGCCCTCGGCGCGGTCATCTGGTGGGCGACGCGGCAGGATCCGCCCGAGCTCCCGCGGACGCGGAACGACGTGCTCGCGGTCGTCGGCGCGCTCGGGCTCTACACGCTCGCCATGCTCGCCCGCGCCGAGCGCTGGCACCGGATCGTCGCGCGCGCGGAGATCCACGCCGAGCGCGGCGACACGTATCGCCTCACGGCGGTCGGCTACATGGGGAACAACGTGCTGCCGGCGCGGAGCGGCGACCTCATGCGCGCGTTCCTCCTCGCGCCGATCGCTGGGGCGCGCCGGCGCGAGGTTCTCGGGACGGTCGTGGCCGAGCGACTCCTCGACGCGATCGCGCTCGCGCTCGTCTTCGCCGCGGTCGCGCTCGTCGTGGTCCGCGACGCCGCGCTGCCGGAGACCGACGTCCTCGCCCTCGTCGCCGTGGGCGCGGTCGCGGTCTGCGTCATCGGCGCCGCGACGCTCCTCTGGGCGCGGCGGACGGGCGCGCTCGGCCGCGCGCGCGAGCTCCTCCGCCCGCTCGCGGCGCCGTCGCGCAACCTGGCGAGCGGGCACGGCGCCGGCCTTCTCGTCCTCTCGCTCGTCGTCTGGCTCCTCGAGGCTTCCGTCTACCTCGCCGTGGCCCGCGCGGTGAACCTCGACTTCGGCTTCGCCGGGGCGCTCTATGTGATGACGATCTCGAACCTCTTCGTCCTCATCCCCGCCGCGCCCGGCTACATCGGGACCTACGACGCCGGCGTCCTCTTCGCCGTGCACTCGCTCGACGGCACCGCCGGCTCGGCGGCCGTCGCCTACCTAGTGATGCTCCGCTTCCTCCTCTTCGTGCCGGTCACGCTCGTCGGCCTCGTATTCCTCGTGACGCGCTACGGGGGCTGGTCGCGCTTCCGCACCGCGCGCCTCGAAACCCCTGCATAGCGGCGCGGGAACTACGCTTTCCCCGGTGGTCACGGACGTCCTAGACCAGCCCACGCCGACCCGTCTGGGCAGCCGCGCCGCCGACCTGGTCGCGGGCGCCGTGGTCCTTGCCGGCCTCATGGCGCTCTCGCTCTTCCTGCGGACGCGGGCGATCCACGCCGGGTTCTGGATCGACGAGGGCCTCTCCGTCGGCATCGCCTCGTTCCCGCTGACGGAGATCCCGCACGTGCTCCGGCAGGACGGCTCGCCGCCGCTCTACTACATGCTCCTGCATGTCTGGATGCAGTGGTTCGGGACGAGCGAGGCGGCGACGCACGCGCTCTCCGTCCTCTTCGCGATCCTCACGATCCCGGCCGCGCTCTGGGCCGGCTGGAGCCTCTTCAACCGGCGCGCGGGGTACGCGGCCGCGCTACTCGCCGCGCTGAATCCGTTCCTCACCGTCTACGCGCAGGAGACGCGGATGTACTCGCTCGTCATCCTGCTCTCCCTCGTCGCGACTGCGACCTTCCTCCACGCGTTCGCCTATCGCCGCCGCGCGTACATCCCCGCGTTCTCGCTCTCGCTGGCGCTGCTCCTCTACACGCACAACTGGGGGCTCTTCTTCACGCTCGGGACGCTCGCCGCGCTCGCCCTGATCCTGCGGGACCAGCCCGACCGGCGGAAGAGCCTCCTCCTCGAGGCCGGGATCGCCTACGGCGTGACGGCGCTTCTCTACGCGCCGTGGGTGCCGACGCTCGTCCAGCAGGCGCAGCACACCGGGGCGCCTTGGTCGAACGCGCCGACGATCCTCGCGCTCACCGGCGGCTTCGGCGTCGTGCTCGCCGGCCAGGGCGCGGTCGTCGCGATCGTCCTCGCCGGCGCGGTTGGCCTGCGGACGCTCCTCGGCCGTCCGAGCGTGAACCGGACGGCGATCCTCGCCACGCTCGTGCTCGGCGTGGCGACGCTCCTCTTTGCGTGGATCGCCTCGCGCTTCTCGCCCGCGTGGGCCCCGCGCTACCTCGGCATCCTCGTGGGCCCGACAATCCTCTTCGTCGCCGCCGCCGTCACGCGCGCGCGGCGCGTCGGGCTCGTCGCGCTCGCCCTCATCGTCCTCCTCTGGCTCCCGTTCACCTCGGTGACGCGCAAGGAGAACGCCGACGTGATCGGAGGGCTCTACGGCCCGATCGTCGGCAAGGACGACCTGGTGGTCTCGACGCAGCCCGAGCAGGTGCCCGTCCTCGCGTACTACCTGGGGCGCGACAAGACCTACGCGACGCCGCTCGGGCTCACCCCGGAAACGCGCGTCATGGACTGGCGCGACGTGCTCCCGAAGCTCGAGGCCGTCACCCCGGCGACGACCCTCCGGCCGCTCCTCGACGACATGCCGAAGGGGGCGCGCGTCTTCCTCATCCGGCCGCGGTTCCGCAGCGAAGCGCCCTGGAGCGCACCGTGGACGAGCATGGTCCGAACGAAGAGCCACGACTGGAAGCTGGCCCTGCAGTTCGATCGGCGGTTCGAGCAGACGGCGGTTTACAGTCCGTACACTGACGGCGTCCGCCGAGCCCTCGTAGTCGAGATCTATGAAAAGACGGTCGCCGGGTAAGTGAACCCTAGAACCGCCCTCGACCGCCGCCAATGACCTCGTCCCTTCCACAGACACCGCCGACGACCCTGCCTCACGAAGACGGCCGCCGCACGGTCGTCCTCGGCGGCGGCCCCGCCGGGCTGACCGCGGGCTACCTGCTCGCTAAGCGCGAGCTGCCGGTCACCGTCCTCGAGGCGGAGGACCAGGTCGGCGGCCTCGCGAAGACGGTCGTCCGCGACGGCTACCGCTTCGACCTTGGCGGGCACCGCTTTTTCACGAAGGCGAAGGAGGTGGAGCGCCTCTGGCACGAGGTCATGGGCGACGAGTTCCTCCTCCGCCCGCGCATGTCGCGGATCTTCTGGAACCACAAGTTCCTCGACTACCCGCTGCGCGGCCCGGACGTCGTGAAGAAGCTCGGCCCGGTCGAGCTCACGCGCGTCTTCGCTTCCTACCTCGCCGCTACGACGCGGAAGAAGGGCAACGAGGAGAGCTACGAGGAATGGGTCACGAACCGTTTCGGCAAGCGGCTCTTCGACCTCTTCTTCCGCTCCTACACGGAGAAGGTCTGGGGCGTCTCGACCTCCGAGCTGCGCGCCGAGTGGGCGGCGCAGCGGATCAAGGGGCTCTCGTTCACGAGCGCGGCGAAGGCGGCGTTCTTCGGCAACGAGGGCAACAAGGTGAAGAGCCTCATCCAGGAGTTCCACTACCCGCGCTACGGCCCGGGCCAGATGTGGGAGACAATGACCGACGAGATCCGCGCGCTCGGCGGCGAGGTGCTCCTCGAGACCCCGGTCGAGGAGCTCGTCCTCGACGACGGCCTCGTGGCCGAGGTGCTCGCGGGCGGGATCCGCTACGAGCCCGGCCACGTCATCTCCTCGCTGCCCTTGCGAACGACCGTGTCGATCGCGCGCCCCGCGGCGCCGGACGAGGTGCAGGAGGCCGCGGAGGGCCTGCGCTACCGCGACTTCCTGACCGTCGCGCTCGTCCTCGACGGCGAGGATCTCTTCCCGGACAACTGGATCTACATCCACGACCCCGGCGTCCGCGTCGGCCGCATCCAGAACTACCGGTCCTGGAGCCCGTGGATGGTGCCCGACCCGTCGAAGGCCTGCGTCGGCCTCGAGTACTTCTGCTTCGCCGGCGACGACCTCTGGACGATGGACGACGACGATCTCGTCGAGCTGGCGACGACCGAGCTCGAGAAGCTCGGCCTCGCGCCCCGCTCCAAGGTCGAGCGCGGGTACGCGGTGCGCGTCCCGAAGGCGTATCCGATGTACGACGCGGACTACGCCGAGCGCGTCGCGGTCATCCGCGAGTGGCTCGCGACGATCGGGAACCTCCAGCAGGTCGGCCGCAACGGCCTCCACCGCTACAACAACTCCGACCACTCGATGCTGACCGCGATCCGCGCGGTCGAGAACGCGGTCCTCGGGACGGAGCACGACATCTGGGCCGTGAACGCGGAGAGCGTCTACCACGAGGAAGACACGCCGGACGAGCATCCGTACCGCGACGCTCCCGACACGCCCTCCATGAAGCAGCCCGTTCCGTCCGAGCTCGGCTGAACCGTCTGGCCTCACCGACTTTCTGTTGCAAAGTGAGGATCGGGGGGCCCGAGACGAACGTGGATCGGGACGGCGAGACTTGAACTCGCGGCCTCCGCGTCCCAAACGCGGCGCTCTACCAGGCTGAGCTACGTCCCGTAGCCCGCTCATCGTAGACGGCGCTCAGGCGATGAGAGACTGGCGGAGCGCAGTCGCGACGGCCTGGGTGCGCGTGTCTGCCTCGAGCTTCGCCATCGCCTTGCGGACGTGGGTGCGCACGGTCTCGGGCGAGATGAAGAGCTCCTTGCCGATCTCGTCGTTCGAGTGGCCGTCGGCGAGGAGGCGGAGGACGTCGCGCTCGCGCTGCGTGAGGGTCGGGAGCTCGGCGCCTATCGAGGCGGTCGCGAGCGCGCCCGCGAGGACGGGGTCGACGTACGTACCGCCTTCCGCGACTAGCCGCACGGCGCGGACGAGATCGGCGAGCGGCGCCTCCTTCAGCACGAAGCCGCGGGCACCGGCGTCGATCGCCTCCGTGAGCTGGGCGCGATCCCCGTACGCCGTGTAGAGGACAACGCCCGTCTCGGGCGAGGCGCGCCCGATGCGGCGGGTCGTCTCGATCCCGCTGACGCGCGGCATGCGCAGGTCGATCACGGCGACGGCCGGGCGGCGCGCCTCGACCTTCGCAAGCGCCTCCTCGCCGTCCACGGCGCGGCCGACGATCTGGATGCCCTCGCCCTCGAGGGTGTCGCAGATCGCCTCGACCATGGCCGGGTGGTCGTCGGCGACGAGGCAGGTAATCCGCTGCGGCGCTGATTCACTCGTCACGGCATCCCTCATTCGAGTGATAGGGGTCGCGCTCCTCTGGGGATCCTGGCTGCGCGAAACCTGCCGTAACAACTCTACAAGGTGACCAGTCAGGCCCTGCCCTACGGTGTGGACGACAACGGTCTCGGCCCCGTCGAATCCAAGCCGGATTCCGGCGTCTTCCAGTCAGCGCTCGCTGTCAACGCGGCCGAGACGGTCGAGGAGGCGCTCGACACGCTCGCCCACGCGGCCCGCACGCTGCTCGCCGCGGACGCCGTCTCGATCGTCGCCTGGACGAACGCGGCCACCGAAGGGCGCGTCCGCGCGTCGGCCGGCGACGCGCCGGATCCCGGCGCGCCCGTCCCCACCGGATCTCCCGGTCACCGTGCAGCGACCGGCGGCCGCTCGGTCGCCGAGCCGCGCACCGTGGCCGTCGCGCTCGTCCCCACGTCGAGCGTCCGCATGACCTTCGAGGCGCGCTGGCGCGACCCGCAGAGCCCCGCGGCGCTCGCCCGCGCGACCGAGGCGCTCGCGACCCTCGGCGGCCTCACCCGCATGGCGTACCACGCGGAGGCCGAAAACGCCGCCGCCCACGCCCGCGCCCGGCTCGAGGCCGTCCTCGAGTCCGTCGGCGAAGGCGTCTTCATCGAGAGTGCTGAGGGCCGCCGCATCAACCACGCGGGCCGCGACATCCTGCGGATCCCGAACGGCACCGAGCCCGCGCCCGAGGGGAAGCTCTTCGAGCTCGACGGGACGCCGATCCCCGACCACGAGATCCCGATGGCGCGCGCCGCACTCACCGGCGAGCCGGTCCCGTACCGCGTCCGCACGACCCGGCGCGACGGGCTGACCCGCATCGTCGAAGGCACCGCAGCCCCGGTCTTCGCGAGCCACGGCGAGCAGATCGGCACCGTGACCACGATCCGCGACGTCACCGAGGAGCACGCCCGCCAGCTCCTCACCGAGCGCCTGCTCGAGCAGCTCTTCGAGGCCCTGCCGACCGCGGTCGCCGTCGCGCACCCCGCCACCGGCGAGATCGTCTCCGCGAACGCCGCCTTCGGCCGGCTCGTCGGCTACGACCCGGACGAGCTCGTCGGCACGGCGCCGCCCTATCCCTGGTGGGCCGACGCACCCGAGCCCGACCTCACCGCCCTCGCCGCAACCGACGAGCGGAACGCCGAGGCGCTCTTCCGGCGCAGCGACGGCCGACTCGTCCCGGTGGACATCGCCCCCTTCGTCGTCCGCGAGGAAGGCGGCGAGCCGGTCGCGGCCGTCGGGCTCGTCACCGACCTCTCCGAGCGGCGGCGCTTCGAGCAGCAGATCGTCCAGAGCGGCAAGCTCGCGGCGATCGGCGAGCTCGCGGCCGGCGTCGCGCACGAGATCAACAACCCGCTCTTCGCCATCCTCGGGCTCGTCGAGTTCCTCCTGAAGGACGCCGAGCCGGGGACGAAGGCGCGCGAGCGGCTCGAGCTCATCCAGCAGACGGGGCTCGAGATCAAGGACGTCGTCCGCGCGCTCCTCGACTTCGCCCGCGAGCGCTCGGACGAGTTCGAGGTCGTGGCGCTCTCCGACGTCCTCGAGCAGACGGTCGACCTCGTGCAGCGCACGACGCTGCGGAAGGAGATCGAGCTCGTCGAGCGCTACGGCGACGAGCCGCTGTACGTCTACGCGAGCGCCGGCCAGGTGAAGCAGATCGTGCTGAACCTCGTGACGAACGCCCAGCAGGCGATGGACGACACGGGGACGATCACCGTGGAGCTCGAGCGGGAGGCCACCTTCGCGCTCGTGCGCGTGAGCGACACCGGGCCGGGCATCGCGGCCGACGTGCTCGACCGCATCTTCGACCCCTTCTTCACGACGAAGCGCGAGATCGGCGGGACGGGTCTCGGGCTCTCGCTCAGCCAGTCGATCGCCGTCGGCCACGGCGGCACGCTCGTCGCCGCATCGTCCGTGGGCGGCGGCGCCGAGTTCACCCTGCGGCTGCCGCTCACGGAGGTGCGCTCGTGAGCGACCGGATTCTCGTGATCGAGGACGAGCCGATCGTCCGTAGCCTGATCGTCGAGGTGCTCGAGGACGCGGGGTTCGAGGTGCTCGAGGCCGACCGCGCGGAGAGCGGGCTGGCCGTTCTCGCCGAGACGCACGTCTCGCTCGTCATCAGCGACATCGTCATGCCGGGTCTCTCGGGCCTCCAGCTTCTCGAGACCGTGCGCGCGACCTCGCCGAGCCTGCCCGTCGTCCTCGTCACCGGCGCCGGCACCTACGGGAACCTGACGCAGGCGCTCGCGTCGGGGGCGAGCGGCATCGTCGTCAAGCCCTTCTCGCACGCCGACCTGGTGCGCGCGGTTCGCTCCGCCCTCGGGCGGGCGCGGGCGAGCGAGGCCGAGGTGCGCGAGCGGATCGTCACGCCGACGGTGGCCGCGGCGCTCGCGAACGCGATCGAGGCGCGCGACATCGCCATGCACGGCCACTGCGAGCGGCTCGCCTCCCTGGCGGTCGCGATCGGCGTCGAGCTCGGCCTCTCCGAGGACGAGCAGGAGACGATCCGGCTCGCCGGGCTGCTCCACGACGTCGGGAAGATCGGGATCGCGGACTCGATCCTGCTGAAGCACGGGCCGCTGTCGGAGGAGGAATGGGTCGTCATGCGGACGCACCCGCTGATCGGCGACCGGCTGCTCGAGCCGCTCGAGCCGCTCGAGGAGGTTCGCCTCGGCGTGCGCCATCACCACGAGCGCTGGGACGGCGGCGGCTATCCGGAGGCGCTCGCCGGCGAGGCGATCCCCTACACCGCCCGGATCGTGGCGGTCGCCGACGCCATCGAGGCCATGTCCGCCAACCGCCCGTACCGTAAGCCGCTCCGTCCTGCCGCGATCGTCCGCGAGCTCGAGGAGGGCGTCGGCAGCCAGTGGGATCCGGCGGCGGCCGGCATCGCCCTCGACCTCATCCGCACGGGTCGGCTCGTGTTCGGCCCCGAAGGCTTCCGGCTCGCCTCGCGCGAGGAGGCCGTGAGCGCGCCCGGCGGCGTGCTCTCGGTGCTCCTCGTCGAGGACGACCCCGATCACGCGTCCCTCGTCTCGCGCGTCATCAAGCGCGCCTCCGACGACGTGCGCGTCATCCATGCGTCCGACATGGCGAGCGCCGAGAAGCTGCTCGCCGACTGCACCTGGTCGCTCGCCGTGCTCGACCACAACCTCCCCGACGGGAGCGGCCTCGAGCTGCTCGACCGCCTGCGGAGCGCCGACCCCGACGTCCCGGTGCTGATGATGACCGGCGAGGGCTCCGAGCGGCTCGCGGTCGAGGCGTTCCGCCGCGGCGCGTCCGACTACGTCGTCAAGGGCGAGGACTCCCTGAAGGAGCTCCAGACCCGTGTCCAGTCCCTCCTCGCCGCATGAAGACGCGCTGCCTCCTCGCGGACGACCACCCCGGCCTCGTCGTCGCGCTCGCCGACTTCCTCGAGCGAAGCGGCGTCGAGCTCGTCGGCGTCGCTTCCGACGGCCTCGACGCGGTCGAGCTCGCCACGGCCGAGCGGCCCGACGTGGCCGTGGTCGACTTCCGGATGCCGAAGCTCGCGCGCACCGATCTCGTGAAGGCGGTCATCGAGGCCTCGCCCGAGACGAAGGTGGTCGTCTACACGGCCGACGCGGACGACCTGCTCGTCGGCGACGCGCTCCGCGCCGGCGCCCGCGGCGTCGTCCTCAAGGAGGCGCCCCTCGTGGACGTCACGCGCGCGATCGAGACCGTGCTCGCCGGGCGCTGCTACGTGGACCCGGCCCTCGCCGCCCTCGCCCTCGCTCGCCCGAAGGGCTCGAACGGCACCCTCACCGACCGCGAGCGCGACGTCCTCAAGCTCCTCGCCGAAGGGCTCCCGCACGAGGAGATCGGCCGGCGCCTCGGCATCAGCGGCGAGACCGTCCGCACGCACGTCCAGAAGGCCTGCGACCGGCTCGGCGCGACGACGCGCACGCAGGCGGTCGCGACCGCGCTCCGCCAGGGGCTGATCGCCTAGATGCCGCGCCGCGCCCTCACGCCCAGCCCGCGACTCGCGCTCGTCCTGTTCGGGGCCGTCGGCGGCTCGGCCGCCCTTTTCGCCGCCGCGTCGACCGTGGCCTCGGGCGATACGGGGTCCCGCTTCGCGGCGGCGGCGTGGCTCTGCGCGGCCGGCGCCTCGCTCCTCACCGGGCTCGTCGTCACGGGGCTCACGAAGGAGCGCGGCCTCCACAGCGCGTGGACCCTCTGGTGCGCCGCCGCGGCCATCTGGATGACGGGGGCGGCGCTTCACCTCGTCGCGCCGGCCTCCCACTCGGCCGACCTCGTCGCGGACGTCCTCTGGTGCGTCTTCCCGGTTCTCGCGATCGCGTCGATCGCCCGCGACACCCCGAAGGGCTCGCTGTCGCTCGGCCTCTTCATCGTGGACGCGATCCCACTCGTCCTCTTCCTGACGCTGGCCGTGCGGCTCGACGAGCGCGTCGAGCTCGTGTCCCCGGGCTGGCTGGACGTGGAGTACCTCGTCTTCGCGGTCCTCTACCTCCTGCTCGCGTTCGTCGGGCTCCAGATGCTGTGGCTCGAGAAGTCGCTGCGCGGGACGCCGAACATCTGGGGCTTCGGCCTCGCCCAGCCGCTCCTCGCGGCCGCCGCGCTCATGTGGCCGGAGCACTGGCACGAGTGGATCGGCGCGCCGCCGCTGCCCTTCGGCGACCTGCTCTGGACGGCCGGGTTCCTCGCGGCTGCGTGGACCGGCGTGGCGCGCGCCCGGCAGGCGAGCTCGCCGCCCGAGCTCCAGCCGCTGAACGACAGCCTCCGGCGGATCGTCGCCCCGGCCGCCGGGACGATCGGCTTGGCGCTGCTCGTCCTCGCCGTGCCCGGCCGCTACACGACCGTGCCCATCGTCTTCGTCGCGATCTCGGTCGGCTGCCTCGCGGCCCGGGCGCTCGTCGTGCAGCGCGCCGGCGACCGGGTGCAGGCGCGCCTGCGCGAGAACGAGCGGAAGTTCCGCACGCTCGTGGACAACATCCCGGGCGCCGTCTACCGCTGCGCCTTCGATCCCGACTGGACGATCGAGTACGTGAGCGACGACATCGAGGCGATCACGGGCTACCCGGCGAGCGGCTTCCTCGGGAGCCGCGAGACGACCTGGCGCACGATCGAGCATCCGGACGAATCGGAGGCGTTCGCCGAGCACATCCGAGCCTGCCTCGATGCGCGCGAGCCCTTCGACTACATCTACCGCATCGTCCGAGCCGACGGCGAGATCCGCTGGGTGCAGGACCGCGGCCAGGCCGTCTACGCGCCGAACGGCGACGTGCGCTGGATCGACGGGATCCTCCTCGACGTCACCGACCACCGGCGCGCGGAAGAACACGCGGCGCGCCAGACGCGGCTCCTCGAGCTGCTCCAGACGGTCGCGGTCGCCGCGAACGAGGCGCGCCGGAGCGAGGACGCGCTGCGCGTGAGCCTCGAGGCGATCTGCGCGCACACGAAGTGGCCGGTCGGCCACGTGCTCCTGCGCGAAGGCCCGGACGGGCCGCTGGTCTCGGCCGGGATCTGGCATCTCGACGACCCCGACCGATACGAGCCGTTCCGCGCAGTGAGCGAGGAGCTCAGCTTCCAGCAGGACGACACGCTCCCCGGCGACGTGCTCGCGAGCGGCGAGCCCGACTGGATCGCCTCCGTCGAGGACCACCTCGGCGCCGTCCGGCCCGCCATCGCCCTCGAGGCCGGCCTACGCTCGGCCCTCGCGTTTCCGGTGCTCGCGAACAGCGAGGTTGCAGCGGTGCTCGAGTTCTGGGCCGCCGAGCCCGGCGCCCCGAGCCGCGAGACGCTCGACTTCATGGCGAACATCGGCAAGGTGCTCGGCCGGGTCTTCGAGCGCACGCGCGCGGAGCGCTTCCTCGCGGAGCAGAACCAGAGCCTGCGCGAGCTCGACCGCCTGAAGGACGAGTTCGTCTCGCTCGTCTCGCACGAGCTGCGCACGCCGCTGACGTCGATTCGCGGCTACCTCGAGCTCGCCCTCGAGGATGTCGACACCTTGTCCGACGACCAGCGCCAGTACCTCGCCGTCGTCCAGCGCAACTCCGAGCGGCTGCTCCGCCTCGTCGGCGACCTCCTGTTCGTCGCCCAGGTGGACGCCGGGCGGCTGCAGATCGAGCGCGAGGCCTCCGACCTCTCGGCGATCGCGCGTGAGTGCGTCCAGGGCGCCGAGCCGGTCGCGGCGGGACGGGGCGTCGGCCTCACGCTCGAGGCCGAGCCGACGTGCATCGACGGCGATCCGGCCCGCCTCGCGCAGCTCATCGACAACCTCGTCTCGAACGCGATCAAGTTCACCGAGCCCGGCGGCACCGTCACCGTGCGCGTGCGCCGCGAAGCGGACGCCGCGGTGCTCGAGGTCTCGGACTCCGGGATCGGCATCCCCGCCGACGAGCAGGACCAGCTCTTCGAGCGCTTCTTCCGCTCCTCGAACGCCCGGCGCGCCGCGATCCAGGGCACCGGGCTCGGCCTCGTCATCGTCCGCGCGATCGCGGACGCCCACGGCGGCACGGTCTCGATCGAGAGCGCCGAGCGCGTCGGCACGACCTTCCGGGTCGACCTCCCCGTCCCGCTCCCGAGCACGGACGTCGAGCCGGCCCCGATGCAGGAGGTGGCATGACCCCGCTCGACTCCCCCATCCGGATCCTCGTCGCCGACGACGACGAGGACATCCTCAACCTGGTCGCGCTGATGCTCGAGCGCGAAGGCTACGACGTGGTGCGCGCCCGGGACGGAGCGGAGGCGGTCGAGGTGGCGTTCGCCGCGCGGCCGGACCTCCTCGTCCTCGACGTGATGATGCCCAAGCAGGACGGGTTCGCCGTCATTCGTGCGCTGCGCGACGAGACCGCCACCGAGACGACGCCGATCCTGCTCCTCACAGCGAGCGTCCAGGAGCAGCACCGCGAGCGCGGCCTCGCAGGCGGGCGCGAACGCGTTCGTCCGCAAGCCGTTCAGCCCGAGGGAGCTGCTGCGCGAGATCCGGCGGCTGCTCGGCGGGCCGGACGCGGCGGCCGCGTAGTTATCTAACGATCCGCCAGGTCCACTTGGCCGGGGTCGGATCCCAGCCGGCGGAGTCGTGCGCCTTGACCCGGAACGTGTGCGAGCCGAGCCGCAGGTTCCTGTAGACGAGCCCGTAGAAGCCGGGGCGGCAGCGCTTCCACGCCCGCCTGTCGAGCTTGCACCGGTAGGTCACGTGCGCCCGGACCTCCTTGCCGGAGCGCACCGCGCCCCAGTGGAAGAGCACACGATGGCTCCGCGTCCTGTGGGACGGGTAGCCCGTGCAGGACCGGCCCTTGTAGCAGATGAAGTGGATCTGCGTGTTCAGCTTCTTCGGAGCCACGGAGATGCACTTCCCGGTCGTCACGTCGATCGTGTTGGACGGCGTCGCGTTGGCCGAGTCGAACGCGTCGATCCGGTACTGGTAGTGCGTGTTACAGAGCTGGTTCGTGACCGTGACCGAGGTCTGGCCGGCCGGGTAGCGCTTGTAGAGCGTCCCGTTCCGGTAGAGCTCGTAGCCGCCGAGCCAGGTCTCGTCGCTGGCCGCGGTCCAGGAAAGCGAGGCGGTAAACGCCGTGACGCCCGGCGAGGAGAGCACCGGCGCGTTCGTCGGCGGCGTCACGTCCGGGGCCACCCCGTACTTGGCCGTCAGCGTCCGGTTCACGTTCATGAGGACCGAGCAGCTCCACCTGTTCGTCCCGGTCGACGGGTTCACGGGCGCACAGCTGTCCGGCCCGCCGACCCAGCCGAGGAAGTAGAAGCCGACGTCCGCCGTCGGCGTGACGATCGCGGAGCCGGGGAACGGCGTCCCGCCAGGTTGGACGTAGGCGTGCCAGTGCTGGCAGTGGAACGTGCAGAGCTGCGCGACCCGCCAGGTCGTCAGGCCCGTGGCGACCGCGCAGTTCTCGAGCGAGGTCGGCTCGATGTCCTTCACGACGTAGGTCCCGGTGCCAACCGGCTGGTTCACGGTCAGGACATACGACGTGACCGGCTGGAGGTGGTAGGAGGCCTCGGTCGGGCACGGCAGCTGGCAGCCCTGCGGCGGCGGCGTCTCGCACTCGTACGAGGTGAACGAGGCGGCGGCCGCGTGGCCGGGCGACGGGAACCCGAGGAAGAGGAGCGCGAACGTGAGGGCGAGGAGCGCGCCGAGGCCGATCCGGGTGATCGGGCCCGACGGGGAGCACGCGCCTTCACGCATCGCTAGTCCTTTCGTAGCACGGGAGCGGGCGAAATGTACCACCCGAATTCTTCGGAATTCCTTCCTTTGCGGATCGCTTACCGCGCGTTTGCATCAACGCCTCCCTCTATTGTCGCCCGGCCTTGGTCGACGGCCCGACGCCACCTGCCGCACGCGAGCCCCTGCGCTCGGGCCACCCGCTGCTTGGGTACGCGCTCGTCTGGTCCGCGGTCGGGCTCTGGGCGCTGAACGCGACCGTCGCGAAGGTCATCCTCGACTCCGCCGGCCTCTCGTCGTACCGGCTGACCGAGGTGCGCGCGACCGGAGCGGCGCTCATCCTCATGCTCGGCGTCGCGATCTTCGCGCCACGCAGCCTGCGGATCCGGTCGTGGCGCGAGCTCGGGTTCCTCCTCATCTTCGGTGTCGCCGGGCTCGCCTTCGTCCAGCTCTTCTACTTCGTCGCGATCCAGCACCTCGACATCGGGATCGCCCTCGTCATCAACTACCTCGCGCCGGTGCTCGTCTGCCTCTGGGCGCGCTTCGTGGTGGGCGAGCCGGTGCGCCGCAGGATCTGGGTCGCGATCGGGCTCGCGCTCCTCGGCCTCGGGCTCGTCGTGGACGTGGCCGGGGGAATCACCCTCGACGGCGTGGGCGTCGCGGCCGCGCTCGCTGCAGCGGTCGCCTACGCCGCGTACGTCCTCATGGCCGAGGGCGCGCTTCGGGCCGGCCGCGACCAGTACTCGCTGCTCGCCTGGGGGTTCACGTTCTCCGCGCTCTTCTGGGCGGTCGTCCAGCCCTGGTGGTCGTTCGACTGGGACGAGGTGACCGGCTCGGCGTCGCTCCTCGGCCGCATCGACGACGTCTCGCTGCCCGTCCCGCTCCTGCTCGGCTACGTCGTGATCCTCGGGACGGTGGTGCCGTTCATCTTCCTCGTGACCGCGCTCCACTACGTCCCGGCGACGCGGGTCACGATCCTCGCGATGCTCGAGCCGGTCCTCGCCGCGGTGATCGCCTACGCGTGGCTCGGCGAGGAGCTCACGGGGACGCAGATCGCCGGCGCGCTGCTCGTGCTCGTCGGCGTCGGGATCGCGCAGACGGCGCGGCCGGCCTCGGGCGAGCCCTAATCCGTGCCGAAGAGCGCGCGCAGCTGGTCGAGGCGCTCGGAGCGGAGGGTCTCGCCGTTCCCGTTCGCGACCGCGTCCACGACGCCGCGCACGACGGAGGCAAGCTCGACCGGGTTGAACGGCTTCGTGACGTAGTCGATCCCGCCGGCGTCCATGCCCCGCGCCCGGTCGCGCAGGTCGGCGCGGGCGGTGAGGAAGACGATCGGGATCCCGGCCGTCTGGTCGTCCTCGAGGAGCTCGGCCGCGACATTCCAGCCGTCGAGCCCGGGCATCATCACGTCGAGGAGGATCGCGTCGGGCCGCTCCGCGCGCGCAAGCTCGAGCCCGCCCGGCCCGTCCGCCGCCTCGAGGACCTCCATCCCTTCGCCCTCGAGGTTCACCCGGCAGAGGAGCCGAATCGGAGCTTCGTCGTCCACTACGAGCACACGCGTCATCGCACTTGCTCCTCCGTACCCGCCCGGACGCCGTTTGAGACCGGCAGCTCGAAGACGAACCGAGAGCCGGAGCCGTCGGTCGGCTCGAGCCAGATACGCCCGTGCATCGCGGCGAGGAGGCCGCGCGCGAGAAAGAGCCCGATGCCGGTGCCCTCGACCGCGACGCGCCCCTCGCCGCCGCGGAAGAACTTCGTGAAGATGCGCGGCCGGTCGCCGGGTGCGATACCGGCGCCCTGGTCCTCCACGGACACCTCGACCGCGTCCGAGGTGCGGCGCCCCGTCACCGTGACCCGCCCGCCCTCCGGGGAGTACTTGACCGCGTTGTCCACGAGCTCGTGCAGGACCTCGACGAGGCGTGGCCCGTCCGCCTCGGCGATGAGGCCGTCGGGGACGTCCACGACGATCGCGGTGTCCGAGGCCGACTCGCCGACGCGCGCGACCGCCTGTCCGATCGCGTCGGCCACATCCGTAGGCCCGATCGAGAGGGCGAGCGTCCCGGCCTCGAGCCGCGCCACGTTCAGGAGGTCGTCCACGATGTGGATGAGGCGCTCGGACTCGGAGACGATGTACGAGAGGAACGTCGCCTGCTCCGTGGCGTCGAAGGCGATGTCGGGCCGCTGGAGCGTCTCGGCGAAGCCGTAGATCGACGTGAGCGGGGTGCGGAGCTCGTGCGAGACGGTGGCGACGAAGTCGGACTTCATCTGCTCCACCGCGCGCTCGTTCGAGATGTCGCGGAACGCGAAGATGCGCCCGGCGACGCCGCCGTCGCGGTCGTGCATGACGGCCTCGGTCAGCGAGAGCCAGACGTCCGTTCCGCCGCGCACGATCGCGAGCTGCCGTTCGCCTTCGGGCTCCCCCGCCTCCGCCGCGAGCTCGCGCTGGAGCGTCTCGAGGACGCGCCGCCCGATCGCCTCGACCGCGGGCACGCCGGTGATCTCCTCGGCGGTCGCGTTCCAGAGGACGATGCGCCCGTCGCGGTCGGTGGCGACGATTCCGTCGGCGATGTTCGCGAGGATCGCCTCGCTTCGCTCCTTCTCCTCGTTGACGTCCTGGTAGAGCTCCGCGTTCGCGAACGCGGCCGAGACGAGCGCGGCGAGCGCGGCGAGCGCGGTCAGCTCGTCGGGGCGCCAGGCGTGCGGCTCGCGCGAGTACGTCCCGAGGACGCCCCACACGCCGCCGCCCTGCGCCATGACGGGCACGGATGCGGCGGCGGCCATTCCGGCGCCGAGGAACGCGTCGCCCCGCGCAAGGCTCGGGTCCACGGCGGCGTCGTCGAGCGCGCGCGCCCGGCGCGACTGGGCGACCTCGCCGGAGAGCCCTGCGCCCGAGCCTGAGCGCGTGCCGACGAGGGCGGCCGATCCGGCTCCGGCTGCGGCGCGCACGACCAGCTCCTCGCCCTCGAGCTGGCGCACGACGGCTGCGTCGGCGTCGAGGAGGGTCCGCGCCTGGAGGACGACCTCCTCGAGCACCCGCTCGGGGGCGAGGTTCCGCGTCAGCTCGGCGGCCGCTGTCGCGAGCCGCTGCGACCGGCTGCGCTCGCGCCGCTCGCCCTCGAAGAGCTCGCTCCGCTCGAGCGCGCCCTTGGCGGCGCGGGACAGGTGGCGCGCGAGCGCGAGATCGTCCTCGGAGAACGTCCGCGCCCCGCGGAAGAGCACGACGACGACCGAGCGGTCGCTGCCGTGAGCGACCGGCGCGCAGATGAGCGTCCGATAGCCCTCGCTCCCGAGGAGGCCGCGCACGTCCGAGTCGAACCGCTCGTCGCTCTCGAGCGCGGACGACGTCACGATCCGCTCCTCGCCGCCGTCCACGCGGAACGGGGTCGAGCCCGCGTCGAGCCCCACCGAAAGACGCACCGCGAGCGACGGCGGAAGCTCGTGGGAGCCGACCATGCGCAGGCCGGGGCCGCCCGACTCGAGCACGGCGGCCGAGTCGCCGCCGAGCGCCTCCGCGGCGGCCTGGGCGAGCGCGTCGAGGGTCTCTCCGAGCGAGAGCGGAGAGCCGAGCGCCTCGGCGACGCGGTAGAAGCCCTGCTGGATCCGCGCCTGGCGCTCGCGCTCCTCGTAGCTCTCCGCGTTGTTGAACGCGAGCGAGGCGAAGCGGGCGAACGCGTCGAGGATCTCGAGCTCCGAGGAGTCGAAGCGCCCCGACTCGTACGAGAGGACGCCGAGGACGCCGCGGACCTCGCCGAGCCAGGTCATCGGCGCGACCATCGCCTCCTTGAAGTCGACGAAGTTCTTGCTCGGCGGCGGCTGCTCGGTGACCGCGAAGTCGCGAGCGAGGACGGGCTCGCCGCTCTGGAGCGCGGCGAGCTGGGCGCCGCCGGGCTCGATCCGCCGTCCGAGCTCCGCCTCCTCGGGCAGGCCGTGCACCGCGCGGCAGCGGATGAGCGTGGACTCGGGCTCGACGATCCAGCAGTCGGCCGCGTCGGCCCCGAAGAGCGCCGCGACCTCGTCCACGAGGCGGCGGACGACGGAGTCGAAGTGCAGGTCGCTCGTGACCACCTGGGCCGCGTTCAGGAGCGCGCTCTGGAGGCCCAGGCGCCGCTCGTCCTCGGAGATCAGCCGGGCCGCGTGGATTGCGATGCCGATCTCGCCTGCGACCGCCTCCGCGAGCGCGACGTCGCCGGGCGGCCACGCGCCCCGGAAGTCCCGGTGGAGCGAGAACGTCCCGATCGTCTCGTCGAAGACGACGATCGGCGTCGCGAGCGCCGAATGGGAGCCGAGCTCGAGGTGGAGCTCGCGGCCGCCCAGCTCGCGGTCGTCGAGCTCGGTCGCGTTCTCGATGTCGCCGACCGCGACCGTCCGGCGCTCGCGGAGCGCGAGGTTCGAGACGGCGAGCCGCTCGGCCGCGCCGCTCACGGGCGCGAGCCCCGCGGCCGTCCACTGCGCGGCGATCGGCGCGGGCCCCTCGGGGCTGACAAGGCGGATGATGCAGCGCGATACCGACAGGGCCTTCGAGATCTCGGAGACGGCGACGTCGAGTACGGTCGCGAGGTCGAGCTCCGAGCGCACCTTGCGCGAGATGTCCGCGACGACCTTCTCCCGGCCGAGCGCGCGCTCGAGCGCGTCGGAGGAGCGGGACCGCGCGAGGAGCGGCGCCACGGCGTTCACGAGTTCCTGCAGCACCTCGAGCTCGGCCGACGAGAAGAACCGCCGCTCGGCGACGGAGGCGACGACGAGCACGCCGATCGGCTCGTCGAAGACGATCGGGACGAAGGCGACGCTCTTCGCGCCCACCGAGGCAGCGAGCCGCCGGTTCACCTTGGGCGCGGACGACGCGTCGTAGACCGCGAACGCCGTGCGGTCGTTGATCGCGTTCGCCATGCCGCCGGCGTCGTGCTCGAGGTCGACGGAGACGCCGCGCCACCACGCCTCGTCGGCGCCGCGGCACATGAACCCGGACGCGCGCCGCCGGTCCTCGTCGACGAGCGCGAGCATGACGACGTCCGTTCCGGGGAGCGTGCGGACGGCGTCGAAGAGGCGCTCCGCGGCCTCGTGCGGGCGGAGCGCACCCGCGACCGACGCGCGGAGCCGCTCGACCTGCTCCCAGGAGACGAACTCGTCCTCGGGCGGGCGCTTCGCGCCGGTTTCCTCGGCGGGCGGGGGCTCGTCGTCGGGACGGTCGCGCCGGCGTCCGCGCAGGCGCGCGAGGCCGACGAGCGCGGGCGCGAGGACGAGCGCGAGGAGCGCAGTCCCGAGCGAGGACGCGCCGGCGGGCCGGTCTGGGTGGTCGCGGTCGTTCTTCGTGCTGTTCGTCACTGGGCTCCCAGATGATAGATCGGGCTCGAACGCGCTCTCAATCAGTTCGCGAAATGGGCCGAACGTCCTATTGCCAGAACATCCCTTCCGATGTAGCTTCATCGGCACTGGGCGATGCGAGCCGCGGCAGGTGTCCTGGCCGAGTACGCCGCGGTGAGCGATACGGAAGGCCCGCTGCTACACCCCCCAGCGGCGGGCCTTCCGTTCTGCCTCTGCACCGGAGCCGACGACGCGCCGGATACCATGCGATCCGTGATCCAGCGCATCCTTCTGGCGTCGCCGCGCGGCTACTGCGCGGGTGTCGAGCGCGCCGTGGACACGGTCGAGGAGGCCCTCGACCTCTGGGGGCCGCCCGTCTACGTGCGCAAGCAGATCGTCCACAACGCGCACGTCGTCCGCGACCTCGAGGCGCGCGGCGCGGTCTTCGTGGACTCGGAGACCGAGGTGCCCGAGGGCGCGACGGTCGTCTTCTCCGCACACGGCGTCGCGCCGTCCGTCTACGCGAACGCGAAGGAGCGACGGCTCGTCACGATCGACGCCACGTGCCCCCTCGTCACGAAGGTGCACTCCGAGGCGAAGCACTACGCGAGGCGCGGCTACACGATCGTCCTCATCGGCCACGCGGGCCACGAGGAGGTCGAGGGCACGATGGGCGAGGCGCCCGACTCGATCGTGCTCGTCGAGTCCCCCGAGGAGGCCGAGCGCCTCGACCTTCCGGCCGGCAAGCTCGCCTACATCACGCAGACCACGCTCTCCGTGGACGAGACGAACCAGGTGATCGACGTCCTCCGCCGGCGCTTCCCGCACATCGAGGCGCCGAAGAAGGAGGACATCTGTTACGCGACGACCAACCGCCAGCGCGCCGTGAAGTCGATGCTGCCGGCGATCGACCTCCTGCTCGTAATCGGCTCGCGCAACAGTTCGAACTCCTGCCGGCTCGTCGAGGTCGCCCGCGACTTCGGTGTGCCGTCGTACCTGATCGACGACGAGACGGAGATCGACGAGGCGTGGCTCGAGGGCGTCGAGACCCTCGGCGTGACGTCGGGCGCCTCCGCACCCGACTCGCTCGTTCGGCGCGTGCTCGGGTGGTTCGAGGAGCGCGGCACGACCGACGTCCGCGCCTTCAGCGCCGAGACCGAGGACGTGACGTTCAAGCTCCCGGTCGAAGTGCGCCGCGACCCCGCGGCCGCGTCGGCCTAGCGCTCGAGCTTCGTAATCTCGATCTCGAGCTCCGGCGTCGTCTCGATCTGCTCGGCGAGCGTCTCCGCCTTGATCCAGTCGAAGTGCCGCTCGAGGCCGAGGGTCTCCGGGATCTTCAAGGCGATGCGGTCGGTGAGCTCGAACCCCGCGTCTCGGCGCATCGTGTTCACCTTGTGGATCACGTCGAGCGCCGAGCCCTCGAGGTTCAGATCGTCGTCGAGGCTCGTGTCGAGCGAGACCGTGACGCCGTCCTCGGAGGCGACTGCGAAGCCCTCCTGGCCCGTGCGCTCGACGAGCACGTCGTCCGGCCCGAGCTCGTGGCCCGCGGCCCGGAACCCACCGCCCTCGAGCGGCTCCCACTCCCCCGTCTCGAGCGCCTCCTTCACGGCGGCGAGCTCGCGCCCGAGCCGAGGCCCGAGCAGCGGGAGGTTCGGCTTCACCCGAAGGCTGACGCCCTCGGCCGTGCCGAACTCGATCCCCTTCACGCGCAGCTCGTCGCGCAGGACGTCCTCGTGACGCGATGCACCGTCCGCGCCCTCGACCAGGAGGAGGCGGAGCGGCTGGCGGAGGCGGATCCCCGCCTCGTTGCGGGCCCGGTGCCCGAGCTCGGCGACGAGCCGCACCTCGGCCATCTCGTCGAGGATCGTCCGATCGACCCATGCCTCGGCGACCTCGGGCCAGCCCGCGAGGTGCACGGACTCGGGCGCTCCCGCGCACGGCCCCGCCACGAGCCGCTGCCAGAGGTGCTCGGAGAGGAACGGCAGCATCGGCGCGACCACGCGTGTCCCCTGCACGAGCGCGTACCAGAGCGAGCGGAACGCGGCCTCGTCGAGCCGGTAGAAGCGCGGCCGCGTCCGGCGGATGTACCAGTTCGAGACGTCGTCCACGAACCGGTCGAACGCGGCCACGAGCTTGAAGGTGAGCTGCGCCTCGAGCGCCTCGGTCGCCTCGGCGACGAGCGCCTGCGTCCGCGCGAGGAGCCAGCGGTCGATCGGCTCGAGCTCGACGTCGCCCGGCCCGGCCGCGAGGTCGCCGAACGTCGGCTCGAACCCTTCGATCGTCGCGTAGTCGGTGAGGAACTTGACCGAGTTCCAGAGGGTCAGGAGCTTCCGCTTGATCTCGTGCGCGGGCCCGTAGCCGAAGAGGAGGTTCCGGTCGGGCGGCTGCGCGCAGTACTGCCAGCGCATGACGTCGGCGCCCATGCGCTCGAACGCCTCCACGGCCGGGATCAGGTTCCCCCAGGACCCGTGCATCTCGCGGCCCTGCTCGTCGAGCATCTTCTCGTAGCCGAGCACCTCCTTGAACGGCGCGCGGTCGACGAGCGCGACCGACATGAAGAGCTGCGAGTAGAACCAGAGGCGGATCTGCTCGCGCATCTCGGTCACCCAGTCGGCGGGGAACCACTGCTCCCAGTAGGCGTGGTCGGGGAGATCGGCGGTCGAGAGGCCCGCCGACGCGCCGGTCGCGTAGCCGCCCTCCACCCACTCCGGGTTCTGCCAGCCGAGCGTCGAGAACGGGACGATGCCCGCGTCGAGCCAGACGTCGCCCACCTCGGGGATCCGGCGCACCTCCTCGCCGCAGGCCTCGCAGCGGATCGGGACGTCGTCCACCCACGGGCGCCGCAGCTCCTCGAGCTGGTCGAGGCCCGAGACGGCCCGCTCCTCGAGCTCGGCGCGCGACCCGATCACGTTCAGGTGGCCGCACTCGCACGGGTAGAAGGGCAGCGGGAGCCCGTAGTAGCGGCGGCGTGAGATGTTCCAGTCGCCCAGGTTGCGGAGCCAGTCGTCCATCCGCTTGCCGAAGTACTCGGGTGTCCACTTCACGGTCGCGTTCGCGGCGAGGAGGCGCGGGCGCAGGTCGTCGGCCGCGATGAACCAGTCGTCGGAGATCCGGAAGATGAGCGGCGTGTGGCAGCGCCAGCAGAACGGGAAGCGGTGCTCGATCGTGCCCACGTCGATCAGGCGGCCCCGCTCGGCGAGGTCGGCGGCGATCTGGTCGGCCGACTCGCCCGTCGAGAGGCCGTGCAGCCATCCGAACGTCGGGTAGAACCGGCCGGCCTCGTCCACCGGCATGAGGACGGGCAGGTCGTGGACGCGGGAGAGCTCGAAGTCCTCGGCGCCGCAGCCCGGCGCGATGTGGACGATCCCGGTGCCCTCCTCCATCGAGACCTCGTCCCACGGGATCACGCGGTGCTCAACGCCCTCGGCGGCCGGCAGGTTGTCGAACGGCCCCTCGTAGACCCAGCCGACGAGGTCGGCGCCGAGCCGACGATCCTCGAGCTCCTCGTCGGGATAGCGCTTCGCCGCGACCCACTCGCCGTTCTCGCGCCGCCCGTACTCCTCCTCGGGATGCACGGCGGCCGCGACGTTCGCGGGCAGCGTCCACGGCGTGGTCGTCCAGACGGCCAGGTGCTCGCCGGGCCGGTCGCGCAGCGGGAGGCGGACGAAGAGCGACGGGTCGGTGCGGTCCTCGTAGGAGCCGACGAGCTCGTGCGCCGAGATCGACGTCCCGCAGCGCGGGCACCACTCGGTCGACCGGTGTCCGAGGTAGAGCCAGCCCTCCCCGTGGACGTGCTTCAGGAAGCGCCAGATGTACTCGATGTTCGTGTCCGAGAACGTGTAGTAGTCGGCGCCCCAGTCCATCCACTGGCCGAGCCGCTTGCAGCCGCGGATGATCTCCTCCGCCGACCAGACCACCTTCTCGCGGCACTTGTGCGCGAACTCGGCGAGGCCGTACTCCTCGATCTCGCGCTTTGAGTTGAGCCCGAGCTCGCGCTCGACGCCGACCTCGATCCAGAGGCCCTGGCAATCGAAGCCGTTCTGGTAGCGCTGGTCGAAGCCGCGGAGGGCCTTGTAGCGTTGGAAGACGTCCTTGAGCGTGCGGCCCCAGGCGGTGTGGACGCCGAGCGTCTTGTTCGCCGTGACGGGCCCATCCACGAAGCTCCAGATCGGGCCGCCGCGGTTCTGCGCGCGCAGCTGCTCGAACGTGCCGCGCTCCTCCCACCACGCGAGGACCTCCTGCTCGAGCGCAGGGTGGTCGGGGACCTTGGGAAGGGGCTCGAACATCGGGGAACCCCAGTCTAGACGCGGGACTTTTCGACGCAGCCCGGCCGTTCAAAGGGGTAGGAAATCCACGCGCGAAGGCGCGCTTTCAATAAGGAGGAACGAGTGACGACCAAGGCAATGGAAGCGACCGAAGCCACGTTCGACACGGACGTGCTCGGAAGCGAGAAGCCCGTACTCGTCGACTTCTGGGCGGAATGGTGCGGGCCATGCCACATGGTCTCGCCGATCCTCGACCAGATCGCCGAGGAGCGCGCGGGGGAGCTGACGCTCGTGAAGGTGAACATCGACGAGCAGCCGGCGATCGCGCAGCGCTACGGGATCATGAGCATCCCGACGATGGTGCTCTTCAAGGACGGCGAGCCGGTTGCCGGCGCCGTCGGCGCCCGCCCGAAGGCGGCGCTCGAGCAGGCGCTCGGGCTCGCAGAGGCGGCCTAGCTTCCTCACCGGCCGGTCGCGGCCCCATCGGCTCTACGATGGGGTCGTGACCGGCGTCTCTTTTGTCGTAGGTACGGCCGCGTGAGGCACAGCCCCGCGACCGTCACCGAGCTGGCCCGGATCGAGCTCCTCGCAGGACTCCCGGGCGAGATGCTCGCGAAACTCGGCGAACGCATGGAACGGCGGACGCTCGCGCCGGGCGAGCGCGTGGTCGAGCAGGGCGAC